>OZ242200.1:2397500-4646017 GCA_965205995.1 Alphaproteobacteria bacterium | reverse complement strand
GAAAACAGACAATCGTACCGACCAATAGTCCAGCGACATTCAGGGCGAGCTGCCTGTTGCGTCGTCCGCCTGCCGGTCTTGGCGGACACACTCGGGATCGACCTGGAACTGGAGGCCGAGGAAAAGGCCGTCGGTCCGTTTCGTGCAGACATAGTGGCCCGAAGGCCGGATTGCGCCGCCGCGATGCGCGCAGCCGGCCGAGAGGCCGGCACTCCGCCCCGGAGGCGTCGATCATCTTCGGGAAGGCCCGGACCCCCGGCGTTGGAAAAGCCGGGGTCGCCGAAATGCCCGGGTAACGTTGATCGACACCCGGATCTGCGCTCTTCCAATCCATCACGGCCTAACGGAACGATCGCGGACGAAAGCGCCGGAGCCGGTGCGTCGTTACACCGTTCCTTCCGGCGAGTCACGGCAGTGCGTTCGGCCATCGCCGTCGGATGCATTTGCGGACCTGGAACGCCGCGCGTCGGTAGTGCTGCCTAACCGGGCCGGTGGCTGTCGCGCCCGAGCGCCGTGTCGCGCACGGCCCGCTCCAGGGCCCGGTGTTGTTAAGCACGCTTTGTTGACCCCCGCCAATCCAGCCAGATCAATGGGTTACCGCGCCGATCGGCACCGAACCCGTGCGCCGATCAACAGGGGAACGCCCCGGGCGACGGCCTGGCTGGCAAAGGTATGCCTGAGATCGTGCAGGCGGACGTCGTCGAGCCCGGCTTCCTTCCGCGCCCGGCGCCAGAGACACAGTGCGTGTGAAAGCGGTTTGTCGGGATGCCTCGGGGACGGGAACACGTAAGGGCTTGCGGCACGCGGCTGGCGGGCGAGGATGGCCTGCGCGGCCTGGCTCAACCAGACCCTTCGCGGCCCGGTCTTGCCGTCGCGCAGGCGCAGCTCGCCCCGGTCCAGATCGACGTATTCCCACCGCAGCGTCAGGATTTCCCCCTTCCGGCATCCCGTCAGCATCAGCAGCCGGATCGCCGCGATCGCCGACGGGCGCTCCGATCCCTCCCGTTCGACCTCCCTCAGCACCTCGCCCAGGCGGCCGTATTCCTCGTCCGAGAGAAACCGCTCGCGCCGCTCTTCCCGAAAGTGCTTGATTTTCCGGCACGGGTTGGAGCCGTTCGGGCGGATCTCCCAGAGCTCTGCCACCGCGAACATGCACGACAGCGTCGCCAGCATCCGGTTGGCGTTCGTCGGGGTCGCACGCATGTCGTGGTGCAGGGACACAACATCGATGCGCTGTACATCCGGCACCCGGCGGGTGGGCGCCCAGGCGGTGCCCGCTTTGGACGCAGGCTGCCCGGGGGCGTCGGTGCATCGCCGACATCGGGGGCGCGGCCGGCGCTGGACGCACGGGCCGTCAGGCGGGCGCGGCGCCGTCGCCCTTCCTGTCGAGGATGTCGGCGCCGATGCTGTCGGCGATGCGCGCCGAGGACGCCTTGATCGAATCCCGCGCCAGATGCGCATAGCGCGAGGTCGTGTCGATCTTGCTGTGACCCAGCAGCCTGCCGATCATCGACAGAGACTCCCCGAGCGCCAGCGCCCGCGACGCGAAGCTGTGTCGGATGTCGTGGAGCCGAACGTCCGTCAAATCCGCCCTCTCGCGCACCCGGTCCCAATAGTGGTTGAGGTCGGCAAGGTGCCGGCCCGGCCGGAAGCCCGGAATTACCCACGGGTTGCCCTCGATGCGCGGCAGCTCCCTCAATACCCGCGCCGCTGCCGGCGACAAGGGCACCATGCGCGGACCAGTCTTGCTATCCGCCAGCCGGATTTCGCCGCCTTCGAGATCGACATTTTTCCACTCGAGCGTCACGATTTCGTTGCGCCGACAGCCGGTCAGCATCAGCAGCCGGATCGCCGCCGCCGCGTATATCGGCAGGGAGCCGTCGGCCTCCACCGCGTTCAGCACGTCGCCCAGCCGGCGGAACTCCTCATCGGTCAGGAATCGCTCGCGCCGCTGCTCCCGGTACTTGCGCACGAACTTGCAGGGGTTGCCGCCCGTGCGCAGCTTCCATTCCTCGGCAAGGTTGAAGAGCTTGCCGCCGATTTCCAGCACCCGGTTCGCCTGGCAGGGAACGTCGCCAAGCGCGTGGTGCAGCTCGGCAATGTCGTCGCGCTCGACCTTGTCCACCGGAAGGTGGCCGTAGGCCGGCAGGATGAAGCGGTCGACAAGGCGCCGATAGGCCTTCGCCGTGCTCGCCTTGCAGTGGTGCTCGACATGCTCCCGGAAATAGCGCGCCACCAGCTCCTTCACTGTGACCGTGCTCGCGGGCTTCGCCTGCGGGTCCTGGCCGCTCTTGAGCATGGCGAGGGTCTCGGCCGCCTTCTTCCGTGCCTTGTCGGCGGTGAGTACGCCATGGCGCCCGAGCGTGATCCGCTTCGACTTGCCCCCGGTCCGGGTCTGTACGACAAAGACCTTCGAGCCCGAGGGATAGACCCTGACCCCGAAGCCCGGCAGCTCCCGGTCCCAGAACACGGCGTCCTTGTCTTCCACGGAGAGCCCGTCGACGGTGCGCTTGGAAATGGTGCGGTATTTAAGCTTGGCCATGCGATGCCTCCGGCGGTCTTGCGCGATTCCGGCCGCTTTCGTGCGCCGTAACCGTAAGCGTAGCGCAAGCGACCGGTAGCAAATCGGAGGCCATCATAGGTGCCGTCTGGCGTTGGATCAAGCCTGTGAGGAGGCGGAAAGTCGATGAAGGGGAAGTCAAGAAAAGTCCTAACTATCTTGCACTTTAGGTAACGGCTGGCACCCGCGGGCATCGATTGCCCAAACTGTTTTGATGTGTGTGCCGCCGACATCGATGCCGATCCGGTATCGGGACCCGCCCGCCATGCGCGCTTCGATCAACCCGAGACGGTCCGGCGGGCCCGCAATTCCGCGAGACGCCGTTCAAGGTTGGGGCGCCAGCCCCCGGCTTCGACGATGGCCTGGAGCCGCGCGTCCAGCGGCCGGAACCGGCGGGCCACACCGCGCGTCAGGTTCCTGAACTCCCCGGTGCGGAAATCCACCTCCAGCTCGTCCCCCGTCTCGACCTCGCCCGTCACGCCTTCGCAACCCGACAGAAACGGCAGACCGGCGTTGATCGCGTTGCGGAAGCTGCCCCGCGGGATCGTCTCCGCAACCAGCCCCAGGCCGTGCCCGACAATGCCGAGGAAGCCCTGGATGTGCGGGTTGCCCTGGCCGAAGCGCTTGCCCGCCACGATGATGTCGCCGCGCGTGACCTTCTTGGGAAAATCGGGATCGATTCCGGTCATCAGCCAGTCGCGCAGGACGGCCGGGTCGAGTTCGCGCTGGAGCGCGAAGCGGAGCGGCATGACGTCGCCGTCAATGCCGAGATTGTCCCCGAATTTCCAGCATTTGCCCCGATAGACCCAGTTCACCGCCCCTCTCCCGACCGGCACCCGCCGGTCACCCCAAGAATTCCCGCGGGTCGGTGATCCTTCCGGCCACGGCGGAGGCGGCGACGGTCGCCGCGCTGGCGAGATAGATCTCGGCGCTCTGCGAGCCGAGACGCCCATAGTCATTGCGGGTGCCGGTGTTTATCGACGTCTCGCCGTCGGTCACCCCGCCGATGCGCCCGCCCGCGCAGGGGCCGCAGCCCGGCTGGGTGATCATCGCGCCGGCCTCGACAAACAGGCGCAGCAGCCCCTCGGTCTCCGCCGCGGCCATGATTTCCTGGGTACCCGGGGTGACGATGAACCGAACCTCGGGATGGATCCTCCTGCCGGCGAGAATGTCGGCCGCCGCCCGCAGATCGCTCAGATTGGCGGCGGCGCAGGACCCGACGAAGGCGTGGTTGACGACACGGCCGGCGACCTCCGAAATGCCGACGACGCAGTCCGGTGTCGGCGGGATCGCGACCTGCGGTTCCAGCACATCGAGGTCGTATTCGACGACTTCGCGGAAAACCGCGTCGGGGTCGGAGGCGATCGGCTCGACCGGGCCGTCCACGCGGCCTTCGAGGTATTCGAGCGTCGATGCGTCGGGCTCGACCAGCACGGACTTGGCGCCGATATCGATCGGCGTGTTGCACAGCGTGTGGCGACCGCCGATGTCGATGGCTTCGAGCGCGGACCCGCCATATTCGACGACCGCATAGTCCACCCGGTCGGCGCCGAGATCGCAAATCAGCTTTTGCGCGACGTCGCGTATGCCGGTGCCGGGAGAGAGCCTGCCGCGCAGATCGACCCTCACCGTCTCGGGCGTGCGCAACCATACGGAACCGCAGGCCAGGACCTCGGTGATCTCGATCAGCAGCGGGATGGCGAGCGCCCCGACGGCGCCGAAATTGGTCACATGGACGTCATAGGCCTCGACGAACATGCCCGGCTTGACGAAGCCCATCTCGACCGGGAACACATGGCCATGCCCGCCGCGGCCGGCATCGAAGAAGTGCTTGATGCCGTATTTGCGGACGATTTCGCGCACTTTCTTTTGCCGTTCGGTCGCCTGCGGGCTGACCGCCACCGGCTCGTGGTCGGTGCAGATGATCACCCTGTCGGGATCGTGCAGCCTCTCGACGCCGAGCTCTTCCAGCGCCTTGTCGAAATTGACGACGTACCAGTCGTGGATGGTCAGCAATTCCGGCTCGGGAAAGACGATGTCGCCGGCCGAGACGTCGCCGCCGGTAACGCGCGACAATATCTTTTCGGTAATCGTCTTCCCCATCCGCCATCACCTCGAAGGAGCGAGGCCGAGAACGCTCGCCAGCGACTCGCCATCGCGCAGCCGGGCGTCGCGCGACGCCTCCGCTTCGCGCTGGACCCGCGCGCGATCGCATACGGGTGCGCCATCGGCGGCGGGGATGACGACGACGCCGTCGCTGTCGCCGACCAGGTAATCGCCGGGGGACACGGCGACCCCGCCGACCGAAACCGGAATACCGCGCCAGCCCTCGTGATTCTTCAATGTGCCGCGGGGTGCCACTCCCGCGGCATAGACGGCGATTCCGGCGGCGGCCAGGTCGTCGACGTCGCGCACGCAACCGTTGGTGACGCAACCGACCAGACCGCGCAGCCGGCAAACCAGGGAAGACGTCCCGCCCCAGACCGCGGCGCGCTCGGTGCCGCCCGCATCGATGACCAGCACCGAACCTGCCGGTGCATCGTCGAGCGCCCGGATCACCCCGGTGGTATCGCTCGGAAACGTCCTGACCGTGTATGCGATGCCGGAGAAGGAGACGCCGGGCACGATGGGGCGGATATCGGGCGCCATGTCGCCGCGCTTGCCCGCCGCCTCGTAGAGCGTCGCGGTCGGGTAGCGCCCGAGGGTCTCGGCGATCTGCTGGGGTGTCATCGATTGCAATGGCCCGCGAACGTCGTCGGCCAAGCTCCCGGTTGCCGCGTCAAGAGACGCCCTGCGCCGCGCGCAGGATAGTGTTTGCCCCTCGGGAGAGCAATCTGGGGCCCGGGTCCGGGGCGGGGCTGCGAGGCCCGCCATCCCGGGGCGCCTGGCCTCAGGGGGCGGATGCGCGGACGGTCTCCAGCATGGCTTCGACCCGGGGCCAGCTGCGGGCGCCGTTGGCGGCGAGCGAACGGGTCAGATCGTCGGGAACGGCGGCGATCAGCGCGGGCATGAAGCTTTCGCGGCCGCGCACCCGGGCGAACCAGTCGACGACATGCGCCCGGCCGTTCCAGAACCCCTCCATCCCCAGCATCGACAACCGGTTGACATAGGGCGTCATGCCGACATCGGCGAGCGAATACGCATCGCCCGCCAGCCACGGCGTGCGCGAGAGCGTCTCTTCCATGTCGGCCAGGGTCTTCTCGAACTCGACGACGGCCGCGCGCGCGCTCGGCGCTTCGATCCCGAGCTCGATCCATTCACGCTTGCGCTGGCGCTTCACCGGGTCGCGGGTCTCGTCGATGATCGCCTCGACCTGCTCGGGCGTGTTGTTGTCGAGGATCGTGTACCGGTGCGAGGCGGAATAGGTCAGCACGCTCGTCATCGGGTGCAGCCGCTCGTCGATCCGCTTGGTCCAGATCCGCATCATGGCCAGGTCGTAGGGGTCGGTGGATTTGAGCGGCGGGTCGGGAAAGACATCGTCGAGATACTCGCAGATCACCGTCGATTCGACGATCACCCGGCCGTCGTCGACCAGGGTCGGCACGACCGCGTTCGGGTTGAGCGCCAGATACCAGTCCTGGAATTGCTCGCCCTTGAGCACGTCGACATGCGCGCCCGTCCACTCCGCCCCCTTCTCATGGAGGACGATGCGCGCCTTGGCGGCGCAGACCGAGCTTCCCTGATGGTAGAGCGTCAGCATGACCTCTCCCGACTCTCGGCGGCTAAAATACCACGGGAGAGAGCGTCGGCCAGGGTCCGGCGAGGAGGTCGCGGAGCTGCGCGGCGAGCGGTAGCGCCTTCCGGCCGCGTAGCCGGTTGCCACCATGGTTCCGGGAACTGCTAAGCTCGGAACCGGCGGAATAGCTGGAGCGGACCGGCCATGTACGACTTCGCCTTTGGCGACATCGGCCTCACACGGATCGTCGAGATGGAAATGCCTCTGCTCGAGGCCAGGACCTTCTTTCCCGATTGGGACGAGGCCTCGATCGCCCCGCATACCGACTGGATGGTGCCCCGGCACTATGAACCCGAAAGCGGGCTGGTGGTGCTGGCGATCCAGGCCTTCCTGATCAAGACGGCGCACCACACCATCCTGGTGGATAGCTGCGTCGGCAACCGGAAGCCGCGCAACCGGGAGTTCTTCAACGACGCCGAGTTCCCGTGGATGGACCGGTTCCTGGCGACCGGCACACGCCCGGAAGATATCGATTTCGTGCTGTGCACCCATCTGCACGTCGATCACGTCGGCTGGAACACAAGGCTGGAGGACGGTCGCTGGGTGCCGAGCTTCCCCAACGCCAGATACATCTTCGCCCGCACCGAGCTCGATTTCTGGCTGGCCCAGTCCGAACAGGGGCTGATGACCCGGACCGGCGATTACGTCGCCGACAGCGTGATCCCGATCCTGGACGCCAAGCGCGAGCTGCTGGTCGAGATGGACCACCAGATCGAGGACGGGGTCACCCTCGCGCCGCTGCCCGGCCACACCCCGGGCCAGGTCGGCCTGCACATCGCCTCGGGCGGCGCCGAGGCGCTGCTTTGCGGCGATCTGATGCACCACATGATCCAATGCCACATTCCCGACTGGAGCACGATCGCCTGCGCCGACCAGGCCGCCGCGCGGGCGACCCGGAAGGCGTTTCTCGACCGCTACGCCGACACCGACGTGACCATCCTGCCGTCGCATTTCCCCAACCCGAGCGCCGGCCGCATCGTCCCCAGGGGCGAGGCCTTCGGGTTCCGCTATGTCGGCGAATGACCGGTCGATGCGGGTCCATGTCGAGTCCTACACGACCGAGGGGCCGGATCTTCCGGAGGCGGCAGTCTGGCGGCCGCGGCGCAGGCGGCGAGGCCGGTGAGCAGGGCCGCGAGCACCGCCCAGCCCTGCCAGGCGCCCAGGGTGAAGTGGGTGAGCGCGGAGACCGCAAGCCACAGCGCCGGAACGACGCATAAGAGGGCCGTCCACCGGCTGCGGGCGGCGAGCGCGAGCAGGCCGAGCGTGGCGGCGGCGGTCGGATCGGGCGCGACCGCGAAGACCTCCGAATCATGCCAGGACCGCCCGTCGAGGAGCGCGAGGAGCGGCCATAGCAGCACCGCCGACGCCAGAAGCCCGATGCCCGCCTGGGTCGCTTTGCCGCGCCGGGCGAAGCCCCACCGGCCCGAGAGGCCGAGCGCCGCCAGGAGCGCAGCCTCGGCATAGAACCCCCAAGCGAGGGTTGGCGCGGCCCAATTGACCGTGCCGTAGCGCAGCGCCACGAACTGCCACCCGGTCCAGAGCCACGCCGCGCCGAGCACCGGGCCGAGCCACCGCCCGGACGGCCGCCAGCCCCGCAGCAGGCAGAGGACAAGCAGCCCGCCTGCCGCCAGCAGCAGCAGCTGGGCCGGCCAGACCGCTCCGTTTTCCAGCGCAAAAAGCCGCCAATAGACACGCGGCGAGAACGGAACCAGATCCTCCAGCGCCCAGGACCCCATTTGCGGATCTCTATTCCGTCGCCGCGCTGCGCCAGCCTGGCCGCGCCAACGGCGGGGTCCTACAGGTCGCGCACATGCTCCGCCATGCGCCGGCGCAGGGGCGCGTCCGGCACGGGGCCGAAAGCGGCTGACTTGTTCTCGCGCAGATGGTCCACCCGCCGGGTCGCGGGGATTGCGGCGGTGACCGCGGGGTGCGAAAGGATGAATTTCAGCAGGAATTGCGGCCAGGTGGACACGCCGATCTCCCGCGCCCAGACGGGCATCGGGCGGCCCAAAAGCCGGTCCGGCAGGCGGCCGCGCTGGAACGGCCGGTTGCAGATGACCGCGATCCCGCGCTCCAAGGCGAGCGGCAGCAGGCGCCGTTCCGCCTCCCGGTCCACGATGTTGTAGGTGAGCTGGACGAAATCGGGCGGCCGGCGCCGCATGACCTCCTCAAGCGCGCCGTGGCGGCGTCCGTGCGAGGTGGTCACGCCGGTATAACGCAGCCGGCCGGCCTCCTTCATGGCGGCGAGCGTGTCGAGATTCCTTTCCCAGTCCAACAGATTGTGGACCTGCAACAGGTCGAAGCGCGGCACGCCCCAGCGCCGGGCGGTCTCCGCGATCTGCCCGGGGCCGGCGGCCGACCGGGTCCAGACCTTGTCGGCGGAGAACAGGCCCGGAGGACGGCCCAGTTTCGCAAAGGCATCGCCGATCACCTCCTGCGAGGAGCCGTACATCGGCGAGGAATCGACAATCCCCCCGCCGGCCTCGAAGAAGGCGGCCATGACGGCGCGGCATTCGGCGCGCAGCAGCGGATCGTCGCCCACGTTGAAGGTGATCCAGCTTCCGATCCCGACCGCCGGGACCGGCTCCCCGGTCGCCGGGATGCGCTTCGAGAGCGCTTCTCCGGCCGAAATCCCGAGCGCCGGCGCCGCGAGCGCGGCGCCCGCCCCGGCCAGCACCGCCCGGCGTGTCACGCGCATAGCGCCCGTGTCGCGAGGTCGGGGAGTTTCCCTTTGGCTCCTGCATCCTCCGCGGCCCGGACGACGAACGCCCGCTCGTCGGTCGAAACCCGGGTTGCAGGGGCAAGAATGCGCAATGTCAGTCCTTGAATTCATCGCGCAGGAAGTTGAACAGTCGAAGCACTTCGCGGTCGGTATAGACGAACAAGCGGGCGGTTTGGCTGACCGCGCTGTGGGCGGTCCAGTTCCAGTGCGGGACGGTGAACACGTCGTGCTCGGCCCAGTGGATGGTTCGATCGCCGATGGTCGACCTGCCTTCACCCTCGACGACCATGACAATGGCGTTGGCGGTGGTCCGAACCGGCCGGGTTTCCCGGTGCTTCGCGAGTTCCCAGGCGTAGCAGTCCATGCTGCGGATCACCGGGCCGCCATCGGCCGGGCTGGTGTAGCGCACTCTTCGCGCGCCGTCGGAGGCCACGGGCACCGCCTTCAGCGCCGCGACGGTTTGGGTCCATGGGTAGCGGAACATCGGCGAGTGTTGCGGGGCCGGTGCCTGGATGTCGGGCATGTATCCGCCGGTGGCAAAGGCCCGGTCGGGGATGGCGGACAGGTCGTCGTCCAACCGGTTGGTGCTGCCGTGTTCCATGAACATCGGCCCGAGGTTCTGGGCCAGCGGGATATCAAGCGCGTCCAGCCAGACCACCCGCCGGTCGGTCGGATTGCTGTGTTCGTGCCACGCCCAGTTCGGCGTCAGGATCAGGTCGCCGGGGTCCATCGGGCACGGTTGGCCGTTGACCACCGTGATGCCGCCCCCTTCGACGACGAAACGCATCGCGGATGCGGTATGGCGGTGCGACAGCGCGGCCTCGCCGGGTTCGAGGATCTGGATACCGGCGAACAGATTGGTGGTGGTGAAGCTCTTGCCGCCGAAGTCCGGGTTGACCAGCATGAGCGCCCGGCGCTCGGCGTTTTCCATCGGGACCTCGCGGCCCGCGCGGTCGATGAACGGAAGCAGATCGTTCCAACGCCAGATCCGCGCGGAGTCGGGTGCGCGAGGCTCCGACGGCATGACCTCGCCGCTGACCTCCCAGAACGGCCAGATCGCGGACTCGCGCAATGTCCGGTGAAACTCGGAGAGCGAATTTGCCGCCGCCTCGGCCATATCGAATCTCCCGAAATTCCCGTGGCGCCGGGGTCCCGGCCCACGCCGCACCGCCGCGCCCGCCGAAGGCACACCCGGTTCGCGGATATTGTGACGACTGCTACGCCGGGCAGTAAAGCCCATTGACCGAAACTCCGGAGCCCCCGCGTCGGCCGCCCCGGCCGGGCGTTGATCGGACATCCGGCGTCGCTATGATCGGCGCCAGCCAATCACAGGGGAGGAAGGCATCATGGGCAGGCTCGACGGACGGGTTGCGATCGTCACCGGCGCGGGGCGCGGGATCGGGGTTCATTACGCCAAGGCGCTGGCCGAACAGGGCGCGAAGGTTTGCTGCAGCGACATCCTCGAT
Source organism: Alphaproteobacteria bacterium (assembly GCA_965205995.1). Taxonomy (GTDB): domain Bacteria; phylum Pseudomonadota; class Alphaproteobacteria; order MPNO01; family MPNO01; genus MPNO01. Next base: position 4,635,533 of record OZ242200.1, on the reverse strand, counting down.
ACCGAGAACACGGTCAACATCATCAAGCAGGCCGGCGGCGAGGCGATCGGCAACCGCTGCGACGTCACCAAACCCGATCAGGTCAGGGCGATGGTGGCAGAGACCGTCGAGGCCTTCGGCAAGGTCGACATCATGGTGACCAACGCGGCGATCTTCGCCGACCTCCAGCAACGCTCCTTCCTGGAGATCCCGGAGGAGGAATGGGACCGGGTGATGGCGGTCAACACCAGGGGCGTGTTCTCCTGCGTCAAGGCGGTGGTGCCGGAGATGATCCGGAACGGCTACGGCAAGATCGTCAACATCGCGTCGGGCACCGTGTTCAAGGGGACCCCGATGATGCTCCACTATGTGAGCTCGAAGGGCGCGATGGTGGCGTTCACCCGGTCGCTCTCGCGCGAGCTCGGCGAGCACAATATCTCCGTCAACGCGATCGCGCCCGGCTTGACCATGAGCGAGAAGTTGGTGGGCGACAAGCAGTGGCTCGACATGAAGGACGCCAACGCCCAGACCCGCGCGCTCAAGCGCGACGAGGTGCCCGAGGATTTGATCGGCACGCTGGTCTATCTGAGCTCGCCGGACAGCGACTTCGTCACCGGCCAGACGATCGTCGTCGACGGCGGCTCGGCGATGCATTAGGGGAGAAGCAGCGCGAGCAGGAGCGGTAGCGTCGCGAAGGAAAGAAGCGTCGAGACCAGCACCATCCCGGCGACTTCCTCGGGCTCGCGGTTGTACATCTGGGCGAACAGATAGCTGGAGACCGCGACCGGCATCGCGCTCTGCAGGATGACGACGGCCGAGGCGACCGGGCCGAGCCCGAATGCCTCGGCCACCGCCCAGCCGACCAGCGCGCCGACGCCGAGGCGCAGCATGGCGAGCGCCGCGCTGCGGCCGAGGCTGGTCACCCGCAGCCTCGCCAAGGCGAGGCCGAGCGCGACGAGTTGGGACGGGATCACGATACCGCCGAGCAGATCCGCGGTGTTGAACGCCCAGCGCGGCAGCTCGATATGGGCGATTTCGAGCCCGACCGCCAGGATCACGGCGTAGAACACGGGCGACCGGGCGATGCGCACGAAGGAGACCGAGCCCGCGGCGATGGTTGCGCCGACGGTGAAGGTTCCGATGGCGCCGAAGGCGAAGAACACCAGCGCGAAGGCAAGCCCCTCCTCGCCGAAGGCGAACAGGCAAACCGGAAGCCCCATGCTGCCGGTAAGCGGGAAGATCACCGCCGGCAAATACGAGGTCATGCGCAGCCGGGCTGCGCGCAGCGCGGCGAATCCGACTGCCGCGAAACCCAGATAGGCGGCGAGCGAGGCGCCGGCGATCTCGGCCAGCGCGCCGGCGCTCAGCTCGACCTTGGCGAAGGTCGCGAGGATCAGGCAGGGCCCGCCGACATTGTATACCAGCGTGGTGATCACCGCGTTGTCGAACGGGAGCCCGCGCCTGGCCCAGAGGTAGCCGAGCGCGGCGCAGATGAACACCGGCGCGACGATCGATGCGAGATCCCCGATCAGGTTCATTGCAGGACGAACCAGAGAACCGCGGGAAGGGCGAAACAGGCCAGCAGGGTCGACACCACGACCATGCCGGCGACCACCTCGGGCGAGCGGCGGTAGGCCTCCGCGAATACGTAGTTGTGGACCGCGACCGGCATCGAGCATTGCAGGATCAGCACCCCGCGCGCGACCCCGGTCAGCCCGAACAGATCCGCCAGAGCCACCCCGACCCCGAACCCGACCGCGAGCTCCAGCGCGGACAGCACGGCGGCGCGCCCGATCCCGACCACGCGGATCTTGGAGAGCGCCACGCCGAGCGAGACCACCATCAGCGGGATCGCCATGCCGGAGACGATTTGGACCGTGTTGGCCAGCCAGCCCGGCGGTTCGATCCCGCCGACCATGAAGACCAGAGAGACCGCGATGGCGTAGACGATCGGGTTGCGGAACAGCGCCTCGAACACGGTGCTCCCGGCGTAGATTCCGCGGCCGATGGTAAGCCCTGCGAGCGAGGCGATGACGAAGCAGCCGATGCCGTAGGCGAGCCCCGCCTCGCCGAACGCGAACAGGCAGATCGGCAGACCGAGATTGCCCGAGTTGCGGAAGGTGAGCGCCGGGATGAACGCGCGCGCCTCCAGCCTGAACAGCCGGGTAAGACCGGCCGCGAGCGCCATGAAGAACGCAAGGGCCAGCGTGTAGGCGCCCGCCATTTCGCCGAAGGCGGTGGGCGATATCTCGAGCCTGGTCAGGGTGGAGAAAACCAGGCAGGGAACGCCGAGATGGAGCGCGAGCCCGGTCATCATCTCGGCATTGAACGGCTTGTCGAGCTTGCCCCAGACAAAGCCGATACCGGCACAGATGAAGAGCGGCGCGACGACGGAAAGGATCTCTGTCAGCACGTCAGCCTGGCTTCGCTATGCGCCGCGCCGGTGATCGCGACCGCGCCATGCGCAACCGGACTAAGCCACCGGAACGCCCCCGGCACAAGTCGCGCGGGCGCCGGCACGGCACCCCGGATCAGAACGATGCGCAGACCGCCCCGATGACGCGTAGCACGGAGTCCTGACCGAATCCGCGTTTATACGCCTCGGCGATCTCGGCGGTGTGCCGAATGGCACCGGGACCGGGCGGGGCGATGACGATCACCAGCTTCGAGCGTTCCCGTTCGATCTTCCCGGCGGCGTTCCGCCACTGCCCCGCGCCGTCGAGCACGGTCAGCCCGTCCGCGAAGCGCGGCGTGATCTCCTCGGCCAGGAACCGGGTCCAGGCCGCATCCGGCACCACCTCGACCCCACTTTTGCTGCGCCCGAAGAAAAGCCTGTACTCGGCGAAAAATTCCGTGCCGTCGGGACAGGCGGGCGTGTCCGCGGCCTCTGCGGACGCACCGACGACGACCGCGACCAGCGCCGCGGCAGAGATCCACCGGCTCGTTTTCGTCACGACTGGCCTCTCCCTCGTTTCCACCCGTCCCATATATCGCAAGCAGGGGCAAGACGTTGACACCCGGGGCGCACGCGGCTACCGTCCGCCGCCGCGTCGCCGGCCGCAGGATATGGAACTGTCGCCATGAAAGTCCTCAACTCGCTGAAATCGGCGAAGAAGCGCGACCGCGCCTGCCGCATCGTTCGGCGCCGCGGCCGGGTCTACGTGATCAACAAAAAGAACCCGCGCTACAAGGCGCGCCAGGGCTAGCCAGCCGAGGGGCCGAACCCCTCGTTGCGTCGGGAGCGCCTGGACGGAACGGGGATGAAGCGATGAAAATGCCCGAGCCCGATGCGGAAGTCATCGCGCGGCGGGTGGAAATCGCGCGCAGGCTGGGGCAAATCGTTCCGGGCGAAGGGGTGATCGACGACCCCGCCTCGCTGCGCGCCTACGAATCGGACGGGCTTACCGCCTATCGCCAGCCGCCGATGATCGCCGTCCTGCCGGAGACCGTGGCGCAGGTCTCGGCGGTGCTGAAATTCTGTCACGAGGAGGGGATCAAGGTGGTGCCGCGGGGCGCCGGCACCTCGCTTTCGGGCGGCGCCCTGCCGCTTGCGGACGGAATCCTGCTGGGCCTCGGCAAGTTCAACCGGGTTCTCGATATCGACTACGCCAATCGCTGCGCGGTGGTGCAGCCCGGCGTCGCCAACCTCGCCATCAGCCAGGCGGTGGAGGCCGCGGGGTTCTACTACGCGCCCGATCCATCGAGCCAGATCGCCTGCTCGATCGGCGGCAACGTCGCCGAGAACGCGGGCGGCGTCCACTGCCTCAAATACGGGCTGACCACCAACAACGTGCTCGGCGTCGAGCTGGTGCTGATGGACGGCGAGGTGGTCCGGATCGGCGGCCGGCACCTGGATTCGGCGGGGTACGATCTGCTGGGCGTGATCGCCGGCTCGGAAGGCCTGCTCGGCGTGATCACCGAAGTGACGGTCCGGATTCTGCCCAAACCCCCTTCTGCCCGTGCGGTGCTGATCGGCTTTCCGTCGACCGAGGCGGCCGGCGACTGCGTGGCCGGGGTCATCGGGGCCGGCATCATCCCGGGCGGCATGGAGATGATGGACAACCCCGCGATCAACGCGGCGGAGGATTTCGTCGCCGCCGGCTATCCGCGCGACGCCGCGGCGCTCCTCATCGTCGAGCTCGACGGCCCGGAGGTCGAGGTCGACCATCTGGTCGACCGGGTGGCGGGGATCGCCAGGGAATTCGGCGCGACCTCGATCCGGGTCAGCGAGGACGAGGACGAGCGGACCAAGTTCTGGGCGGGGCGCAAATCGGCCTTCCCGGCGGTGGGCCGGATTTCGCCCGATTATTACTGCATGGACGGCACCATCCCGCGCCGCCGCCTGCCCGAGGTGCTGGGCCGCATCGCCGCCCTGTCGGAAGAGTTCGGGCTCCGCGTCGCCAACGTGTTCCACGCGGGCGACGGCAATCTTCACCCTTTGATCCTTTACGATGCCAACAATCCGGGCGAGCTGGAGAAGGCGGAGAAGTTCGGCGAAGCGATCCTGACGCTCTGCGTCGAGGTCGGCGGCGTGCTCACCGGCGAGCACGGCGTCGGGGTGGAGAAGCGCGACCTGATGGGGACGATGTTCTCCGACGAAGATCTGAAGCAGCAGCAGCGGCTCAAATGCGCCTTCGATCCCGAGCAGTTGCTCAACCCGGGAAAGGTGTTTCCGGTGCTGCATCGCTGCGCCGAGCTCGGCCGGGTCCACATCCATCGCGGCCGGACCCGGTTTCCCGACATCCCGCGCTTCTGATCCCGCGATGGAAACCCTGCGCCCGACCGACGAGGACGACGTGATCGAAGCAATCGGCTGGGCATGCCGGGGCGAGCATCCGCTCGAACTCGTCTCCGGCGGGTCGAAGCGGGGGCTCGGCCGCCCGGGCGACGCGGCGGCCAGGCTCGACCTCTCGGGCCTCGCCGGGATCACGCTTTACGAGCCGGAGGAGCTGGTGCTCACCGCGCGGCCCGGCACCGCGCTTTCCGAGATCGCAGCCAGGCTGGCGCAGCACGGCCAGGCTCTCGCCTTCGAGCCGCCGGATCTCGGACCGCTGCTCGGCGCGGAGCCCGACCGGGCGACGCTCGGCGGCTGCATGGCGACCAATCTCTCGGGTCCGCGCCGCTTCAAGGCAGGCGCCGCGCGCGACCATTTTCTCGGCGTGCGCGCGGTCAGCGGCCGCGGCGAGGTGTTCAAGTCGGGCGGGCGGGTGGTCAAGAACGTCACCGGCTACGACCTCTGCAAGCTGCTCGCGGGCTCCTGGGGAACGCTCGCGGCGATGACCGAGATCACGGTCAAGGTCCTGCCCGCGGCGGAGAAGCTGCGGACGGTGCTGGTCTACGGGCTCGACGACGAGACGGCCGTCGAGGCGATGACGAGCGGGCTGGGCGGCCCGTACGAGGTCTCGGGCGCGGCGCATCTGCCGTCTGGGATCGCCGCGCTTTCGGGCGTTGGGCGGGTCCGCGAGCCGGGATCGTCGGTCACCGCGCTCCGCGTCGAAGGGCCCGAACCCTCGGTGCTCGCCCGCACCGGCTCGCTCCGCGCCTTGTTCGAGGGCCGCCATGCGATCGACGAGTTGCACGGCCACAACTCGGCGACGTTCTGGTGCGAAATCGGCGCCGTCCATTTCCATGCCGTTTCCGCGCAAGAGGTCGTGTGGCGGCTCTCGGTGCCGCCGGCCGACGGCGCGGCGGTCGCGGGCCGCATCGCGGAGGATTTCGACATTCGCGTCTTCTACGACTGGGGCGGCGGGCTCCTCTGGCTCGCTTTGCCGCCCGGGACCGGAGACGCCGGGGCCGGGTCGGTGCGCCGCGCCGTCGCGCCGACCGGCGGGCACGCGATGCTGATCCGGGCGCCGGAGGCGGTCCGGCGCCGGGTGCCCGTGTTCCACCCGCAGGCCGCCGGGCTGGCCGCGTTGAGCGCGCGGGTAAAGCAGGCCTTCGATCCCCGGGGCATCCTCAACCCGGGCCGCATGGACGGGCGGGGCTGAGGCGATGCAGACCCGATTCACCGAGGCCCAGCGCGCCGATCCCGAAATCGCGTCGGCCGAGGGAATCCTGCGGGGCTGCGTCCATTGCGGCTTCTGCTCGGCGACCTGTCCGACCTATGCGCTGCTGGGGGACGAGCTCGACAGCCCGCGCGGGCGCATCTACCTGATCAAGGGAATGCTGGAGACCGGGGAGACGCCGTCCGCCAAGGTGGTCGGGCATATCGACCGCTGCCTGTCCTGCCTCGCCTGCATGACCACCTGCCCGTCGGGCGTGCACTACATGCATCTGGTCGACCTCGCGCGCAAGCGGATCGCCGAGACGTTCCGCCGCCCGCTCGCCGACCGGCTGGTCCGGCGGTTGCTGCTTGCCGCGATGCCGTCTCCGGCGCGGTTCCGCTGGGCGATCCGGCTCGGGCGCCTCGCCAGGCCTTTCGCGCGGGCGATGCCGGGTCCGCTGGGCCGCATGGCCCGCCTCCTCCCGTCAGCCGCGGCGGGGCGTCCGCTGCCGGACGGGGCGGTCTATCCGGCGCAGGGTGAGCGGCGCTACCGCGTCGCCCTGCTGGCAGGCTGCGTCCAGCAGGTCCTCGGCGAGGCGATCAACGCGTCGACCATCCGGCTACTGACGCGTTTCGGCTGCGAGGTGGTGGTCGCCCGGGGGGCCGGCTGCTGCGGCGCGATCGCCCACCATATGGGGAAGGAAGCGCCGGCGCTGGACGCGGCGCGGCGGAACCTGCACGCTTGGCAATCGGAGCTTGCGGGGGAAGGACTTGACGCGGTGGTCTCCAACACCTCGGGCTGCGGGGTGATGCTCAAGGATTACGGCCACCTGTTTCGCGACGACGACGCGCTTTCAGCCACCGCGGCGGCCATCGCGGAACGCGCCTGCGACATATCGGAGCTGTTGCAGCGCATCGGGCTCGGCACCGCCAGCCCGCCAGCCCCGCTTTCGGTCGCCTACCACTCGGCCTGCGCGCTGCAGCACGGCCAGAAGATCCAGGCGGGTCCCGTCGCGCTGCTGGAACAGGCGGGGTTCACCGTCTTGCAGCCGAGGGAGGCGCATCTCTGCTGCGGCTCGGCCGGCACCTACAACATTCTCCAGCCGGCGCTTGCCGAGTCGCTGCGCGACCGCAAGATCGGCCATCTCGAAGCCCTCGGCGCGGACGCGATAGCGGCCGGCAATATCGGCTGTATGATCCAGCTTGCCGGGGCGACGAAAACGCCGGTGGTCCACACGGTCGAGCTGCTCGACTGGTCGCATGGCGGACCGAAGCCGCCGGCACTCGGAGGCGGTCTCCATGACGGAAGATGATCCGTTGCACCGCGTGATGACATGGATCGCCGCGACGGCGGCGCTGAGCTTCGCCACGGTCGGGCTCGCCAACCAGAACGACCCCAGGCTCGGCCCCCTGTTCGACCGCCTCATGGCCGCGCCGAACGCGGAATCCGCGGCGCCGGAGGAACAGGCGATCTGGCAGATCTGGCACGAATCCGGCAGCGCCGAGATCGATGCGCTGATGCTGCGCGGCCTGCAGGCCATGGGCTCGCGCGACCTGCGGACAGCCCTGGCCGCGTTCGATGAGATGGCCCGCCGCGCGCCCGAATTCGCCGAGGCCTGGAACAAGCGCGCGACCGTCAACTATCTGATGGGGCGGCTCGCGGACTCGATCGCCGATATCGACAGGACGCTCGCGCTGGAGCCCCGCCATTTCGGCGCGCTGTCGGGGCTCGGCCTGGTCTATCTCGCGCTCGACGAAGAGGAGAAGGCGCTCGAAGCCTTCGACCGGGCGCTCGCCGTCCACCCCAATCTCGCGGGCGCCGACACCCACATCCGGGCGCTCCGCGACAAGCTCCGCGGCCGTAAGATCTAACCCCCGGCGATTCGCGCCACGGCGCCCGCGAGCACCCGGCAGCCGAGCACGATGTCCTCCTCCGACGTGTCCTCGATGATGGTGTGGCTGTGCCCGCCGATCGAGGGGACGAAGAGCATCGCCGAGGGCATGTAGCGGCACATCACCATCGCATCGTGCCCCGCCCCGCTCGGCATCCGCTTCCAGGCCGCGCCATGCGCCTCGGCGGCGGCCTCGATCTCGGCGCCGAGCGCCACGTCCATCGCCGCGGGCGGGATGTTGAGGGTGCGGATCGCGACGATCGCCTGGCCGGAATTTTCGGCATGCGCCGAAGCGAGCGCCCGCAGGCGTTGCTCGAGGGCGTCCATCACCGCCGGATCGGTGTCGCGTATCTCGATGGTGATCTCGGCGGCTTCCGGGATCACATTGGCCGCGCCCGGCGACAGCGTCAGGCTGCCGATATTCCAGACCGTGTCGGCGCCGGCGAGCGTCGGGAACGCCTCCAGCATCGCGTTGGACAGGGAGATGGCGACCGCCCCCGCATCCTTCCGCATGGCCATCGGCACGGTGCCGGCATGGCCGGCCTGTCCCTCGATATGCAGCCGGAACCGCCTGATGCCGACGATCGCGGTGACGATGCCGATCCGGGTCCGCATCGCTTCCAGCCGGGGACCCTGCTCGATATGGGCCTCCAGGAAGGCGCGATAGCGGCCGCCGTCGAGCCGGCGAGGCGGGTTTCCGGCGAACCCGCTGGCGGCGATCGCATCGGTCAGCCTTTGGCCGTCGATGTTGCGGGCGACGGACATCTCATCCTCGGTCACCGCGCCGAACAGGGTCCGGCTGCCCAGCGTCGGCAGATAGGTGCTCTCCTCGTCCTGGAAGGCCACCGCATCGACCGGGCAGCGATCGGCCAGCCCCGCCTCAATCGCCGCGCGGGCGATCTCGATGCCGTAGATCACCCCCATCGCCCCGTCGAGCCAGCCGCCCCCGGGCACCGAATCCGAGTGGCTTCCGATCAGGATCGCGGGGCCCTCCGCTGGCGCCTCGCCGATCACGTTGCCGACATCGTCGATGGCGGCGGACAGCCCCGCCTCCTCCATGCGCCGGCGGAGCCAGTGCCGGGCCTCGATATCGGGTTTGCTGAAGGCGAGCCTTGTGACCCCGGTGCCGTGCTTGCCGAAGGTCGCGAGCTCTCTGAGGTCGGCCAATAGCCGGGCCGGGTCGATCTCGATCGCGAAATCGGGCATGCAACCCCCGTGGTTCTGCGATGGTCTACAAATGGGCCGGACGTTGGCGGGAATCGGGCCCGACGATATCATTGACGGGGCTGCCGATCAGCCCCCGAGGGGTATCGATGGTCGAGCTCTCGCCTTTCCAGACACCCGGCGACGCGCTCGCCCGCCAGGCGGGATTGCGCGGCGACCGCGAGGCGCTGGCGTTCCCGGAAACGGGCGCGCGGCTGAGCTATGCCGAATGGCACGAGGCGGCGACGGCGCTCGCCCGCGCGATCCTCGACCGGGGGTTCCGGCCGGGCGAGCGCATCGGTCTGCTGGCGGAGAGCCGCATCGAATGGCCGGTCGTGCAGATGGCGATCGCGCTGGCGGGCTGCGTGCTGGTGCCGCTCAACACCCATTACCGGCGCGACGACCTCGCCTACGCGCTGGGTCACGCGAAGCTGCGCGGCCTGTTCCTCTCGCGGGAATTTCGCGGCAACCCCTATCTCAAGACTGTGCGCGCGGTTCGGGATGCGCTTCCCGCGCTCGAAATGCTGGCGGTGCTCGACGGCCCGGACGGCGAGTGCCCGGGCTATGCCGGGCTGATGGAGGAGGGGCGCGGCAGCCGGACCCCGCTGCCTCCGGTCGACCCGGATTCGGTGGGCTCGCTGCAATACACCTCCGGCACCACCGGATTTCCCAAGGGCGCGCTGCTCACCCATGCCGGCATGCTGGCCAATGCGTGGGGCATCTCGGGCCGGCTCCGGGTCGCCGCCGATGACCGCTGGACCTCGATCATCCCGCTCTTCCATTGCGCGGGCTGCATCATGTGCATCCTCGGCACGGTCCAGCGCGGCTCCGCCTATATCGGCGTCTCGAGCTTCGATGCGGCGGCGATGTTCCGCATCGTCGAGGAGGAGCGCTGCACCATGCTCTCGGGCGTGCCGACATCCTATGTCGCGATGCTCGACCATCCCGCGCGCGGCGGCCATGATCTCGCGACGCTGCGCGCCGGCACCTGCGGCGGCGCGGACACCGACCCGGCCCTGCTGGCGCGCTGCGCGCAGGACTTCCCGATCCCGGGGCTGGTCCAGGTATACGGCCAGACCGAGGCGAGCACCCTGATCGCATTGGCGGATTGCAAGGCGCCGGAGCGCTTCGCAACCTGCGGCAAGCCGCTCCCCGGCGCGGCGGTGCGGATCGCCGATCCCGCCACCGGCGCCCCGCTTGCCGCCGGCGAGATCGGCCAGATCGAGACCGCCGGCCCGATGGTCATGCAAGGCTATTTCGAGAACCCGGCGGCGACCGGCGAGACGATCGGCCCGGACGGCTGGATGCGGACCGGCGATCTCGGCTACCTGACCGGGGAAGGCAATGTCGTGGTGGCGGGCGGGCGGCTGCGCGACATGATCATCCGCGGCGGCGAGAACATCTACCCGGTGGAGGTCGAGAACCTGCTGCGCGCCCACCCGGCGGTCCGCGATATCGCGGTGTTCGGCATGCCGGACGAGTATTACGGCGAGATCGTCGCCGCCGCGGTCGCCGGCGGGGCCGCGCTGACGCCGGACGCGCTCGGCCGGTTCTGCGCCGGGCGTATCGCGAAGTTCAAGACGCCCGCACGATATTTCCGCATCGAGTCGTTCCCGCTGACCGCGAGCGGCAAGATCCGCAAGACCGAATTGCGGGAAATGGCGGCGGCGGGCGCGCTGGACGCGCTATAGCGGGGTCTCGGGGGTCCGCTCCCAGGACCCGTGGCGCAGCCAGTGCTCGATCATCCACAGCCGGTCGGCGCCCCAGATCGGCTGGTCGTCGACGATGAAAAAGGGCGACCCGAAGACCTTTCGCGCGATCGCCGCATCGACCGCTTGGCGCAGCCTGTCCTTGACGCGCGGGTCGCCGAGCGCGGCGGCCAGCGTATCGCCGTCGACGCCGAGCGCGACCGCCTCGGCGGCCACGGTCGCCGGATCGGTGATGTCCTGCCCCTCGACCCAGAGCCGCTCCAGCAGGCGCCGCGCCAGCGCCTTGGCCGCTTCCCCGTCGCGTTCGGCGAGCCAGTAGAAGGCGCGCGATGCCGCCACGCCGTTGACGCCGTCGAGATCGGGAATGGTGAGCGGCACGCCGAGAAGCCGCGCCATGCGCGGCCGGTCGACAATGAGATAATCCGACTTGAGCGGTGTCTCCATCAACGGCTTGATGCCCATGACCTGGAGCACCGTCACACCCAGCAGGAACGGATGCCAGGCGACGCTGCGGCCGTGCTTCCCGGCGATTGCTTCGATCCGGGCCGCGGCGAGATAGCCGTAAGGCGAGATGAAGTCGAAATAGAAATCGATGGGCGGGGGACGGCCGGTCACGATTGCCGCCCGGCATCGGGCGGAAAGACCCCGACCCGGAAATCGGGCTCGCCGCGGAATTTCTGGGCAAGGAAATCGACGCAGGCACGCACCTTGGCCGACAGGTTCCGCGCATGCGGGAAGACCGCATAGACCTCCTCGGCAAAGCCGGTGGGGTGGGCGCGATAGTCGCGCAGGACGATTTCGGCCCTGCCCTGCTGGATCTCGCGCCCGACGAGCCAGACCGGGAGCAGGGCGATACCGATACCGGCCCCCATCGCCGCGGCGATCGCGTCCGCGTTGTTGGCGGCGAAATTGCCCGAGACCGGGATGTCGAACGTCCCGTCCTCGCCGATCAGCTCCCAGACGATCTCGCCCGGGTGATGGCGGTAGACGATGCAGTTGTGCTGCGCGAGATCCTCCGGGCGGCGCGGCCGGCCGTGGCGGGCGAAATATTCCGGGCTCGCGCAGACAACCCGGTCGATGGAGGCGAGCTTGCGCACGATATAGCTCGACTGGCTGGGACCGCCGATGCGGATCGCGAGGTCGGCCCCCTCCTCGATGAGATCGACATAGTTGTCGGTCACGGTCAGCTCGACCCGCAACTCCGGATGGGTCTCCAGGAACTCCCGCATATAGGGCGCGACATAGCGGCGCCCGAACACCACCGGCACGTTGAGACGCAGCGTGCCGCGCGGCGCCTCGCTCAACTCGGACACCGCCGCGTTGGCGTTGTCGACATCGGCGATGATGTGGCTCGCCCGTTCGTAGTAGATCCGTCCCGCCTCGGTCAGTCCGATATTGCGGGTCGAACGGTTGAGCAGCCGCGTGCCGAGCGCATCCTCCAGCTTTCCCACCTGGCGCGAGACCGAGGAGGCGTTGAGCCCGACCTGGCGCCCTGCGGCGGAGAAACCGCCGGTTTCAACCACCCTCGCGAACAGCCGCATGCCCGATAAGGTATCCATGGCCCTTTCCTTTGCGCATTTTGCAAAGATTATCTTCCTTATCCCCTCATTATCAATCAAATTTTCGGTAATTATCTCGTGTCCAACGATGGGAACAACCCCGATCGAAGGAGACGAGACCCATGTTGAACATTGCGCGAACATCCGCCGAAGCAGGTTCGGTCGACCGCTGGACCATCCAGGCCCGCGCCGAACGCTTGCGCGGGGAGGAAATGCGCCGGCTGGCTGCGGCACTCAATCGAAGGATCCGGAGCGCGATCGCCGGCCTCTCCGGGCGGCGCGTCGCGGGGCAGGCGGTCTAACGCGGAGAAAGCTCGGCGTCAGACCGTGGCGAGCAGAGGCGGGCGGCGGTCCGCCCAGGGCCGCGCCGCCTCGAGCTCGCCGCCGGCGCGGATCAGCCTGTCCTCGGCGTGGAACGGGCCGACGATCTGCAACCCCACCGGCATGTTGCCCGCCGTCCACCCCGCCGGAAGGGCCAGCGCCGGGTGGCCGGTGTGGTTGAACGGGTGGGTGTAGGGATACCAGTCGTAGCGCGGCGAGCCGTGAAGCGTGCCGTCGATTTCGACCGGGTCGAAGGCGAAATGATCGGCGGCGATCGCCGGGCGGGTCAGCGACGGGGTCACCAGCAAATCGTGATCGGCCAGCACCGCCTCGATTTTGCGGAACAGCCGGGCGCGTCCGAACAGCGCCTTCTCGAGACCCGTCGCGGTCAGCTTGCCGCCCTGCTCGATCCCCATGCGTAGCGACCGGTCGATGCGATCCCCGAATTCGGGCAGCTTGTCGGCATAGGCCGCATGCGCCAGCGCGCCGACGATGACGAACAGGATCTCCACCGACTCGGAAAGATCGATCTCGAGCGGCGCGATTTCGGCGCCGAGGCCGCGCAAGCCATCGACCGCCTGCTCGCAGATCTCCCGCGTCTCACGCTCGAGCGCGGCATTGCCGATCATCGGCGCCCAGGCGATCCGTACACCCCGCATATCGCCTTGCGGGCGGGCATCCGCGCGGTAGTCCCGCTTTACCGCGCCGTGCGACCACGGATCGCGGCGATCGGGCCCGCCGCAGACCGACATCAGGGCGGCGATATCCTCGATGGAGCGCGCCATCGGGCCGATCACGGTGGTGGTGTCGAACAGATCGGGCGTTTCGGGACAGGGGAACACCCCGATCGTGGGCTTGAGCCCGCACACTCCGGTGGCGCCTGCCGGGATGCGGACCGAGCCGGCCCGGTCGGTGCCGAGCGCCAGCGCGCCGCAGCCTGTCGCCAATGCCGCCGCCGCCCCGCCCGACGAGCCGCCCGGCGTGGTCGCGGGGTCCCAGGGGTTGCGCGTCACCCCCCAGAGCGGGTTGGAGTTGGTGCCCTTGTGGCCGCATTCCGCCATGTTGGTGATGCCGAGCAGGATCGCGCCCGAGGCGCGCAGCCGCTCGACGACGACGCTGTCGGCGGCGGGCACGTTGTGCTCGAACATCGGCGAGCCGAAGGTGATCCGCATGCCGGCGACATCGATCATGTCCTTGACGGTGTAGGGGACGCCGTGGAGCGGGCCGAGGGGAGCGCCGCGGGCGACCGACTCTTCGGCCTCCCGCGCTTGGGCGCGGGCCTGTTCCGCGCAGACGACGGTGAACGGGTTGAGCGTCGGTTGAACGGCTTCGATACGGGCCAGGATCGCCTCGACCAGCGCCACCGGCGACAGCTCCCCGGCGGCGATCCGGCGCGCCGACTCGGCCCCGGTCAGGAAGCATAAATCCTCGCCGGTCATCACGCCTGTTCCAGATTGACTCGCCGGGAGCCGGCCTCCCAGAACACCACCCGGCGCTCGACAAAACGCACCGTCGCGGTGCCGATCACGCCCATCACGGCGAGGATGATGACGCCCGCGAACATGTTGGAGACGGTGAGGCTCACCGCCGCGGAATCGATCATGTGGCCGATCCCGCGCTCGGAGGCGACGAACTCGGCGACCACGGCGCCGATCAGCGCCAGCACCACGCCGATCTGCAGGCCGGCGAAGATCTCGCCCGCGGCCGAGGGCAGCTTGGCGTTGAAGAAGACATAGCGCCTGGACGCCGAGAAGGCGCTGCAGAGGTCGATCAGCTCCGGATCGGTCTGGCGGATGCCGACGACCGTATTGACGAACATGGGGAAGAAACAGATCAGCCCGACCATGATGATCCGGGATTCGATCTCGTGCCCGAACCAGACCAGGATCAGCGGCGCGAGCGCGACCTTGGGCATCGATTGCAGCGCCACCACGCAGGGATAAACGAACTTGTCGAAGGTCGCGGACTCGGCGACCGCGACGCCGATCAGGAAGGCGAGCCCGCAGCCCAGCACATAGCCCAGGACCGTCGCCTCGGCGGTGGCCCAGAAATGACCGGCGAATCCGCCCACGCGGAACCCGTCCGCCATCGAGGTCACCACCAGCCAGGGCTTGGGCAGGATATAGTCCTCAATGTCGAACTCGCTGACCGCGAACTGCCAAAGGCCGATCAGGACGGCGACGGTGATCAGCGGGTAGATCGCGGTACGAATCTTGTCTTTCATGGGATCGTCCTTGGCTCCGTTCAGAGAGCGATCTGGAGCTCGCCGCGGAGTTCGCCGCACAATTCGTTGAAGCCGGGGTCGGTCATCGTCGCGAGGTCGCGCGGCCGGCCGAGGGCCACGTCGTGCTCCCGGATAATGCGGCCCGGCCTCGCCGACATCACCGCGACCCGGTCGGACAGGAACACGGCTTCCGGGATCGAGTGGGTGATGAACAGCACCGACTTGCGGGTAGTCATCCAGATGTCCTGGAGCTCGATCATCATGTGCTCGCGGGTCAGCGCGTCGAGCGCGGCGAAGGGCTCGTCCATCAGCAGCACCTCCGGGTCGTGGATCAACGCGCGCGCGATCCCGACGCGCTGCTGCATGCCGCCCGAAAGCTCGTTCGGATAGTTGTCGGCGAAGCGGTCGAGCCCGACCAGCTTCACCAGCTCGGCGGCGCGACGCCGTGCCGCCGCCATGTCGAGCTGGAGGGTCTCGGCCGGCAGCAGCACGTTGTCCAGCACCGTTTTCCAGGGAAACAGCGTCGGCCGCTGGAACACCACGCCGACCTCGCGCCGGGGGCCGGTGACCGGGCTGCCGCCGAGCGTGATCGCCCCGCCGGTCTGCGGCAACAGCCCGGCCGCCACCTTGAGCAGGCTCGACTTGCCGCAGCCGGACGGCCCGATCAGGGAAAAGAACTCGCCCCGGCCGATGGAGAGGTCGAGCTCCGCGAGCGCGGTGATCCTGCCGCGCCGGGTCGGGTAGACCAGTGACAGACCCTCGGCCGCCAGGATCGCCGGGGCCGCCACGCCGGCCCCGGAATCAGACGCAATGCGGCTCATTCACTTCGCCGCGCGCGCCTTGCCCCTGACCTCGTTCTCGTCGAACGCGTTGATGTCGGCGATCAGGTCGTTGGTGTACATCTTGTCGATCTCGATGTCGCGGGTGCCGATCCAGCCGCTCTCGAAATACGCATTGACGTAATATTCGAACGACCTGCGCGGCCAGTGGCCGAGCTTGCCGACCGCGTTCTTGGCGGGAACCTGCATGAACTCCAGCCGATTGTTCACCATCCCGATCGATGCCGACAGGTTCTTCGCCTCGTCGCCCTTGGGCTTCATGTTGGGATGCCTGCGCCAGAACGCCTTGACGCAGGCGCCGGGATTCTCCTGGCACGCGATCGACGACTTCGCCATGCCGCGGGCAAATTTGACCAGCGCGTCGCGCTTGGTCTTGAACTGGTCGCGATGCGCCATGAAGCCGTTGGTGAACAGGTTGTGGAACTTGTCCTTGATCGGCAGGCGGCGGATCTTGGCGCCGCTCAGCTCAAAGAGATCGTGCCAGGTGTTGTTGTAGTCGAGCGCCTGGATACGGTCGCGCTTGAGCGCCAGCCAGCCGGATCCGAGGATGCCGACCGCGGCGAGCTCGACATTCTTTCCGACTTCGAGCCCGGCGTCCTTGAGCCGCGCCTTGAGCATCGGAATGGTGCCCCAGGTCAGTGCGCCGATGCCGATCTTCTTGCCCTTGAGGTCGGCGACGGTCTTGATGTCGCTCGATTCGAGGACCGCGAGCTGGAGCGTCCAGGTCGGCATGATGTTGTAGTAGTAGACCACCGGAAGCCGGGTGCGGCCGGGCTCGTAGGACTTGAACAGCGCACCCGGCAGCGCCCATCCGATATCGAGCTTCTTGGTCGCGACCTGCGGCACCATCTTGCCGGAGCCCTTGAACACGATAATGCGGAGATCGACGTCTTCCTGCTTGAAGAAGCCGAGCTCCTCGCCGAACGCGTAATAGCCGAGATCGGTCAGCGTGACGGGGATCGGCATCCCCACCTTCACGGTCTCCGCCTGGGCCGGGGAGCCGAGCATGGCCGCGACCGCGGCGGCAATCGCGGTCGATGCGCCGCGCCTGAGGAGTTTCATCGCTTGGGTCTCCTGCCTGTTGTCCGGCGAAAGCATAGCAGAGCCCGCGATCCCGGCGTCAAACCCCCCGATCAATCGAAACCCGGCGGGGCGACGAAGCCCCGATACGCCTTCTCCAGAAGCCCGGCGAAGGCGATACAGCTCCGGTCGCCGCAATGGGGTCCGACGATCTGGACCCCGACCGGCCGCCCGTCCCCGGTGAGGCCAATCGGGGCGACCGACGCGGGCAAATAGGAAACCCCCGAATAGCCCGACCAGAAGATCTGTTCCATGAAAGTCCGCTCGCGCCCGTCGACCGTCATCGAACGCTCATAGGGCGGCGTGTCGGAATGCGGAAAGGCGGCGGTGCAGAGCACCGGGCAGAGCAGCAGGTCGTAGTCCTGAAAATATTCGTGCCACTTCCAGCGCATCCGGTGGCGCTGCTCGTTGAGCAGCAGCCAGTCGCGGTGGGACAGCGTGATGCCCCGCATCATCCGCGACTGCTTGCTGTCGGTCCCGGGCGGCAGGGCGGCGAGGTCGGCGGCGATGCCGTCGCGTTCCTCGTCGCCGTGGCGCGCCGAGGTCGCCGAGCGCAGCAGGACGTCGAACGTCCGGTGCACGTCGTCGAGCTCGATAGCGGGCCGCGCGCTGTCCGAGACCCGGGCGCCCTGGGCGGCGAGGAAATCGGCGAGCGCCTGTAGCCGGTCCTTGACCGCACCCTCGACGGAAGCGGTGGGATGGTCGAGCACGATGCCGACCTTGAAATCCCCGAGGCGCTTCTTGCGGGGCGGCGGCAAAGTCAGCCGGTAGCCGCCGCCGTCGATCCCGTCGGGGCCCGAGATGAGCGAGAGCGAGAGCGCGAGGTCGTCGGCCGAACGCGCCAGCGGGCCGATGACCAGGATGTCGAGCGGGGCGAGATTGCCTTTCACCGTATGGCCGCGGGTCGGGCAGATCCCGAAGGTCGGCTTGTGGCCGAACAGCCCGCACAGCGCCGCCGGCGTGCGGATCGAAGAGGCGATGTCGGAGCCCAGCTCCAGCCCGGTGAGCCCGGCGGCGAGCGCGGCGGACGCGCCGCCCGAGGATCCGCCGGGCGTGAGATCGGCATTCCAGGGGCTCACCGTGCGGCCATGGATGGCGTTGAAGGCCTGCGCGTCGGCAAGCCAGATCGGCACATTGGTCTTGCCGAACAGCACCGCGCCGGCCGCGAGCAGCCGGTCGACCGAAACCGCGTTCGCGGTCGCCACGCAATCCCGGAATTCGGGCACGCCCCAGGTGGTCGGCATCCCCTCGACGTCGAAGGAATCCTTGACGGTGATCGGCACGCCGTGCAGCGGCCCCCAGCTTTCGCCTTTGGCGAGCGCGCGGTCGGCATCGCGCGCGCGATCCCGGGCGGCCGGGATGGCGGTCTCGACAATCGCGTTCAACCTGGGATTGAAATTATCCACCCGAGCAAGATAATGATCGAGCAATTCGAGACAGCCGATCCGGCGGCGCCGGATCATGCTCGCGAGACGCTTGGCGGAGGAAAATGCGATATCGGTCACGGCGTGCCCTTCCGGCGGGTATCCCTGATCCGATCCTAGCGCGGCAGCCCGGTCGGGGCGAAGCGCGCCGGCGGCGCGAGCGTCGCGGAGCATGCATCGTCCGGATCCGCCGGATCGCTTACAGGAGATAGGGCATGGCAAACAGGTTCGCACCCGCCCGCCGCCTCAGGTCCCTCCCGCTCACGCTGCTGCTGGGACTGCTCGCCTGTGCCGGTTGCGCCGTCAATCCGGTAACCGGCGAGCAGGAGCTTTCGCTTGTCTCGACCGCCGATGAAATCGCGACGGGCGAACGGAATTTTTTCCCGTTGCAGCAAGCCGGGGGCGGGCTCTACACAGCGGACCCGGCGGTCGCGGAATACGTGGCGGAGGTCGGCCGGCGGGTAGCGGCGGTGAGCGACCGTCGGCTGCCCTACGAGTTCGTGGTGCTGAACGCCAGCGAGCCCAACGCCTGGGCGCTTCCGGGCGGGAAGATCGCAGTCACCCGCGGCCTCCTGCTGGAACTCGACAACGAAGCCGAGCTGGCCGCCATTCTGGGGCACGAGATCGTCCATGCCGCCGCCAAACACGATGCGCACTCCCAGCAGCGTGGCATGCTCGGCCGGCTTGTCCTGGCCGGCGTGACAATCGCCACCCACAATTCGGACTATGCCGATCTCATCGTCGACGGCAGCGACATCGCGCTACAGCTCGTCAACCAGAAATTCGGCCGCGACGCCGAGCGTGAGTCCGACTATTACGGCATGAAATACATGCGCGCCGCGGGATACGACCCGGCGGCGGCGGTCAGCCTGCAGCAGAAGTTCGTCGCGATCACGAAGGCGCAGCGGCCGGGTTGGCTGGCAGGGCTGTTCGCCAGCCATCCGCCGTCGACCGAGCGGGTCGAGAACAACCGGGCCGCGCTGGCGAAGTTCCCGCCGGGCGGGACACTCGGGCGCGCCGCCTACGCGAAACGATTGGCGCAACTGCGCGCCGGCAAGGAAGCCTACGAGGACGCCGATCGCGCGGGGGAATTGCTGCAGCAGGATCCCGGGGCCGCCCTGCAAGCCATCGGCGACGCGATCGCCCGGGAACCGAAGGAAGCGTCGTTTTACGGTATCAGGGGCTGGATCCTCGCCCGCGAGGGACGGTCCGCGGACGCCGTGCGCGCGTTCGATGCGGCGATCCGGCGCGATGGCGGTTACTACGCGCATTACCTTGGCCGCGGCATGGCCCATGCCGACCTCGGGAACCGCCGGCAAGCGCGAGACGACGCGCTCCGGAGCTACAAGCTGTTGCCGACGGCCGCAGCGTCGTATGAGCTGGGGCGCATCGCGCTCGCCGATGGCGATCGCGAGTATGCCAAGAGCCTGTTCGAGGCCGCCGCCGGAACCGGTGGCGAAACCGGCAGCCTGGCTCGCGAAGCCTATATCAGGCTCGACATCGTCGATGCGCCGGAAAACTACATCGCCGCCGCACCTTTCCTGTGGGACGGCGAACTCCTTGTCAGGGTGACGAACTCCACCGGGCTCGAGCTCCGGGATATCGAAATCCGCGTCGACGCGACCGTCTACGGCGTGCCGCAGTTTCCGATAACAAGCCGGGTCCGCCGCTTGCCGGCGAACGGCTACGACGACGCGGGGACGCGGATCTATTACGGTTCACCCGACGACGTGAGAGCCACGGCCCGCGTCCTCCGGGCAAGGCCCGCCTTCTGACCGGATACCCGATCTCCCCTCTGCCCGCTTGCAACCGTTTCCGGCAATCCCCAGCTATTGCTTTGGCGCGTTCCGGGACTATCGCCCGGACCGCTTCGCATACAAGGGAACCACAAGCATGAAATACTTTTCCGGATTGACGGCATTTGCCGCGTCCCTCGCCTTGATGGCGGGGCTGGGCAGCGCATCGGCCCAGATGTCGTACCAGGTCACGGTCACCAACAACATGGACAAGGAGCTGCTCGCGCCGATCCTGGTGGCGCCGGCGACGGAAGACGGCAAGATTTTCGTCAAGAAATACGTATCGAAGGAAGCCGAGCACCAGATCCTCACCGGGGATCCCGGGATGCTGGCCAAGGCCATCGGCTCGGGCGCCGGCGTCGGGCACGGCAAGGACGGCCCTCCGGGCGTTCTTCTCGCCCCCGGCAAGTCGGTCAGCTTCGCGATCTCGACCGGCGCGAAGAAAGTTCGTGTCATCGCGATGGTCGCGCCGACCATGTACAAGGACCACTATGTGACCGCCGTGGTGGATCTCGGCGGCAAGGCCATGTCGGTCGCGCTCGACCGCTTCGACATCGGCCATGACGAGAAGCGGATGACCATCGCGCCCGTCTCCAAGGCGGCCGCGACGGTGAAGATCGCCGCCAAGTAACCTTTCCCGACCGACACTCGGGCGCCGGCGGCCGGGGACCCCGCCGCCGGTGCACCCTTTCCCCCGATGACGCCAGTCATGCGCCGCGCGGGCGGTTGCCGCCTTGAGCGTCGTGCTGGCCGCTTCGAATGTCGGTCCGGCCGACGCCGCGGACAAGCGTATCCGCTGGAAAATGGCGAGTTGGTTCCCGAGCCAGCTCACCCAGCTCGGCACCCTGGGCAAGAGCATGGTGGACCGCCTGGATCGGATTTCCGGGGGCAATATCCGCATCAAGTTCTTCGAGCCGAACGCGCTGATTCCGGCCAAGGAATGCTTCGACGCCGTTGCCAAGGGTTCGGTCGATGCCTGCTGGTCCACGCCGGGTTACTGGTACGGCAAGGAACCGGCGCTCGCGATGTTCGCGGCCGTGCCGTTCGGCCCGAGCGCGGGCGAATATATGGGCTGGATATTCTACGGCGGCGGCCAGCAGCTCTGGGATTCGATCTACAAGCCGCACGGGCTGAAATCGCTTCCCTGCGGCGTCATCGCGCCGGAGGCTTCGGGCTGGTTCCGCAAGGAGATCAAGAGCATCGACGATCTCAAGGGCCTCAAGATGCGTTTCTTCGGGCTCGGCGCCAAGGTGATGGAAAAGGTCGGCGTTTCGACCCAGCTGATCGCCGGCGGCGACATCTTCCCGGCGCTCGAGCGGGGCTCGATCGACGCCACCGAGTACTCGATGCCGGCGATCGACCTCAATCTCGGCTTCTATCAGGTCGCCAAGCATTACTACTTCCCGGGTTGGCACCAGCAATCGACGGTGTTCGAGCTGTTGCTGAACCGGGCCGCCTGGGATGCGCTGAGCGACACCCAGCGCGCCCAGATCGAGGTCGCTTGCGGAGACGCCTTCCGCGAAGGCCTGGCGGAAGGAGAGGCGATTCAGGGCAAGGCCCTGGCCGAGCTGCGCAAGAAGGGCGTGCAGATCCACCGCTGGTCGCCGGAAAACCTCGACACCCTGGAGCAGAAATGGGCCGAGGTCGCCGCGGCAGACGTGAAGCGCGACGCCAACTTCAAGAAGGTCTGGGAGTCCTACACCAAGTTCCGGGCCGAATACGCGGTGTGGAAAGACCTCGGCTACCTCAAATAGCGTAAAGACGCCGGAGCACTCGCCTCCGACATAGACAGGCGCCGGGGCCGCAGCGGTAGCGGCCCCGGCGTTCTTTGTGCCCTCGGCCAGCCGGAACCGGCCTCTTCATGCAGCAACTCCTCGCCCTGGAAAAATTCCTGTCGCGGATCGTGATGGGCATCGGGCGCGCCGGCGCCTGGATCGCCATTCCGCTGATGGTGATCATCATCTTCGACGTGGTGACGCGGCGTTTTCTGGTGCTGGGCTCGACCAAGCTGCAGGAAGGCGAATGGCACCTGCACGGGATCCTGTTCCTGCTCTGCATGGGCTTCGTCTATCTCAAGGACGGCCATGTCCGCATCGACCTGATGCGCGAAAGCATGAGTTCGCGGACCAGGAACTGGGTCGAGTTCATCGGCTGCATTCTGTTCGCCATCCCCTACTGCCTGATCATCGCCTGGTTCTCGATCGATTTCGTCGAGCGGTCCTGGCACCTCAACGAAGCCTCCGATTCCGCCACCGGCCTGCCTTATCGCTGGGCGATCAAGGCGTTCATGCCGATCGGTCTCTTCACCCTCCTGCTCGCCGCCCTCGTCGTATTGCTGCGCCGGTTTATCGACCTGTTCGGACCGCCGGATATGCGCCGGATCGTCGCGGAACTGGAAAAGCAGCAGGCTGAAGACCTCGCCCGCATAAAGCCGGTCCGGAGGCGCCAGAGCGGTATCCGATCAGGTTGGATCATATCCTGCGGCGGCGAAGTAGTTTTCGCATTCCTGGGGTTGGAAGGTTTTGAGGATGCGGGCGATGGCGTCCCAGAGGCCGTTGACGGTGCGCTCTGCCGCCTTGCGGAGCAGCGCCTTGAGCTTGGCGAAGGCCATCTCGATCGGGTTGAGGTCGGGTGAGTAGGGCGGCAAAAAGAGGATCTCGGCGCCGGCGGCCTCGATCCTGTGGCGCACCCCCGGCCCCTTGTGGCTGGACAGGTTGTCCATGACGACGATGTCGCCGGGACGCAGCTCGGGGACCAGCACCTTCTCGACATAGGTCTCGAAGGCGACACGGTTGATCGGCCGGTCGAGCACGAAGGGGGCGATCATGCCGCGCAAGGTGAGCCCGGCGACGAAGGTCGAGGTCTTCCAGTGGCCGTGCGGCCGGCCCATGCGCAGGCGCTCGCCGCGCGGCGCGCGGCCGTAGGCACGCGCCATGTTGGTCTTGGCCCAGGTCTCGTCGATGAACACCAGCTGCGCCGGATCGAGCCCGGCCTGGCCGTCGCGCCAGGACTGGCGCCGGGCCAGCACGTCGGGGCGATCCTGCTCGCTGGCATGGCCGGTCTTCTTCTTGCGCGTCATGTTGTGGCGGATCAGGAAGCGCTGGATGGTGCCGTAGCCGAAGCTCAGCCCGCCCCCGGCAAGCAGGCCGCGCAACTCATCGATGGTGATGTCCGGGGTCTCGGCGAGCAGCCCAAGCACCAGCGCACGATGCGCCTCGATGCGGCCCGAACGACGGTCGCCGCCCGCCGCCCGCGGGCCGGGATCGCCCTCCAGCCGCGCCCGTCGGCGCCACCGGCTGATACTCGCCGCGCTCACACCGAAACGGGCCGCGGCCGCGCGGTGGCTCAACCCCGCGGCAACCGCCGCCACGACACGTACGCGAAGATCAAGGGAAAGTGCTCTGGACATGTCCGCCGGCCTCCTCCCCGGCAGACAGGGTGGATCACGAATCGCAAAACTTTGGGAATTCACAATCGATTCAACTAGATAGGATAATGCTCTAGGGCGTATCCGTTTTTGGCGGAACCGCCGTCGCGGCGGCACGCCCTATGAGTTTGCCCGCCCTTCGATACGCGTCTCGCCTGCGGCGGGCTACTCAGATCCTATGAGGCGAATCGGCGACCGGCGCTAGGGTGTCGTTGTCGTCAACCCTCATGAGGAGATCTGGGATGCCCCCGAGGAACGAGACCGCGGCGCCGGCCGGTAGCGAGCATAGCACGCTGTATGTTGCGATCGAGGTCAGCCGCAAGAGCTGGGTTATCGGGATCGAGAGCCCGTCGGGTGGGCGGATCGGCTTGCACACGCTGGGGGCCTCGGATACCGGCGGGCTGCGGGATCCGATCGAGCGCCATCGGGCCAAGGCGGAACGGGCTGTGGGCCGCGCGGTCGGCGTTCTGTGCTGTTACGAGGCGGGTTACGAAGGGTTCTGGCTGGCGCGCTGGCTGGATCATGAGATGTCGCTGGAGACGGTTGTCCTGGACCCTGCGAGCCTGTTGGTGAACCGCAAGGCGAAGCAGCGCAAGACCGACCGGATCGACGCCAGGAAGATGGTGCGCGCGCTTCTGGCCTATGACCGGGGCGATGCGGCGGTGTTGAGCCGGGTCCGGGTGCCGAGCGTTGCCGAGGAGGACCGCCGTCGTCCGCTTCGCGAGCGGCGTTGTCTGGTGAAGGAGCGCACGGCGCTGAGCAACCGGATCGGCGGTCTGTTGAAGCTGCACGGCATCTTCGACCTGGCGCCGCGCGTGCGGGGGTTCGCGACCAGGCTTGCCGAGGCGAAGACCGCCTGTGGCGCGGCGCTGCCGCCGCGCGCCCGGCGCGAGGTCGAACGGCTTGCCGAGCGGCTCGCCCTGGTTGCGCGTCGGATCGCCGAGGTCGAGGCCGAGCGCGACGCGGAGGTGCGCCGCGGCGAGGCCTTGGCGGCGGCGCCGGACTGCGCCGACGGCGCGGCGCGGGCGGCGGCCAAGATGGCGACGCTGGTCCGGCTCAAGGGGATCGGCCGCGACGGGCCGGGCTGGATCCGCGCCCAACTCGTCCAGATGGCATGGCGCTGGCTGCGCTTCCAGCCCGACAGCGCGCTCACCCGGTGGTATCGCGAACGCACCGCCGGCGGCGACCAACGCAGCCGCCGGGTGATGATCGCCGCGCTCGCCCGAAAGCTGCTGATCGCGCTGTGGCGCTTCGCCGAGACCGGGCTGGTGCCGTCAGGCGCCAGGCTCGCCTGAGCCCACACCCGGCCGGACCCCGGCCGGAACTGGGCCGGGCGGTGCGTGAGCGACCTCACCCTGGGCTGAAAGACGCCGATACTCAGAGAGCTCCCACCACCCGGAACGTTGCGCCCGCAGCAAGCGGGATCGGGGTACGGGGACGGCACTGCCCGAACCGACCGCATAAAAGGTGGAACCGCGTAACACGCGTGACCGAAGACCAAAACGTTCCGGCCCGGCAATGCAAGTCAAACCCGCAAACGCAAACCGAAACAGGAAAAACCGACATGACCTGAAACCCTAATCCCCCCCTTGACACAGAAAGCCTCATAAAAGGGTGAGGGATGGGTTTTGGGCGGCCAAAATTCCCTCATCCCGAGTAGGCGCGCCAGCGCCGTATCGAGGGACGCCTCGCCACCAGGAAAGCCGCTGCGGATCCAACCGAACCGGATAGGCTCCAGGGCGTTCGGGGGCAACGCGGCGGAATTTCCACTCTATAGTGAGATCGGTGAGAACTTCGGGGCTCGTGCGGTGATCGTTTCAGCAGTCGCGTCAAGAGGGCGGACGACACTGCCCAAATCCGTCCGCCAGGCGCTCGGACTCGTGCCGGGGGACCGGGTGCGCTACGTCATTCTCGACAATGGCGAAGTGCGATTGATCCCCGCCCGGCCACTCTCACGGCTGTTCGGCGCGTTCAGGCATGGAGGGCCGCCGGTGCCCCTCCGGGACATGGATCGCGCAGTCGCGGAGGGGGCGAACGATCTGTGATCGCGCGCGATACAGCTGTCGCGCTACGCTGCACGGGCAGCGCGGACTCTTCCGGTCGGACGATCGCGGCCGTTGCGGGCCGGGCCGCCCTGTGGCAGATATCGCATCGGCGCCGCAGTAGCTCAGTGGTAGAGCGCACCCTTGGTAAGGGTGAGGTCGAAAGTTCAATCCTTTCCTGCGGCACCATCTCTCTTTCCGGCGGATGCCGAGCCGGGTTTCGCCCGGGCCCGCATCGTGGTAAGTGCTGGAGCCTGCCGGAGGGGTGGCCGAGCGGCTGAAGGCGGCGGTTTGCTAAACCGTTATAGGGGTAATACCTCTATCGAGGGTTCGAATCCCTCTCCCTCCGCCACCCGACCCCGCCACCCGAACGCCGCGCGCGGCCCGTCCTACATCGCGCTGTCGGGCACCTTGACGCCGGCTTCCTTGTAGTAGCGCAGCGCGCCCGGGTGCAGCTTCATGTTCATCTGCTTGAAGGCGTTGTCCAGGTTGATGGCGTCCTTGGCCCATGGGGTGACGGCATGCATCTCGTCGATGTGGTCCCAGAAGGTCTTGGTCATCTTGTAAATGACCTCGTCCGGAATCCCCTTCCTGGTGACCAGCCCGACCCAGGCGGCGATCGTCTGCACCGGCTTTTCATTGGCCTGGTTGGGGCCGTAGGCATCGGCCGCGAACTGGCCGCGGGTGCGGCCCGGGAGCGACATGACCTTCTTCATCGCCGGCTTTTCCCAGTCCGCGTCGGTCGCCCCGATGAAGCGGATCTTGTTGGTCAGCGCCACCTGGACGAAGTTCGAGGCGGGCGGGTTGCCCGATGCCACCAGAACGTCGATCTGGCGGTCCTGGAAGGCCTGCATCGCCGGCGAGAAGCCGAGCTTGATAACCTCGTAATCCTTGCCCGGCTCCAGGCCGCTGATCGCCCTTACGAAACCGCCGGCGACGACGCGCTGGACCGCGGCCGGAGGGCCGAGGAACACCCGCTTGCCCTTGAGGTCGGCCATTTTCCGGATGCCCGAATTCTCGTAGACGCCGAACTGGTAGAAACCGATCCGGTAGTTGAACACCGCGCGCAAATTGCCGGCGAGCTCCTTGGCGTCCTTGACCTTGGCGAACATGGCCTTGCCGTTCGACATCAGGAAGTGGATCGCAGGGGCCCCCATCAGGAAGTCGGTCTTGCCGCGCGCCGCGTCCAGCGAGTGCCGGGGCGCCGCGCCGGTGGCGTTGATCTGGATCTCGATGTCCGGGTTGTATTTCTGCACCAGCTTGGCGAAGGTCGTGTTGATGGTGAACGGCGTCGGCAGGCTGATCGTCGACATCCGGTAGAATTCCTTGGCCTGTGCGCCGCCGGCGAAGCCGGCCGCCAGGATCGCGATGGCAAGCGTTCCGAGAGCTTTCATGGGTTCGATATCTCCTCTGAATATGAGTCAGGCGGTTGTCGCCCGAATGGCATGGATTTTCACGCGTCCTCGTTTCCGCCTCGAAAGTTAGCATTTCCGGCTCGTCGGGACTCGACGAACAGCAACGCCAGGGACAGCGCGACGGCGGCGATCTGGATTTCGGGCATGGCGAGCAGCGCGCCGATACCGAGGACCAGCCGCGCCGCCCTCGACCAGGGCGGCAGGCGCCCCCGGTCGACGCCGCCCAGCGCCGTCGTCATCAGCCAGATCGCCAGCGCGAGCCGCGCGACCACCCAGAGGAATGGCAGGGTCTCGAATTCGACGACCAGGGAAAGAGACGGGTTGTAGACGAAGACGAAGGGGACGATGAAGCCGACGAACGACAGCTTCAGCGCCTGCATGGCCGTCGTCATCGGATTGGAGCCGGCGATCGGAGCCGCCGCATAGGCGGCGATGGCGACCGGCGGGGTGATCGCCGACAACACGCCGTAATAGAGCACGAACAGGTGAACCAGGATCTTCGGCACGCCGAGATTTTCGATCGCCTGGCCCATGATCAGCACGATGATCAGATAGGCGGGGATGGTCGGCAGCCCCATCCCCAGGATCATGCTGGCCACCGCGACCAGGAACAGGGCGAAGAACAGATCGGTCCCGGCAAAGGCCAGGATCATGTTGGAGAACCGGATCCCGAGCCCGGTCAGGTTCATCACCCCGACGATGATGCCGATGGCGGCGACGGCGACCATGATCCGCCCGCATTGTTCGCCCCCCCGGGCGAGCGCCACGAGATACACTTGCGGTTTCCTGCGGACCTCCGGGTTCATCGCGCCCAGAGCCGCGCCGACGACGGTCGCCCACAACCCGGCCATGGCCGGTGAGCGCCCGGTCGCCAGCACGCCGATAATCACCAGGATCGGCACGACGAACATCAGCGACATCCACCAATCCCTGCGCGAGACCCTTTCGCGCCGGGACCGCGGGATCGCCTCGATGCCGTTGCGCGCGGCTTCCACCCACACCGCGACGAACAGGCTGGCGTAGTAGAACAGCGCCGGCATCAGGGCGGCGCCGATGATCACCACATAGGGGATGCCGGTGACATCGGCCATGACGAAGGCGACCGCGCCCATGACCGGCGGCATGAACTGCCCGCCGGAAGACGCCGCCGCCTCGACCCCGCCGGCGAACGAACTCCTGAAGCCGCGTTCCTTGATCATCGGGATGGTGAACACGCCGGTCCCGACCACGTTGGCCGAAACGCTGCCGGAAATGGTCCCGAAGAACCCGCTGGCGGCGATCGCCGCATGGGCGGGACCGCCGCGCAGCCCGCCGGTGAGGCTGACCGCGATGCGCAGCAGCACCGCGCCGGCGCCGGTCGCCTCGAGCACCGCGCCGAAGACGATGAAGATGAAAATCAGCGATATGACGGTGATCACGATGAAGCCGAACACGCCGTCGAAGGAATACCAGACGGTGCGCATCACCTGTTCGAGGTCGTAGCCGGCGTGGGCGAAGATCCACGGCAGGTCTTCGCCGAACAGGGCATAGGCGATGCACAGCAGCGACAGCGCGGCGAGCGGCCAGCCGAAGGCGCGCCGGGTCAGCTCGAGCACCGCCAGCAGCCCGCCGGCGCCGATCAGGATGTCGACGGGCAGGAAATCGTAAAGACCGCTCTCCAGCTCGTCATAGACCGAGGCGAACCAGTAGAGCGAAAGCGCCATCAAGGAGATCAGCGCGCCGTCGATCGCCAGGCAAAGCAGCCGGACCGGGACGCCGCCGGATTTGTAGATCCGGACCAGCGGAACCGTGAGCGTGACCAGAATCACCGATGCGCCGACGGTGATGGAACGCTGGTAGATCTCGTCGATCACCCCGAACGCCGCGGTATAGATCGCGACCGCGGCAATGCCGAAGGCGATCGCCTTGATCGACCAGCCCGGAATATCGATGCGCAACAAGCCGAGCGCCTCCAGATCGCGCCAGCGGCGACCGGTTCAGGGGCTCACCGTAGCGCCGGGGCGTCGACGCGGACAGTGACAATATCGGTGTCGTTGTAACCTGTACCCTTACAGGTTACATATTTCCCTGTGATACCCGGCTTTCGCCATGCGGGCCTCAAGCGCCTGTTCGAGAAAGGCGACGGCAGGCGGATTTCGCCTGAGCCGATCTTCAGGGTGGAACGCGTTCTCGCCCGCCTCGACGAAGCAAGCGAGCCCGAAGACATGAACTTGCCGGGGTTCAGACTGCACATGCTGCGGAGAGACTTCGCGGGCTATTGGGCGGTCAGCGTGTCCGGCAACTGGCGAATCGTCTTTCGTTTCGACGGGCGGGATGTCAGGGACGTGAATTTTATCGACTACCATTAGGAGGGCTGCTTCATGCCGATGAAAAACCCGCCCCATCCCGGGCTTTCGGTGCGGCACGACTGCCTCGAACCGCTCGGTCTCAGCGTGACGGAAGCCGCGCGCAAGCTCGGTATCAGCCGCAAGCAACTCTCCGGCATCGTGAACTGCCGATCCGGCATCTCGCCCGAGATGGCGATCCGCCTCGACAAGGCCTTCGGCGGCGGGGCCGGGACCTGGTACCGGCTGCAGGCGGCCTGGGACCTCGCCCAGGCGATGAAGAAGGCCGACCGGATCGAGGTGGAGCGCCTGTCGCCCGCCGCCTGACGCGGGCCGTGACCCAGGTGAGAAACCCGGCCTAACGGCCGAGAGCCGGGGTCGCCACGACGTGGCCGGGCTGGATGCCCAGCCGGGCCGCCGTGCCGGCGTTCAGTTCGAGCACCGCGCGCACCGTCCCGCGGGACGGGATGTTCTCCGTCGACAGCGGCACCGTTCGTTCGACGATGTGCGAAATCCGCCCGGTCGGCGCGATGAAAATCATGTCGAGCGGGATATAGGTGTTGCGCATCCACATCGAGATCGGCCGGGGCGGATCGTAGACGAACAGCATCCCGGCATCGGCGGCCAGCCGGCGGCGGAACATCAACCCCTGGGAATGCTCGCCCGGGGTCCGGGCGATCTCGATCCGGAAACGGTGCAGCTTGACGCCGGCCTGGATTGCGAGGCTCGATCTGGCGAATTTCGCGAGCCCGCGCTGGGCCCACGCCGGCGCCGCGGCGACGGCGAGACAGGCGGCGAGACCGAGCGTTACCAACCGGCGCCGCGCCACGATCAGGTCCTCGGGCGGCCGGTCCGCGGGCGGCCGGTCCGCCGGCGGTCCCGGGCGGGCGCTAGACGAATTGCCCGACGCTGCCCGGGCCGGGCAGCATTATTTCGACCGCCTGCATCCCCTTCGGCCCCTGCGCCGTCTTGACCATGACCTTCTGCCCGGTCACCAGACCGGCGAGATCGGCGCGGCGCAAAGTCACCATGTGGATGAACACGTCGAGCTGCGTGTCGTCCGGGCAGACGAAGCCATAGCCCTTGTGCGGATTGAACCACTTGACGGTCGCCATTTCGAAATCGCCGCTGGCTTCCGGCTGCGGCGGCAGATCCGGAGGCGGGCCGCGCTGGAACCCGTCTTCGCCGTCGGGGACCGCGGTGGAGAGATCGACCGTGACGATCGCCTGCACCTGAAGCCCCTTGGCCGCCCGCACCGTCTCGCATTCGACGGTCGAGCCGACCGGCAACTTTTCCAGCCCGGCCTGCCGCAGCACGGTCATGTGAAGAAATACGTCGCCCGACGCATCTTCCGGCGTGACGAAGCCGTATCCCTTGACTGCGTTAAACCACTTAACAGTACCCCGCACCCGGGTCGAGGCGACCTGATCGCCTCCGCCGTGAGACTCCGACACGACCCGCTTCTCCCAAAAAAATTATTTTGTTTTGGTTACAATGATACCAATTCGGTTAGCCTAGCATCATCGGGCCGTTTCCTGCCAACACTTTTGTCGCGCTTTCGGGCCGCCCGGCGGGCGGAATGCGGCGGAACGCGGCACTTTGGGCTGGCCAATCGAGGGAGCGCGGATTAGGGTTCGCCGACGCGCTATCGGCCTTGGGGATGCGGGGCCGAAAGCCAACAAAATGTCTGCGACAGGGCGGTAGTGGTTCACGCATTTTCCCTGGGCTGTGTGCTTTTCGGCACCTGGCTCCTCCTCTCCGGCCATTACGATCCGCTCCTCATCGGGCTCGGCCTCGCCTCCTGCGCGACGGTCGTCTACTTCACCCATCGGATGGACGTGATCGACCATGAGGGGCACCCGGTCCATCTCACCTGGCGCGGGGCGGTCTACTGGCCCTGGCTGATGGCGGAAATCGTCAAGGCCAATATCGATGTCGCCCGGCGGATCCTCACCCCGGGACGGTCGATCAGCCCGACCATGCTTCGCATCCGCGCCACCCAGACCACCGATCTCGGCCTGGTGATCTTCGCCAATTCGATCACCCTCACGCCGGGCACGGTCTCGGTCGATGTGGGCGAGGGCGAGATCCTGGTGCATGCCCTGTCGCGCGACGGCGCCGCAGACCTCGCGAGCGGCGAGATGGACCGCCGGGTGACCCGGATGGCGGGCGGCGACTGATGTTCACCGCCGCCGCCATCGCGCTGCTCGTGGCCATGGCGCTGGCGCTCGCCCGCGCCCTCCTCGGGCCGACGCTTTACGACCGGATCCTGTCGGTCAACTCCTTCGGCACCAAGACGGTGCTGATCATCGCCGTCGTCGGCTTCCTGTTCGGCCGTCCCGAGTTCCTCGATATCGCGCTCGCCTATGCGCTGATCAATTTCATCGGCACCATCGCCGTGCTCAAATTCCTCAAATACGGCGATCTCGGCGGCACCGGCCCGGTCGGCGGCGAGGATCGCGGCTGATGGCGCTGGCCCTCGATATCGCGAGCTGGCTGCTGCTCGCGGGCGGCGGCGCGCTGGTGGCGATCGGCGGCATCGGCATCGTCCGCTTCCCCGATGTCTACACCCGGAGCCACGCGGCGGGGGTCACCGATACCGGCGGCGCCGGGCTGATCCTGGTCGGGCTGATGCTGCAGGGCGGCGCCACGCTGGTCACCGTCAAGCTGGCCCTGATCCTGATCTTCATCTTCTTCACCAGCCCGACGGCGACCTTCGCGCTGGTCCATGCCGCCTATGAGAGCGACGAGGCGCCAGAGCTCGATCACGACCTGCGCGACGATCCGCCCGGCGGGGAGACGGGGCGATAAACGAAGCCGTCAACATCGTGATCCTGCTGTTCATGGCGGTCGCGGTGATCGGCATCGTCCGCGCCCGCAACCTGTTCGTCGTGGTCATGCTGGCGGGGATCTACAGCCTGCTGGCGGCGACCATCTTCGTGATCCTCGACGCGGTCGATGTCGCCTTCACCGAGGCCGCGGTCGGCGCCGGGATTTCCACGGTGCTGTTCCTCGGCACGCTGGCGCTCACCACCAGCGAGGAGAAAAAGCCGGTCCACAACGCCTGGATCTCGCTCGCCGTGGTCGCGGTGACCGGTGCGGTGCTGATCTACGGCACGCTCGACATGCCGCGCTACGGCGATCCGGCGGCGCCCGCCAACCACCATGTGGTCCCCGAATATCTCGAGGCGGGGCCGCAAAAGACCGGTGTCCCCAACGTGGTCACGGCGGTGCTGGCGAGCTACCGGGGCTATGACACGCTGGGCGAGGTGACGGTGATCTTCACCGCCGGGATCGGCGTGGTGCTGCTGCTCGGCCGCTGGCGCGCGCACCGCCGCGAGGACGAGGCGGAGGAGGACGCATGAGAGAGCTCCTCATCCTCCGGGTCGTCACCAAGCTCTTGATGCCGTTCATCCTGATCTTTGCGCTCTACGTGCAGTTCCACGGCGATTACGGGCCGGGCGGGGGGTTCCAGGCCGGCGTCATCTTCGGCGCCGGGTTCATCCTCTACGGCCTGGTCTTCGGGCTGGACGCGCTGCGCGGGGCGGTCTCGTCGGACGTCCTCCGCGCCGGCTTCGCCATCGGAGTGCTGATCTTCGGCGGCGTCGGCGTCGCCGGTCTCTTTCTCGGCGGCAACTATCTCGACTACAACGTCCTCGCCCACGACCCGGTCCACGGCCAGCATCTCGGCATCCTGCTGATCGAGTTCGGCGTCGGCGTCACCGTCGCATCGGTGATGGTCTCGATCTTCTACTACTTCGCCGGACGGGGACGCTGAGTTGGAGGATTTCGTCGGCCTCTACAATTACTGGATCGTCGTCTTCCTGATGATGGCGGGGCTCTACATCGTCGTCGAGCACGGCAACCTGGTGAAGAAGCTGGTCGGGCTCACCGTGTTCCAGGCCTCGGTGTTCGTCCTCTACATCACCCTCGGCAAGGTCCGCGACGGAACCGCGCCGATCGTCGGCGAGGGGATCGAGATCTACTCCAACCCTCTCCCGCATGTGCTGATCCTGACCGCGATCGTCGTCGGCGTGGCGACGCTGGCGCTCGGCCTCGCGCTGGTGGTGCGCATCCGCGAGGCCTACGGCACCATCGAGGAGGACGAGATCGGCGACCAGGACGGGCCGGCGATATGACCGCGCATCTGCCCGCCCTCCAGGTCGTGATCACGCTGCTGGCCGCGCCCGCCTGCATCCTGGTGCGCGGGCGCGACCCCGCCTTCCTGCTCGCCTTGACGACGACCTGGGCGGCGTTCGCGATCTCCTGCCTGCTGCTCGACCAGGTGATGACCTCGGGCACGATCAGCTACGAGCTCGGCGGCTGGGCCGCGCCGTTCGGCATCGAATACCGGGTCGATTCGCTCAACGCCTTCGTGCTGCTGATCGTCAGCGGGATCGGCGCGGTCGTGCTCCCCTTCACCCCGCGCAGCCTGCTGATCGAGATGGTGGGCGAGAAGGCCTATCTGTTCTACTGCGCGTTCCTGCTCTGCCTGACCGGGCTGCTCGGCGTCGCGATCACCGGCGATGCGTTCAACCTCTTCGTCTTCCTGGAAATCTCATCGCTCGCGACCTGCATCCTGATCAGCCTCGGCCCGCACCGCCGGGCGCTCACCGCCGCCTTCCAGTATTTAATCGTCGGCACCATCGGGGCGACCTTCATCGTCATCGGCATCGGGCTGATCTACGGCGCGACCGGCACGCTCAACATGAACGACATCGCCGAGCGCCTGCCGGCGACCGGCTACAACCGGACGGTGATCGCCGCCTTCGCCTTCCTGATCATCGGGGCGGCGATCAAGCTCGCTCTGTTCCCGCTCCATTTCTGGCTGCCCAAGGCCTACACCTACGCGCCGTCCTCGGTCAGCGCCTTTCTCGCGGCGACCGCCACCAAGGTCGCGGTCTATATCCTGATCCGCTTCCTGTTCACCGTTTTCGGGGTGAAATTCTCCTTCGAGGTGCTGCCCACCGCGCTGCCGCTGATGGTGCTCGCGGTGCTGGCGATGTTCGTGGCCTCGACGGTCGCGATCTTCCAGGACAGCGTGAAGCGGATGCTCGCCTATTCGAGCGTCGCCCAGATCGGCTACATGGTGCTCGGCCTCAGCCTGGTGAGCGTCGACGGGCTGACGGCGTCGATCGTCCATCTGTTCAACCACGCGCTCATGAAGGGCGCGCTGTTCCTCGCGATAGGCTGCATCGCCTACCGCCAGGCCTCCTTCCGGATCGACGATTTCGCCGGCATGGGCAAGCGCATGCCGTGGACCATGGCGGCGTTCGTCGCCGGCGGGCTCAGCCTGATCGGGGTCCCGCTCACCGCGGGGTTCATCTCGAAATGGTATTTGATCCTGGCCGCGCTCGCCGCCGGCGAGCCGGTGGTCGCGGCGCTGATCGTCATCTCCTCGCTGCTCGCGGTGATCTATATCTGGCGGGTCGTCGAGGCGGCCTATTTCCGCGAGTCCCCGCCCGGCGCCGCCGCGGGCGAGGCGCCGCTCACCCTCCTCGCCCCGACCTGGCTGCTGATCGCCCTCAATTTCTATTTCGGGATCGAGACCTCGCTGCCCGTCGGCGTCGCCGGGCACGCCGCGCGCAGCCTGATGGGGGCCGGGCCGTGAGCGCCGTGAGCCCCGCGGTCGCCATGGCGGTGGCGCTTCTCGGCCCGCTCGCCGGCGCGGTGCTGATCGCCCTGTTGGGGCGCCGGCCCAATCTCCGCGACGGCGCGACGATCGCGGCCTCGGCGGTCACCTTCCTCGCGGTCTACCGCATCCTGCCCGCGGTCGAGGCGGGCGGGCGGCCCGAGCTCTTCCTGTTCGATTTCGTGCCGGGGCTCGGCCTCCGCTTCGTCATCGAGCCGCTCGGCATGCTGTTCGCGCTGGTCGCCTCGTTCCTGTGGATCGCCACCTCGTTCTACGCGATCGGCTACATGCGGGGGCATCGCGAGGAGAACCAGACCCGGTTCTATGTCTGCTTCGCGATCGCCATCTCGGCGGCGCTGGGCGTCGCGATGTCGGGCAACATGCTGACGCTCTTTATCGCCTATGAGGTGCTGACGCTCTCGACCTACCCGCTGGTCACCCACCACCGGTCGCCCGAATCGATGCGCGCCGGGCGGACCTATCTCGGCATCCTGCTGTCGACCTCGATCGGGCTCCAGCTCGTCGGCATCGTCTGGACCTACGCGGCGACCGGCACGCTCGATTTCACCCCGGGCGGCATCCTCGCCGGCAAGGTCGAGGGCTGGCCGCTGATCGTCCTGCTGTTCCTCTACATGTACGGCATCGGCAAGGCGGCGCTGATGCCGATCCACCGCTGGCTGCCGGCGGCGATGGTCGCGCCGACCCCGGTGAGCGCGCTGCTGCACGCGGTCGCGGTGGTCAAGGCGGGCGTGTTCACCGTGCTCAAGGTGACGATCTACATCTTCGGCGTCGACTATCTGAGCGAGACCGGGGCGAGCACCTGGCTGATGTATGTCGCCGGCGCGACCATCGTCATCGCCTCGGTGGTGGCGCTGACCAAGGACAATCTGAAGGCCAGGCTCGCCTATTCGACGGTGAGCCAGCTCAGCTATGTCGTCCTTGGCGCGGCGCTGGCGACGACCTGGAGCGTGGTCGGCGGGGCGATGCATATCGCGATGCACGCCTTCGGCAAGATCACCTTGTTCTTCTGCGCCGGCGCGATCCTGGTGGCGACCCACAAGACCGAGATCAGCGACATGGGGGGGCTCGGGCGGCGGATGCCGTTCACCTTCGCCGCCTTCGCCATCGGCGCGCTCAGCGTCACCGGGCTGCCGCCGTTCGGCGGCGCGTGGAGCAAGTGGTATCTCGGGCTCGGCGCGGCGGACGCGGAGCAGCTGATATTCGTCGCCATCCTGATGATCTCATCGCTGCTCAACGTCGCCTATCTGATCCCGGTCGCCGCGCGCGGCTTCATCTCGCTCAAGCGCGAAAGCGAGCCGGTGCCGCAATCGGCCGGCGCCGCCGCCGCCCCGGTGCATGACGATCACGGAGACGAAGGCGGCGGCATCAGGGAGGCGCCGATGTTCTGCGTCGTGCCGCTCTGCCTGACCGCCATCGGCTGCCTGGTCCTGTTCTTCGCGGCCGACGACATCGCCGCCTTCCTCGCCCCGATCGCGCGAAGCTGAGACACCGCCGATGGCCGAGACGGACCGCACCCCACCCGCAGGCGAAAAGGAATACTGGCTCGACCGGTCGGCCAGCGTGACCATGGTGTTCCGGGCCGTGGTCGCGGTTTGCGCGGCGCTCCTCCTGCTCGACTTCCTCTACGTCAAGCATGCCGAGTTCAAGATGGAGTATCTGTTCGGGTTCTATGGCTGGTACGGCTTCGTCGCCTGCGTGTTCCTGGTGCTCGCGGCCAAGGAGCTGAGGAAGCTCCTGAAGCGGCGCGAGGATTACTATGATCGCTAGTATCCCGCCCGGGCTGCTGCTGATCCTGGCCGCGCTCGCGATCCCCTTCCTGCCGGACAAGGCGCGCCGGGCATGGACGGTGGTCGTGCCGGCGGCGGGGCTCTGGGCGCTGATCGCGCTCGAGCCCGGCAGCTATCTCGCCTTCACCTGGTTCGGCGCGGAATTCGTGCCGGTCCGCGCCGACCGGCTGAGCCTGATCTTCGGCTACATCTTCCACATCGCCGCCATCATAAGCGCGATCTACGCGCTGCATGTGCGCGACACCGTCCAGCACGTGGCCGGGATGATGTATGCCGGCAGCGGGATCGGCGCCGTCTTCGCCGGCGATCTGGTGACGCTCTTCGTCTACTGGGAGGCGATGGCGATCACCTCGGTGTTCCTGATCTGGGCGCGCGGCGGCGAGACCGCCTACCGCGCCGGCATGCGCTATCTGATCATCCAGATCGCCTCGGGCGTGCTGCTGCTGTCGGGCGCGATCCTGCAGGTCGAGCAGACCGGCACGATCGCCTTCGACCGGATGACGCTCGGCAGCCTCGGGACCTGGCTGATACTCCTCGCCTTCGGCATCAAATGCGCCTTCCCCTTCCTGCACAACTGGCTGCAGGACGCCTATCCCGAGGCGACGATCACCGGCACGGTGTTCCTCAGCGCCTTCACCACCAAGGCCGCGGTCTACGCGCTTGCCCGCGGCTTCCCGGGGACCGAGATGCTGATCTATGTCGGGGCGGCGATGACGGCGTTCCCGATCTTCTACGCGGTGATCGAGAACGACCTCAGGCGGGTGCTCGCCTACAGCCTCAACAACCAGCTCGGCTTCATGGTCGTCGGCGTCGGCATCGGCACGCCGCTGGCGCTGAACGGCGCGGCCGGCCACGCCTTCGCCCACATCCTCTACAAGGCGCTCCTGTTCATGTCGATGGGGGCGGTGCTCTACCGGGTCGGCACGATCAAGGGATCGGAGCTCGGCGGGCTCTACAAGTCGATGCCGCTGACCACCGTCTTCTGCATCGTCGGCGCCGCCTCGATCTCCGCCTTCCCGCTATTCTCGGGCTTCATCGCCAAGTCGCTGACGCTGTCGGCGGTCGCCCATGACGGCTACGCGATCGTCTGGCTGATCATGATGTTCGCCTCGGCCGGCGTGTTCCACCATTCCGGGATCAAGATCCCCTATTTCGCCTTCTTCGCCCACGATTCCGGCAAGCGCTGCAAGGAAGCACCCCTCAACATGCTCGCGGCCATGGGCATCGCCGCCTTCCTCTGCATCGCCATCGGGGTTTGGTCGCCGGCGCTCTACTCGATCCTGCCTTATCCCGAGGACTACACCCCCTACACGCCGACCCATGTGATCGGCCAGCTCCAGCTCCTGATGTTCTCGGCGCTGGCGTTCGCGGTGCTGATCCGCTACCGGATCTACCCGCCGGAGCTCAAATCGACCAACCTCGATTTCGACTGGCTGTACCGCAAGGGCATCCCCGCTCTGATCGCCCGCTTCTGGCCGGCGATCTGGTCGGCCTGGCAGGGCTTCCTCGGCGCGCTCCAGGGCGCGCTCCGCATCGCAATCGGCGCGGTGATGCGCCTCACCGGACCCGAGGGCAGGCTGGCCCGCACCTGGCCGCTCGGCTCGACCACGCTCTGGGTCGCGGTGCTGCTCGGCGGCTTCCTGCTGATCTACTATCTGTAGGCGGGCCGGAACCGGAACACCGATCTCAAGCCTTCGCGATAGGAGGACGGGGCGGAGGATGTGGACATAGAGGACCATCGCCGATGATCGACAGACACCCGTCCATAGCGCCGGCGCATCCCGGGGAAATCCTGCGCGAGGACATCCTGCCGGCGCTCTCGATGAGCAAGACGGCGGTGGC
This sequence comes from Alphaproteobacteria bacterium, assembly GCA_965205995.1. GTDB lineage: Bacteria > Pseudomonadota > Alphaproteobacteria > MPNO01 > MPNO01 > MPNO01. The sequence continues at coordinate 4,597,034 of OZ242200.1, read as the reverse complement.
CGAAGCGCTCGGGATATCCCGGCAGACGCTCTACGACATCCTCAACGAGAAGCAGCCGGTGACCGCCGAAATGGCGGTGCGCTTCGGCAAGCTGTTCGGCAACGGCGGCCGTTTTTGGGTTAACCTGCAGCGCAGCCACGATCTGGCGGTCGCGGAACGCAGCGTGGACGTCTCGGGAATACCGACCCTGGAGGCGCGACCCGGTTGACCCGGCGAAGCGGCGCCCTCCCCGGTTTGACTCGCCCGGCGCAACGGCTACTTCTCGACGGAGCGAGGGGTTCGGGCATTTCACCATGAAGGCATTCTGGCGCACGCCGCTTTTCGTCCTCTGCGGGGCCGTCCTGATCCTGCTGATCGCCAACGGCTCGCGCCAGAGTTTCGGCCTTTTCCTGGTGCCGATCAGCGCGGATCTCGAATGGGGCCGGACCGAGTTCGCCTTCGCCATCGCGATCCAGAACCTCGTCATGGGGCTCGCCGCCCCGCTGGTCGCGGCGTTCGCCGACAAGTGGTTGGGGCCGATCCGGGTGATGGCGGCCTCGGCGGCGTTCTACGCCTTCGGGGTCTACATGATCTCGATCTCGGGCACGCCGGAGACGATGACGGTAAGCGCCGGGCTGCTGGTCGGATTGGGCGCGTCGGGGATCGGCTTCACCCTGCCGCTCGCCCTGGTCGGCCGCGTCGCCCCGGAGCGGGTCAGGAGCCTGTGGCTCGGCATCGCCACCGCCGGCGGGTCGGTCGGGCAGTTCGTCTTCGCGCCGGTGAGCCAGGGCCTGATCTCCGGCCTCGGCTGGTCGGACGCCATCGTCGTGCTGGCGATCGTCATCGCCTTCACCGTGCCGCTCAGCCTCGCGCTCCGCGCCGGGTCGGCGGAGACCCTGTCGCAGGCGGCGCCGCAGAGCCTCGGCGCCGCGCTCAGCGAGGCCGGCGGCCATCGCGGCTACTGGCTGCTGGTGACCGGTTTCTTCGTCTGCGGCTTCCAGGTGCAGTTCATCGGCACCCACCTGCCGGGCTACATCACCGATTCCGGGCAGGGGGCGGCGCTCGCCGCCTGGGCGCTCGCCTTTATCGGGCTGTTCAACGTGGTGGGGACGCTGGGGGCCGGCTGGCTCGGCGGGGTGTACCGCAAGAAATACCTCTTGAGCCTGCTCTATCTGCTGCGCGCCGTGCTGTTCTTCGCCTTCATCCAGTTCCCGGTCAGCGAGATTTCGGTGCTGGTCTTCGCCGCGATCATGGGCCTCCTCTGGCTGTCGACCGTGCCGCTGACCAGCGGCATCGTCGCCCAGGTGTTCGGCCCGCGCTATATGGGGACGCTGTTCTCCATCGTCTTCCTCAGCCACCAGCTCGGCAGCTTCTGCGGCGTCTGGCTGGGCGGCATGTTCTACGACCGCACCGGCAGCTACGACGCCGCCTGGTGGCTCGCCATCGCGCTCGGCATCGCGGCGGCGCTGATCCACTGGCCGATCGACGACAAGCCGCTCGCGAGGCTGGCTCCGGAGCCCGCGGGGTGACCGGCGCCGCCTTTTTGCCTCTGGGGCCGCGGGGTGGGTTCCGGATGGCTCGCTTGCCGGTCCCGGGGCGAGGGTCTAGGTTGCGGCACGGCCTGAACAGGCTTTGGAGGCAGGAATGGAGATGACCGGCGAGCGGCGCATCCCGGCGCCGCGGCAGGCGGTGTGGGACGCGCTCAACGACCCCGAGATCCTGAAACAGTGCATCGCGGGATGCGAGACGCTGGAGAAGACATCGGACACCGAGTTCTCGGCCCGGGTGACCTCCAGGGTCGGCCCGGTCACCGCCAAGTTCACCGGCAAGGTGGCGCTGTCCGAGGTGGATGCGCCGAACGGCTACACGATCTCGGGCGAGGGCCAGGGCGGCGTCGCCGGCTTCGCCAAGGGCGGCGCCAAGGTCGCTCTCGCCGATGACGGCGACGGCACGCTGCTGACCTACGAAGCCTCGGGGACGGTGGGCGGCAAGCTCGCCCAGATCGGCTCGCGGCTGATCGACTCGACCGCGCGCAAGATGGCGGCCGACTTCTTCGACAAGTTCGCCGAGGCGGTCGGCGGGGCGGCGGAGGAAGACGCCCCCGAGGAGTCGGCGGAAGCAGTCCCCGAGGCGGCGGCAACGCCGCCCAAGTCCGAAGGGCTGAGCCCGGCGGTATGGATCGGCGGGCTGGTCGCGATCGCCGTCATCGTGCTCATCATCGTGCTGAGCTGAACGCCCGGCGCGCCTTGACCCGCCCGGGTCCGGGCGGGATACTGCGGCGCAATGAGACGGGGAGGCGACACGCTCCCCGGATAACGGCCGTTCGGCCCGATTAGCGTCCCCGGCAGTGCGCGCGGGGCGGTTCCGGTTGGCTCAAGGAGGGTCACAAATGACATCCACCGTTTCCATGACGGTCAATGGGAAGCAGGTTTCGGCGGAGTGCGAAGGCCGCACGCTTCTCGTGCAGTATCTTCGCGAGAAGCTCGCTTTGACCGGCACACATGTGGGCTGCGACACCAGCCAGTGCGGCGCCTGCGTGGTCCATGTCGACGGCATGTCGGTAAAATCCTGCACGCTGCTCGCGCATCAGGCGGAAGGCTGCGACGTGGTCACCATCGAGGGCCTCGCCGACGGCGACACGCTCCATCCGATGCAGGAGGCGTTCCGCGAGAACCACGCCCTGCAATGCGGGTTCTGCACCCCCGGGATGGTCTTGAGCGCGATCGACATGGTCAACCGGCACGACACGCTGGACGAGAAGACCGTCCGTCACCAGCTCGAAGGCAATCTGTGCCGCTGCACGGGTTACCACAACATCGTCAAGGCGATCCTGGCCGCACATCCGGTCATGAAGGGTACCGCCTGAGACAATTGACCCGGGAGGCAATCAATGCCTGAGGGAGGAATCGGCGCTTCCGTCAAGCGCAAGGAAGACTTCCGCTTTCTGACCGGCCGCGGCAAATACACCGACGACGAGGTCCGGGCCGGACAGCTTTACGCCCATATGCTGCGCTCGCCCCACGGCCACGCGGCGCTGGGGTCGATCGATATCTCGAAGGCCGAGGCCGCGCCCGGCGTGGTCGCCGTGCTGACCGGCGCCGACGCCGATGCCGACGGCATCGGCGGCCTGCCCTGCGGCTGGGGGATCACCTCGAAGGACGGCACGCCGATGGTCGAGCCCAAATGGCCGGTCATCGCCCAGGGCAAGGCGCGCTATGTCGGCGAGATCGTCGCCGCGGTGATCGCCGAGACCGCGGACCAGGCGGCCGACGCGGCCGAGCTGATCGAAATCGACTACCAGGCTCTCGATGCGGCGGCGGTGACCGAGACCGCGCATCTGGACGGCACGCCGCAGATCCACGACGCGGCGCCCCACAATCTCTGCTTCGACTGGGATTTCGGCGACAAGGAGGCGGCCGACGCGGCCTTCGAGGGGGCCGCGCACAGCGTACGGCTCGATCTCGTCAACCAGCGCATCATCCCGCATTCCATGGAGCCGCGCGCGGCGGTCGCCGAATACGACAAGGGCGATGAGAAGCTCACCCTTTACTGCACCGCCCAGGCGGCGCATGCGATGCGCCTCCTGCTCGGCGCCTTCGTGCTCAACCAGCCGGAGCACAAGTTCCGGGTGGTCGCACCGGATGTCGGCGGCGGATTCGGATCCAAGGTCGCGCCCTATGCCGAGTATGCGATCATCTGCTGGGCTTCGCGCAGGCTGGAGCGGCCGGTGCGCTGGCTGGGACAGCGGGCGGAGTGTTTCGTGACCGACGCGCACGGCCGCGACCATGCAACCGAGGTCGAGCTGGCGCTCGACGGCGACGGCAAGTTCACCGGGCTCAGGGTCAACACCATCGCCAATATGGGGGCCTATCTGTCGGCCTTCGCGCCGCTGGTCCCGACCTATCTCTATGCGACGCTGTTCGCCGGCCAGTACACGACGCCGGCGATCTTCTGCAACGTCAAGGCGGTGTTCACCAACACCTCGCCGGTCGATGCGCTGCGCGGCGCCGGCCGGCCGGAGGCGACCTATCTGGTCGAGCGGGCGGTCGACGAGGCGGCGCGGGTGACCGGGATCGACCCGGTGGAGATCCGGCGCCGCAACTTCATCGCCGCGGATGCCTTCCCCTACCAGACGCCGGTCGCCCTGCTCTACGATTCGGGCGACTACGAGCGCGCGCTCGACATCGCGCTGGAGCAGTCGGACTGGAACGGTTTCGGCGCGCGCAAGAGCGCGTCGGAAGCCGCCGGCAAGCTGCGCGGTATCGGCCTCGCGGCGCCGATCGAGGCGACCGGGGCGGCGCCGTCGGCGATCGCCGGCCAGCTCGGCGCCCGCGCGGGGCTCTACGAATCGGCGCAGGTCCGGTTCAACGCGACCGGCACCGTCTCCGTCTTCGCCGGCACCCACAACCACGGCCAGGGGCACGAGACCACCTTCGCCCAGCTCGTCACCGACAAGCTCGGCGTGCCGCTGGAGAATGTCGACGTCGTCGAGGGCGATACCGACCGGGCGGTGATGGGGATGGGAACCTATGGCTCCCGCTCGCTCTCGGTCGGCGGCAGCGCCATCGACCGGGCGATGGACAAGATCATCGAGAAGGGCAAGAAGATCGCCTCCCACCTGCTCGAAGCCTCGGTCGACGATATCGAGTTCGACAGCGGCATTTTCACCGTTTCGGGCACCGACAGGACGATCGGCATCGGCGAGGTCGCGTTCGCGGCCTATGTGCCGCACAACTACCCGCTGGAGGAGCTGGAGCCCGGGCTCGACGAACAGGCGTTCTTCGATCCGGTCAACTTCAACTTCCCCTTCGCGTCCTATGTCTGCGAGGTCGAGATCGACCCCGATACGGGATGCGTCTCGGTGGAGCGCTTCACCGCGGTCGACGACGTGGGCATCATCGTCAACCCGATGATCGTCGAGGGGCAGGTCCATGGCGGGCTCGCCCACGGCATCGGACAGGCGGTGATGGAACAAGCGGTGTTCGACGAGGCGGGCCAGCCGCTGACCGGCTCGCTGATGGACTACACCATGCCGAGGGCCGACACGGTGCCGAGCTTCGACCTCGGCCACACCGTGACACCGTGCCCGATGAACCCGCTCGGCGCCAAGGGCGTCGGCGAGATCGGGGCGATCGGGGCGCCGCCCGCGGTGATAAACGCGGTCGTCAACGCGCTCCAGCCGCTCGGCGTCAACCATATCGACATGCCGGTCACGTCGGAGAACGTGTGGCAGGCCATTCAATCCGCCAAGGCGTCTTAGGAGGAGTAGACCATGTACGATTTCAATTACCGGAAGGCATCGTCGGTCGAGGACGCCGTGAGCACGGTCACCGGCGCCGAGGACGGCCGCTTCCTGTCGGGCGGCATGACGATCGTCCCGACCATCAAGCAGCGCCTCGCCAACCCCTCCGATCTGGTCGATCTGGCCGGTATCGACGGGCTCTCCGGGATCTCGGTCTCGGGCGGCGTCGTCGAGATCGGCGGCATGGCGCGGCACGCCGAGGTCAACGCGTCCAGCGCGGTCGCCGGCGCGATTCCGGCGCTCGCCAAGCTGGCCGGCGGCATCGGCGATCCACAGGTGCGCAACCGGGGCACGATCGGCGGCTCGATCGCCAACAACGACCCGGCGGCCGACTACCCGGCGGCGGTCGTCGCGCTCGGCGCCACGGTCCACACCAACCGGCGCGAGATCGCCGGCGAGGACTTCTTCACCGGCATGTTCGAGACCGCGCTGGAGCCCGGCGAGCTGGTCACCAAGGTGAGCTTCCCGGTGCCGTCGAAGGCGGCCTATATGAAATTCCCCAACCCGGCCTCGCGCTACGCCATCGTCGGCGTGTTCGTCGCCGCGACGGCGGACGGCCCCAGGGTCGCGGTCACCGGCGCCGGTCCGTGCGTGTTCCGCGTCGCGGAGATGGAGCAGGCGCTCGGCGGCAATTTCGCGCCCGAGGCGGTCGCCGGCATCGCGATCGGCGACGACGACCTCAACAGCGACATCCACGCGAGCGCCGAGTACCGCGCCCATCTGGTCACCGTGATGGCGAAGCGCGCCGTCGCCGAGGCCAACGGCTGAACCCGGCAAGCGGGCACATTCAGGCCCCGAAGAGTCCCGAGGGAGGTCGGCGCCAGCGTCGGCCTCCCGGCATTTTCGCAACATCGAAGCGGATGGAGAGGTGGCCGTGACGCCATTCGGTTCAGCCCAGATGCGCCGCCCGAGCACACCCCCGAGCACGCCGATGAAGCAGTCCCTGCCCGATAACGTCGACGCCGTCATGGACCTGCTTGCCGCCGGGCGCTACGTCGCCGACCGGTCGCTGGCGACGGCGCTCTTTCTCGCCCTCAAGCTCGAACGGCCGCTCTTTCTCGAAGGCGAGGCGGGCGTCGGCAAGACCGAGATCGGCAAGGTGCTGTCGGAGGCCCTGGGGCGGCGGCTGATCCGCCTGCAATGCTATGAGGGGCTCGACGTCTCGTCCGCGGTCTATGAGTGGAACTACAGCCTGCAGATGATCGACATCCGCATCGCCGAGGCGACCGGCGAGACCGACCGCGAGCGGATCGAGAAGGGAATCTTCTCGGAGCGCTTCCTGATCAAGCGCCCCCTCTTGCAGGCGCTGGAAACCGACGTTTCGGGCCTGCCGCCGGTGCTGCTGATCGACGAGCTCGACCGCACCGACGAGCCGTTCGAGGCGTTCCTGCTGGAACTCTTGTCGGATTTCCAGGCGACCATCCCGGAAATCGGCACCATCAAGGCGCCGACGCCGCCGATCGTGGTGGTCACCTCGAACCGGACGCGCGAGATCCACGACGCGATCAAGCGGCGCTGCTTCTATTTCTGGGTCGACTACCCCGACGCCGCGCGCGAGCTGGAGATCCTCAATGTCAAGGTGCCGGGGGCGGGGGAAGAGTTGTCGCGCCAGGTCGTCGCCTTCGTCCAGGAGCTGCGCAACCGGGACCTGTTCAAGCTGCCCGGCGTCGCCGAGACCATCGACTGGACCAACGCGCTGATCCAGCTCGACAAGATCGACCTCGATCCCGAAACCGTCAATTCGACGCTGGGCGTGCTGCTCAAATACCAGGACGACATCGAGAAAATGCGGGGCAGCGAAGCCGCCAGGATCCTCGACGAGGTCAAGAGCCAGCTCGCGCAAATCCGGCCGTGACCCCGGCCGAGCCGACACCGGGACCCTTCGCGCTGCTCGACAGCCTGGAGGGCAGCCGGCTGGCCGCCAACGTCCTGCATTTCGGCCGCATCCTGCGCTCGGCCGGGCTCCCGGTGGGGACCGGCAAGGTGCTCGACGCCGTCGGCGCGGTGCGCGAGGTCGGCGTCACCAACCGATCCGATTTTTACTGGGCGCTGCACGCGGTCTATGTCAACCGGCGCGACCAGCACGATCTGTTCGACCAGGCGTTCCACATCTTCTGGCGCGACCCGAAGATCCTGGAGCGCATGATGGGCATGGTCATGCCGGAAGCCGAGGCGGCGGCGCCGCCGCCCGACCCGCCGAGCCGCCGGCTGCTCGAAGCGCTGAATCCGAACGACGACGAGTCCGACCCCGACGAGGAGAAGGAAAAGGACCAGGAGATCGAGCTCGACGCGGCGATGACCGCATCGGCCAACGAGCTCCTGCAGGAGATGGATTTCGAGGACATGAGCGCCGACGAGATCGCCCGGGCGAAGGCGGCGATCGCGCGCATGCGGCTGCCGATCGCAGAGATCCCGACCCGGCGGTTCCGCCCCGACAAGCGCGAGATCCGGGTGGACATGCGGGCGACTTTGCGCGCCGCGCTGCGCTCGGGCTCGGGCACGATCCCGCTCAAATGGCGCAGGCGCGCCACGCGGCTGCCTCCGCTGGTCATCGTCTGCGACATCTCGGGCTCGATGAGCCGCTACACCCGCATGTTCCTCCATTTCATGCACACGCTGACCAATGACCGCGACCGGGTGCACACCTTCCTGTTCGGCACCCGGCTCACCAATGTCACGCGGCATTTGCGCCAGCGCGACATCGACATCGCCCTGACCCGGGTCGCCGAGTCGGTCGAGGACTGGTCGGGCGGCACGCGGATCGGCGAGTCGCTCAAGGAGTTCAACCGCTTCTGGTCGCGCCGGGTACTCAGCCAGGGCGCGATGGTCCTTTTGATCAGCGACGGGCTGGACCGCGACGCCGGGCGCGGCCTGCACGGCGAGATCGAGCGGCTGCACAAATCCTGCCGCCGGCTGATCTGGCTCAACCCGCTGCTCCGCTTCGAAGGGTTCGAGCCGCGCTCGCAGGGGATCAAGTCGCTGCTTCCGTTTGTTGACGAGTTCCGCCCGGTGCACAATCTCCTTAGCCTTGAAGAATTGATCGAAGCGCTCGGCCGGCCCTCCGGCCGGCGCAGGGAAGGGATGGACAGATGGCTGCAGATGCTGGCGTGACCTCGATTTCGAAGGACGACGACGTGCTCAACGAAGCCAGGGCCTGGCGCCGCGACGGGCGCGACGTGGCGATCGCCACGGTGATCAGGACCTGGGGCTCCTCGCCGCGGCCGGTCGGCAGCCACCTCGCCATCGATTCCGGGCAGAACTTCGTCGGCTCCGTCTCGGGCGGCTGCATCGAGGGCGCGGTGATCCACGAGGCCCAGGAAGTCATCGGCACCGGCGAGCCGAAGATCCTCGAATACGGGGTCACCAACGAACTCGCCTGGGAGGTCGGCCTCGCCTGCGGCGGTCAGGTTCACGTCTATGTGGAGAAGCTCGACTAGATGAAGACGGACATACTTGAGCGCGTCCTCGCGGAGCGCGAGGCAAAACGCCAGTTCGCGCTGGTGACCCAGCTCGAAGGCGGACGCCAGTCGGTGGTCCATCTCGGCGGCGCGGCCGAGGGCGAGATCGAGATCGGCCCGGAGCTGCGCATGGCGGTCGAGAACGCCATTCGCGACGACAAATCGGGGACCGTCGGCCGCGCGGGCGGAGAGATGTTCGTCGAGGTGTTCAACCCACCGCTGCGGCTGCTCATCGTCGGCGCGGTGCATATCGCCCAGCCGCTCGCGCGCATGGCGTCGGTGGCGGGCTATGACGTGACGGTGATCGACCCGCGCGGCTCGTTCGCCACCGATGACCGTTTCCCCGGGGTGACGCTGGTCAATGAATGGCCCGACGAGGCGATGGCGCCGCTCGATCCCGACCGGCGCACCGCGGTGGTGACGCTGACGCACGACCCGAAGATCGACGATCCGGCGCTCGCCGCCGTGCTGCGTTCGGATGCCTTCTATATCGGCGCGCTGGGCAGCCGGAAGACCCACTCCGCACGAGTGGAACGGCTCTCCGAGTCGGGGTTCGGCGCCGAGGAGATCGGCCGGATCCACGGACCCGTCGGGCTCCCGCTCGGCGCCGTGTCGCCGGCCGAGATCGCGGTCTCGATCCTCGCCCAGGTGACCCAGGCGCTGCACGACAAGGAGCGCGTCGCCGCGTGAAGTTCGGCTCGACGCCTCTCGCGCTGGCCGAAGGCGCATTGCTTGCCCACGGCATGACGCTCGCGGACCGTACCCTCAAGAAGGGCCACCTTCTGGCCGCGGACGACATCGCGGCGATCGGCCGCGCGGGGCACCGGGATGTCGTCGTGGCCCGGCTCGAGCCGGGCGATGTCGGCGAGGACGAGGCCGCGGCCCGGCTCGCCGCGTCGGTTTGCGGGCAAGGCCTCACCGTCGACAACCCGTTTACCGGCCGCGCCAGCCTGCGCGCCGCCGCGCCGGGTCTTGCGGTCGTCGATGTCGAGCGGATCGATGCGATCAACGCGGTCGACGAAGCCGTCACCGTCGCCACCGTTCCCCCTTACCGGATGGTGCCTGCCCGCGCCATCGTCGCCACCGTCAAGATCATCCCCTTCGCGGTCGCCGGCGGGACACTGGAGGCGGCCATGGCGCTGGCCAAGGGGGTCGCGCCGCCGCTGCGCCTGGCGCGGTTCGCCGCGCGGCGGTTCGGGCTGATCCAGACGATGCTCGCCGATCCCAGGGAATCGCTGATCGAGAAGACCATCGCGGTCACCCGCGGGCGCCTGGAGCCTCTGGGTTGCAACCTCGACCGGACGGAGCTGGTGACCCATGACGCGGACGCGGTGGCGGCGAGCCTCGCATCGTTTCGCGAAAGCGGGATCGACGTCGCGCTGATCCTCGGCGCGTCCGCCATCGTCGACCGGCGCGACGTGGCGCCGTCGGCGCTGTTGCAGGCCGGCGGGACGATCACGCGGCTCGGCATGCCGGTCGATCCCGGACATTTGACCCTCATCGGCCGGCTGGGGGCGATGCATGTGCTGGGGCTGCCGGGTTCGGCGCGCTCGCCCCGGATGCACGGCTTCGACCTTGTGCTGCAGCGGATCGTCGCCGGCGTCGAGGTCTCCAGCGGGGATATCGCCCGCATGGGTTCGGGCGGATTGCTGAAGGAAATGGCGAGCCGGCCGATCCCGCGCGGGGCGCCGGGCGACGAGGCGATCGCCGGCATCGTGCTCGCCGCCGGCCAGTCGCGCCGCATGGGCGCGGTCAACAAGCTGCTGGCCGGGATCGACGGCGTCCCGATGGTGGTGCGGACGGTCGACGCGGTGCTCGCCGCGGGCGCCGACCCGGTGCTGGTGGTGACCGGCCACGAATCGGAGCAAATCCGCGCGGCGCTCGCCGGAAGGCCGGTGCGGTTCGTCCACAACGCCGAATACGCGGCCGGGTTGTCGGGTTCGCTCAGGGCGGCGCTCGCCTCCCTGCCGGAGGACGCCGAGGGCGCGCTGGTCTGTCTCGGAGACATGCCGCTTGTGACGGCGGCGCATCTGGCGCGGCTGGTCGCGGCCTTCCGCGCCGAGCACCGCCCCGCCATCTGCGTTCCGACCCATGCCGGCAAGCGCGGCAACCCGTCGCTCTGGCACCGGCGCTTCTTCGCGGAAATGCGGCAGGCCTCGGGCGATGAGGGCGCGCGCCGCCTGCTCGGCGCGCACGCCGAAGCGGTCGTCGAGGTGGAGATGCCGGACCCCGGCGTGCTGGTCGATATCGACACGCCAGAGGCGCTGGAAGCGGCCCGGGCCGGGGAGGGTTGAGGCGCGCCCGCCCAATCGTCATATCGACCGGAGCCGACCGGAGGGAGGCGGAGCGGAGATATCTTTCGCCCGCAAGACAGCGGCCCGCGGGGCGCAAGGTTTCTCCGCTCCGCGCCTGACGGCGCTCCGGTCGAAATGACGGTTGGGGACCGACCTACTTGGTCGCTTCCTTGAGATAGGCGATCAGGTTCTCGCGGTCCTTCGCCTTCTTCAGCCCCTTGAAGACCATGCGGGTCTTGGCCTTTTTCTTGCCGATGAAGGAGCCGACATAGGGTTTCGGGTTCGCCAGGTATTTGAACAGGTTCTCCTCGGTCCAGACCAGGCCCTTGGCGCCCGCCGCCTTCATGTCCTTGGAATACTTGAACTTGGCGAGCGTGCCCGCGGTGCGGCCGAGCACGCCGTTGAGGTTGGGCCCGACGCCCCTCTTTCCGGCCACCACCTTGTGGCAGGCCTTGCACTTGGCGAACACCTTCTTGCCCTTCTTGGCGTCGCCGGCGGCAAAGGCGGGCGCGCCCGTCACCAGCGCATCGGCCGCGACGACGCCGAGCGAAAGGACGAGGGCGAGCGTCAGGCTGCGGAGAATCCTGGACACGTCTTGTTTCCTCCGGACGAACAAAGCGGTATTTCGATTACATGTTTAGCAAAGAACCGGGATCGAAGAAACGCGCGATCAGGCCACTGCCGCGCGGTCGCGATAGGCCCTGGGCAGTTCGCGGAAATCGGTCATCAGCGAGCCGAATCCCTCGATCGCGTCGTCATAGCCGTTGGCCCGCATCGCGTACCAGTAGGTCGCCGTGTTGATCGCGAGAACCGGTTTCTGGAGCCACTTCTCCGCCTCGCCGGCGAGCCTGGCCATGGCGAGGTTGGTGCCGCATTGCACCAGCGCCTCGACATCGTGTCCGTCGAGCTCGACCAGCGCCTCGCGCAGCTCGTCCTCCGTCACCTGGGCGATCATCGCCGGGCTCTCGCATTTGAGGCCCTTGATGGCGACGACCTCGAACCCGCAATCCTCGAAGAATTTCTTCACGTTCTCGTCGCCGACCGGCCAGTAGGGGGTGAGGACCCCGATCCGCTTGATGTCGCCGTAGCAGCGCAGCGCCGCCTGGCAGGCATCCGAGCCCATCGCGACGCCGAGGCCGGAGAGCGTCTTGACCTGCTCGCGCAGCTCGATGCTCTTGGCCAGCCCGTCCCAGAACGTCTCGGCCGACATGCCCATGACGATGTAGTCGGGGTTGCAGGTCATCACGCGCAGGATCGCGTTGTCGAATTCGCGGCGGATGTTGTCCATCAGCCGGTTGAAATCCTCGTCCGAATGGACCGGCTCGTCGGCGATCCAGATGCGCACGTGATGGTTGGTCACGCCGGGCGGGCGCATGTCGTCGAACTCGGGCTGGACCGAAGTGTTGGTCGACGGCGCGATGACGCCCCAATTGGCCCGCCAGCCGATGGAATCGGTCATCCCGCCTCCCCCGCCGGCGCCGCCTGCGCCGGGGCGAGCGCGGCGAGCGCGGCCTGCACCTCGGCGAGCGGCATGACGTCGGCGTATTTCTGGTCCATGTCGAACAGGTTGGCCTCGTGCGGACCCTGGGCGCGGTCGCCCGAGCATTCGGCCGGGACGATCGGGCGGAACCCGTAGCCCATCGCGTCGACCACCGTCGCCCGGACGCAGCCGCTGGTGGTGCAGCCGGTGACGATCGCGGTGTCGACGCCGCGCTTGGCGAGCCAGTTGGCGAGGTCGGTGGCGAAGAAGCCCGACGGGTAGAGCTTGCCGATCACCCGCTCCCCCGGCCGCGGTTCGAGCTGGTCGACGATCGCCGTCGCATGGGTGTTGGGGACCAGCTTGCGCAGCCCGGGCGATTTCAGGTTGAAGATGCCGTCCTCGCTGCCGTCGGTCGCGTAGGCGTGGCTGGTGAAGGCGATCGGCAAGTCGAGATGCCGCGCGAGGCCGAGCAGATCCTCGGTGTGGTCGATCGCCGACTGGATGCTGCCGCCGCCGAACATGTCCGGATCGTTGAACGCGTTGATGAAGTCGATGACGATCAGCGCCGGCTTCACGCCGAACCCGACGCGGTTGCCGAACCCCTGCTTCTCGTAGATTTCCCGGTCGTCCGCCACGATGCCCTCCCCGCCGTCACAAAGCGGGCCGAGCTTAGCCATGGCCCGGCGGCCCGGCAAGACGGGGCTTTAGTCCTGGCTTCTGCAGTACAGCGTCAGGGCGGTTTCGAACTCCTTGCTTATTTCTTTCAGTTTCCGTCCCATCGAACGATTTGCCGGGTCGAGGTCGCCCGCCAGCTCGTCCTTCCATTCGCAGATCAGCCGGAGGGTCGTTTCTAGATCGAACGCCGGATTGCCGGGCGGGTTCGCCAGGGCCGCGATGCCCAAATTAACGAGATCGCCTGTCTCGATCTCGCCCTTGGCGACTGCGAGATCCTCGAACGGCACCTGAGGCCCGTCTTCGAATGCAAGCAAGACGACATCCGCACCGCGGTCATGGGTCACATGCAGCCGGACATTATCGGACCGCGACGCCACCGCCGCGACCGACCTGACCTCACCGCCTTTTTCCCGATCCGGCGTCCGCGCGACGATCTCGACCTTCCACCCCTCTCCAAGCCGCTCGATCAGGAAGGAGCGAAATCCCGTCGCGGAAGACCATCCGCGTACGGGGTCGCGATCTTGCCCGCTCATTGCACCTTCCCCGGTCCGCGTCATGACACCCAGACCCGCCTGGTTGGAAACGGCACGTCCTTCGACCGCAGGTAATACGCCTCGCGGAAAAACCAGGAGGGCGGACGCGCCGATCTCGGATCCGCCGACCAAACGAACGTGTCGCCCGCCGAGAGCATACTGTCCAGGAAAAATTTATTGGCTTCCCACCGCGCCTCATCGTCGGGCAATGCATCCCAAGCCTCGCCAATATCGAACCTCCGTGCCCCAAGATCGTCGGACACATCGATATAGTCAGGGTGGCTGCCGATCACGCTGACGCCCATCAAGCTTCCTTCCAGTCCAACGCAGATACGACGCTAGATTGAGGAATTCCTCGGATTCGATCAATCCAGACGTGTACCCTGTGCCTAAAACGGAATCGCGCGGCCCACGGCCGGGTAGACGGTGGCCAGCGTCAGCCCGCGCAGCGCCATGAAGGCGGCGAGCGCGAACCACAGCCCGTGATTGCCCCAGAGCGGGATCAGCACGGCGCAGAGGACGAGATAGACCGCCACCGAGACGATCATCATGTTGCGCAACTGCCGCCCCAGCGTGGCGCCGAGAAAGATTCCGTCGAACTGGAAGGCGGCGACCGACAGAGCCGGCATCGCCGCCGCCCAGGGCAAATATTCGCCGGCCGCGATCCGCACCTCCTCGATGCCGGTCAGCAGCGCCACGATCCCCGCCCCGGCCACGGCATAGACCAGCACGAAGAGCGCCGCGGTGACCGCCGCCCAGAACGACGAGACCCGGATCGCCGCCCTGAGCTCGGCCCGGTCGGCGGCGCCGACCGCGCGGCCGACCATCGCCTGGGCGGCGTTGGCGAAGCCGTCGAGCGCATGCGCCATCAAGAGCTGGAAGTTCATCAGCACCGCGTTGGCGGCGAGCAGCACGTCGCCGAGCCTGGCGCCTTCGGCGGTGAAATAGGCGAAGCCGAAGACCAGGCACACGGTGCGCACGAAAATGTCGACATTGAGCCCGAGGGTCAGGCGAATCCGGCCGCGCGACCAGACCCGGTCCCAGTCGAGCCGGCCGGCGATCCGCCGCAGCGCGTCGCGCATCAGCCAGAGCGCGAGCGCGAGCCCCGCGAACTCGGCGATCACGGTGGCCAGCGCGACCCCGAACACGCCCCATCCGAGACCGACCACGAAAGCCAGGTCGAGGACGATGTTGAGCCCGTTCATCCAGAGCTGGACATAGAGCGTCGCCCGCGTGTTCTGCAGGCCGAGGAACCAGCCCAGGATGACGTAGATGGAGAGCGCGGCGGGCGCCCCCCAGATCCGGGTCAGCACATAGACCCGGGCCGAGGCTTCGACATCGGCGCTGGCCTCAACCAGATCGAACACCGCGAACACGATCAGCCCCTGGGCGGCGACGGTGACCAGGGCGATCGCGCCGGCGATCATCAGCCCGCGGGCGATCGCGGCCCGAACCTCGTCGGAATGCCCCGCCCCGTGGGCCTGCGCGGTGAGCCCGGCGGTGCCCATGCGGAGAAAACCGAACCCCCAGTAGATGAAGTTGAAGACCATGCTGCCGAGCGCCACCGCGCCCAGATGGTGGGGCTCCGGCAGATGCCCCACGACGGCGGTGTCGACGGCGCCGAGCAGCGGCACCGACAAATTGGACAGCATGATCGGGACGGAGAGGCGCCAGACCGCGCGGTGGTGCTCCGCGGAGCCCGCGATCATCGCGCCGGCGCCGTTCTCCGCCTTACGGCCAAAGCGAGCACGGCGAGCCCGCTGACCGCGGCCAGCACCAGGATGGCGAGATCGGGCCGGCCCAGATCCATCAGCCCGCCGACGGCGATCGGCCCGAGCGCGAATCCGATGCTGAGCCCGGTCGAGGTGAAGCCGAAGGCGAGGCCGAGCGATTCGGCGGGGGCGGCGGCGCGGACGATCAGATCGCGCGACGGGCTGGAGACACCAAGCAGGAAGCCGCTCGCGGCGATCAGCGCGAGCCCGGCGAGGAAGCCGCCGAGACCCAAGGCGAGCAGCGCGAGCGCCGCCGCTGAGCCGGCCACCGTCCATGCCGCGAGCCTGTCATGCGCCGTGATCCGGTCGGCGAGCACGCCACCAGCGAGCACCGCCGCGGCCATCGCCACCATGAACACGGTCAGGGAAAAATTCCCGCCGGCCAGGTCGGCGCCGAACAGCTGCATCATCGCAATCGCCAGGAAGCCGGCGATGCCGCCGATGGTCATCGAGGTGAACAGGAAGAAGAAGAAGATCCGGATCATCGGACCTTCGGTCATCGCCATCAGCCGCGCCCGGATATCGAAACGCTCCGCCTTGCCGGCCGGGCCGGCGGCGTCCGCCTCGGGCTCGTCGTCGAAGGCGGCCCTCCGCCACTGGATCAGCGCGGCGACCGCGAGCCCGAGGATCCCGGCGCCGATCAACGCGCCGCGCCAGCCGAATGCCGCGCTCAGCCCCGCCATCGACATCGGCGCGATGGCCCAGCCGACATAGCCGACGAAGCTGTGCAGGCTGACCGTCCGCCCGAGATAGGCGCGGTCGACCCGGCGCGACAGGATGGACAGATCGGCCGGATGGAAGACGCTGTTGCCGAGCCCGGCGAGGGCGAACAGCACGACGACCTGCCAATAGGCATCGGCCCCGCCGGCGAGCACCAGGCTGCCGCCGAGCAGAACCAGCCCGATCGCCAGGACCGTCCGTCCGCCATGGCGGTCGACCATCAGCCCGACCGGGATCTGGGCGACGCTGGTCGCGACCGAGAAGACCGCCATCAGCGCGCCGAGCGCGACATAGCTCACGTCGAACGCATCGCGCAGCGCCGGGAACAGCGGCGCCACCGCCACCGAGCTCAGATGGCTGTAGCAGTGGCCCGCGCTGATCAGCGAGACGACGGTTCGCTGGCCGGGTAGCGCGCGCGAAGCCGTCGAGCTCATGGTTTGCCGCTAGTTCGCCTTTTCCGCGTCCTTGGCGACCTGCATGCGGACGATCTTGTCGGGATCCTCGACCGTGCCGCCGCGCCGGCTGTCGCCGCGCTTGAGCTTGTCGACGAACTCCATGCCCTCGGTCACCTTGCCCCAGACGGTGTATTGGCCGTCGAGATGGGAGGCCGGCGCGAACATGATGAAGAACTGGCTGTCGGCGCTGTTCGGGTCCTGGGTGCGCGCCATCGAGGCGACGCCCCGGACATGGGTTGCGTCGGAAAACTCGGCCGGCAGATTGTCGCCGGACCCGCCGCTTCCGGTGCCCGTCGGATCGCCGCCCTGGGCCATGAAGCCGTCGATCACGCGGTGGAACACCACGCCGTCATAAAACCCGGCCCGGGTCAGGCGCTTGATCTGCGCGACATGCTTGGGCGCGAGGTCGGGGCGCATCTCGATGACCACGCGGCCGTGTGCGAGGTCCATGTAAAGCGTGTTCTCGGGATCGGCCGCGGCCGCCTCGGTGGTCATGAGCGCTGCTCCCAGGAGGAAGGTGATCGCACCCACCAGCCGACTCCGTTTCATGGCGCCTCTCGATCTGGACAGTGGATGGGGAATTGGCCGCACCATAGCCGAGCCGGCCCCGGGGTCAAACGCGGAATACCGACTGCACCTCGCTCGGGTAGAGGTCCTCGGGTTCGAGCCTTCGGTGGCACAGCCCCTGGTCGTGGCAGAACCTCAGGAACGCCTCGATGGTCGGCCGGTTGGGCTCGATCCCGTAGGGCCAGTAATCGCCGCCGGGGAAGATGTCGCCGCCGAGTTCGGGGACCATGTCGTAGATCCACGGCACCGGGATCTGCGAATGGGTGATGC
Source organism: Alphaproteobacteria bacterium (assembly GCA_965205995.1). GTDB lineage: Bacteria > Pseudomonadota > Alphaproteobacteria > MPNO01 > MPNO01 > MPNO01. The sequence continues at coordinate 4,579,529 of OZ242200.1, read as the reverse complement.
TGGTCAGCCGCGCCACGCTCCGCTTCTTGGCGGCCTCGAAACCGTTCAACAGGTTCATCGCGATCCACGGATGCTTCTCGTATGTGTCCCGGCGGATCGCCACGGTATGCATGATCGGGTAGATCCCGGTCCGCTTGAAATAGTCCTGCTCCTGAACCCGGTAGTCGGGGATCAGCCGCCGGATGCGGGTGTCCCCGTCGAGGAAATTCCGCGGCGGGCGGGCCGAGATCAGCGCGTCGATATCGCCCGCGAGAAGCATCTCGGTGAGCGACCGGTCGGGCACCTGGCGGTAGCGGATGCCGTCGGGAAGCTGGAGATGGGCAAGCTCGATCCGGCCCGGCTCGTTGACCCCGGCCTGCACCCATTCGACGTCCTCGAGCGGGATACCGGCATCCTCGGCAAGCCAGCCCCGGGCATAGACGGTCGCGGTCTGCGACCATTCCGGGATGCCGATCCGCTTGCCGGCGAGGTCCGCGACCTCCTGCACCTTCCCGTCCGCCGCGATGTACCAGGCCGAATGCCGGAACACGCGCGAGACGAAGACCGGGATGCCGACGATCGGCGGGTTGGGCTGGGACACGATCGAGCAATACTTGGCGAAGGAGAGTTCGGAAACGTCCCATTCATAGGCGCTCGCGAAGCGGTAAAAAATCTCCTCGACATCGAGATTGAGCCAGGTGAGGTCGATGCCCTCGGCATTGACCTTGCCTTGCAGCAGGTCGCGGGTGTGATCGTATTCGTCCATTGCGAGCGTCAGGTGGATGTTTGCCATTCGGTCTCTCCGCCAAGCGTGATCGGCCGGGAGAGTGCCCTGTCGCCGAAGCGTGCGCAACGCTGCCGGCGCGGCTATGATGGCGCCCACTGCAGACCGGGGAGGATTCGTTGGCGAGGCGCGAGGACATCGATCCGCAGGCAGCGAAGGAGGAGATCGTCGCCTATTGCAAGCGCAAGGGCGCGCTTGCCGTGGGCGTCGCCGATCTGGAGGCGCTGGAGCGCATCGCGCCGCCGGGCCACCGCCCGACCGACCTGATGCCCAGGGTGAAATCGGTGATCGCGCTCGGCGTCGGCGGCCAGACCCAGGGGGCATGGGCGCTGCCGGCCAAGGCGCTCGGCTATTTCGGCAGCACCGAGACCCGCGCCTACACGATCGCCTATGGCTGCGCCTTCTACATCGAGAACCGCTTCGGCATCCGCTCGATCTACTGCCCGCCCGACATGGACACCGAGTCCGGGCCGCGGGTGCCGCTGCAGAGCCTCAAGCTGCACGCGGAAATCGCCGGAATCGGTGCGCGCTCGCTCGCCGGCGACATCCTGCTGCACCCGGATTTCGGCTACATGTATTTCGCCTCGGTGTTCACCGAGCTAGAACTCCCGCCCGACGAGCCGATGCAGGAGAACCCCTGCCCGGCGCCGTCCTGCGTCAGCCTCTACCGCAAGACCGGCCAGACCCCGTGCATGAAGTTCTGCCCCGTGCAATGCCTGTCGGGCGAGATCGACGCGGACGGCAACCAGGCGGCGATGCGCTACGACATGGCGGCCTGCGCGGAGATGACCCAGCAATTCGAGGCCGTGCCGTCGATGATCGCCGACGCGGTCGAGGCCAGGACCGACATCGAGCGCGAAGACGCGCTGTTCGATTCCGACAATAAGATCCTCTGGTACAAGATGTCCGTCGGCTCGGGCGGGCTGCTCGCCCAGTGCTTCGAATGCATGCGGGTCTGTCCGATCGCGACCCAGGCGCCGCAGGCGGACCCGATCCGGCGCTTCGAATACGCGGCGGACGACAGCGACTAGATGACCCGCGGCCTGAACCGGGTCCAGATGGGCCTGACCGAGGAGATGGTCGAGGCCTATGGCGAGACCGTCTGGGACCTCAGCCACAACATCCAGCTCCGCATCGGCGATCCCGTGCGGATGCTCGACTGGGAGCGGATCGAGGCGCAGCGCGACGGCGCCGGGCTCGCCGATGTCCAGATCGCCGAGCGCATCGGGCTGACCCGCGAACAGGTCACCCATATCCGCCTCCTGCTCGAGCACCGCAAGTTCCGCCGCCATAATTATCACCGGCTGTACGAGCTCGGCGGCGGGCGCCGCTTCCGGGCGGAGCGGTTCGTTCCGGTCGAGCAGCGCGCGAGCCTGACCGAACCGGCCATGAAGCTGCGCGCCGCTCTCAAATTCGACGCGCGCGAAGCCGACCGCCATATCCGGGCCGGAAGCTGGGGCGCGGCCACGCCGGCGAAGAGGCTGCGGGCGCTGGCCGGGGAGAACGGAATCGCGCTCGCACTCGACGGCGACATGGGCGCGCTCGACTGGCGGGCGGCGCTCGACCGGGCGCTGTCGCTTGCCGGCGGGCTCGCCGAACGCGGGATCGGGCGCGGAGACGTGGTCGCGATCGACGATTCGCGGCCGTCCTCGCTGCTCCTCGCCTATGCCGCTTCGTCCCTTTCCAGCGCCGTGCTCTGCCCCCTGCCCGACGGGCTGCCGGCCGACACGCTGAGCCGGTGCCTGGAGACGGTTTCGGCCCGCGCCCTGATTACCCGCCGCGGCGCGCCGGCATCGGTCGAGTTCGCCGCGCCGATCGAAGACCTGTTCGGTCCGGTCTCCAGAACCTGGGACGGGGATGCGGTGGCGAGCGACCCGCTGGCGATCCTGTTTGCCGGGCTCGACGAAACCGCTCCGCGCGCCGTCGTCCATAACGCGCACACCTTGCTCGCCGGAAACGCCTGGACCTGCGCGCGGTTCGGGCTCTCGCCGGAGGATCGCATCGCGGTCGTCGCGCGCGATCCCGAATGGGCCGTCCTTGCCGTCAACCTGGCGCTCGCATCGGGGGCCGCTTTGTGCGATGCGGAGGCAGCGACGGTCGCCGTCGGAGGCCCGCTGACCGGGGCGCGGCTGACGCTCGCGCGCGACGCCGGCTGCCGGGTCTGGATCGCGCCGGAAACCCAGATCGCGCTCGCCGCCTCGCCGGACTCGCCCGGGGCGCTGATGCCGGCGCCCGGAATGTCGCTCCGCCTGGTGGGCGGGGACGGCAATATTCTCGCGGGCGAAGGCGAGGGCGAGCTTGAGTTGCGCGGCCCCAGCCTCGCGCCCTCTTATCTCGACGACGAGGCGGCGAACCGCAACGGCTTCACCGGCGACCGCTGGTGGCGAAGCGGAGAGCGGGCGCGGATCGACGCCGGCGGGACGGTCGCCCTGCTCGGCAAGACATGACCGGGGCAAGGAGAGCGGCATGAGCTACGCGATACCGGTTATCGAACCCGCAACCGTCGGGGTCGCGGGCAGCGATCTCCGCTTCCCGGTGCGGCGGATCTACACCATCGGGCGCAACTACGCCGCCCATGCGAGGGAAACCGGGCTCGGCGGGGCGGGCGGATCGAAGCCGGGGATCTCCCTCAAGCCGGCGGACTCGGTGATCCCGGACGGCGCGTCCCTGGCTTACCCGCCGGGGACGAACCGGCTCGAACCCGAGGTCGAGCTGGTCGCCGCGATCGGCAAGGGCGGCGCCGACATCCCGCGCGAGGCCGCCCTCGACCATGTCTTCGGCTACGCCGTCGGGTTCGACATGATCCGGCGCGACATCATGCACGCTTGCATCGCCGACCAGCACTCGTGGGATCTCTGCAAGAGCTTCGACGGCGCATCGCCGATGAGCGATCTCTCCCCGGCGGCGGAGATCGGCCATCCCGGCGGCGGCGCCGTCACGCTCGCCATCAACGGGGCGGAACGCCAGCGCGGCGACCTGTCCGACCTGATCTGGCCGGTCGCCGAGATCGTCGCCCGGCTGTCCGCGCTGAGCCGGCTCGAGCCGGGCGATCTGATCTTCACGGGCACGCCCAAGGGACCCGGCAAGGTCGAGCGCGGGGACCGGCTGGAAGGCGCGATCGAGGGGGTGGGCAGCCTCACGATCGACATCGTCTGACCGCGCGACCCTTCAGGGTATCAGGGCCGTCAACCCCTCCGGCAGCTTGGTCCGCGAGGTCAGCCGGGCGTTGGCAAGCTGCGCGGGCTTCAGGCTGAGCACCGATGTCAGCTCGGCGCCGTCGAGATTGGCGCCGTCGAGCACGGCGGCGAGAAGATCGGCGCCCGCAAAATCGGCATCCGACAGATCGGCGCCGCTGAGGTCGGCCCTGACCAGCTCCGCGCCGGCGAGCCGCGCGGCGCGCAACGAGGCCCCGGCGAGCACCGCATCGTGCAGGAACGCACCGCCGAGATCCGCGCCCGCAAGATCGGCGTCCCGGAGTTCGGCGCGCCTGAGCTCCGCCCGGCGCAGGCTCGCGCCTGCGAAGCGCGCCCGGTGCAGGGTGTAGCCGTGCAGGTTCGCGCCATCGAGGTCGAGCCCGCTGAAATCGCCCCGCTCGCCGCCTTTGCCGGCACTCAGCACCCAGCTCAGATGGCGTTCGAAGCGTTTCCGGAACGCGTCCCCGTCGATCTTCTCCACCGCCGCTCCCCGCCCCGATCCGTAACCGTCGCGCACGGTGTTGATTCCCCGCGCAGAATGCAACCCTGTGGGGTGACGAACAAACATCCTGGAGGCATACTGGCCCGTCCCTTGCGCAACTTCGCTGGATGAGACGGGGAGGCCGGCATGAAAAACTTCGACAGAAGAGACAATCCAGGGTTGTTTTGGATATGCGTCTTGCTGTTATGCGGCGTGCTATTGTTCGCCGCCGGTCTCTCCCCGCCGCTCGCCGAAGCCCAGGCGGTTCGCTCGGGGGGGCCGCCGGAGTGCTCGGTCGACCACATCACGGGCCCCTGCCGCTTTATCCGCACGATCCGGCAGATCAAGGCGGACCACGACAAGTACGAGTCGGACCGTTCGATCCTCTGGATCGAGAGGGACTATCTGTCCCGCGAGGAGGCGATCGATCTGCATCGGCGGGTCGACAAGGGAATTGGCGATGTCGAAAACGCCCTGGGGCTGAAACTCGCGGCCGACGTCTACGGGCAGGAACGGATCGAATTCTTCGTCCACGGGGCGCGGAGACCGTCGCACACGATCACGGCCTATTGGCCCCGACGCTTCCTGCATCCGGTCATCTTCCTCACCTACGCCAAGGAGGGAAGAACCCCGTTCCTCCACGAGATCGTGCACATCGTCGCCTGGGACTGGCACGCGCTGTGGCTCAAGGAAGGGTTGGCGGTGGTCCTGAACGACCGGCTCGGGGGCTACGGCGCCTTCCCGAATTTCGGCGATCCGCTGGACGACATGGCGCGGGATTTCGATGCGGACGGATCGCTGCCCGCGATGCAAGCGTGGGAACTCGTCGGCGAGAACGGCGTGCCGGATTTCGCGAGCAGAAAGGTCCGAAGGATCTTCTACATATTCTCCGGTTCGTTCGTCGCCTATCTGGAACGCGAGATCGGGCTGCCGACGCTGATGAAAATCTATTCGGCTGAGGACACGTCGGCCGCCATTCTCCGCCTGACGAGAAAACCGGTGGCGCAATGGAAGGCCGAATGGCGCCGGAAGCTGCACTAGCGCGCCGCGGAGGCGGGCGGAAGCGATGTCCGAGGTCAGGCGAGCTTGGACGGCTCCGTTTGATTACGGCCATGGCCGGCCCTATGATGGACGCTGGAGCGCCGGTCGGCGCGCGGATCGAATTTCGGGCGGTGTTGCGGGTTGCATAGAGGACTGTTCTTCGCTGCGGGGGTTGTGGCGCTCGGGATGCTGCTCGGCGCATGCAGCGTGGCCGATTCTCTCGACCCCGCCGGGTGGTTTTCGTCGTCGGAGCCCAAAGCGCAAGACGCCGCGGAATCGAAAGCGGACAAACCCGCGCGCGCGCCGGCGCCCCGGCCGCCGGACTGGGACGAGCTGCGCGAGAAGATGCCGGACGGGCTGCTCGCCGATCGCGAAAACGCCAGCCATTCCGATCGATCGATACCGCGCCAGAGCGAACAGCTCGGCGCGCCGCCCCGGGCTTCGACCGAGACCTCGCGCTAGACGGCGGACCGGCGGACGACGGTGCGGCGAATCGTCCGGGCGCCGCGGGCGATCGGCCGAATCGCGCGTTTCCTGCCTGCGCGGAGGCCGCCCCGGCTTGTCAGCGTCCGCCAAACCATGCAGTTTCGCCGCCGATGACGATTCGGCCCCGTGGCCGGATTGGAGAAGAGCCGGAAAGCCAGTCGAGCCATGAGCGAAACGCCCGAAAGCGAGCAGCAATTCTATCGGATCAAGCGGCTGCCGCCCTATGTGTTCGCCGAGGTGAACGCGATGAAGGCGGCGGCGCGCGCCGCCGGCGAAGACATCATCGATTTCGGCATGGGCAACCCGGACCACCCCTCGCCGCCGCATGTCGTGGCCAAGCTGATCGAAGCGGTGCAGGACCCGAAGACCCATCGCTATTCCAACTCGCGCGGCATTCGCGGGCTGAGGCGGGCGATCGCGGCCTATTACGAGCGCCGCTTCGGGGTCACGCTCGACCCCGACCGGGAAGCCATCGCCACCCTCGGCTCCAAGGAGGGCTTCGCCAATCTGGCGATGGCGATCACCAGCCCGGGCGACGTGGTGATCGTCCCCAACCCGTCTTATCCGATCCACGCTTACGGCTTCATCATCGCCGGTGGCGCGCTGCGCCACGTCCCCGTCGGCCCCGGTATCGACTTCATGGCCGAGATCGAGCGCGCGGCGCGCTACAGCGTGCCGGCGCCGCTGGCCGTGATCCTGAACTTTCCGGCCAACCCGACCGCGCATGTCGTGGATCTCGGGTTCTACGAGGAGGTCGTCGATTTCTGCCGCAAGCGCGGGATCTACGTGATATCGGACCTCGCCTATGCGGAGGTCTATTTCGACGGCAACCCGCCGCCGTCGATCCTGCAGGTTCCCGGCGCGATCGACATCGCGGTCGAGTTCACCTCGCTCAGCAAGACCTATTCGATGCCGGGCTGGCGGATCGGCTTCGCGGTCGGCAACCGCAAGCTGATCGAGGCGCTGGCGCGGGTAAAATCCTATCTCGACTACGGCGCGTTCACCCCGGTCCAGGTCGCCGCGGTGGCAGCGCTCAACGGCCCGCAGGAGTGCATCGACGAGACCCGCGCGCTCTATCGCCGGCGCCGGGACGTGCTGGTCGAGAGTTTCGGCGCCGCCGGGTGGGAGATCCCGCCGCCCTGCGCGACCATGTTCGCCTGGGCGCCGATCCCGCCCCGGTTCTCCAATATCGGCTCGCTGGGGTTCTCGAAACTCCTGCTGGAGGAGGCGAAGGTCGCGGTCTTCCCGGCGTCGGTTTCGGGGAGTACGGGGAAGGCCATGTGCGGATCGCGCTGGTCGAGAACCGGCACCGGATCCGCCAGGCGGCGCGCAACGTCCGACGCTTCCTCGCGGACACCGACCGGCTGGTCGCCGCACCCAACCAGTCGGCGGAGGCCTGATGGCGCCGCTCGCGGTCGCGCTCGCGGGTCTCGGCACGGTCGGCGCGGGCGTCTTCAAGCTGCTCAAGGACCGGGCGGAAGCCCTGGAGGAACGCGCCGGGCGGGCGATCCGGGTGGTCGCCGTCTCGGCGCGGGACCGGGGCCGCGACCGCGGCCTCGACCTCGGCGGGGTCGCCTGGTTCGACGATCCGGCGGCGATGGCGCGGGAGGCCGATGCGGAGGTCTTCGTCGAATTGATCGGCGGCGCCGACGGCATCGCCAAGGCGGCCTGCGAGGCGGCGCTCGATGCCGGCCGCGATGTGGTCACCGCCAACAAGGCGCTGCTCGCCAGGCACGGCACCTTCATCGCCCGACGCGCCGAGGCGGCCGGGCGGACGCTCGGCTACGAGGCGGCGGTCGCGGGCGGCATCCCCATCGTCAAGGCGCTGCGCGAGGGGCTGGCCGCGAACCGGATCTCCGCCATCTACGGCATCCTCAACGGGACCTGCAACTACATCCTTACGGAAATGCGCGAGACCGGCCGGCCGTTCGACGCGGTGCTGGCGGATGCGCAGGCGCTGGGCTATGCCGAGGCGGACCCGCGATTCGACATCGACGGCATCGACGCGGCGCACAAGCTCGCCATTCTCGCCGCGCTCGCCTTCGGCACGGAAGTCGATTTCGACGGCGTGCATGTGGAGGGGATCCGTCACGTTTCGGCCGAAGACATCGCCTTCGCCGACGAGCTCGGCTACCGGATCAAGCTGCTCGGCATCGCCCGGCGCACCGGGCACGGCATCGAGCAGCGCGTGCACGCCTGCATGATCCCGCAAGCGGCGCCGCTGGCCCGCGTCGAGGGCGTGTTCAACGCCGTGGTGGCCGAGGGGGACAGCGTCGGCACCACGGTCTATGAGGGACGCGGCGCCGGGGCGGGGCCGACCGCCTCGGCGGTGGTCGCCGATCTCGTCGATCTCGCCCGCGGCCTCCGCCTGCCGGTCTTCGCCGCGCCGGCGGCGGAGCTCCTGCCCGCGGCGACCGCGGCGATGGACCTCCATGCCGGTCCCTATTACTTGCGGCTGATGGTGGTCGACCGGCCCGGGGTTATCGCCGACGTCGCCGCGGCGCTCCGCGACGAGCAGATCTCGATGGAATCGATGATCCAGCGCGGCCGTGCGCCCGGCGAGCCGGTACCGGTGGTGCTCACCACCCACGAGACCGGAGAAGCGGCGATGTCGCGCGCGCTGGCGCGGATCGAATCGCTAGGCAGCGTCGTCCAGCCGCCGCGCATGATTCGCATCGAATCGCTGGTAAGCTGACGGTCGAAGGGAGCGAGATCATGACCGAGCCTGCCTCGAAGATGGACCGCAACCTTGCGCTCGAGGTGGTCAGGGTCACCGAGGCGGCGGCGCTCGCGGCCTCGCGGCTGATGGGCCGCGGCGACGAACAGGCGGCCGACCAGGTCGCGGTCGATGCAATGCGCGCCGCGCTCAACAGCCTCGCCATCGAAGGCACGGTGGTCATCGGCGAGGGCGAACGCGACGAAGCGCCGATGCTCTATATCGGCGAAAAAGTCGGCGCCGGCGGCGGGCCCAAGATCGACATCGCGCTCGACCCGCTGGAGGGCACGACGATCACCGCCAAGGGGCTGACCAACGCGCTCGCCGTCGTCGCGATGGCCGAGGAGGACGGGTTCCTCAACGCGCCCGACGTCTATATGGAGAAGATCGCCGTCGGCGGCGGGCTCCCCGATGGCGTGGTCGATCTCGACGAGAGCCCGGGCGAGAACCTCAAGAGCCTCGCCGGGGCGAAAGGCGTCGAAGTCTCCGACCTCGTCGCCTGCATTCTCGACCGCCCGCGCCACGAGGAGCTGATCGCCCAGGTGCGCGCGGCCGGCGCCCGGATCATGCTGATCACCGATGGCGACGTTTCGGGGGTGATCGCGACATCGCAGCCGGAGAGCGGCGTCGACATCTATCTCGGCTCGGGCGGCGCTCCGGAAGGCGTGCTCGCCGCCGCCGCGCTGAGATGCATCGGCGGGCAGATGCAGGGCCGGCTGATCTTCCGCAACGACGAGGAGCGCGGCCGGGCGGCGAATTGCGGGATTACCGATCTCGACCGGAAATACGGGCTTCTCGATCTTGCCAACGGGGATGTGATGTTCGCCGCCACAGGGGTGACCAACGGCACCATGCTGCGCGGCGTCAGGCGCTATGCCGGGCGCGCCTACACCCATTCGATGGTCATGCGCTCGAAGACCGGGACGGTGCGGCTGATCGAGGCGCATCACAACCTGGAACGCAAGAGCAGCCTCGACTACACCGGCCGCTAGGCCGGGCGCGGCAATTGGACCGGGGACCCCGATGAACCTGGCGCGGGCCGCCGACCGGGCTTATCTCGACGTCGACCGGTCGGTCACCGGCAAGCGCTGGCACGCCCGGACGACCGACGACCGGCAGGCGCTCGCCATCGCCGAGGCGAACGGGCTCCCCGAGATCGTCGCCCGCGTGCTCGCCGGGCGCGGGGTCGAAACCGAACGGGTCGACGACTTCCTCCACCCGACGCTGCGCGCGGCCCTCCCCGACCCGTCCTCGCTGCGCGACATGGACCTTGCCTGCGAACGGGTGGTGCGCGCGATCAACGACGGCGAACGGATCGGGGTATTCGCCGATTACGACGTCGACGGCGCGACCTCGGCGGCGCTTCTGCTGCGTTTCTTCGGCGCTATCGGACACCGCCTCGCGGTCTACGTCCCGGACCGGATGACCGAGGGCTACGGCCCCAATACCGGCGGGCTTCGCGCGCTCCAGGCGGAGGGCGTTTCCCTGGTGATCACGGTGGATTGCGGGACGACGGCGCGCGAGACTCTCGCCGAGGCCGCCGCCTGGGGGCTCGACGTCATCGTGCTCGACCACCATGTCGCCGAGGCGGCGCTCCCCGAGGCGGTCGCGGTGGTCAATCCCAACCGGCTCGACGAGGTCAATGACTGCGGCCAGCTCGCCGCCGTCGGCGTCGCCTTCCTGTTCGCGGTCGCGGTCAACCGCGCGCTCCGGGACGCCTGTTGGTACGGCCAGGGTCATGCCGAACCGAATTTGATGGCCTGGCTGGATCTCGTGGCCTTGGGGACGATCTGCGACGTGGTGCCGCTGACCGGCGTCAACCGGGCGCTGGTCGCCCAGGGGCTGAAGATCATGGGGCGCCGGGACAATCCGGGGATCGCGGCGCTGGCCGACGTCGCCGGGCTCGACGAACGCCCGGGCGCCTACCATGCGGGGTTCGTGCTCGGGCCCCGGGTCAATGCCGGCGGACGGGTGGGCGAATCCGGGCTCGGCGTGCGGCTGCTCTCGACCGACGATCAGGCGGAGACCGTTGAGATCGCGTCGAGACTCGACTCCTACAACACGGAGCGCCGCCGGATCGAGGCCGCCGTGCTGGAACATGCCATCGACCTCGCCGACGCCCAGGACGCCGCTGCCGACACCGCGCGGGAACCGGTGGTCCTGGTCGCCGAACTGGGCTGGCACCCGGGCGTCATCGGCATCGTCGCGTCCCGCCTGCGCGAACGGTTCAACCGCCCGGCCTGCGTGCTCGCCATCGACGGTGCGATCGCCAAGGGCTCAGGCAGGTCGATTCCCGGGGCGGCGCTGGGCTCGGCGGTGATCGCGGCCCGCCAGGAAGGGCTGCTGATCGCCGGCGGCGGACATGCCATGGCGGCGGGATTCACCGTGGCGACGGACCGGATCGGCGCGTTCAAGTCGTTCCTCGACGAGCATATCGCGCGCCAGCTCGATCACCGGATCCCGGCGGTCGGGCTGGCGATCGACGGCGCCTTGACGCCGAAAGCCGCCACCGCAAAGATCGTCGGCGCGCTCGAAGCGGTGGGCCCGTTCGGCACCGGCAACCCGCGGCCGCGCTTCGCCCTCCCGCGGGTCAAGGTGGCGCGCGCCGACGTGGTGGGCACCGATCATGTCCGCTGTTTCCTCGTCGGCGCCGAAGGCGGCCCCCGGCTCAAGGGTGTCGCGTTCCGCTCCCTTGGCACCGCTCTCGGCGAGGCCTTGCTTGCGACCGGCGGCGCGCCGCTGCATCTGGCGGGGCATCTCAAGGTGGACCGGTGGCGCGGCGCGGACGCTGTCGAGTTGGTGATTGAGGACGCGGCGAGGCTGTGATGCGCAAACCGGCAGACGGCCGCCGCCGCGCGGACCGAAGGTAATGACGAAGGGACAGGGCTTGCCTGCGGCCGGGCCGCCGCCGCATCGACGCCGGAACGGTCTGGTCCGGTTCGTGCGCTGGCTGCGCTACCGTTTCGTGGTTCCCGTCAAGCGCAGCCGCCATCCGCCGCAATACACCGCCCGCGGCGTTGCAGTCGGCCTGTTCTGGGCGATGACGCCGACCGTCGGTATCCAGATGATGTTCGTACTCGCGCACTGGGTGGCGGTGCAACGCTTCGCGCGGCGCTGGGACTTCAACGTGATCCACGCGATGGCATGGACCTGGGTCACCAACTTCGCGACGGTGCTGCCGTCCTACTACCTGTTTTACGTGACCGGACAGATCCTGCTCGGCCGGTGGGACGACCTCACCGGCTACGATGGGTTCATCAAACTCTGGGACGCCGGCACCGAGGGGGAGACGACGACCGACTACCTCCCCGGCGCGGCCTCGACCCCGGGTATCTATTTCGACGTCATCGTCGCCGGCTGGGGGCTGGCGATGCTGGTGGGCTGCCCCCCTTACGCGGTCGCCGCCGCCTGGATCGGCTATGTCTGGTCGCTCAAGCTGGTCCGCGCCCGGCGCCGGCTGATCGGGCGCAAGCGCTACGGCCACAATCCGCGGGACCCCATCCAGACCGGCCGGCCCTACCCGGAACAGCCGGCCGAGAGCGGCGATCCGCGACGTAGCGGTTGATTTCCCGTGGCGCCGCGGCTACCAATCGCGCCACGACCCCATCGTCTAGTGGCCTAGGACATCAGCCTTTCACGCTGAAGACACGGGTTCGACTCCCGTTGGGGTCACCACAATTCTGCCCGGTCGCCCGACATGCCGAAGACCAGCGAAGCTGCCGGGTCCGAATTCTGGACCGACGACACGCTGACCAGCCTGCTGGACCGCTGCGTGCGGGATCGCGGCGACGCGCCGGCGATCCTGACCGCCGGCGAAACAATCGGCTACCGCGCCCTCGCCGAGCGGGTGGATGCGCTGGCGGGCGGGCTTGTCGCGCTCGGAATCGGCCGCGGCGACGTGGTGGCGCTGCAGCTCCCCAACCTGCCGGCCTTCCTCTATATCGTGCTCGCCGCATCCCGCATCGGCGCGGTGACCAGCACCATCCACATGCCCTATGGCCCGCGCGAGGCCGCCGAGGCGATCCGCCACGCCGGCGCCCGGCTGGTATTCGCGGCGGCGGCGGCGGGCGACCGGCGACCGGCGGCGGAACTCGCGGCGCTCAGGCCTGACCTCCCCTCGCTCGCCCATGTCGTCAGCGTCGGCGGTCCGGCGCCCGAAGGCGCGCTCGCCTTCGACGATATCGCGCGCCCCGGCGCCACGCTGCCGCCGCCGCCCGCCGCCCGCGATCCCTATGTGATGCTGTTCACATCCGGCACCTCGTCGAGCCCGAAGGCGGTGCTCACCGACTATCGCCGGTTCCTCGCCAACGCCCGGCTCAATTGCAGCGAGAAGCAGATGGGCCCCGGTTCGATCATGCTGTCGGCGGCGCCCTATACCCATCTGTTCGGGCTCTATTCGTTCCATCTCACGCTGCACGGCGCCGGCGCGACGGCGCTGCCGTCCAATTTCACGCCGCCCGGCCTGATCGAGGCGATACGCAGCTTGCGGCCGACCCACATCTTCGCCGCCCCCGCCCATGTCGCGGCCTGCCTCGAAGCGGGAACGTGGGAGAGCGAGGCGCTCGCCTCGGTCCGCTACTGCGTGCTGTCGGGCGCCAAGGCGGCGCCCGAGCTCTATCGCCGGGCGCAGGAGGCGCTGGAGAACGGCCGCATCGCCCAGCTCTGGGGCATGACCGAGTGCCAGTGCGGCATGTTCACCCGGCCCTATGACGGCGTCGAGCAGGCCGCGCAAGGCTGCGGGCGACCGAGCCCGGGAAACCGGGCCAGGGTCTGCGATCCGGACGACAACCCGCTCCCGCCGGGCGAGGAAGGCGCGCTGCAGATCCAGGGCGCTTCCGTGTTCGACGCCTATCACCGGAACGACGAGGCCAACGCCGCCGCGTTCACCGCCGATGGCTGGTTCCGCACCGGCGATCAGGCGACGATCGACGATAGCGGGGCGGTGTCCATCACCGGGCGCGAAAAGGATTTGATCAACCGGGGCGGCGTCAAGATCAACCCGGCCGATGTCGAGGAGGCGATCGACCGCCACCCCGATATCGTCCAGTCGGCGATCGTGCCGATGCCGGACAAGGTGCTGGGCGAACGGGCGTGCTGCTTCGCGATCGCCCGCCCCGGCTCGTCCCCCGCGCTCGCCGACCTCATTGCGTGGCTGGAGGGCGAAGGGATCGCCAAGCTGAAATGGCCGGAGCGGCTGATCCTGGTCGACGACATGCCGCTGACCCCGACCCGGAAGGTGATCAAGGGGCGCCTCCGGATCCCCGATTGAACGCTGGAGCGCGCGATGCAGCCTTACCGGACGATCAGTGTGGAGACCGACAAGCGGGGGATCGCGACGGTCGCCTTGAACCGCCCCGAACGGCGCAACGCGATAAACCCGGAGATGATGGACGAGCTCCTCGCGGCCCTTGATCGCCTCGGCGGCGACGACATTGTCCGCGCCATCGTCCTGCGCGGCGAGGGCAAGGTGTTCTGCGCCGGCGGCGACCTCAACTGGATGCGCGATACCGAAGGCGCGACGGAGGACGAGGTGACCCGCGATTCGGCGCGGCTGCAACGCGTGTACGCGGCCGCCGCGGCCTGTCCCAAGACGATCGTCGGCCGGCTGCACGGGGCGGCCATGGCCGGCGCGCTCGGCCTGGTCGCGTGCTGCGACATCGCCATCGCCGAGTCGGAGACCGAATTCTGCCTGTCCGAGGTGCGGCTCGGCCTTGCCCCCGGCATCATCGCGGGCTTCCTCCTGCCCAGGATCGGCGCGGGCTGGTTTCGCTACCTCGCCACCGGCGCGGTGGTCTTCGGGACGGACGTGGCCGCGCGGTCCGGCCTGATCCACGAGGTGGCGGCGGACGGCGCCGATCTCGACGCCCGGGTGGAGGCGCATTGCCGCCTCGCGCTGGCCGCCTCGCCCGAGGCGATCGCCGGCACCAAGGCGCTGGTCGCCGATCTCGGCTACGGACCCGACCCGGCGCTGTTTCCGGTGGGGCTAGGCTGGAACGTGAGGACCCGCATGTCGGCGGCGGCGCAGGAGGGGATCGGCGCGTTTCTCGAACGCCGCAAGGCGCGCTGGGCGGTCGACGCGTAGCCCCGGCGATGCCACCATAGGGCGTCGGGGAGGAACAGCGCATGTTCGTCAAGGAGGCTTGGTACGTCGCGGCCACCGCTTCGGAGGTCGGCCGCACCCCGTTCGCCCGCTCGGTGTGCGGCGAGCCGATCGTGTTCTTCCGCACCGAGGACGGCATTCCGCGCGCGCTCGTAGACCGCTGCATCCACCGCCGCCTGCCGCTGTCGAAGGGGCGGCTGGTCGGCGACCGGCTGGTCTGCGGCTATCACGGCTTCACCTATGACGCGGACGGCAGATGCGTCGCCGTGCCGGGCCAGGACCGGGTGCCGCGCCGCGCCGCTCTGCGCGCCTATCCGGCGGTCGAGAAATACGGCTGGATCTGGGTCTGGATGGGGGCGCCCGAAGCCGCCGATGCGTCGCTCCTGCCGGCGATGCCCGGGCTGGACGAGGACGGCTGGGTGCCGTTCGGCGACCGCCTCCATGTCCGGGCGCATTACCAGTTGCTGGTCGACAATTTGATCGACCTGTCGCACGAGACCTATGTGCATGGCTCCAGTATCGGCGACGAAGCCGTCGCGGAAACCCCGATCGAGTCGCGCAGGCAGGGGAACGAGGTGTTCGTCGACCGCGTCATGCGCGACGTCCCGCCGCCGCCCATGTTCGCGGCGGCGGCAGGGAGCGACGCCAATATCGACCGCTACCAGCTGGTCCATTTCCAGCCGCCCTGCTACGTCCATGTCGAGGTGCGGGCGGTGCCGCCGGGCAATAACGACCCCAATGCCGGGGTGCGGTTCTTCGTGCTCGACTGCCTGACCCCGGAGACCGAGACTACGACCAACTATTTCTGGGCGGTGTCGCGCAACTTCCGGCTGACGGACGGCGAATTCGGCGAATGGTGGCATCGCATCGTCTGCGGCATCTTCGAGGAGGACCGCGAGATCCTGGAAGCGCAGCAGGCCTCGATCGAGGCGGATCGCAGCGGGGTCCGCACGGTCGATGTGGGGATCGACGGCGGCACGATCCTCGCCCGACAGGCGGTCGACGGGCTGCTCGCCGCCGAGAACGGCGCGACGGCCTGAGCCGCAGGCCCATCGGAGGAACGGATGGACGGAAACCCCGAACGGAAGCCCGCCGGGCACCTCTACAACTACACGCGCGAGGGGTTCGCCGGGGCGCGGGCCAACATCGCGCGCGCGGGCTATTCGCCCGCCTATGCGCGGGTCGAGGGCGAATACGCGCCGCGCCGCTTCGACATCGCCGCCCTGCCGGCCGACCGGGTCCGCCCGCTGCCGGTCGCGATCCTGCACGGCGCGGGGGTTGCGCTGGAGGCGGTGCGCTACGCGGCGGCGATGGATTTCGCGCTGCGCAACGTCGCCGCCGACGAGGTCCACTACATCGTGTCGGGCAAAGCGCGGCTGGAGACCGATTTCGGTGCGCTCGACGTGGCGGATGGCGATTTCGTCCTCATACCCCGCGCGGTCGCGTGGCGCTATGTCGGCATCGAACAACCGGTATCGGGGCTGATCGCGGCATGCGAGGGCGCGCTCTCCGTCGATCCCGACCCACGCGCGGTGTTGAACACCGCGCTCGACGTTGACCAGCCGGCAGCGTTCGGCGACGCGGCGCCCGGCGCGCATGAGGTGGTGGTCCGCCACCGCGGCGGGACGACGTCATATTTCTACGAGTTCGATCCGCTCGGCGGACAGGAAGCGCGCGGGGTCCCGCAGGTTCGCCGCTTCAACATCGCAAGCGCGAAGGGGCTCGGGGTGTCTTGGGGCGGCATCGCCCCCGGACGGTTGATCGACGATGCGGCGGGAATGTGCCTGTTCTACCATCTGGGCTCGCGCCGCAGCGACCGTCCGCCGATCCATTGCAACGCGGATTTCGACGAGATCATCGTCTATGCCGGCGGGCCGGGCGCCTATGGCGGAATGACCGAGCCCGGCAGCGTGGCGTGGACGCCCAAGGGCATCGCCCATCACGGCGCCGAGGAGGATGTCGCGCAGCCCTACCAGGCGTGGCTGCTGGAAACCCGGGCGGATCTCTCGATGACCGAAGCCGGCCGCTCGGTCGCCCGCCTGATGGAAACCGGCGAATACGGCATCCACCCGAACGGCGGTTGACGAAATCCGGGCTACCCGAAGAGCGCGGCCGCTTCGTCTTCCAGCATCGGGCCGGTGACCGCCATGCTGCGCCCGCCGCGCCCGGCGACCTCGTCGCAGCGGAGGTTCATCATCGGCGGTCCGCCTTCGCCCCGGATCTCGACAAGCCGGGGATGGGAGAGCCCGAAGACGATGCGGTCGAGCCCGGACCAGTACGCGGCAACCGAGCACATCGCGCAGGGCTCGCAGCTCGTATAGAGCGTGTAGCCGCCGAGCGCGGGACCGAATTTCCGGCTCGCCTCACGGATCAGGTTGATCTCGGCGTGGCCGGTCACATCGCCGGTGGCGATCATGTCGTTCTCGGCTTCGAGAACGATCTCGCCCGCAGCGTTCACCAGGACCGAGCCGAAAGGCGGGTTGCCGTTTGCCGCCGCCCGCCGTGCCGCCGCGAAGGCCCGCCTCAACAGTTCGTCTTCGCCCATCGCCTTTGTCCTCCCTGCGGCGCGCCGGGCTGCTTGCGCCCCCGGACCCGGCCGCATCAAACTGTACGGTCGCCGCCTTTGTCACCCCGGGAGAGTCGTAGATGAAATTCGGCCTGTTCTATCTGCCGACATACATGCCCGAGATTCGCGACGCCCATACCCATTACCACAACATGGTCGAGCAGGTCGTCTATGCCGACCGGATCGGAATCGATTATGCCTGGATGGTCGAGCACCACTTCGTCCGCCATGGCGGGCTGTTGCCGGCGAACTACGCTTTCCTGTCATACCTTGCGGCGCGGACCGAGCGGATCCGGCTCGGCACCGGGGCGACGATCCTGCCGCTGAACGATCCGGTGCGGGTGGCGGAACAGGCGGCCGCTCTCGACCAGCTCTCCAAGGGTCGCTTCGATTTCGGCGTCGGGCGCGGTTTCATCCGCGACGAGTTCGACGCCTTCGGGGTGCCGATGAAGGAAAGCCGCGAGCGGGTCGAGGAAGGGGTCGCCCTGATCAAGAAGGCCTGGTCGGAGCCGACGCTCGAATTCGCGGGCGGGTTCCGGCCGCCGATGACGGATCTCCCGATCCTCCCGCCGGTCTACCAGAAGCCGCACCCGCCGATCTGGGTCGCCTGCCTGCTATCGCCCGAGAGCTTCGAATGGACCGCCCGGGAGGGCCACAACCTCCTTTATGTCGCCTATCACGTCGATCACGAGATTGCGGTCGAGCGCATCGGCTGGTACCGCGCCGCGCTGGAGAGCGCCGGCCGCAGGATCGAGGACCACGAAATCTGCTGCGTCTATCACGCCCATTTCCTCGCCGAGGGCGACGATTCCAGGCTGGCGGCGGCGGTCCACGGTCCGATGAGCGAATACGCCGCCGCCGGGCTCGAGGCCACCCGCAAGCCGGCCGAATCGGAGGCCTATAAGGGCTACGAGCAGCGCGACGCCGGCCAGCGCAGGTTCACCTTCGAGTCCTACTTCCCGGGGCGCGTGCTGATGGGCGGGCCGGAGCAGGCGATCGAGCGGATCCGGGTCCTGGCGGAGATCGGCATCACCCAGATCGGCATGCTGGTCGATTTCGGCTCGCTCGCCCAGACGGAAATCATGCGCTCGCTGGAAATCTTCGGCAAGGAAATCCTGCCGCATGTGAGGGACCTCTGAGGCGTAGCCGGCTATGCGAGCCCCTTCTTGGCCAGCTCCTCCGTCGCCAAGGGTGTCTTTTGCAGCCCGTCCAGCCCCATCCCGCGGAGGATCGGCTCGGCCTTGGTGAACTGGACATTGTCATAGGGCACGACCTCGACCCGGTTGCCCCACGGATCGCGGAAATTCAGCCGAGCGCCGATCATCTCGGCGCCGAGCTCTTCGAGCGCCGCGCGGACCGTGCTGCGGTCGTCGACCACCAGGCCGAAATGGCGCTTGGCGTCGGGCGAGCCGCCGCTGTTCAGGGTCAACTGGATGAACTGGTCGCCCATGTCGATGAAGGCGTTGGTCTCGCCGCGCCCGCGCAGCTCGAATTCGAACACGGCGCCGTAGAACGCGAGCGCCTCGTCGAGGTCGTCGACTTCGAGCACGACATGGTTGATGCCCATCACGCGGGCCTTTTTCCGGGTTTCCGACATATCGGCCTTCCTTTCTATCTCGGCGGCAGGCGGACCGCGCCGTCGAGGCGGATCGTCTCGCCGTTGAGCAGCGGGTTTTCGACGATGTGCTGGACGAGATGGGCGTATTCCTCCGGCAGGCCCAGCCGCGGCGGGAACTGGGTGATCGAGAGCAGCCCCTCGCGCACGGCTTCGGGCACGCCGTCGAACATGGGGGTTTCGAGAATGCCGGGCGCGATGGTCATGACGCGCACGCCGGCGCGGGCGAACTCGCGCGCCGCCGGCAGCGTCATCGAGGCGATGGCGCCTTTCGAGGCAGCATAGGCCGCCTGGCCGATCTGGCCATCGTAGGCGGCGACCGAGGCGGTGTTGACGATCACCCCGCGCTCGCCCGTCGCCACCGGATCGAGACCGGACATCGCGGCGGCGGCAAGCCGCATCACGTTGAAGGTGCCGAACAGGTTGATGTCGACCACGCGGGTGAACTCTTCCAGCGGCATCGGCCCGCCGCGCCCGACGATGCGCCCGGCAACGCCGATCCCGGCGCAGTTCACGACGATCCGGGGCACCCCCATTGCGTCGGAGATTTCGGCGAGCGCCGCCTCCATCGCTTCCGGGCTGGTGACATCGCAGCCTACTCCGGCCCCGCCGATCTCCGCGCCGACCGCCTTTGCGCCATCGCCGTTGAGGTCGACGATACCGACCTTCGCCCCCAGCCCGGCCAGACGCCGCGCGCTCGCCGCGCCGAGGCCCGAGGCGCCGCCGGTGACCAGCGCCGAAATGCCCGCGATATCCATGCGTTCCCCCTTGTCCAATGGTGCCGTCAGTTTACACCGCCGGCCCCGGCCCCTATAGCTGGCTCGAAACAACTGGGTCAATTCCGACGTGGCTGAGTTCGAAAGCGACGTGCTGCGATTCGAGCAGCGCGGGCCGGTCGCAATCCTCACTCTCGACCGGGCGGAGAAGGGAAACGCGGTCAACACCCGGCTCATCGAGGCCATCAACCGGTTTTTCCAGGCGCCCCCGAGCGACGCGCGGGCAGTGGTTCTCTCAGGCGAAGGCCGGCATTTCTGCGCCGGGCTCGATCTGTCGGAACACAAGGAGCGCGACCCCGTCGAGGCCTTCGAGACCTCGCGCTACTGGCACCGCACGCTCGACATGGTGGAGCTCGGCGGGCTTCCGGTGGTCACCGCGATGAGGGGCGCGGTGATGGGCGGCGGTCTCGAAATCGCCGCGGCCACCCATGTGCGGGTCGCCGAGCCGAGCGCGATCTACCAGCTCCCGGAGGGCCAGCGCGGATTCTTCGTCGGCGGCGGGGCCACGGTGCGCGTGTCGCGCATCATCGGCGCGGGGCGCACGGCCGAGATGATGCTGACCGGGCGCCGGGTCCCGGCCGAGGAAGGCCAGGCGCTCGGCCTGTCGCATTATTTGGTGGGCGACGGCGAGGCGCTCGACAAGGCGATCGAACTCGCCGGGACCGTCGCCGGCAACGCGCCGATGGTCAACACGATGGTGATCGGCGCCATCGGCCGGATCGCGGACATGTCGCGGCAGGAGGGGCTGTTCACCGAATCGGTCGCCTCCGCGCTGACCCAGACCAGCGCCGATGCCCGCGCCGGCATCGAGGCGTTCTTCGAACGGCGCGCCGCGAAATTCGACCGGGATTAGCCCGGGTCGGGGACTGGGCGCGCCTTTTCGATCCTGACCGCGAGCACGGCGCCGATCACCAGCGCCGCGCCCAGGAGCTGGACCGGGGTCAGGACCTGGCCGAGGATCAGGAACCCGGCGGCGATGGTGAACACCGGCTCCAGGTTCATCAGCAGCGAGGCGCGGATCGAGCCGATCAGCGCGATCGCCCCGAAAAAGCCGAGCATGGACGCGGCATAGAAGAGCGGCAGCGAGATCAGCCCGGCCCAGCCCTTGACTGTGTGCGGCAGGGCGACATCGCCGTCGACCAGGCAGATCGCGAGATAGATCAGCCCCGCCGAGATCTGCATATGGAAGGTGAACAGGCGCGGGTCCTGGGTGCGCATCACCTGGCCGCTGGCCACGGTGATGATCGACCAGGAGATCGCCGCCCCGATCGCGAGCAGCGACCCCAGGAGATTGGGCCCGGAGCCGGTGAGGTCGAAGACCAGCATCAGACCGGCGAACGCGACCGCCAGCCCGACGACGATCGCGCGCGTGATGCGGTCCTGCCGGAAGGCGATGGCGATCAGGGCGACCAGGATCGGGTAAATGTAGAAGATGGCGAAGGCGAGCCCGACGGCGATATGGGCGATCGAGTTATAGAGGCAATAGGCCTGGACCGCGGCCAGCGCCCCGATGGCGAGCGAGATCAGCCGCTCGCGGCGCGGCATGGTGAAGCCGACGCCGGAGAAGTGGAGCAGCGGCACGAAGACCAGCATCGCGCCGATATAGCGCGAGCTGATCGCCGCCAGCGGCTCGCCGCCGCCCTCATAGGAGAACACCGCCCCCACCGTGGACGCGGTGAAGGTGAGCGCCGCGCCGACCGCGAGCGCGATCCCGGCCAGCCCGCGCCGCCGCACCGGATCGGCGAGGAGACCGGCCACGATCGGAAAGCTGTGAAGGGTCCGCGGCGGCCCGTCAGTCGAGCTTCAACAGCTTCCTCGCGTTATGGAGATAGAGCGCGTCCCGCTCGGCATCCGTGATTTCGATGTTGTCCAGGATGCGGATGGTCTCGCGGATATACATCGGCCCGCCCTCGGGATCGAACGGGCAATCGGATGCGAACAGGCACTTGTCGACGCCGAAAAAGGCGAGCCCGCAATCGGTCGCCGCGTCCGATCCGAAGGTGGCGGTGTCGGCATAGAACATCTTGAAATAGTCGACCGGCCGCTTCTTCATCGAGGCGAGCAGGGCCTCGTAGTCCTCATCCGCCGTGCGCGTGCCGAGCTGGTCCCAGCCGGGACCGACGCGGCCCTCGAAATAGGGGATCATCGCGCCCAGATGGTGCGAGATGATCTTGATATTGGGCAGCTTGTCGAAGATGCCCGAGAACACGATCCGCGCCATCGCCACGGAGGTCTCGTAGGGCCAGCCGAAGGTCCACCAGATCTCGTATTTGGACTTGTCCTCGGTGAGGTAGTCGGGGTGGTTGGCGGCGCGCGCCGGGTGCAGCCAGATCGGCAGATCGTGCGCGGCCATCTTCTCGAACAGCGGGTAGAACTCGGGCTCGTCGAGCGGCCGGTTGTTGACATGGCTGAAGATCTGCACGCCGCAGGCGTTGAGCTCGACGACGGCGCGGTCGATCTCCTTGACCGTCGCGTCTGTTGTTCATCGGCAGCGAGGCGATGAAGCCCGGGAAGCGGTCGGGATGGCGCCTGCACAGCTCGGCCATGCCGTCATTGGCGAGCCTGGCGAGCTCGGGCGTCCGGTCGGGGCCGGCGATGAACTCGATCGGCGGCATCGAGTTCGACAGGATCTGCTGGTATTCGCCGAAGCTCTCCATCATCCGGAGCCTCGCGTCGACGTCGTAGAGGACCGGGATGTTGAGCCAGCGCTTGATCGGCCCCTTGTTGGGGATGACCTCCTGCATCCGCTCGAAATACTTCACCGGAAAGATGTGGTTGTAGATGTCGAGCTTCATGCCGGATCCCCGATTTCCGCCGCGCCGCCCGTGCCGGACGCGGCCCGCCGGCATTATGGCCGGCGCCCGAGAGGCTGCCAAGAAGCGGCCCGCCGAGGGTTACGCGACTTGACAGTCGGCCCGGCCCCACCCAGCATGATGAATCGGTTCGCGTCTTGAGACCGAAGAGGCGAGCCGCCAAACACATCGAAAGGGGAGTGAGATGTTCAGGAAGCCTTTGCTGCTCGGGGGGCTCTCTTTTCTTGCGGCCGCCACGGTCTGCGCGCCCGCAATCGCCCAGGCCCTCAAGCCCGTGACGATCACGGTTCCGAGAAACAGCGTCTTCGTGCTCAGCGCCTTCGGCGCCAAGGATGCCGGGATCTATGCCAAGCACGGGATCGACTTGACCATCGATGCCCGGCCGTTCCGTGGCCATACCGCGGGCCTGCCCGCCAAGGAGTGCCTGGTCACCTACTATCCCGGGACGGCGGCGATCGCCCGCATCAACAAGGGGCTGGACTGGGTCATCATCGGCGGCGGGCTGACGGTGATGCAGGAGGTGATGGTCCGCAACGAAACTCCGTTCAAGGCGGTCCCCGACCTCCGCGGCAAGAAATTCTCGAGCTGGTCGACCGGCGCGGGCGCCTTCAAGGCGACCCGGGCTGCGCTGATCGACGCCTACAGCGTCGATGTCCTCAAGGACACCGATTTCGTGCAGGCGGCCGCGCCGGCGCTGTTCAAGTTCCTGGAGACCGGCAAGGTCGATTCGATGTTCAACATCTCCTCGTTGACCGTCGCGGCCCTGGCGCAGCCGGACCGCTACCGCTCGATCTTCTCAGCCAACGCCTATTGGAAGGAGAAGACCGGATTCCCCGTCGTCTGGTCGGCGCCGGTGGTCGCGTGGCGGAGCTGGGTCGAGGAGGACCCCGACCGGGCCAAGCGCTTCGTCGCGGCCTCCCACGAATCCTGGGAGTGGCTCCGCGTCGGCAAGAACCTCGATGCGGCGGTGAAGAAATACGGCAAGCTCGCCGCGGTCAAGAACCAGGCACAGGCCGATGTGTACCGCCGCTTGTTGGCGGAGAAGCGGGTGTTCCTGACGGACTGGAACCAGAAGATCGTCGACTCGCAATGGGCGTTTCTTGAAATGGCCCAGAAGCGCGGCGTGATCGACAAGGTGCCGGACAAGGCGAAGCACGGGCTGATCCTCAAGTAAGGGGACGCCCCGGGAAGCGGATTGCGCCGGGCCGGGTTCGGCCCGACGGCTCCGCTTGCCTCAGCCCCGGAACAGCGCGCCGAGGGATTCGGGCGCCGCGTCGTTGCCGAGGGTGCGCAGCGCCGACCAGAGGATCGTCTGGTTGGAGCTCAGCACCGGGCGCCCGGTCATCGCCGCGAGGGCTTCGAGCGAATCGAAGCTGGGCAGGTCGGTGGCGAGCAGCACAACCGCATCCGCATCCGCGTAATCGAGCCCGGCCACCAGGCCGCGAAGACGGCCGGCGTCGACCAGCGGGACATCCTCCATCTGCCGGATATCGAGGGTCGCGTCGTCGGTGACCGCGAACCCGCGCGCGGCGAAGAACGGCGGCGCCAGCGCGTGGATCGCCCCCGGATAGGGCGTGCCGAGCGCGAACCGGGCGACGCCGAGATGCGCCAGCGCATCGCGGAGCGCGGTCCAGGCCGAAATGCAGGGACAGCCGGTGCGCGCCGCGATTTCGCCGGTGCGCGCCTCGTTCCAGCCCGGCTCCATGATGAAACTCGTCACCATGTCGGCATAGACGATGACGTCGACCCCGGTCGCGGCGAGCTCGTCGACCGCGCGGTCGACATTTTCTTCCATCGCGTGAACCGCCTCGGGCGTGAGCTCGCCCTTCACGAGGATCCTCGTGGCGTAGAGCGCGACGCCTTCGGGCAGCACCGACCACAGCTCCGGTTCCAGCACGCCGTTATTGGCCGGCACGATGAGCCCGATCCGTCCCGCTTCTCCGAACATCTTCAGCCCCAATCGACCGCGCCGCGGCGCAGCCAGCTTCCGCCGGGCTCGCCCCCGACATAGCGCCCGTCTTTCGCGATCACCCGGCCGCGGAGCACGGTCAGGACCGGCCAGCCGGTCAGGGACATGCCCTCGAAGGGCGAACGCTGTGCCCGGGAGCGGATGGCGGCGGCATCGACGGTCCTGGTGAGCGCGGGATCGACCAGAACCAGATCGCCATCGGCGCCGACCGCGAGCCGGCCCTTGCGGTGGGCGACCCCGAACAGCCGCGCGGGCACCGATGACAGCGCCGCCGCCACCCGGGTCCACGGAATCTCGCCCGCGGCGGCGAGATCGGCCACCGCCGGCACGATGGTGTCGAGACCCGGCGTGCCGCCGGGAACCGCCCAGGGGGACGGCTTGTCTTTCTCCTCCATTGCGTGCGGCGCGTGGTCGGAGGCGACGAAGTCGGCCGCGCCCGATGCCAGCGCCTGGCTTGCGGTCCTGCAATCGTCGGGGCTGCGCAGCGGCGGCACCATCAGCGCGAACGGCCCGTGCCGGTCCACCGCGCTCGCGTCGAGCCGCAGGTGATGCGGCGTCACCTCGGCCGCGACGGAGAGCGCCGGATCGGCCCGGCGGGCGTCCTCGATCAAGGCGAATCCGCGCGCGGTGCAGACCTGCCGGGCGACAATTCGCGCACCCGTCGCGCGGGCGGCCTCGATCAGGCGCGCGAGCCCCATCGCCTCGCCGACGGCCGGGCGCGCCTCGGCGAAGGCGGCGAAATCCCGACGCCCGGAGAGCCGGTCCAGCGCGCCCGCGACCATCGATTGATCGCCGGTATAGACGCCGATCACGCCATTGCAGGCGGCGACGGCCTCGGCGGCCCGGATGAGGCCGTCGCCGTCCAGCAGCATCGACGCCGGGGCATCCGACAGCAGCGCCTCGAAGGAGCTCACGCCGGCGTCCCAGAGACCCGGCAGATCCGCGATATTGTCCTGCGTGACCCCCGCCTGGATGGTGAAGTCCACCAGGCTCGCGCCCTCCCCCGCTTCGCGCATCGCCGCGATGCCTTCGACCGTGTCGGCCGGCGGGTCGGTGTTCGGCATGCACATCACGGTGGTCACCCCGCCGCAGGCCGCCGCAATGGTGCCGGTGGCGAAGGTCTCCTTGCGCGGATAGCCGGGGTCGCGCATATGCACATGGGCATCGATGAAGCCCGGGAACAGGAGCCGCCCGCCGGCGTCGATCACGGTCCCGGCGTCGGGCCGGGCGTCCGCCTCGACCAGCGCCGCGATCCGCCCGTCATCGCCGACGACGATGCCACCCGGCCGGACCCACGCCTCGGTCACCAGACGCGCGTTGTGTATCGCGAGCAAAGCCACCCCCCCTGCTTCCCGCCGGACTATGCCATAGCGGGCTCGCGTTGACCCAGGACCGCGCCGGCCATATCAACGGGCGGGGGAGACTCGCCGGTGCAGCTTCGAATCCTGACCGAAAACGATGTCCGGTCGTTGATCGACATGGAAGCGGCGATTCCGATCCAGGAGGAAGCCTTCACCCGGCTCGCGGCGGGCGAGAGCGTCGAGGGGTTGCGAAGCTTCGTGGTCTCCGACGCGCCGCCCGGCGTCGCCATCTTCAACCCGTCCTTCCTCAAGGAGGGCGGCGGGTACGGGGTGAAGGTGGTCTCCGATTTCTTCGGCAACACCGCGCGCGGGGCCGCCCGGATGTCGGCGATCGTCACCCTGTTCGACGGCGAGACGGGCCATCCGCGGACCGTGATGGAAGGCGGGTATCTCACCGATCTCAGGACCGGGGCGGGAACCGGAGCCGCCGCGCGCCGCCTCGCCCGTCCCGAATCCCGCGTCGTTGCCCTGGTCGGCGCGGGGAGGGTCGCCCGCAACCAGCTCCAGGCGCTGGCGCGGACGCACGCGCTCGAGCGGGTTCTGGTCGCCGGCCGGAGCGAGGCCCGCGCACGCGCCTTCGCCGAGTGGATCCGGGGCGAAGACGGCTTGCCGGACGACGTCGCCCTCGCCCGGTCGACGGAAGAAGCGGTGCGCGGCGCGGATATCGTCGTCGTGGCGACGACCGCGTCTGAGCCCGTTTTATTCGGCCGCGATCTCCGTCCCGGGACCTTCGTCGCAGCGGCCGGCGCGAATCTGACGACCGCCCGCGAGGTCGATACGGAAACCGTGCGCCGCGCGGCGAAGCTGGTCATCGACAGCCCCGCCGACAGCCTGGCCAATGCGGGGGATCTCACGATCCCGATCGCCGAAGGCGCGATCCGCGAGGACGAGGTGACCGGGATCGCCGAGATCATCGCCGGCACCCGCCCCGGCCGGGAAGCGGCGGACGAGATCACCTATTACAAGTCGATCGGGCTGCCGATTCAGGATCTGATCACCGCGCAGCATATCGAGCGTCGCGCGATCGCCGCCGGCGCCGGTACGGTGATCGAACTGGGCGGCGACCATGATTGACCGGGACGACGGGCAAGGGACGTGGAACCGAAAGCGTTAGCCTGCATACGATGCGACCGGGCCTATCCGCTCGACCGCTTCGACCGCGCCTGCGGCGCCTGCCGGGATGACGGGGTGATCGCCAATCTCGGCGTCGTCTACGACGAATCGCGCCCGCCCGAGCGGGACGCCATTCCGGCAGCGCCGGCGACGCTCTGGCGGTTCGCCGACGCGCTGCCGCTGGCGGCCGGAAACGCGGTCAGCCTGGGCGAGGGGATGACGCCCCTGATCCCCATCGCCTCGCCGCATTGCGAGGCGCTCCTGGTCAAGGACGAGACCCGCAACCCGACCTGGTCGTTCAAGGACCGGCTGGCGAGCGTCGCGATCTCCTGGGCGGCCGGGATCGGGGCGACGGCGATCGCCACCAGCTCCTCGGGCAATGCCGGGGCGGCGGCGGCGTCCTATGCGGCGCGCGCGGGCCTGCCCTGCGTGGTGCTCACCTTCAGGGGCTCCGCCGGCCCGATGGTCGAGCAGATCCGCGCGGCCGGCGCGATGGTCCTCGAATGCGCCGAGAAGGAGGATCGCTGGCGCATCCTGTCGGCGGCGGTGGAAGAATTCGGCTGGTTCCCGACCTCGCCCTTCTTCGGTCCGGCGGCGGGCAGCAACCCGATCGGCATCGAGGGGTACAAGACACTGGCCTACGAGATCGCCGAACAATCCGGCTGGCGGGTGCCGGACTGGTGCGTGCTCCCGGTGTGCTACGGCGATGCGCTGTTCGGGTTGTGGAAGGGGTTCGACGAGATGCGGCGCTGGGGCTGGACCCAAAGGATGCCGCGGCTAGTCGCGGCCGAAATCTCGGGCTCGCTCTCCGCCGGGCTCGCGGGCGACGCGCCCATGCCGCCGGCGGTCGGGCGCGAAGCGGACTCGATCGCGATTTCGATCGACATCCCGCGCAGCACCGCGCAGGCGCTGCTCGCCCTGCGGCGGTCGGACGGGCTCGCGGTTGTGCTCGACGATGTAGAGATCGCTGCGGCACAAGCCGCGCTCGCGCGCAGCGCCGGGCTGTTCGTCGAGGCATCCTCGGCCGCGGCCTTCGCGGCGATCGACCGGCTCGGCGCCGACGGCGTGTTCGGTAGCGGCGAAACCGTGGTCGCCATCGCCACCGCGTCCGGGCTGAAGGATATCGCCTCGTCCGCCGCCGCCCCGGTGCCGCGGGTCGAGGCCGACCTCAACGACCTCGGCCGCGCGCTCGCGGAACATTACGGCTTCGATGTCTGAACTCGGCCTGTCGCTCGACTGTTTTTCGCCGGCGCGCGAGATCGCCGCGCAGGCCCGCGCGGCCGAGGCCGGCGGGGCGAAGACGCTGTGGATCGCGACCCATCTGTTCCTGCGCGATCCGGTGGCGCTGGCCGGCGCCGCGCTCGCGGCCACGGATAGGCTCGAAGTCGCGCTGATGGCGCTGAGCCCGTTCTCCATCCACCCGGTCTATGCCGCGATGACCGCGGCGACGCTCGACGAGCTCTATCCCGGGCGGGTGGTGCTCTCGCTCGGCGTCGGCGCGCCGGGCGACCTCGACGCCGCCGGGATCGCGGCCGAACGCCCGCTGGCGCGGATTTCGGAATCGATCGAGATCTGCCGCCGGCTCTATGCCGGCGAGACCCTCGACCACGAAGGCGCGATCTACCGGCTGGGCGGGCGTGGGCTGATCAACGCGCCGCGCGACATTCCCATCGTCCTCGCCGCTTCCGGGCCGCGCATGCTGGCGCTCGCCGGAAGGGCGGCGGACGGCGTGCTGTTGTCGACGACGGTCTCGGTCCCGTTCCTCCGCCAATGCATCGCGCGGCTGGGCGAGAGCCGGACGGCGCGCTACGGCCAGGTCTATACCCGGATCGGCGAGGCCCCGGCGGAGTTGAAACGGGCGCTCGGCTTCGTGCTGCGCGGCGCGCATCACCGGGCCAATCTGGATGCGGCCGGCGTCGCGCTCGACCAGGACGCGCTCCGCGCCGCCTATGCCGCCGAGGACTGGGCGGCGGTGGAGCGGACGATCGGACCGGACGTGCTCGCCGCCCACGCCGCCTGCGGGACGCCGGACGCGGTGCGCGCCCGTATCCGCGAATACCGCGATGCCGGGCTCGACCAGGTCATCGTCGCCGGGGTCACCGAAGCGGCGGAAATTACGCGTGTGCTGCGCGCCATCGGGTGATCGCCGGTTGGCCGCGCCGATTCGACTTCGACGGGAGATCCTCTAGTCTCGGGACGCTTTGGGAGCGATGACATGACGACCGACAATGTGGTGCTCTGGGGCGCCGGCACGATGCGGACCCACCGCACGCTGTGGCTCGCAGAAGAACTCGGGATCGACTACGAGCATCGCCCGATCGGCCCGCGCACCGGCGAGACCAAGACCGACGAATTCCTCGCCATCAACCCGCGCCACAAGGTCCCGGCGATGGTCCACGGCGACATCCGCCTGACCGAGAGCGCGGCGATCATGAGCTACATGACCGAGACGTTTCCGGCGCCGGATCACGTCTATGTGCCGGACGACGCGCTGGGGCGGGCGCGGCTGCTCGAATGGTGCTTCTTCACCATGAGCGAGCTCGACGCCAACGCGATCTACAGCATCCGGCGCCACGGCGATTTGGTGCAGGAATACGGCGCCTCCCCGATCGCCGTCCGCGCGGCGATCGAGTATTTCGACCACCAGCTGGAGCGCATGAAAGAACGGATCGTCAGGGCCGGCCCGTTCCTGATGGGGGACAGGATCAGCATCGCCGACATTCTGTTCATGTCCTGCCTGGACGCCGCCCAGCGCTACGAGCTCGCCTTGCCGGAATTCCTGCGCGACTACCGCCTCCGCATGCGGGCGCGTCCCGCCTATGCGGAGTCCTACCCGCGGAACTATGGCGGGCGCAGCGCGCCGGAGGTTTGAGCCATGCCGGGTCCGCTCGACGGCGTTCGCGTTCTCGACCTGACGACGATGGTCTCGGGCCCGGTGGCGACGATGATGCTCGCCGACCAGGGCGCCGACGTGATCAAGATCGAAGCGCCGGCGGGCGACATCATGCGGCAATACGGCGTCGTCCATCGCGGCATGTCCGCCTCCTTCCTGTCCTGCAACCGGTCGAAGCGCTCGCTCTGCGTCGACCTCAAGACCGCCGAGGGGCTCGCCATCGTCCGCAAGCTGGCCGCGACCGCCGACGTGCTGGTGCAGAACTTCCGCCCCGGCGCGATCGAGCGCATGGGGCTCGGCGAGGACGTGGTCCGCGAACTCAAACCGGACATAATCTTCGTCTCAATCAGCGGCTTCGGCGAATCGGGACCCTATGCGCATCAGCGGGTCTACGATCCGGTGATCCAGGCGCTGTGCGGGCTCTGCGACATCCAGACCGACAACGAGACGGGGCGCCCGCACATGGTGCGCACCATCGTCCCCGACAAGACGACATCGGTGACCGCGGCGCAGGCGATCACGGCGGCGCTGTTCGCGCGCGAGCGCACCGGCAAGGGCCAGCACATCCGGCTCGCCATGCTCGACACCATGGTCGCCTATCTGTGGCCGGAGGCGAGCTCGCCGCTCACCTTCGTCGAAAACCAGCAGGATCCGGCGGGTCAGCAGGCCGGGCCCGATCTGATCTTCAGGACCGCCGATGGCTATATCACCGCCGGTGCCGTCTCCGACGCGGAATGGGCCGGGATGTGCCGCGCCTTCGGCCGCGAGGAGCTGATCGAGGATGCGCGGTTCAAGACCGCCGCCGCGCGCGGCCGCAACCGGACCGAGCGCCGGACGATCATGAACCAGGAGATCGCCAAGTGGCCGACAGCGGAGATCCTCGCCCGGCTCGACCGCGAAATCGTCCCCGCCGCGCCGGTGCTCAAGCGCTCGGACGTGATCGAGGACGCCCAGGTGATCGAAAACGGGATCATCGAGATTCGCGACGACCCCGGTCTCGGCCCGGTGCGCCAGCCTCGGCCGGCCGCCCGTTTCACCGAGACCCCGGCCGAGATCCGTTCCCTCGCCCCCTATCTCGGCGGCGACAACGCGGCGATCCTCGAAGAGCTCGGCTACGACGAGGCGGAAATCGCGCGGCTCGCCGGTGACGGCGTGGTGCGCCGCAAGGAACCGGAGACCGGCTGACCCGCCTTGCTCAGTGCTGGCCGTGGCGTTTCGTGCCGGGGCCGCGCGCGGTTATCGGCAGAATCGCGACGGAGACGGTCACCGTCCCCGCCTTCTCGAAGGCGAGGGTGAGCGGGAAGGTTCCGCCTTTTTTCAACGGCGCGGTCAGCCCGAACAGCATCACGTGGTCGCCGCCGGGCTTCAGCTCGGCCGACTGGCCGCCGGGGACGCGGACCGAACCGATCCTGCGCATCCGCATCACGCCGTCCGTCATGACGTGGCTATGCAGCTCGGCGCGGCCGGCGACGGGTGAGGAAATTGCGGTGAGCCAGTCGTCCTCCGGGCCGGCATTGACGATCCTGAGATAGGCCGCGCCCGCCCGGGCGGCGCCCGCGCTCGCCCGTGCCCAGGGGGCTTCGACCGTCAACGGCCCGATTTTGTGCGCGCCGGTGCCGTGATGCTGGGCATGCGGAGCGGCGGCGGAGACAAGGACGAACAGGCCCGCCGCCGCGACGGCGGCAACCGGAGCCTGCGAAAGTTTCGACATGGAACTTCCTTGCGTTCGAGGCGCCGGCGACGCTCCGGCCTCATCCCGCGTGCGCCGCCTCGATCAGCGCCAGCAGCTTCGGCGGCGTCATCGGGTAGTCGGCGACCTCGATGCCGAACGGCGAAAGCGCGTCCTCGACCGCGGCGACGATGGCGGCGGCGGCGGGCACGGTGCCGCACTCGCCGACGCCCTTGACCCCGAGCGGGTTGATCGGCGACAGGGTCTCCTCGTAGCGCAGATCGAGCCGGGTGAGCTCCGCCGCGCTCGGCATGATGTAGTCGGCGAGCGTCGTCGTCAGCGGCTGGCCGGTGGCGTCGTAGCCCATCCACTCATAGAGCGCGTTGCCGATTCCGTGCACCACGCCGCCGGTCACCTGGCCGTCGACCAGCATCGGGTTCACGATCCGCCCGCAATCGCTGACCACGACATAGTTGAGGAACTGGACCGCCCCGGTTTCGATATCGACCTCGACCTCGACGGCATGGACGCCGTTCGAATAGGTGAGCCCGGACGGCTTGAAGTTGACGTTGGCCTCGAGCCCGGCTTCGATCCCGTCGGGCAGCGAGTAGCCGGGGACGCCGGAAGCCGCCTCGGCGATCTCGTCCATCGCCACCGACAGATCGGGGGCGCCGGCGACGCGGACGATGCCGTCGACGATCTCCAGATCCTCGGGCGCCGCTTCGAGCATGTGCCCGGCGAGCTTGAGCACCTTGTCGCGCACCTGGTTGGCGGCGATGTGGACCGAGGAGCCGGCGGTGACGGTCTGGCGGCTCGCGAACCCGCCGAGCCCAAGCGCGATGGTGCCGGTATCGCCGCAGACGACCTCGATCTCGGCCGGGGCGACGCAGAGCGCCTCGCTGGCGATCTGGGCGAGGATGGTCTTCAGCCCCTGGCCGATGGCGAGCGCGCCGGTGAACACGCGCACCTTGCCCGACCGGTCGACCCGGACGATCCCCGATTCGAACGGGCCGCGGCCGGTCCCCTTGAGCCCGTTGGCGATGCCGAGGCCGAGATAGCGCCCCTCGGCGCGGGCGGCGCGCCGGCGCGCGGCGAAGCCCGGTTCGTCCACCGCGTCCAGCGCCATCGCCTGGCATTTGAGGAAATCGCCGCTATCCGCCTTGACCGGCGTTCCCGCCCGGGTCTTGAGCGGCATCTCATAGGGCATCGCCTCGGCCGGGATCAGGTTGCGGCGGCGGATCTCGCCGCGGTCCATCCCGAGCCCCTGGGCGGCGCGGTCGAGCATGCGCTCGATGATGTAGTTGCCCTCGGGGTAGCCCGCGCCGCGCACCGGCATCGAGGGAACGGCGTTGGTCTCCACCACCCTGACCGTCAACTCGTAGCTGGGCACGATGTAGGCGCCGGGAACCGAGGTCGAGGCGTTATAGGCAAGGTTGATGCCCTGCGGCGTATACGCGCCCTGGTCCTGGAGCATGGTGCCGCGGATGCCGAGGACGGCGCCGTCCGCCGCGACCGCGATCTCCATCTCCCAGTACTGCTCGCGCTCCTGGATCGACCCGGTGAAATGCTCGCGCCGGTCCTCGATCCACTTGACCGGGCGCCCCAGCAGCCGCGCGCCCAGCGCGACCACCAGCTCCTCGTTGTACAGCAGATACTTGCAGCCGAACCCGCCGCCGACATCGGGCGCGACCACGCGGATGCGGCTCTCGTCGATGCCGAGCATCCTGATCAGCCCGGCGCGCACCTCGTGCGACATCTGGGTCGAGGTCCAGATCGTGGTCCGGTCCTCGATCGGGTCGTGACGAGCGACCGCGCCGCGGCCCTCGATCGAATGGGCGGAGCCGCGATGCTGGGTGAAGGTCTCCCTGGCGACATGCGCGGCGCGGGCGAAGGCGGCGTCGCAATCGCCATAGGACTGGCCGAACTCGACCAGAATATTGCTCTCCCGCCCGTTGCGGACGAGCGGCGCGTCCGCGCGCGCCGCCTCGCGGCAGCCGGCGACGGACGGCAGGACTTCGTACTCGACCTCGACCGACGCGGCGGCGTCCTCCGCCAGATAGCGGTTTTCGGCGATCACCGCGGCGACCGCCTCGCCGACATGGCTCACCTCGTCGCTGGAAAGAACGAAGGGGGTCGCGTCTTCCGGAATCTGGTCGGTCTTGAACCCCAGCGGCATCCGCGCCTGGGTGATATGGGGACGGAGATCGGCGCCGGTATAGACCGCATGCACCCCCTCCAGCCGCGCCGCGGCGGAACCATCGATGCCTTCGATCCGGGCATGCGGGTGGGGGCTGCGGACGAAGGCCGCGTGCAGCATGCCGGGGATGCGGATGTCGTCGACGAACTGCCCGCGTCCGCGCAGCAGCGCCGGGTCCTCGATCCGGCGGACCCGCTCTCCGATGACACGCAAGGCTTCAGGCGCTTTTCAGATGGGCGTCGCGGCGCTGGAACAGCTCTTCGTCGGCATAGCCCATGGTTTCCGGCCTGCCGCGTCCGAGCATGACCTGGAAATAGACCGGTTCCAGGCTGTCATTGACATAGCCGTGGACCACCCCGGGCGGGCAGGCGGCGCATTCCCACGGGCCGAGGCGCTTGTCGATCCGCTCGCCGGTCTCCTCGTCGTCGAAGAAGACGGTGAGGTGGCCCTGGAGCACGAAGAAGATCTCCTCGACCTCATGGGTGTGGGCCGCGTTCCCCTGGCCGGGCTCGACATACATGATCGACAGCGTGAAGCCGCGCGCCGGGATCGCCTCGGCGTCGTCATGCTTGCCCGAGCCGCCGGGGCCGATGAAGCGGTGCTGGGCGCGCTTGTAGCCCTCGATCCTGGCATCCTCGAAGGCGGCCCAGTCGGGGGTGATGTCGCGGAAGGCGCGGGTGTAGCGGTCGGCGACCTCGTGCAACGGGATGCCCACCAGCTCGGGCGGGCGATCGTGCCGGGCAATCGTCATCGGAAACTCCTCGAAGTCTTGGCCGGGCCACGGATTCCCGATGATGGCACCGAGGGCGACGGCGAACAATGCCCCCCGCGGCGCGCGGGAGGTTGTACAGGCCGGGGACGGTTGATACCGTCTTGGCTGCAAAGACCCCGCCGCGCGATATCGCGGCAGGACGGGAACAAGGGAGGCACTATCGTGAAGGACAAGCAGACGCCAAAGACCCCGACCAGGCGGTCGTTCCTGGCCAGCACGACCGGTCTCGGTCTGATCCTGGCGACCAGCACGGCGCCCGCGTTCATCCGGGAGGCCGGCGCGTCCAAGATGCGCAAGGTCACCTTCATGCTGCCCTGGCTGTTCGTCGGCGGCCATGCGTTCGAGTTCGCGGCCCAGAAGCTTTACTGGAAGAAGCGCGGCCTCGACGTCGCGATCACCCGCGGCTACGGCTCGGGCGC
Source organism: Alphaproteobacteria bacterium (assembly GCA_965205995.1). GTDB lineage: Bacteria > Pseudomonadota > Alphaproteobacteria > MPNO01 > MPNO01 > MPNO01. The sequence goes on along the minus strand of OZ242200.1, from coordinate 4,544,585 downwards.
GGCCTGCAAGACGATTTCCGCCGGCAAGGCGATGTTCGGCGAGGCGAGCTACGGCGTGATGGTCAACACCGTCTCGAAGGGGCTCGATGTCGTCGCCATCGGCGCCAAGCTGCAGCGCAGCCCGATCTCGATCTCGTGCCGGCGCGATTCCGGGATCAAGACCTTGAAGGATCTCGAAGGCAAGCACCTCATCCAGGCGGCGGCGTCGGGCGACACGGTGATGTTTCCGGGCCTCGTGCGCGCCGCCGGGATCGATCGGTCCAAGATCAAACGGACCATCGTGCATCCGAGCAAGCTGATCTCGACGGTGGTCAACAAGCAGGCCGATTGTTGCGGCAGCTACTACGTCTCCAACGCGGCGTCGCTGGCGGACAAGGTCCCGTCGATCCATTTCCTCTACGCCGATTTCGGTCTTCAGACCCTCGATCTCGGGCTGATCGCCCGGTCCGACATGATCAAGAACGAGCCGGATCTGGTACAGGCGATGGTCGACGGCGCGATGGAGGGGCTCAAGCTTCAGATCCTCGATCCCGGCAAGGCGCTCGACATCATGATCGAGGCGAAGCCCGAGCTGAAGACCGTTAGCCGCGGCCTGCTGCTGATCCATGCGGGAAACACCAACGTGCTGTCGCTCGGCCCGGCGGTGAAGGAGCACGGGCTCGGCCATATGCTCCCCGACGACCAGAAGCGGACCCGCGACGTCGTCATCAAGTATATGGGGGCCAAGGACGTGCCGCCGACCGACAAGCTGTTCACCAACCGCTTCGCCGGCAACATCAAGATGTCGGCGGCCGAGTGGGACAAGGCGGTCGCGGACAACGCCAAATACGATCCGAGCAAGGCCTGACGGGCGCCTGACCGGCATCCGAGCGGATCGGCAGTACCAACCGAACCGGCCCCGGCCCGCCCTTCGGGGCGGGCCGGGATAGGGGGTTCATGGCCGAGAATTCAGTCCACGTCCAGATTGCCGCGCTGGGCAAGATCTACCAGACCCGACGCGAAGAGATCGAAGCCATCCGGAATGTCGACATGGCCGTCCGCCAGGGCGAGTTCGTGTCGATTCTGGGGCCGAGCGGCTGCGGCAAGTCGACATTGCTGATGGCGGTCGGCGGGCTTCTGCCGATCACCGCGGGCAGCATCGAGATCGACCGGGACGCGGTGACCGGGCCGAGGCGCGATACCGGCGTGGTGTTCCAGTCGCCGGTGCTGATGCCGTGGCGGACGATCGAGAAGAACGTGCTGTTCCCGATCGAGAGCCTGGGGCTGCGCGTCGCCGATTACAGGGACGGGGCCGCCGCGCTGTTGGAGATGACCGGGCTCGGCGGCTTCGCCGACAATTTCCCGAGCGAGCTGTCGGGCGGGATGCAGCAGCGGGTGGCGATCTGCCGCGCGCTGATCCACAACCCCACCCTGTTGCTGATGGACGAGCCGTTCAGCGCGCTGGATGCCATCACCCGCGACGCCATGAACCAGGAGCTGCTGAGGCTCTGGCAGGAGTTCCAGAAGACGGTGCTGTTCGTCACCCATTCCATCCGCGAGGCCGTGTTCCTGTCCGACCGCGTCTTCGTGATGTCGCCGCGTCCCGCGGTCATCAGCAAGATCGTCGAGATCGACCTGCCGCGGCCGCGCGCGCTCGAGATCGAGGAGACGCCGGAATTCAACGTCTATGTCGCCGAGCTGCGCAAGGCGATCGAGGGCTAGGCCATGGCACGAGCGGACGAGAACGGCATCGCGGCCCAGATCGCGGCCCAGGTGGTCAACCTCGCCCCGGCCGCGGTCATTTCGATCGCGATCCTGGTCCTCTGGCAGGTGATCGTCGTGGTGCTGAAGATCCCCGAGGCGATCCTGCCGACGCCGACCCGCATTTTCGACACCCTGGTGGAGCACCGCGTCCTCCTGCTGCAACATACCTGGCCGACGGCGCTGCAATGCATTTACGGCTTCCTGCTCGCCGTCGCCGTGGGCGTCGGGCTCGGCATGGCGATCGCCTTCTCGCGGCTGTTCCGCACCGGGGTCTATCCGCTGGTGATCGCCTTCCAGGTGGTGCCGAAGGTGGCGCTTGCCCCGCTCTTCATCGTCTGGTTCGGGCTGGGAACGACGTCGCGGGTGCTGCTCGCCTTCGTGATCGCCTTCTTCCCGATGGTGGTCAACACCTTCGCCGGCATCCAGAGCACCGACCCGGTGATGATCCGCATGGCGCGCTCGTTCAGCGCGTCCCGCTGGACCATCTTCTCCAAAATCGAGTTCCCGACGGCGCTGCCCTATATCTTCTCGGGGCTGAAGATCGGCATCACCTTCGCGGTGATCGGCATCATCGTCGCCGAGTTCGTGACCGCGCAGGAGGGGCTCGGCTATTTGATCGTCTTCTCGGAAGGAAATGTGGACACGCCGATGCTGATGGCGGCGATCTTCGTGCTCAGTGTCGTCGGCGTGATCCTGTATGCGTCGATCGTGCTTCTGGAGAAGCTGGTGATCCGCTGGGACGTCGGCCAGAAGCTTTGACGGGAACCGCCTCTTGAAACCGCCGCGCTTCGACTACCACGCGCCCGAGAGCCTCGACGAGGCCCTCGACCTGCTGGCCGACAGCGGACCCGACGCCCGGCTGCTCGCCGGCGGGCAGAGCCTGGTGCCGGCGCTCAATTTCCGCCTCGCCCGGCCGCAAATGCTGATCGACATCAACCGGGTGCCGCAACTCGCCGGGATCGTCGACAACGGCGACCGCCTGGTCATCGGCGCGATGACCCGCCAGCGCGAGATCGAGGTTTCGCCGACCGTCGCGCGCGCGGCGCCGCTGCTGCACGAGGCGACCCGGTATGTCGCCCATCTGCCGATCCGCACCCGCGGGACCATCGGCGGCAGCATCGCCAACGCCGATCCGGCGGCGGAGGACCCCGCGGTCGCCGCCGCGCTGGAGGCGACCATGGTCTGCCGCTCGCGAAGGGGCGAGCGCCGGGTCGCCGCGGCGGGCTTCTTCGTCGACGTGATGACCACTTCGCTGGAACCGGACGAGATGCTGATCGCGGTCGAGATCCCGAAGATCCCGGACGGCGCCGGCGGGGCCTTCGCCGAAATCAGCCGCCGCGACGGCGATTTCGCGCTCGCCGGCGTCGCCGCGCAGATCGTCATGGCGAACGGGCGGGTGCGGGATGCCAGGATCGCCGCCTGCGGCATCGGCCCGGCCCCGATGCGGTTCCGCGACGCCGAGGAGATCGTCCTCGACAGCGCCTGCGAGCCGGCGGCGATGGAGGCCGCCGCCGCGGCGGTCGCGTCCTCGTGCGACCCGCATAGCGACGTCCACGCGAGCGCGGCCTATCGCCGACAGCTCGCCGCCGCGATGACCCGGCGCGCGCTGCAAAGCGCCCACGCCCGGGCGGGAGGCAGCGCATGAGCGCGAAGCGAAGCATCGCCGTGACGGTCAACGGGGAGACGCGGACGGGCGAGGCCGAGCCGCGCATGCTGCTGAGCGACTTCCTGCGCGAGACGCTCGGCCTCACCGGCACCCATGTCGGCTGCGAGCACGGGATCTGCGGCGCCTGCACCGTCCATGTCGACGGCGAGGCGGCGCGGTCCTGCCTGATGTTCGCGGTCCAGGCCGACGGAGCCGAGATCGCGACGATCGAAGGGCTCGCCGACGGCGACACCCTGCACCGGTTGCAGGAGCTCTTTTCCAAGCACCGCGCGCTGCAATGCGGGTTCTGCACGCCGGGCATGCTGATGACGGCGCTCGACCTGGTGCGGCATCGGCCGAACATGACCGAGGCCGAGATCCGTTCGGGGATGGCCGCGGTGCTCTGCCGCTGCACCGGCTATGAGGGCATCGTGCATGCGATCGCCGAATACGCCAGCGGAGGCGAAGCATGACCGCCATTTCTCCCGACGGCTATATCGGACGCTCGGTCCCGCGGCGCGAGGACAGGCGCCTGCTGCTGGGCCAGGGCGCCTATGTGGCGGATCTGGTCCTGCCGGGGATGGTCCACGCGGCGTTCGCGCGGAGCCAGTTCGCCCATGCCCGGATCGCTTCCATCGATCTCGCCCGGGCCGCCGCCGAGCCGGGGGTGGCGTTCGCGATCGACGGGGCGGCGCTCGCGCGCGAGCTTCCCCCCATCGGCGGCATGCAGGTCACCGCGCCGAAGGGCTGGGCGGAACGGGTCGAGCACAGGATTACCCTGCCGCCGCAGAACCTGATGGCCGGCGACAGGGTGCGCTATGTCGGCGAGGCCTTCGCCGTGGTCTGCGCCGATGACCGCTACATGGCGGAGGACGCGATCGAGGCGATCGACGCCGAGTTCGAGCCCTTGCCGGCGGTGGTGGACCCGGAAGCGGCGACCGCGCCGGGTTCCGCGATCGTCCATCCCGATATCGGCACCAACGCGGTCGCCGAGCTCCATGTCGAGAAGGGCGACGTCGCCGGGGCCATGGCGGCCGCGCCGCATCGCGTCGGGCGCCGGTTCCGGCACCATCGCTATGCCGCGATGCCGCTCGAATGCCGGGGCGTCGCCGCGGAATACGACCGGCGGACGGACTCGCTCACCGTCTGGTCCTCGACCCAGGTGGTCCACTGGGTGCGCAAGGAGCTCGCCTCCGCCCTCGGCATGGCGGAGGAGAAGATCCGCGTCCTCGCCCCCGATGTCGGCGGCGGGTTCGGCGGCAAGGGGCATGTCTACCCGGAGGATTTGATAATCCCCTGGCTCGCCCGCCGCCTCGGCCGGCCGGTGCGCTGGATCGAGGACCGCCACGAGCACATCCTGAATGCCGCCCACTCGCGCGACAACATCCACGACGCCGAGATCGGCTTCGACGCAGACGGCCGCATCCTCGCCTACCGCGACCGGTTCATCGTCGATTCCGGTGCCTACTCGCCGGTCGGGGCGGGGGTCGCCTACAACACGACGGCGCATCTGCTCGGGCCCTACCGCATCGAGAACTTCGCCGGCTCGACCACGGTCGTCATCACCAACAAGACGCCCAACGCGCCCTATCGCGGCGCCGGCCGGCCGGAAGCGGCCCAGGTCACCGAGCGGCTGATGGACATCGTCGCCGATACGCTGGGCATGGAGCCCGCCGAGGTGCGGCTGCGCAACATGATCGGCCCGGAACGGATGCCGTATGCGGTCGGGCTTCCCTATCGCGACGGCGTGCCGATGACCTATGACAGCGGCGACTACCCCGAATCGCTGCGCCGCGCCATCGCGGAGATCGGCGGGATCGACGCCTTCCGCGAACGCCAGGAGAAGGCGCGCGCCGAGGGCCGGCATCTCGGCCTCGGGCTCGGCTGCTACACCGAGGGGACCGGCGTCGGCCCGTTCGAGGGCGCGACCGTCAAGGTCGACGCCAGCGGCAAGATCGTGGTCGCCACCGGGGCCTGCCCGATCGGCCAGGGGCATGAGACGGTGTTCGCCCAGGTGACGGCGGATGCCTGGCGGGTGCCGATCGAGGACGTGATCGTGCTGCTCGCCGATACCTCCACCCTGACCATGGGCTACGGCTCGATCGCCAGCCGCTCGACGGTGACCTCGTCGATGGCGATCGGCGATGCCAGCGACAAGGTGAAGGCGAAGGTGCTGGCGGTCGCCGCCCATCTGCTGGAGGCGAGCGAGGACGATCTGGAACTGCGCGACGGCAAGGTCACGGTCAAGGGCGTGCCGGAGATGTCGGTGAGCTTGCGCGAAATCGCGGCGGCGGCGGCGCCCGGCTGGCTGTCGCGCCGTCCCGCGGGAAGCGAGGCCGGGCTCGAGGCGACCTCCTATTACGAGCCGCCGACCGTCACCTGGGCCTATGCGTCCAACGCCGCCATCGTCGAGATCGAGCCCGACACCGGGAGGGTCAGGATCGAGCGCTATGTCGAGGTCCACGACGCCGGCCGGCTGGTCAATCCGGGGCTCGCCGACGGCCAGGTCAAGGGCGGGCTGGTGCAGGGGCTGGGCGGCGCGCTCTACGAATCGATCGAATACGACGAGACCGGCCAGTTGCTCACCGGCAGCTTCGCCGACTATTTGCTGCCGACGTCGGCCGAGACGCCGCCGATCACCGTCATCCACATGGAAACCCCGTCCCCGCTCAACCCGCTCGGGGTGAAGGGCCTCGGCGAAGGCGGGGCGATCGCCCCCCCGGTGGTGATCGCCAACGCGGTCACCGATGCGCTCAAACCCTTCGGCGTCGAGTTCAACACGCTGCCGATACGCTGGCAGGACGTCCGCGCCGCGTTCGATGAGGTGCAGAAAAACCCCTCACCCTGAATAGCCCCGGACTTGATCCGGGGCGTATCGAAGGGCCGCCGGGCCAGGACGCGCGCAAGAAATAGAAAGGGCCGGCCGCGAAGCCGCGCCGGCCCTTCCCGTGCGATCGGCGCCAGGCGCTACATCTCGTAGATCAGGCGCCGTGCGTGCGCGACGACCTCGGGCGAGGCGTCCTTCACGGCTTGCGCGACGGCCTTCTGGATGTCGACGCCCCTCGACGCCATCAGGCGCAGCCTCCGCCTTTGAAGGTCCGTGGCGAAGCCCTTGTCGGCGTTCATCTTGTCGTAGGCCATCTGTATGGTCTTGACCGCCTCTTCCGAAGCTCCGGGCGTCATCGCGAGCCCGCGCCCGAGGATGCCGGCCACCGCGATGAAGTTGACGGCCGCCTTGTCCATCTTGTCCTTCACCAGATCGCCAAGCATCGGGACGTCGGCCGGCAGGTCGGGATCGCGGAAGATGCCGACCTGCAGCATCGCCTTGGCGAAAACCTTGCCTGTCTTCGGGTCGGGCTTGAACCATTGCGGGACCTTGGAGCTCCAGGCGAGCCAATTGAAGGAAGCGCAGTTGGTCTCGCCCTGCTCGACCGCGAGGATGCTGCGCGACGAGCCCTTGTATCCGGTCACCATCTTCATCTTGAGGCCGAGCAGCGACGCGGCGAGCTTCGGCACGAGATAGCCGGTGGAGCCCTTGCCGCTGGTCGAGCAGATCATCTGGACGGTCTTCATGTCCTCCCAGGTGTTCACGCCGATGTCGGTGCGCGCCACCATCACCATGTTGGTCTGGTTGCTGGACCCGACCCAATTGAAGTTGCGCGCGTCGTAGCGCATCTTTTTGGGCCGCATGAGCTGGTTCACGACCGAGTTGTCGAGCGGAACGATGAAGTGGGCGTTGTCCTTCGGCGCCACGTTGGCGAACCAGTTCATCGCCTTGGAGCCGCCCGCCCCCGGCATGTGCTGGACGATGATGGTCGGATTGCCTGGAATGTGCCGGCCGAGGTGGTCGGAGAAGGTCTGGCCGTATTTGTCATAGGTGCCGCCGGGCCCGTAGGGGATGATGATCCTCAGCGTCTTTCCCGCATACATCTGGGCCGATGCGCTGCCCGACCCGATTGCTACGGCGGCGGCCGCGAGGATGACCCCGCGCCCTATCCGCATCCCTGTATTCGCCATGTCGTTCCCCTCCTGATTGTTCCCGTTTCGGACGCCTTCCTGAAGGCGTCGATTCTCCAAACCTCGCATTGCAGGGACAATTTCGCAACCCGCCAATGCTTGACCTTCGAAGTATCCTTCCGGCTCAGTCCAGCGCGTAGGGCACCTGTTCGGGGCCGAACCGGGTAAGCCGCTCGCCGGTCTCCAAATCGTACCAAGTCTGCGGATTGGTGCCGACATTGGCGCTGCGCAGGATGATGCCGACGGTGCGCGACGGGCCGTTGTATTCGGCGTGAATCTCGCCCGGCGGCACGAAGTCGATATAGCCCGGCGAGACCTTGTGGTCGCCGACCATCTCGAGCGCGTCCGCTTGCCCGCCCGGAACCCGCCGGTAGCGATGCACGGTCTCGCCGCCCTTGAGAACGCCGTAGACGGTCCACGCGGCGCCGTGGTCGTGGACCGGGGTGCCCTCGCCCGGCTCCTTGATCAGCGCGTTGAGGACGAAGCCGTAATCGGGATCCTCGTAGAACAGCAGGTTCTCGTAATAGCCCTTCCCGGGATCGTTGCGCGAGGGCCAGATCTCGGCGCGTTCCCTGAGCACCGGATCCTCCAGCAATTCCTGGAGATAGGGCCGCGCCTTCTCGAAACGCTCGGCATCGTCCCCGGTCGCTGCGCAGAGACCGCGCATCTTCTCGATGAATTCCTGCATCGCCGGCAGCATCGCCCCGTCCTCCCTCGACCGCGTTCGATCCTCCCATATTAACGCAGCCCGTCAAATGCGGCAGTCTTGGCGGGAAACGGAGACCCAGGAGGGAACGGAATGGATATCGTCGTCGACAAGAGCGCGACCTATGACAGCCTGAAGGATCGCGTGGTGGTGATTACCGGCGCCGGCCAGGGGATCGGCCGCGGCTTCGCCCACCACTTCGCAGCCCAGGGGGCGGTGCCGGTGATCGCCGATATCGACGGCGGCAACGCGGCCGAGGTCCAGGCGGAGATCGAGGCCAAAGGCGGGCGGGCGCTCGGCATGGCGACCGACGTGGCGAGCGAATCCGCTTCCCGGGCGATGGCCGAGGCGGCGCTCGCCGCGTTCGGGCGGATCGACGTGCTGATCAACAACGCCGCGGTGTTCTCCAGGATCACCATGGCGCCGTTCTGGGAGTTGCCGGTCGACGAGTGGAAGAGCGCGATGGACGTCAACATCACCGGCGCCTTCCTGTGCGCCCGCGCGGTGGTGCCGGCGATGCGCGACGCCGGCTGGGGGCGGATCGTCAACGTCACCTCGGGCACGGTGAAATCGGGCCCGCCCAACTATCTCCACTACGTCACATCCAAATCGGCGGTCATCGGCATGACCCGGTCGATGGCGCGCGAGCTCGGCGCGTGGAACATCACCGTCAACACGTTCTGGCCGGGGGTGACCGACACCGGAATTCCTCGGCCCTCGGTGCCGCCGGAGATGTTCGGGAAATTCGTCGATATGCAGGTGGTCAAGCGCTCGACCCGGCTGGAAGACCTCGCCAAGCCGATGCTGTTCATCTGCTCGGACGAGGCGTCCTATATCAGCGGACAGATTCTCGAGGCCGATGGCGGCCTCAATTTCGGCTAGAATGGGCGCTCCGATGCGCTTCGACCGACGCGGAGGAAATCATGGATACGCTCGCCGCCACCGCGCTTGAATACCAGACCGGCTTCGCCAACGCGTTCGAGAGCGAGGCGATCCCGGGCGCGCTCCCGGTCGGGCGCAATTCGCCGCAGAAGGTGCCGTTCGGGCTCTATGCGGAGCAGTTGAGCGGGACCGCCTTCACCGCTTCCCAGGACTACAACCGGCGCAGCTGGCTCTACCGCATCCGCCCCTCGGTCCGCCAGGGCCGGTATGCGCGGATCGACAACGGGTTGCTGCGCACCGCCCCGGTCGCCGAGGCGGACTGCCCGCCCGACCAGATGCGCTGGGACCCGCTGCCGCCGACCGGGGAGGAATGCGACTTCGTCGACGGGCTGACCACGCTCGCCGCGGCGGGCGACCTCGCGGCGCAGACCGGGATGGCGGCGCATGTCTATTGCGCCGGCCGGTCGATGGAAGACCGGTTTTTCTGCAATGCCGACGGCGAGATGCTGATCGTCCCGCAGCAGGGGCGGCTGCTGATCGCCACCGAGTTCGGCGCGATGCTGGCCGCGCCGGGCGAGATCGCGGTCATCCAGCGCGGCATCCGCTTCCGGGTCGAGCTTCCCGACGGCCCGACGCGGGGCTATGTCTGCGAGAACTACGGCAGCGCGTTCCGCCTGCCCGAGCGCGGGCCGATCGGCGCCAACGGCCTCGCCAACCCGCGCGATTTCCAGAGCCCCGTCGCGCGCTACGAGGACCGCGAGGGCGCCTTCGAGATCGTCACCAAGTTCCAGGGCAATCTGTGGGCCGCGCCGATCGGCCACTCGCCGCTCGATGTCGTCGCCTGGCACGGCAACTACGTGCCCTACAAATACGATCTTGCCGCCTTCAACGCGATCGGCACGGTGAGCTTCGACCATCCCGACCCGTCGATCTACACCGTGCTGACCTCGCCGTCGGATTTGCCGGGAACCGCGAACGTGGATTTCGTGATTTTTCCGCCGCGCTGGCTGGTCGCCGAGGACACGTTCCGCCCGCCCTGGTTCCACCGCAACGCGATGAGCGAGTTCATGGGGCTGGTCGCCGGCCGGTACGACGCCAAGGCAGAGGGTTTCGTGCCGGGCGGGGCGAGCCTGCACAACGCGATGGCGCCGCACGGGCCGGACTCGGACGCCAACGCCAGGGCGATCGCCGCCGAGCTCGCGCCGCAATATCTCGCCGACACCTTGGCGTTCATGTTCGAGACCCGCTATGTCTGCCGGCCCACCGCGTTCGCGATCGACACCGAGGCGCGCCAGCGCGACTACCAGGATTGCTGGCAGGACCTGCCCAGGGCCTTCGATCCGAATTCCGGCGCCTGAGGGGCGGCGTCCCTCGATACGGCGCTTCGCGCCTACTCGGGATGAGGAACTTTTTTCTGGGCCATGCCACCCTCTCCTCATCCTGAGTAGCCCCGGACTTGATCCGGGAATACAAGGTAGCCTAACCAAGCCTCGCCACGCTTCGACGTTCGGCGACCGGATCAAGCGGGGCGAGGAACCGATCCCGCCGGAGCCGCCGCCCGAGCCCACCGTCGCCGATCTGGCGGAACTCTGTCTCAAGGACCATGTCGCCGTGCGGTGGAGTGGGCAAGTTGGCTTGAATTGATTTGACCCAGGATGTCAATCGGCTTTGAAGTTTGACGCCCTATTGGAGTGGGCCCCTGGGGTCGGACAGTTGGCTTGAATTGATTTGACCGGTGCGTCGGGCATTCGAAGGATCGACGCCCATGGCCAAGCACCGAACCCACCGAACCCATAGCATCGCCTTCAAGCGCCAGGTCGTTCAGGAGTATCTCGCCGGCGAGACGCTCCACGGTCTGGCCCGTCGGCACGACCTGTCCCGCACCCTGATCCGGATCTGGGTGGACAAGTACGAGGCCGGCGCCTTCGACGAGGACGCCGAGGCGGCCGACACGATCCAGGAATACGAGGCCCGGATCGCGGCTCTCGAGCGCCTGGTCGGCAAACAGGCCCTGGAGCTCGAGTTCCTAAAGGGGGCTCAGCGGCAAGGACGGCAGCCGGGAAGCGCGCCCATGTCCGTCGTCACCGGCCCCAAGGCCTCTCCATCGCCGAAGGATGCCGGCTGATGGGGATCGCGCGATCCACCTGTTACCGCGCCTCCAGGGGATCGGCCGACGACACCGCCTTGGTCGAGGCCATGCACGCGATCAAGGACGAGTTCGAAGCCTATGGCTGGCGGCGCATGCAGGCGGCGCTGAGGCATCGCGGCTGGGTGGTGAACCACAAGAAGATCAAGCGCCTGATGCGCGAACACGCCATGCATCCGCCGCACCGGCGGCGCTTCGTCGCCACGACCGACAGCAACCATGACGAGCCGGTCTTCCCGGACCGGTCCAGGGACAGCGAGGTCGATGGCCCGAACCAGCTCTGGGTCGCCGATCTGACCTACATCGCCATCCTCGGCGGCTTCGTCTATCTGGCTGCGATCATGGACGCATGGTCGCGGCGCATCGTCGGCTACGCGCTCGGCCGGCGGATCGATGCCAGGTTGACGCTCGCGGCGCTCTCGACGGCGATCGAGGGCCGCAACCCGCCACCCGGATGCATCCACCACTCGGACAGTGAGTATCTGCGGGCCGGTTCCCTCGGGATGACCTGACCCGCACAGCGGTAGACGCATCTAGGCTGACAGGGCCGGCCGCGCCCTGCTCAGCGAACACGGCCCGGTCGGCTCGATGGCGCGACGCGGCAACCCTACAACGCGATGATGGAAAGCTTCATGTGGACGCTGAAGGTCGAGGGCGTCTATCCCATGGCCTTCGAAAGCGCCGAGGACGTCGCGGAACACCTGCCCCGCTTCATCGACAGCTACAACCAACGGCGCCTACACTCGGCGCTCGGATACCTGAGCCCCAATCGTTTCGAGGAGGAACAGCCCCGCAAGCCGGTCAAATCCGCCGCCTGAAACTGTCCGACCCCAGGGGCCCACTCCAATAGGGGGTCAATTTTCCACGCCGATCAACAGCTTGACCTGCGCATCGCACCACGGGCTCGCAGGTAGCCACACGGTGGGGCCCGCACGGGACTCCACCTCCCACGCAACCCGCCAACCGCGGTGGAATGATCCGACACCCCGCTTGCGGCGGCCGGTCTGTCCGCCCACGACCCGAAAATGTCCTTCGCTCACCATCCGTGGACCCGGCCCCGAAACCGTGCCGCGGTTGCGATCGGACGGAGTCTGTATCCGGGTTTTCTCCCGCGAGGAACTGCACGGCCGCCCAAGGAAACGAGATATACCCGCGGCCAGCGCCGTGGGCTCTCACAAGACACACCGGCGCGGGTCATACACCCTTCGGCTGAGCCTGCATGGACCCGGCACCTGCGACATCGTCGCTTCACGTGCGCCGCATGCCGCGTCACCTCGCATATGCCTGCCCTGACCGTCCGACCGCATCTCCAACCTCACCCGGAGGTATTCGGCAACCCAGTAAATATGTTTTATTTGATATATCTATATGATCAAGGATAATACATAAGAAATTCCGAATCTGCCATCCGCGCGAACGGTCAATTGATGGATTCAACGGTTAGGCCGGATTTTCCGCCACGGTCACGTCCTACGTCGCGCCCAGGCGTTCGCTCCGCCCCGACCGGGCCGAACTGCGTAGCGGCGACTACGGTCGAGGCCCACGACGAAGCGGGCTGGAGCGGCGGTGCTCGCGCCGCGGCAATGCACACGCTCATCGGCAACGCCAGGCTCAACGACTGGCCGGTGAAGCCGCGCGGCGTGTTGACCGCCGCGATCGCCAGCGCCGGGTCGGTCCAGGCGTTGGCGCCGGCGGCGACGCGGCGCTTGCCGAAGGCGCCGTAGGAGAGGCGCTCGACCGCCCGGCCGGTCTCGTCGGTGACGGTGTCGACCGAGCCGAGATGGTCCTGGTGCAAATAGCGGAGCTTGTCGGTCGGCGTCGGCGCGTCGTCCGTGGTGCGGATGGCGATGCGCTGCGAGCCGGCGAATATGTAGTGGACGGACTTTGTCGCCTCGCCGGTCTTGCGCGACCCGCTCGAACAGCCCGGCGACGTATACGATGGTGGTGGTCGTCGCCCCCTGCGTCCGGGTCTGGACGGATGCGCGCCCGGTCCGGGCCGTGGGCGAAGCGCGTCGTCGTCGTCGGGTCGACCACGGTCGCCGGCTTGTTGAAGCTGGTCCAGGTCAGCGTCCGCCCGGCGCCCGAGACCATGTTGCCGTTGTCGTCATAGGCGTAGGAATGGCCGCCCGCCGAGACCACCGCGTGCGGGCCGGCATCGCCCGCGCCGGCGGCGTTGCCGCTGCCGTAGACGTAGTCCGCCGCGCCCAGGTCGGACTTGTTGACGATGTTGCCGATCGCGTCGTAGCGGTAGGTTTTCGCGGCGCGGCCGGTGTCGTCCTCGGCGTCGTGGACGGTGGCCCCGGTGAGCCGGTTGAGCCGGTCGTAGGCGAAGCTCTCGTAGACGTCCTGGATGAAGTCCTCGCGGGTGGTCAGATTGCCCAGGCTGTCGAAGACGTAGCCGAGGTCCTGCACCGCGGCGCTGTCACCGACGCCGGACTGGATGGTGCGGATCAGACCGGTCGCCGGGTCCCGGCTGCGCCCATCCGGAGGCGCTCGCCGCCCATCGCCAGGGTCCCGCTCTACCGGCCGCCCGAGACAGCCGGCGGACATAGGACGTGCTGTTGCCCAGCCGGTCTCCAAGGCACACGAGGGGCACGAGCTATCGTTTGGAAGACTCCGCGTAGCGGATGTCCCGAGGGCGGGGACTAACGGAATGGGTAGGGTCGCGGCCATTGCCGGGCCGCTTCCTGAGCCCGGCTATCAGATCGACCCGCCCGTCCGTCTCAAACCCGAGCTCGCTGCGAGCACCAGACCGACCGCGGGCAGAAGCGCGATCTTGCCCAAGGGAAACCCGGGGAGCGCCACCTTACTGATCGAATCCGACGACGGAAGGCGAACGGCCCGCCCGTACCATAAGCCGCGTCATGTCATTACTACCACATAATACAGTCCTCTTTCAGGCCTTCGAACCTCCAGCGCACGATGATCCTAGTGTTCGGATCGAATTCGAAAAATGTGCGACAGCTGCGTCTGTAACGGTATTCGTTTTCAATGTTGCCATTCTGCAAATTTCTGCTGCCAACCAGACGTTCTGGAGTATTGTCGAGCCACATTCTTACCTTCTCGATCGATCTTCCGACATTCGAGCTCATAGATTGCTTGTACATCTCGTGCGGTTCCGTACAGGAGACGGCGCATGATGCGAGGGAGGCCGGCAGGAACACGCACATCGCAAGCCTGACGACATGCCTCCACACCGGACGCCGCTCACGCGGATACATGGTCTGTCCTCCTGGCATCGCCGACCGACATGCGGTGCCGGGCACCCGTTCCGGCCTCGACCCTGCAAGCACCCCGCACGATGAGGCATCCATCCTAGCTTCGCGGCCGGGTCACATACATATAGTAGGCTGCGCTGTTCGCCCAGCCCCGGGTGTATTCGCCAACGATCGCAGAGTAGCTTATGGCAACGGAGTGCGGGATCGTGGTGAAATTGACAACCCATCGATTGTAATCACTTCCTGCCCGGATGACCACGGTGTCGTGGTAAACGGCCGTTGCCTCGACTCCGGGAACAAAAGTCGCGACCCTGCCGAAGGATCCGCCCTGGCTAAAGAAATCTTGGGCAAAATCTTCGGTCAGAGGGTCATGGGTTCCTATAACCGTGAGCTTGTGGGTTGGGTCTATGTACGTGTCTTCGATCTCTATATAACGATAACGATATGGGTCCGTATTGTTGGGATCTGCAAACTCGCCCGGTCCCGCTTTGGCTTCGCGGCGCGTGTATTCGCGATAATGGTCGGCCGCTTCCGAGAATGCCTGCAGATATGCCGCCGTGCGGGCTCCGTTGGCGAACTTTCCGCCGCCTAGCTTCGACGCGGTGCCGCCGACCGCGGCGGCGACGGCGACCCGGGCGGTCCGCGCCCCCAGGCCCTTGCCCTTGATACTGCCGATCGCCGGCGAAGCGAGCGAGGCGGCGCCGGCGCCGAGGAAGCCGTCCTTGAACTCGCCGCCGCTGGCGACCGCCGTCACGCCTCCCACCGTACCGTGGGCGACGGCCCTGGCGATATGATCGCCGACGGTCGCATCCGCGCCGAGCTTGAAGTGCTGCCCCACCTCCCCGAACGCGTGCGCCGAAGCAAACGAGACGGCGGCGGCCTTGAACACGTCGCTCAGATCGCCGCCGGCGGCGGCCGCGCTGGCGCCGCCGAGCCCGGCGCCGACCCAGGCGGCGCAGGAGAACGCCGGGTCCGCGCCGCATATCGCGGCGGTGGCGACGAGTTGGGCGATGACCCGGCCGATCCCGCTGCCGAGCACCTTCTTGACGAACCGTCCGACCGCCTTGAACAGTTTTCCGATGAAATACCCGCTGGGGTCGGTAAACGAGAGCGGGTTGTTGTTGACGTATGAGTAGCGGTTGAGGCCCTGGGTGGATTCGGGGAACTGGACGAAGGGGTCGGCGCTCATGAAGCGGCCGAGGGACGGGTCGTAGACCCGCCCGTTCATGTGGACGAGCTGGAAGTCGTCGAGATGCTCGTGGCCGGTGAAGCCGCGCGGGGTGTTGACCGCCGCGATCGCCAGCGCCGGGTCGGTCCAGGCGTTGGCGCCGGCGGCGACGCGGCGCTTGCCGAAGGCGCCGTAGGAGAGGCGCTCGACGACCGCGCCGGCCGCGTCGGTGATGGTGTCGACCGAGCCGAGATGGTCCCGGTGCAAATAGCGCAGGCTGTCGCCCGGCGTCGGCGCGTCGTCCGTGGTGCGGATTGCGACGCGGCTTGAGCCCGCGAATATATAGTGGACGAACTTCGTTGCCTCGCCGGTCTTGCCGAGCTGCTCGAACAGCCCGGCGACGTATACGATCGTGGTGGTCGTCGCCCCCTGCGTCCGGGTCTGGACGATGCGCGCCCGGTCCGGGCCGTGGGCGAAGGCGGTCCGGGTGGCGGCGTCGACCACGGTCGCCGGCTTGTCGAAGCTCGTCCAGGTCAGCGTCCGCCCGGCGCCCGAGACCATGTTGCCGTTGTCGTCATAGGCGTAGGTGTTGCCGCCCGCGCTCACCACCGCGTGCGGGCCGGCATCGCCCGCGCCGGCGGCGTTGCCGCTGCCGTAGACATAATCCGCCGCGCCCAGGTCGGACTTGTTGACGATGTTGCCGATGGCGTCGTAGCGGTAGGTTTTCGCCGCCCGCGCGGTGTCGTCTTCGGCGTCGTGGACGGTGGCTCCCGTCAGCCGGTTGAGCCGGTCGTAGGCGAAGCTCTCGTAGACGTCCTGGATGAAGTCCTCGCGGGTGGTCAGATTGCCCAGGCTGTCGAAGACATAGCCGAGGTCCTGCATTGCGGCGCTGTCGCCGACGCCGGACTGGATGGTGCGGATCAGCCCGGTCGCCGGGTCGTAGGTCCGCGTGGTCGAGACGCCGTTGCCGAGCGCGGCCTCGGTGACCCGCCCCTCGGCGTCGACCGCGCCCGCCCGCCAGTACACCGTCGCCGGGTTCTCCGCGTCGTAGACCGACCGCAGATGGCCGCGCGCGGTGTAGGACCGCCCGACCGCGATGCCGGTCTTGGGGTAGGTAAGCGGATGCAGCCCGGCGAGAACCGCAAAATACTGCACCGGGAGTGAACACCGAGCCGTCCAACCGCGTACAGACGAAACGAACTGAAAGAAAAATTAATTCCGGGCGCGCCACGCCAGTCAGAATTGGCGTGGCGATCGACCGAATCGCCTGCTGGTTTTATCGTGGGGGCACTACGGCTCAACGTTTAACAACCACCAAACATCAGTTCCCTTGAGAGCCGCGTTTTCTTGTACATAATCCCGCGGCGTTAATCCACTCTTGTCGCGTGCTTTGGGGTTTGCTCCGCTGTCAATCAGTGCGGCAACAATTTTGGGATTGTTGGCGTGCTTTGCTGCGATGTGCAACGACGTCCGACCATCGTCGGCACGAATATTCGGATCGGCTTTGCCTTCGAGCAGAGCAGAAATCACTGATGGATTGCTACTGTGTTCCGCTGCTATGTGTAGCGGTGTCAAGCCATCCTGAGCCTGCGCATTCGGGTCGGCCCCGCGGTCGATCAGGGCGGAAATCACGGCGGGATTATCGTTGGGCCACACTGCATAGTGTAAAGGTGTAGCCTCGTTCTTGTCCCGCGCGTTCGGGTCAGCCCCGACTTCAACCAGCACATCGACTACGGCAGGATCGTGGTTGAGTCCCGCTACAACGTGGAGGGGTGTTACTTGGTAAGCCCCGATTCGCGCGATCGGATCGAGCCCAGACACCAGGCACGCTCGAAACTTCATAGGGGTTATCGTCCGAAAGAACTTCTCAGAATTCCAGTTCCGGCAATCCGCCGCGTCGGAAGGATGATTCCAAGACGCGACGCCCAGAAGGACGGCAAAGAAGGCCATCCGTATACCGAACCAGGTTAATGCATTTCGCGTCTTCGATCCGGCGAAGGAGCCAAAATCAGTCGTCGTGTAGGTACCCTTGACTGCCGCCCACTTTTCCCGGAGCTTCGCGTCAACGTCTTTGGCATCGGCTCGAAATGTGCGGCCATCCTGCCGGTCGCATCCGATCAGACGACGTACGACGCTTCCAGACGCACGGATGGAGGGTGCACCGTTTACGGCTGATTCATGAGTCACTTGCAAAGATCCGCCGACTTGCAATCCTGCAGGTTACGCTGCATGGCATCGAGGAATTCTGGACCGTAACGTGTTCTGTGCCACCAACTGCTTCGATCAACTTTGAATGTCGTTATCCTCTGATGCGCCGCGAAATCTCCGAAGGCTAGGCTATATCTTTTTGTTTCCACTACTCCGTAAAGATTCTCTCCATCGCCGGGCCCCACAAACGAACAATGTCCGCCTTGCCCGAAACACTTGTATCGTCCCCATTTTGCTTCTTCAGAAAATCCGAAAAATGTGGTCTTTCGGCCATAGCCGACACCACCGGTGTCTGCCGCCCTGCACATTAAAGGACCCTCTGGACAGGGCTCATGTTCATGCGCCCTGCCGTCACGCCGTTCATGATTATACATCCAGAGGAACGCGCCGGTCACGGCCCCATTCGCGAACTTTCCGCCGCCGAGCTTCGATGCGGTGCCGCCGACCACGGCGGCGGCGATGACGCGGGCGGACGCGCCTCCGGCACCGTCTCCCCCGATCCGGCCGATGGCGGGCGAGGCGAGCTGGGTGAAGCCGGCGGAGAGGAAGCCGGGCCCGAACTTTCCGCCGCTCGCCACCGACCTGACGCCCCCGACCACGCCGTGGGCGACGGACTTGGCGAGGTAGCGCAGTCCCTGGTCCTTCGGAAGCGGCATCCCGTGTCCGACATATTGGAAGGCGTGCGCCGAGGCGAAGGCGATGGCGGACGCCCGGATAATGTCGCCGATGTCGCCGCCGGCGGCGGCGGTCAGCCCCGCTGTGCCTAGCGCGATGCAGCCCGGCGCGGCCGGGCCGGTCGTGCCGCAAGCCGCGATCATGGCGATGTTGGCGATGGTATTGACGATCGGGATGCTGAGGATCTTCCGGAAGAAGTTCCGGAAGACCTTGAACAGTTTCCCGATGAAATACCCGCTGGGGTCGGTAAACGAGAGCGGGTTGTTGGCGGCGTATGAGTAGCGGTTGAGGCCCTGGGTGCTCTCGGGGAACTGGACGAAGGGGTCGGCCGAGAGGAAGCGCCCGAGCGCGGGGTCGTAGACCCGCCCGTTCATGTGGACGAGCTGGAAGTCGTCGAGATGCTCGTGGCCGGTGAAGCCGCGCGGGGTGTTGACCGCCGCGATGGCCAGCGCCGGGTCGGTCCAGGCGCTGGCGCCGGCGGCGACGCGGCGCTTGCCGAAGGCGTCGTAGGACAGCCGCTCGAGGACCGCGCCGGCCGCGTCGGTGATCGTGTCGACCGAGCCGAGATGGTCCCGGTGCAAATAGCGGAGCTTGTCGGTCGGCGCCGGCGCGTCGTCCGTGGTGCGGATTGCGACGCGGCTTGAGCCCGCGAATATATAGTGGACGAACTTCGTTGCCTCGCCGGTCTTGCCGAGCTGCTCGAACAGCCCGGCGACGTATACGATCGCCGTCGTCGTCGCCCCCTGCGTCCGGGTCTGGACGATGCGCGCCCGGTCCGGGCCGTGGGCGAAGCGCGTCGTCGTCGTCGCGTCGACCACGCTCGCCGGCTTGTTGAAGCTGGTCCAGGTCAGCGTGCGGCCGGCGCCCGAGACCATGTTGCCGTTGTCGTCATAGGCGTAAGTGTTGCCGCCCGCCGAGACCACCGCGTGCGGCCCGGCATCGCCCGCCCCGGCGGCGTTGCCGGTGCCGTAGACATAGTTCGCCGCGCCCAGGTCGGACTTGTTGACGATGTTGCCGATCGCGTCGTAGCGGTAGGTCTTGGCGGCGCGGCCGGTGTCGTCCTCGGCGTCGTACACGGTGGCCCCGGTGAGCCGGTTGAGCCGGTCATAGGCGAAGCTCTCGTAGACCCCCTGGATGAAGTCCTCGCGGCTCGTCAGATTGCCCAGGCTGTCGAAGACGTAGCCGAGATCCTGCATTGCGGCGCTGTCGCCGACGCCGGACTGGATGGTGCGGATCAGACCGGTCGCCGGGTCGTAGGTCCGCGTGGTGCCGATGCCGTTGCCGAGCATCGCCTCCAGCACCTGGCCCTCGGCGTTCACCGCGGCGGCCCGCCAGTACACCGTCGCCGGGTTCTCCGTGTCGTACACCGCCCGCAAATGGCCGCGCTCGGTGTAGGACCGGCCCACCGCGATGCCGGTCCTGGGATAGGCGAGCGTCGCCACCCGCCCCAGCGCGTCGTAGCTGCGCCCGACCCGGAAGCTCTCGCCGCCGATGACGAAGGTCTCGCTTTCCGGCCGCCCCAGACCGTCATAGGCATGGGTCCGCGCATAGCCCCCGGGACCGCTCACAAGATGCGGCTTGCCGATGCCCTTTACCGCGCCGTCATGGCTCCAGGTGCTCACCCCCTCGGGCTCGACGCGGCGGGTCATGCGGCCCAGCGCGTCGTAGGTCATGCTCGCCGTCCGGCCCCTGGCGTCGCGCTGCGAGACCAGCTCGCCGAGCGCGTTGCGGGTGTAGGTCCAGCGCCCCATGTCGGGGTCGTCCATCGCCGTCTTGCGGCCGCGGAGGTCGTAGGCGAGCGTGACGACGTTGCCCGAAGCGTCGGTGGTGCCCGTCAGATTGCCGAGCGCGTCGCGCACATAGGTCGTCGCGCTGCCCAGCGGGTCGGTGACCTTGACCAGGCGGCCGAGCGCGTCGCTGTCGCGGGTCGCGATGCGGGCGTTCGCATCCCCCGCGCCGCTGCCCGCCGGGAACACCTTGACGCGCTGGCGCACCGCCGCGCCGTCGACCAGCCCGTCATGGGCGATCTCGGTCCGGCTGCCGTCGGGCCGGGTCTCGCGGATCGTCCGCCCGGCCGCGTCGTAGGCGAGCCGCGTCCACTGCGCCGTACCGCCCGCGTAATACGGCCGCGAGCGCGAGATCGCGCGGCCGAGCGCGTCGTACGCGGTGTCGCTGTAGATCGCCGTGCCGTCGAAGCCCGCGGTCTGGACCCGCAGCTCCATTCCCCGGCGGTCGAGATAGCGCAGCGCAGGCGCCGCGCCGCTCGCCCGCACCCGGACCGCGCGCACCGCCCCCGCCGGGCAGGTCACGCCCGTTTCCGAACAGGACAGAAACGCGGTGACCGTCTCGGTGCCGTCGGCGCGGGCCTCCCGCAGCGGGCGGCCGAAGCCGTCGTATTCCCAGGCGGTCTCCAGCCCGTTGGGGCCGCGCAGCCCGGTCGCGCCGCCATAAGCCGGGTCGTGCCAGCGCTGCTCGGCGTGGCCCAGCGCGTTGGTCGCCGCGACCGCGAACCGCCCGTTCGCCGTCACCGTGCCGTCCGCCGCCCGCTCGCCCCACGCCGTGGCGGTGGCGCGCGCGGCGATCCCCGGACCGCTCACCGTCGCCCTGTTCCGGTTGCCGTAGGCGTCATAGGCGTGCGCGGTGATCAGCGTGATGCCGGACCCCGCCGCCGCCGAGACGCATCCCGCCACGTCCCCCGCGCCCGGCTCGACGGCTTCCTTCTTCAGCAGCCCCGTCGCCGCGTCGTAGGCGAAGCCCGACACGCGTGTCCGGGCGGCCTGGCCGGGCGCCTCGGATATCACCCGCGCGCAGGTCAGCCGGCCGAGATGCCAGTTCGCGGTGTCGTTGGTGTAGCTGTTCGTTGTGCGCTTGACGAAGCTGCCCCCGGCCCCCGCCGTGGTCACCGTCATCGCCGTCGGGTTGCCGTAAGCGTCGTAGGTCGACGTGGTGGTGACCGTCGTGACCGGTTCGTTGCCGGACCCGTCGTTGAGCTCGTAGCTCTCCGCCACGCTCGTCGATATGTAGGGGAAGGTCGTCTTGCCGCCGTTGAGCGACATCCGCGCCCAGCTGTTCTCCTCGGCGCTCAGCGCCGTGCCGTCGGCGAGGAAGCGGGAGCTCGCCGAGACCTGCCCGATATAGGGGAAATTCTGGCGATACTCCGTCGAGGTCCGCACCCCCGTCGTTCGGTCCCTCGCTTCCATCCACCGGAAGCCCAGAAAGCCGCGCCCGGCGATGTCGACCTTGGCGCCGCCGTAGCGGTAGGTGGTGCGGTGGGAGAGCCTCCCGTAATACTTGGCCGCCGTGCGGACCACGTGGAGCGGCATCTGCACGTCCAGGCAGGGCAGCCCGCAGGCATCCTCGCCGGTGTCCTTGGAATAGATCGAAGCGTGGGTCAGCGGCGCATAGTCGAGGCGGAAGGTCGGACCCGTCGTCGAGGATATCGACGACACCCGGCCGTGGTCCGGGGGCGCCTGGTTCAGGGCCGTATACGCGTACGCGGCTTTGGTCCAGGCGACGTCCGAAACGCCGTCGCCGTCGAAGTCTCCTACCAGGGAAGCGTAGCCGGACCAGTGTCGGTAACGATAATGCTCGTACACCCGCGCCGAGGCGAAGCCGCCGTCGCCCTCGCCCAGGGATATCTCCGCCCTCGCCCAATTGTGGCGGCGTTTGTGCCAGCAATCGAGGTTGAACACACCGCCACATTGTCTTTGCTTGATGTATCTTGTCCCCGCCCAGGTAATGTCGGAGACGCCGTCGCCGTTGAAATCCCCCGTGCTGGGGTTCCTGCTGCAGTACCTGCACCGTGACGTTCTCAACGTGCTGTGGGTTGCCGCGCCGAACCTGCCGTTGCCCTTGCCCAGGGCGGTGTAGGCGTTCGAGTTGTATTCGGCGTTGTTGGTCCACACCAGGTCGGCGGCGCCGTCGCCGTTGAAGTCGCCGACCAGAGACTGGTAGCCGGAGGAATCCCTGGTGCGGGGGCGGGAAGGCAACGCCGCGGCCAGGGTGCCGTTGCCCCCGCCGAGCGCCACCCAGGCGTGCAGCCCGGAGGAATTCGCCCTGGTCCAGACAATGTCGGACAGCCCGTCGCCGTTGAAGTCGCCCACCAGGGCCTTGTAGTCGGAAAAATTCCCGTTTTTGGGGCTGGAAGGTACGGCCGCAGCCAGGGTGCCGTTGCCCCCGCCGAGCGCCACCCGGGCGCGCAGCCCGGAGGAATACGCCCTGGTCCAGGCAATGTCCGACCGCCCGTCGCCATTGAAGTCGCCCACCAGGGGCTTGTAGCCCGAGAAGTTCCCGGCGCCGGGGTTGAAGTACGTGGCCGTGGCCACGGTGCCATTGCCCCGGCCGAGCGCCACCCAGGCCTGCAGGCTGGAGGAGGTCTCCTTGGTCCAGGCAATGTCCGACAGCCCGTCGCCGTTAAAGTCGCCCACCAGGGGCTCGTATCCCGAGTGCCTCCCCGACGTCTTCGGATCGCTCTGCTGGGCCGCGGCCAGGGTGCCGTCGCCCGCGCCGAGCGCCACGTAGGCGCGCAGCCCGCCGTTCCGCGCATGCGCCCAGGCGAGGTCGGTCACCCCGTCGCCGTCGAAGTCGCCCTGGAGGGGGCGGTATTTGGAGAAGTCCCCGGAGGCCGCGGTGCCGCCCTCGGCCGGAGCCAGCGTGCCGTTTCCGAAATCGTTCCACGAGAAATTCGAGGCCGGCAGGCAGGCGCCTTCGCGGTCGCAGCGTTCGACGCGGATCACCCGCGAGGGCTGGACGCCGTCCGCCGCGTAGGTCAGCCGGTACTCCGAGACCAGGGTCGCGCCGTGGTAAGTCCGGACCTTGGCGAGCCGCTCGTCGATGCGCATCGTGCTGCCGCCCGAGGCCAGCACCCGCACGTCGTGGCGGGTCTGGTAGGCGAAGCGCACCGAGGCGTAGGGCGCGCCGCCGGTATCGTGGCCCGTGTAGTCGATGCGGTCGGGGTAGCCCTGGCCGCCCTCCTCGCGATAGCGCAGCGTCAGGTAGTTCCCCACCGCGTCGGTGACCCGGTTGAGCGCCCACTGCCGGACCTCCGAGCGGCCGACCGCCTCGATGCGGGAATCGGCGGTGTTGCCGAACTGCATGGTCTGGCCGGATTTGGTGCGGACCTCGAACCGGGCCGGACCGGTGCCGGCGCGGCCGCGGGAGACGATCTTGCTGAAGCCGTCGATCTCGGTGCGGTACTCGGTGCCGTCGGCGCCGTAGGCGCCGCGCACCGCCACCAGGCGGCGGCCGTCGAGGCAGAACCGGTCATTGGCGTCGTAGCCGATGGCCCCCGCGCGCCGTCCTGCGCCGGCGTCTTGGGACAGCGCGCGATCGCCGACAGCCCGCCCAGCGACCAGCCGACGCCGAGCAGCCCGTTGCCGCCGTTGCTGGCGTAGACCAGCGCCAGCGACGGCTCCACCCCCGCCGTGCCCGGCGGTACCGCGATCGGGATCTCGTAGGTCGCCGCGCCGAACTGGTTCACCGCCAGCGTCCCCGCCAGCGCCCCAGAGACCGTGCCCGGGGGACGCGGCTCGGCGGGCGGCGGGTCGACCGGGGCGGACCGGGGCGTCGCCGTCACCAGGCCCGAAGCCGCGCCGGCGCCCTCGCCGTTCACCGCGCGCAGCTGGAAGCTGTATTCGGTGCCGTTGGCGAGGCCCGTCACCCTGTGCTCGATCGTCGTCGCACCGCTTCCCGCGATGTCCGTCCAGCCCGGGTCCCAGGTCGCCCCGCCGTCGGTGCTCCGACGCTGCTGCCATTTGGTCACCGGCGAGCCGTTGTCCGGACCCGCCGTCCACGCCAGGACCGCCTGGCCGTCGCCCGCCCTCGCCGTCACCCCGGTCGGCGCCGACGGCACGACGGACGTCCCGTCGCCCTCGGCGATGGTCCCGGTGGCGGTCGCGTCGGCGAGCTTGATGCGCGACGGGCTCGGGCTCGACAGGGTGAGGGTCAGCGTCTCGCCGCCGTCGTCCTGGGTGTCGACCAGCACCGGCACCGGGACCGTCTTTGCGGTCTCGTTCGCCTGGAAGGTGAGCGTGCCGGAGGTCGACGTGTAGTCGGCGCCGGCGGTCGCCGTGCCGTCGCTCGTGGCGTAGGCCACCGTCACCGTCTCGCCCGGCGCGCGGCTCAGCGTCACCGCGAAGCCGAGCCTCGCCCTCGGCGCTTCCGTCGCCGTCGCGTCGGCCACCGAAAGCGATACCGGGCCCGGGATCGTCGCCTGCGTGCCGCGTCCGAGCATGCTCCCGTCGGCCGTGCACACGGCGTGCGGCGCGGCGCAGTCCGTCGTCGCCCGCACCGTGACCGTCACCTCGCCCGTCGATGCCGGGGTCACCGCGACCTTCAGGCGCAAGGATGGCCGCACCTTGCATGTCCGCAAGGCCACACGGGCCGAGCCCGAACAGCAGAAAATCTTTCGCGCGCTCGGAATCGATCCCGCTCCCGGAGGCATCAGGAAAATGATCGTCTGATCCCGGACCAGGCGAAAAAACCGGAATGTAGTGCCCTACGCGGAATTATTGCTCCATAAGACACTGATAATGAACGATCTTCAAAATGCCGTGTTAACCTTGGGCTAGCGCGAGGAGGGAGGTCCCGATCAGCGCGCCCATCGCCGACGCCAGAACGAGGACCATGGGAACGGCCTGCCATCCCAGCCACGCCCCGAGCATCGCCAGGAGCTTGAAGTCCCCGCGACCCATGCCCTCCTTGCCGGTGAGCAGCCGGAAGGCATGATAGATGGCCCACAAGGCGAGATACCCCGCCATCGCACCGAGGACCGCGGAGGAAAGCGGGGCGAGAACGGCCCACAGGTTGAACGCAAGGCCCAGCCACAGCAGCGGGAGGGTCACGATGTCCGGCAACGTTTGCGTGTCGATGTCGATGGCACCGAGCGCGATCAGCGCCCAGGTAACCAGCAGGGCGCCGATCATCGCCGCGCCGAAGCCGAAGCGCCACGCGACCAGCGCGGAAAGGGCGGCGCTCATCAGCTCGACGGCCGGGTAGCGGACTGGGATCCGCCAGCGGCACCAGGCGCATCGGCCCTTCAAGGCCATAAAGCTCGCAACCGGGACGAGGTGCCGGACACGCAACGTCCGATCGCAATTGGGACACCGCGAACGCGCACTCATCAGGCCGCGGATCTGCGCGTCGTGGTGGCGCTTGATTTCCGCATCGCCGTCCGCCTCGGCGAGCTCGCTCGACCAGCGGTGGTCCAGGAGACGCGGCAGCCTGTGAATCGCCACGTTCAGAAAGCTGCCCACCATCAGGCCGAGCACGGCCACCGCTGCGATCATCGCGAAGGAGAGGGCGGTCGGTTCGAAGATTTCCGCCATCATGTGCACGATGGGTATGAAGAACCCGGAGCCGCCGATGGCGGTATGCCGAGAAATCCGCGGAACCACATCATCGAAATCGGCCGGGTCTGTCCGGTCTCTGGAGCTCCTTCGCGCCCACGATTCCTCCAGTCAGAAGCCTTCGTGGCCGGCTTGCCACCGACTGGAGGACCCTGTTTCGGACGCGAACGCCTGGCGCCCCGGGGAACCGAGGACGAGTCGGGACGAGCGCTTGCCGGTGCGCACGCGAAAGTCGTTCTGTTCGTCGGATATTCCCGCATCGTGACACTTCCCGCGGACGGGATTAAGATACCGATCGCAATGGGTCAACTCCCCTCCGCTTCCTCATCCGCGCGCACCCACGGCTTCACCCTGCTGGAGCTGCTGGTCGTGCTGGTCATCCTGGGCCTGATCGGCGCGATCGCTGTGCCCCAGGTCTTCAAATGGTTGGAACGGGCGAACGTGGATGCCGCACGGTTGCAGATAGAAGCGCTCAGCGGAAACATCGACCTTTACCGCCTGGAGGTCGGCGCTTACCCGCCCACGCTGGAGGCGCTGATCGCAAAGCCCGACGGCGCGAAGCGGTGGAACGGTCCCTATCTCAAGAAGACGGTCATTCCCAAGGATCCGTGGGGGCGCGTCTACCGGTACCGGGTGCCGGGCCGGCACGGCCCCTACGATCTTTTCTCGCTGGGCTCCGACGGCTCCGAGGGCGGCGAAGGACACAAGGCGGATATCGTGAGCTGGAAGTAGGCGACACCTGCCTTCGATATCGTCGGCAACGCCCGGGCTGCCCTATGAAGCCGCCACCGTCTTGTGCTGGCCGGTTCTCCTGAGAACATGAACAGGTGACCAGCAGCCCCTTTTAGAGAAACCGCGAAGCGGATGTCGCGAGGGCTACGACGAACGGAAGGGGCGAGATCGAGGCAATTGCTGCGCGGTCTCTTGAGGCCGACTTGTTGATCGGCGCGTATATTGGACGCTGATCGGCACGGCAACCCTTTGATTTCATACGATCGGGTGGGGTCAACGTTGGACGCCGAACAACACCCATACCGGCTATCCCGTTTGTCTTCCGCCCCTGCCGGTGGATGTTCGTACCCTAGCTTTGGCCGCAAGACGAGGCGATCCCGGTCGGTAGAGTAGTCTGCAAGAGCCTCTTACGGCTGGCGGACGCAGCCCACCTCCTCGCGCGTGCGGGTGCAGGTGTCCACGATCGAGTAGACCAGCTTGCGGCAGGTATGCGCGAGGTCGGGCACGCAGGTGACCCCCATGCCGCCCAGACCCTCGCGGAATTCCTCGGGCGTCGCTTCCGGTACACTGACCCAGCCGGTCCGCGCGGTCGGGATGCCGAGATTGCGGATAGTTGAGATGTCGGTCTGGCCGCTGGTCCGGCGCGGCGGTTCGTGGGTGCGCCCTTCGACCGCTTCCCAAGCTGCGATTGCGGACTTGACGATCCAGCTCTCCGGGTGGGTGGCCGCGCCGGGTATCGAGGCAGTCATTTCCCAGTCGAGCTCCAAATCGGGCTGCCTCGCGCGGATGTCGTCGATCGCGGCGCCGAACTGGGCGGCTACATCGGCGGGTGATGTCCGCGGATTGCAGCGAATGTCGAGATAGATCTCGGTGGTAGCGGAGGGGAAGGCCACCCGGTCGGGCCAGCCGCTTCGGACCGCCGCCACCCAGCCCTGCGGCATGACTTGGCCCGAGCTGTTGCGTTCGGCGTAGCGCGGTAGCCACGCCTCCAATGCAGCGATGACGCTCGCAGCCGGGACAATCGAACTCCGGAAACCCGGTACGCCCCGCGCCATCCCGGCGTATCCCAACGTTCCCTTGACTGAAACCTTGAACCAGCAAAGCCCCGGCTCCTCGTGATAGACCGCGTTCCCCGGCTTCATCACCAGCGCGAAGTCGGCATAGACGCCGCGCGTGAGCAGATGAAAGACTCCGTCCGACAGCCCCCGGTTTCCGGGCGCCGCGAGGTCGACCGGCATGCCGCCTCCGGCGAACCCGAGGAGCAGGTCCCCGGTGAGCGGGATCCCCGCCGCGGCGACAACGCCGGCGGCCTCCGCCTGGGTGACCACCATTGCCTTGGGATTGGCAGCGCCGAGCCCGATGATCAGACCGTCGCGCATGACGGGCTCGGGCATCATGTCCTGCCGGAGGCCCGGGCCGACCCACGGGACATCGGTTTCGGGATCGGCCTCCAGATGGGTGTCGATCGGCGCGTAGAGCAGCAGGCTCGGCCCGCCGCCGCTTCCCCGGAGCCGCGCGGCCGCGTTGCCCGACGCCTCTCCCATCGGCTGATACCAGGCATCCAGGCCCGCCTCCGCGAGCCGGGCGACCATGAATTCGCTCGCCGCGCGCTCGCGCCCGGTTGGGCTGTGGATACCGGTCAGATCGAACGCCAGGCGGTGCAAGCGCTCCTCGTCGATCAAAGAGGCCGCCTCCTCAAACCACGCCTGCCGCTCCGGCCCGAGCTGGGGATGTGCCATATTTCATGTCCTCGCCGGATAAGGTCGATCTATCCGATAGGAAACTACCCCGGCGGTCGGTCTTGCGCGAACGGTCGCTGGCGGTCCCGGCTCTCCGGGTTCAAGATAGTCGCCGGGGAAACCGACGGCTGAAGGATCGAGAGATGGCAGGGTCGACGTCCGGTGATCGGGTCATCGAAATTGTCGATGGGGATAGGCAGGACCTGATCGATCTCTGCCTCCGCCTCGGCAACGCGCGCGACTACGCCGGCGACGAGCGCGAGGTCGCCGAGGCGGTCGAAGCCTGGCTCGCCGAGGCGGGGATCGAGACCCGGCTGCAGCGGATCGGCGAGACCAGCGCCAATGCCATCGGCATCCTGCGCGGCACGGGCGACCGGTCGAGCGGCGCCCGGTCGCTGATCCTCAACGCCCACATGGACACCCAGGGCGCGACGCCCGCCGCCGGGGCGGAGGAGGAGCACCGGCTGCGCGGCGCGCACGAGCAGGGAGGGCTCCTCTACGGCAACGGACTCGCCAACGACAAGGCGCAACTCGCCGCCCAGATGATCGCCATGCGCGCCATCGTCCGCGCCGGCCTCCAGCTCGGCGAGACCCTCTACGTCACCGGCGTCGCCCAGGAAACCGGAGCCCCGCCGGAGCAGGGCGAGGAGATCGAGGGCTGGTCCGGCATCGGCCCGCGCATGAGCCAAGTGCGGGAGGGGCACGGCGCGCGCTGGCTGGTCGAACACGGAATCGTCGCCGACTATGCGCTGGTCGGCGAGATCACCGACTTCAAGCTCGGTCTGGGCCAGGCCGGCTACTTGCGGCTCAGGATCGCGGTGCCCGGACATCTGCGCTACACGCCTCTCCTGATCCGCGGTGAGACGCCCGCCGACAACCCCAACCCGTTCGAACGCGCGGCCCATGCGATTCTCGCGCTCGAGAGCTGGGCGAAGGACTACGAGCGGACCGACGCGCTCGACTTCGGAAAGGGGATCATCGTGCCCCGCGCCCAGGTGTGCGAGGTGGCGGCGGGCGGGCTCCCGTTCACCGAGATTTCCGATAGCTGCAACGTCTTCTTCGACGTGCGCCTCGTCCCCGGCGCCAACCCGGCGGAGATCCTCGATCGGGTGCGGCGGGCGCTCGCAGCGACGCGTCTTGATTGCGCGGTCTCTCCCTACGACTACCGGCGCGGCTATCTCGCAGAGGACGCGGACATGCTGGGGGAGGCGCTGGGCCGCGCGCACCGGCGCGTTTTCGACGCGGGGATGGAGGTCGCGGATTCCGGTCCGATGAGCACCTGGCGCGACGCCAACGCGTTCAACGAGGCGGGGATCCCGGCCGTCTGCTATGGCGCGCCGGCGCGCTCGGCGCTTCTCGGCGGCGGTCTCGCGGGCGACCGGCGGCCGATGGAGGTTGACGATCTGATGGCCCTGTCGACGGTCTACGCGTTGACCGCGCTCGATCTGTGCGAGGTGGTATCATAGGCGGGCATTGAGAGGAGAACGGTTCATGGCGCCACGCGGAGATTTGTCCGACAGCCAATTCGTCACCGCAGCCGGTGTCCGGCTGCACTACAAGGAAGTCGGCGAAGGCTATCCCGTGATCTGCCTCCACGGAGCCGGCCCCGGTGCGAACAGCGAGAGCAACTTCCGGCGCAATGTCGGCGCGCTCGCCGAACGCTTCCGGCCAGTGCTGGTCGACATGCCCCAGTTCGGCAAGAGCGAGAAGGTGCCGATCGAGGAAGGCCGCCTCTCCTTCAACTCGCGGGTCATGGATGCCTTCATGGCCGAGACCGGGATCGAGCGCGCGCACTTCATCGGCAATTCGATGGGCGGACAGGTGGCGCTCAAGCTGGCGATCGACAAGCCCGAACGGGTCGACCGCCTGGTGGTGCTCGGCCCCGGCGCCATCAACAACCCGATCTTCGTGCCGACCCCGCTCGAGGGCATCAAGCTGATCGCCGACTACTACAAGGGCGAGGGGCCGACCCGGGAGAAGCTGCGGACGCTGCTCGAGACGCTCGTCTACGACCACTCGTTCCTCACCGACGAGGTCGTCGAGGAACGGTTCCAGACGACGATCGAGCCCGACAACCTGGAACTTTTCGCCAAGCGCCAGGGCCGATACAGGAAGGAGGACCTGTACGCCGACCTCGGCAAAATCGACTCCCCGACGCTGATCGTCTGGGGCATGGACGACCGGTTCGGCGCGCTCGATGTCGGGCTGCAGATGACCAAGCTGATGAAGCGGGCGCAGATGCACATCTTCTCGCGCTGCGGTCACTGGGCGCAGGTCGAACATGCCGAGGCGTTCAACCGTCTGGTGGCCGGTTTCCTGACGGATTGATGAGGCGGCGCATGGCGGACACCGACATCGATCCTGGCGCGGGTCCGGAAGAGGACTTCGCCGACAAGCCCTGGGCGCCCTATCTCAAGGCGGCGCTCGGCTTCCGCAATCACTGGTATCCCGCCTGCTTTTCGAAGGAGATCGCCGAAGGGCAATGCCTCGGCCTGGAGCTCCTTGGCGAGCGGGTGCTGTTCAAGCGCATCGACGGCCGCGTCTACGCGATGGAGGACCGTTGCGCCCATCGCGGGGTTGCGTTCTCGGCGCGTCCCGAATGCTTCTCGGCCAACACGGTGACGTGCTGGTATCACGGCTTCACCTACGATCTCAGGGACGGCAAACTGGTCGCGATTGTCACCGATCCCGAGAGTCCCCTGATCGGCAAGGTCGCGCTGGAGACCTATCGGGTCGAGGAGCGCCACAACGTGGTGTTCGTCTTCATCGGCGACGGCGACCCGCCGCCTCTGGTCGAGGACGTCCAGCCCGGCTTTCTCGACGACGACCTCTACATCGCGCCCGATGGCGACCGGGGCGTGGTCAGGAGCAATTGGCGGCTCGCGGCGGAGAACGGGGTCGACGCGTCGCACATTTACATTCACCGCAACTCACGGCTCCTGAGCGCCCTGCGCCGGGCCGTTCCGCTGGCCAGCTACTTCGTCACCCGCGAGGACATGGTGGTGGATGCTCCCGGCGGTCCGAAGGGCGTCGTCAAGGGAGCGGGCCGCAAGATCTCCGTCTGGGAGACCGAGATCGAAGGCAACAGGGTGGCGGCCCGGACCATGCCCGACGAAGACCGCGCCGGCTCCAGAATCACCGACACGTCGCTCTGGATGCCGTGCGGGCTCAAGGTCGATCCGTTCCCGGCCCCGGACATCACCCATTTCGAATGGTATGTCCCGATCGACGAGCATTCCCACTACTACATGGTCACCTGGGGCAAGCGGATATCCGACCCGGCCGAGCAGGAACGGTTCGCTCACGAGGTCGACACGTACTGGCGCGACATGGTGGTCGACCGCTTCAACGACGAGGACGTGTTCGCCCGCGAGGCGATGGAGCGGTTCTACAGCGAGGAAGACGGCTGGAACCGGGAGCGGCTCTACCGGCCGGACGTGGTGGTCACCGAATGGCGCAAGCTCGCCAGCAAGCACAACCGCGGAATCCAGAGCCGCGGCTCCGGCAGGCGGGGCGGCGGTTCGTGACCGGGACCCCGCCCGGGTCGGCGCGCTACTGGCTCAACCGCGCCTTGTTCGATCTCGGCGACCCGGCCAGCCAGCAGACCTTCAACGCGGACCGGGCGGCGTATCTCGCGCGCTACCCTCTGGATGCGGACGCGCGCACGGCCCTGGAGGGTCCGAATTGGCGCGCGCTGCTCGACCGCGGCGCCCTGCCCAACCTCGTCTTCAAGTATTTCATGATGCACGGCCACCCGCCGGAGAAATTCGCCGCCATCGCCGGGGAGACCGACGGATATGGCTGATCTCTGTCTGGGGCTTGCGACCTCGCATCTCGCCCATGTCGTCAACATGCGGGACGCCGCCGACCCCGCTGAGCTGGCGGCATTCGACGTGGGCTATGCGCGGCTCGCCGCGGCGCTCTGCGAGGCCGCACCCGATGTCTGTCTGATCGTCTCGGCCGAGCACGTCAACAAGTTCTTCATCGACAACATGCCGGCCTTTTGCATGGGACTGTTCGACAGCTTCTCCGGCCCGGTCGAGAGCAAGGCGCGCGATGTCGGTTACCCCTGGCGCGAGGTTCGGAGCGACCCGGAACTCGCGCGCTACCTCATCGAGCGCGGCCTCGACGAGGGCGTGGACTGGGCGGTCTCGGATTTCTGGGAGGCCGACCACGGGATCATGATCCCGCTTCACAAGCTGGACCCGGAGGGCCGGGTGCCGATGATCCCGGTGTTCGTCAACTGCGCCTCGGCCCCGATGCCTTCCGCCCGGCGGTGCTTCGCGGTCGGGCGCTGGCTCGCGGGCGCGATCGCCGACTGGCCCGCGTCCAGGCGGGTCGCCATCATCGCGACCGGCGGGCTGTCGCATTCCGTCGGCACACTCGACCAAGGCCGCATCGATGTCGGGTTCGACGAGTGGTTCCTCGACCGGCTATGCGCCGCCGACGGCAAGGCGCTGGCCGGGCTGGGCGATCCCGCGATGATGGCGGCCGGCAGCTCGACCGGCGAAGTCCGGTCCTGGATCGTCCTCGCGGGAGCCTTCGCCGGGCGCGGAGCGGAGCGCGTCTTTTACGCGCCCATCGAAGGTTTCGATACCGGCTGCGCTCAGGCGGTCTACGCTTGAACCACCGCTCAGTCGGCGACCAGGGTGCAGGCCTCGCTGCGCAGCTCGACCGCGACGGCATCGCCCACGGCGAAGCGATGCACACCGCGGTTAGCACGCGCGCGGAGCAGGATGTCGCGCACATGGACGAAATAGACCACCGCGTCTCCCAGGAACTGCACCGATTCGATCACCCCTGACCAGGCGTTGTCGCCTTCGGTCTCGCCGCGCCGGGCGACGCGCACGCCCTCGGGCCGGAGAGCGGCCGAGACCCGGTCACCCGGTTTGAACGGCACCCGGCCCACCGCCTCGAACGTCGCGCCCCAGGCGGTCTCCGCGCTGAAGCGGAACAGATCCGCCTTCCCCTCGTCGGTCGAACACACGCGGGCCTCGATCAGGTTAGCGGCGCCGAGAAAGGAGGCGACGAACCGGGTGCGCGGGTAATCGTATAGCTCCTCGGGCATGCCCTGCTGCTCGATCACGCCATCCCGCATGACCGCGAGGGAGGAGGACATCGCGAGGGCTTCGCCCTGGTCGTGGGTGACGTAAACCGAGGTCACGCCGAGCTGCTCCTGGATCCGGGTAAGCTCCACCCGCAAATCTTCCCTCAGCCGCGTGTCGAGATTGGACAGCGGCTCGTCCAGCAGCAGGACCGGCGGCTCCATCACCAGCGCGCGGGCCATGGCGAGGCGCTGTTGCTGTCCCCCGGACAGCATCGTCGCCTTGCGTTTGGCGAGATGCGCGATCTGGATAACATCCAGGAGATCGGCTACGCGCCGTTCGATCTCGGCCCGAGAATAGGCCCTTCGCCGACCGCGGACGGTGAGCGGGTAGGCGACGTTGCCCGCGACGTCCATATGCGGCCAGATCGCGTAGGACTGGAAGACCATACCGAGGTCGCGCCGGTTGGGCGGCACGTTGATGCCCTTGGCCGAGGAGAACAGCACCCGGTCGCCCAGCCGGATCTCACCCTCGTCGGGGACCTCGAGACCGGCGATGCACCGGAGCAGCGTGGTCTTGCCGCAGCCCGACGGGCCGAGCAGGGTGAAGAACGCGCCGTCCTCGATCGCGAGGCTAACCCCGTCGAGCGCGGGCTTGTCGCCGTCACCGCGACGCCGGACCCCGCGGTGGTAGTCCTTGCGCAGGTCCTCGACGACCAGCTTCATCCCCGCGCTCATCTCATCACCGCCGCGCGGTCGCCGATCCGGGTGACGATCAGCGCCATGGCCATCGCGATCACCACGGTAATCACCCCGACCACCGCCGCGACTTCGAGCCGTCCGGAGGTCGCGTAGACGAACATCAGCAGAGGCAGGGTAAGGGTGTCCGGCGTCGACACCAGCACGGTCGCGCTGATGTCCTTGATCGCCGACATGAACGACAGCACGAACACGGTCGCGGCGACGGGAGCGACCAGCGGCGCGGTGATGCGCCGGATGGTCTCCAGCCGACCGGCCCCGCTCATCAGGGAGGACTCTTCGAGCTCGCGCGCGATCTGGCCGATCGAGGCCTCGAACAGGTGCGTCGCGAACGGCAGCCCCTGAACGATCAGCACCGTGACCAGCGCGACCGCCGTCCCGTAGAACAGCCTGAGCCCCGGCACGTTGAGGAAGATCACCAGGAACGCGGTCCCGAGCAGCACGCCGGGGAGCGCCCAGGGCATCCAGATCGCGAGCGAGAGAGCGCCCTTGCCCGGGAAGCTGTTGCGGGCGAGGAACCACGCGAGGCCGAGATAGATCATCGTGCCGATGACGGCGACTGCAGCGCCGGTCATCAATGACTGGTTGAGCGCACGCAGGAACTCGTCGCCTTGGAGCACCGTCGCCCAATGCCCGAACGTCCAAGGATCGGGGAGGTGGAAAAAGCCGAACAGCCGGCTGAACGAGCTCAGGACCACCATCAGAAACGGCAGACCGATGGTCACCGCGATGGCAAGGAACAGCAAGCCCGAGACCGCGTAGGAGCCCCGCGTGCGCCGGCGCGGCTGGAGCCGGGCGCCCTTGCCGGTGAGCGTCGCCGCCATGCTCGCCTGCTGCAGCCATACCCGGTAGACGAGGACCAGCACGAACATCACCGCGAGGAAGAAGGTGCTGAGCGCCATCGACTGCGGCACGTCCGGCGGCACCACCCGGAGCAGGTGATAGATGCGCGTCGAATAGACCAGGATGTCGGCCGGCAGGCCAAGAAGCTGCTCGACCTCGAAGGCCTCGAGCGAGCGGATCGTGCCGGCGATAAAGGCCGTGAGCAGCGTCGGCGCGATCAGTGGCACCGTCACCCGGCGCAAGGTCGTCAGCGTGCCCGCCCCCGACATGGTCGAGGCCTCCTCGAACGAGGCGTCGATCAGCCGCTGCGCCGGCTCGATTAGGATCACCATGATCGGGATCGTAGTCAGCGTCATGTGGACCCAGGTGATGCCGCCCAGCGAATAGACGTCGAACGGCGCGCCGTCGATGAAGGGCAGCTTATTCAGGTAACTGTTGACCAGCCCGTAATTCGGGTCGAGCAGCAGGATCCAGCCGAGCGTCGCCGGCAGTATCGGCAGGAAGAAGCCGACCCAGAGCGAGAACATGATGCCGCGCTTGCCGAAGATGTCGTTGCGGGCGAGGTACCAGGCGATGAAGAAAGCGATCAGCATCGCCGCAGGCACGCGCAGGCTAAGCACGAACGACGTCACGATCGAATCGATCGTGTGCCGGCTCTCCAGCGCTCGCGCCCAGGGCGCGAGCGTCGGGCTGAACTCGTTGATCGGGTCGCCCTCGCTGAACCCGCCGAGGACGATCAGCACCACCGGCAGGACGCAGATCGCGGCGACCGCCAGGAGGCAGCACCAGCCGAACGCGCGCAGCGCCCTCTCGGCGGGGAATCCCGCCTCCGCGCCGCTCTCGGCGCCCCTGGGGATCGGTGTTGCAGCCGCGGCGAGGCCCGCCTTCGCCTCAGCCATCACCGCTTAGTTCCGCACGCATCAGGACCGCGCAGTCAAGCTGGTGGCGCTTGGGGATCGGCCGCTTGGGCGAGGACGGCATGTCGCGGCTCGTGTCGGTCTTGCACACCACGAGATGGGGGCCGGCGCCCCCCATCGCCGCCCCCATGCGGTCGGCGAGCTCGTTGGGGCCGGCCGGCATGTGTACGTTGGCGGCGTCCCAGCCATTGGCGCGCGCGAGCCCAGCGATATCGCTGCCGCAGCCGGTCGCGGTCGGCTCGGTGCCGTCTCCGGTGCCCCAGACTTCGTTGTCGAGCACGACGACGACGAGGTTCTCCGGCCGCATCCGCCAGATCGTCGACAGCACGACCGAGCCCGCGAAGAACGACCCGTCGCCCTCGATCGAGAGCACCTTGCGGTCGGGCCGGGCGAGCGCCGTGCCGAGCGCCATCGCGGTCGCGTAGCCCATGTCCATGTTGTAGATGGTGGCCGGCGCGTCGGCCTTCTCGTAGAGCAGCCCGGAATTGGTGCCGGGCCCGGTGAACGCGGCCGCGTCGCCCCGCGCGCCCGCGATGATCTCCATCGTCTCGATCCGGTCCATCAGCGCGCTCCGTGGCCGACATAGGGCGGGATCAGCAGCCCGAAGGAGGTGCGCTGGCCGCGCGCGGTCTGGACGACCCGGAACATCTGGTCCTCCAGCCGGTCGGGGTCGCGCGCCGTCTCGAAGGGGATGCCGAGCCCCTTGAAGACCCCCTCCGACAGGAGCCGCGTGGCGCCGTGGTAGTCGAACGGCTCGCCGCCG
Source organism: Alphaproteobacteria bacterium (assembly GCA_965205995.1). Taxonomy (GTDB): domain Bacteria; phylum Pseudomonadota; class Alphaproteobacteria; order MPNO01; family MPNO01; genus MPNO01. The sequence goes on along the minus strand of OZ242200.1, from coordinate 4,508,034 downwards.
CCCAGGGTGTGGCTCGCGAGGATCACCACCGGCGTCCGCTGGGTCTGGGCCCGGGCAAGGATCAGCCCGCTATAGCCGAGGCCCGAGGCCTCCATCATGCACACCGGATTGCGCCCGCCGAGGTCGAGACCGACGGCGATGGCGATGCCCTCGTCCTCGCGGGCGCAGGGCACCATCAGCATCTCGCCGCTATCGCGGAAGGCCTGGATTGCCGACCACATCACGCTGTCGGGCAGGTAGACGCAGGAATCCACCCCCGCCCGGCGGGCGCCCCGCAGCAGGGCGCCCGCCGCGCCCTGGGCATCCCCTGTCAAGCGCCGTGCCTCGAATGGGCGATCAGCGCTTGCCGAGCGCGTCGGTGATCGCCTTCACCACCGTCCGCCGGCGGAAGTATCGCGCCTCGCTGTAGGCCTCGAAGTACTTCACGCCGGGCCGCGGAATCAGATAGCTCGGCAGGCCGGTATCGACGTCCTTCCGCCTGCTGGTCGCCAGCATGGTCCGCTGATACACCTCCTGACCCGGCCGGCTAACATACCAGTTGATGAAAACCTGGGCGGCGTTCGGGTGTGGCACGTTCTTGGCCTGCTTGAGGACCGAGAACCCGCCGGTGACGTAGCCGGGCGCATCGTCGGGCAGGACCACGGCAAGGTTCTTGATGCCTTCCCTGCGGAATTTCTCGACGAAGAACTGGAGCGAGGCAAACGCGATGGGTCTGGTGCCGCGCACCACCTCCTCGACCACCTGGCGGTTGCTGCTGGTGAATTTCGCCTGCTGGCCGAGGAAGAATTCCTTGACAAATTCGATGCCGAACTGGTTGTAGAGCCAGTTCGTCGCCCCCTGGCCGGGGCCGGGGCTGCGCGGGTCGTGCGAGATCATCTTGCCCTTGAACTCGGGCTTGAGGATGTCCTTCCAGACCTTGATCTTGCCCGGATCGATGACGTCCTTGTTGACCAGCAGCCAGCCGAACACCCATTCGGCGCCCTGCAACAGATATTGCCGATCGTCGTCCATGAACTTCTGCGTGCCGTCGCGGTAGTTCTGCGGCCCGACGCCGGGGAGGATGAGCTGTGGCCGGACCGGGTTGAGATAGCCACCCTGTTTCATCTTCCCGAGTTCGGTCCCGCCGCCGAGCATGGCGTCGATCGTCATGTTTTCGGCCCGGGCTTCGGCCGCGAAGCGCGACGAAAGGTCGGACGGACGGCCGCCGAAGAACTTCAGTTCGATACCGGTGTCGCGCTTGAACGCCGGGGGCATCGAGCGAGTCAGTGCCGGGAAGCCGGCAACGGTGACCTGACCTTCTTTCCGCGCCTCCGCCAGGATACGACGCCATTCGTCCGATGCGCCCGCCTGCCAGTCGGGAAGCGCCGCGGCCCGGGATGTGGCGCTCCGCGTCAGCGTGGCGGCGCCCGCTGCCGCCATGACCGCCGAAGAACCCAGACCGTTGAGGATGGTCCGCCGCGTGAATCGCCTGTTCATCCTGTTCCTCCCGTGCGTCGGTTCGGCGACTGCCATATCGCCGCTTTATTGAATCGAGTATGAGCGCAATGCCGGAATGCGTGCAAGGTGGGTCGGAGCGGACGGTCAACCGGATTTGAGGGCTCGCAACACCCGTTCGGGGGTCATCGGTATTTCCCGCAGCCGTAGTCCGGTGGCGTCGGCAACGGCGTTGGCGATCGCCGGCGCCACCCCGATCAGACCGGGCTCGCCGATCGCCTTGGCACCGAAGGGGCCGGATGGTTCGGGGTGCTCGACGACAATGGGGTTGATTGCGACCGGGACGTCCATCGCGGACGGCGCCTTGTAATCCATCATCGAAGGATTGGTCAGCGCGCCGCCATCCCAGACAAGCTCTTCCGTGAGCGCGTAGCCGATACCCTGGACGAAGCCGCCCTGGATCTGTCCCTCGACGGAGAGCGGGTTGATCGCGCGGCCCACGTCATGCGCTGACCACGCCTCGAGCACCGCAATGCGGCCGGTCGCCTCGTCGACCTCCACCTCGACCGCCTGCGCGCCGAACACATAGGTGCCGATATTGGCGAAAGGGAAACCTCTGATGATCGCTCGCTTCGGGTCGAACCGTTCGCCGTCATACATCAGCGCGTTCTGGCCCATGATCGGCCCGCCAACGCCCCAATGAGCCCGGCGCGAGACCTCGGCGAAGCTCACCTCGCGGTCCGGAATACCCGCGATCCCGACTCTGCCCCCAGGCCGAAGCTCAAGGTCCTCGGCCGCGCATTCCATCATCTCCGCGGCGTGCTCGAAGATGCGCTCCTTCACCTCTTCCGAGGCCGCGACGACCGCGCGGCCCACCATGTAGGTCACCCGGCTGCCCGAGGTGCTCCAGTTATACGGCGAGGCGTCCGTGTCCGGGTTGACGTAGTTCACCCTGGAGATGTCGAGGCCGAGCGATCCGGCGCAAATCTGGGCAAGCGCGATGTCCGCCCCCTGGCCGCAGTCGACCGCTCCGGTGCTGACGGTCACGGAGCCGTCCTCCAGCAGGCGGACATTGGCGCTGGTCGACAGCAACCCGCAGACATGGGCGAGGCAGGCAATGCCGAGCCCGCGCCTCTTCCCGTTCGCCGGCTCCGCCTTGCGCGGTCGTCCCTCGGTCGCCGCGCGCAGCTTGGCGATGCACTCGACCAGCCCGCAGGCCTCGACCGTCTGTCCGCCCAGCCACTTGTCGCCCGCCCGGATCGCGTTCTTGAGCCGGATGTCGAAGGGATCGAGGCCGAGCGCACCGGCGAGCTCGTCGATCTGGGACTCGCCGGCGAATGTCGACTGCGGATTGCCGAAGCCCCGAAAGCCGCCCGCGCGGAGCTTGTTGGTGTAGACCGCGCGCCCCGTCGCCCGGACATTGGCGATTCTGTACGGTCCCCGCGCCATCAGGAGCGCGAAGCCGAGCACGGCGGGGCTCTCGTTGCAATACGCGCCGCCCTCCAGCGTCACCTCGACCTCGCGCGCGATCAATGTCCCGTCCGCCTTGGCGCCCGTCTTGATGGAAACCTTCGCCGGGTGCCGCCGCAGCATCAGCATGAAGTCGGAGGAACGCGGCAGAACAGCCTTCACCGGCCGCCTGGTCCTGCGCGCGAGCTCGACCGCGACCGGCTGGAGATGCGCACCGCCCTTGCCGCCGAAAGTCCCCCCGATGCGGGGCGAGATGGCCCGAATCTTCGACATCGGCATATCGAGCAGCTGTGCGACCTCCGCCTGGACACGGAATACCGACTGGGTCGTCGACCACACCGTCACCTTGCCGGTGGGGTCGAACGAGGCCACCGCGCCGGTCGGCTCCAGCGCATGATGGTATTGGGCACCCGTGGAGAACGCGTTCTCGACGATCACGTCGCACTCGGCCCATGCCGCGTCGACATCGCCTTCGACGATCTCCTGGCGGGACAGCACGTTGCCGCTGTGCTCGACCGGGTGCGAGAGCTCGTAGGCGCCGATGTCTTCGTGGACCAGCGGCGCGCCCGGCGCGAGTGCGTCCTCGATCGTGAGGACCGCGGGGAGCTCTTCGTATCCGACATCGACGAGAAGCGCGGCCGCTTCGGCGATCGCCTGCGTCTCCGCCGCCACCGCCGCGACCGGCTCGCCCATGTAGCGCACCCTCCCGCGGGCGAGAAACGGCATGTCCTTAATCGCCCCTCCGCCGAGCCTGGGCAGATCCTCACCGGTCAGCACCGCATGCACACCGGGATGGGCGCGCGCGGCCCCCGCGTCTACCGTGATAATCCGGGCGTGGGCGAGGGGAGACAGCGTGAAGGCGGTATGCAGCATGCCGGGAAGCTGGATGTCGTCGAGGTATTGCGCGGCGCCGACGGCCTTTTCCGCTGCGTCGTTGCGCGGCAGCCGGGCTCCCAGTGCGCGGACTTCCCCGGTTGTCACCGACTCCCCCATTTCACCCTCGCGTCGCCATTACGATTGCCTCGACGATCTTCACGTAACCCGAGCACCGGCAGATGTTGCCCGAGACCGCCTCGCGGATCTCGTCCACCGTGGGCCGAGGGTTCCCGTTCAGGAGCGCCCTGGCGGTGATCGCCAACCCCGGCGTGCAGAACCCGCACTGGATGGCGCCCGACTCGACGAAAGCCTTCTGCACCGGGTCGAGGACCCCGTCCCGTGCCAGCCCCTCGGCGGTCACGATCTCCAGATCGGTGCAGTTGACCGACAGCGACAGACAGGCGCGCACCGCCCTCCCCTCGACCATCACGGTACAGGCCCCGCAGACTCCCTGGTCGCAACCGCGCTTCGCGCCTGTCAGTCCGAGGCGGACGCGAAGGGTCTCGAGCAGCGTCTCGTCGGTCGGGATCGGCGCCTCGCGAGTCACGCCGTTAACCGTCAACGCGATGGTAAGTCTGTCCTCCACAGCGGGGAAATATAGGTTCGCTCTCGGAAGGGTGTCCACGGTGCCAATCGGCTTTGAAGAGTGATCGATCCTGGTTGGTCGCCATTTTGGTGCCGATCAAGCGATTAGGTGGCCATGATCGCGGATGCTGGATGGAGCCGATCGACGGTCCTCGGCGGAGGCTTAGAGTGCTAGGCTAACCGGTGAATATGGGTAGCGGGTGAAAGTCCCGCGAAACGAAAGGAGTAGCCAACCACGTTTCTCCGCGAGCCGTGCATTGTCGGCCGTGAGGCCGGGAGTGAAGCGTCGGTAGCGGTGCATGTGGGCAGGGACAGTGAGCGCCGGAAACGACAAGGTCCTCGCTGCGCGGCCTCGACAAGGTCGAGGGCGGGTGGACCCTGGTGGCTCTCGCTTACAACTGGCCTGGTGGACCCTGGTGGCTCTCGCTTACAACTGCAAGCGCCTGCACAAGCTGAGCCTGGCGACATGAGGCGCCGCGGCGGTGCAGGTCGTGACAGAGCAAGCGCCCCCACGCCGCGATCCGCCGCAGAACCGGCAAACCGCCTCTATCGGGAAGAAACCGGCGCAACCTCAGCCCGACGTCAAAACCACCGGCGACAAATCCATACTCAATCGATGACCCAAAGTCCGACAGACTGCTAGAGCATTTTCCGATCATTTGCGGTCGTATCCGGCAGCAGCGAAGTAGTTTTGGCACTCGTTCGGGGTGTAGGTGCTTACGGCTTGGGCGATGGCCTCGTCGAGTTGGGTGACGGTGCGGGCGGCGCGGCGCGGCGCTTGGCGCGGCGCTTGAGGAAGGCTTTGAACTTCGAGAACGCCATTTCGATGGGGTTGAGGTCGGGTGAGTAGGGCGGCAGGAAGCGGAGCTCGGCGCCGGCGCTCTGGATGGCGTCGCGCACGGCCGCGCTGCGATGGGCGGAGAGGTTGTCCATCACGCACGGCCGCGCCGATGGGCGGACCACGATGTCGCCGGGGCTGAGCGTGGGCACCAGCACCTGCTCGACATAGGCCCGGAAGGCGGCCCCGTACATGGCGCCGTCGAGCACCATGGGGGCGGTCATGCCGCCCAGCCGCAAGGCGCCGACGAAGGTGGTGGTCTTCCAGTGCCCGTGCGGCACCGGCGCGCGGCAGCGCTGTCCGCGCACAGCCCGGCCGCATCGCCTGGCCATCTTGGTCGACGCCCCGTTCGGCGGCTTACGCGGCCTTCGGCCACGGTCCGCCTCACCATCGACGAAGACCAGCCTGTCGGGGTCGAGGCCGGGCTGGGCCTCGAACCAGGCGCGGCGGCGCCGCAGCACGTCCAGGCGCTGCTGCTCGCTGGCATGCGCGGTTTTTTTTGAACGTGATGCCCCGGCGGTGGAAGAAGCGCCACACCGTGCTCTGCGAGACCCGCAGCCCGTGCGCGTCCTCCAGATGCGCGGCGATCTCCGCCGGCGTCATGTCCGGCGTCTCCTCGATCAGGGCGAGCACCGCCGCGGCCCGCGCCTCGATCCGCTGCGAGCGCCGGTCGCCGCCCTGCCGCCCGGGCCGGTAGCTGCCGGTCCGGGCGGCAGGCATCCACCCACTTGATCGCCGTCGACGGCGCGATCCCGAAGCGCTGCGCCGCGCCGCGCCGCGACATGCCGCCTTCCATCACCGCCGCCACCACCCGGCGACGCAAATCATCCGAAAGAGCTTGTGCCATACAGGCTGGCCTCCTTCACCAGCCCGCAGTTTGAACCACGAATCGCAAATCCTTCGGAATTCACGATCGATTCAACTAGATAGGATAATGCTCTAGGGGAGCGATACGTGACAACGAGAGGCGCGCACACCAGGCTCCCCCCAACAAGACCCCGAGCGCTTTGAGGAGGGACAGCCCCTCGAGGCGATCAAGTCGAACGGCAGAGACCGTCGGGATACGAGGCCCACCCCTTTCGGCGACTCAATTTCGGGACAAGTCGAAGCCGTCGACACCCCCACACCAAGACTCGAACAATCGGTGGGGGGTCGCAGCAAGACAACTCCAGCCTGCCGCCCGGGCGACGGTCGGCCGTCGACAATTCGAGTCCGCGCCCGGGAAGAACCGTCAGGGCGATCCGCGGGGAGGCCCCAGGCCATCGATGAAGCCGCGCAGAGAATGGTTGAACGCATCCACTTGCTCGCGGAACGAAAAATGTCCTGCCTGGTTGAGTACAACCATCCGGGCGTGTCGCTCGGTCGCCGCGATCACGTCGAAGAGCGCCTGGCCCTGGGCGATCGTCGCGGTCGGATCGTTGTAGCCCCACATTACCTGCGTCGGGCGGCGCATGCCCTGATCGCGCAGCCGGGCGAAGGTATCCTCCTTGTCCCGGGCGAGGCCGGGCATGAAGTATGAGGACCGGAGCCCCCCCGCCTCCATTTTCTCCAGCGCCTCCCGGCTCTCCGGGAGAGCGGCAACGGCACAGACCTCGTCGAGCCAGGAGTCCGTGATATGCCCGGTGGTGTATGAGTAGCGCTCGATGATCCAGCGCTGGCTCTCGCGGCTCAATCTGGGCTCGGGCGGATTGGCGAGCACGATCTCGCTTCGCGGAATTCCGGGGGCCAGCGTATTGGAGTCGACGACGACGCAGGACCGGATGCGGTGGGGATGGTCGAGGGTGAGCCGGCAGACCAGGTATCCGCCGCGCGAATGCCCGACGACGTGAACGTTCTCGAGCCCGAGCGCCGCCAGGAACCCGTGAGCGTGCCGCACCACCGCCGCCATGCTGTAGTCGTCGTCCTTCGGGTTGTCGGTGTAGCCCTGGCCCAGCTTGTCGACCGCGAACACGCGATACCATTGGCTCAGACCCTGGACGTTGAGTTCCCAGTCACACGCCGACTCCGCCAGATTCTGCGACCCGAACTGGCCGCCGTGGAACAGCACCAGCGGCGCGCCTTCGCCCGCCGTGAAGTAGCGTGTCCGGATTCCGTCCACGTCGATGAATTTGGCTTCGTTCATTGACCCGGCCAGCCCTGCCTCTGGCGCTCCTGCCACCGTGTCGGAGCGTCGGGATCCATTGTCAGGGGGCGCGCGCGGCTTCGCAACCCGGGAGGCCCGGCGGGAGATCGGTCGCTCGGAAGACCGTCGGGGAAGGGCGGCAAGAGGGTATCTCGCTGGAAACAACTTCTGTTAAGCTCGCTCGCAATACAGAAAGCGTGACAACCACGTTCGTCAATTGGGGAGAAAGCGAAATGAAAACCATATCTAGCGTTTTCATGGGCCTTGCGGGCCTCGCGCTCGTCGCCGGAATCGGAATGGCTCCAGCCCAAGCGCAGTTCTACAAGGGCAAGACCCTCAACGTAATCATCAACTATGCGCCGGGCGGCAACACCAGCATCCAGGGTCGGCTGCTCATGCGGTTCATGCCCAAGTATATCCCGGGCAATCCCCGGGTGGTCATTCGCAACGTAGCGGGCGCGGGTGGCAAGGTCGGAACCAATTTCCTCGGCGAGAAGGCCAAGCGCGACGGTTACACCATGGGCGTGTTCACGATCAGCCTTCTGGGCGAGGTGCTCACGGATCCGGCGTTGCGCGTCAGCCACTCCGACCTGATCTTCATCGGCGGTCTCGGCTCCCAGGAAGTCGCCTATATCCGCAAGGATCATCCACCGGGCATCCAGACGCCTGCGGACTTCTTCAAGATCACCGAGCCGTTCCGCACCGGTGGCCATGCGCCAACCAACACCAAGGATATGGGCACCCGGCTCGCCCTCGACATTCTGCAGGTGCCCTATCGTCATGTGCACGGCTTCAAGTCGGGCGCGCAGCTGCGCAAGGCGGTGCAACAGAACGAGCTTCAGTATTCGTCGGATTCGACGCCTGGGTTCCGCGGCCGGGTCGAGCCCATCATGGTGAAGGAAGGGATCGTCACGCCGCTGTTCCACACGGGCATCCCGACGGCGGACGGCAAGGGTCTGGTGGCGCATCGCGACTACCCCGACGTCCCGAGTTTTCTCGATCTCTACCGCATGAAATTCGGCAAGGGCGCCACGCCGTCCGGCAAGTTGTGGGAAGGCTATATCCTGATATCGAACATGCGGGCCAAGATCCTGCGGGCCGTGTTCCTGCCGCCAAAAGCGCCCCAGAAAGCGGTGGACATCCTGCGCAAGGCGTATGACGCGACGATGAAGGATCCGCAATATCTGGAGGAATACAAGAAGCTCAACAAGGGTTTGCCATCGCCGATCAAGGGAGAGCCGGGTCAGAAGTTCCTGCTCGATCAAGTGAAGAACGCCGACAAGGATCTGGTAGCGTTCCTGCAGGCCTTCGCCGACAAGGTCCGTCATTGAGCCGCAGGCGCCTTGACATAGACACCACAGCCTAAGTCCCCGCACCCCGGAAGGTTTCCTTCCGGGGTGCCAACGAATCGGTGTCCTGATGTGGGATGCGGCATTCCACGGCCTCGTTCTGACCGTTCAGTGGCCGGCGGGCGGCTATTTGCTGCTCGGCCTCGCCATCGGCATGTATTTCGGCGCGGTGCCGGGTCTTTCCGGGCTCGTCGGCATGGCGATCCTGCTGCCCTTCACCTTCGGCATGGAGCCCGCCTGGGCTTTCGCCTTCCTGATGGGCATGTATTCGATCACCACGACCAGCGACACCATCTCGTCGGTGCTTCTCGGCATCCCGGGCACCGCGGCCTCTCAGGCAACCATCCTCGATGGTTACCCGTTGGCGCAGAAAGGCCAGGCGTCCCGCGCCTTCGGAGCCGCATTCACGGTCTCGGCGGTCGGCGGGGTGCTCGGGGCGCTGGTGCTCGCCCTTTCGATCCCCATCGTCAGGCCGCTGATCCTTTCCTTCGCTTCGCCCGAGTTCTTCATGCTGGGGCTCCTCGCCCTCACCATGGTGGGCGCGCTGAGCGGCAGCTCGATCGTCAAAGGGCTGGTCGCCGCGATCCTCGGCCTGGTCCTGTCGATGATCGGGTACTCGCCCGAGGGTGCGATACCGCGCTACTGGTTCGACACCACCTACCTGATCGACGGGCTGCCGCTGATACCGTTCGTGCTCGGGCTGTTCGCCCTGCCGGAGCTGCTCGAACTCGCGGTTCGCGACACCTCGATCTCGCGCGTGCCGCGCGAGCAGGCGAAGACCGGTCTCCTGACCGGCATGATCGATGCCGTCCGCAACTGGTGGCTGGTGGTGCGCTGCACCTTCATCGGCGTCTATATCGGCCTGCTGCCGGGGGTGGGTGGCTCGTTGGTCGACTGGGTCGCCTATGGCCATGTGGTGCAAAGCTCGAAGGACAAGTCCCAGTTCGGCAAGGGCGACATCCGCGGCGTGATCGCACCAGAGACCGCGAACAACGCCATGAAGGGGGGGGCGCTGATCCCGACCATTGCGTTCGCCGTCCCGGGCAGCGCGTCGATGGCGATCCTGCTGGTCGCTTTCGAAATCCAGGGACTCGAGCCGGGGCCGGAGCTCCTCACCACCAAACTCGATATCACCTTCAGCCTGATCTGGGCGCTCGCGCTCGGCAACATCCTGGGCGCCGCCTTCCTCCTCGTCTGGGGCCGCCAGGTGGCGAAGCTCACCTTCATCCGGGGCCACCTGATCGTACCGGCGATCACGCTGTTCGTGTTCATGGGCGCCTGGCTCTCCGGGAACGGTCTCGGCGACTGGGTCACCCTGATCCTCGCCGGCATCCTCGGCTACGTCATGAAGCAGAGCGGATGGCCCCGGCCGCCCGTCATCCTGGGCTTCATCTTGGGCAGCATCATGGAGGTATCGCTGCACATTTCGATGCGCAGCTATGACTACACGTGGCTCGGGCGCCCCATCGTCGTGATCCTGGCCGTACTGATCCTGCTCGGGCTCCTGGTTGGCGTGCGCGGCATGCTTCGTCGCCGGGCGGCGCCGGCGGGCGTGCAGATCGACGACTCGGCGGCACAGAACCCGGCTCTGTCTCTTCCCTTCGCCGTCTGCCTGCTCGGCGCTCTCTCCTACGGGCTGATCCTGGCGGCGGACTGGCATTTCGCCGCGCGGTTTTTCCCCTTCATCGTGATGATCACCGGGATCCCGCTCGTTCTCGTCGTGATCTTCCACGATTGGAACGACATTCGATTGTGCCTCCGCCGGGGGGTCAGCATCGCGGGCGATGCCCATGACCGGAAGCTGCTCCTGTCGGGCGCGCATTACTTCGTCTGGATGTTCGCCATTCTGGTCGCAACCGTCCTGATCGGTCAGTTCCTGGCAATCGTGCTATTCGTCGGCGCCTATCTCTGGTACTGGGGTGGATACACGTGGCGCCTGTTCGTCCCGTACAGTGTCGGCGCGGCAATCTTCCTCTACATCATGTTCGAGCGGATCGTGCCCGTCTTCTGGTACGACTCGCTGATTTTCTCCTAGCCGCGAGGCAGGCATCGGCGGGACGGGGTAGCGATGACGAATCCGGTGCGGCTCACCATCGCCCAGGCGTCCGAGTCGATCAGACGGAGAGAACTGTCGCCTGTCGAACTGACCGAAGCCTGCCTGCGCCGGATCGAGACTCTGGACCCCCAGATCTCCGCGGTCGTGACCCTCACCGCCGAGCGGGCCCTGGAGGACGCTCGCCGGGCCGAGGCCGAGTTGGCCAACGGAAGGTGGCGCGGGCCGATGCACGGCATTTCTTTCGGGCTCAAGGACATATACGACACGGCGGGGATCCGCACCGCGGGGCAGTCGCGTATCGCGATGGACAACGTACCGGCGAGAAATGCCACGGCCGTCGCGCGTCTCCACGAGGCCGGCGCCATACTTCTCGGCAAGCTCACGACCCATGAGTTCGCGCGCAGCGGGCCGGCCTTCGACCTCCCCTGGCCGCCGGCGCGCAATCCGTGGGACCCGACGCGGGTTCCCGGCGGCTCGTCGAGCGGCTCTGCCGCCGCAGTCGCCGCGGGCTTCGTCCCCGCCGCGCTCGGCACCGACACGGGCGGTTCGATCCGCGGCCCTGCCGCGCTCTGCGGCGTCGTCGGGCTCAAGCCGAGCTACGGCCGGGTGAGCCGGCGCGGGGTCATGCCGAACGCGTTCTCGCTGGACCATTGCGGGCCGATGACTTGGTGTGTCGAGGACTGCGCCATCGTCCTCGGCGCCATCGCGGGCGCCGACCCTCTCGACCCGACGAGCGCGGAACACCCCGTCCCTGACTATCGCGCCGCGCTCTTCGACGACGTCAAGGGGCTGCGGGTCGGTGCGATCCGTCATTTCTGGGAGGAAGAACAGCCGACCTCCCCGGCTCTCCGCGGCGCCATGGAGGATGCGATCGAGGTGCTGCGCGGCCTGGGGGCGTTCGTCGAGGAGGTGCGGCTTCGCCCGATCGCCCAATACAATGCCGTCAAGATCGCCCTCGGAGAAACCGAGGTCTACGCCGTGCATCATTCCAACTTGGTCACGCGGCTCGACGCGTTCGGCATCGATTTTCAGAAGCGGATCGTCACCGCGTGCCTGATCGACGCACTGGCTTACATCCGGGCGCAACGGGAGCGACGCCGAATGATCTCCGAGATGCCGTCCGTGTTCGAGCGCTGCGACGTGCTGTTGACGGCGAGCGGCGCCCGCGGCGCAGCCGCATTCGGTACGCCTTCGCAACCCGCGGCCTGGGCCGAGGCCAGGACGACCGCGCCGTTCAACGTCCTCGGTCTGCCCGCCCTCTCGATTTGCAACGGGTTCGACGCGGATGGATTGCCGCTCGGCATGCAGATCGTCGGCCGGCCCTTCGACGAGGCAACCGTCTTGCGGGTTGCCCATGCCTACGAAGCCGCTACCCCATGGCGGGCCCGCCGGCCAACGCTTGTCGAGGGGACACCGTCCGCCCCTATCGGTCCGCCGCCGGAGCAGCCGGCGGACGAAGGTTCCGACAGATCCACGCGGGATTTCGTGGATACGATGCTTGCACGCGCGGACCTCTCGCCCTCCGACGCGGTTCGCGGCGCGGCCTACGCTGCCGCGCCGGCGGTGCTCAAGGCCATCGGATCGCTTCCTCGCGATCATGCCTTCTCCGAGGAGCCCGCGGCGGTGTTCGGCTTCCCAATAGCTGTCGGTGGCCGCGGCTAGAGTGCAGTGAAATTTCGCTTGACAGCGAAGGCGCCCATGCTGTTCGGCATCCGTTGGGTCGCTTTCAAATTTCGCGCCATCATGCCTATACTGGCACGCGTAAGGCTCTCTCCAGGTCGTGCGATCCTTCCTTTCAGAGTCGGATCCGCCTGGGCACCAAGAACGAGCGCCGTTCGGCGAGAACCCGAACGACCCTTTTTTCGGAGGAAGATTGAAATGCCCCAGATCCGGCACCTGGCGATCGTCACGCTCAATCCGGAGAAGCTTGCAAGGTTTTACGAGGAGGTCTTCGACATGAAGCTCCTCAACTCGGGCGACGGCGCCTATTACGTGACCGACGGCCACATCACCCTTGCCCTGTTGCCTAACAAGGCCGAAGGCAAGCCGAGCGGCCTGAACCATTTCGGCTTCCAGATCGAAGATGCCGACGAGATTACGCACCGGCTGGAGGAATATGGTATGGCGCGACCGGCGGAGCGGCCGGCCGACCGTCCCTATGCCGAGACGCGTGCCACCGATCCCGACGGCAACAACTTCGACCTCTCGGTCCACGGATTTCAGGAGGCGGAGACCAAGCTCGACCGCCTGGCCAAGGAGCCTGAGCCCGAAAAAGAACTGGTCTAAACCGACGGCGATGTCGGCGCTGGCCCTCGGAGCCCGGCGCCGGCTTTCGCTGGAAGCCTGCGCGGTGAGAAATCCGGGCTATAGGGTAACAATGCCGACACGGCCATCGATGTCGAGCTCGGTGCCGTAGCGCCGGGACAGGCGCTGCAGGTCTTCGAGAACGGTCGCCGCAACCTCCTCGTCGGCCAGCAGCGGACGGCCGCGCTGCGGGCGGGGGCGCCCATAGCCGAGGTCGATCGGGTAAAACCGCAGCTCGCTTTGACCCTCTTTCCGCAGCCGACAGATGCAGGCGGCACCTTGCCAGAACCCGGGCGATGCGGGATGTCCCTTCGTGTCGTTCTCGGTGCGCGCATCCAGGAAATCGGCCGGCGTCGCCTCGGCGCCAAGGTCGAACCTGCTATAGGCCTGCGCCGGAAAGGCGAGGATCGTCTCATTCTGAAATATGAAGTTGCCCATGCTGTAGAGAATGGGCTTGCCCTTGTAGACCTCGACTCCCAGCAGGGTATGCGACCCGTGGCCCACGAAGACATCGGCGCCCGCGTCGATGGCGGCGTGTGCGAATTCACGCGTGAAATCCGCGAGCTCCTCGATTTCGGCACGCGACCGGGCGGTCATCAGACCGCGCCCGCCGAACTCGTGGCTGTGAAAGCAGACGACAACCCAATCGGCCTGGCGCCTTGCCTCGCGGATCCATCTCAGATTGTCGGCCATGTCGGCCTCGTCCACCCTGGTTTCCACGCCAAACCCGTCGCCCGAGACGAAGGTCTGGCCGAACAGCCGGATCTCCTCGGCGGTTTCGTCAGGAACTTCCTGCGAGCCGAAGAAATGCCGGCGGTCGCGTTCCTTTGCGCGCTCGAAGCCCAGCCCCTCGCTGATCCTCTGCAACGCGGCAAAGGACTCTCTGTCCACCGTGTATCGGGCCGCGTGCGCAAGCGGGTTGATCCCCGGCCTGCCACCCATGTCGGGCCGCTGGGGCGCCGCGCGGTTCCACGGCTTGAAGGTCGCCGTCATCGCGATCGCCGCAACCCGCCCGTTCTCCGTGTCGAGATAGCCGGGGGCGCGCGCTTCAGCCAGGTTGGCGCCCGAGCCCGCGTGCACCATGCCGGCGGCGTCGAGATGAGCGATGCTGCCCATCAACCCGCCTTCGCCATAGTCGAAGGAATGGTTGTTGGCGCAGGTCAGCAAGTTGACGCCCATCCACTTGAGGTCCTCGAGGCACACCGGCGGGATGGTCACATAGGTGCCTTCGGTGATGCCGGGGGTTCCCTCGTCCGGGCGCCGGACGGTTCCCTCAAGATTCGCCAGCGTCGCGTTCGCGTCCCGCAGGAGATCGACCAGGGCGAGGTAGCGCTCCTCGGCGAAAGGGACGAGGCGCCGCGTCGGCATCGCGTCGCCCAGCAACGCGACAGTGATCTCACCCTTTTCCGACTGATAGAGCATGTATCGGCGCGCCCTCTTCGAAATCCCCTGCGCTCCTTGCCGTCCGTCCCACCTCGGAGCGGCCGGTATCGACGACTTCAGTAATTGCGGGCGGCCGCGTTCTCGCCCGCCACCCTGCTGAACACGGCATTGCGGGTCTGGCCGGTGCAGGACGGGTAGTTGTGGTAGAAGAGCCCGACGACATCGCCGGAGGCATAGAGCCCCTGGATGGTGCGGCCCGACGTGTTGATGACTTCCATCGCGGTGTTCGCCCGCACGCCGCCGAACGAGAATGTAACTCCGCAGGTGACGGCGTAGGCGCGGAACGGCGGCTCGTCGATCCGCGTCGCCCAGTTGGTCTTGGCGGGCTCTATGCCAGCCGTCGAACGGCCGTCGAGGCAGGAGGGATCGAACGGGACGTCGTCGCAGACAGCGGCGTTGAAACTCTCCACGGTGTGCGCCAGCACTTCGGGATGAAGGCCGATCTTGGGCGCAAGCTCGGCGATGGTCGGTGCCTCGACATAGGTATCGGTATAGTCCGGCCCGAGGCGGAAGAGCTGCATCCCCTTCTGATCGAAGATCTGGTAGGCGATGCTGCCGGGCTGGGCAAGCACGCGGCGCCCGGTCTTCGCGTAGGTGTAGGACAGGTTCGCTTCGCCCTCGTCGAAGAAGCGCCGGCCGGCCGAATTCACGGTGATACCGAACATGTAGTCATAGCGGTTCGCCGTGTTGCTGTGACCGTCGGCGCGCGCCGGCGTGGCGCCGTCGGAAGCCCCGGCGTCGATCGGAGTCGCGTGTGCGCCCTGCCAGTGGCCGGCGGCTCCGGCACCGAGAGCGAGCATCATGTTCAGAACCTCGCCCGTATCGTAGACGCTGCCCCGTACTTTCATCAGGTCGGCGTTGGGGCCGAGATAGCGTGCCCGCATCTCGGAGTTCGCCTGAAACCCGCCGGAACAGGCGATGACGGCGCGGCCACGGATGTCGTATTCGCCGTCGTCTGAGGAGACGCGCACCCCCTCGATGCGGCGATCGTTGCCGTGCAGGGCAACCACGCGCGAATCGTAGCGAATGTCGACGCCCATCCCGAGCGCGATCTCACGCCAGCGCAGGAGTTGGCCGAGCCCGCCGCCTACCGAGTGAACGATAATGCCGGGCTCGAAGTAATATTTTCCATTGATCGGCGGATGCTGCTCGGGCTCGAAGACGATTCCGACGTCGCGCATCCAGCGCACGGCGTCCAGGGAATTGTCGACCATGAACCCGGAGAGTACCGGGTCGATCCGTCCCTGGGTCACCCGATTCAGGTCGGCGAGGAAATCGTCCCGCGTGTAGGGCGGCAGGTGAAAGGTCTGGAATAGATCGTCGTCGACATCCGGAATGATCTCTCGGATCTCGTCCGGCGTGTCGTAGGCAAAGCGGAATCCGGTGTGGGAATAGCGCGCGTTGCCGCCGAATTCGCTCTCCGGCGCCTTTTCCAGCATCACGATTTTCTCGGTACCCGCCTGATGCGCGGCAACAGCCGCCTCGAAGGCCGCACTGCCCCCGCCGATGACGACAATGTCGCAGACCTCATCCCGTGCCATGACTTCTCCCCGCTACCCGTTGTGGCGATGCGCCGGTCCGGCAAGTCGCTCGAACGTTGCTGACAACTGTGACCTGCCCCCGCTGAGTGGTCCAGTTCGAATGTTAGTGCCTTGCCGGGTTCTCGGCCAATCTGGCTGACCGGTGGAGCGCGGCGGAGCCCGGTGGCCAGCACGGCGGAACGATCATCTCCGGTACCGGCGGCGGGAATCCCGGGCTGCCGCGTGGGCGTACGGCGTCGAAGTAACGCCGCCGGGAATCGAGGAAGATCCGGGCTTCCCCGGGGGTGTGGAAGATCTCTTCGTTCCGGGGCTCGTCGCGGCCGCGGGGGATGCTGGGGATGCTGGGTCGAGCGCCGCCGGGAGGCAATCGCCGGGCCCGCCACCGCCAGACTCTCGGCGGCCGCTGCGACGGGCTACTTACCCGCAACTACCAACGGCTGCCAGAACTCCTACACCGCGCCTGGGGACACGATCGAAAAAGGTAATCCGTTGCCAGACGCAGCCCGCGACCGTCCCAGTATTGAAAAAATCGACCAGATCCAGGATTTCCAAACACCATCGAGAAAAGGGATATTTATATAGCTATTACAGTCAATTATGAAATTCGAGTACAAATCACTCCGGCTTTGTTCCGGGGCGTATCGAAGGACGGGCCGAAAGGCCTTTCCCTTCTCCGGCGAATCCCCGATCTTTGGACGGATGGAGGCGCGGGGCAGGGGTAACGGGCCGTGTTCGAGGAGCTGGGTTTCGAGGAGTTGACGCCGCTCACGGCATCCGTCCTGCTCGGGCTTGCGCTCGGCTGCGCCTATGGCGCGCTGGCGCAGCGTAGCGCCTTCTGCCTGCGCCGCAGCCTGGTCGGGCAGTGGCGCGATTGCCTGCCGGCGCTGGGCACCTGGGCGATGGGGCTGGCCTGTGCCATCGCCGGAACCCGGCTGGCCGTCGCCGCCGGGCTGATTTCCTTCGAGGCCCACCGGTTCCTCGCGAGCGACCTGCCGCTGGCGTCGGTGCTGGTGGGTGGCGCGCTGTTCGGGGCGGGCATGGTGCTGGCGGGGGGGTGCGCCTCGCGCCTGACGGTGCTGGTGGGCACGGGCAATCTGCGCGCCCTCCTGGTGCTCGTCGTGTTCGCCGTCACCGCGCTCGCGGCGATGAAGGGCGCGCTCGCGCCTGTGCGCGTGGCGCTCGGCGCCGCTTCCGTCCCCGGCGCCGGGACTTCGCTCGCGGCGCTCCCCGGCGGCGAGATCTGGCCGCTCGGCCTCGCCTTCGCTTTGGCGCTGCTTGCGATCCGCTCCGCCGCGCCGGCCTCTCATCTCGCGATGGCGGGCGCGATCGGGCTGCTGGTGCCGCTCGGCTGGGTCGGCACCGGGTTCCTGCTGCTCGACGATTTCGATCCGATTCCCGTGCAATCGATGGGCTTCACCGGGCCGATGGCCGACACCCTGTTCTGGACCGTGGCGGCAACCTCGATCCCGGCCGGCTTCGGCACCGGGCTCGCGGCGGGGGTGATCGCCGGCAGCCTGGCCGCGGCGCTGGTGGCCGGGGAGTTCCGCTGGCAGAGCCTGGAAGGGCCGCGGCAGACCGGGCGCTACCTCGCCGGCGCGGTGCTGATGGGCGTGGGCGGCGTGCTGGCCGGCGGCTGCACGGTCGGCGCCGGGCTTTCCGGAGTCTCGACCGCGAGCCTCGCCGCCCTGCTCGCGCTCGCCGCGATGGCAGCCTCGACGAGGGCCGTGGGGGTCATGCTGGAGGGGCGGCGGGGCTGAGGCGCGTCCTTCGATACGCGGCTTCGCCGCTACTCAGGATGAGGGGTTTATTCTGGCCGCCGCCACCCCACCCTCATCCTGAGTAGCCCCCGCAGAGCCTGCCCTGAGCCTGTCGCAGGGGGGCGTATCGAAGGGCGCGGCGCCGCCCCGCATTGCCCCCAGGCTCAGCCGAACATGTCCGCCGAAATGGCTTCGTACCAGCCGATCGATTCCCTGTAGGTCGCCTTGCGCAGCTCCGCGCTTTCCCCGGTCTTGGAAATGAAGCCGTCGGTCTTGGCGATCTTCTCGTCGGTCGCCTTGTAGGCGGCGCCGACCTTGACCCCGTCATCGGTGCCGATCAGCGACCAGCAGGTGTTGGAGAAGCGCGCCGGAAACACCTTCGAGCCGGTGAGCGCCCCGCGCACCGCCATGGCGCAGACCTTCGCCTGGCTGTTGGCCGAGAAGCCGGATTTCGGCATGTCGCCCTGCAGCGCGGCATCGCCCAGCACATGGATATTGGCGTCCGCCCGGCTCTGCATGGTGTGCGGCACCACCGGCGCCCAGCCCGACTTGTCGGTGATCTGCGCGAGCGCCGCGATGCGCCCCGCCTGCTGCGCCGGGATGACGTTGCAGACATCCACCTTGGTGACCTCGCCGTCGACCACCACCTCCATGGCGGCGGGCCGCACCTCGACCTTGTCGCCGCCGAAATCGGGACCGATGCGCTCGACCATGCCGGGGTAGTGGCGCTGCCAGCCGTCCTCGAACAGCCCCTGCTTGGAGAACTTCGCCTTGGGATCGACGATCAGGATCTTCGCCGACGGGTTGGTCTGCTTGAGCGCATGGGCCACCATCGAGATCCGTTCATAGGGCCCCGGCGGGCAGCGGAACGGGTTGGGCGGCGCGACCATGCAATAGACGCCGCCTTGCCGCATGGCCCCGACCTGCGCCCTGAGAAGCTGGGTCTGCGAGCCCGCCTTGTAGGCGTGCGGCATGCGGTTCTGCTGCGACAGATCCCAGCCCGGGACGGAGCCCGGCCGGAAGTCGATGCCGGGCGAGAGCACCAGGCGGTCATAGGCCAGGCTGCCGCCGCCGGCGAGCCCGACGCGCCGCTTGTCGCGGTCGACGGCGACCGCCCAGTCGTGCACCACGTTGATCCCGTATTTTGCGGCGAGCGCGCCGTAGCTGTGCCCGATGGAGTCGAAGTCGCGGAAGCCGCCAAGATAGAGGTTGGAGAAAAAGCAGCTGTAATAGGCGCGGCTCGGATCGACCAGGGTCACGTCCAGCGCACCCTTGGAGTCCTTCGCGATGTAGCGCGCCGCCGTGGCGCCGCCCGCGCCGCCGCCCACGACCACGACGCGCGGGCGCGCCTGGCCGAGCACCGCCGGCGCCGCGAGCGCCGTCGACGTGGCGGCCGCCGATGCGAGGAACCGGCGCCGGCTCAACCCGCTTTTTTCATTCCGTTGGTTCATGTCAGATCCCCCCTCTTTTCACGGACCGTCGCCCGCCCGGTGGAAATGGGCGGCGAGCGCGGCGATCTCCTCGTCCGACAGGCGCCCGGCAACCATTTGCATGGCGGGATGCGCCCTCTTACCACGCTTATAGGCGTGCAAGGCTATCACGAAGTCGTCAAGCGGCCAGCCCGTTATCGACGGGATGCCTTCCCCGCCGGTTCGGTGGCAGGTGATGCATTCGCCCGCGAGATAGGCGCCGTATTCGGGGTCGCCGCGGATGGCGAGGAGCTGCGGGTCGAGCCCGTATTCCTCGGCCGTGGCGGTCGGCTCCGCCGCCGGGACGCCGGACCGGGCGCCGGAAAAGCCGCGCAGCCAGGACAACAGCGCCGCCCTGTCGTCCGCTTCCTCGATACCCGCGAAGCTCATGCGCGTGCGCGGCACCAGCGCGCGCGGCGCGGCAAGGAAGGCATCGAGCGTCGGGCCGGTCCAGACCAGCCCGCCCGACCCGGCGGCCCGCATCGCCCGCGAGAAGCGATAATCCCCGAGAGAGCCGGCCGCGCGGCCGAACACGTCGTTGAGATGCGGCCCGATGCGGTGTCGCGCGCCGCCGCCCACCTGGTGGCAGCGCTTGCACTGGCCATAGAGCGCCTTGCCGCGCCCGGCATCGGCGCCCCACGCGCCGGCGGACGGGGGGCCGACCGCCAGCGCCCAGGCGAGCAGCCCGGCGAGCCCGGCCGTCCAGCCCCGGCGCCGTGAGCGGACCCTAGTCGACGGAGATCGGTTTGCGGAGCGTGTAGACCGAGCCGTCATCGTCGAACCATTCGAATTCCAGAAGGCCCGGCCCCGGTACGGCCATCGCGAACTGGATATAGGGGTTGGCCGAGACCGCCGGCTCCAGATCGACCGACAGCACCGCCTCGCCGCCGAAGCGGACCGCGAAGCGGTTGACGATCCGCCGCGGCACCAGCTTCCCCGCGCCGTCGCGGAGCAGCCCGGTATGCATCGGATGGACGATCCGGGTCTTGACGGTGAAGGGGACGCCCGCCCGGATCGATTTGGGCAGCCTGATTCGCGGCCTCGGTCTCGCCATCGCCCGCCCCTCAGCCGCAGCCGCCGACCGTCACGGCGATGCGCCGGGCGGTGCGGCGGAACGTGCCGTCGGCCATCTCGGCGACCGCGATCACCTTCTGGCTGCGGGCCAGGCGGATGCGGATCGTGGCCGCCGGCGGCGCCAGGCTTCCGAAGGCGAACACCGCGACCCCCGGATAGGGGTTCGCCTCGGCGAACAGGGCGATGCGCCGGGCGCCCGGGGCGGCGATTCGAACCGGAACCGCGCCGCCATTGTCGGCGATCTCCGGCACCTCGAGCCGCACCCCGCCGTCGGCCGGCTCTGCGCCCCCGGTGAACCGCGCGATGGCCTCGGAAACGCCGTTCGAGGCCTCGGCGGCGGCGGGCATGAGCGCCACCGCGGCGGCGCCGAGCCTGAGCAAATCCCTCCGCGTCGGAGTCATGATGCAGCCTTCTCCCGCTTGCCGGCCGGTTTTCGATATGGGTCCCGGTTGCGGCCCCGGTCAAGCGGGTTTGTCGGGCGATCTTCACACCGGGTCTCATCGAGGCCGCGCATCGCGGTACCGGCCCGTCCCCAGGGGACACAAATAGTACCGTTTCGGGACAATGTTTCACGTGAAACATAGGTCAACAATGCTGACTTATGTTTCACGTGAAACATTAGGCGGTGGGGCGGCCGGGCTAACGGCCCTGATAGGACGCCGGGCGCTTCTCGCGGAAGGCGCGGATCCCCTCCTTGTGGTCCTCGGTGCGGATCAGCACCGACTGGCCGATGCGCTCCAGGATGCGGCCCGAATTGGTGTCGATGCTGTCGCAGGTGTTCATGATCGTCTTGGCGAGCCCCATCGCGAGCGGCGCCTTGGCGACCAGCTTGCGGGCGAGTTCCATCGCCGCGTCGTGGAGTTCGGCGACCGGCGCCACGCGGGTCACCAGACCGATCCTGAGCGCCTGCCCGGCGTCGATGAAGGTGCCGGCCATCACCAGCTCCTTGGCCCAGCCCGGGCCGATCAGATTGACCAGCCGCGAGCAGCCGCCGGAGCCCGGGATCAGGTTGATATTGGCCTCGGTGAAGCCGAACCGCGCGTCGTCGGCCGCGATCCGGAAGTCGCAGGACATCGCGAGCTCGAGCCCGCCGCAGGCGCAGATCCCCTGGGCCGCGCAGATCACGGGTATCTCGATGCGCTCGAGGAGGTCGAAGAAATCGTGCACCCAGCGGTATTCGATGCGGAACCGCTCGGTCGGCCAGTCGTTCTCGAACCAGCTCACATCGGCGCCGGCGCAGAACGCGCGTTCGCCCTCGGCGTTGAAGACGATTACCCGGATCGCCGGATTGGCCTCGATGCGCCGGGTCAGCCACAGGAACTCGGCGCGCATGTCGTCGTTGAACGCGTTCAGGCGCTCGGGCCGCGCGAGCGTGATCGTCATGATCCCGTCCCCGTCGATGGCGACCTTGAGCGCCTTGAACGCGTGGCCCTCGATGATGTCGTTTCCCTCGTCGATCACGGGGTGCTCCTTATCGTGACGGTTGCGATTGCTTGCCGCGCAGCAGGGCGCGGACCCGTTCGGGGGTGATCGGCATGCGGTCGATGGCGCCCGGGATGCCGATGGCCCGGTCGACCGCGCCGGCGATCGCCGCGCCGACGCCGTTGATGCCGCCCTCGCCCCCGCCCTTGAGGCCGAGCGGGTTGAGCGGGCTCGGCGCGTCCTCGGTGATCAGGCACTCTATGGCGGGGACTTCGGCGATCGTCGGCAGCAAATAATCGGCGAGGGTGACGGCGAGCGGCTGGCCGGCCTCGTCATACACGAACTCCTCGAAGAGCGCACCGCCGATCCCCTGGACGCAGCCGCCGACGAGCTGGCCCTCGAGCATCGCCGAATTCACCGCCCGCCCGACGTCGTAGGCGACGAGAAACCGCTCGACCGTCACCGCCCCGGTCCCGGGGTCGACGCGCACCACCGCGATATGGGCGCCGTAGGGGAAGTTGGTCTGCGGGGTCTCGAAGATCTCCTCGGCGGCGAGCGTATCGGCGCCGCGCGCTCGCACGATCTCGCCCAGCGCGATGGACGGGCCGCCCGCCGCCGGCTGCACCACGCCTGCGCCGATGGTCAGCCGGTCGGCGGGGGTCTGCAGCAGCTCGGCCGCCGCCGCGAGAGCCTTCGCCCGCAATGCGAGCGCGGTCGCGTGAACCGCGCTTCCGGTGACCACCGTCGCCCGGGTGGCGTGCGCGCCGATGCCGTAGGGGATACGCTCGGTCTGGCCGTGGACCACCGCGATCCGGCGGTAGTCGACGCCGAGCGCGGCGGCGCAGATCTGCGCCATCGCGGTCTCGAACCCCTGCCCGACCGAGGCGCCGCCGGTGACGATCTCGACCCGCCCCTCCGCGTCGACGGAAATCCGCGCGCCGTCGGACGGGCCGCGGCCGCTCTCCTCGAGAAACAGCGCGATACCGGCTCCCGCCAGCTCTCCTGCCGCCCGGCGGCGGGCGAGGCCGCGCAGCAGTTCCTCCCAGCCGATCGCCGCCAGCGCCTTGTCGAGCAGCAGCGCATAGTCGCCGCTGTCGAGGCGAAGCGTCTCGGCGCCCGGCTCGTCATAGGCGACGGTGTAGGGCATCTCGACGGCGGAGATAAGGTTGCGCCGGCGGATCTCGACCCTGTCGATGCCGAGGCGGTGCGCCGCCGCGTCCATCAGCCGCTCGCGGACGAAACTACCCTCGAACCGTCCCGGCGCGCGATAGGTCGCGGCGGGCGTCTTGTTGGTCAGCCGGACATGGCACGACGCCCGGTAGGCCGGCACCCGGTAGAGCCCCGGCATCTGGCACATCGTCCGGTTGGGCACGCTGACCCCGTGGGTCCGCAGATAGCCGCCCTGGTCGTGCCAGATCTCGTCCTCCAGCGCGAGGATGCGGCCCTCCGCATCGACCGCGAGGCGGGCCCGGTGGCGCTGCTCGCGGCCCTGGTTGGCCGCCGTCAAATGCTCATGGCGGTCCTCGATCCACTTGACCGGCCGGCCGAAGCGCTTCGCCGCGACCAGCACCAGCACGTCTTCCGGGTAGAGCTCGCCGCGGATCCCGAAGCCGCCGCCGACGTGACCCTCGCGCAACTCGATCCGGTCGGGCGCCAGCCCCAGCATGCGGATCAGGGTTTCCTTGTTGCGGTGCGGAACCTTGGCGGCGCCGTGGAGGACCAGCCGGTCCCGGGCGGCTTCATAGACCCCGATCGCGCCCCTGGTCTCCATCGGCACGCCCGAATGCCGCCCGGTCCGGAGGTCGAGGGAGACCACGAGATGGGCACCGGCGAACCCGGAAGCGGAATCGCCGAAGCTGTGGGTGAGAAGCGCCGCCTCGGTGCCGAGCCCGGGCGCGAAGCTGCCGGGCTCCCGGTCGGCGGCGACGACCGGCGGCAGCGGACGGTAGTCGATTTCGACCAGCTCGGCCGCGTCCTCGGCGATATACGGGGTCTCGGCGAACACCGCCGCCACCGGGTCGCCGACATAGCGCACGCGGTCGCGCGCCAGCACGTGCTGGCGAAACGGCTTCAGCGCCTCGGCCCGGCGGTCGGCGCGAAAATCGATCGGCGGGATATCGGCCGTGTCGGCGGCGGACCACACCGCATGCACGCCCGCCATCGCGCGCGCGGCGGCGGCGTCGATGCCGCCCAGCTCGGCATGGGCGTGCGGCGATCGGACGATCCGCATATGGAGCTGGCCGGGGAAATCGATGTCGGCGGCGAAGCGCCCGCGCCCGGTGACCAGCGGCAGATCCTCGATCCGCGCCAGCGGCTTGCCGAGCAGGTCTTCGGCGGCGGTCACTGGTGCCCGGAACCTGTGCGGGGTCCCGGCCTAGACGCGCCCGCCGGGCTCGAGCCCGAGGATCGCCATCCCGGCATGCTCGAGGTTGGACGGCGCCGCCTGGATCTGCTGCGATACCGTGTTCATGTCGCGGAACCGCCGCTCGAACGGATTTTTGGCGTGGATCGCCGTCGACCCGGCCCGGTGATAGGCCATCGCGGCCACCTCCCGCGCGCGGCCCGAGGCGTAGGCGCAGGCGATCCTGAGCCGCGCCCGGCGGTCGATGTCGAGCGCCTCGCCGCGCCCGAGCGCCTGCCAGATCTCTTCCATCATCTCCAGCAGATAGGCCCGCGACGCGCCGAGATGCCCCTCTGCGAGCGCGACATCGGACTGCACCGCGCTGCCCTCGCGCAGCATCGCGCTGGTATGGCTCGCGGTCTTGGCGGAGGCCAGCGCGATGAACTCGTCCAGCATCGCCCGGGCGATGCCGAGCGCCACGCTGGCGAAGCTCATGCCGTAGAAGGCGGTGAGCGCGATCCGGTAGAGCGGGCCGGTCTCGCGCCGGTCGGGCTCGAAATCGCGCACGAACGTATAGCTTTCGGGGACGAACAGGTCGGCGACCTCATAGTCGTCGCTGCCGGTTCCGTTGAGCCCCATGGTCTCCCAGACCGGGTGCACCGTGGCGGCGGCGGCGGGGAACAGGAAGGAGCGGATGCGCGGGCGCCCGTCGGGGATCCTGAGCGGCGTGCCGTCGGCGCCGGTCTCGGGACAATGGGCGCCCATCCAGGTCGCGTTGCGGATCCCGCTCGCATAGGACCAGCGGCCGGTCAGACGGTAGCCGCCATTGACCGGCACGGCGCGCTCGCGCTTGTTGAACGGCCCCCAGGCGAGGACGGATTCGGGCGCGCCGAACACGTCCGCCGCTATCTCCGATGCAATAAATGCAGCGGAAAGCGAGCAACCGAGCCCCTGTCCGAGACACCACGCCGTGCTGGCATCCGCCGCGGCGATGGTCTCGATCGTCCCCTGGATCGTCATCGGCGATGCCTCGCCGCCGCCCATCGAGCGCGGCAGGCAGAGGCGGAACATCTCCGCCTCGTGCATCGCGGCCATCACCGCGGGGGTCACCTTGCCGTCGCGCTCGATCCGGTCGGCATCGGATGCGATCAGCGGGGCGAGGTCGCGTGCGCGCCCGACCCAGTCGGTTTCGCGCCGCTTCAGCGGTTCGGGGGTCGCCATCCTGCAAATCCTGCGGGGGAGCGCGGCGTTCAGCCGTCGCCGTCTTCGCGGTCGAGCTTGAGCGCCGCCGAGTTGATGCAGTAGCGCTGCCCGGTCGGCATCGGGCCGTCGGGGAAGACATGGCCGAGATGGGCGTCGCAGCGCGCGCAATGCACCTCGGTGCGGACCATGAACAGGCTCCGGTCGGAGGTGGCGCCGACGGCGCTCGCGTCATGCGGCTGGTAGAAGCTCGGCCAGCCGGTCCCGGAATTGAACTTGGTCTTCGAATCGAACAGCTTCTGTCCGCAGCAGACGCAGACATAGGTGCCGGCATCCTTGCAGCCGTCATACTCGCCGGAGAACGGCCGCTCGGTGCCGTGCTGGCGGGTGACCGCGTATTGCTCGGGCGTGAGCTCGGCCCGCCATTCCTCTTCGGTCTTCTCGATCCTGCCGGTCTCGGTATCGGTCGCCATCGCTTCAATTTCCTCCATACAGGCGTTCGAGCATGTCGCCGAACGCGCGCAAAGCGTCCGCTCCCGCCCCCGCATAGCTGGAGCCGTGCATGCAGGCCAGCGTCTCCGGCCCGAGCTCGGCGAGCCGGTCGAGGATCGGCCTGGTCTCGCGCGTATAGGGCACCGAATGCGACATCGGTCCGTCCTTCTGCGCCGCGTTATAAGCATCGGTCCGGGCGATGATGTCGCCCTCGTAGAGCGGCTCGACATCGCCGTTATGGCCGAACAGGTCGGAGCAGAAAAGCGTCCTCGTCTCCTCCTCGAACAACAGGCTCGCGTCCCAGCCATGCGGTACGTGCTTGGTCTCGACCAGCCGGAAGCGGCGGTTGCCGGTCTCCAGCCGCTCGTCCTCGGCGAGCACGCGGGGCGGGCGGATCGCGAAATCGCCCACCGAGGTGCGCGCGCCGACGAAGCTGCACACCGCCTCGGCGCGGGGCGCAAGGGCGAGCCAGTCGTTGAGGGTGGCGCATTCGTCGGCCTCGAAATGGCTGAAGCCGACCCAGCGGATCGTCGACGGGTCGAGCACGGACGCAGCGGCCTCGCGGATCTCGTCGAAAAAGCCGCGCAGATTGGTGTGGTAGAGCAGCGGGTCGGCGTCGCGCACGAGAAAGCTGTTGAACTGGAAATTCGCCTGCGAATTGTACGCCGACAGCCGGAAGATTTCGGGCGCGATCTCGGTGACTTGTGCCATGCGTCCGCCTCAACCCCGGCCGGCGCCGATTTCGGAGGACTCGACGATGCTGGGCTTCATGCCGGGCTCCACGATTGGAATTCGGCGAAGTCTAATGGATTTCCCCCGCCGCCGAAACGGCGGGGCGGCGCGCCAGTTTCTTGATTGCATTGCAATCATAGGCTAAGATTGGACTTTGCGAACAAGGAGCGCACGGCCATGGCGAGCATCACGATCCGCAATCTCGACGACGAGGTAAAAACGCGCCTCCGCGTGCGGGCGGCGGAGAATGGTCGGTCCATGGAAGAGGAGGCACGGGTGATCCTGCGCGAGGCGGTTGGGTGCAAGCCGGCCCCGCAAGACCTTCTGAGCATCATCCGCGCGCATTTCGGACCGGACAACGGGGTGGACCTGGAGTTGCCGCCGCGCACGCCGATGCGCGATCCGCCCCGGTTCGATTGAAGCGGCGGCCATGCTCCTGCTCGACACCAACGTAGTATCCGAAATGATGCGCAAATCGCCTCATCCGGCTGTCCAGGCCTGGGTCCTGGGTCACCCGGCGGACGGCCTCTATTTCTCGGCGGTGGGCGAAGCGGAGCTGCGCTATGGCGCCGCCATCATGCCGGCGGGCCGGCGTCGGGATACGCTCGCCTCGGAAATCGAAGCGATGCTGCATGACGCGTTCGCGCGCCGCATCCTCCCCTTCGACAGCGGCGCGGCAATCGCCTATGCGGAAATCGCTGCCGGCCGCCGCGCCGCGGGACGCCCCGTTTCCCACGCCGATTGCCAGATCGCGGCGATCGCGCGGTCGCGCGGCATGGCGGTGGCGACGCGGAACGTGCGGGACTTCGTGGACATGGGTATCGATGTGATCGACCCGTGGGAGGGCGAGTAGGCGTCCCCGAAGGCGACCGGGGCGGAGGCCGTCCTTCGATACGCGGCTTCGCCGCTACTCAGGATGAGGGAATCGATGAAAGATCCTCATCCCGAGTAGCCCGGACTTGATCCGGTGCCCGCTCCGGCGCCCGTACCGATTGATCTTCTCCGGCGCCGCATACCAGAATGGCGCGCGCCCGATTCACAGGCCCGATTCACAGGGGAGTGGCTTCGATGCCCGACACCATCGCCACCGTCGATTTCGACCGGTTCCGCCTCAGCCGTCTCGTGGATCGGCTGATCGACGCGGGGGAAGTCGAAATCGTTGCCGACCCGGTTCCGCTTGCCGGGGTGGCCGAGCGTCTCGACGGCAATCCGAGGGCGGTCCTGTTCCGGAGCGTCGGGCCGGAAGGTGCGGCGCTGATCGGCAATGCGATGGGCAGCCGCGCCCGGCTTGCCCTGGCGCTCGGGACCGACGAACGCGCGCTCCTGCCTTCGATGCTGGAGCGCCTGGCGAGGCCGATCCCGCCGATCGAGGTCACCCGCGAAACCGCCCCGGTGCAGGAGGTCGTGCTCGAAGGCGAGGACGCCGATCTGACGGCGCTCCCGGTCCATCTCCAGCACGCGCTGGACGGGGCGCCCTATATCTCGGCGGGGCTCGATTTCTCGCGCGACCCGGCGACCGGGTGGACCAATATCGGCATGCGCCGGCTGATGCTGCGCGGCCGCCGCGAGGCCGGGATCGACCTCAACGCGCCGAGCGATCTGCGCGCGATCTACGGCGCGGCGCACGCAAGCGGCGATCCCTTGCCGGTCGCCATCGTCGTCGGCGCGCACCCGGCCGATGCGCTCGCCAGCCTCAGCCTGGTGCCGCCGCAGGACGAGCTCGCGCTGCTCGGCGGCGTGCGCGGCGCGGCCGTGCCCGTCGTCAAATGCGTGACCAGCGATCTCAAGGTCCCGGCCGACGCGGAGATGGTGCTGGAAGGGCATCTCGACCCCGCCGGCTGGTCGGAGCCCGAGGGTCCCTATGGCGAATATGTCGGCTATTACGGCGTCCTCAAATCCAACCCGGTTTTCCGTCTGAGCGCGATCACCCGGCGCAGCGACGCGCTGTTCCAGACGGTGACCATCGGCGGGCGCTACATGGAGTCCACCGACACCGCCCAGATCTGCGCCCTGAAGACCGAAATTTCGCTGTGGAAGGCGCTGGAGACCGCGCTGCGCGAGCCGGTCGGCGTCTGCGTCACCGCGTCCTGCGGCGGGATGTACAACGCCCGCGTCTCGCTCAGGCAAAGGGTGCCGGGGGAGGCGCGCAACGCCATCGCCGCGGTCTTCGGCTCGAACGCCGACGTGAAGCACGTCTTCGTAACCGACGCGGATATCGACATCTTCTCCGATTCCCAGGTGGATTGGGCCCTGGCCACACGGTTCCAGGCCGACCGCGACATCGTCGTCGCGTCGGGCTTCCGGGCGGTCCCGCTCGATCCTTCGCTGCAGGGCGCGCGGGCGGGCGCGAAGGCGGGGTTCGACCTCACCATCCCGTTCGGCAAGCTGGGCGCGCAGGAATTCACCATACCCGAGCCGCCGCAACGCGCGCCCGCCGCAACGGCGCCGGGGCAAACGGTCGTCGATGCGCTTTCCGAGGGGCCGAGGCATTTCCGCGAGCTGATGGAGGCGGCGAACTCCGACGACGGGCGCGAGATCGTCCGCGAGCTGGAGGCGCTCTACGCCGAGGGCCGGCTCGGCAGGTGCGAAGACGGGCGCTATATGTTGGGCTAGGATCGCCTGAATTTGGATGACAGACAGGGGGAGTCGAAAGAATGGATGTCCGAGCCGCGGTCGCGCATGAGGCAGGGAAGCCGCTTTCCATCGAGACGGTGCAGCTCGACGGCCCCGGGGACGACGAGGTGCTGGTCGAGGTCAGGGCCACCGGAATCTGTCACACCGACGAGTTCACCCTGTCGGGCGCCGATCCGGAGGGCCTGTTCCCCTCGATCCTGGGCCACGAGGGCGCGGGCGTGGTGGTCGATATCGGCAGGAACGTGACCTCGGTCGGCAAGGGCGACCACGTGATTCCGCTCTATATCCCGGAATGCCGGCAGTGCAAATCGTGCCTGTCGGGCAAGACCAATCTGTGCACCGCGATCCGCGGCACCCAGGGCCAGGGGGTGATGCCGGACGGGACCAGCCGGTTCTCGCTCGGCGGGGAGAAGCTGTTCCACTATATGGGCACGTCGACCTTCGCCAATTACAGCGTCATGCCGGAGATCGCGGTCGCCAAGGTCCGCGAGGACGCTCCGTTCGACAAAATCTGCTATATCGGCTGCGGGGTGACCACGGGGCTCGGCGCGGTGATCAATACCGCGGGCGTCGAGCCCGGCGCCAATGTCGTCGTCTTCGGGCTCGGCGGGATCGGCCTCAACGTGATCCAGGGCGCGCGGATCGCCGGCGCCGACAAGATCGTCGGCGTCGATCTCAACCCGTCGAAGGCCAGCCTCGCCGGGAAATTCGGCATGACCCATTTCGTCAACCCGAAAGAGGTCGAGGGCGATCTCGTGCCCTATCTGGTGGACCTCACCGATGGCGGGGCGGACTACTCCTTCGAGTGCATCGGCAACGTCGCCACGATGCGCCAAGCGCTCGAATGCTGCCACCGCGGCTGGGGGGTGAGCGTGATCATCGGCGTCGCCGGCGCGGGCCAGGAGATCTCGACCCGCCCCTTCCAGCTGGTCACCGGGAGGGTCTGGAAGGGCACCGCGTTCGGCGGCGCCAAGAGCCGCACCGAGGTGCCCAAGATCGTCGACTGGTACATGGACGGAAAGATCAATATCGACGATTTGATCACCCACACCATGAAGCTGGACGACATCAACAGCGCTTTCGACCTGATGCACGAGGGCAAGTCGATCCGCTCCGTGGTCACCTTCTAGGCGCCGCCCCGGGGCATGGAGGAAGCGGTCAAGCGGGTTCGCGCCGCCGAGCTCGAATCCTTCGTCGCGGCCGTCTTCGCCGCCGCCGGCACGCCGGCGGCGGATGCCGCGACCATCGCCGAGGTGCTGGTCTGGGCCAATCTGCGCGGCATCGACACCCATGGGGTGCTGCGGGTTCCGGGATATATCGGCCGCATCGCGAGCGGCGAGTTCAACCCGCGCCCCGACATCGCGGTCATCGCCGATTTGCCGGCGGCGACGGTGATCGACGCCGATCGCGCCTTCGGCCCGGTCGGCATGTCGCGCGGCATGGACATCGCCATCGCCAAGGCACGCGAGGCGGGGATCGGCGTCTGCATCCTGCGCCGCGTGACCCACATGGCGGCGATCGGCTATTTCGCGCTCAAGGCCGCCAGGGCCGACATGATCGGGCTGGTCTTCGGCTCGTCCAAGCCGAACATGGCCTATCACGGCGCACGGGCGCGCGGCGTGGCCACCAGCCCGATCGCGATCGCCGCGCCGGGCATGGAGCGGGAACCGATCCTGCTCGACATGGCGACGTCGACGGGCTCGATGGGCCAGGTGATCCTCGCGCGCGACAGCGGCACGCAGCTGGAGCCGGGGGTGGCGCTGACCGGGGAGGGCGAGCCCACCACCGACGCCGACGCCGCCCGGTTCCTCACCCCGCTCGGCGGGGCCAAGGGGGCGGGGCTGTCGCTGATGTTCGAATGCCTCACCGGAATCCTCGTCGGCAACCCGCTGATCGCCACCGCCATCGGAGCCGAGGGCGACTGGCGCCACAGCCAGAACGGGTTCGCGCTCGCCATCGACATCGCCGCCTTCACCGAGCCCGCGCGCTACCGCCGGGATATCGACACGCTGGTCGCGGCGCTCAAGGGGCTGCCCGCCGCCAGGGGTTACGACGAAATCCGGGTGCCGGGCGAGCGCGGCGACAAGGTGATGGCCGAACGGATGGAGACCGGCGTGCCGCTGCCCGGCGGCACCTGGCGCCGCCTGGCCGAGATCGCCGACGAGCTCGACCTCGCCATGCCGCCGGTTATGGGTGGCTGAGCCTCACTCCCCGTCCCGGCGTTCGCTCTTGTAGGCGAGGCGCATCAGCCCGATCCCGAGCGCCAGGCTGACGCTCGCCCCCGCCGCCATGGCGAGCAGTCCCATGATCCCGATCGGCGCATCGCCCGCGACCTGCCACATCCAGACAGCGGCGCCGATCGCGCCCGCCAGCAACCCGCCGAGCACGATGCAGAGGAGCAGGGTGCGGTTCATGCGGCCTATCGAAGGGGCGCGCCTCAGGCGATCAGCGCGTTGCCGCCGAAGCGCTCGCGCCAGCGCGGCAGCACGTCGGGGTTGAAGACGTTGTCCGGCACCTCGCCCCGGAGCGCGGTCAACACGGCCTCCGCCGCCCATTCGATCCCCGGTCCGAGCCCGCCGCCGCGGTTGTAGGAAATCATGTGCGGCGACAGCAGCACCTCGCTCCCCATGTGGAGCAGCTTCGAGTCCCGGTCCATCGGCTCGTCGAGGAACACGTCGAGCGCGGCGCCGGCGATCTCCCCAGCCTCGATCGCGTCGGCGAGCGCCACCTCGTCCATCGTGCCGCCGCGCGAGGTGTTGACGAACAAGGCCGTCTTCTTCATCGCCCTGAACTGGGCGGCGCCCATCATACCGCGCGAGGTGGGGTTGAGCGTCGGGTGCATGGTGACCACGTCGGCCTCGCCGAGCAGCGTGTCGAGATCGACCCGCTCGACCCCGTAATCGGCGAATTTCTCCTCCTCGACGAAGGGATCGCAGACGATCAGCCTTGCGTGCCAGGGCTTGAGCAGCTCCACCATGCGCCCGCCGATGCGGCCAAAGCCGATGATCCCGATGGCGATCCCGGGATAGCCGTCCTCGTCGCGGCGGCCGATATAGGTGCCGATCAGCGAATCGTCCTTCCACCCGCCCGCCTTGACCCGGGCGTCCTTCTCCCGGTTGCGCTTGAGCACGGTGAGGATCATCGCCATCGCGCCCTCGGCGACGCCGCCCCAATTCGCCTGGGTCGGCGCGTGGGTGACGATGACGCCGAGATCGGTGGCCGCCTCGACATCGATGTCGTCGGTGCCGACGGTGCATTTGGCGATGATGCGGAGCCGCTGGGCGCCCTCGATGATGCGCCGGTTGACCGGCGCGCTGCGGCTCGAGGTGCCGGTCATCGCGACCGAGGCGGCGGCCTTCGCCGCCATGTCGTCCTCATAGACGCAGCCCGGCGTCTGCCACGCCGCCTCGCCATAGGTAAGGCTGCATCCCGCGCCTTCCATCCGGCGGATGCTGTGCCCCTCCCGGTCGGCATTGGCGAAGACGAAGACGGTGGGCTCGGACATGGCGCGGCTCCTCCCTCGGGCCGGTTGGATGTGCGCGATTTATAGACCTCGGGCCGGCGCCGGCCAATCAATCGAACAGGAACCGGAACCCGCCGTCGGCGCGGCGCAGGCGGCACGGCTCGAAATGCGCCGGCAGCACCAGCGTGTCCCTGTCCGCCACGCCCTCGAAGATCGCCCGGCGGGTCGCGATCGCCGTCGGCTGGTGTTCGCAGGCGCGGCTGTTCCAGCCCGGGTGGCGGGCCTGGATCGGGTGATGGATCACGTCGGCGGTGACCAGCCCCTCCTCGCCGTCGGAGGAAATCCGGATATTGACCTGGCCCGGGGTATGGCCCGGCGCGGGCTCGAAGCGGATGCCGTCCTCGACGACATGGTCGGGGGCGACGAGATCGGCGAGCCCGGCATCGAGGATCGGCTTCACGCTGTCCTGGTAGACATGGACGTACTGCCCGTCGCCGCTGGCGTGCTTGGCCTCGAGGGATTCGAGGTCGGTCGCGGTGAACACGTAGCGCGCGTTGGGGAATGTGGGCTCCCACCGACCGTCCACCCGGCGCGTGTTCCAGCCCACATGATCGACATGGAGATGGGTGATCAGGACGAGGTCGATCTCGTCCGGCGCGTAGCCGGCTGCGGCCAAATTCTCCAGATAGGGCCATCGGGCGTGGGACCAGTAATCCCGCCGGCGGCCCGGCTTGTCGTTGCCGACGCAGGTGTCGATCAGGATCGTGCGGTGTTCGCTCTGGAACACATAGCTCTGCATGCAGGATTCGAGCAGCCAGCGCTGCTCGTCGAAGAAGCGCGGCATCAGCCAGCCGCGCTCGCGCTCGAAATCCTCCGCCGTCGCGTCGGGATACATCGCGCCGGGATCGAAGACCGGCGTGTCGTCCTCCAGCACCCGCGCGAGTTCGAGCCTGCCTATGGTGACCGTCGCCATGTGCTTCCTCCCGGGAAGACGCCGTACAAAGCGGCGAATAATTGCGTTAGCATAGGATTTTAGGACCGTATGAACGGCAAAATGAAGTCCAACCCGGGCGCCGCGCCCCGTCTTGCGCGGCCGCATGCGGTCACCGCGGCGGAATTCGACTGCGAAGTGATCGGCAACGACGCCGTCAACGCGGAATACATGCACATCGTGGCGACCGCCGATCCGCTGGCGACGGCGATCCGGGCGGGTCAGTTCTTCCACATGCTGTGCCCCAAAGACGGCCCCAACGGTCCGTTCTTCCGCCGCCCGATGAGCGTCTACCGGGCGGACCCGGAAGCCGGCACGGTCGCGTTCCTCTACAAGGTGACCGGCAGCGGCACACGGGCGCTGGCGACGCTGGCGCCGGGCGACCGCCTCGATTTGTTCGGCCCGCTCGGCGTCGGCTTTGCCCTGGCGCCGGGCTGGCGGCGCATCGTGGTCGTCGGGCGCGGGGTCGGGCTGGCGACGCTCGCCCCGCTCGCCGAGCTCGCGGCGGCGAACGGGATCGGGGTGACGGCGGTGCTCAGCGCGCGCTCGCCGGCGGTGATGATGTCGGCCGACCGCTTCGCAGCGATCGGCGCCGAAATCATCGAGGTCACCGATGCCGAGGGGACCAGCGGTCCGGCCCGTCTGGAACGCATTCTCCGCGGCTCGATCGCCGATAACCGGGCGGATGCGTTTTTCACCTGCGGCTCCAACCGCCTGCTGCTGCTGCTGCAGCGGCTCGGGCGCGAGTTCGGGATCCCCGGCCAGGTGGCGCTGGAGCAGCAGATGGCCTGCGGGCTCGGCATGTGCTTCTGCTGCGTGCGCGAGTTCCGCGTCGACGGCGGGGTCGCCCACCGTCGGGTATGCTGGGACGGGCCGGTGTTCGACCTTCAGGAGGCGATCTCTTGGTAGACATGCGCGTCGAGATCGGCGGGGTCGCGCTCGCCAACCCGGTCATGCCGGCCTCGGGCACCTTCGCCGACGGGCTCGACAAGGCGGTCGATTTCGAACGGCTGGGGGCGATGGTCATCAAGACCATCACCCGCGAGCTCAGGGTCGGCAACGCGCTGCCCCGGGTCTGCGAGACGCCGGAGGGGATGCTGAATTCGATCGGCATCCCGTCCAGGGGCATGCCCTATTTCCACGCCGAGACGCTGCCCACCTATACGCGCTATTCGACCCCGCTGGTGGTCAGCATTTCGGCGCCCACCGTCGACGGCTTCGCGAGCCTCGCCGAGGAGGTGAGCCTGCCCGGCGTCGCCGCGATCGAGATCAACATCTCCTGCCCCAATCTCGAAGCCGACGGCCGGGCCTTCGCCAACGAGGCCGAATCCACCGAGCGCGCCGTCGCCGCGATCCGGCGCCGCACCTCGCTGCCGCTCTGGGCCAAGCTGTCGCCCAACGTCACCGAGATCGCCGAGATCGGCCGCGCGGCCGAAGCCGCCGGCGCCGATGCGCTGGTGGTCGCCAACACCTTCCTCGCCATGGCGGTCGATATCGAGAGCCAGCGCCCCAGGCTCGGCAGCGTCACCGGCGGGCTGTCGGGCCCGGCGATCCGGCCGATCGTCCTGCGCATGACCTGGCAATGCGCGCGCGCGGTGGATATCCCGATCATCGGCTGCGGCGGCATCGCCACCGCCGAGGATGCGATCGAATACATGCTGGCGGGGGCCAGCGCCGTGCAGGTGGGGACCGTGACCTTCGTCCACCCGACGGCGATGATCTCGGTGCTCGAAGGCCTCGAGAGCTATTGCCTGCGCCGCGGCTACGGGCGCGTGACCGAGCTGGTCGGCGCGCTCTCGGTCGAGGAGGCCGACGAGACCGACATGGAATGGGTGGATCCGCTGCGATGAGCGAAACCATCGTCCAGCCGGAGAGGGAAGCGCTGCGCACGCTGGCGCTCGAGATTTTCGACACATTGCGCCGGACCACCGCGGCGCGGCGCGGGGTGTCGCGGGAGAGCTTCGGCGCGGGCGAGAACGCGGCCTTCGAGATCCTGATGGAGGTCGCCGGGCGCTTCGGGCTCGAGACCGGCACCGACGATGCCGCCAATCTGTCGATCTCCCTCCCCGGGCAGGCGCGGGAAACGCCCTATATCGCCTGCGGCTCGCATATGGACTCGGTGCCCGAAGGCGGCAATTTCGACGGCGCCGCCGGGGTGGTCGCCGGGCTCCTCGCTCTGGTGCGGGCGCGGATCGAGGACGCCAAGCCGAGGCGCCCGGTCCGGGTGATCGCGCTCCGCGGCGAGGAAAGCGCCTGGTACGGCAAGGCCTGCGTCGGGTCGAGCGCGCTGTTCGGCCGCCTGCAAAAGGCCGACCTCGCCTCGGTCCACCGCGACGGCACGGGCACGCTCGGCGAGGCGATGAAGCGCGAAGGCGCCGCCGTCGCGGCGATCGAGGCGGGCAGGCCGCTGGTCGACCCGGCGGATATCGCGGGCTATATCGAGCTCCATATCGAGCAGGGCCCGATCCTCGTCGCCGACCGGTTGCCGACCGCCGTGGTCACCTCGATCCGCGGCAATCTGCGCCACCGCCGCATCCGCTGCATCGGCGAGGCGGGGCATTCGGGCGCGGTGCCGCGCGGGCTCAGGAACGATCCGGTGATGGCGACGGCGGCGCTGATCCATGCGCTCGACAATTGCTGGCAGGACTGGCTGGACCGGGGGCGCGATCTGGTGGTGACCACCGGCATCGTCGAGACCGACGCGCGGGCGCATTCGGTCTCCAGGATCGCCGGCGAGGTCGCCTTCAGCTTCGAGGTGCGGAGCGAGGACACCGCGACCCTGGAAGGCTTCTACGAGCTGATGCGCAGCGAATGCGACCGCATCGCCGCCGAGCGCCGGGTGATGTTTAATTTCGACCGCAGGGTGGACGCCGAGCCGGCGGTGATGGACCGGCGCTGGGTCGACAAGCTGCTCGCCCACGCCGGTGCGCTCTCGCTGCCGCAGAAGACGATGCTGAGCGGCGCCGGTCACGACGCGGTGCTGTTCGCCTCGGCGGGCATCCCGTCTGCGATGATCTTCATCCGGAACCACAACGGCTCGCACAACCCGAACGAGGCGATGGATATCGAGGACTTCCTCAAGGGCGCCGATCTGCTCTATCGCGCGCTGATGGACCCGCCGTGAGCGGGGACCGGATCGCCATCGCGCGGCCCGACGACTGGCACCTTCATCTCCGCGACGGGCCGATGCTGCACGCGGTCGTGGGCTTCTCCGCCGCGGTGTTCGGCCGCGCCATCGTGATGCCCAATCTGGTGCCGCCGGTCCGCATCCCTGCCGAGGCCGAGGCCTACCGCGCGCGCATCCGGGCGGCCCTGCCGGACGGCCATCCGTTCGTGCCGCTGATGACCGCCTATATGACCGACGATGCCGATCCGGACGATATCCGGGCCGGGTTCGAGAACGGCGTCTTCCACGCGGTAAAACTCTACCCCGCCGGGGCAACGACCAATTCGGCGATGGGGGTGACCCGCATGGCGGCGATCCGCCCGGTGCTCGCGGAGATGGAGCGGATCGGCATGCCGCTCCTGGTCCACGGCGAGGTCGCCGACCAATCGGTCGACGTGTTCGACCGCGAGGCGGTCTATATCGAGCGCGTGCTCGATCCCATGCGGAGGGAATTTCCAAGCCTCAGGGTGGTGCTGGAGCACGTGACCACGGCCGATGCGGTCGATTATGTGCGCGCAGCCGACAGCGGGCTGGGGGCGACGATCACCCCGCATCATTTGACGATCAACCGCAACGCAATTTTCCGCGGCGGGATCAGACCGCATATGTATTGCCTCCCGGTGGCCAAGCGCGAGCGCCACCGGCTGGCGCTTCGGGAAGCCGCGGTCTCCGGCGATTCGCGTTTCTTCCTCGGCACCGATTCCGCGCCACATCCGCGCCGCGACAAGGAAACCGATTGTGGCTGCGCCGGTATCTTCAACGCTCCGAACGCCCTGCAATGCGTCGCGCAGGTTTTCGACGAGGAAGATGCGCTCGACCGGCTCGAAGGTTTCGTGGCTCGCGCGGGCGCTGAATTTTACGGAATGGAGCCGAATTCCGACCGCATCGTCCTCGAAAAAGGAGTAGTTTCCGAGGCGCCACCGGAGGCGGTGGGGGTCGCGGACCATGCGATCAGGGTGTTCGCGCCCGACACGCCGATCTCCTGGAAGATCGTTTCCGGCCTCAGATGAGCCCACCGGGCGCGTGCGCGAAAGCGAGAGACGGGAGAAACGGATGCTGCCGACGGCGTTCCCGGACGAGGCGCTGATCGCCGAGATGACGGCGCGGATGCTGATCGAGGTCGAGGCGGTGCGCTTCCGCGCCGACGATCCCTATCGGTTCACCTCGGGCTGGGCGAGCCCGGTCTATATCGATTGCCGCCGGCTGATCTCGTTTCCGCGGGTGCGCCAGACCCTGATGGATTTCGCCGCCTCGTCGATCGTCCGCGAGGTCGGGTTCGAAACCATCGACGCCGTCGCCGGGGGCGAGACCGCCGGCATCCCGTTCGCCGCCTGGATCGCCGACCGGCTGATGCTGCCGATGCAGTATGTCCGCAAACAGGCCAAGGGATTCGGCCGGGACGCCCTGATCGAGGGCGATTTCGAGCCCGGCTCGCGCATCATCCTGGTCGAGGACCTGACCACCGACGGGCAGAGCAAGATCCGCTTCTGTCAGGCGCTGCGCGACGCGGGCGCCATCGTCAACCATACCTTCGTGATCTTTCACTACGACATCTTCCCGCAGACCCATGAGCTGCTGGAGCGGATGGATATGAAGATGCTCTCGCTCGCCACCTGGTGGGACGTGCTCGCGGTGTGCAAGAAACACTCCTATTTCGACGCAGCCACGCTGGACGAGGTCGAGCGGTTCATGAACGATCCCGTCCGCTGGTCGGCCGCGCATGGCGGCGCTTCGCAGCTCGCGGGCTGACGCCGCCCGGCGCTGCGACGCGTTCAGCGCGGTGTGGATGAAATAGCAGCGCCGTGCCGGGTGTTCACCCGGCGGCATGGTCTGTAAATTGCGCTGGTTCGAGGATGTCCGCTCCACTCGGGATTGCGTATCGGCACCCCGGGAAGATTCGTGTTTGCGCGGACACGCGGTAGTCTCTCATTATGCGCCAGCCTCAGGAGGGAGAGAAAACATGACAGGGAAATTCAAGCTGGCCGCGGTTGCGGCAGCGGTATCCGCGGCGGTTGCGCTCGGCAGCGTCAGCGCCTCGGCGGCGACCAAGATCCGGCTCACGCTCGACTGGATCCCGCAATCGACGCACGGGCTGATCTTCATCGCCCAGTACGAGGGCTATTACAAGGCCGAAGGGCTCGACGTGAAAATCGACGCCGGCCGCGGCTCGGCCGACGCGGTCAAGAAGCTGGTCAGCGGCACCCACGACGTCGGCCTCGCCGACATCAACGCCTTGATCCAATACAACGCCCAGAACAAGGGCGAAGAGATCAAGAGCGTGATGATGATGTACGAGCAGCCCCCGTTCTCCATCTTCGTGATGAAGAAGTCGGGCATCACGCATCCCAGGCAGCTCGTCGGCAAGACGCTGGGCGCCCCGGTCTTCGATGCCAGCTACAAGCTGTTCCCGGCCTTCGCCAAGGCCATCGGCATCGACCCCAACTCGGTGAAGAAGAAGAACATGGACCCGCGTTTGCGCGAGCCGATGCTCATCAAGGGCCAGGTGGATGCGATTTCGGGCCACGTCTTCTCCTCGATGCTCAACCTCAAGGCCGCCGGCATCAAGGAGGAGGACGTCACCTTCTTCATGTACGGCGACTTCGGCATGGAGTCCTACGCCAACGGCATCGCGGTCAGGCCCGACTTCCTCGCCAAGAACGCGGACGCAGTGCGCGGCTTCGTGCGGGCGACGATCAAGGCGACCCGCGACATGGTGCTCAGGCCCAAGCTCGCGGTCGCGTCGGCGAAGAAATTCGAGCCGCTGATCAACGAGGCGACCGAAGCCGACAGGCTGAGGCTCGGCATCAAGTGCTGCGTGCTGACGCCGAACGTGCGCAAGAACGGCTATGGCGGTATCGACATGGCCCGGCTGCAGCGCTCGATCGACCAGGCGGCGGACGCCTACGGCCTCAAGGAACCGCCGAAGGCCGCGGACATGTGGCTCGACGGCTTCCTGCCGCCGCAGTCCGAACGCTTCGTCCACAAATAGGGTCCCAGGGGCGGGCCGCGCGCCCGCCCCTTTCCCTTACCCCCCGCCCCTTTCCCCTACCCAAAGCACATCGATGGCCTTCATCGAAATCGACGAGATCGACCTCACCTACCGCAACAGCGCGAGCGACGAGGACGATTCCGGGACGCTGGCCCTGCAGGGCGCCAGCGTGACGATGGAGCGGGGCGACTTCATCTCGCTGGTCGGGCCGAGCGGCTGCGGCAAGTCGACATTGCTCAAGGTCGTGGCCGGGCTGATCCGGGCCAACAAGGGCCACGTCTCGGTCGCCGGGCAGGTCGTCGACCAGCCGCTCAAGATCGTCGGCATGGCGTTCCAGAACGCGACGCTTCTGCCGTGGCGCTCGACCCGGGAGAACGTGCTGCTGCCGATGGAGATCGTCGAGCCGCACCGCCGGCGGTTCCGCAGGGAAAAGGCGAAATACGAGGCGCTGGCCGACGACCTGCTGGCGACCGTCGGTCTGGAGGGTTTCGGCGACCGCGCGCCCTGGCAGCTATCGGGCGGGATGCAGCAGCGCGCCCAGCTTTGCCGCGCGCTGGTCCACGAGCCCGACCTCCTGCTGCTCGACGAGCCGTTCGGCGCGCTCGACGCATTCACCCGCGAAGAGCTTTGGGACGTGCTTCAGTCGCTCTACATGAATCGCAAATGCACCGTGATGCTCGTCACCCACGATTTGCGTGAGGCGGTGTACCTCGCCGACAAGGTCTTCGTGATGAGCGCGCGGCCCGGGCGGGTGATCCTCGAGCGGGACATCGAGATGGAGCGCCCGCGCACGCTCGAGCATATGTACCGGCGCGAGACGGTGGAGCTGGTCCAGGAACTCCGCCACCACATCAACATCGAGAGATCCGGCGATGAGTAGCAAGACCGTCGAGCGGCTGTCGCCGTGGATCCTGACGC
Source organism: Alphaproteobacteria bacterium (assembly GCA_965205995.1). GTDB lineage: Bacteria > Pseudomonadota > Alphaproteobacteria > MPNO01 > MPNO01 > MPNO01. The sequence continues at coordinate 4,467,368 of OZ242200.1, read as the reverse complement.
TCGTTTTCATAGTCGTCTGGGAAATCGGCGTGCGCGCGTTCGACGTGCCCGCGGTGGTGCTGCCGACGGCGTCATCGTCGTTCTACGCGATCTGGGAATTCCGCGTGGCGCTATTGCACAACGCGATCCCGACGCTGGTAGCGACGCTGCTCGGCTTCGGGATCGCGGTCGTGTTCGGCATCGTGATGGGCGTGTTCATCGGCATTTCCAAGCCGGTCTACGCCGCGATCTACCCGCTGCTCGTCGCCTTCAACAGCATCCCCAAGGTGGCGATCGTGCCGATCCTGATGGTCTGGTTCGGCATCGGGCTGACGACGGCGACGATCACCGCCTTCATTCTCTGCTTCTTCCCCATCGTCGTGAACGTCGCGGTCGCGCTCGCCACCATCGAGCCGGAACTGCGCGACGTGCTGCGCGCGCTCGGCGCGCATGAGCGCGACATCGTGATCAAGGTGGGAATCCCCCGCTCGCTCCCCTATCTGTTCGCCTCGCTCAAGATCGCGATCACGCTGGCCTTCGTCGGCGCCGTCATCGCCGAGACCGTGGCGGGGGGCGACGGGATCGGCCATCTGATGCTGGTCGCGAGTTCGAACTTCAACATGGCGCTGATGATCGCCGGGCTGATCGTGATCGCCGCCATGGCGATCGGCATGTACGCGATTTTCGCGGTCCTCGACAGGCGCTTCACCGGCTGGGCGACGCGGGGCGCCATCCAGTACGCGACCGCGGGCGGTTGAGCCCGGGTTGCAACGGGTTATCGGGTGTGATACCAAGCCCTGCCTTCGAAAACCGGGCTCCTAACCGGTCGCCGCGATAGCGAAAATTGCGCTGTATTTCAAAGAGTTGCCGACGATACGGTCAGGGTTAGATAGACGTGTCCGCAACGCCGATTGACGTGTCCGGCCTTCCCGGGCGCTATGCCAGCGCCTTGTTCGAGCTGGCCGACGAACAGCGCTCTCTCGACCCGGTCGGGGAGGATCTGGCGAGCCTGCGATCGATGATCCGCGACGCGCCCGACCTGGCGCGGGTCCTCACCAGCCCGGTGATCGGACGGGACGAGCAAACCTCGGCGGTCGATGCGGTGATGGAGCGCGCCGGCATCGGCGACCTGACCCGCCGCTTCGTGAACGTGGTCGCCCGCAACCGCAGGCTGTTCGCCCTGCCCGGGATGATCGAGGTCTATCGGGCGCTGCTGGCCGAGCGCCGCGGCGAGATCACGGCCGAAGTGACCTCGGCGCAGGAGTTGGGCGAGTCCCAGCGGACGGCGCTCGAACGGACGCTGATGCGCTCGGTCGGCGCCAATGTTTCGATCGACGCGCGGGTCGACCCCGGCATCCTCGGCGGGCTGATCGTGAAAGTCGGCTCGCGCATGGTCGATTCCTCGCTCAGGACCAAGCTGAACAAGCTGCAGATATCGATGAAAGGGGCCGCGTGATGGACCTCCGCGCCGCTGAGATCTCCGCCATCCTCAAGGAGCAGATCGCGAATTTCGGCACCGAGGCCGAGGTCGCGGAAGTCGGCCAGGTGCTGTCGGTCGGCGACGGCATCGCCCGGGTCTACGGCCTCGACCGCGTCCAGGCCGGGGAGATGGTCGAGTTCCCGGGAGGCATCCGCGGCATGGCGCTCAACCTGGAGAGCGACAATGTCGGCGTGGTGATCTTCGGCAACGACAGCACCATCAAGGAGGGCGACACCGTCAAGCGCACCGGCACGATCGTCGACGTGCCCGTGGGCAAGGGCCTGCTCGGCCGCGTCGTGGACGCGCTGGGCAACCCGATCGACGGCAAGGGGCCGATCGAGAGCGAGGAGCGCCGCCAGGTCGAGGTCAAGGCGCCCGGCATCATTCCCCGCCGTTCGGTGCATGAGCCGGTGCAGACCGGGCTCAAGGCGATCGACAGCCTGATCCCGATCGGCCGCGGCCAGCGCGAGCTGATCATCGGCGACCGCCAGACCGGCAAGACGGCGGTCGCCATCGACACCATCATCAACCAGCGCGGGATCAACGCCGGCGAGGACGAATCGAAGAAGCTCTATTGCGTCTATGTGGCGATCGGCCAGAAGCGGTCGACGGTGGCCCAGATCGTCAAGCAGCTCGAGGAGAACGGGGCGCTGGAATACAGCATCGTCGTCGCCGCGACCGCCTCGGAGCCGGCGCCGCTCCAGTTCCTCGCGCCCTATGCCGGCTGCACGATGGGCGAGTATTTCCGCGACAACGGGATGCACGCGCTGATCATCTACGACGACTTGTCGAAGCAGGCCGTCGCATACCGCCAGATGTCGCTGCTGCTGCGCCGCCCGCCGGGCCGCGAAGCCTTCCCGGGCGACGTCTTCTACCTCCATTCGCGCCTGCTGGAGCGCGCGGCGAAGATGAACCAAGAGAACGGCTCCGGGTCGCTGACCGCCCTTCCGGTGATCGAAACCCAGGCCGGCGATGTCTCCGCCTATATCCCGACCAACGTGATCTCGATCACCGACGGGCAGATCTTTCTCGAAACCGAACTGTTCTATTCCGGCATCCGCCCGGCGGTGAATGTCGGCCTGTCGGTCAGCCGGGTCGGCTCGGCGGCGCAGATCAAGGCGATGAAGCAGGTCGCGGGCTCGATCAAGCTGGAGCTCGCCCAGTATCGCGAGATGGCGGCTTTCGCCCAGTTCGCCTCCGATCTCGATGCCTCGACCCAGCGGCTCCTCAACCGGGGCTCGCGCCTGACCGAACTCCTCAAGCAGCCGCAGTTCTCGCCGCTTGCGGTGGAGGACCAGGTGGTCGTCATTTTCGCCGGCGTCAACGGCTATCTCGACAGGTTCCCGCTGGATTCGGTGCAGCGCTTCGAGCACGGCTTCCTTGCCCAGGTCAAGGCGAACCATGCGGATATCCTGGACCGGATCCGGGTCAGCCAGGAGCTGACCGACGACCTCACGAAAAAGCTGACCGAGGCGCTGCAAACCTACGCCGCCGCCTTCGCCGCTTGAGCCAGCCCGCGGAAGTCGACCGGTATGCCGACCCTCAAGGACCTGCGCACGCGGATCAACAGCGTCAAGTCGACGCAGAAGATCACGTCGGCGATGAAGATGGTCGCGGCGGCGAAGCTCAGGCGGGCGCAGGAACAGGCCGAGGCGGCGAGACCCTATGCCGATAGGATGGAGCGCGTGCTGGGCTCCGTCGCGGCGAGCCTCGGCAGCATCCAGGGCGCGCCGCCGCTGCTCGCCGGAACCGGCAAGGAAGATGTCCATCTGCTGGTGGTCGCGACCTCCGACCGCGGTCTTTGCGGCGGGTTCAACTCGTCGATCGTGCGGGAAGCCCGGCGGCAGATCCGCCAGCTGGGCGCGGCGGGCAAGACCGTCAAGATCCTCTGCGTCGGCCGCAAGGGCCGCGCACAACTTGTCCGCGACCATGACAGCCTCATCGTCGACACCATCGACGATGTCGGCCGCCCGCGGCTCGGCTTCGACGATGCGCACGGAATCGCGAACCGACTGCTCGCGCTTTACGATGAGGGCGCCTTCGACGTCTGCACGGTGGTGTATAACCGCTACCAGTCGGTGATCACCCAGATCGTCACGGTCCAGCAGCTCATCCCCTTCGGCCCGCCGGATGACGGGAACGCGGAAGCGGCGGACGCTCCCGCCGGCGGCTCCAGGGCGATATACGAGTTCGAGCCGGAGGAAGGGGAAATCCTGGCGGCCCTGTTGCCGCTCAACCTTTCGGTACAGGTTTACCGGGCATTGCTGGAAAACGCGGCCTCGGAGCAGGGCGCGCGCATGGTGGCGATGGATAACGCGACCCGCAACGCGGGCGACATGATCGACCGGCTGACGCTCGACTACAACCGGTCGCGCCAGGCGGCGATCACCAGCGAGCTGATCGAGATCATCTCCGGCGCCGAAGCCGTTTAGGCGCCGGATTCAGGCAAAGAGGTAAAGAGATGGCAACGACGGGCGAACCGGGACGTATCACGCAGGTGCTTGGCGCCGTGATCGACGTTCAGTTCGAAGGCGCCCTGCCGGGCATCCTCAATGCGCTCCATTGCGACAACAAGGGCACTCGCCTGGTCCTCGAGGTAGCGCAGCATCTGGGCGGAAACATCGTCCGCACGGTGGCGATGGACTCCACCGACGGGCTGGTCCGCGGTCAGGAGGTCCTCGACACCGGCGGCCCGATCACCGTACCCGTCGGACCCGATACGCTCGGCCGCATCCTGAACGTCGTCGGCGATCCGGTGGACGAGCGCGGGCCGGTCAATTCGAACAAGTCCTACCCCATCCACCGCGAGGCGCCGTCCTTCGTCGAGCAGTCGACGGAGGCGGAGATTCTGGAGACCGGCATCAAGGTGGTCGACCTGCTCGCCCCCTACGCCAAGGGCGGCAAGATCGGGCTGTTCGGCGGCGCCGGCGTCGGCAAGACCGTCATCATCATGGAGCTGATCAACAACATCGCCAAGGCGCATGGCGGCTATTCGGTGTTCGCCGGCGTCGGCGAGCGCACGCGCGAGGGGAACGACCTCTATCACGAGATGATCGATTCGGGCGTCATCCAGCTTGAGGGCGAGTCCAAGGCGGCGCTGGTCTACGGCCAGATGAACGAGCCGCCCGGCGCGCGCATGCGGGTCGGGCTGACCGGGCTGACGCTCGCGGAATATTTCCGCGACGAGGAAGGCCAGGACGTGCTGTTCTTCGTCGACAACATCTTCCGCTTCACCCAGGCGGGCTCGGAAGTCTCGGCGCTGCTGGGCCGCATCCCCTCGGCGGTCGGCTACCAGCCGACGCTGGCCACCGACATGGGCACCCTGCAGGAGCGGATCACCACCACCAACAAGGGCTCGATCACCTCCGTCCAGGCGATCTACGTGCCGGCCGACGACCTGACCGACCCGGCCCCGGCGACCTCGTTCTCGCATCTCGACGCGACCACGGTGCTGTCGCGCCAGATCGCCGAGCTCGGCATCTACCCGGCCGTCGATCCGCTCGATTCGACATCCCGCATCCTCGAGCCCCGGGTGGTGGGCGAAGAGCATTACGGCGTCGCCCGCGAGGTGCAGAGAATCCTGCAGACCTACAAGTCGCTGCAGGACATCATCGCCATTCTCGGCATGGAGGAGCTCTCCGAAGAGGACAAGCTCGTCGTCGCCCGCGCGCGCAAGATACAGCGCTTCCTCTCCCAGCCCTTCCATGTCGCCGAGGTCTTCACCGGCGCCCCCGGCGTGTTCGTCGGCATCGAGGATACGATCAAGGGCTTCAAGGGGTTGTGCGAAGGGGAATACGACGACCTGCCGGAGGCCGCGTTCTACATGGTCTCCACCATCGAAAGCGCCGTCGACAAGGCGAAACGGATGGCCGCGGAGGCGGCCTGACCGGGTCGAACGCAGCCGGGACCGCAGAAAATGGCCGAAACCGTCGAATTCGAGCTGGTATCGCCGGAAAGGCTGCTGCTCTCCATCCCCGTAGAGATGGTGGTCGTCCCGGGCGGAGAGGGCGATTTCGGTGTCCTGCCGGGCCATGCGCCGATGATCTCGACGGTGCGGCCCGGGGTTATCTCGATCTGGAAGGGTGGGGCTGTCGACCGGCGGGTGTTTGTCGCGGGCGGCGTGGCGGAGGTCCAGCCCGAGCGCTGCACGGTGCTGGCGGAGGATGCGGTTCCGCTCGAGGACGCGGATGAGGGGGAAGCGGACCGGCGAATCGCCGCCGCACGCGAGGCGCTCGAGCGCGCGGCCGACGAGGGCGCCGCCGCCGAGGCCGGCAAGCGGCTGGCAGCGGCGGAGGCCCTGCGCATGGCGATCAGGAGCGCCCGCGGCTGACGAATCGGGTCGCCGCCTTCCTGGCCCTTTATTCGCCGGGCTCATTCTTTCTTTGTGGCCCTGTCTGCTGCTTGACATGTTAAGAGTCTAAGTGATTTCCTAACCAGTTCATGTCGAGAGAAGGCGGTATCACATCAGGAGGAGTGTCGGGATGGCAGATTGGACCCTTACCGATATTCCTTGGGATGAATTCGACCCGGCCCGGGTCGATTCCGACATTGTTCCGATCGTCAAGGCGGCGAGCCTTGTCGAGTACAATGCCAAGGACTATGGCCGCTATCTGAAGGGCGTCTTTCACGACGATCCCCGCATGAGGACGGCGGTCGACGGTTGGGCGTTGGAAGAGGTCCAGCACGGGGTCGCGCTCGGACGCTGGGCGAAGCTGGCCGATCCGGCGTTCGATTTCGATGCCAGCTTCGCGCGTTTCCGCGACGGCTTCAGACTGCCGGTCGACGTGAGCGATTCGGTACGCGGCAGCCGCAGCGGAGAGCTGATCGCGCGCTGCATGGTGGAGACCGGGACGAACACCTATTACAGCGCGCTCGCCGAGGCGACCGAGGAGCCGGTGCTGAAGGAGATCTGCCGCCGGATCGCGGCCGACGAGTTCGCCCATTACTGCCTGTTCTACACCCACATGAAGCGCTATCTCGACCGCGAGGCGCTCGGCCTCTGGAGCCGCTTGCGCGTCGCAGCCTCGCGCATCGGCGAGAGCGAGGACGACGAGCTTGCCTATGCCTATTTCGCCGCAAACGGGGGCGACCGCCCCTATGACAGGCGGAGCAACAGCGGCGCCTACGGGAACCGTGCGCTCTCCTATTGCACGCCGGGGATGCTCGAACGCAGCGTGGAGATGATCTTCAACGCGGTCGGCATCAAGACACGGCGCTGGGTCTTGGGGCCCACCGTGGTGCTGTTCTGGGCGCTGCTGAAGCTCAGGATGTCGATGCGCGCGCGCGCGGCCCATTAGGCTTCGCACCCGATTCGCGGGCGATCCGGTCGGCGAAAGCGGCCACGACCCTGGCATAGATCTCGCGCTTGAAAGGGACGATCTGGGCCGCGACGTCGACAAGCGGCATCCACCGCCAGGCGTCGAACTCGGGCGGATCTCCGGCCGCGATGTCGATGTCCCCGTCTTCGCCGTGGAAACGCGCGAGAAACCACCTCTGCGCCTGGCCGCGATAGCGCCCGCCCCACATCCGCGTCCGCAGATCGTCGGGCAGGTCGTAGGTCAGCCAACCGTCGATGGCGTGGACGATCGTCGCCCGGTCGGTGCCGGTTTCCTCGGCCAGTTCGCGCAGCGCCGCTTCGTCGGCCGGCTCCCCGGGGTGGATTCCGCCCTGGGGAAACTGCCAGGCCGCGGGATGGGTGTCGGTCCGGCGGCCGGCGAAGACCAGGCCGGCGCTGTTGAACAGCACGATGCCGGCGCAGGCGCGGTAGCCGGCGGGCGGGGGCCGGGCCGGGATCAGTTGGTGGCCTTGTTGCCGAACAGAGCGAGGCCGCGCAGGAGGTCGAGGGCACGGGTCAGCTGGTAATCCTGCGGCCGCTCGTCGGTCTGGGCCTCGGTCTTTTTCGCGTCGCCCTCGTTCGCGTCCTTGGAACCGGCCTCGTTCGGATTGCGCAGCGCGCCGCGCAGATCGCCCTCGCGCCGCTGCCCCTCCTCGTCGAGGACCTCCACCCGGGCCTGTTCGACCGCGATGTCGGGCTCGATACCCTTGGCTTGGATCGACCGGCCGGACGGGGTGTAATAATGCGCGGTGGTGAGCCGGATCGCGCCGTGACCCTCGAGCGGGACGATGGTCTGCACCGAGCCCTTGCCGAATGAGCGCGTCCCCATGACGACGGCGCGCCGGTGGTCCTGCAGCGCCCCGGCGACGATCTCCGACGCGGAGGCCGAACCGCCGTTGATCAGGACCACGATGGGCAGGCCTTCGGCGCTGTCTCCGGACTTGGCGTTGAAACGCTGCGCGTCGTCCGGACGGCGCGACCGGGTGGACACGATCTCGCCGCGCTCGAGGAAGAAATCGACCACCTTGATCGATTGTTCGAGCAACCCGCCCGGGTTGTTGCGGAGATCGAGGACCAGGCCCTTCAACCCTCCGCCTATCTCGGTGCGGAGCTTCTCCATCGCGCGCTCGATCCCGCCCAGCGTCTGCTCGCTGAAGGAGATGATGCGGATATAGCCGATATCGCCCTCGGCGCGCGAGCGCACCGACTGGATCTTGATCACGGCGCGCGTGATGGTGACGTCGAAGGGCTCGCGGTTGGTGCGCCGTACGGTGAGCAATATGTCGGTGTCGGGCGGGCCGCGCATGCGCTCGACCGCCTCGGACAGGGTGAGCCCCTGCACCGCTTCATTGTCGAGATGGGTGATCAAATCGCCGGATCGCAGACCGGCGCGATGGGCCGGTGTGTCGTCGATCGGCGAGACCACCTTGACGAGACCGTTCTCCATCGTGACCTCGATCCCGAGCCCGCCGATCTCGCCGCGGCTCTGGACCTGCATTTCACGGAAGTTCTTGGCGTTGAGGTAGCTCGAATGCGGGTCGAGCGCGGTCAACATGCCGTTGATCGCGGACTCGACCAGCTTCTCGTCGGTCACATCCGTGACGTAGTCCGCGCGCACCCGTTCGAACACGTCGCCGAACAGGTTGAGCAGGCGGTAGGTATCGGACGTGTTCGACTGTGCTTGAGCCTGGACCGGAGCGGCCAGGAGAAGAATGGCCGCAATCGCTGCGAATTTCCGCGCTCGCATTATCCGCCCACCTTGTCGCTGTTTTCGGTCAGCCAGGGCAACGGGTCGATAGGCCGGCCGCCGCGGCGCAATTCGATATAGAGGCGGTCGGCGGCGCCGGCGTCCGATCCCATGACTCCAATGGGTTCTCCGGACACGAGGTCGTCGCCGACACGAGCGTCTAGCCGTTCGAGGCCCGCTAACAGCACATGATATCCCTCGCCGTGGTCGATTATCAAGAGTTCGCCATAGCCGAGGAACGGCTCGGCGAAGACCGCCGTACCGGCGCGCGGGGCGACGACCTGGGCGGAAGAGCGGGTAGCGATGGTGATCCCCTGGGCGGTCCAGCCATTGTCTTCCGGCTTCCCGAAGCGGCCGATGACCGGACCGGCAGCGGGCAGCCGGGATGCCGGGATCCGGGCGGTCTTCAGCAGCAGGTGGGCGTCCGACGGCGCCGGTTCGGCCTCCGGACCCGCCGGCACGAGGTCCTCGGGGCGCAGACGGGTCGCGTGGCGCGCGCGCGCGAGGCGGTCGATCAGCTCGTCGATGCTTTGGATCTGGCGCGCCAGCTCATGGGTTCCCGAAGGCGTCGCCTCGCCCGCCTCGGCCGGCCTCGCACTGCGGCCGGACCGGATTTCGACCAGACCCGCGAGAACCCGGCGTTCCTCGGCGAGCCTGCGGACCGCGTCATCCTGCTGCCGGCGCTGCCGTGCTATCAGGTCGCGAAGAGAGGCGAGCTGCCCCAGCTCGGCCGCCAGATCCCGAGCATCGCGGGCCAGCGCCGGCTTCGCCGTTCCGAGCAACAGGCGCCCGCGCAACATGGTGAGCGGATCCTGCATCGCCAGGATCCGGCCATCGGCGGGACGCCTCGCGAGCCGCTGCAACGCGGCCAGCAGCCTGACGACCTCGTCGCGCCGGCCGGCCAACGCCGCGGCGGCGATGCGCTCCTCGCCCTCCAGCCTGGGAAGCGTCTCCTCCAATTCGGTGAGCCGGGCCTCGAGCCGAATGACCGAAGTCGCCGTTGCCACGAGATGCTGCTTGAGCGCGCTCAGCGCGCGTTTCTCCGCCTCGCCCTGGTGGTTGAGCGCCGCCGGGTCGGAGCGCGCACCCTCGATCGCCCGCCTGGCCGGATCCAGGGCGTCCCCGGCCGGGGCTTTCTGGGCCAGCGCAGGCGCAGCGGCGAGCGACATGCAGGCGAAGACAACGGCAATCTTCGCGGCACGCGGCACACTCGCCATGGTGGCGTTCGCAGGGCGTGGAAGGCTCAAGACCCGTCCTGTTCGGTTGCGTGTCGGTGTCTATATAGCGGCGGGACGGCCAGGGGTGTAGCCGTCAGACGCGCTCCCTTGCGCGGTGATAGGGATGACCGGCGAGGATTTCCTGGGCGCGGAAGATCTGCTCGATCAGCATGGCGCGGACGAGCAAGTGGGGCCAGGTGGCCGACCCGAAGGCCAGAACCAGGTCGGCGTCGGCGACCAGCCGCGGCGAAAGGCCTTGAGCGCCGCCGATCAGAAAAACGATTTCCCGCCTGCCGCCGTCGCGCAGATCGCCGAGCGTCCGGGCAAACTCCTCGCTCGACAGCATCCTTCCGCCGGCATCGAGCGCGACGACATAGGCCCCCGCAGGGCAGCACGCGGCGAGCAGGTCGGACTCGCGCCGGACCAACTCGGCGGGGGCCGCGCGGCCCTTGGCCTCGATTTCCCTCAACCGGACGTCCCAGCGGATCCGGCCGCAATAGCGTTGGAAGAGGCTGCGCTCCGGTCCATCCCGGAATCGGCCGGCCGAGGCGATGGTGAGCCGCATCGAATGCGTTGCAGCGCCCGGTCAGCCGCCGACTCGCGACGACCGGCCGTCCTGGTCCAGCGCCACGCCCCACATCTTCTCGATGCTGTAGAAGGACCGGATTTCCGGGCGGAACAGATGCACGATCACATCGCCCGAATCGATCAGCACCCAATCGCCCTGGCGCAGCCCTTCGGGCTTCAGCCCCACGAATCCGAGACCCTTGAGACGCTGCAGCAGCCGTTCCGCCAGGGCGGCGACTTGGCGGCTGGAGGTGCCGGTCGCGACGACCATATTGTCGGCAATCGTCGACTTGCCCTTGAGGTCGATATTCACGACATCGACCGCCTTGAGGTCCTCGAGACAGGCGATGATGACGTCGATCAGCGGCGCGTGGCCCGGTTCGGCCGGTTCGGTCGTTGCTATGGGGTGCTCCTATCGCGGCGATGCGGTGCCGCGGCCATAAAGCCGTGCGCGGCGCCGTCGTCCAGGCGTCCTGTCCGCCCGGCCCGCGCTCCGGTCGCCGCACCGGCATGCGGATGCGTGTGGGAAGATCTCCACCCGGGCGGCTTCGTTTCCACCAAGCTGTGGGCGTCCTTGGCCCTCAATCCAACCCTCGGGAACGCCTGCGCCGCCTCACCGGCGGGCACGTCGCAAGAATACGGGGTGCGGGGCGAAACCGCAATGGACGCGGCACGGATGGGCCCATCCGTCAAACCAGCCCCGGCAGCCAGAGACAGGTCGCCGGTGCGGCGAGAATGATCGCGACCCGGACGAAATCGCTGAGCAGGAACGGAACGATGCCGCGAAACGAATCGCCGAGCGGGACGCCGTCGGCGAGCGAGTTGATCACATAGACGTTGAGGCCGATGGGCGGGGTGATCAAACCCACCTCGACGACGATCAGCGCGAGGATTCCGAACCAGATCGCGATCTCTTCCTCGGTGAAGCCGAATTCGAGCCCCGTCACAAGCGGGAAGAACACCGGGACCGTCAGCAGGATCATCGCCAGGCTGTCCATCACGCAGCCCAGCACCAGATAGACCAGGAGGATGCCGATCAGGATCGCCATCGGCGACAAGCCCGATTCGGCGAGCAAATCGGCCAGCTCGACCGGAATCTGCGACAGCGCCAGGAAGCCGTTATAGATCTCGGCGCTGATCAGGATGATGAAGATCATCGCGGTGGCCTGGGCGGTCTCCAGCAGGCTGGAGGCGAAGCTTTCCCAGCTCAGCCGCCCGAAGGCGATCGCCACCAGACCGGTCGCCGCCGCGCCGATCGCCGCCCCCTCGGTGGGCGTGAACACCCCGAGATAGATGCCGCCGATGACCAGAAGAAAAATCGCCGCGACCGGCCATACCGCGCCCAGGCTCCGCACTCTCTCGCGAAACGGCACCGACGGCGCGACCGGACCCGCTTCCGGGTTGATCCGCACATAGACGGCGATCGCGATGGCATAGCCGATCGTCGCGATCAGGCCCGGGATCAGGGCGGCGAGGAACAGCTTGCCCACCGATTGCTCGGTGATGATCGCGTAGATCACCAGGATAACCGAAGGCGGGATGAGGATGCCGAGCGTGCCGCCGGCGGCGAGAGTTCCGGTTGCCAGCGCGCCGGAATAGCCGTAGCGCTTCATCTCCGGCAGCGCCACCGAGGCCATCGTCGCGCCGGTCGCGATCGACGAGCCGCAGATCGCCCCGAAGGCCGCACAACCGAAAATGGTCGAGATGGCGAGCCCGCCGCGCCGATGCCCGACCCAGGCCCGCGCGGCCTGGAACAGCGAGCGGCTCAACCCGGCCTGGGTCGCGAACTGCCCCATCAGCAGGAACAGCGGCAATACCGACAGCGTGTAGCTCGACACCCGCCCGAACGGCCCGGTATTGAGCAGGTTGAGAAACGCCGACCAGCCCGCGAGCGAGACGAAACCGGACCCGCCGACCACGAACATCGCCACCCCGACCGGCATGCGCAAGGCGATCAGCAGCAGGCAGATGCCGAACAGGAGGGCGCCGAACTCGATATTGGTCATCGGCCGAGCAGGCGGAGATGGCGGTAGAGCACCCAGATGCAGACGGCGGTCAGCAACACCGCGCCCAGCAGCGCCGGGAAAAAGCCCCAATAAATCGGGATATCGAGAAACATCGTGGTTTCCCCGTCGGCGAGCTTGTGCAGGCCGCCGACGAAGAGCCGCCAGGCGATCAGCCCGGCGACCAGGGTGAAGGCGAAATTATGCACCGTGTCGAGGACCGTCTTGCGGCGCCGGGACAGTTTCGCGGTGAAGAACTCGACGACGATATTGGCGTTCCGGATATGGCAATAGGGGAAGAAGGCGAACACCGCGACGCCGCAGACCAGCTCGGTGATCTCGTAGTCGCCCGGGATCGGCGCGTTGAACGCGTAGCGGCCGATGACGCTGATCACGGTCATTGCCATGACCCCGATCAGCAGGAACCCGCCGGCCATCGCCACCGCCCGGCTCATGCGCTCGAACCAGGCGCCGAGCCGGGAGTCCGCGGAACCGGAAGCCGGACCGCCCGGCCCGGCTTCCGCGCTATCGGCGAGCACCCGCGGCGGCCTCCGGTCTAGTTGCTGTACTTGGCGACCAGCCGCCGCGCATCGGCGACCAGGGCCTTGCCGTCATGCCCCTTGGCGGTCGCCTTCTGGATCCAGGCATCGACCACTTTCTGGGTGATCTTCTTCCATCGTGCGCGCTCGGCATCGTCGAGCGTGAGGATCGGATCGCCCCGCTTGACCGCGAGCGCGCGCCCGGGCTTCTCGTCGTCCTGCCACAACCGGCCGAGCCGCTTGGCGAGCGGCATCCCGGTGCTGTCGTCGATGATCTTGCGGATGTCGGACGGCAGCCCGTCATAGCGCTTCTTGTTCATCGTCATCAGGAAGAGCGCGCAGGAGAGCGACACCTCGGTGTGGTACTTGGTCACCTCGTGCAGCCGGAACGGGCGCATGATCGTCCACGGAATCCATGTCCCCTCGACCACCCCCCGCGACAGCGCCTCGTAGACCTTGGGGATCGGCATGCCGACCGGGACGGTGCCGAGCGCGCTCAGCATCGCGGCGCTCGCCCGCGACGGCGCGCGCATCTTCATCCCCTTGAGGTCCTCGAGCTTGCGGATCGGCTTTTTCGCGGTGTGGATGTGGCCGCGCGCGGTGGCGTGGAACACCAAAGGCTGCGTGTCCTTGTACTCGTCTTGCAGCCACTTGCCGTGGAACTCGGTCAGCGCCTGGCTGGTCGCCACCGCGTTACCGGCGACGAAAGGCAGCTCGAACACCTCGGTCAACGGAAAGCGGCCCGGCGAGTAGCCGGGAAGCGTCCAGGCGATATCCACCACCCCGTCGCGCGCCTGGCTGTAGAGATCCGACGGCTTGCCGCCGAGCTGCATCGCCGGATAGACCTGCACTTTCACCCTGCCGGCCGATTTCTTCTCGATCTCCTTCGCCCAGGGCCGCATGAACAAGCGGTTGGCGATCGCCTTGGGCGAGTTGAAGTTGTGCAGGCGCAGCGTGAGCTCCTGCGCCTGCGCCCCGCCGGGAAGCGCAAACAGAGACCCCGCGCCCAGTACGGCGAGCGCCGCGACGCCCGCGATCCCCTGCATCGCACCCATTCGTTCCCTCCCCTTCGTCAGTAAACGGTTGTTTCGTTCAGAACGGCCTGCCGCCCCTGATCGTCACCCGCTGCATGGTCCGCCGCACCGGAAAATAGTCGTTGGCGGCGTAATGCTGGGTCGACGGGTTGTCCCAGAACACGATGGAATCGGGCTCCCACCGGAAACGGAACTGGTATTCCGGGATGCGCGGCAAGGTGTACAGGAACTCCAGCAACGCCTTGCTCTCGTCTTCCCGCATGTCCTTGATGCCGATGGTGAACTGTTGGTTCACGAACACCGCCTTGCGCCCGGTGACGGGGTGGGTGCGGATCACGGGGTGAGCCGGGTTGGGAAGCTCGATCTCCATCTCGGCGAGCTTCGCATGCCGTTCCCGGGGCTCCATGCGGTCGAATTTGTGGCGGAAGTTCTTGAAGTCGTGGATCGCCTCGAGGCCCGAAAGGAAGCTCTGCATGCGATCGCTCAACCCGTCATGGGCCGCGCACATATCGGCCCACATCGTGTCGCCCCCGACCGGCGGGATGGTCACGCAGCGCAGGATCGAGCCCATCGGCGGCTCTTCGCGGAAGGTCTCGTCCGAGTGCCAGATATCGGTCGAGAAGACCGGGTTGTCCTTGTGATTGTCGAGCACGATGACTTCGGGAAGGTGCTCGAGATGCGGAACGAACGGGTGGACGCTGACCTCGCCGAATCTACGGCCGAAGGCGAGATGCTGTTCCGGGGTGATGTTCTGGTTGCGGAAGAAGATGACCTTGCGGTCCATCAGCGCGTCCTGGATGGCGCCCACGATCCGGTCGTCGAGCGGCAAAGCGAGGTCGACACCGCGGATCTCGCCGCCGATGGTGGGCTCGACGGGGAGGACCTCGATGCCGATTTCCGTTGCGTCGGGGCGGGTCCGTTCGGCAAGCTGCGCCATATCGCACCTCCAAATCTTCCATCCGGAAGCGCACTGCCCGGGGCCGGCAAAGGCTAGCACGCGGTTCCGCGGGGGCGCAAACCCGCCGCATTCGGGGCTAGGGCGCGCCGCCGGCGCGGCGCCGCGCCGCCGCCCCCCCGTTTGCAGCGCCCGCTATCCGGTACAGCACCCGGCCCGCGCGGATTTCGGTCGCCGAAGCGGGGTGCAGACGGGTATGGAAGAAGGTCCAGGCCGGCGGCTTCGTTTCCGCCAGCTTGTGGGCGTCCTTCGACCGGAACTTGAACCTGGAGAATGCCTGCGCCGCCTTCCCGGCCAGCGCGTCGAACGAATAGGGGGCGCGGTCGAAGACCGCGATCGGCGCCAGGTTGAAGACCCTGGTCCATTGCTGCCAGTGCGCGATCTGCACGAGATTGTCGGCGCCCATGATCCAGACGAAATGCATGCGCGGGAAGCAGAAGTTGAGCGCCGCCAGCGTGTGCGCGGTGTAGCGCGTGCCCAGCCTTTGCTCGATATCGGTGACGGCGATCGCCGGGTGGGACGCAAGCGCCTCGGCGCCGGCGAGCCGCTCTTCGAACGGCGCCATGCCGGCGGAGGGCTTCAGCGGGTTCTGCGGCGAAACCATCCACCAGACCTCGTCCAGCCTGAGATGCTTGAGCGCCAGAATCGAGATATGGAGATGGCCGTCATGGGCGGGGTTGAACGACCCGCCCAGCAGGCCGACCCTGAGACCCGGAGTGTCCAGGCCGCGGCGAATCGTCGTGTAGAGGGTCAGGGCCGGACCTGCCCTGACCCGCGCACCACGTATTTGTAGGTGGTGAGCTGTTCCACGCCGACCGGCCCCCTGGCATGCAGCCGCCCGGTCGAGATGCCGATCTCCGCACCCATGCCGAACTCGCCGCCGTCGGCGAACTGGGTCGAGGCATTGTGGAGAACGATCGCCGAATCGACGGCGCCGAGGAAGCGTTCCGCGGCGGCGGCGTCGGCGGTGACGATCGCGTCGGTATGGTGCGAACCGTGGGTGTTGATATGGGCGATCGCGTCTTCGAGCCCGCCGACCTGCTTCACCGCGATGATCGCGTCGAGATACTCGGTGTCCCAGTCGCTGTCCTCGGCCGGCGCGACCCGGTCGTCGAGCGCGCGCGTCTCATCGCAGCCGCGCAGCTCGCACCCGGCCCGGGCGAGGTCGTCGAGGATCGGCGGCAGCACGTCGCGCGCGATGGCGCGGTCGACGAGCAGCGTTTCCGCCGCGCCGCAGATGCCGGGCCTGCGCATCTTGGCGTTGAAGGCGACGCGCCGAGCGGTCTCGGGATCGGCGCCGCGTTCGACATAGACATGGCAGTTGCCGTCGAGATGGGCGATCACCGGGATCCGGCTCTCCCGCTGGACCCGCTCGATCAGCGACTTGCCGCCGCGCGGCACGATGATGTCGATCAGCTCGGCCATGGTCAGCATCGCGCCGACCGCCTCGCGGTCGGTGGTGGGCACCATCTGGATCGCCGCCGCCGGCAATCCGGCCTCCGCCAGCCCGGCTTGCAGGCAGTCCATGATCGCGCCCGAGGAGCGATGGCTCTCGGACCCGCCGCGCAGGATCGCGGCATTCCCGGATTTGAGGCACAGCGCGCCCGCATCGGCGGTCACGTTGGGGCGCGATTCGTAGACGATGCCGATCACCCCGAGGGGAACGCGGACCCGCTCGATATGGAGCCCGTTCGGCCTGTCCCAGGCCGCCATCACATCGCCGACCGGGTCGTCGAGCGCGGCCACCGCCTCGATGCCCGCGGCCATGGCCTCGATCCGGGACGGCGTCAGCTCGAGCCGGTCGACGAAGGCGGCGGTCAGGCGTCGACTGTCGACGACGGCGAGATCCCTCGCATTGGCCGCGAGCAATTCGCCTTCGTTCGCCCTGATGTGCCGCGCCGCCGCATGCAGCGCGCGGTTCTTGTCGTCTGCCCCGTACCCGGCCAGCGCCCGCGCCGCCTCGCGGGCATCGCGGCCAAGGCGCTCCATCGTCGCCCGGATATCGTTGTCGCCGACCGCAGCCTGGGTCGCCACCCCACCCTCCCCTTCAATCGAGGACGAGATCGTCGCGATGGATGATCTCGTCCCGTCCACGGTATCCCAGCAGCGCCTCGATTTCACGGCTTTTGTGGCCGATGATCCGCGCCGCGTCCTCGTTGGAATAGGCGCTCAGCCCGCGCCCGATCGCCGTCCCCGCCTCATCGCGCACCAGGACGGCATCGCCGCGGTCGAAGCGGCCGTCGACCGCGACGACGCCGGCGGGCAGCAGGCTCTTGCCGGATTTGAGCGCGCGCACCGCGCCCCGATCAAGTGTGAGCGCGCCGCTGGGGTCGATTGCGCCGGCGATCCAGCGCTTGCGCGCGGTTCTCGGCTCGGTCTCGGGGTTGAACCAGGTGCAGCGCCCGCCTTCGGCGATTGCAGCCAGCGGGTTGTGCCGCCTGCCATCGGCGATCGCCAGGCGGCAACCGGCGGCGAGGGCGATTTTCGCCGCTTCGAGCTTGGTGATCATCCCGCCGGAGCTGTAGCCCGGCGGGGCGGCCCCGGCCATCGCCTCGATCTCCGGCGTGATGCGGCGCACCTCGGGCACGAACACCGCGTCCGCCGAGCTGCGCGGGTCGGCGCTGTAGAGCCCGTCGATATCCGACAGCAACACCAGCACATCGGCGCTCATCATCTGGGCGACCCGGGCGGCGAGTCGGTCGTTGTCGCCGAAGCGGATTTCCTCCGTCGCCACGGTGTCGTTCTCGTTGATCACCGGGACCGCGCCCAGGCCGAGAAGCGCCTCGATGGTGGAGCGCGCGTTGAGGTGGCGCCGGCGGGCCTCGGTGTCGGCGAGGGTCAGCAGGATCTGCGCGGCGGTGATCCCGTGGCGGCCGAGCGCCTCCTGGAAGGCGTGCATCAGCCGCGCCTGGCCGGTCGCGGCGGCGGCCTGCTTTTCTTCCAGCCGGAGCGGCCGGTCGGGCAAATTGAGCCAGGTGCGGCCGAGCGCGATGGCGCCGGAAGAGACGATGACGATCTCGGCCCCCGAATTGCGCAGCAGGGCAATGTCGTCGGCCAGCGCGTCGAGCCAAAGGCGATGAACCGCGGCCCGCTTCTCGTCGACCAGCAGCACCGAGCCGATCTTGACGACGATGCGCCGGGCGCCCGAAAGCCCGGCGGTCACGGCAGCGCCGCCTCGGTCTTGGCCTCGCCGACGGCGCGATGGAGCCGCCGCAGGATGTCGGGCACCCCTTCGCCGCTGACGCCCGAGACGACCGCGACCGGACCGCCCGACGCGGCTTCGAGGGCGGTGCGCCTGGCTTCGCGCTCTTCGCCGTTCAACGCGTCCGCCTTGTTGAGGGCCACGATCTCCGGTTTCTCGGCAAGGCCGTTGCCATAGGCCGCGACCTCGTCGCGCACCGTCCGCCAGGCGGCGGCGACATCCTCCCCGGTGCCGTCGACCAGATGCAACAGGATCCGGCAGCGCTCGACATGGCGGAGGAACCGGTCCCCGAGCCCGGCTCCGCCATGCGCACCCTCGATCAGCCCCGGAATGTCGGCGACCACGAAAGCGGCGTCGTCGATTTCGACCACGCCGAGAGCGGGCACCAGGGTGGTGAACGGATAGTCCGCCACCTTGGGCCGGGCGCGCGAAACCGCCGCCAGCATGGTGGACTTCCCGGCATTGGGCAGGCCGACCAGCCCGGCATCGGCGATCAGCTTGAGCTGCAGCGTCAGCGTCGCCTCCTCGCCGGGTTCGCCCGGATCGGCGCGCCTCGGCGCCTGGTTGGTCGCCGACTTGAAGCGTAAGTTGCCGCGCCCGCCGCGGCCGCCGCGCGCGAGAAGGAAGCGCTCGCCCACCCGGGTCAGATCGCAGATCCGCTCGCCGGTCGCGGGATCGAAGACCTCGGTGCCCTCGGGAACCCGCAACACCGCATCCGCCCCGTCGCCGCCGGTCCGGTTGCGCCCGGCGCCGTTGCCGCCGCGCCCGGCCCGGTGATGCTGGCGGAAACGGAAATCGATCAGCGTGTTCAGCCCGGAGACCGCCTCCACCCACACATCGCCGCCGCGGCCGCCGTCGCCGCCGTCGGGGCCGCCGAAAGCGATGAACTTCTCGCGTCGGAAGCTCAGGCAGCCGCTACCGCCGTCGCCGCTGCGAACGTAGACCTTCGCCTGATCGAGGAATTTCATGCTGCGGGCCGCGCCCCTGGCGCGGAAAGCCTATTGCACGGTGTCGACGGAAACGAAGACCCGCTTGTTTGCGCGACGGCGGAACGCGACCCGCCCGGCGACGGTGGCGAAAATCGTGTGATCCTTGCCGATCCCGACATTCTCGCCCGGGTGGTACTTGGTCCCGCGTTGGCGGATGATGATATTGCCGGGGATAACCGCCTGACCGCCCGCCTTCTTGACACCGAGCCTGCGGCCGGCGGAGTCGCGGCCGTTGCGGGAGCTTCCGCCGGCCTTCTTGTGCGCCATTACGAATCCCCCCCTTTGTCCTCGCCGCCCTCGGGCGCCGCAGCCTCGGCGGCGGCACCGGCGGCCAGAATATCGGTTATGCGAAGCACCGTCACGGCCTGGCGGTGGCCGTGCTTGCGCCGGTAGTTCTTCCGCCGCTTTTTCTTGAAGACGATGATCTTGTCGGCGCGGGTCTGGTCGAGGACGGTCGCCGACACCCGGGCGCCATCGACCAACGGGCTCCCGATGGTCGGAGCCGTGCCGTCATCGAGCATCAGCACCTGGTCCAGGTCGATCGCCGCGCCGGGCTCGCCCGCCAGACGCTCGACCTTGATCACATCGTTCTTGCGGACGCGGTTGTTTCCCGCCTGTGCGTACGACTGCAAACATCGTTCCGACCAATCAGAGAAGGCTCGACCCGGACCCCCGGCGCCGCGGCGCCGACGGAATGCCCTCAAGGGACCCGCGAGGAGCGAGGCCGGACTATAGCCCGGGCGCCGATATTGTCAACGCCGCGCCCCGGGGGATCAGGGAACCGGCGGCGCTTCGATAGTGTCGAACAACGCGGCGATGCCATCGCCGAAGGCGCGCCGCATGCCGCCGAAACAAGCGTCTTCGTCCGCCACCTCGATAAAGTTCCCGGCCTCGTGGATCTGGAACGAGGCCACATGATCGACCCCCGCCGCCGTCCGCGTATCGGCGGCGAGCAGCAGCCCCTCATCGAGCAGGATGCCGACGCAATATGTCATCGATTCACCGTTTGCCGGGGCCACGGAAGGGAATGCCGCCCCGCTTCAGGACGCATCCCGCCGCCGCTTCTCCTCGACGCTGACGGAGACGGTCAGCCGTTCGCCCGGGTCGCCGCCCTCGCGGATGCCGCGGATCGGGCAAGCGCTCTCATAGTCCAGCCCGACCGCGGTGCCGACATAACACTCGGTGCCGCAACTCCGGTTGGCGACGTCGAAACTGATCCACCCCAGCTCATCGACCCAGGCGGCCGCCCATGCGTGGCCGGCGGTATCCGGCGCATCTCGGTCGGCGACGAAGAGATAGCCGCTGATATAGCGCGCCGGAATTTGCAGGGCGCGACAAACCGCGATGAATGCATGCGTGTGGTCCTGGCAGACGCCGACGCCGTTGCGCAGCGCCTCGGACGCGGAAGACTGAACATCGGTCGCCCCTTCACGGTAGTCGATCCGGTCGCGGATCGCGGCCGCGATGCGGTGCACCGCATCGAGACGGTCGCCGGAGGCCGGCCGGGCGAAGGGCGCCGCAAAATCGGCGACAACCTCGTCGGTGGCGGTCAGGGGCGTCGGCCGGAGATAGGTCTGCACGGGCACGCTCCCCTGTTCGTCGGGCAGCACGCCGTTGGTGTCGGTGGTCTCGACCTCGCCGGTGGCGGCGATTTCGATCCGGTCGCCGGGACTTTCGAGGATCAGCGTGTCGCACTGGTTGCCGAAGGCGTCGATCCAGCGGGTCAATTTCCCGGGTGCATCGATGGTCCAGCGGATCACACGCTGCGAGGCGTTGGCGTAAGGCGTAAGGCGCAAATACTGGATTCCGAAGGAAACCGCTTCGTCGTAGCGATAGACGGTGCTGTGAACGATGGAAAGCCGCATCAGGCGGAGATCCCGGAACTTTGCAGCATCATGAAATCTCGTTCGATCTGCAGGCTGAGCTCGGCATTGCGGCCGACGAACCAAATCAGGAATTCGTGCAGCCCCTGCCGGAAAATGTCGTCGATACGGCCGAAGCGAAGCCCGGCATGGATCTCTCCGGCGATCCGTTGACACTCCCGGGGCCGGCCCAGGCAGAGCGAATCCAGCTGCCCTGTGATGCGCTCGAAACACGCCATCAACGACCGGGGCATGTCGCCGCGCAGCATCAGCAGCTCCGCGACACGGTGCGGCTCGATCACGTCGGAATAGACCTTGTGATAGGCGCGAAACGCGCTCAGCGAACGGAGAACCGCGCCCCATTGGTAGTAATCGACCGAACCGCCGACATGTTCGTCATGCGGGAGCAACACGTGGTACTTGGAATCGAGCAGCCGCGCCGTATTGTCCGCGCGCTCGACCGCGAGGCCGAGATCGAGGAAGGCATAGCTTTCGTCGCGCAGCATCGTTGCATCGGTGATGCCGCGGAAGGAAAGGGTGCGCTCCTTCACCCAGTCGCAAAAATCGCGCACGCCGCCGTTGAAGAGCGTCTTGGCGTCGTAGTCGCTCAGCTCGAGCCAGGTGGTGTTGATGCTCTCCCACATCTCGCTGGTGATCGACACCCGGAGCGCGCGGGCGTTCTCCCGCGCGTACCGGATCGAGGCAAAGATACTGGAGTGGAAATCGCCGTCGAAGGCGAGGAAAAGCACCACGCTCGACCCCGAGATCTGGCCCCCGAAGGTGACGAAATCCTCCGGGTAGCCGGCCACTTCGAGCGTCGACGCCCACACCGTTTCGTGGGCCTGGCCGGGTATGTCGATGAGCGCCATGCGGTTGGCGACGTCGATCAGCCGGGCCATGTTCTCGGCCCTCTCGATGTAGCGCGCCATCCAGTAGAGCTGGTTCGCCGTGCGGCCGAGCATGGTCATGCTTCGAGCACCCATGTGTCCTTGGTGCCGCCGCCCTGGGAGGAGTTCACCACCAGCGAACCCTCGGTCAGCGCGACCCGGGTCAACCCGCTAGGCACCACGGAGACGGTCTCGCCGCTCAGCACGTAGGGGCGGAGATCGACATGGCGCGGCGCCACCCCCGTCTCGACGAAGGTCGGGCAGTGCGACAATGCAAGCGTCGGCTGGGCGATAAAATTCTCCGGACAGTCGAGAATGCGGGCACGATACGCCTCGCGCTCCCCGGCGGTGCTCATCGGGCCCACCAGCATGCCGTAACCGCCGGAACCGTGGACTTCCTTCACCACGAGCTCCGCGAGATGCTCCAGCGTGTAGGCGAGATCGTCGGGCTTGCGCAACACATAGGTCTCGACATTCTCCAGAATCGGCTCCTCGTCGAGATAGAAGCGGACGATTTCGGGCACGAAGGGATAGATCGACTTGTCGTCGGCGAAGCCGGTGCCGAAGGCGTTCGCGAGCGTGACCCGCCCGCCGCGGCAGACCGAGAGCAGCCCCGGCACGCCGAGCGCCGAATCGGGTCGAAAGACCAGCGGGTCCAGGAACTCGTCGTTGATCCGCCGGTAGATCACGTCGACCCGTTTCAGCCCTTCGATGGTCCGCATCAGCACCTGGCCGTCGCGGACCACGAGATCCTGCCCCTCGACAAGCTCGACGCCCATCGCGTCGGCGAGAAAGCAATGCTCGAAATAGGCGCTGTTGTACGCCCCGGGGGTGAGCAGGACCACGGTCGGGTCATCGACCCCGGGAGGCGCGGTGGCGCGGAGGTTGCGCAGCAGCTCCTGCGGGTAATGCTCGACCGGGGCCACATCGACCCGGGCGAACAGATCGGGGAAGAGCCGCATCATCGCGTTGCGGTTCTCCAGCATGTAGGACACACCCGACGGCGAGCGCAAATTGTCCTCGATCACATAGAACCGGTGTTCGCCGACGCGGACGATGTCGATACCCGCGACATGCACGTAGACGCCGCGCGGGACGTCGAGCCCGTGCATGTGCGGTTCCAGCAGCGCATTGGCCAGCAGGACGTCCGCCGGCAGCACCCCGGCACGAATGATCTCGCGCTCGTGATAGATGTCGTGGATGAACATGTTGAGGGCGCGTACGCGCTGGATCGACCCCGCGGAGAGATGCTGCCATTCCTCGGCGGAGAAAATTCGCGGGATGATGTCGAACGGGATCAGCCGTTCCGTCCCGCCTTCGCGGCCATAGACCAGGAAGGTGATCCCGAGACGGCGGAACAGGAACTCCGCCTCCTCGCGCTTCGATTCGAGCCGTTCGACGGGGGTGTCCCGGAGCCATGCGGCGAGCGCCCGGTAGGCGCTGCGGATCTCGCCGTCCGGCAGGTTCATTTCGTCGAAAAAGCGCATCGCCGGCGTCCCCTACCCCGTCCGCGGAACCCGCATGCAACCCTCAAACCGCCCTGTCCGGGAAAGCAATAGAACGAAAATTCACAGAAAACTATAGGGATCGATGTCGACATGGACACGAACGCCGCGCCGCGTGGGGATTTGCCGCAGCCAGCGCTCGATCACGGGCTGGATACGCACCCCTTTCGGCGCCTTGACCAGAAAACGGCGGCGATGACGGCCGCGGACCAGCGCCAGCGGCGCCGGCGCCGGGCCTAGGATGCGCACCTCGGCGCCGCGCGGCGCGGCCCGGCCGAGGGCGCGGCAGGCGGCATCGACCGCCGGCTCGTTGCGCCCCGAGACCACGATCCCCGCGAGCCGGCCGAAGGGCGGCATCCCGTAGCTCTCGCGCGCCCGCGCCTCGCTGTCGAGGAAACCGTCGCGATCGCCGGCCACCAGGGCCGCCATCACCGGGTGATCCGGGTTGTATGTCTGGACCAGGGCGCGGCCGGGGCGGGAGGCGCGCCCGGCGCGCCCGGCGACCTGGTGCAGCACCTGAAAGCTGCGCTCGGCAGCGCGCAGATCGCCGCCATCCAGCCCGAGATCCGCATCGACCACGCCGACCAAAGTGAGGTGGGGAAAGTTGTGCCCTTTGGCGACGAGCTGGGTGCCGATGACGATGTCGTAGTCGTGCCGCCGGATCCCCCCGATCAGCGCTTCGGCGGCGGACGCGCTGCGCAGCGCATCGCT
Source organism: Alphaproteobacteria bacterium (assembly GCA_965205995.1). Lineage (GTDB taxonomy): Bacteria > Pseudomonadota > Alphaproteobacteria > MPNO01 > MPNO01 > MPNO01. The sequence goes on along the minus strand of OZ242200.1, from coordinate 4,443,356 downwards.
CGAAATCAGCGCCGTGCGCGCGCCGGGGAAGGCAATCGCGGACTCTTCCATCAGCCGCTCGACACCGGGGCCGCAGGGGACGAAGGCGTCCTCGGCCCCGCAATGGGGACAGGTCTCGGGCGGCTGGGTGGCGAAACCGCAGTGATGACATTGCAGCCTGCGGGTCAGCCGGTGATCCACCAGCCAGGCGCTGCAGTTCACGCACGCGATCCGGTGCCCGCAGCCACGGCAGAGCGTAAGCGGCGCGTAGCCCCGCCGGTTGAGAAACAGCAACGCCTGCTCGCCGGCACCGAGCGTCCGCGACACCGCCTCGCGCAAGATCGGCGACAGCCAGGTCTGGGACGCCAGCGACTGGGCGCGCATGTCGATCGCCGCGATTTCGGGAACCGCCGCGCCGCCGAAGCGCTCGGGGAGGACAATCCTTTCGTAGCGGCCGCGCCGGACATTGACCACGGTCTCGAGGGTGGGCGTCGCGGAGGCGAGAACGATCGGGCAGGCTGCGTGGCGCGCGCGTACGATGGCGATGTCGCGGGCGTTGTAGATCACCCCGTCTTCCTGCTTGAAGCTGCTGTCGTGCTCCTCGTCGACGACGATCAGGCCGAGATCGGGAAAGGGCAGGAACAGCGCCGAGCGCGCGCCGACGACAACGCGCGCCTTGCCGCCGGAAACCGCGCGCCAGGTCTCGCGCCGGCGCGCGCCGGTGACGTCCGAGTGCCAATGGAGCGGTGGCGCCCCGAAGCGGGCCTCGAAACGGCGCAGCCAATCGACGGTGAGTGCGATTTCCGGCAGCAGCACCAGCACCTGCCGGCGGCGCGCGAGGGCGGCGGCGATCGCTTCGAAATAGACTTCGGTCTTGCCTGAGCCGGTGATCCCGTCGAGCAGCGTGACCGCGTCGGACGTGCCGGCGGCAATCTGCTGCCGGAGACCCATGGCGGCCGCATCCTGCGCGGGGTTGAGGGCGGGCCCCTGCCGCCGCCAATCGGGCAGCGGAACCTCGATCCCGGGCTCAATGGAGACCGAGCGCACCAATCCGCGCTCGACGAGACCGCGCACCACAGCCGCGCCGCTCCCGGTCGCGCGGGCGATCTCCGCGGCCCGGCAGGCGCGGCCGTTGGCGAGAAAATCGAGGACGCGCTCGCGCGCGGCGGTCAACCTGACACCGTCGCGCGCGGCCGATTGTTCGAGCACATAGGCGGTCTCCACCCGGGGCGGATCCAACGCATCCGGTACGCTCATCGCCATGCGGAGCACCGCCCCCGGCGGCGTCATCGTGTAGGAAGCCGTCCAGGCGACGGTCCGCAGCAGATCGGCCGGCAGCGGCGGAACATCGAGCGGGGCGATCACGTCCCGCAGCTTCGCCTCGTCGATATCGCTGTCGGGCTCGCCCCACACCACGCCGGTCACTTCGCGCGCACCGAGGGGCACGCGGACGAACCGGCCGGGGGCGAGCTCCATGCCTTCGGGGACGCGGTAGTCATAGGCGCCGGCGACCGGCAGCGGGACCAAGACAGCCGTCCGGTCGGAGATGATTCGCGACGCGGTCCTGACAAGGCGGGGATTCATGAACTACACTTTAGGCTGTCGTTCCGATGCGTCCACGCCGCACCACCCGCGAGGAAGGAAACGGTATGAAGTTCTTCGTCGACACGGCGGACGTTGACGAGATTCGCGACCTTGCCGCGACCGGGTTTCTCGATGGCGTGACCACGAATCCCTCTCTGATCGCCAAGTCCGGACGGCCCTTCCTGGAGGCGATCCGCGAGATTTGCGAGGTCGTGGACGGCCCGGTGAGCGCCGAGGTTACCGCGACCGATCATTCGACGATGTTGTCCGAAGGCCGCAAGCTCGCCCAGCTTGCGGGCAATGTGGCGGTCAAGGTGCCGCTGACGCCGGACGGCCTCAAGACCTGCCGGGTGCTCGCCAATGACGGGGTGATGGTCAACGTCACGCTTTGCTTCTCGGCGAGCCAGTCTATCCTTGCCGCCAAGGCCGGCGCCGCCTTCGTTTCGCCATTCATCGGCCGGCTCGACGACATCAGCCGCGACGGCATGGGGCTGATCGAGGATATCCGTCTGATCTACGACAACTACGAAGGGTTCAAGACGGAGATCCTGGTCGCCTCCATCCGCAGCCCCAACCACGTCGCGGAAGCCGCCAAGCTCGGCGCCGATGTGGCGACGATCCCGCCCACAGTCCTTCGTCAGCTGTTCAACCATCCGCTCACCGACATTGGGCTTGACGCGTTTCTCGCCGACTGGGCCAAGACCGGCCAGTCGATTCTCGACGCGTGAGCCGATGCCCAAAGCCGTCGACGACCGGAAAATCGGCCCGAAACCGGAACTGACCGCCGAAGCCGTCCGTGACTGGCTGGCCGCCAACCCGGATTTCCTCGACCGGAATGTGGATCTCCTGGTTGCGCACGATACCCGGCATGCGGAGGAGACGACCGGCGTCATCGATCTCCGGCGCCGCATCCTGGACGGGTTGAGACGCGACCTCGAACGTCAGCAGGCGCGGGAGCGGGAGATCCTGCTCGCCGCCGAGGACCGGGCGAGGGCCGTCGCGCGGACCCAGGAGGCGGTGCTCGTCAGTCTCCGGCAGACCTCGCTCGGCGCGCTTGCCCAGCGGGTCGCCGCGCAGTTTCCGGTGCTGTTTTCGACCACCGCGGCCACACTGGTCGTGGAGGGCGGCCTCGGGGCCGGACCGGGGGAGTTGGTGGCGCTCCCGCCCGAGAGGATGGACTCGCTGATCCCGACCGGCGAGACGGTTCGCCTCGGACAGGCCACCGAGACCGACCGGATCGCGCTCGGCGACCGCTTTTCGCTGGTCGAATCGCTCGCGGCGATCCGGCTTCAGACCCGGCACGGCCGCTTCATCCTGGTGTTGGGTTCGTCGACCGCGGCCCACTTCGAACCGGACCAGGGGACCGACCTTCTCGACTTCCTGGGCAGCGTTCTCGAGATCGCGATCGACAGATGGCCGCGCCACCGGCGCTAGACCGCTTCGCCGCCGCGCCCGACCTCGCCGAGGCGGTTGCGGCGTGGCAAGGCTGGCTGGAGACGGAACGCCGGGTCTCCGCCCACACCACGGCGGCATATCTGAGCGACCTGAAGATCTTCCTCGACTTTCTCGCGGAACATCGTGGCGGGTTCGCGGATCTTGCGGCGCTGAATTCGCTCGAACATGGCGACTTCCGGTCCTATCTCGCACAGCGGGCGATGAACGACCGCGCTCGCAGCTCGACCGCGCGCGCGCTTTCGGTATTGCGCAGCTTTTTTCGTTTCCTCGAACGCACGGAGCGCGCGCGAAACGGGGCGATTGGCGCGGTCAGGACACCCCGCCTGCCGCACTCCGTGCCGAAACCCGTCGCCACCCGGGATGCGCTTGCCATGATCGCCCGGGCCGGCGACACCGCGCACAAGAAACCGTGGATCGCGGCGCGCGATACGGCGCTTCTCATACTGCTTTACGGCGCCGGGCTGCGCATCGACGAAGCCCTGAACCTGAACTCGGACCGGGCGCCGTTCGGCGAATCGCTCCGGATCCTGGGAAAGGGCGGCAAGGAACGAATCGTTCCGATCCTGCCGGCGGTGCGCGAGGCGGTGGCGGCCTATGTCGAGGCCTGCCCTTTCGTCGTTCCGGGCGGACCTCTCTTCCTCGGGGCGCGCGGCGGGCGGCTCAACCCCGGCGTGGTCCAGCGCGAGCTGCGCACCATCCGCGCCGCTCTCGGCCTCCCCGAGACCGCGACGCCGCACGCGCTCCGCCACAGCTTTGCGACCCATTTGTTGCAGGCGGGCGGCGACCTGCGCGCGATACAGGAGCTTCTGGGCCACGCTTCGCTGTCGACCACCCAGCGCTACACCGAGGTCGATACCGCGACCCTGGTCGCGGTCTACAACGACGCCCATCCCCGCGCGCGAGGCTGACTCCGTCGCATTGCCGGCGGCTCAGAGATGGATCTGACGGCCCTCGACCGCGAGCGCCGCTTCCTTGATCGCCTCGTTGAGCGTCGGATGGGCGTGACAGGTGCGCGCGATATCCTCGGACGACGCGCCGAACTCGATCGCCAGCGCCAGCTCGGCGATCATCGTGCCCGCTTCGGGCCCGACGATATGGGCGCCGAGAACCGCATCCGTCCCGGCGTCGGCGACGATCTTCACGAACCCGTCGCCGGCGGCCTTGCTGCGCGCCCGCGCGTTGGCGGAAAACGGAAACCGACCCACCTTTACCCGGCGCCCTTCCTCGCGCAGCATTTCCTCGGTCTTGCCCACCGAGGCCGCCTCGGGCGCGGTGTAGACGACGCCGGGGATGGCATCGTAATTGATGTGCCCGGCCTGGCCCGCCATCATTTCGACCGCCGCGATGCCTTCTTCTTCGGCCTTGTGGGCGAGCATCGGGCCCGGGATCGCGTCGCCGATGGCAAAAATCCCCTTCACACTTGTCTCGAAGCGCCGGTCGACGGCGACGAAGCCACGACCGTCGCGGCGGACACCGGCCTCCTCCAGCCCGAGACCCTCGGTGAACGGCCGCCGGCCCACGGCGACCAGGACGACATCGCAATCGATGGTCTCGGCCGCGCCGCCGCCGGCGGCCTCGACGGCAATCCGCACGGCGTCGCCGCGCCGCTCGGCGCCGGCCACCCGGGTGCCGGTCCTGAGCGTCAACCCCTGTCTTGCGAGCGCGCGGGCCATTTGCCGCGCGACCTCGCCGTCCATCGTGGGCAGGATCCCGTCGAGGTATTCGAGCACCGTTACCCGGGCGCCCAGACGGCTCCAGACGGAGCCCAGCTCAAGCCCGATATAGCCGCCGCCGACGACCACCAGATGTTCGGGCACGGCCGGGAGGGAAAGCGCGCCGGTCGACGACAGGATGCGCGCCTCATCGATATCGAACCCGTCGAGAGCCGCGGTTTCCGACCCGGTGGCGATCAGGATACGACCGCATGCCAAGGCCCGGGACGTTCCGCCGCCCGCCGCCGGATCGACGTTGACGCGGCCGGGGCCGGCAATATGCGCGCGGCCGGTGACGCCATCGATCCCGTTCTTCCTGAACAGGAACGCGATCCCCTTGGTCAGGTCCTCGACCACCTTGTCCTTGCGGGCGAGCATCCGGGGAAGGTCGAGGGAAAGGCCGTCTATCGCGATCCCGTGATCCGCCAGGCGGTCGCGCGCCTCGACGAAGCGTTCCGACGATTCGAGCAGCGCCTTGGAGGGGATGCAGCCGACATTGAGGCAGGTTCCGCCCCAGCTCGCGCGCTTGTCGATGCAGGCGACGGAGAGGCCGAGCTGGGCCGCCCGGATCGCCGCGGCATAGCCGCCCGGCCCGGCACCGATGACGATCAGGTCGTAACGCTTGTCTGTCACGGTTCGAGGTTCAGGCTTCGAGCAGGATGCGCTCCGGATCCTCGATGCACTCCTTGACGCGGACGAGGAAGGTCACGGCTTCGCGTCCATCGACGATCCGGTGGTCGTAGGAGAGCGCGAGATACATCATCGGCCGGACCGCCAGCTCTTCATCGACGACGACCGGGCGTTTCTCGATCTTGTGCATGCCGAGAATGCCCGACTGGGGCGGGTTGAGGATCGGGGTCGAGAGCAGGGAACCGTAGACACCTCCGTTGGTGATGGTGAACGTGCCGCCCGTAAGGTCGTCCATCTTGAGCCTGCCGTCGCGGGCGCGGCCGCCGAGATCGGCGATGCCCGCCTCGATGCCGGCGAATGACAGGGCGTCCGCATCGCGCAGCACCGGCACCACGAGCCCCTGGTCGGTGCCGACGGCGACGGCGATGTCGTAATGGGTCTTGTAGACGATGTCGGTCCCGTCGATCTCGGCATTGACCGCCCGCACCTCCTTGAGCGCCACGACCGCCGCCTTGACGAAGAAGCTCATGAAGCCGAGGCGAACGCCGTGCCGGTTCTCGAAGGCATCCCGGAGGCGCTCGCGCACCGCGATGACCGCGGACATGTCGACCTCGTTGAACGTGGTCAACATGGCTGCGGTGTTCTGGGCCTCCTTGAGGCGCTCGGCGATACGCTGGCGCAGCCGCGTCATCGGCACGCGCTCCTCGCGTGCTTCGGGGGGGCCGGGATCGGCATGGGCAACAGCCGGCGGCGCCCCGCTATCGGCTTCCGGGGCTGCCGCGAGATGGGCCAGAACGTCGCCCTTGGTCAGCCGTCCGTTCCGGCCCGTCCCCGGTATCCGCGCGGGGTCGAGCGCATGCTCCTCGACCAGCTTGCGGACCGCCGGCGAAAGCGTCTGCGGCCGTGCGGGTTCCGGCGCCTGCCCGGCAGGCTGCGCCGGTGCGGGCGGTGCCGGCGGCGCGGCGCCGTCCTCGGCCGGCTCGATCAGGCCGAGGACAGCGCCGACCTCGACGGTCTGGCCTTCGGCAACCGCAACCGTGCCCAGCACGCCGGCAGCTACGGCCGGCACCTCGAGCGTGATCTTGTCCGTCTCGAGCTCGACCAGCGGTTCATCCATGACAACCGCGTCTCCGGCGGATTTCAGCCACTTGGAAACCGTCGCCTCGGTAATCGACTCGCCAAGCGCGGGCACTACGATCTGGGTCGCCATAGCTTCCTCTTTCTGCCGGCCGCGGGAACCTGGCGGCCTCCCGGGGGCGGGCCGGCTCTAGGCAGCGGCCAGGGCCTCGTCGATCAGGGCCTTCTGCTCACGCGCGTGCTGGGCGGCCAGACCCGTCGCGGTCGAAGCGGCCTCGGGTCGGCCGGCATAGACCGGCCGGCTGGCCTGGACGTCGAGCGTGGCAAGGAGCTCCTCGATGCGCCGGTCCATATAGGTCCAGGCGCCCATGTTGCGCGGCTCCTCCTGGCACCAGACGATGTCGGCGGCGGGATATCGTGCGAGTTCCGCTCCGAGCGAGACATTGGGGAAGGGGTAGAGCTGCTCGACCCTGACCAGGGCGATGTCGTCGATATCCCGCTCCGCGCGGGCGGCCAGGAGGTCGTAGAACACCTTGCCGCTGCACAGGACCACGCGGCGGATATCCGCATCCGGCACCGTCGGGCCGGGATCGGGAAGGACCCGGCGGAACGAGGTCCCGGCGCACATGTCGTCGAGCCGCGAGACGCAGAGCTTGTGCCTCAGCAGCGATTTGGGCGTCATGACGATCAGGGGCTTGCGGAAACTGCGATGGATCTGCCGCCTCAGCGCGTGGAAGTAGTTGGCCGGCGTGGAGATATTGCAGACCTGCATATTGTCGTCGCCGCAAAGCTGAAGATAGCGTTCCATCCGGGCCGAGGAATGCTCCGGCCCCTGGCCCTCATAGCCATGCGGCAACAACATCACCAGCCCCGACATGCGCAGCCATTTGGTCTCGCCGGATGAGATGAACTGGTCGATGATGAACTGCGCGCCGTTGGCGAAATCGCCGAACTGGGCCTCCCACAGCACCAGCATATTCGGATCGGCGAGCGACATGCCGTATTCGAAACCGAGCACCGAGGCCTCGGCCAGCGGGCTGTCGCGCACCGCGAGCCTGTCCTGTCCATCGCAAACATGGGCCAGCGGCGTAAAGGCTTCCTGGGTCTCCTGGTCGATCAGCACCGCGTGGCGCTGGGAGAACGTCCCGCGGCGGCAATCCTGGCCGCTGAGCCGCACCATGTGGCCCTCCGCCAGGACCGTGCCGAAGGCAAGCGCCTCGGCGGTCGACCAATCGACGCCTTCGCCGGTCTCGAACATCGCCTTGCGCGCGTCGATGAAGCGATTGAGCTTCGGGTTCAGATTGAACCCGCCCGGAACCGCGGTCAGCGCGCGGCCCACCGCGTCGAGCGCTTTGCGGGTGACGGCGGTCTTGCCGCGCCGTTCCTCGAGCGACGGGGCGGTGGTGATCTCCGCCCAATCGCCCTCCAGCCAATCCGCCTTGTTGGGCTTGTAGCTCTTGGCCGCCTCGAAGGCGTCTTCCAGCCGCTGCCGGCAGTCCCGGCTGACGCGCTCGAAATCTTCGCGGGTCAGCACGCCTTCCTCGACAAGCCGCTCGCCGTAGATCGAGGCGACGGTCGGCCGATCGGCGATCGCCCGGTACATCACCGGCTGGGTGAATGCGGGCTCATCGGATTCGTTGTGGCCGAAGCGGCGATAGGACCAGATGTCGAGCACCACGTCCTTGCGAAAAGTGTCGCGGAACTCGGTCGCTATGCGCGCGACATGGATCACCGCTTCGACGTCGTCGCCGTTGACGTGGAAAATCGGCGCCTGCACCGATTTGGCGATCTCGGTCGGATAGCGCGACGCGCGCGTGGCCGCCGGGCTGGTGGTGAAGCCGATCTGGTTGTTGACGATGAGATGGATGGTTCCGCCGGTCCGGTAACCCGCGATGTCGGAAAGCCCGAAGGTCTCGGCGACGATTCCCTGGCCGGCGAATGCCGCGTCGCCATGCATCAGGATGCCGAGCACCCGGCGGCGCTCGCGGTCGCCTCGCTGGCGCTGCTTGGCGCGGACCTTGCCGACGACCACCGGATCGACGGCCTCGAGATGGGACGGGTTGGCGGCGAGGGAGAGATGGACCCCGACGCCGTCGAACTCGCGGTCGGCGGAAGCCCCGAGATGATACTTGACGTCGCCCGAGCCGCCGACCTCCTCGGGCTGGTACGACATGCCCCGGAATTCGGCGAATATCGCCGCATAGGGCTTGAGCATGACATGGGCGAGCACGTTGAGCCGCCCGCGATGGGGCATGCCGAGCACCACCTCATCGACACCGAGCTGGGAGCCCCGTTTGAGGATCTGTTCCAGCGCCGGGATCAGGGACTCGCTGCCATCGAGCCCGAACCGCTTGGTCCCGGGATAGCGGACATGGAGGAATCGCTCGAAGGATTCGGCCTCCACCAGGCGTTCGTGGATGGTCTCCTTGCCGCGCTCGGTGAAGTCGGTCTGGTTGTGGATCGCCTCGATGCGGTCCTGGATCCAGATCTTCTCCTCGGCCGAGGTGATGTGCATGTACTCCACGCCGACGGTGCCGCAATAGGTCTTGCGCAGCGCATCGACGATCTGGCGCAGGGTGGCGCGTTCGAAACCGAGCGTGTTGACGTAGATCGGCCGGTCGTAATCCGCCTCGGCGAAGCCGTAGCTCTCGGGGTCGAGTTCGCTGTGCGGCGCCGGTTTCTCGAGCTTGAGCGGGTCGAGGTCGCAATAGAGATGGCCGCGGACGCGGTGCGACCGGATCAGCGTCAGCGCCTGGATCGAATCCCGTGTCGCCTGGCGCAGATCGAGGCCATCGCCGTCCGGCAGGGCGCGCGGGGCCGCATGTCGCCCTCCATCGCCCGGTTCGTCGCGCAGATCGGCGAAGAATGCGGCCCAGTCGGCGTCGACCGAGGCAGGATCGGCGGCAAATCTGGCGTAAAGCTCCTCGATGAAGGGTGCGTTCGCGCTTGCGAGGAAACTGGTATCGGCGGGTTTGGTCATCGGCTTCGGCTCAGCTCATTGGTCCGCGTGCATTACACCGGGAGATCGCCGGGTCGGGGATTTCGGCCGGGATGCGAAACTCAGCCCCGCATCGCCTCGGCCATCGTCTCGCCGATGGCGGCGGGAGAGGCGGCAACCCTGATGCCCGCCTCCTTGAACGCTTCGATCTTGTCGCCCGCCGCCCCCTTGCCGCCGGAAATTATGGCGCCGGCATGTCCCATCCGGCGGCCGGGCGGGGCCGTTACCCCCGCGATGAACCCGACAACCGGCTTCTTCGTCTTCGACTGCTTGATGAAGGATGCGGCGTCTTCCTCGGCCCCGCCGCCGATCTCGCCGATCACGATGATGCCTTCGGTTTCCTGGTCCGCGAGAAAGGCTTCGAGGCAATCGACGAAGTTGGTGCCGTTCACCGGATCGCCGCCGATTCCGACACAGGTCGTCTGGCCCAGCCCCGCCGCCGTGGTCTGCGCCACCGCCTCGTAGGTGAGAGTGCCCGAGCGCGAGACGATGCCGACCCTGCCGCGCAGGTGGATGTGGCCCGGCATGATTCCGATCTTGCACTCGTCGGGCGTGATCACGCCGGGGCAGTTGGGCCCGATCAGCCGGGACCTGGAGCTGGTCAGCACCCGCTTGACCCGTACCATGTCGACGACCGGGATGCCCTCGGTGATGCAGACGATCAACGCCAGCTCGGCCTCGATCGCTTCGAGGATCGCATCGGCCGCGAAGGGCGGCGGCACGTAGATGACCGAGGCATCGGCGCCGGTCTTCTCGACGGCCTCGGCGACGGTATCGAACACGTCGAGGTCGAGATGCCTGGAGCCGCCCTTTCCCGGCGTCACCCCGCCCACCATCCGGGTTCCGTAGGCGATCGCCTGTTCGGAGTGAAACGTCCCCTGCGCGCCGGTGAAGCCCTGGCAGATGACCCTGGTCTCGGCGTTGACCAGGACAGCCATCAGGCCGCCTCCTGCACCGCGCGGACCACGCGCTCGGCCGCTTCCGCGAGAGTATCCGCCGATATGATCAACAGCCCCGATTCCGCCAGCAGCTTCTTGCCCAGCTCCACATTGGTACCGGCGAGGCGAACCACAAGGGGCACGTTGAGATTGATTTCGCGCGCGGCGGCAACCACGCCTTCGGCGATCACGTCGCAGCGCATGATGCCGCCGAAGATATTGACCAGGATCCCCTCGACATGGGGGTCGGACAGAATCAGCTTGAACGCGGCGGTCACCCGCTCGCGCGAGGCGCCGCCGCCGACATCGAGAAAGTTCGCGGGCGCGCCCCCGTGCAGCTTGATGATGTCCATCGTCGCCATGGCGAGCCCGGCGCCGTTGACCATGCAGCCGATATTGCCGTCGAGCTTGATATAGTTGAGGTCGTGCTTGAGCGCCTCGCGCTCCATCGCGTCCTCTTCGTCCTCGTCGCGCAATTCGATCACGTCGGTGTGGCGGAACAGCGCGTTGTCGTCGAACGCCATCTTGGCGTCGAGCGCGATCACCTCGCCGGCGCCCGTCACCACCAGCGGGTTGATTTCGACGATCGACGCGTCGAGCCCGACGAAAGCCTCGTAAATGCCCATGATGAACTTGACCGCGGCGCCGACCTGCCTGTCCTGGAGCGCCAGGCCGAAGGCGATCCGGCGCGCATGGTGGGGCCGGATGCCGGTCGCGGGATCGATGTCGACGGTGATGATCCTGTCGGGCGTTTCGGCGGCGACCTGCTCGATTTCCACGCCGCCCTCGGTTGAGGCCATGACGGTCAGGCGGCTGGTCGCGCGGTCGACAAGCATGCCGAGATAGAGCTCGCGGGCGATGTCGCAGCCCTCCTCGACATAGACCCGCTTGACCCGGCGGCCTTCCGGCCCGGTCTGGTGGGTGACCAGGTTCATGCCGATCATCGCCTGGGCCGCGTCGCGCACATCGTCGATCGACTTGACCACCCTGACCCCGCCGCCCTTGCCGCGCCCGCCGGCGTGGATCTGCGCTTTGACCACCCAGACCGGCCCGCCGAGATCGTTCGCCGCGTCGACCGCTTCGGCGGCGGTGTAGGCGACCTTGCCGCGCGGCACGGCAACGCCGTAACGGGCCAGCAGCTGCTTCGCCTGGTACTCGTGGATATTCATTGCGACCCCGCGCGGCGGATTATTTCCTGGCGGCCTTGTTCATGCGCTTGACCACGTCGACAAGGCCCCGGACCGCAGCCACCGAGGCGTCGAAGGCTTTCTTCTCGGACGCGTTCAGGGTGATCTCGACGATGCGCTCGACCCCGCCGGCGCCGATCACCACCGGAACGCCGATATAGAGCCCGCGCACGCCGTACTGGCCGCTCAGCATGGCGCAGCAGGGGAGCACCCGCTTCTTGTCCTTGAGATAGGAATCGGCCATCTGGATCGCAGCCGAAGCGGGGGCGTAGAACGCCGACCCGGTCTTGAGCAGGGCGACGATCTCGCCGCCGCCGTCGCGGGTCCGCTGGACGATCTCATTGAGCCGCTGCCGGGTGGTCCAGCCCATCTTGATCAGGTCGGGCAGGGGGATGCCGGCGACCGTCGAATAGCGCGCGAGCGGCACCATGGTGTCGCCATGCCCGCCGAGAACGAAGGCCGTCACGTCCTCGACCGAGACGTCGAACTCCTCGGCCAGAAAATAACGGAAACGCGCGGAATCGAGGATGCCGGCCATGCCGACGACGCGCCTGGACGGAAAGCCGGTCGCCTCGCGCAGCACCCAGACCATCGCGTCGAGGGGGTTGGTGATGCAGATCACGAAGGCGTCGGGGGCGTTCTTCCTGATGCCCTCGCCGACCTGGTTCATCACCTTGGTGTTGATCTCGATCAGGTCGTCGCGGCTCATGCCGGGCTTGCGCGGCACCCCGGCGGTGACGATGACGATATCGGCGCCCTTGATCGCGCTGTAGCGCGACGCCCCCAGCATCCTGGCGTCGAAACCCTCGACGGGAGAAGATTCGACGAGGTCGAGCGCCTTGCCCTGCGGCACCCCGTCGACGATATCGAACAGGACGATGTCGCCGAGCTCCTTGAGCCCGGCGAGATGGGCGAGCGTGCCGCCGATATTGCCCGCGCCGACGAGCGCGATCTTGTTTCTCGCCATTGGCGAAGCCCCGTTTCTGTGCAGCCGCGACGCCCGGCCGGCGGATCCACGATCGCCGGTGCTTACCCCGATTCGAAAGGCGGCACAAGGGCCGCGCCGAGACCCGGCTCAGCCGCGATGCTCGGCCGCGAGATAGGCGGCGGACTGCATTTCGTGGAGCCGCGAGACCGCGCGCTTGAAGGCGAAGGCGGCGTCGCTCCGGGGGTAGAGCTCGTCCGGCGGCGCCGCCGCCGACATCACCAGCTTCGCCTTGTTCTCGTAGAGCGCATCGATCAGGTTGACGAACCGCTTGGCCTCGTCCGCGCGGACCGCATCGAGCCTCGGCACCCCGTCGAGCACCAGCGTGTGGAAGCACCGCGCGATCGCCAGGTAGTCGGCGGTCCCCAGCGGGCGGCCGCACAGCGCCTCGAAGCCGAAGGCGGCGACCCCGCGCGCCGCCCGCGGCACATGCAGTTTCCGACCCAGAACGATGAGCTCCGCCGGGCATGGCTCCGCCCCCTCCGTCAGCGCCCGAAACGAGTTTTCGAGCGCCGCGTCGGCGGCCGGACCCAGCGGGGTGTGATAGACGGCGAGGTCGCGGATTCTCAGGCGCCGGTAGTCGACGCCGCCTTCGAGGGCCAGGAGGTCGAGCCGTTCCCCGATCAGCTCTATGAAGGGCTCGAAACGGTCGCGCTGCAGCCCGTCCTTGTAGAGATCGACGGGCGCCACGTTGCTGGTCGCAACCACCACGACGCCCTGCGCCAGCATCGCCTCGAACAGGCGGCCGAGGATCATGGCATCGGCGATGTTCTCGACCTGGAACTCGTCGAAGCAGAGCAGCCACGCCTCGTCGGCGATTGCTCCCGCGAGGCCGGAGAGCGGGTCGGCGCGGCGATCCTTGCGCAGCGCGTGGAGGCGATCCTGGACTTCGAGCATGAAGGCGTGGAAATGGACGCGCCGTTTGAGCGCCACCGGCGCGCCGTCGAAGAAGATGTCCATCAGCATCGTCTTGCCGCGCCCGACGCCGCCGAACATGTAGAGGCCCTGCGGCGCATCGCCCCGGCGGCGGGCGAGGCCGAGCCGCGCCCGCCAGCCGCTTTCGCCGGTGCTCGGCCGGTAGCCGGCGAGCGCGTTGTGCAGGCTCTGGAGCTTCTCCGCGGCAAGCGCCTGATCCGGGTCCGGCTTCAGCGCGCCCGAGCGGATTCGGGCGCGGTAGACCGCGAGCGGTCCTTCGGTCATCGCATTCGATGTCGGTTGAAACGCGTGGGCGTCGGACGATTGCGCCGCACTCTCTTCCGGCCCCCGTCTCAGGTCAACCGGCGGCAGGCGCCAGGAAGGATCGTGTGGCTTCGACGGCAGCGGCCAGCCCGACACGCTCGACCGGGACGTCGGGCGGAAAGGCGCCGAGCAGCCGCGACGGCATCATCGGATCGAGCAGCACGAACACGCCGCGGTCATCGGCCTTGCGGACCAGACGGCCGAAGGCCTGCTTGAGGCGCAGCCGCGCCAGCATGTCGTCATAGCGGATATCGGGAAACGCCTTGCGGCGCTCGCGATGAAGGATGGTGGGTCGCGGCCAGGGCAGGCGGTCGAACACGATCAGCCGCAGCGATCGCCCCGGCACGTCGACGCCGTCCCGCATCGCGTCGGTGCCGAGCATGCAGGAATCGGTCTCGGCCCGGAAAATGTCGACCAGGCTGGTGGTGTCGAGATTGTCGACATGCTGGGCGAACAAGGCGAGCCCCGCGGTCTCCATATCGGCGGCGATGCGCTGGTAGACCCCGCGCAGGCGGGAGATGGCGGTAAACAGGCCGAGCGCGCCGCCGGCCGAGGCCATCATCAACGCGCGGTAGGCGGCGGCGATCCGGTCGACATCGTTCTTGCGGACATCGGTGACGACGAACACCCGCGCGAGCCGGGCGTAGTCGAACGGGGACGGCACCTCGACGCGGATCGCGGGGGATGCCAGATGGCGGGTCCCGGTTCGCATTTCGGCGGCCTGCCAGTCCGCCTCGACGTCTCCGGTCGCGTCGCGCAGCGTGGCCGAGGTGACGACGACGCCATGGCTCGGGGCCGCGACCAGCTCGGCGAAAGGCATCAGCGGATCGAGCCAGTGGCGGTGCATCGCGACGTCGATATCGCGCCCGTCCTGGCGGCTCACCGAGAACCAGTCGACGAAGGTCTCGGGCGTGGTGTCGTGGAATGCCCGGAGCATTGCGCGCCAGGTCTCGAGCTGGCCCTCGACCCGGATTCCGAGACCGCGCGCGGTGGCGTCGAACCGGTTGCGGGTCGGCGTGTCGAGCTCGTCGGCCTGCTCGTCCAACAGGGCCTCGAGCCGCTGCGACAGCTTGCGCGCCGGCGCGATCAGCGTGCCGAGCGCGTGTTCCAGCCTGTCCGCCGCTTCGACCAGCCCGGGTACCGGCGGCCGGGTCTCGGCCTCGAGATCGTAGGGAATCCTCGTATCCCTGGCGCGGGCGTAAACCTGCCGGCGAACCGCGGCGAGGAAAGCCTCGGCGGGACCGCGCGGCGCATCAGCCGTCAACCTCGCGTTCCACCCGGTCGCGGGCAGAAATCGCGCCGCTTCGAGGGTCTCTGCGAGCGCTTCGCCAAGCGCGTCGTCGAGCATGGCCGCATCCTCGATACGCCGGGCGAGACCGCGCGCCCGCCCGCCGCGCCTGTCCTCGGCGCCGCGCAGCCAGCGCCTGAGATCGGCCCCCTCCTGCCCGCTCAGCCGGGCGGCGAAGGCGCCGTCGGCGGCATCGAACACATGATGGCCCTCGTCGAAGATCACGCGGCTCGGCGCAAGGCGGTCGTCGGTCCCGCCGGCGGCCGCCAGCGTCATCACCAGCGCATGGTTGGCCACCACGATCTCGGCCCGCCGGGCTCGGCGCACGGTCCGCTCGATGAAGCATTTGTGGTAATGCGCGCAGGCGGAATAGATGCACTCGCCGCGCCGATGCGCGAGACTGAGCGTGGTCCGCCTTCCCAAGAGATCGGCGAGCCAGGCGGGGAAGTCTCCGCCCACCATGTCGCCGTCCCGGGTCGCAGCGGTCCAGCGCGCGACGAGGCCGAGGGCGATGTCGCTCCCGGAACCGGCAGCGCCCCCGCGCCCCAGCGCTTCCTCCAGATTCAGCAGGCACAGATAGTTGTCGCGGCCTTTGCGGATGACGACCCGGCGGTGCTTGATATCCGGGTCGGGATGGAGGCGGTCGAGTTCGCTGTCGATCTGGCGCTGCAAATTGCGGGTGAAGGTGCTGATCCATATCGGCCCGCCGTTTTTTTCCGCCCACAGGCTCGCCGGCGCGATGTAGCCGAGCGTCTTGCCGACGCCCGTGCCGGCCTCGGCGATTACCGCGTTGGGGCCGTCCTCGCGATCGCGCGGCGCGAAGGCCGGGGCGAGCGCGGAGGTGTAGTCGGCCTGCCCCGGCCGGTCTTCCGCCTCGGGTCCCAGCAGACCGGCGAGCCGGCGCCTGGCATCCGCCGGTTCGACGGCGGCGCTGCCGGGCGGCGGCGGGGGCGCGCGCTCGGCGATCTCCGGCAAGCGGTTCCAGACCCGGAGGCCGGCGGCGGCGCCGACCGTATCGGCGCCGCCGAGCCGGTCGAGGACCGCTCGCCCCCAGGGCCAGCCAGCCGCCGCCATGAATGACGCGATGGCCGCCGCATCGGGGTCGCGGTCGGCGTCGAGCTCGTCGAGCAGAATTTCGCCCGCGCGGGCAAGCGTCGCCGCCTCGGCCGCAAGGCCCTGTGGGCGCGGCAGGTCGAGCGCGTCGGCGAGTCCGCCCGGTGTCGGCAGGCAGCGGACCGCCGGGCGGACGAAGGCGAACAACTCAAGCAGGTCGCAGGCCCTGAAGGGCCCGGCACCGAGCCGCTGCGCCACCGCCTTCCGGTGGCACAGGATCGGGACCATTCCGCCGCCGAGAGCGGCGACCGCGTCGCGATGCGCGAGCGTGCGCGCCTCGCCCGCGGCGTCGAGAATCAGGGATTCGCGGATATTGGCGACCAGCACCGGATGTCCGGCGGAATCGCCAAAGAGATCGGCCGATGCCATATCCGGACTATACTACACGGTCGGCGATTGACGCCGGACGACCCGATCCATAGGCAGTGCGCGCGATGAGCAGGCAGACGCCAGCCGAAGAACCCCGATCCTGGCCGTTCGAGGAGGCGCGCAAGGTCTTGAAGCGGACCGGCGGCGCGATCCCGGACAAGGGATATGTCCTGTTCCAAACGGGCTACGGCCCGTCGGGGCTGCCCCATATCGGGACTTTCGGAGAGGTGGTCCGCACCCAGATGGTGCGCCGGGCCCTGGCCGAATTGTCGGACATGCCGAGCCGCCTCTTCGCCTTTTCCGACGACATGGACGGGCTTCGCAAGGTCCCGGACAACATCCCCAATGCCGACATGGTGAGCCGGCATCTGGGCAAGCCGCTCACCGCGATCCCCGATCCCTTCGGCACCCATGAGAGCTTTGGCCATCACAACAACGCCCGGCTTCGGGGTTTCCTCGACCGCTTCGGCTTCGACTACGCGTTCATGAGCGCGACCGAATGCTACAAGTCCGGCGCGTTCGATTCGGCGCTGTTGACCGTGCTTTCCGATTACGAGCGGATCACCAATGTGATCCTGCCGACGCTGGGGCCTGAACGGCGGGCGACCTACAGCCCGTTCCTGCCGATCTGCCCGGATACCGGACGGGTGCTGCAGGCGCCGGTGATCGCCCACGACGTCGATGCCGGGACCATCACCTACGACGCCGGGGACGGAGGCGGGATCGAAGTCCCGGTGACCGGCGGCCACTGCAAGCTGCAATGGAAGGCGGATTGGGCGATGCGCTGGGTCGCGCTCGACGTCGACTACGAGATGTCGGGCAAGGATTTGATCGATTCGGTCAGGCTGTCGGGCCGGATTTGCCGGCTGCTCGGGGCCCGCCCTCCCGAAGGCTTCACCTACGAGCTCTTTCTCGACGAAGCCGGGGAGAAGATTTCCAAGTCGCGCGGCAACGGCCTGTCGGTCGAGGAATGGCTGACCTACGCCCCGACGGAGAGTCTGGCGCTGTTCATGTACGGCTCGCCACGCAAGGCGAAGCGGCTCCATTTCGACGTCATCCCGCGACAGGTCGACGACTATCTGGGCTGGCTGGAGAAATTCGCCGGCGAGAACGAGACCGAGCCGCGGGACAACCCGGCCTGGCACATCCACGCCGGCGACCCGCCGGCCGCGGAAGGCCATGTCGGGTTCGGGCTCCTGCTCAACCTCGCCTCGGTCTGCAACGCCGAGGACGAGGCCATGCTGTGGGGCTTCATCACCCGCTATGCGCCCACCGCGACGCCGGCGAGCGCGCCGATCCTCGACCGGCTGGTGCGCCATGCGATCGCCTACTACCGGGACTTCGTCAAGCCGGCCAAGACATACCGCGCGCCGGGAGCGTTGGAGCGCGCCGCGATCGCCGATCTCGCCGATGCGCTCGAATCGCTGCCGCCGGGGGCGGATGCCGAAACCATCCAGAACCGGGTCTACGAAATCGGCAAGCGCCACGCCTTCGCCAGCCTGCGCGACTGGTTCCGCGCGCTTTACGAGGTGCTGCTGGGCCAGAGCCAGGGGCCGCGCTTCGGCTCGTTCGTCGCCCTTTACGGGATTGCCGAGACGGTCGCCCTGATACGCCGCGTGCTGGCGGGCGAGACCATAGCGGCGGAATAGACGTCAGGCGGCGCGGCGGCGGCCCTCGCGTTCGGCGAATTCGAAATAGAGCTCACGGGCAAGCCGGGCCATCGGCCCTTCGGGATAGCTGCGCTCCTCGACCCGGGAGATCGGCAGGATCTTCGAGTAGTTTCCGGTGAGAAACACCTCGTCGGCGGCCAGCACGTCGTCGACCGAAAGCGCCGCCTCCTCGACGCTGACGCCGGCGCCGCGCAGGAGGGCGATCACCCGCGATCGCGTGATGCCGGCGAGGAAGCTGCCATTCGCGGCCGGCGTCTTCACCACCCCGTCCTTGGCCATGAAGAGGTTGTTGGTCGCGAACTCGGCCACATTGCCCGCCGGGTCGAGCACCATCGCGGTGTCGAAGCCCTTCTCCCGCGCGGCTCTCATGCAGCGGATCACATTGGGATAGAGACAGGAGGCTTTCGCGTCGGTCGGCGCCATGTCCGGCGCGGGGCGCCGGAACGGCACCAGGCAGGCGGTGAGCCCACGCCATTCGGGCAGCGGAGATTCGAAGAGGGTCACCAGGAACCGTGCCGCGCCGTAATCGGGCAGCACGAACCCGTCGGTTAAATAGAACATCGGGCGGATATAGAGTTCGGCGTCGGGGGCGAAGCGGTCGATCCCTTCCCAGCACAGGGCTTCGATCGCCGGCGCGTCGATCCCGGGCTCGATCCCCACCGACCCGGCCGAGCGGACCACGCGCGCGCAATGGAGGTCGAGATCGGGCGCAAGCCCGCCGAACGCCCGCGCGCCGTCGAACACGGTGGAGGCCATCCACCAGCCATGGTCCATCGGTCCGAGCAGCGGCGGGTTGCCCTCGTGCCAGACGCCGTCGCAATAGGTGAGAGATTTCCCGGCCATGCCCCTCCTAAGCGCCTCCCCCGGTCGAGGCGAACTGGTGGATACGCAGGACCATGGCGTGCAGACCGTTGGCGCGGCTGCCGCTCAGATGCGATCCGAGCTCCAGCGCCTCGAAGAACGAAGGCGGGGTCGCCAGAATCTCCTCCGGGGTGCGATTGGAATAGATCCGGAGCAGGATGGCGATCAGCCCGCGCACGATGATTGCGTCGCTGTCGGCCCGGAAGCGGAGCCTCGTCCCGTCCCGGTCGGCGTAGAACCAGACCCGTGACTGGCAGCCCGGCACCAGCCGGTCGTCGACCTTCTCGGCCTCGTCGAGCCCGTCGAGGCCCTTGCCGAGGTCGACGATGTATTCGTAACGCTGCACCCAGTCGCCGAGAAAGGCGAAATCCTCGACGATGTTGCGCTTGGCTTCGTCGACACTCTCGATCTGTTCGATAGCGCCAGGCACTCCGCTCCGCTCCCGCTCGCGTGGCATCCGATATAGAGCACGCTCCGGGGTCCGGCAATGGATGTGGCGGAGGGATCCGGCGGCGCTTTCCTTTTGCCGACCGGCATGGCATCCAGAGGAAATGACCCGAGAACCCGTTGCGCTGACCGGCGTCGCGCCTTTGGCGGACCTCTTCGACGGTTTCATCGTCGACGTGTGGGGAGTCATCCATGACGGTCTGCGGCTGTACCCCGGCGCGTGCGCGACGCTGGACCGGCTGGCGGAACGCGGCAAGGGCGTGGTGTTTCTGACCAACGCGCCGAGGCGGTCGCGGGACGTGGCGCGCATGCTCGCGCGGCTCGAACTGCCCGAACGGCACCGGCGCAACGTCCTCGCCTCGGGCGAGTCGGTCCATGCGGCGCTCGCCGGGCGCGCGGATCCCTTTCACGCCGCGCTCGGAAGACGCTGTATCGTCCTCGGAGAGAGGTTCGGCAACGACATCCTGGCGGGGCTCGACCTTGAGCCGGTCCAGAGGTTCGAGGAAGCGGAGTTCATCGTCAATATCGGTCCGTGGCGCAGCGGCGCCGCGATGGCCGATTACGAGGACGACCTTGCGCACGCAGCCGGGCTGGGCCTTCCCATGATCTGCGCCAACCCCGATCTCAGTGTCATGCAGGGCGGCGCGGAGATGCTTTGCGCCGGCGCGCTGGCCGCGCGCTACGAGGAACTCGGCGGCAGCGTTGCCTATCACGGCAAACCGCACCCGGCGATCTACGACACATGCCTCGCCCGGCTCGGAGGCATGCCGCGAGACCGCATAGTGGCGATCGGCGATTCGCTCGGGACCGACATAGTGGGAGCGGATGCGGCGGGGCTGGCGTCGGCCCTGGTCCTCACCGGGCTGCACGCGGGCGAGATCGAATGCGGCGGCCGGGCCCTTGAAGACCTCTACGAGGAGCACCGGGCGATGCCGACCTACACCGTGCCGGGCCTTGCCTGGTAGTCCGGCCGTGCGGATCGACTGACGGCGCACCGAACCGTTTACCGGCTCCTGCGGGGATCCCGTGCCAGCACTGCTTCTCACCGTATTCGTCGACCTGATCGGCTTCGGGATCGTCCTTCCTCTTCAGCCCTTCTATGCCCAGGCCTTCGGCGCCAGCCCGGGAACCGTGACGCTGGTCGCGGCGAGCTACACCGCGGCCCAGTTTGTCTTCGCGCCGGTCTGGGGCAGGGTCAGCGACCGCATCGGCCGCAAGCCGGTGTTGCTCGCGACCTCGCTCGGCTCCTGCCTTGCCTATATCTGGCTCGCCCACACCGATACGCTGGAAGGGCTGTTTCTCGCCCGCGCCTTCGGCGGCATCATGGCCGGCAATATCGGGGTCGCGCACGCCTATGTCGCGGATCTCGTGCCGCCCGACCGCCGCGCGGGCGCGATGGGCCGCGTCGGCGCGGCCGCCGGTCTCGGGTTCGTGGTGGGGCCGGCTATCGGCGGCCTGCTTGCCGGGCCGGATCCATTGCAGGCGGATTTCGCGTCCCCCTTCCTGTTCGCCGCCGCCATCGCCGCCCTCGCCTTCGTGCTCACCGCGATCCTGTTGCGCGAGAGCGCGGGCGGAGACCAGCGCGCCCGCGCCCGGGCGAGCACCGGCGGGCGGGTCTGGCGCAGGGTCCGCGAGGCGGAAATCGTACCGCTTCTCCTGCTGGTCTTTTCGACCCCCTTCGTATTCGCCGGGATCGAGACCGTTTTCGCGCTGTGGTCGGAGGCGCGGTTCGGCTGGGGGCCGACGCGGAACGGCTATATGTACGCCTACATGGGCGGGGTCGCCGTCCTGATCCAGGGTGTGGCGATCGGCCCGATCGCACGGCGCGCCGGCGAACGCTATACGGTTGCGGCGGGCATGGGCGCGACGATGGCGGGTTGCCTGATCATGCCGGCGGCGGGGGGAACGGCCGGGGTGATGCTGGGGCTCGGCCTGATCGTCGCCGGGGTTTCGGTCTGCGGCCCCTCCCTGTCCTCGCTGATCTCGCAGCGCGCGCAGCCGCACGAACGCGGCGCGCTCCTCGGTATTTCGCAGTCCTCCGGCGGCCTGATCTCGCAGCGCGCGCAGGATTCGGGCGCACGAACGCGGCGCGCTCCTCGGGGCCGGCGCTCAGCGGTTCGGCAGGATTCGGGCATGACTGGGCGGCCGGATCCTCGGGCCGGCGCTCAGCGGTTCGATCTTCGCAGGATTCGGGCATGACCCGTTCCTGCTCGGCTCTGCGGCGATGCTGGCGGCGGCCGTCCTGGCGCTCGCGCTTGCGCTTCGCGAACGGACGGCTTGACGGGAGCGCGTGGGGACGATTACAAATCCGGCCTCATCCGAACGGAGTGCGGACGATGGCCCGGCGTTGCAGCGTGACAGGTCAGGGTGTGCTGACAGGAAACAATGTCAGCCACGCGAACAACAAGAACAGGCGGCGGTTCCTGCCCAACCTGCAGCAGACGTCGCTGTTGTCGGATGCGCTCGGCAGGACGGTCAAGCTGCGGCTGACCGCGCGGACGATCCGCTCGATCGAACACAATGGCGGGCTGGACGCGTATTTGCTCGGCACCTCGAATGGGAAGCTCACCCAGGAAGCGGTCCGCATCAAGCGCCAGATCAGGAAGGTGAACGCCGCGGCCGCGGGCTGAGCGCCGCGAACGGTCAGGCGATCAGACGCCCGCCGACGGCGGCGCGACCGCCGCGCGGCCCAACGACATCGTCGTCGAAGAGCTCCGTCAAACGGCCCATCATCGTGCCGCCGAGCTGCTCGGCATCCATGATCGTCACCGCGCGGTTGTAGTAGCGGGTCACGTCGTGGCCGATTCCGATCGCCGTCAGCTCGACCGGCGAATGTCCCTCGATCCAGCCGATGACGTCGCGGAGATGGCGCTCCAGATAGTTGCCCGGGTTGACCGAGAGCGTCGAGTCGTCGACCGGCGCGCCGTCCGAAATGACCATCAGGATGCGCCGCTGCTCCGGCCGGACGATGAGCCGCTGATGCGCCCAGATCAGCGCCTCGCCGTCGATGTTTTCCTTCAGCAACCCTTCGCGCAGCATCAGCCCGAGCGACTTGCGGGCCCGGCGCCAGGGCGCGTCCGCGTCCTTGTAGACGATGTGGCGGAGGTCGTTCAGCCGGCCGGGGTTGGGTGTCTTGCCGTCGGATAGCCACCTCTCGCGCGCCTGACCGCCCTTCCAGGCGCGGGTGGTGAAGCCGAGGATTTCGACCTTCACGCCGCAGCGTTCGAGCGTGCGCGCGAGGATGTCGGCGCTCATCGCCGCGACCGTGATGGGCCGGCCGCGCATCGACCCCGAATTGTCGATCAGGAGCGAGACGGCGGTGTCGCGGAACTCCGTCTGCTTCTCCATCTTGTAGCTCAGCGGGTGCATCGGGTTGACCACCACGCGGGAAAGCCTGCCGGCGTCGAGCAGCCCCTCCTCGAGATCGAATTCCCAGGACCGGGATTGCTGGGCGAGGAGGCGCCGCTGCAACCGGTTGGCGAGGCGGGCGATCACCCCCTGAAGATGGGCGAGCTGTTGGTCGAGATGCTGCCGCAGCCGGGCGAGCTCGTCGGCGTCGCAAAGGTCCTGGGCGTCGATCACCTCGTCGAAATCGAGGGTATAGGGCCGGTAGGCAGGTTGGCGCGACTCGCCGGGAAGGAAGCCGTCGCCGCGGCGGCGTTGCGCGCGTTCGCCTTCCTCGTCGCCGGTCCCGGGCATCATTTCTTCCTGGGCCTGTTCGGCCATCGAATCCTCGGAGTCCTCGCCCTCGCCGTCTTCCATCTCGGAGGACGGCGAACCCTCCATCTCGGCTGCGGCGCCGTCCATCTCGGCCGCCTCGGCGTCTTCGTCCTCCGAGTCGGACTCCTCGCTGTCCTCGCTCTGGTCGGCCGTTTCGCTGTCGCCCTCGCCCGGCTCCTCATCCAGCAGATCGAGGTCGTAGAGCAGCTTGTTTGCCGTCCGCGCGAAAATTTCCTGGTCGCCGATGGCGGCCTCCAGCGCCGCGAGGTCGGCGTCGATCTTGTCGCCGATCTCCTCGCGCCAAAGATCGGTCAGCGGCCGCGCCGCCTCGGGCAGCGGCTTGCCCGACCATTTCTCCCGCGCCAGCATTCCGACGGCCTCGGCGATGGGCGCGTCCTCGACATCGCTGATCCGGGCGTAGCCCCGCGCCTGGCAGCGCGCGGCGAGGGCGGATTCGAGATTGGCCGCGACGCCGGCCATGCGCCGGGCGCCGATGGTCTCGACCCGGACCTGTTCGAGAGATTCGAACACTGCCCGCGCGGTCTCGCCGGCCGGCGCGCGGCGGGCATGGAGGTCGGTGTCGTGATGGCGCAGCTTGAGCGCCATCGCATCGGCTTCGCCGCGGAGTTCGGAAACCTCGTTGTCGGGCAGATCGCGCGACGGCACCGGCAGCCGCGCCTGGTTCTCGATCAGGCGCGGCTCGGCGCCGAAATTGACCGTCACGTCGTCGCGCCGGGCGATCGCGCGCATCGCCGCGCCGGTGACGCGGCGGAACGCCTCGATCGGGGAATCGGCCGGTGTCGAACTCACCGAGCGGACCGCCGGACCGTTAGCCGCGCGCCAACCCGGCCGCGGCTTCGGGCAGGTCTTCACCCATGCAGCGCTGGTAGTACTCGGCGACGGCCGGCCGCTCCAGCTCGTCGCATTTGTTGAGGAAGGTCATCCGGAAGGCGGTCGCGATGTCGTCGAACAACCGGCTGTTCTCGGCCCAGGTGATGACGGTCCGGGGCGACATCACGGTGGAGATATCGCCGTTCATGAAGCCGGCCCTTGTCATGTCGGCGACCGAGACCATCGCGCTGATCGTCTTGCGGCCGCTTTCGTCGTCATAATCCGGCACCTTCGAAAGCACGATCTCCTCTTCGTCCTCGCGCGGCAGGTAGTTGAGCGTGGCCACCAGGTTCCAGCGGTCGAGCTGGCCCTGGTTGATCTGCTGGGTGCCGTGGTAGAGGCCAGTCGTGTCGCCGAGCCCGACCGTGTTGGCCGTCGCCATCAGCCGGAAGGCCGGGTGCGGCCGGATCACGCGGTTCTGATCCAGCAGCGTCATCTTGCCGTCGACCTCCAGCACGCGCTGGATGACGAACATCACGTCGGGCCGGCCGGCATCGTATTCATCGAACACCAGCGCGCACGGGCTCTGCAGCGCCCAGGGAAGGATACCCTCGCGGAACTCGGTCACCTGCTTGCCGTCGCGCAGGACGATCGCGTCCTTGCCGATCAGATCGATACGGCTGATGTGGCTGTCGAGATTGACCCGGATGCAGGGCCAGTTGAGGCGCGACGTCACCTGCTCGATATGGGTCGACTTGCCGGTTCCGTGGTAACCCTGGATCAGCAGCCGCCGGTTGTGCTTGAGGGCGACCAGGATCGCGAGCGTGGTATCGAGATCGAAGCAATAGGTCTCATCGAGGTCGGGCACGTGCTCCGATGGCGCGACGCTGAACGCCGGGACCTGCAAGTCGGTGTCCAGTCCGAAGACCTGGCGCACCGACACCGTCATGTCGGGCAGCACGGGCGCGCTGCCATTGGCACCGTTGCTCTTCTCAGCTGACATAAACCATCAATCCTTGGTGAGTGTAACGTGAAGCAGGCTAAATGGAGCGGGCGGCGCTGAGCGTCCGGTAGGCGTCGTTGACCAGCTTGAGACGGTCCTCGGCGCGCTTGTCCCCGCCATTGACGTCGGGGTGCAACTGCTTGACAAGCTCCTTGTATCGCAGCTTCACCAGTTCCGCCGTCACCGGCGGGGTCAAATTCATGACGTCGAGCGCCCGCTTTTCCGCCGGGTCGATCAGCGCCAGACGGTCGCCCACGTCATAGGCGGCGCGCTGCTCGCCGGGGAACAGGTCGAACGGGTCGCGCGCATCGAAGCGCGCACCCGTTCGACCGGTGCCGAACGGCCAAGACGGTCGCCGCCACGTGATGTCGGCACGGCGGTGGGCCTCAATCTCGGCCTCGCCCATGCCGGCGTAGTAGTCCCAAGCCTTGTTGTACGCGCGAACATGCTCGAGACACAACCAAATATAGTCGGACAGCCGCTCGCGCGAGCACGGGGCGCGATAGTCCGCCGGCTCATCGCAATTCGGCGCCGCGCAAACCTGCGCTTCGCATTCGATCCGCATGTCGATAGAGGCGTTGCCGTAAGCCTTCATGGCGCGCAGTATGCGGTGGGCAAAGGGGGCAGGCAAGCGCGGCGCCGCGGCGCAATCGGCCGCCGGCGCCGGGCTGAAACGGGACGATCATGGGCGTGGCGGAGACCATTCGCGGCAAGCTGGAAGAGGCGTTTCGTCCGGTCCATCTCGAGATCGTCGATGAATCCCACCTCCATCTCGGCCATGCGGGTGCGCCGGATGGCGGGGAAAGCCATTTCCGGGTCGAGATCACCGCCGCCGCCTTCGCCGGAAGGAGCCGGGTCGAGCGCCAGCGGCTGGTCTATGCCTGCCTGGCGGAGGAGCTCGCCGGCCCGGTGCATGCGCTCTCGGTCGCGGCCCGGCCCCCCGCCGACGCAACCCCATAGGAAGGGACCGCTATGAAACTCAGGGCTCTCGGCTTCCTCGCCCCGGCGCTGGCCGCGGCGGCCTGGCTTGTACAGCCGGCCGCGGCGGAAACCGTGCTCAAATTCGCGAGTTTCGTGCCGCCGCAATACATCCTCCACAAGCCGATCTTTCTCAAGCTCGCCGACGATCTCGCAAAGGCGACCGATGGCGCGGTCAAGATCAAGGTCTACGCCGCCGGCGCGCTGGGCAAGGGACCGGTCGAGCAATACCAGCGGGCGGTCAGGCGGATCGCGGAGATCTCCTACGGTCTGCCCGGCTACACCTCCCCGGTGTTCCCCAAGACGCTGCTGATCGAGCTTCCCGGAGTCACCCACGGCCACCAGGACGCGACGCAAAAGCTGTGGAAGGTGATGGACGCCCATCTGCGGGACGAGTTCAAGCGCACCCGCCCGCTCGCCGTCTTCGTAACCCCGCCGGCGGTCTTCATGATGCGCGACAAGCCGGTGCGGACGCTTGACGACCTCAAGGGGCTGAAGATCCGCGTCGCCTCCAAGTCGGCGGCGGCGGTGATTTCGTCCTACGGCGCGACCCCGGTACAGATGCCGGCGACCAAGGTCTACACCTCGATGAGCACCGGCGTGGTAGACGGCGCGCTGATGGGCTCCGATTCGCTGCTCATCTTCAAGCTGATCGAGCCCACCAAATTCGTCACCGTCGGCCTGCCGGAGATGCCGACCACGATCTTCATGGTGATGAACCAGCAGGCCTATGACGAGCTCTCGCCCGGCAACCGGACGGCGCTCGACAAGCTGACCGGGCTCGATATCAGCCTGCGGTCGGCGGCGGGTCTCGCCAGGTTCGGCCAGATCGCGCTGTCGAAATTCCGCGGGCTGCCGGGCAAGCAGATCGTCGAGCTGTCGGCGGCAGCGCGCGCCGCGTTCGACAAGCGCGCGGCAGAAGCCGTGACCGGCGTGCTCAAGGAGCTCGACGGCAAGGGGACCCCCGCGAGCAAGATCGTCGCGGCGATGAAGAAATAGGCATCGCCGGCCCGGAAATGGCGCCGGGCGGGACCTCTTGAAGGCGCTCGACAACATTTCGGGCGGGCTCGCCGTCGTTTCCGGCTGCATTCTGGTCGCGCTGATCGGCCTGACCTTCGCCGACGTCGTCCTCCGCTACGTCTTCGCCGCGCCGATCCTCGGCGCGAAGGATTTGCTGGAAATGGGGATGGTGACGGTGGTCGCCCTCGCCTTCCCCTTCACCTGGCGCATCGGCGGACACATCGTGGTGGATCTCTTTCCGGATTACCGGATCGGCGCGCTGAACCGGGGCCGCGACGTCACGGTGCGCGCGATCGGGTGCTTGATCTTCGCCCTCCTTGCCTGGCGCGCCTGGGTGCGCGCGGACGACGCGGCGCTGTTCAACGAGGCGACCAACATGATCGCGCTGCCGTTCCGGCCCTTCTTCTGGGTGCTGGCGGGGGCCGCCGCCTTCCAGGCGCTCGTTCTCGCGGCCGAAATCGCGCTTGCCGTAACCGGGCGGCCGCTCGGCTTCCGCGCCGGCTGGGCGGCGGCGGAGACCGACGGCGGCTGATGGACCCGACGCTCCTGGGCATTCTCGGGCTGGTCCTCCTGCTCCTCCTGATGAGCCAGCGCGTGCCGGTTGCGCTGGCCATGACGGCGGTCGGATTCGCCGGCCTCGTCGTCCTCAACAGCTGGCCCGCCGCGCTCGCCACCCTGGTCACCGAGACCTGGAGCACGCTGATCTTCTACGAGCTCACCGTGATCCCGTTCTTCGTCCTGATGGGCAATGTCGCCAGCGCCTGCGGAATGAGCCGCGACCTCTACAACGCGGCCAATGCCTGGGTGGGCTGGATGCGGGGCGGGCTCGCGCACGGCACGGTTCTGGGCTGCACCGGGTTCGCGGCGCTCTCGGGATCTTCCGTCGCATCCGCGCTCACCATCGGCCGCGTCGCCCTGCCGGAGATGGCGCGCTTCGGCTATGACCGCAAGCTCGCGGCCGGCGCGGTGGCGGCGGGCGGCACGCTCGGCATCCTCATCCCGCCATCGACCGGGTTCGTGATCTACGCCATCCTGACCGAGGAATCGATCGGCCGGCTGTTTCTCGCCGGGGTCATCCCGGGGATCCTGCTGGCGGCGATCTTCCTGATCGCGATCTTCATCCAGATCGCGCTGAAACCGGAGATCGGCCCCGCCGCCAGACGTTACGACTGGGCGGAGAAGCGCCGGGCGCTCGGCCGCGGGCTGTCGATCATCTTCATCATCGTGGTCTCGATCGGGGGGATTTACGGCGGCGTCTTCACCCCGGTGGAAGCCGCCGCCGTGGGCGCGGTGCTGGCGATCCTTTTCGCCCTGCGCCGTGGCGCCCTGTCCCGGCGGATGGCAAGCTCGGTGCTGCTCAACACGGTGAGCACGACGGCGATGATCTACTTCATCATCCTCGGCGCGGCGGTCTTCTCCCCCTTCCTCGCGCTGACCCAGATTCCGGAGACGCTGGCCGCGGCGCTGAAGGCGCTCGAGCTCGGGCCGATCGCCCTGCTGGCGATCATATTGTTCGCCTTCATCGTGCTCGGCACCTTCCTCGACGGGTTTGCGATGATGGTGCTGATCCTGCCGATCGTGCTCCCCATCATCGAGCAATCGGAACTCCCGGCCTTCCTCGGAATGCGTCCCGATTCGAGCGACCTCAGGATCTGGTTCGGCGTGGTGATGGTGATCATCCTCGAGATGGCGCTGATCAGCCCGCCGGTCGGGATGAACGTTTTCGTCGTCAAGGGGGTCGCGCGCGACGTGCCGATGCGGGACATCTATATCGGCATCCTGCCGTTCTGGGCGGGGATGATGATCTGCCTCGCGATCCTGGTCGCCTTCCCCGGCTTGTCGCTGATCCTGCCGAACACGATGCTGAATTGAGCGGATAGATGTCCGCCGCAACGGACCGTCTGTCATAGAGGGCTGTCGATGCCGACATGGGTGCGGCTATCGGTCGGGGGCGCGGCCACGCTTTTGGTCGGCATGGGGATCGGCCGGTTCTCCTACACGCCGCTGATCCCCGCCTTGATCCAGGACGCCGGGTTCAGCGCCGCCGAAGCCGGATCGGTGGCGGCATTCAATCTCGCCGGCTTTCTGATCGGCGCGCTCGCCGCGCCGTGGCTGCGCCGCCCGATGGGAGAGGCCGCGCTGCTCAGGGCGTGTCTGTGGATCACGCTCGCCTGCCTGGTCGCCAGCATCGCGCCTTTGGGCGCCGCATGGCTCGCTTTCTGGCGCTGCGTCGCCGGGATCGCGATGGGCGTGATGATGATCTATGCGCTGGCGATCGTCACCCGGCACGCGCCGCCGGAGCGCCTCGGCGCGGCGACGGGGATCGTCTTCACCGGTGTCGGCATCGCAATCCTCGCCTCCGGCGTTCTGGTGCCGCTGCTCCTCCGGCACAGCCTTGTCGCGGCGTGGTCGGGGCTCGCGCTGGTCGGAGCGGCGGGGGTTGCGGTTGCCCTCTGGGGATGGCGCACGGCGGGGCCGGCGGAACCGGCGCCGGACGGAGGGCCGCCCTCCCGCTTCCGTCCAACCCCCGCCGCGTTCCGGCTGATCGCGGCGCAGAGCCTGTTCGGGATCGGCCTCATCCCGCACACCATTTACTGGGTCGACTACCTGGTGCGCGGGCTCGGCGAGAGCATCGCCTTCGGGGGCATCCACTGGGTGCTGTTTGGGCTCGGCGCGATGACCGGAACCTTTCTCTGGGGCCGCCTCGCCGACCGCATGGGACACCGCACCGCCCTCGTCCTGGTGCTGGCGAGCCTTGCCGCGGGCGTCGCCCTCCCGGTGATCCTTCCCTATGGCTGGGTGCTGGTCTTCTCGTCCCTCGTCGTCGGCGCACAGCCCGGATTCTCGGCCATCGTCTCGGGCCGCGTGCACCAGATCGTGGGCCCGGAAGAGATGCCGCCGCTGTGGCGCGCCATGGCGTTGGTGGGCGGTGTCGCCCAAGCCATCGCCGGCTACCTGCTGGTGGCGCTGTTCGATCTCACCGGGAGCTATGTCCCGATCTTCCTGATCGGCGGGGCGGCGATGGCCATCGGGGCGGTCGTCGTCGTCAATCTCAAGCCCGGGCTCAAGCCCGGGACGCCCGGCGCGGGGAATGTCCGCCACTAATGCGTGCAAGGGAAAGCCATTGTCCCTAAGGTCGCGTCGGGAAACCCGTAACAGAGGACAGGGAGACAGAAGGGATGAAACGTTATTCGGCAGCCGTCCTGGTCGCCGTCGCCGCGCTTCTTGTGGTGCCGTTCCAAACGTCGGGCGCGGCGGAGTCGACCGTCAAGCTCGTCTCCATGCTCGCCAAGAAGACGCCGATCGGCCAATCCTTCAACGGCCTCATCACGCGGCTCAACAAGAAGCTCGCCGGCGAGTTGCGCATCGATTGGCGCGGCGGGCCGGAGGTGGTGCCCCAGTTCAAGCAACCCAACGCGGTGCGCCTCGGCTCCGTGGATGCGACCCTCACCAGCCCGAGCTACGCCAACGGGATTCTCAACGTCTCCGGGGCGGCCAACTACTCGAACAAGACCTATGAAGAGATCAAGGCCACCGGCTATCACGACTACATGGCCGAACTCCATGCGGCCAAGGGCCTTGTCTATGTCGGAGAGGCACCGGTCTCGCAGCTGCGCTTCCATATCTTCCTGCGCGAGCCGATCGCGACTTTGGCCGATTTCAAGAACAGGAAAATCCGGGTGTTCCCGGCGATCGCGCCCGCCGTCGCGGCGCTCGGCGCATCGCCGCTGGTTCTGCCCATGCCGGCGATCTACACCGCCATGGAGCGGGGCATCGTGAAGGGGTTCGTCACCGGCGTATCCGGCACGGCGCGGCAATACAAGGGCCTGCTCGGCGCCTATGTGAAACCGGGCTTCTACCGGGCGACGTTCCACTTCCTGGTCAATCCGCGCGCCTGGGCGAAGATCCCGGCCGCGACCCGCGCCAAGGTGGTCGACTTCGTGCGCAATATCGAGCCGCCGACCTACGAGGCAAGCTGGGACGAGCGGCTCCGCAACGGCTACGCGGAGCTTGAGAAGACCGGGGTGAAGGCCGTCGGGTTCTCCCCGGAGGAAGAAAAGAAATTCGCCAAGCTGGTGCTGGAGGCGGCCTGGGCCGCGGTGCGCAAGAAGGCCCCCGAAGAGGGCAAGCGCCTGCAGTCGATGTTGCAAAGCGCCGCCGGCGATGAAATAGGCCGGTTCTTCCGATCGGCTCTTCTTTGTCCGCGCCCGCCGGGCCGGCCCTGCAGCGACAGGGCCGGCGGCGGGCGCCGCACCGACGAGCGAGGTCATGCGCGATACGCTGACCCGGGCCGCCAGGTGGTTCGACCGGCTCAACCGGGCGCTCGCGGCCATAGCCTGCGCCCTGTTCGTGCTGATCACGCTTGCGGTATGCACCGAGATCGTTACCCGCGCGACGATCGACGTCTCAAATCCATGGCTCGTCGAGATCAGCGAGATCACGCTTCTTTACATCACCTTCCTGGCCGCGGCCTGGGTGCTGGGAAACGACAAGCATGTCGCGCTCGACCTGCTGCTGAACCGGCTGGGTGACCGCAGCAGCCGCTATCTGCACCTGGTGCTGTCGATCGCCGCCGCGGTGGCTTGCTTCATCGTCGCCTGGTTCGGCCTTCTCACGGTGCTAGACCAGTACCGGCACGAAATTCGCGAGCCGACGATCATGGCGCCTCTGGCGTACTGGATCACGGCCGTGGTGCCGTTCGGGTTCACCCTGCTCGGCATCCAGTTCCTGCGCCGGGGGCTGCGCGCCGCGCTCGGTCTGCCGCTCGCGGTCGGGCCGCGCTAGGGCCGGATCCGGGCACCTGGACGGGCCGCGATGGAATGGTACGAATCATTTCTGGTGATCATGGGCGGGCTGTTCGTCCTGATGCTCATCGGCCTGCCGGTGGCGTTCACCTTCCTCATCGTCAACCTCATCGGCGCCTATTTTATCTTCGGCGGCGTGCCGGGGATGCTGCAGCTGGTCATCCAGATTTCGGAATCGCTGACCAGCTTCACCCTGGTTCCGGTCGCGCTCTTTCTCCTGATGGGCGAGATCATGTTCCACTCGGGCATCGGCTTCGACCTTCTCGATGCCCTCGACAAGTGGTTCGGCAGGCTGCGCGGCCGCCTCGCGCTGATGGCGGTGGGGGGAGGCGTGCTGTTCTCGGCGCTGACCGGGAACAGCATGGGCAGCATCGCGCTGCTCGGATCGACCCTGGTGCCGGAGATGGAGAGGCGCGGCTACCGCAAGCCGATGTCGCTCGGTCCCATCCTCGGCAGCGGCGGGCTGGCGATCATGATCCCGCCGAGCGGTCTTGCGGTGCTGCTGGGGGTGATCGCCGAGCTCTCCATCGGCAGGATCCTGATCGCCATCATCCTGCCCGGGATCATCATGGCGGCGCTCTATACGTGCTACATCGTCGGGCGCTGCGTGATCGATCCCGATGTCGCGCCGGCCTTCGAGGTCGAGCGAATTCCGTGGTCGGTGAAGCTGCGCGCGGCCGCGGTGCATGTGATCCCGGTCGGCTTCATCATCTTCATGGTGGTCGGCGTGATCTTCGTCGGTCTGGCGACGCCGAGCGAGTCGGCCGCATCCGGCGCGCTCGCCACCTTCCTGCTCGCCGTTTTCCGCCGGCGCATGACCTGGGATGTGTTCCGCAAGGCGCTCGTCGGCAGTCTCGAGATCTCGGTGATGCTGCTGCTGATCATCTCCGGCGCGCTCGCATTCACGCAGATGCTCGCCTTCACCGGGGCGACGGAAGGGCTGGTCAATCTGGTCCTCGGCATCGACGCCGGCCCGATCGCGGTCGTCATGCTGATGATCGTCACGGTGATCGGGCTCGGAATGGTGATGGGGCCGGTGCCGATCATGCTGGTCACCCTGCCGGTGTTCGTGCCGGTGGTGGACAAGCTCGGCTACGATCCGATCTGGTTCGCGGTGCTCTATCTGATCGCGATCGAAACCGGGTCGACCTCGCCCCCCTTCGGGGCGGGGTTGTTCGTCATGAAGGGCGTCGCGCCGGCGGGAACGACGATGAACGAGATCTACCGCGCGGCGATCCCCTTCCTGGTCTGCGACGTGATCGCCATCCTCGTCGTGCTGGCCTTCCCGGCGATCGTCGCCTGGCCGCTGGCACAGATGTCCTGAGAGGTCCCACATGTACGTCACCATGCTCGGCACCGGAGCCCCGTTGCCCGATCCCGACCGGGCGCAGTCCGGCATCCTCGTCACCCTGGAAAACGGCGCGCGCTACATGTTCGACTGCGGCGCCGGCACGGTGCGCAACATGGTCGCCGCCAACGCCAACCCGGCCGAGGTGAAGGCGGTCTTCCTCACCCATCTCCACCACGACCATATCTGCGACTTCCCGTTCTTCACCATCGCGGGGTGGATGTGGGACCGCCCCGATTCACCCATCGTGCTCGGCCCCAAGGGCACCGGGCATTTCTGCAAGATGCTGTTCGAGGGCGGCGCTTTCGATGCCGATTTCCGGGCGCGCAGCGCCTATCCGCTTCGCCAGCAGAACATCGCCGCCATGCGGCCCGACGTGCGGGAGGTCCAGCCCGGCCTGGCCTTTGAGGACGACGACGTCAGGATTCATTGCGATTTCGTCGAGCACATCCCGCGCGAGATCAGCGAGTGCTTCGGCATCCGCTTCGAGGCGGAGGGCAAGGCGATCGCGTTTTCCGGCGACACCGCGCCCTGCGATTCGGTGGTCCGCCTCGCCCGCGACGCGGACGTGTTGATTCACGAATGCACGTTTCCGCAGTCTTTCGTCGAATTTCGCGCGCGGACCGGGGTCGGCACCTTCGCCCACACCCCGCCGGAGGACCTCGGCAGGATCGCGCGCGAGGCGGGCGTCAAGCTGCTCGTCGCAACCCATTTCGGGCATTTCGAATCGACCAACACGGTGATCCGCGGCGCTTCCACAAACCACTACCCGGTCGAGCTCATGGGGCCGCATCTGATGGACGAGGTGGTGCGCGACATCCGCAAGCACTATGCCGGCCCGCTGATGACCGCGTATGATCTGATGCGGGTGAACCTGTAGGACGAACCGGCTCGCCGAAGGCGGGCGCGGGCGCATCGCTCGCACGAATATTCAGGGGAGACATCGAGATGAAATTCCTGGCAGCGGCGACGATTGCCGCGACCGCCTTGGCGGCGGGCGCCTCGGCGCAGACCGTCAGCATCGGCACCAACCCGCAGGGCTCGCTCGCCTATACCACCGGCGCCGGCGTCGCCAAGGTGGCGATCGAGAACGCCGGGGTGAAGATGCGCGTCGTGCCGCAGGGCGGCCCGGTGGTGACGCTGCCGCTGCTCAATGACGGCGAGCTCGACTTCACCATCTCGGTGAGCGTGGTGACCGCCTTCGCACAATCCGGCGGCGCCATGTTCAAGGGCCGCAAGCAGGAGAACGTCCGGGTCGTCGCCTCGCTGTTCCCGCTGGTGGTCGGCTGGTATGTGCGCGACGATTCGCCGATCAAGACCATCGCCGACCTCAAGGGCAAGCGGCTGCCGTCGCGTTATACCAAGCAGAAGATCGCGGGGCTGTTCGCGCGCGCCCTGCTGGCGACCGGCGGGGTCACCGAAAAGGACGTGAAGGGCGTTCCCGTGCCCAACGGCGTGCGCGGGGTGCAGGACTTCATGGAGGGCAAGGTCGACGCGGCCAATTTCTCGCTGTCCTCGGGCAAGACCCGCCAGGCCCATGCCGCCGTCGGCGGCATTCGCGTGCTTTCGGCCGAGATGAACGACAGGACCCAGGCCATCCTCCGGAAGATCGCGCCGGGCGCCGTGCTGGGGACGATCCAGCCCTCGCCGGTCTATCCCGGCGTCAAGGGTCCGACCAACGTGCTGATCGCACCCTTTATCGTCAACGCCAGCACGAATACCCCGGACGAGACCGTTTACCAGGTGGTCAAGGCGCTGCATGCCAACAAGAAGAAGCTGGTCACCGCCCACAAATCCTTCGGCGGGTTCGATCCGGCCAAGATCAACCGCGATATCGGCCTGCCCTACCATCCGGGCGCGCAGAAATTCTTCAAGGAAGCCGGGCTGATGTAGCCCGGACGGGCGGCCGGACGGGATGGCGGAGGCCGGGCAGGCCGGCGGCGAGCCGCGCGCCACCTGGACGGTCCGCGTCCTTGGCGCCTGGCTCGGCGGGCTGCTCACGGCTGGCGCGCTGGCCGAGGCGGCCGACCTATACCGCATGGTCGGGCTGGTCCTCTTCAACGAGCAAAGGCTGGTGATGCTGCTCGGCATCGGCATCGCGACGCTGTTCGTCGTCAAGCCGGCGCGGACGAAGACCGACCGGCTTCGCGTGCCCTGGTATGACGGGCTCGCCGCGGTCGCGGGGCTCGTGGTCTGCGCCTATGTCGCCTGGGACTACGAGCGGATCTTCGAGGATCTCCATTTCCGCCCGGCCGATGCGGTCGCCGCCAGCGTCCTGATCATCGCCCTGGTGGCCGAGGGGCTCAGGCGGACGGCCGGCATGGTGCTGTTCTGGTTCATGCTCTTCTTCATCGCCTTCGGGCTGCTCGGCCATTTCGTTCCCGGCGCCTTCCAGGGCCGATCGGTCGATGTCGACCGGATGTTCATCTATCTCGGCCTCGATTCGAACGGATTGCTGGGCATCGCCCTCACCGTTTCGACGACCATCGTGATCGCCTTCATCTTTTTCGGCGTGCTGCTCGACGTCTCCGGCGGGTCGCGCTTCTTCACCGATATCTCGACGGCGCTGATGGGCCGCTATCGGGGCGGCTCGGCCAAGATCGCGGTGACCGCCTCGTCGCTGTTCGGCTCGATCTCGGGCTCGGCGGTCTCCAACGTCGTCTCGACCGGGGTGATCACCATCCCGCTGATGCGCAAGGGCGGCTATCCCGCCCACGCGGCGGCCGCCATCGAGGCGGTCGCCTCCACCGGCGGTCAGCTCATGCCGCCGATGATGGGCGCGGCCGCCTTCGTGATGGCGGAGTTCCTGCAGATCGGCTACCGCGATGTGGTGTTGGCGGCGCTGATCCCGGCGATCCTCTATTACATCGCGCTGTTCATCCAGGCCGATCTGTTCGCCGCGCGCGGCGGCATCACCCGGGTGGACGTGGCGCTGATCCCGGCGCGGATGAAGGTCCTGCGGGCCGGCTGGCCCTATATCGTCCCCTTCGCGGTGGTGATCCTCTGCCTGTTCCACTTCAACCTTCGGCCGCACGCCTCGGCGCTATGGGCAGCGGGCAGCCTGATCCCGATCGGCATGATTCTCGGCTACAAGGGCGAGCGCATGAGCTGGCGCGCGGCCGTGGCGGCGCTCGGCAAGACCGGCGCGATCGTGGTGCAGATCGTCATGATCGGCGCCATGGCGGGCATCATCATCGGCGTGCTCAACATCACCGGGCTCGGCTTCGCGCTGACCCAGGCGATCATCCAGTTCGCCGCCGGAAATCTCTTCCTGATCCTCATCCTGGCGGCGCTGATCTCGATCGTCCTCGGCATGGGGATGCCGACGCTCGGCGTCTATCTGCTGCTGGCGACGCTGGTCGCGCCGTCGATGGTGGAAGTCGGAATCCGGCCGATGGCGGCGCATCTGTTCGCGCTCTATTTCGGCATGCTGTCGATGATCACCCCGCCGGTGGCGATCGCCGCCTTCGCGGCGGCCACGGTGGCGAACTCGGACCCGATCCGCACCGCGACCGCGGCGGTCATGTTCGGCTGGTCGGCCTATGTGGTGCCGTTCCTGTTCGTATTGTCGCCCGAGCTGATGATGCAGGGCAGCCCGCTCGCCATCGTTCACGCCGCGGCGGCCGCGGTGGGCGGGGTGTGGCTGGTCTCGGTCGGGGTGATCGGCTACTTCACCCGGCCGCTCTCCCCGGTCCGGCGGCTCGGATTCGGCGCGGCGGGGATCGCATTGCTGCTGCCGGCCGGCGCCTTCGCCGGCGCGGGGTGGACCGATATCGGCGGGCTCGCGCTCGCCGTGCTCCTGATCGGATACGAGGTCCTGGCGGCTCGCCGCACCGGTCCCCTGCGCGCGGGCTGACCCGCCTCTTTCGTCGAAAACGCCCGGGTTTTGACAGCGTAAGCGCGCGGTCGATATTGTCGGGCAAAGCTCTGGAGCGCGCGATGGCAGCCTTCGACAAGACGGATATCGAAAGCCTGGTCGAGACCGACCGGGTGCATCGGCGGGTCTATACCGACCCCGGGA
Organism: Alphaproteobacteria bacterium; assembly: GCA_965205995.1. Classification (GTDB taxonomy): domain Bacteria; phylum Pseudomonadota; class Alphaproteobacteria; order MPNO01; family MPNO01; genus MPNO01. The sequence goes on along the minus strand of OZ242200.1, from coordinate 4,406,098 downwards.
TCTTCGCCCTCGAAATGGAGCGGATTTTCGGGCGCGCCTGGATTCTCGTCGGCCATGACAGCCAGATCCGGGAACCGGGCGACTGGATACGCGCCGGCATCGGGCTCCGCGACGTGGTGATGATCCGCGGCATGGACGGCGAAATCCGCGTGCTCCACAACCGCTGCCCGCATCGCGGCATGACGGTCTGCGTGCCGCCGAAGGGCAGCGGGCGGCGGCTGGTCTGCCCCTATCACGGCTGGGCCTTCGACACCGCGGGGAAGCTGCTCGGCGTGCCCCAGCCGGGCGGCTATGACGGTGGCTTCGATATCGAGGACGCGCGACGCTCGATGGCGGCGGTGGCGCGCGTCGCCACCCACCGGGGCTTCGTCTTTGCCTCGCTCGTCGCCGAGGGGCCGTCTCTCCCCGAATATCTGGGCGAAATCTCCGACTCGCTCGACAATTTCTGCGACCGGGCGCCCGACGGCGAGGTCGAGATGGTCGGCGCGCCGCTGCGCCAGACCTTCGACGGCAACTGGAAGCTGCATATGGAGAATTCCATCGACGCGGTGCATCCGGGCTTCGTGCACCAGTCGTCGGTCGAAGCGGCGCAAGGCCATATCGAGGCGACCGGCCCGGCCGAGGCCGCCGACCAGGCGATCCAGATGTTCAACGCCAACGGGTTCACGCTGAACGAGTGGGACTCGATCGGCATCCACGGCTATGACGGCGGCCATGTGTTCATGGACGGGTTCTACCGCGGCGGCGTCATCGATCCGGACCGCAGGGACCCGGTCTTCGAGGATTACAAGGCGCGGATGACCGCGTCCTACGGCGAAGAGGGGACGAACCGGATCTTCGCGCGCGAGACGTTCAACAACCTGATCTACCCCAATATCTCGATCAACACGCGGTTCCAGCAGCTCCGCGTGGTCCGCCCGGTCTCGGTCGACCGCACGAACATCCATTCCTATGTGTTCCGCCTCAAGGGCGCGCCCGAGGAGATGTTCCATACCGCGGTCAAGTTCGTGTCCACCGCCAACTCGCCGGCCTCGCCGGTGCTCGCCGACGACCTCGCGGTGTTCGAGCAATTGCAGCGCGGCCTCAACAGCGAGGGGATCGAGTGGATCGACCTGTCGCGCCGGTCGGGGCGCGAGGAATCCTTCGGCAATCGCGGCATCCGCGACCGGGCGACGAGCGAGCTTCCGATGCGCACGATGCTCGGTGCCTGGCGCCGCTACATGGCCGCCGCATGACCGCGATCCTCTCGTCGGCCGGCAGCGTGGAAGCTCTGCTCCGGCTCCGCCGGGTCGAGGAATTCCTGTTCCACGAGGCCCGGCTGATCGACGAACGGCGCTTCGAAGACTGGCGCGACCTCTACACCGATGACGGCATCTACTGGGTGCCGGCGGAGCCGGAACAGGACAACCCGGTGGACCGGCTGTCGATCTTCTACGAAAACCGCGCGCTGATGGACGTCCGCATCCGCCAGCTCCGCCACAACGCGTTCTGGGCCCAGATCCCGCCGGTGCGCACCCGTCACGTGATCGGCAATGTGATGCTGGAGGAGGGCGGCGAAGATGGCGAGCTGCGCAGCCGTTCGTCTTTCGTGATGCTCGAGCACCGCGACGATCGCCGCCGCGTATTCGGCGGCGAAGCGCGCCACCGGCTGCGGCCGGACGGCGACGGCTTCAGGATCGCCTGGAAGCGGGTCGACATCGTCGACTGCGACGGCACCCACGGCTTCATGTCGGTGCCGTTCTGATGGCGGGCGTCGCGTTGGTGGTCGGGGCGGGCGACGCGCTCGGCGGCGCGATCGCCGAGCGCTTCGCCAAGGGCGGATTCCACGCGGTGCCGAGCCGGCGCAAGAGCGCGCCGCTCGAAGCGCTCGCCGCGCGCATCCGCACGCATGGCGGGACGGCGACGCCGATCGCCTGCGATGCCCGCGACGAAGACGCGGTGATCGCGATGTTCGACCGTATCGAGGCCGATATCGGCCCAATGGAGGTCGCCGTCTTCAACGCCGGCGCCTGGCACAACGCATCCATCGCCGACATGACCGCGCGGATCTACCGCCAGGTCTGGGACACCGTCGCGGGTTTCCTCGTCGGGCGCGAGGCCGCCAGGCGCATGGTCGAGCGGGGCTCCGGCACGATCGTCTTCACCGGTGCGACCGCCAGCATCCGGGGCGGCGCCGGCTTCGCCGCGTTCGCCGGGGCCAAGTTCGCGCTGCGCGCGCTGGCCCAGGCGATGGCGCGCGAGCTCGGCCCGATGGGGATACATGTCGGGCATATCGTCGTCGACGGGCAGATCGACTCCGAAGCCGTCAGGGCCCGGTTCGCGGACGAGATCGCGGCGCTCGGCGAGGACGCGATGCTCCAGCCTTCCGCGATCGCCGAGGCCTTCTGGGCTCTCCATGCCCAGCCCCGCGACGCCTGGACCTTCGAGACCGAAATCCGGCCCTGGACGGAGCGCTGGTAGGGGGCGGGGTGAATTACGGTTGGCACGGGTTAGTTGCTAGCTCTGCCGGTATTGCTGCAAGAACTCCCGCGGAAGCGGTCGTGTAATGAGGTCCAGTCGATCCAACCAGGTGCATGACCGACACGCGCGCGGGTGATTTGATCCGCTTTCACCGCTTGCTGTCCCATCTTGAGCAAGTGATCGGTGGCACACGCAGACTTTCGAATTGCGACGGTCGAATGAGTTGGCCATTGCGTGGCGTCTATTTCTTTGGTGAACCAGGCGAAGACCGCAGCGATACGAGCCCGGGGGGCCGCATCGTGCGAGTCGGCACGCACGGGCTGACGGCGGGTTCGGGCACCAAGCTCTGGAGCCGCCTGTCCCAGCATCGGGGTCGGGCGCGATCAGGCGGCGGCAACCATCGAGGTTCGATATTCCGTCTGTTGGTTGGCACTGCCTTGATCGAGCGTGATGGCCAAGAGTTTCCGACTTGGGGAAACGGCAATCGCGCCTCGCGAGAAACCGGACAAGCCGAAGAGTCCCTGGAACGAGCCGTGAGCAGAGCGATTGGAGCGATGCCGTTCCTCTGGCTGGCTGTCGGCGACGGACCGGGTCCGGACAGCCTGCGGGGTTATATCGAGCGCAACTCGATCGCTCTATTGAGCAACTACGGAAAGGAGTCGCTCGATCCGCCATCTCCTGGCTGGCTAGGGCATTTCTGCAACAGGGCACTCGTCCGCGAATCAGGATTGTGGAATCAGAGGCATGTCAACGAGGGATACGACCGGACATTCCTCGACACCCTGGAATGCCTGATCCATGAAATGGAGCAGATGGAATGATCATCGTGATCCAATGCGCAGGCAAAAAGCGTCCGACAGCCGGTTGCCTGCGCGACGCAGACGAGCGAGAGGTCTTGTTCGTCGGCAATCCTGAGAACGCACCTTCCGACACGCCCTACCGTTATGCTCGCCCCGACGATATCTCGGACACCGGCAACCCGTGGCGCACCGAACTACTCAGATACAACGACGCGCCGGGCGACAACCCTTTGGGCCTGCTGCCTGCTTGGCAGCTGTACGAGAACGCGATCTACGAGAGTCTGACCGATCGGTATGGTGAAGATCGGCTCTATATCCTGTCGGCGGGATGGGGGCTGATCCCTGGGAATTTCCTGACACCCAAGTACGATATCACCTTCAAGCCGATAAAGGGTCGGATCCACACGCGGAGGCTGAAATCGGATCGGTATGACGACCTGCGAATGCTGCCGGTGGACACAGATCAACCGATCGCATTTTTCGTGAGCAAAGGATATATCCCGCTGGCCTGCGAGCTGACGGACGGGATCAAAGGGCCGAAGTACCTATTCTTCAATTCCGGTGTGGCCCCGCTTGCTCCGGGTTGTGTCAGGAAGAGATATGCGACGACCACCAGGACGAATTGGCAGTACGAGTGCGCACAGGCCTTTGTCCGCGGAGAGATCGGCATCTGCTGAAAGCGGGTGCCTAACGAGTTCCTGTTTGATCGACGATTTGCCCGCTTCAAGTCCTTTCCTCTGCGGACTCTCGCCGCCAGACCGGGAAGGCGTCCGAGGCTCAGTCGAACAGCACATCGTCGAGGAACGGATCTTCCGGTAGGGCGGTCTCGCTGTCGAGCAGCGCGCCGCAGCCGGGGCAGGCGAAGCGGCGCAGCACCACCCGCTCGCCGCCGCTATAGGGGACACCGGCGGCGCCCCGCATCGGGATCTCCGTCACCGCCGCGTTCGGCTTCCACGGCGTCCCGTTCGGGCCGAGGCCGCGGGCGCATTTGCGGCAGCGGATCTCGCCGCCGTCGATCTCGAGCGTGCTGGAAAGCCGTCGGCTCATTCCGCGGCCTCGGCGGGGATGCGCGCGGCGGCGAGCGCCCTGCGTTTTGCCCCGGTCGCGACGGGGTCGATCGCGGTGAGGTGTCGGTCGACGACGACGCCATAGACGTTTTCCGCCGTCTCGCGCGAGACGGCGCCCGATCGGCAGTCCTCCAGCACCGCTTCGGGCTCGCGATCCAGGGGATCGCCATACCCGCCGCCGCCGTTCCAGCGGACATAGAGCACGTCGTCGCCCATCAGCGGATACACGCCCCAGGAGACGCGCTCCTTCTCGCCCGGCAGGTCGTCGATCGACTGGCTGAAGGCGGCGTCGGCATTGCGGGGATCGCCATCGGCCTCGTTGTTCTTGACCCAGACATAGGAATTCGGCGCGCCGGGATAGCCGCCGGCGAGACCGTCGCTCATCGGGAAGTCGGCGCCCTTGCCGGAGACGACATAGTGGAGCCCGCCGTCCGGCGCGTCGTGCGGGGTGAGGCCGATCTCCATACCGGCGCCGCCGCGATAGCGTCCGGGACCGCCCGAATCCGTCATCCGTCGGCGGAACAAATAGCGCAGCGGGAATATGGTCTCCAGCGTCTCGACATTGGCCATGCGCGAAATCGGGTTGGGAATCTCGCCGCCGACATCGATCCCGTCGGCGAAGCTCCGCGCCCCGCCGGACCCCGCGAAGGTCTCGGTCAGGATGCCGATGGCCTCGCCGCCATGCTGGCTGCGGCCGAACATGAACACGGCGAAGTGGTTGGCGTGCCAGACCGCCGTCGCCTCGCTCGCGTATTTGTCGCTCGCATCGAGCATCTTTCCGATCGCCGCGCAGGCCGCGTTGTTGACCGACTGGATCGCGCCCACGGTGGCGACCGAGACCGGCGCCGGCCGCGTGCAGTTCACGATGGAGCCTTCCGGTGCGATCATTTCGATGGGCCGGACGACCCCCTCGTTCCAGGTGATGTCGTAGCAGAGAAGCGGGAACAGGGGCGCGAACAACCCGCCGAGCGAGGCCCATTTGGTGCAGTTGATGGCGTAGGGGGCCTGCGGGCTCGACCCGGAAAAATCGAAGACCAAGCGGTCGTCCCGCTTGGTCATGGTCAGATTGACCTTGAACACCTCGCCCTTGACGTCGATGTACTGGCGCGATTGCCAGGACCCGTCGGGCAGCTCGCGCAGCCGCTCGCGCAGCAATGTCTCGGACTGCTCGATCAGCGTCCGGCACGCCTGGTCGACGGTCTGGTGGCCGTATTTCTCGATCAGCGCCAGCATGCGCTCGCGCGCGACGTTGTTGCAGGCGATCATCGACGACATGTCGAGCGCCACCATCTCGGGCGAGCGGACCATGTTGAGCAACGTGTCCATGACGTCCTGGTTCACCCTGCCCCCGCTGACCAGCCGGATGCCGGGCGACGAGAAACCCTCGGTGTATATGTCGGGCGCGTCGGGGCAGAACCCGCCCGGGTTGGTCGCGCCGATGTCGTAGACGTGGACGAAGCAGGCGCTCCAGGCGACCAGCTCGCCGCCATGGTGGATCGGCGCGACGAGATAGATGTCGGAGGTGTGAAGCGCCGCGGTGTAGGGATCGTTCAGGAGAAAGACGTCGCCTTCGTTGATGTCCTCGCCGAACCGCCGGATCGTCGCCTTGCAGGCTTCGGCGGCGCTGGTCAGATGGTGCAGGAAGCCGACGCCGCCCATCAGGAGGGAGCCGTCCGCGCGGTAGAGCGACACCATCAGGTCGTGGCCCTCATTGGTGATCGCCGATCCGGATACGTGCTTGAGGGTGATCACCGCCTCGTCGACGATCCGGAACAGGCGGTGGCGGATGATGGAAAAGGTGATGGGGTCCATCGCCGGGCTCCTCAGTCGAACGCGATGACGATATTGCGATAGGGGTCCATCCGCGCGGTCTGCGCGGCCTGGACGACGATCGTGGTGATCGGCGTGTGGATCACCGCCGGGCCGGCGACCAGATTGCCCGGGGCGAGCGCCGCGAAGTCGTAGATGTCCGCCGGTGCGAGCCCGCCCGCGGCTTCGACGAAGACGTCGCGCCTGCCGCGATGGGCGGCGCCCGCATCCTCGCCGGCGAGCGCCTCGGGAGGGATCTCGGGACGGGTCATGCGGCCGCGCGCGGACAGCCGGAACATGGTCATCTCGATGCCGGCGCCGCGATAGGCCGAGCCCTTGCCGTATTTGCGCTCGTACAGCGCCTCGAAGTCGCTCACCAGCGTCCCCAGCCCGGCATCGTCGAGCGGGGTGGAGGCGCGAACCGGCGTGGTCACCTCATGCACCTGGCGACGGTAGCGCAGATCGACCGACCATTGCAGCGCGATATCGCATTCCGCGAAGCCCTCGCCGGCGAGCTGGGCGCGGGCGCGCTCGACCATCGGCGCATAGATCGCGTCGATCTCCGCCGCGGGCACCGGCACCGCCCGCGTCGCGGTGTGCGCGTATTCATGCACCACGTCGGCCGAGACCAGCCCGAAGGCGCAATTCACCGCGGCGGTATAGGGCACCACGATGCGCTTCACGTTGAGCTCCCGGCCGAACACGCCGGCGAGCAGCGGGCAGGAACCGCCGAAGGCGTGGAGCACGAAGTCGCGTGGGTCGAGCCCCCGTTCGACGGTGATCCCGTGGATCAAGTCGGAGATCTGGGCCGCGGCGATGCGGTAGATGCCGATGGCGGCCTCGTCCGCATCCATCCCCATCGGCCGGGCGATTTTTGCCTCGAACGCCGCGCGCGCCGCATCGATGTCGAGGCGCATGGTGCCGCCGAGAAACATCGCGGGGTCCATATAGCCGATCAGCGTCATCACGTCGGTCAGGGTGGGCTCGGTGCCGCCAAGCCCGTAGCACACCGGGCCCGGCCGCGCCCCGGCGCTCTTGGGGCCGACCCGGGGGACGTTGGTCCGGGGCTCAAGCGAGACGATGGAGCCGCCGCCGGCACCGATCGAGACCACCTCGATCTTCGGGGCGACATAGTGGTAGCGGTCCACCATGGGCTCGCGCGCGAATTCGAGCTCTCCGCCCTGGATCACCCCGACCTTGAACGTGGTGCCGCCCATATCGGCCGCGATCACGTCGGGATCGCCCATCGCAGCGCCCAGGAACCGGGCGCCGATAACGCCGGCGGCGGGACCGCATTCGATCATGCCGACCGCGCGGCTCGACGCCTCTTCCGCCGGCAGCAGCCCGCCATAGCCCTGCATCACCAGCAGCGAACCGTCATAGCCGTTCTCGGCGAGCAGGGCCTTGAGCTCGACGATGTAGTCGTGCGCGATGCGGCCCGCATAGGCGTTGATGACGGTCGTGGACGTCCGCTCGTATTCGCCGGGCACCGGCGCGATATCGCTCGAAATCGTCACATAGGCTTCGGGTGCGATCGCGGCCGCTATCTCCCGGACGCGCCGTTCGTGGACCGGGTTGTAGCAGGACCAGAGGAAGCAGATGGCGATCGCCTCGACCCCCATGGCGTCCACGAGGTGGCGGATCGCCGCCGCCGCGGCCTCCTCGTCGAGCTCGCGGATGACCGCGCCCTTGTAATCGACCCGCTCGGGTATCCCGCTTATGCGCGCCGCCGGCACCAGCGGCGGCGCGCGGTCGGTCTTCACCGGATGTTTGAGCCCTTCCTCCGCCAGCCCGGCCCAGCGGCCATAGGCGCCACGGGTCACCAGGAGCGTGTCCTCGAACCCCTCGGTGGTGATCAACCCGGTCGTGGCGCCGTCGCGCGTGAGCAATGCATTGTCGACAACGGTCGAGCCGTGGGTGAACAGGCCGGTGCTGGCGAGGAGGTCGCCGAGCGCGATCCCCATCGAATCTGCGGCGGCCCGGATCGAGTCCAGAACCCCGTTGGCGAAATCGGGCGGGGTCGACAGCGCCTTGCCCATATGGATCGGCTCGCCGGCGACGAAGACCACGGTGTCGGTGCAGGTGCCGCCGACATCGGTCGCGATCACGTAGGTCTTGTCGCCGTTCATCGCCGTCCCGCCACCGCGCCTGGTCAAGCCGGGCCTCGCCCGCGAAACCATGCGGAGCGCCGTCCCGGCGGTCAAGATGCCCCGTCGCGCGCATCGTTGGCGCCGGGCGCCCGGTATCGGGATGCTAGCGCTTCATCTTTCTCGCCAACCGATCCGGGCCGTAGAACTTCGCAAGATAGTCGAGGATCTGTACTTCATCCTCCGCTTCGAGTTCCGCCATTTCATGTTCCTCGACCATGACGACGAGGAGCTCGGCCCAGGTCGATCGCGACAACCCCTGTTGGGTGACCAGCTTCATGGAATGGCAGGCCCCGCAAATGCCGAGCACTTCATCGCGCCCGCTGCCGGGCGGCAGGCCCTGATATTCGTCTTCCGACGAAGTCGCGGCGTCGGTGGCAATGGCGATCGCCGCCGCGGAGAAATAGACCGCGGCGGCGATCCCGGCGAGCCATGCCGGCCGTAGCAGGAACACTAGGTCACGCGCAGCGAGATCCTGTGCATCGAGTTATTGAGATACCCCTTGGGGTTCCAGGCGATGGCGAAGGGCTGGCTGGTTCCCTTGTCGTCGGTCGCCCGCGCCCAGATTTCGTAATATCCCTTCTCGGGAAACTGCAATTTCGCCGACCACCGCTGCCAGGCATAGGGGTTGACGGGAGCCGCGAGCTCCGCCCGCTGCCAGGAGGCACCGAAATCGATCGAAACATCGACCCGCGCGACCGCGTTGTCGCCCGCCCAGGCATGTCCCGCGACGGACAGGTTGCGGCCGTCGATCGACAATCCCGTCTTCGGCGTGGTGATCAGGGACTTCACCGGCATCGCGTGGATGATTTGCATGGCGCTCTTCGGCACCTTTTCGCCGGGCGCTACCGGATATTGGGGAACCCGGTAGGCGGTGCCCGTCATCTTGGGGCCGTCATGGACGACATCGCGCAGCCATATCCGTTTCAGCCACTTCTGCGAGCACGAACCCGGCCAGCCCGGAATCACCAGCCGCAATGGCGCCCCGTTCATCGGATGCAGCGGACCGCCATTCATGCCGAAGGCGATGAGGTTGCTGGGGTTCATCGCCTTTGCGATGGGCACACCGCGGGAAATCGCCAGCTTTCCCTCCTTGCCGGACAGATGAGCATCCGCGCCGACATGAGCGGTGTAGACGACATTGTCCTTTACCCCGGCCGCTTTCAGAACGTCGGCGAGACGGACACCCGTCCACTCCGAACAGGCGACCGCGCCCAGCGTCCACTGGTTGCCGCTCGCCGGCGGGCTGAAGAACGCCCGGCCGTTGCCGCCGCATTCGATTGTCAGCCGCGTCACGACGTCGAAACCCTTTTTCAGGTCTTCGATGCTCAACGTCATCGGCTTGTTCACCAGACCGTCGACTTGCAGCCGCCAGGTCCCGGCATCCATGTTCTCGGGAACAACGCCGTTATTCCGTATGAAATGCCGCGCGGTCGGCGTCACTTCATCGTCGAGCAGATGCACGGGTGTTTCGGCGTTCACCGGCCGGTCGTTAAGGACGGTAAGGCCGTCCTTGCCCGCGATTGTCATCGGGTTGGCGGCGACTGCTTCCGGGATAAAGCCGGAAGGCATGTTCCGATGGAATGGAATCGCCGCGCCGACCGCCGCTCCCATGGCCGCAAGCCCGGCCCCTTTGAGGAACCCGCGGCGATCCTTGTGCGGTTCGCGTCCGAACACAATCCGGTCGGCGCGCTCGGGATCGTCGGCGTAAAGTTCGAAGAGGTCGACGCGTTTTTGATCTTTACGATGTTCCATTAACCGCACCCCCTTAGTTGTCCATACGGGTCAGGGAACCAGAATTCCCGGGGATCGTCAATTCGACACCGCGCTTGTGGCGCTTTCCTGGACTCACGGCGGCTTCACGCGATAAGCTTGCGCGGAAGGCCGTGGAACCCGGATCCGGACGCGCCCGGTGCGTTCAATCCGATTTCTTTCGTATGCGGGGAAGTCACTAGTGTTGTTGAAGACTTCTTGAACAACGAATGGAAATTTGCGGTTGCACAGACGCCTCAACGCATATATCTCTCCTCACGAAGCGATCCAAAGACGGCGATATCGTCAAACAAGAGTGGGAATATAAACCATGCCGAATGGAGCGAAGAACAGCGCCGAAAAACTATCCGCGCTCATCGAAGAGATCCAGGCCGATGCCTATGCGCGCGGCCAGGCCGACGCCAAGAAGGAGATATTGGATCTCCTCGGTTCGGCGGGCGCCCAGGTCGCCCGCACGAGCGTATCGCGCGGCAGACGCGCGAAGAAGGCTGAGCCCAAGACGCGTCGCGCCAGCGGCCGCAAACGTGCGCCCAAGGGTTCGGTGCCGCGCTTTGTCGAACAGGCGTTGCGCGCCCAGCCGGGGCTGACACCGCCGCAAATTCTCGACCGGGCGGCCACCGACATGGAACGCCTGATCAAACTGCCGTCGATCCGGACCGAATTGCGCAACGGGCGGAGACAAGGCAAGTACGACTTGACTGACGGGCGGTGGTCCCTTTCCGGGGCCGGTTCGAGCGCCTCCGGTGCCGCGGAAACGGGGTCGTCCGATGCGTCCCCGGGCCAGGGAGAAGGCGGCGCCCCAGCTTCGACCTGGTAAACGGTCGCCCGGCGTCGCGCGACATACCGGCGCCGGAGCGCGTTGCACAAAAGCGTTCTATTTCCGCTCGACGGGACGTGAGAATACGTAGCCCGCACCCCGTATGGTCTTGATAATCGAAGGCCTCTTGGGGTCTTCTTCGAGCTTCTTGCGGAGGTGGCTGACATGGAGGTCGATGCTGCGGTCGTTTGGCTGCCAGCTTCGGCCTCCGACCGCGTCCATGAGCCGATCGCGTGACAGCGCCCGACCGGCGCTGCCGGCAAGCGCAGCCAACAGATTGAATTCGGCGCCGGTGAGGAACACTTCCGAACCGTCCCGTCCGGTGAGACGACGGCCGGCGATGTCCAGTCGAAACCCGTCGAAGGCGAGGATTTCGCCCTCAATTTCGCCCGCCTTTGACGTCGCCGAATTTGCATTTTCAGCCCCTATCCGACGCGTGATGCTGCGCACCCGCGCAAGCAGCTCCCGCAGATTGAACGGTTTGGCCAAATAGTCGTCGGCGCCCATCTCAAGCCCTACGATGCGGTCGACCGGTTCGCCTTTTCCGGTAAGAATGAGAATGCCGATATTGAAGTTTGCGCGCAGATAGCGGGTGAGCGACAGGCCGTCTTCGCCCGGCATCATCAGATCGAGGATCACCAGATCCGCCTGCCGGTTCCTCAGAAACGCGCGCAGCGCGGCGCCGCCCGGCAAAGCGTGGGCGTCGTAGCCTTCCCGTTCGAGGAAGCTGCGCAGACGATTTCTCAGCCGGGCGTCGTCGTCGACGACAAGAATTGTCCTGGACACGAAGCGAATCCGTTTCCGCCGATACACTTCTATACAAATTGGCCCTTCACGGCACAAACCAACCTTACAAACCGCCGCTAGAGTCTCCGTCCACTCGGGAGGACGAGCGGGGAGGAAGCGGTATGCCGCATGTGATGGATTTGCAAGGCGAGCCCTTGACCGGGTTGTCGAAACCCGGACGCCGCGCGGTCGGCTGCCCCTACAGGGAAGCGGACCGGGCGGACCGGGCGCGATTCGTTGCGCCGCAATACCGCTTCGTCGGCTCCGGGTCCGAGGTGTTTTCGCAGGATGACCCGAACGGGGATGTTTTCACCCTGGTTGAAGGGTGGATCTCGCTTCATCAACTACTCGAAGACGGACGCCGCCAAATCCTCGAATTCCTGATGCCGGGAGACATTTGCGGGTTCGCGCCGCTCGCGGGCGGACCGGCCCCGCATTCGGCGGAGGCGTTGACCGACGTGACCGTCATGGTCCTGTCGCGCGCGCAGTTCGCCACCATGCTCGCCACCGATGCCGATTATGCGGCTGCGGTCATCGACCTTCTATCCGAAACGATTTCGGAAGCTAATGACTCGCTGGTCGATATCGGTCGCCGCACGGCGATGGAAGCGGTAGCCCATCTGCTGTTCCGGCTCGATCGGCGTATTCGCGAGGCCAGCGGCGCGGCGCCGGGAACGATGGTCGATTTTCCGCCCACACAGGAGCAGCTCGGCGACGCGCTCGGCCTCTCGGCGGCCCATATATGTCGCACGCTGCGTGTGTTGAGAGAACGACGGATTCTCTCGCTCGGCCGGCGCAAGCTTCAGATCCACGACCCGGCGGCGCTTTGCCGGATGCTGGGGCGCGACGAGCACTGGGCGCGCGCCGGCCGTGCGGCGTGACCGGGCGCGATCGGGGAAAGGAAATTTGGATCCGCCATTGAGGATTTGAACCATGACGCTCAAGAGCATTCTCGCCCACGCCGCCCCCAACGACAGGTTGGACGCGGTGCTCGACATAGTTTTCGCGCTCGCGAAGGCGCACGGGGCGCATCCGATCGGATTGCACGTATCTACCGACCCCGCGGCGTCGCTGCGGACTCTTCCGGGGCCGATTCCAAGCGAGCTCATGGCCGCGCTCGAGGCGCGGGTCGAGGCCGAACGGGACCGGGCCGAGGCAGGGTTCAACGAAGCCGCCCGGCGGCACGGGCTCAGCGGCGAATGGCGGGTCGAGAACGGCGACCCCGCCAGCCGTATCGGGATCCATGCGCGCTACGCCGACCTCACCATAATGGGCCAGTGGGACGAGGAGGATCCATCGAGCGATCCGGAACTTCCCACCGCCGTAGCGACGATGACCGGCCGGCCGGTGCTGATCGTTCCGAGGGCAGGGCGTTTCCAGGAGGTGGGCAAGCGCGTGCTGGTGTGCTGGAACGCGAGCCGCGAGGCGACCCGCGCGGTCACCGATGCGTTGCCGATCCTGCAGCTGGCGGACGAGGTTACCGTCCTGGCGGTCAACCCGGACGACGGGGCGGGCCACGGCGACGTGCCGGGCGCCGACATTTCGCACTATCTGGCCCGGCACGGCGTGCGCGCCGAGGCAAACCGGACCTACGCAGAGGCTATCGATGTCGCCGACGCGATCCTCTCCCGGGCCTCGGATCTCGGCTGCGACCTGATCGTCATGGGCGCCTACGGCCATTCCCGCACGCGGGAATGGATCTTCGGCGGCGTTACGCGTTCGATCATGCGTACGATGACGCGACCGGTCCTGATCTCCCACTGAATTGGCTCGGAAAGCCGCTGTTGCGAGAATTCGATTTCCCGCCCCACACTGTGGGAAGCGTTCGCGGGGAAGTTTGCATTGACGGCGAGAGAGAGATCGCTCGAAGAGGAGTTGCGCGCCCTTCGCGACACGCTCGTCGACGGTCTGATCGTGATCGATGTCGACAAACGCATCCGATCGGTCAACCGGGCGGCGGAGCGGATCTTCGGGTACCGCGCCGGGGAGGTCGTCGGCCGGAATGTCGGCATCCTCATGCCGCGGGAGGAACGCGCCCCGCATGACGACCATGTCGACCGCTACCTGAAGACCGGCGAGGCCCGCGTCATCGGTCGCGGGCGGGAGGTCACGGGCGCGCGCAAGGACGGCTCCATTTTCCCGATGTCGATCTATGTAAGCGAGATGCGGTTCGCCGGCGAGCGCCGGTTTCTCGGCGTGGTGCACGACCTCTCGGAGTCGCGCCGGAGGGAAGAAGCGCTGCGCAGCCACGAGGAGATGTTGCACAGCATCGCGGCCAACCTGCCCGGATCGGTCTTTCGCGGCGTTTTCTCTCCCGAGGGCCGCATTTCGTTTCCCTTCGTGAGCGAGGGACTCTTGCGCGTCTTCGCTCTCGATCCCGCGGCCGTACAGGCGGAGCCGGGGCGATCCACGACGGCGACCGAGCCGGCTGGCGGGCGGCGCTCGAAGCTTCGGCGCGCAATCTGGCGCCGCTCGACCACCAGATGCGGGTGAGGGGCGATGACGGCGTGGAGCGCTGGATACATGCCATCGCGCGCCCGGTGCGGCGGGCCGACGGCGCGGTCGTCTGGAGCGGCCTCGCACTCGACGTAACCGACCGGCACACCGCCCAGGCGGAGCTGCACCAGATCCAGAAGATGGAAGCGATCGGTCAGTTGACGGGCGGCATTGCGCACGATTTCAACAACCTCCTCGCGGTGTTGTCGATGGACCTGGAGGAGCTTGAAGAATCGACTCCGCCAGAGGACGAACGCCGCGCGCTGATCGACGAAGCACGGGAAACGGAGCGGCTTGCGGCCGAGTTGACCCAGCGCCTGCTCGCGTTTGCACGCAAGCAACCGCTCAACCCGAGGACCGTCGAGCCTGCTGCGGGCCTCCTCGTCCGGACGGCCGAACTACTGCACCGGACGCTCGGCGATGCGATCCGGATCGACTATTCCCAACCCGGCGACCGTTGGCGCGTGACCGTCGATCCGGCGCAGCTCGAGAACGCCGTCATCAACCTCGCGATCAACGCGCGCGACGCGATGCCCGACGGCGGCACGCTGACGATCGGCACCCGCAATACGACGCTCACCGACATCGCCGGCGTCCCGCCGGGCCCGTATCTGTGCGTCGAGGTGACGGATACCGGCAGCGGAATGCCGCGGGAAGTGGCCGAACGGGTCTTCGAGCCGTTCTTCACGACCAAGGACCAAGGCCGCGGCACCGGAATGGGGCTCAGCATGGTCTATGGCTTCGTCAAGCAATCGTCCGGGCATATCGCGATCGACAGCCGCCCCGGCGCGGGCACCACGGTGCGGCTCTATTTCCCCCGCGCCGACGCGCCGGCGTATGTGGCGGACGCTCGCGGGGTTCGCCCCGCGGTCCCTCCCGCGATCCCCATCGAAAATATGTCGAGGATCATCCGCAGCTGCGCGCTCAGACCGAAGCAAGGCTGGCCGGGATGGGCCTTTCTGTCGTCGCGGCGGCGGATGGAAGGGCGGCGCTTGTCGTGCTGGACCGGGGCGAACGCTTCGATCTTCTGTTCACCGATGTGGTGATGCCGGGCGGCATCGACGGCATCCGGCTCGCCGAGGCGGCGCGCCGGCACTTGCCCGATATCCGCATCCTCTACACCACCGGTTACGCGGACGATGAGCGGCTCCGGGACGCCGCGAAGGCGCCGGGGGCAGCGCTGTTGCGCAAGCCGTTCACCAAGTCGGCGCTTCAGGAGAGGCTTCAGATTCTGCTCGGGGGCAAGGGCTGACAAACGGCGTGGCTATCCGCCGTCCAGCGTCACATTTGCGCGGTCGAGTACGACCTCTCCGTCATCGGCAAGCCCGAAGACCTGAACCGCGGACCATTCAAGCTCGACCGGCGGCTTCGCGACCATGTTCCACCCGGTCGCGAGCGACAGCAGCGCGCGGATGACGCCCTGGTGGCAGACGGCTCCGGCGGGGCGGCCGGCGAGCCGGATCTTGTCGAGCCAACCGGCCACCCGTGTGCGCAGCGCGCGCGGTGTCTCGCCCCCGGGCGGGCGCATGTCCAGGCCGCGCGCGATCTGCCGGTCGAACGCATCGCCATAGCGGGCGCGCAGATCGGCGCTGCTTGCGCCGTCCCATTCGCCCCAGTCCATCTCGATCAGCGCGGGCTCGACCACCGGGTCGAGGCCGAGCAACGCGGCGGTCTCGCGCGCGCGGGACAGCGGGCTGACATACCAATCGGATTCGGCCAGCTCGGTCGGCACTACCCAGCGCGACACCGCGATGCGTCCGGCCTGGCTGAGCGGACGGTCGGCATGGCCCTGTATCCGGCGCTGCTCGTTCCAGTCCGTCGGACCGTGCCGAATCAGGGCAACCGGGATCGTCGGCGGCATCAGAGATCGATATCGACCGACACCGGAACGTGGTCCGACGGGCTCGGCCAGCCACGCGCTTCGCGCAGCACTTGCGCTCCCTTCAGCTTCGGTGCCAGGCGCGGCGTCACCCAGATATGGTCGAGCCGTCGACCGCGGTCGCTCCCGGGCCAGGTCCGGTTGCGGTAGCTCCACCAGGTATACAGGGGTTGCTCGGGCGGGATGAATTCGCGCACGGCGTCGACCCAGCCCCAGCTCTCCCGGACCCGGCTGAGACCGTCGACCTCGACCGGGGTGTGGCTGACCACGCCCAGAAGCTGCTTGTGCGACCAGACATCGGTCTCCAGGGGTGCGATATTGAAGTCGCCGAGCAGGATTCGCCGGCCGGGCTTGCGCGCGGCGCACCAGTCGGCGAGCTCGGAGACGAAGTCGAGCTTGTGGGCGAATTTGTCGTTCTGCTGCCGATCCGGAATGTCTCCGCCGGCCGGAATGTAGAGCGAATGGATTTCTTCGCCTCCGGGCAACCGGGCGACCGCATGGCGCCCGTCGTCGCGGCCGCACCACTGGACGGGTCGGCTCCGTTTCAACGGCACGCGCGACAGGATCGCCGTCCCGTGATAGCCCTTGAACCCCTGCACCACCTGATGGGGGTAGCCCATCGCCGCGATCGCCTCGGCGGGAAATGCTTCCGTTTCGACCTTGATCTCCTGAAGACAGATCAGATCGGCATCGAGCGTCGACAGCACGCGGCGCAACAGATCGAGCCTGAGCCTGACCGAGTTGATGTTCCAGGTTACGAGCCGCATGGTCAGGCGACGCTTGCCCGGGGACCTCGGGCAAGGGCATGCGCCCGCGCCGCATCGCCGAAGGCCTCGAACAGCGCATTGGACAGCGCATGCTCCCTGTGGCGATGCTCGGCATGCCACTGCACGCCCACCGCGAAGCTGTCGGCGCCGCCGAGCCGGACCCCCTCGATCAGCCCGTCGGGCGCCGTCGCCTCCATTTCGAGCCCGTCGGCCAGCCGGTCGATACCCTGCGCATGGGCGGTGTTGACCTGGGTCGTGTCGTCCCCGACCAGCCGCGAGAACAGGCCCCCGGAGGCAAGCGAGACCTTGTGCAGCTTGCCGAACCTTGCGTCGATGTCGCCTTCGGTCGGCATCCGGTGATCGAGCTTCCCGGCGACCAGATGCACCCGGTAATGCAGCGTTCCACCGAGCGCGACGTTCAACTCCTGCAGACCGCGGCAGACACCGAACACCGGCACGCCCCGGTCGACGCATGCGCGGATCAGGGGCAGAACCGTGTTGTCGCGCGGCGGATCGCGGTACTCGTCCTCGGGGAAGGGTGGCCCGCCATAATGGTGAGGCTCGATATTGGCACGACCGCCGGTCAGGAACAGGCCGTCGAGCCGGCTCGCCATGACGTCGAAATCGAAACCCTCGGCGAGCGCCGGCACCAGCAGCGGATCGGCGCCCGAGCCCTCCTGTACCGCCTTGATATAGCGCTCGCCGATACCGTGTGTGGGGATCGAATGCCCGGGCAGGTGTATCAGGCCGGTCGGAATGCCGACCAAAGGGCGCGCGCCGAACTCTCGGCCGAACTCTCGATTGTGCATCTTCCGCGTTGGATCCTGCGCCGATCGGCCCCGATACCCGGGTCGGCAGGACCTACCATGCGGGCATCGAACCCGCAAGCCGGCCCCCGGCTCGGCACGCTGTGGGGCGATCGCCCGGTTCGTGGAACGCCGGTTCCGCCTGGCGACCGGCTGCGAAAAGGCGTCGGCTACTCGGCAGCGGCGGCGAACTCCGGGATCGACGCACCGCCCGTCATGCTGGCGAGTTAATCCTCGAAGAAGAATTTTTCTTCCCCGAAAGCGGGCCTGAGGTGATTGAGCCATGTCGCGTCCGGGTCGAAGGCGGCGAAGAACGGACGCCCGACCCATTCGGGATCGCGGCCCTGCAGGAAGCGGAGCACGAAGACCTTTTCGCCGTTGATTTCCTGGACTCCGAGGACTTCGACCTTGCCGGGCGTCGCGCTCATGCTGGGCCCGCGGACCGTGCGGGCGAGGCCGGAAACGCTCCTGACCGCCCGGTTGAAGATGGTCCAGACCTTGTCCAGCGGCAGTTCGAAGTAGCATCTGGCGCCGGTATCCCGCTCCACGAACATGTAATAGGGGATGATGCCGAGCGCGACCTGCTCCCGCCACATACGCGCCCATATCCCGGGCGAGTCGTTGACATGAGCGAGGACCGGCGCCTGGCTGCGAATGACCGCTCCGGTGCTGCGCAGGAGGCGGATCGCTTCGCGCGCCACCTCGGTGTCGAACTCCCGCCAGTGATTGAAATGCGCCATGATGGCGACGCTCTTGCCGGAGCTGACGACCCGCTCCAGCAGCCGCAACAGGTCATCGGCATCGTCGTCGGTCACGAAACGCCGCGGCCAGAATGTCAGCGCCTTGGTCCCGATCCGAATATTGCGGATATGCTCGAAACGCGGATTGTCGATCAGCGGCTGCAGATAGCGCTCCATCACGCGGGTCTTCATCACCATGGGGTCGCCGCCGGTGATGAGGAGGTCGCTGACATCGGGATGGCGAGCGAGATAGCCGTGCAGGCCGCTGGCTTCGTTGGCGGCGATCTTGTAGGTCTTTTCGCCCACGAACTGCGCCCAGCGGAAGCAGAACGAGCAATAGGCGTGGCAGGTCTGCCCCTGGCTCGGGAAGAACAACACCGTCTCGCGATATTTGTGCTGCAGCCCTTCGACGGTTCCCTGCTCGGTCTGCGGGATGTTCAACTCCCGCTGGCCGGCGGGGTGAGGGTTGAGCCTGTCGCGGATTTCGGCAACCGCGGAGTTGAGCTCCTTCGCCGGCACGCCGCGTTTCAAGAGCTCCGCAACCCGGTCGAAATCCGCGTCTTCCAGCATCCCTCTCTGGGGAAAGGTGATTTGATAGACCGGGTCGTGGGGCACGTTGTCCCAGTCTATGAGGCTGTCCATCACGTATCGGTTCGAGCGGAACGGCAAAACGCTGCTGACGACCTTCATCGAGAACCGGTCTTCGCCGGAAAGCTTCTGCAGCTGGGGAATTTCGTCGAGGTGTTTGGCGGTGATCGGGCTGAACCGCTCGCCGGAGAAATCGGGCGTCAGGGAAGTCGATGAGGTGAATCCGGCCGATGAGCCCGTGGCATGATCGTCGTCATACCTCGTGGCGGCTTCATATTCGGAGGTCAAGGAATCGATCTCCCCTAAGGCAATGGCCCAAGGCCACGCTGTCCCTTGTGCGCAGATTCTTTTCTTTCCTATGGCGCCTAGGTTAGTCGGCAGGCCGGGGCGGGTCAAATTCAGGGGGGGCTCGTTCGAGCCCCGCGCTGCGCCGCAATCCCCGCTCACTGGTCGGTTTGGGGCCGGATATACCGGTCGGGATCGAAGTCGAAGACGCGGCGGTCGACCGGCCGGTTGAAGCGGGGCTTCACCAGGGCGACCCGCGTGCGCACGCCCTGGGCGTCGACGACCGTCCAGTCCTTGAGGACCATGGGGCCGCGCCCGAAGGTAAGGATCACCGAGCCCGCCTCCGGCTCGTCGGACCGCACCGCCTCGATGCGGATCGTCTCCGCGTCCATGCCGAATCCGGTGACCGTCACATTTCGCGAAAGCGAGACCGTCTCGCCCACCAGAAAGGCCGCGGGCGTTCGCGCCAGCGGCACGTGGGTCACCTCCTCGAGCTCGGTGTCGACATAGATCAGCCAGGATCCGTTGACGAAGATCTGCAGCGTCGACGGCGCTTCGTAGTCGAGTCTCAGATTGCCCGGCCGCTCGACATAGAGCCGTCCGCGGGCGAACCCGCCTTTGGAGGAGGACTGGACGAAGTCCGATTCAATGGTGCGCAGGCTGCTGAGATAAGCCTCGATTCGCTCGACCGTCTCGGCCGGGTCCTGCGCGGCGGGATTCGCAGGCGTCGCCGCTGCGAGCACCGCCGCCAGGCCGAGAGCGGCAAAGAGCCGCCCGAGGGAGGGATACTTCATGCGAGAACCATGCGGGTGGGACAATTCCGAAACCGGACCGGAGGCGACCACCCTCACCCCCCGCCCTGGTTGCCTGCCGGCGCCAGCACCTGGCGCTTGCCGACATGGTTCGGCGGGCTGATGACCCCGTCCGCCTCCATCTGCTCGATTATCCGCGCCGCCCTGTTATAGCCGATCTTGAGATGCCGCTGGACGAAGCTGGTCGAGGCCTTGCCTTCCCGGCACACCAGCGCGAGCGCCTCGTCATAGAGGGTGTCCGCTTCGTCGCCGCCGCCGACCAGGTCGGCGGCGGCGGACGGGTCATCGGACTCGGTGACTGCCTCGACATAGTCCGGTTGGCCCAGTTCGCGCAGAAAGCCTACCACCCGCTCGACTTCCTCATCGGTGACCAGAGGACCGTGGACGCGGCTGATCCGTCCGCCGCCGGCCATATACAGCATGTCGCCCTGACCGAGGAGCTGCTCGGCGCCGCCCTCGCCGAGAATCGTCCGGCTGTCGATCTTGGAGGTGACCTGGAAGCTGACCCTGGTCGGGAAATTGGCCTTGATCGTGCCGGTTATCACGTCCACGGAAGGCCGCTGGGTGGCCATGATCAGGTGAATGCCCGCGGCGCGCGCCATCTGCGACAATCGCTGGACGGCCCCTTCGACCTCCTTGCCGGAGACCAGCATCAGATCGGCCATCTCGTCGACAATCACCACGATATAGGGCAGCGCCGTAAGGTCGATGGGCTCTTCCGCTTCTACCGGCCGGCCTTCGGCGTCGAACCCGGTTCGGACGGTGCGGGTGAGCACCTCGCCCTTCTTGCGCGCCTGTTCGAGCCGCGCATTGAAGCCCGCGATGTTGCGCACCCCGAGCGTCGACATCGCACGGTATCGATCCTCCATCTCCCGCACGGCCCAGCGCAGGGCGACAACGGCCTTGGCCGCATCGGTCACGACGGGCGTCAGCAAATGCGGAATCCCGTCATAGACCGACAATTCGAGCATCTTGGGATCGATCATGATGAGACGGCACTGTTCCGGCGACAGCCGATAGAGCAAGGACAGCACCATCGTGTTGATCGCGACCGACTTGCCCGAACCGGTCGTGCCGGCAATCAGAAGATGCGGCATGCGCGCGAGATCGACCAGAATCGGCGTTCCGCCGATATCCTTGCCGAGAACCAGGATGAGCGAACCGCTCGCCCGGTCGAGAGCGGTCGATTCGAGCAATTCGCGGAGCGCGACGATCTCCCGGCCGCGGTTGGGCACCTCCACGCCGATAACGCTGCGCCCGGGCACCACCGCGGCGCGCACGGAGACTGCGCTCATCGAGCGGGCGACGTCGTCGGCGAGCCCGATGACGCGGGACGACTTGGTGCCGGGCGCCGGTTCGAGTTCGTAGAGCGTCACCACGGGGCCGGGCCGGACCCGGGTGATCGCCCCATTGACGCCGAAATCGTTGAACACCGATTCGAGCAGGCGCGCGTTTTCTTGCAGCGCCTCGGCGTCGACATTGGGCGAACGCGGCGGCGGCGCGGGCGGCGCCAGCAATTCGAGCGGCGGCGGCCGGTAGGCGGCGCCGGTGTCTTCGAAATCGAGCTTGGGCTGGCGGGCGCGTCTGGGCGCCCGCTCGGTCTTGCGCGGGCCCCGGGCGTCCATGGCGACGACGGGCGCGGTCTCCGCCCTGGGCTCGCCGGCGGCGGGTGGGGCGACCGCCGGTTCCTGCTTCACCGGCGGCCGCCGCTCCCGCGCCGTGGCGCCGCGGCGGAACGGGCTGGCCAACATTCGCCCGGTGAACGCCGTAACCCGCCACGCGGCCCGGCCGACGGTGGACCATTCGCGCCGATCCATCCCCATCGCCAGCAGACATGCCGCGAAAGCGAGGAGGCCGAAGAAGATCCCGAGCGCTTCGGTGCCGACCGTCAGACGCTGCAGAACCGGTTCGCTCAGCTGCGCCAGCGCCATCTCGCCGAGCGTGCCCCCGGCGCCGTTGGGCAACGGCCAGGAAGCCGGTGCGGACAGGGTCGCGAACATCATCGCACCCAGAAGCAGCGCGCACGGCAACATGGTGAATTTGAGCCACACGGGCCCCAGCCCGCGATGAGAGGCGATCCTCCACGCCCAGGCCAGAAGGACCAGCGGCAACAGCCAGGCCGCGAGACCCGTCGTCAGGATGAGGACATCGGCGAACCAGGCCCCCGGGCCACCGAGCGCGTTGTGCGGGACGGAGGCTGCTTGGCCGGGAGCAAAGGGCAGATCGTCGTGGCGGTAGGTGAAGAGCGCGACAGCGGACGCGGCCGACGCCCCGGCGACCGCGAGACCGGCAAGCTCGACCAGCCTGCGCTTGAGGAACCGGGCGGCGCGCGAAGTCTGGTCGCGGCGACCGCCCACCACCACCACCGTGTCCCTCGCCTCGTGCGTCCTGGCCATCACAGCACCCCGGCCAGCCGGGTCAGCGCATCGCGCGCGGTATCGGCGCCGTGCACCAGCGCAACCCGGATATAGCGCCGCCCGGGATCTTCGCCGTCCGCACCGGGGCGGGCCACATAGGAACCCGGGAGAACCCGCACCGCCGCCTCGGCCCAGAGGCGGCGCGCCGCCGCCTCCCCGTCGCCGACATCGAGCCACAGGTAGAACCCGCCGGGCGGCCGGTAGAACCCGAGCCGGCCGTCGAGCAGCTCTTCCGCGATGTCGATCTTCTCGCGATAGAGCCGGCGGCTCGCCTCGACATGTTCTTCGTCCGCGAGCAGCGCCTCCGCCGCCGCCAGGAGCGGCATCGGCGGCGCCGCGCCGCCATGGTCCCTGAGCCGGACATAGACATCCATGAAATCGGCGTCGCCGATGGCGAATCCGACCCGCAGCCCGGGAACGCTGGACCGCTTGGAGAGCGAGTTGAAGACCGCCACCTTGTCGAGCCCGCCGCCGAGGTCCCGGCAGGCCTCGATCATGCCGGGCGGAGGGGAACGGTCCCGGTCGTAGATTTCGCTATAGCATTCGTCGGAGACCAGGACGAAATCGTGTTGCCGGGCGAGGCCGACCAGCCTCGTCAAACGGCCGAGATCGGCGATCGCTCCTTGCGGGTTGGCCGGCGTGCAGAAATAGGCCAGTGCCGTGCGCGCGAGGATGTCGGGGTCGACGCGTTCGTAATCGGGCAGAAAGCCGTTCGCCGCACCCGCGGCCACGCAGACCGGTTCCGCCCCGGCCGCCACCGCCGCACCGAGATAGACCTGGTAGAACGGGTTGGGCATGAGGACCACCGGCCGGCGGCCGGCCTTGCGCTCGGGAACCGCCGCGAGCGCCGCCATGAACAGCGCTTCACGGGTGCCGGAGACCGGCACCACGTTGCGCGCCGGATCGATCGTCGTTTCCGGGCATCGATAGCGCCGGCAGGCCCAGGCCGCGATAGCGGTTCGCGCGCTTTCGGTCCCGCGCATCGGCGGGTAGCGGCCCCACAGGGCGTGATCGGAGAGAATTGCATCGCGGATCATGGTCGGCGGCTCGTGCCTCGGCTCGCCGAGGGACAGCGCGATCGGCTCAAGCCCCGCCGCCGGTTCGACCGGTCCGAGCAACGCGCGCAGGCGATCGAAGGGATAGGCGCCGATCTGCGAAAGACGGTCGTTCACCATCGGCCGATCATGACTTCGGGCAAGCCGCGCACTCTAGCCGCAAGCGAGGCCCCGGCACAAGCACCGCTCTCACCGTTATACCCCTGCATGTTGTGAAATCCTGCCCGGGACCCCCAAGTGCTTGTGGCGATTCGAATGGACCCGGTGCCGCGGCCGGAGGCCCGTCGCGCGCCCCGGACGGCATGTCGCGCCGGGTTGCGCCGCGGCGCGGGCCGGCCGCGCTATAGTGCTCGGCGGATCGATCCGGGGGTACGACCGGGGGTACGAATTGTGACGGCGGGGCGGCGATGGACTTCCAGGTGATCGTCGGCGGGGGCGGCATGGTCGGGCTGACCCTCGCCGCCGCGCTCGGCAGCGCCGGAGTGAATGTCGCGGTCGTCGACCGGAGACCGGCACCGACGATGCGGACAACCGCGTTCGACGGCCGGGTATCGGCGATCGCGCGGGGCTCCCGGACCGTCCTGGACACGATCGGCGTCTGGGACGGGCTTGCCGCCGAGGCCGAACCGATCCGCCAGATTCGGGTTTCCGACGGCGCGTCGCCGCTCCATTTGCACTACGACAGCGCGGAGGTCGGGGCGGACGCCCTCGGCTATATCGTCGAGAACCGTCATATCCGCCGGATACTCCTTGAGCGGATCGCGACCCTGGCCTCAGCGACTCTTCTCGACGGGAGGTCGATCGAGCGTCACGAGCGCGATCCGATCGAGGCCCGGGTCGCGCTCGACGATGGGCGCGACCTCACCGCCCTCCTGTTGATCGCAACCGATGGCCGGGACTCGCCGCTGCGGCGCGCCGCCGGGCTGGGCGCCGTCGAATGGCGCTACGACCAGACCGGAATCGTATGCACCGTCGCTCACCAACGGCCGCATCGCGGCATCGCCCAGGAACGTTTCCTGCCCGCCGGCCCATTCGCGATCCTGCCGATGACCGGCAACCGCTCGTCGATCGTCTGGACCGAGCAGGCGGATATCGCGGCCCGCATCCTCGCGCTCCCGCCCGGCCCATTTTCCGACGAACTCGGGTGGCGGTTCACCGATTATCTCGGCGCGCTCGAAGTCGAAGGACCGGTGTTCTCCTTTCCGCTGGCGCTGACCCTTGCGGAGCGCTACACGGCGCACCGGCTTGCCGTGGCGGGCGATGCGGCGCATGCGATCCATCCGATCGCGGGTCAGGGCTTCAATCTCGGTATCCGCGATGCGGCGGCGCTGGCCGAGGTGATCGTCGATACCGCCCGGCTCGGCCTCGATATCGGCGCGGTGACCGAGCTGGCGCGCTATGCGCGCTGGCGACGGGCCGACAATTTCACGATGCTGGCCGCCACCGACGGCCTGAACCGGCTGTTTTCCAATGACATCGCCCCGGTGGCGCTGGGCCGCCGGCTCGGCCTGGCGGCGGTCGACCGGATCCCGGCTCTGAAACGGCTGTTCATGCGCCACGCGATGGGCGAGGTCGGCGACAAGCCGCGTCTGGCGCGCGGAATTCCCCTCTGACGCCGCGGCGTCAGCCCCCCCCCCTTCAGCCCCGATCGATGTCCAGCATGGCCGCCACCTCCGGCCAGCTCTTGGCCCCGTTGACCCTGAGTTGTTCAGTCAGCTCCTCGGGCATCCAGTCCCAGATCGCCGGTTGAAAGCTCGCCCGCGCCTTGATGTTGCCGAGCCACGCCTCCACCCGGGGCAGCCTGCCGCCGGACCACATCCCCTGCATGGACATCATGTCGAGCCGCATCACATAGGGCGTGAGCGCGATGTCGGAGAAGCCGAACCTGTCGCCGACCAGCCAGTCGCCCTGCTGGAGCGCCTCCTCCATCTTGTGGAGGTGGCGATCGTAAAGCTCGACCTTCGCGCGCGCGTCCGGCGCCTCGAAGCCAAGCCGGACATAGGATTTTTTCCGTTCGTGCCAGTCGGAGGTCACGGAAAAGGGGGGCGTCGAATCGAGAAACTCCTGCATCCGTTCCTCCCCCAGCGCCCGAATCGTGTGGCGGTGGGACGACATGAAGGTCAGGGCGCCGCAGGCGGGGTGAAGCTGCTCGTCGACCGCCTTGGTCCAGTAGCGGGTCTGGGCCCGCTGCATGGGGTCCTCGGGTCGGATCCGACGCTCGGCGAACACGTCGTCGAGATATTCGCAGATCACCGATGACTCCCAGACCGTCCTCCCGTCATGCACCAGGGTGGGAACGACTGCCTTCGGGTTGAGCTTCATGTATTCGGGGGCGAACTGCTCGCCCGTGAGGATGTCGACATAGCGCCCCTGCCAGGACAGGCGCTTCTCCTCCAGGAAAAGCCTCACCTTGGCTGCGCATACGGACGAACCGTGATGGTAGAGCTCAAGCATGTCCTCACCCCGCTTTCCGGTTGCGGTACCCTCTCCCGCGGCTCAGGGGTCGCGGCTCAGCCCGGCGGCTGCGAGCGCCTGCAGATAGGTATCCCAGAGCCGTTCGCGATTCCGGCCCAATTCATGGAGAAAGGTCCACGAGTACAGCCCGGTATCGTGGAGGTCGTCGAACACGATGCGAACCGCGTAATTGCCCACCGGCTCCAGGCGCATGATTCCGACGTGGCGCCGTCCGGGGATGAGCTGCTTTTGGCCCGGCCCGTGCCCCCGGACTTCGGCGGACGGGCTCTCGACGCGCAGGAACTCCGCCGGCAACGCGAAACCCGTTCCGTCGTCGAAGTCGATTTCGAGCACTTTCTCCGCCGATTTGAGCCGCAGCGCCGTCGGCCAGGGCGCGGGTGCGTCGGGGTTTGCCAAATTAGTCCCCGGCGATGCGGCGCGCTTCGTCGACCAGCATGATCGGTACGCCGTCGCGGATCGGAAAGGCGAGCCCGGCGCGGTCGCTGACGAGCTCCTGGGCCGCCTCGTCGTAGCGCAGCGGTCCCTTGGTCAACGGGCAGACCAGAATCTCGAGCAGCCTGGGGTCTATGGCGCGACCGTGTCCGGCGCGAGGGTCCGCATCGGCTGCATCGGTTGCGGGCTGGTCTGCCATACCTCTCCCCGCCCTACTGCCTGGTATGACCTTCGTCATGCGAACGCTCGAGAAGCGCCATTTCGAGCAGGGTCATGACGATCTCGGCCCGTTCGGCCGTGTCCGGGGCTTCGAGCAACGCCTGTTTCTCGCTGGTCCGGAAAGGGCACATCATCGCCAGCGAATCGATCAGCCGCGAATCCTCGGTGCCCTCGATCGCCTCCCAGTTGGCGTCCACGTTCTGCTGGCGCAGATAGGCCCGGAGCGCGTTCAACAGCCGCTCGCGGTCGACCGCGATCTTGGTCGACGGCTCCACCAGGTCGTCGCGAAAGGCGCCGAAACGCGCCCGCGCCCGGCGGTAGCCGTCGCGCAGGCCGAGTTCCCGGTCGACGGCGAAGCGGATCAGCCCCTTGAGCGTGATCAGATAGCGCCCGTCCTCGGTTTCGCCGAACGAGATGATGCGCCCGGCGCATCCGGTGCGGTAGATTTCCGGCTCATCGCCGCCGTCCTGCTGCTTCGGTTGAATCATGCCGATCAGCCGCTGCGGCGCCGCCAGCGCGGTCGCGGTCATGTTGAGGTAGCGCGGCTCGAAAATGTTGAGCGGCAGGCGGTTCCGCGGCAACAACAGCGCGCCGCCGAGCGGGAAGATCGGAATCTCGTCCGGCAAATCCTCGAAATCGGGGTCGAACGGGCCAACCATCAGGAGAACAGGATGGCCGACAGCTTGCGCCGCCCGGCGACGGTCGCCGGGTCGGTCGGACCCAGCGCCTCGAACAGCTCGAGGAGCTGCTTGCGCGCCGCCTGGTCGTTCCATTCCCGCGCCCGCCGGACGATCTCGACCAGCGCGTCGATCGCCTCTTCGTTGCGGCCCTCGGCATGCAAGGCGAGGGCGAGGTCGAACCGGGCCTGGTGGTCGTCGGGATGAGATTCGAGCCTGGCCAGCAATTCGTCCCGGTCGCCGGTATCGGCGGCCTTCTCGGCCAGCGCCAGCGCGGACGCGGCTGCCTCGGCCTCGACGTTGCCGCGCGCATCCTCGGGCAGCGTGTCGAATACCTCGCGCGCCTGTCCCACCTCGCCCAGGCCGACCAGCGCGCGGGTGAGGCCGGCGATCCCGGCGGCATTGTCCGGCGCATGCTGGACCACCTGTGCGTAGATCGACGCGGCGGCGCCGAAATCCTTGGCGGCCAGACGTTCGGCGGCCTGGTCCAGGGCTTCGTCGAGCGGCGAGGCGACGGCGGTACCCGCCGATTTCGCGAGTTTGTCGATGAACGACTTGACCTGGCTTTCGGGCAGCGCGCCCTGGAACGCGTCGACCGGGCGCCCGCCGGAAAACGCGAAGACCGCGGGAATCGATTGCACGCGGAGCTGCTGGGCAATCTCGGGGTCCTGGTCGATGTCGATCTTGACCAGCTTGACCGCCCCGTTCGCGGCACGGACCACCTTCTCGAGCACGGGTCCGAGCTGTTTGCAGGGTCCGCACCAGGGCGCCCAGAAGTCGACCACCACGGGCGCGTCCATCGAAGCCTCGATGACATCCGCCATGAATGTGGCGGTCGAGCCGTCCTTGATCACGTCGGCGGGCACATCGCCCGGCTGTCCCAGGATCGGTTCCATCGTGCTGTTCCGTGCCTCAAATCCGCTGGATAGCGGCCGCCGGAGACGGCCGGAAGGAGCGGCGCCACCATGGGCGAGGAGGCTCGCGGAAGCAAGCCCGGACCGTCATCCCGAAGCGGCCGCCGCGAGATCGACGACGGCCGGATCGTGGCCCAGCGCCGCGATGAAGCGCAGCAGATCGGCGGGCGCGATCGCCGTCGTGGCGTCGTTCGACAACGGGTGGAAATGCGCCTGGCCCGATTTCATGATGCCGGCATCGATCACCACCCGGACCGCGTTGCGCTCATCGTTGATCAGGGCGAACGGGGTGACCGCGCCCGGCACCACGCCGAGATGGGCGGCAAGCCTTTCGGGGCTGGCGAAGGAGAGCCTGGCGGCGCCGATCAGCCCGGCCAGCGCCTTCAGGTCGATACGCCGGTCTTCAAGCGCCACGACCAGCCACAGCACGCTTTTCTTGTCCTTGAGAAACAGCGACTTGCAATGCGCACCGGGCAGGTCGCCGCGCAGCTCGCGGCTCTCCCCGACGGTGAACACGGGGGCATGGGTATGGGTCTCGGTTGCGATCCCGAGGACCTCAAGCCGCTCGAACAGCATTTTCTGCCGGGCGGCGATCGTGTCCGGCGACATCGTATCGGTCATCTCGTCCCTCTACACAACGCTTGAAGTCGGCTTGCGCCGAAGAATATACTCCCGCGCCAATGCGGGTGTAGCTCAGGGGTAGAGCGCAACCTTGCCAAGGTTGAAGTCGTCGGTTCGAATCCGATCACCCGCTCCACTCCGCCCCAGGAACACGGATTCTGTCTTATGCACAATGTCGGCAATTGGGTGCTCGGCGGCAGTTCCGCGGTACTCGGCGTTTGCGGGCTGTTCGTCAGCGCGAAAGCCGGACCCGACAGCGTCGGCTATTTCGGCGGGCTTGCGATGTTCGCCATCTGCTTTCTCTTCATCATGCACCTGATCCGGACCTCGGAAAGCCACGTCTGAGCCATCCGGTCGCGAAATTCAGCGGGGCGATCGGTCCTTCTTCCGCGCCACGATGTGGAAGATGTGCCAGTGCTTGGGCAGCCCGCGCGGCGTGACGCTGTCGTCCTCTTCCTCCCGCAAATGCTCGACATCGAATCCGTCGAGCAGCGTTTCGACCGCTCGGGCGCTGTGAAAGGTGATCGTCGGGTCGCCGAACCACTCATCCCGATCGCCGTAGAGCTGGCCCGAAAACCGCCCGCCGGGGCCAAGGGAACCGGCGATCCGCGACCACAGCCGGGGAAACGCCCCGGGCGGGCAGAGCGGCAGGGCGAAGCTCGAATTCACCAAATCGACCTCCGGCCAGTCGACCGCTTCGAAACGGCCGGCCCTGGTCTCCAGCCTGCCGGTCGCGGGTAAATCGTCGCGCGCGGTGAGCTGTTCGATGGCCGCCGCCTCGGCGTCGATTGCGAGCACCGTCCAGCCGCGGCGCAGCAGCTCGACGACATCGCGCCCGCCGCCGCAGCCCAGATCGACCGCGAGGCGGTCGCCCGCGGGCTCCCGGTCGAAGGCATCGAGGGCGCGGATCAGGGTCTCGCGCGGCGGACGCTTGCCGGTCTTCTCGTAATAGGCGGACCAGGCGCCGGGTCCGACGGCAGGCGTCGCCCGGGGCTCGTGCATCGCGGGCCTAGGCGCGCAGCTCGGCCGGGGGGAAATTGCCCGCCCGGCTCACCATCGCCGGCACCGGGCGGCCGAGCTGCGTCTCGATCCAGTGGGCGGTCTCGATCAGCGCCTCGATAGAGATTCCGGTCTCCACACCCAGCCGGTCGAGCATGTAGATCAGGTCCTCGGACGGAATGTTGCCGGTCGCCGCCGGCGCGAACGGACAGCCGCCGATGCCGCCGATGCTCGCATCGAGCGCATGCACCCCCGCCTCGACCGCGGCGAAGGCATTGGCGATCCCGGTATTCCGCGTGTTGTGAAAATGCCCGCGTAGCCGTGCTTCCGGCGCCAGCCGGGCGGCTTCGGCGAACATCCCGGCGACCTCTCCGGGCGCGGCCACGCCGATGGTGTCGGCGATGCCGATCTCGAACAGGCCGAGACTGGCGCAATGGGCGACCAGCCCATGCACCCGTTCCGGTTTCACCGCGCCCTGGAAGGGACAGCCGAAGGCGGCGCTGATCGTCGCGCTGCACCGGATGCCGGCCGCGCTTGCGGCGGCGGCGATGTCGTCGAGGACGCGCATCCCCTGCTCGATGGTGGTTCCCTGATTGCGTTCGGAGAACGCATCGCTGGCGACGAGCGCGTAGTTGACTTCCTTGCAGCCCGCCTCCGCCGCGCGGTCGAAGCCGCGCCGGTTGAGCACCAGGCCGATATAGGTCACGCCGTCGTCCTTCGGCAGGCCCGCCATCACCGCCTCGGCATCGGCCATCTGCGGGACCCGCTTGGGGTTGACGAAACTCGCCGCCTCGAGCCGGCGCACCCCGGCGGCGACCGCGCGGTCTATGAGCTCGAGCTTGACCTCCGTCGACAGGATCTCGGGCTCGTTCTGGAGCCCGTCCCGCGGCGAAACTTCGACCAGTTCGATGCGGCGGACGGACATGGCGGGATCTCCTCGGACCGGATGCAGGGATTTTCGGGCAAGCGCCGCCGCCGCTCAATCGAATTCGGTGGCGACGGCCCGCGGACAACCTCACAAGCCGCGCTTCGTTGCCGCCCCCGGACGATTTGGGTAAACTGGGGACATGTTGCATGGGGTGGCGGGCTAGCGCTTTCGGCCGGGGACCGATCGGGGATTGCGATGAACGATAGCCCGGCCTTGGTGCTGAACGCGGATTTCCGCCCGCTCAGCTACTTCCCGCTGTCGCTCTGGTCCTGGCAGGACGCCGTCAAGGCGGTGTTCCTGGAGCGTGTCTACATCATCTCGGAATACGAACGCGAGGTGCGCTCGCCGGGGTTTGCGATGCGCCTGCCGAGCGTGATCGCGCTCAAACGCTACATCCCGATGTCGCGCCGGCCGGCGTTCACCCGCTTCAACGTGTTCCTGCGCGACTGTTTCGAGTGCCAGTATTGCGGCACCGCGCCGGGGACGCCGGAGCTCACCTTCGATCACGTCGTCCCGCGGTCGCGCGGCGGGCGGACGAGCTGGGTCAACGTGGTGAGCGCATGCACGGTATGCAACCTGCGCAAGGGCAGCCGGCTGCCGCATGAGTGCGGGCTGCGCCCGCGCCGCGCGCCGGTCGAGCCGTCCAACGCCCTGCTGCAGCAGCACGGACGCGCCTTCCCGCCCAATTACCTGCACGACAGCTGGCGCGACTTCCTGTACTGGGATTCCGAGCTCGACGCCGGTTAGCCGGCGCGCTTGCCTTATGCTCCCGGGGCAGGGACAATCCGCACGGGTTTCGGATGAGGCGGATCGATGGCCACAATCCTCGAAGAAAGACATATCGCCGACGACGAGCGCGAGCGCTGGCAGCGTGACGGGGCGCTCTGCCTGCGCGATGTGGTGGCGCCGGAATGGCTTGCGCTGCTGGCCGAGGGGGTTGACGCGGCGATCGCCGATCCGAGCGATGTCGCCAAGGACTATGGCGACGGCAAGGGCCGGTTCCACACCGACCACGGCATGTTCCTGCGTTTCGAGCAGTTCCGCCGCTTCATGCACGAATCGCCGATGGCGCGGCTCGCCGCCGAGCTGATGGGGGCGAGCCGGATCAACCTCTATGACGAGCATCTGCTGGTCAAGGAACCGGGCACCGATACCCCGACCTGGTGGCATCACGACCTGCCCTATTTCCGTATCAAGGGCTCGCAGATCTGCAGCTTTTGGGTGCCGCTGGACCCGGTGACCGAGGCGACCGGCTCGGTCCGCTTCGCGATCGGCTCGCATGCCTGGGGAAAGCTGTTCCGCCCGGTGAAGATCGGCCAGGGCGATTTCGTCGCCCAGACCGAGCAGTTCGAGGAGACGGTGCCGGATATCGACGGCGATCCCGAGCGCTACCCGACAATCTGCTTCGATCTCGATCCCGGCGACGTCGCAGTATTCCACGGGGCGACGCTGCATGCCGCGAACGGCAACCCTTCGGCGGCGGCGCGCCGCCGCGCGGTGTCGCTTCGCTTCACGGGCGATGACATCACCTGGTTTCCGGGGCGTCACTCGCCGACCTTCTACGACGCGCCGCATCTCGTCGAAGGCGGGCCGATCGACTCCGAGATCTTTCCCCGGCTCTGGACCCGTTGATCCAGGGCGGCGCCGTCAGGGCCAGGCGACGACGGGCGGCAGCGACATCAGGATCGCCTCCACATTGCCGCCGGTCTTGAGCCCGAACTCGGTGCCCCGGTCGTAGAGCAGGTTGAACTCCACGTAGCGGCCGCGGCGGACCAGCTGATGGGCGCGCTCGGCCTCGGTCCAGGGCGCCGCCATGCGGCCGCGCACGATCCCGGGATAGGTTTCGAGAACCGCGCGGCCGACGCCTTGCGTGAAGGCGAAATCGGCCTCCCAGTCGCCGCTGTCCAGATTGTCGTAGAAGATGCCGCCGGCGCCGCGCGGCTCGTCCCGGTGGGGCAGGAAGAAATACTTGTCGCAGGCCTCCTTGTAGGCCGCATAGCAGCCCGGGCGGTAGGCATCGCAGGCGGTTTGCAGCGCGGCGTGGAACGCCGCCGCCGCTTCGTCGTCCGGATAAATCGGGGTCAGATCGCCGCCGCCGCCGAACCAGGTCCTGGCGGTCACGATAAAACGCGTGTTCATATGCATCGCCGGCACCAGGGGCGAGCACAGATGGGCGACCACCGAGATACCGCTCGCCCAGAAGCGGGGATCGTCCTCCGCACCCGGAATCCGGCCCTGGAACTGCGGCGAGAACGCGCCGTGCACGGCCGAGAAATTGACCCCGACCTTCTCGAACACGCGGCCCTTCATGATCGACATCTCGCCGCCGCCGCCGTCGCCGCCGTCCTCGGTCGGCCGCTGCCAGGTGTTGCGCTCGAACCGTCCGGGCGGGCCGGTCCCGTCCCGATGGGCGTCCTCCAGCGCTTCGAACGCGGCGCAAAACCGGTCGCGAAGGGTTCTGAACCACGCCGCGGCGCGTTCCCGCCTGTCGTCGACCGTCATTGCGTCTGCTTCTCCGGTCCCGCCGCCCCGCCGGTTGGTCCTTGATTTGGCGAGGGAATCGATTATACCCGTTGGTCTGCGCGCTGCGCGATTCACGCGCCGGCGGCAGCCAGTTTTCGCGGCTGCTGACTGTAACGAGTATTCCCGCCTGCCGAGAGGGTCTTCTATGGCGGATTCGGAGGACACCAGGGCCGGTCACGGCGAATCGCGCCGAGATTTCCTCTACCTGGCGACCGGTGCGCTGGGCGCCGCGGGCAGCGCGGTCGCGCTCTGGCCGCTGATCCACCAGATGGACGCGGCCGCGGACACGCTGGCGCTGGAGACTATCGAGGTCGACCTTTCGCCGATCGAGACCGGGCAAAGCATCACCGTGCTGTGGCAGGGCAAGCCGGTCTTCATCCGCCGGCGCAGCGATGCCGAGATCGAGGAGGCGCGGGCGGTCGCGCTCGACGCCCTTCCCGATCCCCAGTCCGACATGCAGCGGGCCAGGAAGCCGGAATGGCTGATCGTCGTCGGCGTCTGCACCCATCTCGGCTGCATCCCCAAGGGCCAGGCGACCCGCGACAGGAAGGGCGAATACGGGGGCTGGTTGTGCCCCTGCCACTGGTCCCACTACGACACTTCCGGACGCATCCGCAAGGGGCCCGCGCCGAAGAACCTGCCGGTGCCAACGTACGAGTTCCTGTCCGACAGCCGCGTGCGCATCGGCTAGGGAGGGGACGTCCATGCGGCGTGCGCCTGTTCCGGACGCGGCCGCCCGGCCGCGTTTCTGATCCCCGTTGCGGCGCCCGCCAGAGGCGGCTAGTTTTCGCGGCTGCAAACCGCAACGTGCTTACCTGCCCTGCCGAGAGGTTCTTCTATGGCGGATTCCGAGGACACCAGGGCCGGCGACGGCCACGGCGAAACGCGCCGCGATTTTCTCTATCTGGCGACCGGCGCGTTCGGCGCCGCCGGCAGCGCGGTCGCGCTGTGGCCGTTGATCCACCAGATGAGCCCGGCCGCGGACACGCTCGCGCTGGCGACCACCGAAGTCGATATTTCACCGATCGAGCCGGGGCAGAGCATCACCGTCGTGTGGCAGGGCAAGCCGGTGTTCATCCGCCGCCGGACCGATGCCGAGATCACGGAGGCGCAGACGGTCGAGCTCGACGCGCTTCCCGATCCCCAGACCGACGACCAGCGGACCAAGAAACCGGAATGGCTGATCGTGGTCGGCGTTTGCACCCATCTCGGATGCATCCCCAAGGGCCAGGCGGCCGGCGACCGGAAGGGCGACTACGGCGGCTGGTTCTGCCCCTGCCACGGCTCGCACTACGACATCTCCGGGCGGATCCGCAAAGGGCCCGCGCCGAAGAACCTGCCGGTGCCGGCCTACGAGTTCCTGTCCGACAGCCTCGTGCGCATCGGCTAGGGGGGGAAAGTCCATGACGCAGCCCTGGATGAAGAACCGCCTGGTTCAGTGGATCGACTACCGCCTGCCGATGTTCTCCTTCGTCGAGAAGGAGCTGGTCGACTACCCGACCCCGCGCAATCTGAACTACTGGTGGAATTTCGGTTCCCTCGCCGGGATCGTGCTGGTCATCATGATCGTGACCGGCATCGTGCTGGCGATGCACTACACCCCGCATGTCGATCACGCCTTCGACAGCGTCGAGCGCATCATGCGCGATGTGAACTATGGCTGGCTGCTGCGCTATATCCACTCCAACGGCGGATCGGCCTTCTTCGTCATCGTCTACATCCACATTTTCCGCGGGCTCTATTACGGCTCCTACAAATCGCCGCGCGAGATCCTCTGGATTCTGGGCGTGGTCATCCTGCTTTGCATGATGGCCTCGGCGTTCATGGGCTATGTCCTCCCCTGGGGCCAGATGAGCTTCTGGGGCGCGACCGTGATCACCAACCTGTTCTCGGCGGTGCCGATCGTCGGCGACGTCATCGTGTCCTGGTTGTGGGGCGGCTTCACCGTCGACAACCCGACGCTCAACCGGTTCTACAGCCTGCATTATCTGATGCCCTTCGTGATCGTCGGCGTGGTCGTCCTGCACATGGTGTCGCTGCACCAGCACGGGTCGAGCAACCCGCTCGGGATCGATGCCAAGGGTCCGCAGGACAAGATCCCCTTCCATCCCTATTACACCGTCAAGGATTTGTTCGGGCTCAGCGCCTTCCTCACGATCTTCGCGGGTTTCGTGTTCTTCGCGCCCAATTTCTTCGGCGAGCCCGAGAACTACATCCCCGCCAACCCGCTGCAGACCCCGCCGCATATCGTGCCCGAGTGGTATTTCCTGCCCTACTACGCGATCCTCCGGTCCATCACCTTCGACATCTGGTTCCTGTCGGCGAAGCTGATCGGCGTGGTGCTGATGTTCGGCTCGATCCTGGTCCTGTTCCTGGTCCCGTGGCTCGACCGGTCGCCGGTGCGGAGCGCGCGCTACCGCCCGATTTACAAGCAGCTCTTCTGGGTGCTGGTGATCGATTGCCTGGTGCTGGGCTGGGTCGGCGGCAACCCGCCCGAGGGTATCTTCGTGATCATCGGGCAGATCGCGACCCTGTACTACTTCGCGCATTTCCTGATTCTGATGCCGCTCTTGTCCATCATCGAGACGCCGCGGCCGCTGCCGACCAGCATCGCCGAGCCGGTGCTCGGCGGGGCCGGGGGGCCGTCTGCGGCGGCGGAACAGCCGATGGAGAAAGCGCAATGAAGCGGACCATCGGTGTCATCGTCACCGCGCTTGTCGTGATCGGTTCGGGCCCGGCCATGGCGGCGGACGACGCCGTCGCCGCGCCGAGCGTGAAGTGGACGTTCGACGGGTTGTTCGGCTCTTTCGACCGGGCGGCGCTCCGGCGCGGGTTCCAGGTCTATACCGAAGTCTGCGCGGTCTGCCATTCGCTGCGCCTGGTCTCCTATCGCAGCCTGGAGGCGATCGGGTTCTCCGAGGCCCAGATCAAGGAGATCGCCGCCGAAATCGAGATCGAGGACGGCCCCGACGCCGAAGGCGAGATGTTCGACCGCCCCGGCCGGCCGAGCGACCGTTTCGTCTCGCCCTTCCCCAACGACAACGCCGCGCGCGCGGCCAATAACGGCGCGCTGCCGCCCGATCTGTCCCTGATGACCAAGGCGCGCGTCGGCGGTCCCGGCTACGTATACGGGCTGATGGTGGGCTACAAGGACGCGCCGCAGGACAAGGAGATGTCCGAGGGGATGGCTTACAACATGTACTTCCCGGGCCACCAGATCGCGATGCCGGCGCCGTTGAGCGAGGAACTGGTCGAATACGCGGACGGCACCGAGGCGACCGTGAGCCAGATGGCGAAGGACGTGACCAATTTCCTGGTCTGGACCGCCGAGCCAGAGTTGGAGGAGCGCAAGCGCATGGGGGTGAAGGTGGTTCTCTTCCTGCTCCTGCTCACCGGCATGCTCTACGCGGTCAAGCGGGCGGTCTGGTCCGACGTCCCGCACTGACGGAGGGCCGCACCGTCGGGAGGAGACGCGATGGCGGAACCGGGAACGCCGCCGGTTATCGGGATCATCGGCGGCAGCGGCCTCTATGACATCGACGGGCTGACCGACCGGCGCCGGGAGGCGGTGGACACACCCTTCGGCTCACCCTCGGACGAGATCCTGCTGGGCTCGCTCGGCGGCCACAGACTCGCTTTCCTGCCGCGCCACGGAAGGGGCCACGCGACGCCCCCGGGCGAGATCAACTTCCGCGCCAATATCGACGCTCTCAAGCGCGTGGGCGCGACCGAGATCCTTTCGCTGAGCGCCGTCGGCAGCTTGGACGAGACGCTGGCGCCGGGCACTTTCGTGCTGGTCGACCAGTTCATCGACCGCACCTTCCAGCGCATCACGACCTTTTTCGGAACCGGCCTGGTCGCCCATGTGTCGATGGCGGACCCGGTCTGTCCCCGGCTCGGCGATGCGCTGGAGGAGGCCGCTTCGGGGCTCGACATCGAGACCGTGCGCGGCGGCACCTATGTGGTGATCGACGGCCCGCAATTCTCCAGCCGGGCCGAGTCCGAGCTCTACCGCAAATGGGGGGCCAACGTGATCGGCATGACCAACATGCCGGAGGCCAAGCTCGCCCGCGAGGCCGAGATGTGCTACGCGACGGTCGCGATGGTCACCGATTACGATTGCTGGCATCCGGGCCATGACGATGTGACGGTCGAGGCGGTGATCGCGGTGCTGCAGGAAAATGCCGCCCATGCAAGGGCGCTGGTCGAAGCGGTCGTGCCGCTGCTCGGCGGCCGGCGGTCGGCCTGCGCGGCCGGTTGCCACACCACCCTCGACACCGCGCTGATCACCCCGGCCGACGCGCGCGATCCCGAGCTCGCGGCACGGCTCGGCGCGATCGCCGGGCGCGCGCTCGGACGATGAGGGTCGACGGGGTCCCGCGGCGGTCGATCCAGCTCGCCGCCGACGGCGAGACCGTCGAGATCATCGACCAGACCGGGCTGCCGCACCGCTTCGAGATAGCCAGGCTGGCGACGCTGGAAGACGCGGCGGCCGCGATCCTGAACATGCAGGTGCGCGGCGCGCCGCTGATCGGGGCTACCGCGGCCTACGGGCTTTCCCTCGCCGTCCGCCGCGACCCCTCGCCGGAATCGATCCGGGCGGCCTGTTCGGTGCTTCTCGCGACCCGCCCGACGGCGGTCAATTTGCGCTGGGCGCTGGACGACATGAGGGGCCGGCTCCTTGCCGTCGACGAGTCGCGGCGCGTCGACTGCGCCTATGCCCGGGCGGCCGAGATCTGCGACGACGACGTGGCGATCAACGCGGCGATCGGCGAGCACGGGGTGGCGCTCCTGCGCGCGGCGGCCGAGGGCCGGCCGGGGCCGGTCAATGTGCTGACCCATTGCAACGCAGGCTGGCTTGCCACGGTCGACGGCGGCACCGCCCTCGCCCCGGTCTATCGCGCCCACGATGCCGGGACCGACATCCATGTCTGGGTCGACGAGACCCGGCCGCGCAACCAGGGCGCCGGGCTCACCGCCTGGGAGCTTGCCGCCCATGGCGTGCCGCACACCGTGATCGTCGACAACGCCGGCGGCCATCTGATGCGGGAAAGGCGGGTCGATCTCTGCATCACCGGCACCGACCGGACCTGCGCCAACGGCGACGTGTGCAACAAGATCGGCACCTATCTCAAGGCGCTCGCGGCCTTCGACAACGAAATCCCGTTCTATGTCGCTTTGCCCGGCCCGACGATCGACTGGACGGCGGAGACCGGCGCGGACCTGCCGATCGAGGAACGCGCGGGCGAGGAGGTATCGACCGTGACCGGCGCGACCGAGACGGGCGAGCTCCGCACCGTCCGCCTGACCCCCGCGGCGAGCCCGGTCTTCAACCCCGGATTCGACATAACTCCGGCCCGGCTGGTGACCGCCCTGATCACCGAGCGCGGCGTGGCCGAGGCCTCCGGCGAGGGCCTGCTCTCGCTCTACCCGGAGCGGCGGCGGGCGGCGGCGGGGTAGAGATGCAAAGCCTCTATTCGGCGCGCGATGCCGCTGCCACGGTCTCCCGATACGAGGCCGACGGGGTTTCCGAAGACGTCGCGCTCCGGGTCTACACGACGCGGCTTCTCGGCGGGGATGCGCGCCTCGTGCTGCACGGCGGCGGCAACACCTCGGTCAAGACGACGATCGCCGACATCCTGGGCGATATGTCGGACGTGCTTTGCGTCAAGGGCAGCGGCTGGGACATGGCCGATATCGAACCGTCCGGCCTGCCCGCGGTGCGGCTCCAACCGCTGCGCCGGCTCGCCGCTCTCGACCGGCTCAGCGACGAAGACATGGTGGATTTTCAGCGCGTCAACCTGCTCGACCCGCGCGCGCCCAACCCGTCGGTGGAAACCCTCCTGCACGCGTTTCTGCCGCAGAAATTCGTCGACCATACGCATGCCGATGCGGTCCTCGCGCTGACCGACCAGCCGGACGGCGAGGCGATCTGCCGCGAGGTCTATGGCGGCACGATGGGGCTGGTCCCTTACATCATGCCGGGGTTCGGGCTCGCCAGGGCCTGCGCCGCGGTCCATGCCGAGGCGCCCTCGGTGCAAGGGCTGGTCCTCCTCAAGCACGGCATCTTCACCTTCGGCGAGACCGCGGAGGAAGCCTATGAGCGGATGATCGCGGCGGTCGGCAAGGCCGAAGAGCATATCGCGCGGCGGCGGACGGCGGTGCCGGTATCTGGTGTGGCAAAGGCTGAGCCGGTTGTATCGGCAGCCGCGATCGCACCCGTCCTGCGCGGGCTCGCGAGCGGCGCCGGCCGGCTCATCCTCGACTTCCGCGCCGGCGACGAGGTCCGCGCGTTCGTCGATCGCGAGGGTCTCGAACGCTCCGCCTCCGGCCCGGTCACGCCCGACCACGCGATCCGCACCAAGCCGAGACCGCTGATCCTGACGCCGCCCCGGCCGGGCGCGCTCGCACGCTTCGCCCGCGACGCGGAGGCGGCGATCGCCGCCTTCATGACCGACTACGAGGCCTATTTCGCGCGCAACAACGCGCGCCAGGCGGAGCCCAGACGGGCTCTCGACCCCTATCCCCGCGTGATCCTGGTCCCGGGGCTCGGATTGTTCGGCCTCGGCAGCTCGTCCCGGGCGGCGGCAATCGCCGCCGATCTGGCGGAAACCACGGCGCGGGTGGTCGCCGCGGCGGAGTCCATCGGCCGCTTCGAAAGCATTTCCGAGGCGGACATCTTCGACGTCGAGTACTGGTCGCTGGAACAGGCGAAGCTCGGCAAGGCGACGGAAAAGCCGCTCGCGCGCCGCATCGTCGCGGTGACCGGCGGCGCGTCCGGCATCGGCCGGGCGACGGCGGAGGCCTTTGCGCGCGAAGGCGCGGAGGTGGCGATCCTCGACCGCGACCGCGAGGCCGCGGAGGACACGGCAGTGGCGGTCGGCGGGCGCGCATTCGCCTGCGACGTCACCGATCCGGCTTCGGTCACGGCGGCTTTCGATGGCGTGGCCGGGTCCTTCGGCGGGCTCGACATCCTGGTCTCGAACGCCGGCGCGGCGTGGCAGGGCAAGATCGGCGAGGTCGACGAGGCGGTGATCCGCGAGAGTTTCGAGCTCAACTTCTACGGCCACCAGCGCGCCGCCCAGGCGGCCGTCGGCATCATGCGGGCGCAGGGGCTCGGCGGGGTGCTCCTGTTCAACACCTCCAAGCAGGCGGTGATCCCGGGTCCCGATTTCGGCCCCTACGGCCTGGCCAAGGCGGCGACCCTGTTCCTGATGCGGCAATACGCGCTCGACCACGGCGCCGAGGGCATCCGCGCCAACGCGGTCAACGCCGACCGCATAAGGAGCGGGCTCCTGAGCCAACCCATGATCGAGGAGCGCGCCCGGGCGCGCGGCGTCACGGTCGAGGCCTATATGGCCGGCAATCTGCTCGGTCGCGAGGTGACGGCCGAGGACGCCGCGCGGGCGTTCGTCGATTTGGCGCTCGCCGAGAAGACCACCGGGGCGGTGCTCACCGTCGACGGGGGCAATATCGCCGCGGCGCCGAGGTAAAAAAACGCCGGGCGCTGGCCCGGCGTTTTCTCTCCGTTGAAGCCGGCGCTACCCCACATGCTCGGCGAACAAGGCAAGCGCGCGCTCGTGGCAGCGCGCCTCGGCGCCCTGGTTGTAGACGTCCCGGTCGTCGCAGCAGAAGCCATGCGCGGAATCGTCGTAGATGAAGCTGGGAATTTCGGGGTGGGCGTCGCGGATCGCCTGGACGTCGCCCATCGGGATCGCGTGGTCCTTGTCGCCGAAATGCATCTGCATCGGCATGCGCGGCGTATCGTTGGCCGCCCGCGGCGCGATGCCGCCGCCATAGCAGCTCACCGAACAGGCCAGGCTGTCGAGGTTGCAGCCGCTGATCCAGGCGACATAGCCGCCGAAGCAATAGCCGATCAGCCCGACCTTGCCGGCATCCGAAACCGCCCTCGCCGCCGCGTCGACATCGGCCAGGATCCATTCGTCCGTGAGCCCGCCCCGGAGTTCGCGCCCCCTGCCGAAGGACACCTCGTCATAGCCGAGCTCGACCCCCTTCTCGGTGCGGTCGAACAGCGCCGGCGAGATCGCCGCATAGCCTTTCCCGGCGAACATGTCGACAACATGCCGGACGTGGCTGTTGACGCCGAAGATTTCCTGAATCACGACGACGCCGCCCTTCGCGGCGCCGGACGGGTCCGCCCTGTAGCCGTCGAGCGTGTGGCCGTCGCTTGCGGTAAGCGTAACGGTTTGTCCCATTTCCCTGATCTCCCCCGGATGGAATGGATGGCGGCCCGGAACGGGCCCGCGATGGTGTAATTGTAGCGTCAAACGTTGAAGCGAAAAAGGATCACATCGCCGTCGCGAACGATGTAGTCGCGGCCTTCGCGGCGCATTTTGGCGGCCTCCTTGGCGCCGACCTCTCCGCCGCACGCCACGTAGTCGGCAAACGCGATGGTCTCGGCGGCGATGAAGCCGCGCGCGAAGTCGCTGTGGATCTTGCCCGCGGCGTCCTGGGCGCGGGTGCCCCGCTCGACGGTCCAGGCGCGGGTCTCGGTCGGGCCGGCGGTGAAATAGGTGATCAGCCCGAGGAGATCGTATCCGGCGCGGACCACCCGGCCGAGACCGGTCTCCCCGAGCCCCAGCGTTTCGAGAAAGTCGAGGCGCTCGCTCTCGTCCTCGAGCTGGGCGATCTCGGCTTCGATCGCGGCGGAGACGACCACCGACGGCGCACCCTTCTCCGCCGCCCAGCGGTCGATTTTCGCCGCATGCGCGTTGCCTTCGGCGGCAGCGTCTTCGTCCACATTGCAGACATAGAGCACCGGTTTGGCGCTGAGCAGCTGCATCCGGTGGAACAGCTTCGCCTCGTCCGGGTCGATCTCGATGGCGCGCGCGGACCGGCCGGCCTCCAGCACGGCGATCGCGCGGACCACCATGTCCTGCATCGCGATCGCATCCTTGTCGCCGCCCCGCGCTTTCTTCACCAGCGGTTCGAGCCGACGGGTGAGGCTGTCGAGATCGGCCAGCATCAGCTCGGTCTCGACGGTTTCCGCGTCGGCGACGGGATCGACCGATCCGGCGCGGTCGACATCGGTGCCGTCGAAGCAGCGCAGCACATGGGCGATCGCATCGACCTCGCGGATATGGGCGAGGAACTGGTTGCCCAGCCCCTCGCCCTGGCTCGCCCCCTGGACAAGGCCGGCGATGTCGACGAAATCGAGCTGGGTGGG
Organism: Alphaproteobacteria bacterium; assembly: GCA_965205995.1. Classification (GTDB taxonomy): domain Bacteria; phylum Pseudomonadota; class Alphaproteobacteria; order MPNO01; family MPNO01; genus MPNO01. Next base: position 4,363,619 of record OZ242200.1, on the reverse strand, counting down.
CGTGATCTTCGCCGATTTGGCGAGGACCGCGATCTTGGCGAGGCGGTCGTCGGGGACCGCGATGCGGCCGAGATTGGGCTCGACGGTCGAGAACGCGTAGTTCGCGGAAACCGCGGCCCGGGACTGGACGAGGGCGTTGAACAGGCACGACTTCCCGACATTGGGGAGGCCGACGATGCCGCAGCGGAACCCCATTACCCCGTCCCGGCGTCTTCGGCGGTCGCGGGCTTGGGCGGCTTGGGCCTGGGGCAGAGCAGCGCCACCCTGGTCATGAAGCCCGGATCGTCGCCCGCGACGGCGAGCGGCAGGGCCTCGGCGATGGCCTCGGCGAGTTGCGCGAACAGCTTCCGCTCTCCGGCCGCGAAATCGCCCAGCACATGGCGCAGCACGCGGTGCTTGTCGCCCGGATGGCCGATACCGACGCGGATCCGGCGGTAATCCGGACCGATCTGGGAATGAAGGCTTCTCAGCCCGTTATGCCCGGCATGGCCGCCGCCTTTCCTGATCAGCACCTTGGCCGGGGCGAGGTCGAGCTCGTCATGGATGACCACGGCGTCGCGGGCGCGCAGCTTGTAGAAGTTGATCGCCGCGCGCACCGCGCGGCCCGATTCGTTCATATAGGTCTCGGGCTTCAGCAGCAGCACCCGCTCGCCGCCGACCTCCCCGCTCGTCGCGCGACCCTGGAAGCGGCGCCTCGGCGCCGGGAAGCGGTAGCGGGCGGCGATCGCATCGGCGACGACATAGCCGATATTGTGCCGCTGGCGGGCGTATTTGGGCCCGGGATTGCCGAGCCCGACGATGATCAACATGGGTCGCGGAGATGCGGAGGGGCGCTAGTCCCCGTCGCCGGTGGACGCGGAGTCCTCGGCAGCTTCGTCGTCGGCCTCGCCCTCGACCCCCTCTTCACCCTCGACCTCGTCTTCCTCGTCCTCGGCAACCATCACCGTCGGCGCGGCGATGGTGGCGATGGTGAAGTCGCGGTCGGTGATGGTGAACTCGACGCCTTCGATCAGGGTGATCGCGCTCGCGTGGATGGCATCGCCGATCTCCAGCCCCGCGACGTCGACCTCGAACTCGCCCGGAATATTGTCGGCGGTGCATAGCACCTCGACCTCGTGGCGCACGACATTCAGCACGCCCCCGCGCTTGAGCCCCGGCGAGTCTTCCTCGTTGAGGAAACGGACCGGGACCGCAACGTTGAGCTTGCGGCTGGCGGAGAAGCGAAGGAAATCGACATGGAGCGGGGCATCGGTGACCGGATGGAACTGCACCTCGCGCGGCAGCACGCGGTGTGTCTCGCCGTCGACCTCGATATCGACGAGGCGAATGAAGAAGCCCGGCTGGCCGAGTTCGCGGTCGATGACCGGCCGGTCGAGGCTGATCATCACGGGGTCGAGCTTGTTGCCGTAGATCATCCCGGGAACCAGACCGTTGCGCCGCGCCGCCCGCGCCGCGCCCTTTCCGACGGTCGCGCGGGGCGCCGCCGCAATGGTGCTCACCTCGGCCATGATATCCTGCCTCCCATCGTCGGACCCGCGCGCTTCGCCGGCAGGTTCCGGCGGCGCTCGCGGCAAGTCCCGATCATCTTGCGGAGCGCGGCGTTTTATCCCCTCGCCGGGGATTAGTCAAACAGGCTCGATACCGATCTTTCCTCGGCGATCCTGAGGAGCGCCTCGCCCATCAGGGGCGCGATCGAGATCTGCTTGACGGTCTCCGAAACCCGCACCGCCTCGGTGGTCAGGATGCTGTCGGTGGTGATCAGCCGCAACAGCGCCGAGGTCGAGGCGCGCGCGACCGCACCGCCCGACAGCACGCCGTGGGTGACATAGGCCGCGACCGAGCCGGCTCCGTGCTCGACCAGGGCCTGGGCCGCGTTGCACAGCGTGCCCGCGGAATCGACGATGTCGTCGATCAGCACGCAGGTCCGTCCCTCCACATCGCCGATAACGTTCATCACCTCGGACACCCCCGCCCGCTCGCGGCGCTTGTCGATGATCGCAAGGTCGGTATCGAGGCGGCGCGCGACCGCGCGGGCGCGGATCACCCCGCCCACGTCCGGCGAGATGATGGTGAGCTTGTCGCGCCCGATATTCTCCTCGATGTCGAGGACGAACACCGGCGCCGCGAAGAGATTGTCGAGCGGGATGTCGAAGAACCCCTGGATCTGGCCCGCGTGGAGATCGAGGGTGAGCACCCGGTCGGCGCCCGCGGTGGTGATCAGGTTGGCGACCAGCTTGGCCGAGATCGGCGTGCGCGGTCCCGACTTCCGGTCCTGGCGGGCATAGCCGAAATAGGGGATGACCGCGGTGATGCGCCGCGCCGACCCGCGCTTCAGCGCATCCAGCATCACCAGGAGCTCCATCAGATTGTCGTTGGCCGGGTAGGACGTCGACTGGATGACGAACACGTCCTCGCCGCGGACGTTCTCGTGGATCTCGACGAAGCATTCCATATCCGAGAAGCGCCGGATGCTGGCGTCGGTGAGCGGAAGTTGCAGATAGGCCGAAATGGCTTCGGCCAGCGGGCGGTTGCTGTTACCGGCGAGAATTTTCATGCCTTGCTTCGACAGCCGAACGCCTATGACCGCAGGAACGAGCGGTCGTGCAGTGTCGTATCCTGCCCGGGCGGCGGATTCTCGATCGCGTCCTCGAGCGACTGGGCCTCGCGCCACTCGTCGGCCGGACGGATATGCCCGGGATTGCCGATCTGGTCGAGCCCCCAGTAGATCTCCAGCCGGTGGTTGTCGGGATCGCGGAACTCGACCGCGATCTGGCAGCCGGCGCGGCGGCGGCCGTGGAAGTCGACCTTGACGCCGTGTTCCTCGAGATGGTCGCGCGCCCGCAGCACCTCCTCCAGGGTGGCGACCTCGAAGGCCATGTGGTCGAGCTCGCTGTTGTCCACCGCGTCATCCAGCCCGCCGACCAGCGCCACGCCATGGTGGTCGGCGTTGCAGCGCATGAACACCATGCCGCCCGGCATCATGCTTTCGGGATAGACGTCGGACACCTTGAAGCCGAGAACATCGGTGTAGAAGGCGGCAGACCGCGCGACGTCGCGCACCTTGAGCACGACATGGCCGATCTTGCGAACCGCGAAGGGCAGCCCCGCCGGGGTCTCCCGCTCGGCGAGCGCCCGCACGTCTTCGCGCGCGAGCCCGTCGATATCGACCACCCCGCGTCCGCGTTCGAGTGCCATCCTGGTTCCTTTCCGCGATCGACCTGCGGCCAATATATGCACCGCGCCGGAACAGCGGCAAGCGGCCTTCCCCGCGGAAAACCGTCCTACGCCGCCCTCGCCTCCCGGATCGCCTGCCAGACGACCTCGGGAGTCGCCGGCATCTGGAGATCCGAAACCCCGAGCGGGCGGATGGCGTCGAGGATCGCGTGCATCACCGCGGGCAAGGCCGCGACGGTTCCCGTCTCGCCGGCGCCCTTGACGCCGAGCGGGTTGGTCTTGCACGGGACCTCGACATCGTCGAGCGCGAATGACGGCAGGTCGTCGGCGCGCGGCATGCAGTAATCCATGAAGGAGCCCGACAGAAGCTGCCCCGATTCGTCGTCATAGACGACATGTTCGAACAGCACCTGGCCGATGCCCTGGGCGAGCCCGCCATGGACCTGCCCCTCGAACAGCAGCGGGTTGATGATCAGCCCCGAATCGTTGACCGCCGCGTAGCTCTGGAGGTCGACCCCGCCGGTCTCGGGATCCACCTCGACCTCGCAGATATGGCACCCGTTGGGGAAGTTGCCGTTGGTGGGGGTGAAACTGCCGGTCGCTTCGAGCCCGATGCCGAACTCCTCGGGCCAGCCCACGGGCATGAAGGAGGCGCGCGCGACCTGAACGATCCCGATCGACTTGTCGGTGCCGGCGACGGTGAAGCTGCCGTCGGCGAACTCGATATCGGCCTCCGCCGCCTCCATCAGATGGGCGGCCATGCGGCTCGCCTTGGCGATCACCCGGTCCGCGGCGTCCTTCAGCGCCGCCCCGCCGACGGTGACCGAGCGCGAACCGTAGGTGCCGCGCCCATAGGCGACCTGGTCGGTATCGCCCTGGATCAGGCGAATACTGTCGAACGGCACGCCGAGCCATTCGGAAACCATCTGCGCATAGACGGTCTGGTGGCCCTGGCCGTGGCTGTGGGTGCCGGCGGCGATCGTGACCCCGCCGGCCGGGTCGAAATAGAGCTGCATGCGGTCGTTGAACGGCGCGCCGATCTCGATGAAATAGGTGATCCCGAGGCCGCGAAGCCTGCCCCCCGCTTCCGAGGCGGCCTTGCGGCCCGCAAACCCGTCGCGGTCGGCGAGCGCCACCGCCAGGTCGGCGATTTTTTCGAACTCGCCCGAATCGTAGACCGTCATGATCGCGTTCTGGTACGGCATGTCGCCGGGCCCGATGTAGTTGCGCCGCCTGAGCTCGACCGGATCGATGCCGAGCTCGTCCGCCGCCCGGTCGACCAGCCGCTCGACGATGTAGCAGGCCTCCGGCCGCCCGGCGCCGCGATAGGGCGCGACCGTGTTGGTGTTGGTGAACACCGCGTTGATCGAGAGCCAGGCCGCCGGGAAATCGTAGTTGCCCGCATACATGGTCGAGCCCAGCCCGACCGGCACGCAGGCTGCCTCGCCCAGATAGGCGCCGACCGCATGGTCGGTCTCTGCGCATATGGCGAGAAACCTGCCGTCGGAATCGAGCGCGAGCGCCGCCTCGGTCACCGCGTCCCGGGCATGGGCGTCGCTCTGCAGGCTCTCGCTGCGATCGGCGGTCCAGCGCACCGGCCGCGCGAGACGGCGGGCGGCGATCACGCAGAGCGCATCCTCGGGATAGACCGCGTTCTTCATCCCGAACCCGCCGCCGACATCGGGGCTGATCACCCGGAAACTGCCTTCCGGCTTGTGGAAGACATGGGCGAGGTGGCTGCGCTGGGCGTGCGGCGACTGGTTCTCGGTGTACATCGTCACATGGTCGGTCGCCGGGACGTAGTCGACGATCGTCGCGCGGGGCTCGATCGCGTTGCAGCTCAGCCGGTTGTTCACCAGGCTGAGCCGGGTGACATGGGCGGCCTTCGCGAAGGCGGCGTCGGTTGCCGCCTTGTCGCCGCGCTCCACGGTGAACCAGATATTGTCCGGCGCCTCGTCCCAGACCGCGGGCGCATCCGGCGCCGTCGCCCGTCCGGGCGCGGTCGCCGAGGGCAGGATCTCGTAATCGACTACGATCGACTCCGCCGCATCCCGCGCCGCATCCAGCGTCTCGGCCACGACGAAGGCCACCGGCGTGCCGACATGGCGCACCCGGTTGGCGGCGAGGATGGGGTGGAGCGGGCTGAATTTCGGCATCGGCGCGCCAAAGGCCATCGGCGGGATGAAATGGGGGATGCCGTCGATCCCCTCGGCCTCGATATCGGCCCGGGTGAGCACCAGGACGACGCCGGGCGCGGCGCGCGCCGCTTCGGCGTCGACCGAGCGGACCCGGGCGGCGGCGTGGGGCGAGCGCAGGACGTAGCCGTGAACCTCGCCCGGCAGGGCGATGTCGTCGACATAGCGGCCCTCGCCCTTGAGAAAACGGGGATCCTCCGTACGCGAAACCGGTTGCCCGACACCGAACTTCATCTCACGTCTCCAACGAATGTGGCCGTTCGCGCAGTCTCGCGTCCGGCCCATCCGGTGTAAAGGAGATGTCCGTCGCGGGGTCTTCCCCTGGGGCCCGCGCCGAGGCATCCTGCGCGTCGCGAGCGAGAGGGGGCGGGAGACAGCGATGACCCGGACGCGCGTTCCGCTGATCGACATGGAACCGTATTTCGACGGCGATGCCGAGGCCCGCCGCCGCGTCGGCAAGGCGGTCGGCGCGGCCTGCGCCGATATCGGCTTCTTCTCGATCGCCGGCCACCGCGTCGATCCGGCGATCGTCGAGGATCTGCGCCGCGCCTCGCACGAGTATTTCGCCCTGCCCGAGGCGGAAAAACGAAAATGCGTCCATCCGAAGGCGGGCACGCCGAGGGGATTGCGGGTCTATGAGGGCGAGGCGCTCGGCCGGGCCGCCGGGCGGGAAGCACCGCCCGACCTCAAGGAGTTCTATCACTTCGGCAGGGAAAGCTGGCCGGACGAGCCGTATTTCACCGGGCCGGAGGGGCAACGCTATTTCATCCCCAATATCTGGCCCGAACGCCCCGCCGGGTTCCAGCGCGCGGCGGCGGCCTACTACGCCGCGATGGAAGAGCTGGTCGGGCATCTGATGCGGCTCGCGGCGCTCGCGCTCGACCTCGACCAGGACTGGTTCGTCGACAAGATCGACCGCCATGTCACCGCAATGCGGATCAACCACTACCCGCCGCAGCCGGTCGCCCCGCCCGAGGGCCATATCCGCGCCGGGGCGCACACGGATTTCGGCACTTTCACGATCCTCATGGGGGAGGACGAGCCGGGCGGGCTCCAGGTCCAGGACCGCGACGCAAGCTGGCACGACGTGGAGACCAGGCCGGAGGCCTTCGTGGTCAATGTGGGCGATCTGTTCCGGCGCTGGACCAACGATGTCTGGACGTCGAACTTCCACCGGGTGGTCAACCCGCCGGCCGAGATCGGGCCGACCGCGCGGCGCATCTCGATTGGCTTCTTCCACCAGCCGAACTATGACGCGGAGATCGCCTGCCTGCCGAGTTGCACCGATGCGGCGCGCCCGCGGCTCTACCGCCCGGTCGCGTCGGGCGCGTTCCGCGACATCCGCTACGACGAAACCGACATCCCGCAGACCCAGGCCGCGGCGATCTCCTAGGAGGCACTTGATGGCGCAAACCGAATTTCTGTCCGTCGGCGGCGGCTCGATGCCGGTCTATGTGAACGCACCGGCGGCGCCGGGCCCGCATCCCGGCGTGGTGGTCACGCATCACCGGGGGGCGCTGGACGACTTCACCCGGAAATTCGTCGACGGCCTGGCGGCCGCCGGCTATATCGCCGCGGCGCCGCTGTTCTACCACCGGCGCCCGAAGGGCGAGGACACGGGCCAATCCATGGCGGCGCTGAACGATGCCGAGTTGATCGCAGACATCGCCGCGGCCGCCGACTATATCGGAGGCCGCGCCGACCACCGCGACGGCGCGCTGGGGATTGTCGGCCACTGCATGGGCGGGCGCTGTGCGTTTCTCGGCGCCTCGACCAACAGCGCTTTCACGGCCTGCGGCATCTTCTACGGCGGCAACATCTTCAAGCCCTGGGGCGAGGGGAACCCGGCGCCGATCACCCGCGCCGGTCACATCGACTGCCCGGTCATCGGCTTCTTCGGCAACGAGGACGAGAACCCCTCGCCGGAGGATGTCGCGAAGATCGGTGCCGAGCTGACCGGGCACGGCATCGATCACGTCTTCCACGCCTATGACGGCGCCGGCCACGCGTTCCAGAATTTCCTCGGCCCCAACTACCGGGAAGAGCAGTCCGGGGACGCTCAGGAAAAGCTGCTCGCCTTCTTCAAGCGGACCCTCGCACCGGTCGTCTAGCCCTGTGCGGAATTGAGCCCGGACGCCGTTCTCCACCCAGAGCACCAGGTAGACCCCGGTCCGACCGATGCCGGCGAGGCGACATGTCGAAATCGCGGGCGCCGGGTTTGCCGGGCTGACCGCCGCCGCGGCCCTCGCCCAACGCGGCTGGAGCGTCCGCGTCCACGAGGCCGGGGACCGCCTGCGCACCGCCGGCGCCGGGATCTACATCTACGAGAACGGGTTGAAGGTGTTCGAGGCGGTGGACGCCTACGAGCAAGCGGTCCGGGGCGCCTTTCCCGGCCGCGCGCGGGAGATGCGCGACGATGAGAACAACACCGTCGCCCGCATCGAATGGCCGGCGGGCGGGCCGATGCGGATGTTCTCGATCGTCCGCCAGAATTGCATCGATGCGCTGGCGGCGGCGGCGACGAAGGCCGGCGCCGAAATCGTGACCGGGTCGGAAGTTGCGGGCGCCGAGCCGGACGGGGTGCTGGTTCTCGCCAACGGCCGGCGCCACAAGGCGGATCTCGTGATCGGCGCCGATGGGGTCGGCTCGCCGACCCGGGACTCGCTGGGCCTGATGCGGTCGCTCAGGCAACTGCCGGACGGCGCGATACGCCTCCTGATCCCGCGCACCGGGGAGGAACGCCGAAACCCGGAGGCCCAGACCTATATCGAGTACTGGTCGGGCCGGCGGCGGCTACTCTACACGCCGGTCTCGGACGAGGCGGTCTATCTCGCCTTGCTCTGCCCCCTGACCGACACGGAAGCGCAGCGCATCCCGATCGATGTCGCCCTCTGGACCCGGACCTATCCGCATCTGGAGAGCCTGTTTCCGCGGATCGGCGACCGCGGGCGGTGGGACCCGTTCCTGGTCATCAAGCTGACGCGCTGGTCCAGCGGGCGGGTCGCCGTCATCGGCGATGCCGCGCACGCCATGGCCCCCAATCTCGGACAGGGCGGCGGCTGCGGGATGATGAACGGGCTCGCGCTGGCGGTTCATCTGGACCGCCAGCACGACATCCCGGCGGGTCTTGCGGAATGGGAACGCCGGGAGCGGCCGCTCACCGATCGCACCCAGCGCATCTCCACGATCTACGGTTGGCCGGGGAAATGGCCGCCGCGTATCCGCGCCTGGTTCTACGATTTCGCCCACAAGAATTCCTGGATCGAACGGCAGCGGCTGCGCGCGGCAACCCATGTGCCGTTGGGCTGGGAGGCCGGAGCGGTTCCCGCCCGAGGGGAGGCTTGACGGCGCCAACCCGCGCCCTTACCGGACCCGCTTCAGCGCCGTCCGGGTGACGTCGCCGGCGTCGAGGCCGGTGCGGAACTTGAAGTCCGACCAGAGCAGCACGGTGCTCTTTCCCGTGCGATGGTTGGTCATCGTTATCCTGCCGCCCCGCCAATAGCGATCGAGGTGTTTCCCGTAGTCCTCCACGACCATCGTCTTGAGATGGGTGTTCCTGCGGTCGAAGAAGTGGACCTGCATGGTGCGCAGCTCCTCCCGGTCGAGCCAGACCAGTTGGCGGGAGTAGCCCGAATCCCGGCCGACCGGGATCCGCTCGGAAACGGTGCATTCGAGATCGCCGCAAGGCTCGTTGCGCAGGAACCGGTGGGTATATTTCTCGACCTCGGCGGTGCCCAAATCCTCGTATGAGAATTCGCTGCCCATGAAGGAGCCGGACTGTTTCGAGGAGCTGATGCGCTTGACCCGTTTCAAGGCGGGAAGATAGAGCCACTGCTCGTCCGGCTAGTTCTTGCGGGCGTGGACGAGAAACGCGGTCCCCTTGACGTCGCGTGGGCGGTCGAACACGAACATGGTGCGATCGCCGCCCCCTTCGAGATCGTGTCCCGAGCCGTGGTGTAAGAGCCTGGCGTTCGTCGCGGTAACCGGCGGGTAGGGCCGGTTCGCTCAGGCTGCCACGGCGGGCAGCTTGACGGTTAGATTGTCGCTCACTGGAGCGATCGATTCCAGCGTCATGTATCTCCTTGCGACGGCCCATTCGTCGTTCTGCTCGAGGAGGATCGCGCCGACCAGGCGTGTGATGGCGCCCTCGTTGGGGAAGATGCCAACGACGTTGGTGCGTCGCTTGATCTCGGCATGGAGCCGCTCGATCGGGTTGGTCGAGTGCAGCTTCTGGCGGTGCTCCCTGGGGAAGCTCATGTAGGCGAGGACGTCGTGCTCGGCCTGGTCCATGAGGGCAGCGAGCTTGGGCGCCTTGGGCCTGAGCTGGTCGGCGACCAGGCGCCACTGCGCGCTTGCGGCCCCGGCGTCCTCCTGGGCGAAGGCGGTGGCGACGAAGGCAGACACCACGCGCCGGCCCTGCTTGCCGGCATGGGCGAGCAGGTTGCGCATGAAGTGCACGCGGCAGCGCTGGGTGGTTGCGCTGAGAATCCGGGTAACGGCCGCCTTCAGCCCCTTGTGGTCGTCGGCGATCACCAGCTTGACGCCGCTCAGCCCGCGGCGGGCGAGGCCGCGCAGGAACTCGGTCCAGAAGGTCTCGGCCTCCGACGCGCCGATCGCCATTCCGAGCACCTCGCGCCGCCCCTGGTCGTTGACCGCGACGGCGACGGTCACCGCGACCGAGACGATGCGCCCGGCCTCGCGCACCTTCAGGTAGGTCGCATCCAGCCAGAGATAGGGCCACTCGCCCTCCAGCGGGCGCTCAAGGAAGCCCTGGATCTTGCCGTCGATCTCGCCGCACAGCCGCGATACCTGGCTCTTGGAGATGCCCGACATCCCCATGGCCTGCACCAGGTCGTCGACCGAGCGGGTCGACACGCCCTGGATGTAGGCCTCCTGGATCACCGCGGTCAGCGCCTTCTCCGCCATCCGACGCGGCTCCAGGAAGCCGGGGAAGTAGCTCCCCTTCCTCAGCTTCGGGATCTTCAGCTCGACCGTGCCGGCGCGGGTCTCCCAGACCCGGTCGCGGTAGCCGTTGCGGTGGTTGATCCGGTCCGGCGTCCGCTCGCCGTGAGCGGCGCCGGCAAGGCCCTCGACCTCCAGCGCCATCAGACGCTCGGCCGTGAACCCGATCATCTCACGCAGCAGGTTGGCGGTCATCGTGGTATTCCTCCGGTCGGGTGGACTCTGACAGCCCAACCCTAAACCGGCACCGCGATGGCCTCCGCCGTGGATAAGCAGCCCGCCGCCGCCAGACTCGCGGCGGTCGCTGCGGCGGGCTGCTTACCCACAGCTACCAACGGCCGCCAGAACTCCTACACCACGCCCGGGGACACGACCGCTTTAACAGCGCAAGGCTTCATGAAAGGAAGTTCGCAGGAGGCAAGCTCCGCGTATTAGCGGTGTAGGTGCTTCATGAATGTCGCCTGGTCGGCGGTCGAGAGGCATCGCCGAAAGCCGGTCTTGGTGGCAATCGACTCTTCCGGGGCCGGATTCGATCACGACCGCTGGCTCGAGCGGGTGGAGGCGGGAACCCGCCGCATCGCAAAATGCACCGGGATGTCGTGTGGTGAAGTCGAGCATCGGAAGCATTTCCACGGCAGCGTCCCAGCCTCCAGGCCGATTGTCTATCGATCTTTCGGGCTTGCCCGCCCGGTTTGCGGCGGGGGCGTGAGAGCGTGGACGCGCTCACGAGCCGGTCGCTGAGGCGCCGTTTCGGCAATCGGCCTTTCGACAGGCGTGGGCGAAAATCGTCGTGCACCGGGAGATGAAGGCGATACCGGGTTTGCCGGGCAGATCCCCGCGGTGGAGCTCTATCTGTACGGGCCTCCGCCGTGCGCCGGGGGACCGTATGGGGCGCTCGACGCCATCCGCCCGCGCCGGCCGACCTAGAACCGGTAGCGGACGCCGACCTCGAGGAGGTGGGCCCGCAAGCTGCTCTCCACCCTGACGGAGCCGCCGGGGTTTTCGCCTTCGAACTCCAGGTCCGAGGCGGCCTGGAAACGATAGCCCGCCTGGAGGATGACGTTGTCGGTGAGCCGATACCCCACCCCGGCGCCGAAATGGTAGGCGAACACGGTGTCGACCGTCGAGATGTCCGGCACTGTGCCCGGGGGCAATTGGCCTCTGATGATCTCCTCCGCGAGGCCGTTCGAATCGTAGTCCAGGTCGCCCTGGTCTACCCGGATGAAGCCGAGCCCACCGCCGACATAGGGGATCCATTCGCTGCCGGTGTCGATGTCGTACCAGACACTCGCGAAGCCGCCGAACTGGTCGGCGGTGCCGGTGATCGGGATGTCCACATTGCCGAGGCCGGGAACCGGGTCGCCGCCCGCGTTCACGCCCTTATAGGTCACCTTGTCGACCTCCGCCCTGGCGAAGAACAGCTCGCCCTCGACACGGAGTCCCCCGCCAAGCTCATAGCCCACCACGCCGGCCACCTTGAACCCGGTATCGTACTCGGACTTGGACTTCGACTTGTAGGGCACAGCCATCATGGGCGCCAAAGGGTTCAGACCCGCCTGCGTCCCGCTCGTCGTCGATTCCGTGTCGTCGATGAACATCACCGGCACGTTCAGCCCGACATAGAACTTGCCGTCCTGCGCGCGCGCTTCCGGCGCGAACGCCGTGCCCAGCACCAGCACGGCGGCCAGCGCGCCGCGACAGGCGAGTCTCGAACAATCGGTCGGTCCCATCTCGCCCTACGGACGTTGCTTCACGAGTGCGAGAGGATATCAGCACAACCCTAAGGCGTGCAAACCGCGATCTACCGCGCGTCCCGTCTCGGGATCCGCGCCTCGAGGCGGCGGATCAGCGCCTCCGCCTCGGCCATTTCCGTCGCTGTGAGCGGCTTGCCGATGCAGGCCTTGCCGGCCTCGGCGCCCGCGAATCCGCGCGCCTCGGCGAGACCGAACCAGGCCCAGGCGCGCGGCCCGTCCCGCTTCACGCCGCTGCCCCGGCAATACGCCGCCGCGAGGTTGTACTGCGCCTCGGCGTCGCCCTGCCCGGCCGCCGCGCGGAACAGCGCGACGGCGCGGCCCGGATCGGCGGCCACCCCCGCCCCCGTCTCGTACATAACGCCGAGGCCGTTGCGGGCGGCGGCGAAACCCTGCGCCGCGGCCTTGCGGAACCAGTCGACGGCGATGCCGGCGTCGCGCTCGACGCCGTTGCCGTCGCGATACATCACGCCCAGATTGTGCTGCGCCGCCGCCAGCCCCCGCGCCGCCGCCTTGCGGTACCAGGCGGCGGCAAGCGAGTCGTCCTCCGCCACGCCCAGCCCCTTGTCGTGGAGCACGCCGAGATTGTTCTGGGCGAGCGCGTCGCCTTGCTCCGCCGCCGCGCGGTACCAGCGCGCGGCCTCGCGGTCGTCGCGCGCCACCCCCTTGCCGTTGGCGTAGTGGGCGGCGAGGTTGGCCTGCGCCGCCGCGAGGCCCTGGGCAGCCGCCTCGCGGTACCAGCGGACCGCTTCGCGATCGTCGCGCGCCACCCCCCTGCCGGCGGCATGGACGAGGCCGAGATCGTTCTGCGCCCCGGCATGCCCCTGCCCGGCCGCCTTGCGGAACCACCGGGCGGCCTCGCCGTCGTCCCGCTCGACGCCGTTTCCGGTCGCGTAAATGCGGCCGAGATTGTGCTGGGCGATCGCGAAGCCCTGCCGCGCCGCCTGGCGGAAGAGCGCGACGGCCCGGGCGATGTCCCGGTCCACACCGAGCCCCTGCCGGTAAAGAAAGCCGAGGTCGTTCCGCGCCCGCGCGCTCTCCTGCTCGGCGGCTTTCCCGAGCCAGCTTGCCGCGAGCCGGCGATCCCTCGCCACGCCCCGTCCGGCAAGGTACATCGCGCCGAGACTGGCCTGGGCGACGGCGAGGCCCTGCTCCGCCGCCCGGCGGTACCATTCGGCGGCCACGGCGTCGTCGCGGGCGACCCCCCTGCCGCGCTCGTAGAGCGCCGCGAGATCGTTCTGGGCCCGCGCCAGGCCCTGCTCGGCGGCCTTCTGGAACCACTCGGCGGCGCGCGCATCGTCGCGCGCCACGCCCCGTCCCGCGGCGTACATGGTGCCGAGATTGTGCCGGGCCACCGCATGGCCCTGCCCCGCCGCCTTGCGGTACCAGGCGACCGCGACCGCGTCGTCCCGCGCGACCCCCCGGCCGGCGGCGTACATGAAGCCGAGGCTGTTCTGGCCCCGCGGATACCCTTGCTCCGCCGCCTTGCGGTACCAGGCGACCGCCATGGCGTCGTCCCGCTCGACGCCGCTGCCGGTGCCGTACATGAAGCCCAGATTGTGCTGCGCCGCAGCCAGCCTTTGCTTCGCCCCGCGGCGGAACCAGTCGACCGCCCGGCGGTCGTCCTGCGCCACGCCGCGCCCGGCCCGGTACATGTAGCCGAGATTGGTCTCGCCTTGCGGATCGCCCTGCTCGGCGGCCTTGCGGAACCAGAGGGCGGCGCGCGCATCGTCCCGCTCCACGCCCCGGCCCTGGCGATACATCACCCCGAGATTGTTCTGGGCCGCGGCCAGCCCCTGCTCCGCCGCCTTCTGGAACCAGGCTGCGGCGCGCGCATCGTCGCGGGCCACGCCCTTGCCCTCGCGGTAAAGCACCCCGAGATTGGTCTGGGCCGTGGCGAGCCCTTGCGCCGCCGCCTTGCGGTACCAGCCGGCCGCCCGTCCGGCATCCGCCTTCACGCCCTTGCCAAAATGGTAGATCAGCCCGAGCTCGGCTTGGGCCCTGGCGTCGCCGCGCTCTGCCTCCCGGGTCAGCACCGTCAGATCCGCGGCGACGGCAGGCGCCGCCGCCAGAGCCGAGGCCGCGACAATCGCGGCGAAAAACGCTCTCAAACCCCGCATCGCATCGATGGTCCGAACGCCGATGGTGATCCCGACCTCAACGATAGCCCGGATCGGGGCGGGCGCAAACGCCGCTTTCGAGCCCGGACTTCCGGGCTAGCGGGCCCGGCGTGCCGCCCGCGCGATACCGAGCAGGGTCTGGGCGCAGAGCGAGTCGGGCACCGCGCCGGCCCGTTTGCACGCTGCCTCGGCGGCGACCAGGCGTTCGAGCGCCTCGCCGGCGCGGGCAGCGCTCCACAGCCGGAGCGCCTCGCGGAAAGCGGGCGCGCGCTTGAAGAACACCGGCGGGCGCAGCGCCCCGACCGCCCGGTCCGCGCCGCTGCCGGCCTCGATACGGGCGGCGGTGAGCTGGAGGCGGGTGAAATGGCGCTGCGCCGCGCGCAGGATGGCGACCGCATGCACCCCCTCGTCCGCCAGGGTGTCGCAGCCCGCGATCACCGCCGCGCCGCGTCCCGCCGCCGCCGCGTCGCAGAGCTCGTCGAGGGTAAGGCCGGATTGCGCGCCGCAGCACGCGGCCGCGTCGTCGAGCGTTATCGTCCGGCTGTCCCGGGCATAGAGCACCAGCTTGTCGAGCTCGAACCGGGTGACCTTGCGGTCGGCTCCGAGCCGTTCGGTGAGGAAGGCCGCCGCGTCGGGCGAGACCGCGATCCCCGCCGCGTCGAAGGTCTCGCGGATCAGCCGGCCGAGGGCGGCATCGTCGTCGGCATAGCAGGCGATCGCCGCGGCGGCGGCGGCCTCCTCGAACAGCTTGCGGAGCTTGGAGCTCCGCCCGAGCTCGCCCGCCTCGACGATGACCAGCGCCGCCGCCTCGCCGCTGGCGAGCAAATGCTGGCAGGCCGCGGCGGCGGCATCGGTCGCGCCCTCAAGGCGGACCAGCCGGGTCTCGCCGGTGAGCGAGAGCTGGGCCGCCTCGTCGGCGAGCAGGCCGGGCTCGTCGGCGAGGGCGGCGGGCGCGACCGACGACACGCGGAACGGATCGCCGAGATCGCCGACATGGCGCTTGCCGAGCGCCGCCGCGCGCTCGCGCACCAGCCCGCTATCCGGGCCGTAGACGAGGCAGGCGCGCAAGCCCTCCGGCGGGGCGGCGAGGAAGCGGTCCGCCGCGGCCGGCGCGATCTTCATCCGCGCCCGCTCAGCCAGGCCGCGATGCGCGTGACCAGCCGGTCGGCGAGCTGGATCACGGCGCGGGCGCGGGCGTTCTTCTCCGCCGCCAGCGTGCCATAGGGGGAGGAGAGGATGTTGTAGCTGTTGATCGATTCGAGGCGGCCGGAGAGCAGCGCTTCACCGCCGACGGCGTCTTCGAGCGCGTAATCCGCGACCAGCACCAGATTGGCGCGCGTCGCCACGTCGTGCTTCTCGACCCCGAGCCGCTGCCTGGTTTCCTCCAGCGTGACCTTGAGGCGCCATGCCGCCGCTTCGCCCGCCGGCCCGGGCGGCAAAGCGAGCAGCAGCGCGTTGCGGAGCTGCTGACCGGTGCGGTCGGCGATCTGCGCCACCTGGACCCGGCCGAGCCCGCTGCGCACCCCCTTCCCCTCGCCGTAGAGCGGGGCGAAACCGCAGCCGGCGCCGCCCGCGGCGAACGTCGCGGCGACGGCGATGGCGGCGGCGATGGCGGCGGGCCTATGCCACCACATTGAGGATCCGGTTGGGAACGAAGACGATCTTGCGGATCGGCCGTCCGCCGAGCGCGGCGGTCACCGTCGGCAGCGCGAGCGCCGCCGCTTCGGCCGTCTCGCGCCCGGCGTCGCGCTCGATATCGATGGTCCCCCTCGTCTTGCCCATGACCTGGACCGCGACGGTGACGATCTCGTCGGTCGCGAGCGCGGCGTCCACCTCGGGCCAGGGCGCGTCGGCCAGCAGCGTCTCGTGGCCGAGATGCCGCCACAGGCTCTCGCCGAGATGCGGCACCATCGGCCCGGCCAGCACCGCCATCGTCTCATAGGCCTCGCGCCGCACCCAGGCGGCGGCCTCGCCGGCGGCGTCGAAATCGCCGAGCAGATTGACCAGCGTGTGGATACGCGCGACCGCGCGGTTGAAGCGGAACCCTTCGAGGTCGCCGGTCACCCCGCCGATCGCCTTGTGCAGTTCGCGGCGGATTTCCGCGAGCGACGCGTCGCCCGCCACCCCGTCGGGCATCGCCGCGCCCGGCGGCGGCAGCGGGCGCGCCGGGTCGGTGACCAGCCGCCACATCCGGTTGATGAAGCGCCAGGCGCCGGCGATGCCGGCCTCGGTCCATTCGAGGTCGCGCTCGGGCGGGCTGTCGGACAGCATGAACCAGCGCGCGGTGTCGGCACCGTAGGTCTCCATGATGTCCTCGGGATCGACCACGTTGCGGCGCGACTTGCTCATCTTCTCCGACCGGCCGACGATCAGCGTCTCGCCGGTGGCGGCGCGCACCGGCTGCTTGTCCTTGCCTTCCCGCACCTCGACCGGCGGCACCCATTCGCCGTCCCCGGTGCGGTAGGTCTCGTGGCACACCATGCCCTGGGTGAACAGCCCGGCGAACGGCTCGTCCAGTGCCAGCTCGCCGTGGTCGGTCATCGCGCGGGTGAAGAAGCGGGCATAGAGCAGATGCAGGATCGCATGCTCGACCCCGCCGATATACTGGTCGACCGGCAGCCAGTAATCGCCCTCCTCTTTGGCCACCGGCGCGCCGGCGCGCGGCGAGCAGAAGCGCGCGAAATACCAGGACGAATCGACGAAGGTGTCGAGCGTGCTGGTCTCGCGCTCAGCCGTGGCGCCGCAGGCCGGGCAGGGGGCGTGCTTCCAACTCGGGTGGCGGTCGAGCGGGTTGCCCGGGGTCTCGAAGTCGATGTCGTCGGGCAGCTCGACCGGCAGTTCGGCGCGCGGCACCGGCACGATGCCGCACTCCGCGCAGTGGATGACGGGGATCGGGCAGCCCCAGTAGCGCTGCCGCGACACCCCCCAGTCGCGCAGCCGGAAATTGACCTCTCGCCTGGCGGTCCCGGCGGCCTCCGCGCGCCTGGCGATCTCCTGCTTCGCCTCCTGCACGGTCATTCCGTCGACAAAGTCCGAATTGGCGAGCAGCCCGTCGCCCAGATACGCCTCCTCGCCGACCGCGAAGGAAGCGGGGTCCTGGTCCTCCGGCACCACCACGGGGAGCACCGGGAGCGCGTATTTGCGCGCGAAATCGAGGTCGCGCTGATCGTGCGCCGGGCAGCCGAAGATCGCGCCGGTGCCGTATTCCATCAGGATGAAATTGGCGACATAGACCGGCAGCTCCTGCCCGGGGACGAAGGGGTGGCGCACCCTGAGCCCGGTATCGACGCCCCGCTTCTCGGCCCGCTCGATCGCCGCCTCGCTGGTCCCGGTCTTGCGGCACTCCTCGATGAACCGGGCGACCTCCGCATTGTCGCGGGCGATCTCGGCGGCCAGCGGATGCTCGGGCGAGACCGCGCAGAAGCTCGCCCCGAAGATGGTGTCGTGGCGCGTGGTGTAGATGTCGAGCCCGTCCTCGCGTCCGACGATCCCGAAGGTCACGCGGAGGCCTTCCGAACGCCCGATCCAGTTCTCCTGCATCAGCCGGACCTTGTCCGGCCAGCGTTCGAGCCCGGCGAGCGCCTGGCGCAGCTCCTCGGCGTAGTCGGTGATCCGGAGGAACCATTGCGGCATCTCGCGCTTCTCGACCGGCGCGCCCGAACGCCAGCCGCGCCCGTCGATCACTTGCTCGTTGGCGAGCACGGTGCGGTCGACCGGGTCCCAGTTGACCCAGCCGCTGGCGCGGTAGAGCAGCCCGCTTTCGAGGAAGTCGAGGAACATCGCCTGCTGGTGGCGGTAATAGCCCGGGTGGCAGGTCGCGATCTCGCGGCTCCAGTCGATCGAAAGCCCCATCGACCGGAGCTGGCCGCGCATCGCGGCGATGTTCTCATAGGTCCACGACCCGGGGTGGACGCCCTGCTCCATGGCCGCGTTCTCGGCCGGCATGCCGAACGCGTCCCAGCCCATCGGGTGCAGCACGTTGAAGCCGCGCGCGCGCTTGTAGCGAGCCACCACGTCGCCCATCGTGTAGTTCCGCACATGGCCCATATGGATGCGCCCCGAGGGGTAGGGGAACATCTCGAGCACGTAGTATTTGGGGCGTCCGGGGTCAGGCTCGACGACGAAGGTGCCGCGCTCCTCCCAAACCGCCTGCCAGCGGGTTTCGGTTTCCTTGACGTCGTAGCGCTGGGTCATGGGGCGGTCGGTCATCGCTTGACGGGGGCGGCGCTCCGCCGCGCCGGGGCGGCCGCGCGGGGGCTAGCCGGACGATGCCCGCGCGACGCGGAGCTGGCGCGCGCGGATGAGGATCTGGTTCTCCAGATTGGTCGCGGTCTCGGGCTGCACGCTGGCATCGGTCCACGACCCGGCCCCGTCGCGGGTCTGGCGGAACACCGAAACGCGGATGCCGTCGGTGCGGAGCTGGCGGCCGAGGATGTAGATGTTCATTTTGAACCGGTCCCGCGGGGTTTCGGGCGGGGTGTACCAGTCGGTGATGATCACCCCGCCGAACGGGTCGGCGGAGTTCAGCGGCATGAACGAGACGGTGTCCAGCGCGGCGCGCCACAGGAACCCGTTGACGCCGATCCCCGGCCCGCCGGTGTTATCGCTATCGCTATCGCCGCCGAAGATGCCGAGCAGGTTGAACCCGCCACCCTCGCCGAAAACCGACGGTGCCGGCCCCTCGCTGGTATAGCGGTACGGCTCATTGGGATCGGTCTGCCGCTCGGGATAGTCCTGCTTCGCGCCGCTGCACGCCGCGAGCGCCAGCAGCGCCGCCCCGGCAACCGTCATCGCCACCCATCGACTTGCACCCAACGCCATCGTCACCCGCTCCCGCCGGCGCCCTTCCGAGGGCCCGATATCGTGCCCCGGGGCTCCGCGCCACAGGCGCCGCACTATAGTTAAGCTGTTGTTCCGGGGCAACTTCCGATGGGGATGCGCGGTGGGCAGCCCCGGTCCCGTCGATGTCGGAGTCTTCGACTTTCATTGTGAAGGCAAACCATGGCCCGCGCGCAAATCCACTCGGGAGAGACACCGCACGAGGATCTGGATCCGCTCGGGATGAGCGCGGCCGAGCTGGCGCGGCGCCTCTCGTTGCCTCGCCACTCCCCCCTCCTACGCCTCCATCCGCCGGCGGATTTCGGCGGCGATGCGCCGGGTCTCGTTGACCGGCTCATAGCGCCATTCGGCGAGGCGGCCGTCGAAGGGGCGCAGGATGCCGTCTTCCGTGAGCGCCGCAAGGAAGCGCGTGAGCCGACGGTTGCGGCCCGCCATCCGCGCCGTGTAGACCGGCTTGCCGGTGGCGATCGCCTCGCTGGCCATCGACACCGAGTCCTCGGTGACCACGATATGCCGGGCGAGCGCCAGCATGCCGAGATACGGGTTGTCGCCGCCGCCGTCCCAGAACCGGGCTTCCGGCAGGCGGGCCCTGAGCGCGGCGACGACCCATGGCTCGGTCCGCCGCGAGGCGGTGACGGCGACCGGCCCGTCGAGCCCCGCGAGCCCCGCCGCCAGCGCATCGACGCTCTCGCGGCTGAAGCGGTGCGAGCGCGTCTTGCCGCCGAGCAGCACCGCGACCTGGAGCCCGCCGAGCCGGTCCCGCCATTCTTCGGCGGCGGCGGCGAGTTTTTCCGGCGTGACCCGGTGCGGCGTCGCGCGGGTCGCCACCACGTTGGCGCCGGCGAGCCCGTCATGGCGCGGCGGCACGACGAGGTCGAAATAGCGGGCAGGCGCGCGCGGGTCCTGGACGTGGACGGTGAACGTCGCCCCGCGGGCGGCGCGGCGGATGGCGACCGAAATCGCGGCGCTCCGCCTGCCGCAGGTGATCAGGAGGTCGGGCCAAGGCGGCCCCGGCCCGTCCTCCAGCCCGTGGCGCAGCAGGCCGGGCGGCTGGCGGTGCGCGGGCAGCCACGACCAGGGCGGGCGCAGCCGGACGGCGAAGCTCTCGACGGGCCAGCCGAAGGCCTCGGCCAGACCCCCGGCCTGGGAGACCATACCGGCCTCGCCGGTGGTGAGAGCCCAGACCCGTCTAGACAATCGGGCTATCGGGCGGGCTGTCGGGCGGGCGGGTTGGTGCCGGTCGTGCGTGGCGCGGATCGCCGATCCGGAAGCGGACTCAATCATGGCTTGTGTACAAACACGCCGCCCCGCACCCTGTCAAGGCGCCGGATCGTCCCGCCTGCGGCGTTTTGCGCCGCTTGCGGCGCGGGCGGGCGCTGATATGGTGCGGTCGAAACGTGGACGCAAGGCAGGGACCGTGCGCACATCCGAAACCGTTGCGGAAGAGGCGAGCGGGGTGGCGGCGCGGCTCGCCGCCGTCCGCCGGCGCATCGCCGCCGCCGAGGCTGCCGCCGGAAGGCCGCCGGGGTCGGTCGAGCTGGTCGCGGTCGGCAAGACCCACATGGCGGAAACCGTCCGCGAGGCGATCGACGCCGGCCACCGCGCGTTCGGCGAGAACCGGGTCCAGGAGGCGATGGCCAAATGGCCGGCGCTGCGCGACGCCGCCCCCGACGCGGCGCTCCATTTGATCGGCCCGCTGCAGACCAACAAGGCGCGCGACGCGGTCGCGCTGTTCGACGTGATCGAGACCGTCGACCGGCCGAAGCTCGCCGCCGCGCTCGCCCGCGAGATGGACCGCGCGGGCAGGCGCCCGTCCTGCCTGGTCGAGGTGAATACCGGCGCCGAGCCGCAAAAGGCGGGGGTCCATCCGGCGGCGGCGGACGACTTCATCGCCGCCTGCCGTGGCGAGTATGGCCTGAAGGTGGACGGGCTGATGTGCATCCCCCCGGCGGGCGAGGAGCCGGCGCTCCACTTCGCTCTGCTGGCCGAGATCGCCCGGCGCAACGGGCTCGCGCGGCTCAGCATGGGGATGACGGCGGATTTCGAGACCGCGATCCGCTTCGGCGCCACCCATGTCCGCCTCGGCACCGCGGTGTTCGGCCCGCGCCGCACCGGGCCGGGTTAGCGGGGCCGCCCCGGCGCGGCAAGGCCGCGGACCACAGACGCGCCCTGTGAAGTCAGGACAGACGGTCTCCGGGCTCGGGCGGCCTGCCGCCCTCCCTGAACAGGATGCGGCGAGCGCATTCGAGGTCGGCATCCGCCCGACGTTCGACGAAAAACCCGGCCGTTCTCATCGCCGAAAGCTTCTCCGCAACCGCCGTCGTCACGAACTGGTCGATGCTCGTGCCGTCCTGCTTGCAGATCTCGGCGACGTTGGCCTTCAGCGACGCCGGCAGGCGCAGCGGATAGGTGGCGAGCTGCTTCTTCATGACCGGATCGTCCCGAGTCCGTCCCACCGGTTCCCTACCCCTCCTCGAAGCCGTTGGCGAACATCGCGGCGATCGCTTCGACCGCCGCGTCCGCCCCGGCGCCGGTTGCGGCGACCTCGAGCCGGGTTCCCCTGGTGGCGGCGAGCATCAGGAGGCCCATGATCGAAAGCGCCGAAACCGCCTCGCCCCTGCAGGCGAATCGGATATCGGCGTCGAAGGTCTCGGCCGCGGCGGCGATCCTGGCGGCGACGCGGGCGTGCAGGCCGCGCTCGTTGACCACCTCGACCTCGCGGCGGACGACGCCGGGCTCTGCCGTCATCCTTCCTTGTCGCCGAGCAGCCGCGAGGCGACGCTGATATATTTGCGGCCCGCCTCCTGCGCCGAGGCGACCGCGTCTTCCAGGCTCTCGCGGCCGCGCACGCTCGAAAGCTTGACCAGCATCGGCAGGTTGACGCCGGCGATCACCTCGACATGGCCGTCCTTCATCAGCGAGATCGCGAGATTGGAGGGCGTGCCGCCGAACATGTCGGTCAGCAGGATCACCCCGGCGCCGCTATCCGCCCGCGCGACGCTCTCGGCGATGTCGCGCCGCCTGGCCTCGGCGTCGTCGTTGGGGCCGATGCAGACGGTCTCGGTCTTCTCCTGCGGCCCGACCACGTGTTCGAGCGCGGCGACCAGCTCCTTCGCCAGATTGCCGTGCGTCACCAGCACCATGCCGATCGTGCCCATCGCCTCATCCTGTCACGAAGCGCCGCCCCTGGCGAGGTTGCGGTGGGCGGCGGACGGCGGCGGTCTCTTGCTCGGCGGCGGTCACCGCGCGCGCTCGGGATCGGGATCGACCGCACTGTCGGCCCCGGCGGCGCGGACGGCAAGGCGCAGTTTCGCCGCCGCCGAGGCTTCGAACGGGGCGAGCCGGATCAGCGGCAGCGCGACGCCCTCGAAGCGCCTCTCGGCGGCGGCGGGGAGGCGCTCGGGGCGGGTGTCGGTGGCCAGCTCGACCGCCAGATGGAGCGGCGCGGAAGGCCGCCACTCGAGGGTGAGGATGCCGAGCCCGCGCACCTCCATCCTGCCGGCGAGGGTCTCCGGCGGGGCGGCTTCGAGGCGCCCGTCGACGGCCCGGATATCGACCTGGTCGTCGGCGACCAGCACCGCCCCGCCGTCGATCAGCCGGAGCGCGAGGTCGGACTTGCCGCTGCCGGGCGGGCCGAGCAGGAGAACCCCGCGCCCGTCGACGGCAACGCAGCTCGCATGCACCAGTGCCATCGCTCAGCCCGCGGGCAGGCGGACGGTGAAGCGCGCACCGGCGATGCCGCCATTGCCGTCGTAGCGGTTGGACGCCGCGATCGAGCCCCGATGGGCGTCGACGATCTGCCGCGAGATGGCGAGCCCGAGCCCGGAATGTCTGCCGAATTCCTCGCTCTCGGGCCGCTGGCTGTAGAAGCGCTGGAACACGGAATCGAGATTCTCCTCAGGGACCCCGGGGCCGCAGTCGTCGATCGTCACGACGAGCACGCCCTTCTCGCGCGCCGCGCCGATCCGCACCGGCGCGCCCGGCGGGCTGAACGAAAACGCGTTGGCCAGCAGATTCTGGAACACCTGGACCAGCCGGCCCTCGATCCCCACGGTCAGCAGCGGCCCGTCCCCCAGCGCGAGTTCGAGCGCATGCGCGGCGGCCCCCCCGGCGGAGTGGTGGATTTCGACGAGCGCTTCGAGCAGGCGGCCCAGTTCGATCCCGGCCATCTCGGCGCGGGCGAGCTCGGCGTCGAGCCTGGAGGCGCTCGAAATGTCGGTGATCAGGCGGTCGAGCCGCCTGACATCCTCCTGGATGATCGCCATCAGCCGGCGCTGCTGCGCGGGATCGGATATCCGCGCGGCGGTCTCGACGGCGCTGGAGAGCGAGGTCAGCGGGTTCTTGATCTCGTGCGACACGTCGGCGGCGAAACGCTCGACCGCCTCCATCCGGTTCCACAGATCCGCCGTCATGTCGCGGAGCGCCGCCGACAGATCGCCGATCTCGTCGCGCCGGTCGGTGAAATCGGGGATTTTCAGATGCTCGTCCCTGCCCCCCTTGACCCGCCGCGCCGCCTCGGCGAGCAGCTTCACCGGCCGGGTGATCGCGTTGGCGAGATAGAGCGAGAGGATCACCGTCACCCCGAGCGCGACCGCGAAGACCTTGAGGATGCCAAGCTGCACGTCGCGCACCGTGGCCCGGATGTCGCCGCCGTCGGTGCTCAGCATCAGGGCGCCGAGCACCTGCTTGAACCGCTGCACCGGGGCGGCGGCGATGAGGACCATCTCCTCGCGCTCGTCGAAGCGGAGGCCGGTTCGCACCTCGCCGGCCAGCGCGGCCCTCGATTCGGCGTAGTCGCGGGCCCGCTGGACGGCGCGTTCGGTGTAGTCGTGCGGCCGCGGGCGGGCCGGCAGGAGGTCGAAGATCCACTCATAGGAGGCGACGATCAGGCGGCCGAAGAAGCCCTCGTCGCGGGGCGGCGGCAGCGCCTCTTCCTGGACCGCCGCGCCGGGTCCGGCCATGTCTCGGCTGTCGGCGATCAGCGCGCCGTCGGCGCCGAACAGCCGCGCCCTGGCGCGGGTCGGGCCGACCAGGCGGCGCAACATCGGCCGGGCGATCGCCGGGAGCAGCGCCTGGCCCGGGCCTGCCGCCTCTCCGGCCGCGCTCTCGCCGAGCGCGCCAGCGAAGATCTCGGCCTGGGTGTGGAGCGAGGCGAGCTCGGCCTCGACCAGCCCGTCCTCGTACTCGCCGAGATAGAGCAGCCCGGCCACCAGCGCGCCGAGGGCCAGCATGTTGACCAGCAGCACGCGCCGGGTGAGGGGCGAAATCATGGCGGCACCCGAGATCGTGGGACCGGCGCGGCGGATCAGTCCTCCCGGTACCGGTAGCCAATGCCGTAAAGGGTTTCAATATGGCCGAAATCGTCATCGACCAGCCTGAATTTCTTGCGCAAGCGCTTGATGTGGCTGTCGATCGTGCGGTCGTCGACATAGATGTGCTCGCCATAGGCGGCGTCCATGAGCTGGTCGCGCGACTTGACGTGGCCGGGCCTGACCGCGAGCGCCTTGACGATGAGGAATTCGGTGACCGTGAGATCGACCGGATCGCCGCGCCAGGCGCAGAGATGGCGCGATTCGTCGAGGGTGAGGCCGCCGCGGACCAGCGCCGCGGCGGGAGCGGCCTCTCCCGGCGCCGCGTCGCCTTTTCGATGGCGCCTGAGGATGGTGCGGATGCGCTCCAGCAGGAGGCGCTGCGAGAACGGCTTCTTGATGTAGTCGTCGGCGCCCATGCGCAGGCCGAGCACCTCGTCGACCTCGTCGTCCTTGGAGGTGAGGAAGATGATCGGCATATCGGAGCGCCGGCGCAGGCGCTGCAGCAGCTCCATCCCGTCCATCCGCGGCATCTTGACGTCGAGCACGGCGAGATCGACGGGCTCGGCGGTGAGGCCCTGGAGCGCCGCGGCGCCGTCGGTGAAGCAGCAGACCGCGAACCCCTCGGCCTCCAGCAGCATCGATACCGAGGCGAGAATGTTGCGGTCGTCGTCGACCAGCGCGATTCGTTCCTGCACGCCGCCCCCTTCCGTTGGCGCCCGCGGCGTCGGCGTCGCCCCCCGGCGCGTGGTTGCGTCCTGTTAGATGGGGTTGCGATCTCCGGCGGCAAGCCCGCACGGCCGGTTGAACCGGCGTAGCGCAGGCTCTAGTTTGCCGCCTGAAGCAAGCTCCCGCCATCCGCCCCGCCGGCGCGCGACGCCCGGCCGCGCCGGTGCCGCGGGGGCGATGCCGTCCCCGCGCCAATCTCGGGAGGTCGAGAGTGCCAGGTACCCGTTCCGTCGCAAGTTCATGGGGTTTGGAGAACCACGGGCTCGTCAATACCGGCGCCGTGCACTGGAACCCGACAGTGCCGGCGCTCTACGAGCACGGGCTGAGACGGGGCGAGGGCGTGCTGGCGGCCGGCGGCGGCTTCGTCACCGAGACCGGGGAGTACACCGGGCGCTCGCCGAAGGACAAGTTCATCGTCGACGAGCCCTCCTCGTCGGCCGATATCTGGTGGGGGCCGGTCAACAACCGGATCTCGGAAGCCCATTTCAATTCCGCCCACAAGCGGATGACCGCCTATCTGCAGAACCGCGAGCTGTTCGTCCAGGACGTCTATGCCGGCGCCGATCCGCAGTACCGCCTGCCGGTCCGGGTGGTGACCGAGCAGGCCTGGCACAGCCTGTTCACGCGCAACATGTTCATCCCGCCGGATGACGCGGAGCGCGCGGATTTCAAACCGGAATTCACCGTCCTGCACGCACCCAATTTGCACTCGGTGCCGGAGGTCGACGGCACCCGCTCCGAGGTCGGCGTGCTGCTCAACTTCGCCAAGCGGACGATCCTGGTGACCGGATCGCACTACACCGGCGAGATCAAGAAGACCATCTTCTCGGTGCTCAACTACATCCTGCCCGGCAAGGGCGTGCTGTCGATGCACTGCTCGTCCAATATCGGGCCCGGCGGCGACACGGCAATCTTCTTCGGCCTCTCGGGGACCGGCAAGACGACGCTCTCGGCCGATCCCACCCGCATTCTGATCGGCGACGACGAGCATGGCTGGTCCGATAACGGCGTGTTCAATTTCGAGGGCGGGTGCTACGCCAAGACGATCAACCTCTCGGCCGAGGCCGAGCCCGAGATCCACGACGCCTGCTTCCGCTTCGGCACGCTGCTGGAAAACGTGGTCATCGACCCCGACACCCGGATACCCGATTTCGACGACGGCTCGCTGACCGAAAACACCCGCGCCTCCTACCCGCTGCATTTTCTCGGCAATGTCGACATGTCGGGGATGGGCGGGCACCCGTCCAACATCGTGATGCTGACGGCGGATGCCTTCGGCGTGCTGCCGCCGATCAGCCGGCTCACCCCGGAACAGGCGATGTACCACTTCCTGTCGGGCTATACGGCGCGGCTCGCCGGCACCGAGCGCGGCCTCGGCAGCGAGCCCGAGGCGACGTTCTCCACCTGCTTCGGCGCGCCCTTCCTGCCGCGCCACCCGACGGTCTACGCCAGGCTGCTCGGCGAGAAGATCGCGCGCCACGGCGCCGCCTGCTGGCTGGTCAATACCGGGTGGAGCGGCGGCGCCTTCGGCGTCGGCGAGCGGATGAAGATCGCCCATACCCGCGCCATGGTGCGCGCGGCGGTGGAGGGCAAGCTCGCCTCGGTGGCGGTCGCGCCCGACCCCAATTTCGGCGTCCTGGTGCCGGAAAACGTGCCCGACGTCCCATCCGACGTGCTGCGCCCGCGCAACACCTGGTCGGACAAGGGCGGCTACGACACCACCGCCCGCGGCCTCGCCCAGCGCTTCCAGGCCAATTTCAAGCAGTTCGAGGACGCGGTCGACGAGAAGGTGCGCGCGGCCGCGATCAGGGCGGCGGCGTAAGTCGCGTGCCCTGCCAGGGCGGCGTTTTGTGGCCACAATCGTGCTACAGATCGAGGAGATGCTCAAATGAGCGCCGACACTGTCGTACGCGCTCGGATCGACAGTGACACCAAGGCGCGGGCCACGGAGGCGCTTCACGCCATGGGCCTGACGATGTCCGATGCAATCCGCCTGATGCTATTGCGGGTGGCGGAAGAGAAGCGCCTGCCGTTTACCGTGCAGGCGCCCAACGCCACCACCCTCAAGGCCATGAAGGAGTTGGACGAAGGCAAGGGCAAACGCTTCGCCAGCGCCGGGGAACTGTTGGAGGACATCGGCGCCTGACGTGCTGACCGCGGTCCGGTCCACGCAGTTCAAACGGGACACCAGGAGAGCGCAACGGCGGGGAAAGGACTTGGCCAAGCTCCGCCCCCTCTTGACTGCCTTGGTCCGGCAGACCTCCTTGCCCGCCCGGGTCAGGCCGCGACGATCCGATCTATATTTATCGTCCGCTCCAGCTCGCGCGAGCGTGCGAGGTCGCAGGCGAGTTGCATGCCAAGCCATGTCTCCGGGGTGGAACCGAACGCTTTCGACAGCCGGTAGGCCATCTCGATGGACAGGGACGCCTTCTCGTTCACCAGATTGGAAAGCGTCTGGCGCCCGACGCCAAGCCGCTTCGCGCCCTCGGTCACCGACAGCCCGAGCGGCTTCAAGCAGTCTTCGCGGACGATTGCGCCGGGATGCACCGGGTTTTTCATCGCCATGTCACGATCCTCTAGTGGTAGTCGATGTAGTCGACATCGACGGCATGCCCCTCTTCGAACCCGAAGGTCACGCGCCAGCTGGCAGACACCGAAACAGCGTAGCGTCCCGTCATGCGGCCGACGAGAGAATGCATCCTGAAGCCGGGCAGGTTCATGCCTTCGGGGCCGGTACTCCTGTCAAGCGCGGTCAGTATGCGTAGAGCCGGTCCCAGGCCGCCGCCTCGTAGGCTTCGGGGGGCAGGATGTCGGGGCCGGCGAGCGGCACCAGGAACGGCGCGGCGAGACCCGGGTCGGCGGCGAGGTTGCGCTGGGCGGCGGCCCGCCGGGCCCGCGCCTCGCCGGAATATTCGCAGCGGTATCTGGAGAATTCGCGTCCCGCAATCCTGAGCCGCGCCATCCGCGCCCGGCGCTCCTCCGCGTAGAGCTCGAAGACCGCTTCGCTCCAGCTGGCGTTCCCGAACAGCGCCTCCGCGACCAGGCTGACATCGCGGAAGGCGATGGAGATCCCCTGGCCGATCGTCGGGTCGTTATGGCCCGCGGCATCGCCGATCAGCACCACGCCGGGCGCCATCGGCCGGTCGATCCAGCTATCCGCGTTGGGATAGCCGCGGCAGGGCCCCGCCGGCCGCGCCGCCGCCAGGACCTCGCTGCCGGGAACCGTTTCGAGACGAAACTGGCCGAGGAAATTGCGCCTCCCGTCGGGGCCGGCGAACTCGCGGCGGCGCTCGACCCCGTAGGCGAAATAGAGCCGGAAGCGACCGCCGCCCTGGGGAAAGATATAGAAGGTCCCGCGTCCTTCCGTGCCGATCGCGTAGTGGTCGTCGGGCCAGCCATCGGCGCCGTCGACGAGCAGCCCGCCGAAGATATGGTGCAGCGTGTCGGACCCGGCCGATGCCCGGATCTGCCTGGCCACGATCGAGCCGCGCCCGTCGGCGCCGACGATCAGACGGGGTCTCGCGGCGATCTGCGCGCCCCGGTGGTTGTAGACCAGCACCGGTCGAGGGCCGGGCTCGATCTGCATCCGGCTGACGCCGCTGAGCAGAACCGCCCCCGCCGCCTCGGCGGCGCCGCAGAGCGCCCGGCACAAAGCGGGGTGTCCGATCTTGAGCGCGCCCGGCACGCCGGGGAAGAACTGGCCGAGGTCGATCGCCCGCTCCCGCGCGGCATCCGGGTCCACCCCCTCGCCGCAAAGGACGAGGCGCGGCACGAAATGCCCGCCCGCCGCCAGCAGGCTGTCGAGAAGGCCGAGGCGGCGCGCCTCCTCCACCCCCCAGGGGACGACCGATTCGCCGAGAACCCGGTCGACATGCTGCAATTGCTTTTCCAGCAGCAGGACGGAGACCCCGCGGCGGGCCAGCACCACGGCGAGCGCCGCCCCGGCAACGCCGGCGCCGACGATCGCGACATCGGGCTCTCTCGTCATCGGCCCGCCTCCCGCCGCCTTGTCGCACCGCGTCCGGCGGCCGGCAAACGCTCGGGGCGCGCGCCGGGGACGGTCAGAACCGCAACCTGCCGCGCAGCATGGCGGCGTGCTCGGGCGCCGCGCCGTCGGGCTCGCGGCGTTCGACCTCGAGGCTGAGCGCCGCCCCCGGGCCGGCATCGAGCCGCATTCCCGCCCGGTAGCCCCGCCCGGAATCGCCGTCGAGGGTGATCGCCCCGAAGGGGGTCAGCACGCCCCTGCCGCCGAACGCCCCGAACCCGTAGCCGAGCTGCAGTTCGAGCCGGCGGCCCGGCGCACGCTCGGGGGGTCCGCCGATGTTTTCGTCTTCCCAGAGCCGGTGCAGGCCGCTTCCGGTCCGGCCCCAGCTCTGGGTCAACCGGGCCGAGGGCCCGCGGCCGGACGGGTCGCGATCCACGGTGACCGACGCGCCGAACCCCCATTCCCTGGGCAGGCCGCCGCGGGTCATCAGGCGGCGCCCGAACCCGTCCACGGTCCAGCCCTCGCCGGGGTCGCGGAAGCGCAGGCCGGCGCCGAGTTCGATCCCGGCGCCGGTCTCGCCGTCGCCGCCGTCGTGGCGCAGCCCGATCTCGCCCCGGGGGGCGAGCGACCGGCTGGAGGGGAAGACGTATTCGTGCGACGCCTCGGCGGCGAATCTCAGCCGCTGCACGCCGGAGCTGTCCGCCTCGATCCCCGCGCCGCCCCCGGCGACGTCGAACCGGGCCAGCCCCGCCTCGCCCTTGAGCTTGACGATGGTGGTTCCGTCCTTGAACAGCCGCGCGGCGATGCCCGCCCCGCCCGAGCTCAGCGTCGCGGTTCTGGAGCCGAGCTCTCCGCCCAGATCGTCCTCCGTGCGGAGCTTGCCGCGGCCATGGCCGACGGTTGCCCAGACCTCGACGCCGCGCGAGACCGACCAGGCGATATAGGGATGGGCTCCGATCATCCTCAGCTCGTACTTGCCGCCGACCCGGCCCCCGCCGGTGCCCGTGCGGTAGTCGAACGAACCGCTCGACCGGGAGAGCGAAACCCCGGCCAGCATGCCGGGGCGGACCCTGAGATCGGCGCCGAGCTCGAGATTGGCCATCGCGCCGTCCCAGTCGACCGCCCGGTCCGCGCCGCCATCGGCGAGTCTGGGAAAGGCGCCGCAGCTCCACGCGGTGAGGCGGCCGGTCCCGTCGGCGCGGCCCTTCGACTGCATGGCGAAGGAAAGGCTGCCGAGCAGCCGCTCGAGGCTCATCGGCTGGCTCTGCGCCAGGCTGCGGACGCGGGAAGGCAGCGGCAGGCTGCTCAGGGCCTGTGTCAGGGTCGCCGGCGGGGCGCCGGAAAACGCCTGGTCGAGGCGGCACTTGGCGGCATCGAAAGCAAGCGCCCGCCCGAGCTCGGGCAGCAGGGCCCGGCCGGTCCGCTCGACCCGCCGCTCGACGTCGCCAATGATGGTGCCCACCCCGACCGCATCGCGCAGCGTGGCGCCGTCGGGGTTGCGCAACCGCACCGCGAGGGTTTCGTTGGGCTCGTCGGTGGCGTCCGCGCGGGTCCGCACCGAAACGGTCCGCCGCCTGGCGCCGGGAGAGAATGTGAGCGTACCCGAGGCGGGCTCGTAGTCCGCGCCCTCCGTCGCGGTGCGGCCGACCGTGCGGTACTGCACCGTCACGCGCCGGTCGCTCGGCGAATCCAGCGTCACCCGGAACCGCAGCGTCCCGCCCTCGGCGGCCATCGCGTCGGAGATGGAGAGCGCCGGTTCGGCGGTGCCCTGGCCGTCCTTGGGGGTGCCGCCGCTACCCGCACCCGGGTCGCGGCCGGCATTGCCGTTGTTGCCCTCGTTTCCGCCTTTTCCGTCGGTGCCGCCGTTGCCGTCTCCCGGGGTGCCGCCGTTCCCGCCGCCGCCGTTGCCCGCCATTGCCGCCGTTCCCGCCGCCGCCGTTCCCGCCGCCGCCGTTCCCGCCATTGCCGCCGTTCCCGCCGTTCCGCCGTTTCCGCCGTTCCCGCCGTTGCCGCCGTTCCCGCCGTTGCCGCCGTTCCCGCCGTTCCCGCCGTTGCCGCCGTTCCCGTCGGTGCCGCCGTTCCCGCCATTGCCGCCGTTCCCGTCGGTGCTGTCATCGGGGTCCGTGGTGCCCGGCGGGTCCGTGATGTCCGGCGGCGGGGGAGGCGGCGGCGGGGGCGTGTTGCCGCTGATCCGGACACCCACCGGGGCCGCGCGGTGTGCCGGGCAATTGGACGTGTGATCCCATATCTCATGGGTGATCGTCAGCGACGTGGCGCGGGGTGTTCCCCTCCGTTCTCATTCCACTCCTCGTCGCTGTCTCTCTCTATCCGGAAACCCTTCGGCCGGTTCCAGTCGTTCACCGTGAATGTGCGATAAAATCCCGGGGTTAGAGTGAGGTCCTTGTACCGACCGTCCAGGTACTTCACGCCATTGATATGAGCCATAACGAACCACTCGGCATCCGACCTGAACTCGAGATCGTCTCCGTCCTCTTGGCGGGCGCTTTGCTCAGGCTGACGCTGTAGGTGGTGGACTCTCCCGGGCCGATCGTCAGTGAAAGAGACGATTTCGGCCCCATCCCGTTTTCCCACACCCAGACCGTCCCGCCCCAAGACAGGTCTTGAGCGAGAACCGGGGGCGCGGCGAAGGTGCACACAAACGCCGAGACGAGGACGGCGGGGACGAGGAAGCGCCCGGCTCGAAGCACGCGGCGCCGGGCCGCCGCTTTCAGCGGCGCCCAGGCTCGTCGATCCGGTCGAAATAAGACAAAACACGGCAAGTGCCATAACATATCGGCTCAACATATAGTAGCGTAATAGCGACTCACCGCAAGGGGTTGATTTACTGGGCTCGCTCCCTGGAAATTTCCGCGACTCCCGCACAAAAAATCTCCTCACGAAAAATTTTTCCGAAACCCCGGCCCCGTTGCCGGACACGCCCAATGGCGGCGGGCGCAGTGACTAGCGCCCCGCGGTTCGGAACGAAAATGCCGTCTGCGGGAAAATCCATGCCCGGCGGGCATGTCCGCGCGGAGGAGAGGCGGCGGCTGCGTCCTCAGAGGTCGAGCAGCTGGTCGAGAATCCAGTTGTCGATGGCGTGCACCAGCGGCTCGCGGTGCGAGAACCTTCCGGGCCGGGCGAGCGGCGAGGAAAGCCCGGAAAACTGGCGTTCGGCGATCTCGTTGTCCTCGGCGATCGCGGTCTCGAAGCGGCGGTAATACTGCGCCGCCACGGCCTCGAAATCGGGCCGTGCGGCGGTCTCGCGCGGGAAGCAGATGGCGACCACGTTGCGCACCCGGTCGGGGGCTTCGGGCAGCATCTGCTTGAACCACATCGAATCGACGTCGCAGCCGATCATCGTCGCCGGATAGACCAGCAGATATTGCGAGCCCCGCGCCGCCGGACCGGTGAGCGTCGGGATCGGCGGGAAGCCTTGCGAGCCCTTGAGCAGGGCGCGGGTCCGGCCGCCCGAATCGGACTGCACCAGCACGTATTCGCCGGGCGCTCCGCGAACGACGGTCTTCACGATCGACGGGTCGTTGACCGAGTTCCGGTGGACCGTCGCGTGGTGGAACGACTCCATCGAGTTCTCGACATAGCTCTTCCAGTTGGTGCGGACGATGTGTTCCTCGCGCCGCACGGTGACCATGTCGTCGAGCCCGTAGGAGTCGAGGTGGCGGCCGAGATCGCCGAGATAATCGGCCAGGGGACCGCAGCCCGGGTCGAAATTGACGAAGGCGAAGCCCGCCCAGCACTCCATCCGGATTTCGACCAGCCCGTACTCCGCCGGATCGAAGTTGCGCGCCCGCTCCATCCCGTTGGCGAAGACGAGCGCGCCGTCGAGCCCGTAGGTCCAGCCGTGATAGGGGCAGACGATGCGCGCACACCGCCCTTCCCCGTCGAGCAGCTTCGCGCCGCGATGCCGGCAGCTGTTGGCGAAGCCGCGGAGCCGCCCTGCGCCGTCGCGGATGACCATGTATTCGGCGCCCGCCAGGTTCAACGCCGCGTAGTCGCCGGGCTCCGGCCAGCAATCGGCGCGGCCGATCAGGTTCCACTTGCGCATGAAGATGCGCGCGACCTCGCGGCGGTAGAACGACGCGGATTTGTAGCACTCGGGCGGCAGGGTCTCGGCCTCGGCGAGCGGCCGCCGCACCGCCTCGAAATCGGTTTCCATCGGCGTCCCTCCCGGACCGAGGCTAGGCCAAATCGGCGGGGCGTGGAATGGGCGAAACCCCGTCCGTTGCGGGCCGGGCGGAATGCCGGCTAGTCTGGGGCGGTGAAAGGACGGCGCGATGGTGGTAACCGAAATCCCGCTGATCGACATCTCCGGCTTCGAGACCGGGGGCGAGGCCGCGCGGCGGCGGATCGCCGGCGCGGTGGCAGACGCGGTCGAGGAGATCGGCTTCCTCTCGATCACCGGCCACGGCGTCGAGCCCGGGTCGATGGCGCGGATCGCCGACCGGTTCGAAGCCTTCTTCGACCTGCCCGAGGCGGCCAAGCGGCGCTGCGCCAACCCCGCGCGCAACATCAACCGGGGCTATGTGCCGCTCGGCGACGAGTTCGTCGCGTCGGCGCACGATGCCGCCGCGCCGCCGGATTACCGCGAGGCGCTCGCCTTCGGCCGCATCGACCTGCCGGACGATCCCTATTACCGGCGCCCGGAGGCGGGCTACGCCTATGAGGCCAATATCTGGCCCGAAGGGGTGCCGGGGCTGGCCGACGCGGTGAGGGAGTATTACCGCGCGCTGGAGGGGCTGAACCGGCGCCTGCTCCGCATCTTCGCCGCCGCGCTCGGCATCGAGGCGCAATATTTCCTCGACCGGTTCGACCGCCACGCCAGCGTGCTCAGGGCGATCAACTATCCCGACCAGGATCCGCCGCCGGCGCCGGGGCAGCTCCGCTGCGGCGCGCATTCGGATTTCGGCACCCACACGCTGCTGCAGATCGACGACGCGCCGGGCGGGCTCCAGGCGCTGGCGCGGGACGGGTCGTGGATCGATGTGAGCCCGCCCGCCGGTTCCTTCGTGGTCAATATCGGCGATCTGATGATGGTCTGGACCAACGACCGCTGGCTCTCCAACCTGCACCGGGTGGTCAACCCGCCCTCCGGGCTCAAGGGCGGCACCAGGCGCCAATCGCTCGCCTTCTTCGTCCAGCCCAACTACGACGCCCGGATCGAGTGCATCCCGACCTGCCTGGCCCCGGGCGAGGCCCCCCGCCACGCTCCCG
Source organism: Alphaproteobacteria bacterium (assembly GCA_965205995.1). GTDB lineage: Bacteria > Pseudomonadota > Alphaproteobacteria > MPNO01 > MPNO01 > MPNO01. The sequence goes on along the minus strand of OZ242200.1, from coordinate 4,329,326 downwards.
TCACCGCCTGGGAGCACCGCCACGCCAAGCTCAGCAAGACCGCGCCGGCCAGCAACGCCTGAGGCGGGGCCCCGGGGCCGCGTGCACAGGTGGATCCAGTCAGCGCTCCTCTTCCCGCCGAACTTTCGACAATGCCGTCGAAACGAGTCCGGCGGGCACGGCCACAATGCCCAGACCGCACATCAGCACCACGAAGGTGAATGCCTTGCCCCCCGCAGTTACGGGATAGACGTCGCCGTAGCCAACCGTGCTGAGTGTCGCGACCGCCCACCACAAGCTATGGAAGATCGAGTTGAACGCCTCGGGCTGGGCTTCGTTTTCGAAGTGATATATTCCGACCGCGGAAAGATAGAGAACGATCAGCGTCGCCAGGGAAAATATCAGCGTCTCTTCCCTGGCGTAGGAGAGCGCCTTTCCAAAGCGCTCCAGTGCGACGCTGTATCGCGTTACCTTGAAGATCCGGAAAATGCGGAACAGACGAAATGCCCGGACGGCACGGAGGTCGAGGCCCAGCGACAAGTAAAAGGGCAGCACGGCGATCAGGTCGATTACACCGTAGAAGCTGAAGATGTAGGCCCTTTTACTCGGCGAGGTCACGATTCGCAGGACGTATTCGATAGTGAAGACGATCGTTACCGCCACTTCCGAAATGCGGAGCGCCTGTTCGACGACGGGCGGCAACCCGGGCACCGTTTCCACCGACAGCGTGACGATCGAATAAACGACCAGGAAGAGCACGAAGAGGTCGAACCCTCGCCCCGCCGGCGTGTCGGATTCCTGAACGATTTTCCTTATGTTCACGACTCGGCTCCTTCTCGCTCGGCCACATCCAATGCCGGCGGGCACGCGGACGCCCGGCGCGGCGAAACGTTTCATCGCCGACAAAGTTGCCTTTCGCAAGGATTCCGGGAGACGGGAGAGGGGCCGCGCAATCCCCCCTCGCCAAGACGGGGCGGCTTTGCTCATATAGCGGCGGGACTCACCATCGGAACGGCGCCATGACGATCATCTCGGTCGAGGGGTTCATCGACACCCATGTGCATACCGGCCCGGCGCCGTTCCGCCGGATCGGCGACTCGATCGACGTGGCGCGCTGGTGCCGCGAGGCCGGCATGCTGGGGATCGTGGTGAAAAGCCATTTCGAGGCGACCATCACCAAGGTCTACCACGCCCGCAAGGAGGTGCCGGATCTCGGCCTTTATGCCGGGATCGCGCTCAACCGCGGGGTCGGCGGCATCAACCCCGGCGCGGTCGAGCAGGCGCTCAAGCAGGACGCCAGGGTGGTCTGGATGCCGACCATCGACGCCGAGAACCATGTCCGGGTGTTCGGCGCGCCGGGCGCGTTCGGGGCGATCGGCGCCGGCAGCTACGCCAACGAATCCAAATACGGCATCGGCGGCACCTATAGCGTGCTCGACGGCGGCCGGCTGACGGCGGATGCGAAGGCGGTGATCGACATCGTCGCCGATTACGACGCGGTGCTCGCGACCGGCCACCTAAGCGAGGCCGAGATCCGCGCCGTCGTCGATTACGCGCTCGGCCGCGGGCACCGGCGGATCGTCGTCACCCATCCCGAGATGCAGTGCCCGAACCTTTCGATCGACACCCAGATCGAACTCGCCCGCGCGGGCTGCCTGATGGAGTACTGCGCGGTCAACTGCATGCCGATGTTCCAGTCGGTGACCTCCGACCAGATGAAGGACGCGATCGACGCGGTGGGGCCGGAGAACGCGGTGATCGCCACCGATTCGGGCCAGCCGTTCAGTCCGAAACTGCCGGACATGTTCCGCAGCTTCGCCCAGGTGCTGCACGAGAAGGGGGTCTCGCTGGAGGCGATCGCCACGATGGCGATCCGCAACCCGGCGCGGCTGCTCGGGATCGAGCCCCGCAACGCCGAGGTGGTGGCGATGGACGAGTTGTTCGGCGTCGCCCAGGAGTGAGGGCACGCAAAAGCCGCCGCCGCGGGGGCGCGGCGGCGGCCGGAGTTTCGCGCGGCGCGGGCCGCTAGAAGCCGTACTTGACGCCGATCTGGAAGCGCGTGGCCTCGCCCTCTGCCCCCGCCGGAGTCTCGCGCATACCGTGGATGACCTCGAAGCCGATATCGGCCTGCGACACCGGGCTCCAGATGACATTGGCGTGCAGCGTTCGCACCGACTTGTTCGTCGCCGCGGGGTTATCGTTCTCTACCCAGCCGAAATACACCCCGCTGCGCATGCTGTCGCTCCAGCCATGGGAGATTCCGGCGAATCCGCCGATCGAATCCTGGGCCTCCAGGTCGCCGGAAGCGTCCGTGGTGACGGCGGTGCTCTGACCATAGATCTGCCCGTCGCCCTTGGTCATGTTCAATGTCGCCATCACCCGGGTGGCGTCGGTCGCATTGAGATGGGCGCCGACGTGCAAAGTGTGGGCGGTCACGTTCTGCCCGCCTTCTGCATGCTGCCCCACAGCGCCGGTCACGTTGACGGCGCCCCAGCCCGAGCTGTAGCGGAGAGCCGCCAGGAAGGTCGGCACCTCGTTGCCATTTATGGCCGGCTCGACCGCCATCTGGCCGGTGAAGCCTTCGCCCAGAGGCAGGGTCAGGCGGATCTGCGGTTTGCGTGTCGCGACAACCCCCGCCGGCCCGTCGAAATCGACCGTGTCGGCGCCAGTGTGATTGTCGCCGCGAATCGACCAAGCCAGTCCCGCGAGCACCGGGCCGAGCTGTCCATTGGCCAGGCGCACCTTGGGCGCGCCGGGAGCGTCAGCGTAAGGGTCGAAACCGATTTCGACGACGGTGTTCAGCGCCCCGAATGAGGTGTCCGTACTGGTGCTTAGCGCGAAGCGCGACTGCTGGGCGTGCGCCCCGACAGCGCCGTCCTCGTCGTCGGGGTCCGACTCGCCGTCGAGCCTCTGGGAGACGCCATTACCGAAGGTATTGCCGAGATCCTCGCCGTTGTCGATGTAGAAGTCGCCCTTCACATACCCGCTTATCGAGACCGACGTGGCATGCCGTTTCTCCAGGGCGTCGACCTTCGCCTTGAGATCGTCCATCTCGTCGGCGCCGGCGGGCGCGATGCCCAGCAACACGGCGGCACCCGCGCCAAGCAGCGCCGCCTTGAGGTAACTTTTTCTGATCATGGTCCGTTTCTCCCACTCGACTCGGGCTGCCGAAGGGCAACCGCGGGCGAATCCTGTCAGATATGCCGAGTCTTTGGTACCCACAATTCTGATACCTCCTTATATACAGCAGATTCGCGTTCCGCGCTACCCGCGGCGGCGCGGTGTTCGACGATGTTGCCGCGAGGCCGTCTCCGGCATCGGCTGGACGCGCCCGGTCCCGGCGGAGGGTTTCAAGGCCGGGCTGTTCGATTTGACCGAAGGCCCGGCCATGCGGCGCTCGCCGCCGCGCCCCATATCGGCTGCGCCTTCGCGGTTCCGGTCCTGCCGATCGCCGTCCCGCAGATCGCGCTCTATCCGCCCAACCCGATGCCGCCCCGAATTCTTTTCCCCGGCTCCGCAATATAACGATCCATTATGAGGATCTCCAATCACCGCCAAGGAAAACTTGGTTTCCTGCCGTCGACATTGTGGGATCTTTTTGCCGCGGAACAGGCATATGTTTCGTTTCGGACATCAACACGGCCTGCCGGGGGCAGGCCCAGGGAGCACCTGAGATGATGAAGAAGCTTCTCGCGACCCTGGTCGCGGCGGTCGCGTCGGCAAGCGTGGCCAGCGCCGCGCAGTATCTGCAGGCATCCTCGACGGCGACCCAGTGCCCGGGCAAGGCGCCCAAGCTGGTGGAGATGGATATCGTCGATGCCGCCAACGGCATCACGCTGGCGAAAAACAAGGTGACCGTCGGCGAGGACGGAGCCTATCTGATCGTCGCCGCGCCGCAGGTCGGGCGCGAGGGCGCCGGGCCCTACGGGTGCTTCGATCTGTGGCTGCGGATCAACGGCAAGGACGTCGCCAATTCCAACGTGCAGCTGTGCCAGGACGAGGGCAGCCGGGCCAAGGACGTCATCATCTCGCAGGGCATCGTCCCGATGAAGGCGGGGGACGCGCTTGAGGTGATGATGTCGGCGTCGAACCCGGCGGCGAAGATCTGCATCGAGGCGATCCGCCCGCCCGGCGAGCCGCTGGTGCCGGCGATCATCTTCTCGATGATCAAGTAGCGCGGGCTACTCGGCCGCCGCCGGGCGGGTGGCGGCCGCCTCGATCCCGGCGATCATCTCCTCGACCGAGATCACCTGGGCGAAGCACGCGCCCAGGGTGGTCAGGGTCGCCTTCTGGATCTCATCCTTCGTCAGGTCGCCGATGCCGAAGGTGGACGTGCCGTCGCTCAGGAAGAAGACCCGGAAATCGCGCACATTGGCCTCCCGCGCCGTGGTCTCGCAGCACACATTGGTGGCGATGCCGCTGACGACGATGGTGTCGATGCCGCGGCCGCGCAGCACCATTTCGAGGTCGGTGCCGTGGAAGGCGCCGAAGCGCGGCTTGTCCAGGAGGATGTCGCTCTCCTCGACCGCGAGCCCGTCATGCAACGCGGCCGAATGCGACCCCTTGTCGATGATGCCTTCCCGGACCGGCGGGATCAGCTCGCCCATCACCCCGATATTGGAGCCGTCCGGGCGCACCACATGGCTGCAATGGACCACCGCGATGCCGGCCCTGCGGCACACCGCGGCGAGCCGGTTGATGCGCTCCTGCAATTCCAGCCCGTCCGGCGCCGAGACCGCATAGCCGTGGACGAAGCAGTTCTGCATGTCGACATTGATCAACGCCATCCGCTCCGGCACCACCGGAAACTCCGCACCGAACATGGTTTCTCTCCCCTTGCGGGCGTGTGTGAGGGAAGACGCTAGCAAGCCGCCGGATGGGGGACAAGGCGGCATGCCGACCATCCACGCGCTTTTCGCGGCGGCGGCGACAGAGGAAGATCCTTGTATAGGCCCGGTGGGTCTTGCCTTTTTGCCCATACTATTTATACATATAACTAATGGAGTTCGAGTGGGACGAGACCAAGAACCGGACAAATATCCTCAAGCACGGGATCGATTTTGAAACGGCCATGCGCATTTTCGACGGCGCGGTGCTGTCGCGACGCGACAGCCGCAGGGATTATGGCGAGGACCGCTACATCACCGTCGGACGCGTGGGCCAAGCGACGCTGGTCGTCGTTGCCCACACGGAGCGCTGCGGGCGCATCCGTCTGATCTCCGCCCGCCCGGCGTCCCGCAACGAAAGGCAGGCCTGGCATGACCGGATACGATAAGCCGCTCACCCTTCAGCAGATCGGGACGGTGAAGGACGAGGACATCGACTTCAGCGACATCCCGGAGCTGGACGAGGTTTTCTGGCGCGAGGCGGAACTGGTCGAGCCCGACCGCACGGAACAGATCACGATCCGCGTCAGGCGCTCGGTGCTCGACCATTTCAGGGCGCCCGGCAAGGGATACCAGACCCGCATCAACCGCGTGCTCGAAAGCTATGTAAGGGCGCGGCGGGGGGCAGGGTGACAGGAACAGCAGGTCCGGTTCCCAGGCCCTACCCGAAGCCCACCCCCTCCAGTTCCAGCAGAAACCGCTTGGTTTCCGCCCCGCCTTGCCCCGAATACCCTCCGAGCCCGCCGCCCGCGGCGACGATGCGGTGGCAGGGGACGATTATCGGGATCGGGTTGCGGCCGCAGGCATTGCCGACGGCGCGCGGGCTCGACCGGATGGCGCGGGCGATTTCGCCGTAGCTGCGGGTCTTGCCGGGCTGGATCTGCTGCATCGCCCGCCAGACGGCGCGGTCGTGGTCGGTCCCCTCGGGTGCTACGGGGAGGTCGAAGACGCACAAATCGCCTGAGAAATAGGCCGCGAGCGCCGCCGCCGCGCGGTCGAGCAGCGGCGATGCGTCCTCGCGCTTCGCCTTCCCCCAGCGGAGCGCGGTCAGCGCGCCGTCCCCGGCCGCCAGGGTGAGCGGGCCGAGCGGGGATGCGACCGTCCGCTCCACCGCCTCAGCCCCGCCGCGCCATCGCCGCCTTCAGCGCGTCCGCGTCGGTCACCGGCAGCGAACAGGTCTGGCCGATGCAGACATAGGCCGCCGCCCGGCCGTCGACCGGGCCCTTGCCGTGCGCCGGGTGGGATTGCGGCAGCCCGGTCCCGGGCGGGACGACCGTCACCACCCGGGCCACGGCGGGGGCGCGGACCGCGGCGTCGTGGAGCGCCCGCGCATCCTCCGCCCCGCGCGCCCCGGCGATGACGATCTGCGCGCCTTGTTGCAGCATCTCGCTCGCGTTCATCAGCGTCGCCAGGGGGAAGAAGTTGCGCCTTATCTGGCCCGAGAAGGCGGCGATCAGGGCATCGGCGCGGTCGCGGTAGCGCGCATCGCCGGTGACCAGGGCGAGCCTCGCCAGCACCTCCGCCGCGAGGCCGTTGCCCGACGGCGTCGCGTTGTCGTCGGCCGATTTGGTGCGGACGATCAGCGCCTCGGCATCGTCGGCGGTGAGGAAATAGCCGCCCTCTTCCGCGTCCCAGTAATGCGCATCGAGCGCGGCAACCCATTCCTCCGCCCGGGCAAGGCACGCGCCCTCCCCCGTCACCTCGTGGAGCGCCAGCGCGGCGCGCGTCATCGCCGCGTAGTCGTCGAGCGTCGCCGCGTGCCTGGTGCGCCCGTCGCGGTGCGAATGGTGCAGCCGCCCGCCCTCCTGCATGGCGGAGCAGACGAAGCGGAAGGCGGTCTCCGCGGCCTCCAGCCATGCCGGCTCGCCGAACACGGCCGAGGCGTTGGCCATGGCGCCGATCATCAGCCCGTTCCAGTCGGCGAGCACCTTGTCGTCCCAGCCCGGCCGCACCCGCGCGGCCCGGAGCTCCAGCAGGACCTCGCGGCAGCGCGCGAGGCGCGCCTCGTGGTCCGCGTCGAACGGCCCGGCATCGTGGTTGCGGTTGAGGATCGTGTTCCCCTCCCAGTTGCCGCCCGGGCCCACGTCATAGGCTGTCTTGAAGAGCGCCGCGTCGGCGCCGAGCGCGGCGTCGATCCCGGCCTCCGTCCAGACATAGAACTTGCCCTCCACCCCCTCTGAGTCGGCGTCCAGCGTGGCGGCGAACCCGCCGCCGTCGGCGATCATCTCGCGGAGGGTCCAGGCGATGGTCTCGCGGATGCGGGCTTCGTAGAGCGGGTTTGCGGTCTCCTTCCACGCGGCGACGAGCAGGTCGAGAAGCTGCGCGTTGTCGTAGAGCATCTTCTCGAAATGCGGCGCCAGCCAGCGCGCGTCGGTCGAGTAGCGGGCATAGCCGCCGCCGAGATGGTCGTAGATCCCGCCCTGGCTCATCTTGTCGAGGGTGAGGAGGGTCGCATCGCGCGCCGCCCGGTCGCCGTTCCGCAAATATGCCCGCCAGAGCAGTTCGAGCACCGACGGGTTGGGGAATTTGGGCGCGGTGCCGAGCCCGCCCTCCTTCATGTCGAACTGCCCGGCGAGGCGGTGCGCGGCCTCGTCGTTGACCGATACGGGGATATGCGCGCCGGCCTCCGCCCGGCCCAGCCCGGCGATGCGCTCGCGCAGGGTGGACGCCGCCTCGCCCGCCTTCTCCGGCGTCTCGCGCCACACCTTGGCGAGCCCCTCCAGCACGTCGGTGAAGCCCGGCCGCCCCCAGCGTCCGGTCGGCGGGAAATAGGTGCCGCCCCAGAACGGCTCGCCGTCCGGGGTGAGGAACATGGTCAGCGGCCAGCCGCCCTGCTCGCCCATCAGGTGCAGCGCCTGCATGTAGATGGTGTCGATGTCCGGGCGCTCCTCGCGATCCACCTTGACGTTTACGAAATGCTGGTTCATCAGGGCGGCGATCGCGTCGTTCTCGAAGCTCTCATGCGCCATCACATGGCACCAGTGGCAGGCGGCGTAGCCGATCGACAAGAGGATCGGCTTGTTCTCCGCCTTCGCCCGGGCGAGCGCGTCCGGCCCCCAGGGGTTCCAGTGGACCGGGTTGTCGGCATGCTGCAGCAGATACGGGCTGGTCTCTTCGGCGAGGCGGTTCATCGGCGGATCCCGGAGCGGAAAGAGGAGGCCAGTGTGCCGTTGCGGTGCGCGCGGGTGCAAGGCGGGGGCGGGCGGTGAGCGGGACGGTGTTCGCGCTGTCGACCGCTTCGGGGAAGAGCGCGATCGCCGTCTTCCGCATCACCGGCCCGGCGGCCGCGGCGGCGCTCGAACGCCTGACCGGCCTCGCCGCGCCCGAACCGCGGCGGGCAATGCGGGTGGACATCCGCGACCCCGGGACCGGCGAGCCCCTGGATGACGGGCTCGCGCTCTGGTTCCCTGGCCCGGCGAGCTATACCGGCGAGGATCTGGCGGAGCTCCACATCCATGGCGGGCGGGCGACGATCGAGGCGGTGGGGCTGGCGCTCGGGCGCATCGACGGGCTCGCCCCGGCCGGGCCCGGCGACTTCACCCGCCGCGCCTTCGCCGCCGGCAAGCTCGATTTGACCCAGGTCGAGGCGATCGCCGATCTGATCGACGCCGAGACCGAGGCGCAGCGGCGCCAGGCACGGCGCCAGGCGAGCGGCGCGCTGGCCGCGCTCTACGATGGCTGGCGCGACGATTTGATCGGCGCGCTCGCCCATCTCGAGGCCTTTATCGACTTCCCGGACGAGGATTTGCCGCCCGAGGGCGAGGCGGCGATCGCCGGGGCGATCGCCGGGCTCGCGCGCGACGTCGCCCGGCATCTCGCGGATTCGCGCCGCGGCGAACGGCTGAGGGACGGGGTGGCGGTGGCGGTGCTGGGCCCGCCCAATGTCGGCAAGTCGAGCCTGGTCAACGCGCTTGCCCGGCGCGATGTCGCGATCGTCGCGCCGGAGGCCGGGACCACCCGCGACGCGATCGAAATCCATCTCGACCTCGGCGGCCTGCCGGCCACCGTCATCGACACCGCCGGCCTGCGCGAAGCCGCCGGCGCTATCGAGGCGGAGGGGGTCCGCCGCGCGCTGGAGCGGGCCGGGAACGCCGATCTCGTCCTGGCGATGCTGGATGCGCGCGCAGCCGAGCCCGACGCGGCGCTGGCGGCGCTGATCGGCGACGACGCGCTGGTCGTCCTCAACAAGACCGATCTCTGCGATGCCCCGCCGCCCGCCAGCGTCGCCGGCGTGGCCGCGATTGCGGTCTCGGTGAAGACCGGGGCGGGGCTCGACCGCCTGATCGAGCGCCTCAGGCTCGCCGTCGCGCAACGCACCGCCTCGGGCGCCGCCCCGGCGCCGTCGCGCATCCGCCACCGCCTCGCCCTCGAAGCCTGCCTCGCCGCGCTGGAGCGCGCGCGGGACCAGACGGTCGCCGAGCTGCGGGCCGAGGATCTGCGCGCCGCCGCCGCCGCGCTCGGCCGCATCACCGGCAGGCTGGGGGTCGAGGACGTGCTGGACGCGATCTTCCGCGATTTCTGCATCGGCAAATAGGCCGCCCTTCGCTGCCAATGCCCACCTAATCTCCGCAGAAAATGCGGAGATTAGGTGGCTGGTTCGGCGCGGGCCGGGCCGGAAAACCGGCGGTTTGCGTCCCCGGGGGACAGGAAACCGGGCGGTTCGCGAAATTATGTTTCGCGCGGGTCGTTTTTGCTGGATAGGAGGTTTTCTTAACGCGATAGATAAGTCAGCACTGCTGTCCTATGTTTCACGTGAAACATTAGAGCGCATCCGGGTCGTATCGAGGGACGCCCGCGCTACCGCGGCTCCACGGGGAGGTGCTCGTCGAGAAAGTCCTCGATCGCCTCGACGACGTGCTCGCGGGAGTCTTCGACCATGTTCCAGAGATTGTGGGCGGCGCCCTGGTATTCGACGAGCTCCACCGGCTTGCCGGCCTCCTCCAGCAGGAGAAACAGGTCCCGGGAGTGGGATACCGGAACCCGCCGGTCCCGCGTCCCGGCGACCAGCAGCACCGGGGCGGCGATCCGGTGGAGGTTGTTGACCGGCGAGAGTCTCGACAGCGCCGCCACCGGCGGATCCCGGGTTCCCAGGAACTCGCGCCAGGCCGGGCGGAAGCCGCGCCGCTTCCAGTCGGTTTTCCAGAAATCGACCGCGTCGGTTATCGCGTTGAGCGCGATCCCGGCCCGGAACGCGGCGGGGTGGCGGCCCAGCATCACGAGGGTGAGAAGACCGCCGAAACTGCCTCCGTAAAGCGCGATCTCGCCGCGCTTCGCATAGCCGCTGGCGACCGCCCAGGCGGCGGCGTCGAGCACGTCCCGCTGCATGCGCCCGAACAGGGCTCCGCTGCCCGCTTCGAGGAATGTCCTGTCATACCCGGCGGAGCCGCGAAAATTCAGCCGGAGCACCGCATAGCCTTCGCTGCCGAGAAACCGGACCAGCGACGGTGCCGGCCAGAAATACCGGCTCCACGGGCCGCCATGCAGCATCAGGATCATCGGCGGGGGGCGGTCGCGGCGGGCCGGCAGGGTCAGGTAGCCGTGGAGTTCGAGCCCGTCGCTCGCCGGGAAGCTCACCGGGCGGGTGGGCGACGGCGGGCGGGCGTAGGATGCGAGATCGCTCTCCGACAGCTCCCGCGCGGTATTCCCTTCGAGGTCGAGCAGGTACCAGCGCCGGTGGATCCCGGGGTTCGCCGCCTCGACGACGGCGAATCTCCCCGCGAGGTCGCTGCTCCGGAAATCGATCCGGGTCGGCCTGCCCAGCCTGTCGTAGAGCGCCTCATAGGCGGCTTTCAGCCTGTCGTCGAAATGCGCGACGGCCTGGTAGTCCGGGTTCCAGGTGGCGAGCAGCGGGGTGCCCCGGCCGGCGCGGTCGAAGGAGATGACCGCTTTGCCGAGGTCGAAGCGGTGGTGCTCGAAGAAGATTTCTTCCTTTCCGGTGCGGATATCCAGCCGGACCAGCGCGATCCTGTCGCGGTTCCGGTTGGACAGCGCCCAAACCGTATTGTCCGGCTGTACCCCGCCGATCGGCACGAACGCACTGTAGTAGTTGGTGAAAGAGAACAAGGGATCCCAATCCCCCGACGGCGTCAGGGTCTGGAATACGCGCTCCCCCGAGGCCGCCACGATCGCCCGCGCGGCGATTTCGCCCTCCGCCGTCAGCAGCCAGCGGGCCGTGTTCCGCACATTGTCGAACAGCTTGCGGCACCGGGTCTCCAGCTTCCCTTCACCGGACCCCGGCTCCGGATCGCAGCGATAGAGCGTCCGGTTCCGGGCCGGGGTGCGGGCGAGGAAAAACGGCGCCGAGGGGGTGGGAAATTTGAGGATTGCCGGCGTCTCGTCGGCTGGGATGGCGCCCGGCCCGGTCAGCGCGACCTCCTCGATACCGCGGCCGTCGGCACCGAAGGACAGGCGGTATATCTTCTTCTTTGGGTCGATCGCATAGGCGGTGTCGCTGTCCTCGCCCCAAACCATCCGCCGGAAGGAACGCCTCAGCAGCCCCCGGGATTCCCCCGACGCGGTTTCCATGACATCGAAATGCCTGCCCTTCCTGTGGTCGCGCAGCACGATCATCCTGGAGCCGTCATAGGACAGCTTGTGGTGCCTGTCGGGCGGATCGGTATGGATATCGGCCGCCGCGATGGCTCCGGCAACCAGCCCGGCCGCGGCGGCGAGGCAGGGCAAGGCGGGCGCCCCGGTCAGCGCCCAATGCGGTGGAGCGCCTCGGCGACGTCCAGGTGACCGAGCCGCATCGCCACCGCGAAGGCGGTCTCGGTCCGGTAGGGGCCGCAGCCGTCGAAACGCGCGAGCGCCGGATCCCGTTCGAGCAGCGCCTCGACGATATCGAGATGGTTCATGGCGATCGCCGCGCAGATCGCGCCGGCGGCGGAGCCGGCGGTGGAGCCCCCCTTGTCGAGCAGGAAGACCACGATCTCGGTGTGCCCGAACAGCGCCGCCGCCACCAGCATCGGCCGGCGGATCGCCCGGCCGCGCGCGAAACGCGGATGGTCGAAGACGATCAACGTATCGGGGTCTAGGCCCTTGGCCGCCGCCCGGCGCAGCCCCCTTATGTCGCCCGCCGTTACCAGCTGGGCCAGACGCTCCCCCGGGTCCGAAGCGGCCTGGGGCTCCTCCGCCTCCGGCACCGAGAAACCCCGGATGCCGATTCTCGCAAGCACGGACTTGACGGCCCCGGCATCGACCTCGCCGGAAACCGGGCAGTAGATGCCGCTCATGAAGGTGTTTCCGAGCGTGTCCGGTTCGGTGCTAAATCCGTCATCCGCGTACAGGGAGAACAGCGCGCATCGGTCCCCGCCGGAGGTGAAGATCAGGTATTCGGCTTGTCCCAGCACCGTTGCCGCGGAGCCGGTTTCCCCGGCCGAGAACGGCTTGCCCTTGAACCACGACAAATCCTGCGCGTACCGCGCGAGTTTCCTTTGCAGACGGCTCGGGAAGTAGCGGCCCGGCGCCAGGAGCTGAAGCTGGACCCAGAAGACCGGAACGCGGCGGGAGATTGCCCGCCATCGCGCCATGTAACGCTCGTATCTGTGGGCGTTTTCCGCGAACGGAAGGTAGTGATGGGCCGCCCGGTACGAATCGAGCTGGCGCCCGGTGAACACGATCCTGTTATCCGCCTCGGCGATCCCCCGCCATTTCGCGAAGCCATCCGCGGGGATCGCGAGAACCAGCGCGAGGGCCAGCGGGAACAGCCCGCATAACGTCTTGCGCGGCATCGTGGGTCTCCTTCTCTCCAGCGCCTCCGGGCGATGGGACTCCAGCACCGGGGCGGAGAGAATTCAAGGAGATTGTAAATGCACCTGTTATTGCAACCGGAAGGATGTGTCAGCGGCGCTCCGCGCGGCGATGCCCTGTATTCGACCGGGGCGATCAGGCGCCCGCCACCTCGACCAGGGTATCGGAAAACGTGGGCGCGTTGCCGTAATCGGCGAAGGCAGGCGGGCTGACCGCGTTCACCGTGTATCCGTTGCGGCTGCCCGCGACCCAGTAGCCCATGGGCGCGACGACGACGCCCGGGCGGGTGTCCTCGCTGAGCCGCGCCAGGGCGTGGAAATCGCCCCGGTCGTTGAACACCCGGATTTCGCTGCCCTCGGCGATGCCCCGCGCCTCCGCATCCGCCGGGTGGATGGTCACCGTCTGCTCGCCGGCGTGATGGAGCTGGGTTTGCAGATTGCCGTAGGAGGAGTTGAGCAACGCGTGGCTCTTCGGCGAGAGCAGGTTGAGCGGATAACGCGCCGCGAGCGCCGGGTTGGTGTCGGGCGATTCGTTCTGCGGGATGAAGTCGGGCACCGGGTCGAGCGGTTCGCCCGGCTGGTGCGCCGCATAGCCCTGGCGGAACAGCGGCAGCACCAGATTGCCGCCCTCGGCGATCGAGGACTTGAACTCGACCTTGCCCGAGGGGGTCGGGAAATTTCCCTCGCGATGGGGCGCGAAATCGTCGGGCGTGCCGACATTGAGCCGGGCGTAGCCGGTGCGGCGCAGGCTGTCGAGGTCGATGCCATCGAGGGCCGGGCTGCTCCAGTCGAGCGCGTCCCGGGCCATCTCCTCGTCGCTGCGGCGCCAGTGCGGGTCGTCGAAGCCCATGGCGCCGGCGAGGCGGCGGAACAGCTCGGTGTTCGGCACCGCCTCGCCGAGCGGCTCGATGGCCGGCTCGTTGAGGGTGAGGTAGAGATGCCCCCAGGAATACATGATGTCGAACTGTTCGAGCTGGGTCGTCGCCGGCAGCACGATATCGGCGTAGCGCGCGGTATCGGTGACGAACTGCTCGCTGACCACGGTGAACAGATTCTCGCGGGCAAGGCCCCGCAGCACCTTGTCCTGCTCCGGTGCGACCACTGCGGGGTTGGAGTTGTAGACGAACAGCGAGCCGATCTTGCGGTCGAGCTCGCCGAGCAGCGCCGGTCCCAGCCGCCACTGGTTGAGAACCGGCGTGCCCTCGGGAATCCAGTCGGGCCGGCTGAGCACGTCCCAGTTGAGCGGAAACGCCCAGATCGGCATATGCAATATGCCGCCGCCGCAATGGCGCCACGAGCCGACGAGCGCGGGCAGGCAGGACATGGCGCGCACCGCGTTGCCGCCCGAGGCATTGCGCTCGATGGCGACGCCCATCCTGATGACCGAGGGCTGGGCGGTGGCGAATTCGCGGGCCAGGGTCCGGATATCGCCGGCGGCAAGCCCGGTGATCCCGGCCACCCGGTCCGGGTCGAAGCCGGCCGCGCGGGCTTTCAGATCCTCGTAGCCGATTGTGTAGTTCTCGACATAGTCGCGGTCGACCAGGTCCTCGGCGACGATCACGTTGATCATGCCGAGCGCGAGCGCCGCGTCGGTGCCGGGCCTGATCGGGAGATGCCAGTCCGCCTGCCTGGCGGTGCGGGTGGCGACCGGATCGATGACCACGATCCTGGCGCCGCGGCGCTGCGCCTCGGCGATGAACGGCCAGTGATGCAGATTGGTGCTGATCGTGTTGATCGCCCACAGCACGATGTATCGAGAATGGACGAAGCTCTCCGGGTCCACCGCCGGAGTCGGGCCGCAGGTCATGAAGAACGCCGAGATGGCGGCGGAATCGCAGAACGTGCGCTCCGACACCGTCGCCCCCATCTTGTTGAAGAACGCATCGCCCGCGTTCAGCCCGTTCAGGATCCCTTCGGTGCCGAGATAGCTGTAAGGCAGGATCGCGGCGGGACCGTCGCGGTCGACGATTTCGCTCCAGCGCCCGGAAATCTCCCGCAGCGCCTCGTCCCAGGAAATCGCCTCGAACGCCCCCGCCCCCTTGGCGCCGGCGCGGCGCAGCGGGGTAAGCACCCGGTCCTGGCTGTACACCCGGTTCTCGTAGTCGTTCACCTTGACGCAAAGCCCGCCGCGGGTGAACGGGTGGTCCGGGTTGCCCCGCACCGCGACCGCCCTGCCGTCGCGCACCGTCGTCAGCATCGCGCAGGTATCGGGACAATCGTGCGGACAGGCGCCGAACACCGTCTTCTCCACCATGCTTCTTCCTCCGTTCCGGGCGCGGCGCGGCTGCGCCGACGGGTTTGCAGCCGAGCCTAGCGCGCGGCCGGGCGGCGCTGCATTGCACGGGCTTGCTGTGCGGTTGCGCCGGCTTGCTTTTTTCGGGCTGCAAACCGACCTATTCGTTGACCGGCCGATCGGGCCGGTGCCAAGGTCGGCCGGACCCTTGACGCCAACTGGCCGATCCGCTTCCGAGGAGGTGCGGCGTGGCCCGTCTGGGCGGACACGGGCGCGCGAAATACACCACCGGGACCCGGCTCGGCACCAGCGACGGCCGGGGCTGGTCGGGCCTACTGGCGGAACGCTGGCGCCACTCCGAAGGCGACCTCGGCGAGGTCGAGGTTCGCGACACCGAGATCATCGTCATGCTGCAGGGCGGGCTGCGGGTCAGGCGGCGCGGCGACGGCCGGCTGCAGCAATGCGAGGCCGTGCCGGGCACGATCTGGCTCTGCCCCGCCGGCGTGCGCGAGGACATGATCCGTCTCTACGGCGAGGTCCGCGAGAGCATCCATCTGTTCCTGCCCGCTTCGCCGCTGTCGGCAACGGCGCTAAGGGAAATCGACGTCGATCCCGACACTGTCGGGCTGCATTACGAAGGCGGGTTTCGCGATCCGCTGATCGAGCAGATCGCGCGGGCGATCCACGGCGAGATGATCGATCCGGCGCCGGGGGGAAAGATGCTGGTCGAAACGCTCGCCACGGCGCTGGGCGTTCACGTCCTCAGGCATCATTCCAGCCTGGAGCCGGCCTCGATATCCCTGCCGGCGGCGCGCGGCGCGCTCGATCCCCGGCGTCTCCGGCGGGTCACCGAATTCATCGAAGCCCATCTCGGCGAGGGCCTGACCATCGAGGCCCTGGCCAGCGAGGCCTGCCTCAGCCCGTTCCATTTCGCCCGCGCATTCAAGGCGGCGACCGGGACGGCGCCGCATCGCTACCTCACCGACCGCCGCATCGGCCGCGCCAGGGCGCTGATCGCGGAAGGCCGGCTGCCGCTCGCCGAGATCGCCGAGCAATGCGGGTTCTCGTCCCAGCCCCACTTCACCCGCTGGTTCAAGCGAATCGTCGGCATCACGCCGGGCGCCTACCGCGCGGGAAGCGGATAGGGGCGGAGCGCCGCGAACTCGTCCTTCAGGGCTTGGGCTGCCGCGGGGTAGTCTTCCGCAATGCAGTCGACATCGGCGCCTGCGCTTCGTCCATCGCTTGCTCGTGCGGCATCGTCGGCCGCAAATCGTCCAGGGCTTCCCTCACCCTGGCGCGAAACCACGCGTCATGCGCTTCCGGGTCGGCGGTCAGGCCGGCAGGCAAACCGCCTTCCGCCACGATGCGGGTCAAGAGGATGCGGACGGCATCCGAGAGGGTCAGCCCGACCGTAGCCAGTGTCGCAGCGGCCTCGGACTTGAGGGCGTCGTCCACCCTGACATGAAGCATCGACGTGTACGTGGGCATCGCTCCTCCTTTCGCTCCGTCGAACGCATGTCTCTCAAATGAGAGACGACAGGCCGAAACCAGAATTCACGAACGACAATCCGGCGTCCCATTCGAATACCGTCCGGCGGACAACCGCCCCCCGGTTGCCCCGACCTGCCCCCGCTTGTTATATGGCGCCGCCCGCCATACCGACATCCGCCTCACCAGCCGGGAAACCCACATGAGCGCTCCAGAGGACTTCAAGGTCGCCGATCTCGCCCTCGCCGATTGGGGGCGCAAGGAGATCGCCATCGCCGAGACCGAGATGCCGGGGCTGATGGCGCTGCGCACGGAGTTCGGTCAGGCGCGGCCGCTCGACGGCGCGCGGATCGCCGGCTGCCTGCATATGACGATCCAGACCGCGGTGCTGATCGAGACCCTCGCGGCCCTCGGCGCCACAATCCGGTGGAGCTCGTGCAACATCTTCTCGACCCAGGACCACGCCGCCGCCGCGATCGCCGCGACCGGGGTTCCGGTGTTCGCCTGGAAGGGCATGTCGGAGGACGAGTTCTGGTGGGCGATCGACCAGACGATCGAGGGCCCCGACGGCTGGCGCCCCAACCTCATCCTCGACGACGGCGGCGACCTCACCAAGGTCATGCACGACAAATTCCCCGCTTTGCTCGACGATGTCCGGGGGCTGTCGGAGGAGACCACCACGGGCGTCCACCGGCTCTACGAGATGGCGCAGAACGGGACCCTCCTCGTGCCCGCGATCAACGTCAACGATTCGGTGACCAAGTCGAAGTTCGACAACCTCTACGGTTGCCGGGAAAGCCTGGTCGACGGGATCAAGCGGGCGACCGACGTCATGGTCGCCGGCAAGACCGCCGTGGTCTGCGGCTTCGGCGATGTCGGCAAGGGCTCCGCCGCCTCGCTGCGCAACCAGGGCGCGCGGGTGGTGGTCACCGAGATCGACCCGATCTGCGCCCTGCAGGCGGCGATGGAAGGCTATGAGGTGGTGACGATGGACGACGCCGCGCCCGCCGGCGACATCTTCGTCACCTGCACCGGCAATATCGACGTGATCACCATCGACCACATGCGGGCGATGAAGGACCGCGCCATCGTCTGCAATATCGGGCATTTCGACAGCGAGATTCAGATCGCCGCCCTCAGGAACTACAAATGGGAGAACGTCAAGCCGCAGGTCGACGAGGTCGAATTCCCCGACGGCACGCGGCTGATCGTCCTCGCCGAGGGCCGGCTGGTCAATCTCGGCTGCGCCACCGGGCATCCGAGCTTCGTGATGAGCGCGTCCTTCACCAACCAGGTGCTGGCGCAGATCGAGCTGTGGCAGAACCACGCCGACTATGGCAGCGAGGTCTATGTCCTGCCCAAGCGGCTCGACGAGAAGGTCGCGGCGCTCCATCTCGACAAGCTCGGCGTCCGGCTGACCGCGCTGTCTTCGGAACAGGCGGCCTATCTCGGCATCGATCGGGAAGGACCGTTCAAGCCCGAATACTACCGCTATTGATGACGCCGCGGGCTTGCCGGGCGCGGCGGCGGCGGCTAGAACGGCGCCCATGTCGGCGCCCCCCCTGTCCTGCGCGCTGGCGCGCCTCGCCCTCCCCGATCCCGACGCCACAAGAGCGTTCGCCGCCGCTCTTGCCGGAACCGCGCGCGTGGGCGATGCGATCGGGCTCGCCGGGGTTCTCGGCGCCGGCAAGACGACCTTCGCGCGCGCCTTCGTCAACGCGCGCGCGGCCGCCATCGGCGCGGGTCCGGTGGAGGTGCCGAGCCCGACCTTCACCCTGGTCCAGCCTTACGATATCGGCGGCACCGCCATCCACCATTTCGACCTTTTCCGGCTCGACGCGCCCGAGGATGCGCTGGAGCTCGGCATCGAGGATGCCTTCGCCACCGGGATCGCGCTGGTCGAATGGCCCGACCGGCTGGGGCCGCTGCTGCCGCCGGGCGCCCTCCTCGTCACCCTCCTCCAGGGCGCCGGGGCGGATGCCCGGGTGGCCGAGATCGCCGGCGGGCCGGCGTGGCGCGAGCGGATCGGAGGGACGCTTGACCGGTTCCGCGCGTAGCCGCGAGATCGACCGTTTTCTCGCCCGCGCGGGCTGGCCGGGCGCCGCGGTCGCACCGCTCGCCGCCGATGCCTCCTTCCGCCGCTATTTGCGGGTCCGCCGCGGCGTCGAAACCGCCGTCCTGATGGACGCCCCGCCCGACCGCGAGCCCATCGCGCCGTATGCGGCGATCGCCGGCCATTTGCGCGGCCTCGGTTTCAGCGCGCCCCGGATCGCCGCGGCGGACGGCCCGGCCGGGCTGCTGCTGATGGAGGATCTGGGCGACGACACCTTCACCCGGCTGCTGGCAAGCGGCGAGGACGAGGCGGCGCTCTACGAGCTCGCCGTCGACACGCTGGTCGCGCTGCACCGGCTCGCCCCCGCCGCCGCGGTGCCGCCCGGCCTCGCCCCCTATTCGGACGACCTCCTCCTCGCCGAGGCGGAATACATGCTCGACTGGTACCTGCCGGCCATCGGCGTGACCATCGGGCCGGCCCGGAGATCCGACTATTCGGAACGCTGGCGCGCCGCATTCGCCCAGGCCCGCGCGGTCCCGGAGACGCTGGTGCTGCGCGACTTTCATGTCGACAATCTGATGCGGCTCGACGGCCGGGACGGCATTGCCGCCTGCGGGCTGATCGATTTCCAGGACGCCGTGGCCGGGCCGGTCAGCTACGATTTCGTGTCCCTGGTCGAGGACGCGCGGCGGGACGTCCCGCCGGCGCTCGCGCGCGGGCTCAGGGACCGCTATTGCGCCGCCTTTCCCGGGCTTGACGCCGGCGCGTTCGACCGCTCCTGCGCCATCCTCGGAGCGCAGCGCCATTGCAAGGTGATCGGCATCTTCACCCGGCTGTCGCGGCGCGACGGAAAGCACAGCTATCTCGCTTATATCGCGCGGGTCTGGCGCCTGCTGGAAAGGGCCGTCGCCCACCCCGCCCTCGGACCGATCCGGGGCTGGCTCGACGCGACGGTTCCGGCGGCGGCGCGCGCCGTCCCGCGCCCCGGGGCGGCCGCGTGAGGCCGCACCGCGCGATGGTGCTGGCGGCCGGGCTCGGCAAGCGCATGCGGCCGCTGACCGAGACCGTGCCGAAGCCGCTGATCGAGGTCGGCGGTCAGACCATGCTCGACCGCGTGCTGGACCGGCTCGAAGCCTTCGGGATCGACCGGGTGGTGGTGAACCGCCACTATCTCGGCGAGCAGATCGATGCCCATCTCGCGGCGCGGCCGAGCCCGAGCACCGCGGTGAGCAGCGAGGAGACCCTGCTCGATACCGGCGGCGGCGTGGCCAGCGTGCTGGACCGGCTCGGCGAAGCGCCGTTTTTCGCGGTCAACGCCGACATCGCCTGGCTCGACGGTCCGACGCCCGCGCTCGAGCGCCTGGTCCAGAACTGGGACGACTCGGCGATGGATGCGCTCCTTCTGATGCATCGCTGCGTCGGCGCCTACGGCTATGACGGGCGCGGCGACTATTTCATGGATCCCGACGGCGCGCTCCGCCGGCGCGCCGACCGGGACGTGTCGCCCTATGTCTTCACCGGCGTGCAGGTTCTCCACCCGCGGCTGTTCGAGGGCGTGCCGGAGGGCCCGTTCTCGCTCAACCTGCTCTACGACCGGGCGCAGAGCGCGGGACGGCTGTTCGGCGTCGTGCATGACGGCGAGTGGTTCCATATCGGCACGCCGGGGGCGCTCAAGACCGCCGACGACCGGCTGCTCGGCCGGCCCGGCGCGCACGACTTCCACGTCGGATGACGGGCGGCGAACCCGCGCGGCCGCGGATCTTCACGATCCCCGCCGGGGTTCCCTTTCTCGACGCGCTGGCCCGCGGATTGCTGGACGAGGAGGGCGGAAGCCCCGCCGCCCGGGCGACGGTGCTGCTGCCCAACCGGCGGGCATGCCGGGCGCTCGGCGAGGCGATGCTGCGCGCCAGCCCGGAGCGCGCGCTCCTGCTGCCGGCGATCCTGCCGATCGGCGATACCGGTCTCGACGAGGAATTCGAGGCCGACGACATGGCCGCCGCCCCGCTCGAGCTGCCGCCGGCGATCCCGCCGCTGCGCCGCCAGCTCCTCCTCGCCGAGCTCATCCGCGCCAAAGAGGGCGGAGAGGAATCCTCGCGCATCGCCGGCCTCGCCTTCGAGCTCGCGCGCCTGCTCGACCAGATGGAGACGGAAGGGCTCGATTTCGACCGGCTCGCGGAGCTGGCGCCGGAGACGCTCGCCGCGCACTGGCAGGTCACGCTCGATTTCCTTCGCATCCTCACCGATGCCTGGCCCGCGGTGCTCGCCGGGGAAGGCGCGATCGGCCCGGCCGAACGCCGTAACCGGCTGATCGAGGCCAGCATCGAGGCCTGGCGCCGCAACCCGCCGGCGGGGCGGGTGATCCTCGCCGGTTCGACCGGGAGCCTGCCGGCGACGCGCGCCCTGATGGAAGCGGTGGCCCGGCTCCCCGGCGGCGCCGTGGTCCTGCCCGGGCTCGACCGCGGGCTCGAACCCGCGATGCGGGACGCGCTCGATGCCGGCCACCCGCAATACGGCCTCAACCTCGTCCTCGACGAGCTCGGGGTCGATCCGGGCGACGTCGCGCTGTGGCCGGGCGCCGAGCCCGACGTCACCGCCGAGTCCCGGACCCGCCTGCTCGCCGCCGCCATGCGTCCGGCGGGAACCGGGGCGCCGCCGCTCGACCCGGCCGCCCGCGCCGCCGCGCTGGACGGCGTCTGCCGGATCGATTGCGCCGGTGCGCGGGAGGAGGCGACGACGATCGCGCTGCTGCTCCGCGAGGCGCTGGAGAGCCCGGGCAAGACGGCGGCGCTGGTGACTCCCGACCGCGGGCTCGCCCGGCGGGTCGCGGCGGAGCTCCTCCGCTGGGGCGTGGAGATCGACGATTCCGGCGGCAGGGCGCTCGCGCTCACTCCGCCGGGCGCGTTTCTCCGCCTGCTCGCCCGGGCGCTCGCCGAGCGCTGGGCGCCGGTGCCGCTGCTTTCCGTCCTCAAGCACCCGTTCGCCGCCTGCGGGATGGAGGCCGGCGCGTTCCGCGCCCGGGTTCGCGGGCTGGAACGCGCGGCGCTCCGGGGCCCCCGCCCCGCCCCGGGCGCCGACGGTCTGATACGGGCCGTCGGCGAGGACCGCGTGCTTGGCGCATGGCTCGACTCCGTCGCCCGGGCGGTGGCGCCGCTCGACGCGCTGGTCGGGCGCGGCGGACGGGCCGCGGTCGCCGAGCTGGCCGCGGCGCAGATCGAGGCCGCCGAGCGGTTGGCGGCGAGCGCGGAGGCGAGCGGCGCCGAGCGCCTGTGGTCGGACGACGACGGCGCGGCGGCGGCCGGCTTCATGGACGAGCTCGGCAGCGCCGCGCGCGGACTCGGCCCGGTCGACGGACGCGCCTGGCCCGATCTGCTGGACACGCTGATGCGGGGCCGGGTCGTCCGGCCGCATTACGGCCGCCACCCGCGGCTGCAGATCTGGGGTGTGCTGGAGGCCCGGCTCCAGGGCGCCGACCGGCTGGTCCTCGGCGGGTTGAACGAAGGCAGCTGGCCGCTTCAGCCGCCGGCGGATCCATGGATGAGCCGGCCGATGCGCGCCGCCTTCGGGCTGCCGCCGCATGAGCGCCGGATCGGCCTCGCCGCGCATGATTTCAGCCAGCTCTTCGCCGCGCCGGAGGTGTTCCTGACCCGCGCAATACGGGTGGCGGGGACGCCCACCGTCCCGTCGCGCTGGCTGATGCGGCTCGACAACGCGCTCGGCCGCGAGGCTCCCGCGCTCGCCCGGGGGGCGGCGCGCTGGACCGGATGGCAGGCGATGCTCGACCGGCCGGCGGTATATGAACAGATCCAGGCGCCTTCCCCCGCGCCGCCGGTCGCCGCCCGCCCGCGCCGGCTCTCGGTGACCCAGATCGAGACCCTGATCCGCGATCCCTACGCGATCTATGCGCGGCATGTGCTGGAGCTCAAGGCGCTGGAGCCGATCGATGCCGATCCCGGCGCGGCCGAGCGCGGCCGGTTCGTCCACGATGCGCTCGATGCGTTCCTCCGCGCCCACCCCGGCGCGGTGCCCGGGGACGCCTATGAACGGCTGATCGCAATCGGGCGGGCGACGCTCGGCAGGATGGGCGAGCGCCCCGGGGTTCAGGCCTTCTGGTGGCCCCGTTTCGAACGCATCGCGCGCTGGGTCGTCGATCGCGAGCGCCGCCGCAGGGCGGGCGTTGCGGCGATCCTGACCGAGCTCACGGGCCGGCTCGAATTCGACGCCCTGGCCGGCCCTTTCACACTCACCGCCAGGGCCGACCGAATCGACGTGATGGCCGACGGCAGCGCCACGATCGTCGACTACAAGACCGGCAGCGTGCCGTCCGGCAGGGAGGTCAAGGCGGGCGTGGCGCCGCAGCTCCCGCTCGAGGCGGCGATCCTGGCCGCGGGCGGCTTCGCGGGCGTCCCCGCCGTGGCCGAGCCCGGCCTGGCCTATTGGAAGCTTTCCGGCGGCGATCCGCCCGGCGAGGAGTCGCCGGTCGAGGCCGATGCCGCCGCGGCGCGCGACGGCCTCGAACGGCTGATCCGCCATTTCGACGACCCCGCAATCCCCTATGTCCCGCAGCCGCATGCCGACCGCGCCCCGGCCTTCAGCGACTACGAACATCTGGAGCGCCTCGCCGAATACGCGCACGGGCGGATGGCGGCGCGGCGATGGTGAGCCCCGCCGGCGGCCAGGTCGTCGCTTCGCGCCCCGCCGTCTCGGCCTGGGTCGACGCGTCCGCCGGGACCGGCAAGACCAAGGTGCTCGCCGACCGGGTGCTGAGGCTGCTGCTCGGCGGCACGCCGGCGGCGGGCATCCTCGCCCTCACCTTCACCCGCGCGGCGGCGGCCGAGATGGCCAACCGGGTTCTCGCCGCGCTCGGCCGCTGGTCGGTTCTGTCCGACGCCGAGCTCGAAGACACGCTGACGGCGCTTCTCGAGGCGCCGCCCGATGCCGACGCCATGGCCCGGGCGCGGGCGCTGTTTCTCGAAGTGCTCGACGCGCCGGGCGGGATGAAGATCCAGACCATCCACGCCTTCTGCCAATCCGTGCTCGGCCGTTTTCCGCTGGAAGCCCGGGTCAATCCGCATTTCCGGGTGATGGACGAACGCACCGGGGGAGAGACCCTGCGCCGGGCCCGCGATGCGGTGATCGCCGAAGCCGGGCGGGCGCCCGGGTCTGCGCTCGCCCGGGCCTTCCGCATCGTCGCCGGGCGCGGCGGCGAGAGCCAGTTCGACGGGTTGATGGCGGACCTCGCGCGCGAGCGCGGCAGGATCGAGGCGCTGGCCGCGCCGGCGCTGCCCGGCATCGAAGCGGCGACGCACAGCTATTTCGGCCTCGACCCGGGCGAGTCCGGGGAGTCGATCCTCGCCGCCGCCTGCGCCCGGGACGCGTTCGACCGCGAGGGTCTGGCGGGCGCGGCGGAGGCGCTTCTTGCGGGCGGGAAATCCGACGCGAAAGCCGGCGCGGCGATCGCCGCCTGGCTCGAATACCCGGCCCCGACGGAGGCGGCCTTCGCCGAGTACGCCGGGGCCTTTCTGACCCAGGCGGGGGAAATCCGCCTCCGGCTGCCGACCAGGGCGGTGGCGCGGGCGGCGCCCGAGGCGGCCGATGCCTGGCGGGCGGAGGCGGTGCGCGTCCAACGGGTCCGCGAACGCCTGCTCGCCGCCGGGACCGCCGCCGAGAGCGCGGCGCTGGCCCGGATCGGCGCGGCGCTGCTCTCCTCCTACCGGGCGGAGAAGGTGCGCCAGGGAAGGCTCGACTACGACGACCTGATCGCCGGGGTGCAGGGGCTGGTCGAGGGCGGGGATGCCGCGCTCTGGGTGCTCTACAAGCTGGACGGCGGGATCGACCATGTGCTGATCGACGAGGCCCAGGACACCAACCCCCGGCAATGGGCGGTCGTCCGCGCGCTCGCCGCGGATTTCTTCGCCGGCCAGAGCGGGCACGACACCTTGCGCACGATCTTCGCCGTCGGCGACCCGAAACAGTCGATCTACAGCTTCCAGGGCGTCGAGGCCGGCGCCTTCGCGGCCATGCGCGGAGAGTTCCGCCGCCGTGTCGAGGATTCCGGCGCGGCCTGGGAAGGCGTCGAGCTCGGCCACTCCTTCCGCTCGACCGAAGCGGTGCTGCGCGCGGTGGACGCGGTGTTCGCCGACGCCGATGCGCGGCGCGGGCTCGGCGACAGGCCGGTCGCCCACGCGGCGAGCCGGGCGGGACAGGCGGGGCTGGTCGAACTCTGGCCGCCGGCCCGGCCCAGCGAGCCGGCGGATGTCGATCCCTGGCGGCCGGTCGACAAACCTTTCCTCCACCAGAGCCCCGCCTATCGCCTCGCCGAAATTGTCGCCGCGAGGATCGCGCGCTGGATCGACTCCGGCGAGCGGCTGGAGAGCCGCGGCCGGGCGGTGCGCGCCGGCGACATCATGGTGCTGGTCCGCCATCGCGGCGAATTCGTCGACCACCTGGTGCGCGCCCTCAAGCAGCGTTCCGTCGGCGTCGCCGGGATCGACCGGCTGGTGCTGTCGACGCAGCTCGCGGTGATGGACCTGCTGGCGCTCGCCGAGGCGGCGCTGATGGTCGATGACGATCTCACCGTCGCGGCCGTCCTCAAGGGGCCGCTGGTCGGGCTCGACGAGGCGGCGCTGTTCGATCTCGCCCACCGGCGCGGCGCGGCGACGCTATACGCCGCGCTCGCCCGCCGCCGCGGCGAGTCCCGCTTCGCCCGTGCCCGCGCGGTGCTCGGCGAAATGCTGGCGATGGCCGATTTCGTGCCGCCCTTCGAATTCTTCAGCCGCATTCTCGGGCCGATGGGCGGGCGCGAGAGGATCGTCGCCCGGCTCGGCCCCGACGCGGAGGACCCGATCGACGAGTTCCTCGAACTCGCCCTCGATTACGAGCGCGAGCACACCTCCTCTCTACAGGGTTTCGTCGCCTGGTTCCGCGCCGCCCGGGCCGAGGTCAAGCGGGATCTGGAACAGGCCGCCCGCGACGAGGTCAGGGTGCTGACCGTGCATGGCGCCAAGGGGCTGCAGGCACCGGTCGTCATCCTCGCCGACAGGGCGCAGGCGCCGGTCGAGCGCGACCCCGTGCTGTGGTCGGAGACGGCGCCGCCGATCCTGGTCTGGAAGCGCCGCCGGGAAGCCCGCGATCCGGTCTCCGAAGCGCTCGCCGCGGCGGACCGGGAGCGCGCGGAGGAGGAGTATCGCCGCCTGCTCTACGTGGCGATGACCCGGGCCGAGGACCGGCTCCATGTCGCCGGCTACACGCAGAGGGAAAATGTGCCCGACGATTGCTGGTACGCGATGGTGGAGCGCGCGCTGCGACCGATCGCGGAGTCCCGCGAGATGGTGCTGGAAGCGCCGGAGGAGGGGGTGACCGTTTCCGGGCCGGGGCTGATCCTCGAACACCCCCAGACCGCTTTGCCCGACCGGGCGCTGGAGGCCGGCGAGGAAGCGCCGGAGGCCGAACCCCTTCCCCCCTGGGCGGGACGGGCGGCCCCGGCGGAGCCCGCGTCCGGGCCGACGCTCAGCCCGTCCCGGCTGGACCGGGACCCGACGCCCGCGCGCTCGCCCGGCGGCAACGCCTTCCGGCGCGGGCGGATCGTCCATGACATCCTGCGCCGCGTCCCGGCGCCGCCGCCCGGCGATCTGCGCGCCGCGGTCGAGGCCTGTCTCGCCCGCCCGGCGCTCGCGCTCGACCCCGGCGAGCAACGCGCGATCGCCGACGAGATCGAGGCGCTGCTCGCCGATCCCGCCACCGCCGCCGTCTTCGCCCCCGGATCGATGGCCGAGGTGCCGGTGATCGGCCGCATCGGCGGGCGGGCCTATT
This sequence comes from Alphaproteobacteria bacterium, assembly GCA_965205995.1. GTDB lineage: Bacteria > Pseudomonadota > Alphaproteobacteria > MPNO01 > MPNO01 > MPNO01. The sequence goes on along the minus strand of OZ242200.1, from coordinate 4,303,130 downwards.
CCGGGTGGATCGACCGGCTGGCCGTCGGCGAAGACGCGGTGCGGCTGGTCGAGTTCAAGACCGACCGCGACCCGCCCGCCGCGCCGCACGCCATCCCGCGCCAATATCTGCGCCAGGTCGCCGCCTACCGGGCGCTTGTGGCCCAGATCTACCCCGGCAGGCGGATCGACTGCACCCTGATCTGGACCGTCGGGCCGGCGGCGATGGCGGTCCCCGACGCGCTTCTCGAGGACGTGTTGCCTTGACCGGGGAAGCGCCGCCGCCTAGATAAGAAGGAGCGGCGTAATTCAGGGCGAAGGGGGAATTCCATGGCGAGCAAGGCGGTTTCGGACGACTCCTTCGACACCGATGTCCTCCAGTCGAACGAGCCGGTCGTGGTCGATTTCTGGGCCGAGTGGTGCGGCCCGTGCAAGCAGATCGGCCCCTATCTCGAGCAGATCTCCGACGAGATGGGCGACGAGGTCACGGTCGCCAAGATCAATATCGACGACAACCCGATGACGCCGTCGAAATTCGGCGTGCGCGGCATCCCGACGCTGATGATCTTCAAGGGTGGCGAGCTCGCCGCGACCAAGGTCGGCGCGCTGCCGAAGTCGAAGATCATCGAATGGATCCGCTCCGCCCTCTGAGGCGGGCGCCCGCTCAGCCGCCCTCCGCGGGCTTGAGCACGAACATCCTGTCGCAATAGGGGCATTCCACCCGCCCGTCATTGGCGAGGCTGAGGAACACCTTGGGGTGGCCCAGCGCACCGCCGCCGTCGCAGGCGACTTCGCGGGTCTCGACCTCGACGATCTCCGGGGGCTCGATCGGCTGTGACATGGGCGGGCGCATCCGGCGTGGCTAGGCGCCGGATGATAGCGCAACCGCGCCCGCGATCAACGGGGCGGCGCCGCGCCTTGCATCGCCATCGCGATGGGGTACCATATGGCTGCAATCATGGGTTGTGTCCGGCGTACCGGTGCCGGACGCGAAAACAACGGGATGAGCCATGCGCATAGTCATCACCACCGCCTTGCTGATCCTTGTCGCGGGGTGCGCCCCGAAGAGCAAGTTTCCCCAAATCGACCAGGGATTGGCGGAAGCCGAGGCGCGCAAGCAGCGCGCCGCCGTGGTCGACGCAACGATCCGCGACTACGGAAGGCTGCGGAACATCGCCTTCAGGATCGCGGTCGGCAACGCGGATCTGTGCGGCGAGAAGGTCGGGCGGGCGTTCGGAATTCAGACGGTCACCCTGGATCTTTTCGAAGGCGCCTGGAAGGCCGCGTGGCGCTCCCAGCTCGGCGTCGGAGACCAGCCCACGATCATGGTGGTCGTGCCCGATTCCCCGGCGGAGCGCGCCGGGTTGCGGCCGGGGGATCGGCTGCTCGGCATCGGCGGCAGCGCGGTCGGAACCGGACGCAACGCCATGGCGGCGGTGCGCCTTCCCCCGCGGACCGGCACCATGGAGTTCGTGGTCGAGAGAGACGGTTTCGAACGCCGGTTTGCAGTGACCCCCGTCATCGCTTGCGACTACCCGACGGTATTGGTCCGGGACGACAGCGTGAACGCCTTCGCCGACGGAAAAAGCCAGATATTCAGCACCGGGATGCTGCGCTTCGCCCAACAGGACGAGGAACTGGCCCTGATCGTTGGCCACGAGCTGGCCCACAATTCGCGCGGCCATATTGCGGCGAAGACCGCAAACATGGCTCTTGGCGGGCTGCTCGGCACCGCCATATCGGTCCTGGCCGGGGTCGATGTGACCGACCAGGCGATGCGGGCGGGCGCGGGCGCGTTCTCCCAGGAGTTCGAGGCGGAAGCCGACTATGTCGGGGTCTATCACGCCGCGCGGGCCGGCTATGACGTGCGCAAGGCGGCGTCGTTCTGGCGGCGCCTGGCGGTGGCGCATCCGCAGGGTATCCACCTGGCGGGCGCCACCCACCCCTCGACGGCGAAGCGCTTTCTGGCGATCGAGAAGGCCGCCGAAGAAGTCGACCGCAAGCGCGCCGGCAATGCCCCGCTGGTCCCCGAAGAGCGCTGAGCGCGGTCCCGGAGGGCGTTGGCGAAGCGCCGCGACATTCCGGCGGACAGCCCCCGCAGCTGGCAAATTGCTTCCCTGCCGCCTTGGCGCTAAGGTCGCCGCGCGGCGCCCGTAGCTCAGTGGATAGAGCGCTGGCCTCCGAAGCCAGAGGTCGCACGTTCGAATCGTGCCGGGCGCGCCACCCTCCGCGCACCGCCGTGCCGCACCCCTGCCGGCCGCTCCGCGAGCCCTGGTTTTGCCGATTTTTCCGTGGCTTGCGGCTGTTGCCGCTTGCCGCTTAAGATTGGCCCGAACAAGAACACGGGAGGGAGAGGATGTTCTCATTGAACAAGCGCGGCCTGCTGGCCGGTGCGGCTGCTCTCGGAGCGGCGGCGTTGATCGCCGGCGCGCCGGCGAAGGCCGCCGAGCCGATCAAGGTCGGCTTCTCGATGGCGCTCACCGGCGGGCTCGCCGGCGCCGGCAAATCGGCCCTGATCGCGATGCAGATCTGGGAGAAGGACACCAACGCCGCGGGCGGGCTGCTCGGCCGCCAGGTGAAGCTGATCTATTACGACGACCAGACCAACCCGGCGACGGTGCCCGGCATCTACACCAAGCTGCTCGACATCGACAAGGTCGACCTCGTGGTGTCCGGCTACGGCACCAACCTGATCGCCCCGGCGATGCCGATCATGATGCAGCGCAATCTGACCTTCATCGCCCTGTTCGGCCTCGCCGTGAACGACAAGTTCAAATACAACCAGTACTTCCAGATCCTGCCGGCCGGGCCGGAGCCGGTGACCGACTGGTCGCGCGGCTTCTTCGAGTTGGCGATGGCGCAGAATCCCAAGCCCAAGACGATCGCGCTGGTCGGCGCCGATGCCGAGTTCGCGAAGAACGCGGTCAGGGGCGCGCGCATCCACGCCAAGAATTACGGACTCAAGATCGTCTATGACGGCAGCTATCACCCGAAGACCCCCGACTTCACGCCGATCGTCCGCGCCATCCAGGCGCGCAACCCGGACGTCGTCTATGTCGGCTCGTACCCGCCGGATTCGGTCGGCATGGTCAAGGCCGTGACCGAGATCGGGCTCAAGACCAAGCTGTTCGGCGGCGGCATGGTCGGGCTGCAATACGCCAGCGTCATGACCGCGCTCGGCCCGAAGCTCAACGGCATCGTCAACTACGACTTCTGGGTGCCGGAGCCGACCCTCAACTTCAAGGGGGTCGAGGCGTTCCTGAAGAAGTACCAGGCAGCGGCCAAGGGCAAGGGCGTCGACCCGCTCGGCTACTATTTGCCGACCTACGCGCATGCCTATCTGGAGATCCTCGGCCAGGCGGTGAAGGCGACCAAGAGCCTCGATCACGCCAAGCTCGCCGAGAATATGCGCAAGTCCACCTTCGATACCGTGGTCGGCCAGGTGAAATTCGCCCCGAACGGCGAATGGGCCAAGACCCGGACGCTGATGGTCCAGTACCAGGGCATCAAGGACAACAAGCTCGAGACCTTCGCGAAGCCCGGGACACGCGTCGTCCTTTATCCCAAGGATTGGGTTTCGGGTAAGCTCCGCTACCCCTATACCGAAGCCAGGTAGAGCCGAACGGCCGCGGCGGACACCGACGCCCGCCGCGGCCGTGACGCCGATTTCTGCGGCGGAGGGGGGGCGGACCTCGAGTGTTTACGTTTGACCTGTTGTGGAACGCGCTCGTCGCGGGCGTGCTCCTCGGGGGGTTCTATGCGGCGGTGAGCCTCGGGCTGTCGATCACCTTCGGCCAGCTCGACATCGTCAACATCGCCCACCCCGCCTTCGTCATCCTAGGCGCCTACATCTCCTATATGGGCAATGAGTGGTGGGGGTTCGATCCGATCCTCACCGGAGTGGTGGCCGCGCCGATCTTTTACCTGATCGGGGTCGGCACCTACCGCTTCTATTACGAGGTCTTCGAACGGCGGGACGACGAGGCGCTGCGCGGCCTCGCCTTCTTCTTCGGCGTGATGTTCATCATCGAGGTCGGGCTGATCCTCGTCTACGGCGTGGATTTCCGCTCGGTCCACGCATCCTATATCGGCGGCAATTGGGAAATCGGGGCGATCGGCATCCCGACCAGGATGTTCGTGCCCTTCACGGTTTCCATCGTGATGTTCCTCACCGTCTACACCTATCTCGCGCGCACCTTCACCGGGCGCGCCATCCTCGCGGTTTCGCAGGACCGGCTGGCGCTGGAGCTGATGGGCGCCGACCCGGTGCGGGTCAAGCAGGTGGGCTTCGGCATCGGCATCGCCACCGCGGCGATCGCCGGCGCGCTGCTGATCATCATCATCCCGATCGAGCCGTCGGTGGGCCGGCTCTATATCGGCCAGGTCTTCGCCATCGTCGTCCTCGGCGGGCTGGGCTCGATCACCGGCACGCTGGTCGCGGCGCTGATCCTCGGCGTCGCCGAGAGCCTGGTGTCGACCTTCTACGGGCCGTCCTGGGCGCCCGCGGTCGCCTTCACCATCCTCCTGCTCGTCCTTGCGGTGCGCCCGCAGGGCTTGTTCGGGCGCTGAGCCGTGGCGGGCATGACGCGCTTCTGGATCGGCGCCGGGGCGGTCATCGCGGTCGGGCTGCTGCTCGCGCTCACCGACATCATCGCCAACAGCTTCTGGTTCTTCGCGGCTTACGTGGTGCTGCAATACGTGGTGATGGCGACCGCGTGGAACATCATGGGCGGCTATATGGGCTATGTGAACTTCGGCAGCGCCGGGTTCTTCGCCATCGGCGCCTATACCGCGATCGTGATGTACAACCTGATCAAGGCGCCGCTGCTGGTGATGATCCCGGTCTCCGGCATCGTCTGCGGGCTGATGGGGTTCGGCATGGGCTATCTGACGCTCAGGCTGCGCGGGGTCTATTTCGCCATCGGCACGCTGGCGCTCGCCGTGGTGCTCGAGACGCTGATGGTCAACTGGGACTATGTCGGCGGCGCAACGGGCGCCTATGTCATCCGCCCGCGCACGCTGGAGCCGTTCGGCGATTACGTGAAATATTTGACCTTCGTGATGCTGGTGCTTGCCGTCGTGGCGGTGGCGGCGGCGCGCTGGATCGAGCGCGCCAAGTTCGGGCGCGGCCTGCACGCGATCCGCGACGACGAGCTCGCCGCCGAATGCGCCGGGATTCCGACCCTCAGGCTCAAGCTCATCGCGACCACGCTGTCGGGCTTCCTGATGGGCGTCGCCGGGGCGCCGTTCCCGCTTTATGTCGGCTTCGTCGAGCCGGCATCGGCCTTCAACCTCGCCTATGCGGTCAACGCCATCGCCATGCCGATGATCGGCGGGACGACGATGTGGGCGGGGCCGGTAATCGGTGCGCTGCTGCTCGGCACCGCGCAGCAGATCGCCAACGTGACGATCTCGTCCGCGCTCAACCTGCTGATCGTAGGTCTCGTGCTGGTGCTGTTCGTGACCCTCGCGCCTGAAGGGATCATCGGGTTGGTGCGCAAGTATTTCGGGCGCGGGCGATGACCGGCGAGCCCATCCTCGAGGTCCGCGGCCTGACGATGCGCTTCGGCGGGTTCGTCGCCCTCGATTCCGTCGATACCCATGTCTTCGAGGGCGAGCGGCTCGGGCTGATCGGGCCCAACGGCTCCGGCAAGACGACGATGATCAACTGCGTCTCCGGGGCGCTCGGCAACTATAGCGGGACGATCCGCTTCCGCGGCCGCGACCTCGGCAGGCTCAAGCCGCACCAGCGCACCAGGCTCGGCATCGCCCGCAGCTTCCAGATCCCGCGCCCGTTCCGCAGCCAGACGGTGCGCGAGAACCTCGCCATCACCATCGAATACGCGACCGGCGCGGGCGGCGCGCAGCGGGACGACCGGGCGGAAGAGGTCCTCCAGTCGATGGGGCTCGGCCCGCGCGCCGACGCGATCTCGGCCGGGCTTACCCAGATCGAGATGCGCAAGCTCGAACTCGCCCGCGCGCTCGCCGCCCGTCCGCAGCTCCTGATCTCCGACGAGGCGATGGCCGGGCTGTCCTCGAACGAGGTCGACGAGCTGCTCGAAATCCTGTTCACGCTCAACGAGAGCGGGGTGACCATCGTCATGATCGAGCACATCATGCGCGCGGTGATGCGGTTCTCGCAGCGCATCGTGGTGCTGGATGCCGGCAAGAAGATCGCCGACGGCGAGCCCGATGCCGTGGTCGCCGATCCGAATGTCGAAAGGGCGTATCTTGGCGCTTGAACTGACGGTCGAGGGGCTGGAGGCCGGCTACGGCAAGGTGCGCGTGCTGCACGGCGTCTCGCTCAATGTCAGCGAGGGCGAGACGGTGGCGCTCCTGGGCACCAACGGCAACGGCAAGTCGACCCTGCTCAAATGCATCATGGGCATCGTCCGGCCGGAGAGCGGGCGGATCGATGTCCAGATCGACGGCGAGCGGATCGACCTCGTCGGGCTGGCCCCGCGCGAGGTGGTGGAGCACGGGGTGGGCATGGTGCCGGAGGGGCGGCGCCTGTTCCCGCGGCTCACCGTCGAGGAGAATTTGACCCTCGGCGCGTATCGCAGCGCGGCGCGGACGAAGCTGTCGGACAACCTTTCCTTCTGCTACGAGGCCTTCCCGGTGCTGACCCAGCGCCGCCGCCAGCTCGCCGGCTCGATGAGCGGCGGCGAACAGCAGATGCTCGCCATCGCCCGCGCCCTGATGTCGTCGCCCAGGCTGCTGCTGGTCGACGAACCCTCGGTCGGGCTCGCCCCGATCCTGGTCAGCCGGATGATCGCCAAGATCAAGGAGCTCAAGGACGAGCACGGGCTGACCGTGCTGATGGCCGAGCAGAACTTCAACCAGGCGATCAAGATCGCCGACCGCGGCTATGTCATCGTCCACGGCGAGATGGCGCTCAAGGGCGAGAGCGCCGATGCGCTGCGCGAGAACGAGCTGGTCAAGCAGTACTATCTCGGCACGGATCTGTAGGCCGGGCGCCGGGGACGTCAGTGCCCGGCGGCGGCCTCGGCGGCCTTCATCGCCTCGATCTGTTCGGGCGTGGCCGCTTTCTGGAATTTGCCCTTCCACTCGGAATAGGGCATGCCGTAGACGAGTTCGCGCGCGTCCTCGTAGCCCATCTCGATGCCGCGCTCCTCCGCCGCCGCGCGATACCACTTGCTGAGGCAGTTGCGGCAGAACCCGGACAGGTTCATCAGGTCGATATTCTGCACATCGGTGCGCTCGCGCAGGTGCTCGACCAGCGTCCGGAAGGCCGCCGCCTCCAACTCGGTCCGCGTACGATCGTCCATTCCGTCCTCCAGTCTCCGTTTCCCGTGATATCGGTCGATCCGGCCGCTATGTCCAGCCGGTTCAGGGTGCTTGCAGGGTCTCCTCGATCAGCCCGTCGACCACCTCGCGCAGCGCCTCGTCGCCGCTCCTGCCGGCTTCCAGCGCGGCGTGCCAGACGGCGCGCTGGCGATGCGCGCCGGTGCCGCGGGCGAGCACCGTGCGCGCATGGGCGATTTCGTCGGTGCAGCCGAAATAGTCCGCGTCCTCCTCGATCAGGCCCAGGATCTCCTCCAGCAGGTCGGCGAAGGGGACGACCTCGCCGCGGCCGAAATCGACCAGCCCGCGGTCGAAGCCGTAGCGCTGCGCGCGCCAGCGGTTCTCGTTGACCAGGGTGCGGGAATAGATCCGCCAGCGCTGGTTGTTGCGGCGCAGCCGCCACAGCATCCGGCACAGGCAGCGGAAGATGGCGGCGATCGCAAGCCCGTCCTCCGCATAGGTGCAGATATCGGCGATGCGCATCTCGATCGTCGGGAAGCGGGCGCTCGGGCGGATGTCCCACCACAGCTTGGTCGCGTCCTCGATCAGCCCCGCGGCGGTCATGATGCTCACCGTGCGCTCGTAATCGCTCAGGGTCTGGAAGCGTTCGGGAAGCCCGGCGCGCGGCAGCTCGTCGATCACCGCCAGCCGGTACGACATCAGCCCGGTTTCCGCCCCGCCCCAGAACGGCGAGGAGGTCGACAGCGCCAGTAGATGCGGCAGGAAATAGACCGCCTGGTTCATCAGGTCGATCCGTATCTCCGGATCCTCGATCCCGACATGGACATGCATGCCGCAGGTCAGCAGCCGCCGGGCGACGAGCTGCAGATCCTCGTCGATCCGGATATAGCGTTCGCCCTCGGTCGGCTTCTGATCGAGCCAGTCGCCGAACGGGTGGGTGGAGGCGGCGATCGGCGCGCAGCCGTAACCCGCGGCGATCTCGCCGAGCGCGCCGCGCAGCCGCGCGATATGGTCCCGCGCCTCGCCCGGGGTGCGGCAGACCGGGGTCGCCACCTCGATCTGGGAGCGCAGGAACTCCGGCGCGACGGCGCCGCCCAGCCGGTCGACGCAGGCCTCCATCATGCCGGGAAGCGACTCGGCCACCAGGTCGCGGCTGTCGCGGTCGACGAGGAGATATTCCTCCTCGATGCCGAAGGTGAAGGACGGCTCGGCAATCTCCATCTTCGGTCTCCGCTCAGCCGGTCGGCAGTTGGGTGAGTACCGAGTCCAGCGCGCCGCCGAGGATATCCACATAGCGCGCCGCGCCGTCCGGATCCGCCACCTCGTCGGCGCGGATCTCGACCAGCGCGTGCGGAGTCCGGGTTCGCGCGCCGTGGACCTTGATCGTATGGCCGTGCCGGTTGCGCCCCGAATAGGGCTCGTTTTCGCCGACCACCAGATCGCCGCGCCCGCGCAGCGCCGCCAGCAGGGGCACCGGGACCCTCGGGTCGTAGCCCCAGAGCACCGAGATCTGCCACGGCCGCGGCTTGCCCGCGAGTACCGGGGTGAAGCTGTGGACCGCGACGAGGACCGGCATCTGCCCGCGTCCGCGCACCCGTTCCAGCGCCCCGGCGAGCGCCGCGTGATAGGGATCGAACAGGGCGCGCTTGCGCGCCGCGCGCGCCGCGCCGGAGATCCCGACATTGCCCGGGACGGCGGTTCCGTCGCTCACCTCGGCGATCGAGGTCTCGTGCTCCGGGGAGCGGTTGCAATCCATCGCCAGCCGCGAATAGCCGGACAGCACCGCCGTCGCGTCGATCCGCCGGGAGAGCCCGCGCGCAACCTCCGCCGCACCCTGGTCCCAGGCGATGTGGCGGCGAAGCTCGCGCTCGACCAGCCCGAGCCCCTTGAGCGCGCGCGGCACCAGGTTGCTCGCATGGTCGCAGGCGAGCACGATCGGGCTCGCGCCGTCGGCGTTGTCGACGGTGAAGGGCGGCGGGTCGCGGTCGGTCAGCACGCTCTGGGCCTCGTCTCTCGGTGGGCGCGCCGGGACTATATACGATCATTCCGGCTCGCCAATCCGGGCGCGGGCGGTTTGGGGCGCACGCCGCCTTCCGATATAAGGCCCCGATGCCGATGACCCCCCGGCAAACGCTGAAATCCCTGTTCGACGCCGCCCTCGCCGCGGTCTCGCCGCGCCAGGTGCTGCCGCCGCATCTGCCCGCGCCGCCGCGCGGGCGGACCGCGGTGCTCGGCTTCGGCAAGGCGGCGGCGGAGATGGCGCGGGTGTTCGAGGCGCACTGGCCGGCCCGGTTCGAGGGGTTCGCGGTGACCCGCTACGGCCACGGCGTCCCGTGCCGCGAAATCGAAATCGTCGAGGCCGGCCACCCCGTCCCGGACGAAGCCGCGGTCGCCGCCGCCGACCGCGCCCTCGCCCTCGCCGCCGGGCTCGGCGCCGACGACCTCCTGCTCTGCCTCGCCTCGGGCGGCGGTTCGGCCCTTCTCGCCAAGCCGGCGCCCGGCATCGGCCTCGCCCGAAAACAGCAACTCACCCGGTCGCTGCTCGCCTGCGGCGCGGCGATCGGCGAGATCAACTGCGTGCGCAAGCATCTGTCGGCGATCAAGGGCGGCCGCCTCGCCGCGGCGGCGGCGCCGGCCCGGGTGGCGACGCTCGCGATCTCCGACGTGCCCGGCGACGACCCCGCGACCATCGCCTCGGGCCCCACCGTCGCCGATCCGACCGGCGGGGCGGACGCCCGCGCGATTCTCGCGCGCTACCGCATCGCCACCGGGGCGGCGGTTGATGCGGTCCTGTCCGGGCCCGCCGGGGAAACGCCGGATAGGCTCCCCAACGCGCGGTTCGAGATCGTCGCCCGCGCCCGCGACGCACTCGCCGCCGCCGCCCGGGAGGCGGAGAAAGAGGGGATCGCGGCGAACCTCCTGGGCGACGATCTCGCCGGCGAAGCGCGCGAGCTCGGCGCCGCCCATGCCGCGATGGCGATCGGGATTTCGAGGACCGCAAGCGGGCCGGTCGCGCTGCTTTCCGGCGGCGAGACCACGGTGACGCTGCCGCGCCCGGGCTTCGGCCGGGGCGGGCGCAACACCGAGTATCTGCTGGCGCTCGCCGCCGGGCTCAAAGGCGCGCCGGACATCTGGGCGATCGCCTGCGATACCGACGGGATCGACGGCACCGAGGACAGCGCCGGCGCGGTGCTCGCCCCCGACAGCCTCGCCCGCGCCGCGTCCGCCGGGCTCGACGCCCGCGACGCGCTCGCCGCCCATGACAGCTACGGGTTCTTTTCCGCGCTCGGCGATCTCGTTGTCACCGGGCCGACACGGACCAATGTCAATGATTTCCGCGCCATCCTGATCGGCGCTGGCGCCGGTCAGGCGATGCCACTATAGACAGCGCCGGAGGCGGGGGACCATGCGGCGGCACAGGCGAACCAAGATCGTCACCACACTCGGCCCGGCGAGCGCCACGCCGGAAACGGTCCGCGCTTTGTTCGAGACCGGCGCCGATGTGTTTCGCCTGAATTTCAGCCACGGCACCCACGAGGAGCATGCCGAGCGGGTGCGCTGGATCCGCGAGATCGAGCGCGCGGCCGACCATCCGATCGGCATCCTGATGGATCTCCAGGGACCCAAGCTGCGCGTCGGCGCGATTCAAGGCGGCGAGGCGGTGCTGGAAGCCGGCGCGGCCTTCCGCCTCGATCTGTCTCCCGAACCCGGCGACTCCGCCCGGGCGCCGCTGCCGCATCCCGAGGTGTTCGAGACCATCGAGGAGGGCACCGAACTCCTGATCGACGACGGCAGGATCCGCCTCGCGGTGCGCGAGCGGTCGGCGGATCATGCGATCACCGAAATCCTGTTCGGCGGCCGGCTGACCGACCACAAGGGGGTCAACATCCCGCGGGCGGTGCTGCCGATCTCGGCCCTCACCGACAAGGACCGCCGCGACCTCGAATTCGCCCTCACCCTCGGCATCGACTGGATCGGGCTCAGCTTCGTGCAGCGCCCCGACGACGTCGCCGCGGCGCGCAAGATCATCGGCGGAAGGGCCGCGGTGATGGCCAAGCTCGAAAAGCCCGCGGCAATCGAATGCCTGGACGAGATCCTCGCGCTTTCCGACGGGGCGATGATCGCCCGCGGCGATCTCGGCGTGGAACTGCCGCCCGAGGACGTGCCGAGCATCCAGAAGCAGGTCGTCCGGCGCTGCCGCGAGGCCGGCAAGCCGGTGGTGGTTGCGACCCAGATGCTCGAATCGATGATCTCCGCCCCGGCGCCGACCCGGGCCGAGGCATCCGACGTCGCCACCGCGGTCTATGACGGCGCCGATGCGGTGATGCTGTCGGCGGAGACGGCGGCCGGCGACTATCCGCTCGAAGCGGTCTCGATGATGAACCGGATCGTCGCCCGGGTGGAGCGCGACGAGACCTATCGCGCGATCATGGATGCGTTCCACCCGGACCCTGAGCGGACGGCGCCCGACGCGATCAGCGCCGCCGCCGCCCGGGTGGCGGAGACCGTGCGGGCGGCGGCGATCGTCACCTTCACCACCTCGGGCTCGACGGCGCTCCGCGCCTCGCGCGAACGCCCGACGGTGCCGATCGTCACGCTCACCGCGCTGCGGACGACCGCGCGCTACCTCTCGGTGGCCTGGGGCGTGCACTGCATCGTGTCGAAGGACGTCAAGGATTTCGCGGAAATGGTCGACATCGCGCGCGACCGCTCCGTCGAATCGGGCTTCGCCGAGACCGGGCAGCGCCTGGTTATCACCGCCGGGGTCCCGTTCGGCACGCCCGGCGCCACCAACATCCTCCACATCGCCTGGATCGCCCCCTGACGCAAGGCGGCCCGCCGGGGGCGGCAGTTTCACGCCTTCAATTCAATTTTTCGAGATTTCCGGTTTCGGCCAGGGCGCCGGAAAGCCGTCAGAACCGCGTGTTTTCCCGTTTCCGCTATCGCCGCACGCGCAAAAAATGAGGACGGGAACGCGTGCCGACAGTTGACGATTCAGATATATCCAATATTAGATAACCTTATACAAAAACAACCAGTGATATGGGAGGCGTTCCATGGACCTCGGTAGGGTAGGGCACCCCTTGCAAGCTCGCGCAGCCTCATCGGCGCGCCAATCGAGCTGTGTTGTCCGGCGCTCACCGAATCCGAGTTGGGCAGGATTCGGTTCCGGCTGCGCCATGCGGTCCACGACCGTCCAGCCGCCGACACCTCTCCCTACTGCCGGCAGGGCCGGCACAACGGCCGACAGGGCTCTTTGAGCGATGCCTGTTGCCGGAGGGCCGGTCTCGCGAGAACATCGCGAGCCGGGTCGGCGCGCGCTGCGCCGCCTGCCCGTGGCGGGAGGGCTGTCGAGAGCGGCTTCGCTAGCGGTCGCCGCCCTCGCGCTCTCCGTCATTCCAGGCGCGAACGATGCCGCGTATGCCCAACAAGCGTCTGCATCGGCCGTGCCCGTCCCATTCGCCTGGGACCTGAAGCCGGCGGGGCTCACCGCCGGCGACCGGTTCCGCCTCCTGTTCATCACGCACGAGAATATCCGGCCCATCACCACGAAGTTCGACGACTACGACGAACACGTTCAGAACGCCATCGCGAACGGGCATGCAGACATTCGAAAATACGCCCGGCACTTCGGCGCGGTGGTCAGCACGTCCACCGTGGACGCGCGGGACCATATCGGCGCCACCGGCAACGGCGTCCCGATCCACTGGCTCAACGGTCACCGCGCAGCCAGCGACTACGCCGATTTCTTCGATTCGGTAATAAGCGAGACTCCAAAGGACGAAACCGGACGAAACAGCACGGGGGGGGACTTCTGGACGGGCTCCAACGACGATGGAACCAAATACGACGATCAATGGGTCGGATCGCAGACTGTCCGATACGGAAATCTCAATTTAGGTTTGGACTACGCGGGCAGCTCCTATATCTATTCCGCTCGTTTGCTGGGGATTTCATCGGTCTTCCGGGTTCTCCCGCGAGGCGTTCCCTACGTAACCGGCCTGACGATCTCCTCCGCGCCCAACCGGGGCCGCAGCTATCGAACCGGCGAGACCGTCAAGGTCACCGTGACCTATAGCGAGGCGGTGACGGTCGATTCCACGGGCGGGACCCCGCAGCTCGCATTGACGATCGGCCGCGATACGCGGAACGCCCGGTATTCGTCGGCGGAGAGCACCACGACCGCGCTGGTATTCGCCTACACAGTGGTCGAGGAAGACTACGATGACAACGGTATCTCCATCTCCTCGCGGGGGCTGACGAAGAACGGCGGCTCCATCAAGCGAAGACAGACGCAGACGGATGCCGACCTCTTCGTTATCGGTTTGAACCATCAGGCCGACCACCGGGTCAACTACTCCGGAATACGCCGCCTGGTGCTGTCGGCGGCCTCGCTGGAGGTGGCGGAGGGCGGGGGTGCCGGCTACACGGTGAAACTCGCCGCACGTCCTTCGGGCCCGGTGACGGTCACGCTTGGCGGCACTTCGGGGACGGATCTTTCCCTGGACAGGACCAGCCTGGGCTTCACCGCCTCCAACTGGAACGTGGCGCAGGCGGTGCGGGTCTCCGCCTCGGACGACGATGACGGCGCGGACGACACGGCGACGCTGACCCATACCGCCTCGGGCGGCGGCTACGACGGCATTTCGCAGAACCTGCCGGTGACGGTCGAGGACGACGACGAGGCCGGGCTGGTTCTGTCGGCGGCGTCGCTGGAGGTGCCCGAAGGAGGAAGCGTCGGCTATACGGTGAAGCTTGCGACGCAGCCTGCGGGCCCGGTGACGGTGACGCTCGGCGGCACCGCGGGGACGGACCTCTCGTCGGACCGCACCAGCCTCACCTTCGCCGTCTCCAACTGGAACACCGCGCAGACGGTGACCCTAAGCGCGGGCGACGACGCGGACGCCGCGGACGACACGGCGACGCTGACGCACACCGCGTCCGGCGGCGGCTACGGCGGGGTGTCGAAACACCTTCCGGTAACCGTGAACGACGACGACGAGGCCGGTCTGGTGTTGTCGGCTGCCTCGCTGGAGGTGCCTGAGGGAGGCAATGTCGACTACAGGGTGAAGCTCGCGACGCGGCCTTCGGGCCCGGTTACTGTGACGCTTGGCGGCACCGCGGATACGGATCTGTCGCTGGACGAGACGAGCCTGACCTTCGCCCCGGAGACCTGGAACACGGCGCAGACGGTGACCGTGAGCGCGGGCGACGACGCGGACGGCGCGGACGACACAGCGACGCTGACGCATGTCGCGTCGGGCGGCGGCTACGGCGGCGTCTCGAAACGCCTTCCGGTGACCGACGACGACGAACTTGCGCTCGTGCTGTCGGCGGCGTCGCTCGAAGTGCCGGAGGCGGGCGATGTCGACTACACGGTGAAGGCGACGCGCCCGACGGGCCCGGTGACGGTGACGTTCGGCGGCACCGCAGGGACGGACCTCTCGCTGGACAAGACGAGCCTGAGCTTCACCGTCGCCAACTGGAACGCGGCGCAGTCGGTGACCGTAAGCGCAGGCGCGACGACGCGGACGCTGCGGACGACACCGCGACGCTGACGCATGTCGCGTCGGGCGGCGGCTACGGCGGCGTCTCGAAACGCCTTCCGGTGACGGTGATCGACGACGACGAACCGGACCTCGTGCTCTCCGTGTCTTCCCTCGGGATCGCCGAGAACGCCGATGCGACCTACACGGTGAAGCTCGCGACGCGGCCTTCCGGCCCGGTGACGGTGACGCTCGGCGGCACCGCAGGGACCGATCTCTCGCTGGGCGAGACGAGCCTGAGCTTCACCGTCGCCAACTGGAACGCGGCGCAGACGGTGACCGTAAGCGCGGCCGACGACGCGGACGGCGCGGACGACACGGCGACGCTGACCCATAGCGCCTCGGGCGGCGGCTACGGCGCAGTATCCAAGAACCTGCAAGTGAGGGTGACCGACGACGACGAAGCCGGTCTCGTGCTCTCCGTGTCTTCCCTCGGGATCGCCGAGAACGCCGATACAACCTACACGGTGAAGCTCGCGACGCGGCCTTCGGGCCCGGTGACGGTGACGCTCGGCGGCACCGCGGGAACCGATCTTTCGCTGGACAAGACGAGCCTGAGCTTCACCGCCTCCAACTGGAACGCGGCGCAGACGGTGACCGTAAGCGCGGGCGACGACGCGGACGGCGCGGACGACACGGCGACGCTGACGCACACCGCCTCGGGCGGCGGCTACGGCGCAGTATCCAAGAACCTGCAAGTGAGGGTGACCGACGACGACGAAGCCGGTCTCGTGCTGTCGGCGGCGTCGCTCGAGGTGCCGGAAACCGGGAGCGCCCGCTATACGGTGAAGCTCGCGACGCGCCCGACGGGCCCGGTGACGGTGACCCTCGGCGGCACCGCGGGAACCGATCTCTCGCTCGACAAGACGAGCCTGAGCTTCACCGCCTCCAACTGGAACGCGGCGCAGACGGTGACCGTAAGCGCGGGCGACGACGCGGACGGCGCGGACGACGCCGCGACCCTGACCCATGTCGCCTCGGGCGGCGGCTACGGCACGGTGTCGAAGGACCTGCCGGTGACGGTGAAGGACGACGACGCGCTGGCCCTCGTCTTGTCGGCGGCTTCGCTGGAGGTGCCGGAGGAGGGGAGCGTCGGCTACACGGTGAAGCTCGCGACGCGTCCGACGGGCCCGGTGACGGTGACGCTCGGCGGCACCGCGGGAACCGATCTCTCGCTCGACAAGACGAGCCTGAGCTTCACCGTCGCCAACTGGAACGCGGCGCAGACGGTGACCGTAAGCGCGGGCGACGACGCGGACGGCGCGGACGACGCGGCGACGCTGACGCACACCGCCTCGGGCGGCGGCTACGGCGCAGTATCCAAGAACCTGCAAGTGAGGGTGACCGACGACGACGAAGCCGGTCTCGTGCTGTCGGCGGCGTCGCTCGAGGTGCCGGAGGCCGGGATGTCGCTACACGGTGAAGCTCGCGACGCGTCCGACGGGCCCGGTGACGGTGACGCTCGGCGGCACCGCGGGGACCGATCTCTCGCTGGACAAGACGAGCCTGACCTTCACCGCGCTCCAACTGGAACGCGGCGCAGACGGTGACCGTAAGCGCGGGCGACGACGCGGACGGCGCGGACGACGCCGCGACCCTGACCCATGTCGCCTCGGGCGGCGGCTACGGCACGGTGTCGAAGAACCTTCCCGTGACCGTGAAGGACGACGACGCGCTGGCCCTCGTCTTGTCGGCGGCTTCGCTGGAAATGCCGGAGGAGGGGAGCGTCGGCTACACGGTGAAGCTCGCGACGCGGCCTTCGGGCCCGGTGACGGTGACCCTCGGCGGCACCGCGGGAACCGATCTCTCGCTCGACAAGACGAGCCTGAGCTTCACCGCCTCCAACTGGAACGCGGCGCAGACGGTGACCGTAAGCGCGGGCGACGACGCGGACGGCGCGGACGACGCCGCGACCCTGACCCATGTCGCCTCGGGCGGCGGCTACGGCACGGTGTCGAAGGACCTGCCGGTGACGGTGAAGGACGACGACGCGCTGGCCCTCGTCTTGTCGGCGGCTTCGCTGGAGGTGCCGGAGGAGGGGAGCGTCGGCTACACGGTGAAGCTCACGACGCGTCCGACGGGCCCGGTGACGGTGACGCTCGGCGGCACCGCGGGGACCGATCTCTCGCTCGACAGGACCAGCCTGACCTTCACCGTCGCCAACTGGAACGCGGCGCAGACGGTGACCGTAAGCGCGGGCGACGACGCGGACGGCGCGGACGACGCGGCGACGCTCACGCATGTCGCCTCGGGCGGCGGCTACGCCGCGGTGTCGAAGAACCTTCCCGTGACCGTGAAGGACGACGACGCGCTGGCCCTCGTCTTGTCGGCGGCTTCGCTGGAGGTGCCGGAGGAGGGGAGCGTCGGCTACGCGGTGAAACTCACGACGCGCCCGACGGGCCCGGTGACGGTCACGCTTGGCGGCACGGCGGATACGGATCTTTCGCTGGACGAGACGAGCCTGACCTTCACCGCGGAGACCTGGGACACGCCGCAGACGGTGCGCATCGGCGCGGGCGACGACGATGATAGCGCGGACGACACGGCGACCCTGACGCACACCGCTTCGGGCGGCGGCTATGGCGGCGTATCGAAGACCCTTCCGGTGACGGTAATCGACGACGAC
The DNA here is from genome assembly GCA_965205995.1 of Alphaproteobacteria bacterium. Taxonomy (GTDB): domain Bacteria; phylum Pseudomonadota; class Alphaproteobacteria; order MPNO01; family MPNO01; genus MPNO01. The sequence continues at coordinate 4,285,713 of OZ242200.1, read as the reverse complement.
AAACCCGATCTTCTGTTGTCGGTTCCCTCGCTCGATTTGCCGGAGGGCAGCGCCGCGCGCTACACGCTGCGACTGGCGACGCGGCCCAGAGGTCCGGTGACGGTGGCGCTCAGCTGCCCGCCGGGGACGGATCTGACGTTCGGCGAGGACCGCCTGACATTTACGGAAACGAACTGGGACCGGGCGCAGACGGTGGCGGTCTCGGTCGCCGAAGACGACGACCGGACGGACGACACCGAAACGGTGACGCATGCCGCGGCGGGCGGCGGGTATGACGGGGTGACGAAGGAAATGCCCGTGAAGGTGTCCGACAATGACACGCTGAACCCGGACATCGAGGGCTGGCTTGCCCGGTTCGGACGGAGCGTGGCCTTCCGGGCGGTGGAGATGATCGCAAGCCGCATGGAGAGCGGCGGCGGCTCGCGCCTGCGGATTGCGGGCCAGCCGGTCGGCGCGGCCGGCGCGCGATTCGAAGCGGAGAAGGGGCTTGCTGCCGTCGACTCTTTCGCCCGGCCGGAACCGGCGGACCGGACCCGCACGATGACGGCGCGCTCCCTGCTGCTCGGGAGTTCGTTCCAGTTCAGCGCCGGAGGCGAAGACGGAGCCCCCGCCTGGAGCGCCTGGGGCGGGGCTGCCGGCGGAGGGTTCAAGGCATCTGCGAACGGCGCTCGGATCGAGGGCGACATGATGAGCGGTTTCCTCGGGGCCGATTTGGGCAACCCGCGGTGGACCGCCGGTCTTGCGGTCGGCGTCAGCCAGGGCGACGGTTCGCTCGGTTCCGGCGACGGGAGCGGGACCGACGCGGTCGAGGGCTCATTGACGACGATCCATCCTTACGGCCGATTGCGGCTGAGCGAAAGGATCGATGTCTGGGCGCTGCTGGGCTACGGCACGGGCGGGCTGACGCTGACCCGGCCCCCCGGCAATGGCGGCGCAGGCGAAAGGATCAGGACCGACATCGCCATGCGCATGGGAGCGATGGGCGCGCGGGGTGAGCTGCTCTCGCCCGGCTCGACGGACGGGCTGGCGCTCGCGATCAAGTCCGACCTGCTTTGGGTGCGAACGGAATCGGACGCGATGCCCGGCAACGGCGACCGCCTCGAAGGGTCGGAAGCGGATGTAAGCCGCTTTCGTTTCATCCTCGAGGGCTCGCGGGAGTTCGCCAACGAAAATGGGGTGACGACTCCCTCTGTCGAAATCGGCGTGCGGCACGATGGCGGCGATGCGGATACCGGCACCGGCCTCGAACTGGGGGGCTCCATCCGTCACGCGGGCTCTGGCTTCAGCATCGAAGCGGCTGCGCGGACCCTCCTCGCTCACGATCAGACCGGGTATGAGGAATGGGGCGTCTCGGGCACGGTCAGCATCGACCCGGGCGTCTCGCAGCGTGGTCTCTCTATCAGAATCGCCCCTGCCTGGGGTTCCGCATCGAGCGGAGTCGACCGGCTGTGGTCGCTTCGCGATACGGGAAGTCCCGCTGAGCAGGACGGGTTCCGTCCCCGGGCGCGTCTGGAGACGGAGATGGGCTACGGGTTCCGCGCCCCGGGGGGCTATGGGACGGTGACCCCGCGGGCGGGCCTGTCGCTGGCCGGTCGAGGCGAGCGCCTCTGGCGGCTGGAGACGCGCTGGCAGGTGAGCCCGGATGCCGCGGTCAGTATCGAGGCGACGCGCCGCGAGGCGGCCAACGACCACCAGCCCGATCACGGTCTGACGCTTCGCGCCGCGCTGCGCTGGTAGGCGAATCCGCCGGATCCGCCATGCACGCGGTCGCGCGTGTTCCCGGAAATACCCTCTATGATAGAAAAACACGAATTTATAACTCCATATAGGAGCGCTCCGATGGTCCATGCGTCCCGGCGGAGGGTAGCCGCCCGCGTCCTGCCGTTGATCCTCGGGTTTTGGGCGGCTTGCCCGCCCAGCCCCGCTTTCGCCGAGACGAAGCGCGACTTCGCGTCCGGTCCCTGGGGGGGCTACGCGATATTCGATTCCGAGACCGCCCGCTTTCTCACTTGTTCCGCCGGCGTGCCGAGCGGCGAAAAGCCGTGGCTGCTCTTGAGCTATTGGGGCAACGCCGTGGAATTCACTGTCCGCAACGCTCCCTGGCGCTTGCAGGAGGGGCAGGGCTTCGCGGCCAGGCTTTCGGTCGACGACGCTTGGCACACCGATGCGGATGCGATGGTCTTGCACGGGTCGAGCGCTGCCGAACCGTCGATCTTCTCGATCATGAGTAAGGACGTGGAAGCCATATTGCGGAACGCCGCCAGCGGCCGGAGGCTGATCATCGAGCGGGCCGGCGAGAGGCGGCTTTCCTTTTCGTTGTCCGGGGCGGGCCGGATGCTGGACAGTCTCAAGCGCTGCCACCGCCGGGGCGTTGCGCTACAGCAGAAGGCGGATGAGAGCGACCTGAAGGCGAGGGATTTTTTCGTGCCGCAGGAAGACGCGGAAGCGTTTGCCGCATGGGCGGACCGACTCGCGATATTGGCCCATGAGGCGGCGGCGCTTGTCCGGGTAGGCGATCCAGTCAGGCGGGCCGCCGACAGGTTCGCCCGGCGGGAAGTCCCGGCAGAGCTCGCGAATTTCGGCTATCGTTTGAACCTGGGGTTCGCGCGGAAAACGATGGACCGGCTCGACCCGGAGTTCGCGGATCTGTACGTGTTCCAGCCCGCTTCCGGCGATGACGCCCTGAGCGGCGCTTTGCGGGGGATGGCGGTCGGATTCCTGGAAAGTGCGAAGGATACGCTGAGCGACACCAAGGCCTTGATGGCTGCCACGTCGCGGGGCGACATGGAGGCCGTGGACCGCCTCCGCTTCGCTCTCGCCGAGCGTTCCTATCTCGGCTATGCCGGCGACAATGTCTATTTGTTGATCAGAAACCTCACACGCTCGAACGAACAGGTCGAGTATCACGCCAACGAGGCCGCGAAAAGCATCAACCGGCTAAACATCGGGCTCGTAAACGCGGCGCTGCTGATGCACCCCGATGCACTGGTCGGGGCGATGCCGGCGCTGATCGCGGCATCGCGGGATCATATCCGGGATGCGCGCCGCTGGATCGGGAGCGGAAAGGCCCTGCTCGCCGACCGGCTGGCGGAAGCCGCGAATGCGGCGGAGTCCCCGACCGCGCAGGCGCTCCGGATCTCCGGGGAATTGCTGGATGAGGAAGCGGCGCTGGCGGACCGATTCGAGGCCGTGCTGAGCGAGGCCGAAGCCGCCCTGCGGGCCGGAGGCCCCCTGCCCGGAGCGTTGCGCGCGCGGCTCGTCCATGGCGGCGCGAGGACCGCGTCGGCCCTGCTCGAACGCCGCGCCCGGCTGAGGTTCAAGCTCGGAATCGCCGACTGAGCGCCTCGGCGCCGATGACTGTCGGCGCCCCCGGCTACCGGAACAGGGTCTCGCCCTTCATGTCCTTGTAGAGATGGGCGACCTGCTCGGCGTAGCCGTTATAGAGCAGGGTCGGCACCCGCCTTCCGATCCCGAGCTGCTGCTCCGTCGCCTGGCTCCAGCGCGGATGATCGACCTCCGGGTTCACATTGGCCCAGAAGCCGTACTCGTTGGCGGCGAGCTTCTCCCAGAAGCTGACCGGGCGCTTGTCGGTGAAGGTGAAGCGGGTGATCGACTTGATCGACTTGAAACCGTATTTCCACGGCACCGCGAGGCGCAGCGGCGCGCCGTTCTGCTTGGCGATCGCCTTGCCGTAGGCGCCGGTGGCGATGAAGGCGAGTTCGTTGGTCGCCTCCTCCATCGTCAGCCCTTCGAGATAGGGCCACGGATACCAGGTCTGGCGCTGGCCCGACGCCATCGCGGCGTCGTGGAACCCGTGCATCTCCACATATTTGGCGCCGGAAGAGGGCCGCGCCATGGCGACCAGCGCCTTGAGGGCAAAACCGCTCCACGGCACCGCGATCGACCAGGCCTCCACGCAGCGGTGTCGATAGAGGCGTTCTTCCAGCGGCATCTTGCGGATCAGCGCGTCGGCGTCGACGGTGAACGGCTTCTCCACCATCCCGTCGACGGTCACGGTCCAGGGACGGGTCTTCAGTTTCTGCGCCGCCTTCCAGATCTGCTTGTGCGAGCCGAATTCGAAGAAATTGTTGTAGGTGGTGACGATCTTCTCGTCGGTGACCGGCCGGTCGAGCGGGTAGCGCTCATTCCGCCTCACCGGGTAGAGGCCGGTTGCCGCCTGCGCCCAGCCGGCCAGACCGAGCCCCGAAGCGGCGAGCAGGGGGCCGGCGGCGAGCGCCTTCACCAGGTTCCGGCGCCGCCGGAACAGATCCTCGGGCGTGGCCGCCGTTTCCGGCAGTTCCCAGCCCCGCTTGCTGATGATCTTCATGGTTCCTCCCGGACGGTTTGTCGCGCGCCCTTTGTCAATTGGCTTCCTCTGCCTCCTTGCGGGCCTCGATCACCTGGTCGGCGAGGCGGCCGGTCAGTTCCTGCAGGCGGTCGAAGGACGACCGGAAGGTGGCGACGCCCTGGCTCAGCGAGCGCAGCTCGATGATCAGGTCGACGATGTCCGAGGACGGGATGTTGGCCTCCACCGTATCCCAGCCCTTCCAGCCCTCCTTGGGCGCGAAGCCGAGGATCTGGCCGCGGCGTCCGCTGATCAGCCCGTGCACCTTGTTGGTCGAATCCGCCGGCACGTCGATCTCCACCCTGGAGACCGGCTCGAGCAGGACCGGATCGCATTTGGGCATTCCCTCGCTCATTGCCACCCGGGCGGCGAGCTTGAAGGACATCTCGTTGCTGTCGACGGCGTGGAACTGCCCGTCGGTCAGCCGGACCGCGAAATCGACCACCGGGAAGCCCAGCGGCCCGCGCACGGCGAACTCCTTCACGCCGGACTCGACGGCGGGGATGAACTGCTTGGGGATGGAGCCGCCGACGATCTTGTCGGTGAATTCGAAACCCTCGCCGCGGGGCCGGGGCGAGATATCGACATGGACGTCGCCGAACATGCCGTGCCCCCCGGTCTGGCGCTTGAAGCGGCCGTGCTGGGAGACCGTCTTGCGGATGGTTTCCTTGTAGGGGACGCTCGGCGGGGCGGCGGTCGCGGAGACGTTGTAGCGCCCCTTGAGCTTTTCGAGCGCGACCTGGAGATGGATCTCGCCCTGGCCCCACAGCACCAACTCCCGGGTGTCGGCGTTCTGCTCGTAGCTGACCGAGGGGTCCTCCTCGTTGAGGCGCTGGAGCGCGCCGGTGAGCTTGACCTCGTCGTTGCGGTTCTCCGGCACGATGGCGCGGGCATAGACCGGGCCGAGCGGCACCGGCCAGTCCGCCCCATTCGCCTCGGCGCCGCCATCGACCAGCAGGTCGCCGGTCTTGACCGAATCCATCCGGCCCAGCGCAACAACCGCGCCCGGCTCCGCGCTCGCGATCTTGTTCTGCTGCCCGCCCATCAGCGACAACAGGCTGCCGACCCGCTGCCCGTTCAGGGTCATGCCCTCGGTCACCGTTCCCGAGAGGACGCGGGCCAGCGACAGCTTGCCCGCATGCTGGGCGTGGTAGGTCTTGAAGGCCTGGGCGGCGGTCCCGTCGCCGGTCTCGACCCCGAGGCGTTCGATGGTGGCGTCGAACCCCGGCACCTCGTGGCGCATCGCCTTGAGCAGCCGCCTTACGCCATAGTCCTGCTCCGCCGAGCCGATCAGCACAGGCACGACGTCGGCGGCGCGCACCCCTTCGGTCAGATAGCGGTAGACCTGCTCGATGTCGGGGACCTCGTCCTCGAGCAGTTTTTCGAGCAATTCGTCGTTGAAGTCGGCAAGCGCCTCCAGCATCGCCTCTCGGGTCAATTCGTACTCGTCGGCGACGGAGTCCGGCATGTCGATGCGCTCGGAACCGGCGCCGGCGGTGTATTTGTAAGCCCGCCCGCTGATCAGATCGACATAGCCCGACACCGTCTCGCCCTCGCGGATCGGGATGTGGCGCAGCACCAGCGGCGCGATCTCGACGGAACGCAGCGCCTCATAGACCGCCGAGACCGGCTCGGAGATGGTGTCGATCTTGTTGATGAACATCATATGCGGGATGCCGCGGTCGGCGAGGATCTTGAACAGCGGCGCGAGCGTCATCGCGCGTTCGGTCGAGGGCTCGTAGACCACCACCGCGAGGTCGGCGACCATCAGCGCGTTGATCGCCTCCTGCCGCATCTCGATCGATCCCGGGCAGTCGAGGAAGGTCCATCGATCGTCCAGATAGTCGGTCGAGCCGACCGAAATCTCGACCGACATCTGGCGGCCGCGCGCCTCGGCCGCGTAATCGCCGACGGTGTTGCCTTCCTTGATCGAACCCTTGCGGTGGATCCCGCCCGACACCGAGAGCAGGCTCTCCATCAGCGTCGTCTTGCCGCTGAGATAGGGTCCGACTAGTGCCACGCAGCGTGGCCCGGAAGCGCTCGCCATGTTTCTCTCCCCTGGCCGAGACATGTTCTAGGATACGCGCCGCGCCGCCGCACGGTGTCCCACGGCGCAACCGTCCCGTTTGTCCTCGAACGCCGTAATGTTTCAGCGCGGCCCCCCCGAATCAAGACCTTTCCGGGCGCCCGGCCCCGGTCACGCGAGCGCCGCGCAGGCCCTCTGGATCCGCCGGCAGGCCTCTTCGAGCTCGGCGTTGGAGGCGGCATAGGAGATGCGGAAATAGGGCGACAGCCCGAACGCCGCCCCCTGGACCACGGCAACCCCCTCGGATTCGAGCAGGTAGGTGACGAAGTCGGTGTCGTCTCCGATGAGCGTTCCGTCCGGCGTCTTGCGGCCGATCGCCCCGGCGCAGGAGATGTAGAGATAGAAGGCGCCCTCCGGCGTGCCGCAGCGCAGCCCGATCGCCTGGTTGAGCATGGAGATGCAGAGATCGCGGCGCTGCTGGAATATGCGGGCGTTCCCGGCCAGGAAATCCTGCGGCCCGTTGAGCGCCTCCACCGCCGCCGCCTGGCTGATCGACGAGGTGTGGGTCGAGCTCTGCGACTGCACCACTACCATCGCCCGGATCAGCTCCTTCGGCCCGGCCGCGTAGCCGAGCCGCCAGCCGGTCATGCAGTAAGCCTTGGAGACGCCGTTCACGGTCAGCGTCCGGTCCTTGAGCGACGGGTCGACCGCGGCCGGGGTGGCGAAGGAGAAGCCGTCATAGACGATGTGCTCGTACATGTCGTCGGTCAGGATCCAGACATGCTCGTGCCGGCGGATCACCGCGCAAAGCGCCGCCAGCTCGTCGCGGGTATAGGCTGCGCCGCTCGGGTTGCTCGGCGAGTTGATCAGCACCCATTTGGTGCGCGGGCCGATCGCCGCTTCCAGATCTTCCGGCGCGATGCGGAAGCCGCGCTCCTCCTTGCCGTCGACGAAGACCGGGGTGCCGCCCGCCAGCAGGACCATGTCCGGGTAGGAGACCCAGTAGGGCGTCGGGACGATCACCTCGTCGCCCTCGTCGAGGGTGGCGACGAAGGCGTTGTAGAGCACCTGCTTGCCGCCGCAGGAAACGATCACCTCGTCGGGCGCGTAGCCGAGCCCGTTCTCGCGCTCCAGCTTGCCGCAGATCGCCTGGCGCAGCGCCATCGTGCCGGGGATCGGGGTGTAGCGCGTATCGCCTTCCCGGATCGCGCGGATCCCGGCCTCCTTGACGTTGTCCGGCGTCTCGAAATCGGGTTCGCCGGCGCCGAGCCCGATGATGTCCCGCCCCGCCGCCTTGAGCTCCAGCACCTTGCCGGTGAGGGCGTTGGTGGGCGATGGCTTGATGCGCGAAAGACGCTCGGCGAGGATGGACATATGGCTGCTCCGGGGCGTGGCTTGGATGCCCGCAACCTAGGTCGGCCCGGACTCCTGTTCAACCCGCCCGCGCGGCGCCTATATTCGGGCCATGACCACCGCCCTCGCCGAACGCCCCCGCGCCGGTCCCGGCGCCCCGTTCGAAGTCGTCTCCGGCTTCGATCCGGCCGGCGACCAGCCGCAGGCGATCGCGGAACTCGTCGCCGGTATCGACAATGGCGAGCGCGACCAGGTGCTGCTCGGGGTCACCGGCTCGGGCAAGACCTTCACCATGGCGCATGTGATCAAGCAGATCGCCCGGCCGACGCTGATCCTCGCCCCCAACAAGACGCTCGCCGCCCAGCTCTACGGCGAAATGCGCGGCTTTTTTCCCAACAACGCGGTCGAGTACTTCGTGTCCTATTACGACTACTACCAGCCCGAGGCCTATGTGCCGCGCAGCGACACCTATATCGAGAAGGACGCCTCGATCAACGAGCAGATCGACCGCATGCGCCACTCCGCGACCCGCTCCCTCCTGGAGCGCCGCGACGTCATCATCGTCGCCAGCGTGTCGTGCATCTACGGCATCGGCTCGGTCGAGACCTATTCCGAGATGACGATCCGGCTCGAAAAGGGGCAGCGGGTCGAGCTCGGCGCGCTGCTCAAGCGGCTGGTCGAGCTGCAATACCGGCGCAACGATGCGAATTTCGTGCGCGGCACGTTCCGGGTGCGCGGCGACTCGGCGGAGATTTTCCCCGCCCATTACGAGGATCGCGGCTGGCGGCTGTCGCTGTTCGGCGACGAGATCGAGTCGATCCACGAATTCGACTCCCTGACCGGGGAGAGGACGGCCGAGCTCGAAGGCGTCACCGTCTATGCCAACAGCCACTACGTCACCCCGCGCCCGACGCTCCAGCAGGCGATCCGGCATATCAAGGTCGAGCTCGCCGAACGCCTCGAATTGTTCCGCGAAAACGGCAAGCTCCTGGAGGCCGAGCGCCTCGAGCAGCGGAGCAATTTCGACCTCGAGATGATGCAGACCACCGGCCATTGCGCCGGCATCGAGAACTACTCCCGCTTTCTCACCGGCCGCCGGCCCGGCGAGCCGCCGCCGACGCTGTTCGAGTATTTGCCCGAAGACGCGTTCCTCATCGTCGATGAGAGCCACGTGACCGTGCCTCAGCTCGGCGGCATGTTCCGCGGCGACTTCAACCGCAAATCCACCCTCGCCGAGTACGGGTTCCGGCTGCCGTCCTGCGTCGACAACCGCCCGCTCAAGTTCGAGGAGTGGGAAGCGATGCGCCCGCAGACCGTCTTCGTCTCGGCGACGCCCGGCCCGTGGGAGCTGGAACGGACCGGCGGCGCGTTCGTCGAACAGGTGATCCGCCCGACCGGGCTGATCGATCCGGTCTGCGAAATCCGGCCGGTGGAGCACCAGGTCGACGACCTGATGGCGGAGTGCCGCGAGGCGGCGGCGCGGAACCAGCGGGTCCTGGTCACCACCCTGACCAAGCGGATGGCCGAGGACCTGACCGAGTACCTCCAGGAATCGGGTATCCGCGTGCGCTATTTGCACTCCGACATCGAGACGCTGGAGCGGGTCGAGATCATCCGCGACCTCAGGCTCGGCGCGTTCGATGTCCTGATCGGCATCAACCTGCTGCGCGAGGGGCTCGACATCCCGGAATGCGCACTGGTGGCGATCCTGGATGCGGACAAGGAAGGCTTCCTGCGGTCCCAGACCTCGCTGATCCAGACCATCGGCCGGGCCGCGCGCAATATCGACGGCCGCGTCGTGCTCTACGCCGACAGGGTCACCGCGTCGCTCGACTACGCGATCGGCGAGACCGACCGCCGCCGCGCCAAGCAGACCGCCTTCAACGAGGCCAACGGCATCACCCCGGAGAGCATCAGGAAGGACATCGCCGACATCCTCGGCAGCGTTTACGAGCAGGACCGCGTGACCGTCGGCACGCTCGACGAGGACATGCCCAATCTGATCGGGCACAACCTTCAGACCTATCTGACGGACCTCGAAAAGCGCATGAAGGAAGCTGCGGCCAATCTCGAATTCGAGGAGGCGGCCCGGATGCGCGACGAGATCCAGCGCCTCGAAGCGACCGATCTGGGCATCCCGACCGGCGAGCAGCGGTTTGCCGCGCGGATGCGGGCGGCCGGGTCGTCGAAGGGGCGGGGGAACAAATACGCCCGCGGCAAGCGCGGGAGGCGATGATCGGCGGTCTGGAACCTGCCACGTCCGGACCCCATATCGGGTTCTGCCGGGCGCGGCCCGGACCCGAGGGGCCGCCGCGTCCCGAGCCCTCCCGGCGCTTCCTCCCACGCCACGGCACGATGCCCGATCGATGACCTTTTTGTTCCTTGCCGCGGGTTTCGTCCTCCTCTTCTTCGGGGGCGAAATCGTCGTTCGCGGGGCCGTCGCGCTGGCCCGGCGTTTCGACGTCTCGCCGCTGGTGATCGGCCTGACCATCGTCGGTTTCGGCACCTCCCTCCCCGAGCTCCTGGTCAGCCTCAACGCGGCGCTGAGCGGCGCGCCCGGCATCGCGGTCGGCAACGTGATCGGCAGCAATCTCGCTAACATGATGCTGATCCTCGGCGTCGCCGCGCTGATTTGCCCCATCGCGGTCACGCCCAGCGCGGTTCGCCGCGACGGGTTGGTGCTGGCCGGGGTGACGGCGGTCTTCGTGATCGTCGCCATCGGCGGCTCGGCGGAGCGCCATGAAGGCGCGCTGATGGTCGCGGCGCTCGCCGCCTATATCGGCCTGTCGCTGTGGAACGATGCCCGGGCCAACAGCGGACCGGCCCGGCTCCACCGCGAGGAGGCCGAGGCGCTGACCGGGCTGCCGCGGCAGCTTTGGCTGATAATCCTCACCATTGTCGGCGGTTTCGGCGCGATCAGCCTGGGCGCGGATTTTCTGGTCGACGGAGCGACCTCGCTGGCCCGTAACGCAGGGGTGCCGGACGAGGTCATCGGGCTCACCCTGGTGGCGATCGGCACCTCGCTGCCGGAACTCGCCACCTCGATGGTCGCGGCCTATCGCGGCCATGCCGATGTCTGCATCGGCAACGTCATCGGCAGCAACATCTTCAACCTGTTCGGAATCCTCGGCATCACCGCGATCGCGGTGCCGGTGCCGTTCGCGGACAAGATCGTCGGTTTCGACCTCTGGGTGCTCTCCGGGGTAACGCTTCTGCTGCTGGCGCTGCTGTTCACCGGGTGGCGGCTGGCGCGTACCGAGGCGGCGTTGCTGCTGGCGCTCTACGGCGCCTATGTCGCCGGCCAGTTCTGGGGGATGAGCGGAACCTATCCCGGAGCCGGCGCTTGATCCGCGGACGCCGACGCGCGATCTTGCAACGATGTCGGAAACGGAACCGGGCGCCGCGCTGGTCACCGGCGCGGCGCGGCGTATAGGCCGGGCGATCGCCGAAGCCCTGGCGCGGCGCGGCCATGCGGTGGCGATCCACTACCGCGCCTCGGCCGAGGACGCGGCCGGCGCGGTGGCCGCGATCGAGAGCGCCGGCGGGCGGGCGGTGGCGATCGCCGCCGACCTCACCGACGAATCGGAGACCGCGGCGCTGATCGCCCGCGCCCAGGCGGCGCTGGGTCCGGTCTCGGTGCTGGTCAACAACGCCTCGGTGTTCGAGCATGACAGCGTCGCCACGGCCAGCAGGGAAAGCTGGGACCGGCATATGGAAACCAATTTGCGCGCGCCCTTCGTCCTGATGCAGACGATGGCGGCCGCGCTGCCGGCGGACCGGAGCGGCAATATCGTCAACATCCTCGACGAGCGGGTGTGGAACCTGACCCCGCATTTCGTCTCCTACACCCTGACCAAGGCCGGGTTGTGGGCGCTGACCCGGACCATGGCGCTCGCCCTCGCTCCGCGCATCCGGGTCAACGGAATCGGCCCCGGCCCCACTTTGCCGAGCCCGCGGCAGAGCCGGGCGCAGTTCGACCGTCAGGCCGGGATGATGCCGCTCGGCCGCGGCACCGCGCCGGCGGAGGTGGCCGAGGCCGTCGAGTTCATCCTGCGCACCCCGGCGATGACCGGCCAGATGATCGCGCTGGACGGCGGGCAGCATCTCGGATGGGCCCAACCGCCCGGCGGCGCGACGCCGGTGTCCGAATGAAGATCCTGACCGCCCGCAGCGCCGCCGTTCCGGCATCCGCCGACGAGGCGCCGATCCGGACCCGTCGCATGTTCGTCCGCGATCTGGTGCTCGACTGCCTGATCGGCGTCCACCGCTACGAGCGCGACGGCCGTCAGCGGGTGCGGATCAATCTGTCGCTCGATGTGCTGGAGACCGGTCCCGCCGATCGCGACCGCCTGGCGGATGTCGTCAACTACGATACGCTGGTGGTGCGGATCCGCGAGCTTGCCGGGGCGGGACACGTCAATCTCGTCGAGACTTTCGCCGAACGGATCGCCGAGATCTGCCTCGACGACCGCCGGGTCCGCCGCGCCGCCGTCAGAATCGAGAAGCTCGACGTGTTCGACGATGCCGAGAGCGCCGGTGTCGAAATCGAAAGGGAAAACAAGACTCTGTGAAATCGCGTATAGGTTTCCGTGATCGCGAGGGGGCATATCGAAGGTTTTTTTCACAGCCCCGGCGCAGGCGCCCTAACCGGTTACATTTCCGGCGGATTTTGTGCCGTGTAATGTTTCTTTAACGCTTGACTTTTGATTTCGTATTATAATTCAACGGTTTACAGAATCTGCCTATTTTTTGGGCAAAGTGGAGAAGCGCCTTGATTTTGTTGACTGACTCGCCCGGCACGGCGTTTTGTCAACAAAGTTTTCCACAGCTTCGGTGGACATTCGTGCGGCATTTCGACGCGCCCGTCCCGATCGGCGGCGCTGCCACACGGGGCCGGGAATAGGATCGCGATGGCGGAAACGGCGGCCGGATCGGAAGCAAGGCGGCGCGCGGCGACCGACGACCCGCTGGAGATCCGCTGGGCCGAGACGCTCGCCCGGGGGGTCGAGGCGATTTCCGCCGAGGTCAGGGTTTTGCCCGCGCGCCCGGGAATCTACCGGATGCTCGACCCGGACGGCGCGGCCCTCTATGTCGGCAAGGCGAAGGATCTGCGCAAGCGGGTGAGCGCCTATACCCGGCCCGGCCGCCTGCCGCCCCGGCTGCACCGGATGATCGCCGAGACCCAGTCGCTCGAGGTGATCACCACCCACACCGAGGCCGAGGCGCTGCTGCTCGAGGCCAATCTGATCAAGGAGCACAAGCCCCGCTACAACATCCTGATGCGGGACGACAAGTCGTTCCCCTACATCCTGTTGACCCGCGACCATGACTGGCCGCAACTCCTCAAGCACCGTGGCGCGCACAGCCGCAAGGGAGAATATTTCGGACCCTTTGCCTCCGCCGGCGCGGTCAACCGCACGTTGTTGACCCTGCAAAAGGTGTTTCCGCTGCGCTCGTGCTCGGATGCCGTGTTCGCCTCGCGCACGCGGCCCTGTCTGCAATACCAGATCAAGCGCTGCGCCGGCCCCTGCGTCGGGCGCGTCGCGGCGGACACCTATGACGAGATCGTCGTCCAGGCGCGCGCTTTCCTGAGCGGGCGGAGCCACGGCCTTCAGCAGCAACTGTCCGAGCGGATGGAGGCGGCGAGCAATGCGCTCGAATACGAGAACGCGGCGGTCTATCGCGACCGCATCCGTGCGCTCAGCGAAGTCCAGGCGCGCCAGGACATCAATGTGCGCTCGCTCGGCACCGCGGACATCTTCGCCACCGCCCAGACCGCCGGACAAACCTGTATCCAGGTCTTCTTCTACCGCGCCGGGCAGAATTTCGGCAGCCGGACCTATTTCCCCGCCCAGGCCAGGGACGAACCGCCGGACCGCGTGCTCGGCGCCTTTCTCGGCCAGTTCTACACCGACAAGACACCGCCGCCGCTGATCCTCGCGAACCACCGCCCGCAGGCGGTCGATCTGCTGGCGGAGGCGCTCTCGCTCCGCGCCGCGCGCCGCGTCCGGATCGCCACGCCGCAGCGCGGCGGGCGCCGCAAGCTGGTCGACCAGGCGGTGGAGAACGCCCGCGACTCGCTCGGCCGGCGGCTCGCGGGAAGCGCGGCCCAGCGCCGCCTGCTCGACCGCGTGGCCGAGCTCTTCGCGCTCGACGGGCCGCCCCGGCGGATCGAGGTGTTCGACAACAGCCATATCTCGGGCACCGACGCGCTCGGCGCCATGGTCGTCGCCGGACCGGAAGGCTTCCAGAAGGCGGCCTATCGCAAATTCAACATCAGATCGACCGACATCGCGCCGGGCGACGACTACGCGATGATGCGCGAGGTGCTGCAGCGCCGCTACGCCCGCGCGATCCGCGAGGATCCCGGCCGCGAAGGCGGCGCCTGGCCCGATCTGGCGGTCGTCGATGGCGGGCCGGGGCAGCTCTCGGCCGCAAGCGATGTGCTCGCCGATCTCGGCATAGAGTCCCTGGCCCTGGTCTGCATCGCCAAGGGTCCGGATCGCCGCGCCGGGCGCGAGCGGTTCTACATGGCCGGGCGCGAGCCCTTCACCCTGCGGCCGGACGACCCGGTGCTCTATTTCATGCAGCGCCTGCGCGACGAGGCGCATCGCTTCGCGATCGGCGCGCATCGCGCGCGCCGGACCCGGGCGATCAGGCGCTCTCCGCTCGACGAGATCAACGGTATCGGCGCGCGGCGCAAGCGCGCGCTGCTCAACCATTTCGGCTCCGCCTCGGGCGTGGCAAAGGCGGGCTTGGTGGACCTCGAGACCGTGGAGGGGATCAGCAAGACTGTCGCGAGGCGGGTCTATGACCACTTCCACGGCGGGGCCTGACCGGGCGATGACGAATATCCCGAACCTGCTGACGCTGATCCGGATCGCGCTGATCCCGGTGCTGGTGGCGTCGTTCTATGTCGGCGGCGAGATCGGCAACCGGCTCGCCTTCGCCGTCTTCGTCCTCGCGGGCATCACCGATTTCTTCGACGGATATATCGCGCGGCGCTTCGACCAGCGCTCCGCGCTCGGCCGTTTCCTCGACCCCGTGGCCGACAAGCTGGTGGTCGCCGCGGCGCTTCTGATGATGGCGGGGTTCGGCCAAATCGAGGGTCTTGCGGTGCTGCCGGCGCTGGTGATCCTGTGCCGCGAGATCCTGGTGTCGGGCTTGCGCGAATATCTTGCCGGGATCAGCGTCGGCATGCCGGTCAGCCGGCTTGCCAAATGGAAGACCGCGATCCAGATGACCGCCATAGCCATCCTGCTCCTCGGCGAGGCGGGACCGTGGGACATCCCCTGGGGGACGATCGGCGAGCTCGGGTTGTGGGCCGCGGCCGTGCTGACTCTGATCACCGGATACGACTATCTTCGGTCGGGCCTGCGCCACATCGCGGGCGAGGATGCCGGGACCGACGGGTTCGAAGGCGAGCGCTCGACCAAGAGCGGCGCGGGAGAATAGGGCGGAGATGTCGCACAAGGCGGTGCTCGGAATCGTCGGCTGGAGCGGAAGCGGCAAGACCTCGCTGGTCCGGCGCCTGCTGCACGAGTTCGTCCGGCGGGGCATTTCGGTCTCGACCATCAAGCACGCCCATGCCGGGTTCGACATCGACACCCCGGGCAAGGACTCCCATGTCCACCGCGAGGCCGGCGCGTGCGAGGTCGTGGTTTCCTCGGTCAACCGTTTCGCCCTGATCCACGAGAACCGCGACGAGCCCGAGCCCCGGATCGACGGCCTGCTGGCGCGCATGACGCCGGTCGATCTGGTGCTGATCGAGGGCTTCAAGAGCGAGCCGCACGACAAGCTCGAAGTGCACCGCCCGGCGGTCGGCAAGCCGGCGCTCTACCCGCGCGACCCCGACGTGGTGGCGCTGGCCACCGATACCGGCGCGGACGACGCCCATATCCCGGTGCTCGACCTCAACGACACCGCCGCGATCGCCGATTTCATCGTCGCCCATTGCGGGCTCCGGCCCGCGGCCGAGGAGGTGGCCTGACCATGGCCCAGCTCTCCGACGACTGCTTCGCCTTCGGCGGCGCGCTGATGACCGCCGGCGAGGCGCTCGCGCTGCTCGCCGAGCGGCTCGATGTCGTCGTCGGAAGCGAAACCGTCCCGCTCAGAAAGGCGCGCGGGCGGATCCTCGCCGCCGATCTGGCGGCGCCGTTCCCGGTGCCGCCGCACGACAACGCGGCGGTTGACGGCTATGCGGTCCATTTCGACGACCTCGATGCGGAGCGCCCGTCCCGGCTCCCCGTGGGCGGGCGGATCGCGGCCGGGCAGAGCGTGGATCGTCCGGTGCCGCGCGGCGAGGCGGTGCGCATCTTCACCGGCGCGCCGATGCCGCCCGGCCCCGACACCGTGCTGATGCAGGAGGACTGCGCGCTGGAGGGCGACAGCGTCGTCATCCCTCCCGGGATCAAGCGGGGCGCCAATCGGCGCCATGCCGGCGAGGACATCGAGGCCGGTTCGGTGGTGCTGACCAAGGGCCGGCGGCTGCGCCCCCAGGATGTCGGGCTTGCCGCGTCCATCGGCTGCGCGGCGCTCGAGGTCTGCGCCCCGCTCCGCGTCGCGTTGTTCTCCACCGGCGACGAGATCCGCGAGGTCTCAGACGAGCTGCCGCCCGGCTGCGTCTACGACGCCAACCGCTATGCCCTGGCCAGCCTGCTCGACGAGCTCGGTTGCGAGGTCGACGATCTCGGAATTCTGGAGGACCGCGAGGATTCGGTGCGCACGGCTCTCGCCGCGGCGGCCGACGGGCACGACCTGATCATGACCTCGGGCGGGGTGTCGACCGGCGAGGAGGATCACGTTCGCGGCGCCGTCGAGGCCCTCGGCGCGATCCATTTCTGGCGCCTCGCGATCCGCCCCGGCCGGCCGCTGGCGCTGGGCCAGATCGGCCGGGTGCCGTTTATCGGGCTCCCCGGCAACCCGGTCGCGGTGATGGTGACCTTCATGCGCTTCGCCCGGCCGGCGATCCTGCGGCTCGCCGGGGCGGCCGATGCGCACGCGGCCCCCAGGACCTTTCCGGTGCGCGCCGGCTTCGCCTACCGCAAGAAGGTCTCGCGCCGCGAATGGCTCCGGGTGAGCCTGCATACCGGCGAAGACGGGATGCCCTATGTCACCAAGTTCCCCCGCGAAGGCGCCGGCATCCTGTCCTCGATGGTCGGTTCCGACGGGCTCCTGGAATTGCCGGAGGAGCTCGCCGCGGTCGAGGAGGGGGCGATGGTCGATTTCCTGCCCTTCAGTGAGGTGAGCTGATGCAAATGCTCTATTTCGGCTGGGTGCGCCAGCGCATCGGCCTGCCGGCCGAGACCGTTGCGCCGCCGCAAGAGGTCAGGGATGTCGACGGGCTGATCGACTGGCTGAGCGGCCGCAGCGACGCCTATGCCGAGGCGCTCAGGAACCGGGAGGCGCTGCGCGTCGCGGTCAACCAGGAGCTTTGCGAATTCGACAGCCCGGTGGGCGGCGACGACGAGGTGGCGCTGTTCCCGCCGATGACGGGAGGCTGACCGTGATCCGGGTTCAGGAAGAGGATTTCGACGTCGGCGCCGAGCTCGAACGCCTGTCCGCCGAGGCGAAGGGTGCGGGCGCCGTCAGCTGCTTCGTCGGTCTGGTCCGCGACCTCTCCGGCGGCGGGACGGTGCGCGCGATGACGCTCGAACATTACCCCGGCATGACCGAACGCCAGCTCGCCAGGATCGAGGCCGAGGCGCGGTCGCGCTGGCCGCTGGAGGCGGTGCTTGTCGTCCACCGATACGGGCGGCTGGAGCCCGGCGACCGTATCGTCCTCGTCGCCACCGCCTCGGCGCACCGCAAGGCCGCCATCGACGCGTGCAGCTTCCTGATCGACTGGCTCAAGACCAAGGCGCCGTTCTGGAAGCTGGAAGAGACGCAAGAAGGCGACCGCTGGGTGGCTTCCGATCCGGAGGACTCGCTGGCCGAGGAGAGATGGGGCGCGCCGGAGCCCGGGCGCGGCGATGGCTGAGCCGGTCGCCTCGATCGAGGCGCTCTACGGTTCGAACGGGCTGGTCGAGCGTATCCTCGCCGCGCTTGCGGCCGACGGCCAGGACATCGAGAGGCCGACGGTCGAGATGTTCCAGCTCGTCGACCAGCTCCATGGCGGCGGGCTGGCGCAGACCGAAATGCTGGCCGAGCTCGCGGGTGTGGCGAATGGCATGCGCGTGCTCGACGCCGGCTGCGGTATCGGCGGGTCGTCGCGCTTCCTCGCCCATCGCCACGGCTGCACGGTCGCGGCGATCGACGTCACCCGGGACTATGTCGACGCGGCGGAGCGGCTGAACGCGCTGTGCGGCCTCGACGGACGGATCGCCACGCGGCAGGGCAGCGTCACCGAGCTTCCCTATCCCGACGGCAGCTTCGACCTCGTCTGGTGCCAGAACGTGTCGATGAACGTCGCCGACAAGCCGCGCATGTTCGCCGAGGCCCGCCGCGTGCTGGTCCCCGGCGGGCGCTACGCGCTCAGCCACGCGGCATGCGGCCCGGAGGGCGAGCCCTATTATCCGCTCCCCTGGGCGCGGGACCGGTCCTACAGCTTCCCCGGCACCCCGGGAGAACTCCTCGACGGGCTGGCGGCGGCCGGGTTTCGCGTCATCGAGAACCAGGGCGAGGGCGCCGTCGGCGGTCAGCGCGGCCAGCGTCCGCGCCCCGGACTCGGCGCCGGGATCGCGCTCGGCGAAGACTTGCGGGAACGGCTGCTCAACAGCATCCGCTCCGGCGAGGAAGGAAGGCTGGTCGGCATGCTGGCGGTCGCCGATCGGGGATGAGCCCGGTAGCGCCTGACTATTTCTTGCCCACCTCGGCGTCGTAGGCATCCATCAGCGTGCGGGTGACGGGGCCGACCTGGAGGTGGAGGTCGTCGATCTGGCCGACCGGGGTGACCTCGGCGGCGGTGCCGGTGACGAAGATCTCGTCCGCCTTCTCGATCTCGTCCGGCATAATCACCCGCTCGACGGTGTCGATCCCGCGCTCCTTCGCCAGCCCGATCACGGTGCGCCGGGTGATCCCGTCGAGGAAGCAGTCCGGCGTCGGCGTATGCAGCGTTCCGTCCCGGACCAGGAAGATGTTGGCGCCGGTGGTCTCGGCCACCTGGCCCCGCCAGTCGAGCATCAGCGCGTCGTCGAAACCGTCCGCCTCGGCCTCGTGCTTCGACAGCGTGCAGATCATGTAGAGCCCCGCCGCCTTGGAATGGACGGGCGCGGTTTCCGGCGAGGGCCGCCGCCACGGCGCCCGCTTGAGCCGGATCCCCTTGAGCCGCGCCTCGGGCGAGAAATAGGACGGCCATTCCCACACCGCGATGGCGACGTTGATCCTGGTGGCCTGCGCCGAGACCCCCATCATCTCGCTGCCGCGCCAGGCGACGGGGCGGACATAGGCGTCGGCGTAGCCCTGGGCGGCCACGGTCTCGTTGGTGGCCTGTTCGAGCTCCGCCAGCGTGTAGGGGAGCTCGAAACCGAGCGCCGCGGCGGAATCGATGAGGCGCTGGGTATGCTCGCGCAGCCTGAACACCGCGCCCGAATAGACCCGCTCGCCCTCGAACACGCAGCTCGCGTAGTGCAGCCCGTGACTCAGCACATGAAGCTTGCAGTCGCGCCATTCCCGGAGCGCGCCGTTGAACCAGACCCGACCGTCCCGATCGTCGAAATCGATCATCTTCCCACCGCCGCGCCGCGCCGAATCCGAGACAATTTTCGTGCGCGTTTCGCTTGCCCGGGGTAACAGTCACGGGCATATATGTCAACATGGCTGACTTAAAATCAGGCTTCAATCCCCTGTTCCTGCGCGAGGAGGACCTGCGCCAGGGGATCGAGCTCCTGTTCTATGCCTATCGCGATTTCACCGGCAAGCCGGATGCGATCCTGACCGAGCTCGGCTTCGGGCGCGCCCATCACCGGACGATCTATTTCATCGGCCGCAACCCCGGCATCACCGTCTCGCAGCTTCTCGACATCCTGAAGGTCACCAAGCAGAGCCTGTCCCGGGTGCTCAGCCAGCTCGTGCGCGAGGGCTATGTGTTTTCCAGCACGGGGACGCGCGACCGGCGCAAGCGGATGCTCGAACTCACCGAGAAGGGGACCGCGCTCGAACGCCGGCTGTCGGAGAGCCAGCGCAGCCGGATCGCGCGCGCCTACCGCGAGTCCGGCGCCGAGGCGGTCGAGGGTTACCGCAAGGTGCTGCTCGGCATCATCGACGAGCGCGAGCGTGAGAAGGTGCTGCGAAGGCTGGTCGGGGATTGACCTGCCGCGTTAGCATCGGGCGATGATGAGCCCGGAACAGAGCGACCGCCTGACGCATACCGGCCCCGGCACGCCGATGGGCGCGGTGATGCGCCGCTACTGGCAGCCCTTCGCGCTGGTCGAGGAACTGCCCGAAGAGCGTCCGGTCAAGGAGATCCGCGTGCTCGGCGAGGATCTGGTCGTGTTCCGCGACGATCGCGGGCGCTACGGCGCGCTCGTCCGGCGCTGCGCCCACCGCGCCGGCGACCTCGCTTTCGGGCGCTGCGAGGATGGCGGGCTGCGCTGCCCCTATCACGGCTGGCTCTACGCCTTCGACGGGCGCTGCCTGGAGCAGCCCGCCGAGCCGCCCGGCTCGACCTATCGCGAGCGCATCCGCCAGCCCGCCTATGCTTGCGTCGAGCGCAACGGCATCGTCTACGGCTATATGGGCGGAGGCGAGCCCCCGAAGCTGCCCGGCTTCGACTGGTTCGACGCACCGGCGAGCCACTGCTTCGCGTTCAAGGCGTTGCAGCGGGCGAACTGGCTTCAGGCGGTCGAGGGCGAGATCGACCCCGCGCATCTGTCCTATCTCCACCGCTATCTCGACGACGATGCCGAGGGGGACGGCACATACGGCTTCAAGCAGTTCCTCGCCACGGCGGACAATTCGGACGCATCGGTCACGACGATCCTGCGCGAGGTGCCGAACCCGCGGCTCGAAATCGCCCGCACGGATTTCGGCGTCAGGATTTTCGCGCTGCGCGACCGGGGCGACTTCACCTATGTGCGGGTGACCAATTTTCTCTTCCCGCACACCGCCGTGGTGGCGATCGGCGACTGGACGCTGGTGCAGATCCATGTACCGATCGACGATGTCAGCAACTGGCGCTACGACGTGTTCTACGATTTCCGCGCGCCCATCGACGGGGAGGCGCTGCGGGCCGAGAAGCTCAAGACCTATGACGTCCCGGGCTATGCGCCGAAACGGAATCTGGAAAACCGCTACGGTTTCTCCGCCGCCGAGCAGAGGACCGGCACCTATGCGGGTGTCGGCTACGACTTCAACATCCACGACACGATGATCCTCGAGGGCCAGGGTCCGATCCAGGACCGCAGCCGCGAGAACCTCGCTTATACCGACATGGCGATCATCGCCGCGCGGAAAATGCTGACCGAAGCGCTCGACGGCGCGATCGCGCCGCCGATGTCGGATGAAGGCGGCCGGGCGGCGCGCTACGACCACCTGGTCAGCATCGACGTCGTCGCCCCGGCCGGCGAATGGCGGCGCGCGTGGATCGCCAAGCAGCTCGACCGCCGGGCGCAGTCGGGCTGGGCCGGCGGCATCGCGGCAGAGCGGCTTGAGGCCCTTCTCCCGGCCTGACGCAAGCCGGGTCGCGGCTTGCACCGGTCGGCACCTCCGGTCAAAGTCGCGCGATGGCAGGCAAGCCCTCCGGCCCCTCGATGCGTTCGGTTCCCGAAGGCGATAACCGGGAGCGGCTGGTCTGCCCCGATTGCGGTTTCGTCTCCTACGACAATCCCAAGGTGGTGGTCGGCTCGGTGGCGCTCTGGCAGGGAAAGATCCTGCTCTGCCGGCGCGCGATCCCGCCGAGGACCGGGCTGTGGACGCTTCCCGCCGGCTATCTCGAGCTCAACGAGACCTCCGAGGCCGGGGCGGCGCGGGAGGCGTGGGAGGAAGCGCGGGCGCGGATTTCTATCGACGGGCTGCTCGCGGTCTACAACATCCCGCGCATCAGCCAGATTCAGCTCATCTACCGCGCCCGGCTGACGACACCCGACATCGCCGCCGGCGAGGAGAGCCTGGAGGTCGGGCTGTTCGACTGGGCCGACATCCCGTGGAGCGAGATCGCCTTTCCGTCGGTCGAATGGGCGCTCGCGCATTACCGCGAGAGCGCCGGCGGGCCGCTCGATGCGCCCCGGACCAACCCGCCGGGCGAGCTCGGCGATTTCGAATAGCTACTCCACCACCCCCATCAGGCGCTCGGCGAAGGCTCCCGCGTCGAAGGGCTGCAAATCGTCCTCCGACTCGCCGACGCCGATGGCGTGAACCGGCAGGCCGAAACGCTGGGCCAGCGCCACCAGAACCCCGCCCTTGGCGGTGCCGTCGAGCTTGGTGACGATCAGGCCGGTCACGTCGGTCATCTCCTGGAAGACGCCGACCTGGGCATGGGTGTTCTGCCCCGTGCTGGCGTCGAGCACCAGCAGGCAGCTATGCGGCGCCGACGGATCCAGCTTCTTCATCACCCTGATGATCTTCTGCAATTCGGCCATCAGGTCGCTGCGGTTTTGCAGCCGGCCGGCGGTATCCACCAGCAGCACGTCCGCGCCTTCCCGCCGCGCGCGGTCCAGCGCATCGAAGACCAGCCCGGCCGCATCCGCGCCCGTGGGGCGCGAGACCACCGGGCAGCCCACCCGCTCGCCCCAGAGTTCGAGCTGGCTGACGCCGGCGGCCCGGAAGGTGTCGCCCGCCGCCATCATCACCCGGCGGCCCTCGCCCTGGAGCCATTTGGCGAGCTTGCCGACGGTCGTCGTCTTGCCGGTGCCGTTGACGCCGACGACCAGCACCACATGCGGCCGGTTGCCGGCATCCACCGTCAGCGGCACCGCCACCGGGTCGAGGATGTGCGCGATGTCGGCGGCGAGCAAAGCGCGGATTTCCTCCCCGCCCAAATCCTTTTCGACGCGCCGGCGTGACAGGGCTTCGGTCAATTGCGCCGCCGCCGCCACGCCAAGATCGGCGCCGATCAACAGATCTTCGAGCTCGCCGAGCGTCGCGTCGTCGAGCCGGCGCCCGGCGAAGATGCCGCCGATCCCGCCGGCGAGCCGCGCCGAACTGCGCGCCAGCCCGGCGCTCAGCCGGCCGAGCCAGCCCCCCTGGCTCATCCTTCCAGCACGCCCCGCAGCACGCCGCCCTCCTGCCCGGTCACCCGGGCGGCGACGATGCTGCCGGGCGCCGCCTCCCGGTCGAGCGCGATCCGGGCGAACTGCTCGGTGCGGCCGCCGTCCGGGGTCTCGACCAGCACCTGCTCGCGCCGGCCGCGCCGGGTCTCCAAATGGCGGGCGATGCGTTCCCGGGCAAGGCGCCTCAGCGCCGCCGCGCGTGTCTTGCGGACCGGGCGCGGGAGTTGCGGCATCCGCGCCGCCGGCGTGCCCGGGCGCTCCGAATAGGGGAAGACGTGGAGCCATGTGAGCCCCGCTTCCGCGACCAGGCGCTCGGTCTCGCCGAACATGGCTTCGGTCTCGGTGGGGAAGCCGGCGATCAGATCGGCGCCGAACACCGCATCGGGGCGCAAATCCCGCACCCTGTCGCAGAACCGGACGACGTCGGCACGGCTGTGGCGCCGGCGCATGCGCTTCAGGATCAGATCCGACCCCGCCTGGACGCTCAGGTGAAAATGCGGCATCAGCCGGTCTCGCGTGGCGATCGCCCGCAGCAGACGGGCGTCGATCTCCGACGGATCGAGCGAGGACAGCCGCAGCCGGGGCAGCTCCGGGACCTCGGCGAGGATGCGCTCGACAAGCGCCCCCAGTCCGGCCCCGCCGCCCAGATCGCTCCCGTAATCGGTGATGTCGACCCCGGTCAGCACCGCCTCGCGGTAGCCGTTCTCCGTCAGGCGGCGGATCTGGCCGATCACCGTTTCCGGGGTCAGCGAGCGGTTGGGGCCGCGGGCGAAGGGGATGATGCAGAACGTGCAGCGATGGTCGCAGCCCTGCTGGATCTGGACGAAGGCCCGGGCGCGGCCCTCGATGCCGTCGATCAGATGGGCGGCGCCCTCGCGCGCCGCCATGATGTCGCCGACCTGACGGTCCGGGGCGCGGTCGCCATAGCTCTGCGCCGACAGCTTCTCCCGGTTGCCGATCACCTGGTCGACCTCGGGCATCGCGGCGTAGCGGTCGGGGTCGAGCTGGGCCGCGCAGCCGGTCACCACGATGCGCTTGTGCGATGCCTCCCGCCGCGCCCGCCTTATCGCCTGGCGCGCCTGGCGCTCGGCTTCGGCGGTCACCGCGCAGGTGTTGACGATCACCGCGTCGGCGAGCCCGGCCTCGGCGGCGCGGCGGCGGATGATCTCCGATTCCAGCGCGTTGAGGCGGCAGCCGAAGGTGATGATCTCGGGCGCGCTCATCCCAGCAGCGTCCCGTCGATCGCGCCGCGAAAGCTCACCGCGACGGGGCCCGTCATGGTCACGCGATTGTCGTCGTCCCAGGCGATCTCGAGCGGACCTCCGTCCAACTCCATTGTCGCCCGGCGGCCGACCGATCCGCGCCGGTGCCCCGCAACCAGCGCCGCGCAGGCCCCGGTGCCGCAGGCCTTGGTCAGCCCGGCGCCGCGCTCCCACACCCTGAGCCGCATCCGGTCCTCGCCGCGCAGCTCGGCGACGCCGATATTGGCGCGCTCCGGAAACAGCTCGTCGTGCTCCAGCTCCGGCCCCAGCGCCGCCAGATCGACGGAATCTGCGTCGTCGACGAAGAACACGGCGTGCGGGTTGCCCATGCTGACGCCCACCGCGTCGGTGAGCGGGCCGCGCGAGAGCGGCAGATGCAGCGTGTCCTGTTCCGCCGCCAGCGGAATTTCCCGCCAGTCGAAGCGGGGCTCGCCCATATCGACCGTGACCGCGAGCGGGCCGGCGCGCCAGGCGCGCAGCGTTCCCGCCGCGGTCTCCAGCCGGGCGGTGTCGCGCCCCGAGTCCTCCATCGCCATCCAGGCGACGCAGCGGGCCGCGTTGCCGCAGGCTTCCGCCTCGCCGCCATCCGCGTTGTGGATGGTGAACGCCGCATCGGCCGCGTCGTCTTCCGGCCGGCGCAGGGCGATCAACTGGTCGAAGCCGATACCCGTGCGCCGGTCGGCGATCGCGCGCACCCGACGGGCGTCCAGCGCGAAGTCCCGCCGCCGCGCATCGACGATCACGAAGTCGTTACCGAGCCCGTGCATCTTGATGAATTCGGTTCGATCCATGGCCGGCGTAATATCGTGCCAAGGGCGTGGAAGTCCAGAAACCCCGCGCTTCCCGCACCCGGGCGGGCGCGATAGGCTCGCCCACCGATCCTTCGGATACCGGCATGGACGACTTCGAGCGGCTCTATATGCGCTCAGGCGACGCGCGGTTCGAGGCGCGGCACAGGGCGCGATGCAGATGCGGCGCCGTGCGCTACGAGGTGTGCGCCGATCCGGTCAACGCGAAGATCTGCCACTGCGCCCACTGCCAGCGGCGGCACGGCGCGCCGATGCAATGGGCCGCGATCTTCCGCAAGCGCGACGTGCGCGTGACCGCGGGCGCCGACCGGCTTCGCTTCTACAACAGCGAGGCGGACGCGTCGGAGCGCATCCTCCCCTGCCGGATCGATTGCGGGCGCTGCGGCACGCCGGTCGCGGATGAGGGACGGCGGATGTGGCTTGCCTTCCCGGCCTTGTTCGAGTTCGGCGACCCGCCTTGCATCCCCGAGGGTTTCAGGCCCCGCTGCCACATCTTCTACGGCGCGCGGGTGCTCGACATCGCCGATGCCCTGCCCAAATGGGCGGGGCTCGAGAACCGGTCCGCGCGGTTGGGGTGAGAGGGAGGGCCGCTACTGGTCCGTGGTCCGGGGTCTTCCCGCGAGCCGCCACTCGATTTCGGCGCAGATGAAGGTGGCAACGCCGCCGAGGACCATGAAACCCAGGATGATCAACAGTTCGCTCATCCGCATTCCTTTCTCGCTGGCGCCCACGATAGCGCATCGCCGCCGCCGCGGCCAAGGGCGGCTTGACACCCGGTTCGGCCCGTCCCGTTATTGACCCCGGAGAGTACGGAACTCGGAGATGTATGTCGGACAAAGGCTGAGGCGTCGCGAGGACGACAAGTTCCTCAAGGGGCGCGGGCGGTTCGTCGACGATATCGAGCCCGCCGGCACGGCGCATATCGCCTTCGTGCGTTCGCCCCACGCCCATGCCCGCATCCGCGGCATCGATAGCGCGGCGGCGGCGGCGCTGCCGGGCGTGCTCAGGGTGCTCACCGCCGCCGACTGGCAGGCGGCGGGGCTCGGGGCGCTGATCTGCGTCCACCCGATGCCGTTCTCCGACGGCCGGCCGATGAACGAAGTGCTGCGCCCGTCGCTTGCCTCCGGCAAGGTCAACCATGTCGGCGACGTGGTCGCCGCCGTGGTCGCCGAGGACCGCTACAGCGCGGTCGACGGCGCCGAGGCGGTCGCGGTCGACTACGATCCCCTGCCGGCGGTCACCGGCATCGCGCGCAGCCTCGATGCCGACGCGCCGATCCTGCACGAGCAGTTCGGCTCCAACCTGGTCTTCGAGATCGAGCGCGGCGACCGCCAGGCGACGGCGGCGGCGTTCGCCCGGGCGCATCACGTGGTCTCGATGACGCTCGACACCCACCGCGTCGCCGGAACCCCGCTGGAGCCCCGCGCCTATCTCTCCGAATGCGACGGGGCGACGGGCGACATCACGCTGTGGGCGACCAGCCAGACGCCCCATTATCTACGCCGCTGGCTCGCCAAATACGCGCTCTTCGTGCCCGAGCACAAGCTCCGGGTGATCTCGCCGGATGTCGGCGGCGGGTTCGGGCTGAAGACCCATTTCGCGGTCGAGGTCCCGACCGTGGTGTGGGCCTCGATGCTGCTGAAGCGCCCGGTCAAGTGGACCTCGACCCGGGCCGAGGCGCTGATGTCGGACGCGCAGGCGCGCGACCACCATACCAAGGCGCGCATGGCCTTCGACGAGGACGGCAGGATCCTCGCGCTCGAAGTCGACACCATCGCGGCGCTCGGCGCCTATCTGTCGAACTTCGCGCCGAGCATTCCGGGCAATTCCTACCCGCAGACCGTGACCGGGCTCTACACCACCCCCACTCTGCATCTCAGGGTGCGCGGCGCCTACACCAACACGGTGCCGATCGACGCCTATCGCGGTTCGGGCCGGCCCGAAGCCACCTTCGTCAACGAAAGGCTGGTTGAGAACGGCGCGCGCGAGCTCGGCATCGACGTGGCCGAGATCCGCCGCCGCAACCTGATCCCGGCGGAGGCCTTCCCCTACACCACGCCGGTCGGGCGTCCCTACGATTGCGGCGACCCGCCGGCGCTGTTCGACAAGCTGCTGGAGATCGCCGATTACCAGGGGCTGCGCGCGGAGCAGAAGCGGCTCAGGGACGCGGGCGTCCGCATGGGGATCGGCATCGCCTGCTTCCTCGACAAGTCCGGCACCGGGTCGAGCCGCAACCTCGCCAGCCGCGGCGGGCTCCATGGCGGTTTCGAGAGCGCCATCGTCCGGGTGCATTCGGACGGCAAGGCGACCGTCTTCGTCGGCTCGCACAGCCACGGCCAGGGCCACGACACCACGTTCTGCCAGATCGCCGCCGACCGCCTCGGCCTCCCCATCGAGGACATCGCGCTGGTCGAGGGCGATACCGGGAGCATCCCGTTCGGCAACGGCACATGGGGGTCGCGCTCGCTCTCGGTCGGCGGGATCGCGATCGTGAAGGCGGCCGACAAGGTGATCGACAAGGCGAAGCGGCTCGCCGCCCACATGCTCGAATGCGCCGAGGAAGACCTGTTCTACGAGGACGCGGTCTTTTCGGTGCGCGGCACCGACCGCCGGCTCGGCTTCGAGGAGGTGGCGGATGCCGCCTATCACGGCGCGGTGCTGCCGACCGACGGCTCGATGGAGCCGGGGCTCGAGGAAACCGTGTTCTACGAGCCGCCCGACACCAACGACCCCCAGGCGATGCATCTCGCCGTGGTCCTCGTCGAGCCGCGCTCGGGCAAGGCGACGGTGCGCGACTACTTCACCGCCGACGATTGCGGCATCATCGTCAACCCGCTGATCGTCGAGGGTCAGGTGGTCGGCGGGCTCGCCCAGGGGCTCGGCCAGGCGCTGATGGAGCGGGTGGTCTATGACGGCGGCGCGGCCGGACAGCTGTTCTCCGGCACGTTGATGGATTACGCGCTGCCGCGCGCCTCCGACATGCCGGGGGTCAGGATGACCTTCCAGGAGACACCGGCGCCGTCCAACCCGCTCGGCGTCAAGGGCGGCAGCGAGACCGGCACCATCGGGGCGCCGGCGGCGATCGGCAACGCGATCGTCGACGCGCTGTGGGATCTCGGCGTCCGCCATGTGCGCCAGCCCTATACGCCGGACGCGGTGTGGCGGGCGATCGAGGACGCCGCCGGGCGATGATGCGCGTCTCGCTCGACATCAACGGAAGCGAACATAGCGCGGACATCGACCCGAGGATGCTGCTCGTCGAGTTCGTCCGCCGCCGCGCCGGGCTCACCGGCACCCATGTCGGATGCGACACCAGCCAGTGCGGCGCCTGCACGGTCCATCTCGACGGGATCGCGGTGAAATCCTGCACCGTCTTCGCCGCCCAGGCGGCGGGGCATGCGGTGACGACGATCGAGGGGGTCTCGCCCGAGGACGGGCTGAGCCCGCTCCAGGCCGCCTTCAAGGAGCACCACGCGCTGCAATGCGGCTTCTGCACGCCCGGCATGATCATGAGCGCGCTCGACATGATCCGCCGCGGCGAGGCCACGGACGAGGCAGAGGTGCGCGCCGGGCTGGAAGGCAATATCTGCCGCTGCACCGGTTACCAGAACATCGTCGCGGCGATCCTCGCCGGCGCGGCGGCGATGGCGCAGCGCTGATGTACCCCTGGCGCTACCACCGCCCCGGCACGCTCGCCGATGCCGAGCGGATCCTCGCGGAGGGCGAGGATTGCCGCCCGCTGGCCGGCGGGATGAGCCTGATCCCGGTGATGAAGCACCGTCTGGCGGCGCCGTCGGACCTGGTCGATCTGGCCGGGATAAGCGATCTCGCCGGCATCGCCGCCGGGCGCGGCACGCTCGCCGTGCGCGCGATGACGCCGCACGCAATGGTGGCGGCCTCGGAGACGGTGAAGGACACCATCCCCGCGCTCGCCGTACTCGCCGGCGGGATCGGCGATCCGCTGGTGCGCAACCGGGGGACCATCGGCGGCTCGCTCGCCAACAACGACCCCGCCGCCTGCTACCCCTCCGCGGTTCTGGCGCTCGGCGCGGAGATCGTCACGACCCGGCGCCGGATCGCCGCCGGCGACTTCTTCCTCGGCATGTTCGAGACCGCGCTCGAACCCGGCGAGCTGATCGCCGAGGTGCGATTCCCCGTCCCCGCCGCCGCCAGCTACCGCAAATTCCCCAACCCGGCGTCGCGGTTTTCGATCGTCGGCGTGTTCCTCGCTTGCCTCGCCGGCGGCGCCGTCAGGGTCGCGGTCACCGGCGCCGGGGCTTGCGTGTTCCGGGTGGAGGCGTTCGAGCGCGCGCTCGCCGCCTCGTTCAGACCCGATTCGCTCGCCGGGCTCGCGGTGCCCGCCGACGGGCTCATCGACGATATCCACGGCAGCGCCGCCTATCGCGCGCATCTGATCAAGGTGCTGACGGAGGACGCGGTGGCGGAGTGCGGCTGAGCGGGCAGGCGCCGCTTGGCGGGGACGCCGCCGAGCCGCTAGACTCCGCCCCTTGACGATTTCGGAGACCGAGGATGGATTGTACCGGCTTCGATCGCATCCCCTACGCCTGGTATCACGACGAGGCGCTCTACCGGCTTGAGATCGAGCGCATCTTCGAGGGCGAGACCTGGTCTTTCCTCGGGCTCGAGGCCGAGATCCCGAACCCGGGGGATTTTCGGCGCACCTTCCTCGGCGAGGCGCCGGTCGTCTACAACCGCGCCGCCGACGGGCTTGTGCATGCGTTCGTCAACCGCTGCTCGCATCGCGGCGCGCTGGTCCAGCGCGAGAATTTCGGCAATGTCGCGGCCCATGTCTGCCTCTATCACAGCTGGACCTACGACCTCGCCGGCGATCTGGTCGCGATCCCGCACCGCCACGGCGTCGGCGGCAGTCCCGGCATGCCGGACGATTTCGACATGGCCTGCCACGGGCTCAGGAAGCTCCGCGTGGACGACGTCAACGGGGTGCTGTTCGCCACCTTCTCCGACACCGTCGAGCCTTTGCGCGACTATCTCGGCCCCACCCACGTCGCCCATCTGGAGCGTCTGTTCCGCGCGCCGGTCCGAATTCTGGGCTACCAGCGCCAGGCGGTGCGGAGCAACTGGAAGGCCTATCTGGAGAACGTGCGCGACCACTATCACGGCGCGCTGCTGCACGGCTTCCAGAACACGTTCGGCATCAACCGCTCCACCCACGATTGCGGCTCGCGGATGGATCCGAAGCACCGCCACAGCCTTCTCTTCGTCCGTCAGCCGCGCGAGGAATACGAGAACGCACCGCCGCCCGCGGTCGATCCCGCGCCGCTGCGCCGCCTCGCGGACGCCGCCGAGGGGGCGAGGCTCGCGCTCCAGGACCCCAGGCTGCTCCATTTCGCGCGCGAGTTCGACGACGACCGGTCGACCACGATGTGCTCGGTCTTCCCCAACAGCACCTTCCAGCAGATCCGCAACGCCCTCGCGGCGCGGCAGATCAGGCCCAAGGGCCCGGCCGCCTTCGACCTCGTCTTCACCGTGTTCGGCTACGCGGACGACAGCGAGGAGATGACCGCGCACCGGCTGCGCCAGGCCAACATGGCCGGCCCCGCCGGCTATGTCTCGCTGGAGGATGCCGAGGCGCTCGAATCCTGCCAGTCCGGCCACCGCGCCGGACGGGGCGATCTGTCGGTGGTCGAGATGGGCGGGCACGGGCCGATCCGGGACGGCGACGAGAAGCTCGACGACGTGATGATCCGCGGCTTCTGGTCCTATTACTGCGAGATCATGGGCCTCGACCCGCGCGGGGGCTGAGGGGTGGACGCCGATCTGCGGCCGCGGGTCGAAGCGCTGATCGCCGAGGCGTCATACGCGCTCGACAACGAGGACTACCAGGCCTGGCTCGACCTGTTCCACGACGACTGCGCCTACCGCATCGTGCCCCTGGAAAACATCCAGCAGGGCCTGCCGGGCAGCGTGATGCTGTGCGAGACCAAGAAGGCGCTGAGCGACCGGATCGTCTCGCTGCTCAGGGCCAACACCTTCAACCCGCATAGCGCGCGCCATGTCACCGGCCCGCCCAGGATCGCCGCCGATGGCGGCGGCCGGATCGGGGCGGAGACCAGCTACGCGCTCTACCAGACCGATGTCGAGGGGGTCTCGCGGCTGTTCGCGACCGGCTGCTACCGCGACACGATGGGGGTGTTCGGCGGGGCGCTCAAATTCATCGACCGGACGGTCGTCCTCGACACCTTCTCCATCCCGACTTTGCTCGCCAAGCCGGTCTGAGGCGGGCGCGCTTTCCTTGCCGCCGAAAACCGCGGGTGATAGCGTTCCCCATCGCGCCCAAGACGGGCGGCAAACGGCGGAGGGAACGATGGCTACGGATACCGAAGCGGTCGCGTTGTTCAGGAAAGAGCTCAAACTGTGCGACGTGGGACCGGGGACCAGCCTCGCCGTGCTCTCCGAAGGCGACGTCCGGGCCGGGCATGCGACGGCCTGTCTCGCCGCCGCCGCCGAGATCGAGGCGGACGCGTTCCAGGTCAACATCAAGAAGAAGCCGGGGAGCTTTTTCGGGCCGGGCAATTCGCTCCAGGGCAACGCACCGGCGATGGCGGCGCTCAAGCGCGTCGACATGGTGGTCGATCTGGTCGGCCTCCTGTGGTCGAAGGAGCAGACCGAGATCACCGATGCCGGGCCGCGGATGCTGCTGGTGATCGAGCCGATCGACGTGCTCAAGCGGATGGTGTCCAACCCCGACGACCGGCGCCGCATCGAGGCCGGCTCCGCCATGCTGGCCGCGGCGAAGGAGTTGCGCATCACCTCGCCCGGCGGCACCGACGTCACCTACCGGCTCGGCGACTACCGGATCGGCGAGCAATACGGCTACACCGACGAGCCCGGGCGCTGGGACCACTGGCCGGGCGTGTTCCTCTACACCGCGGCAATGGAGGAGGGGGTCGACGGAAAGGTGGTGATCGACACCGGCGACCAGCTCTTGCTGCCGACGATGCGCTACGTCACCGACCCGATCACGCTGACCGTCGAAAGCGGCATGATCACCGATATCGGCGGTAACGGGCTCGACGCCGAGCTGATGCGGAGCTTCATGGCCGGCTACAACGACCCGCGCGCCTACGCGATCTCCCATATCGGCTGGGGGCTCGACACGCGGGCGCGCTGGGACTTCATGGGCACCGACCCGGCAGCCGCGCACTCCACGGGCCAGGACGCGCGCGCCTTCTACGGCAACGTCCTGTTCTCGACCGGCCCCAATACCGAGGTCGGCGGCGACAACGACACGCTGTGCCATATCGACATCCCGCTCAAGGGCTGCACCCTCACCCTCGACAACCAGACGATCGTCGAGAACGGGCGCGTCCTGCCCGAGGAGATGCGGGTCGAGGGCCACTGACGCCCGACGGCGGGAACCGCGCCTAATGTTTCACGTGAAACATAAGTCAGCATTGTTGACCTATGTTTCACGTGAAACATTGTCCCGAAACGGTACTATTTTTGCGTCCCCCGGGGACGGGACGACCCTTCGACAGGCACTTTCGGGGCGCGGGATTTCTGCCGGATCTCGCTTGGGCGCCAACGTCTTGGCGGACGATCCTGCAAGAACGGTTCCAAACAATGCCGGGACGCCCGCGGCCGGGACGCTGTCGCAGCATATCCGGTTCCGACCCACCCGGATGAGCGTCAGCCCAGTCTCTGCCTCGCGAGGAACGCCTCCAGCGCCGCGTGGCAGGCGTCGGGGCGCTCGATCTGCAGCAGGTGGCTGGTGTTGCCGATCGGCGTCCATTCGATGCCGTGGTCTTCGTTCATGGCGCGCCCGACCTTGCCGGGCGCCAGCGCGCCGGGGGCATCGGGGTCCGACGAGATGAAGGCGAGCGGCCCGGAAAGCTCGCCCAGGCGCGGGCAGAGGTCGAGCCCGGCATTGGTGCGGTAGACCCGCGATTCGCCCTCGCGCGGGCAGCTGAGCACATAGTCGCCGGAATCGGGGTCTTCCCGGGTGATCGAGCGCGCCATCAGCGCATGCCCGCCCTCGACCCAGCGCGCGAGGCTCTTGGACCGCGCGAAGCGGGCGGCGAGGTCCATCGGGCCGGGGAAGCGGTCGGGCCGGGATGCCGCCCAGTCGGCGAGGCCGAGCTCGAAACTCCTTGCGACCTCATGCGCCCGGTGGCCCGGGCTCGGGATCAGCGGCGGGTCGAACAGCGCCAGCGCATCCCAGCGCCAGCCGTAATCGAGCGCATGCCGGATCGCCGTCACCGCCGAGATCGAATGGAACACGCCGGCCGTCGGCCTGGCGCCGAAATGCGCGGGGATGAGGTCGATCAGCCGGTCCATGTCGGCGACGAAGGCGGGAACGTCGTGGCGCTCGACATCGTGGCGCGGGTTGCGGCCGTGGTTGCGCTGGTCGTAGACCGCGAGGTCGTAGCGCCCGGCGAGCAACCGCCAGAACGGGTAATAGGCGTCGATGGCGAAGCCGTTGCCATGCGCCATCACCAGCCTGGGGCCGGAGGGGTTGCCGTGGCGGCGCACGCGGATGACGGCGCCGTCGGCCATCTCGGCGTCGAACGCTTCACCCGGTTCGGGGATTTCGAAAATATCCGGCGGTGCGGTCATGCGGCGATCCCATTGTCGGCCAGAAAGTCCTCGACCAGGGCGAAGCAGCTTTCCGGCTCTTCGAGCTGCATGAGGTGGCCGGTGTCGGGGACGAAGGCGTGACGGATGCCGAATTCCCGGCAGAACGCCTCGCCGCAGCGCGCCGTCGCCGGCGCCCCGCCCGATTCCGGGTCCGCGCCCACCAGCAGGAGCGGACGCGCCGGCGGCCCCGCCTGCCGCCAGATCGGCAGCGCCATGCACTGGATATAGATCTGGGCCTCGACCGCGCCGGGGCAGCACAGGACCCAGCCACCATCGGGATCGTGGCGCAGCGTCACGCGCGCGGTGAGCTCGGCCACGCCTTTGCGCAGGCGCCGGAACGGGTAGAGGGTGCGGAAGACTTCCGCCAGCTCGTCGGGGTCGGCGAACCGGCTCTTTCGGGTCATGGCCGCTTTCAACAGCGCCCTGCCCTCCCGGTCCAGCGCCTCCCGCAGCGGGTTGCCTTCGGGCGGGGCCACCGGCGGGTCGAACAGCACCAGCGCGTCCCAATGCCAGACGCCCCCCGTGATGTCGAGAAGCGCGGTGGTCCCGGCCATCGAGTGAAAGACCCCGATTGTGGTCTTCTTCCCCCACGCCTCCAGAATGGCGCGGTGGACCGCCGCGCTGTCGCGCGCAAACCGGGGATAGTCGTGCGGCTCCGCCGCGTGGAACGGGTTGCGCCCATGGTTGCGGAAATCGAACAAGGCGAGGTCGAAATCTGCC
Source organism: Alphaproteobacteria bacterium (assembly GCA_965205995.1). Taxonomy (GTDB): domain Bacteria; phylum Pseudomonadota; class Alphaproteobacteria; order MPNO01; family MPNO01; genus MPNO01. The sequence goes on along the minus strand of OZ242200.1, from coordinate 4,251,433 downwards.
AGCAGCAGCCGCCAGAACGGGAAATAGGCGTCGCTCGCGAAGCCGTTGCCGTGGCTCAGCACCACGCGCGGGCCGGACGGGTTGCCGTGGCGGACGACGCGGATCGGCGCGCCATCGTCCATCGTGAGATCGAGCGCATCCCCCGGCGCCGGCAGGACGAACCCCGCCGCGCCCGCACAGGGCAGAGCGGTCAACGGTCGCCGTTCCCCGCCGCGGCGATCGCCGCGAGCAGCCGGCGCGGCGTGACAGGGCATTCGGAGATTTCGACCCCGAGCGGGGCGAGCGCGTCGTTGATCGCGTTGGCGATCGCCGCCGGCGGGCCGATCGCCCCGCCCTCGCCGATGCCCTTCTGCCCGAAGGTGGTGTAGGGCGAGGGGGTCTCCATATGGTCGACGCGGATCGACGGGATCTCGGTCGGCCCCGGCAGCAGATAGTCGGCGAGCGTCGGCGCCAGCGGCTGGCCGTCGTCCGCGTAGGGCATCTCCTCGTAGAGCGCGGTGCCGATGCCCTGCCCGGTGCCGCCATGGACCTGGCCGTCGACGATCATCGGGTTGACCAGCACGCCGCCGTCCTCGACCACCGCGTAATCGAGGATCTCGACCTCGCCGGTCGCGGTGTCGACGGCGACGACCGCGGCATGGCAGGCATAGCTGAAGGTGCCGGAATCGCGGTCGGGCTTGTAGCCGCCGGTGACCTCCAGCCCCTGCCGGTCGGCATCGTCGGTGAGGTCCTGCGGGCGCAGATACCAGGTGCGGCCGACCTCCTCCAGGGTGACGCTGCCGGAAGCGCTGACCACCAGCCCGTCTTCCAGCCGCACCGAGGACGGGTCGACCTGCAGCAGCCCGGCGCCGATCTGCCTGATGCGCACGGCCAGCAGCTTGCAGGCTTCCGCCGTCGCGCCGCCCGCCATGATCATGCAGCGCGAGCCCCATGTCCCGGTCGAGTAAGGCGTGTAGGCGGTATCGCCCAGCACCACGCGGACCTGGTCGGTGTCGATGCCGAGTACCTCGTTGGCGACCTGGGCAAGGGTGGTCTCCAGCCCCTGGCCGTGGCTGTGGACGCCGACGCGGAGCTCCAGCGCGCCGTCCGGGGTGAGCCGCGCCGCCGCCTGCTCGAAGCCCGGGATCATCGGGATCCCCCAGCCCGCATAAACCGAGGTGCCGTGCCCGGCCTGCTCGCAGAAGATCGAGAAGCCGAGCCCGATGCGCCGCCCGTCCGCCTCGCCGCTTCGCTGGCGCGCGCGCACGCCCGCCACGTCGATAGCGGCCGCCGCGCGGCGGATGCATTCGGGATAGTCGCCGCTGTCGTAATGCTTGGCGGTGATGTTGTCGAACGGCATCTGCTCGGGCCGGACGACATTGTCGAGCCGGACCTCGTGCGGCTCGCGCCCGACTTCGCGGGCGATCGCGTCGATCACCAGCTCCAGCGCGAAGCAGACGCCGGGGCGCGCCACCCCGCGGAAGGGGAGGATCGGCGGCTTGTTCGAGGCGACCGACCAGGTCTTGCAGCGGAAGGCGTCCATCAAATAGGGCCCGGGCAGGATCGAGGCGATCTGGGCCGCTTCGAGGCAGGCGGAGAACGGGTAGGCCGAATAGGCGCCGGCATCGACCGTGGCCTCGGCGTCGAGCGCCAGCAGCCTGCCTTCGGCGTCGGCATAGCCGGTGACGATGTAGTGGTGCTCGCGGCAATTGGCGTTGGCGGTCAAATGCTCGCGCCGGTCCTCGAGCCAGCGCACCGGACGCTCCAGATGCCTGGCCAGCCAGGCGATGCAGACCTCCTCCGGCGCCAGGATCCCCTTGTAGCCGAACCCGCCGCCGACATCGGGCGCGATCACCCGGACGCTCGCATGGTCGAGGCCGAGGCATTCGGCGATCCCGGTGCGGACGATATGCGGAAGCTGGGCGGCCGAGATCACGGTGAGCTGGCGCAGCCTGCCGTCCCATTCGGCGAGCACGCCCTTGCCCTCGATCGGCGCCATGCACTGGCGCGCGGTGCGGAACTCGCGGGTGATCTTGACCGCGGCGCGGGCGGCGACGGATTCGATGTCGTCCTCGACACCGGTCTCCAGGAACACGTTGTCGCCCCACGCCTCGTGGACCAGCGGCGCGTCCGCATCGCGCGCCGCCAGCATGTCGGAGACCGCCGGCAGAATCTCGAAATCGACCGCCACGCGGTCGGCCATGTCCTCGGCCTCGGCGCGGCTGGGGGCGACGCAGATCGCGATCGTCTCGCCCACCTGGCGCACCTTTTCGAAGGCGAGCGCGGGCTGCGAGGAGGGCTTGAACCCGGGCAAAGCGGAGACCGCGCGGATCGGCTTGACGCCCGCCATGTCGGCGTGGGTGAAGACCCGCGACCGGATGTCGTCCGGGATGTCGATGCCGGTGATGAGCGCATGCGCGACGGGGCTGCGGACGAAGGCGGCCTCGAACTGGCCGGCGAGGCCGAAATCGCCGACATAGCGGCCGCGGCCGCGCATCAGCCGGTCGTCCTCCTTGCGGGCGATGGACGCGCCCACCCCCTGATTTGCCATGTCCCGGCGCCCCCGAGCCGCTATGTTGCGCAGCGGTTTGTATAGCACAGGGCGCCGGACGGCGCGGGAGAGGGGCGATGGCGAAGACGGTCGGAATCGTGGGTGTCGGCACGATGGGCTCGGCGATGGCGAGAAACCTGATCGCGGCGGGATTCAAGGTCGTCGGGCGCGATGTCGACCCGGCGCGCGCCGACGCGCTGGCGGCGATGGGCGGCAGCGTCGCCGGGAGCCCGCGCGCGGTGGCGCAAGCCGCGGATTGCGTGCTGACCTCGCTCCCCAGCATTGCCGCCTTCGAGGCGGCGATCGGCGGGGCGGACGGCATCGGCGCGGCCGACCGGCCGGGTCTCGTCGCCTTCGACACATCGACGCTGCCCATCGCGGTCAAGGAGGCGGGGCGGGACGTCCTCGCGGAAACCGGCAAGATCCTGCTCGACGTGCCGTTGAGCGGCACCGGCGCGCAGGCGGTGACCAAGGACCTCGTGGTCTATGCCAGCGGCGACTCAGCGGCCATCGCCGGGCTCTCGGACGTGTTCGAGGGGTTTTCGCGGGCGCATTACGACCTCGGCGAATTCGGCAATGGCAGCCGGATGAAGTTCGTCGCCAACCTCCTGGTCGCGATCCACAACGTCGCCGCCGGCGAGGCCTTCGCGCTCGGCATCAAGGCCGGGCTCGCGCCGGAGACCGTCTTCGAGGTGATCTCCAACAGCGCCGCCACCTCGCGCATCTTCGAGGTGCGCGGCCCGCAGATGGTCGCCAACGACTATGCGCAAGCCTCGGCGACGATCGACATGTTCCGCAAGGACCTCGAAATCATCGGCAAATTCGCCGCCGAAATAGGCTGCGCCGCCCCCCTCCTCGCCGCCTCGGGCCCGATCTACAACGCCGCCTTCGCCCAGGGCCGCGCGAAGGAGGACGCGGGGAGCGTGTGCGCGGTGCTGGAGGGGCTGGCGGGGGTGGAGAGGTAGGGGGATGCAAATGGAGTGCGCCTCAGCTAGAGCTCTATCATAAGGGTTCTCAAGATTATATTAAGACGCTTGACTATCCCTTTACAGGACTTCATTATCGCTTAGAAAGAAGGTGAGACATTCTTACGATAACCGGAAGGAAAATTAATATGAAGATGACGATATATGAAGGTACGGCTGACGATATCGCCAAAGTGGCGCGTGTCCTTCAGCAAGGTGGGACAAATCCGACACCGGATGGGACGTTCGAAGATTCGGCGACCCCGGACACAGACGGCTCTACTGACTCGTTGGCTTCCGAAACGCTGGAAGAGGTTGCGGCTGTCGAGTTTGCGCGCCGGGTGCTGACCCGACGGCCCCTGCATAGGCGGCCAAAAATCGTGTTTGAAAAGCTCGTAGACGCTTTTCCCCAATGGGTGTCGAGAGACGAGCTTTGTGCCGCAACCGGTTACACACCGCAGCAGTTGGCCGGTCTCATGGGAGCGTTCGGCAGGCGTACCGTACAAACAAAGGGTTACGTGGACGGTGCTTCGCTATTTGAGACGGAGTCGGACCCGGAAACTCAGGCGTACCGCTATCGCTTGACGGAAAGCACGTTTGAGGCGTTGCGGTCGGGAGATGTCATTTGATCCTCGCTGTAGCCTAGGCGAACTCTGGGTAGCAGCGGGATGTGGGAAGGGCTGGGTTCGTCACCGAATAAAACCAGCCCTATTCGGTGATCCGGCACACGACCCGAAGCGATGCAATCCACACCATGAAAATCGGGGCGCCGCATGACTTCCACGACGAGGTGGGGGCTGGAGCGGAGTCGATCTGTCCGGACATCGAATGGGCGCCGATCGGCCGCTCCGGCACTTGGACGGTGTCGCCCGAGAGGTTGGCCGCGGTGATCTCCGCGGCCGGTGCGGCGCACCGCCGATGAGCCCGATGGCTCGCGGGCCCACGGTCAGGCGGGCAGGGTTTCGAACGGATTTATCGCCCGGATATCGAGCGGTGCGAAATGGCGCAGGTTGCGCGTGAGGACGGTGAAATTCCGGCTGCTCGCCGTCGCCGCGATGGCGAGGTCGGCGAAGCCGGGCGAATGGCCTGTCGCCCGCGCCTTGTCCATCAGCGATCCCGCGACGTTTGCCGCGGCGATGTCGAAGGGGATTACCCGGTCGCCATAGAGATGGAGAACGAGTTCGAGCCAATCGCCGATACGAGCGGCCCGGTCGGCGGCGCCGGTCCGTTCCAGCCTGACGATGCCGTGGCGGATCTCGGCCACGGTGATCGTGGAGAGGTACAACGCGTCCGAGCGCGCATCCATCCAGCCGACCAGCGCCGCGGGAGGTTCCCGCCGACCGGGCGCTCCGGTCGAGAGAACGTCCGTGTCGACCAGATACACGGTCCCTAAAGCGCGGCGTCCCGCGGTGGGGCGGTGTCCCGCGGCGGCAAATCGCCGTCTTCCAGCTCCGAGGCGAGCAGCAGACGGCCAAAGGACGGAACCTTGCGCAGGCGGTTCCATTCGTCGATCCCGAGAATCACGGCCCGCGGCTTGCCGTGGCGGGTGATGACCGCCGCCTCTCCTCGTGCCGCCCCATCGACCAGGGCGGACAGTCTGGCCTTGGCCTCGCGTAGCTGGACCTGTTGCATGTGCAATCCGGTTTGTGACCAATGTAGTTACAATATCCCACCACGCGCGGCCGCGCAATCGACATCCGTCACCGGTATAGTCCGAGCCGGACACACGGTGGCGCGGTTTGCGCCGCGCGAAGCGGAGAGGAGAGCATGAAAATCGCGGCAGCGCGCGACTTCCACGACCATGTGGCGGAGCCGGCCGCGGAGATCTGCCCCGACATCGAATGGGCGCTTACCGACCGCTCGGGCGCCTGGAGCGTGCCGCCGGAGGGCGCGGACGCGGTGATCTATGCAGGCGATGCGTATACCGACGCCTTCGTCGACACCGTCATGGCCATCGCGCCGCCCCGCTGGGCCCATACCGAGGATGCCGGGATCGACGGGCGGTTCTATGACGACATGCGGGCCAAGGGGGTGGCCGTCACCCACAGCCCCGGCGCCAACGCGCCCGAGGTCGCGGAGTTCGCCTTCGCCGGGGTGATGTGGGGCGCCAAGCGGCTGGGCGAGTTCCGCGACCTCCAGCGCGCCCATCAATGGCGCCAGCTCGACCAGACCGCGCTGAGCGCGGCGACCATCCTGATCGTCGGGCTCGGCGCCATCGGCAGCCGTGTCGCGGTTTACGCGAACGCGTTCGGCATGACGGTGCACGGCATCCGCCGCTCGCCCGAGGCGGTGCCGGGGGTGGAGCGCCAGGGGACGCTCGACGATCTCGCCGATTTCCTGCCGGAGGCGGATTTCGTGGTTCTCGCGATCCCCAATACGGACGAGACACTGGGGCTGATCGGCCGCGACGCCTTCGCCCGCATGAAGCCCACGGCCACGCTGGTCAATGTCGGGCGCGGCGCGCTGGTCGATGTCGTGGCACTCAGGGACGCGCTCGCGTCCGGAGACATCGCCCGGGCCTTCGTCGACGTGCTGCCGCTCGAGCCCTGGCCCGCCGACAGCGACCTCTGGGACATCCCGAACCTGTTCATCTCCCCCCACGCCGCCTGCGTGACGCCGCTCTACATAATGCGCGTCGGCGAGATCTGGCTGGAAAACCTCAAGCGGTTCCTGGCCGGGGAGGCGTTGATCCACCGGGCGTTTTGATCGGCAATCGGGTCAAGGTCCAGGTTGACTCCGGCCGTGGATGAGCCACATTGTAGCTCAAAGGAGATCGCTCGCATGGATACGGTTGTCCGCGCCCGTATAGACCGGGAAACCAAGGATGAGGCGAACGCCGTGCTGGCCGCAATCGGCCTCACCGCGTCGGACGCCTTTCGCCTGATGATGCGACGGATCGCCGCCGAGCAGCGCCTGCCCTTCGAGCCGCTGGTTCCCAACCGTGAAACCATCGAAGCCATCAAGGCGGCGCGGCGCGGCGAGCTGGCGACCGTCGGGTCCGTTGACGATCTGATGGCCGAGCTGAATGAGGACGATTAGGCGGACCGCGAGCTGCCTTGGCGTCACCAGGATCATCGATTGGCCGGTCAGTGGAACGATCACCGCGACTGTCACGTCCGGCCCGATCTTGTGTCGATCTACCGCAAGCCTGACGCGGACCATCTCGACTTGGTGCGCCTCGGATCACACAGCGCGCTCGGCCTCTGGTTTCGGGGTCGCTGCCTGACCGCAACGCCCCCGTAGCCAATCCGGCCCGCGCATCCTAAATTCAACCGGCAAGACCCTACCTGCAGCGAGCGCCAATGTCCGATCGCAAGGTCACCATCATCCTCGCCACCGTGTTCATGACGATCGCGGTGGCGGCGATCCTCGCCGTCTATGTCTGGCGCGAGGACGGCGGCGGGCTCGCCAAGATCGGCGGGCCGTTCACCCTGGTCGACCACACCGGGGCGGAGCGCACCGAGGCCGACCTCAAGGGGCGCCATGCGCTGATCTATTTCGGCTACACCTTCTGCCCCGATGTCTGCCCGACCGCGCTCGCCGACATGCTGATCGCGCTCGACGAGCTCGGCCCCGACGCCGCGCTCGTGCAGCCGGTTTTCATCACCATCGATCCCGACCGCGACACGCCCGGCGTGCTGAAGGACTATATCGGCAATTTCCACCCGCGGCTGATCGGGCTTTCCGGCAATTCCGCCCAGGTGAGCAAGGCGGCGCGGGCCTACCGGGTCTACTACGCCAAGGTCGACGACCCCAAGGCCGGCGAGAACTACCTGATGGACCACTCATCGGTGATCTATCTGATGGATCCCGACGGGCTCTACCTCACCCATTTCAGCCACGGCACCGCGCCCGACACGATGGCGAAGCGGCTGCGCGAGCTGGTGTCCTGAGCCCGGCCATGGACGAAGCGCCCTATTGGCGGACCAAGCCGCTCGAGGAGATGACGCGCGACGAATGGGAGGGGCTGTGCGACGGCTGTGCGCGCTGCTGCCTGATCAAGCTCGAGGACAGCGATACCGGCGAGATCGACTACACCGACATCGCCTGCCGCCTGCTCGACCTCGGAACCTGCCGCTGCACGCGCTACCGCCAGCGGACGCTTCTGGTGCCGGATTGCGTCGACCTCACGCCGGAGCAGGTGCGGAAGCTGCGCTGGCTGCCGTCGACCTGCGCCTACCGGCTGGTCGCCGAGGGGCGCGACCTCGCCTGGTGGCACCCGCTGGTCTCGGGCGATCCGGAAACCGTGCACCAGGCCGGCATCTCGGTGCGCGGCCGGGTCGTGCCGGAACGCCGGGGCGACGATCCCGAGGACCGCATCGTCACCTGGCCGGAATGAGCTCCGCCTCCCTTGGGCTCGTCTGCCGCGCCGGCGGGTTCGGCCAGGATTCCCTCAGCTCGGCTTCCCTCCGCTTCGCCTCGGCGACGCTCCGCGCCTTGACCGGCCCGTAGCCGCGGATCTTCCCGGGCAGGCCGGCGAGCGCGATCGCGGTTTCGTAGTTTTCCTCGGTGAGCCCCTCGGCAAGGTCTTCGACGAGCGCGAAATACCACCCGACCAGACCGCGTTCGAGGCGCCGGTCCGGGCTGCGGGCGAAGATGTCGAACCTCCCGCCGCGCAGGCGTTTCATCCGCGCGAGCACGCGGAAGGCGGCCATCGTCCAGGGCCCGAAGCTGCGTTTGCGCGGCTCCCCGGTGGTCGGGTCGGGGCGGCGCAAGAGCGGCAGAGCGAGGTGGAAGGACAGCCTGAAATCGCCCTCGAACTGCGCCTTCAGCCGTGCCATGAAGGCCGGGTCGGTGTAGAGCCGGGCGACCTCGTACTCGTCCTTGTAGGCCATCAGCCTGGCGGCGCAGCGCGCGACCGCGCGGGCGAAGTCGAGCGACGGGTCGCCGCGCGCGCGATCCGCCGCCTCGGCGCGCGCGACGAGTTCCCTGTAGCGTCCGGCGTAAGCCGCGTCCTGCCAGGCGGTGAGCAGCGCCGCGCGGTCCTCGACGATCTCTTCCAGGGTCTCGGGCCGCCGCTCGGGCTCGGGCGCCATCCCGGCGCGCTCCAGCGCCTCGGACACCGCTTCCGGCCGGGCGGCCTGGACGCGGCCCCAGCCGAGCGCCTCCTTGTTGGCCTCCACGGCGACGCCGTTGAGCTCGATCGCGCGTTCGAGCGTCGCGACCGAGACCGGGACCAGCCCGCGCTGGACGGCATAGCCGACCATGAACAAGTTGGTCGCGATGGCATCGCCCAGGAGCGCGGTGGCAATCCGGGTCGCGTCGACGAGTTCGGTCAGGTTGTGGCCCGCCGCGTCCTGGATCGCGGCGAACAGCGAGTCCCTGTCGAAGGGCGCGTCCCCGTCGAGGGTGAACGCCGATGTCGGCGCCACGTCCCGGTTGACCACCGCCCTGGTCCGCCCGCCTCCCAGCTTGGCCAGCGCGTCCGCGCCGCCGGCGGTCACCGCGTCGCAGGCCAGCAGCAGCCGCGCCTTTCCCGCCGCGATGCGCACCGCGTGCAGCTCTTCCGGCGCGGCGGCGATGCGGACATGGCTCACCACCGCCCCGTTTTTCTGGGCGAGCCCCGACTGGTCGAGGACGGTGACGCCCTTGTCCTCCAAATGGGCGGCCATGCCGAGGATCGCGCCGATGGTCACCACGCCGGTGCCGCCGATGCCGGTCACCAGGATGTCGTAGGGCTCATCGAGCTCCGGCCGGTCGGGCTCGGGCAGGCCGGCGAGGAGGGCGGGCAGCGCGTCTCCGCCGGCGCGCGCCCGCCGGATCCGGGCGCCGGTCAGCGTGACGAAGCTCGGGCAGAAGCCGTTGACGCAGGACAGATCCTTGTTGCAGGAGGATTGGTTGATCCGCCGCTTGCGCCCGTATCTGGTCTCCAGCGGCTCGATCGAGACGCAGTTCGACTTGGCCGAGCAGTCGCCGCACCCCTCGCACACCGCCTCGTTGATGAAGACGCGGACATCCGGGTCGGGCGCCGTGCCGCGCTTGCGGCGGCGGCGCAGTTCGGCCGCGCAGGTCTGGTCGTAGATCAGCACGGTGACGCCTTCGGTCCCGCGCAGCGCGCGCTGGACGCGGTCGAGCTCGTCGCGGTGATGGATCTTGAGCCTGCCCGGGAACGGCGCGCGCCCGGTGTACTTGCCGGGGTGGTCGGCGACCACGTCCACCCGGGCGACGCCTTCCGCCAGCACCTGGGCCGCGATCTGCTGCGGCGTGACGGGCTGGGGCTGGCCGCCGGTCATCGCGACGGCGTCGTTGTAGAGCACCTTGTAGGTGACGTTGACCCCGGCAAGCACCGCGGCGCGGATCGCGAGGATGCCGGAATGATGGTAGGTGCCGTCCCCCAGATTGACGAAGACGTGGTTCTGGTCGGTGAACGGCGCCTGGCCGATCCAGTTCGCCCCCTCGCCCCCCATATGGGAATAGGTCGCGGCGGACCGGTCCATCAGCAGCGCCATCCAGTGGCAGCCGATGCCGGCCTCGGCCCGGCTGCCCTCGGGCACCTTGGTCGATGTGTTGTGCGGGCAGCCGGAGCAGAAATAGGGGCTGCGCTGGAGCTCGGGCGTGTAGCCGGAAAGCGCGCGCTCCTTGGCCTCGATCTCGTCCAGCCGGTCGGCGATCCGGACGCTCGTGTGGTAGCGCCCGATGCGCCCGGCGATCGCCCTGGCGACCATGGCCGGGGTGAGCTCGCCGGCGGCCGGCAGCAGCCAGTTCCCCTCCTCGTCGAACTTGCCGACGATCCGCGGCCGGGCGCTTTCCTTCCAGTTGTAGAGCTCGGCGCGGAGCTGGTTTTCCATCACCGCGCGCTTTTCCTCGACGACCAGGATCTCCTCCAGCCCGTCGGCGAAGTCGCGCGCGCCCGAGCGCTCCAGCGGCCAGACCATGCCCGGCTTGTAGACCCTGATCCCGAGCTCCGCCGCCTTGGCCTCGCCGATGCCGAGATCGTCGAAGGCCTGGCGCACGTCGAGATAGGATTTTCCGGCGGTAAGGATGCCGAAGCGCGGCCTCGGGCTGTCCCAGACCAGCCGGTCGATCCGGTTCGCCCGCGCGAAGCGCAGCGCGGCATAGACCTTGTCCTCCTGCAGCTTCGCCTCGATCTGGAGCCGGTCCTCGCCCAGCCGGATCGCGGTATCGCCGGGCGGCTCGTCGTCGGGGACCGCGATCGCCACGCGGCCGGGGTCCACGCTCACGCTGGCCGAGCTCTCGACCGTCTCGGTCAGGCACTTGAAGCCGACCCAGATGCCGCAATGGCGCGACATCGCCCAGCCGATCAGCCCGAAATCGAGATATTCCTGCACCGAGGCCGGGTGCAGGACGGGCATCATCAGGGCCGCGAAGTTGTGCTCGGACTGGGTCGGCAGGGTCGAGGAGGCCGCGCCGTGGTCGTCGCCGACCAGCGCCAGCACCCCGCCATGCAGCGAGGTGCCGGCGGCGCTCGCGTGGCGCATCGCGTCCATCGACCGGTCGAGCCCCGGCCCCTTGCCGTACCAGATCGCGAACACGCCGTCATAGCGCCCGCCCTGGAACAGGTTCACCTGCTGCGAGCCCCAGACCGAGGTCGCCGCCAAATCCTCGTTGAGTCCGGGCTCGAAATGGATGCGGTTTTCTTCGAGGAAGCTCTTGGCGCGCCACAGCGCAGTGTCGTAGCCGGCGAGCGGGGATCCGCGATAGCCCGAGATGAACCCGGCCGTGTTGCGGCCCGCCGCCAGATCGCGCCTGCGCTGCATCAGCGGCAGGCGGACCAGCGCCTGGGTGCCGGTCAGATAGACCCGGCCCGATTCGAGCGCGTATTTGTCATCGAGCGTAACCTGCGCCGGTACCATGGCTTTATCCCGGACGGCTCGGCCGTCGGGTCCTCTGGTTCAACCGATAAAATGGGGTGCGCGCGCCGCAATGGGAAGCGGGCGGCGCGCGGCAACCGTCGCTCCGGGTCATTTCCTGCGGCGGGCCGCGCGGGCCGCTTCGGCGTCGCGCATCAGCGCCCGCCAGATGCGCGCCGGCAGGGCGCCGCCGGTGACCTTGGCCATCGGCCGTTCGTCGTCATTGCCGACCCAGACGCCGGCCACGAGATCGCCGGCGAACCCGACGAACCACGCATCGCGGAAGCTCTGGCTGGTCCCGGTCTTGCCGCCCTCCGACCCGCCGAGCCGCGCCGCCCGCCCGGTGCCGCTGCGCACGACCTGCCGCAGCATGCGCCTGAGGGCGCGCGCCCGTTTCTTGGCGATCACCCGGGACGCCGGCGCGCCGCTGCGCCGGTAGAGGCGCTCCCCGCCCACGGCGTCGATTGCGGTGACGCCATAGGGCCAGACCGCGATTCCGCCATTGGCGACGGCGGCATAGGCCGCGGTGAGCTCGATCAGCGTCACCTCGCTGGTGCCGAGCGCGAGCGAGGGATGCGGCGCGATCGGCGTGGTGATGCCGAGGCGCCGCGCCGCATCGATCACCCGGCGGCGCCCGGCGCGCTCGCTGACCTGGACCGCGACGGTGTTGATCGACCGGGCGAAGGCGCGCACCAGCGGCATCGCGCCGTGGTGGCGGCCGTCATAGTTGCGCGGGCGCCATCCGGCGACGGCGACCGGCTTGTCGACGAAGACGTCGTCCGGCGCCAGCCCGGCTTCCAGCCCGGCGAGGTAGACGAACAGCTTGAACGCCGAGCCCGGCTGCCGCCACGCCTGGGTGGCGCGGTTGAACTGGCTCGCGGAATAGACGCGCCCGCCCACCATCGCGCGGATCGCGCCCTTGGTCGACATCGCCACCACCGCGACCTGGGAGACCCGCCCGGCCGTTCCCTCGCTCGCCAGCAGGGCCTCGGCGTGGCGCTCGGCGATGCGTTGCAGCCCGGTATCGAGTGTGGTGCGGATGTCGATATCCTGCGGGCCGCGCCCGACATGGCCGAGCGCGCGCTGCAGCGCCCAGTCGGCGAAATAGCGCGCGCCCGGCCCGGTCTCCTCGCGCAGGCGAAGCGGCGTCCGCTGCGCCGCCGCGGCCTCGGCTTCGGTCAGGTCCCCGGTATCGACCATCGCCCGGAGCACCTGGAGTCCGCGAGCCTTCGCCGCGTCCGCGTCGCGCACCGGAGAATAGCGCGACGGTGCCTTGAGAAGCCCCGCGAGGATTGCCGCCTCGAACAGCGAGAGGTCCCGCGCCGTCCCGCCGAAATAGCGCCGCGCCGCGGCGGCGACGCCATAGGCGCCGGAACCGAAATAGACCCGGTTGATGTAGATCTCGAAGATCTGGCGCTTGGAGAACCGCGCCTCGAGCCAGAGCGCGGCGATCGCTTCCTGGATCTTGCGCCTGACCGTCCGCTCCGGCGAGAGGAAGAGGTTCTTGGCGAGCTGCTGGGTCAGCGTGCTGCCGCCCTGCCGGACCTTGCCGGCGCGGATATTGGCGGCCGCCGCCCGCAGAATACCCCAGACATCGATCCCCGGATGCTCGAAGAAGCGCCGGTCCTCGATCGCGCTCACCGCCTGGACGAAATAGAAGGGCAGCTCGCCGAAGCGGACCGCGCCGCCATAGAGCTGTCCGTAGCGCGCGAGTGCCGCCCCGTCGACGGTCCTGAGCAGCGCCGCCGGGTGGCGCGTCGGGGTCTCCAGCCGCGACAGATCGGGCAGGTCCCAGGCGTACCAGGCAACCGCGCCGGCGACCGCGACGCCGACCCAGATACCGGCCACCAGCGTCCAGCGGGCAAGCCGCGCCACCCAGCCGCGGCGCGCCGAACGGCGCGCGGCGGAATTCGCCTCGCCGCCGGCTTTGCGGTCCGGGCGGGTGCGGACGCCGCTTCGCCGCTTCTCCGCCGCGCCGCCCCTGCCGCCAAGCTGTTTCGATCGGCGCCGTGCCATCCGAGGCCCTGCCCTGTCCGCGAACCGGATATGCGAGACGCGGCTCGGGGCCGCAATGTCACCTCGCGCGAAACTCCGATACCCGGGAAAAATAAGCCATTGAAGGGGCGGCGTGCCGGCCGATATCGAATCCCCGGCGCCATCGGCGCCGCCGGACCGGCCATTCCCTTGTCCCCCCACTTCGCAGCGACTATGACGGAGCCGGTTTTTCCCTTCGGCTCGTCATCGGTTATCCGCCCACTTATGCTGACCCTCGAGAACATCGCCTACCGGGTTGAGGGGCATCTCCTCTTCGAAGGCGTGTCCGCGCAGGTCGGCGCGAACCGCAAGTTCGGGCTGGTCGGACGCAATGGCTGCGGCAAGACCACCCTGCTTCGCCTCATCGCGGGCCGGCTCGATCCCGATGAGGGCGCGATGCATCGCGCCCGCGGCCGGTCCATCAGGCTGGTCGATCAGGAGGTCCCGGGCGGCCCGGAGACGCCGCGCGCCGCCGTGCTTGCCGCCGATCTGGAACGCGCTTCCCTGATCGCCGAGGCAGAGGGCGCCGAGGGGACGCGCCGCGCCGAGATCGAGGCCCGGCTGGCGGAGATCGGCGCGCATGCGGCGCCGGCGCGCGCCGCGCGGTTGCTCGCCGGGCTCGGCGTCGACGAGGCGATGCAACAGGCGCCGCTCGCCAGTCTCTCCGGCGGCTGGCGCATGCGGGTCGCGCTCGCCGCCGGGCTCTTCGTCGAGCCCGACCTGCTGCTGCTCGACGAGCCGACGAACCATCTCGATCTCGAAGCGGCGGCATGGCTGGAGTCCCATCTCAAGCGCTATCCCGGGGCGCTCGTGGTGGTGAGCCATGACCGCACCCTGCTCGATGCGGTGCCGGAGGGCATCCTGCATATGGCGGGCGGGGGGCTCACTCTCTATCCCGGCAACTACACGCGCTTCGCCAAGGCTCATGCCGAGCGGGTCGCCGCGACAAAGGCGCAGCAGGCCCGCATCGATGCGCAGCGGCGCCAGCTCCAGGGCTTCGTCGACCGCTTCCGCTACAACGCGAGCAAGGCGCGTCAGGCGCAAAGCCGGGTCAAGGCCCTCGCCAGGCTCGCCGACCTGCCGGTCGCCGCCGATGAGCGGACGGCCGACCTGACGTTCCCCGAGCCGGCCGGGCTCGCCCCGCCGCTGATCAACCTCGCCCAAGTCGCCGTCGGTTACGAGCCGGGCCGTCCGGTGCTGAGAGCCCTGAACCTGCGGATCGACCCGGACGAACGGGTCGCGCTTCTCGGCGCGAACGGCAATGGCAAGTCGACCTTCGCCAGGCTGTTGGCGGATCTGCTGCCGCCGGAGCGGGGCACCGTGACGCGGGTGCGCAACCTCGCGGTCGGCTATTTTGCGCAACATCAGATCGACACGCTGCAGCCCGACGGCACGGCGTTTGGCCACCTCGCGCGGCTGATGCCCGACGCCGCGCCCCAACGCGTCCGCACCCGGCTCGGCGGGTTCGGGTTCAGCGGAGAGAAGGCGGATGTGCCGGTTGCCGCCCTTTCGGGCGGCGAGAAGGCGCGGCTCAACCTGGCGCTCATATCGAGCCGGGCGCCGCAATTGCTGGTGCTCGACGAACCGACCAACCATCTCGATATCGAGAGCCGGCGCGCGCTGGTCGATGCGCTCCAGACCTATTCAGGCGCGGTCGTCCTGATCACACACGACATGCATCTGGTCCAGCTCGTGGCCGATCGATTGTGGCTGGTGCAAGGCGGCACGGTGCGGGCCTTCGACGGCGATCTCGCCGACTATCGGGCGGAAATCCTCGGCGACGCCGATACACGGCGAACGGACGCCGACGCCGGACCGCCCCCCGGCCGCAAGGCCGCGCGGCAGGCGGCAGCGGCTTTCCGCGACCGGCGGAAACCCCTCAAGGATGCCGTCGACGCGGCGGAGAAACGGATCGCGCGCGCCCAGGAAACCCAGCGCTGTCTCCACGCGGCACTCGTCTCGGCGGCCCGGGAGGACGATGCCGCCCATATCGCGGCGTTGAGCAAGAAGCTGGCCGACGCGAAACGGGCGGAGGCGGCGGCCGAGCGCGATTGGCTCTCCGCCGTCGAGGCGCTCGAACGCGCCGGGACGGGTTAGCCGGGGCTGGCCTCTGCAATTATGCGGCGATGACGAATACGCTATGATATCGCCATGGTTGCATGTATCCGCACCGTCGCATTTCACGGTATCGAGGTTCTCGACATCGAGGTGCAGGTCCAGGTGGTGAGCGGGCTCCCCGCCTTCATGGTCGTCGGCCTGCCCGACAAGGCGGTTGGCGAGTCGCGCGAGCGGGTGCGCGGGGCGCTGGCCTCGATCGGGCTGTCGCTGCCGCCGAGGCGCATCATCGTCAACCTCTCGCCGGCCGACGTGGTCAAGGAGGGCAGCCATTTCGACCTGCCCATCGCCCTCGGCCTGCTGCTAACGATGGAGGTGCTTCCGTCGGATACGGTCGACGGCTATTTGGCCCTCGGCGAGCTCGCGCTCGACGGCTCGATCCGCCCGGTAGCGGGTGTGCTGCTCGCGGCGATGGCGGCGGCGGGGTCCGACCGCGGCATTGTCTGCCCGGCGGTCTCCGGCGGGGAGGCGGCGTTCGCCGGCGGCCTCGACGTGCTCGCGCCGCGAGGCCTGATCCAGCTGATCAACCATTTCAAGGGCGTCCAGGTGTTGACCCCGCCGGAGCCGCGGCTCGCCGAGGAAACCGCCCCGGTCGCCGATTTGCGCGACATCAAGGGTCAGGAGAGCGCCAAGCGCGCGCTGGAGATCGCCGCGGCCGGCGGGCACAACTTGCTGATGATCGGCCCGCCCGGCGCCGGCAAGTCCATGCTGGCGTCGCGGCTTCCCGGCATCCTGCCGCCGCTCGACCCCGCGGAGACGCTGGAGGTCTCGATGATCCATTCGGTCGCGGGGGCGCTCGCCGACGGCAAGCTGTCGCGCAGCCGCCCGTTCCGCAACCCGCATCACACCGCATCCCCCGCGGCGATCATCGGCGGCGGGCGGCGGGCGCGGCCGGGCGAGGTCTCGCTCGCGCATAACGGCGTCCTGTTCCTCGACGAGTTGCCGGAGTTCAACCGCGCCGCGCTGGAGGCGCTGCGCCAGCCCGTCGAGTCCGGCCAGGCGGTGATCGCGCGCGCCAACACCCATGTCAGCTATCCGGCACGGTTCCAGCTCGTCGCCGCGATGAACCCCTGCCGCTGCGGCTGGCTCGACGACCCGGGCCAGGCCTGCAGCCGGGCGCCGCGCTGCGCGGCCGACTATCAGGCGCGGATTTCGGGGCCGCTCTTCGACCGCATCGACCTTCACATCGACGTGCCGGCGGTCGATGTCGCGGATCTCGCGCTGCCGCCGCCGGCCGAGGGCTCGGCCGAGATCGCGGCCCGCGTCGGCGCGGCGCGCGCGGTCCAGTCCGCCCGCTACCGGGATGCCGGCATCCGCACCAACGCCGAGGCCGAAGGGGAGGCGCTCGAAGCCGCCGCTTCGCCCGACGCGGACGGCAAGGGGCTGCTGATCCAGGCCGCCGAGGCGCTCAAGCTGACGGCGCGCGGCTATCACCGGGTGCTGCGCGTGGCGCGGACCATCGCCGACCTGGATGGCGCCGCCGCCGTCGGCCGGCCGCATATCGCCGAGGCGATGAGCTACCGCCGCATCGCAACCACGCCCGCGTGAGCCCCCTTCGCCGCTTGGCATTCGGTCCGTTTCGGCGCAGTGTTACGGCAACCGGATTGCGCAGGGAGGATGAGATGGCGACACGCATGGTCTCGATGGAGGAGATGCTCGACCGGACGGCGAAGTTCAGCGGGCTCCGGCCCAGCAAGATGGCTTTCCTTGACACCAAGATCCCGGGCCACGAACGCGACATCTTCAACGTGATCGGCGGCGGCGTGACCGAAGATGCCTCGCTCACGCCGGCGATCACGGCGGTCGACAGCTTCAACATCACCTATGTCGGGGCCGAGCCCGGCAAGGGCGCGGCGCTCCATTCGCACACCACGGTCGAGGTGTTCATCTCGATGTCGGGCCGCTGGTCGGTGTTCTGGGGCGATGACGGCGAGAACGAGGTCATATTGGAGCCGTGGGACGTGGTTTCGGTGCCGACCGAGGTCATGCGCGGCTTCAGGAATGTCGGCGACGGGCACGGCTATCTCATGGCGATCCTCGGCGGGACAGACGCCGGGCGGGTCGCCTGGGCCCAGCGCGTGCTCGACGAGGCGGCGGAGACCGGGCTCAGCCTGGACGCCGAGGGCAATGTCATCGAGGCGGCTGACGCCTAGGTCTTCGCCGGTCGGGGCTGGGCGCTAGCCACCCCGTCCCGCGCGGCCCGATTTCGGGGTTCGGAGAGAGGCGGGCGGCTTGCGGCCGGGTCACGCGGAGATCGTCGGCGGCGGGTTCGGCGGGCTCGTCGCGGCGGCGGCGCTCGCCGGGCGCGGCTGGTCGGTGCGGCTGCACGAACGCCGGGGCGCGATCGACGCCGAAGGCTATGGCATAGCGGTTCAGCCCAACATGAATCTGATCTTCGCAACGCTCGGAATCGCCGAGGAGGTGATCGCGGGCGGCGCGCTGATCGACCGGCGCGACTCGCTCGACGGGGCCGGTAATGTCGTTCTGAGCCGCAAGACCGAGCGCAGCCCCTACCGCATCGATCGGCGCCATATCGTCCGCCTTCTCGCCCGCCGCGCCGCCGAGGCGGGGGCGGAGATCGGGCTCGGCTCCCAGGTCACGGCGGTCTCTCCCGACGGAACCCTCGCCATCGAGGGCGGCGGCCGGGTGGAGGCCGATCTGATCGTGCTCGCCGACGGGGCGGGCTCGGCGCTGCGGCCGCCGCTCGGCCTGCTCAAGCACCGCATCTGGCAGCGCGACGGCGGGGTGCGGGTCACCATCCCGCGCACGGCGGATGAAATCGCCGAGGACGCGGTCTCGGGCACGGTGATGATCGAAGCCTGGTCGGACAACCGCCGGGTGCTCTTCTGCCCGGTCAACGACACCGAGTACTACGTTCTTCTCGGCTCCCTGGTCGATGACGAGGCCGGCAAGGCGACGCCGATCGATCCGCAAATCTGGTCGGGATCGTTTCCCTCCCTCGGCGGGATTCTCGCCCGCGTCGCCGCCGATGCCGACTGGCGGGAGGCGCGCTGGGCGCAGTTCCAGACAATCCGCCTCAAGCGCTGGTGGAAGGGCCGGGTCGCGGTGCTGGGCGATGCCGCCCACGCCATGCCGCCTTATCTCGCCCAGGGCGCGGGGCACGCGATGATGAACGCGATGGGCCTCGCGGTCGCGCTCGACGAAGCACCGGACCTCGAGACCGCCTTCCGCGCCTGGGAGCGGCGCGAGCGCCCGCTTGTCGAGCACACCCAGCGCTGGACGCGGATCTACGGCAACACGATCTTTCTGCCGCGCCCGCTCAAGCGGGTGTCGATCGCCGCCGAACAGGGCATCCCGTGGATCGGCAGGCAGTATCTGCGCGCGGCGCATGTCGTGCCGACCGGCTGCGCCCACATGGCCGAAGGCTGAGCCTCAGAGGACGATCGACGGGTTTCTGAGATTCTGGTCGTAGTCGATCAGATTGACCTGCTTGACCAGGATCCGCCAATCGGTGGTCATGTCGCGCAGGCGGTGCCCCGCCCAGCCGGCCCAGATCCGGGTGTCGCCGGCGCGGAACTCGACGGTGAGGAAGTTGGACCGCGTCATCACGATGCCGGGGTCCGCGGTCGAGAACAGCTCGATATTGGAGACCATGCGCGTCGTCCGCGATGCCGGCCGCTGCGACCAGGCTTCGCCGGTGCCGAGGCGGAAGATACGGTCCTCCAGCCGGCGGCGGTCGTCGAAGGCGATGGCGATCTCGCGGCGGGGATCGCCGTCACGCGTCCCCGGCACCCAGTAGACGCATTCCGGCGCGAACAAGGCGAGCCACTCGTCGAGCCGGTCCTGATCCAGGAGCCGCGCCTCCTCGGCCAGGAAGCGCGCGCAGGACTCGCGCAGCGCAGCGTCCGAGATCGCGCGCTCGGCGGTCTGCCAGCCGGAAAAATCCTCGACCAGAGCGGCATAGAAATCGTCGCTGACATAGTAGGAGCTGGTCGACGGATCGGGCGCGCTCATCTGCGGGCGCTCACACCGCCCGGGTGATCGCGATGCGGGGGGCGGCCATCATCAGGCGCTTCCACGCCTTCATGTGCTCGCGCATGAACACCTCGTCCGTCGGCGGGCCGGTGATCACGCCGTCGTCGTCGATCTCGAAGCGGCCGGGGATGCCGAGCCCGCGATGCATGTAGACCCATTCGTCCTCCTCGGCCTGGAAGCCGACCTGGATCTGCTCGAAATTGGCGAGATCGTCGATCTCGCCGAAATTGGGAAAGGATTCCTGGGTCCGCATGCGCAGCGCGTTGATGGCATCGACCGTGCCTTCGAGAACCCCGTCATCGTCGACCACGGCGGTGCCGTACCAGGTGGTGTCGGTCTCGTCGACGGCGACCGGGGTCGATACCTGGATATGGTTGCCGAGGATGTGGAGGTTGGGGAAGACGTTGATGTTCACCGGCTCGGACGAGGCGAGATCGAGCGCGCGGTCGGCCTTGTCGCCGAGGCGCTGGCGGAGCGAGGCCTCGAAATGCTCCATCCCGGGATGCGGTCCCTCGATCGCCCACAGCGCGCCGGGCCGGTCCTCGACATTGGGGCGCTTGTCCTTGAAATGGTGCCCGTTGCCGAAATAGCGGACATACATCGGCGCGTTGTCGGGGCTGGTGCGGTAGAACGCCATCCCCTTGTCGCCGTCCGCGTCGAGCCGGTTCTCCATCGCCAGCAGCGAGCGGTGCGAGAACACCACGTGGTAGCCGTCGGCCGAGTTGTCGTAGAGCAGCTTCCAGTTGCCCTTGAACTTGAGCCTGTTGGCCTCGCACAGCACCACCTTGCCGCCGGGGTGCCGGTCGAGCCATTCGTCGAGCGGGCCGGCGACGCCGCCGAGATACTCGGCGAGCGGCGGCGCATCGAGGTTGAGCGTGCCGAAGACGAAGCCGCGATAGCTCTCGACCCTGGGGACCTGGGCGAGGTTGAATTTCTCGTCGTCGAAATTGTCCGCATAGCCGTCGGGCCAGGGCACGCCGTTGAGCTTGCCGCTGTTGAGGAAGGTCCAGCCGTGATAGCCGCACTGGAACGACTTCGCCGAGCCGCGCGCCTCGCGGCAGACGGTCGAGCCGCGATGGGTGCAGCGGTTGTAGAGCGCCCGCAGCACGCCTCCGGAATCGCGCACCAGGATGATCGGACGGCGCCCCAGCCGGGCGGTGACGAAATCGTTGGGCTCCGGGATCTGGCTCTCATGGCCGAGATAGACCCAGACCGCGCCGAAGATCTTGGTCATCTCCTCGTCGAAGATCCGGGGATCGGTGTAGAGGAGCCGGTGGACGCGGTCCTCGAACACCAGCTCGTCATAGTCATAGGCCGGCCCGGACGCCGCACGATCGATCGCTCGCAGCTCGGTCATCGCCTTCGCTCCCCCGCCGCAGCGCGTTCAGAAGAAATCAAAATACTCGTTTTGTTCCCATTCGGTCACCTGATTGATCTCGCGGTGCCCGCCCTGCTCGATTCCGTATTGCCGGAACCGGTCGAGCTCGGCGCGCTTGAGGCTGATGAAGTACTCGACGAAGAGGTCGCCGAAATCGCGGCGGAACAGCGTCGATGCGTCGAGCGCCTCGAGCGCGGCGTCCAGATCGGCCGGCAGCATCGCCCGTTCGGCATTATAGGGATCGTGATCCTCCGCCGGCGCCGCGAGGCCGCGGTCGATGCCGTCGAGCCCGGCCGCGATCTGCGACGCGATATAGAGATAGGGGTTGGCTGCGGGCTCGCCGGCGCGGTTCTCCAGCCTGGTCGCGGGATCGCCGGCGCCGCCGAGCACGCGGATCATCGCGCCCCGCTGGTCGATCCCCCAGCCGGCCCGGTCCGGGGCGAGCGAGTTGGCGCGGAAGCGGCGATAGCCGTTCACCGTCGGCGCGGCGAAAGCGCTCGCGCCAGCGGCGTGCTCGATCAGCCCGGCGAGCGCCGACTGCCCCAGGGGCGACAGCGCATTGTCGTCGTCCGCCGGCACGAACAAATTCTCCCCCGTGCCTAAATCGGCGAATGACTGGTGGAGATGCCAGCCGCTCGCGAAATGTCCCTCGAAGGCGGGGCGGCACATGAACGTGGCGGCATAGCCGAGGCGGCGGCAGACCTGCCTTGTGGCGGTGCGGAACAGGACCATGTCGTCCGCTGCGCGCCCCGAATCGTCGGCCTCGAACGTGCATTCGACCTGTCCCGGGCCGAACTCGTTTTCGAGCGAGCGCAGCTTGAGCCCGAGCCCTTCGAAGGCCTCGAACAGGGCATCGAAGACCGGCTGCATGAGGTCGAGATTGGTCTCGGAATGGTAGGAGAAGCCGGGCTCGACGGCGCTGGTCGCGAGCGGGCGGCCGCGCCGTCCCTGATGGGCGATTTCGGCGTCGGACAGGCGGTCGTCGTCGATCCGCCGCAGATACCATTCGACCTCGAGACCGACCAGCATGCGCCAGCCGCGGGCTTCGAGCCGCGCGCGCTGGAGTTCCAGGATCCGCCTCGTGGCGAAATGGAACGGCGTGCCGTCGCCGAAATACGGATCGCCCAGCATCCAGCCCACCCCGGGCGCCCATGGAAGCGCGCGGAAGCTGGTGGGGTCGGGGACCAGCACCAAATTGGGCGAGCCCGTCATCTCGTCGAGCCCCATCCCGCCGCCGCGGGTGAACGAGGCGAAGACCCGCCCGCCCGATGCATCGAGGGTCGCGGTGGCGACGTTGATGTTGTAGCCGTCGACCAGCGCGCTGCGGAGCGCCGGCAGGGTGACTTCCTTGGCCCGGACGGCGCCGTGGGTGTCGACCCAGGCGAGGCGGATCAGGCGGATTCCGTCGGCCTCGACCCGGCGCAGCACCTCCGATGCGGCTTCGATCCGGTCGTCGCCCCACAACCCGTTGCGGGCGATGAAGCCGTGTTCAGATGAAGGTCGACCCGCCATCGACGACGAGATTCTGACCGCTGATATAACTCGCCTCGTCGGAGCAGATGAACAGCATCGCCTTGGCGAGGTCGTGGATCGTCCCCTGGCGCGGCAGCGCCTGCGCCTGGTGCATGCTCTTGAACATGTGCCGGGGCACCGACGGGCGGTCGATCTCGGTCTGCATCACCCCGGGCCAGAAGGTGTTGACGGTGATGCCCCAGCCGCCGAGCTCGCGCGCCATCGACCGCGACATCCCGACCATCGCCGATTTCGACGTGATGTAGTGGAGATAGTTGGGTAGCCCCCTCTTGTGGGTGCCGGACGAGATGTTGACGATGCGCCCCCAGCCCGCCCCCATCATCGCCGGCACCACCGCGCGGGCGCACAGCATGGAACCGGTGATGTTGACATGCATCGCCGCCTTCCACTCCTCGACCGGGAGCTCCCAGAACGGCGCCATGGTGATGCGCGAGAACACGGCGGCGTTGTTGATCAGGATGTCGATCCGCCCGAACGCATCGAGCGTCCTCGCCGCCATCGCCGCGACCGAATCCTCGTCGCCGACGTCGGTTTGCAGCGCCAGCGCCGGGCCGTGGTCCGCCTCGATTTCGGCGGCCACGCGGCTGGCGTTTTCGCCGTCGAGCTCGGCGATCACCGGGATCGCGCCCTGGGCGGCGAAGTAATGCGCGTAGCCGCGCCCGATCCCCTGCCCGCCGCCGGTGATGATGACCACCCGGCCTTCGAGGCTCGCATAGCTCGCCGTCTTGTCGACGTCGATCCGGGTGTAGTCGATATTGCCGAACTCGGTATCGGCGTCGGTCATCCGTCGTTCCCCGCGCGCACTCCGGCGCCGATCTCGGTGAGGAATTTTTCCAGCGTCTCGTATGGCTGTGCGCCGACGACGCCGTACCCGCCGGCGGCGAAGGTGGGAACCCCACTGACGCCGAGCTTGCGCGAGCGCTCCCAGTCCCCGTCGACCGCGTCCCGGAACCGCCGCTCGCGCAGCACGTCCCGCGCCTCTTCGACCGGCAAGCCGGCGTCGGCGACGATGCCGAGCAGGGTATCGGCGTCGCCGATATTCTTGCCGTCGACGAAATAGGCCCGGTAGAACGCCTCGTGCAGCGCCTCGCCGCCCTCGACCGTGTCCGCCCAGGCGCCGAGCTCCTGCGCGCGGCGGCTGTTATAGGTGTGGGTGCGTGGGGCGTAGTCGAGCCCCTCGCCGTCCATCAGCCCCTTCATCTTCTGGTAGGACGCTTCGATATCGTAATCCCGCCCCGCGAACAGGGATTCGAGCGTCATCCCCTCGTCCGGGGTTTCGGGATGCAGCGGGAAATGCACCCACGTCACGTCGATGTCGAATTTCCGCCTGAGCTTCTCGATACGCACGGTACTGAGATAGCACCAGGGTCAGACGTAGTCGGTGAACACCTCAAGGGTGATCGGCTCGCTCATCGGGGGTCTCCCTAGGGTTCGGGAGGGGCATTGTAGCATCTGAGAGCGCGTCGCGCGGGTTACGGACGGAAGAAACGCGACGGAAAGACGCTCTCCTCCTAGTTCCCGCCGATCCCCTCCAGCGCCTCGATGTCCGCGGCGGCGCGGGTGGCCGCTTCGCGGATCGCGGCGGTGAGCGCATCTGAATCGTCCGAGCCGCAAGAGCGTGCGAGGAACGCGCCCACCTTTGTGCGGGTCTCCACCGCCGCGCCTTCTTCGGCCGCGAGGCCGAGCGCACCCCGCAGGTTGCGCCATAGCCGGGCGGCGTCGGCCAGACGTTCGGCGGCGCCCTCAGGGATCGTTCCGGCCGCGCCGGCTTTCTCGAAGACCGTCGCGGCGGGACTCTCCGGGTCCCCGCCTTGCGTCAGTTGCAGGAGCCGGGCGGTGCGCTCGATGTCGCCGAGGCCGCCCTTCATGTCGTCGATCGCGGCGAGGCCGGGCTCGGGGGCGTCCGCGGACGGCTTGCGGAGATCGGCGATCAGCGCGTCGCGTCGAAGCCGACGCCGACCGTGGGATCGCCGGCGGTGAAGATGCAGCGCGCCCGGGTGAGTGCGAGGAGTTCGCCCGAAGCGCCGGCGTCGTGACCGAGCTCCTCGAACCGGGCGAGCGAGCGGACGGGCCGCTCGCTCCGGCCCGGCGCGAAGACCAGGCACCCCTCGGACAGCGCCCGCAGCGCGTCGGCGAATTCGCGGCAGAGGCTCTCGTAATATGCCGCCTCGCCGCCGTCATGGACGAACAGCATGTCGATCGCGGCGCCGGGGGCCGCCTCGCGGCTGGCGAGGTCGCCGAGGACGGCGGCCGCCAGCCCGCCGTCTGTGCGCGCGCCGCGGCGCTCGGCGAAGTCCTCGGCGACGGCGGCGAGCACCGATGCGATCGAGGCTTCCGCGATGTTCGACAGCGCCGTTCCCGCCTCGATCGGTGACAGGTTGCCGCGCAATGTGTGCACGCCGACCTGGAACGCCTTGCCGTTGGACCAGTTCCGCACCGTCTCGATGCTGTCGTCGAGGCCGACGACCGGGACGTCGGCGATCTGCTGCCTCATCTCGGAGACGCTGTATTCATGCGTCCAGTAGAGCCGCGCGAGGCCGCGCCGGGCGATCGCCTCGGCCTCCGGGTCGGGCCCGAACCCCCTGGGCAGGTCGAGATCGGTGAACTCCCGGTCCTGGAGCGTATCCAGCAGTTCGGGCGCGCGGTCGATCCACCGGACCAGCCGCGGCGCAATGCCGAAGATCTCGTCGATGGCCTCGAAGGAATCGGGGCGCGCGGCGAAGGCCGGGCTGTCATAGGCGCTCCAGTCCTCGATCTCGGGATAGAACCGGGCGCGCCACTCATCGACCAGCGGGTCGATCTTCCGGAACCAGCGGCTCGGGAAGACGGCGAGCCAGAACAGCTTGCCGTAGCTGCCCGGCAGTTGCGGGGAGTCGTCCTCGCCGCAATGCTGCAGCACCGGGAAGCGCCGGTTCGACGCCGTGTGGTGATCCGGGTGGCGCTGCATGTTGTAGAACATCCAGTTGCTGAACTTGTAGTTGGCGCTCCAGGAATGCCGTGGCAGGGTCCGTTCGAACCGGCCGCTGGGCAGGCGGACGCGCCGCAGCCCGTAATGCTGGATGTAGTTCGAGAGCTTCATCGAGAAGACCACGACCAGGCACAAAGCGGCGAAGACGAGGATCGCCCAGATGCCGCCCATCCAGTAGATCAGCGCATACCAGGCGCCGGTTTCGATCGCGTAGCGCCAGAACGGATTGGTGGAGTGCCAGATCGGGAGTGCGCGGCGCGCCAGCCGCTCGCGTTCGACCCGCCAGGCGCCGGTGAGGTTGCTCGCCACCTCGCGCGGGAAATAGTTCCAGATGCTCTGGCCCTTGGGCGCGGAGCCGAGATCCATCGGCGTGCCGACCAGCGCGTGATGGATATAGATGTGCTCGGTGGCGTATTGCGGATAGGAGGCCGACGCCAGCAGGAACTCGCCCACCCGGCGCTCCCACAGCGACCGCCGGTGGATCAGCTCGTGGCCGACGATGAACACCGCCTGGGCCTCGCCCGCCAGCACCAGCGCCATCAGGGCGATTTCCCAGGCCGACAGATGGCCGGCGACCAGGATCTGCCAGAGCCCGAACACCAGCGTCGGCGGCCAGAGAGCGGCCCACAGCCAGACCGGCAGATGGTAGAGCCATAACCGGCTGTCCGGTGTGTTCACCGGGTCCATGTTGCGCTCTTCCGCGCCGAGCGCGTCGTCGAGCGGGCCCGCGAGCATGAAGAAGACGAATGGCGCGGCGATCCACCAGCCGCCATGGATCGCCGCGTTGACGATGAGGGGAAACACCGCAAGGGGCAGGAAATGCGGCAGCGCGTTCAGGAAGGACGGTTCCAGCGCCGCTTCGCCCCCGGCCGTTGCCGCGGCCGAGCCGGCCGGTTCCGCCTTCTCCTTGGCCATGGCGCTCTTCTCCATCCAGCAGCGCCGAGGCTCCGATGAAACCTCAAATGTCGCAGAGCGGGAGCGCGGTCAAGCGGTTTGGCGCCCGTTGGCCGCCGCGGGCTTGCTGGTACAATCGGCCGTCGCACGCCGTCCCCTGTTGACCGCTACCGGGAGGAATCATGTCCGGGATCGACTATGAAGGCCCCTATCGCGTCCGCGAGACGCTGGTCGAGGCGCACCGCCGCGCCTGGCGCCGGATCGCCGAGCCGGGCGCCTGGCTCGACGGCGGGCGCCGCGTGGCGGCCGCGGCGGAGGTCCGCGCGGCGCGCGACTGCGCGCTCTGCCGCGAGCGCAAGGACGCGCTGTCTCCCTTCTCGGTGGCGGGCGAGCACAAGGCGAGCGGGCGGCTGAGCGCGGCGGAGGTCGAGCTCGTCCACCGCCTGACCACCGATCCGGGCCGGCTCGGCCGGGGCTGGGTCGAGGGAATTCTGGCCGCCGGGGTGAGCGAGGAGGTCTATGTCGAGATCGTCAGCATCGTCTGCATGACGATGGTGATCGACATTTTTCGCCGGTCCCTCGGCCTGCCGCCATTCGACCTCCCGGCGCCGCTGGCGGGCGCGCCGTCGGGCTACCGCGCCCCGGGCGGGAGGCGCCATGACGCGTGGATAAGCCTGGTGCAGCCCGAGGACGCGGTCGAAAGCGACGGCGATCTCTACGGCGGCGCCGCCTCGCCGGTGGTCAAGGCGCTGTCGCTGGTCCCAGAGGCCAAGCGGGACTATTGGGACCTCGCCGAGGAGCACTATCTGCCGGGCAGCGAGATGACCGACTTCGCCACCGAAATCCGCGCCATCGACCGCATGCAGATGGAGCTGGTGGCGGGCCGGGTGTCGGCGCTCCATCAATGCGTCTATTGAACCAGCGCCCATGCATTCATGCTCCGTGCGAGCACAGAGGTTTCGGGCGCCGAGTTCGACATCAACGCCGTCACCGGGGCGGCGACGGATGACGGGGGTATCGAGGGCGGGGTTCTGTTGCACGGCTTCGCCGAGGCCGTCACCCGCGGGGACGAGGCGCGGACGGCGACGCTGAGAGACGCGCTCGCCGATGCGCTGGGCGAGGCGGCGATGATCGATGCCGCCGCGGTCGCCGCCGCGTTCCACGGCTTCGTCCGCGTCGTCGACGCCACCGGCGCGCCGGTCGCAGGGGCGGCCGGCGGCCAGGTGACGGTGGCGTTCCGAGAAGCGCTCGGCATCAACGAGTTCTACGGCGCGCGCAACGTATAAGCCGCGGGTCAGGAGAGCGATTCCCCCTCCGGATCGTGGCCCGCGTGGCGGGTCTTGGCGGCGCCGGGGCTGGCGACCGCGTAGCAGTAGATGCAGCCATGCGGGCAGCTGTCATAGGCGCCGATGTCGCGCGCTTCGTGGCAGGCGCAGCCCGGCCGGTTGCCCTTGAGCCGCGCCGCGACCGGGGTCCCGGCGACATCGCCGAGGCGCCTTGCGTCGATGCAGCGCGCCTCGCCTGCCGCGCCGGCGGCGAGCTCGGGCTGGGCGCAGATTGTGGCCTTCATGCCGAAATCCCCGGCGATCCCGGCGAGTTCGGCGATCGCCGCGCGCTTGGCCTCGACCGGGGGATCGCTCCAGCTCAGCCCCGAGGATTCGCCGGCGATCGCCATATTCCGCCGGGTCTTGCGGTAGAACCCGGCGAAGGACAGAACCACCTCGTCGACCGCGCCGGCGAGCGCCCCGGCGAGGCGGGCGAACCGTTCGGCATGCGAACAGAGCGGCGTCGCCCCGGTGACGATGATCGGGTCGTAGCGCCAGACGACGACGCGCGGCCCGAACGCCCGGGCGATTCGATGGGCCTGTTCGGCGGCGCGCGCAGGGTCGATCACCGAGGCTTCGAGCACGCGCGGATAGGCGGTGATCGTGAAATGGACGACAAACGGGTAGCCGTCCGACGCCAGGCGTTCGAGAGACGGGGAGGAACGGCGCCGCGTTCCTGGTCCAGAAGACGAAGCCGGAGACCGAGTCCCGGTCGAGACGGACGGTGTAGGGTCTCCCGTAGGGGTTGCGGACCGTACAGGACCCCGCTTGCACGCGGCGCATGAACCATTCGCCGTAGAAAGCCGGGATGTCGGTTCGGTAACTTGCGGAAACGATCATGGGATTCGCCTTGGGGGGACGCGCTCTCCGGTTGTACCGAGGGTTCCTCGACCCTATATATCCGCAATCATAACCGCGCATTAGGGCGTGGGATTTTCGGGGATGCCGCGGGCGCCTTCACGGGCCTGTGGCATCGGCTGCAAGATTGGGGATTGGAATGGGCAAGGCCATAGGGATCGATCTCGGCACCACAAATTCGTGCGTCGCCGTGATGGACGGCACGGACACGCGGGTGATCGAGAACGCCGAGGGAGCGCGAACCACGCCGTCGATGGTGGCGTTCACCGCGGACAACGAGCGCCTCGTCGGCCAGCCGGCCAAGCGCCAGGCGGTGACCAACCCGAACAACACGCTGTTCGCGATCAAGCGCCTGATCGGGCGCCGGTTCAACGATCCGGTCATCAAGAAGGATCAAGACCTCGTCCCCTACAAGATCGTGCAGGCCGCGAACCGCGACGCCTGGATCGAGGTCCAGGGTGAGAACTACTCGCCGAGCCAGATCTCGGCGTTCATCCTGCAGAAGATGAAGGAGACGGCCGAGGCCCATCTCGGAGAGGACGTCACCGAAGCGGTGGTCACCGTCCCCGCCTATTTCAACGACTCCCAGCGCCAGGCGACCAAGGACGCGGGCAGGATCGCCGGGCTCGAGGTGTTGCGCATCATCAACGAGCCGACCGCGGCGGCGCTCGCCTACGGGCTGGAAAAGAAGGGGTCGGGGACGATCGCCGTATACGATCTCGGCGGCGGCACGTTCGACATTTCGATCCTTGAGATCGGCGACGGGGTGTTCGAGGTCAAGTCGACCAACGGCGACACCTTCCTCGGCGGCGAGGATTTCGACAGCCGGATCATCGAGTATCTGGCCGACGAGTTCAAAAAGGACCAGGGGATCGATCTGAGGTCGGACCGGCTGGCGCTGCAACGGCTCAAGGAAGCGGCGGAGAAGGCCAAGATCGAGCTTTCGAGCGGCCAGCAGACCGAGGTCAACCTGCCCTTCATCACCGCCGACCAGTCGGGTCCGAAGCACCTCAACATCAAGATCACCCGCGCCAAGCTCGAGGCCCTGGTCGACGATTTGGTCGAGCGCACGGTGGGGCCGTGCAAGGCCGCGCTCAAGGATGCCGGGCTGTCGGCGGGCGAGATCGGCGAGGTGATCCTGGTCGGCGGCATGACCCGGATGCCGAAGATCATCGAGACCGTCAAGGCGCTGTTCGGCAAGGAGCCCAACCGCAGCGTCAACCCCGACGAGGTGGTCGCCGTCGGCGCGGCGATCCAGGCCGGCGTGCTCAAGGGCGACGTCAAGGACGTGCTGCTGCTGGACGTCACGCCGCTGTCGCTCGGCATCGAGACGCTGGGCGGGGTGTTCACCCGGCTGATCGACCGCAACACCACGATCCCGACCAAGAAGAGCAACGTCTTCTCGACCGCCGAGGACAACCAGAACGCGGTGACCGTCCGGGTGTTCCAGGGCGAGCGCGAGATGGTGACCGACAACAAGCTGCTCGGCGAGTTCAATCTCGAGGGGATCCCGCCGGCGCCGCGCGGCGTGCCGCAGATCGAGGTCACCTTCGACATCGACGCCAACGGCATCGTCAATGTCGGCGCCAGGGACAAGGCGACCGGCAAGGAACAGGCGATCCGCATCCAGGCATCGGGCGGCCTGTCCGACGCCGACATCGAGACGATGGTCAAGGACGCCGAGATGCACGCCGCCGAAGACAGGGCGCGCCGCGAGGAGGTGGAGGTCCGCAACCAGGCCGACAGCCTGATCTACACCACCGAGAAGAACCTCGCCGAATACGGCGACCAGATTCCGGCCGAGGAGAAGGCGGCGATCGAGGAGTCGGTCGCCGCGCTCAAGACGGCAACCGAAGGCGAAGACGTCGGCGACATCAAGGCGAAGACCGAGACCCTCGCCCAGGCCGCGATGAAGCTCGGCGAGGCCATGTACAAGGCCCAGCAGGAAGCGGCCGAAGCCGGCGCGCCCGGCGCCGATCCCGCGCCCCAAGGCGGGGAAGACGACTCGACCATCGTCGATGCCGAGTTCGAGGAGGTCGACGAGGAACGCAAGGACAAGTCGGCGTAGCCCCGCCCCCTCTCCAGAGAGGTGGCCGTGGGTTGAGTTGCAGACCGCGCCTTCAGCCGGGATGCCGCATCCGGCGGCCGTTGGAACAGGTCTAGCTGCATGGCCAAAGAGGACTATTACGACACGCTGGGTGTGGCGCGCGGGGCCGATTCGGATGCGCTGAAACAGGCCTACCGCAAGCTCGCCATGCAGTATCACCCGGACCGCAACCCCGGGGATTCCGGCGCCGAGCAGAAGTTCAAGCAGATCAGCGAAGCCTATGACGTCCTCAAGGACGACCAGAAGCGCGCCGCCTATGACCGGTTCGGTCACGCCGCTTTCGAGGGCGGCGGGCCGGGCGGGCAGCCGGGCGGCGGTTTCGATTTCGGCTCCGGTTTCGCCGACATTTTCGACGAGATGTTCGGCGACTTCATGGGCGGGCGGCGCGGCGGCGGCCGCGCGCGCGGCGACGATCTCCGCTACAACATGGAGATCTCGCTCGAACAGGCCTATCAGGGCAACGAGACGCGGATCAAGATCCCGGCTTCGGTGACCTGCGATACCTGCGACGGCTCGGGCGCGGCGCCGGGCAGCGGCCCAACGAGCTGCGCCACCTGCCACGGCCACGGCAAAATTCGAGCCCAACAGGGTTTCTTCACCATCGAACGCACCTGCCCCAACTGCCAGGGCGCCGGCCAGATGATCGAGAATCCGTGCCGGGATTGCGCCGGCACCGGGCGCACGCGCAGGGAGAAGACGCTCTCCGTCACCATCCCGCAGGGCGTCGAGAACGGCACCCGCATTCGCCTGGCCGGCGAAGGCGAGGCCGGCATGCACGGGTCGAGCCCGGGCGATCTCTATATTTTCATCTCGGTCAGGCCGCACAATTTGTTCGAGCGCGACGGGACGACGCTGTTCTGCCGCGTGCCGATCCCGATGACCACCGCCACACTCGGCGGCGCCGTCGAGATGCCGACGATCGACGGCACCCTCGCCAAGGTGACCCTCCCCCAGGGGACCCAGTCCTCGCGCCAGTTCCGGCTGCGCGGCAAGGGCATGACCGGCCTGCATGGGCGCGGGCGCGGCGATATGCTGGTCGAGATCCAGGTGGAGACCCCGGTCAACCTGTCGCCGCAGCAGAAAGAGTTGCTGCGCGAATTCGAGGCGGTGGGCAGGGACGCCAAGCACGCGACGAGCCCCGAATCGGAAGGCTTCTTCGCCAAGGTCAAGGGGCTCTGGGACGAGCTGAAAGACTAGCCCGGCCCTCCAAGGGACGGCATGAACACCGATCGCGACCGCAACCTCACCACCCATGTCGGCAGTCTCCCCCGCCGCGAAAGCCTCGCCGATCTTCTCGTCGCGAAGGCGCATGGGGAAACCGTCGACGCAGGCACCCTCGACGATGCGGTTGCCGAATCCCTGGCATTCGTGGTTCGCCGGCAGATCGAAGCCGGCATCGATATCGGCAACAACGGCGAAGTCCCGCGCACCGACTTCATCTCCTATGTGACCGAACGGATCGACGGGTTCGGCCGCGGCGACGGGCCGCAGCGCCAGTTGCCGATGGACGCCAAGGCTTTTCCCGTCTGGTTCGAGGAACTGCGCAAGAGCGGCCGGCGGCGGATCAGCCCTTACGGGTTGCCGCAGGCCATCGGCCCCCTGATCTACAGCGGCGAGAACCGCCTCGACGCCGAATGCGCGGGTTTCAAGCAGGCTCTCGCGGATGCGAATGGCGCCTTCGCCGGCACCTTCATGACCGCAATTTCGCCGGGCTTTGCCGCGACGGCGATGGTCAACCTCTATTACGACCGCTTCGAGGACTATGTCTTTGCGCTGGCGCGGGCGCTCAAGCACGAATACGAGCGCATCGTCGCGCACGGGTTCATCCTGCAGATCGACTCGCCCGATCTGGGTATGGAACGGGCGGGCTTCTAGCAGAACAAGAGCCTGTCGGAATTCATCGCGGCGAAGGAAGTGAATGTCGCCGCGCTGAACCAGGCGATCGCCGACATACCGCCGGAACGGGTGCGCCTGCACGCCTGCTGGGGGAACCGCGACGGGCCCCATTACCACGACGTTCCCTGCCCGGATGTCCTGCCGGCGATGTATGGGGCGAAGGTGGGCGCGCTCGTCCTGCCCTTCGCCAACCCGCGGCACAGCCATGAGATCGAAGCCTTCCGGCGCCTGAAGCTGCCCGACCGCATGTCGCTTTGCGTCGGCGTCATCGAAACCACCAACAACTATGTCGAGCACCCGCAGGTGGTCGCCGAGCGCCTCGTCCGCGCGGCCGACTGCGTCGGCGACCGGTCGAGGATCGTCGCCGCGACCGATTGCGGTTTCGGCACCTTCGCCGGCGACACCTTCACCGCCGACGACGTGGTCTGGGCCAAGCTCGACTCCCTGGCGGAAGGCGCCAGGCTGGCCAGCGCGCAGCTCTGGGCTTAGGCGGGGCGGACGGCGGCCCGCCGCCGGATCGGCGGTTATGCGGGCGAGGCATGAATTCCGTCCCAAACGGCATTTCCCAACCCGGCACCAAGCTGTTAGCCGACGGGTACGGGCTCTCCGGCACGCCGATTGCGCAGGCGAAGGGCAGGAAGAGGTGAACGAAGCGACATCGAGAACGGGAGCCGCAGCCGGGGCGGCAAGCCCGGGCGAGGGACCCGCCGGCCGGTCGGAGAAACCGGAGCGCGACCCCGGGACCGCGCTCGACGAAAATTTCCGCCGCGCCGTGCTTGCCTATCTCAAGCGCTCCGGGCTGAGCGGCAGCCAGCTCGGCCACCTCACGCTCGGCAACCCCGGCTTCGTCTGCACGCTCGGCAAGGGCCGCTCGCTCAGGGTCGAGACCGCGGACCGGGTATTGCGCTTCATGGACGAAGCCCCCATCGGCCCCATGTTCCGACGCGAGGTCGAGGCGTTCATCGGCGTGACCGGCACCCGGCACGCCAATCTGGGGCTGAAGGCCGCCGGGGATTCCGCCTTCGTAGCCAAGCTCAGGAACGGGGCGTCGACCCGGCTTTCCACGGTCCAGCGGGTGCGGGCATGGATGCGCGCCACCGCGAACGAAGCCGAGCGCGCCGCCATCGCGCGGGCGCTGGCGGGCAGCGAGGAGGCAGCCGCTTCCCTGGCGCCGGACCCGGCCGCCCTGGGCGCGCTGGTCGAGATCCCGCCCGACCATCGTGACACGGGCCCCGCCGCGGGCGGGCAACCGAGATTCCTCACCACGCGGGAGGCCGCGGCATTCCTCACGCTCTCGCCGCGCACCCTCGATCGCTACCGGGCGGCCGGCAAGGGCCCCGCGTTCCACAAATTCGAGACGCGGATCGCCTACGCCCGCGCCGATCTCGAGGCCTGGGCGAAAGAGAGGCGCCGGGAAAGGCCCCTCAGCCGGGGCTGACCGGTGCGGCCGCCGCCTCGTCCGGTTCGCTGGCGGGCGCGGCAACCGCCGAGCTGTCCTCGGACAGCGATTTCAGCAGCCCGTAGGCCATGAAGATCAGGATGACCGAGATCGGCAGCGCCGCCGCGATCGCCGCCGTCTGAAGCGCCTGGAGCCCGCCCGCGAGCAGCAGCACCGCGGCCACGAAGCCCTCGCCCAGCCCCCAGACGATGCGGAAGCGCCGCGGCGGGTCGTCGTCCCCCATGGACAGCATGGTGGTGATCACCAGCGTGCCCGAATCGGACGAGGTGATGAACCAGGTCGCCAGCAGGAGGGTGGCCAAAGCCGACATCACCCATTGCAGGGTGGAGATGTCGGTCAGGCGCTCGATGGTCCCGTAGAGCGCCGCTGGCAGGTTCCACGCCTTCACCAGATCGATGACGCCGGCGGTGCCGACGCCGCCGGCCGCGTTGAGCTCCATGTAGATCGCGTTGCCGCCGAACATGCAGAGCCAGAAGAAGGCGATCGTGGTGGGAACGAACATCACGCCGACCATGAACTCGCGGATCGTCCGGCCGCGGCTGATGCGCGCGATGAACAGCCCGACGAAGGGCGCCCAGGATATCCACCAGCCCCAGTAGAAGATCGTCCAGCCGCCCTGCCAGGCGATCTCCTTCTCGGTGCCGGCGGTCCAGAACCCCATCGGGATCACGTTCCAGAGATAGTCGCCGAGCGAGGTGACGAAGAAGCCCATCAGCCACTTGAACGGCCCGCCGAACAGGAAGAAGGCGAGCAGCACGAGCGACAGCCAGATGTTCCACTCGGAGATGATGCGGATGCCGTTGCCGACGCCGGAGACCGCCGAAAACGTCGCTACGATGGAGATGACGACGATCAGGATGATCTGGGTCACGATGCCGGGATCGACGCCGAACAGCACGTTCAGCCCGGTCGCCATCTGGTTGACCCCGAGGCCGAGCGAGGTCGCGACCCCGAAGATCGTGCCGAACACCGCGAGCAAATCGACGCCATGTCCGATGGGACCGTAGATCCGGTCGCCGATGATCGGGTAAAGCGCCGAGCGCATGGTGAACGGCAGCTTCTTGCGAAAGCCGAAATAGGCGAGGCAGAGACCGACCACCACGTAGACCGCCCAGCCGTGGAAGCCCCAGTGGAAATAGGTGACCCGCATCGCGTGCACCGCGCGGGTCAGGTCCATGGACGTCGCGCCGGCGACATCGGCATGCGGGTTGTTCGGGTAGCCGAAGGCGCCCGAGTTGTCGAAATAGAAGATCGGCTCGGCGACGCCGAAGAACAGGATGCCGATCCCGACCCCGGCCGAGAACAGCATGGCGAACCATGAGAAATTGCTGAATTCGGGGCGCGAATCGTCGTCGCCCAGGCGGATGGAGCCGAACCTCGAGAACATCATGATGAGGCAGAACAGCACCAGCCCCATGACGACGACGATGTAATACCAGCTCAGCGAGGCCTCGATCCAGCCGCGGATCGCGGTGTAGACCCCGTTGGCGAACTCCACGTTGAGCACCGTGAAGACCACGAATGCGACCACCATGCCCTTGGCCGCAAGGCCCATGCCGGAATGCAGCCCCTGCATCAGGCCGGATTTCGCTATCAGGTCTTCCCTGGTCCTTGACGACACCTCGTCCTCCCCTGTGCGACGCCAACTCCGCCACGGTGCGATACGCGACGGCAAGAACCCTAACAGACGGGGAACCGCATGCAAGCGGCGCCGCCCCCCGCCGGAGGGAGGCCGCGCGCCGCTCAGAGACCGGCGACGTCGATCAGCGTCTTGCCGGCTTCGCGTTGGCGGCGCTGGTTCTCGTCGACCGCCCTCTGGATCTCCGGCGACACCTCGACCTCGCGGGCGAATTCGGGGCGCGCGCGGAGCGGGCGGAACCAGGCGAACAGATTGGGGTGCAGACGCTCGACCGGCCAGCCGCAGCGGATCAGCCGGTTGACATAGATGAACCAGGCGATGTCGGCCATGCTCAACCGCTCGCCCATCAAATAGGGGGTGGAGTCCAGCCGGCGATCGAGGTCTTCGAAGGATCGCCGGAAGCGCGCCGCGGAGGCCCGGATGGCGTCGTCGGTGATCCCGTCGCGCGCGATGCGTTCCCAAAAGGCGATCTCGGCGCCCTTGTTGGGGTCCGCATCGCCCAGCACGGTGCCGCTGCCGCCGGCGCGGTACCCGGCGAGCGCTTCCTTCGATTTGGGCTCGCGCCCCCTCGGCTGGGTAAAGCGGAACGAGATCGTCCGCAAATCGTGGTGCAGCTCGTCCTCGTGGCGCAGCAGCGCGGCCATTTCCGCTTCGCTGCCCTCGGGGATCAGGCGGGGCTCGGGAAACCGCCGATCGAGCAGCGAGACGATATCGTTGCTCTCGATATGGACCGCGCCGTCGATGACCAGCACCGGCACCAGCCCGCGCGGATTGATGCCGAGAAACCATTCGTCCAGGTTCTCGTCGCTGGATATGTCGACCGGATGGGCCTGCCAGCCGACGCCCTTCAAATTGAGGACGATCCGCGTCTTCTGCGAACAAGACGAGGCATGGAAGTGGAACAAATGCACGCCCGTCCAGGCGAGCACCTCGCTTGTGCGGATATCGCTTTCCAGGAGCTGTACCACGTTGCCTCCTCCCGACCCGGTGCCGCCTCCATACCTCAACCCCGCCCGGCTATTCCGTGCCGGTGCGGGGCACGATGTCCTTGATGGCGGCCCGCCCGCTGCCGGTCACCATGAGGATCGCGGTGCCGCCGTCTCGGAGATCGCGTTCGAGCTGCAGAGCCCTTTCCTTCGGGGCGAAGAACGCCTCGATACCGTACTTGACGCGATATGTCGGGGACACCCTGAGGAGACGGCCTCGCAGAAAGATGCCGCCGGACGGCCGCTCCAAAGATGCCCCCGCAAACTCGTGCTGGCCGGTGTTCCCCTGCCGCAGGCTGACATACACGACCTTGCCCACCCGCAACCCCGACACCCCGTTCAGCGCATCGTCCGGCAGCGTACCGAACTCGTAGCGCAGCCACGCGTAGTTGCCGCGAAACATCGAACGGGGGTCGACCGGCACCGTCTTGACCCGAATTTCAGTACCGGTCCATAGCGGCAGGGCCGCCCTGGCGACCATGCCGGCGAGCAAGACGAGTTGAAGCGCCACCGCCGCGCCGAGACAGGCCGCGACTCGCCGCCGGGTCATTGCGGCACTTTCCGGCCCTGGCGATCCCTCCAGTACCGCGCCGATACCAGCAGCAGCACCGCCAGCCCCATCAACAAGATCGCGCTGTCGACATAGTCGCCGATCATGTCCGCGTAGCGCATGAACGCGGTCAGCAGAATGGTCCCGACACCGAGGAAGTAATAGTGGGAAATGCCGCTGGAGGTGCCGCGTATGATCAACCAGATTCCAGACGCGATCAGCGCCACGCTGTCCAGCACCTGAAAATACACCGCCGCGTCCGCATCCTGCGTTGCGACCACCGCGACCATCGGCCCGCCGCAAAGAACGGCGAGCGCGAGCAGGCCCGGCACCCGTCCCGTCTTCCATCCGATCGACAGCGCAAACGCCGCAATCGCTGCCACCGCAACCCACATGGAAGCCTGATGGTCCCAGTCGGCGCGGAGCAACTGGACCCAAGGCGTTTCGAAACTCAGGCCGAGCATCGAGAGCAGGGCGAAGCGCACGGTCCACAGCGACAGCACCGCACCGTAGTCCTTCGCCTTACCCGCGTCTTGCGCGTACAGAAAGTGACTGGCGGCGTAGGCCAGAATGAACAGCGCGACGCTGACGAAGGCGTGCTCGGCCGACAAGGCCAGCCCACCCCGATCGTCCATCCACATCAGGGAGAACAAGGCCTCGATCCAGAGAACGAGACCGATGCCGAAGAGCAGGAACAACAGCACGCTGACCCGGGCTCTCACCAGCACATAGAGCTGGGCCGCGAGAAACAGCGGGAACGCCGCCACCAGGAAATAAGGCGCCAGGACCCCGGTTCTGAACTCCAGATAGAACCAGAGCAGCGCGAGCAGGCCGTTGAACAGCGCGAGCCCAGCACTGCGCAGCAACACCGCGAAGGGCAGGCTTCCCAATGCCCACATGAACACCCCGTCCGGCATGTGTTCGCCGAGGTGATAGATCTGCGCGATGAGGATGATGGATGCGCCGTAGAACAGATTGCCCAGGAAGAACAGCCCGACGGAGGACGAAGCGCCGTCCGAGAGATGTTTCCGAATGGCAAGGCCGTGGGTTCCGGCCGTCAGGAACAGCAACCCGGCCATACGCACGCCGCGCGGAATCTCGTCCCAGTTCCCCCCGATCACGGTGATGAGAGCGATACCGATGAAGAGAAATCCCAGATTCACCAGCACGCGGTACGCGCCGGAGCGGCTTCCGATCGCATCATAGTCGACGCCATAGAGCCGGCAGATCGCGCGCGCCTGATCGACCGAAATCAAATGGCTGTCGACCCAACCCGACACCTCCTCCGCCAAGTCCTTCTTGAGCAGTCGGATCAATCGCAATGCCGGACCTTCGGAACACGTGGAGCGAGATTGTATAAATAGGAACTTCTATGTTGGATTGAAGAGCAAGGCCCAAGGCTTGCTCTGGGCTGGCTCTCGATACGGTACCGGCACGCCTGCTCGGGATGATCGCGCATCCTCGCAGCAGACTCGTCCTGGGTAGCCGCGAAACGGCGTATCGAAGGGCGGGCGGCGGCCTTACCCTTCCGCGGCGTGCGCCGCGGCTACGCTGTCGCGCGCGCAGAAGCGATCGTAGAACGCCGCCACGTTGGGGTGCTGGCCGAGATCGTATTCGGCGGGTTTGGTCCAGTTGAGGATGGCGCCGCAATAGACGTCGGCGACGGTGAAATCGTCACCCATGAGCCAATCCTTCCCCGCAAGCGCCCCGTCGAGGAAGCCGAGCCTGAGCTCCAGCCGGGCCCTCGCGATGGGCCGCATGGCATCGGGAATATGCGCCATGAACAGCGGCGGCAGGCCCTTGTGCAGCTCGCCGCCGACGAAGCTGAGCCATTCCTGCACCCGGTAGCGCTCATCCGTCCCCGCCGCGGGCAGCAGGCCGGACTCCGGCGCTTGGTCGCCGATCCATTGCAGGATCACCGCGCATTCCGAGACCGTCCGGCCGTCGTCGCGTTCCAGCAGCGGCACATAGCCGCGCGGGTTGACGGCGAGGTAATCGCCGCCATCCGCCAGCGTCTTCTCCCGCAAATTGACCGGCGCGAGCTCGAATTCCAGCCCCGCCTCCCGCAATCCGACATGCGGTGCGAAAGAGCACGTGCCCTTGGTGAAATACAGCTTCATGATATCTCCTTGGGGTGAAAAATCGTGCCGCCGTCCGGGTCAGGCCGCTTCGGCGAAACGGTCCCGGTCATGCGGGCGGGCGAGGTCGACGACCGGGCCGCGCGGGACGACGCCGTTGGCGCCGATGGGTCCGGCGGGCGAGAACACCTGACGCTTCATCGAGGCGACATCGCTCACCGCGTCGATGCCGGGCGTCCCGTACAGGTCGCGCAGATAGTTCGACAGATGGCGATAGTCCTCGAGCCGGCGCAGATTGCACTTGTAGCCGACATAGTAGATCGGATCGAAGCGGATCAGATTGGGATAGAACCGCCAGTCGGCCTCGGTCTGGACGTCGCCGCAGAGATAGCGCCGTCGCGACAGCAATTCCTCGAATTCGTCGAGCGTGCCGAACAGGAGGTCGATGGATCGCTCATAGGCCTCCTGGGCGGAGGAGCGGCCGCAGCCGTTGACGGCGTTGTTGATCCCGGTGAGCACCTTTCGGTTCATCGCGTCGATCTCGCCCCGCAGCGGCGTGGGGTAGTAGTCGGGCGTCGGCTCGGCGATGGCGCCGAACTCGGTATTGAACATGCGGACGATCTCGGAGGACTCGTTGCTCACGATCGACCGGGTCTTGCTGTCCCACAGCATCGGCACGGTGACCCGCGTGGTGCAGCCGGGCTCGCCCATCGCGTAGATCTGGTGCAGGTATTCCACCTGCTCGTCGGTGCCGGGAACGGTGTGGGGGCCGTCCGGGAATCCCCAGCCCTGCCGGTCGGGCGATTGCTCGGTGTCGACCAGCTCGATCAGGCCCTCGAGCCGCTTGAGGACGCGGAATATCGCGGTCCGGTGGGCCCACGGACAAGAGACCGAGGAGTAGAGCACATAGCGCCCGGCCTCCGCCGGATGGCCCGACGACCCGTCCGCTGCGATTCGGTTGCGGAACTGCGCCGGCTTCTTGACGTAGAGCCCGGATTCGCTCTCCTTGAGAACGTCGTCGAACGTCCATTTCCCGTCGAGGAGGTGGCCCAAGGATCGTCTCCCTCTGCTTCGGCGGATCGAGGACTCCGCCCTGTCCCGAACGATCGTCTAGGACAAGCACGGCATGCGGTGGCGTGTCAACGAGCCCGTCGCCGCGCTATCCTTGGCGCGCGAACGCTGCGACCGCGAGGAGGCCAAGCATGGCGGTGGAGCTTTACCACTTCTGGAGTTCTGTGTGTTCGGTCAAGGCGCGAATGGCGCTGGAGGAAAAGGGCGTCGCCTGGACCAGCCGGTATATCGACCTCTTCGCCTTCGACCAGCTCGAACCCGGATATCTCGCGCTCAACCCCGACGGTGTGGTGCCGACCCTGGTCCATGACGGCCAGCCGGTCCGCGAATCGACGATCATCGTCGAATATGTCGACGAAGCCTTCGACGGCCCGCCGCTGCAGCCCGACGGCGCGATGGAGCGCGCGCGGATGCGCGAGTTCATCCGGCTCACGGACGACAAGTTCCCTTCCATCGTGTTCCCGACCTTCGTCAAGTACATCCTGCCCAAGCTCAAGAACCGCTGGAGCCGGCCCGAGCTCGAACGCCAGGCCGAACGCCGCCCCGCCGCGTTCTACCGGGACGTCCACGGCCGCGGCGTGCGCGGCGAAATCACCGACGATGAGGTCGAAAACTGCCATCGCACGATCGGGTCCATCCTCGACCGCATGGAGCGGATGATCGGGGAGTCGGGCGGCCCGTGGATCATGGGTGGGCGCCTCACCCTCGCCGACATCGCGATCGCGCCCTTCTTCTTCCGGCTGCTTGCGCTGGGGCGCGACGACATGTGGGCCGAAGCGGCGCGCCCGGGCGTCGGCGCGTGGTACGCCGCGATCGGCGAGAAGGACTCGTTCCAGACCGCGGTCGGCTGGCCGGACGAGAGCGGCGGCGGGTATGAAGAGGTCGGGCTGACCACCGACCGGTGAGGCCTGCCTAAATCAGGACAGCCGCACCCGGGCGCCCAGCCCGGCGCAATCCTCGTCGGTGCGAAGACCGCAGGCGCGGATCCCGTGGACCGCCAGCGCGTCGTCGCGTTCCTAGCCCGCATTTCTCACCAGGGTCATGGTCTGCGCGGCGCTGTTGACCGGCAGAAGGCGTGGCTACATGGTCGGGGGATGGCCGGCAAGACATCCGACATACTCATCGCCGGGGGTGGGATCGGCGGTCTCACCCTGGCGCTCGCGCTGCATGCCCGCGGCCTGCCCTGCCGGGTCTACGAAGCCGCGCCCGAATTCCAGCCGCTCGGCGTCGGCATCAACATGCTGCCCCACGCGATCCGCGAACTGACCGCGCTCGGCCTCCAGACCGCCCTGGACTCCTTTGGCGTGGAGGCCCACGAATTCGCCTATTTCAACCGCCACGGTCAGGCCGTCTTCGCCGAGCCCTGCGGCCGCTTCGCCGGCTATGCGTATCCGCATTTCTCGATCCACCGCGGCGACCTCCACCGGGTGCTGTTCGACGCGGTCGTCGACCGGCTGGGGCCGGGCGCGGTGCATCTCGGACATCGCTGCGTCGCCGTCGAGCAGGACGCGGCGGGGGCAACTCTGCGGTTCGAAGACGCCGAACCCGCGACCGGCGCCGCCGCCGTCGGCGCGGACGGCTTCCACTCGGCAGTGCGGCGTCAGCTCCACCCGACGGAAGGCGCGCCGCATTTCGGCGGCATCGACATGTGGCGCGGGGTCACCCGCGGGAAGCCGTTCCTCACCGGCGCCAGCGTCACCCGCGTCGGCACCGTGGCGCGCGGCAAGATGGTGATCTACCCGATCCGGCGGTTCGACGACGGCACCCAGCTGATCAACTGGGTGACCGAACAGCCGTCCGACACCCACAAGCCCAATGACTGGGCGATGCCCGGGCGAATGGAGGATTTCATCGCGCCTTTCGCGGAGTGGACTTTCGACTGGCTCGACATTCCGCGCCTGATCGGGGACGCGGAGTTCGTGCTCGAATATCCCATGGTCGACCGCGACCCGATCGGCCGATGGAGTTTTGACCGGGTCACACTGCTGGGGGATGCGGCGCACCCGATGTACCCGCGCGGCGGCAATGGCGGCGCGCAGGCCATTCTGGATGCGGAGGCGCTGGCAAGGCTGCTCGACGCGCTGGACGACCCATTGGCCGCGCTCAGGGCCTATGAGGACGAACGCCGGGACATCGTCAACGAGATCGTGCTGACCAACCGCGACCAGCCGCCGGACCACATCATCGAGGCCGTCGAGGCGCTGACCGGGGGCGAGCCCTTCGAGCGGATCGAGGACGTGATCGATCCCGCCGAGCTGGCGGCGATATCGGACCGCTACAAGAAGATCGCGCGATACAGCCTCGACGCCGTCGGCGGCTGACGCTACGCCCCCGGGAGCGGCTCGGCCCCGATATCGTACCCCTCGGCCTCGAGCCGCCGCGCCAGCTCGGCGATATGGGCGGGC
The DNA here is from genome assembly GCA_965205995.1 of Alphaproteobacteria bacterium. Classification (GTDB taxonomy): domain Bacteria; phylum Pseudomonadota; class Alphaproteobacteria; order MPNO01; family MPNO01; genus MPNO01. The sequence goes on along the minus strand of OZ242200.1, from coordinate 4,208,835 downwards.
CCGATCTCGCAGCAGCCGCCCAATATCGTCGCGCCCGATGCCGCCCAGCCGAGCGCGTGGTCGGCATAGGAAGCCGGGTCCAGATCCCCGCGCGCTTCCAGCACGTCCGCGGTCCCGCCCGGTTCGAGAGCGTCCACGGAGACGAACCCGTTGGCATAGGCGCCGAACGGCATTCCGATATTTCCCAGCCCCGGCAACGCGCCCGCGACGGCCTCCGGGCGTGAACAGTTGACCAGCACCGCCGCCGCGCCCGCCGCCGCGGCCGCATGCGCCCCGTCGGCGACCGGTTCGCCGGAACGCAGCACCGACCCGTCGGCGTCGTCGACGGTGAGCGCGGTCCACACCGTCTTCCCGCTCTCGCTCGCCGCGACGGTCGCCAGCCGCGCTTCGGTCACCGACGGCAGGGTCTCGCACAGGAACAGATCGACATGGTCCGCCTGGGCGGCCACGATCCTGCGGTAATCCGCGAGGCAGACGTCCTCGGGCGGCATCAGATCCGGCCTGTAGCTCGCCGCCAGAGGCGGCAGGCAGCCGGCGATGCGGACTTCGCGGCGGCTCCTGTCCCGCGCGGTCTTCGCGGCGGCGAGCGCGGCGTGGTGCAGGGCATCGAACATGTCCGCCCGGCCGGCAAGCGCCAGTTGCTGCGGCGTCGCGATGTAGCTGTTCACCGTGATCACCCGCGCGCCGGCCGCGATGAAGTCGAGATGCACCTCCTCGACGAGATGCGGCTCTTCGATCATCACCTGGACCGACCACAGCGGCGCAGGCGGTAGCGCGCTCCGCCGGTGCAGCTCCTGACCCAGCCCGCCGTCGAGAACGATGATTTTCGGGTTGCGCTTGCCAGCGGACACGATCGCGACCCCGCTCTAGGACGCGAGGCGCGCCACCCGCCCGCGCGCAGCCGCGGCGAGGGCGACGGGGTCGACCGTGGTCAACAGCCCGTCGCGCACCACCGGGCGCCCGTCCACCAGCAGGTCGCGCACGGTGAAGGGGCCGCACAGGATGAGGGCGGCGACCGGGTCCCAGGCGCCCGCGGCGCCGATCCCGGATAATTCCCAGATCGCCAGATCGGCCCGCTTGCCGATCTCGATCGTGCCGATCTCGCCGGCCCGTCCGAGGATCTCCGCCCCGCCGAGGGTCGCGATCTCCAGGGCTTCGCGCGCGCCCATCGCATCGGCGCCGTGGCGCGCCCGCTGCATCAGCATGGCCTGGCGGGCTTCCGGCAGGAGGCTCCCGGAATCGTTGCTGGCCGATCCGTCGACGCCGAGCCCGACCGGGACCCCGGCGTCGCGCATCGCGCGCAGCGGCGCGATCCCCGACCCCAGCCGGCAGTTGGACGAGGGACAGTGCGCGATCCCCGTCCGGGTCCGCGCGAAGAGCGCGATCTCGCTCGCGTCGAGCTCGACGCAATGCGCGTGCCAGACATGGTCGCCCACCCAGCCCAGCGATTCGGCGTAAGCGCCCGGCCGGCAGCCGAAGGCCTCCAGCGACCAGGCGATGTCCTCCGCGTTCTCCGCCAGATGGGTGTGCAGCCTGACCCCCTTGTCCGCCGCCAGCGCGGCGGCGTCGCGCATCAGCTCGCGGGAGACCGAGAACGGGGAGCAGGGGGCGATACCGACCCGCACCATCGCCCCCTCGGATTCATCGTGGAAGGCATCGATCACCCGGATGCAGTCGTCGATTATGTCGGCCTCGCGCTCGACCAGGCTGTCGGGCGGCAGCCCGCCGGCGCTTTCGCCGACGCTCATCGCGCCGCGCGTCGGGTGGAACCGCAGCCCGATCGTGGCGGCGGCCTCGATCGTGTCCTCCAGCCGGACCCCGTCCGGGTAAAGATAGAGATGGTCCGCGCTGGTCCCGCAGCCGGACAGCGCGAGTTCCGCCAGCCCGAGCTGGGCGGAGACGAACATGTCCTCCGGCCGCATCCGCGCCCAGACCGGGTAGAGCGACTTCAACCAGCCGAAGAGCAGCGCGTCCTGGCACGCCGGCACGGCGCGCGTCAGGGTCTGGTACAAATGATGATGCGTGTTGACCAGCGCCGGCGTCACCACGCAGCCGGCGGCGTCGATCGCCTCCCATCCGGCCGGGTCCCCGGGACCGCCGGCGCCGACGCCGGCGATCCGGCCGTCTTCGACCAGGATGTCGGCGCCCGCAAGCTCGCGGCGGTCGGTATCCATGGTGACCACGACATCGGCGTTGCGGATCCAGCTTTTGTCGCCCGCCAACCTGTGTCTCCCCCTGCGAACCTCGTTCGACGGGAGAGTATCGTCGAAAACCGGGGATCGTTCAGGGAATCAGGCGTCGCGCCGGGCAATAACCCCGGCTAGAGGCAATTTTCGAAGAACGACAGGCATTTATGCGCCACCGCCCTGCCCCGCCCGCGTTCGGTGAGGAAGCCGCAATACCGGCTGCGGAATTCGACGAAGTCGTCGGTGACGGGAACCAGCGCGCCGCTCTCCAGATGCCGCTCGATGAAATGCCTCCAACCCAGCGCGATGCCGTCACCGGCCGCCGCCGCCTCCAGCACATAGGCGTAGCTGTCGAAGCCCCTGAACCGGGGCGCGGTATCGGGGCGGCCCACCACGCGAAACCAGTCGTCCCAGGACGCCCAGCCCAGATTGGGGGGGAGGAGGTCGAGGAAGGTGAGCCCGCCCCAGTGGCTGACCGGTTGCCGCAGCGTTTCGGCATGCGAGGCGGCATAGCGGGGCGAGCAGAGCGGCCGCACCGCTTCGCCGTGGACCACCACATAGTCTTCCGCGACGACATTCGAGTCCCAGGTCAGGATGAAGTCGGCGGTCGGATCGAGCGGGAGCTGCCGCGCATCGTACTGGAAGGTGAGAATCCGCACCCTGACCTGCTCGCCCAGCGCCTCCTGGAGCGCCTGGTATCGCGGCAGCACGAAGAAATGCGACGCATCGTGCGAGCAGGCGATCACGACCTGTTCGACCTGCTGCCCGCCGGCGACGTCGATCGCCGCCGTGCGGATGATGCCGAGCCCCGCGACCACGGCCTGGCAAAACCGCCGGCCGGCGTCGGTCAGGACCACCCCTCTCCGGGAGCGTTCGAAAAGCCGCGTGCCGAGCTGCTCTTCGAGGTTGGCGATCTGGCGGCTCACCGCAGGCTGCGACGCGCCCAGCTCGATGGCCGCACGAGAGAAGCTGCCATGCCGCGCCGCGCATTCGAAGGCGCTCAAGGCGCTCATCGACGGAACCCGGTGGGGCGCTCGATCAACCATGGAAGGGTTAATACATGGATAACCATATCGTTACAACGATCATGCAATAATGGACGGTTACCGGCACCATATTACCAAATAGTAGAAAGATATGTTATTTGGTTATAGAGTTGAGAAAGTGCCGCGCCCTTCCCGCAGGGGAAATCGGGCGCGGCGGTGCCGACGGCGCAATTGCAATTCACCGTGCCGGGGACGTCCCGATTTCGCTATCATCGAGGCGATACGAGCGCGTCGGGGTAATTTGGAGGAGATCGCCATGGATCAGGCCGCGACAGTGTCGCCGCCCGCGCCGGGGGTGGCTGGGCCGCCCCGGTTCAACCATCTCGACCATGTCAGCATGCCGTGCCGGGATTTGGAGGAAGCCATCCGTTTCTACCGCGATGTCCTGGGCGGCGAGATCCTGGTCACCGAGCAGGCCTTCGCGCTGTTCAGGATCGCCGGCATGCGGGTCGGTATCGGCTCGGCCGGATGTTCGTTCATGACACCGCAGGCTGAGTATCCGCATATCGCCTTCAATGCCGATGCGGATGCGCTCAAGCGGATGGACAGCTGGCTCGCCGCCTGCGGCATCCCGACCTCCGGCTACTGGACCCGCAAGGGTATCGAAACGCTGATGTTCTTCCGCGACCCGTCGGGCAATGTGATCGAGCTGTTTTGCGACGGCGGCTTCGCGGGCGCGTCCGGGCTGCCGCGCGGCCCGGCGCGGGGCCACGGAGCCACGCTCGATATCGACGCCCTCGCCTACACCGAATGGCGGCTGCCGGGCGACGACAATCCGGTCGCGAGCCCGGGCAAAACCTAGCCCGGATTTGCCGCCGCGCTCACGCCACGAGATCGGCGAACAGGGCGGCGAAGCGCGCGTCGCGCTCGAAGCCGACGCCCGGCGCGTCGCCGGGCGAGGCATGGCCGTCCGCGACTTCGAGCCCGGGCGGGATGCCGCTCAGCGGGCCGGCCTCATGCCCGCCCAGCCCGAGCCCCGCGACGACGTTGAAGGCGAGCAGATGTCCAGCATGCGGCACGCATTGGCGCCGCGTCCAGCCATGCGCACGGACGACATCGAGGATGCGCAGATATTCGACGATCCCATAGCTCAGCGACACGTCCATCTGCAGCAGGTCGCGATCCGGGCGGAGCCCGCCATAGCGGACCAGGTTGAGCGTGTCCGCCGCCGAGAACAGGTTTTCGCCGGTGGCGAGCGGCAGCGGCGAGACCTCGGCGAGGGCCCGGTGCGCCTCGAAATCCAGCGGATCGACCGGCTCCTCGACCCATGCCAGGCCGCGGTCGGCCACCGCCGCGACGAAGCGCTCCGCGTCCGGCAGGGGCATCGCGCCGTTGCAATCGACCGCGAGTGCGCCCGCCCCGCCGATCGCGTCGAGCGCCGCGTCGATCCGCCGCAAATCCGCCGCGACGGGCGCGCCGCCGGCCTTGATCTTGATCGTCCGGAATCCGAGCCCGAGGCAGCGCCGGACCTCCTCGGCGAGAAGCCGGAGGTCGTCTTCGGCATGGTAATGGCCGACGCTCGCATAGACCGGGACGCGGTCCTGCCCGGCGCTGTCGCCGAACCGTTCGGCCAGCACCAGCCAGAGCGGCTTGTCCTCGAGCTTGGCGGCGAGGTCCCAGGCGGCGGCGTCGATCAGCCCGACCGCGCCCGATCGTTCGCCATGCCCGCCGGGCTTCTCGTCCCGCATGGCGATCTCCCAGATGCGGAACGGATCGACACCGCGCTCGCCGGCATAGTCCTCCGGGTCGGCCGCGAGCACGCGCGGGATGAAGCGCTCGCGCAGCAACCCGCCATGGCCGTAACGTCCGACCGAATCGAATGCCAGCCCGATCACGGGCTTGCCGTCGCGGACCGCGTCGGAAACCATGACGAGCGCGCTCGCCGTCATCCCGCCGAAGCCGATACTGGCGTTGCGCAGGGTGGAAGACAGCGCGACCGTCTTTTCGCGGATGGCGACGATGCGCATCCCGGCACTCCGGTCCGATTGGCTCGCGCCATCGTGCGGCCGGAGGCGGGGCGCCGCAAGCCGGCCGGCGGGCTCCCGGATTGCATGGAGACTGGCGCGCCCGGGAAGATTCGAACTCCCAACCTCCTGATCCGTAGTCAGGTGCTCTATCCAGTTGAGCTACGGGCGCGCGAAGCCGCCGATATACAGTCTGGCGGGGGGTGTGGCAACGCCTTACGGGGGGAGCGCCGCCGCTATTCCGCCGCGTCCGCCTTGGGCTCGCCGGCCATGCCGCGGCGCAGCTGTTCCGCGTTGGGCCCGCCGGGCGCCATCGTGAAGACGCTGTCGACCGCGGTGTAGTCGTGATAGCCGAGCCGCGCGAGCGGGCGCAGCCGGGCGACGTCGAGCCTGCCATCGGCGGTGAGCGCGTCGTCGGCGATATGGACCCCGATCACACGCCCGACCACCACGTAGGAGGTGTTCTCGATGGTGCGCCCGGGCAACACCATCGTCGCGTGGTAGAGACATTCCAGATGGACCGGCGAAGCCGCGACCCGGGGCGGCTTGACGAGCCTCGACGGCGCCTGCTCGAGCCCGGCGAGTTCCATCTCGTTCACCCCCGCATCGACGTATTGGGACGTCGTGTTGACCGCCTCGCGCAGCGCCCAGGTCGCCATGTTGCAGACGAACTCGCCGGTCTGCATCGCGTTCCGCGCGCTGTCCTTGGGATCGCCGCCGGGTTTGGGGCTGGCGGAGAACATCACATAAGGCGGGTCGTAGCCCAGATTGTTGAACTGGCTGTAAGGCGCGAGATTGGCGACGCCGTCGGGATCCAGCGTCGTGATCCAGCCGATCGGCCGCGGCACGACGATCGACTTGTAGGGGTTGAAGGGCAGGCCGTGATCGGTCTTGCCGGGCTCGTAGAACATCTGTCTCTCCCGCTGCGAACCGCCATTCTTCCACATGCCGGGGTGCGCGGACAGCCGGCGCGTTACCGATCGGCCGCGCCCGGTCGAGCCAGGCGGCGGATTGCTGAGGGTCGGCCAGGGAGCGTGCGAACCCGCCCTTCGATACGCCCCCTTCGGGGGCTACTAAGGGTGAGGGTCTTTTCTCATCCCGAGTAGGCGCGAAGCGCCGTATCGAGGGACGCCGGCCAATCGCCGAGCGTTGCCAAGAGTTCGGTCGGGCACTGCGAGGATTCGTGGAATGCTCCGGGGGAACGGTCGATCCGCAGCAAAACCGCAATCTCTCACACCCGGGGTCCCGATACCTTCAGCACTTCTGGGAAACCCGGGTTCGACCGTTTTGGGCGGCGCCGGCGCGGGCCCGAAGCTTGCGCTCGATCTGTCCCCGGAACCGGTGCAGCCCGGCCCGGCTCTCGGGGAACCACCAGCCCGAGATCGGCAAAGCTCAGGCAGCCCGCGCCGACCCGGCTGGACGGCGCCCGCGACGCCCTCATAAGTTGTAATGGAAGTATTACACACGATTATGAGAAGATCAAACAAAGCGTGTAATCAAGAGGTTGTTTCTCGTTAAACGAGTATTCGCGATCGACGGGAAACGACGCCGGGCGGGCACGCCCTGGCGCACCGCGCGGCGTCCGGCGGTCTGTCAGCCGCGCATGTTCCCGAAGGCGAGGAGGCCGGTGAGGAAGGTGTCGGACTGCGGGGTCCTGCGGATGCCGCGCCAGTCGGCGAAGGCCCGCTCGGCCAGGTCGACCTGGTCGAGGGCTTCGCTGCGGGTGAAACGCCGCGCCCGGTTGTAGTCGGCTTCGTCGCGGGCCTGCCGGAGTTCCACGAATGCTTCGGCGACCGCGACGAGCCCGGGTTGCAAGGGCTGGCCGTTCAACCCGGAACGGAGTCTTGGCGACACGCCCTGGGTCGCGAATTGCTGAGCGACCCGTCGCATGGTGTCGTGGCCGAGGGCGCGGGCCAGGCAGTCCCGGAGGGCGGACCGGTCGCGGCCGGCAATCATGAGCCTGGTCGCTTCATCGACCAGCATGTGAAAAAGGGCGTAGTAAGAGGCCGACACCGCCCGGCGCAGGCTCGCCTGGCGCGGCCGCTTGGGTTCCTTGAGTGCGAGCTGCCGGGCCTGGACCAGCAGGTCGGCATGCAGGCTCACTCGGCCGGCACCGTCTCGGAAGCGCCGCGGAAGCGGACAAAGACCCAGACCGAGGGGCCAGTCTTTCCGCGAACCTTTTTGCGAATCATGTCGCGCAGCCGGGACCTGGTGTCGAAGTCGACCTCGTCGTCCGCGAGCAGCGCCCAGACCCACACCGCGGGCTCGTCGGCGGAGTCGAGCCCGGTCTCGACGAGCCAGCCGCTGACCGGGGTGGGAAGGTTCCCGAGCTCGTCCAGCGCGGATTCGATTTCGGCGACCGTGATCTCCATGGCGCCGAGGATAACCGGAACGGAAGGGAGGACGAAGGAGAAACGGCCGGCGGTCAGCCCGGTTGCGGCACCACCGCCACGTTGTCGATCAGCCGCGCCTTGCCGAGCCACGCGGCGGCGAGGGCACGCGCCTCGCCGGTTATCGGCGCCTCCACCGGGCGGAGCGTTTCCCGGTCGACCACCGCGACATAGTCGATCGGCCCGAACCCGGAAGCGGCGATCGTCCGTTCGGCCTCCCGGATCGCCTGGGCGACGTCCGCGCCCGCCGCCGCCTTGCCGGCCAGCGCCAGCAGCGCATGGTGCAGCACCGGCGCGGCCGCGCGCTCGGTGGCGCTCAGATAGACGTTGCGCGACGACAGCGCGAGACCGTCCGCCTCGCGCACCGTCTCGACGCCATGGATTTCGACCCCGAGATCGAGGTCGCGGGCGAGCCGGCGGATCACCTGGAGCTGCTGGAAATCCTTCTCGCCGAACCAGGCGGCGTCGGGCCGGACCATGTTGAACAGCTTGGCCACCACCGTCGCCACGCCCTCGAAATGCCCCGGCCGGAAGGCGCCGCACAGCCCCTCGGTCAGGCCGTGCACCGAGACCGCGGTGGCGAAGCCGTCGGGATAGACATGATCCCCGGGGGGGGCGAACAGGGCATCGCCGCCGGCGCCGGCGATCAGCTCTGCGTCCCTGGCCTCGTCGCGCGGATAGGCCGAAAAATCCTCCTCGGGCGAGAACTGCTTCGGGTTGACGAACAGGCTCGCGACCACCCGGTCCGACCCGGCGGCGGCTTCCCGGACCAGCGCCAGATGGCCGTCATGGATGCCGCCCATCGTCGGCACCAGCCCGACCGAAAGACCGTCCGCGCGCCAGGCGCCGACGCGGCGGCGCATCGCCCCAATGGAGCGCAGGATCTCGAAATCCCGGGACACCTTGCCGCTGTCGGGGCCGCTGTCGGGCCGATTCCGGCTCAGGCGAGTTCGGCGCGCTTGGGCACGCCGAAACAATGCTCGGGCCCGGGGAAGCGGCGTGCGCGCACATCGCGCGCGTAAGCCGCCGCGGCCTCGCCGAGCGCGTCGCCGAGCGCGGCGTAGCGGCGGACGAAGCGCGGCGTGAACTCGGCGAACAGCCCGCACATGTCCTCGGTCACCAGCACCTGCCCGTCGCAGCTCGGTGAGGCTCCGATGCCGATCGTCGGCACCGGGACGAGGCCGGTGATTTCCCGTCCGACCGGCTCGATCACGCCCTCGACGACCATCGAGAAGGCGCCGGCGTCGGCGATCGCGCGCGCGTCCTCGACGATGGCGCGCCCGTCCTCCGCGCCGCGCCCCTGCACCCGGAACCCGCCATAGGCGTGGACCGATTGCGGCATCAGCCCGACATGGCCCATCACCGGGATCGAGCGCTCGACCAGGAATTCGACGGTCGGCGCCATCGTGACCCCGCCTTCGAGCTTGACCCCGGCGCAGCCGGTCCCGGTCATCACCCGGGCTGCGTTGCGATAGGCCTGGGCCGGCGATTCCTGGTAGCTGGCGAACGGCATGTCGACGATGACGCAGGCGCGTTCGGAACCGCGGCGGACCGCCGCGCCGTGGGCGATCATCATTTCGAGCGTCACGCCGAGGGTGGATTCGAGCCCGTAGATCACCATGCCGAGCGAATCGCCGACCAGCAGAATATCGACATGGGGGTCGAGGATCTTCGCCTGCGGCGCCGTATAGGCGGTCAGCGCGACGATGGGCTCGGCGCCCTTGCGGCCGCGGAGCTCGGGCACGGTCACGCGCCGCCCTTTGCTCGCCACGCTCATGTCATCCTCTCGTCTGCGCCGCCGCGTTCAATGTCCGGGTCCGGCGATCCGCGACGGTCCCGTTCTAGACCTTTTTCGCGCCGCGCGAAACGCTGTCGACGATCCGGGCCCGCTTCCGGGGCAACCGTGGGGCGCGGTTTTACCCTGCCGGGCGCTCGGCGACAGTGGGGCAAATGCTTTATTGTCCGCGCCATGGCAACGCTCGACCCGCTACCCGCGACCGACGATATCGCCGCCCGGCCCGCGATCCGGCTGGCGCCAGGCCGTCACACCCGGCTGCGCGCGGGCCATCCCTGGGCCTATTCCAACGAGGTCGCGATGACCCGGGAGGCCAAGGCGCTGGCGCCGGGCTCGATCGTCCGCCTGGAGGACAGCGCCGGCGGGGCGCTGGGCGCGGCGATGTTCAACCCGCGCCCGCTGGTCAGCGCCCGGCTGCTGGCGGACGACCCGGACGCGGCGATCGACCGGGAGTTTCTCGCCGCCCGGCTCACCCGGGCGCTGGCGCTGCGCGAACGCCTGTTCGGGGCGCCCTACTACCGGCTCGCCTGGTCGGAGGCGGACGGGCTGCCGGGGCTGGTGGTCGACCGCTACGGCGACACGGCGGCGGCGCAGCTCAACACCGCCGGCATGGACCGCCTCGCCGAGCCGCTGACGGCGGCGCTTCTGGAGGCGGTCGGGCTGCGCTCGGTCGTCTTCCGCAACGATTCCTCCGCGCGCGCGCTCGAAGGCCTGCCATCCGAAATCTCCCACGCCGGCGCCCCGATCGAGGGCCCGGTCGAGATCGTCGAGAACGGGGTGCGGTTCCTCGCCGATCTCGGCGCCGGCCAGAAGACCGGCTGGTTCTACGACCACCGCGAGAACCGCGCCCGGGTGGCGGCGCTGGCGCGCGGCGCCGATGTGCTCGACGCGTACAGCTATCTCGGCGGCTTCGGGCTCCAGGCCGCGGCGGCGGGGGCGCGCTCGGTGGTCTGCCTCGACCGGTCGGAGCCGGCGCTCGCGCTCGGCGCCGAGGCGGCAGGCCTCAACGGGGTCGCCGGCGCCTGCGCGTTCCTGCGCGGCGACGTCTTCGCGGCGCTGGAGGAATTCGCCCTCGAGGGGCGGGGTTTCGACATCGTCGTCTGCGACCCGCCGGCCTTCGTCAAATCGAGGAAGGATCTGGCCAGCGGGCTCAAGGGCTACCGCAAGCTGATCCGCCTGGCGGCGCGCTGCGTGCGCCCGGGCGGCTTGCTGTTCGCCGCCTCGTGCTCGCACCATGTCGATGCCGGGCAGTTCGCCGAGGCCCTGCGCGGCGGGCTGCGGAACGTCCGGCGCGGCGGCCGCGTGCTGTATCGCGGCGGCGCCGGGCCCGACCACCCGACCCACCCCTATCTGCCGGAGAGCGCCTATCTGAAGTCGGCTCTCCTGCAGCTCGACTAGAACGGAGGAAACCATGCTCAGGATTCTCGGCCGCGCCACCTCGTCCAATGTCCAGAAAGTGGTCTGGCTGTGCGAGGAGGTCGGTATCCCATACGAGCGCGAGGACATCGGCGGCCCGTTCGGCGGCAACGACCAGCCCGACTATCTCGCGCTCAACCCCAACGGAAGGGTGCCGACATTGATCGACGGCGATTTCGTGATCTGGGAATCCAACGCCTGCGTCCAGTACCTCGCCTCCGGCCACGCTTTCGGAACCTGGTATCCGGAAGATCTGCAAGCCCGCGCCCGGGCGGTGCAGTGGATGGACTGGTCGCTCGGCATGCTGGCGCCGACCCATGTACCGGCCTTCCAGGGGCTGATCCGCACCCCGCCCGAGCAGCGCGACCCCCAGGCGATCGCGCGCGGGCGCGACAGCTGGTCGAAGCTGATGGCGATGCTGGATGCCCACCTCGCCGACCGCGCCTATATCGCGGGCAGCTCGATCACCATGGGCGACATGCCGCCCGCGGTGATCGCCTTCCGCTGGTTCAACCTCGATTTCGAGCGCGAGGACTATCCCAACGCGAAGCGCTGGTACGACACCATCGCGGCGCGCCCCGCCTTCGCCGAACACGTAGTCGATATCGGCCTCGCCTGATGCTCAGGATCCTCGGGCGCAGCACCTCGTCCAACGTCCAGAAGGTGCTGTGGGCGGCGAGCGAGCTCGGGCTCGACTTCGAGCGCGAGGATATCGGCGGGCCGTTCGGCGGCAACGACACGCCGGAATACCTGGCGCTCAACCCGAACGGCTACGTGCCGACGCTGATCGACGGCGATTACACGCTCTGGGAATCGAACTCCATCGTCCGCTACCTCGCCGCCGCCCACGGCGCGGGCACCTTGTGGCCCGCGGATGCGCGCGCCCGGGGCTCGGCCGAGCGCTGGATGGACTGGCAGATCGCGACCCTCAGCCCGACCATGGTGACGGTGTTCCGCGGCCTCGTCCGGACCCCGCCGGAGAAGCGTGACATAGCGGCGATCGCCGCGGCGCGGGACCGGATGGCCGGGCTGTTCGCCATGCTGAACGCGGCGCTCGCCGGCGCCGACTTCGTCGCCGGCGATGCGTTCACCATGGGCGACATCCCGGTCGGCATCGCCGCCTGGCGCTGGTACCACCTCGACATCGAGCGCGAGGATTTCCCCCATTTGGAGCGCTGGTACCGGCGCCTGACGGACCGCCCGGCCTATCGCGAGCACATCATGAAGCCGCTCGCCTGAGGGCGCGTCGCCGCCGATGACGGGCCATCCGCCGGCGCTGCGCGGCGCCCTGTTCATGGTGCTGGCGGCGCTCTGCTGGACGGCGATGATGATCCTCGTCCGCTCCCTGGGCGGCGCCTATTCGGCCTTCGAGATCCTGTTCCTGCGCAACCTGGTCACCGTTGCGTTCATCCTTCCCCTGTTGCTCAGGAGCCCGGGCGCGGTCTTTCGCACGCGCCGGATGGGGCTTCACTGCACCCGCGTCGCCTTCGCCTATATCGGCGTCCTCGGGCTGTTCTACGGGCTGATCCATATCCCGGTCGCCGACGTGGTGGCGCTCAGCTTCACCCAGCCGCTGTTCATCGCCGTGCTCGCCGCGCTGCTGCTCGGCGAGGCGGTCGGCATCGCGCGCTGGCGGGCGGTCGCGATCGGCTTCGCGGGCGTCCTGGTGATCGTCCGGCCGGGCTTCGCGGAGATCGGCTTCGCCACGCTCGCGGTGCTCGCCTCGGCGGCCTGCTACGGGGTGTCGAATATCTGCATCAAGCGGCTGATGTCCACCGACACCCCGGTCCAGAGCACGCTTTTCGGCAACCTCTTGATGCTGCCGCTGTCGGCGCTGCCGGCCGCCTTCGTCTGGGTGACGCCGGATCCGTGGGACGCGGCGGCGATGATCGGCGTCGGGCTCGGCGGGATGGGCGGGATCTACTTCGTCTCGCGCGCCTACGCGGCGGCCGATGCGAGCGCCGTGGTGCCCTACGATTTCCTCCGCCTGCCGCTCTCGGCTTGCGCCGCCTGGCTGCTGTTCGGCGAGACCAGCGACATCTGGATGCTCACCGGCGCGGCGATCATCTTCGCCAGCTCCTACGCCCTGGTGCGCATCGAAACGCGCGGGTGACGGACGGGTAAGAATCAGCGCGCCGGCAGTTGATCGCGGAGTTCCTTCAGCGTTTCGGCGAAGCGGGCGAGTTCCGACGGGTCCACGGCCACGTCCGGCGATCCGTGGATGAAACGATTGCGGTTGTTCGCGAGGTTCCGGAGGAGTTCGGCTTCGGTCGGCGTCACTTGCCTTCGAAGGCCAGGACTTCCACAAGGCGGCCGGGGGTTTGGGGGCGTTCGAACTTCCCCGGCAGCAACTTTCGCCCCAACGCCTCCAGCGTCGCCCAGGCCCTGAGCAGGGCGAGCTGCTCTTGCCCCTTCTCGTGCAGTACTTGGATTTCGCGGATGGAAGCGTCGATGCTCGCGACCGGGACGGGCTCGACCGGTTCCGCCGTTCCTTTCGGCCGGGCGTAATAGACCCGCAAATCCCAATCGGGGTCCTTGTCGAACCGGCGCCTTATTTCCTCGGACGCCGATTTGGCCGGCACACCCTCCAGAGTCACCTCGATCGCCAGGTTCCTGGGTTTCCCGAGCGCGATCGCATCCGGACGGTATTCGCCCACGAACCGGGGCAGACGATCGGCCAGCGACTCGGTATGGACCTCGTAATCCGCCGCTTCCAGATCGCGAAGAATGCCCACCAGGAGCAACCGGGCTTCACTCTGGGAACGGATCATGACAGTTCCTCGAACGGATCGTCGGACAGTCGCACATAGAGCATCGGCCTGTTCCCGCTCAGTGCCTCTTTCAGCCGCGCGCTCGGCGAGGCGAAGGGAAATACGCGTCCGGGTTCGAATTTCTGAACCACCACCCGCTCCACCTGCCGGTCATCGAGATAGATATGTTGAGCCAGGGCGTCGAGATGCAGCTTCACGATATTGTCCACGTCACCCTGCATCGGCTGGTCGGGTAAAAAGAACAACGTCGCCGCGATCCGCCCTTCCGTCGCCCAGTGGTCATCCGGCAATGCGTCGGAGTTCGCCTGTCTCACGCGCTGTTTCCAATCATCGCGAGACCTCGTTTGTTTGGCCTGAGCGGAGACAGGCGTACCCGGCACCGGAAACTCAATCGAAAATTGCAGATCCATGGGCGCGTATCCGTGGTGCGAAGCCCAATCGGGGCGCGAGGGTGAGTGACCGCCCTAGACGATCCCGGCGGCGGCGAGGCGAGTGCGCTCGGCCTCGTCGATGCCGAGCAGGCCGCCCAGGATCTCGGCGTTGTGCTCGCCGAGCGCCGGGCCGGTCCTCTGCACCGCGCCCGGGGTTTCCGAGAGCTTCGGCGCCACGTTCTGCATCCGCATCGGGCCGAACACCGGGTCGGCGATGCGCAGGATCGCCTCGCGCGCCTTGAAATGGGCGTCCGCCAGCATGTCCGGCGCGCGGTAGATGTCGCCGTTGGGGATGCCGTGCGCGTTGAGCCGCTCGATCAGCGCCGGCGCCTCCAGCGTCGCGGTCCAGGCGGCGATGCGGTCGTCGAGCCCGGCCTGGTTGTTGCCGCGCGCGGTGTGGGTGGCGTAGCGCGGATCGCTTGCCAGTCCGGGCTCGCCCATGGCCTCGGCGAGACGGCCGAACACGCTGTCCTGGTTGGCGCCGATCAGCACCATCTTGCCCTCTTTCGTCGGGTAGACGTTGGACGGCGCGATCATCGGCAGGATCGAGCCGGTGCGCTCGCGCACATAGCCGCCGATATCGTATTCGGTGACCAGGCATTCCATCACCGCGAGCACCGCCTCGTAGATCGCGCTGTCGACCACCTGGCCGCGGCCGGTGCGCTGGCGGTTGTGGATCGCCATCATTGCGCCGAGCGCCGCGAAGGTGGCGGCCAGCGTGTCGCCGATCGAGATCCCGGTGCGGCTCGGCGGGGTCGCCGGGTCGCCGACGACATAGCGCAGCCCGCCCATCGCCTCGCCGATCGCGCCATAGCCCGCGCGCTGCGCATAGGGCCCGGTCTGGCCGTAGCCCGAGACCCGGACCATGACGATGCCGGGGTTGATCCCGGCGAGGCTGTCATAGCCGAGGTTCCAGCGCTCCATCGTGCCGGGGCGAAAATTCTCGACCAGGATGTCGGATTGCGCGGCGAGGCGGCGGACGATCTCCTGGCCGTCGGCCTCGCGGGCGTTCACGGTGACCGATTTCTTGTTGCGCGCGAGCACCGGGAACCAGAGCTTCTTGCCGTGCGGTTTCTCCTGCCCCCATTCGCGCATCGGATCGCCCTTGCCGGGCTGCTCCAGCTTGATCACCTCGGCGCCGAAATCGGCCAGCAACTGGCCACAGAACGGCCCGGCGATGAGCTGGCCCATCTCCAGCACTCTCAGATCGTTGAGCGGTCCCTGTCGGTCTCCGGGATCGATCGGCATGGTCGGCCTTCCTGCACGGGGTCAATTCAGGCGGTCAGGCGGTCAGGCGGGAGGACAGGAAGCGGCGGCCGATCTCGATCCCGGCCTCGTCGATGCCGTGGCCGAGCCCCGGCCTGACATGCGCCTCGACCGCAAACCCGTTCTCCGCCAGCGCCGCGCGGGCATGCTCCAGCCGGTCGAGCGGCAGGAGCTCGTCCGAATCGCCATGCACCAGCACCACCGGCGGGCGCGAGACCGTCTCGGCGGCCAGCAGATCCGCCGCTTCGAGCCGGCCGGAATAGCCGAGCACGCCGGCGCAGGGCACCGCCCGCCTGGGCGCGACGAACAGCGACATCATGGTGCCCTGGCTGAAGCCGAGCAGCGCCAAGCGGTCGTCGGCGATGCCGAGCGCGGCGCATCGCGCGTCGATGAAGGCGTCGAGAATCGCCGCGGCGCGGCGGATCTCCTCCAGCCGCGAGACCGGGTGCTCGTTCTGGATGCTGAACCACTGGCGGCCGAACGGCGCCATCTCGCAGGGATAGGGGGCATGCGGCGAGACGAAGGCGGCGCCGGGCAGCGCCTGCCCGAAATGCGGCGCGAGGCCGATCAAATCGTTGCCGTCCGCGCCGTAGCCATGCACCAGCACCACCAGCGAGTCGGGCGCCCCGCCCGATGCCGGCCCCGCCTCCGGCCCGGCAAGTTCGATGAGATCGGCCATCCTAGTCCCTGCTGCCGCCGCGCCGCGCCCGTCTGACGTTCAGGTAATAATGCCAGAGGATGCGCGCGGCAACCGACCGCCAGGGCCGCCACGCCTCGCCGATCTCCTTGAGCGCCTTCTCGTCGGGCCTGGCCTCGAGCCCCCTGACCGCCCGCGCGGCCTCCTGCAGAGCGAGGTCGCGGGCGGGCCACACATCGGGGCGCTGGAGCGCGGACAGCAAATAGATGTCGATGGTCCAGTCGCCGATCCCCTTGAGCGGGATCAGCGCCGCGCGCACCGCCTCGTCGTCGGCCCGGCCGAGCTTGCGGAAATCGACCTCCCCGTCGGCGACCGCCCCGGCCAGCCCGTGCACGTAGCGGGCCTTCTGGCGCGACAGCCCGGCCTCCTTCAGCCGCGCCTCGCCGAGCGCGATTATGGACGCGGGCTCGATCGCGCCGGCATGGTCTTCGAGCCGGGCGAAGGTGGCCTTGGCCGAAGCCAGCGAGACCTGCTGTTCGAGGATCAGCAGCACCAGGGTCGCGAAGCCCTGCGGACGCCTCCAGCGCGGCGGGGCGCCCCAGGCCTCGACCACCTCGCCGAGCGCGGGATCGCGGGACGCGAGCTCGGCGATCGCCGCGTCATAGGAGGCGCGTGTCAGGGCCATACCCATCTCGGGCGCTCTATGGCATAGAACCGCGACCATGGCAAAACGCGGACCGCGCGACGCCGTCACCCGCTTCGCCCCGAGCCCGAGCGGGCTCCTGCATCTCGGCCACGCTTACGCGGCGCTGTTCGCGCACGCGCACGCCGCGGACGGCGGAAAATTCCTGCTCAGGATCGAGGATATCGATCGCGGCCGCTGCCGCCCCGAATTCGAGGCGGCGATCTACGAAGACCTCGACTGGCTCGGCCTCCGCTGGGAGGCGGGACTCCGGCGCCAGTCCGAGCATATGGACGACTACGCGACGGCGCTCGAGACCCTCGACGGGCTCGGGCTGATCTACCCCTGTTTCTGCACCCGCGCGGAGATCCGGGCGGAGATCGCGCGCTCCGGCGCGGCGCCGCACGGGCCGGACGGTGCGGTCTATCCCGGAACCTGCCGCGGGCGCGCCGACGCAGGCGAACGGATCGCGGCCGGGGAGAGCCACGCGCTCCGCCTCGACACCGCGCGTGCCGCCGGGATAGCCGGCCCGCTCGCCTGGCAGGATCGCGAGCGCGGCAGGATCGAGGCCCGGCCGGAAATCTTCGGCGACGTGGTGCTGGCGAGGAAGGACACGCCGACCGGCTACCACCTCTCGGTGACGGTGGACGACCACATCCAGGGGATAAGCCTGGTCACCCGCGGCGAGGATCTGTTCGAGGCGAGCCATGTTCACCGCCTGCTGCAGGCGCTGCTCGGGCTGGAAACGCCCGACTACCGGCATCACCGCCTGCTCACCGACGATACCGGGCAGCGCCTCGCCAAGCGGCACGACAGCCTCTCGATCCGGACGCTCCGTGAACGGGGCCATTCGGCCGGGGATGTCCGGGCGATGGCGGGGTTCGGGGAGGCGTAGGGGGCGCTGCCCCCTCACGCCGTCGGCAGGATGTAATCCCTGTACTCGTCGCGGAGCTGCATCTTGAGCAGCTTGCCGGTCGCGGTGTGGGGCAGTTCGTCGACGAACACCACGTCGTCCGGCACCCACCAGCGCGCCACCTTGCCGTCGAAATAGGCAAGCATCTCGTCCCGCGTGAGATCCGCCCCCTCGCGCCGGACCACCACCAGAAGCGGGCGTTCGTCCCATCTGGGGTGGCTGACGCCGATCGAGGCGGCTTCGGCGACGCCGGGGTGGCCGATGGCGATGTTTTCGAGCTCGATCGAGGAGATCCATTCGCCGCCCGACTTGATGACGTCCTTCGACCGGTCGGTGACCTGCATGTTGCGGTTCCGGTCGATGGTCGCCACGTCGCCGGTGGCGAACCAGCCCTTGTCGTCATGGGTGTCGGAGCCCGGATCCCGGTAATAGGCGCTGCACACCCAGGGCCCGCGCACCTTGAGCATGCCGAAGGCGACGCCGTCCTCCGGGAGCGCGTTGTCGTCGTCGTCGACGATCTTCATCTCGACGCCGAAGAATACCCGTCCCTGCTTGACCTGGCGGTCGCAGAACCGCTCCGGCGTCTCGTCCCCGGTGCCGTGGGTGGGGCTGTTGATGGTGCCGAGCGGCGACATCTCGGTCATGCCCCAGGCATGGCGCACCTCGACGCCGTAGCGCGCGAGGAAGGTCTCGATCATCGCCCGCGGCGTGGCCGAGCCGCCGATCACCAGCCGCTTGACGGTGGTGAGCGTCTTGCCGGTCTCCTCCAGATAGGCGAGCAGGCCGAGCCACACCGTCGGCACCCCGGCCGAGATGGTGACCCCTTCATTCTCCAGCAGCTCGTGGATCGAGGCGCCGTCGGCGAGCGGGCCGGGGAGCACCAGCTTCGCCCCCATCATCGGGGTGAAATAGGGGAAGCCCCAGGCGTTGACGTGGAACATCGGCACCACCGGCATGGTGGTGTCGGTGGCGGCGACGTCGATGACGTCGGGCAGCGCCGCCGACATCGCATGCAGGACGGTCGAGCGGTGGCTGTAGAGCACGCCCTTGGGATTGCCCGTGGTGCCCGAGGAATAGCAGAGCGTGGACGCGGTGTTCTCGTCGAAGGAGGGCCATTCGAAATCCTCCGACGCGCCGTCCACCAGCGTCTCGAAACAGAGCGCGCCGGGCAGGGCGGTCTCCGGCATGTGGGCCTCGTCGGTCATGATGACGAAGTGCTCGACCGTCTCGAACTGGCTTGCGAGCTGCTCGACCAGGGGCACGAAGGTGAGGTCGAGCATCAGCACCCTGTCCTCGCCGTGGTTGACGATATAGACGATCTGCGGCGGGAACAGGCGCGGGTTGATGGTGTGGCAGACCGCCCCCGAGCCGGAGGTCGCGTAGTAGATCTCGAGATGGCGCCAGGTGTTCCAGGCGAGCGTGCCGACCCGGTCGGAGGGTCCGACGCCGAGGCCTTGAAGCGCGTTGGCGAGCCGCCTGGCGCGGCGTTCGAGATCGGCATAGCCGTAGCGGTGGATCGGACCCTCGACGCTGCGCGAGACCACCTCGGTGGCCGCGTGGTTGGTCGCGGCGTTCCTGAGCAGGGACGAGACCAGGAGCTGCGTCCCCATCATCAGACCGTCCATCGCATGACCTCCTTCGCTGCGCTGAGGCGAATCACTCTATCGCCGCCGAAAAAGGGCGACAATTCGGTCCGGCCGAATACACTCGCCCCGCGTGAGGATGGGGGAACCGGACGATGGTCGATGCCAAGCTGCCGAAATTCGACACGCTGAGCCTGCATGCCGGCCAGCAGCCCGACCCGGCGACCGGCGCGCGCGCGGTGCCGATCTACCAGACCACCTCCTATGTCTTCCCCGACACCGATTATGCCGCCTCGCTGTTCAATCTGGAACGCGCGGGCCATATCTACACGCGCATCTCCAACCCGACCACGGCGGTGTTCGAGGAACGCATCGCCGCGCTCGAAGGCGGCGTCGGCGCGGTGGCGACGGCGAGCGGACAGGCCGCGCTGCATCTCGCGGTGGCGACGCTGATGGATGCCGGCTCGCATATCGTCTCCTCGGCCTCGATCTATGGCGGCAGCCACAATTTGTTCACCCACACATTGCCGCGATTCGGCATCGCGACCACCTATGTGGATGCGCGCGACCCGGCGGCGTTCGCCGCGGCGATCCGCCCGGAAACACGGCTGGTCTTCGGCGAGACCCTGGGCAATCCGGGGCTCGAGGTGATGGACCTGCCGCGCATCGCCGACATCGCCCATGAAGCCGGCATTCCGGTCCTGATCGACAACACCTTCGCATCGCCCGCCTTGTTCAGGCCGTTCGACCACGGCGCCGACCTGGTGCTGCACTCGGCGACCAAGTTCCTCGGCGGGCACGGGGTGGCGATCGGCGGGGTGCTGGTCGATGGCGGGATTTTCGACTGGCAGGGCTCGGGCAAGTTCCCGACTTTGACCGAACCCTATGCCGGCTATCACGGCATCAACTTCGCCGAGGAGTTCGGCCCCGGCGCCTTCGTCATGAGGGCGCGCGCCGAGGGGCTGCGCGATTTCGGCGCCTCGATGAGCCCGGCCAACGCGTTCTACCTGATCCAGGGTGTCGAGACCCTGCCGATCCGGATGGCGCGCCATGTCGAGAACACGCGCCTCATCGTTGCCTTCCTCGACCGGCACAAGGCGGTTGCCGGGGTGAGCTATCCCGAGCTCGAACGCCACCCCGACCACGCGCTCGCCCGCAAGCTCCTGCCCAAGGGGTGCGGCGCGGTGTTCTCCTTCGAGGTCGCCGGCGGGCGCGAGGCCGGGCGGGTGTTCATCGAACGGCTCCGGCTGTTCTCCCACCTCGCCAATGTCGGCGACGCCAAGTCGCTGGTGATCCACCCGGCCACCACCACCCACCAGCAGATGGACGCGGCGGCGCTGAAGGCGGCCGGAATCGGCGAAGGGCTGGTCCGGCTCTCGGTCGGGCTGGAGGACCCGGAAGATCTGATCGACGACCTCGACCAGGCGTTGCGGGCGGCGGCGCGCGCCGCAGCTCCGCGGGCGGCGGAGTAGGCGGATGGAATTCCTGGTCGACGGGACCGAGACCTTCGCGGCGACCGGCGGGCGGGTCTTCGACCCCGCGCGTCCGGCGATCCTCTTCGTCCACGGCGCGGCCAACGACCATTCGGTGTGGCATCTGCCGGCGCGCCATTTCGCCCATCACGGGTTTTCGGTTGCCGCCATCGACCTGCCCGGCCACGGCCGGTCGGGCGGCGAGCCGCCGGAATCGATCGGCGATATGGCCGCCTGGCTCGGCCGCGCCCGCGCCGCGCTCGGCCTCGACCGGGCGGTGCTGGCGGGCCACAGCATGGGCTCGCTGATCGCGCTTTCCGCCGCCGCCGACAACCCGGAGAAGACGGAAAAGCTGATCCTGCTCGGCCCCGCCGCCGCGATGCCGGTGCATGACGATTTGCTCGACGCGGCGGGGCGCGACGACCACAAGGCGATCGAGCTGATCACCTATTGGGGGCTGAGCCCGGCATCGCAGATCGGCGGGCACAGGAGCCCGGGATTGTGGATGAACGGCGGCGGGCAGCGCCTGCTGGAGAGCGCCGACGAGGGGGTGCTGGCGGCCGGGCTCGCGGCCTGCG
Source organism: Alphaproteobacteria bacterium (assembly GCA_965205995.1). GTDB lineage: Bacteria > Pseudomonadota > Alphaproteobacteria > MPNO01 > MPNO01 > MPNO01. The sequence goes on along the minus strand of OZ242200.1, from coordinate 4,187,705 downwards.
CGGGCTTCGCCGACGGCGAGGCGCGGGCCCGCGCGGTCGCCGCCGAGACCCTGCTGATCCTCGGCGAGCGCGACATGATGACCCCGCTCAAGGGCGGTCTCGCGCTTGCCCGCAGCATCGCCGGGGCGCGCCATGTCGTGCTCGCCGGCTGCGGCCACTCGATGCTCGCCGAACGCCCCAACGAGACGCTCGACGCGATGCGGGATTTCCTCCTGCCGGCTACGCTATAACGGGTCATGGACTTCACCCTGCCGCCCGAGCTCGACGACTACCGCCGCCGCGTCCGCGGCTTCGTGGAACAGCACATATTGCCGCTGGAAAAGGACCCGGCGAACGCGGATGCGCACGAGAATCTGCGCGAGGATGTGCTGGATGCGGTCCGCGCCAGGGTCAAGGCGGACGGTCTCTGGGCGCTCCAGATGCCCAAATCGCGCGGCGGGCAGGGCCTGCCGGCGATCGGCATGGCGGCCTGCTACGAGGAGATGAACCGCTCGATCTACGGCCCGGTCTGCTTCAACTCGGCCGCGCCCGACGACGGCAACATGATGGTGCTGGAGAAGGTCGCGACCGAGGCGCAGAAGGAACGCTGGCTGCAACCCATCGTCGACGGCGGGGTGCGGTCGTCCTTCGCGATGACCGAGCCGATGCCGGGCTCGGGCTCCGACCCCTCGGCCATGCTGACCACGGCGACGCGCGAGGGCGATTGCTGGGTGATCGACGGCCATAAATGGTTCATCACCGGCGCCGGCGTCGCCCGGCATTTCATCCTCATCGCCAAGACCTCGGAGGACCGGCGAAAGGGCCTCTCGGCCTTCCTGTTCGATGCCGGTCAGCCCGGCTTCGAGATCCTGCGGCGCATCCCGATCATGGGCCCGGAGGAGCATGGCGGGCATTGCGAGATCCGCTTCGATCGCATGGAGATCGCCGACGAGGATCGGCTGATGGAGGTGGGCGACGGGCTCAAGCTCACCCAGATCCGGCTGGGGACGGCCAGGCTGACGCATTGCATGCGCTGGACCGGGCTGGCCAAGCGGGCGCTGGAAGAGACCTTCGACTATGTCCGCGAGCGCGAGAGCTTCGGCGACAGGCTCGCCGACCACGAGGGCGTCCAGTGGATGCTGGGCGAGGCGGCGATGCAGGTCGATATCGGGCGCCTGCTCACCATGCGGGCGGCGGCGCGGCTCGATGAAGGCGATTTCGCGCGCAAGGAGGTCTCGATGGCCAAGGTCGTGGTCTCCGAGGCGCTGCACAACGCGGTCGACACGGCGATCCAGCTGCTGGGTGCGCGCGGCTATTCCAAGGACACCAAGCTCGAATGGATGTACCGCTACGCCCGCCAGGCCCGGCTGGTCGACGGCGCGTCGGAGGTCCACAAGATGGTGCTGTCCCGCTTCCTGCTCGAAGAGGGGGTCGATTTCTGGAGCTGGCCGTGAGCGAGCGCCTGGCCGCGTTCATCCGCGAGCAGGCCGGCGCGGATTCGGCCGCCATATCCGGCGAGAAGCGGCTGACCGGCGGCGCGATCCAGGAAAACCGCGCGCTCGATGTCGAGATCGCCGGCGGCCCGCATGCCGGCCGCCACGCGCTGGTGCTGCGCACCGAGGCGAAATCCTCGGTCCCGCTGAGCCGGCCGGTCGCCCACCAGTTCGCCTTTCTGAGGCGCGCCCGCTCCGCCGGCATGACGGTCCCGGAACCGTTCTGGCAATCCGACGATCCGGGCATCGTCGGCGCCCCGTTCTATTTGATGCGCCGCGTGCCCGGCGTAGCGCTCGGCAACCGCGTCGTCCGCCAGGGCCCGAACCCGGCGCTCGCCGAACGGCTCGGCCGCGAGCTCGCGCGGCTGCACGGAATCGCGCCGCCCGACGACGCGCTCGCCTTCCTCGGCCCGCCGCCGACGGACCCGGCGGCGGCGGGCATCGCGCTCTACCGCGGCTTCCTCGATGCCGAGCCGATGCCGCACCCGGTCATCGAATGGGGCTTGCGCTGGCTGGAGACGCATCCCGTGGAGCCCGGCGAGATCGTCCTCTGCCACCACGATTTCCGCACCGGCAACTACATGGTGGAGGACGGCTGCCTGACGGGCATCCTCGACTGGGAGTTCGCCGGCTGGGCCGACCCGATGGAGGATGTCGCCTGGTTCTGCGCCCGATGCTGGCGCTTCGGCGCCAATGCGCTGGAGGCCGGCGGCATCGCCGACCGGGCCCCGTTCTACACCGGCTACGAGGCGGAGAGCGGGCGCCGGATCGACCCCGGAAAAATCCATTTCTACGAGGTAATGGCCCATATCCGCTGGGCGGCGATCGCGCTTCATCAATGCGGTCGCCATTTGTCGGGCGAGGAGCCGGATCTCGAACTCGCCCTGATCGGCCGGCGCCTGCCCGAGCTCGAACACGAGATCCTTGCCCTGACGACGCCCGCCGATGCGTGACAAGCCGGACGCCCGGGATCTGCTGGAAACCGCCCGCAGGACGCTGATGGAAGCGCTGCTGCCCAATTTGCCGGCGGAGCACCGCTACCCGGCGCATCTGGTCGGCGCGGCGATCGCCACCGCGGCGAGGGAGCTCGCCGCCGGGGACGGGTGGCAGGAGGAGGAGCGCGCGGCACTCGCGCGGCTATTGGGCGCAAACGGCGATCTGGTGGCCCTCAACCGCGCCTTCGCGGCGCGGCTGCGCGCGGGCGCCCTCGACGGCAGCGCCGGGGCCTATGCGGTCCTCGCCCGGTCGACCGCCGCCCGGCTCGCCGAGTGCAACCCGGGCTACGACACCGGCTGAAGGCCCCTCACGCCGGGCGGTAGTGGATCGCCCGCATCGGCGTCGGGTTGAAATTGTTGCACTTGTTGCGCTCCTGCGGGCAGTTCGACGTCGCCACCAGCACGTCCCTCTCGGCGGTGAAATCGACATAATCGCCCGCCTTCGAGCTCGGCAACTCGATGCTGAAGCTGCCGTCGGGCTGGATTGGGCAGTTCATGAACACGTTGATGTTGTAGGGGATCTGCTTCCATTCGATGCCCCAGGGCGCGAGCGCGGCGGCGAAGTTGTCGCGGCAGTTGGGCGTGTCCTTGACGCCGTAGCGGAGCTCGTTGGTGAAGCGCGAACAGGCCCCGGCGATGATGTCATGCGTGCCGTTGGTATCGGCGGTCATCGTCATCAGCTTGCCGGCCTCGTCTGAGAACAGGGTGTAGCCGACCCCGGGGAAGACCTGCTTGTTGAGCAGCAGCGTGTTGTGCGGCGACAGCTTTTCTTCGAGCCGATGCAGGTTGAAGCAGAGGAAGTCCGCCACCTGCTGCCCCTCGACGTCGACGATGCGGTAGACCTCGCCCTTCCTGACCTCGCAGGCGTGATGGCCGCGCGGATCGATGATCTTGTCCTCGAGGACGGTTCCCGGAACCGAAGCGGCATCGGTGCCCATTGGTGCCTCCCTGGCGATGTTCGATGCGCCAGCGTGGCACGGGGCGGGCGCCCTCGCCAAGGGGGTTCCGGGGGGCTTTCGGTGGTGTAGTCTCGCTGCGACGCGGCGCCGGGAGGGAGCGATGCAGGCACCGACCGCAGACCAGATCGGCCAACTGATCCGGCCCGGGCGGGTGCACCGGCGGGTCTATGCCGATCCTGAAATCTTCGCGCTGGAGATGGAGCGCATCTTCGCCCGCGCCTGGATCTATGTCGGGCATGAGAGCCAGGTGAGGGCGCCGGGCGATTACGTGCGGACGCGGATCGGCCGCCGCCCGATGGTGATGGTGCGCCACGCCGACGGCACGATCCGGGTGATCCACAACCAATGCGCCCATCGCGGCGCGATGGTGGTCGCGCGCGACAGCGGCAACGCCAGGCAGTTCGAGTGCTGCTATCACGGCTGGACCTACGCCACCGACGGCAGGCTGATCCATGTGCCGCTCAGACACGGCTACCCGGCCCATTTCGACCCGGACGACCCGGGGACGGCGATGGTCGCCGCGCCCCGCGTCGAGACCTATCGCGGTTTCGTGTTCGCCTCGCTCAGCCCGGACGGCCCGCCGCTTGCCGATTTCCTCGGCTACATCACCACCTCCTTCGACGACATGATCGACCGCGCGCCCGACGACGAGATCGAAATCGCGGGCGGGGTGTTCAAGCACGCCTATGACGGCAACTGGAAGCTGTATCTGGAGAATCTCTGCGACGCGGCGCACCCGACCTTCGTCCACCGGTCCTCGATCGACGCCGCGGTGGCGCAGGACGATTCCACGCACTCCACCGGCGCCGGGGAGATCGCCGTCCGCCAGATGCGCCAGAACGGCGCGCCGCACGAGTTCTGGCGCGAGCAGGTCGGCATCTGGACCTATCCGGGCGGGCATGCCTTCCTCGGCGACTACCACGACGACGAGAAGCTGGTCGCCGCCAGGGGCAATCCGGAATTCGCCGAATATCTCGCGGCGCTGGAAGCGAGCAAGGGGGCGGACGAGGCAAGGCGCATCCTGGAGGTGACGCGCTGGAACTCGAACGTCTATCCCAACCTCTCCTTCATGAGCCAGTTCCGCCAGCTCCGCGTCGTCCACCCGGTCGCGGTCGACCGCACCGAGGTCTACACCTATGCGTTCCGCCTCAAGGGCGCGCCGGCGAAAATGTTCGAGGACACGATCGCCTTCGCCAACGTCACCAACGGGACGGGTTCGCCGGTGCTGACCGACGATCTGGAGACCTATGGGCGGATCGGCATGGGCGTCACCTCGGCCGGCGCCGAGTGGATCGAGATCGGCCGCGGCTACGAGACCGACCGGCCCGACGGCACCGGCGGTGTCGAGGGCATCGATTCGACCAGCGAGATCTACATCCGCAACATGTACGACGCTTGGCTCGGCTACATGGCGGTGCCGTGAGCAGGCTGGCCCCGCCGGAGATCGAGAGCTTCCTCATCGCCGAAGCCCGGCTGCTCGACGAGCGCCGCTGGGACGACTGGCTCGCCTTGTTCGCCGAGGACGGCTGGTACTGGGTGCCGCTCGAGGAGGGGCAGTCGAACCCGCGCGACACGGTCTCGCTGATCTACGACGACCGGCGCCTGCTGGAGACCCGCATCCGCCGGCTCGCCGAGGCGGCGCTGCACGCCCAGACCCCGGTTTCGCGCACCAGCCGCATCGTCGCCAACCCCACGATCGAGGCGGAGGACGGCGACGAGGTCACGATCCGCGCCAAGTTCGAGATGATCGAATACCGCCGCGACAACCACCGCGTCTTCGCCGGCACGATTTGGCACCGTCTGCTGCGGCAGGGAAGCAGCTTCCGGATTCTCTGGAAGCGGGTCGACCTGGTCGATTGCGACGCCGTGCATGACGGGATCAGCGTTCCGTTCTAGTCCGGGGCGGGCGTGGCGCGCGGCGGAAACACGTAGCGGCGGTAGAGGTGGCTGACGCCGACCGCCGCCAGGCCGACACCGAAGAAGGAGAGCGCCCGCCAGAGGCCGGTCAGCGCCGCCATGTCGAAGAACACGGCCTTCGCGGCCGTCGCGAGGACGATGGCGAGCGACGCATAGCGCAGCGCAGCGCCGCCGCCCCGCAGCGCGAACACCAGCAGGATGCCGGCATAGGCGAGCCAGCCCAGCGAGTAGGCGTAGAGTTCGGCGTTGGTGGTCGCACCGGCGAGCGTGTTGCCGTGGAAGAGGTGCCGGATCTCGAAGTTTAGCCAGACGAAGCCGAGCGCCAGCGCGGCGCTGCCCGCCGCCTGCGCCACCCACCCGTCGCTCCGTCGCACCGCCGCGCGCAGGAACAGGACGGCGAAGCCGGCGGGCGCCAGATAGCCGAGCAGCAGCAGGTTGAAGAGAGGCCAGCTCCCGACCGGAACAGGGGCACGCCAGGGGTTGCCGATGAGGATTTGCAGCAGGAGCACCTGGCCCACGGCGAGCCCGGCGAGGATTCGCCAGCCCCAGACCGCCACCGGCCGGCCGTCGGCGGGCCGGCCCGCGTAGAGGGCATAGGCCGCCGCCAGCCACGCGATCGTCTGGATCGAGCGCTCGGCGAAACCGTAGCGGGGCGCATCGAGCGGCCCGCCCGACATCAAATGGCGGATCTCGAGGCTGACGAAGAGCATGGCGAAGGCGAGGGCGCCGGCTTCCAACAGGGTGACGAGGCCGTCATCGGAGCGGCGCCGGAACATCCGCGCGGCGACGAAGAAGGCGGCCGCCGGCCCGCCATAGCCGTAGAGCAGCCAGTTGAGGCCGGGACCCTCGCCGATCGGATAGTCGAGCAGGTGGGGATTCAGGGTCAGGCGGGCCAGCACGACCGCCGCGATCGCGAAGGCCACGCGGCGCATCGCCGGCAGGTCTAGCTTCGCCGCGATCCAGGCGATGGCGGGCAGCTGGATCGCCAAGGCGACGGTGAGCCAAGCCTGCTCCAGCGCCGTCGTCGCCGCCAGAGCCAGCGCCGCGACCATAGCCGCGGCATAGGCGCCGAGCGCGCCGCTCATGCCCGGAGCCCCACGATAGCGCTGCACGCGCTCGGCCGCGAGCAGAAGGACGCCACACAGGACGAGCGCCGCCGCGGTCCAGCCGAGGTCGAGCGCGAAACCCTCGATCCGCCAATAGGCGACGGCGAATACGAGCACTGGCGTCGCCGCCGAGACCGACCCCCAGAGCGCCGGGCGGGCTGCACCCCAGAGCGCTGCGAAACCGCCGGCGACGACGATCAGGGCATAGGAGGCGGCCACACCGAGAAACGGCACCAGGGCGGGCGGCACGATGGGCCCGGGCGCGTGGCCGATCGCTCTTCCCTCCAGCACCCATATCGGGGCGCGCTTGTCGATGATCTCCGGCAGATGCCAGCCGGCGACGATCGCCAGCACCAGCATCGCGGCGGCGATCTGGAACGCATCGAAGGCGGGCTCGCGCCGCGCCGCGAGCAGCATCCCGGCAGCCACGATCCCGGCCACCGTGAGGGAAGCGCCGCCATAGTGATCCATGCGGACCAGCGCGAAGACCAGCACCGCGGCCAGCAGCACCGCGATCGCGGCGATGCGTTCGGGCGTCCGAAAGGCCGTCCAGTCGAACGGGTTCGAAAGCTGTCCCTCCGGTCCATCCGGCGCGTAGCGAAAGCGCACCAGCATGAAGAGCGCGCCCGTACCCAGTAGGTAGGGCCCGACGAGATAGGCATCGCCCGCCTGCCACGCGGCAGCGAACCAGAGCAGCGGCCAGGCCGTCGCGCCGGTCAGGGCGAGCCAGGCGAGCCACCAGCGTGCGGTATGGTGGACGATCGCCAGCAATCCCCCGGTGAGCAGCAAGAGATAGGGGAACAGAATCTCCGGGCGGTGTTCCCCGGTCGAGGTCAGCCACGGGGTCAGGAAACCGCCGACCAGGCCGATCACCGCGACCAGGGGCCCATGCGTCAGCGACATCAGCACCGCGCAGGCGGCGACGCCGGCCAGCAACGCGAAAGCGGCGGCGGCCGAGATCAGGTCGTAGAGCGCATGGGCCGCGTAGATGCTGGTGAACAGGATCGAGACGCCCGCCGCCGTCAGGGCGGGCGGTATGTAGGACGGCTGGATCGCCGCCAGCGCCCGCTCCAGCGGCCGGCGGCGCAGCCATTCGCCGGCGACCGCCAGCAGCGCGCCCAGCACCACGCCGAGTGCGACGCGGATCTCCGGGCCGAGCCAGCCTTGCTCGATCGAGAACTTGACCAGGAAGAAACCGCCGACGGCGAGCGCGGCGCTGCCGCCCCAGACCAGCCAGCGCGAGGTCAGCGCCTCTTCGATGGATTGGGGCGGGGCTTGGGGAGGCGGTGTCTGGCGCGCCTGCTGCGGCTCCGCCGGCGCCGGTTCGGCCGGCTCGGGTTCGGCGGGCGCCGCCTCCGCAGGCGGTGGAGACGGGTCGGGGCCAGCGGGCTTCATCTGGGCGACTTCCCTTTGCAGGGAACGCAGCGCGGTCGCTAGACGACGGGACCGGAACCAGGCCACAATGCCGAGAATCGACCCAACCGGAAGTACGATCACGGCGCCGAGCACGATCAGCGTCAGCGCCCCCTCGCCATGCATCATGCGCTCCAGTTCCGACTTCCGGAGAAACGGCCCGCTGAGTCCGGCCGTTCCGTGGGCTCGAACAGGTCTCTACTCGGGCCGGCGTTTCGGTCCTTTTCATATGGGACGGCGTTGCCGCTATGTCATAACGGCATAACCAAATCGTGAACTGCCGCGGGAAGCGACGATCAGGGGGGGCGGTCAGCGCCTGCCGAACAGGCGCTCGATATCGGCGAGCTTGAGCTCGACATAGGTGGGCCGGCCGTGGTTGCACTGGCCCGACCCGGGCGTCGCCTCCATCTGGCGCAGGAGCGCGTTCATCTCGTCGGCCGTCAGCCGCCTGCCGGCGCGGACGCTGCCGTGGCAGGCCATGGTCGAGCACAGCTCGTCGAGCCGCTCCTTGAGCGCGAGCCCGGTGCCGTGCTGGGCGAGCTCGTCGGCGAGATCGCGGACCAGCCCGGCTGCCTCCTTGACCCCGAGCAGCGCCGGCACGGCGCGGACGATCACCGCTTCCGGCCCGAACCGCTCGACGACCAGGCCGAGCTCGGCGAGCTCGGCGGCCCGCGCGGCCACCCGGTCGGCCGCGGACTCGTCGAGCTCCACCACCTCGGGGATCAGCAGCGGCTGCTGCGCTGCCCCGCCCGCGCCGATCTGGGCCTTGATGCGCTCATAGACGATGCGCTCATGCGCCGCGTGCTGGTCGACGATGACGATTCCGTCTTCGGTCTGGGCGACGACATAGGTCGAATGGAGCTGGGCGCGCGCCGCGCCGAGGGGGTAGGGCTGGTCCTCGGGCGCGGCTTCGCCCGGCGCCGCGGCGGCGGGGGCGAAGTCCTGGGCGGATTCGAGCGGCGCCTGGAAGCGGGAAGCCGCCTCGGCGAGATGTCCCGTCGCCGGCGACGGCGTGCCGTAGCCGGGCTGGAACCTGCCGAGCGCATAGCTGGCGACCGTGGTGGACGCGCGGTGCCCGGCCCCCGCGAGGGCGTGCTTGAGCGCGCCCACGATCAGCCCGCGGACCACGCCGGCATCGCGGAACCGGACCTCCGTCTTGGCCGGGTGGACGTTGACGTCGACGACGTGATGCGGGACCTCCAGGCGCAGCACCACGAGCGGGTGCCGGTCGCGCGCGAGCAGGTCGGTATAGGCCGCGCGGATCGCGCCCGAGAACAGCCGGTCCTGCACCGGGCGGCCGTTGACGAAGACGAATTGCGACTGCGCGTTGCCGCGGTTGAGGGTCGGCAGCGCCGCGCGCCCGGTCAGTCTCAACCCCTCGCGCTCGGCCTCGATGGCGAGGGAATTGTCGGCGAACTCGGCGCCCATCACCTGCACCAGCCGCCTCGCATCCGCGTCCAGCAGATCCCCGGTCCCGGTGTCGTAGCGAAGATGGGTGCGCTCCTCGCTGGTCAGGCTGAAGGCGATCGCGGGCTCGGCGAGCGCGAGCCGGCGCAGCGCGTCCGTTGCGTGGCGCAGCTCGGAGCGCGCCGATTTGAGGAATTTGAGCCGCGCCGGCGTCGCGTAGAAGAGATCGCGCACCTCGACCCTGGTGCCGGCGGCGAGCGCGGCGGGGCGGGGGCGGCCGATCGCCCCGCCTTCGACCGCGATGACATTCGCCTCGGCCGCGCCCCGGGCGCGGCTGGCGATGGTGAGGCGGCAGACCGAGCCGATCGAGGGCAGCGCCTCGCCGCGGAAACCGAGCGTGTCGATGCGCGACAAATCGTCGTCCGGCAGCTTGGAGGTCGCGTGCCGCTCGACCGCCAGCGTGAGCTCTTCCGCCGTCATGCCGCTTCCGTCGTCGGCGACGGCGATCAGCGTCCGCCCGCCGTCCCGCAGCACCACGTCGATGTGCCCCGCGCCGGCGTCGATCGCGTTCTCGACCAGCTCCTTGACCGCCGAGGAGGGACGCTCCACCACCTCGCCCGCGGCGATGCGGTTGACCAGCGTCGGCGGCAGACGCCGGATGGTCATATCGTATCCTCCGCCAGATAGGACCGGGCGAGCATCTTTCCCTCCTCCACCGCCGGCTGGTCGAACGCATCGACGCCCAGCAGATGCGCGGCGATCACGGTCTCCAGCATATAATGCATCATCAGCGCGCCGATTGCCGATTCGTCGAGCATGGGCAGCCGGATCAACCGCGTCGGGCACCCGTTGCGCGCCAGCGCCTCGGCGGTCGCCCGCTGCTCGGCGTCCATCAAGTCGCCGATCGTGCGATCCCGGATATAGGAGAGCCCGGGGTCGGCGGCGAGGGCGGCGGGGATCCGGGCGCCCTTGCCGGCCCGGTCCAGCACGATCAGGGTGAACAGCTTGTCCGCCGGCCCGCCGAGATAGAGTTGCAGCTGGCTGTGCTGGTCGACCGCGCCGAGCGCGTCGATCGGCGTGGTGCCGGTGCCGCCCTTGCCGAGACTCTCGGCCCAGAGCTGGCGGAACCAGAGGCCGAAATCGGCCAGGCTGTCGGCATAGGGCATCAGCACGGTCTGGGCGATGCCGCGGCTGCGGAGCGCCGCGACCGCGAGCGCCGCGCCTTCCGCGGCCGGCACAGATCCGGGGGCAGCGCCCGCGAGCACGGGGTCGAGCACCGCGGCCGCGCCCGTTCTGATCGCGCTCGCGTCGAGCCCCGCGATCATCGCCGGCAACAGGCCGGACGCGGACAGCGCCGCATACCGCCCGCCGATCCCGGGGTCCCAATCGAGCACCCCGATGCCATGCGCGGCGGCGAGCCGGCGCAGCGCGTTGCCGCCGGGCTCGGTTATCGCGGTGATGCGCCCGCCGGCATCGAGGCCGCGTTGGTTGAGCGCCGCGATGGCGAGGAGGAGCTGGGCCAGGGTCTCCGCGGTCTCGCCCGATTTGGAGACGGCGAGCCAGCCGGTGCAAGAGAGGTCGAGCGCGGAGAACAGGGCGTCCAGGCTGTCGGGATCGACGTTTTCCGCGAAACGGATGCGGGGCGCACCGGCGCGCGGCCCGAAGCCGCAATCGGCGAGGGCGCAGAGCGTCTTCCCGCCGAGGCTGGAGCCGCCGGTCCCCAGCACGACGACATCGTCGAAGCCGGCGCGGTAGCGCCCGGCGATCCGCGCCAATGCTTCGAGGTCGCCGCGCTCGCCGGGCAGGCGGAGCATCGGCAGGCTGCCGTCTTCATGGGCCTCGCGGATCGCCGCCAGCGCCGGCGCGGTGGCCGCAAGCGCGGTCTCGAAATCGGCCCGGTCCAGGCCGCGCGCGCCGATCGCATCGGCGAAGCAGGCAGCCAGGTCCTGAGTGTAAAGAGACACAACTCGCTCTGCCAGTTGTATAGGCGCTTGACTAGGGTATGTTATCTCCCGGTTATCGGCTTATAATACAATGAGTTAGGCGGTCCCACAAGAGGTAGGGTGCCGTTCTTCGACATCAGCGGCGATTGTCATTCCAGAGGACCTTTGCTGCATTCTGGGAAGTAGACGACAATCCCGTAACATGCAAGGCGGTGATTCCATGATAGGTTGATGTTCCGCTTTTTACGGCCTCCATGGTTTCTTCAAGCCCCGTTAGGGATATATATGCAATGATATATACCATCTCATTTCGGATTCATATTTGATCACTATTCGACGAACGTGTTGCTGTGCGTGGACTCCGCCGGGATCCAGTCCCGCAGATCGGGAGGAAGCGGAAACGCTTGGTCCCGATCACAGTCCGCGAAGTTGCTCATCCTGCGATTCTAAGGGAGATCCAACCAATAGTCCGACAGACTGCTAGTGGCATCAAAACCGGACCGGTTGTCGATTGCCGAGGCTATAAAATCACCTGCTTCCGTTTGCCCTGGTTGGCTCCGGCATTGTGCGTTCGCGGCTTTAAAATCTTGGCGACAAAAGGTGATGTCATGGCGCGAACCATTGCGCTGTAGTTGGGTTGGAACGTGATCTCGGAACCAACGGTCGCTTTGTTCTTGCCCAAGTTCAAAATGAGATGGTCACTGCTGGCCCCGACAATCTCGATTCCAGAGGACGCGGTGAGGCCTTCTGGATCGGTATCCTGATGTCCGACTGCCAAAATAGCCTGAGAGACAAATCCGCGATCCTTGACAGCCGGCTTGGCGCCAAACGCAGTTTGGCCGATATCGCCCCATGGTTGCGACGGTTTGACCTTGGACTCGATCACTGCCGCGACCAGTGTGATGGCATCGGTGTAGAGTCCATGGATCGGTTGGCGATGGAGCGGCTCCACGCCGAGCAGGATTGACTCACCGAGACGAAGATCGTTGATCCTTCCGGTGCCTGCCGCGCTGAACGCCCACTGAAGATTGCCGGAATTCCCTCCGGAGACGATATCGAGGGTGAGACCGAAGGCTGCATCGATGGACTCGGCGAGGGCAGACAACTTTGCCATGTTTGCAGCATCGGGGGACACGCCGCTCCGGCAAGCGAGGTTCGTGCCGATACCCTTCAGCACGATATTCCTGCAGCGAAGCGTTTCACGCACGGTGCCGAGGAGATCCTCCGGCATGATCCCCTCCCTGAGATCTCCAAGCTCGACCATCAGCACGATCCCATGCGTCCGCCCCGACCCGTACGCGGCATCGGAGAGCTTCCCGATGACCTCCAGCTCCGTATTGAAACTGACATCGGCATGCGCCGCGACCCGTTCGACCTGACTCATCATCGGAGAGCGGATCAGTGTCATGGGCGCCAATATCCCCGCATTACGCAGCGTTTCGATGTTCTCAATGCGGGAGTCGCCGATCGCCCGTACGCCTGCCTGAAGCAACACGCCGGCAATTTCCGGTGACCCTAAAGTCGCTTTGGTAACTCCGGTGACGGATATGCCGCGGAGTCTCAGCCGCTTGACGAGTGTGGAAGCATTGTGGCGGATCTTTTCAAGGTCGATCTCCAACCGCAATGCGGTCATCAGCCAGCGGCCGTCCGCTTCTCCGCAAGTGCCGGAATCGCCGGGCGGACCATGTCCAGCAACCGTCCGGGCGGACGGCTCAAAGCGTCCGTGACCGGAATACCCAGTTCACTCTCGTACTGGATAATGGCGGCGCTTACCGCTTCTTGTGTCATGTTCTCGTGGTTGATCGTGAGGCCGATAACCTTCGTATCGGCGAAGGTCTGGATGAGATTGATTTCGCTGGCCGGCGATGGCATCGTCATCTGTTCGAAGTCGCAGCGATGACGCCGCCCCGGGGCATGCTGCAGAATGACTCCGGTGGGTCTGCTGCCCCTCAAAATGAATGACGTGGAGCTGAAAGCCGGATGACTCAGTGCGCCTTGACCTTCGATGATGATCACATCCGGACGCTCTTCCTGGAACGCCTCGATCATGGTCGCCTCCAACTCACCGGAGCAGAATTGCGACGGAACGGCATCGAGCGCGACACCGTGGCGGGCCCCTTGGATCAAGCCGGTCTGACCAGTGCTGACCATGACGGCTTTCAAGCCGTGATCGTTGAGAACACGGGTCAGGATCGTGGCGGTGGTGCGCTTGCCGATGGCACTGTCGGTTCCGAGCACGGCAATTCGCGGGCAGGTGACTTCGGCGATTCGATCGTCGAACATCCGCAGATCTTTCTTGGCGCGGGGTTTGCGCATATCAAGGATCGCGACGTTATTCGCTATGCCCGCGGCCACGAACTCCGGGTCGTCGGTCAAAAATTCATGGAGACCGCTCACGACATTCATTCCGCGTGCCAAGGCATCGAGCACGACGCCTCGCTCACCTGTCGACAACATTCCACTCTTGGGCGCCATCCCGAAGATGAAGTAGTCAGGGACACCCACGGCGCGAGACAGGGCGTCAGTGAGATCGCGGCAAACCGGGATGGCGTTGGCCTTCCCACCAAGCACCTCACCGGTGTCGAGTCCAGCCTGCTTGCTATCGATCACCGAGAGGATTTCGTACTTCTCTGAATGCCGGATGAGCCCGTTGGCGGTCTTACCGTCGATTTCACCGAAGTTCTCCTCGCAATAGATGACCGCCGTCGCAGTCCGCTTCCGCTCATGGAATGGGATCGTTGCGAGACGATTAATACCGGGAGAGTGCGGAGCGACGGCGAACGCATTTGGCGATTTCTCCAACGGGGCAATGGGCATCGAGGCTCCTTGAGCAAAATTACGAACTGGCGAACGGATCGCGAAGGCCGCTTCGGATCCTTCGAACACCGTTTAGCCACATAGACCCGAACGTGGTCGCGCCGCCGTCCGAACCAGCGGTTTGGCCAATGCCACCTGGATTTCTGCGCCACCTTGATTGCGGCGCCGATCAATCGTGGGGGCCGAAATCGGCTGTGTGAAGAACGCCAGAAGTACCAAGGACTGTATCGAATCCAGCCCATGTCGACGCGGTTTTCTTGTTGGTGAGCGAGAAAGGCGCTGCGCCCTCCTCGCCATCGAATGTCAAGACTTTGTCGCAGACACTGCGTGGACCGGTTTCTTTTCGAGCTGTGCGGCCGGAAACTCCGCTGTCGGTGCAGGCTTGCGCATTCTGTCGATGCGATGCATCGGCAGAGCATGTTTCGGTGAAGAAAATCTCACGAAAGACACGCAAATCCGCTTTCAGTATTATCGAAACCAATTATCCATAACAAGTATATGGTGAGTTGATAGGTATATTACAAGGCCAAGTTTGCAGGTCGTAGTCATGGAGATGGGCGGTTCCCGGTTTGTTCGGGGGAGCGACGCGCGGATGGATCAAGAGTGGTCTCGGGACTCGTTTCTCATGTGGACGATCTGACGCCGCCGCAGCGCCGCCGGTGTTCGCCAGGGCTGCGAGCGCCATCGAGCCGGACCGCTATGTCGAGAGCGTCCGGGCCTGGTTCCTGTCCCAGCCGGACGGGCACGCCTTCCCCTCCGACGACGCCTTCCGCGCCGAGTTGACGACCCGCAACATGTACCGCTTCAAACACCGCGATGCGGTGCTCGAGCGGCCCGGGAATCACGGCCGCAAGGAAACCGTGCCGCTTTCGTCCTATACGGCCGACCACATCATGCCGCAGGGCGAACGCCTGCCCGAGGCGTGGAAGGCCGAGCTCGGGCCCGACTGGGCGCAGGTCTGGCATACCTGGCGCCATATCTGAAGGATCTGGCGGCGAACGTCCACAGGCGCGGCTGAAGCGGTCGATCGGCGGGATCCTCCGGGACCGGCTTCGAAAATTGGTGTGGCGGAACGCGATCTGATAAGGAAATTGCGTGACTACGATCGCCGCATATGTCGGGGCGGCTCTCGCCGAGATTGCCGGATGCTTTGCGTTCTGGGCGTGGCTCCGCCTCGACAAGTCGGTCTGGTGGCTGCTGCCGGGCATGGTCTCGCTGGCGATCTTCGCCTGGCTGCTGACCCTGGCCGATGTGCACGCGGCAGGGCGCGCCTATGCCGCCTATGGCGGCATCTACGTTGCCGCGTCAGTGATGTGGTTGTGGGCCGTCGAGGGCGTAGCTCCGGACCGCTGGGATTTGATCGGCGCCTGCGTGGTGCTGATCGGCGCCGGCATCGTTCTCTTCGCGCCGCACAGTTCCTGAACGGTATCTTCGCAGCCATCGCGATACCGTAGCGGCACCCGGCCGATATTGTAGGGGAGGGTTTGAAACCCTCCCCAACCAAGCCCCGGCATACACACGGAATGTCGCGCCGCTCCGTCCGGGGTGACATCCTGATCCGTAGAGCGCGCAGGGGCGTAAAGCGGAGACATCTTTAGGTATTATATACTTGACCATGCGTGACCTGCCCCCGGCGACTGGTCCAGTTCGAATGTTAGTGCATTGACGGTTTCTCCGCCAAGCTGGATGGTCGGCGGGGGGTAGCGGAGCCGGGCGGCCAGATTGGCATGACGATCGTTTCCGGGGCCGGCGGCCGGGATCCCGGGCTGCTGGCGTTGAAATAGCGCCTCCAGGCTTCGATGAGAACCTGAGCTTCCCCGAGGGTGTAAGAGATCGCCCCGCTCGGGAGCTCGTCGCGGAGCCGCGCGTTGAAGCTCTCGATGTACCCGTTCTCCCAGGGCGAGCCCGGCTCGATGAAGGCGGTCCGGGCGCCGGCCGCGGCGATCCGCTGCCGGACGGACCCGGCGATGAACTCCGGGCCGTTGTCGGGGCGGATGTAGCCCGGGATGCCGCGCAGGATGAACAGGTCCGTCAGGACATCAATGACGTCAACGGAGGAAAGCTTCCTGCGAACCCGGGTTGCCGAGCTCTCACGGGTTGTTGTTCGGCGAGCGTGTTCGACGCCGATCGGCGTTGTAACCCATTGACGTTCTTGGGTTCCAAGGGGTCAACGACGAGACGACCACGGCAGGAAGAACCGTGGAGACACCTCGGACTGCTCATCGATACCATCCAACCCGACGAATGCCAGAACAACATTCGGAACGTCCGATACGGTTCAAACCAAAACGGATACGCTGTAGTCGATCCCACCTGCCCTCGGGGGACCCGGGTCGGTCCAGCGGCGAGAATTCCATGGCGATACGGCAATGGTCGCTCGGACCCCATTCCTCCGGTTCATTGAGAGCGCGGACCGACAGGGCATCGGCGCAGGACCGTGCATCGTTGACGCTCATGGTCTTCCAGACGCGTTCCCCCTGACGCTGACAATGGACGAAGAAGCGTTTCCGTCCCGAGGGCAGCACATGGACGCCGAAGCCCTTAAGCTCGCCGTCCCGGATGTCGTGGGTCGTCTTGCGGGACCTGAGCGCCCCGACGCGGGCCTCGGTGAGGGTGGCCTTGGGCATGGATCTTCTCCCGGTTGCGGTTGCAGCCGGGGAACAAGAAGTTGCGGATTATTTCCCCGGCAGCCAAATGCGGGAGAAAAACCGACTTTTTATCAAAGACTTAGAACCGCAGCTGCGCTCCTGGGTGTAGGGCATCAAGCCGTCCTCGCCACGTGCCCGGCGCCGAGGGGTCCCTGACAGGCGCCGGGATTTCGGTTTCGCGCGATGGGCCCAGGGCCGCTACCCAACGAATACATGAGGCCTGCCTCGCGAGCCAGTGCCCGCATGCCGGCTATCGATTTCGGGAAGAATCCGATTTTGGCGACCCTGTCCGGCGTCTATGATCCGGGATGGAACAATGAAGCGGGGCAGTGGCCGGAGGCTTGAAGTGCTGGGATCTGACGTTCGCGAAGATCTGGCCATGGTTTGCCGGGTTCTCGCGCATCACCGGATGATCGATCTGTGGGGGCATGCGAGCCTGCGTGTCCCGCGCAGCGACGTGATCGCGGTGACCCCGAGATTTTCCGGGAGCTGCCTGCCGAGAACCGTTCGAGGCAGCGATATTCTCATCACCGACCTCGATGGCGGCCTGGTGCAGGGTCGGGGCGCCCTGCCACGCCAGTTCGCGACCGATCTGGAGATTTTCCGCGCCGAGCCGCGGAGAGCGGCCTGCCTTTTCGCCGGCCCGCCGGCGGCCATGGCCGCCGCCGTCTCCGGCGCAGAGCTGAAAGCGCTCACCCATATGGAATCCTCGGCTGGCTACGGCCTCGGCTCATGGACCGAGGCCGGGCTGGTCGATAGCCGGGATCGCGCGGCTCGGCTCGCCGGACAGATCGTGGAATCGAGTGCCGTCAATCAGCCCGGGATCGGCGTCTGGACGGCGGGGGACGACATATTCGGGTGTCTCGTGACGATGTACCACCTGGAGTACCTGGCGCAGGCGAATCTCGTAGCATCGGGCTTGCCGGCGGGCGCTACCATCGAACGCGCCGATTCCGACAAGCTTTGGCGTCAGTTCGCCGGGGCCGACCACTATGTCGAGTTCCTGAATTCGCTCGACCCGGGGCCCCTCGTTCATCCCTATCCCGCTTTTCGCGACGCGCATGCGGACGAACCGTTCGGCGCGCTCAAGGCGGCGATGAGTTTCAGCTGCCGGGCGCTGTGGGAACGGGAGACGCTGGTGGCCTTCCTCGAACATGTGAGCCACCGGCTGCCCCGGGAGAACCGGTTTCTGATGACGGCGTCGCACAGCTTCCGGGACATGGCGCCGGAGGACGTTTCGCTGCTCGATTTCGACGCCAACTGGCTCGACGGACCGCGCCCGCCGGGCTTCAAGTGGTTTCACGCGCAGATCATGGCCGAACGCCCGGATGTCCAGGCGGTGGTGCATACCCATGATGTCTACGGCCGGGTCTACGCGCTCTCCGGCGAGCGGCCAAAGCCCGCGTTTCGCACCGGGCTCGACATCGCGACGACACCGTTGCCGAACTATCCCCGCTGCGACCTGATCGTCGATGAGGACGTTCGCCGGCGAACGATGGATGCGCTTGCCGACGGCTCCATCGTGCATGAGATCGGCCATGGCACGGATTTTGTCGCCGCCACACTGGAGCAGGCGACCGTGGATGCGATACAGCGCGAGGCTTATCTCGCGACCGACCACCTGGCGCGGCGGTTCGGCGCGCCGCAGCCCTTGCCTCCGCAAACGATCGCCGACATTCGCGCCGCCGAATCCGGCGCCGAGGATTGGTGGTGGTTCTACACCGCGGAAGTCGGCGCTCCGCGCCGCAGCGCCGCCGGTCTCTGACCCGGAATCATTGCTCCGCCGCGAAGCCCTCGGGGTTGCCGGCCACGACGATGACGAGCCGGTCGGGCGAAAGCAGAAGCCGCGCGACCCGGCGGATGTCGCGGATTGTCACCGCGCCGATCAGCGACGGGCGCCGCTCGATATAGTCGATACCCAGCCGGCTTGCCTGGATCCCGACGAGCAGGCGGGAAATGCTGCCGGTGGAATCGAGCCCGAGCGGGAAGGAGCCGTTGATATAGCGCTTCGCCGCCGTGAGCTCGTCCTCGCTCACCCCGTTGCGCGCCATGCGCCGCCACTCGCCGCGCAGGAGATCGAGCGCGGTCTTGACGCGCGCGTTGGCGGTGGCAAGCCGGCCGACGATCAGCCCGGCCCTGTCGAACGGCGCGAGATGGCTGGAAACCGAGTAGACGAGGCCCCGCTTCTCGCGGATTTCCTCGTTGAGGCGCGAGCCGCGCCCGCCGCCGAGAATGTGGTTCATCACATAGGCGGCATAGAAATCCGGGTCGTCGCGGACGATTCCGGCCTGGCCGAAGACGACGACGCTTTGCGGCACCGGTTTCCGGACCACCTTCAGCTTGCCGCCCGCCGGCACCACCGCCGGGATATCCGTGGGCGTACCGGAAGCCGGCAGCGCGCCGAACGCCTCGTCGAGCCGCCGGGCGAGCTCGGCCGCCGAGATGTCGCCCGCGACGCCGACGATCAGCCCCTCGCGGACCAGGCGGTCGCGGACGAAGCGCCGCAGATCCTCCACCGAGACCGCGGCGACGGATTGCGGCGTCCCGGCGAGCGGCCTGGCATAGGGATGGTCGCCGAAGGCGAGCCGGTACCAGGCGCGGCCGGCGATCCGCCGGGGGTTGTCCTTGCCGCTTTCGAGCCCGGCGACGATCTGGCGGCGGATGCGTGCGACCGGCTCGGCATCGAAGCGGGGGGCGGTGAGCGCCTTCGCGAGCAGCGCGAAGGCGCGCCCGCGATGCTCGCTCAGCGTCCTGAGCGAGCCCCCGAAGCGTTCGACGCCGGCATCGAAGCCGATCGAGGCGACGATGTCGTCGAGCGCCTCCCGGAACGCCCGTGAGTCGAGATCGTCCGCGCCTTCGTCGAGCAACGCGGCGACCATGTTGGCGAGGCCTTCCTTGCCGTCCGGATCGAGCGCCCCGCCGCCTTTGAACAGGAACCGGACGCCGATCACCGGCACCGATCCGTCCTCGACGAGCCAGGCTTCGATCCCTCCCGGCGAACGAACGCGCTGGATCTCCGTCGCCGCCGCGGGAAAGGCGACAGCCAAAGCGAGAACCGCCGCTCCGATACGGGATCGCAGGCCGATGAGCATCGCCGGCCGCCCCTAACCCGCCGAATCCGGGAGCAGGACGGAGGTCACCGAACGCCGCTCCAGGAAGACCGCCCGCGCGGCATCCTCGATCTGCGCCGCCCCGACCGCCGCGATCCGTTCCGGCCAGGCCTCGACATCGGCGATCGTCCGGCCCGTCGTCAGCGCCCGGCCGATGATCCCGGGCGCCGCGCGCAACCCGTCGCGGGCGTAGATCGCGCCGGCCAGCATCGCCCGCTTGCTGCGCGCGAGCTCGGCCTCGGTGACCCCGTGCTCCACGATGCGTTCGATCTCTTCCCTGACCAGCGCTTCGAGCGCCCCGATGTCGCCGCCGGAAAGGGCGGATGCGGATATTGTGAACTCGCCCATGTCGAGCGCGGTTGCGAGATACCCGGCGCCGGCGCCCGAGGCGGCCTTTTCCTCGATCACCAGGCGGCGGTGGAGTCGTCCGGTGCTGCCGCCGCCGAGAATGTCGGCGAGCAGGAGCAGCGGGTAGGCGTGGCGGGTCTCGCCGGCGGAGAAGCTCGGTGCGCGATAGGCGATCGACACGCTCGGCACATGCACCCGCTTGTTCTTCATCGTCACCCGCTTGGCGGCAAGCTGGTCGGGCTCGACGGGGCGCTCGCGCGCGGGGGTCGGGCGCCGGGCGATGGGTCCGTAGTGCTTCTCGGCGAGGCTCCGCACCTCGCTTGCGGTAGCGTCGCCGGCAACGATCAGGATCGCGTTGTTGGGGGTGTAGTGGCGCCGATAGAAGGCGAGCGCATCCTCGGCGGTCAGCCCGTCGATCTCGCTCTTCCAGCCGATTACCGGGATCCGGTAAGGGTGGCGCAGATAGGTCACCGCGCGCCGCCGCTCGTAGAGCTGGGCGCCGGGGTTGTTGTCGGTGCGCGAGCGCCGCTCCTCCTGGACCACGCCGCGCTCCGGGGCGATTTTTTCCTCGGTCAGGCGAAGATTGGCCATGCGGTCGGCTTCCATCCGCATCACCAGCTCCAGCTTGTCGCTGGCGACGCGCTGGACATAGGCGGTGTAGTCTTGGCTGGTGAAGGCGTTGTCCGAACCGCCGTTGGCGGCGACGATTTTGGAAAATTCGCCGGACGGGACCGACGGCGTGCCCTTGAACATCAGATGTTCGAGAAAATGGGCGATGCCCGACTTGCCGGGCGGCTCGTCCGCGGCGCCGACCCGGTACCACATCGTGTGCACGACGATGGGCGCGCGCGGGTTCTCCACCACCACGACCTGGAGCCCGTTATCGAGGGTGAAAATCTTGGGGTCGAACACCCCGGCCTGGGACGGCGCCTGGGCAAACGCCGCCGCCGACAGCAGGGCGGCAAGAACCCCTCGCCGGTATGCGTTCAGTTGAACAGACCCTCGAGGAAGCCGCGCTCCCGGCGTTCGATCGTCGGCGTGGCGCCGGCCGAGGGCGGCTTGCCGAGCGCCGCGTTCGACTGCAGGCGCAGCGCCTCCTGCTTCGGATCGACCACCTCTCCCGGCGGATCGGGCTCGCGCCAGAAAATGATCTTGTCGATCAACCCGGTCCGGCCGTCCGCGAGCGCCGCGGATTCGGCATCGACCTTGCCGCGGATCGCGGGATCGGCCCCGACGGCGCCCACACGCAAGAGTAGCGCGGTCTCGGCGGGTGAGGCCTTGCCGCTGGGCGGCTCGCTGGTCGAGGCGCTGCGGATCAATGTCTCGCGGACCTGGTCCCTGATCTCGGCTTCCTGCGGCCGCTTGCTGCCCGGCGTCGGCGGACGAAGCGCGTAGTCGGGCGGCAGCGCCAGCGGTGCGCGGGTCACGATGGCGAACTCGTCGGGCGGCGTGTCGTCGAGACCGATGCTTTGCCGCATCTCTTCGCCGCACCCCGCGATCCCCGCCAGAACGCCCGCCGCCAGGACGGCGCGGAACGCGCGTCGAAGCCTCATCGAAAGCACCTCATTTCTACTCTCCGCTCGGGCCGGACACGGTACGGTCACTCCGCTTGCCGATCAAGCTTCCGTAAAGGACGATCGCAACGCCGATGGTGATCGCGCTGTCGGCCAGGTTGAACGCCGGCCAATGATACCCTCCAATGTGGAAATCGAGGAAATCGATCACGTGGCCCTGGGTCAGCCGGTCGATCGCGTTGCCCGCCGCGCCGCCGACGATCAGGCTGAGCGCGACGCTCAGCGCCCGCTCCTCGATGCGGGTCATCCAGACCAGCAGGCCGACGATGACGGCGATCGTGAAGAAGGTGAGAAGCCGCGGCCCCCACGGCGAATCGGTCTGGAACAGGCCGAAGCTCGCGCCCCGGTTGTAGACCAGCACCAGATCGAAGAACCCGGTGACCGGCAGGTTCCGCCCGACCCCTTCGAGCCAGTCGACAATTGTCCATTTGGTGGCCTGGTCAGCGACCGCGATGAGCGCGGCGGTCGACAGCCCGGTGCGCAGCCTGGGGTTGGCCACCGACCCTACTCGGCGGCGGCGCCGAGCTGACCCACCGCGTCGGCGCAGCGCCCGCAGATATCGGGGTGATCGGGCAGGGCGCCGACCTCGGGCAGGATTTTCCAGCAGCGCTCGCATTTCCGGCCGGCGGCCGGGCGGACGACGACGCCGACGCCGGGGACCTCCGCCTGGGTGAACGCGCCGGCCGGCACCGCGCCCGCGGTGACCGTGGCGGCGGAGGTGATGGCGATCTCGTCGAAGGCGATACCCTCCAGCGCCGCCTCAGTCTCCGGATCGACGAAGATCTCGGGATGAGCCTCGAGGCTGGAGCCGATGCGCTTTTCCGCCCGCTCGCGCTCGAGCGCGCCGGTGACCGCGCGGCGGACATCGCGCACGGCCTCCCAGCGCCGGGCGATCGAATCCGCGCGCCAGCTCCCGGGGATCTCGGGGAAGAGGCGGAGATGCACGCTGTCCGCGTCCTCGCCGAAGCGGGTGCGCCACGCCTCTTCCGCGGTGAAGCAGAGGATCGGCGCGAGCCAGGCGGTCAGGCAGGAGAACACGGCGTCGAGCGCCGTCCTGGCCGCGCGCCGCACCGGATCGTCGCGGCGGCCGCAATAGAGCGCGTCCTTGCGGATGTCGAAATAGAAGGCGGACAGCTCGACCGCGCAGAAATTGTGGAGCGCGGTGAACAGCGGGTGGAAGTCGTAGGCGCCGAACCCCTGGCGCACCTCCCGGTCGAGCCCGTGGAGGCGGTGCAACACCCAGCGTTCCAGCTCCGGCATCGCCTCGGGCGGCACCCGCTCGGCTTCGCTGAAATCGGCGAGATTGCCGAGCACGTAGCGCAGCGTGTTGCGGATCCGCCGATAGGCCTCGACGTTCTGGTCGATGATGTGCGCGCCGATCCTGAGATCGGCGGAATAGTCCGAGGCGACCACCCAGAGGCGCAGGATGTCGGCGCCGAATTTGGCGATCACCTCCTGCGGGGCGACTACGTTGCCGAGCGATTTCGACATCTTCCGGCCCTGCTCGTCGAGCACGAAACCGTGGGTCAGCACGGCCTCGTAGGGCGCGCTGCCGCGGGTGCCGCAGGCTTCGAGCAGGGAGGAATGAAACCAGCCGCGATGCTGGTCGGATCCTTCGAGATAGAGCGAGGCCGGCCAGGCGAGATCCTCGCGCGTCTCCAGCGTGAAGCTGTGGGTCGAGCCGGAATCGAACCAGACGTCGAGGATGTCGGTGACCTGGTCATAGTCGGCGGGATCGTAAGCCGCGCCGAGAAAGCGTTCGGGCGGGCTCTCGAACCAGGCGTCCGCGCCCTCCTCCCGAACCGCCTCGACGACGCGGTCCAGCACCGCCTCGTCGCGCAGCGGCTCGCCGGTTTTCCGGTCGACGAACACGGTGATCGGCACCCCCCAGGCGCGCTGGCGCGAGACGCACCAGTCGGGGCGGGCGGCGATCATGCCTTCGAGCCGGCTGCGCCCCGCCTCCGGGTAGAAGGCGGTGCGGGCGATCGCATCGAGCGCCTTTTGGCGGAGGTCGTTCTCCGCCATGCCGATGAACCATTGCGGCGTGTTGCGGAAGATCAGCGGCTTTTTCGAACGCCAGGAATGCGGGTAGGCGTGGACCATGGTGCCGCGCGCCATCAGCTTGCCCGCCCCGGCGATCGCATCGGCGACCGCGCCGTCGACCTTGTAGACATGCTGGCCGGCGAACAGCGGAACATGGTCGTAGAACAGACCGCCGTCGCCGACGGTGCGCGGGACATCGAGCCCGTGCGCCCGGCCGACCTCGAAGTCCTCGCTGCCATGGCCGGGAGCGGTATGGACGAGGCCGGTGCCCTGCTCGACGGTCACATGGCCGCCCGGCAGGAGGGGGACGTCGAAGTCGTAGCCCTGGCCGTCGAGCGGATGGCGGCAGACCGTTCCCGCGAGATCGCGGCCGGAGAGGGAGGCGGTCTTCCTCGCGCCGGTCACGCCGGTCTCGGCGAACACCTGCGCGCTCAGCGCCTCGGCGAGAAGAACCTTTTCGCCGGCGACGGCGAGGCTGTCGCCTGCAATTTCGGCAATTTCGTAGACCGCGTAGTCGATGTCCTCGCCGAAGGCGATGGCGCGGTTTCCCGGGATGGTCCAGGGCGTCGTCGTCCAGATCGCCGCCGAGGCGCCGGCCAGCGCCTCGCGGCTCGGCCGGACCACCGGGAAGCGGACATGGATCGTGGTCGATTTGTGGTCGAGATACTCGACCTCGGCCTCGGCCAGCGCCGTCTTCTCGACCACCGACCAGAGCACCGGCTTGGCCCCGAGATAGAGCCCGCCATTCATCAGGAACTTGCCAAGCTCGCGGACGATCTGCGCTTCCGCCTCATAGGACATCGTGGTGTAGGGGTCGTCCCAGTCGCCGAGGACGCCGAGGCGCTCGAACTCCTCGCGCTGCACCCCGATCCAGTGCGCGGCGAATTCGCGGCATTCGCGGCGGAACTCGATCAGCGGCACCTCGTCCTTGTCGCGGCCGTCGGCCCGGTATTTCTCCTCGATCGTCCATTCGATCGGTAGCCCGTGGCAGTCCCAGCCCGGCACGTAGTTGGCGTCGCGCCCGAGCATTTGCTGCGACCGGTTGATGACGTCCTTCAGGATCTTGTTGAGGGCGTGGCCGATATGCAGATGGCCGTTGGCGTAAGGCGGCCCGTCATGAAGGATGAATTTCTCGCGCCCTTCGGCGGCCTCGCGCAGGCGGGCGAAGAGACCGTCGCGCTGCCAGCGCTCCAGGATCGCGGGTTCGCGCTGGGGCAGCCTTGCCCGCATCCCGAACTCGGTCTTGGGCAGGAAGACGGTCGCGCGGTAATCGGTCGTCATTGCGGGGCTCTGGGGTCGCCGGAGTCGATGGAAGCGAGAAGCTCTCGCGCGGCCAGGCTGTCCCTCGCGATCTGGTCGCGGAGTTCGGGCAGCCCGTCGAACTTGCGCTCGGGCCGGATATACTCGACCAGCGCCACCCTCAGCAAGCGGCCATAGATGTCGCGGTCGAAATCGAAGATATGGGTTTCGAGCCCGACGACGGTGCCGCCGACGGTCGGGCGGATGCCGAGATTGGCGCAACCCGGATGCCAAACCGTGCCGCCGTCCCGTTCGAGCCCGGCCCACACCGCGTAGACCCCGAGCGCCGGCTGGACCGTATCGGCCAGCGCCAGGTTGGCGGTCGGGAAGCCGAGCAGCCGGCCGCGCCGGTCGCCCTGGCGCACGCGGCCCTCGATCTCCCAGCAGCGGCCGAGCTGGATCGCCGCCGCGCCCGGCTTGCCGTCGCGCAGGCAGGCGCGGATATGGGTCGACGAGTACACCGTCTCGCCCCAGCCGGTGACCGGCGCGACGACCTCGAACCCGACGCCTTCCCCCCTGGCCCAGCGCCCCAGCGTTTCCACATTGCCGCGGCGGTTGTGGCCGAACACGAAATCGTAGCCGATCGCGAGATGGCGCGCGGCGAGACCCCGGGCCAGCACCTCCTCGATGAATGCCTCGGGCGCGACCCGCGCCATCGCCGCATCGAAGCGGAGGGCCAGCAGAATATCGACGCCGAGGGATTCGAAGCGCCGCGCCTTGGAACGCAGAGGCGTC
This sequence comes from Alphaproteobacteria bacterium, assembly GCA_965205995.1. Lineage (GTDB taxonomy): Bacteria > Pseudomonadota > Alphaproteobacteria > MPNO01 > MPNO01 > MPNO01. The sequence continues at coordinate 4,161,919 of OZ242200.1, read as the reverse complement.
AACTGGAACGGCGGCTCCCCGGGCCGGAAGAAGCGCCGCGGGTGGGGCTCGAACGTGACCACGGCGAGCGGCGCGTCCAGATCGCGGGCGGCGGAAGCGGCGACGCCGATCACCGCCTCGTGGCCGCGATGGACGCCGTCGAAATTGCCGATCGTCACCGCGGCGCCGCGGGCGCTCTCGGGCAGGTTGGACGGATGGCGGACGATGCGCATGTCGGCGCTTACCTATCGGCGCGCGATTCGGGTGTCAAACCATTCGCCCGGAACCGCGCGATTTCTCGAACCGGCGGGCAAAATCGCTATGATCCGGCCGCCGACACAGCGACAGGGAGATGCGCGATGTCCGAGACCCCGGCGATGACGCCCGGCACGTTCGGCTGGAACGAGCTTGTGACCCCCGACACCGAAGCCTGCAAGGCGTTTTTCACCGAATTGATGGGCTGGACCACGGACGCGAACCAGATGGCCGATGGCGGCACCTACACCTTCTTCAAGCAGGGCGACCGGCCGGTCGGCGGCATGATGCCGATGCAATCCCTGGAGCTGAAGGACTGCGCGCCGCACTGGATGGCCTATCTCACGGTCGAGGATGTCGATGCGAGCTGCGCCAAATGCAGGGAACTCGGCGGCAAGGTCGTCCTGGAGCCGATGGACGTGCCGAATATCGGCCGCTTCGCCATCATCACCGACCCCTCGGACGCCGCCCTCGGCCTGGCCCAGTATTTTACGTCCTAGGGGGCGCCCGGCGCGGGATCGACAGGCGTTCCTTTCCCGGCCCCCGCCGTGCTATGGTCGCGGCAGATAGGTGACGGCCGGGAGGTTCCGCCTCCGGCGCGGCTTTGAACCGACGATGGAGACTGCGAGACCGTGGAAGTTCTTGTACGCGACAACGATGTCGATCAGGCGCTGAGGGCGCTCAAGAAGAAGATGCAGCGCGAAGGCATTTTCCGCGAGATGAAGATGCGGCGCTCATATGAGAAACCGTCCGAAAGACGCGCGCGCGAGAAGGCGGAGGCGATCCGCCGGGCGCGCAAGCTCGAAAGAAAGCGCCTGGAGCGCGAGGGCTACTAGCCCACGAGCGTTCGATTGGCTGTCCCCGGGGTCGCCGACGGCGGCCTTTTCCGCGCCTGCCGCCGCGCTGGCGCCATTTCCGGCGCGGCACTATAGTCCCGGCCATGTCCGAGACCGTGGCGTGGACGCGGAACAGGGCGCTCGCGCTGTTCTCGCTTCCCTTCAACGACCTGATCTTCGAGGCGCAGGCGGTGCATCGCCGCCATTTCGATCCCAACCGGGTTCAGGTCTCCACCCTGCTCAGCATCAAGACCGGCGGCTGCCCGGAGAACTGCGCCTATTGCCCGCAAAGCGCCCATTTCGATACCGGCGTCGACAATGAGCGGCTGATGCCGCTGGCCGAGGTTCTCGACGCCGCCCGCGAGGCCAGGGCATCGGGGGCGACACGGTTCTGCATGGGGGCGGCATGGCGCGGCCCCAACGACCGCGATCTCGGCGCGGTCGAGGCGATGATCGGGGGCGTCAAGGCGCTCGGGCTCGAAACCTGCGCCACGCTCGGCCTGCTCGCGCCGGGCCAGGCCGAGCGGCTGCGCGAAGCCGGGCTCGATTTCTACAACCACAATATCGACACCTCGGAAGCCTATTACGCGAAAATCATCACCACCCGGCGCTACGCCGACCGTCTCGACACGCTCGCCAAGGTGCGCGCGGCGGGGATCGCGGTCTGCTGCGGCGGCATCCTCGGGATGGGCGAGACCCGCGAGGACCGGGCCGACATGCTGGTGGCGCTGGCGACGCTGCCGGAGCCGCCGGAAAGCGTGCCGATCAACCAGCTCGTCGCGGTCCCCGGCACACCGCTCGGCGACGCAGCGCCCCTCGATCCGCTGGAATTCGTCCGCACCGTCGCGGCCGCCCGGATCATGATGCCGCGCTCGATGATCCGGCTTTCGGCCGGGCGGCTGGAGATGGACGATGCCACCCAGGCGCTTTGCTTCCTCGCCGGCGCCAACTCGATCTTCCACGGCGAACGCCTGCTGACGACGCCCAACCCGGCGGTCCCGGAGGATTTGGGCCTGTTCGAACGGCTCGGGATCGAACCGATGGAGGCGGCCGGCCACGGCGGTGGCTGAGACGCCCGGGAGGCTTTGTTTCCTCTAGCTTCCCCTACACCCCGATGAAGGGCATGCCGCCGCGTGGTCGGGCCGCTTCGCTAGCCCGGCGGCGTCAGCTCCGCCGCCTTCATCGCCGCGGCCTGGCGTTTCGCGAGGGCCTCGACGTCGAAATCCGCGATCAGGTCGTGGAACAGCCGGTGCCAGTTGATCTCCGCCTTGAGATGCATGAACACCGAGCCGAGCCCGATCGCGGCGCGGTCCATCAGCACGAACTCGCGCGGCGGGCGCACCCCGCCCAGCCGGCGCAGTTCGCGGTGGACCTTCTCGGCGACCCTGGCGCCGTAGACCCCGCTGGTGGATCCCTGGATCGGGCGCTGCTTGTCCTCCAATAGCGGCGCGTAAAGGAACGAGGCCCACAAATTGAGGGTGTCGAGCATCTCGTTCGATAGATCCGTGAACCCCCAGCTCTCATAGGCATGGACCGCAAGCGCGCGGTCGTCCCGGGCGATGGCGTGGTAGAGGTCGATCACGCCCTTGACGAAAACCGGGGAGAAGATCCGGATACAGCCGAAATCGAGCAGGTTCACCGACCCGTCCGGCCGCACGGTGTAGTTCCCGAGATGCGGGTCGCCGTGAATGACGCCGTAGTAATAGAACGGGACGTACCAGGCGCGGAACATGTTGTGGGCAACGCGGTTCCGCACCGCGAGGTCTTCGCCGGCGACCTCCAGCAGCCGCCGCCCCTCCAGCCAGGTCATGGTCAGGAGCCGCCGGGTCGACAGCGCGGGCACCGGGTCGGGGACATGCACCCCCTCCTCGTCGGCATGGATCAGGCGGTAGAGCCGGATATGCCGGAGCTCGCGCTCGTAATCGACTTCTTCGCGCAGCCGGGCCGCGATCTCGGCCTGCACCTCGCGCGGGTCGACCGCCCTGTCGTAGCGCCGATAGACCGCGAACACGATGCGGAGCTGGCGAAGGTCGGCCTCCACGGCGGACGCCATGTCCGGATATTGCAGCTTGCAGGCGAGATCGCGGCCGTCCTGCCCGACCGCGCGATGCACCTGGCCGAGCGACGCGGCCGCGGCGGCCTCGCGCTCGAAGCCGGCGAACCGCTTTTCCCAATCGGCGCCGAGCTCGGCCACCATCCGGCGCCGGACGAACAGCCAGCCCATCGGCGGGGCGTTGGCCTGCAACTCGCCCAGCTGCTCCGAATATTCCCGGGGCAGGACGTCGGGGATGGTCGACATGATCTGGGCGACCTTCATCAGGGGGCCCTTGAGGCCGCCAAGCGCCCGCCTGATCTCCTCGGCGTTGCGCTCCCGGTCCATCGTCACGCCGAGATAGCGCTCGCCCGCGAAACGGGCGGCGATGCCGCCCACCGCGGCGCCGACGCGGCCATACCGCCGGACCCTTCCGGTCAGCCGGTTGTCCTCGCCACGCCGGTCCGGCGGCCGCCTCATTCGGCTTCCTCCAGCTCGTCGATCAGCGCCTCGATCAGCGCCAGCCCCTGCGTCCAGAACGCGGGCTCTGAGGCGTCGAGCCCGAACGGCGCGAGCAGCTCCCGGTGGCGCAGCGTGCCCCCGGCTTCGAGCATCCGGAGATATTTTTCCGCGAAGCCGTCCTCGCCGCTCTCATGCACCGCGTAAAGGCTGTTCACCAGGCAATCCCCGAAGGCATAGGCGTAGACGTAGAACGGCGAATGGACGAAATGCGGGATATAGCTCCAGTAATATTTGTAGTCCCCGCCGAGCCGGATCGCCGGGCCGAGGCTTTCGCGCTGGATGTCGAGCCAGATGTCGCAGAGGCGCTCGGCGGTGAGCTCCCCGCGGCGGCGCTCTTCGTGGACGATACTTTCGAAACGGTAGAACGCGATCTGGCGAATGACGGTGTTCAACATGTCCTCGACCTTGGCGGCAAGCAGAAGCCGTCGCCCCGCGGGGTCCCCGACGCCGTCGAGCAGGGCGCGAAAGGTCAGCATCTCGCCGAACACCGATGCGGTCTCGGCGAGCGTCAGCGGGGTGCTCGCCATGAGCTGGCCCCGGTCCCCGGCGAGCACCTGGTGGACGCCGTGTCCGAGCTCGTGGGCCAGTGTCATCACGTCACGCTGCCTTCCCTGGTAGTTGAGCAGGATGTAGGGATGCGCGGACGGCACCGTCGAGTGCGAGAAGGCGCCCGGCGATTTCCCGGGCCTGGGCGCGGCATCGATCCAGCGATCGTCGAAGAACCGGCCGCCGATCTCGCGCATGCGCGGCGAAAACGCGCCATAGGCGTCGAGCACGATTTCCTGCGCCTCGGCCCAGGGAATACGCGGGTCGCCGGCGCCGGGGAGCGGCGCGTTGCGGTCCCACCAGTCCAGCCTGTCGACGCCCAACCAGCGCGCCTTGAGCGCGTAATAGCGGTGGGACAGGCGCGGATAGGCGTCCGTCACCGCCTCGGTCAGCGCGTCCACCACCGGCGCCTCGACCCGGTTGGAAAGATGGCGCGCGGCCTGGGGGGTTCGGTAGCCGCGCCAGTCGTCCTCGATTTCCTTGTCCTTGGCGAGGGTATTGGCGATCAGCGCGAACAGACGCACATTGTCGCCGAGCACGCGGCCGACCGATCCGGCCGCCTTCCTGCGCAAGGCGGGGTCGGGATCGGAGAGGCGGTGAAGCGCCTCCTGGCTGGTCAACTCCCTGCCGTCGAGCGGGAATCTGAGCGCGGCCATGGTTTCGTCGAACAGCCGCGTCCACGCCGCCCGGCCGGTCAGGCGTTTCACGTGAAACAGCCGCTCGGCGTCCTCGCCGAGCTGGTGGGGGCGGGAAAGCCGGATATCGCGCAGCCACGGCCGGTAGCGCGCGGCTTCCGGGTCGGCGAGCTTTTCCTCGAGCGCGTCATCCTCGATCCGGTTGATCTCGAGGGTGAAGAACAGGAGCTCGCCGGTTATCGCGGTCGCCCGCTCGCGGATCGTCTGATGGAACTTGGCGGTGCCGGGGTCGCTCAGATCGGCCGCGTGCAGAAGCTGGGCATAGCTCTCGGCGCGCGCCACCGTCTCGGAGACCGCCTCATAGGACGCGATCGCGCGGCCGAACGCCTTGCCGCAAGCGTCTGCGAGCCTGCCCTTCCAGCGCGCGCGGAATGCCCTGGCGTCGCGTTCCGCGCGGTCGAGATCGGCGGCCAGCGCCGGGCTGTCGGGCGCCGGATAGAGGTCGGCGAGGTTCCACTCGGGCAAGGCGCCGAGGCCTCCGTCTATCGGCTGGTCTGTCATTGGCGGCTCCGGCAGTCGGGGGCGGCTCCGGCAGTCGGGAAGGATATAGCGCCCGCTTGTCGGCAAAACCACAGGCGGCGCGATCTTCGCGGGCCGTTCGTCCGGCATTCGCGGGATCGACCCGTTATCTGTCGCACGGTTCCCTTGGGGCCGATAGACTCGCCCGCCACGGCCGTCTTCGACCGAGGAGAGCGCGATGCGCTACGACACCTGGCCCAACCTGCCGACCATGTTTTTCGAGACGATGCGGGAAATCGGCGAGCGGCCGCTGCTGTGGGCCAAGCGCGAAGACGCCTGGATTTCGATATCGGGCGCGGAAGCGGCGCGCCAGGCGGCGGCGATTTCGCGCTATCTCGCCGATACCGGCATCGCGCCCGGCGACCGGGTGATGCTGATCTCGGAGAACCGCCCGGAATGGGGGATCGCCGACATGGCGATCATGGCCGCCGGGGCGATCACCGTGCCGGCCTATGCGACCAACAGCGTCAGCGACCACGTCCATGTGATGACCGATAGCGGCGCCGGGGCGGCGATTGTCTCGACCGCCGCGCTCGCCGGGCGCGCCTTGCCCGCCGCCCGGCAGGCGCCGGCGCTGACCTCGGTGCTGACCATGGAGCCGCTGGCGGACGGCGCCGCGGCGGGTTTCGCCCACGCCGATTGGCAGGAAACGCTCACCCGCCATGACGGCCCGGCGGACGAAATCGCCGCCGCCGCCGAAAACCTCGCGCGCGGCGACACGGCCTGCCTGATCTACACCTCCGGCACCGGCGGCGCGCCCAAGGGCGTGATGCTGAGCCATGGCGCGATCCTCAGCAACTGCAAGGGCGCCTACCATGTCCTGCTCGAGCTGGGCATGGATGACGAGGTGTTCCTCTCCTTCCTGCCGCTGTCGCATGCCTACGAACACACGGCCGGGCTGATGTTCCCGATCTCCATCGGCGCCCAGATCTATTACGCCGAAGCCATCGAGAAGCTGGCGGGCAACATGACGGAGGTGCGCCCGACCGTCATGACCGCGGTGCCCAGGCTCTACGAGACGATGCACGGCCGGATCGCGCGCGGCGTCGAGCAGGCCGGCGGGCTCAGGGCGAGGCTGTTCGGCAAGGCCGTGGCGCTCGGCCGCCGCAAGATCGAGAGCCCCGACCCGCTCACTTTCGGCGAGCGCATGATGGACAGAATCGTCGACCGGCTGGTGCGGGCCAAAATTCGGCAGCGCTTCGGCGGGCGGCTGAAGGGGCTGGTGTCGGGCGGCGCGCCGCTCAACCACGAGATCGGCCTGTTCTTCAGCGCGCTCGGGCTCCGGCTGCTGCAGGGCTACGGCCAGACCGAGTCCGCGCCGATCGTGAGCTGCAACCCGCCGAACCGGATCAAGCTCGAGACCGTGGGACCTCCGCTCGTCGACGTCGAGGTCAGGATCGCCGATGACGGCGAGATCCTGGTGCGCGGCGAACTCGTGATGCAGGGCTACTGGAACAACGAGGCGGCGACCGCCGAGGCGATCCGGGACGGCTGGCTGCATACCGGCGATATCGGAACGCTGGATGAGGACGGCTATATCCTGATCACCGACCGCAAGAAGGACATCATCGTCAACTCGGGCGGCGACAACGTCTCGCCGCAGCGTGTCGAGGGTTTCCTCACCATGCGGCCGGAGATCGCACAGGCCATGGTCTATGGCGACCGCAAGCCCAACCTGGTGGCGCTGATCGTCCCCGACGAGGAGTTCGCCGGCGAATGGGCCGAGCGGTCGGGCAAGGATGGCGATCTCGCCGGGCTGGTCGGGGACGCGGATTTCCGGTCCGCGATCGAGGCGGCGGTGGAGCGGGTCAACGCCGATCTGTCGGTCATCGAGCGGGTCCGCAGGTTCGCGCTGCACGCCGAACCCTTCACGGTGGAGAACGAGCTGCTCACCCCATCCCTCAAGATCCGCCGCCATTTGATCACGGCCGCGCATCGCGAGACCCTGGAAGCGCTCTACGCGCGGTAGGCGCCCGCCGCCGCCGGTTACCGCAAATTCCGTTGGCGCGGTACGGGCCGAATGTCTATTTGATCGCAATGGCGACCACCAACCGGAATCGGATCGAAGGAGCGACTTCATGGCGGATCGGGAAAAGGCACTCATCGTCGGCGCCGGCAGCGGGCTCAGCGCCTCGCTGGCGCGGCTGTTCCACAAGGAAGGCATGGCGGTGGCGGTGGCGGCGCGCGATGCCGACAAGCTGGGCGGGCTCGCCGCCGAAATCGGCGGCCGGGCGCATTCCTGCGATGCCTCCGATCCGGCCGCCGTCGCGGCGCTGTTCGAAACCGTCACCGCCGATATCGGCGCGCCCGATGTCGTCGTCTTCAACCCGTCCTACCGGGCGCGCGGCCCGGTCGTCGACCTCGACCCGGAACAGGTGCGCAGGGTGATCGAGATCAGCTGTTTCGGCGGCTTCCTGGTGGCCCAGCAGGCGGCGCGCCAGATGACCGCGCGCGGCTCGGGGACGATCCTGCTCACCGGCGCCTCGGCGAGCGTCAAGGGCTATGCCAACTCCTCCTCCTTCGCGATGGGCAAGTTCGGCCTCCGCGGCCTCGCCCAGAGCCTGGCGCGCGAGCTTCAGCCGAAGAACATCCATGTCGCGCATTTCGTCATCGACGGCGGCATCGCCCGGGCCGGCGACGCGCGGGTGACCGAGCGCGGGGCGGACGGCACGCTCGACCCCGACGCGATCGCCGAGACCTATCTGAACATCCACCGCCAGCACCGCAGCGCCTGGACCTGGGAGATCGAGGTCAGGCCCTGGGTGGAGAATTTCTGACGCCGGGGGAAGGTGGCGGAGGGAGTGGGATTCGAACCCACGATACCGTTCCCGGTATACACGCTTTCCAAGCGTGCGCCTTCAGCCGCTCGGCCACCCCTCCGTTCCGCGCACTCTAGCACCGGGCAATTCCGGTTCAAGGGCCGGCGGACGGTTGACAGGGGAATCCCCGGCCTCGATCATCGACCGCCCGCGTGGCACGAATTCGCGATCCCCGGTTGAGAAAAGAGATCCCCCATGTCAGCAAGACTTGCCGCCCTCCTTCCCCCGCTGCGCGGAACGCTTGCCGCCGCCATAGCCGCGGGGGCGGTCCTCGCCCTCGGCGGCGCCGCGAACGCGGTCGAGCTCAAGCTCGCGCATTTCATGTCGCCCAAGCATCCGATGGACCGCTTCATCATGCGGCCGTGGTCGGAGGAGGTGGCGGCGATCTCCGGCGGCAGCCTGAAAGTCCGGATCTACCCGGGCGGCGCGCTGGGCAAGGGTCCCGTCGCGCAGTACAAGCGCGCGGTCGACGGGGTGGCCGATATCGCCTTCGGCCTTCCGGGGTTCACCTCCAAGCTGTTCCCGCGCACCGGGGTGATCGAGCTGCCGGGCATCGCCGCAACCACGGCCGATGCGACCAACAAGCTGTGGAACGCGCTGGGCGAGCTCGCGCCCGAGTTCCGCCGGGTCAAGCTGCTCGCGCTGTGGACCAATGAACGCCAGGTGCTGATGACCCGCAAGAAGCCCATCCGCTCGGTCGCCGACATGAAGGACCTCAAATTCCGGGTTCCCTCGCGGACCCAGGGCGAGGCGATCAAGGCGCTCGGCGCGGTGCCGGTCTTCATGCCGATCAACCGGGTCTACAACGCGCTGAATACCGGCGTCATCGACGGCGTGCTGACCGGGCCCAGCACCATCGTCAGCTTCAAGTTCAACGAGGTCGCGAAGTACTACACCACCGGCTGGCCGCTCGGCCGGTCGCCGTTCTACCTGGTGATGAACAACGCCGCCTTCGACAAGCTGTCGAACGACCACAAGGCGCTGGTCGAACGCACCTCGGGGCGGGCGATGAGCCTGCGCGCGGCGGAGTTCTACGCCCGCGCCGGCAAGAAGGGGCTCGACCGGGTGCGCAACTCGGACAAGCACGAGATCATTACGCTGAGCGGCGCGGCGCTGCAGGTGGGCGTGGCGCGGCTGACCGCTTCCCGGGCGGCCCAGGTCAAGGCGCTCGACGGGCGCGGGGTGCCGGCCAGCCGTATCCTGAAGGCGATGGGGGTGGAGGGGAGCTGACCGCGGCACCCCTCCTTGCGCGCTAGCCTGGAGCGCCTGTCCGGGACCCTGGGCACCGGCGTGCGCCTGATGGCGGTCGTCGGCGGGGCGATGCTGATGTGCCTGATGGCGCTCACCGTCGTCGCCGTGACCCTGCGCAAGTTCAACGACCCGATCCTCGGCACCCAGGACCTCTCGGAAGCCGGGCTGACGATCGTGGTTTTCTTCGCCATGGCCTATTCCGGCTGGACCGGGGGGCATATCGCGGTCGATCTGATCGGCAACTTCGTTTCCGCGCGCAGGCTCGCTTTCGTCGACACCGCGGTCCGCATCCTTTGCGGGCTGTTCTTTGTCGTCGTCGCCTGGCAGAGCTTCGCCCAGGGGCTCGACGCGGTGGAGTTCGGCGACGGGTTCAACCTCCTCGATATCCCGTTTTACCCGTTCTACTTCGTGATCGCGTTCGGCTCGCTGGTGTTCGCCTTCGTGCTGGTCGTGCTCGGGCTGCGCTCGGCGCTCGGCCTGCCGGAGATCGCCAGACAGGGAGAAGATGAGTAATTCGCTGATCGGCGTCATCGGCATCCTGGCGCTGTTCGGGCTTCTCGCCATCCGCATGCCGGTCGGCATCGTGATGATGCTGGTGGGGTTCGTGGGAATCGGCGTGATGAACGGCTGGCCGGCGGCGCTCGCGACGCTCGGCAGCGAGCCCTTCGTGATCGCGTCGAATTTCGAACTGATGATCATCCCGATGTTCGTGCTGATGGGAAACCTCGCCTCGATGTCGGGGATGAGCCGCGACCTCTACGGCGCCGCCTATGCCTGGTTCGGGCATTGGCGCGGCGGGCTCGCCTCGGCGACGATCGCCGCCTGCGCCGGGTTCGCGGCGCTGTCGGGCTCCTCGGTCGCGTCCGCCGTGACGATGGGGCGCGTCGCCCTGCCCGAGATGCGGCGCTATGCCTACCACCCCAGGCTCGCCACCGGCGCGATCGCCGCCGGCGGCACCCTCGGCATCCTGATCCCGCCCTCGACGGGTTTCGTGATCTACGCGATCCTGACCGAGGAATCGATCGGCCGGCTGTTCCTCGCAGGCGTGTTGCCGGGGCTTCTGCTCACCGCCCTGTTCATGGCGGCGATCGCGATCCAGACCCGGTTCAGGCCGTCCCTCGGCCCGCCGGGGCCGGTTCTCGGGCTCGGCGAGCGGATCCGGGCGACCGCCCGGGCAAGCGCCATGATCGGCATCGTCGTCCTCACCATCGGCGGCATCTATTCCGGGTTCTTCACCGCCGGCGAGGCCGCCGGCGTCGGCGCGTTCCTCGCCTTTGTGCTGGCGCTGGCGCGGCGCAGCGTCTCGCCCTCGTCGCTCAACCGCACCCTCCTGGAGACCGTGCGGACCAGCGCCTTCGCGTTCCTGATCCTGATCGGCGCGCATATCTTCAACCCGTTCCTCGCTTTGACCCAGATCCCGAACGACCTCGCCGAGCTGCTGATCGGCACCGAGCTCTCCCGGCTCGGCATCCTCGCGATCCTGCTCGCGGCGTTCATCGTCCTCGGCATGTTCCTCGAAGGCTTCGCGATCCTGGTGCTCACCTTGCCGATCGTGCACCCGCTGATCGTCGAGCTCGGCTACGACCCGATCTGGTTCGGCGTGCTGATGGTGATCGTGCTGGAGATGGGGCTGATCAGCCCGCCGGTCGGCGTCAACGTCTTCGTCGTCAAGGGGATCGCCGAGGACGTGCCGATGCGCGATATCTTCATCGGCATCCTGCCGTTCTGGGCGGCGATGGTGGTATGCATGGTGGTGCTGGTGATGTTTCCCGAGATCGCGCTCTTCCTGCCCAACCGGATGATCGGGTAAAGCGGCGGCGAGTACGGCAACCCGAACGAAAGGCATCGCGATGACCCGTCCCGAACCCCGCTCCTATTTCGCCGCGACCGCCGCCTTCGCGACCGGCGAGGACAGCCCGCGCGGCTTCCTCGAACGCTGCATCGCGCAGATCGAGGCGGATGACGGCGAGGTCGGCGCCTTCGTTGCCGTCAATCTCGATGGCGCCCGCGCGGCGGCCGACGAGGCGTCGGCGCGGTGGAAGGACGGGCGGGCGATCTCCGCCATCGACGGCATGCCGGTCGGCATCAAGGACATCATGGAAACCGCCGACATGGCGACCGAGCAGGGCTCGCCGCTCTTCGCCGGCTGGCGGGGGAGGCGGGACGCCGCGGCGGTCGTGGCGCTGCGCGAGGCCGGGGCGGCGATCGTCGGCAAGACCGTGACCACCGAGTTCGCCGCGACCCATCCGCGCGGGACGCGGAATCCGTGGGACCTCTCGCGGACGCCGGGCGGGTCGAGCAGCGGGTCGGCCGCGGCGGTCGGCTGCGGCATGGTGCCGGCGGCGCTCGGCACCCAGGTGATCGGCTCCATCCTGCGGCCCGCGAGCTTTTGCGGGGTGTACGGATTCAAGCCGAGCGTCGGCGGCATCAACCGGGGCGGCAGCTTCGACGGTTTCAGCCAGAGCTGCACCGGGACCCTCGCGGCGACGCTGGACGAGGCATGGGCGGTGGCGCGCGAAATGTCCGCCCGCTGCGGCGGCGATCCGGGCTATCCGGGGCTTTCCGGGCCGATCGTCCGCCCGGCGGCGAGGCGGCCGGGAACCCTCGCGGTGCTGGAGACCGCCGGCTGGGAGGTCGCCGGCGACGCGGCCAGGGCCGCGCTGGGCGCGATCCGCGAGAGGCTGGAAGCCGGCGGCATCGCCTGCATCGACCGCCGGTCGAGCGAAGCGGTCGCGGCGGCCGAGGCGGCGATCGCCGACGCTGTCCCGCTTGCCCGCAGCGTCAACGCCTGGGAGACCCGCTGGCCGCTCAACACCTATGCGAGGGACATCGACAAAGCGGGGCTGAGCGAGGTCTCGATCGACCGCCTCGCCGAGGCCGAGGCGATGACGCAGGAGCAATACCAGGGCCTGCTGCGGGACCGCGACCGCGCGCGCGCCGCCTGGGCCACGCTGGCGCAGAGCTGCGAGGCCTGCATCGCCCTCACCGCCACCGGACCGGCTCCGGTCGGGCTCGATTCGACCGGCGACCCGGTCTTCGTGGTGCCCGGCTCGCTGCTCGGCATCCCCACCCTTACGATGCCGGTCATGGAGGTCGACGGCCTGCCGCTCGGCCTCCAGGCGATGGGGTTCGTCAACGAGGACGCGGCGCTGTTCGGTGCCGCGGCGGGGATTCTGACGGTGCTGTAGGCGATAGGGGCTAGTCGTCGCCGATGCGGAGCGCGTCGATGAAGGCCGATTGCGGGATTTCGACCTGGCCGAACTGGCGCATGCGCTTCTTGCCCTCTTTCTGGCGGTCGAGGAGCTTGCGCTTGCGGGAGACGTCGCCGCCATAGCATTTGGCGGTCACGTCCTTGCGCAGCGCGCTGATGGTCTCGCGCGCGATCACCTTGCCGCCGATCGCGGCCTGGATCGGCACCTTGAAGAGCTGGCGCGGAATCAAATCCTTCAGCCTTATGCAGATCGCGCGCCCGCGCTGTTCCGACCGGCTGCGGTGGACGATCATCGACAGCGCATCGACCGGCTCGGCGTTGACCAGGATCGCCAGCTTGACCAGGTCCCCGTCCTCATAACCTTCGAGCTGGTAGTCGAAGCTCGCATAGCCGCGGCTCGCCGATTTGAGCCGGTCGTAGAAATCGAACACGATCTCGTTCAGCGGCAGCCGGTAGACCACCATCGCGCGCCCGCCGACATAGGTCATCTCGATCTGCGTGCCCCGGCGGTCCTCGCAGAGCGCCAGCACGGCGCCGAGATAGGCATCCGGCACCAGGATGGTCGCCTTGATCCAGGGCTCCTCGATCTTCCGGATGCGCACCGGGTCCGGCATGTCGGCGGGGTTGTGGACCTCCTGCATCGCGCCGTCATTGGTATGGACGCGATAGACCACGGACGGCGCGGTGGTGATCAGTTCGAGGTCGAATTCGCGCGACAGGCGTTCCTGGATGATTTCGAGATGGAGCAGGCCGAGGAAGCCGCAACGGAACCCGAAGCCGAGCGCGGCCGAGGTCTCGGGCTCGTAGTGAAAGCTCGAATCGTTGAGCCGCAGCCTGGCCAGGCTCTCCCGCAAATCCTCGTAATCCGCCGCGTCGACCGGGAACAGCCCGCAGAACACCACCGGCACGCTCGGCCGGAAGCCCGGCAGCGGCGCCTCGGTCCGGCGGCGCTCCCCGGTGATGGTGTCGCCGATCCGGGTCTCGGCGACATGCTTGATGCTGGCGGTGATGAAGCCGATCTCGCCCGGGCCGAGGGCGTCGGTCTCGCTGCGCTTGGGGGTGAAGGTGCCCACCCGGTCGATCTGGTGGATCGCGCCGGTCGCCATCATCCGGATCTTCATGCCGCGCGCGAGGACGCCGTCGTGCACCCGTACCAGGATGACCACGCCGAGATAGGCGTCGTACCAGGAATCGACCAGAAGCGCGCTGAGCGGCGCCTCCCGCTCGCCCTGGGGCGCCGGCAACCGCCGGATCAGCGCCTCCAGCACGTCCTCGATCCCTTCGCCGGTCTTGGCGGAGACCGAGATGCAGTCCTCGCCGGCGAGGCCGATCGCGTCCTCGATCTGGGTCTTGATGCGCTCGGGCTCGGAGGCGGGAAGATCGATCTTGTTGAGGACGGGGATGATCTCGTGGTCGGCCTCGATCGCGAGATAGGCGTTGGCGAGGGTCTGCGCCTCGACCCCCTGGGTGGAATCGACCACCAGGACGGAGCCTTCGCAGGCGGCAAGCGAGCGCGAGACCTCATAGGTGAAGTCGACATGGCCGGGCGTGTCCATCAGGTTGAGCTGATAGATCCTGCCGTCCCGCGCCCGGTAGGGCAGGCGCACGGTCTGCGCCTTGATGGTGATGCCGCGCTCGCGTTCGAGTTCCATCGTGTCGAGAATCTGTTCGCGGAACTCCCGCTCTTCCACCCCGCCGCAGGTCATGATGAACCGGTCGGCGAGCGTCGACTTGCCGTGATCGATATGAGCGATGATGGCGAAGTTGCGGATGTGCGAGAGATCGGTCATCCCGGTCAGCCTCGCAGCACGGCCCCCGTCGCCTTGGCGACCGCGGCGACGACCCGCTTGCCGACAGCCTCGATCTCGGCGTCGGTCAGGGTCGCTTCGCGCGGCTGCAGGGTGACGCAAAGCGCGACCGATTTCCGGTTCGCGCCGAGCTCGGGGCCGCGATAGACGTCGAACAGCGAAACCCCGGCGATCAGCGACTTGTCGGCGCCGCGCGCGACCGCGACCAGCGCCGCGCCCGGCGTCGCTTCGTCGACGACGAAGGCGAAATCGCGCGCGACCGGCTGCAGCGCCGCCAGATGAAGCATCGGCCGGGACGCCGGTCCCTCCTTTGCCGTTTTGCGCGCGGGAACATTGTCGAGCAGGACCTCGAAGGCGCAGGCCGGGCCGCGGACGTCGAAACGCTCCAGCATCGCCGGGTGCACCTCGCCGAACCGGGCGAGCGGCTTCGGGCCGAGCATCAGGGAAGCGGCGCGGCCCGGGTGGTACCAGCCGGGCGCGTCAAGGCCGATGCGGAGATTGTGGCCGGGCACGCCCGCCGCTTCGAGCGCCGCCAGCGCGTCGGCCTTGGCGTGATAGGCATCCGCGCCGGTGCGGGTGCCGGCCCAGTGCCTGGGCGCGGTACCGCCGGTGCGGAGCCCGCAAGCGGCCTGCGACTGTCCGTCCTTGCCGTCGGCATATTGCGGGCCGATCTCGAACAGGGCGATGTCGGCAATGCCGCGCGCGGCGTTGCGCGCCGCCGCCTCCAGCAGATTGGGCAGGATCGAGGGGCGCATATGCGCGAGGTCGACGCTGATCGGGTTGGCGAGGCGGAGCGAGGGGGCGGCGCCGAACGCCGCGGCCGTCTCGCCCGAGGTGAAGGAGAAGGTCACCGCCTCGGTCAGCCCGCGCGCGGCAAGCGCCCGGCGCACCCGGCCGCGCCGGGTCTGCGCCGGCGACCAGGCCGGTCCCGGCACCGCGGTTGCCGCGCGGAGCGGCACTGCGGGGATCGCGTCGAAGCCGTTGATCCGCAGCACTTCCTCGACAAGATCCGCCTCGCCCTCGATATCGGGGCGCCAGGGCGGTACCGAGGCGGCTATGGTTTCGCCGCCATCCTCGACGGCGAAGCCGAGATCGCCCAGGATCCGCGCGGCCTCGCCCTCCGCGATCTCGACCCCGCCGAGCGTGGCGATGCGGGATTTGCGGAGCTCGACCCTGCGGTCGTGGTCCGGCATCGCGCCCGCCATGGTCAGCGCGCTCGCCTCGCCGCCGCAGATATCGAGGATCAGCCGGGCCGCGATTTCCGCCCCCCAGAGAGCCGAGGTCGGATCGACGCCGCGCTCGAAACGGTAGCGGGCATCGGAGAGTATGCCGAGCTTGCGCCCGGTGGCGGCGGTCCGCACCGGGTCGAACAGCGCGACTTCGAGGAACACGGTCGTGGTGTCCTCGCCGCAGCCGGTAGCCTCGCCCCCCATCACGCCGCCGATCGCGAGCGCGCCGTTGTCATCGGCGATCACCGTCATCGACGGATCGAGCGTGTAGGTGCGTCCGTCGAGCGCGGCGACGGTCTCGCTTTGCCGGGCGAACCGCATGGTCGGGTCGCCGACCACCTTGTCGGCGTCGAAGACATGGAGCGGGCGCGCCAGATCGAAGGTGACGTAGTTGGTGATGTCGACCAAAGCCGAGATCGGCCGGAGCCCGATGGCGGTGAGCCGGTCCTGCAGCCATCCGGGGCTGGGTCCGTTACGGACATTGCGAAACATCCGCCCGACGACGAAGGGGCAGGCATCGCCGTCATCCGGCGGGAAATCGCGCCGCCAGGAAAGCGGGCTCTCGAACCCGCCCTCGACCGGCGTCGCATCGAGCGGCTTGAGGCGCCCCATCCCGGCCGCGGCGAGGTCGCGGGCGATGCCGCGGACGCCCGCGCAGTCGGAACGGTTGGGAGTCAGCCCGATCTCGATCGCGGGATCGCCGATGCCGAGCGCCACGGCCGCCGGCGAGCCGGCGGCAAAGTCGCCTTCGAGATCGATGATGCCCTCATGCTCGTCCGACAGGCCGAGCTCGCGCTCGGAGCACAGCATGCCGCTGCTCTCGACGCCGCGGATCTTCGATTTCTTGAGCTTCGTCCCGGTGGCGGGGATCACGCATCCGGCGCGCGCGAAGACGCCCTTCATGCCGGCGCGCGCGTTGGGCGCGCCGCACACCACCTCGAATCGTTCGCCGCCCCCGGCATCCACGGTGCAGACGCGGAGCCGGTCGGCGTTGGGGTGCGGGCCGGCCTCGACCACGTCGCCGACCACGAATTCGGCGAGCGCGGCGGCCGGATCGTCGACCGCGTCGACCTCGAGCCCGATCATCGACAGCCGTTCGGCGATCGCCTCGAACCGGGCGTCGGTATCGAGATGCTCGCGGAGCCAGGACAGGGTGAACTTCACTGCGCGATCCCGGCGGCGACGTTCGGCATGTCGAGGGCCGAAAATCCGTAATGGCGGAGCCAGCGAAGGTCGGAGTCGAAGAAGGTCCGGAGGTCCGGAATGCCGTATTTGAGCATCGCCACCCGCTCCACCCCGAGGCCGAAGGCGAAGCCCTGGTAGCGCGTGGGATCGATGTTGCAGTTCTCCAGCACCCTGGGATGAACCATGCCGCAGCCGAGGATTTCGAGCCAGTCGTCGCCAGCCCCGATGGTGAGGCCGTCGGCGGACCGGCGGCAGCCGATATCGACCTCGGCCGACGGCTCGGTGAAGGGGAAGAAGCTCGGCCGGAAGCGGACCGGCAGGTCGTCGACGCCGAAGAACGCGCGGCAGAACTCGATCAGGCAGCCCTTGAGATGGCCCATATGGGTCGCTTCGTCGATCACCAGCCCCTCGACCTGGTGGAACATCGGCGAATGGGTGGCGTCGTGATCGGCGCGGTAGGTACGGCCCGGCACGATAATGCGGATCGGCGGCTTGCGGGACCGCATGGTGCGGATCTGGACCGGCGAGGTATGGGTCCTCAACAGCATCCGCTCGCCGTCCTCGCCGTCGGCGAAATAGAAGGTGTCGTGGTCCTGCCGCGCCGGATGCTCGGGCGGGATGTTTAGGGCGGTGAAGTTGTGGAAATCGTCCTCGATATCGGGCCCCTCGGCGACCGCGAACCCCATCTGGCAGAAGATCGCCACGATCTCCTCGATGGCCTGGCTGATCGGGTGGACACGGCCTTCCGGCTCCGGCCGCGGCGGCAGCGAGACATCGATGGTTTCCGCGTCGAGACGGGAATCGAGCGCGCCGGCCGCGAGCGCCGCGCGGCGGGCGTCTATCGCCTCGGCGATTGCGGTCTTGAGCGCGTTCAGCGCCTGGCCGGCCGCTCTGCGGTCCTCCGGGGCGAGCGTGCCGAGGTCCTTCATCAGCGCGGTCACCCGGCCCCTGCGGCCCAGCGTCTCGACACGCAGCGTCTCAAGGGAATCGAGGCCCGCCGCCCCGATGCGCGCGAGCAAGTCCGACCGAAGCTGTTCGAGGTCGTCCATTCCAACCCGCCGGTTACCAGCCCGCCTGGCGGCGCGCTCCCGCCCGCCTAGTGCGAAAGCGCCGCCTGCGCCTGCTCGACGATCGCCTTGAACGCATCCGGCTCGTGCACCGCGAGATCGGCCAGCATCTTGCGGTCGACCTCGATCCCCGCCCGCTTCATGCCGTTCATGAACTGGGAATAGGTGAGGCCGTGCTGGCGGACGCCGGCGTTGATGCGCTGGATCCAAAGGGCGCGGAAATTGCGCTTGCGGTTGCGCCGGTCCCGATAGGCGTATTGCAGCCCCTTCTCGACGCGTTCGATCGCGACGCGGAAGCTGGTGCGGTTGCGCTCGCGGTAGCCGGTCGCGAGATCGCGAACCTTCTTGTGCCGCGCATGGGTGGTGACACCGCGCTTGACTCTGGCCATTGCGCGCTCCTCAGGCGTAAGGCAGGTAGGACTTCACGATCCTGGCGTCTTCCGGCGCCATGATGCGGGTCCCACGCGCCTTGCGCTTCATCTTCTGTGTGCGCTTGCGCAAATTGTGCTTCTTGAAGGCGAAGTTCGACCGCATCTTGCCGGTCGCCGTGGTGCGAAACCGCTTCTTCGCCCCGCTCTTGGACTTGAGCTTGGGCATTTCATCCTCCGTCTCGGGACGTGGAAACGCGGACCGCCTCGGCATGCCCCGCGGTTCCGGATCCAGTCGGACCCGGCCGCCTCGCCGGACGATCCCAAACAGACGGCGGGTTATAGCCGCGCGCGCCGTGCCGCGCAAGCAGAGGACGGGCGCTATTTCGGCGCCATCACCATGACCATCTGCCGGCCTTCCATCTTGGGAAACTGCTCGACCTTGGCCAACTCCCCGAGCTCGTCGCGCACCCGGAACAGAACTTTCAGCCCGAGATCCTGGTGCGCCATCTCGCGGCCCCGGAAGCGCATGGTCACCTTGACCTTGTCGCCGTCGTCCAGGAAGCGCCGGATGAAGCGCATCTTGACGTCGTAGTCGTGCCGGTCGATCGCCGGGCGGAGCTTGATCTCCTTGACCTCGATCGTCTTCTGCTTCTTGCGGGCCTCGGTCTTCTTCTTCTGGTTTTCGTATTTGAGCTTGCCGTAGTCGAGAATCTTGCAGACCGGCGGATCGGCGTTGGGCGACACCTCGACGAGGTCGAGGCCGCGCTCGGCGGCGAGTTCGATCGCATCGGCGGTCGGGAAGACACCCAGGACGGTGCCGTTGGTGTCGACGACCCTGACGGCCGCAGCCCGGATCGCCTCGTTGACGCCGCGTTCTTCGCGAACTGGCGGCTCCATAATCGGGGGTCTTGCTATGGATGGGTCTCCCTGGTTGAGAACCGGGCCGGGACGGACGCAGCCCGCGCCAGCCGGCGCGGGCCGTTCATACGCTTCAACAAGGTTTGGTTGCCAGTGCAGTCACGCGTCGGAATCTTGGTCCGGACCAGCGGCTTCTGACTTCAGTCTATCGATCGCGGTATCTAGCGCAAGGACTTCTTGATCGCGGCCTCCGAGGCGTCGGATGGCCACCGTGCGCGCCTCGACCTCGTTGCGGCCGACCACGAGCAGGACCGGCACCTTGCGCACGCTGTGCTCGCGCACCTTGTAGCCGATCTTCTCGTTCCGCAAATCGAGCTCCGCCTGCAGCCCCGCCTTGCGCGCGCGGGCCGCGACCTGGGCCGCGTAGTCGTCGGCGTCGCCGGTGATCGTCGCCACCACGATTTGCAGCGGCGCCAGCCAGAACGGCAGATGACCGGCATAGTGTTCGAGCAGGATGCCGAGGAAACGCTCCAGCGAACCGAACAGCGCGCGGTGCAGCATCACCGGGCGATGGCGCTCGCCGTCCTCGCCGATATAGGCGGCATCGAGCCGCTCCGGCAGGTTCAAATCGACCTGGAGGGTACCGCATTGCCAGTCGCGGCCGATCGCGTCGCGCAGCACGAACTCGATCTTCGGCCCGTAGAACGCCCCCTCGCCGGGGTTCACGCCGTAATCCAGATCCATACCGTCGAGAGCGCCCCTGAGCGCCCCTTCGAGCTGGTCCCAGACGGCATCGGAGCCGATCCGCTTCTCCGGCCGGTCGGAGAACTTGATGCGCACGTCCTCGAAGCCGAAATCGCGGTAGATATCCAGGATCAGGGCGATCACCGTGCGGCACTCGGACTCGGTCTGCGCGGGGGTGCAGAAGATATGCGCGTCGTCCTGGGTAAACGCGCGCACCCGCATCAGCCCGTGCAGCGCGCCCGAGGGTTCGTAGCGATGCACCCGGCCGAACTCGGCGACCCGCATCGGCAACTCGCGGTAGCTCCGCATGCCCTGGCGGAATATCTGCACCCCGCCCGGGCAGTTCATCGGCTTGACCGCGAACACCCGCCCGTCCTCGGTCTCGGAGGTGAACATGTGCTCGCGGAAGGTCTCCCAATGGCCGGAAAGCTCCCACAAGGAGCGGTCCATCAGCTCGGGCGTCGAGATCTCGACATAGCCGGCCGCGTCCTGGCGCCGGCGCATATAGTCGATCAGCCGGAGATAGAGGCCCCAGCCCCTCGGGTGCCAGAAGGCGGCGCCCGGCGCTTCCTCCTGGAAGTGGAACAGAGCCATCTCGCGGCCGAGCCGGCGATGGTCGCGCCGTTCCGCTTCCTCGAGCTGGTGCAGATAGGCCTTCAGCTCCTTCTCGTCGCGCCAGGCGGTGCCGTAGATGCGTTGCAGCATCTCGTTGTCGGAATCGCCGCGCCAATAGGCGCCGGCCACCTTCAGCAGCTTGAAGCCCTTGCCGACATGGCCGGTCGACGGCAGATGCGGGCCGCGGCAGAGGTCGAGCCATGCGCCCTGGCGGTAGATCGTCACCGGCTCGCCGTCGGGCAGGCCCTCGACGATTTCCGCCTTGTAGGCCTCGCCCTGCTCCCGGAAACGGCCGACCGCCTCCGCCCGGTCCCACACCTCGCGGACGATGGGTTCGTCGCGGGCGACGATCTCCGCCATCTTTTGCTCGATGACGCCGAGATCCTCGGTCGAGAACGGCGTCGGCCGCGCGAAATCGTAGTAGAAGCCGTTCTCGATCGCCGGGCCGATGGTGACCTGGGTGCCCGGGAACAGCGCCTGCACCGCCTCCGCCATGACATGGGCGGCGTCGTGGCGGATCAGCTCGAGCGCCTCGTCCGACCGGCGGGTGACGATCTCGACCGCGGCGTCGCTTTCGATCGGGCGGGCGAGATCGCGGACCTCGCCGTCGATCTTGACCGCGATCGCCGCCTTGGCGAGGCCGGGGCCGATCGACGCGGCAACCTCGGCGCCCGTCGGCGTCAAGTCGAACGGCCGCCGGCTGCCGTCGGGGAGGGTGACGACCACTGGCGCCGATTGGGGTTGCGTTACGCTTGCCATGAGCTCTTTCGCGATCGTTCGGGCGTTCCGTCGGGCGAACCGCGCGCATTTAGCGCAATCCGGGCCCGGTCACAAGCGGCGGGTCAGGCGCCTTCCAGCGCGGCGGCGGCAAAGATATAGGCGCCGAGCCCGAGGATGCCCACGAAAAAAACACGCCGGAAGCGCTCTTCCGACAGGCGCCGCCTCGCCTGCTGGCCGATCGCCATGCCGATCAGGGCGGGGACCAGCGCCGCGGCGGACACGATGCCCGTCTCCCTGGCGAACAGCCCGGAGCCGCCGAGCGCCGCGGCCAGAGCGAGAGCCGATGCGCCGAACAGGAACCCCATCGCCTGGACCAGGGCGTCGCGGGTGAGCCCGATCGCCTGCAGATACATGATCCCGGGAACCACGAAGGAGCCGGTCATCCCGGTCAGGATTCCGTTCACCGAGCCGAGTAGCGGCCCGGCCCAGCCCTCGGCGCGGAGCGGGATGGCGAAGCGCCACCCGGCGAGGCTGAGCCCGGCATAGACGACGAGGATCAGCCCAAGCAACGCCGACAGCAGCGCCAGATCCACCCGGGTGAGCGCCATCGCGCCGAGCCACACGGTGACCGTCGCGGCCAGCATGAAGGGCCACAGCCGGCGGACGATCATCCGCGCGTTGCTGCCGACCGCGGCCTGCCAGAGATTGGTCGCGGCCGCCGGCAAGGTCAGTAGCGCCATCGCCGTGGTGAGGTCGAGCAGGACGGTCAGCAGGCCGAGGCTCACCGTCGGCAGGCCGAGCCCGATAAGGCCCTTGACCCCCCCGGCGAGGAGAAAGACGACGGCGATCGCGGCGACGGTGAACGGATCCGTCATGGCTGCACCCGGCAACGCGCCCGCCCGCGCCCGCCCCCGCGCCCGCCGTCGACTCCGGGGCGGCCGGGTTTTTTGCCTACGGCTTCGGTGATAGGGTCTGGAGGTCGGGAAACGACGACGCCGATGATCTCCAAGCGCAAACGAGACTGGAAGAGCCGCCGGTGAACGCGGACGGATCCGAGACGGCCGCGATCTTATCACGCCCCGGCGGCGCGACAATCGCCTACCGCCGCCTCGACGGCGGCGAGCCGGGTGTCATGTTCCTCGGCGGGTTCCGGTCGGACATGACCGGGACCAAGGCGACCGCGCTCGAAGCGGCGTGCCGGGAGGCCGGGCGCGGCTTCGTCCGCTTCGACTATTCCGGGCACGGTCAGTCCTCCGGCGATTTCCTCGACGGCACCATCGGCAGCTGGCGGGACGACGCGGTCGCGGTGCTCGACGAGGTGGCGCGAGGCCGTCAGGTTCTGGTCGGCTCGTCGATGGGCGGGTGGATCATGGCGCTGGCGGCGCTCGCCCGGCCCGAGCGCGTGGCCGGGCTGGTGGGAATCGCCGCGGCGCCGGATTTCACCGAAGACCTGATGTGGAACCGCTACGGCGAGGACGTCCGCAGCGAATTGAAGCGGAAGGGCGTCCTCTACGTGCCTTCCGACTACGACGAGGAGGACTACCCGATCGCCTACAGGCTGATCGAGGAGGGGCGCCGGCATCTGTTGCTGCACCGGCCGATCGCGATCCACTGCCCGGTCCGGCTGCTGCACGGCAAGAAGGACGCGGACGTGCCGTGGATGACCGCGTCGCGCTTCGCCGGACAGGTGCTGAGCGACGACGTGCGCGTCTTCCTGGTGCCGGACGGCGACCACAGGCTGTCGCGCGACCGGGACCTCGCGCGGCTCTGGGCCCTGGTCGACGAGCTCTGCGCCGCGGCCGAGAGCTAGGCCGTGGCAGCACCGCACAGGTCGGCGCCGGCGGCCGGGCCCTGGCGCGACCTGATCCGCAAGGACTACGCGACCTATTCGGCCATCGTCCTTCTCGGCACGCTGCTGCACGCCTTGCAGATTCTGGTGATCTCGGTGGTGATGCCGACCATCGTCGCCGACCTCGGCGGCGCGGTCTATTACGCCTGGACGGCGATCGTCTACACCGTGGGGTCCATCGTCGGCGCGGCGACGGTCGAGCCGATCACCCGCGCGGTGGGGCGCCGTGCCGGCTATGTCGCGGTTGCGGTCGTCTTCATGCTGTCCACCGCGGCATGCGCGCTCGCCCCCGATATCGCGACCCTGATCGTCGCCCGCGGCATCCAGGGTTTTGCCGGCGGGCTGATCGTCGGCGCCTCGATGGCGCTGATCGGGGTGCTGTTTCCCGCCCATCTGCGCGCCCGCATCCTCGCCGCCTATCAGGGCGTCTGGATGTTCGCCCAGCTTCTCGGGCCGGTCTTCGGCGGCATCTTCGCCGAGATCGGCTGGTGGCGCGGCTCGTTCTGGTCGCTGATCCCGTTCATTGCCTGCTACGCCGCCCTGATCTGGTGGAAGCTGCCCGACACGCCGCGAAGGAAGGACGAACGGGGGGGCGGCTTTCCCTTCTTCCGGCTGACGGTGCTGACCGCGGGGGTGATCGCCGTCGCCGCGGCCGGCCCGATCGACGACGCCGCATTTAGGGCGATCCTGATCGTCGCCTCGGTGGTCCTCGTCTGGTTCACCTTCCGCCTCGACCGGACCGCCCGGACGCCGCTGTTCCCGACCCGGACGCTGTCGCTCTCGGCGGTGGTGGGGCTCGGGCTCCTGATCCACTTCCTGGTCGGCAGCGTGCAGACTTCGATCACGCTGTTCGTGCCGTTGCTGCTCCAGGTGTTTCACGAATTGTCGCCGATCTATGTCAGCTTCATCGGCATCGTGCTTTCGGTGGGCTGGACGGTGGGCACCTTCATGGTCAATGGCTGGACCGGCCCGCGCGAGCGTCTGGCGCTCTGGACCGGGCCGGTGATCGTGGTTCTCGGCCTCGCGCTGATGACGGCGACGACCACGGCGCCGGGGCTCGTGATGTTGACCGTGTCGGCCTTCCTCATCGGCTTCGGGGTCGGCATCCACAACGTCCATCTGATCACCCGGACCATCGCCCGGGCCGATCCGGGCGAGGAGGGGCTGACCGCCGCCTCGCTGCCCTCGGTGCGCTCGCTCGGCACAGCCTTCGGAGCGGCGCTGGCCGGTATGCTGACGTCGATCGCGGGCTTCGACGACTCGATGACCCGGGAGGCGGTCGGCGACGCGGTCACCTTCGTGTTCGGCTTCAATCTCGCGCCGGCGGTGCTGATGGCGGTGCTGATGTTCCGGCTGCTCGCGGTCGATACCGGCGAGTCACCGCGCGGCGAGGCGCGTTAGCCCCTCGCGGAAACTGGGGTAGCGGAGGACGACGCCGAGCTCGCGCTTGATGCGGTCGTTGCGGACCCGCCGGCACTCGGCATAGAAGCCGCGCGCGGGCGGCGAAAGCGCCGCGGCGTCGAAGCTCTCCTCCGGCGGCGGCGCGATACCGAGCAGCCCGGCGGCGAAGGCGACGATTTCGGCCTGCGAGGCGGGCTCGTCGTCGGCGATGTTGTAGACCCGGCCCGCCGCCGGCCGGGCGATCGAGGCCTGCAGCGCCTGCGCGGCGTCCTCGACATGGATGCGGCAGAACACCTGGCCGGGCTTGACGATGCGCCGCGCGGAGCCGGCGCGGAGCCGGTCGAGCGCGCTGCGGCCCGGCCCGTAGATGCCGGCGAGGCGGAAAACCTGGACCGGCACGCCCTGCGCCTCGCCGAAACCGAGCCAGGCGCGCTCGGCCGCGAGGCGGCGCTTCGACCGCGCGGAGCCGGGGCGCGGCGCATCGTCCTCGCTTACCCAGCCGCCGCGCCGGTCGCCATAGACCCCGGTGGTCGAGAGGTAGCCGATCCATTCGACGCGCGACCGCGCGGCGATCCTGGCGCCGAGGGCGGCGAGCACCGGATCGGAGTCCGCTTCCGGCGGCGCGGAGATCAATATGTGGGTCGCGCCGTCGACGATTTCAGGGCGATCGAAGGGAAGCGCGGAGAAACCGTCGGCGATCAGGGCGCGGGCACGCTCGGGCCGGCGCGTCGTGCCGACGATCCCGGCGAACTCGTCCGCGACCGCGCGGGCCAAGGCCCGCGCGACATAGCCGAAGCCCAGGCAGACGAGCTGGCGCGCGTCACGGGGCACGGATATCCCCCCTCACCCGCGAGGTTTCGAGGACGGCTCAGGCGGTCCGTTCGGCGTCTTCCTCGGCGAGCACCGGATGGTCGTAGCGATGGACCATCTCATACGGGACGACCTGCCAGAACCGCTCCAGCTCGCGGTCCCAGTGGATCAGCATGCGGTCGGCGAAGCGCGACTGGGTTTCCCGCGCGTGCTCCTCGACCAGCGCCTTGAGGAGATCGGTCCAGTACGGCACCCGGATGCGCTGATAGAGCACCGTGTCCTCGTTGACCCGGGTGGCGAAGCTGTCGTCGGGGTCGTAGACGAAGGCCATGCCTCCGGTCATGCCGGCGGCGAAATTGTCGCCGGTGGGGCCGAGCACCACCGCAATGCCGTTGGTCATGTATTCGCAGCCATTGGACCCGCAGCCCTCGATCACCGCCGTCGCGCCGGAGTTGCGCACCGCGAAACGCTCGCCCGCCTGACCGGCGGCGAACAGCTTGCCCGCGGTCGCGCCGTAGAGGACGGTGTTGCCGATGATCGTGTTCTCGTTCGAGGCGAGGCTGCTCGCGGTCGCCAGGCGCACCACGATGGTGCCGCCGGAAAGCCCCTTGCCGACATAGTCGTTGGCGTCGCCGAAGACCTCGAGCTTGAGCCCCTCGACCGCGAACGCGCCGAGCGACTGGCCGGCCGAGCCGCGCAGCCGGACGGTGATATGGCCGGGCCGGAGCCCGTTCATCCCGTAGCGCCGGGTGATCATCGAGCTCAGCTTGGTGCCGATGGCGCGCTGGGTGTTGCGGATGTTGTAGGCGAGCTGGATCTTCTCGCCGATTTCGAGCGCGCGCGCCGCATCCTTGATCATCTGGGCGTCGAGGGTCTCGGGCACCTCGTTGCGCCCCTCCAGCGTGCAATATTGGGATTCATCGCCGGGATCCGCCTGGATCAGCAGCGGGTTGAGGTCGAGATCGTCCAGATGCGCGCTGCCGCGATGGATCTGGCTCAACAGCTCGGTCCGGCCGATGATGTCGGTGAGCCGCCGCGCGCCGAGCCGGGCGAGGTGCTCGCGCACCTCCTCGGCGATGAAGCTGAACAAATTGACCACTTTCTCCGGCGTGCCGCCGAACCGGGCGCGCAGGCGCTCGTCCTGGGTGCAGACGCCGACCGGGCATGTGTTGGAGTGGCACTGGCGCACCATGATGCAGCCCATCGCGACCAGCGACGCGGTGCCGATGCCGAACTCCTCGGCCCCGAGCAGGGCCGCAATCACCACGTCCCGCCCGGTCTTGAGCCCGCCATCGACCCTGAGGACGATGCGGTGGCGGAGCTGGTTGAGGGTCAGCACCTGGTTGACCTCGGAAAGCCCCATCTCCCAGGGCAGGCCGGCATATTTGATCGACGATTGCGGGCTGGCCCCGGTGCCGCCGGAATGGCCGGAAACCAGGATCACATCCGCCCGGGCCTTGGCGACGCCGGCGGCGATGGTGCCGATGCCGCTCTGGGCGACCAGCTTCACGCAGACCCTGGCGTCGGGGTTGATCTGCTTGAGGTCGTAGATGAGCTGCGCGAGGTCTTCGATCGAGTAGATGTCGTGATGGGGCGGCGGCGAGATCAGGGTGACCCCGGGGGTCGAATGCCGCAGCCTCGCGATCATTTCCGAGACCTTGATGCCGGGGAGCTGGCCGCCCTCGCCGGGCTTGGCGCCCTGGGCGATCTTGATCTCGATCTCGCGGCAGTTGTTGAGAAATTCGGCCGTTACCCCGAACCGGCCCGAGGCGACCTGCTTGATCGCCGAGCTCGCGTTGTCGCCGTTGGGCCGCGGCTTGTAGCGCGCCGCATCCTCGCCGCCCTCGCCCGAATCCGACTTGGCGCCGATCCGGTTCATCGCGATCGACAGCGTCTCATGCGCCTCGGGGCTGAGCGCACCGAGCGAGATTCCGGGCGCCACCAGGTGCTTCCTGATCTCGGTGATCGATTCGACCTCCTCGATCGGCACCGGCTCGTGCTTGAACTGGAAGCCCATCAGGTCGCGCAGATGGATCGGCGGCGCGTTCTGCGTGCCTTCGACGAATTTGCGGTAGGTGGCGAAGGAGTCGTTGGCGACCGCGGTCTGCAGGATATGCATCTGGCGGCCGTCGAAGGCATGCGCCTCGCCGTTCTGGCGGTAGCGGTAGAACCCGCCCACCGGAAGCGCCGTCGCCCCCTCGTCGAAGGCACGGTTGTGCAGCGTGAGCACCTTGCGGCGGATGCCGTACAGCCCGATGCCGGAGATGCGCGAATTCAGGCCCGGGAAATAGCTGTTCACCAGCCAGCGGCTGAGCCCCACCGCCTCGAACTTGTAGCCGCCGCGATAGGACGACAGGATCGAAATGCCCATCTTGGACATCACCTTGAGCAGGCCCTGGTTCACCGCCTCCTGGTAGCGCTTGAGGCATTCCTCCAGCGAACGCTCGCCGAACAGGCCGCGGCGGTGCCGGTCGGCGATGGTGTCGTTGGCGAGATAGGCGTTGACCGTGGTCGCGCCGACGCCGACGAGGACGGAGAAATAGTGCACGTCCATGCATTCGGCGCTCTCGACATTGAGCGAGGTGAAGGTCCGGAGCGATTGCAGGACGAGATGGCTGTGGACCCCGCCGACGGCGAGGATCGACGGGATCGCCGCGCGATCCGGGCCGATCTTCCGGTCGGTCAGGATGAGATGCACCGCGCCGCCGCGCACCGCATCCTCCGCCTGGCGCTGGATGCGGTACATCGCCCGCCTGAGCGACAAATCGTCGTCGTTGTTGCGGAAGGTGCAGTCGATCTCGACCGCGCTGTCGCCCAGATGGTCGCGCATCGCCGCGAACTCGGCATTGGTGAGGACCGGGGAATCGAGCTGCAGCAGCCGCGTCTGGCTCTCGTCCTGATCCAGAATGTTGCCGAGATTGCCGAGCCGCGTGCGCAGGCTCATCACCCGGTATTCGCGCAGCGAATCGATCGGCGGGTTGGTGACCTGGCTGAAGGACTGGCGGAAGAAATGGTGCAGCCCGCGGTAATGGTCCGACAGCACCGCGAGCGGCGTGTCGTCGCCCATCGAGCCGACCGCCTCCTTGCCGTCCTCGATCATCGGCTGGAGCAGCAGCTCCAGCTCTTCCAGCGTATAGCCGGCCGCGACCTGGCGCCGCCTCAGCTCGTCGCCGGCATAGTCGATCCTCGGTCCGGTGCCGCTCTTGATCAGCCCCTCGAGCTCGGTGATGTTGCCGAACCACTCGGTGTAGGGGTAGGCGTTCGCCAGCCTGTGCTTGATCTCGCGGTCGTGGTAGAGCCTGGCCTCGTCGAGGTCGACGGCGATCATCTGGGCCGGTCCGAGACGGCCCTTGGCGACGATGCGGGCTTCGCTGACCCGCACCATGCCGGTTTCGGAACCGACGATCAGCAGGTCGTTGTCGAGCACCGAATATCGCATCGGCCGCAGCCCGTTGCGGTCCATGGCGGCGACCACCCAGCGGCCGTCGGTGGCGGCGATCGCGGCCGGCCCGTCCCACGGCTCCATGACGCAGTTGAGGTAGCTGTAGAACGCCTGGATCTCGGGCTCGATATCGATCTTCTTCGACCAGGCCGCGGGGATCAGCATCGAGCCGACATGAGGCGGCGACCGACCGGCCCGCACCAGCAGCTCGAACACGTTGTCGAGCGAGGCGGAATCCGAGCCGCCGGGCTCGATGACCGGCTTGAGATCCTCGATGAAGCGCCCGAAGATTTCGGCATCCATCCGGGTCTCGTGGCTCCGCATCCAGTTGACGTTGCCGCTCAGCGTGTTGATCTCGCCGTTGTGGGCCAGCATGCGGAACGGCTGGGCCAGCCGCCAGGTCGGGAAGGTGTTGGTCGAGTAGCGCTGGTGGTAGACCGCGAAGCGCGACTTGAAGCGCTCGTCGAGCAAATCGGGGTAGAAATCGGTGAGCTGCTCGGCGAGGAACATGCCCTTGTAGATCACCGAGCGCGTGGACAGCGAGCAGATGTAGAAGTCGTTGATGTTCTCCGCCCGCACCTGGTTCTCGATCAGGCGGCGGATGATGTAGAGGTCGGTCTCGAACTTGGCCGGCGGCACCTCGGCATCGCCGGCGATCATGATCTGCTCGATTTCGGGCCGGGTCGCGTTTGCCTTGTCGCCGATCACGTCGACGTCGATGGGCACCTGGCGCCAGCCATAGATCTGGTAGCCGAATTTCAGGATTTCGGACTCGACGATGCAGCGGCAGCGCTCCTGCCCGGTAAGGTCGGTGCGCGGCAGGAACACCATGCCGACCGCGAGCGGCCCGTCGCCGAGGCTGTGGCCGGTGCGCTCGATATGCTCCTTGAAGAAATCCTTCGGAATCTCGACATGGATGCCGGCGCCGTCGCCGGTCTTGCCGTCGGCGTCGACCGCGCCCCGGTGCCAGACCGCCTTCAGCGCCTCGATGCCGGCCTCGACGACATCGCGCCGGGGCACCCCGTCGATCGCGGCGACCAGGCCGACGCCGCAGCTGTCGTGCTCCTGCGCCGGATCGTAGAGCCCGTCGCGGGCAAGGCGCTCGGCGTTTTCCCGCCAAAGCGCGATCGACCGCTCGCCATCGGAGTCATGGTGGACGCTCATTTCAACCTCCCCGCCGGCCTCACGCCGCCCGGTGCGCATCGGCCGCGCCGTGACGGCGCTCCACATAGGCATGCATCGCCTCGGCCGCGTCCCGCCCGTCGCGGATGCCCCAGACGACCAGCGAAGCCCCGCGCACGATGTCGCCCGCCGCGAACACCCCGTCGATCGCCGTCATCATCGTCCGGTAGTCGATCCGGATGGTGCCCCAGCGGGTCACCTTGAGCTCCGGCGCGCCGAACAGCGCCGGCAAATCCTCCGGATCGAAACCGAGGGCCTTGATCACCAGATCGGCGTCGGTCGCGAAGCTCGACCCCTCGATCGGCTCGGGCGTCTGGCGCCCGGCGGCATCGGGGACCCCGAGATGGATGCGGAGCGCCCGCACCCCGGCCACCGTATCGCCGCCGACGAACGCCTCGGGCGTCGCCAGCCAGGAAAACCTGACGCCTTCTTCCTCGGCGTACTGCACCTCGCGCCGCGACCCGGGCATGTTCTCCCGGTCGCGCCTGTAGAGGCAGGTCACCGATCTCGCGTCCTGGCGGACGGCGGTGCGCACGCAATCCATCGCCGTGTCGCCGCCGCCGATGACCACGACATCCTTGCCCGCGGCGTCGAGCCGGCCGTCGTCGAAGGCGGCGACCGCATCGCCGAAGCCCTTGCGGTTCGAGGCGATCAGGTATTCGAGCGCGGGCACGATATTGCCGAGCCCGCCGCCGGGCACCTGGATCTCGCGCGCCCGGTAGACGCCGGTCGCGATCAGCACCGCGTGGTGGCGTTCGCGGATCTCGGCGAGGCTGGCATCGCGGCCGATTTCGAAGCCGCGGTGGAAGACGACGCCGCCCTCTTCGAGCAGGGCGATGCGGCGTCCGACGATGGTCTTTTCGAGCTTGAAATTGGGGATGCCGTAGACCAGCAACCCGCCCATGCGGTCATGCCGGTCGTAGACCTGGACCTCATAGCCGCGCCGGCGCAGCTGCTCGGCCGCGGCGAGCCCGGCCGGCCCCGCGCCGACGATGCCGATCGAGCGGCCGAGCTCGCGCGCCGGCGTCGGCGGCTTGACCCAGCCGCGCTCGAAGGCGGTGTCGGTGATGTAGCGCTCCACCGAGCCGATGGTCACCGTGCCGTGGCCGGATTGCTCGATAACGCAGTTGCCTTCGCACAGCCGGTCCTGCGGACAGATCCGCCCGCAGATCTCCGGCATGTTGTTGGTCGCCGAGGCGACCTCGTAGGCCTCGGCCAGACGCCCTTCGGCGGTCAGCATCAGCCAGTCCGGGATGTTGTTGTGAACCGGGCAGTGGATCTGGCAATAGGGCACGCCGCATTGCGAGCAGCGGCTCGCCTGGGTCGCCGCCCCCTCGGTCGAGAAGATGTCGTAGATCTCGTCGAAATCGGCGCGGCGGGTCTCGGCGCTGCGCTTCTCCGGCGTCGTCTGGGGCAGATCGACGAATTTCAACATCTGGCGCGACATGCCTGCCCGGTTCTCCCTCGGCGGCGGTGTTTTCCGTATTATCCGCCCTCGCGGCGGTTCGGACGAAAGACGCCGGCACATCCTCCGCCGGCGTGGCGCGTCGGTCAGACCGCTCGTGGGGGCAAAATACCACGGCATTCGGAAAAATCAAGACGAATAGGTCAATGTGACTGTCCTAAAAAAATATATAACTTATCTCCCATTCGCCGTTTCGCGGCGCTCCGGCCCCGGCCCACCGAGATATAGTTCCATTTTGCGACTAATTCGGCGCGACTTTGGCCCTTTGCCCGCCTCGCGGCTGGTATTGTGCGGCCCATGAAGGGAGGGAGAGCGGGTTGACGCTGCTTCAGCTTGCCGTAATCGCGGTCCTGCAAGGCCTTACCGAGTTCCTGCCGATCAGCTCGTCGGGACATCTGCGGCTGGTTCCCCTGCTGACCGGCTGGCCCGATCAGGGGCTGACGATCGACATCGCGGTGCATGTGGGCACCCTGTTCGCGGTGATCGCGTATTTGTGGCGGGACGTGCTGAGTATGCTGGCGGGGCTGATCCGCATCAGGTCGGGCATGGCGCATCCGGGCGTCCGCCTGATCGTCTATCTCGGCGTCGCCACCGTCCCGGTGGTCGCGGCGGGCTATGCGGTCACCGAATTTCTCGGCGCGGGATGGCGCAACAGCCTCGCGGTCATCGCATGGGCGACGTTCGGTTTCGGCCTGCTGCTCCATCTCTCCGACCGCATCGGGCTCACTTTGCTCCGGGTGGAGCATCTGCGCCTGTCAAGCGCCTTCGCCATCGGCCTGGCGCAGGTCCTCGCTTTGATCCCCGGCGCGAGCCGTGCCGGCGTCACCATCATGGCGGCCCGGGTTCTGGGTTTCGAGCGCCGCGAGGCGGCCCGGCTGTCGATGCTGATGTCGATCCCCACCATCGCCGCGGCCGGCGCGTTCGCGTCCAGGGAGCTGATCGAATCCGGCGACATTGCCTTGCAGGCGAACGCCGTGCTGGCCGCCGGCATCGCCTTCGTCACGGCGCTGATCGCCATCGTCGCGATGATGGGCTGGCTCAGACGGGCGGCGTTCACGCCGTTCGTGATCTACCGCCTGGTCCTCGGCGCGGTGTTGCTCGGGATCGTCTATCTCTAGCTCAACGCCGGGCCGGGCGGCCGCCGCGGCGGTAGCGCGCGAGATATCCGGGCACGACCGCATCGAGCGGGGTCGGCGCGATTCCGAGATCGGCGAGCCCCGGCGCATCCGCGCCGGCGACGTTGTCGCGGGCCAGCATCCGGATCTGGTCCCGGGTCAGGATCGGCGGGAAGGGCGACAGCTCCATCAGCCGGGCCGGCAGCATGGCAAGGATTCCGGGAACCGGCAGCAACAGCCGCCGGCGCCCGATCTGCTTCAGCAGCTCTTCCATCAGCTCCCTGAAGCTGTACACCGCCGGACCGCCGAACTCGTAGCCGCGCCCGGCGGTGCCGTCATCGTCGAGAATGCGCGCGATACCGGCCGCGACGTCGCCGACATAGACCGGCTGGAACCGTGTTGCGCCGCCGTCGATCAGCGGCAACGGGGGCCAGGCGGGCGATCCAGGCGAAGCGGTTGAAAAAATCGTCCTCGACGCCGAACACGATGCTCGGGCGGACGATGACCGCGCCGGGGACAGTCAACTTAACTATCACCTCGCCTTCCGCCTTGCTGCGGGCATACGCCGCCGGGGCGTCGGGCGCGGCCCCGATGGCGGAAACATGGACCAGGCGTTGGATGCCGGCCGCGGCGGCGGCGCGGGCGATCCGCCCGGCGCCTTCCGCATGCACCGCGTGGAAACGCTGCTTGCCCGCTTCGTAGAGCACGCCGACCAGGTTGATCACCGCATCCGCGCCCGCCACCGCAGCGGCGACCGACGCGTCGTCGCGGATATTGGCCGTCACCGGGGTGATCTGGCCGACATCCCCCATCGGCTTGAGGAACAGCGCCCGGTCGGGCCGCCGGACCGCGACGCGGACGCGGTATCCCCGGCGGGCGAGCTCGCCCACGGTGTAGCGTCCGACGAAGCCCGAACCGCCGAAAACGGTTGCTGTGGGCGTAGCCATGCTGCGACCCCCTCGATCGGGCGGCTAATATCGGCTGGGGCGGAAACCGTCAACCGCGCCGCGTCATAGCCCCGCCGGATAGCCCCGCCGGCGGCGAAACCGGTTGACAAGCCGACGGCCGCTGGCGTACGGACCCGCGAGGCGGGGATCCGGTCGCCGTTTTTGCCCAGGTGGCGGAATTTGGTAGACGCGCAGGTTTCAGGTACCTGTGACCGCAAGGTCGTGGAAGTTCGAGTCTTCTCCTGGGCACCACCGGATCGCGCACTTCCGGTTCCCCGGAGCCCGGATGGGCGGTGGTGCGGCGCGCATGGCGATTGAAATTCACGAAGGCGACCTCCCCGACGGTGTCGATTTCGGCGACGCGGCCGCGATCGATACCGAGACCATGGGCCTCGACCCGGAGCGCGACCGGCTGTGCCTGGTCCAGTTGAGCGCCGGCGACGGTGACGCCCACCTGGTGCGGTTCCGCAAGGAGCCCTGCGACGCCCCCAATCTGGCGCGGCTGCTCGAAGACCGCGGCGTCACCAAGATCTTTCATTTCGCCCGTTTCGACATTGCCGTCCTCGAACGCTATCTCGGCGTCCGCGCGGCGCCGGTCTATTGCACCAAGATCGCCTCGCGAATCGCGCGCACCTATACCGACCGCCATTCGCTGAAGGATCTGGCGGGCGAGCTGCTCGGCGTCGAACTCTCCAAGGCTCAGCAATCCTCGGACTGGGGCGCCGAGACCCTGACCGCGGCGCAGTGCGGCTACGCGGCGGCGGATGTCCTCCATCTGCACGCCATCAGGACCCGGCTCGACGCGATGCTCGAACGCGAGGGCCGGGCCGAACTCGCCGGGCGCTGCTTCGATTTCGTCGGGCACAGGGCGGCGCTCGATCTCGGGGGCTGGCGCGATATCGATATCTTCGCCCATTAACCGGGTGGCGGCGGGGCGGACGGGTTTCGCTGCGGCATCGGCGAACAATCGACTAGGATGCCGAACAGGAGACGGCCGCGCGCCGCGGCCGGGAGAGCGTCGGGAGTACCATGTCCCCGGGAGTACCATGTCCAAGGTGAAGAAGCTCCGAACCGCCCGGGCGCAGGAAGCCGAAGATATCGCCGCCGCCCGCCGGGTGCTGGAGACCGAATGCGCCGGGCTCACCGCGCTCGCGCGCTCGATCGATTTCGCCTTCGCCGCGGCGGTCGAGGCGATGTCGCGGGCGCAGGGCCAGGGCCGGGTGATCGTCACCGGCATGGGCAAGAGCGGCCATGTCGGACGCAAGATCGCCGCCACGCTCGCCTCCACGGGAACGCCCGCGCAATTCGTCCACCCGGGCGAGGCGAGCCATGGCGATCTCGGAATGATCACTGCCCGGGACACCGTGCTGGCGATGTCCAATTCGGGCGAGACGCCGGAACTTTCCGACATCATCGCCTATACCAGGCGGCACGCGATTCCGCTGGTGGCGATGACCGCGAGCGCCGACAGCGCGCTCGCCGGTGCGGCGGACGTCCTGATCCTGCTGCCCGGCGCCGACGAGGCCTGCCCGCTCGACCTGGCGCCCACCACGTCGACGACGATGATGATGGCGCTGGGCGATGCGCTGGCGGTGGCGCTGCTCGAACGGGTCGGCTTCTCGCGCGAGGACTTCAAGCTGCGCCATCCCGGGGGCCAGCTCGGCAAGCGGCTGGTCAAGGTCGAGCGGTTGATGCACAAGGGCGACAGGGTGCCGCTCGCCAGGCCCGACACCGTGATGGCCGACGCCTTGCTGATCATGACGTCGCACAGCTTCGGCTGTATCGGCCTGGTCGACGGCGAGGACAGGCTCGTCGGGGTCATCACCGACGGCGATCTCAGGCGCAATATGGGCGCGCGCCTGCTCGACATGCCGGCAGCCGATGTGATGACCGCGCGGCCGCGCACCGTCCCGCCCGACGCGCTCGCCGATCAGGCGCTCAGGGTGATGAACGAGCACGGCATCACCAGCCTGTTCGTCGTCGAGGACGACCGCCCCGTGGGCGTCCTCCACATCCACGACTGCCTGCGCGCGGGCGTCGATTGAGGAGACATGGCACCGATCGCTCCGACCCGGATCGAGCGCGGCTATTCCCGTTTCGTCGCGGTGATGAAGGTGGCATTGCCGCTCGGCGCGGCGGCGGTGATCGTCCTCCTGTTTTCCTGGTCCAGGCTGTATGACATGCCGGAACGGCTGCACATCGGCGCCGCCAGCTTCAGCGTTTCGGAATCGGCGAGCGGGCACCGGATGATCAATGCGCGCTATTCCGGCACCGACCGGAACGACAACCCCTATACCCTGGCCGCGGAATCGATCGTCCAGCAGAGCTCGGACCTCGACAGCGTCACCCTCAACCGGCCCGAGGCCGACTTCACCACCGTGGACGGCACCTGGGTCGCGGTCGCCGCCGCGCGCGGCGCATTCGCCCGCACGGCCCAGCAGGTCATGCTCAAGGGCGATGTCAGCCTGTACCACGATTGGGGCTACCAGTTTCGCACCGACGAGGCGACGGTAGATTTCAACCAGGCGATCGCCTGGGGCGACATGGCGGTCAGCGGCAAGGGTCTCTGGGCGGACATGGAGGCGGCGGGGTTCCGGATCAGCCGCGAGGAGAGCCGGCTGGTGTTTTCCGGCCCGGCGCGCGTGGTCCTCTACGCCAACCCCAAGGACCGGCGGCGGTGAGCGGCCGTCTGGCGCTGGCCACAATGCTTGGCCTTGCCCTCGGCGCCTCCACCGCTTTGTCGCAGACCGGCGGGCTGCCGTTCCGCGACGGCTCCGGGCCGATCGAAATCGCCGTCGACGGCAGCATCGAATGGCAGCAGAAGGTGAAGACCTTCGTCGCGCGCGGCAACGCCCGCGCCCGGCAGGACGACGTGACCTTGAGCGCCGACGTGATCACCGCGCATTACCGCGACAGCAAGGATGGCGGCACGGAAATCTGGCGTATCGTCGCGGACGGAAATGTCCGCATCGCCAGCCCGGATCGGACCGCGACGGGCCAGAAGGGGTCGTACGACGTCGACAAGCAAGTGCTGGTGCTGACGGGGAAGCCGGTATTCGAGAGCGGGGCCGACCGGATCGCCGCGGAACAGAGCCTCGAATACTGGCAGGCCCGCAAGCTCTTCGTCGCCAAAGGCGATGCGACCGCGACGCGCGAAGACCGCACCCTGAAGGCCGGGACGCTGACCGCGACATTCGAAGCCGACGGGAAGGATGGCGACCGGATCAAGCGCATCGAGGCTGTCGGAAATGTGATCTTCCGGTCGCCGACCGAGCTATTGCGCGCCGACCGCGCGGCCTATGATGTCGTCGCCGAGCGGCTCACCCTGGAAGGCTCGGTGCAGATTACCCAGGGGCAGAACCGACTCACCGGCCAGGCGGCGGAGATGGATCTCAAGACCGGGATCAGCCGGCTCAGCGGAGGGCAGGGGACGATCATGCCGAACACCGTGTCTCGTCCCGACGGAAAGACCGACCGATGACGGAGCGCGGACAGCCGGCCGGGGGCGCGCATCCCGCGCCCCGCCTGATCGCCCGGTCGACCGGCCTGGAGGCCGTCTCGCTCGGCAAGCGGTTCCGCAAGCGCCCGGTGCTGCGCGGTGTCAGCCTCAGGCTGGAACGGGGCGAGGCGGTGGGTCTGCTCGGCCCGAACGGCGCCGGCAAGACCACCTCGTTCTACATCCTGACCGGGCTGATCCAGCCCGATTCCGGCGTCGTCGCGCTGGACGGCAACGATATCACCCGGCTGCCGATGTACCGCCGGGCGCGGATCGGTATCGGCTACCTGCCGCAGGAAGCGTCGATCTTCCGCGGCATGACGGTGGAAAACAATATTCGCGCGGTGCTGGAGGTTACCGAACCCGCGCCCGAACTCCGGAAGAGCCGCCTGGAAGCGCTTCTCGGCGAGTTCTCGATCGCCCATCTCAGGCGCACCCCGGCGCTGGCGCTTTCCGGCGGCGAACGGCGCCGGGTCGAGATCGCGCGGGCGCTCGCATGCTCGCCGAACTACATCCTGCTCGACGAGCCGTTCGTCGGCATCGATCCGATCGCGGTGAACGACGTCCGCGCTCTGGTCGGCCACCTCAAGGACCGCGGAATCGGCGTGCTGATCACCGATCACAACGTGCGCGAGACGCTCGACATCGTCGACCGGGCTTACATCCTGCATGACGGCCGCGTGCTGATGGAGGGCGCGCCGTCGGAGATCGTCGCCGACGACGAAGTGCGGCGCGTCTATCTCGGCGAACGGTTCAGGCTGTAGCCGGAACGGACCCCGCTATCCCCATCTTATCCCCAGCGCCGGCGAGCGATATTGCGAACCGTCAAGAAACCATGCAGAGTCGTCCGTCGGCTCGAACGCCGTTGACTCGCGGTCGGGCCGTAACTACGTCCCGCGCCCGCCGCGGCAGGGCGGGGCGCGGAGACGGGCCGGAAGACGGGCCGGAAGACGGGCCGGAAGACCCAAAGGGAGTGCGCCTGGGCTAGGGGCGCTGAAACGTTTGAAAATTGGACTCACCGGTCGGCGCATCGATGTGGGCGAGCGTCTTCGGCGGCATGTCGAGACGCGGCTCAATGACGGCGTCGGCAAGTATTTCGACCACGCGATGGAGTCGCATGTGGTCTTCGAGCCGGACGGCAAGCTGGTGCGGGCCGATATCTCGGTCCATGTCGGGCGCGGCATCCAGGCCCAGAGCCATGGATCGGCCGAAGAAGCGCAGACCGCTTTCGATCTGGCGATGGAGAGGATCGCGAAGCGGCTCAGGCGCAACAAGCGCCGCCTTCGCGACCATCACCGCAAGTCCGGTTCGGCGCGGCGCGAGGAAGCGCTGACCGCCCAGCATGTCATCCTGGCGGACCCGGCGGACCAGCCCGACGACGAAGCCGCGGGCGAGAACCCGGTCATCGTCGCGGAGACGATCGAGGAGATCGAATCGATGACCGTGAGCGAGGCGGTGATGCGCCTCGACCTTGCGGAACATCCGGTGGTGGTCTTTCGCAACGCCGCCAATGGCAGTCTCAACGTCATCTATCGCCGCGGCGACGGCAATCTCGGCTGGCTCGACCCGGCCGGCGCGGACAAGGCCGAGGCGACCCCGCGGAGGGGCTAGGATGGAAATCAGCGACTTGCTGACCAGCGACCGGGTCGTCGACCGGCTTCCCGCGGCGAGCAAGAAACAGGTGATCCAGGAAATTTCCAGGCGGGCGGCGGCGGTGACCGGGCTCGACGAGCGCGCGGTGTTCAGCGTTTTGCTGGAACGCGAGCGGCTGGGGACGACGGGCGTCGGCGAGGGCGTCGCCATACCGCATGGCAAAATCCCCGACCTCGACGGTCTCTACGGTTTCTTCGCCCGGCTCGACCGGGCGATCGATTTCGATTCGAACGACGAGCGGCCGGTCGACCTCGTCTTTCTCCTGCTGGCGCAGGAGGGGGCGAGCGCGGACCACCTCAAGGCCCTCGCCCGGGTGTCGCGGCTGATGCGCGATCCCGCGATCCGCGAGGATCTGCGCCATGCCGCGGACGCGCGGGCGCTCCATTCGATCCTCACCGCCAACGGCCGCGTCCGCGCCGCCTGACGGCCAGCCCGGATTTCCCGCCACGGTCACGGCCTGCCCCGGATCGCAGTCCGGGGCCTGCGTCGCGCCCAGGCGCCCGCTCCGCAAGGAGCGGGCCGAAGAGCGGAGCGGGGACTACGGTCGAGGCCCGCGACGCAGCGGGCGGGCGCCTGGGCGCGACCCGGAGGGCGGCGCTGTCCGGCCGACAGGGTGCGTCAAGCCGCTTGCCCGATGTGCCGCATCGCGCGGCGCGGCTTTCCTGCCCTGTCGGCCGGACAGCGCCGCGCAGACCATGACCGTGGTGAGAAATCCGGGCTACGTATCCTCGCCTTCGGCGTCGGCGTCGCGGATCTCGATCACCCGCTCACGGCTCGATGGCGGCGGCCTCACCAGGTCGACATGGAGCAGGCCGTTGACCAGCTCCGCGCCGACCACCTCGATCCCCTCGGCAAGCACGAAAGACCGCTGGAACTGGCGCGCGGCGATGCCGCGGTGGAGATAGACACGCCCGTCGGCGTCGGATTGCTTGCCGCGTATCGTCAACTGGGATTCCGCTACCGCGATCGCGAGATCGTCGCGCCGGAAGCCGGCAACCGCCAGGGTGATGCGCAGCGCGTCGTCGCCGGCATGCTCGATATTGTAGGGGGGATAGCCGTCGGCGGCGCTCTTCGAGACCCGGTCGAGCATCCGTTCGAGCTGGTCGAACCCGAGCAGAAACGGGCTGTTGAAGATCGACATGCGTGTCATTGCGGACCTCCTCCTTGCGAGCGGGGCGCATTCGATTTCCGCCGGGCCCCGCGGGCACCCGGCGACCGGCCCGTCAGGCGCCGTCGGGTGGGATATGGGCCGGCCGGGCGGAGGCGGCAAGGCCGGCGGCGGGCCGGGGCTCGCGCGGCAGGGTCAGCACCGCAAGGAGGCCCGGATCGTTGTCCGCGAGCTCGAGAGCGCCGCCATGGCGCTCGGCGACGGCGGCGACCAGGCTGAGCCCGAGCCCCGCGCCGGGCGCGTTGCGCGAGGCCTCCACACGGAAGAAGCGTTCGACCGCGCGGTCCTTGAGCGCGTCCGGAATCCCCGGCCCGTTATCGGAAACGGTGACCGCCACCCGCTCGCCGAGGCCCTGCGCGGCGATCGCCACGCTCCCGCCGCCCGGCGCGAACTTGATCGCGTTGTCGAGCAGGTTGGCGAGGGCCTGGAACAGGAGGTCGCGGTCTCCCCTGATCCGGCCGGCCTGGCCGGGCTGGGCGGCGAGCGCGACCTGGCGTTCCTCGGCGAGCGGCGCGTAGAGCTCGGCGACGTCGTTCACCAGGCCGTCGAGATCGAAGGAGTCGATCTGCCCGGTTTCGACCCCGGCCTCCAGCCGGGCGATGCGCAGCAGCGAGTTGAAGGTCTTGAGCAGCGCGTCGGCCTCCTCGATGGTGCGGCCGATGGCGCGGCGATAGGCGTCCTCGCCGCCCTGCTCCGCGAGCGCCAGTTCGAGGCGGCCGCGCAGCCGGGCGAGCGGGCTTCGGAGGTCGTGGGCGATGTTGTCGCTGACCTCGCGCACGCTGGCGACCAGCTGGGCGATGCGGTCGAGCATGTCGTTGAGGTTGGTGGCCAGGCGGTCGAACTCGTCGTCGGTGCCGCGCGCCGGGATTCGCCGGTCGAAGGCGCCGGCCATGATTTCCCGGCTGGTCTGGTTGATCGCGTCGATGCGGCGCAGCATGGGCCGGCTGATCAGCACGCCGCCCGCGATGCTCAGCACCAGCGCCAGCGCGATCCCCCAGCCGATCGACTCGCGGAACCGGGCGTCGATCTCCAGCCGCTCCCTGATGTCGCGCCCGACCAGAAGGCGGAGCCCGCCGGTCAGCTCGAAGATGCGGGCGCGGCCGAAATCGACGGCGCCGCGCCGATCGGCGTATTCGAGCTGGAAGGTCATCCAGCCGTCGGGGCCGGGTTTCTCCCCGGGCCAGGCGCTGAGGTTTCCGGCGACCGGCCGGAGGCTGGCATCGGTCAGCAAATAGAGCCCGCGGCTCGCCCGCGCCCGCGATGTCCGGCGGTTGAGGGCGCGCACCAGGCCGAGAGTCCCGAACTGGGAGTATTGCTCGCCGAGCCCGCGGATCTCGGCCTCGATCGCCTCGTCGGTCTGGCGCGCCATGAAGCCGGCGGTGGACCAGTAGAGGAAACCGACCAGCACCACCGCCGACACCCCGAACAGCCCGAAATAGATCAGGGTCAGGCGGAACGTCGTGCTGCGCAGCAGCCTAGCCCGCATTTCCCGCCCCGGTCATGGTCTGCGCGGCGCTGTCCGGCCGACAGGGCAGGAAAGCCGCGCCGCGCGATGCGGGGACATCGGGCAAGCGGCTTGACGCATCCTGTCGGCCGGACAGCGCCGCCCTCCGGGTCGCGCCCAGGCGCCCGCCCGCTGCGTCGCGGGCCTCGACCGTAGTCCCCGCTACGCTCTTTGGCCCGCTCCTGGCGGAGCGGGCGCCTGGGCGCGACGCAGGCCGTGACCGGGGCGGGAAATGCGGGCTAGCAGTCTGTCGGACTTTGGGCTGGATTTCCCTTAGGATCGCAGGATGAGCAACTTCGTGGACTGTGATCGGGACCAGGCGTTTCTGCTTCCTCCCGATCTGCGGGACTGGATCCCGTCGGATGATTTGGCGCATTTCGTGATCGAGGCGGTCGAACGCGTCGATCTGGGCGCCTTCAAGGTGAACCGTCGCGGCACCGGCTCGGCGCAGTATCACCCGCGGATGATGCTGGCGCTGCTGATCTACTGCTACGCCAACGGGATCTTTTCCAGCCGTCGGATCGAGCGGGCGACGCACCGCGATATCGGGGTTCGCTTCATTGCGGCGAACCTTCACCCCGACCACGATACGATCGCGCGCTTCCGGCGGGAGAACTTCGCTGCGGTGTCGGAGAGCTTCTTGCAGGTTCTGCTTCTGGCCCGGGAGTTGAAGCTGTTGCGCGTGGGCCTGGTGAGCGTCGACGGCTCCAAGTTCAAGGCCAACGCGAGCAAGCATCGTTCGGTGACGTATGAGCGCGCGACCGCGTTGATCGGCCAACTGGAAGGCGAGATCGCGGCGTTGCTGCGCCGGGCGGAGGCGGCGGACGTGGCTGGCGAGGAGGATCCCCAGGCCTTGCCGAGGGAGATTGCCCGCCGCGAGGCCTTGCGCGACAAGCTCGATGCGGCCCGTCGCCGTCTGGAGGCGCAGGCCGAGGCGCGGGCGGCGGCGGAGCGCGAGGCCTTTGAGGCCAAGGTGGCGGCGCGGGAGAAGCGCCGGGGTCGTGCCAAGGGCAAGCATCCGAAGCCGCCGGACGAGACCCCGGCTGCGAACGCGCAGAGCAATCTGAGCGACCCGGACAGCCGGCTGATGCGCAAGAGCAAGCAGCATGAGTATCGCCAGGCCTACAACGCGCAGGCGGCGGTGGATGCCGGCGGCAGTCAGTTGATCGTGGGCGCGCGGATCGGCCAATGCGCCAGCGACCGCAACGAGCTGGTGGCGGACATCGCGGCGATCCCGGCGGTGCTGGGCCGGCCGGAGACGGTGCTCGCGGACAACGGCTATGCCAACGGGGCGGAGGTGGCGGCGCTCGAGGCGCGCGGCATCGAGGTCCTGGTGTCGACCGCGGCGGAAGGCCGCCGGCGAACCCACGACTTCCGCCCGGCGAAGGCTCCGCCGGCGGTAAGGGAGCCCAAGGCCGACTGGTTGAAGGCGATGGCCGGGAAGCTCGCGAGCGAACAGGGCCGTGCCCTCTACAAGCTGCGCCGGCAGACCGTCGAGCCGGTCTTCGGCGTCATCAAGGCGGTGCTCGGCTTCGCCGGGTTCTCGCTGCGCGGCCTCGACAAGGTCGAGGGCGAGTGGACCCTGGTGGCTCTGGCTTACAACTGCAAGCGCTTGCACAAGCTGAGCCTGGCGACATGAGGCGCCGCGGCGGAGCAGATCGCGACAGAGCAAGCGCCCCCACGCCGCGATCCGCCGCAGAACCGGCAATCCCCCTCTATCGGCAAGAAACCAGCGCCACCTCAGCCCGACGCCAAAACCACCGGCGACAAATCCATACTCAATCGATGACCCAAAGTCCGACAGACTGCTAGCCCATTTCTGCACGGAGCCTGTACCCCGCGCCGCGCACGGTCTCGATGAGCGGGCTTTCGGCGCCGGCATCGACCTTGCGGCGGAGCCTGGAGATATGGACGTCGATGACATTGGTCTGGGGGTCGAAATGGTAGTCCCATACATGTTCGAGCAGCATCGTCCGGGTGACCACCCTTCCGGCGCTGCGCATCAGGCATTCGAGAAGCTGGAACTCGCGCCGCTGCAGCTCGATCCTGCGGCCGGCGCGGGTGACCCGGCGCGCCAGCAGATCCATTTCGAGATCGCCCACCCGCAGCACGGTCTGCTTCGCCGGCGACGCGCCGCGCCGGAGCAGCGCATCGACCCGCGCGCGCAGCTCGGAGAACGCGAACGGCTTCACCAGATAGTCGTCGGCGCCGGCGCGGAGCCCGGCAACCCGGTCCGCGACCTCTCCCTTGGCGCTCAGGAACAGGACCGGGGTCTTCCGTCCGGCGCTGCGCATCGCCTCGACGATGGCGATCCCGTCGAGCTCGGGCAGCATGCGGTCGACCACCGCCACGTCGTAGTCGCTGCCGAGCGCCAGCACCAGCCCGTCGCGGCCGTCATGGGCGACATCGACCGCGAACCCGCCCTCGGAAAGCCCCTTGGCGATGAAACCCGCCGTTTCGGCGTCGTCTTCGATGATCAATGCGCGCATCGCGGGACCGGTTCGGCTGTCGCGCCGCCGCCGACCGGACGGGCGAAGGCCGGGACCGCCTTTGCGGCCCCGGCCCCCGGCCGGTCGCGCGGACCGTGGCGCCTAGTC
Organism: Alphaproteobacteria bacterium; assembly: GCA_965205995.1. GTDB lineage: Bacteria > Pseudomonadota > Alphaproteobacteria > MPNO01 > MPNO01 > MPNO01. Next base: position 4,118,028 of record OZ242200.1, on the reverse strand, counting down.
TACGCGTCGGCGAAGCGGACCGCCACGATGCGATCCGCGCCCTTGCGGTCGATCGTCAGCATCACCGCCTTGCGGCCGTCCTTGCGAACCTGCTCGACCGCCTTGACGGCATCGGCGGCGGATTTCACCGGCGTGTAGGTGACCCGCTCGATCACGTCGCCCGCGCGGACGCCGCGCGACCATGCCGGGCTGTCGCTATCGACATGGCGGACCAGGGCGCCCTTGGCCGCCTCGTCGAGCCCGAAGCGGGACCGCGCCGCGGGGTCGATATCGGCGACCGTGATGCCGGTGCCGGCGAGCCCGCTTTTGGCGGTCTTGGCGGGCAGGCTCGCGACCTTCCCGGTGCGGGGCATCAGCCCGGTGGTGACCGGGAGCGTCATCGCCTTGCCCTCGCGAAGGATCGCGAGATCGACCACCTTGCCCGTCTTGGTCGCGGCGACGAGGCGCGGCAGATCGCGGAACTTGGCCACCGCGGCGCCGTCCCATTTGGTGATGATGTCGCCCTGGAGCAGCCCCGCGTCGCGGGCCGGGCCGGTCTCGGCGACCGAGGCGACCAGCGCGCCGGCCGCGTCCTTCATGCCGATGCTCTCGGCGATGTCCGGGGTGACCGGCTGGATCTGCACCCCGAGCCAGCCGCGCTCGATCCTGCCGTCGGCCTTGAGCCCCGCGATCACCTTACTGGCGTCGTTCGACGGGATGGCGAAGCCGATCCCGACATTGCCGCCATTGGGCGAATAGATCGAGGCGTTGACGCCGATCACCTTGCCGTCGGCATCGAAGGCGGGGCCGCCGGAACTGCCCTGGTTGATCGGGGCGTCGATCTGCAGGAAGTCGACCAGCGAGCCGCCGCGCAAATCGCGCCCGCGGGCGGATACGATGCCGGCGGTGACCGAGCCGCCGAGGCCGAACGGGTTGCCGATCGTCATCACCCAGTCGCCGGCGCGGATCCGGTCGGAATCGCCGAACTCGACGAAGGGGAGAGGCCGGCCCGCGTCGATCTTCAGCAGCGCGAGGTCGGTCTTGGCGTCGCCGCCGACCACCTTGGCGTCGAAAATGTCGCCGTCATGCAGGCGCACCCGGACGCTGCGCGCGCCGGCGACGACATGGTTGTTGGTCACCACGTAACCGTCCTTGTCGACGATGAAGCCGGAGCCCACGGCGGACATCCGGTGCTCGGGGCGCAGCGGCTCGCCGAAGCGGAAATCGGGCGCGTTGCGGCCGAAGAACCGCTCCATGAACTCACGGAACTGCCCCTCGGGCTGTCCGAAGGGGCTGGATTGCGGCATGTCCTGGGACTTGCCGAGCATGGCCGGGGCGGTGCCGCGGTCGGTGGCGATATTGACCACGGCGGGGGCGACGCGGGCCGCGATGTCGGCGAAGCTTGCCGGCGCCGGGCGGGCGTGGGCGAGACCGGACGCGGCGGTCGCCATCGCCGCGGCCAGGGCGCCGGGCAGGATCACCCGGTGCAGAACGCGCTTGTCGAGCGTCAAACAGGCAGTCATGGCTTACTCTCCCGAATTTGTCCTCCTGGGAGAGATAGCGCAGCCGCCTGAAGGGGGCCTTACCGGAACATGAAACTTGCGTAAGGTGGGGCCGGTTCAGCCCGGGCGCGGGGCGCCGACATAGCGCTCCATGCCGATATCGGTCTCCCAGCTCTTCCGCCAGGCCTCGGCGAGATAGGGGCGGAGGGTTTCGAACCGGGCGGCGACGTCGCGCTGGTCGGCGCGGAGGGTGCCGATCGCCGCCTCCACCGAGTCGCGCAGCGTATCGGCGTCGATCGTCGTGAGCCGGCCGCCCTCGACCACCACCCGGCCCTCGACCATCGCCGTGTCGAGCGCGGAACCGGTCTCGGTATAGACCATCTGGCGGGCGGCGCTGTTGAGCGGCAGCAGCGTCGGCCGGTCGAGATCGTAGAGGCAGAGATCGGCCCGCATGCCGGGCGCGAGCGCGCCGATTTCGCCTTCGAGCCCGACCGCCGCCGCGCCGCCGAGCGTCGCCGCGCGCAGGGCTTCCGGCGCGTCCGGCGTGTCCAGGCCGATGTCGCTGATCGCCGCCAGCCCGCAATAGAGCTTCATCGCCTGGAACATGTTCTGCACGTCGGAGCAGGCGCAGTTGTCGCAGCCGAGCGCGATCCCGACCCCGGCCTCGCGGTAGTCCTGGATCGGGGCGACGCCCGACTTGCTCTTCATGTTGCTCGCCGGGTTGAGCACGACGCGCCCGCCGGAATCGGCCAGGGCGTCGATCTCGCCCCGGGTGAACCAGATGCTGTGGGCCAAAGCGAGACGCGGGCCGAGCAGCCCGGCGGCGCGCATGTATTCGATCTGCGAGCCGCCATGCGCGCCGAGATGGGTGCGCGAGGCGATCACCTCGGGCCGCGATTCGTACATATGGCTCAGCACCGGGAGGCCGTGCCGGTCCGACAGCTCGGCGATGCCGGCGAGCAGCTCGGGCGAGGACATGAGCGCGCTGGTCGGGCCGAGCGCCCATGAAAAGCGCTCGCGCGCGAGACCGATCCGCTCGATCTGCCGGCCCACCAGCTCGAGCGGCTTTTCGCCGCCGACGCCGATCGGCGAGCCGAGCCAGTGGTGATACTCCCCGGGAACCAGCTCGCGCCAATGGGGGATCCGGTCGATGGCGCGGCGGTCGCCGATCTGGAGCGAAAGCACGGTGCGGATGCCGATCTCGTCATAGGCCGCGAGCACGGCGTCGAGCAGCGCGTCGTCGAACGGGTAGAGGGTCACCATGTCCTGCACCGTGGTGATCCCGGCGAGCAGGCATTCGGCGGCGCCCAGCAGGGTGCGCGCGCGCACCTCTTCCGCGCTCCGCATCGGGTATTGCGGCGGCAGCGCGTTGACGAACCACATCTGCAGCGGCATCGGGTCGAACACGCCCTTGAGCAGCACGTCGTGCGAGTGGTAGTGGGCGTTGACGAAGCCGGGGACCACCAGCCGGCGCCTGGCGTCGATCACCCGGTCGGGCGGCGCGCCCTGGGCCAGCGCGGCGCCCAGCCCGGGCTCGACGCGGGCGATCCGCGCCCCCTCGACCAGGATGTCGAGCGCCGCCGGGCGATCCGGGTCGCCGTCATGGTCGTAGACCAGCCCGCCTTCTATCAGGGTCCGCTCCGCCGCCATCGCCCTCCTCCGATCGCCCGGCGGTCCGATCAGCCGCGGACGATATAGTCGCGCAGCGCGTCGGCCTCGGCCATCACCCCGTCGATGCGGCTCTTGACCACGTCGCCGATGCTGACGATGCCGACCAGCTCGCCGTCCTCGACGACGGGCAGATGGCGGAACCGCCGGTCGGTCATCAGCGCCAGGATCTCGCGGTCGGTGTCGCCCAGCGCGCAGGTCTCGACCGGGCTCGCCATGCAGGTCTCGACGAGGCAGTCGAGAAACCCGGCCCCCTGTTCGGAAAGGCCGCGCACGATGTCGCGCTCGGACACGATGCCGATGAGCGCCCCGTTGGCGTCGGTCACCACCAGCGCCCCGATCATACGCCCGGCGAGCTCGGCCACCGCGGCGGCGATGGTGGTGCCGGGCGGCACGGTGGCGACCTCGTTGCCCTTCGCCCTCAGGATCGCGCGGACTTCCATGATCTGTTTCCTGCAAATCTCACATTCCGACCCCGGCAATATCGGTTTCCCGGCGCGGCGAGTCCAGACGCGGCGATGCGTGACACGGCGCGGGCGTTGACGTTGAATGGGCGCCTTGGCGGCGTCGCGCGCCATCGCGCGCCGGCTTGCCGAACTGGGGAAGAATTGGCCGACCGCATCACTCTCACCGCCGGGGACGGGCATGTGCTCGATGCCTGGCACGCCGCCCCGGATCGCGCTTCGGGCGGCATCGTCGTGCTGCACGCGATCTACGGCCTGACCCCGCACATGGCTTATGTCTGCGACCTCTACGCCGAAGCCGGGATCGCGGCCATCGCGCCGGCCCTCTACGACCGGTCGGGCAAGGACATCGTCTTCGGCTACGGCGCCGCCGGGCGCGCCGGCGGCATGGCGCAGCGCGAGACGCTCGGCGAGGCGACGGTGCTGACGGATGTCGAGGCCGCGCTCGCGGCGCTGCGCGCGGACGGGCCGGTGGCGGTGCAGGGGTTCTGCACCGGCGGGACCTGGGCCTGGATCGCCGCCGCCCGCCTCGCCGCCGACGCGGCGGTGATCTATTACGGCAGCGACGTCTACCAGCATCGCGGTCTGCGCCCTTCCTGCCCGGCGATCCTGCATTACGGCGACCGCGACGTCGTGGTGCCCTTCGACGAGGTCGAGGCGATCCGCGACACCCATCCGGGGCTCGAATTCCACCTCTATCCCGGCGCCGACCACGCGTTCTTCAACCCCGAACAGGAGAGCCACGATTCCCGGGCGGCGGCTCTCGCGCACCGCCGGTCGGTCGCCTTCCTGGAGGCCCGGTTCGGCGATGCCGGACGATGACCGGGACGCGCCCCCGCTGAGCGCGCCCCCGCTGACCGCGCGCCCCCTCACCCTGCGATGAGCGAGACCGCAGCGGCGGGCGGCCTCTGGCTCGACCTGATGCGCGGCGGCCGCCGCGTCTTCACCATCCTCCTCAACCTCGCGGTGATCCTGCACGGGGTGAACACCTTCGTGCTGTCGACGGTGATGCCGTCGGTGATCGCCGATATCGGCGGCGCGGCGTATTACGCCTGGCCGGCGATGGTCTATCTGATCGGCACCATCGTCGGCGCGGCGGGCGGGGCGCCGGTGCGCGCCGCCCTCGGGCGGCGCCACGGCTATGTCGCCTCGGGGCTGGTGTTCGTCGTCGGCAGCGTGATCGCCGCGCTCGCGCCGAACATGGCGTTGCTGCTTGCCGGGCAGCTGCTGCAGGGGTTCGGCGGCGGGCTGTTGCTGTCGCAGTCGATGGCGCTGGTGCGCGAGATCTACGAAGGCGGGCTGCGCGGGCGCATCCTCGCTCTGATCAACGTCACCTGGGTCGCGGCGGCGATGATCGGCCCGGCCGAGGCCGGGTTCTTCGCCGCGATCGACTGGTGGCGCGGGGCGTTCTGGGTCGCGGTCCCCGTCGCGCTGCTGGTCTGCGCGCTGGGCTGGCGCTATGTGCCGCGATCGGCCGAACCGGCGAAGCGCCAGGGCTTCCCGGTCCGCCGGCTCGGGCTGATCGCGGCGGCGGTGCTCTGCATCGCCGCGGCCGGGCAGATCGACTCGGTGGCGGCCGGGATCGCGCTGGTGATCGGCGCCTGCGTGCTGGTCCGGTTCACCCTCGGGCTCGACGAAAGATCCGACAACGCGCTGTTCCCGCGCCGCGCGCTGTCGCCCTTCACCGATGTCGGCGCCGCCTACTGGATGTTCATGACGCTGGCCTTCACCCAGATCGCGCCGTCGGTTTTCCTGCCGCTGCTGCTCGGCGTGCTGCACGACGTGCCGCCGCTCTGGGTGGGCTATTACAACATGGTGATGTCGATCGCCTGGTCGGTGGGCTCCTTCGCGGTCGCCCATGTGACCCGCCGCAGCGCCACAAAGCGGGCGATCGCGGTGGGGTTCGCGGTCTCCACCGCAGGCCTCGCCGGAATGGCCGTCGGCATCGAGACCCATCCGCTGTGGCTGCTGGCGGTCTGGTCCGTCGTCATCGGCTTGGGGATCGGCATATCCAACGTGCTCGCGATCACCTGGACGATGTCGATCGCCGCGGAGGGCGAGGAGAGCCTGACCGCGTCGGCGATCCCGGCGATCCGCTCGCTCGGCCTCGCCTTCGGCGCCGCGGCGATCGGGCTGATCGCCAATGCCTCGGGGCTGGGCGACGCGACCGACAAGGTCAACGTGGCCCGCGCGCTGACCGCGGTGTTCGCGTTCTGCGCCCTGGCCCCGGCGGTGGGTTTCGCGATGACATTCCTGTCATTCGCGGCGAACGCGCGCAGGTCTAGCGGATGAGCGAGCCGCCCCGGCGCTCCTCGCGCCAGGTGTTGTACCAGGCGGCGCAGAAGATGATCGCCGCGCCGATCAGGATCGGCGCCTCGAAGGCCTCGCCGAACAGCACGATGCCGAGCCCGGCCGACAGCGGCAGGCGCAGGAAATCGAACGGCACCACGAAGCTCGCATCCGCCGCCGCCATCGCCTTGGTGACGCAGTAATGGGTGGCGTAGCCCGCGACGCCGAGGCCGGCGATCGCCGGCAGATCGGCGACATCCGGGGTGCGCCAGACGAACGCCGCCGGAATCGCCGAAAACACCAGCACGAAGACGCTCATATAGAACACCACGACATTGCCGGATTCGCTCGAAGACAGCCGCTTCGTCGCGATGAAGGCCGAGGCGTAGAAGAACGCCGCGGCGAGCACCACGACCGGCCCGATTCCGACGCCGAGCCCGGTCGGGCGGACGATGATCAGCGTGCCGGCGAAACCCGCCGCGACCACGCCGATGCGGGGCAGGTCGACGCGCTCGCCGAGCAGCGCCACCGCCATGATCACGACGAAGATGGGCATGGTGAACTGGAGCGCCGACAGCTCGGCCAGCGTCACCATGGTGACGCCGAAAAACCACGCCACGTTGCCGGTATAGAGGAGGCCGTTGCGCAAGCCGTGCAGAGCGAGGCGGTCGGTCCGCGCCGCCGCCATCCCGGCGCGCAGGATCCACGGCGTCATCAGGCAGAGATTGACCACGCTCCTGAGGAAGATCAGCTCGAGGACGTGGTATTCGGGGGTGAGAAAGCGGACCAGCAGCGCCATCGCCACCAGCGAGGACGCCGCCCCGATCATGAAGAGCGCGCCTTCGATCCGTTTGGAGACTATGGCCAAGGCCGGAGGGGCGCCCTGCGGGGCTGCTTACGGCTTCAGCGGCTCGAGTACCTTGACCGCTTCGTTCGCCGGGTCGTAGCGGTAGCGCAGCGTGCGGTCGAGGTCGCAGCCGCAGACCCGCACCAGCCGGGTCTCCAGCGGCCGGTCGAGCGCGTGGATGACGCCCTCGTTGTAGACATGCGCCTCGCCCTCGTTCAGCACGTATTTGCGGTCCACCGCGAGCTCGGCATGGCCCTCGCGGGAGCCGTCGTCGAGGCGGCGCCACTCGGTCATCTCGACATGGTTCATCGCCATGCCGTAGACCACCCAGGACGGGCCGTGGCAGTGCGGGGTGTTGTTCGACGGCCCCCGGTTGGTATGCGCCATCACGTGGAAGCCGTGGCTCTCGTCGATATGGATGGTCTCGGCCCCGGACGGCTTGTCGGGTCCGAGATGGGCGGCGACGAAATCCGCATCGACCAGGAGTTTCTCCAGATGGCGGGCGACCCGCTCGCGGCCGTCGGGGCCTGAATCCTCATCGAGCGCGGCCCGTGCATCGGCGCAGAAGTCTTCGAGCGTGTAGGACATCCTCGGTCCTCCCCGGGGCGCGCGGTCAGTTCACCCGGGCGCTCTCGGCGACGCCCCATCTGAGGCCCATCCCCTTGAGCCAGCGGCGATAGGCGACGGAGAACTTGTCGGCGCGGATGTGAAGCTCGTCCTTCAGATCGAGCGGGATCTCGACCGGGCGCTGGCTCTCGACGATCCACTTGTCCTGGCTGAACACCTTGTCCTGGCGCTCGACGATCTGCTGTTCGGTGACCTGGTCGCCGAAATTGATCGCCACCAGCAGCCAGACCAGGCAGTCGTCGGGCGCCAGCGGGGTGACCGTCAGCATCATGCAGAACATGTTGTCGTCGCCGGTCTCCTTGGCGAAATAGGCCGTCGTCGGGCGGTAGCAGTGATAGGTGTAATGCGTCATCGCCGGGATGCCGCGGTGGTCGGCGAAGGGCTGCCAGATCGGCACCCGCCCGGTGCGGATCCCGTCCTCGTCCTCGAACACGTCGTAATCCTCGATGATGTCCGGCTTCGAGGGGTCGCCGTTGATCATCGGATGGACGAAGGGGAAATGCGGGATGTCGATGAAGTTCTCGACGGTGCGGAACGGGTTGGCGCGGAAATTGTAGGGGCCGACGATCTGCTTGCGGTAGCGCGCGTCGGTCCATTCCGGGAACGGCGGCACGTCGCGGTTGGGCTCGCCCATCGAGACCCAGAGGAAGCCGTAGGCCTCCCTGGCGCGAAACGCCTGCACCCGGGCTCCGGCCGGCGGCGTCAGGTCCGGCATCGCCGGGATGAAGGTGCAGCGGCCTTCCTTGTTGTAGTGCCAGGCGTGGTAGGGGCAGGTGAGCTGGCCGTCCTTGACCGCGCCGAGCGAGAGCCGGGTGCCGCGATGGGCGCAGTGGTCCTCCCAGGCCATCACCTCGCCGCCCGAGCGCCACAGCACGAGGTCGGTGCCGAACAGGCTGGCCGGCATCACCCCGCCCTCGTCGAGGTCGCTCGCGCGCCCGACCGCCTGCCAGTCGTTCTTGAGTACCGGGTCGTCGATCATCGCGCCATTCTGCCGTCCTCCGCCCGGCGCGTCCACGGCCCTGTTGCCGGGGCCTCCCTCGATACGCCCCGGATCAAGCCCGGGGCTACTCGGGATGAGGGCGGGGAAAGAACCCCTCACCCTGACTAGCGGCTTCGCCGCGTATCGAAGGGCCCACCTGACGCGGCGGGCCCGGTGCGTCATCATGGCGGCATGGAGCCGTCCTTTCTCGGCGTGCCGGGCGTCGATGGCTGGGTGTTCGGCGGGCTCGCCGCGTTCTCCTTCGTGACCGCGTTCATCGCCTCGACCATCGGCACCGCCGGCGGGCTGATCCTGCTTGCCGTGATGGCGATCTTCTTTCCCCCCGCCATCCTGATCCCGGTGCACACGGTGGTGATGCTGGGCGCGTCGTCGAGCCTGGTCGCGATGCGCTGGCGCTACGTGATGCGCGGGACGCTGCTGCCGTTTGCCATCGGCGCGGTCCTCGGCGCGCTGGCGGGCGCGCAGATCTTCGTGACGCTGTCGGCCGTGGTGCTCCAGGGCATTCTCGGGGTGTCGATCCTGGCGCTCGCCTGGATGCCCAGATTCACCCGGTTCGGACCGGAGCGCGGGCGCTTCGCGGTGCTCGGTTTCGTGATGACCTTTCTCGGCATCTTCGTCAGCGCCACCGGCAGCCTGCTCGCCCCGTTCGTTGCCGGCGCCACCGGGGACCGGCGCTATCTGCCGCCGACGCTGTCGCTGCTGATGACCATCGTCCATATCTCGAAGCTGGTGGCCTTCGGGGCGCTCGGCCTCTCGGTCGGCGCCTATCTGCCGCTGATCGCGGCGATGATCGGGGTGGCGATGCTCGGCAACGTCGTGGGCAGCCGGACGCTGGACCGCGTGCCCGAGCGCGCCTTCCGCATCGTCTTCCAGATCGCGCTCACCGGGCTCGGCATCCGCCTGCTCTGGGTCACCGCCGTCGAGGCCGGGCTGGTTTGAATGAATTCGACGATATCCAAACGGGCGTTTCTTCAGGCCCTCGGCGCGGCCGCCGGGGTCGGCGCGGTCTATCGCGGCATGGAGGCGCTTGGCCTCGCCCGCTCCGGCGCCGCCCACGCGGCGCCGCCCGAATTGCCGCGCGGCTCGGGCGCGGGAAGGAGCGTGGCGATCCTCGGCGCCGGCATGGCCGGCATGATCGCCGCCCATGAGCTGTCCAAGGCGGGGTACCGCTGCACCGTCCTGGAAGCCTCGGATCGCGCCGGGGGCCGCAACCTGACGGTGCGCGCCGGCGATGCGATCGAGGAGACCGACAGCCGCCAGGTCGTGGGATTCTCCGAGGGCGAGCATCTCTACGCCAATCTCGGCCCGGCCCGGATTCCCCACCACCACAGAACCATTCTCGGCTATTGCAGGGAATTCGGCGTCGCGCTCGAAGTCTTCACCAACGACAACCGCGCGGCCCTCTACCACGACAAGGAGCGCTTCGGCGGGAAGCCGGTGACGGCGCGGCGGGTCAGCGCCGACATGCGCGGCTATATCGCCGAGCTCCTCGCCAAGGCGGTCGGCGCGGCGACCCTCGACAGCGCGCTGACCGCCGACGACCGGGAACGCGTCCTCGAAATGCTCGTGCGATACGGCGATCTGAACCAGGATCGCCTGTACAAGGGCTCGGAGCGGGGCGGCTATCGCGGCGAACGGGTGAACGCCGGGCTCAAGCCCGGCGCGCTCGACGACCCGCTCGAATTCGGCGAATTGGTCAATTCGGATTTCTGGAAATACGAGCCCGGCCTCGGGCACACCCTCAACCAGACCCCGACCTTGCTGCAGCCGGTCGGCGGCATGGACGCGATCGCCAAGGCCTTCGTCGAGCGGGTGGGCGGCCTGATCCGCTATCGCAGCGTCGTCGAGGAGATCCAGAAGACCGGCCGGGGGGTGCGCATCGTCTACCGGTCCGGCGGGTCGGGCGCGGCCGCGGCGCTGGAGGCCGATTTCGCGGTCTGCACCATCCCGGCGCCGGTGCTCAAGGACATCGCCAACGATTTCGCCCCGGACACGCGGGCGGCGATCGGCGCGACCGCCTTCCGCCCCGCCGTCAAGATCGCCTTCCAGACGCGGCGGCGCTTCTGGGAGGAAGACCACGCGATCTATGGCGGCATTTCCCGCACCGACCAGGACATCGCCCAGATCTGGTATCCGCCATACGGCTACCACCGCGACAAGGGGGTGATCCTGGGCGCCTATGTCCTGCGCGAGAAGCCCGGGCTCCGCTTCCAGGCGATGAGCCCGGCGGAGCGTCTGCGGGCGGCGATCGCCGAGGGCGAGCGGGTGCATCCCGGCTACGCGGCGGAGATCGAGACCGGCGTCAGCCGGGCCTGGGGCAAGGTGCGGTTCCAGAAGGGGGCGTGGCCGGTGGCGGACGAGGCCCCGGTGGCGCTGCAACGGCCGGACGGCGCGGTCTACTTCGCCGGCGACCAGGCGAGCGCGCTGCCGGGCTGGCAGGAGGGGGCGGCGCTCGCCGCCCACGCCGCGGTCGCGGCGATCGGCCGGCGGGTAACGGGGAAATAGCGCGCCGCGGTTCCGTCAAGACCGGATGGGCTCTAGAATCGCCCGCACCATCCGCAGGGGAGACCGCCATGCCGAGACTCAAACCGCTGGCCCGCGAAGAGGCCCCCGAGGAGGCGCGCCCGATGATCGATTCGGCCGCGCGCGCTTTCGACACGCCGATGACCACCGCCGGAATCCAGGCGCGCTGCCCGCCGATCCTGGAGGCGGGGCGCATCCTCGGCAGGGCGCCGGCGAAGAGCGGCACGCTGCCGGCCGAGCTTCGCGCGCTGGTCTGCGTGCGGGTCGCGCAGATCGTCCGGTGCCCGTTCTGAATTGACACCAACGCTGCCGGGAGCAGCGCCGCAGGAAGCACCGACGAGAAGATCGCAGCAATCGGCGCCTGGTTCGAAAGTGAATTGTTCAGCGCCGCCGAGAAGGCCGCCTTCGCCTTCGCCGAGGGCATGACGACGACGCCGGCGGAGGTCACCGACGCGGTCTATGAAGAGGCCGCGAAGCACTTCTCCGAAGCCCAGCTCGTCGAGCTCGCCGCAACCGCGGCGCTGGAGAACTACCGCGCCCGGCTGAACCGGGCCTTCCTGGTGGAATCGCAGGGATTCTACAGGCCGGGGTCGGAATAGCGGTTCGGCGGCGACAGCACCCCATCGGTCGAACCGACCGGAGCCGCCCGCCCCGCGCCGCAAGGGGCTGCGGCAAATCGTCCGGCACGGGCGGAACACCGCGAAGACATGGCGAAATCGCCATCGGCATGCCCATATCCGTCGTGGATCGGAATCCTGGCCGGTTGGAAAACGCCGGAGACGCGGTTGAAGCTACGGCGGCGCGGGCGATCGTGGAAATTCGGCGCCAAGCCATGCGTGTCGGCGAGGACGCTGCTACTGGCTGCGGCGGTGCTGCTGCCGGCGGCAGGTCCGCTTTCGGCCTCGGCGCAAACCCTGGAGGAGGCGCAGGCCGCATTCGACCGCCGCAGTTTCAGCGCCGCGCTCAAGGGGTTTCGACCCTACGCCGAGATGAGGGAGCCGGACGCTCAGAACAAGCTCGGCGTCATGTATCAGCGGGGCTGGGGCGTCGCCGCGGATTTTTCCGAAGCCGTCAAATGGTACCGCCGCGCCGCCAGACAGGGGCAGGACTACGCGAAGACCGCCCTCAAAGACATGAACGCGCGCAGCGGTGCCGCGAAGCGGGCGGCGGGGCTTGACCCTGGCGGCATCCGTTCTCGCCCAGGTGCATCGCTATGGCCGGACGTAGCGCGCAGCCCCGGGGAGACCCTGAAGCGGTTCCGCCGGGCTCCCCGGAGACACGAAACCGGTCCCGTTCCGGACCCGGGTTTCGCGTGAAACATTAGCGGCGCCTCAGCCGGCGGCGGCGGGCTCCTTGCGGATGTCGTCCTCGATCAGATGCGGCTTGTGGGCGCCGTGCGCGACGGCGCCGGCGATCAGCGTCTTGGGCCTTCGCACGGTCGCCGGGTCGGCCGCCTCGACGCCCACCGGGCTTGTGCCCTTGACGGTCACCCGGTCCATGATCCGCGTCGCGGGCCAGTAGTCGTGGACGGCGTAGTGCTGGACCGAGCGGTTGTCCCACATCGCCAGCGTGTGCGGGCGCCAGTGCAGCCGGTACTGGTATTCCGGGACCAGCGCCCGGTGGAACAGCGTGTCGAGCAGCGAGGCGCTCTCGCGCTCGTCCATGTCCTTGATGCGGATGGTGAATTGCGGGTTGACGTAGAGCACCCTGCGGCCGGTCACCGGGTGGACGCGGACCACCGGATGGACCGTCGGCGGGTAGATCTCCTCGAAGCGCTGGAGCGACTTGCGGTCCTCCGGCGTGTCGTCGAACAAAGCCTTGAAGGGCTTGATGTCGTGGATCGCCTGCAAGCCGTCGATGAACGCCCTGGTGCGCGCGCTCAACCCCTCATAGGCGGCCGACATCGAGGCGAACACGGTGTCGCCGCCGATTTCCGGCACCGTCTTGGCGCAAAGCGCGGTCGCCATCGGGCGTGATGGGGAAGGCGCCCCTCCGAGAGACGACGGGGAGAACCCGGCAGGACGCCTTCTCACTGTAGGGTCGTTCGCTTACGATTTACGGGGTGTAACGGTGGACGCACTACGTCGAAGGGATTCTTGGTGACAGGCTTTTCGAATTACGGGATGCGCACGACCGTCACTGGAAGGACGCGGAACGCCTTTTTGCATGCCCTGCCTGGGCGACCGACCATCTCTACGGGTTGAGCTGCGGCCTGAAAGCGGTGCTCGAATCCGAGGGGCAAGCTATCGACCCGCTGTACCGGCTTCATGCGACAGGCTCTGGCCGGCGTTCGTGACCTTCGCCCAAGGGAGGACAGGAGCCACCCATCTGTCCATGCTTCCGACGGACACGCCCTTCCATGACTGGCGCGTCGGACAGCGCTATGCATACCAGGGCCATTTCGGGCAGGCATCCGTGGCGCCGCATCGCGACGCTGCCCTCGCGGTTCGTGCTATGTTTCAATCCGCGACTCAAGGTGGCCAGCCGTGAGAGACGACTTTATCCCCTTCGACGACATGCGACGGCGCGTCGAGGAAGCGATCGCAGGTTTCGCAGCGGGGGCAGTGCCGGACGGGATCGGCCGCCTCTATCTTGTACGCGATCTTCTGGGCAAGCTGCGCATATCGGTGTCGGATACACTCGAAGAAAATCAGGATATCCGTCGCGCGCTAGAGCGGCTTGCCAACACTTTGAGCGAGACCCTGGGTGTGCGCGGCTACCCTGCGGACGAGGGCGTGCTGTTCGTCGGCGATGCGTTGCTGGAAACTCTCGACGATACGGCTCAAGAGATCCGTTCCCGCGTGTTCCTGGCCGACCGTTTGGTGACGGGGCGTGGCTGGTGGACCGTCGGGGATCCCGTGGAAGACGCCGGGATCCCACGCGTCACCTTGTATTCGGTCAAGGGTGGCGTGGGGCGCAGTACGACCGCCGCGGTACTGGCCTGGCATCTTGCGCGCAAGGGCGAACGAGTGCTGGCGGTCGATATGGATCTGGAGTCGCCCGGCCTGTCTTCGGCGATGCTCGAGACCGAACGCAGACCGAAATTCGGCTTGACCGACTGGTTCGTGGAGGACTTGGTCGGGCAGGGGGATCGAGTGGTTGAAGATATGCTCGCCGCACCGGCCTGGGCGCAGATCTTCGAAGGCGACGTCCGCGTGGCGCCCGCCCACGGCCGCGATCCCGGGGAGTATCTGGCCAAGCTGGGGCGTGTATATATGGACAAGGCGGATGAACCTTGGACGGGCCGCCTCGAACGTGTTTTGGCCAACCTGGAAACCGTGTTCAGGCCGACGGTGGTCTTGCTAGAGAGCCGCAACGGCCTGCACGACATTGCGGCCGCGTCCGTCACCGACTTGAATGCGGAGGTATTGTTATTCGCGACCGGTTCTGAAAGTACCTGGACTGACTACGGCATTCTGTTCCGCCATTGGCGCGAAAGAGGCCTGGCGGAACGTATCCGGGAGCGTGTTTCGGTCGTATCAGCGCTGACGCCCGTATCGGACAGGGAAGAATATGTTAAGGGTTTCCGAGCGCAGGCATGGGATCTGTTTCGGGATCACCTATACGACGAAATGGATGCAGCGGGCGACTCAATCGGAGATTTTTCGTTCGATCTGGACGAAGAAAATGCGCCCCACGACCCGATGGAAATAGGTTGGAACCTTGGCTTCGCCGCGGGCGCCTCGCTGCAAGACCTGGACGAGGAAACCGTCAACTCGGCCTACGGGAAGTTCCTGAAATCGTTCAACGAACGCGTTTACGCGGGCGACGAAGGAGGCAAATCGTGACCGGTGTGATCGACGCCGAGCAAGCACGAATTGCGCTTGCCAAATTGCCGGAAGGGACCAGCCATGCCGAGAATCCCGACCTCGCACAGGTGTACCTTCCCCCGTCTCATTTGAAGGCGATGGACCCGGACAACATGCTCGTCACGGGTATGCGCGGTGCCGGAAAAACCTTCTGGTGGGGTGCGCTCCAGCAACCGGAAATTCGTCAACTCATCGATCGGGCGAACCGAGACTCTACGTTGAGCGAGGACACCGAGGTGCGGACAGGTTTCGGTGTCAGACCTGCGCCGGACGACTATCCGGACAAGGATGTGCTGAGGCAGCTTTTGCGAGCCGGGGCCGAGCCGAGAACCATCTGGCGCACGGTTCAGGCCTGGCAACTCGCAAGCGACAACCACGCGATCCGGAAAGGGGAGACATGGAAAGCGCGCCTGAACTATGTCGATCAGGAGCCGGAAGCGATTGCGCGCCTGTTCTTGGCTCGCGATACCGAATTCGATGAAAAGGGAATTTATCTTTTGCTGCTGTTCGATGCGTTGGACCGTTGCTCGGACGACTGGAAGGACATGTACCGGCTGATTCGCGGCTTGATGCAGACAGCGCTCGACATGCGATCCTACCGGCGGCTGCGGGTCAAGATGTTCTTGCGGTCCGATCAGGTCGACGAAACCCAGATAGCCGATTTTCCCGATGCATCGAAAGTCCTTTCCTCCGCCGTTGAATTGAGCTGGCCGGCTTCCGAACTGTATGGCTTGCTCTGGCACAGCCTCGTCAATGGAATGTACGGAGAGGAATTCCGGCGGTTTATTGGGGGCAGCACTTGGGACCCCATCGAAGTTGGGGAGAAACGGCTGTTCCCCGTGTCGCGGCGCGTGATTTCGAAGGGCGACTTGCAACGAGAGAAGTTCCATAACATCTCCGGCCCATTCATGGGGCGGAATCGCAGAAGGGGATTTCCGTATACCTGGATCCCGAACCATCTGGGAGATACGGCGGGAAGGGTAAGCCCGCGTTCTTTTCTTCGCGCGCTTCGAACGGCAGCGGAGGACACGGCGGAGCGTTACCCGGAACACAAATTCACCCTGCACTATGAAAGCATCAAGCGCGGCGTGCAGGCAGCTTCGGAAACCCGGGTTTTGGAACTCCAGGAAGATTATCCTTGGGTGGATCGGGTTCTGAACTGCCTCGGCGGTATGACCGTTCCCTGCAAATTCGAGGAGATCGAGGAGCGGTGGAGCGAACACCGTGTTCTTGATCACCTGACCGAGGATGTGGAGCAGAATGCGGTAAAGCTGCCGCCTCTACACATTCGTGATCAAGCCCAGGGCGTTCGCTCGGACCTCGAGTCGTTGGGGGTTTTTCTTCGGATGCGCGACGACCGGGTCAACATCCCCGATGTCTTTAGGGTAGGGTATGGCTTGGGCAGAAAAGGCGGGGTAAGGGTGGCCCGCTGAACAGTCGGGGCGTCGCTGCATTGCTTCGGAGAGTGCGTCCGCCGGCTGCTATTCGACCGCGGTTTCCGGGTTCGCCCTGAAGCGTGGAACCATGCCTTCTCCCTAGTCTCGGTCCGCCTCTGCCGAACATCATGATAGGACCAGTTTCTGTCCCCCGGGGACCCCGGTCCCGCTCCGGAACCGGATCGCGCGAGAGACATCCGTCAACGACTTGCCGCGCGTTCTTCACGCGATGGATAAGGCAGCAATGCTGTCCTATGTTTCACGTGAAACATTAGCGGCGCCTCAGCCGGCGGCGGCGGGCTCCTTGCGGATGTCGTCCTCGATCAGATGCGGCTTGTGGGCGCCGTGCGCGACGGCGCCGGCGATCAGCGTCTTGGGCCTTCGCACGGTCGCCGGGTCGGCCGCCTCGACGCCCACCGGGCTTGTGCCCTTGACGGTCACCCGGTCCATGATCCGCGTCGCGGGCCAGTAGTCGTGGACGGCGTAGTGCTGGACCGAGCGGTTGTCCCACATCGCCAGCGTGTGCGGGCGCCAGTGCAGCCGGTACTGGTATTCCGGGACCAGCGCCCGGTGGAACAGCGTGTCGAGCAGCGAGGCGCTCTCGCGCTCGTCCATGTCCTTGATGCGGATGGTGAATTGCGGGTTGACGTAGAGCACCCTGCGGCCGGTCACCGGGTGGACGCGGACCACCGGATGGACCGTCGGCGGGTAGATCTCCTCGAAGCGCTGGAGCGACTTGCGGTCCTCCGGCGTGTCGTCGAACAAAGCCTTGAAGGGCTTGATGTCGTGGATCGCCTGCAAGCCGTCGATGAACGCCCTGGTGCGCGCGCTCAACCCCTCATAGGCGGCCGACATCGAGGCGAACACGGTGTCGCCGCCGATTTCCGGCACCGTCTTGGCGCAAAGCGCGGTCGCCATCGGCGGGGCGGCGCGGAAGGTCTCGTCGGAATGCCAGACATCGGTGCCGAAAGGCGGGGTCTCGGCGTCGTTCTCGAACCGGATCAGCGCCGGGGTGTCCGCGACATGCGGCGCGAAGGGGTGGACCGAGAGCTCGCCGAAGCGGGTGCCGAATTCCATCAGGTCGTCCGAGGTGATGACCTGGTCGCGGAAGATCAGCAGCTGGTGCCGGGCGAGCCCGTCATGGATCGCGTCGCGCACCGCATCGTCGAGCGGCGCGGAAAGGTCCACGCCGGTGACCTCGGCGGCCAGGTTGGCGCCCACCGGGCGGAA
The DNA here is from genome assembly GCA_965205995.1 of Alphaproteobacteria bacterium. GTDB lineage: Bacteria > Pseudomonadota > Alphaproteobacteria > MPNO01 > MPNO01 > MPNO01. The sequence continues at coordinate 4,100,654 of OZ242200.1, read as the reverse complement.
GGAAAGGCTCATCGCGGCCTCCTCGAACAGACGCGCCCAGCTTATCGGAGACCGGGTCAGTCGGCCAGCAAAGCGGGCATGATCAGGGTCACCGTCGGGAACAGGATGATCAGCGTCACCCGGAGGGCGTCCGAGGCGAGGAACGGGATCACCCCCTTGAAGGTCTCGATCATCGGCACGTCGCGCGCCATCGAGTTGATGACGAACACGTTGAGCCCGACCGGCGGGGTGATCAGCCCGACCTCGACGACGATCAGGGTGATGATGCCGAACCAGAGTTTCAGCTCCTCCTCGCCGAGGCCGAATTCGAGCCCGGCGACGATCGGCCAGAAGATCGGCACCGTGAGCAGGATCATCGAGAGCGAATCCATCACGAAGCCGAGGAGCAGATAGAGCACGATCATGCCCAGCAGCACGACCAGCGGGGCGAGCCCCGAGTTCTGGAAAAAATCGGCGGCGAAGATCGGCAGCTGCGAGAACCCGAGAAAGGCGTTGAACACCGCCGCACCGAGCAGGATCAGGAAGATCATCGCGGTGGTCGAGGCGGTGCCGAGCAGCGCATCGATCGTCCCCTCGAGGCGCATCCGCCCCTTGGTGACGGCGATCAGGAAGGTGCCGACCGGCGCCCACCGCAGCCGCCTCGGTCGGCGTGAACAGGCCGACATAGATCCCCCCCATCACCAGCAGGAAGATCACCAGCACCGGCCAGATATCGACCAGCGCGGCCCATTGCTCGGAAGCCGCCGCCCGCGGTCCCGCCGGGCCTGCCTCCGGGTTGACGCGGACGACGATGGCGATCGCCAGGATATAGCCGATCGCCGCCAGCACGCCCGGGATGAAGGCGGCCTGGAACAGCGTCGCCACGTTGGCCTCGACCATCACCGCGTAGATGATCAGCACGATCGAGGGCGGGATCAGGATGCCCAGCGTGCCGCCGGCGGCGAGCGCCCCGGTGGCGAGCGACCCGGCATAGTTGTAGCGGCGCAGCTCGGGCAGGGCGACCTGGCCCATGATCGCCGCGGTGGCGAGCGAGGAGCCCGAGATCGAGGCGAAGCCGGCGCAGCCCCCCACCGCCGCCATGGCGATGCCGCCGCGCCGGTGGCCGAGCCACGCATTGGCGGCGTGGAACAGCGACTGGCTGATCCCCGCCTTGGCCGCGAACTGCCCCATCAGGAGGAACAGCGGCACCACCGAGAGGTCGTCATTGGTGAACCGCCAATAGGTCTCGGTCTTGAGGTAGCTGAGCAATGCCGGCGAGCCCGCGATCGACACATAGCCGACGACGCCGACGGTCAGCATGGAGATGCCGATCGGGATACGGAAGGCGAGCAGCACCAGGAGCGCCGCGAAACCGATCCCGCCGATGACCAGCCCGCTCATCGGATCAGGGCGCTTCGTCGCCGTCGAGGAAACGGCCGGCGCGCATCTCCCGGATGCTGCGCCCGACCGTGTAGACCGTGACCGCGATCAGGAAGCCCATCAGGACCACCGAAATCGGGAACGTGGTCCAGCGCGGGAAGTTGAGGGTGAGCGAGAGCTCGGCGTATTGGCGCATGTCGATCCCGCCATAGACCATGCGCCAGGTGAGCAGCGCGCCGAGCGCCACGTAGAGGATGCCGCCGATGGCATCGCAGAGCGCCTTGGCGCGCACCGGCGCCTTGTCCATGAAGAAGTCGACGAGGACGTTGCCGCGGGTGAGCTGGCACCACGGCAGGAAGGCGAATACGGCGATGCCGGTGCCGATGGCGACGATCTCGAAATCGCCGCGCACGGGTTCGGAGAACGCGGCCCGTCCGACGATGCTCACCGTCGTCATCAGGGCCACGGCGGACAGGATCGCCCCGCCGAAGATCGCCAGCGCGCGGGCGATCCGATAGAGCAGCCGGCCCACCGGATCGGTGGGCCGGCCTCCGCGGTTACCGGTTTCCGCCATCGCCCGGGGCGGCGGCGCCTATTTCGAGTACTTGTCGATCATCGCCCGCGCATCCGCCAGCAGCGCCGGGCCGTCGACGCCGACCCGCTTCATCTCGGCGAACCAGCGCTCGAAGACCGGCTTGGCGGCGGCCTTCATCTTGGCGACCTCATCCGGGGCGATGGTGTAGAACATGTTCTTCTTGCGCGACTTCACGACCTTGAGGCCGGGCGCCTCGATGTCGATCCAGTTCTGCCCCGCCGCCTTGGCGATGTTGCGCCCCGAATTGTCGTCGATCACCTTCCGCAAGTCCTTCGACAGCTTGTTGTAGCTCGCCTTGTTCATCAGGAAGGTGAAGATGTTGGTGCCGAGCCGCGGCTGGGGACCCGAGAGCTTCGAGAAATGGCTGACCAGATCCGGCGTCTTGACCGCGGGCGCGATCTCGTAGGGCAGCGTCACCCCGTCGATCACCCCCTTCGACAAAGCGGGCGGAATGCGCGGCAGCGGCAGCCCGATGCCGGTCGCCCCCAGCGCCTCCAGCAGCCACACCCCGCCGCGCGAGGCGGCGCGGATCTTGAGGCCCTTGAGGTCGGCCATGGTGCGGATCGGCTTCTTGGTCTGGAACAGGAAGCCCTGATGGACGTGCAGCAGAAGCGGCTTGTAGTCCTTCAGGTCGGTATTCAGGAGATGCTTCTCCTGGTAGTCCTGGAGCGCCAGCGTCGTCGACAGGGCGTCCTTGTGGACGAAGGGCAGCTCGAACGGTTCGACCCGCGGCATCCGGCCCGGGGTGAACCCGGGCAGCGCCCAGACGATGTCGACCACGCCGTCGCGCGCCTGGTCGAGCAGCTGCGGCGCCTTGCCGCCGAGCTGCATGGCCCAGAACGGCTGCACCTTGAGCTTGCCGCCCGAGGCCTCGCCGATCTTCTTCGCCCAGGGGATCAGAAAGGTCTTGGACGGGTTCGCCACCGGCGGGATGAAGGTATGCATCCTCAGCGTCACATCCGCCGCCCCTGCCGCCCCGCCGAAGCCGAGCAACGGCAGCATCGATACCGCGGCGCCCGCCGCGGCAAGTCCCAGTCTGTTCATCGTTCGCTCTCCCATGAATTTTTATGCGCGAAGAACATCAAGACAGTCCGGCCTTGTATAGCAGTCAATCGGGGGGTGCCGCGAGCGCGAGCAGCTCGTCTTCCCAGTCGCCCCGGCTGAAGGTCATGATCCTGAGCGGCTCGCCCGGCGTCCAGCAGAGGTCGAGGGCGACCAGAGGCGGCGCCACCCTCAGCCGGTGGGTGCCGCGCCATTTGGGGTCCTTCGGGATGTCCGACGGCAGGATCGTGGCGGCCGGGACCGCGGACGGCAGATCGGGCCCGTCGCAGCTTATCTCGAAGGACTGGCCGTCTTGCGTTTCGGTCGCGAACCGCCAGCCCGCCTTGTCCGGTTCGCCGTCCCCCGCCAGCACCGCGAGCGCCGCCTCGGCCAGCGCGGCCAGCACCGGGGCGGTCGCGGTCGGCCGCCCCTCGTTCTCGATATTGCGGTAGGAATGGGCGCTAACGCTCGCCCTTGGGGGTCTTATAGCCCTCCTCCTTCCGGATCTTCATGTACTGGCGGAAGATGTCGCGCTTCCCGGCGTCGCCGTTCTCCTTGTAGATATACGGGCACACGTCGACGCAGATATGGCAGTAGGACTCGCGGAACCGCGAGACCGGGTAGCATTTGTCGATGTCGGTCAGCCAGCGCTTGATGCCGCCGGTGGCGATGTAGTCGTCGGGGATCGCGTCGCCGGGGCAGTTGTTGCGGCAGAGATTGCAGGACATGCAGTAATCCTGCACCCCGAACTCGTAGGGCTTGTCACAGGCGACCGGCAGGTCGGTGGTCACGAAGCCGGGGCGGAAATTGGCGCCGAGCACCGGGTGGATCAGGCTGCCGTGGCGGCCGAGCTCGCCGAACCCGACCTCGTGGAACACCGGGATCGCCTGGATCTGGAACGAGCCGTTGTGATGGGCGATCGCGGGGTAGCCGAACTCCTCGCGGATCTGGCGGGCGAGCTCGGTCGCGATGTCGGCGCATCTCGCATAGGTGCTCATCGCCTCCAGATCGACCGCATCGGGGCTCTCGACCGACTTGCGGTAGTCCTCGTAGCAGATCACCGCGATGACGTTCCTGTGCTCGAGCTCGACGCCGAGCTCGACGAATTCGGGCCTGAGCGCGGTCATCCCGACATCGGCGGCGCCGAGCGCCCGGGCGCGGGCCTTGACATCGTCCGCCATCGCCGCCTCGTCGGCGACCTCCACGCGCTCGGGGGCGACCGGGCCGTCGCGCAGCGGCACCAGATCGTTCCAGTGCTTCATCGCCGCGTCGCGCTCCGGGAACGGGCGCTGCCACAGCGGCACGTCGTCCATCCCCCGGTCGCGCAAGGCGGCGCAGAGCAGCGCGTCCTGCATGCCCTGCTCGCGTATCCAGCTCGTGCCCTTCACCGCCGTCTTCCCCGTTTCCGAAACCCGGCGGGAAGTCTGACCCGGTTCGCCGGGCGAGACAAGCGATCCGCCCGGCTTGTCTCATCGCCGCGGCGCTCCCAGAATGCGCCCCGGACTGGGAGGGACGGCCATGGCACAGGCGATCTATCGCGGCTACGACAAGGACTCGCTCTACGCGCAATACGACAACCGCGGGATGATCGCGGCCGCGGCGCTGGACGCGATCAAGCTGCGCCAGGCCGACCGGTCGGATGCGTGCCGCGCGGGGGCGAAGCGGTCGGCCCTCGACCTCGCCTATGGCGCGCACCCGCGCGAACGGCTCGACCTGTTCCTGCCCGAGGCCGACGGGGCGCCGCTATTCGCCTTCATCCACGGCGGCTACTGGCAGTGGAACGACAAACAGCCCTTCGCCTTCCTCGGCGAGGCGCTGGTGCCGGCGGGCGCCGGCTTCGCCAATATCGAATACGCGCTCTGCCCCTCGGTGACGCTGACCGAGCTCACCGACCAGATCCGCCGGGCGATCGCCTGGCTGTGGCGCGAGGCGGCGCGGTTCGGCTACGACCGCGACCGGATCGTGGTCTCCGGCCATTCCGCGGGCGGGCATCTGACGGCGATGACGATGGCGACCGACTGGCCCGGTTTCGGGTCCGATTTGCCGGCGGACATCGTGGCGGCGGGCCTGCCGATCAGCGGCGTCTACGACATCGAGCCGCTGCGCCACACCCCGCTCAACGACGCGGTGCGCATGGACCGGGCGGAGGCGCGGGCGCTGAGCCCGATATTCCTCGCGCCCGCCACGACGGCGCCGATGACGGTGGTGGCGGGCGGCGACGAATCCGACGAATTCGTCCGCCAGGCCGGGGATTTCGCCGCCGAATGGGGCAGAGCGGGGGTCGAGGCGGAACTCCTGATCGTCCCCGGCACCGACCATTTCACCGTGCTCGACACCCTCGCCGAGCCCGGCCACCCGACGGTCGCCGCCGCCAAGCGGCTGCTCGGGATCTGATCCGGCCCGGCGCTAATGTTTCACGTGAAACATAGGTCAGCATTGCTGCCTTATCCGTCGCGTGAAGACCGCGGCCCAAGGCGTTGAAGAGCGAGTCTCGCGCGACCCGGCTCCGGAGCGAGCCCGGTTCCGCGTCCCCCGGGGACGGGTTCACACCGTCCCCTCGGGGTCTGCGGCGTATCCGCCTTCGATTGAATCGAAGCGGGTGTCCCGGCGGCGGCCCTCGATACGGCGCTTGTTCCGGGGCACCGGGTGTCGCGAAGAGCCGGGAACGGTTCCAACCAAAACGGATACGGGCAAGCCCGCATTTCTCACCAGGGTCACGGCCTGCGTCGCGCCCAGGCGTTCGATCCGCCAGGAGCGGGCCGAAAAGCGTAGCGGGGACTACGGTCGAGGCCCGCGACGAAGCGGGCGGACGCCTGGGCGCGACCCGAAGGGCGGCGCCGTCCGGCCGACAGGGTGCGTCGAGGCGCTTGCCCGATGTCCCCATCGCGCCGCGCGCCTCTCCTGCCCTGTCGGCCGGACGGCGCCGCGCAGGCCATGACGCTGGTGGGAAATGCGGGCTAGATCGCCCGGTAGCCCCCGTCGGCCATGACGATTCCGCCGGTGACGTAGCCCGCGAGGTCCGACGCGAGGAAGACCGCCGGGCCGACGATGTCGGCGGGCTGGCCGGTGCGCCCGAGCGGGGTGTGGTCGCGGAAGAGCTGCACCAGCTCCGGGTTGCGCGCCCTCGCGGCGGCGTTGAGCGGGGTCTCGATCAGCCCGGGGCCGATGGCGTTGACCCGCACCCCGTCCTTGCCGAGCTCGGCGGCGAGCGCGCGGGTGAAGCCGAGCACGCCGTGCTTGGAGGTCGTGTAGGCGATGCTGTTGGGCGTCCTGACATGCACGAAGGACTGGATCGAGCCGATATTGACCACCCGCCCCCGGCTGGCGCGGAGCTGGTCGAGGAAGGCGCGGGTGACGTTGAACATGCCGTCGAGATTGACCCGCATGATGTCGTCCCAGTCGCCCGCGACCGTCTCCGGGTCGGCGGTGACCGGGTTGCGGCGGTTGATGCCGGCATTGTTGACGAGGATCGAGACCGCGCCGATCCCGTCGGCGATTTCCCCGGCCGCCGCGATGCAGGCGGCGCGGTCGCGCACGTCGAGCGTCACCGCATGGGCGGCGTTTCCAGCCCCGGCGATCTCGCCCCGCACCGCCTCGGCCGCCTCTCCGTTCACGTCGAGGACGATCACCTCGGCACCCTGCTCCGCGTAGCCCAGCGCGATGGCGCGGCCGATCCCCGAGCCGCCGCCGGTGACCGCCGCGCGGTGTCCGTCGAGCAGGTTCATCCGGTTCCCTTTCGTTCCGTTTGCCGTTTGCGGAGACACCGCGAGACCGGTTCACCCGCGCGGCTGCGGCACGGCTGCGAGCGCCGCAGCCGCCCAGTCCGGAAGAACTTCGGCGGTCCACCATCTATCGGCCGTCAGGATGGCGACCTCGCGGTGGGGCAAGTCGGGGGCGGTGTTGTCGTACAGCAAGACCTGGTCGGACCGGGCAATCGCGGCAGGGAGGTTCGCCAGCGATCGCGCGAAGCGCCGCCGCACGTCCGGTTCCGGAACATCATGGCCGCCGAGAGCGACCCGGTTGCGGATGCGGTCGAGCGACTGGTCGGGGGAATCGACGCACACATAGTGCAGCACGATCCGGTATCCGGCGCCCCTCGCCGTTTCCATGAGACGGAGAGGGCCGGAACCGGCGAGAGTGGTCTCCACCGCGAGTGTCCGGCCTTCCATGATCGCCGTCCGCCGGCGCCTCAGCGCTTCGCGCCCCGCCGGTCCGGGGGCGTCGGCTATCGCGTCGGGATCGATCACCTCTACCCCGTGGAACCACCGGGTGCGCGTCAGGGTCGACTTCCCGCACCCGTTCGGTCCGGCGACAACGACGAGCGTCGGCACGGCGGGAGACTCAGGCAGGCGGGTTCAGGCGGACTTGTCGACAGCCGGCCGGATCACCCGGTCGCCGTGCTTGGTCCGCGCGATATAGGCGCCGTCCGAGCGAACGCCATACAGCGTCCCTCCGGCGTCGAGCTGGGCCGCGAGGTCTGCCTTGATCTGCTCGCGCCAATCCTTGGGGCGCCCGGGCACATCCGGCATCGGCGCCGCAGTTTCCTTACGCTTCAACATGCCAGTCAATCTAGGTTCGATCTCCGCGGCATTCAATACGTCGTTGCAGGGTGCGACCCTACCAGAACCCCTCGTGGACCCTCGCCGATTCCGCCTCCAGCAGCGGGCCGATCACCTCGATCTCGCGCTGGCCGGCGGCGAACACTTTTCGGCAGGGCAGGTCGAGGGTCAGGTTCTCGGGGTGCGGGCCGATCAGCGCCTTCAGCGCCTTCTCGCTCATCCCGTGCACCACCCGCCCGATGCCCGCCCAATAGGCCGCGCCGGCGCACATCGCGCAGGGCTCGGCGCTCGCATACAGGGTGCAGCGGCCGAGGAAATCCGCCTCGTAGGCGATCGAGGCCCGGGTCATCAGGGTGCGCTCGGCATGGCCGGTGGAATCGCCCTCGCTGCCGAAGGCGTTCATCGATTCCAGCAGCACCGCGCCGTCGGGCCCGACCAGGATGGCGCCGAAGGGGTGGTTGCCCTCGCGCCGCGATTTTACCGCCACCGCGATGGCGCGGCGCAGGAAGCGTTCGTGGTCGAGCGCGGGAAGGTCCCGCGTCACACCCGCTGTTCCTCGCCGTAAAGCCGGCGGATCATGCGCCGCATGCCGAGCAAGGGCTCGTCGGCCGGGATGGTGCCGCGCGGGTTCACGTCCTCGCCGTTCATCTCGGGGTCGAGGTCGATCGCCCGCTGCTGCGCCTCGTAGACCGCGAGGTCCTCGGCCAGCACCCCCATCATCTGCTCGGTGAACAGCGCCTCCATGTGCGGGGGCACCATCGAGCGGTGGCCCGCCACCGCGTAGAACTGGTGGGTGGTGGTCTCGGTCTCGGGCGTCAGCGCGTGGTAGACGACGAAGCCCCAGCGCCCCTGGCTCGCCGGGCGCTCGTCCTGCGGCAGCCCCTCGCCCGCGGCGGTCGAGCCGTTGCAGATGTCGATATAGGAGGGCGGGATGTATTTGGAGACCTGCCAGCGGTCGATCGGCCCGTCGTCGCCGGTGTACTGGACGAAGGCCGGCGCCGGCTCGATCCCCTCCATCCAGCGGGTGACGCGGACGAAATCGTCCCGGGTCTCGACGATCAGCGTCGCGTCCTCCGCGAGCGCCCGGTTGCCGGTGGTGGACGAATGGACATAGGTGAGGTGCGAGAGGTCGAGCAAATTGTCGAGCACCAGCCGGTAGCCGCCCTTGACCCGCGCCTGGCCGGTGACCGCGTACCAGTCGGGATCGGCGATATGGGCGTGGTAGCCCGGCACCAGAGCGGGGTCGGCGTCGTCCGGATCGCCCATCCAGACGAACACCCAGCGGTCGCGCTCGACGACGGGATAGGATTTCACCCTGGCCCAGCCCGGCACCGTCTCCTGCCCCGGCACGTGGACGCATTTTCCGTCGCGGCCGAAGACCAGGCCGTGATAGCCGCATTCGATCTCGTCGCCGATCAACCGGCCTTCGGTAAGCGGCAAATTGCGGTGCGCACAGCGGTTCTCCAGCGCCACCGGGGCGCCGTCGAGCCCACGGAACAGCATGACGTATTCGTTGAGCAGCACGCGGCCGAGCGGCGTCCGGCCGACATCCTCCGACCAGGCCGCGACATACCAGTAATTCTTCAACAGCACCGCTGTGTCCTTTCGCGCCATCGGGGCCGAAACCCTAAGGGCGGCGCGCGCGGGGTGTCAACAAGCCCGCCTTTCGAATCGCCTTCTCCCGTCACCCCGGACCCAGCGAAGCGGAAATCCGGGGTGACGGATTGTGCGGTTGCCGGCCCTTCGATACGCGGCTTCGCCGCTACTCAGGGTGAGGGTGGGGGGGGCAACAAAATTTCCTCATCCCGACCCGGCGCGGAAATGGTTTAGTCGGCGTCTTCCACCTGCGGCCCGGCGCCCGGGGGCTGGCGGCGCGGCTGGCCGAGGTGAGGACGCCACGGGAAACGCCAAGGGGAGAAGGTCATGCCGCTGGTCGCACTTGCCACCAAGGGGAATTATTTCCACGTCTACGATTTCCGCGTGAAAGCGGGCACCGGGGACGAGTTCATCGTGAAGTTCGACGCGTTCGACTATTCGGACGGCAACCCGATGCACAAATCGCCGGCCCAGGTGAAGGACGGCGTGCTGTGCCGCGATACCGAGGACCCCGATCACTTCTACTTGATCGGCGAATGGTCGGATATCGAGGTGCATGCCGGGATCCGCCAGCAGCTCGCCGCCATGAACCTCGAATTCGTCACTTTGATCGAGGATCTCGACAAGGGCGCGTTCGTTCCGACCTATGCCGAGATCGTCTCCTCGACGCCGCAGAGCATCCTCGACTCGGCGGCGGAGTAGCGGTCCCTCGATACGGCGCCCGCCTGTTCGCGCGCTTCCGCGTCGACTACACTCCCGCGGCTTGGCCGGCGGGATCGACGATGCCGGCCGCTTGAAGGGAGGAAAAACCATGCGAGTCGGCACTACCGGGACAATGGCGCTCGCGGGCGCGGCGCTGGCCCTGCTCGTCGCGGCGCCGGGAGGCCCCGCTCACGCCCAGAAGACGATCGCGCTGACCGCGGTCGACGGCTACCCGCCGCGCGCGCTCCAGGTCAGGACGTTTCTCAGCTACCTGATACCGGAGGTCGACAAGCGGCTCGCCAAGTCGGGCGCATACAAGATCAGCTGGAACAAGGCCTTTGCCGGCCAGATCGTCAAGGTCCGCCATGTCATGACCGGCATGCAGAAGGGGCTCGGCGATATCGGCGTGGTCACCAGCGTGTTCCACCAGGACAAGGTGCCGATGCAGGCCGTCGCCTATGTGACGCCGTTCGTCACCGCCGACCCGGTGCTGCTGTCGCGCAGCGTCGACGAGCTCGCCGAGGCGTTCCCGGCGATGAAGCAGGCCTGGCTCAAATACAACCAGATCCTGCTGTCGAGCTTCTCGGTGATCGACACCTACCAGATGTTCTTCCGCAAGCGGATCACCAAGCTGGAGGAGTTCAAGGGGCTGAAGATCGCCGGCGCCGGGATCAACATGCGCTATCTCACGGGAACCGGCGCGACGCCGGTGATCGGCTCGATGGTCCACTACTACAACAAGTTCAAGACCGGTGCGATCGACGGCTCGATGCTGTGGACCGACGCGGCGGTCGCCTTCAAGCTGGTCGAGGGCGCCAAGTTCATGCTCAAGGCCGATATCGGCACCGCCAACTCCAAGGCGCTGACGATGAACGTGGGCTCCTACAAGCGGCTGCCCGCCGCGGTGCGCGAGGCGATCCACGCGGTCGCCGCCGATTACCGCGACCACACCGCCCAGCAGGCGATCGACGACGCCGGCAAGGCCTATGCGAACTACAAGGCGAAGGGCGGCGAGATCATCCAGATGTCGCAGGCGGCGCGCGAGGGCTGGGCCAGGACGATGCCCAATATCGCCAAGGACTGGGCCGGAAAGCTGGATGCGCAGGGGCTCCCCGGCACCAAGCTGCTGACCGCCTATATGGACAAGATGCGCGCCGCCAAGCAGCCGATCATCCGGCACTGGGACAAGGAGTAGGCGCGTTTGACGGATAGCGCGCCGCGCTCCGGGGAAGAAACTCCCCGGAGCGCCGTCTACCGCGCCTTCGCCTCGCTGGTCGGCGGCATGAACGCCGCCGGCTCGTGCTGGATCGTGGTGCTGATGCTGCTGATCAACGCCGAGGCGATCAGCCGTTCGGCGTTCAACGCGCCGATCATCGGCGTCATCGAGATGATCGAGATCTCGATCATCGGCATCGTCTTCATGCAGCTCGCGGATTCGCTCCGCCGCGGCGTGCTGACGCGCTCGGACGGGCTGTTCAACCAGGTCATGCGGCGCAGCCCGGCGGCGGGTCACGGCATGGGCGTCGCGACCTGCCTGCTGGGCACCGGCTTCATGGGGCTGATCATCTGGGGCAGCGTGCCGTTCTTCCTGGAATCCTGGGAGAACGACTACTATATCGGCGTCGACGGCATGTTCACCGCGCCGGTCTGGCCGGTCGCGCTGATCATCGTCATCGCCGTCGTCGTCACCATGGTCCAGTTCGCGATCATGCTGGCCGATCACTGGCGTGCCATGACCGGCCGCACGCAGGGCTGACGGGCGGTGGGCGTCGAGGTCGGGATTGCGTCGGTCATCGCCATCCTGGTCCTGATCTATGCCGGCATCCACGTCGCCGTCGCGCTCGGCCTGGTCTCCTTCATCGGGGTGTGGATCTATCGCGACTCGGTCGAGGTCGCGATCAGCCTGCTGGCCGCGGCCACCCACGACACCATCGCCCATGCGGTGTTCGCCAATATCCCGCTCTTCGCGCTGATGGGGATCGTCGCCAGCGAGATCGGGCTCGGCGCGGATGTCTACAAGGTCGCCGAGCAGATGTTCCGCCGGGTGCGCGGCGGGCTCGGCATGGCGACGGTGGCGGCGAACGCGCTGTTCGCCTCGATCACCGGCTCGTCGATCGCATCGGCCTCGGTGTTCACCCGCATCGCGGTGCCGGAGATGCGCCGCTTCGGCTACACAAGGCAGTTCTCGGTCGGCGTGGTCGCCGGCTCATCGGTGCTCGGCATGCTGATCCCGCCGTCCTCGATGCTGATCATCTACGCCATCGTCGCCGAGGTGTCGGTCGGCCACATGTTCATCGCCGGGTTCATCCCCGGCATCATCCTGGCGACCGCCTTCATCCTCGGCATCGTGCTGATGGCCCGGGCGTTCCCCAAATTCATCAGCGAGAAGGAGCTCACGGCGGTCGTGGCGGACGACGAGACGATGGGCCTCTGGGACATTTTCCGGCTGCTGCTGCCGGTCGCCTTCCTGGTCGTCCTGGTGCTGGGCGGGATCTATACCGGCTGGTTCTCGCCGGAGGAGGCGGGGGCGGCAGGATCGGCGGGGGCGCTCGCCATCGGCGTCCTGAAGCGCCGCCTGACCTGGCGCGGTTTCTGGCGGGTGCTGGTGGAGACCGGCCAGATCACGGCGGCGATCCTGTTCCTGATCATCTCGGCGTCGATGTACAGCCGCATGCTCGGCGTCGCCGCGCTGCCGACCCAGTTCAGCGACTGGCTGACCAGCATGGATTTCGGCATGACCGGGCTGATGGCGATCTACGTGATCCTGATGGTGCTGCTGGGGACCATCATCGAGACCGCCTCGATCATCCTCATCGTGGTGCCGCTGTTCCTGAGCTCGGTCGAGGCGCTCGGCGGCAACATCGTCTGGTTCGGCATCGTCACCGTCATCGGCGCCGAGATCGGCTTGCTCACCCCGCCGCTCGGCATCTCGTGCTTCACCATCAAGAGCACGCTTCAGGACCGCTCGATCACGCTCGCGCACATCTTCGCCGGCGCCTTCCCCTTCGCCTTCATCATGCTGCTGGTGCTGATCCTGATCATCGCCTACCCGGTGCTCAGCCTGGCGCTGATTTAGCGCCTGGCGCTGATTTAGCGGGGCGCGCGAGCGCGTAGTCGTTCTCGTAGTGCAGATAGATGCCGTCGAAATAGAACCAGCGCATCACCGCGCTCTCGCGCGCCCAGTGGATCGCCTCGTCCTTCATCTCGCGGGTCGTGCAGTGGCGCTCCAGCGCCGCGAAGCCGCGGTCGCCGTGCTCGATATCGACCTCGGCGTGGAGCCAGAAATGCTCGATCGCGGGCTCGGGGTATTCGTAGGACTTCCGGAGCGCCGGCAGGACCTTGGAATAGAGCATCGGCGACTGCGACTCGGTGCCGATGCGGATCGCGGCGACCGCGCAATGCCAGGGCTGCTCCTTGGCGACCCATTTGAGCCAGGCGACCCATGACCGTGTCGTCGGCAGGCCGCGCCCCGCCTTGACCGCGGCGAGATCCGCGCCGTTCGCCTCGGCGAAGCGGAGCACGATGTCGAGATGCGAATACTCGGGGTCGGTCTCCTCGTGGAAGTTCTCGAGTTCGAGCTCGACCACGTCGGGCGGCGCCTTGGCGCAGATATTGAACGAGACCTCCTGGACCATGTTGGAGATCCAGTGCCAGTGCTCGACCGCCCAGCCCATGCAGGCGCGGCGACCGAGCTCGCCCTTGGCCCATTTCTCGGTCATCGGGTGGTTGGCGCAGTGGCGCTCCAGCACCGCGTCCTCCAGCTCTTTCCGGAACGGGGATTTGCCTGCCATCGTCTATGCTCCCTGGTCGTCCACCACCGCGATACCCTGGATCTCGACCATCATCTCGGGCACGGCGAAGCCGGCGCAGGTGATCAGCGCGCTCGCCGGGTAGCCGCCGGTGAAGAATTCCTTGCGGATATCGGTGAATTCGGTGCCGTAGCGCGAATCGACGATGAACACGGTCATCGTCACCATGTCGTCGAGCCGGGCGCCCGCGCGTTCGAGCGTGGCCGCGAGCAGGCGGAAGGATTCGCGGGTCTGGGCGGCGAAATCGCCGGCCAGCGAATTGCCGTCCGCATCCGCCGGCGCGCCGTGCCCGGCGGCCCACACCATGCGCCCGCCTCTGGTGGTCACCACGGGGGAGAACGAGCGGTTCTCCTGCCAGGTTCCCTTGTGGTGTTCGCGCTGCTCCATCTTCCCCCCTATTCGGCCGCCTCGGCGGCCTCGACAAGCTGCATATGCGCCCAGATGTCATCGTACATCAGGTGCATCACGTCGACCGTCGTCTGCACCGTGTCGATGACCAGCCCCAACTCCTCCTGGGTGGTCGCGTACTGGTCCAAGAGCTTCTTGCCGACGCCCGAATGCTCCTCGTCGGCGCTGTCATGGACGTGCCAGTAGGCAACCCCCTTGCCGTCGAGCCCGAAGCGCGCCTTGAGCCGTTCGGCGATCCGCCCGTAGGTGCCGGGGATCGGCGCCTCGCCGCCCAGCATGTGCGAGGCCACCCCCTCGAGGAAGGTCTTGCCGCAGATATAGGAGAAATAGGCGAAGAAGGCGGTGGTGCCGGCGCAGTATTTGGTCGCGTACATCTCCGCCTTCGGGATGCCGATCGCGGCGGCGTAGTTGAGATAGAGCTTGTGGTGGGAGACGCCGTCGGCGTGCAGCCGGCCGGTCGCCTCCTCATAGGTCACCTCGGCGATCTCCTCGCGCCATGCCGGGTCCGGGCAGATGACGTAGAGCCGGCCGTGATAGTTGTGGTTGTGGAGCGGCAGGATCCCGTGCTGCCTGCAGAAATAGCGGATCTGCTCCAGCGAGTGGCTGTCGTCCAGCATCCCCGCCCAGAGCGGGTGGCCGTAGATCGGCTTCGCCTTGTGGATCCGGTCGATCTCGTCCAGCACCTTTTCGGCCGTCAGCGCCATGTCGGTCCCTCCTGCTCGCCGGTGGATGATCGTCCACCACGGCGCGGCTGTCCAGACGCGGCGGGTCTCGACCGGGGGCGTCGGCGCCGCTAGTTTCCCGCCTCCTCCCCGGCCGCCATCGCGGGGGCTTGAAAGCAGGACAATGAAACCGCAAAGCCTTTCCCAGGTCGCGGCGATCGTCACCGGCGCGGCCGGCGGCCTCGGGGCTCGGACAGCAGGCGGTGTGGCCCGGACAAGACACGGGTGAGTGAAGCCTCCGCCCCGGCGCGTGCCGTCACCGCGCGGGACATCCGCTTCGGCATCGTGATGATGCTGTGCGGGACCGCGCTGTTCGGCTGCGGCGAGAGCGTGGTCAAGCTGCTGGCGCGGGACTACGACACCGCACAGATCGTCTGGGGCCGCTATGTCTTCCACGCGATCGTGTTCATGGCGATCTTCGCGCGGTCGGGGATCGGCGCCCAGATGCGGACGACGCGGCCCTGGCTGCAACTCTCCCGCTCGGCGATCCTGCTGCTCGGAACCCTCCTCTTCTTCACCGCGCTGCGCTATCTCGCTTTGGCCGACGCGGTGGCGATCAACTTCTTCGCGCCGCTTCTGGTGACCGCGTTCTCGATCCCGATCCTCAAGGAACAGGTGGGACTCCGCCGCTGGCTCGCCATCCTGGTCGGCTTCGCCGGGGTCATGGTGATCATCCGGCCCGGGCTCGGGGTGATGCACTGGGCGGCGATACTCCCGCTCGGAACCGCGGTCTGCTACGCGCTCTACCAGGTGCTGACCCGGATCGCCGGGCGCACCGACCACGCGCGCACCAGCCTGTTCTGGTCCGCCGCCGTCGGCACCGTGGCGATGTCGATCTTCGTCCCCTTCCGCTGGACCGCGCCGGACGCCGCGGGCTGGGCGATGATGGCGGCGACCGGGTGCCTGTTCGGGCTCGGGCACTATCTGCTGATCAAGGGGCTCGAGCGGGCGCCCGCCTCGGTGCTGTCGCCCTTCATTTACAGCCAGCTGATCTGGGCGACCACGCTGGGCCTTCTGATCTTCGGCGACTTCCCGGACGGGTACAGCATCCTCGGCGCCTTGATCGTCATCGGCAGCGGGCTTTATGTGTGGCACCGGGAAACACGGAGGACGAGATGAGCGAGCGCTTTCCGTCCGGCGAACTCGAACGCTTCATCGCCCAGGTGATGGCCGGCGAGGGGCTGCCCGGGGGCGACGCGGCCGATGTCGCGCGGCTGATGGTCGCCGCCGACCTCACCGGGTTCGACGCGCACGGGATCTTCCGCCTGCCGGATTATCTGAAGCGCATCCGGGGCGGCGGCATCAACCGGACCCCGAAGATCGGAATCGCGCGGGAATCGGCTTCGGTCGCTGTCATCGACGGGGACAACGGGATGGGTCACCTCGCGGTCGAACACGCGGTCCGGACGGCGATCCGGAAGGCATCCGGGACCGGCATCGGCTGGGCCGGCACGCGCAACGGCAACCACGCCGGCGCGGCTTCGGTCTACGCCGCGATGCCGCTCGCGCACGGCATGATCGGCATCTACGGCGCCGTCGGCGGCGGCAACCAGATGCCGCCCTGGGGCGGCGTCGACCTGCTGCTCAGCACCAACCCCCTCGCGGTCGCGATCCCGGCCGGGGACGGCACCCCGGTGGTGATGGATTTCGCGACCACCGTCGCGTCGATGGGCAAGATCAGGGCCGTTGCGCAGCGCGGCGAAACCATGCCCGAGGGCTGGATGATCGAGCGCGACGGCACCCCGCTCACCGATCCGACACGCGCTTCGGAAGGGCTGCTGCTGCCGATGGGCGGCTACAAGGGCTATGCGCTCGGCCTCGTCATCGGGCTGCTCGCGGGCACGCTCAACGGCGCGGCGATGGGCGGGGATTTGATCGACTACGCCGCCGACGTCGACCGAGCCGCCAATACCGGGCAGTTCATCTGCGCCCTCGACCCGGCGGCGTTCGGCGAAGTCGCGGCGATCGGGAAAGCGGTCGACAGGGTGGCCGGCGAGATGCGCGGCTCGGCCGTGATGCCCGGCTTCGAGGAGGTCCGGGTGCCTGGCGACGGGCGCGCCGCGCGGCAGGCGGATCGCACGACGAACGGCGTCCCGATCCCGGACGCGCTGCGCGCGGTGCTGGACGGGATCGCCGAAGAGACCGGCGTCGCGGCGCTCGGAAACTGACGACAACCTTTAACGAAGGAGTTCGACGATGACGGGCGTGGCATTTGCCCTGGACGGAAAGTGCGTGGTGATCACCGGCGGCGGGCGCGGGCTCGGCCAGGCCTATGCGGTTGCCGCGGCCGGGCTCGGCGCCCGGGTCGTGGCGGCCGACGTGATCCCGACCGCGGACACGGTCGCCGCTGTGAAGGAAGCGGGCGGCGAATGCATCGGCGTCGCGCTCGACGTGCGCGACGTGGACTCGACCGCGGCGATGGCCGCGGCGGCCAGGGACGCGTTCGGCGGGATCCACGGGCTGATCAACAACGCCGCGCTCTACGGCGCGCTCACCGGCGGGCGGTTCGACGCCATCGACCCCGGCGAGTGGGACGACGCGATGGAAGTCAACGTCAAGGGTATCTGGAATTGCTGCAAGGCGGTGGTGCCGGTGATGCGCGAGGGCGGCGGCGGATCGGTGATCAACATCGCCTCGCTCGCCGCGCGCTTCGGGATGCCGTATGCGCTGCACTACACCACCTCGAAGGCGGCGGTGGTCGGGCTCACCCGGGGGCTCGCGCGCGAGATCGGGCGCCACAACATCCGGGTCAACGCGATGGCGCCGAGCGCGGTGATCACCGAGGGCACCCGCGAGTTCTTCGCGGCCAAGCTCGACAACGCGCTCGACGTCATCAAGAACGGCCAGATCATCCAGCGCAGCATGACCCCCGACGACGTCATCGGCACCGCGATGTGGCTCTTGTCCGACGCCAGCGCCTTCGTCACCGGCCAGACCATCTCGGTCGACGGCGGGACGGTGCTGGCCTGAACAGCCGGAGGCGGGGCGGCACGCCTTTCGATACGCGGCTTCGCCGTTGCTCAAGGTGAGGGAGTCTTTTTTGTCGCCTCATCCGGAGTGGGCGCGAAGCGCCGTATGGAGGGACGGCCCGGCACGACTGGGCGAAGCTTTAGAGAGTTGTCGACTTGCCGGGCCTGTCGAGCCTTGGCTTACAAAAAAGGATTTTGAGGGCGCATTGAATGATGGAGACCAACACGTCGATTTGGGAAGCAATGTCTGCCTTGCCTCGCCACTGTAAAGGGAAGCGAGGGGCTCCAGGCACGATGCGCAGCTTTCCGACAATTGCCGTTTTCGCCGTGGCTGGAGCGCTTATGTCTCCTTCCGCCGACGGCAAGTCAGCGAAGGAGCTTTTCGCCGAGGTGTCCAGCGGCATCGTGGTCGTGATCGCCGTGAATGAGAGCGGCAAGGAAGTCGCGCGAGGTAGCGGAGTCGTCGTAAGCAAGAAAAAGGTGGCAACGAACTGCCACGTCATCTCCGGCGCCCAGCAAATTACGGTACGACGGGCGGCAGGTGCGCGTGCACCGGAGACTTTCCGACTGATCGCCAAGCTGATTGCGCAAGATGCTGAACGCAATCTATGCCTTTTGTTCGTGGCACGGTCCTCGGACTCGCTTGCTGCGAAGCCGGTTTCACTCGGTAGTGCCCGAGATGTGTCGATTGGCGACGAGGTTTATGCCATCGGCGCTCCGGAGGGGCTCAAGCTATCACTCTCTCGCGGAATCATTTCGCAGTTGCGCAGAGACAGCGGCGAAAATACCGCCCCAGTCATCCAGACGGATGCGGCTGTGCCGCCAAGGTCCTCCGGTGGTGGGCTCTTCGACCAGCAGGGAAAGCTGATCGGAATCACGACGGTAAAGGCCTCGGGCGGCGACACTAGAGGGTTTTCGTTCGCGATACCCGTGGAGTGGGTGACGGAATTGACCGAAACGGTCGAGGCACCGGAAACTCGCCTTGCCGAATTGCGAGTGCTGTACAATCAAGCGAGCGAGCAAGTGCGCTTGCAAGAGCTCCAGATCGCGGCACTCCGCCAACAGCTCGCCCGCATCGAGGCGGCGCTGGAGGTCTCGGAACGCGAGGCGAAGGAAAAGGGCATCCAGATCGTCAACCTTTCCCAGCGGCTCAACGCGGCGCTCGCCAGTAAGGTGCAGGAGCTGGCGAGCTTCCGCTCGGAATTCTTCGGCCGGCTCAGAAAGGCGCTCGGCAACCGCAGCGACGTCCGCATCGTCGGCGACCGCTTCGTCTTCCAGTCGGAGGTGTTGTTCCCCTCGGGCGAGGCCACGCTCCAGCCCGGCGGGCGCGACCAGATCGACAAGCTGGCGCAGACGATCAAGGAGATATCGGACAAGATTCCCACCGACATCAACTGGGTGCTGCGGGTCGACGGCCACACCGACCGGATACCGATCTCGACCCCCGCCTATCCGTCGAACTGGGAGCTCTCGACCGGGCGCGCGGTCGCGGTGGTCAAGTACCTGATCGAGCGGGGGGTTCCGGCCGGACGGCTCGCAGCCACCGGGTTCGGCGAGTTCCAGCCGATCGATACCAGCAGCACGATCGGCGCTTTCAAGCGCAACCGGCGCATCGAGTTCAAGCTTGTCCTGCGTTGAGCCGGAGCTTTCCTCCGCACCATGCCCGGGCCACGAGGGTCACGATGTGGCTCCTGTCCGACGCCAGCGCCTTCGTCACCGGCCAGACGATATCGGTCGACGGCGGGACGGTGCTGGCTTAGGAGGGCGGCACGCCCTTCGATACGCCCCGGATCAAGTCCGGGGCTACTCAGGGTGAGGAGTGGGGTGGGGCCGAAAAATTTCACCTCATCCCGAGTAGGCGCGTCAGCGCCGTATCGAGGGACGCGGCCTCACGCCCCCGGGCTGGTCGCCGTCATCCCGCCGTCGACGACCAGGCACTGGCCGGTGATGTAGGCGGCATCGTCGCTGGCGAGGAAGAGCGCGGCTTTGGCGACGTCCCAGGCATCGCCCATCCGGCGCATGGGGACGGTCACGGCGCGCGCCGCGTGGTACTCGTCGGCCGTCGCATAGCCCTTGCGGATGTGGTTGGGCACGCCGTCCTTCTCGCGCAGGATGAAGGGGGTGTTCATCAGCCCGGGCGCGACGCAGTTGGCGCGGATGTTCTTCGCCGCGTACTGGATGGCGATGTTCTTCGTCAGCTGGTTGAGCGCGCCCTTGGCCGCCGAATAGGCGGTCGAGGGCACGCCGATATGGGTGAGGCCGGCGATCGAGGAAATGTTGACGATCGCGCCGCCGCCCTGGGCCTCCATATGCGGGATCGCCGCCTTCATGGCGAGGAACGCGCCGGTGACGTTGCGCGCCAGCGTGTCGTTCCAGTCGTCCAGCTCCACATCCATCAGCGCCGCGCCCGGCCCCGAGCCGCCGACATTGTTGTGCAGGATGTCGATGCGCCCGAAGGCGTCGATGCAGGAAGCGACCATGGCGGCGATGTCGGCCTCGGCGGTCACGTCCGCCCGGTCCGCGATCGCGGTACCGCCCTCGTCGGCGATGATGCCGCGGGTCTCCTCGGCGGCGGCGAGCCGGTTGTCGACGCACAGCACCCTCGCGCCCTCGCGCGCATAGAGCACCGCCGCCGCCTTGCCGTTGCCCCAGCCCGGCCCGATAGAGCCCGCGCCGGTGACCAGCACCGCCTTGCCGGCGACGCGGCCGGCTTTCCCGGTGTCCGATGTCATGCGGCGGCGAGCTCGGGAAGCAGGGGGGAATCGGCGTCGTGGCGGATTCCGTCGCGCAGCGCGAAGCGCGGCACCACCGCCCGCTCCGCGAGCACCGTCTCGCCCGAATTGTCGCGCAGCGCCCACGGCCCGGGCACCAGGTCGACGACGGTGACATCGGCCGCCCTTCCCTTCGCCAGCGAGCCGATCTCGTCGGCCATGCCGATCGCCTCGGCGGCGTTCGAGGTGACCGTGGCCACGACCTCCGTCAGCTCCATGCCGAGCGCCAGCAGCTCGGTCATCGCGTGGCACAGGCCGAACGGCGCGCGGTCGTTGGCGGGGAGCCCGATCTCGGCGGACCGCGCCTCCGGCACGGCGATCGAGTAGCCGTGCAGATCGGCGCCGAGGGTGTGCGGCCTGATCCCCTGTTCCAAGGCGGCGCGCGCCATCCTGAAGCTGAAATGGGAGCCGTGCCCGACATCGACGCGGACCCCGCGGGCGATCGCCTTGCGCACGGCGGGATGGAGCTTGCCGGTCTTCTCGGAGATGAAGCCGCCGGGGTGGCGGGTGAACGGATGGGCGAGGATGTCGCCCTCCTCCATCAGCGGCACCATCTTGCGGACCACGGCATCGGGGTCCAGATCGGCGCCCTCGGTGGGCCAGAGCTGGCCGAGATGGACATAGACCGGGATCTTCGCCGCGCGGGCGATCTCGCGCGCCCGTTCGAGAACCTGGCAGCCCCAGCGCGAGGCGCCGCCGATCTCGGCATGCGCCTTGATGCCCTTGACGATGTCCCGGTTGGCGAGCGCGACCTGGGCGGTGCGCTTCACGTCGACCTGTTCGGGGCCGTAGAGCGAGGGGTAGCGGTGGCCTTCCAGCCCGCCGACCATGTAGGTCGACAGGAAGCAGACCACCCTTGTCTTCGCCGGCCCGACGATGAATTCGCGGAAGCCCGGCAGCGTCATCAGGCTCGGCCCGCCCTGGTCGACCACCGTGGTGACGCCTGAGCGCACCCCGCAGAGATCGGCGTCGAGCCCGAACTCGCCGGTGACGTGGCGGTAGACATGGGCGTGGGTGTCGATCAGCCCCGGCAGCACGAGGCCGCCGCTCACGTCGATAACCCGCTTCGCCCCCTTGATCCCCGCCTTGACCGCGGCGATCCGCCCCCTGGCGATGCCGACATCGGCCTTTCGGTTGCGCCCCGAGGCGGGGTCTATTACCCGGCCGCCCCGCAGGATGAGATCGTAGCTTTTCGCCCGGCCCGTCATCGCCGCCCCCCGCTTCCGCGCCGTTCAGCGCCGCGCGTAATGGCTTTCCACATACTCGTCGACCAGCTTCTGGAAGTCCTCCGCGATGCCCTTGCCGCGCAGCGTAACCGCCTTGCTGCCGTCGATGAAGACCGGCGCCGCGGGTTCCTCGCCGGTGCCGGGCAGGCTGATCCCGATATTGGCGTGCTTGCTCTCGCCGGGGCCGTTGACGATGCAGCCCATCACCGCGACGTTCATCGTCTCGACGCCGACATAGTCCTCGCTCCATTGCGGCATGCGCCCGCGCACATAGTCCTGGATCTTCCCGGCGAGCTCCTGGAACACGGTGCTGGTGGTCCGCCCGCAGCCCGGGCAGGCCGCCACCAGCGGCACGAAGGCGCGCAGCCCCATGGTCTGCAGGATCTCCTGCGCGACGATGACCTCGCGGGTCCGGTCGCCGCCCGGCTCGGGGGTCAGCGAGATGCGGATGGTATCGCCGATCCCCTCCTGCAGGAGCACCGCGAGCGCCGCCGTCGAGGCGACGATCCCCTTCGAGCCCATCCCCGCCTCGGTGAGGCCGAGATGCAGCGCGTAATCGCATTGCCGGGCGAGCTCGCGGTAGACCGCGATCAAATCCTGCACCGCCGAGACCTTGCAGGACAGCACGATCCTGTCGGCGCCGAGGCCGAGCTCGCGGGCGCGCTCGGCGCTGCCGACGGCGGACGCCACCAGCGCTTCCCGGGTGACTGCGGCCGCGTCGCTCGGTTCCTTCCGGCGCGCGTTCTCGTCCATCATCCCGGCCAGAAGCTCCTGGTCGAGGCTGCCCCAGTTGACCCCGATGCGGACCGGGCGGTCGTATTCGAGCGCGACCTCGATCATGGTCGCGAACTGGGTGTCGCGCTTGGCGCGGAAGCCGACATTGCCCGGGTTGATCCGGTACTTGGCGAGCGCCTCGGCGCAGGCGGGGTAGTCGGTCAGCAGCTTGTGGCCGTTATAGTGGAAGTCGCCCACCAGCGGGACGCCGACGCCCTGCGCATCGAGCGCCTCGCGGATGCGGGGCACCGCGGCGGCGGCCTCGGCGCGGTCGACGGTGATGCGGACGATTTCCGATCCCGCGCGGGCGAGCGCCGCCACCTGGGCGGTGGTGCCCTCCACGTCGGCGGTGTCGGTGTTGGTCATCGACTGCACGACGACCGGACGATCGCCGCCGATCGCCACGTCGCCCACCATCACGGGAACCGACTTGCGGCGCGGCGCCGGCAGGTCTGCTGCGGACATCGACTGGCCTCACGGATATTCAGCGGCCTGCCTAAGGTTGTCGCCGCGCCTTCTCCGGTCAAGCGCCGAAATGTCCGTCCGGGGGTGGGCGGGACGCGGCGTTTCGGCTACCAACCAATTCCGAGCTTCAGCCCGAGCCTCAGAAAGACGCACTGCATGCCCGACCGACGGCCCCCCGCTGCCGCCCGGAAACCGTTCGCCGCCACCTTGCACGGCATTTCCCGGCGAGACGAATACGCCTGGATCAAGGACCCCGACTGGCAGCGCGTGATGCGCGACCCCGCAATCCTCGACCCCGAAATCCGCGCCTATCTGGAGGCCGAGAACGCCTACAAGGACGCCTTCCTCGCGCCCTCGGCCGATCTCCGCGCCGCGCTCTATGACGAGATGCGCGGCCGCATCAAGGAGGACGACAGCACCGTCCCCGCGCCCGACGGGGACTGGCTCTATTTCGTCCGCTATGTCGAGGGCGGCGAACACCCGGTCTATTGCCGCGCGCCGCGGGGCGATGAGGACGCCCGGGAAATGCTGCTGGACGGAAACCGCGAGGCAGCGGGCGAGGCCTATTTCCGGATCTATGCCTGCCGGCACAGCCCCGACCACCGCCGCCTCGCTTTTTCGACCGACGTCAACGGCTCGGAGCGTTACCGGATCTTCGTCCGGGACATCGCGACGGGGGAGATCGTCGGCGGGCCGATCGGGGATGCGCGGGGCGACGCGGTCTGGGCCAATGACGGGGCCAATTTGTTCTACACCGCGATCGACGACAACCACCGCCCCTGGCAGGTCCGCCGCCATCGCATCGGCGGGACCGGCGACGACGCGGTGGTCTACGAGGAATCCGATCCGGGCTTCTTCGTCGGCATCGACAAGTCGGAAAGCGGGCGCTTCGTGATCGTCTCGGCGCACGATCACACCACGTCCGAGCTGCGGCTGATCGAGGCGGACGCGCCGGAGAGCGCGCCGCGCCTCGTTGCCGCGCGCGAGACCGGGGTCGAATACGACGTCGCCGATCGCGGGGATCGGCTGTTCATTCGCACCAATGACGGCGGATCGGTCGATTTCAAGATCGTCACGGCGCCGCCGGATGCGCCGGGCCGGGCGGGCTGGACCGACTGGCTCGCCCACCGGCCGGGGATCTATCTGCGCTCCCAGCTCGTGTTCGCGGGTCATCACGTCCGGCTCGAGCGCGCCGGCGGGCTGCCGCGCATCGTCGTCACCGACCTGGCCAGCGGAGAGGCGCACGAGATCGCCTTCGACGAGGAAGCCTACGAGCTGTCGCTGCTGCCGGGCTACGAGTTCGAGACCGCCACGCTCCGCTTCGTCTACAGCTCGATGACGACGCCGAACCGGACTTTCGACTACGACATGCGGAGCGGGGAGCGAAGCCTGCGCAAGACGCAGGAGGTGCCGAGCGGGCACGACCCCGGCGACTATGTCACCCGCCGGCTGACCGCGACCGGGCATGACGGGGCGCAGGTTCCGGTTTCCGTGCTCTACCGCCGGACCACGCCGCTCGACGGCAGCGCGCCGCTATTGCTGTACGGCTACGGCGCCTACGGCCATTCGGTGCCGGCATCGTTCTCGACCAACCGGCTCAGCCTGGTCGACCGCGGCTTCGTCTATGCGATCGCCCATATCCGGGGCGGCGCCGATTTCGGCTATCGCTGGTATCTCGACGGCAAGCGCGAGAAAAAGCCCAACACGTTTTCCGATTTCATCGCCGCGGGCGAGCATTTGATCGCCGAGGGCTATACGGCGACGGGGCGGATCGCCGCCCATGGCGGCAGCGCCGGCGGGATGCTGATGGGGGCGGTCGCCAATCTCAGGCCCGAGCTGTTCGCCGCGATCCTCGCCGAGGTGCCGTTCGTCGACGTGCTCAACACGATGTGCGACGCCGATCTGCCGCTGACCCCGCCGGAATGGCCGGAATGGGGCAACCCGATAGAGGATGCGGCGGATTACCGCCTGATCGCGTCCTACTCGCCCTACGACAATGTCGCCGCCCGGGACTACCCGGCGATCCTGGCGACCGGCGGGCTGACCGATCCGCGGGTGACCTATTGGGAGCCGGCCAAATGGATCGCCCGGCTCCGCCGCCTCAACACCGGCGCCGCGCCGATCCTGCTCCACACCAACATGGAGGCCGGGCATGGCGGCGCGTCGGGCCGGTTCGACCGGCTGGTCGAGGTGGCGATGGTCTATGGGTTCGCGATCGCGGTCGCGGGCCGCGCCTGACCGCCCGGAAGCGGGGCGATCACCAGGACGCGATCATGGCGAGCAGGGCCAGGATCTCGGTGAGGGCGAGCACCGCGGGCAACGCCCGGCCGGCGGCCGGCGCGCCGGGGCGCCTGGCGACGAAGACCATGCCGCCGGTCGCGGCGCCGGCGAGGATCACCGCGGCGAGCCATCCCTGGGGCGCGACCAGAAGCGAGATCGCCGCCCCGATCCCGAGCGCCGCCGCGACCTGGCCGAGCGGGGGGCGGGGCGCTGCCGCGTCCTGGGGCGCGCCATGCAGCGCGGCGAGCTGGCAGGCATAGCCGATCGTGGCGGCGCCGATCAGCACGCCGCCGACCGCTCCGGTGCCCGCCGCCGCGGCGATCGCGGTGGCCCGGAACACGATCACCAAAGCGAGCGCGATCATCCCCCGTTCGGCGACCGGCGCGGCGTCTTCGGCGCGGGGCGAAATCAGCGACCCGGCGGCGCGCGCGAGCGCGCGCTCGGGTCCGGCGCCGGTGATGGCGATCGACACCGCCAGGGCGACCACGGCGGCGACCCCGTGCGTCAGGCCGAGCCCGTGCGCCGCCAGATAGGCGACAGCCGCCGCCCCGCCGATCGCGGCGCCGACGACCGGATAGGCCCAGCACGCCTCTTCGAAGGGGCGGCCCTCCTCCGACGGATCGGCCGGCAGCCTGAGCCAGGTCAGCCGCCTGAGGCAGACCGCGATGTCGACGAGATATTGCACGAACGGCATATCGGTTGGGTTCCCGCTGGCACCGACGGATGATAATTCGATTGCGCGCCGGGTGACAGAATCATCTCCCGCCGGCGGCGCGCCGGTTCGATTCGGCGGCGAAATGCTCTAGCCTCCCTGGGTGACCCGGAACATCGGAGTGGCGCGCGACGGCGCCGTGGCGACGATCGTTCTCGACCGGCCGTGGCGTTTCAACGCGCTGGCGCGCGAGGACTGGGAGTCGCTCGAGGCGTGCGTCGGCGAAATCGAGGCGGCGCCCGGGATCGGCTGCGTCGTCGTCCGCGGCGCGGGCCGGCGCGCTTTCTCGACCGGGCTCGACATGTCGCGTTTCGCCGAGGAGCGCCGCGACCCGGAATCGGCGCGGGCCTATAGCGAGGCGACGGAACGGGCGGCCGGCCGGCTCGGCGCCCTGCCGATGCCGACGATCGCGATGATCGACGGCTTCTGCATGGGCAGCGGGGTCGATATCGCCTGCCGCTGCGACCTCCGGATCGCGGCGGAGGACGCTTCGTTCCGGGTCTCGCCGCGGACCGTCGGCCTGTTCCTCGATACCGGCTTCGTCGCCGCCATGCTCGCCGTCATCGGGCGCGCCCGGACCCTCGAACTGGTCCTCGAAGGCCGCACCTACGATGCCGCCGCCGCCGCGGCGATGGGGCTCATCGGGCGCATCGTGCCGCCGGCGGCGCTGGAAAGCGAGACCCTGGCGCTCGCCGAACGCCTGGCCGGGGCCTATGCCGCGATCAGCTCGAACCGGTCGACATCGACCAGCCCGTGATCGGTGATCTTGAGATGCGGGATCACCGGGAGCGGCAGGAAGGCGAGCTGTAGCAGCGGCTCGTCGAGCGGACAGCCGAGCGCCTTCACCCCGTTCCGCAGCGCGCGCAGCCCGTCGCGCACCTCCTCGAAGGGCTTGTCGCTCATCAGCCCGGCCACCGGCAGCGGCAGCTCGGCGACGACCTGGCCGTCGGCGACCGCGACGAAGCCGCCCTGGATCTCGATCAGCCGGTTGACCGCCGCCGCCATGTCGGCGTCGCTGCAGCCGACGGTGATCACGTTGTGGCTGTCATGGCCGACGCTGGAGGCGAGCGCGCCGCGCCTGAGCCCGAAACCCTGGACGAAGCCGCGCCCGACATTGCGGTTCTTGCCGTGGCGCGAGAAGACGCAGACCTTGAGCACGTCGGCGCCGAGGTCGCGCTCCCGAAGCCCCCTCGCATAGGGCAGGGTGAGGGTGAGATGCTCGGTGAGCACGGTTCCCGGCACCAGGCCGATCACCGGGCCGGTGGGGCCGCCGGAGGGGATCGCGAACGCGCTCTCGTCCACCGGATCGAGCTTGACCGAGTTGTAACCGACGGGCCTCCGCGCATCCGCCCGGCCGGGGAACGACGCGCCGGTAACCGGCGCGCCGGAGCGGATGACGCTCCTCACCCGGCAGGTCGCCAGGTCGTCGAGCAGGACGAGATCGGCGCGGTAGCCCGGCGCCACCATCCCGCGGTCGCGGAGCCCGAAGCCCCTGGCGGCCGACCAGGTCGCCGAGCGGTAGGCGGCCGCCACCGGCGCGCCGGCGGCGATCGCGGTACGGATCACGTGGTCGAGATGGCCTTCCTCGGCGATGTCGAGCGGGTTGCGGTCGTCGGTGCAGAACGCGATGAAGGGCGCGCTCGCATCCGTCAGCAGCGGCGCCAGCGTGGCCACGTCCTTGCACGCGCTGCCGTCGCGGATCAGCACCTGGAAACCCTTTTTCAGCTTTTCCGCGGCCTCGTCGATATTGGTGCTCTCGTGGCAGTTGTGGATGCCGCAGGCGGCATAGGCGTTGAGCCGGTAGCCGCCGAGCAGCGGCGCGTGGCCGTCGATATGGGCGCCCTCGAAGGCGATGAGCTTGTCGAGGGTGGGGCCGTCATGGGCGAAGATGTCGCCGAAGCTCATGAACTCGGCGAGGCCGATCACCGGCTCGCGGCCGCGATAGCGCAGCAAATCGCCGGCCTCCAGCCGGGCGCCCGCGGTCTCCAGAGAGGTCGAGGGCACGCAGCTGGAGAGCTGGACCCTGAGGTCCATCGCCAGATCGCCCGCCGAGTCGAGGAAGTATTCGAGCCCCTCGGCGCCCAGCACGTTGACGATTTCGTGCGGGTCGCAGATCGCCGTGGTGGTGCCCCTGGGCAGCACGCAGCGGTCGAACTCCGCCGGGGTGACGACGCTGCTCTCGACATGGACATGGGTGTCGATGAAGCCGGGCACCACCACGGCGCCGCGCCCGTCGACGATCACCTTGCCGTCATAGGCTTCGTGCGTGCCGACGATGATCTCGCCGGCGATCGCCACGTCGCCCTCCTCCAGCGCGCCGGTCGCGAGGTTGAGGATGCGGGCGTTCTTGACCACCAGATCGGCCGGCCGGCGGCCGAGCGCCTGGTCGATGCGCGCGGCGAGCGATGCCCTGGTCAGAG
Organism: Alphaproteobacteria bacterium; assembly: GCA_965205995.1. Lineage (GTDB taxonomy): Bacteria > Pseudomonadota > Alphaproteobacteria > MPNO01 > MPNO01 > MPNO01. The sequence continues at coordinate 4,072,246 of OZ242200.1, read as the reverse complement.
TCATGCGCGGCCCCCGGTCAATAGTGCAGCTTGTCCGGCTTTTCTTCCCATTCGCGAAACGCCTCCGCCGCCGCATCCGCCAGAATCCGGGTCATCGGCAGCGTGCGGCGGTCGGGCGGAAGCGCGATCTCGCGGTAGATGTGATCGTCGTCGAAGCCGATGCGCGCGGCGTCCTTGCGGGTATTGGCGTAGAAGATCCGCTCGATCCGCGCCCAGTAGATCGCCGCGAGGCACATCGGGCAGGGCTCGCAGGAGGTGTAGATGTCGCAGCCTTCGAGCGAGAATGCGCCGAGCGCCGCGCAGGCGGCGCGGATCGCCGTGACCTCGGCATGGGCCGTCGGGTCGTTGTCCGAGGTGACCTTGTTGAAGCCCTCGGCGATCACCGCCCCCTCCCGGACGATCACCGCGCCGAACGGGCCGCCCCGGTTGGCCCGCATCATGCCGACGGAGAGCGCGATCGCGCGCCGCATATGCGCTTCTTCGGCCACCCCCCGGTCTCGGCCCGTCCCGCTTGCCGGGCGCGGACGCGTCCTAGCGCGGCTGCGGCACGATGCGGAGATAGGGCCGCGGCGCTTCCCAGCCGCCGGGAAATCTCTTCTTCGCCTCCTCGTCGGACACCGCCGGCAGGATGATGCAGTCGTCGCCGTCCTTCCAGTTGACCGGCGTCGCCACCGCGTGCCTGGCGGTGAGCTGGATCGAATCGAGCAGGCGCAGCACCTCGTCGAAATTGCGCCCGGTGCTCATCGGATAGGTGAGCATCGCCTTGATCTTCTTGTCGGGCCCGATCACGAAGACCGACCGGACGGTCGCGTTGTCGGCCGCGGTGCGGCCCTCGGAGGTGTCGCCCGCGCCCTCGGGCAGCATGTCGTAGAGCGTCGCGACCTTGAGTTCGGGATCGCCGACCAGCGGATAGGTCACCGCATGGCCCTGGGTCTCCTCGATGTCCTTGAACCACTTCTTGTGGTTGCCGACGGGATCGACGCTGAGCCCGAGGATCTTGGTGTTGCGCTCGGCGAAGGTCGACGCCAGCCCCGCCATGTATCCCAGCTCGGTCGTGCAGACCGGGGTGAAGTCCTTGGGGTGGGAGAACAGGATTGCCCAGCTGTCGCCGATCCACTCGTGGAAATCGATCCTGCCCTGGGTGGTGTCGGCGGTGAAATTCGGGGCCTCCGCATTGATTCGCAGCGTCATGCATTTCTCCCTTGGTCCGATCGGGCGGTGCGGCTTTTCCTGCCGCCCGCCCCGCTTCGCAAATGCTGGTGCTCTACATAGTATGCTGGGGCGCCGGTGGCCATATCCGCCCGCACGATCATTTGAAGATCCCGCCGACGCGCCGCCGGCCGGGACAACGATAGAATATTGGCTATGGTGGGCGGCAAGTCTCCGCTATAGGGTCCGGTCCGGACCAGGAAGAGTTCTCGGCGACATGACGGCAGAACCTGCCCCGATCGAGGCCGCCGCACCCGGCAGCGGCAAGTTTCGCGACCCGCACGTCACCGCGGACGGCGCGAGGCGTGCGTCTGTCGCGCTGCGTGCGCTCCAGACCCTGTGGTTCAACACGGGCACGCTCTGCAACCTCACCTGCCGCAACTGCTACATGGAATCGAGCCCGACCAACGACCGCCTCGCCTATTTGCCGTTGGCCGACGTCGTGGGCTTCCTCGACGAGATCGCGGAAACCGGCCTGCCGACGCGCGAAATCGGGCTTACCGGGGGCGAGCCGTTCATGAACCCGGACATCGCTCCGATCATCGAAACCTGCCTCGATCGCGGGTTCTCGGTTCTGGTGCTCACCAATGCCATGCGCCCGATGATGAAATGCGCCGGGGATCTTCTCAGGCTCAACCGGGCGCATGGCGACCGGCTCACCATCCGCGTCTCGCTCGACCATTACGGGCAGGCGATCCACGAGCTGGAGCGGGGCGAGCGGTCCTGGAATCCCGCCATCGCCGGCTTCCGCTGGCTGGTGGAAAACGGATTCAGCGTCCATGTCTGCGGCCGCACCTGCTGGGACGAGCCCGAGGAGTCGCTGCGGGCCGGCTTCGCCCGCCTGTTCGCCGGGCACGGGATCGAATTCGACGCCGAGGATCCGGTCATGCTGACCCTGCTGCCGGAGATGGACGAGACCGTCGACGTCCCGGAGATCACCGAGGCGTGCTGGGGCATTCTCGACGTCGCGCCCGATGCGATGATGTGCGCGAGCCAGCGCATGGTGGTCAAGCGCAGGGGCGAGCCGGCAAGCGTGGTCCCCTGCACGCTGCTGCCCTACGACACCCGGTTCGACCTCGGCCGGAGCCTCGCGGAGTCGGTCGGCGAGGTGAAGCTCAACCATCCCCACTGCGCCCGGTTCTGCGTCCTCGGCGGCGGCGCCTGCAGCCGCGGCTGAACCGTTGCGGCCCCGCCCCGAGCGTGGTTTGCTTGGGCGTCCGCCCCGTCAGGAGAGGCCGCCATGCCGATCGCCGATGTCGACCGAACATTGCCGTCGAACCGCATGATCTTCGAGGTCCGCCGCGACATGCGGCTGTTCGGCCGCTTCCGCCAGGACATGGAGGCCGTGTTCGAGGAGTACGGGCTGAGCGAGACCGAGAAGGAAGCGTTCCGCAAGATCGACATCCGCAAGCTCGCGGCGCTCGGCGTTCACCCCTATTTCCTGCCGCAGGTGAGCCGCTTCTTCCACGGCGGCGCCTATAACCACAACGACAGCGACGCCGCCCGGACCTACGCCCGCAGCATGCTGCCGGACGCGGAAGCCGGCTGACCCGGCCGGCCCGGATGCCGACCGACTACTCGATCTGGGCCTTCGCCTATACGCGCTCCAACATGCCGCGGGATTTCTTCGGCGGCACGCTGGTGGAGAGCAACCGGGGAACGGTGCGCAACCCGATGGTCTACACCGCCCTCCACGGCGGGAAGGAGGGCGCAGAACGGCGGCTCGCGCTGGTCGACACCGGGATGAAGGGAGGCTGGTCGCCGAGCGGCAAGGCCTATGAGGGGGTCGAGCACCCGGAGACCACGCTGGCCAAGATCGGGTTCGCGCCGGAGGACGTGGAGGACGTCGTTCTCACCCACCTCCATTTCGACCACGCCGGCAATCTCGACCGCTTCCCCAACGCCCGCTTCCATGTCCAGCGCGCGGAATACGACGGCTGGAAACGGGTTTTCACGATGCCCGACGGTCTCGGATCGGACAACCGCAAGTGGCCGCTGTCGTCGATCAACCCCGGCGACTTCGCGGTGCTCGACGCGCTGATCGCCGACGGGCGGGTCGAATTCCAGGACGGCGACGGCGAAGTCCTGCCCGGCGTGGTCGCGCATCTCGCGCGCGATTCGCACACTTTCGGCTCGCAATGGCTCGAAGTCGCGACCCGGTCGGGGCCTTACGTCGTCGCCGGCGACTGCGTCTACTGGTACGCCAATGTCGAGCGCATGTGGCCGCCCGCCTATATCCAGGGCGATGCGTGGAACCTGATCGACTGCTACCGCCGCATCCGCGCGACGGTCGGGGGCGAGCTGGAGCGCATCGTCCCGGGCCACGACCCGCTCCTGTTCGAGCGGCACCCGAGCTGGACGGACGGGATCAACCCGACCGCCGAGATTCATCTCGCCCAGGGCGATCGTTCCCGGGCCGGAGCAGGCGCATGCTGAGAGCCGCGGACGGGGTGCGCGGGATGATCGCCGCGCCGCACGGGCTCGCCGCCTCGGCCGGGCTCGCGGTATTGCGCGAGGGCGGCAACGCGATCGAGGCGATGGTTGCCGCCGCCGCGGCCATCGCGGTGGTCTACCCGCACATGAACGGGCTCGGCGGCGACGGTTTCTGGCTGATCGCCGCCCCGGGAGCCGAGCCGGTGGGGATCGACGCCTGCGGCGCGACCGGCGCGGCGGCGACGCCGGTGCTCTATGGCGGGTCGGCGGCGCTTCCGGCGCGCGGGCCGCTCGCCGCCAACACGGTCGCCGGCACCGTGTCGGGGTGGCAGGCGGCGCTCGCCATCGCCGCCGAATGGGGCGGGCGGATGCCGCTCGCCCGGTTGCTCGAAGACGCCGCTTGGCTCGCCGATGCCGGGTTCCCGGCGAGCGACAACCAGGCCGCGACCACGGCGCTGAAGACGGCGGAACTCGCGCCGGTCCCGGGCTTCGCTGCGACGTTCCTGATCGACGGCGCGGCGCCTGCGGCCGGCAGCCCGTTCCGCAATCCGGCGCTCGCCGGGACCCTGCGCTGCCTCGCGCGCGACGGGCTCGACGATTTTTACCGCGGCGCGCTCGCACGGCGGATCGCCGACGACCTCGACCGGTTCGGCGCGCCGGTGGGCGCCGACGACCTCGCCCGCCACCGGGCGCAGCGCCGCACCCCGCTCTCGGTCGATCTCGCCTCGGGCACGGTCTACAACATGCCGCCGCCGACCCAGGGCGTGTCCGCGCTGATGATCCTCGGGCTGATCGACCGGCTGGGCCTGGAAGACGAGGAGCCCGACGGCTTCACCCATGTCCACGCCGTGGTCGAGGCGACCAAGCGCGCCTTCCTGCTGCGCGATCGGTATCTCGGCGACCCGGAGACGATGGAGGTCGACGCCGCCGACTGGCTCGCGCCCCGGACGCTCGACGAGACGGCGCGCGGCATCGACCGCGAGACCGCCGCCCCATGGCCGCAGGCGGGGCCGGACGGCGACACGATCTGGATGGGCGCGGTCGACGGCGCCGGCCGGGCGGTCAGCTTCATCCAGAGCCTTTACTGGGAGTTCGGCTCGGGGCTGGTGCTGCCCGAGACCGGGCTGGTCTGGCAGAACCGGGGCTCCGGCATGCGGCTCGCCGATGGCGGGCCGAACCGGCTGGCGCCCGGCCGCAAGCCGTTCCACACCCTCAACCCGCCGCTGGCGCGGCTGGCCGACGGGCGGGTAATGGCCTTCGGGACGATGGGCGGCGAGGGCCAGCCGCAGACCCAGGCCGCGCTCTACAGCCGCATCGTGACCTTCGGCATCGACCCGCAGGCGGCGATCGGCGCGCCGCGCTGGCTGCTCGGGCGCGCATGGGGCGAGGAAACGACATCGCTGAGGCTGGAAAAAGGCTTCCGGCGGGACGTGGTCGATGCGCTCGCCGCCGCCGGGCACGAGGTCGAGACGGTTCCCGCCCATAGCGACGTGATGGGGCATGCGGGGGTGGTTATCCGCTACCCCGACGGGCGCCTCTCCGGGGCGACCGACCCGCGCAGCAACGGGGCGGTCGCCGCCTGGTGACCCGGCGCCGGCCGGTCAGCCGGCGTTGACCCGGCGCAGGAAATCGAGCACCGCGGCGTTGAACCGCCCGGCATGCTCGATATTGGGGCAGTGGCCGCAATTCTCGTAGACCGACACCTCCGCCCCGTCGATGCGCGCGGCGAGTTTCGGGGCATAGCCGGGCTCGCGCAGCGGGTCGTTGGCGCCGGCGACGATCAACGTGGGCACGGCGATATTCTCATAGGGCGTCGCGTCGGGGGTGCCGAACCCGGAGCCTGGCTGCTGCACCGCCGGCGGCCGCAAGCGCGGCGCCGACTGGCACTCCCAGGCGCCCTTCATCAGCGCGAACTCCTGGCGTCGGGCGATATGGGCGTCGTCGTCGCCCCATTTGGGATCGTGCAGCATCGCCTTGACCAGCGCCCGCATCGCGTCGGCGCTGCCGTCATAGGCTAGCAGGGTCTTGCGTTCCTCGGTCTCCGGCGTGAACCCGCCGCCGCTGCACAGCACGATCGAGCGCAGCGGCAGGATGTCGGGCTCGGTCGCGGCGATCCGCGCAAGATTGCTCCCGCCCATCGAATTGCCGATGAAATCGGCCGCGTCGATCCCCATGAGCTCGACGAATCGCTGCATATGGCGGTAGACGCGGCTGCGCGCATCGGCGAAGTCGAACAGCTTGTCGGTGCGCCCGAAGCCGAGCCAGTCCGGCGCGACCACATGAAACTCCGGCGCCAGCGCCGGGATGGTGTACTGCCAGCTTATTTCCGCCGCCCCGCCATACTCGCCCGAATGCAGCAGGACCACCGTCGGCCCGGCCCCGGCTTCGAGATAGTGGGTGCGGATACCGTCGACGTCGATGTACTTGCTGGCGATCTCCGCCATCGGCGCTACCGGGCGAAGGCGAGGCCGAGCTCGCCGAGCGAGGTTGCCTCGACCTGGGGAAGCGAGGCGCGCAGATGCGCCATGCGGTCGGCGTCGTAGGATGCCGTGAGCTCGCGCAGCCTGGGATAGACCTCGTCGTTGAACAGCTGCATCGAGCTCAGCGTATCGCCGTAGCTCAGGAACCCGGCCTGGCCCATCATCAGCAGGTGGCCGAAGCCGCCGGAATACTCCCAGAACGCCTTGATCTGCTCATAGACCTGGTCGGGAGTGCCGGCGAAGACATTGCCGCGCGCCATCTGGTCGTCGAGCTCGGGGTTGAGCGGGACGCCGGCGCCGCCGCGCGTACCCTTCATGATCATCGCGGCGACATGCGGCGGGTGGTAGCCCGGCGGGTTGTTCCACTGCGCCGCGACCTTGTTCGAGGTCATGTACCAGAGGATCTTTTCCGCCCCCTCGCGGGCCCGGCTCTCGTTCTCGCCGACATAGATCAGCGCGCAATAGGCGAGCCGGTCGAGCGGGGCCTCCTCGCCATGGGCCTCGCGATAGCCGCCGCGGTAGCCGTCGAAAATCGGCCGGATCCCGTTATAGCCGGCGAGGAAAACCGCGCCGACATGCTTGTGCCGCGACACCTGCACGCCGCTGCCGCCGCTGCCGATCGTCACCCAGACCGGCGGGTGGGGCTGCTGGTAGGGGCGCGGCCAGATATTGACCTGGCGCATGTGATAGAAGCGGCCCTCGAAGTTGAACGGACCCTCATGGTTGGTCCAGGCCTTGACGATCAGGTCATGCGCCTCCCACAGCCGTTCGGTGCCGCGAAACGCGATCACGTTGGCCGGGGCGGATTCATAGGGCACGCCGCGGACGAAGCCGCATTCGAGCCGGCCGCGAGAGAGCACGTCGACCATCGCCATCTCCTCGGCGACGCGAACCGGGGTGTTCCGGTTGCCGATCGGGTTGCCGAGGATGAGGAGCCGCGCGCGCTTGGTCTCGCGCGCCAGGATCGACAGCATCAGCGGCGCCGCGGGCACCACGCAGGTGGCGGTCTGGTGGTGCTCGTTGAGCATGATCTCGAGGCCGATCTCGTCGGCCGCGCTCCACATGTCGAGATAGCGGTGATAGAGGTCGGCGCCGATTTCGGGGTCGTAGTGCTTGTTGGGCAGGTTGACGCGAATCGACTCGTAGCTGTCCTCATCGGGCAGATACGGGTAGGCGTCTTCGGTAAAGAACCAGGTCTTCAACGTGGGGCTCCTCGATTAGGACGCGAAGGCGAGAAGTTCGGACAGGAAGGCCTCGGGCTGCTCGGCCTGCGGAGCGTGCCCGGCCTCCGGGATCACCGCCATCCGGGCGCCGGGAATCATGTCGCGGAAGGCGGCGCCGTATGCGGGGGTGACGAGGCCGTCGCTCTCGCCCCAGATCAAGAGGGTCGGGATGTCGATCCGGTGCAGGCGCCCGGGAAGCTTCGGGTTGTGCATGTAGGGATCGAAGGTGTAGAGGGCGAGCGCGATCCGGTTGCCGGCCATCGCGGCGAGGGCCTGCTCGTCCATCTCCGCGACATTGGGCGCCTTGGAGGTGTCGTGCCAGGTGATCTTGAGAAGCTCCGCCGGGTGCAGCGCGAACACGTCGGCGACGTCCCTGGTGTCGCGGTCGCCGGGCTTGATCCCGACGGAATCGACGAGCACCAGCTTCGAGAAGCGGGCCGTCGTCATCACCGCGAGCTCGGCCGCCGTCCAGCCGCCCATCGAGAACCCCATCAAGACGGCGTCCTGGAGGTCGAGCGCGTCGATGAAATCGAGGTACAGGAACTTCAGGTCGTGGATGTCGTCGAAGTGATCGGGGATCCGGGTGCCCGCGAAACCGGGATGGATCGGGGCCACGACGTCGAATTTCTCCGTCAGCCTGGCCGCGAAGGGCATCGGCGCGACCGGCCCGCCGCCGCCATGGAGCATGAGCAGCGTTTGTCCGCTGCCGCGGCGCACATAAGGCAGCTCGATCCCCTGCAGCGTTATCGATTCCATGTTGTCGTCAGACACTGTCGCTCCTCGTCCATTTCGTCGTCGTTTATCATGCATGGCGCGGTGGGTCCGGCGAGGGGCTGCGACCCTTAGCCATCTAACGAACATTACGCACCGGCCCCCCGGTTGGCAACGCGCGGCTTTGACCGGGGAATCGGCGGGCGCTATCGTTGGCAAAAGCCGGGAGACGCGCGATGGAACGGACCAGAATGCTGCCCGCGGTCGAGGAATTCGTGGCCGCTTTGCGCGCGACCTGCGCGGAGGGGCTCGAAGGAGAGGCGCGCTGGCGGCGCTGCGGCGAATTGCTGAGCGCGCTGCTGGACGATCCGGCGCTCAAGGCGCACGCCCAAGGCTGGCCGGTCGGCGGCTTCGACGGCAAGAAGGTCGACAACCTGCTGTTTTACGAGGATCCCGATTACGGGTTCGCGCTCAACGGTCTGATCAAGCGGCCGGGAGGGCGGGCGATGATCCACGATCATGGCCCGTCCTGGACGGTCTACGGCCTGCTCGAAGGGTGCGAGCGGATCGCCCGTTTCGGCGTGGTGACGGACGAGGACGGCACCAGGCGACTCGAGGCGGCGACGTCGATCGAATGCGGCCCCGGCGATGTCGACATCGTCCCGCCGCACGAGATCCATTCGGAATATGCGGGCGATCGCAAGACCATCGCCGTCATCGTCCGCAGCCAGCGCACCGGCACGTTCGAGCAGAAGGGCTACGAGAACAGCGCCGACGGCGAGCGGATCGCGGGCCCGAACCAGGTTCCTTACGCGCTGGGCTGAGCCCCGGGGAGACCGGGGCGGGCCCCGCCCGTCCCCGCACGTCCCCGCACCTCATTGCCGCATTGCACACCGCAGACGCGCAGGGGGCCCGGCCGCTTCCGGCCGGGCCCCCGTATTGGTGGAGCCAGGGGGAGTCGAACCCCCGACCTCTTGAATGCCATTCAAGCGCTCTCCCAACTGAGCTATGGCCCCATTATCGACCGCCGGATCGACCGCCGGATCGACTGCCGGATCGACCGTCGGCGGGCGGCTTCAGTCATCATTGTCGGCGATGACGTCCGGAATGTCGTCGCCGCCCAGATCGGAAACGCCCTTGATCATACCGTCATCGTCGTCGCTGTCGATATCGTCATCCTCGACGTCGACAAGGGCCGCCTCTTCCCCGTCATTCCCGGTCCCGGGCACTTCTTGCTCGGAAACCGCCTCCACCGCCCTGGCGGCCGGCGCCGCCGCCGCGGTCGCGCGGCCGCGGCGCGGCCTCAGCATCGCCAGCGGATCGAACACCGCCTGGCAGCCGGGGCAGACGATCGGAACGCGGTGAAAATCGTAAAACCGTTTCCCGCAATCGCGGCAGGTCCGCTTCAATCCCCATTCGGGCTTCGCCACATCGTCCTCCGTCGAAAACGAAACGAAGGAGCCATTGCCACGAACGGCGCGTTCTGTCAAAGCCAAGTTGCGCTCTCCCCCGGCGGCCGGTTGCCGCGCGGCGGGCGCCTCTGGCGGCGCCGGCGGGCGCTATGCTAAGTCAACCCGATCGAATTCAACCCCATGTGACGATGGCGATTCTGGACTCGGGATCCGCCGCGGGGCTTTCCGGCACTCTGCGGGTCCCAGGCGACAAGTCGATCTCCCACCGCGCCCTGATCGTGAGCGCGCTCGCCGTCGGCGAGTCGAGGATCGACGGGCTGCTGGAAGGCGAGGACGTCCTCGCCACGGCGGCGGCGCTGCGCGCGCTCGGCGCCTCGGTGGAGCGCATCGGACCCGGCGGCTGGTCGGTTCACGGCACCGGCATCGGCGGGCTGGCGGAGCCCGACACGGTCCTCGATCTGGGCAATTCGGGGACGGCGGCGAGGCTTCTGCTCGGCGTCCTCGGCACGCATCCGGTCACCGCGTTCCTGACCGGCGACGCCTCGCTGAGATCCCGGCCGATGGGCCGGGTCGCGGAACCGCTGCGCCGGATGGGAGCGGCGATCTCGGCGCGCGAAGGCGATTTGCTGCCGCTCATGGTGACCGGCGCCCGGGACGCGGTGCCGATCGAATACGCGCTGCCGGTCGCCTCGGCCCAGGTCAAATCGGCGATCCTCCTTGCCGCGCTCAACACGCCGGGCGAGACCACGGTCGTCGAGACGCGCCCGACGCGCGACCACAGCGAGCTGATGCTGGGTCATTTCGGCGTCGATATCGCGATTTCCGACGCGGACGGCCGCCGCGCGATCACGCTGCGCGGCCAGCCGGAGATCGGGGGCCGTGCGGTGTCGGTCCCGGGCGACCCGTCCTCGGCGGCGTTTCCCGGCGTCGCCGCCCTGCTGGTGCCGGGCTCGCAGGTGGAGATCCCGGGCGTCGGCCTCAACCCGACGCGCACCGGGCTGTTCGACTGTCTCGACGAGATGGGCGCCGACATTGCGGTCGCGCACACAGCGGCGGCGGGCGGCGAGCCGGTGGGCAGCCTGGTTTTCTCTCACCCGGGGCCGGGCCGGCTCAGGGCGATCGAGGTGCCGGCCGAGCGGGCGCCGCGGATGATCGACGAATACCCGATCCTCGCCGTCGCCGCCGCCTTCGCCGAGGGCACGACGCGGATGCACGGGCTCGGCGAGCTGCGGGTCAAGGAGAGCGACCGGCTCGCGGCGATCGCCGGCGGGCTGCGGGCGGCCGGCGTCGCCGCCGCGATCGCCGGCGACACCCTGATCGTCGAGGGGGTTTCCGGGCGCCCGGCCGGCGGCGCGCTCGTCGATGCCGGGCACGACCACCGGATCGCGATGGCGTTCCTGGTTCTGGGCCTCGCCTGCGAACGCCCGATCGAGGTGGCCGGAAGCGAGACCATCGACACGAGCTTTCCCGGTTTCGCGGCGGCGATGAACGGGCTCGGGGCGGCGATCGCGGCGGTGGACGAGCCCGGTGGCTGACGCGCCGGTCGTGGTCGCCGTCGACGGGCCGGCGGCAAGCGGCAAGGGTACGGTCGCGCGGCGCCTCGCGGCGCGGCTCGGCTTCGCCCATCTCGACACCGGCCTGCTCTACCGGGCCGCCGCCAGGCGGGCGATCGATGCCGGCGCCGATCCGGCGGACAGCGCCGCCGCGGTCCGTGCGGCGCAGGATTTGACGGCCGCGGATCTTCGCGGCGAAGGGCTGCGGGACGAGACGGTGACCGCGGCGGCGAGCGTCGTCGCCGCGGATGCGGCGGTGCGCGCGGCGCTGCTCGACTTCCAGCGCGGCTTCGCCGCCGCCCCGCCGGGCCACGCGCCGGGGGCGGTGCTGGACGGGCGCGACATCGGCACCGTCGTCTGTCCGGACGCGGCGGTGAAGATCTTCCTCGATGCGCCCGTGGAGGTGCGCGCGCATCGGCGCCTACGGGAGTTGTTGGAACGGGGCGCAAAGGGTATATATTCGGAGGTTCTGCGTGATATGGAAGCGCGCGACGCCCGGGATCGGGGTCGTGCCGCGGCGCCGCTGGCGCCCGCCGAAGACGCCTTCGTGATCGACACTTCGACCATGGATGCGGACGAGGTATTCCGCGAGGCGCTGGCGCACTTCACCGCGCGGACGACGATCCGAAAGTAGTGTCGCCCGGGAAACCTGCCGCGCGCATGGTTTTCCGGACGGTGCCGGTTTCGGGCCCGAGAAACAATTGAACAGAGGCCAGGCAGGAACGCCGATGTCGAATGAAGCAGTCGCCGAACACCCGGCGGAGATGTCCCCCGCACTGATCGCGGGAGAGAATTTTGCAAACATGCTCGAGGAGAGCTTCGCCGAAGGCGAGCCCACCGAAGGATCGGTGGTGAAGGGAACCGTCATCAGTATCGAGAACGACTCGGCGCTGGTCGATGTCGGGCTGAAATCCGAGGGCCGGGTCGCGCTCAAGGAATTCGCGGCGCCCGGCCGCGAGCCGGAGCTCAAGGTCGGAGACTCGGTCGACGTGTATCTGGAGCGCATGGAGGACCGCAACGGCGAGGCGGTGCTGTCGCGCGAACGGGCGCGTCGGGAAGAGGCATGGACCCTGCTGGAGAAGGCGTTCAACGCGGCCGAGCGGGTGAGCGGCACCATCTTCGGCCGCGTCAAGGGCGGCTTCACCGTGGACCTTTCGGGCGCGGTTGCGTTTCTGCCGGGCAGCCAGGTCGATGTCCGCCCGGTGCGCGACGTGTCGCCGCTGATGGGCACCCCGCAGCCGTTCCAGATCCTCAAGATGGACCGGCGCCGCGGCAATATCGTGGTTTCGCGCCGGGCGGTGCTGGAGGAATCCCGCGCCGAGGCCCGCAACGAGCTGCTCGCCAATCTCAAGGAGCGCCAGATCCTCGAAGGGATCGTCAAGAACATCACCGATTACGGCGCCTTCGTCGACCTCGGCGGGGTCGACGGGCTGCTGCATGTCACCGATATTGCCTGGCGGCGCATCAACCATCCGAGCGACGCGCTCAGCATCGGCCAGACCGTGCGGGTGCAGGTCATCCGCTACAACCCGGAGACCCAGCGCATTTCGCTCGGCATGAAGCAGCTCGAGGCCGATCCCTGGGACGGCGTCGAGCACAAATACCCGATCGGCGTCAAATTCACCGGCCGGGTCAGCAACATCACCGATTACGGCGCCTTCGTCGAGCTCGAACCCGGCGTCGAGGGGCTGGTCCACGTCTCCGAGATGAGCTGGACCAAGAAGAACGTCCATCCCGGGAAGATCGTCTCGACCAGCCAGGAGGTCGAGGTGATGGTGCTGGAGGTCGACCCCAACAAGCGCCGGGTTTCGCTCGGAATCAAGCAGTGCCGCGAGAACCCGTGGGACCAGTTCCTCGACCTCCATCCGGTGGGGTCCGTGATCGACGGCGAGGTGAAGAACATCACCGAGTTCGGCCTGTTCGTCGGCCTCGACAGCGAGATCGACGGGATGGTCCATTTGTCGGATATCGACTGGGCGCGCCCGGGCGAAGAAGCGCTGCGCGACTACAAGAAGGGCGACCTGGTCAAGGCGAAGGTGCTCGATGTCGATCCGGAGAGGGAGCGTATCTCGCTCGGGATCAAGCAGCTCGAGGAAGACCAGTTCGAGGTTGCGATCGAGAACATCAAGCGGGGCGACATCCTGACCTGCACCGTCGCCCAGGTCGTCGACAACGGGCTCGAGGTCACGGTGGCGGGCGGATTGCCCGGGTTCATCCGCCGGGCGGAGCTTTCGCGCGACCGCACCGATCAGCGTCCCGACCGCTTCGCGGCGGGCGACAGGCTCGACGCCCGCGTCACCAGCATCGACCGCCGGGACCGCAAGCTTGCTTTGTCGGTCAAGGCGCTGGAGGTGGCCGAGGAGAAGCAGGCGATGGCCGAATTCGGCTCGTCCGATTCCGGCGCCAGCCTCGGCGACATCCTCGGTGCGGCGATCAACCGCGCCAACCGCGAGCGCGCCCAGCGGGAGGCCTCCACCCCGACCGGCGGGGACGACGCGCCGGCCGAGGAGGCTGCGGCCGAGGAGGCTGCGGCTGAGGACGCTCCGGCCGAGGACGCTCCGGCCGAGGAGGCTGCGGCCGGGGACGCTCCGGCCGGGGAGGCTGCGGCCGAGGAGGCTCCGGCTCCCGACGCGGAGGCAGCCGCGGATGAGGCAGTGGCGGAGGCGGACAAGGACGGCTGAGGCCGGAAGCGGCCGCTGAATCCGGCATGGCGCTCGATGCGGACTACCTGATCGATCGTCGCCGTCTGAAGCGGCGGCTGTCGTTCTGGCGCGGGATCGGGGTGCTCGCCGTCCTGCTTGCCGGGCTCGCCGCCTTCGGTCGCTTCGCCGAACTGGGCGAGCGCGACTATATCGCCCGCCACACCGTCCAGGGCCTGATCACCGACGACGATCGCCGGCACCGCACCCTCGCCGCAATCGCCGACGACGAAGCCGCGCGAGCGCTGATCGTCCGGATCAACAGCCCGGGCGGCACCCTGGCCGGCGGCGAGGCGCTATACCGTTCGCTTCGCGCCGTCGCCCGCAAGAAGCCGGTCGTCGCCGTCCTCGGCGGGGTCGCGACGTCCGCCGGATACATGGCGGCGATCGCGGCGGACCGGCTCGTCGCGCGGCGCAGCACCATCACCGGCTCGATCGGGGTGGTGATGCAGACGACGGAGATTTCAGGCCTTCTCGAAATGCTCGGCATCGGCGCCGAGACGATCCGCAGCGGCCCGCTCAAGGCGATGCCGTCGGGTTTCGAGAAGCTGACCGACGACGGCCGGGAGGTGTTGCAGGCGCTGATCGCCGACAGCCACGCGATGTTCCTCGAACTCGTCGCCGAGCGGCGCCAGATCGACGCCGCGGCGCTGGAAAAGATCGGCGATGGCCGCGTGCTTACCGGGAGGCAGGCGCTGCAAGCGAATCTGGTCGACCTCATCGGTGGCGAAAGCGAGGCGGTCGCCTGGCTCGAAACCGAGAAGGGGATCGCGGAAGGCTTGCCGATTCGCGATGTCGGCGGCGGCGGCGGGCTCGCAAAACTGCTCGACCGGGCGGCGGCGCTGGGCGAAAGAACGATTTTCTCTGAACGACTTACGCTTGACGGTCTGGTTTCGGTCTGGCACGCTGAAATCCGCTGACGGCTCTTGACGATGGCCTCCGGCCGCCCTTCCCAGGGGACGATCGCCAGGGGATGATCGAAGGCCGGAAGAGGCGAAAGGAGCCGGGAACGATCGCGGATGACAAAGTCCGAGTTGATCCAGCGTCTCGCTGACCAGAATCCGAATTTATTCCGGCGCGACGTAGAGCGCATCGTTTCCACCATATTCGACGAGATTTCCGCCGCGCTGCATCGCGGCGGCCGGGTCGAGTTGCGCGGGTTCGGCGCTTTTTCGATCAAGGAGCGCGCGGAACGCGTCGGCCGCAACCCGCGCACCGGCAAATCGGTCAATGTCGAGAAGAAATACGTGCCTTTCTTCAAGGCCGGCAAGGACCTGCGCGACCGGCTGAACGGAGAGTCCTGAGCCGCGGCGCCGGCGCTCCGGCCACTTGCGATCCGATCGGCCGCGCATCCGGCGCGGCGTCGGCACCGGTCGGGGGCGAGACCGCCGATGAAGCTGTTCTACAGGCTGATGTTCATTCCCGTCGCGGCGGTCTTCGTCATTTTCGCCGTCGCCAACCGGCATGTCTTGACGCTCAACCTGTGGCCGCTGCCGCTGGAGATCGATCTTCCGGTCTATATCGCGGTGCTCGGCGCGCTGGCCGCGGGCATGGCGATCGGCGGCTCCGCCCAATGGCTTTCGGACGGCAAGTGGCGCCGGCGCGCGCGCGCCGGCAGGCGCGAGGCGACCGCGCTGGAGCGCAGGCTCACTTTGGTCGAGGCGGCGCGGGAGGGCGAGGACGCTGCCGCCGCGGCCGCCGCGGAGGGGCCTCGGCCGCGGCGCGCGCGGCTGCCCAGGATCCGGCTGAAATCCGGCGGCGGAGCGGGATAGGTTTCCGCCATGCGTTCCCCAAAAGCTGTCCCCGGTGTATATGCGCGCGCATCGCAAGGATGTGCGCAATGACGGTCAGGATAAAAATCTGCGGCATCAGCACGCTCGGCATCCTCGAGGCCGCGGTCGCCGAAGGCGCCAGCGATGTCGGGCTGGTGTTCTTCCCGCGCTCGCCGCGCAATGTTTCCGCCGGGGAGGCCGCCGCGCTGTCCGCCGCCGCGCCGGCCGGGGTGACCGTGGTCGGGTTGTTCGTCGACCCCTCGGACGAGGCGCTGGACCGCGTGCTTTCCGTCGCCCGGCTCGACCTGCTGCAGCTCCACGGCAACGAGGACCCCGAGCGCATAGCCTCGATCAAGCGGCGCACCGGCAAGCCGGTCATGAAGGCGATCAAGGTCGCGGAACCGGCGGATATCGACGCCGCGATGCGCTATGACGGGATCGCCGACCGCCTGCTGTTCGACGCCAAGGCACCGTCGACCGAGGGACGGTTCATGCCCGGAGGCAACGCGCTGAGCTTCGACTGGCGCATGCTGGCCGGCCGGTCGTGGCCCTGCCCGTGGATGCTCTCGGGCGGGCTTACTCCCGAGACCGTGGCCACGGCGATCCAGACGAGCGGCGCGCCGGGCGTTGATGTATCTTCCGGCGTCGAGACCGCGCCCGGCGTCAAGGACGCCTCCCGGATCGCAGCGTTTGTCGCCGCGGCGGCGGGCGCCTGAGGCGCAGGGCGGAGAGATCATGGCGGAACCCAACTCCTATCGCGCCGGACCCGATTCCGAGGGCCGTTTCGGTCTGTACGGCGGACGCTATGTCGCCGAGACCCTGATGCCGCTGATCCTGGAGGTCGAGCGCGCCTGGCGCGCGGCGCAGCAGGACCCGTCTTTCGAGGCCGAGCTCCGCTACTATCTCGAACACTATGTCGGGCGCCCGAGCCCGCTTTACTTCGCCGAGCGCCTGACCGGCCATCTGGGCGGCGCCAAGATCTATTTCAAGCGCGACGAGCTCAACCACACCGGCGCCCACAAGATCAACAACACGGTCGGGCAGATCCTGCTCGCCCGCCGCATGGGCAAGACCCGCATCATCGCCGAGACCGGCGCCGGCCAGCACGGCGTCGCCACGGCCACGGTGTGCGCCCTCTTCGACCTGCCCTGCGTCGTCTATATGGGCGAGACCGATATCGCGCGCCAGGCGCCCAACGTGTTCCGCATGAAGCTGCTCGGCGCCGAGGTGGTGCCGGTGACGTCGGGCAGCCGCACCCTGAAGGACGCGATGAACGAGACGCTGCGCGACTGGGTGGCCAATGTCGAGGACACGTTCTACGTCATCGGCACGGTCGCCGGGCCGCACCCCTACCCGGCGATGGTCCGCGATTTCCAGTCGGTGATCGGAGTGGAGGTGCGCAGCCAGATCCTCGCCGCCGAGGGCCGGCTTCCCGACACCCTGGTCGCCTGCATCGGCGGCGGGTCCAACGCGATGGGGCTCTTCCACCCCTTTCTCGACGACCCCGGGATCGATATTCACGCCGTCGAAGCCGCCGGCGAAGGCATCGACACGCCGCGCCATGCCGCCTCGCTCACCGCCGGCGCGCCGGGGGTGCTGCACGGCAACCGGACCTATCTCCTGCAGGACGACGACGGCCAGATCCAGGAGGCGCATTCGATCTCGGCGGGGCTCGACTACCCGGGGGTGGGGCCGGAACATGCCTGGCTGCACGATGTCGGGCGGGTGCGCTATGTCTCGGTCACCGACGAAGAGGCCCTCGAAGCCTTCCAGCTCTGCTGCCGGCTCGAGGGCATCCTGCCGGCGCTGGAGCCGAGCCATGCGCTCGCGCATGTGATGCGCATCGCCGGCGGCCTGCCGTCGGATCACCTGCTGGTGATGAATATGTGCGGCCGCGGCGACAAGGACGTCTTTACCGTCGCCGAGGCGCTGGGGATCGAGCTGTGACCGGCGGGCGCGAACGCATCGCCCGGCGCTTCAGGGCGCTCGCCGGGGAGGGCCGGGCGGCATTCATCCCGTTCCTCACCGCGGGCGACCCGGACCGCGGGATTTCGTCGCGGATTCTCGCCCGGCTGCCCGGGCTCGGCGCCGATTTGATCGAGCTCGGCATGCCGTTCAGCGATCCCATGGCCGACGGCCCGTCGATCCAGGCCGCCGGGGAACGGGCGTTGCGCGCGGGCCAGACGATGGCCGACACGCTGGCCATGGTATCGGCGTTTCGCGCCGCCGACACCGAGACACCGCTCGTCCTGATGGGCTATTTCAACCCGATCTACCGCTACGGCGCCGAGGCGTTCGCCGCCGATGCCCGCAGCGCCGGGGTAGACGGGCTGATCGTGGTCGATCTGCCGCCGGAGGAGGACGAGGAGCTGCGCCTGCCCGCGGAAGCTGCGGGGCTCGCTTTGATCCGCCTGGTGGCGCCGACGACCGGCGATGCCAGGCTTCGACGGATCCTGGCCGATGGCCACGGGTTCGTTTACTACGTCTCGGTGACCGGCATCACCGGCACCAAGTCGGCGATGACGCGAGACGTCGCGGCCGGGCTTGAAAGGATCCGCAAGGCGACCGATCTTCCGGTAGCGGTCGGGTTCGGCGTGCGCGACGCCGGCCAGGCGGCGGAGATCGCGTCGGTTGCCGATGCGGTGGTGGTCGGCTCGGCGATCGTGCAGCGGATCGCCTCGAGCCTGACCGACGGGCGGGCCGGGAGCGGGACGATTCCGGGCGTCGAGGCGCTGATCCGGGAACTGGCGGGCGGGGTGCGAAACCGCCGCCCGCCCGATGCCGAAGGAGCGGATGGATGAGCTGGCTCACCAACATCCCCCCGAAGATCCGGGCCCTGGTTGGCAAGAGTCAGGAGATCCCCGACCACCTCTGGGCGAAATGCCCGCAATGCGAGCAGATGATTTTCCACCGCGAGCTCGAAGCCGCCTTGCATGTCTGCTCCCATTGCGGTCACCACATGCGGCTGGATGCCGGCAAGCGCATCGAGGCGATCCTCGACCCCGAAAGCTGGGAGAGGATCGAGATCCCGCCCGGCGCGGCCGACCCGCTCAGGTTCCGCGACCGCAAGCGCTATTCCGAGCGTCTGCGCGATAACCGCAGCGCGACCGGCGGCGATGACGCGATCGCCGTCGCCGCCGGCACGCTGGGCGGCGCGCCCGCGGTGGTGGCGGCGTTCGAGTTCCAGTTCATGGGCGGGTCGATGGGCACCGCCGTCGGCAACGGGATCCTGGCCGCGGCCGACCGCGCGGTCGCCGACCGGGCGGCGCTGATCGTCTTCCCCTCCTCCGGCGGCGCGCGCATGCAGGAAGGCATCCTTTCCCTGGTGCAGATGCCGCGCACCACCATCGGGGTCGAGCGGGTCAAGGAGGCCGGGCTCCCCTATATCGTCGTCCTCACCGACCCGACGACCGGCGGCGTCTCGGCCTCGTTCGCGATGCTGGGCGACATCGCCATCGCCGAGCCGGGCGCGACGATCGGTTTCGCCGGGCGGCGGGTGATCGAGGAGACCATCCGCGAGACCCTGCCCGAGAACTTCCAGCGCGCCGAGTATCTCCTCGAACACGGCATGGTCGACATGGTGGTTCCCCGCGCCGAGTTGCGCGATACCCTGGCCGATCTGATCGAAATGCTGATGAACCCGGTCGCGCCCGCGGATGACGGGGCCGAGTTCGAATTGCCGGCGCCGCCCGGCGCCGACCCGGTGGGCGCCGCCATTGCGGAATGACGCCGTTCTCGAACGGTTGACCCGCCTTCACCCCAAGCTCATCGATCTGAGCCTCGACCGGATCGGGCGCCTGCTGGCGGCGCTCGGCAATCCGCAACATTCCCTGCCCCCGGTCGTGCATGTCGCGGGGACCAACGGCAAGGGATCGGTGATCGCCTTTCTCAAGGCGATCTGCGAGGCGGCGGGGCTGAGCCCCCATGTCTATGTCTCGCCGCATCTGATCCGCTTCGAGGAACGCATCGCGGTCGGCGGACGGCCGATCGACGAAGCGCTGTTGAACGAAGCGCTCGCCGCCTGCGAGACCGCCAATGACGGCGCCCCGATAACCTTCTTCGAGATCACCACGGCGGCGGCGTTCCTAGCCTTCTCCCGGGTGGATGCCGATATCGCGCTGGTCGAGACCGGGCTCGGCGGGCGGTTCGATGCGACCAATGCGATCGCCGATCCGGCCCTGTCGGTGATCACGCCGGTCTCGCGCGATCACGTCCACTTTCTCGGCGAATCCATCCCCGAGATCGCCTTCGAGAAGGCCGGCATACTGAAGCCCGGAATCCCCGCCGTCGTCGGCAAGCAGACCCCGGAGGCGGCCGGCACGATCGCCGCCCGCGCCGGCCAGATCGCAGCGCCTCTCCGCCGCCACGGCGCGGAATGGCATTGCGATGGCCGAACCTATCGCGACGAGCGCGGCCGGATGGAGATCCCGCCGCCTGGCCTGCTCGGCGCCCATCAGCTGGAAAACGCGGGCATCGCCGTGGCGGCGGCGCGGACGCTCGGCTGGCCGGCGCTGGACGACCGGGCGATCGCGGCCGGAATCGGCTCCGCGCATTGGCCGGGGCGGTTGCAGCGTCTCGAAGGGGGCCCCCTGTCGGCCCGGCTGGGCCGGGACTGCGAGCTGTGGATCGACGGCGGTCACAACCGCGCCGCCGGCGAGGCGCTCGCCCGGGTCGCGCGAGGCTGGTCGGACCGGCCGCTGCATCTGGTCATGGGACATCTGGCGGTCCGCCCGGCGGAGGATTTTCTCGCCCCGCTGGCCGCCGGGACCGCGAGCTTTTACGGCGTCCCGGTGCCGGGCCCTTATGCCTGCCACGAGGCGGAGGCGCTCGCCGGGATCGCGCGCGGGCTGGGGCTGGAGGCGTTTGCCAGCCACGATACCGGCCACGCCCTGGACGACATCGCGCGGTCCCGTCCCGGGCCGGGCCGGGTCCTCGTATGCGGCTCGCTCTATCTGGTGGGCAGCGTGCTGGCGGAGGAAAGCGCCGGGCCTTAGGGCGCCCCGCTCGACAAGGACGGGCGCATTCAGCATCCTTCGGCGGGGCGGGTGGAGGGGACGGGCGGACCGAAGAAACGCGGAGCCGCTCTATTTGGTCGACGGCTCGGGCTATATCTTCCGCGCCTTCTACGGCCTGCCGCCGATGACCAACCCGGACGGGGTCCCGGTCAACGCGGTGTTCGGCTTCTCCAAGATGCTGGCGAAGCTGATGACCGATGCCGGGACGCGGCGCTTCGCGGTGATCTTCGACACCTCCCGGGTGTCGTTCCGCAACGACATTTTTCCCGAATACAAGGCGAACCGCAGCGACCCGCCGGAAGAGCTGGTGCCGCAATTCGCGCTGATCCGCGACGCGACGCGCGCCTTCAACATCCCCTGCATCGAGCTCCCGGGGTTCGAGGCCGACGACCTGATCGCCACCTTCGCCCGCATGGCGCGGGAAGAAGGCCATGAGGTGGTGATCGTCTCCTCTGACAAGGATTTGATGCAGCTCGTGGGCGACAGCGTCTCGATGCTCGACCCGGCCAAGAACATCACCATCGGGCGCGAGGAAGTGATCGAGCGCTTCGGCGTCGGACCCGAGAGCGTCATCGACGTGCAGGCGCTCGCCGGGGACTCGACCGACAACGTCCCGGGCGTGCCGGGGATCGGGGTCAAGACCGCGGCCGAGCTGATCAGGACCTACGGCGATCTCGACACGCTGCTCGAACGGGCCGACGAGATCAAACAGCCCAAGCGCCGCGAAAACCTGATCGGCCACGCCGGGATGGCGCGCCTCTCGCGCGACCTGGTGACGCTGCGCATCGACGCGCCGGTCGAGCAGACGGTGGACGACCTGATCGCCGACCCGCCGGATCCCGGCACCCTGGCGGCGTTCCTGCGCGGGCACGGCTTCAACTCGATGCTGGCCCAGATGGCCGCCCTGTTCGGCGCCGAGGAAACCGGCGCCCCCGGCGAGGCGGTGCCGCCGGAGGCGGCGGAGCGGGACTATTCGCTGGTCGCCGATGCGGCGGCGCTGGAGCGATGGATCGACGATGCGAGGCGTGCCGGCACGGTCGCGGTGGACACCGAAACCACGTCGCTCGACACCATGCGGGCGAAGCTGGTCGGGGTCTCGCTTTCGATCGAGCCCGGGCGGGCCTGCTATGTCCCGCTCGCCCATACCGCGCCGGGCGGGAGCGCGCCGGACCTGATCGACGGCGCGCCGGAGACGCCGGAACAGATCCCGCTGGACCATGCCATCGCCGCCCTCAGGCCGCTGCTGGAGGACCCCGGCGTGCTCAAAATCGGGCACAACATCAAATACGACATGGAGGTGCTGGCGCGTTACGGCATAGAGGTTTCGCCGGTCGACGACACGATGCTGCTGTCCTACGTGCTGGAAGCCGGGATGCACGGCCACGGGCTCGACGAGCTGTGCAAGCTCCATTTCGAGCACAGCAACATCAAGTTCTCCGACGTCGCCGGGTCGGGACGCAACGCGGTCACCTTCGCCGAGGTGCCGCTGGACGCCGCGCGGGACTATGCGGCCGAGGACGCCGACATGACCTTGCGGCTTCACCGCCTGCTCAAGCCCCGGCTGGTCGCGGACCGCATGGCAACCGTCTACGAGACCCTGGAACGCCCGCTGGTGGGCGTGCTCGCCGCGATGGAGCAAGCCGGGATCAGGGTCGACGTTTCGGTGCTCGGCGCGCTGTCGCGCGACTTCGAGCAGCGGGGCGCCGCGCTGGCGGAAGCGATCTATGGGCAAGCCGGGCACAGCTTCAATATCGGCTCGCCGCGGCAGCTCGGCAGCGTGCTGTTCGACGAGATGGGGCTCGCAGGCGGCAAGAAGACCAAGCAGGGCGCCTATGCGACCGGCGCCGATATCCTCGAAGGCCTCGCCGCGCAGGGCCACGCCCTGCCGTCTTTGGTCCTCGACTGGCGCCAGCTCTCGAAGCTCCGCAGCACCTATACCGAGGCGCTCGCCGAGGCGGTCAACCCGGAGACCGGACGGGTGCACACGTCATTCGGCCAGGCGATCGCCTCGACCGGGCGGCTGAGCTCGAACGACCCCAATTTGCAGAACATCCCGATCCGCACCGAGGACGGGCGCAAGATCCGCGAGGCCTTCGTCGCCGCGGACGGCTGCACGCTGCTGTCGGCGGATTACTCGCAGATCGAGCTCCGCCTGCTTGCCCATGTCGCCGATATCGAGCCGCTCAAGACGGCCTTTCACGACGGCACCGACATCCACGCGCGAACCGCCGGGGAAGTGTTCGGGCTGCCCGTGGAAGGGATGGACCCGGCGGTGCGCAACCGGGCCAAGGCGATCAATTTCGGGATCATCTACGGCATCAGCCCGTTCGGCCTCGCCCGCCAGCTCGGCATCCCGCAGAGCGAGGCCAGGGCCTATATCGACACCTATTTCGAGCATTATCCGGGCATCCGCGACTACATGGAGGAGACCAAGGCGCTGGCCCGCGCCAAGGGCTATGTGAACACGGTCTTCGGGCGGCGCTGCCACACCCCGGCGATCGCCGACAAGAACCCGGCGCGGCGCAATTTCTCGGAACGCGCGGCGATCAACGCGCCGCTCCAGGGCGCGGCGGCCGACATCATCAAGCGCGCCATGATCCGCCTGCCGGATGCGCTGGAAGACGCCGGGCTCGGCGCCAGGATGCTGCTCCAGGTCCATGACGAGCTGTTGTTCGAGGTCCCCCGCGGGGAGATCGACGAGACCGCCGCGGTGGTCACAAGGGCGATGGAGGGCGCGGCGCATCTGAGCGTGCCGCTGACCGTCGAGACCGGAAGCGGGCGGAGCTGGGCCGAGGCGCATTAGGACCTGTCCGGTTTTGGCTCGCAGGCATTCTTGCCGTCGATCCGAACCTTTCCGGCAAGATTCTCCGGCAAGGCGTTGGCGCACCGAGGATGCCCGCCTTTTTCCCCGCCCGCCGGGGGTCGCATCGAAGCCGGGCCCGGTCCCCGGGGGACGCGAAATTAGTACCGTTTCGGGACAATGTTTCACGTGATGACGTGGACACTGCAAGACCTTGCGATAGGAAAAAGAAAAGATATTTATAATACAGTATGTTAGGCCCTACCTGCAGCCTGGGTGATCGTCCAGAGGCCACCAAGTCATCACCCGGTCTACACGGCCGCTTACCGTGGTGCTGTCCCCCCGGTGACCAGAGGTCAGGATTCGGTCATGCCGTGGAGACAGGGAGTCTGCCCGGCTTCATGCCGCTGTTCGAGCTGGCTGCCGAGGTGGTCCTCGCGCGGCAGAACAAGGCCGCTCTCCGCCTTGTGACGAGACCGGCTGATGCGTGCAGGCGCTTCACAACGAAGGCCGGTCAAGCTGGGCTGTCACGGCACGACCGAATCCTTATCCCTCCAGTCACAAGGATTCTGTCGTGCCGTGGAGACAGGTGGTAACCGTTCAGTGGGCCCGGGATAGACCGATCGATCAGGTGGATGCGACGACACCGGTCTCGGCGTCATGCCCTTCCCTCGGGGGCGGGTCAGTCGCTCAACGCCGTTTCGAAATCGGACTGCGTTAGGATAAATATCGTAGCCCCAATTCGAGGCAAGCACGCTCACTTGGTGTTGGCGGCAACCGTAAATGTCCCATTCGTGTCTATCGAAAGTGTCGCGGTTTTGGCCTTGTCGATGACGGCGCGGCGACCCGCTCTGTTGGCTTCGCCAACGGAGCGGGAGCAGTGCGCGGATTTACGGATGGGAGACCAGAATGTTGTTGAAGTACTATCTGGACCGGGGCGTCTCAAAGGCGGAGCTGTCGCGGCGGTTCACCGCGACCTTCAGGCGCAAGGATGGCCGCACCTTGCATGTCCGCAAGGCCACACGGGCCGAGCCCGAACAGAAGAAAATCTTTCGCGCGCTCGGAACCGATCCCGCTCCCGGAGGCATCAGGAAAATGATCGTCTAATCCCGGACCGGGCGAAAAACCGGAATGTAGTGCCCTACGCGGAATTATTGCTCCGTAAGACCCTGATAATGAACGATCTTCAAAATGCCCCGTTAAACTTGGGTTAGCGTCCTCGGTAGTGGTGTAGCGAGTCGGTAGGGGGGCGATGCGCGTAGCCCTTGTGTAACGCATCGGCCTCGCGATCCGCTCAGCCTCTTCCGACGCCTTGACGTCGCGCCGCATGCTCGAACCATAAACAGGAAAAGGCCGTGGCGAGCCACCAAGCAATTCGCAAATGCTCTCGCCCTCGGTCTCGCCTCTCAGGTCCCAAAGAGCTGTGTCCAGTCCGGCAAGGGCACGGCGCAGATAAGATCCTGGAAACTTGTGCTCCCGCCCCGGAATTTCGTCCGAGAACCGATCGATATCAAGAGCAGGTTAGCCAAGGACATGCGGTGCAATCGGGCGATGGAATACCGTCGCAGCGAAATCCGCGCGGTAAGGCGAAACCTGAGCCCAGACTTCCGCACCGCCGGCGGTCCTTACGCGAACCATCCCCACATCTTTGGTGCAGAACGTTTCGACGCTGGCGATCTCCACAGGACGATCCCGGCGGTTGTGCCAAATGCCGAACCGGTCCCGGCCATGAATATCGTGGTCACCGTCCCTTCCACACCGGTTTGCGCTTCTCGGCGAAGGCGCGCGTACCCTCCTGCAGGTCCTCGCTGGCATAGAGGGCATTGACCGCTGGGATGCCTTTGCCGTGCATCAGGTCGAAGGCCTCATTCACCTTGAGATCCTCGGTCATGCGGATGGTCTCTTTGATGGCGGCGAAGACGAGCGGTGGGCCCGCCGCCAGGAGATCGGCCAATTCCCGCGCTCGGTCCATGAGCCGGTCGGCTGGCAGGACCTCGTTCACCAGACCCCAGCGGGCTGCCTCCCGGGCTTCCATCCAACGGCCCGTCAGCAGCAAGTCCATACCGATGTGGAAGGGAATACGCCGATGCAACTTGATGCTGGCGGCATCGGCGAGCACGCCGACGTTGATCTCCGGTAGCGCGAAGCGCGCATGCTCCACGGCTAGGATGAGGTCGCAGGAAATCGCGAGTTCGAGACCGCCGCCCACGGCCATGCCGTTCACCGCTGCGATCACCGGCTTGTTGAGGCCGGGAAGCTCCTGCAGGCCGGCGAAGCCACCAACGCCGTAGTCGGTATCTGGCGGCTCGCCGCCGGCGGCACCCTTGAGGTCCCAACCAGCCGAGAAGAAGCGTTCGCCCGCAGCTGTGACGATGGCGACCCGAAGCTCGGGATCGTCACGGAACTCAGCGAACAGATCGCCCATGAGGCGGCTGGTCGTGCCATCGATGGCGTTTGCCTTGGGCCGGTCGAGGGTGACTTCGAGGACACGGCCGCGCCGTTCGATATGGAGGGGATCGTCGGTCATGTCGAGACTCCTGCGGCCACACGCATCAGGGCGTCCACCGCGATCGCGCCATTCCCCCGGGATCGCACGATCACGGGGTTGACGTCGAGCTCGATGAGGCTCTCCGCGTTGTCGAGGGCAAACTGCTGGATTGCCAGGATGGTGTCGACAAGCGCCGCAAGGTCGCCTGCGGGCCGCCCTCGGAATCCGGCGATCAGGGCACCCACCTTCAATCCGGCGACGGCGGCCTCGATCTCCGCGCGCGTTGCCGGAGGCAGCAGGAGAACCCGATCCCCTACCAGTTCCACGAGTTCGCCACCCGAGCCGAGTAGCAGGGTGAGGCCAACCTGCGGATCGCGGCTCAACCCGACGATCACTTCGGCAACGCCATCCTCTATCATGCGCTCGATGAGCAAATTCCCGCTGAGCGGCAACAGGGATCTGGACGCGGCGATGACTTCAGGCGTGCTCCTGAGATTGAGACGCACGGCACCCATCTCTGACTTGTGCGTGAAGTCAACGCCAATGGCTTTGACGACGGTCGGCCTGCCGATGCGTTCGGCCGCGCTCATGACGTCGCGAAGACTGCTCACGAGTTCGCCCCGCGGTATTGGCACGCCAGCTTGTGCCAGCTGGCGCTTCGCTTCCCACTCGCTAAGGACGATTTCAGGATCCGGGGCCAACGGCGGCAGGCCATCGAGTCGGGGCGGAGGTTCCGCCCATGCCTCACCGATATCGGACGCCGCTTCGATGGCGGCAAGACCCTCGTCGACTCCTGCCAGGGGAACGATGCCGCGAGCCATGAGGTCGTCGGCGAGCTGTTCGGTAAGTGAATCGGGAAGCGTCGCCAGGACGGCACCTCGGGCGACGGTCCGATCGCGGGCGGCCTCGAAGGCATCGAGGGTTGTGCGCCAGTCGGCATCTCCGCAGCGGTCATCGCGGGGCAGGTCGAGTACCAGCAGGCTCATGTCGAAGCCACACCCCAGCATCGCGGAAAAGGTGGCAGTCAGACGATCGACGTCACCCCAGATGAACGTGCGGTAGTCGAAAGGATTGGCGACGGTCACGAGATCGTCCAGCGTCGCTTGCACGCGCGCACTCTCGGGCTCCGTCAGCGGCCGAGCGTTGAGATTGCGTCCCGCGAGCGCATCGGCCACAAGCACGGCTTCCCCGCCTGAGCAGCTCAACGAAGCAATGTCGCGTCCGGGCAGCGGTCCCGTCACGTGGAGCAGCTTGAGGGTCTCCAGAAACGCCGGGATCGAGGAGGCTTGGGCGATGCCAACGCGCTTCAGAAAAGCTGAGGCAGCGGCGTCCACCCCGGCAAGCGACGCGGTGTGCGAGAGGGTGGATCTGACACCTTCCTGGCTTCGCCCGAGCTTGAAAGCAACGACGGGAACCCGCTTCTCCCGCGCCCTTTCCGCGACCTTCGCCAGATCTCCGGCATCGTCGAGAGTTTCGACCAGAAGCCCGATGGCGGTGATGCGGTCGTCGTCGAGCAGCGCGTCCGTTACCGCCGCCGCTCCCAGGCAGGCTCGATTGCCTAATGTGACCATGACGGCGAGCGGCACGGCACGCCGGTTCATGGTCAAAGTGATGGCAAGGTTGCCGCTTTGAGAGAGGATGGCCACGCCGCGCTCGACGCGCCGGCCACCGTGCTGGTCTGGCCACAACGGCACACCGTCGAGATAATTGATCAACCCGTAGCAGTTGGGTCCGACGATCGGCATGCCGCCCGCTGCTTCGAGCAGTGCTGCCTGCAGGCCTTCGCCGGCCTCACCGGTTTCGCTGAAGCCCGAGGCGTAGCACACGGCGCCGCCGGCCCCGCGAGCGGCCAGTGACCGCACCACCTCGATCGTGAGTTCCCGGTGCACACCGATGAAGGCTGCATCGGGCACCTCTGGTAAATCATCGACGCTAGGAAAGCAGGTGATCCCCTCCATCTCGTCACGCGTAGGATGCACCGGATAGATGGCGCCAGCGAAGTCCATGCGCCGGCACTGCTCGACAACGCGCGCCGCCTCGCGTCCACCCACGACGCAGATGGAACGG
This sequence comes from Alphaproteobacteria bacterium, assembly GCA_965205995.1. Classification (GTDB taxonomy): domain Bacteria; phylum Pseudomonadota; class Alphaproteobacteria; order MPNO01; family MPNO01; genus MPNO01. Next base: position 4,044,384 of record OZ242200.1, on the reverse strand, counting down.
GGCTTGAACAGGCGGCTGAGGTCCATGGCTATGAATGCTGGAGGTCTCTGTGCGGCCTAAGCGCCAAGCGGGCGCAAGAGCGCGCGCGCGATGATGTGCCGCTGGATCTCACTGGTCCCGTCCCAGATACGCTCGACCCGGGCATCGCGCCAGAATCGCTCTACGGGCAGGTCGTCCATCAGTCCCATACCGCCAAAGATCTGCACCGCTTCATCGGTGACGCGGGCCAACATCTCCGACGCGAAGAGCTTGGCCTCGGCAATCTGGCGATTGGCCTCGAGTTCCTGGTCGAGGCGCCAGGCGGTGGCGAGCGTCAGCCAGTCGGCGGCGTCAATCCCGGTGATCATGTCAGCGAGCTTGAAGGAAACGCCCTGGAACTTGCCGATGGGCTGACCGAATTGGTGCCGGTTGGCTGCCCAGTCGACGCAGAGGTCGAAGCAGCGTCGGGCGCGGCCGACACACATGGCTGCCACCGTCAGGCGGGTGGCGTAGAGCCAGATGTTGGCCATATCGAAGCCGCCGCCCTCCTCACCGAGAACCTGCGCCGAAGATACGCGGCAGTCATCGAAGGAGAGGATGCCGTTGTGGTAGCCACGGTGGGAGACGGCGTTGTAGCCCGGGCGGACCTCGAAACCAGGGCTGTTCCGGTCAATCAGGAAGCAGGTGATGCGCCTTTTTGGACCCGACGATGTCTCTTCCTCACCGGTAGCGACGAAGGTGATGACGAAGTCGGCGATGTCCGCGTGGCTGATAAAGTGCTTGGTGCCAGTGATGACGTAATCGTCACCGTCACGTCGGGCAAAAGTTTTCATGCCGCGCAGGTCGGAACCCGCGTCGGGCTCGGACATGGCGAGCGCGTCGATCTTCTCACCGCGCACGCTCGGCAGCAGGTAACGCTCCCGCTGGTCGTCGTTGCAGGCGCCAAGGATGTTGGAGGGCCGGCCCCAGAACACCGAGAGCGCCATCGAGGTGCGGCCCAACTCACGTTCGAGCATGGTAAGAGTGAGGTGGTCGAGCCCGCCGCCGCCGTATTTCTCCGGGATATTGGGGGCGTAAAAGCCCAGGGTCCGGACCTTGTCCTGGATCTCGCGGCCGAGTTCGCGCGGCACCTGACCGGTACGTTCAACATCGTCCTCAAGCGGGTAGAGCTCGTTCTCGACGAAGCTCCGAACGGTGTCGACCACCATTTGCTGTTCCTGGCTCAACCCGAATTCCATGACAGCCTCATACATCCGTTCGCGCGGGATCGGAGTGCGCGGGCATGGCGATGTGGCGCCCAGCAGCCTCGGGTGGACCGAGTGCTGCTTGCGCATCGGCGATCTCGCGCAGTCGCCCCAGCACTTCGGACGCGGCCGCGGTGGTTCGACCGGCCACGGTCTCGACATGGAGCAGCATGTGCTCCGCCGTTGCGAGCTCGGTGCCATTGCCGCCGTGCATCATGCGATGGAACAGACGCAGACGTTTCTCATCGCAACCCAACACCTGCGTCGATACCGCGATCGGCTCTTCGCCGGCTACCTCATTTAGATGCCGGATATGGGTCTCCACCGTGTAGTAGCTGTGGCCGCCAGACAGATAATCGTTGTCGACCCCGACGAAGCGCAGCAGGGCATCGGTCGCATCGCCAAACACCTGAAGATAGCGGCTCTCGGTCATGTGATTGTTGAAATCCGTCCAGTCGGGCGCGACCCGGGCAGCATGAAGCTCGAGGGGCCGTGTCACATCGTGCGCCACGGCCCGGGAGGCACGATGGGCCCTTGAGAAGAGCAGCGCTTCGTAATCGCGCAGCACCGCACCGGCACCATGGTTCTGGGTGCGGAGCGCTTGCATGACAGAGACGAGGCAATCGTCGCGCAGCCGTTCTAGCGCGCGAATCGAGCGTCCATCCGCCTGATCGTTGGACTGGGCAACGATACGCGCGATGAGGTCGCCCGTCAGTTCCGGCCCCTTCACATGAGTCCAGGGCAGTTCAAGAACAGAGCCGAATTGCTCGAGGAAGTGTCCCATGCCCGCCTCGCCTCCAGCCAGACGATAAAGCAGGAACGTACCCATAACGCTCCAGCGCAGGCCGGGACCGTAGGCGATCGCCTGGTCGATCTCGTCGGCCGTGGCAACACCGTCATTGATCAGGTGCAAGGCCTCCCGCCAAACCGCCTCGAGCAGCCGGTCGGCGATGAAAGCATCGATCTCCACGCCCAGCACCAGAGGATGCATGCCGACCGAACGGTACACCGTGGCGGCTCGCTGCTTGGTATCCTCGCTCGTGGCCTCGCCGCCCACGACCTCGACGAGAGGCAAAAGGTAGACGGGATTGAAGGGATGGCCGACGCAGACCCGCTCGGGCGCAATGCAATCGGCCTGCAAGTTGCTCGGCAACAGGCCTGACGTAGATGATGCGATAATCGTACCAGGGTCCGCAGCCCGGCTGACTTTCGCCAGCAGATCGCGTTTTACGTCCTCCCGCTCAGGCGCACTTTCCTGGATGAAGCCGACCCCCGCGACCGCTTCCGCGACGTCCGTGAAGAGCGCGATACGACCAGGCGCGACGGGGGGTGCGAGCGTCAGCCTGGCGTAGGCGCGGCGCGCATTCTCCAGCACTTCGTCGACGCGAGTTGAGACCTGCGGATCCGGGTCGTAGACATTGACATCGATGCCGTTCACGGCAAACCGCGCGGCCCAACCTGCGCCGATGACACCGGCGCCGATGAGGGCAACACGTTCGATCTCATTCATGGCAAGATCGCGGTTCGCGGTCAGCTGCGCCGCGTCAGCGAGAGCTTCTCGCGCACCTCCTCAGGGCCAAGGACGCGAACGTTCATGGCCTCGAGGATGGTCACGGCCCGTTCGACGAGCTGCGCGTTCGAGGCGAACACGCCGTGTTCGAGATAGATGTTGTCTTCCAGACCCACGCGCACGTTGCCGCCGGCAAGCACGGCCATGGCGACAAACGGTAACTGCATGCGGCCGATCGAGAAGGTCGACCAGTGAGTGCCCGGCGGCAGCTGGTTGACCATGGCCATCAAGGTGCCGGGGTCGTCCGGGGCGCCGTAGGGGATGCCACAACAGAGCTGAACCATGGCCGGCACCTCGATCAGGCCTTCATCGATCATTGTCTTCACGAACACGAGGTGGCCCGTGTCGAAGACCTCGAGCTCGGGACGCACGCCGAGCTCGCGTACTCTTTGGGCACCTGCACGGAGCATCGAAGGCGTGTTGGTCATGACGTAGTCGCCCTCAGCGAAGTTCATGGTGCCGCAATCGAGAGTGCAAATCTCTGGCAGTAGTTCCTCGACATGGGCCAAGCGCTCCAGCGGCCCCGCCATGTCGGTGAATTCCTCGTTAAGAGGTAGCGGGTTCTCGCCCTTGCCGAACACGATGTCACCACCCATCCCCGCGGTAAGGTTGAGCACCACGTCGATGTCGGCGGCGCGTACGCGCTCAACCACGTCACGGTAGAGGGCTGGGTCGCGCGCGCCACGGCCGGTCTCCGGATCCCGGACGTGTATGTGGGCGATGGCCGCACCCGCATGGGCAGCCTCTACAGCAGCGGCGGCAATCTCTTCAGGCGTGGTAGGGATCGCGGGATGCTTCCCCGTGGTCTCACCCGCGCCGGTGACGGCACAGGTGATGAATGCCTCCCAGTTCATCGCGGATGCCTCCCTGCGACATCGAATTGCCAATCAAAGGGTAACCTGTCAACGGCGGCGTAAAAATATACCGGCGCGGCGGCGTAAAAACGCCCTATCCTCTCCCGCGCCCTCAGGCACTCTCCCCATTTCGACTGGCAGCAAGGCCGCGCATCATCTAGCATTCCAATAACAGGGACCGCCCGGTACGGCTGATCGGGATCTTGGGCGTCGTGAGCGAAGCGCGGCATTCACCGCCGGTCAAGCCATTGAGCTGACCAACAAGCCGGGGACATCTCGAAGCGGCAGCCGCGCGAAGCACGGGAGAATGGCAATGACTATCGAGCACCAACTGCAGAAGTTGGCTACGAAGGGTGGCATCACCCGTCGCGGATTCATGCAGCGGGCACTGGCCCTGGGCGCCACAACGGCCCTGGCGACGACACTCGCCGACCGAGCCTTTGCGGCACCGAAGGCGGGAGGCCGCTTCCGTTGCGGACTCGGGCACGGATCGACCGCGGATTCGCTGGATCCGGCGACCTTCCTGGACCTCTACATGCAGACGGTGAACGCCTCCGCGCGGAACAACCTGACGGAGATCGCCCAGGACGGCAGTCTGATCCCCGAGCTGGCCGAGGGAATCGACACCGCCGACGCCAAGACGTGGAAGTTCACCCTGCGCCAGGGCGTCGAGTTCCACAACGGCAAGACGCTCGACTCAAACGATGTCGTGGCGTCGCTCAGCCACCATCGCGGCGAAAACTCGAAGTCGGCGGCCAAGGAGCTGCTCAAGCCCATCGTCGACATGCAGGCGGACGGTGCCAACGCGGTCGTCATCACTCTGAGCGAGGGCAACGCCGATTTCCCGGTCGTCTTGAGCGACTACCACATACCGATCATGCCGGCGGACGGCGACGCGGTGGACTGGCAATCAGGGACCGGCACCGGCGCCTACGTGCTCGAGAGCTTCGAGCCCGGCGTGCGCACCACGCTGAAGCGCAACCCCAACTTCTTCAAGACTGGGTTCGGGCACTTCGACGAGGTGGAGATCATCACCATCGCCGATGTGGCGGCGCGCACCAACGCGCTGACCACCGGCGAGATCGACGCCATGGACCGGGTCGATCTCAAGACCGCGCACCTGCTCGAACAGCGCGAGGGCGTCAGGCTGGTCGAGACCCGCGGTACGCAGCATTTCACATTCGCGATGCGCTGCGACACGCCACCCTTCGACAATGTCCACGTGCGGTTGGCGCTCAAGCACGCCATCGATCGCGAGGCCATCGTCAGGACGATCCTGCGCGGCCACGGCACCCTCGGCAACGACCATCCGATCAGTCGGTCCAACCGCTACCACGCGGACAACCTGGAGCAGCGTGCGTACGACCCGGACGCGGCGAAGTTTCATCTCAAGCAGGCGGGCATGGATAGCCTGTCGATCGACCTGAGCGCCGCCGATGCGGCGTTCGCGGGCGCGGTCGACGCGGCGGTGCTCTACAAGGAGCACGCGGCCGCGGCCGGCATCAACATCAACGTGGTGCGCGAGCCGGACGACGGCTACTGGTCCAACGTCTGGATGGTCAAGCCCTACTGCGCCGTCTACTGGGGCGGCCGCCCGACCGAGGACTGGATGTTCTCGACCGCGTATGCGGCGGACGCGGCCTGGAACGACAGCTTCTGGAAGCACGACCAGTTCAATCAGTTGCTGCTCGCAGCCAGATCCGAGTTGGACGAGGCGAAGCGGCGGAGCATGTACGAGGAGATGCAGTCGATCGTCAGGGACGACGGCGGCGTTCTCATCCCGATGTTCGCCAACTACGTCATGGCGCTCTCCGACAAGGTCGGCCACGGGCAGATGGCGGCGAACTGGTCAATGGACGGCTTCAAGTGCGCGGAGCGCTGGTGGTTCGTCTAGGCTAGTGTCCTGTTCCATAAATTACTAGCCATTTGTTTTGTTCTGTAATTTTTTGCGCCCCGGATCACCGATCTGGAGGCAATGATGGCGCGCGGCAAGGCGGTTGCGATTGTTCTGAGCGATCGGGAGCGGGTTGAGCTTGAGCGGCGGGTTCGGCGTCGCAAGTCGTCGCACGGGGCGGCGCGGCGGGCGCGGATCGTGCTGTTGGCGGCGGACGGGCTGAGCAACACGGCGATCGCGGAGAAGTTGGGCGTCTCGCGACGGACCGTCGGCCTGTGGCGCTGCCGCTTTGCCGGGAAACGCGTCTGCGGCCTCGACGATGAGCCGCGGCCCGGCGCGCCGCGCCGGATCGGCGACGACAAGATCGCCGAGGTGGTGACCCGGGCGCTGGAGACGGTACCGGAGGGTGCGACCCACTGGAGCCGCCGCTCGATGGCCCGGGCGACGGGCATCTCGGCGACGACGGTGCACCGCATCTGGGGCGCCTTCGGCCTGCAGCCGCACCGCGTCGAGAGCTTCAAGCTGTCGAGCGATCCTGAGTTCATCGACAAGGTGCGCGACATCGTTGGCCTCTATCTCGACCCGCCGGACCGCGCGCTGGTGCTCTGCATCGACGAAAAGAGCCAGATCCAGGCGCTCGACCGCACCCAGCCGATGCTGCCGATGCGGCCGGGCCAGGCGGAGCGGCGCAGCCACGATTACAAGCGCCACGGCACGACCACCGTGTTCGCCGCCCTCGACACCGCCACCGGCGCGGTCATCGGGAGCTGCATGAAGCGGCACCGGGCGCGCGAGTTCCGCGCCTTCCTCGACGAGGTGGAGAGCGCCGTGCCCGCCGACCTCGACATCCATGTCGTCATGGACAACGCATCCAGCCACAAGACCAAGCCGATCCAGGACTGGTTCGCCAAGCGGCCGCACTGGCACAGCCACTTCACCCCGACATCGGCGTCATGGATCAACCAGGTCGAGCGCTTCTTCGCCCTGTTGACTGAACGCCAGATCAAGCGCAGCGCTCACCGATCGACGGCGGAACTCGAAGCCGCCATCCAGCGATATATCGAGACCCACAACCGAGAGCCCAAACCATTCCGATGGACCAAATCCGCCGACGACATCCTGACTTCCATCGAACGCTTCTGCCAACGCACACTCAGCGTCCAGCATGAAGTTGGATAGAAACTTCTGAATCAGGACACTAGAGAGGCTAGCAGTCTGTCGGACTTTGGGTCACCGATTGAGCATGGATTTGTCGCCGAAGGTTTTGGCGTCGGGCTGAGGTGGCGCTGGTTTCTTGCCGATAGAGGCGATTTGCCGGTTCTGCGGCGGATCGCGGCGTGGGGGCGCTTGCTCTGTCGCGATCTGGTCCGGCGCGGCGCCTCATGTCGCCAGGCTCAGCTTGTGCAAGCGCTTGCAGTTGTAAGCCAGAGCCACCAGGGTCCACTCGCCCTCGACCTTGTCGAGGCCGCGCAGCGAGAACCCGGCGAAGCCGAGCACCGCCTTGATGACGCCGAAGACCGGCTCGACGGTCTGCCGGCGCAGCTTGTAGCGGGCGCGGCCCTGTTCGCTGGCGAGCTTCCCGGCCATCGCCTTCAGCCATTCGGCCTTGGGCTCCTTTGCTGCCGGGAGGGCCTTCGCCGGGCGGAAGTCGTGGGTTCGCCGACGGCCTTCCGCCGCGGTCGACACCAGGACCTCGATGCCGCTCGCCTCGAGCGCCGCCACCTCCGCCCCGTTGGCATAGCCGTTGTCCGCGAGCACCGTCTCCGGCCGGCCCAGCACCGCCGGGATCGCCGCGATGTCCGCCACCAGCTCGTTGCGGTCGCTGGCGCATTGGCCGATCCGCGCGCTCACGATCAACTGACTGCCGCCGGCATCGACCGCCGCCTGCGCGTTGTAGGCCTGGCGATACTCATGCTGCTTGCTCTTGCGCATCAGCCGGCTGCCCGGGTCGCTCAGATTGCTTTGCGCGTTCGCGGCCGGGGTCTCGGCCGGCGGCTTCGGATGCATGCCCTTGGCGCGACCCCGGCGCTTCTCCCGCGCCGCCAATTTGGCCTCAAAGGCCGCGCGCTCCGCTGCTGCCCGCGCCCCGGCCTGCGCCTCCAGATGGCGACGGGCCGCATCGAGCTTGTCGCGCAAGGCCTCGCGGCGGGCAATCTCCTTCGGCAAGGCCTGGGGATCCTCCTCGCCGGCCGCGTCCGCCGCCTCCGCCCGGCGCAGCAACGCCGCGATCTCGCCTTCCAGCTGGGCGATCAACCCACCCGCGCGCTCATACGTCACCGAACGATGCTTGCTCGCGTTGGCCTTGAACTTGGAGCCGTCGACGCTCACCAGGCCCACGCGCAACAGCTGCAACTCCCTGGCCAGAAGCAGAACCTGCAAGAAGCTCTCCGACACCGCAGCGAAGTTCTCCCGCCGGAAGCGCGCGATCGTATCGTGGTCGGGGTGAAGGTTCGCCGCAACCAAGCGAACCCCGATATCGCGGTGCGTCGCCCGCTCGATCCGACGGCTGGAAAAGATCCCGTTGGCGTAGCAGTAGATCAGCAGCGCCAGCATCATACGGGGGTGATACTGCGCCGAGCCCGTGCCGCGATGGTTCACCTTGAAGGCGCCCAGACCGACGCGCTCGACCGCCTCGATCACGAAATGCGCCAAATCATCCGACGGGATCCAGTCCCGCAGATCGGGAGGAAGCAAAAACCCCTGGTCCCGATCACAGTCCACGAAGTTGCTCATCCTGCGATTCTAAGGGAAATCCAGCCCAAAGTCCGACAGACTGCTAGAGCGGGTCCGTCCTTGACGGAGTCGCGACACGCAACGAGCGAAGCGGGGCGGGAGCGTTTCCGTGTGAACCGTAAGCGCTCCCGCCGCCCCATGGCGGCATGACCCAGATCCTCATCATGGTGGCCCAGCGCCTTGCGCTGGGCCTCCTGACCCTCTTTGCCGTTTCACTGATCATCTTTCTCGGCGTCGAGCTGCTGCCGGGAGACATCACCCAGGCCATCCTGGGCCAGTCGGCGACCCCGGAGACGGTCGCCGCGTTTCGCCGGGAGCTCGGACTGGACCTGCCACCGCACGAGCGCTACGTCGCCTGGCTCGGCGGCATAGTGCAGGGCGATCTCGGCCGATCACTCGCCAACAAGCGCGAGATTGCCGAGCTCATGGGCGTGCGGCTGCAGAACACGCTCTTCCTCGCCTTCATCGCCGCGTTCATATCGATACCGCTGGCGCTGGTCCTGGGGATCCTGGCGGCGCTCTACCGCAACACCCTCTACGACCGTGCGGTCAACGTCTTCACGCTCAGTTCGATCTCCTTTCCGGAGTTCTTCGTCGCCTACATCCTGATCCTGGTCCTGGCGGTCCAGCTCGGCTGGTTCCCGAGCATCTCCAACATCGGCCAGGAGCTGGGATTCTGGGACCGGGTCTACCGCACCATCCTGCCCGCGCTGACGCTGACCCTCGTGGTGGTCGCGCACATGATGCGGATGACGCGGGCGGCGATCATCAACCTGCTGGCCAGTCCCTACATCGAGATGGCGACCCTCAAGGGCCTGCCGCGCTCACGCATCATCGTGAAGCACGCGCTCCCCAACGCGCTCGCGCCGATCATCAACGTCGTCGTGATCAATCTCGCCTACCTCGTGGTGGGTGTGGTGATCGTCGAGGTCGTCTTCGTCTATCCGGGACTGGGACAGCTCCTCATCGACGCCGTGCGCTCGCGCGACATTCCGGTGGTGCAGGCCACGGGGCTGCTCTTCGCCGGCGCGTACATCCTGCTCAACCTGACCGCGGACGTTCTGTCGATCGTGACAAATCCGCGCCTCCTGCATCCCAGGTAGGAAGGACGGCGCGGTGGCAACGATGCGACAAGCCCTTCATCATCTCCGAAAGTCGCCGTGGAGCGCGCGCTTCGGGATTCTCGTCGTCGCCTTCTACGTGTTCGTCGCGCTCTTCGGGCCGCTGCTAACGCCTTATGGCGAATCCGAGATCGTCGGTTTCGAGTACGAGCCCTGGGGCGCCGAGTTCCTGCTCGGCACAGACAATCTGGGCCGGGACATGCTGACCCGCCTCATCTACGGCGCCCGCAACACCATCGGCATCGCCTTCCTCACGACGCTGCTGGCCTTCTTCGTCGGCTGCGTGGCCGGCTTCATGGCCGCGACGGTGGGCGGCTGGATCGAGCAGGCGATCAGCCGTTTCAACGACATCCTGATGGCGATCCCGCAGCTCATCTTCGCGCTGCTGATCCTCACCATCGCCGGCACGTCGGTCCCGGTGCTGATCGTCGTCATCGCCATTCTCGATTCCACCCGTGTCTACCGCCTGGCACGGGCGGTCGCGATGAACATCGTGGTCATGGACTTCGTCGAGGTCGCCCGCCTCCGGGGCGAGGGGCTGTGGTGGATCATGCGCAGCGAGGTTCTTCCCAATGCGCTCCCCCCCCTCGTCGCGGAGTTCGGGCTGCGCTTCTGCTTCGTCTTCCTGCTGCTCAGCGCGCTCAGCTTCCTCGGCCTCGGCATCCAGCCGCCGACCGCGGACTGGGGCAGCATGGTGCGCGACAACGCGACCTTGATCACCTTCGGCGACTTCACGCCCATCCTGCCGGCGGCGTCCATCGCGCTCCTGACCATCGGCGTGAACTTCATCGTCGACTGGCTCCTCCACAAGTCGTCGGGGCTCAAGGATGGCTAGCGGCGAGAGCATCACCGGCGGCACGCTCGAGCCCCTGCTCAAGATGACGGGGCTCCGCATCGAAGGGCAGGCCGACGACGAGTGGCACGAGATCGTGCACGGCGTCGACGTGGTGCTTCACCGCGGCGAAGTGCTGGGGCTGATCGGCGAATCCGGGGCCGGCAAGTCCACCATCGGCCTGGCGACCATGGGATTCGCAAGGCCGGGCTGCCGGCTTACGGGCGGCGATATCGTGTTCGACGGCGTGGAGCTGCGCGGTGCCTCGCGGGAGCACGCGCGCCTCTTGCGCGGCGCACGCATCGCCTACGTCGCCCAGAGCGCGGCGGCCGCGTTCAATCCGGCACACCGCCTGATCGACCAGTTCACCGAGGCCCCGGTGCGCCACAGGATCAAGTCCCGCGCCGCGGCGGAAGCGGACGCCAAGGACCTCTATGGGCGGTTTCGGCTGCCCGAGCCCGAGAGGATCGGGTACCGCTATCCGCACCAGGTCTCCGGCGGCCAGCTTCAGCGCGCCATGGTCGCCATGGCCATGGCCTGCCGGCCCGACCTCATCGTCTTCGACGAACCGACGACGGCGCTCGACGTGACGACACAGATCGAGGTGCTCGCGGCGGTCAAGGACGTCATCAGGCAGTTCGATACGGCGGCCATCTACATCAGCCACGACCTCGCCGTCGTCGCCCAGATGGCCGACCGCATCATGGTGCTGCGCTACGGCAATCTGGTGGAAGAGGGAACGGCCGACAGCATCGTCAATCATCCGAGGCAGGACTACACCCAGAAGCTGCTGGCGGTCCGCACCTACCGCAAGCCCACCACAGAGGCACCGGCGGAGGAGCCGCTGCTGCGCGTAGACGGCGTGTCCGCGCGCTACAGGCGGTCTGAGCGCGTCCTCGAGCGCGTCGACTTGGAGATCGGCCGGCAGCGCACGGTCGCCATCGTGGGTGAATCGGGAAGCGGCAAGAGCACACTCGCGCGCGTCGTCACCGGCTTGCTGCCGCCGGAGGAAGGCAGGCTCGTGTTCGACGGCGAGGTGCTGGCGCCTGCGCTCGCCAAGCGACCGCGTGCGCAGCTCCGCCGCCTGCAGATGATCCATCAGATGCCGGACACGGCATTGAACCCGCGCCAGCGCGTGCGCGAGGTCGTCGGCCGCCCGCTCACCTTCTATTCCGGGTTGACGGGGCGGAAACGCGAAGACCGGGTGCGCGAGCTCCTGGACATGATCGAGCTTGAGCCCGACGACTTCATCGACCGCCTGCCGGCGGAGCTGTCGGGCGGCCAGAAGCAGCGGGTGTGCATCGCCCGCGCGCTCGCCGCCGAGCCGGACCTGATCATCTGCGACGAGGTGACCTCAGCGCTCGACCAGCTGGTTGCCGAACGACTCCTGCAGCTGCTGCAGCGCCTCCAGGACGACCTGCGTGTGTCCTACATGTTCATCACGCACGATTTCGCGACCGTGCGCGCCATTTCCGACGAGATCGTGGTCATGTTCCAGGGGCGCATCGTCGAGCAGGGCGCCAGGAACGAGGTGCTGACGCCGCCCCACCACGCGTACACCGACCTGCTGTTGTCGTCGGTGCCGGAGATGAAGATCGGCTGGCTGGATCGGACGCTGGCCGAGCGGATGGAGCGTCACGACCGCGGCGAAGAGGTCTCGGACGAAACCACATCCCGCCCTTAGCGACATGGCCCTTCCCACCACCTGCATCGGCGCCTATCCGAAGCCCGCGTGCCTGCCAAGCTTCGACTGGTTTCAGACCGATGCAGGCACGGATGCGGCCTCCCCCACCGCCCGCTACGAAGGCGCGCTCGCCCCGCTACGAAGGCACGCTCGCCGAAATGGGGGCCGGGGCCGAGGCCCTCTTCGCGCGCGCCGCGCAGCAGGTGATCGCCGATCTGGCCGAAGCCGGCGTCGCTGTCGTGACAGACGGCGAGGTGAGGCGGGAGAACTACATCCACTACCACTGCCAGCATCTCCAGGGGGGTCGATTTCGTGAACCTGGTGGAGAAGGACGCCCGTGGCGGCGCCTTTCGTGCCCGTTTGCCCTGCATCCGCGGCGCGGTCGCGGCCGGCGAGCCCTTCCTCCCCCACGATTGGCGCGTCGCCCAGTCACTGTCGAACCGGCCGGTCAAGACGACCATCCCCGGCCCGCTCACCATCGGCGACACGGTTGCCGATGCCGGATCGCGGGGATCGTGGGCATGGCCCTGCATCAGCCCGACCATCAGCTCGGTCGCTTTCCGGCTAGTCCGGCTCGACAGCGTGCGCCTCGCCGGCGTGTCACCCGGGCCGCCACTCTCCGTCCGGGCAAACGGATCGAGTTGTTCCGATTTGATGTGGCACCTGCCAACTTACATACTCATACCGCGGCTCTGATAGCGGCCCTTGCGCTGCGGTCTGCCGGCCCTTCCGGGGGCCGTACGCTGCCTGCGCAGCTGCCTGAGTTTCTCCGGATCGTCGAGAAGACCAGTTACGCGCTCTTCACGTTCCTGCACGTCCTCGCCCATGCGCCGCCCCGCGAAAGTCTCCGCAACGTGCCGGTCGTCGTCTGCGAGCATCTCGCGCACGCGAGAGAGAGCCGATGCGAGGCTCTCTCCGCCGCGCGCGGCGCTGTGGAGGTGGAGGCCATAGTCCTCCGGGGTCGCCAGGATGTCCTCGCCCCGGCTGACCGCCTCGTCGGTGCTGTCCCGCCAGCTGTCGTAGTCCGCAAGGTCAGAAACTGCAGCGCCCCGCCTGGCCGCACCGGCCTCCAGCGCCTCTCGGCGCTCCAAACTGTGCAAGATGAAATTGTGCCGGGTCTTGACGTACCCGGCGTTCACCTTCGCCTCGCCCAGCTCGGAAAGGACGGCACGGATCTCCCCGGCGATGCGGCTGTCCAAGAGAAAGTTGTGGGAGACGGCCTCCAGCTCCTTGCGCAGACGGTTGTAGCGGTCCGTGTAGATGACGTGGACGCCCTCCTTCACCGCGCGTTCCACCTGACGGTTCCACTTCCGCATCGCCTGTTTCGACCGCTCTTGCGCTTCCCGCCTGTAGGCCTCGGTCCGCATTCGGTCTTCGTAGCCCGCACTACCGACGAGCCGGCCGGCAACGTGGCCGAGGTGGGAGAGCACGGCTCGGGGGGGTGCTTCTTGCGTCGGCTCGACTTCGGCCGCGTCGAGATCGGGATCCATTGCGAACATGAGATTGGCCGACGCCCGGCGGGCCAATTGGCGTTGCTCGCGCGCCTCCCGTCGGGCCCGGGCCAGTTCCTCGTCGTCCTCCCGGATCGCCTCGCCAAGATCGAAGACCAGCGCTCTCGCACGCACCTCGCCGATGACAATGTTGTCGAGGTGGGGGCCGTGGGTCTCGCGGTCCGAGAGGATGGCCTCGCCCTCTTCCATCAGCCGTTCGGCCTTCCGTCTCCAGCGTCGGTGCTTCGGCGCCTCGGCGTCGGTCGACGCGTTACGGAGAGCATTGCGCCTCTCCATGTGCCGGTCGGCGCCGGCGAGGAAGTCCTCGACCTTCTTCCGCGCCGCGAGATGGCGTTCGTGGTACCGGTGCGTCGGGATCAGGGACTCGCGCGAGTCGGACGGGATGTCCGAGCTCTCCGACAGCTCGCGGATGCGCGGGATCAGCCCGGCATAGCCGCCGGTGTAGAACGCGAGCGTGCCGGATTGACGCGCGCGCTTGAGGAGCGCGTTCCACTCGCGGATCACGGGGTCCCAGGCCGCTCGCCAGTCCGGCTTCGGGGGTTCCGGTTTGGGCGGAGGCGGCGTGACGGCGCTCTCGACCGATGTCTCCCCGCGATCGGGGGCCGGTGCGGCGGCGGTGTCCGGCGCCAGCGTTCGGGCTTTCGCCGGCGCCTCGCCACGCCCGCCCTCCAGCGCCAGCTCACCCTGCCGCATCCGCGGATCGAGGTCCTCCCGTCGCGCTTCCCGCCTTCCCCGGTGCAGCTGCCGCATCGTCGCCGCGCGGCGGTGGCGGCGTGCCCGGTCATGCAGCGCCTCGAAGGCGTCGAGATCGTTGCCGCGAATGCCGGCACGCTCGGTCAGCAGCGAAGCAAAGGCCTCCGGCCGGGCGCGGAAGGGTTCCGCCTGCCTGAGCAGCACCGCGTGGCGGCGGAGGGTGTCGCGATAGGTATCGCCCAGGGCCACCGCATCGCCGTCGGCGCGGGTCCGCGCGCGCAGATCGTCCCAGGACGCCAGCACTTCTTGCCGGCCGGCTGCGAAGGCGTCCACCGCCGCGCCATGGCGCCATGCGAAGGTGGTGCGCTGCACGTCCCGCGCGATCCGCACCAGCGCGTTGTCGTTCGCCGCCGCATGGGTCTCGGCCGGCTCTTCAAAGAGGAGGTTGCCGGCGGCGCGCCGGCGTTCCCGGATGTCCTCGCGCCGATCCTCCCAGTCGCCGACACCCATGTAATCGAGCGCCGCTTCCTTGGGAACGGACCGCGACCAGCGCTCGGCCAGATGTGCGCGGATCTCGCCGTCCAGTATCGGCGCGTCCCGGTCGCTGTCCGCCCGCCGATTGGCCACGTCCAGCGCCAGTGGGGCGCGGTTGACATAAATGTCGATCTCCTCGCGGTGACGGGTCGCCGCCGGATAGATCGTCTCCCGCGCCGGCCGGTCGTCGGCCAGCAGGAAGGTCTTGTCCACCGTCATCCCCTGGGCCGCCGCGATGGTCATCGCATAGCCGTGGTCGAGGCGGATGTTGCCGTACCAATCCCGGATCCCGGATTTCGTCGTGGCGGAACGTCACCTTGCGCCCGTCGTCGGTGCGTGCGGCGATCAGAATCGGGGATTGGTCCCCCGGTTCACCGGCCCTCGGCCCGTCCGCCTCCGTCCCGGCCTCATGCCGCAGGACCTTCAATTTCTCCACGGTGACCACGGTGCCGTTGAAGAGCTGCTTCTCCCAGCGGGTGGCGCCGATGCGCAGGCGGTCGCCGACGGCGATCTCCAGCGGCGAGGCCGTCCGGTCGTCCTCCGTTCCCCGGCTAACATGGACCGTCATGGCTTTGGGGGCGGCATCGTCCGCGGCGCTGCGGCGCGCAAACCGGCGCTCCCGCATCAGATGAGAGAGAGCCCGCGCCTCCGCCCGCGTGCGCGCGAGCACCACGCTCGACTTCTCCGGGTGCTGCCTCGTGTAGCGCTCCCACTCGTCGACAAGAGCCCGGAGCGTCCGTTCCTCGTTGAACCCGAGATGAAAGTGGCCCCTCTCGTGCCACGCCTGGATGGCCTGCGCTGCGTCGCCGTCCCGGAGCGCCTCCGACACCGCCACTTGCCAGGGCGTGAATGCCGGTTTGTCCGCCATCGCCTCGTAGTCCGAAAGGATGCGGGTGCGCTCCTCCTCGCCCATCAGGCCCGCCCGGAACCGCGCCGCCGGCGGCGTAACGCCATGGACATGAACCAGGATGTCCTCGAGGTCCGGCCGCTGGCGGCGGATGCGGTCCACCCGGACGCTGCCGACGGCATCGCGGATCAATCTCAACCCCGGCCCCGCCTCCACCGGCTGCTGCTGTCTGGTGTCGCCCGCGAACACCACTTGAGCATCGTGGCGGTCGGCCAGCCGCAGGATGTGATGCGCCTGGCGGGTCGACAGCATCCCCGCCTCGTCCACCACGATGACGCTGTTCCCGTCGATCTCGATCCCACCCTTGGCCGCGAGTTTCAGCAGCTTGTCGACGCAGAAGGGGCGGGCCTCGAGGTCGTTGCCGAGCGCCACCGCGGTCCGCCACGCGACCGCGGTGGCGATGATCGTCTTCCCGTGCTCGCGGTAGAGATCGGCGATGGGCCGGAGCGTCGTCGTCTTGCCCGAGCCCGCCGCTCCCTCGACGATGGCCACGCGGCCCGGCGCGCCCGCCACGGCGCGGATCGCTTCCGCCTGTTCCCCGCTCAGCGGATAGCCCTGCTCCAGCAGGGTCGCGAGCTTGTCCTCGATCGCCTGGGCGGGAAGAGCGTATCCCGAATCCGCCGCCATACCGGCGGCCATCTCGCGAACCGCCAGCTCCATCTCCAGCGTTCGCCCGGTCGTGTAGAGCCGGGTGTGGGCCATGTCCGCCCGGCCCTCGGCCGAGCGCGGGATGCGGCTCAGCCGCACCACCTCGGGATGGCGCATGACCCGCTCGATGGCGGTCGCCGCCGCCTCCCGGCCGAGCAACCCCGCCGTGGCGTTGCTCACTCGCTCCACGATGTCCGGCAGGCGGAACACCGCCTCCTCGCGGGTCAGGCGCTCCGGCAGCACTTCCAGCGCTGCCGTGAGTTCGCGGATCTGCTCCTGGGTGATGTCTTCCGCCTTGCCCAGCAGCTCGGCGATCAGCGCCTCGCGCTCGACGAAGCCTTCGGCTTCGCCCAACCAGCGCCGGTGCCGCACCTCCGGGCCGTTGTCGGGGGACTTGCCTGCCCGCGTGATCTTGTTCGCCGCCGCCGCGCGCGCCGCGTTGCCCTCCACCTTGAAGCCCATGTCATGCGCGGCATCGACGATCGCCGCCCGCCGCTTCGACCAGTGCGCCGCGAGTTCTTCCGGAACACCCTTGATGCCGGTGAACTCGCCGTCCCGTCCGTACTGCTCGACGGCCAAGCCGAGACGCTGACGCAGGTTCCAGGCGAGCGCATTGCGGTAAACCGCGCCCGCCGCCTTCGCCCAACCATAGACCGGGTGCTGGTGAAGCGCCCGCCACTTGCCGTCCTCCTGCGTCCTCGCGGCATTGAAGATCAAGCAGTGGGTGTGGAGCTGGGGATCGTTGTCCCGGCTGGTCCCGTGCTGGAACATGGCCGCCGCGATGTCGGCGGGCAGCACCTCGATCCGCCCGTCTGCGTTGCGGATGCGGGTCCAGCCGCAATGGCGGAACACCGTCTCTTCCAGCGCGACCCGGGTCGCGTCGTTGTGCGCCTGCTCGATCTCACCGCGCAGGTCCAGATCGGCGATGGCCCAGAGCGTCGAGATGCTCTTGTCGGCGGAGAACGTCATGTCGAGGCCGGGCGAACGCCGTTCGCTGCCGGCGTTCCGGGTCAGCTTGCCCGACCCGTCCGGGGCGAAGCCGTGATAGAAGCGGTGGAACTCGCCGCTGTCGACCCTGCCGCCATCCTCCAGGCCGAACAGGTCCGCGGGATTGAACCACGCCCCGTCCGGCTCCTCGCCCGCCGTGTAGTATTCGTTGGGGTGGCGGAATGAGCGCTGGCTCTCAAGGTAGTACGCAGCCGATGCCGCCTGGGCCAGGGTTGCTACCATGGTGAGGCGCGAGGGATAGCGTGACTCACGGCGGAGGCGTAGCCGAGCGCCCGCTTCCGGCCAGGGGTCGGGGAGACGCATACGACTACCGGAGCGATGATCGTCATGAGCGTGGGATCGTTACCGGGATCGGACAAGCGGAATGACCCTTGTTAACCGGACTCAAGCCTGGCTTTCCCTGGGCCAGTGCACTTCAGTGCAGAGGTGTGACATGGATAAATATCACTTACGCGGTTTTCATGCAGGCATTGATTTTGTATCACGGTTTGGGCATAAGGCACAATATATCGCGTTGGTATGTCCTGATATGCTAAGATATCGCGTGAGAACGATGGCACTAACAGGGCCGCCGTCCGATCGTTCCGGGGTGTCCGAGTCGGTTGGTCGAGGGGAAGAAGCGTCCTCGTGGTCGTGAAGCGAAGCAACGAAACGGTTGGCGGGTTCGAGGCATGGATTTCGATCCGACGGAAGTCTGGTCGTCGAAGCGGAGGCTGAACGAAGTGCTCAACCGCTTGCGAGAGCGCATGCTCGAGCGCCGGGACGGGGGCGCGGCTGTGGCGGAGACGTAAGATGTCCGGATGCCTCGGGCGTCGTTATGGACGAGCTTGGTTTGAGGGCGATCCTGAAGCAGGGGGGAAGTTGCCGGTCAGGAAGGCGGCGCGGATGGCGGCGCGGGCGGTCGCGCGAAGCGCGACGCCTGAGACAGCGATACGGTTCGGATGGGGGAGAGATGGCGAGTGTCCGGCGGAGGCGCGAAGGCGCCGAGCCGGGTGCGAGACGGGGATGCGAGGCGGTGCGTCGGGAGGCGGTCGGGGGAGCGCGAGCGGCGCGGGCGCGTTAGCGCCGTGCCGCGAAGCGCGATACTTAGCACCGAGCAAAAAGAAAGGCCGATCCCTCGCCGAAGCGAAGGACCGGCCCTGACTGGGTGACGAAGCGCCGCTTCATGCGGCGACGCTGAAGACCGGGATGCCGAGCTGGCGGGCCTTGTCGACGAGGTTGCCGGTGATGCCCGATCCGGGGAACGCGATGACGCCCTTCGGGAGCAGGTTCAGCAGTTCGTCGTTCCTGCGGAAGGGGGCGGCCTTTCCGTGCGCGTTCCAGTCCGGGCGGCAGATCACCTGGTTGACGCCGCGCGCCTCGGCCCAGCTTGCCGCGATCTTCTCGACGCCGGGACCGCCGCCGTGCAGGAGAACCATGTCGCCGTACTTGGCCTTCGCCCGGTCGAGCGTGGTCCAGACGGTGCCCGCATCGGCCACCTCCTTGCCGCCGGTTATGGCGACCAGGGTTCCCTCGGGGAGATGCGCTCGGGTCTCGCGGTCCTTGCGGGCGCGGCGGAAGTCGCGGGCGTCGATGGCGGCCGAGGTGAGCGTCCCGGTCTGCGAGGCGTGCGATCCCTGGCGCGGGCGCCAGACCTGGCCGGTATGGACGCGGTAGGCTTCGGCGGCGGTATCGCGCAGGGTCTCGAACGCGTCGCGCCGGTCGCCGAGGTTGCGCGCCCGATCCGTCAGCAGCTGCAGCTCCCAGGCCTTGACTTCGGTGCCGTCCTGGGCGCGTTCGAGGTCGCGCATTTCGGGGACGATCTTGTCGACGGTGCGCTCCAGCCGGGTGACCTGGCCGTGCAGCATGTTGACGAAACCCCACATCAGGCTCTCGCGCTCATCGGCGAGCTGGGTCCCCTCGACGGTGACGCCGTCGACGATGACGCGGATCGCCTCGGCGAGCGCCTCGACGGCGTCGTCGGCGTCCCAGACGTGGCGGCTGTCGAACTCGTCGCGCTCCGGTGCCGCGCCGAACAGGGCGAGGCTCTCGCAGACGGCGGCGGTGGGCGATGCGGTCGGGGTTGCGATGGTATCGAGCATTTCGAGGTCCTTTCTGTTCATCCTCCGGGACCCTGTGCCCCGTCGTGATGTCTCTTTGGGACACGCGCGCGCAGTGGAGCCACCGGGGCCGCAAGCCATGACCCGCCGTGGTGCGCGAGTGGTGCGGGCGCAGGGAGCGGAGCGACCGAGCCACGGTCGCGCGCCACGGCGGGTCTAGGCGCCTCCGGCGCCGTTGGCTTGCGAGTCCCGGCCGGAGCGCAGCGGAGGACCCGCGCAGCGGGTTGGCGGAGTGAGCACGCGTGGCACGATGAGACATCACGACGGTGTGCTTTTCTCCATCGGTGCGGGTTTTGTTGTTGTTCGTGGCGCCTCGATGGATCCGGCGCGGGCGCGATGCGGGCTCGAGCCGGGCTGCAAAACAAAAGCCGGCGACGAAGCGCCGGCGGGATTCCAGAAGGAATAAAACGAAGATGCGGTTGCCCATCGTTCCAAGGACAGGGAACCGGATGGGGCGGGAAGACGGTGGCGTTGCCGACAATCCGGATCCACCGCCGGCGGTGTCGAGGGAATCGGATGGGGCTCGGCAGTGGCCGCGGCGGGGCCGGTTCGTCCGGTCGCGACTCGGGACGGGCTTCAAAAAGAAGGGCCGGTTCGGCGCCCGAACGGATGCGGAACCGGCCCAAGTGGAGCGGGAGGGAGGAGCCCGCTAGAAGGGAATGTCGGACGGCTCGGCAGCACCGGACACGGCGGGCGCCGTCTCACCGTTGGACGCCGGGTCGCCGTTGCTGCTCATCCCGGCCGGCTTGTCGAGGAACTGGATGCGCCCGCCGGGGACCAGCAGGATCTCGGTCGAGAAGCGGTCCGAGTCCTCGCCGTCCTTCCGCCACTTCCGGGTCTGCAGCTTGCCCGCGACGTAGATCAGACGGCCCTTCCTGGCGTGCTTCTCCAACATGTCGACCAGCCCGTTCTGGAAGGTGACGACGCGGTGCCACTCGGTGCGGTCGACCCGCTCGCCGGTCTGGTCGATATAGGACTCGTCGGTGGCGATCGAGAGGTTGGCCACGCGCCCGCCGGAGGCGAGGTGGTTGACGGTGACGTCGGCGCCGAGGCGGCCGATCACTTCTGCCCTGTTCAGTCCGAAAGCCATGATCGTGTCTCCTATGGATCCTGGTTGATGACGATGGTTGCCGAACGGGCCGGATCTCTCTCGACCCCCTTCCCGTTCACCCCTCTCAAAGCTCCTCTCCTCCTCCCCTCCGCCGCTCGCCCCGGTGCCTGCCGGTATGTATGACGGACGGCGGCGCAGCGCCGGATGGACCGGCGACAAGCGCTATCCGGTAAGCCACCGGACCCGCCGGGTGGGGCTTGGGCCAACCGCGACGGCGTAGCAGGAGGCAAGGTCCAGATCCTGCACCTTATGGGCGGCCAACTCTCACAGGCCGTGGCCGCGGTCGAGGAACTCAAACGACTTTCCGACCTCGACTCGGACTGGCAGTGGAGCCGTCGCGCGATCATTGCCAGGAATTGGGCCGACCTCGACCCGGCAAGAAGCGCCTGCATGGTGCACGGAATACCGGTGCAGAGCGCCCGTGAGGAGCTCTCTTCGTTCTGGCGTGCCCGTGAGACACAAAGGTTCCTGCGCGCTCTGGAATCCGGTGACGCGACGACGATCGAGACACAGGAGATCCGACGCTACCGCGCGGACTTGACCGGAGATCCGTGGGCCGACCTTTTGGCTCAGGCTCTAGAAGAGCTCCTGCTTGAGGAGGGCCATGCAGCGGTGCTGCCAATCGCTTACGTGCGAAACTGGCTCGGCGAGTGGAGCAAGGAAATACGGCGCAGGCAGCAGGGCCTGCTCCTTACCAGCGCCCACCGAGCAAAGGGCCTCGAGTTTGATCACGTCGTCATTCTCGACGGGCGGTGGAAGGCTACGAGCGATGCAGAGGATTCGGAGACCCCGCGCCGTTTGTACTATGTCTCGATGACGCGGGCCCGCGAGACGCTCACACTGCTGCAACTGGAAGATACCGACCGCCCGGATTTCAGGGACAAACCCCTCCCCGCGAACCACAAGGAACGCGCCGAGACATTGCTTCAACCGCTCAGGAACGTGCCATCGGCACTGGAACGACAAGTCCCGAGTCCCGACATCTCCGACCGGCGGTTGGACGTGAGGATCATGCAGTGCACCATGCAGGATGTCGTGCTGTCATTCGCTGGCTGGAGAGCGGCGCACAGCAAGACTCACCGCGCCATTGCCACACTTGCGCCTGGCGATCCGCTGTCCTTGTTACATGAGGACGGCCAGTGGAAGGTTCTCGACCACGACGGACGTCAGGTTGGCCGCATGGCCAAGAAATGGGCACTGCCAAACGGCACGACCATCGTCCAAGCAATGGTACAGGGTATCTTCACCCGGTGGGCCAAGGACGAGGAAGATGAGGAACGCAGGCAGAAGCTTCGCTCCGAGACCTGGGAGGTTGTCGTGCCGCAGTTTATCCTATCGCACGGAAGACCTCCGGTCGAAGAAGGGCTTCGACCAATAAACGCGAGTGGAACGACATGACAGTGCCACTGACAAATAGAGTCACCATCGGTCCAGTCGGTGCAGGCAACTTACTACGAGAATATAAAGCCCTTCAGTACCGAGTCGACGATAACGTGAGGTGGGTTGTCATTGTTGGATTGGTGATCTCAGTGTTCGGGTCTTTGGTAGTTGCGTTTGTGAATGGTTGAGCGTCTCGTGGTCTCTAACCCGACTTAGTCAGCCTTATGGGGCAGAGTCTGGATTGCGGCCCAAATCGGCCCACCGGTACCATCCGCACTAATCCGAAGAATAAGCCATCAATTGACAAATCAGCAAGGTCGGGTACGATTGACGAACAAAATGACTTTGTCCATGACAGCGAAAGCCGATACGAATTGGAGAGAGACCATGAAACAGCAAAATATTCTCCTTTGTATTATTTTTTCAGGTATTGTTCATTCAGCGGTCTGTGTTTCCGCCAATGCAGAACCCAGGAAAGACTGTGAGCTCGCGTTAGACAGTTTAGGCTACAATCTCAACTCGCATGCGTTCGAAGAAGCTGGTTGGCTGTCAAAAGAGAAACACATATTTAACGGAACCTTGATTTGCCACATCAATAAAAAGAAAGAGATTCATTCAATCGAAGACGATAGTATTGTGATTGTTAAAGATGGTTTCTTTGGCAAAGCTGCTCTCGCCAAGCGTAAGGTATTGAATGTGAATCGCAAAGAAGCCATTGAAGAAGAAAAAACTAAAGTCGAGGAGGAGAAGCGTAAAATTGACGAGCGATACGAAGAAGTGAAACGAATAATTAACGATAAATTTGATAGAGAAATAGAGAAAGTCAAATTGGACAGTGAGCCTCCGAAAACGGCTGCAGCACGTGAGGCTCGCAAGAACCAAATCGAAGCGGCTCGAAGGGCAGAAAATGAAAAAATAGAAGAAGAAAAAGCGCAAGCTGAAGAGACAAGGCGAAGAGCCGAAGCGATCTCGCGGCAGGTTCGACAAACAGAAGTAGACCAAATTAAAAGGCGCACTGGTAGCACTGTCTCGTTAGATATATCCGGTTCAAGCGAGAGAGGGTGTGCAGATTTGCTCGCAGGACATATAGAAAATATAGACGTACATTTTGTGAAATCCAAATCAATATGGGGCGGAAAATATACTGTTTGGTATCGTGATCGACACAAAAAATACTCTGCTGATCAATACAACACTCGAAAATGTCAAGTCGGCGACGGATCAGTTAAGATTCTGAGTGTATTTCAAAATTGGGATTGATGGTACCTATGCATCCGAATGTGCAGAAATCGCGGACTGCACACATAGCGTAATCGCCTTCTGTAAGCGGGTTTGTTAGTCAAGCAGTGCTCCTCCGGTTCCCTTTGGGCATGATTACGCTTTTGTACGCGATCGGCTTGTTAACGGCGGAGGAATAATGCACCACGCGAGGCGGCCGGGCGGTCCGGTCGCGGCGGCGCAAAAATGCCCCACTCATGGTCCCTTGTCGGTTGCGACGAGGGGCAGGAGATGTACGGCGTGGAGCTCTATGCGGCGGTTCGACTGGCGGTTGTCGACGAGGGTCTGAGCCATCACGAGGCGGGCCGGCGGTTCGGCATCGACCGTCGCACGGTGAAGAAGATGCTGAGCTACTCGGCGCCGCCGGGCTACCGCCGGACGAAGCCGGTCAGGCGGCCCAAGCTGGACGGGTTCACCGGCATCGTCGACGCGATCCTGGAGGCGGACACGGATCCGGACGTGCCGCGCAAGCAGCGCCACACGGCGCACCGGATCTTCGAGCGTCTTCGCGACGAGCACGGGTTCACCGGCGGCTATACCATCGTGAAGGACTATGTGCGTTCCCGCCGGCAATCGACGCGCGAGGCCTTCGTTCCACTGCATCACCCGCCGGGCCATGCCCAGGTCGACTTCGGCGAAGCGGTGGTGGAGCTGCGGGGGCAACGCGAGAAGATTGCCTTCTTCTGCCTGATCCTGCCCCATTCCAATATCTGGTTCGTCAAGGCCTATCCCCGGGAGACGACCGAGGCCTTCCTCGACGGCCATGTCAGCGCCTTCGCCTTCCTCGGCGGTCTGCCGCGATCGATCCTCTATGACAACACGACGGTTGCGGTGGCACGGATCCTGGGCGACGGCACGCGTCGGCGCACGCAGGCGTTCACGCATCTGCAATCGCACTACCTGACCCTCCTATGGACTACGGAGACAAGCTACCGTCAAGGCCCGTGATGCATTTTTACGCCGCCGTTGACAACATGAGCCGCTCCTTTCCCTGCGCGGTGAATGGAACGAGTAACCATCAAACAATCCGGCAGCCACAACGGAAGTTTACGCTTGCCGCCTACCCGGTCGAGACCGGCCGTTCGTGAAACCCGGGCATGTGCTAGAAATTGGGAGCCTTCGATGCTCCGGATTATGTCGATAAACCAAGACCGGGAGTCAGTGGAGACAAAGGGTTAGGATCCCAGCGCGGCGTAATCCGGTTGTCGGCATTAGCGGCGTTGTTGGAGAGGCAGATGCGGCCGCCCTGCTCTTCGGTGCTGGTGGAGATGCCCGACTTCACCATTGAGGAGCCGCACCGGCTAGGGTTCGGCGATGGCGAGGTTTGCTGCTTCCCGGCCTGCCATCGGTTGACGCGCGAGAAGAAAATCGGCCAAGAGAACGAGCAGGACCCCCGAGTGCGATCGAGCGGTGGTGGGTGTTGGACTTGGATCACCGCTTCGGAGAAATCCCGGCTCATGTGCCTCGGAGCCGGCATGCCGGCCCCGAGGCATTGGCCAGCCCTTCGTCGCCCTCAGCGAACGACGGCCCGAATCCGGCCCTGCCATTCGTGCAGGCCACATGCCGTTAATGCCGGACCAACGGCAATTATGTGAACACCCTAGGTAAAGTGTTTGCGGGCAACGCAAAATTTGGCGACGCTTCGGGGATACCTTGGAGTGATGCTGGCATTGTTGGCATGGCCGAATTCGAGCGAAGAACGCGGGAATGCGAAAGCATGAGATTCGCGCGGCTGCGGGTGAATGGGTCCAAGGCGGGCCCTTTGGCAAACGAACAGCAAGGGTGGTCGGAGCGAAGGCGCGCGGGAACAGGGTGATCTCAACTCTAGAAGCGCCCGCCGGCAACAGACAGTATTTGGAGCAGCTGCTCCCGACTTGGTAGTCCGTACACTTCTGATCGAGGAGGCACGTCGTGGGTCTAAAGGTTCTCGCAAAACAAGACAAGGTCAGTGGCATACCCATCCCTGAATTGCGCGCTTTTTATGACGCGATCGGCGACGGCCCGGTCCCAATGGTGCTCGAGTCCTTCATTCAGTGGCAGGGGCGAGGTACCCGAGCCCTCGCGGACATTAGTGCCTTTACACTTCTGGGCGAACGCAAGGAACGATTGAGTCGCAAGTACTCGCTCCAGTTCGATGACTGGTCAGAGATGCCTGGCTGCGAGGATGCCGGTCCCGAAGCGATGGAAGTCGTGCTCGCTGCCCTTGGCGCGTGCATCATCAACATGACGAGTTGGCATGCAGCGCGCATGGGTATCGAACTGGAGGAACTCTCGGTCAAGGTCACCTGTGCCGTCGACGTTTCAGGCTTTTTCCACAACTACAGCCAGACCGACAAATTCGGTCCCATGCAGTACGAGGTGAACATCAAGGCCAAGAACGCCACCCGCGAGGAGCTCGAAGAAGTGGTTTCGGTCGGAAGAAACTGCCCTGTCTGCCGCATGCTAAGCAAGCCGATGGAGTTGGTCGGCTCGGTAGTGATCGACTAGTGGGGATTTCATGGTGATCGGGTGGCTATAGCGGAAACTTTGCTATTATGAGCGCGAAACCTTCCGGTCGAATAGGCATCCCAGCCGTCCGAGACGGCGACTTGGCCAAATCGACACGAAGCATGTCGGGCCAACAAACGCTGGGTCTTTTTGAAGAACTCACCAAGCGTTACTCGGTTGCCCAGTTGAAGAGTGACTTGGTTGACCCGGTTACACTGCTCTTACTCAAACGTTCCTTCTCTCCAGTCCTCTTGCCAGGGAAAGACCCCAGTTCTGTCGCCGGAGAGATGTACGACGCCGAGCAGGTTGTCCGGAAACTCGCGGACTTGAGTCCGAAAGTCATCGCCGATATACGCAATGTTCAAGAAGAGACGGCGTTGGCGATAAACCTTGCTGTCGAAGAATTGCCCATGCTGTGCGTTTCCGCGCAGGGTGAGAATCGCGTACGGTTCTTTGGCGCGCCGACCGACAACCTATTCGAAGGCTTGCTGAAAGCTGTCCAGCGGGCCTCAACGGGCGAAAACGAGCTGCCGGCGGACATTCTCCGGGATCTCGCCAGGGTCAGGAGCGATATTCATCTCCGGGTATTCGTTACGCCTTCATGCCCTGCCTGCCGGCCGGCCATCCTGGCGGCCCATTGCATGGCGTTGGCGTCGCAGCGAATTCGAGCCGATGTAATTGACGCGACCGTCTTTATCGATTTGGCCGAGCGCTTCGAAATTCACAGCGTACCCACGATCGTTCTGAACGATCGTCTTTCAGTTGGCCGGATATCGGACGAAAAGCTTCTCGAAGTCGTGCTTCACGCAGCCGATCCGGCCAGTCCCGCACCGAAAATCCCCGATTTGCCATATCCTTCATGTGGCAGGCTATGAGTGTCTGGAGGAAGTCATGCTCGCTCACGCGTTAAATCCCAGAAACGGCTTGGTCGTGCTTTCAGCCGGTGCCGCCGTCGGTATCTTGCTGGGATTTTTTTGGAGTGCGCAGTACTGGAATCCCCTAGCCCACATTGCGACAAAGAATATCACGGGTACGATGGCGACCACCGGATTCGCGATTGCTCTTATCGTGGCGCTGGTATTCGGCTTCATGCGTACTCTCATGGGGTGCTCCAATATAATTGTATTTGCGCTTCCTCATATCTTGCGAACCAACAGTAGTCCGGGAAAATGGGTGTCCAGCATCTCTTCCTTTGCGGTCGGCGCCATAGCGACTGGCGCGGTAATTGGAGCGTGTATAGGGTTGTTTGGCTCCACGCTCACCGGACTGTTGAGTTCGGTTTCGGCGAAAGTGTCGGTTGCGGCCATAACCCAAACGGCAATCGGTGTGCTGATATTGGGCCTGGCGTTCATTGAATACAGGTCCATGTCGTTTCCGGTCATAACAACGAATTTTCGGCCGCGGCGGCCGTTCATTATGGGCGTGGTCTTGGGTGGAATTGCGAACCTCGGTTGTCCATCACCGATTTTCTATGGCTTGCTCGCTTGGATTGTTGCTACTGGTAGTCCCTTGGAGGGTGCCCTGATCCTGGCAGTTCACTCCATAGGTAGAATTCTGCCCGTGGCAACATTCGGAACAATACTGGTTGGCGGTGTCGGCTTTGAGAAAGTTGAGCGATGGGCCGTAGATTACCGGGATCAAATGAGAATTTTGAGTGCAACGGGATTGGCGATGATGGGGACTTTCCTCATTTCGTATTGGTTCGTTTTTCTGGAACAGAAATTCCCGGCTCCCCACTAGCAGGCTCCTGAAAATCCGGCCCGTTGCGGCCGGTTTGTTGGGTTTGGTGGGTTTTCTCGGGTTATTGGCGGCGTGGATTGGGGGTTGCGGCCCGCTCGCGGCGGGGCTTGGGGTGTATTGCGCGGCTGCGGGGCATCAGGTCGGCGTCTCGGCGAGCAGTTTGGGCAGTCGGACCAGGTTGTAGGCGGCGGCGGTGAGGGTGAACATCCAGCCCACCCGGTCGAGCCCGCGATGCCGGGTCTTAGCCATCCCGCCGGTGGTCTTGATCCAGCCGAACCCTTCCTCGATGCGCTTGCGCAGGCGTTGGCTGACACCCCGCCGCCTCGCGCCGCTGCCGCGTGGAGGCAGATCGGCTCCAAGGCTCCAAGGCGCTCGCCATCCCCCACGTCACAGAGGTCGCGCGGTTAAGGTGCGCGATCGCCGACTTGATTATTGGCAAGATCGGATACAGAATGAATCCGGGCAATGAAGGACTAACCTGAACCCTCGGAAGATTCAGCATCGGCTCGATTGACTAGCAGTCCCCCGCACACTCAGGTTCATCGCTCTGAATGCCGGGATTCGAAGATCGAGAGAAACGGTGGTTTCAATAAGCTACAACTATTGGCTAATTGCGCTGTCCGTAATAGTGACGGCATCGGGCTGTATAGCCTCCCTCTACTTGGCCCGACGCCTTCACAATTTAAGCGGTCACTGGCTTCGTGTAAATCTTGCCTGTGTGGCGACCATGCTGGGTGCGACAATCTGGGTTGCGCACTTCATTGGAATGCTGGCCTGGGAGTTTCCATTTCCCGTTATCTATGATCTGCAGTTAACAATGATCTCCTCGCTTATCTCGATCATTGTGGTTGGAATTGGCCTCTACATTGTTGCTCGACAAAAGAAATCCAACGTCAGAATTGTCATGAGCGGTCTGATTCTGGGTGGCGGTTTTTCCTTGATGCACTATATTGGCATGGAGGCTTTTCAGTCGAACTACTGCGTGATCTTGTACGATACAAATTGGGTTATATTGAGCGTTCTGTTGTTTGTCATGATCGCTCTCATGGCGACCTGGGTCGCGTTCAGAAATGAGCGGCTCCATATTCTGTGGAGCGCCTCGCTTCTCACGATCTCGATTAGTGGGATGCATTACTTTGCGATGCTCGCCTCGAATTTTGTCCCAAGCGGTGTCGTGATCTCGATCTCGACACCTATTCTGCCCAGCGAGACCATGGCGATCGTCGTGTCATTTGTGGTGTTCGGGATAATCGCGTCCGCCTTGCTGATCGCGGTGCCCGACAGGCAGGGCGCCCGCGACGAAGAGGGCATTGCGGAGCCGGAAGATTTCATCTCCCGAGTCGCCGCTATTGGCCAGACAATCTCGGAGCAAAGCGTCGCCGTCCACCCAAAGTCGGGAAAACTGGCGGTGATGAAGGAGAATCGCACAATTTTTCTGGATTTTGATGAGATTGCCTACATTAAGGCCGACGCACATTACAGTTCGGTTTATGACATGAATGCGCACTATTTTTGTGATCTGTCTCTGTCGGATTTGGATAAGCGACTTCCGCAAGATACGTTTCTCCGTGTGCATCGTAGTTTTATTGTTAACACCAGGAAGGTCAAAGGGCTGGAGCGAACCGGCGACCACGGGAAACTGCTCTTCGACCGGGAAGGCACGAACTCGGTTCCCATAAGTCGGAGTCGATTCAGGGAGATCCACGCAATCTTCGGAACATAGCAGGTGTCCGATGTCCATAGGGACCCTTGGCGACACGCCGCTGGACGAAGCGACCAGTGTTCGGTCCACACATTCCCTGAGGATCGCGAGGGAATCATCGAATCTGTGTTAACGGCGGAGAGTTTATGTACCGCCGCGTGGAGTGGGCCCCTGTGGCCGGACAGTTTCAGGCGGCCGATTTGACCGGCTTGCGGGGCTGTTCCTCCTCGAAGCGGTTGGGGCTCATGTAGCCAAGGGCGGAGTGTAGGCGCCTCTCGTTGTAGCTGTCGATGCAGCGCGGCAGGTGGCGAGCGACTTCCTCCTCGCTTTCGAACGCCATCGGATAGACGCCCTCGACCTTCAGCGTCTTCATGAAGCTTTCCACCATGGCGTTGTCATAGGGGTTGCCGCGTCGTCCCATCGAGCCGACCAGGCCATGG
Organism: Alphaproteobacteria bacterium; assembly: GCA_965205995.1. Lineage (GTDB taxonomy): Bacteria > Pseudomonadota > Alphaproteobacteria > MPNO01 > MPNO01 > MPNO01. The sequence goes on along the minus strand of OZ242200.1, from coordinate 4,014,935 downwards.
TCGCGGAGCAGGGTCCGGTAGGTCTGGGCGGCGTATTGCGAGCCCGATCCGAGTGGTGGATGCAGCCCGCCGGCGGGTTGCGGAGCTCGATCGCCGTCGCCAGCGCGGCGAGCGTCAGTCGCGCGTCGATCCGCCGGCCGATCGCGTGGCCCACGATGCGGCGCGACCACGCGTCCATGATCGCCGCCATGTAGACGAAGCCGCCGAGGATCGCGATGTAGGTCAGGTCGGCGACCCAGAGCCGGTTGGGGCCATCGACCTCGCTGTCCCGGGAACGATCCGGGAAGACGGGCTCGTCGTGGTCGCTGTCGGTCGTGGCGACGAAGCGGCGTCTGCACGGCGGATGCAAGGCATGCTCGCGCATCAGGCGCTTGATCTTCTTATGGTTCACGATCCAGCCGCGATGCCTGAGCGCCGCCTGCATGCACCGCCAGCCATAGGTGGTTCAGAGCGTGTAAGGGCAACGACACTCGAATCTCGGCCATCGCTACAAGCTGAAACGTCGCCGGTTAGCGCCAAGCCCCATTACGGCATCTCTTCATGCTTCTGTAGATGAACGATTAGGGTCGGTCTATTCCCATAGAGGCACAAGACACTTGTGTCACGGCTTACCTGACACTGCGGATTCATCGGGAAATCGCAGCGGGCTGCCCCACTTGTCCGTTTAGCGTCACTTGTATGGTCCCGCGCGGATTTAACGATGTCAAATTCTTGGGGTTGCCGAATGTTTGGTCATTATTTCACTTCGTGATGTGATAAAGGATGGGTTGAATTTCCGAACAAACGGAGAAATTTGATCCATGCCGAATGTCTCTAAGGACGATGCCGGAAAACTCGCGGCGCTGATCGCCGAGATCGAGGCTGACGCCTATGCGCGCGGCCAATCCGACGCGAGACAGGAACTGCTGGATGCCCTTGGCTCGGGCGGGATACGGCCCGCGCGCGGGAAGGCATCGCGCGGAAAAGCGGCCAAAAAGGACGCCGCGCCGAAGCGTCGGGCCAGCGGACGCAAACGCGCTCCGAAGGGCTCGGTTCCCCGCTTCGTCGAACAGAGCTTGCGCGACCGGCCGGGCCTTACACCGCCAGAGATTCTGGAGCGCGCCGCCACCGACATGGAGCGCTTGATCAAGCTTCCCTCGATCCGGACCGAACTGAGAAACGGCCGAAGGCAGGGCAAGTATGAGCTGAGCGGCGGACGCTGGTCGCTTGCAGCGTCCAGCCCGGAGGCCGGGGGAACGGAGGAGGCGCCTTCACCGGAGGCAGCCCCGGGTTCGGAGTCCGGCGAAGAAGAGAGCAAAGACCCGCTCGGCCTGAACCTGTAAACGGTTCGCGGAAATGCGATCAACGACTTGGTGATTGGCCGCGCGTGAGATTAAGGCCGGGCTATGCCGCGTCCGCCTCGTTCCCGGCCCAGGCACTCATCATGGCCTCGATGCGGTCGGCGATTCTCTGCGCGGGCTCGCGAAGCTGATCGATGGTCCAGTCCGCCGCGTAGCCCTCGGTCACGTCGTTCGGCGGGGCGTGGTTCACCAGCCGCTTGACCAGAGCATGCGGCAGCATCAGGTCGCGCTCGGCCACCGTGATGAAGGCGTTGCGGAGCCCGTGATACCAGAACTTCGCACCCCCGGCCTCGCCGATCGCCTTGTAGTAGTTCGCGAGGTGGTAGAGATGGCCGGTAGCGCTGGTGGCGGACGGAAACACCCAGCCCTCCGGGGAGCCTCCGCTCTCCTTCCACCGCCGCTCCAATATGGCGGCGAGCTGCCGGGTGATCGGGAGCTCCAGTGGCGTGCCAGTCTTCGTCTTCTCCACCCGGAACACCAGGCCATCCAGGTTGACATGTTCCCACCTCAGTCCGACCACCTCGCCGAGCCGCATGCCGGTGTAGAACCCCATCCAGAAGGCGTCCCTCGGCAAGGGCGAGGAGACCACCGCCGCCACCCCTGCCCGCCAGCGCGGCAGAACCTCGGCCGGCGACGGGATCTTGCGCCGTCGCTGGCGGTGGAATCTGCCGCCCGCCGCGAGCCACAGATCCACCGGGTTGCGGAAGCCCTCGATATCCACGCAGGGCCGCCGATAGACCGAGCGCAGGAGGGAGATCGACCGGTTTGCCATCCCCCAACCGCTCTCCGTCATCAAACGGTTGAACCGGGCCTCGACATCCTTGCGGGCGATGGCGTCCAGCGGCCGGCCCAGCCAGTCCCCGAGATAGCGCCCGAAGAGATACCGGTAGCCCTTCTCGGTCACCGCCGCCCGGTTGGGGTTTGCGGCAATGAAGTCCTCGAGCGCCTCGCCCAGCGTGGGCATACCACGGGCCTCGCTCCGCTCCCCCGCCGGGTCGTCGCCGCCCGCGACCTTCCCAAGCACCTGCTGCGCCATGCGCCGGGCTTGGTCGGCCGAGACGCGGTCGCAGCGCCCGATGACGATCCGCTTGTTGGGCGCCTTCCTGCCACCGTCGCCGGCGCGGTAGTTGACGATCCAGGACTTGCGGCCCGAGGGGTAAACCCGGACCCCAAAGCCGGTGAGCCTGTCGTCCCAGGCGATCCACGCCTGGTCCTTGGGCGCAAGGGCGTCCACACTGCGCTTGCTCAGCGACAGCTTGACGAGAGCGACGCGTTTTCCGGTTGCGGCCATTACCAGATAATGTCATGGCGCGGCGGATTGTGCAACACATAGGACAACACAAGAAAGGAATTTCGGGGTATGCGGGGATCCGTCCCGGCCATGAAGTGGACCCTCAGAAATCTCATAGTCCACTGATTTATATACCTTCAGACCATTCCATATATCTCCAGAGACCTGCTGACTAGATAGACACAATGTTACACGTGAAACAATGGTCAATAGTGCTGACCTATGTTTCACGTGAAACATTAGCCGCGCTCAACCGCGCTTGAAGATCCCCTCGATCCCCTCGCGATGGCGCCGCTTCCTGTCGATATCCTCGCGCACGCGCCGGATCTCGGCCTCGAGCTCGGCGATATAGTCCTCGAGCTCCCCGATCGAGAGCGTGTCGAGATCGCGGAGCTTCGCCGGCCCCTTTTTCGGGTTCAGGTCTTCCTCTTCCACGCTGCCGGTCTCCCGATATCCGCCTTGCCAGTCTGTCGCCCAGCCGTTAGACAGGCAACCCGTTCGAACCAACCCCCAGATTGCAGCGATGACCCAGGCGCCTCCCGCCTCGATGAAGGCGATCGAAATCTCCGAACCCGGCGGACCCGAAATGCTGCGGCCGTGCGCGCGCCCGGTGCCGGTGCCCAAGGAGGGTGAGGTGCTGGTCAAGGTCGCGGCGGCGGGGGTCAACTTCCCGGACGTCGCCCAGCGCCGCGGCAACTACCCGCCGCCGCCGGGGGCGAGCGACCTGCCGGGGCTGGAGCTCTCCGGCATCGTCGTCGCCCAGGGCCCGGGCGTGACCGCGCCGGCGCCGGGCGAGGCGGTCTGCGCGCTGGTCTCGGGCGGCGGCTATGCCGAGTACTGCGCGGTGCCGGTGCCGCAATGCCTGCCGATTCCGGACGGGCTCGACATGGTGCAGGCGGCGGCGCTGCCCGAGACGTTCTTCACCGTCTGGACCAATCTGTTCGACGGCGGGCGGATGAAGGCGGGCGAGACGGTGCTGATCCACGGCGGCTCGGGCGGGATCGGCACCACCGCCATCCAGATCGCGCACGCCTTCGGCGCCCGCGTGTTCGCCACCGCGCGCACCGCCGGGAAATGCGCCTTCTGCGAGAAGCTCGGCGCCGAGCGGGCGATCAATTACAGCGACGAGGATTTCGTCGCCGTGGTCAGGGAGCTGACCGGCAAGCGCGGGGTCGAGCTGATTCTGGACATGGTGGGCGGCGACTACCTGGCGCGCAACATCCGCGCGCTCGCCGTCGAGGGACGGCTGGTGCAGATCGCGGTGCAGCGGGGCGCGGAGGCGACGATCCCGCTCGGGCTGCTGATGGTCAAGCGGCTGGTCCTGACCGGCTCGACATTGCGGCCCCGGACGGTGGCCCAGAAGGGCGCGATCGCCGAAGCTCTCGAGAAGCGGGTCTGGCCGCTGCTTGCGGCGGGGCGCGTGCGTCCGGTTATCCATGCGACCTTTGGTCTCGACCGGGCCGCGGAAGCGCACGCGTTGATGGAATCGAGCACGCATATCGGTAAGATCGTGCTTACGAATTGAACACGTCCGGAACACGCCGGGCCGGAAGCGACGAAAGAAAGCGCATGAACACACCCTTGATGCCCAAAGCCACCGCGGTGTGGCTGATCGAGAACACCGCGCTCACCTTCGAGCAGATCGCCGCGTTCTGCGACCTTCACGAGCTCGAGGTGCAGAGCATCGCCGACGAGGAAGTCGCCATCGGCATCATCGGCTTCGACCCGATCGTCAGCGGGCAGCTCACCCGCGCGGAGATCGACCGGTGCGCCGCCGATCCGGGCGCGCGGCTGAAGATGGCGGTGCAGGACATCCCGCGCCCCTCGCCCCGGACCAAGGGGCCGCGCTACACCCCGGTGGCGCGCCGCCAGGACAAGCCGGATGCGATCGCCTGGCTGGTGCGCAACTGCGCGGCGCTCACCGACGGCCAGATCTCCAAGCTGATCGGAACCACCAAACCGACGATCACCGCGATCCGCGAACGCACCCATTGGAACATGGCCAATATCAAGCCGCGGGAGCCGGTGGGGCTCGGGCTATGCTCGCGCCTCGATCTCGACGCGGCGCTGGAAAAGGCGGGCTACGTCCCCGAACCGGCGACGGAAGACAGCGAGGCGTTTCCGGTCGAGCAGCTCGCGCGCACGGAGCCCGATCCGCCCGAGCGCGACCCTCAGCTCGGGTAGCCGGCGGCGACGAGCGAGACGGCGATTTCGTCCAGGGTCTTCGGGTCCTCGATCGTCGCCGGCGTGGTCCATTCCTCGCCATCGGCGATCTTGCGCATCGTCCCGCGCAGGATCTTGCCCGACCGGGTTTTCGGCAGGCGCGCGACCACCGAAGCCGATTTGAAGGCCGCGACCGGACCGATCCGGCCGCGGACCATGCCCACCACCTCGTCGACGATCTCGACCGCTTCCCGCCGCACCCCGTCCTTGAGGACCAGAAATCCAAAGGGGATCTGGCCCTTGAGCGCATCGGCGACACCGATCACCGCGCATTCCGCGACATCGGGATGCTCGGAGAGCACCTCCTCCATCGCGCCGGTGGACAGCCGGTGCCCGGCGACGTTGATGATGTCGTCGGTCCGGGCCATCACGAACACATAGCCGTCTATGTCGATATACCCCGCATCGGCGGTCGCATAATGGCCGGGAAACTCGGTCAGATAGGCCTCGCGAAACCGCTCATCGGCGTTCCACAATGTCGGCGCGCAGCCCGGCGGCATCGGCAGCCGCGCGACCAGCGCGCCGATCTCGCCCGGCGAACGCTGGTTTCCCGCCTCGTCGAGCACCCGCAGATCCCAGCCCGGAACCGCGCGGGTGGGGGAGCCGTATTTGACCGGCTCGCGGCCGAGGCCGACGCAGTTGGCGGCGATCGGCCATCCGGTCTCGGTCTGCCACCAGTGGTCGATCACCGGCACGCCGAGATGGGTCTCGGCCCATTTGACGGTATCGGGATCGGCCCGCTCGCCGGCGAGGAACAGGGTCTCGAAGCGGGAAAGATCGTGACCCGCGCGGAGCGCGCATTCGGGATCTTCCTTCTTGATGGCGCGGAAGGCGGTGGGTGCGGTGAACAGCGCCTTGACGCCATGCTCGGCGATCACCCGCCAATAGACCCCGGCATCGGGGGTGCCGACCGGCTTGCCCTCGAACAGGATGCCGGTCGATCCGTTGAACAGCGGCGCGTAGACGATATAGGAGTGCCCCACCACCCAGCCGACATCCGAGGCGGCCCAGAACGTCTCGCCGGGCTCGATGCCGTAGATGTTGGGCATCGACCATGCGAGGGCGACCGCGTGGCCGCCATTGTCGCGGACGATTCCCTTGGGCTCGCCCGTGGTGCCGGAGGTGTAGAGGATATAGAGCGGATCGGTCGCGGCGACCGGGACGCAGTCGACCGGCGATGCGCCGGCAACCGCGTCCTGCCATTCGATATCGCGTCCCGGAACCAGCGTCCCGGGTCCCGCCTCGCGCTGCAGGATGACGCAGAAATCCGGTTTGTGACTGGCGATCTCGATCGCCCGGTCGAGCAGGGGCTTGTAGGAAACGACCCGCCCGGGCTCGATTCCGCAGGAGCCCGCGACGATCGCCTTCGGCGTCGAGTCGTCGATCCGCACCGCGAGTTCGTTCGCCGCGAAGCCGCCGAAGACGACCGAGTGGACCGCGCCGATCCGCGCGCAGGCGAGCATGGCGATCGCCGCCTCGGGGACCATCGGCATGTAGATCACCACCCGGTCGCCGTGGCCGACGCCCCTGGCCGCAAGAACGCCGGCGAATCGCGCCACGCTGTCCCGCAGCTCGGCATAGGTGAAGCGGCGCTGGGACGCGGTGACCGGGCTGTCGTGGATCAGCGCCATGCGATCGCCGTTGCCGGCCGCGACGTGGCGGTCGAGCGCGTTGTGACAGGTGTTGAGCATGCCGCCGGCGAACCAGCGCGAGGCGGGCGTGGCGCCGTCGTCGAGCACCCGGTCCCAGCGGCGCTCCCAGTCGACGGCCTCGGCCGCTTCGCCCCAGAAGCCTGCCGGATCGTCGATGGAACGGCGGTAGACTCGGTCGTAGCGCTCGCTCATGACACCTCCTCCTCGATCGGGGTGACAGCCACGAATCCGCCCGGCGGCGCGTGGCGCGAAGACGGTATCCCGGAGGATCTAGCCGGTTGCCACCGTCAGCTTTGCGAGTTCGTCCTTGATCCTGAGTTTGCGTTTCTTGAGTTCAGCTATCGTCGCGGCGTCGGGCAACGGCCGCGCGGTTTCCAGGGAAAGCGCCTCCTCGAGCTCGGCATGGCGAGCCTTCAAGGAGGCGGCCTGCTCTTCGACATTCATCGTCTGTCCTCCTCTTTCCGTCCGCTGGGCTCAGGATACCGCGCCGGGCGGTGGATGCAATCGGCTCTCCCGGGCACGGCCGAAGATCAGGGGACAAGTCTGGCCCGCACGGCCGCGGCAATGGCCGCGCTGTCGAGACCGGCGAAGGCGGGGCCGACGATGACCGCGGTCTCGGCGGCGTCGGCGGCGTCGGGAACCACGCGGGCAACGCCGAAATAGGCGCTCACATTGTCGAGCGCGTCGCCGAGACGCGCGGCGGCGTCCAGGCCTTCATCGGCTTCGCGCGGCAGCGAATTCGCCAGCATCAGCTGCTCGACATGCTCCAGATCGACCTCGATCTTGGCGATGCGCCGGCGCAGCGGCTCGCTGAGCTCGAGCGGCGCCGCGCCGAGCCCGCCCTTCAGCCGCTGTCGCACGCCGCGCACCGCACGGACCGCATCGCGGTGCCAGGCGTCCACCGTCTCGCAGACCCGGGCGATCTCGCCGCCGTCGAGGACGCCGCGCCCGCTCGCGCCCAGCCAGGAGCAGAACAGCAGCACGTTCACATCGATCCGGTGGCGATCCTGAAGCACCAGGCAGGCCGCCGGCACGCCAGCGCTGCCATAGACCCGGAGCGAGAAGTCCCAGAACGGGTGTTCGGGAAATTCGGCCGGCACTGTCATCTCCCCAGTCGCGGTGGATCCCGGTCCCGCCAGTGATAACGATTTGGATCGGGTTCTGCTATCCTGCGGTCGGATTGTCCGGACAGTTGTCGGTGCCATGGGAGACCAGGACATCCTGCGGCGGCGTCTCGCCGACCTGGAGACCGAACATCGCGATCTCGACGATGTGATCGCCCGCATTGCCGAGAACGCGATCTACGATCAACTCCAGGTGCAGCGCCTGAAGAAGCGCAAGCTCCGGCTCAAGGACGAAATCGCGCGGATCCGCGGGCTTCTGGTTCCCGACATCATCGCCTGATCCCGGCCGCGGCGAGGCTTTGGCGGCATCGGGCCGGGCCCTATAATGCGGCGCTGCCGCGATACGGAGGCGCGGATCTTGCCCGCACACAGCGAACATGGCGACGCACCCCTGGTGGGCGTGATCATGGGCAGCCGGTCGGACTGGCCGACGATGCGCCACGCGGTGGATATCCTCGAAGAGCTGGGGGTCGCGGTCGAGACCCGGGTGGTCTCCGCCCATCGCACGCCCGACCGGCTTTATGCCTATGCCCGTGAAGCACGGGATCGCGGACTCAAGGTGATCGTCGCCGGGGCGGGCGGCGCGGCCCATCTGCCGGGCATGGTCGCATCGATGACGCCGCTTCCGGTTTTTGGCGTGCCGGTTCGCTCGGAGGCGCTGTCGGGCCTGGACAGCCTGCTTTCGATCGTCCAGATGCCGGGCGGCGTTCCGGTCGGAACCGTCGCCATCGGCAAGGCGGGAGCGCTCAACGCGGGTCTCCTCGCGGCCGCCGTGCTGGCCCTCCTCGATCCCGCGCTCGCCGCACGGCTGGACGATTGGCGCGGGCGTCAGTCCGCCGCCGTTCCCGTCGAACCGGCCGATCCGACGGGCTGAAATGACCGAACCCGCCGCCCTGCCGCCGGGTTCGGTCATCGGCATCCTCGGCGGCGGGCAGCTCGGCCGAATGATCGCGCTGGCGGCGGCAAGCCTCGGCTATCGCTGCCACGTCTACTGCCCGGAACCCGATGCGCCGGCGGCGGAAGTCGCGGCGCATGCGACATGCGCGAGCTACGACGACCGGGCGGCGCTGGCCGGGTTCGCCGGGGCGGTCGATGTGGTCACCCTGGAATTCGAGAACATCCCGACCGAAACCGTCGAGCTAATCGCCGCAACCACGCCGGTCCGGCCCGGCGCCGGGGCGCTCGCGGTCGCCCAGGACCGGGTCGGGGAAAAAGCGTTTCTCAACGGCATCGGCGTCGCGACCACGCGCTTCGCCGCGATCGCCGGCGCCCATGATCTCCGCCGGGCGATGGACGCCCTCGGCGCGCCCGCGATCCTCAAGACCGCGCGGCTCGGCTATGACGGCAAGGGCCAACGGGCGATCCGCGCCGGTTCCGACCCCGGGACGGCCTGGCGCGCGCTCGGCGTCGACCGCGCGATCCTCGAAGCCGAGGTCGATTTCGAGCGCGAAATCTCGGTCGTGCTGGCGCGCGGCATCGACGGCGGGATTGCGGCGTTCGATGCGGTCGAGAACCGCCACGAGAACGGGATCCTGCGGACCTCCCGGGTACCGGCGCGCATCCCTTCCGAGGTCCATGAGAGAGCGCGATCCATAGCCGTCCGCATCGCCCGGGCGCTCGACTATGTCGGGGTCCTCGCGGTTGAATTCTTCGTCACCCGCGACGGCGCCGTGCTGGTCAACGAGATCGCGCCCAGGGTTCACAACTCGGGCCACTGGACGGTCGATGGCTGCGCCGCGAGCCAGTTCGAGCAGGCGGTGCGCGCGGTCTGCGGGTTGCCATTGGCGGATCCGGGGCGTCACGCCGATGCGGTGATGACCAACATCCTCGGCGCCGAAATCGACGACTGGCGCCGGCTCCTCGCCGAGCCCGGCGCATGCCTCCATTTCTACGGCAAGGCGGAGCCGCGGCCCGGACGCAAGATGGGCCACGTCACCCGGCTGTTTCCGCGCCGATCCTAGAGCGTATCCGACCTGGGTGGAACCGCCAACGAAGCCGAGGCGCGCCCTTCGATACGCCGCTGACGCGGCTACTCAGGGTGAGGGTTGGGTGGGTGTGGCCAGGAAAATTCCCTCATCCCGAGTAGGCCCGCAGGGCCGTATCGAGGGACGCACGGCCGCCGCGGTTCTATCTAGAACGGACACGCTCTAGCCCGTGGGACGACGCCCGCGGGCGAACCCGGACGGCGTGCGGACGCGCCCCGCGAGGCCGTCGGACAGCCGCCGCGCCCCGGCGCGAAGTTTCTGGATCCGCATGACATCGGCGAGCCGGCGGCGGAGGAACCCGCGCGAGATCTCGGCGCCCGCGGAGCGGTCCTGCAGCCAGACCGGCGTGGTCGTCGCCAGGACCCCGGCCAGCAGCGCGCGCTTGGTGTAGAAGCTGAAGTCGTGGGACCGGTCGCCGGCGGCGCGCCAGATGCGGTCGACCGTGCGGCAATAGCAGGAAAAGCCAAGCGCCGCATTCCGCGGCAAGGCCGCGAACGCGACGCCGCGGCCGAGGGAGTGGCGATAGGGTTCGAGCGCGTCGAACCGCGCCAGCACCGCCATCTCGACCCGTTCGCCGAGACGCGCATCGAGGGCCCGGCCGGTGCTCAGCGCCGCCGCCATCCGTGCATCCGCCCAGTCGTTCAGCGCCCGGAACAGCGCCCGTGGGCCGCCGCGCAGGATGCGCATCGCGTCGACCTCGTCGATACCGAGTTCCGCCGCGCCGGCCCGGATCGCGGCCGTCGTCCACCCCGCGGACGCGGCATGGCGGACGGCGGCGAGAACCAGCCGGTCGCGGATCGATTCTGCGTCGTCCGTCATTCTGCCGCCCGCCCCGGTTTCCGGGCCGCCTCGGCGAAGCGATGCATCTCGTCGGAAAAACACAGCATGCCGAGGTCGTCCATCCGCATGGTGTAGAGGATGCCGTCGAGATGGTCGATCTCGTGCTGGACGACACGCGCATGGAATCCCCGCGCCTCGCGTTCGATCGCCTGTCCCTCGGGTGACGTACCGCGATAGCGGATGCGGGCATAGCGCGGCACCGCGCCGGTGAGGCCGGGGATCGACAGGCACCCCTCCCAACCCAGCTCGAACTCGTCGCCGATCGGCTCGAAGGACGGGTTGACCAGAGCGGTAAGCGGCGCCTCCCCGTCCGCCGCCTCGTCCGCCGCCTCTTCCGCCGCCGCCCGTTCGGCAGGCGCCTTGAACACGATCACGCGCCGGCTGACATGGACTTGCGGCGCGGCGAGCCCGACGCCGTGCGCATCCTCCATGGTCTCCACCATGTCGGCGACCAGGCGGCGGATCTCGCGCGCCGTCGGGTCGGCGACCGGCTCGGCCTCGCCGAGCAGTACCGGATGGCCCATGCGGGCGATCTTCAAGAGCGTCATGCGTCCACTATCGTCGGGTCGCTGGATCAGGTAAACCGTTATCGCATGCTGGCCCGTCCGGCGGCGGCGCTCGGTTGACGCGGCAAGACGGGCAGGTTAAAAGCGCCTCCCCTCTAGAGTCAGGTAACGGGTACGACCGATGGCAAACATCAAATCGGCCAAGAAGCGGATGCGCCGCAACACCCGCCGTACCGTGATCAACGGGGCCCGCCGAAGTCGTGTCCGCACCTATGTGAAGAAGGTCGAAGCCGCGCTCGCCGGCAACGAGAAGCCGGCCGCCGAGGAGGCCCTGAGGGCCGCGCAGCCGGAGCTGATGCGAGGCGTGACCAAGGGGCTCCTCCACCGCAACACCGCGGCGCGCACGATCGCGCGGCTGAACGCACGAATCAAGGCGCTCGGCTAGCCGTCCCCAGCTTCGTTCGTTCCCCGTTTTGCGGCTTGGTCGCAGGGCTGGCGATAGCTTTTTCTAATACAGCAACCGCGCGGCCACGACGGCGTTGCAAGATCCATCCGGGCAAGCTAATGTTACTCGACAGGGCAGCGTGGGGATGTCCTATAAAAAATAAAAACCAATCGTGACTTGCCCTATATTTGCTCGACTCATACGATACCTTCGCGACCGAAGCGGATACTCAAAATCCGCTGCAAGAATACTTGCTCCAGGCGGGGAATACTTACCTTTGAGGTGAAAGTGGGCGCGTTGAGATCCCAAGCACGGTCTGGGGACGGGATCGGTCTGACGGCCGGCAGACGGGTGCCCGGCCGGCGGCGGTTCGCCGGGAATGCCGCCTCGGCGGGCGCTGGCAGCGATCGTTCGGTTCGCACCCCCGCCAATCGCTTCTTGCGGGCCGGCCGGTCGTGACGGCGGCGGGAACGGACTCGCGGATTTCCGCTCAATGGGCCCGTGTGCGGGGCGTGCTGCGTGCCGAGGTCGGCGACTCCTCGTATCGCAGCTGGCTGAAACCGCTGACCCTGCTTTCGGTGGACGGGGCCGTGGTGCGAATCGCGACGCCGACCCGGTTCATGCGCGACTACGTAAACGAGAATTTCGCCGAGCGCATACTGGAGCTCTGGATCGACGAGAACGAAACGATCACGACCCTCGACGTCCGGATACAGGCCGAGCCCGCCAAGCGCGAACGCAAACGGCTGGCGCCGACGCCCGCGCAACCTCGTCCGCAGACGCCCAAACCGGCGGACGGGGTGCAATTCGACGGCTCCGCCACCCCCGGGCGCGCCCCGATGGGAAGCAATAGCGGGGAGATCGGAGGCCAGCTCGATCCGCGCTTCGTCTTCGACAACTTCGTTGTCGGCAAGCCCAACGAACTCGCCTTTGCAGCCGCGCGGCGGGTCGCCGAATCGCCGACGGCAACCTACAACCCGCTTTTCCTCTATGGCGGGGTCGGACTTGGCAAGACGCATCTGATGCACGCGATCGGCTGGCATATCCGGCAACGCCATACCAGCCGGCGGGTGGTCTATCTGTCCGCCGAGAAGTTCATGTACCAGTTCATCCGGGCGCTGCGCTTCCACGACACGATGGTGTTCAAGGAACAGTTCCGGTCGGTCGATGTGCTGATGATCGACGATGTGCAGTTCATCAATGGCAAAGAAAACACACAAGAAGAATTCTTTCATACTTTCAATGACTTGGTAGGAAATAACCGGCAGGTCGTGGTGTCGGCGGACAAATCCCCCTCCGACCTCGAGGGGATGGAGGAACGCCTGCGCTCGCGGCTCGGCTGGGGGCTGGTGGCCGACATCCACGCCACGACATGCGAGCTCCGGGTCGGGATCCTGCAGTCCAAGGCCGAGCTTCTTGGCGTCGATATTCCGCCCAAGGTGCTCGAATTCCTCGCTCACAAGATCACCACCTCGGTACGCGAGCTGGAAGGCGCGCTCAACCGCATCGTCGCGCATTCGACACTGGTCGGGCGCGACATCACCCTGGAGACCTGCCAGGAGGTGCTGCAGGACCTGCTGCGGGCGCATGAGCGCAGGGTGACCATAGAAGAGATCCAGAAGCGGGTGGCGGAGCACTTCAATATCCGCTTCGCCGACATGCATTCGGCGCGGCGCGCGCGCGCCGTGGCGCGTCCGCGTCAGGTGGCGATGTATCTTTCCAAGCAGCTCACCTCGCGATCCCTGCCCGAAATCGGCCGCAAGTTCGGCGGGCGCGATCACACGACCGTCATGCACGCCGTGCGCAAGGTCGAGGAGCTGCGCCAGTCGGACGCCAGCTTCGACGAGGATGTAGAACTGCTGAGGCGGATGCTCGAAGCGTGAGGCCGCGTCCGGCATCGTGGCGCGGCGCGGCGAGCGGTCGATTATTCCCTTAAAGCCAACGGGTTTTGCTATAATACTGGCGATCCGCGCGGCGCTTCGCCCGGAGCGGCATCGGCGTGTCGCACGCCACCCGCCGGACCGGTCGGACGCGCCGCGTCGGGGCGGAGATTTTCCTCAAACGGGGTTCCCGGGACGATGAAGCTCACGATCGAACGCGGGGCGCTGTTGCGGTCGTTGCAGCACGCACAAGGCGTAATCGAGCGCCGCACGACGATACCGATTCTGTCGAACGTGCTGTTGAACGCCGACGGAGCGACGCTGTCGCTAACCGCGACCGACATGGATATCGCCATCGTCGAGCGGGTGGCCTGCACCGTCGCCCAGCCCGGTGCGACCACGGTGCCCGCGCAAACGCTGCTCGATATCGTTCGCAAGCTGCCGGAGGGCGCCGAACTCGAGATCGCCAGCGGCGGCGAGCAGAACCAGCTGGTGGTGCGCTGCGGGCGTTCGCGGATTTCCCTCGCCACCCTGCCGAGCGAGGACTTCCCGGCGATGAGCGAGGGCGAGCTGCCCTACGCCTTCGCCATCGCCGCCGATGCGCTGCGCAACATCATCGACCGTACCCGGTTCGCGATGTCGTCCGAGGAGACCCGCTACTATCTCAACGGGATCTACATCCATCCCGCCGAAGGCGACGACGAGGCGAAGCTCAGGATCGTCGCCACCGACGGCCACCGCCTGGCGCGCGTCGAGCTTGCGCTGCCCGAGGGGGCCGCGGGCATGCCCGGCGTGATCGTTCCGCGCAAGACGGTGGGCGAGGTCCGCAAGCTGATCGACGACGGCGCCGAGGACGTCGCGATAACCCTGTCGGACACCAAGATCCGCATCGCCATCGACACCACGGTGCTGACCTCCAAGCTGATCGACGGGACGTTCCCGGACTACGACCGGGTGATCCCCTTCGCCAACGACAAGACGCTGCAGGTCGATCCGAGAAACTTCGCCAAGGCGGTCGATCTGGTCTCGACCATCGCGATGGAGAAGACAAGGGCGATCAAGCTCAGCCTCGACGACGGCTCGCTGGTGTTGTCGGCGTCGAGCCCGGATGCCGGCAGCGCCGAGGAACAGCTCGAGGTGGACTACGCCCACGGGCCGCTCGAGATCGGGTTCAATTCGCGCTATCTGCTGGACATCGCGCAGCTCATCGGCGACGGCGGCGCGAGGTTCATGCTTTCCGACGGGGCCTCGCCGACCCTGGTGCGCGACAACGCGGACCCCGGCGCGCTCTACGTCCTGATGCCGATGCGCGTTTGACCCTTGGCGCGCGAAACACCCGGGAAGACCCCTGCGCGGGGGCGATGGCGATGCGCCCCAGGCTGGCCGTCAGGCGCCTGACGATGACGAATTTTCGCAACTACCGGTCCGCGCGGGTAAGCGTGGACGAGCGCCCGGTGGTGTTGACCGGCGCCAACGGCGCGGGCAAGACCAACCTCCTGGAAGCGCTCTCGTTCCTGGTGCCCGGTCGTGGCCTGCGCCGGGCGGGGCTGGCGCAGATCGCGCGCCGCGGGGAGCGATCGGAGGCCTGGTCGGTCGCCGCCGCGCTGGACGGCACCGACGGTCCGGTCGAGATCGGAACCGGGATCGTCGACGGGGAGGACGACCCGCCGCGGCGGCGCGCCGTACGGATCGACGGCACCGATTCCACCGCGCAGTCGGACCTCGCGCTGCATGTGACGATGAACTGGCTGACACCCGAAATGGACCGGCTGTTCGACGCCGGCGCCTCCGAGCGCCGCCGCTTCCTCGACCGCCTGGTATGCGGCATCGACCGGGGCCACGCGGCGCGTATCGGACGCTACGAACGGGCGATGCGCGAGCGCAACCGGCTCCTCAAGGGCGCCGGTGCGCGCGGCGACGGCAGCTGGCTCGGGGCGATCGAGACCGCCATGGCCGAGACCGGGGTCGCGGTCGCCGCGGCGCGGCGCAGCCTGGTCGGCCGTCTCGGGGCGCATTGCCGCGAGGCGCTCGGCGGTTTCCCCGCCGCCGCCGTCGCGATCGAGGGCGCGGTCGAGGCGATGCTCGACGAGATGCCGGCGCTCGCCGTCGAGGATGCGGTGCGCGAACGGCTCGCGGGGCTGCGCGGCGTCGACGCCGAGTCCGGGCGGGCCGGCTTCGGCGTCCACCGGAGCGACTTGTCCTGCATCCACATCGCCGCCGATTGTCCGGCGGCGCTGTGCTCGACCGGGGAGCAGAAGGCGCTGCTGATCCGCATCGTGCTGGCCGGAGCCGCGCTGCATTCCGCCGAGCGGGGAAGCGCGCCGATCCTGCTGCTCGACGAGGTGGGCGCCCATCTCGACCGCGAGCGTCGCGCCGCGCTGTTCGAGGCGATCCTGGCGCTCGGCGCCCAGGCCTGGATGACCGGCACCGAGCCCGAGGCGTTCTCCGCCCTGGGCGACCGCGCGCAACGGTTCGCGGTCGCCGACGGCGCGGTCGCCGAGATCGCATGACCTGCCAGGGGATCCGATGACAGAGCCAGCGCAAACCTCGCGGCCGGAACTCGCCGACGACGCCTATGACGCCGGGTCGATCAAGGTGCTCAAGGGGCTGGACGCGGTCCGCAAGCGGCCCGGCATGTATATCGGCGACACCGATGACGGCTCCGGCCTGCACCACATGGTCTACGAAGTCGTCGACAACGCGATCGACGAGGCGCTGGCGGGCTATTGCTCGGAAATCGCCGTCACGCTCAACGGCGACGGTACGGTCACCGTGACCGATGACGGCCGCGGCATCCCGGTCGAGATGCACGAAGAGGGCATCTCGGCGGCCGAGGTGATCATGACCCAGCTCCATGCCGGCGGGAAGTTCGACCAGAACTCGTACAAGGTCTCGGGCGGGCTGCACGGCGTCGGCGTCTCGGTGGTCAACGCGCTCTCGGAATGGCTTGAGCTGCGGATCTGGCGGTCCGGCAAGGAGCATGCGATCCGCTTCCAGGACGGCGCGGCGACCGCCCCGCTCGCGACGGTCGGCGAGGCCGGCGACAGGACCGGCACCGAGATCACCTTCAGCCCCTCTCCGGCGACGTTCACCAACACCGAGTTCAGCCTTTCGGCGCTGGAGCACCGGCTGCGCGAGCTCGCCTTTCTCAACTCAGGCGTCCGCCTGGTCCTGACCGATGCCCGCGGCGTCGAGCCCAAGGTCTTCGAGTTGGCCTATGAGGGCGGGATCCGGGCCTTTGTCGAATATCTCGACCGCGGCAAGACCCCGCTATTCGAACCGCCGATCGCGATCCGCAAGGAGGCCGAGGGCGTCACCGTGGAGGCGGCGCTGCAGTGGTCGGACAGCTACCACGAGACCATGCTCTGCTTCACCAACACCATCCCGCAGAGCGACGGGGGCACCCATCTCGCCGGGTTCCGCGGCGCGCTGACGAGGACCATCAACACCTACGCGAGCGCTCACGGCATCGCGAAGAAGGAAAAGGTGACGCTGACCGGCGAGGATGCGCGCGAGGGGTTGAGCTGCGTGCTGTCGATCAAGGTCCCCGACCCGAAATTCTCTTCCCAGACCAAGGCCAAGCTGGTCTCGTCGGAGGTGCGCCCGGCGGTCGAGGGGGTGGTGGGCGAGGAGCTCGGCAACTGGTTCGAGGAACACCCGCGCGAGGCGCGGCGGATCATCGGCAAGGTGGTCGAAGCCGCCGCCGCCCGCGAGGCCGCGCGCAAGGCGCGGGAGCTGACCCGGCGCAAGGGGGCGCTGGACTTCTCCTCGCTGCCCGGCAAGCTGGCGGATTGCCAGGAACGCGATCCGGCGCGTTCCGAAATCTTCATCGTCGAGGGCGATTCGGCGGGCGGGTCGGCGAAGCAGGCGCGCGACCGGGCGTTCCAGGCGATCCTGCCGCTGCGCGGCAAGATCCTGAACGTGGAGCGGGCGCGTTTCGACAAGATGCTCGGTTCGGCGGAGCTCGGTACGCTGATCGCCGCGCTCGGCACCGGAATCGGGCCCGAGGATTTCAACATCGAGAAGCTGCGCTACCACAAGGTCATCATCATGACCGACGCGGATGTCGACGGGAGCCACATCCGAACCCTGCTTCTGACCTTCTTCTTCCGCCAGATGCCGGCGCTGATCGAGCGCGGCAATCTCTACATCGCGCAGCCGCCGCTCTACCGCGCGAAAAAGGGCTCCGGCGGGGTGTATCTGAAGGACGACGGCGCGCTCGACAAATACCTGCTGGACGCGGGTTTGCGGGACTGCGTCCTCACGCTGCACACCGGCGAGAAGGTGGCGGGCGAGGATCTGCGCCAGCGGGTCGACCAGGCGCTGCGGGCCAGGCGGCTGATGACGCCGATGATGCAGCGGCTGTCCAATATCGATGTCGCCGAGCAGGCGGCGATCCTCGGCGCCTTCCATCCGGAATTGCTGGAGGACGGCCAGGCGGAAGCGGTCGCCGGGGCGATCGCCCAGCGCCTCGACGGGCTGTCGGTGGAGAACGAGCGGGGCTGGCGCGCGGAGACCGTCGACGAGGGCGGCTTCGCGTTCGTCCGCACCCTGCGCGGCGTCAGCGAACGCCATGTCATCGACGGCGCGCTGATGCGCAGCAGCGACGCCCGCAGGCTCGACGAGATGGCGGTCGATTTGCAGGCGATTTACACCCGCCCCGCGACACTCGTATCCGGCGAGCGCGAATTCCGTATCACCGGGCCGATCAGGCTCGTCGACGCCGTGCTGGGGCTCGGCCGCAAGGGCCTCACCGTGCAGCGCTACAAGGGCCTCGGCGAGATGAACCCGGACCAGCTATGGGAGACCACGCTCGATCCCAATGCGCGGCTGCTTCTCCACGTCAAGGTGAGCCAGGCCCAGCAGGCCGGCAAGGTGTTCTCGACCCTGATGGGCGATGTGGTCGAGCCGCGCCGCGACTTCATCCAGACGAACGCGCTCAACGTGGTCAATCTGGACGTCTGACGATTTCGGCGCCGCGCTCGGCGAGAAGCTGGAAACGCCGCCCGAACGCGGCGCACAGCATCACCCCCGGCAGTTCCGGGGCCAGCGCCCGATAGAACCGCCGCGCCCGCCGGTTGCGCTTGCGCACCGACCAGAACATCCACTGCGCATCGCTCGATTGTCCATGGGCCGCGAGTCCCTGCACCAGGGCCCGTCCGACGCCCCGGCGGCGCCACCCCTCCCGGACATAGAGATCGGCGAGGTAGAGCCCGCGCGTCGCGCTGTCGGTGTCGTAGCCGGGGTAGAAGATCGCGTATCCGAGGAGTCCGTCGCCGGCGTCGGCGACAAGCGTCTCGAAGGCCCGGCGCTCGCCGAAACCGTCGCTCCGGAAGCGCTCCGGCGTGAACCCGCTCGCGCGGCCGCTATCCGACCGGCCGAGCGCCCGCGCCATCGCCGCGACGGCGTCGCCGTCCTCGGGCCGCGCCGACCTGACGACGAGGCCTTCGACGGGGCCTTCGACGGGGCCCGTCGCACCGCTTTTTCCCATGCGCCGCCACACCATGGCTCGCAGCTTAGCCCGGATTTCCCGCCACGGTCATGGTCTGCGCGGCGCTGTCCGACCGACAGGGCAGGAAAGCCGCGCCGCGCGATGCGGGACATCGGGCAAGCGGCTTGACGCACCCTGTCGGCCGGACAGCGCCGCCCTCCGGGTCGCGCCCAGGCGCCCGCCCGCTTCGTCGCGGGCCTCGACCGTAGTCCCCGCTACGCTCTTCGGCCCGCTCCTGGCGGAGCGGGCGCCTGGACGCGACGCAGGCCGTGACCGTGGCGGGAAGTCCGGGCTGGCCCGGATTGCCCGCCAGTGTGATGGTCGGGGCTAATCCCGCGTCGCCGCGTAGCGCCGCTCGATCGCGTCCCAGATCGTCGCCTCGATCCGGATACCGTCGAGGCGGTTGATCTCCTGAATGCCGGTTGGCGAGGTGACGTTGATCTCGGTCAAATAGTCGCCGATCACGTCGATGCCGACGAAGATCAGCCCGCGTTCGCGGAGCGCCGGCCCGATCCGGGCGCAGATGTCCCGTTCGCGCGGCGTCAGCGTCGCCTTCCTGGCCGCGCCGCCGGCATGGAAATTGGCGCGCGCCTCGCCGTCGAGCGGCATCCGGCTCACCCCACCGACCGGCTCGCCGTCGACCAGGATGATGCGCTTGTCGCCGTCGCGGATCTCCGGCAAATAGCGCTGGACGATGATCGGCTCGCGATAGGTTTCGGCGAACATTTCGAGCAGCGAGCCGAGATTCTCGTCTTCCGGCTTCACGTGGAACACCCCGGCGCCGCCATTGCCGAATAGCGGCTTGACCACGATGTCCTCGTGTTCCGCCCGGAAGGCGAGAATCTCGGCGCGGTCCGCGGCGATCAATGTCGGCGGCAGCAGGCCTTCGAAACGGGTGACGAACAGCTTTTCGGGCGCGTTGCGCACATGCGCGGGATCGTTGACCACGAGGGTTTTCGGGTGGATGTGCTCCAGCAGATGGGTCGCCGTGATGTAGGCCATGTCGAAGGGCGGGTCCTGGCGCATCAGGACGATATCGACGGAAATCAGGTCGAGCTCGGCCTCCTCGCCCAGGGTGAAGTGGTCGCCCTGCTTCCGGCGGACGGCGAGCGGCCGCGCTTTGGCATAGATCCGTCCGTCCCTGTACGCGAGACTGCCGGGCAGATAGTGATGGAGCGCGTAGCCCCGCCGCGCCGCCTCGAGCGCCAGGACGAAGGTGCTGTCCGCGTCGATGTCGATCGACTCGATCGGATCCATCTGAATGGCGACGGCGAGGCTCATCGAGATTCCTTCGGGTTCGACTGCGCGTTCACTCGGGCCTGTCTCATGGCCGGGCTCGCAGAATAGCCGGCCCCGGCCCTGGCGTTCACCCCGCCTTGCGTCTGGAATCGTCCTTCAGGATCACGTGGCTGATCACGCGCTTGACGTAGGGAATAACGCGCGCGTGCGCCTTGACGCGCCGGAGCTCGGCTTCATCCTTGGCAATTCCCATCAGATATACGCTGCCCGCCACGCTATCGATCGAAAAATTGATCGAGGCGACCCCCTTGTCGAACAGGATCCTGGTGCGGAGCCGCGCGGCAATCCAGCTATCGCGCGAGTAGCCGCCGATGCCGCGGCTCTCGGCGATGCGGATTTCGTTGATGACCTCCTTGACGCCATGCGCCCGCCAGGCGAGGCGAACCGCATCCACGCGGTGCCCGGGTTTCTGGACGTGGCCCGCTAGAAGCACGCGGCCCTCCACGACTTCCAGCTGTATGGCGACGAAGATTTCCAGATCGTGACCGAGCCAGAGCGCGTTGATCTCCGCCCGGATCGCTGTGTCGCTTGCCACGCCTGCGACCCCGCGCTCTTCCGTCGCGGCGGAGGCGACGGCGGTGCCGGCGGTGATCACCACCGGCGCGCAGGACTGGACCGCCGCCGCGCCGGCAAGCACGAAGAAAAGCGAGAAAAACCGCATGCGATCCCGAAGCTGTGGTTGCGCCATTGTGCCGCCGATGGCTAGTCCCGCCAAGCATCCTTCAAATGGGTCGGCAGCCCCAGGCGGCGGATCAGGATCACGTCGAACCGCTGATCGCAGGATGCGAGATCGGGGCGCAGCTTGAGGAAATGCTCCGCCGCGCGGCGGATGCGGCGGCGCTGGCGTTCGCTGACGATTGCGGGCCCGCGGCGCCGCGCCTTGACCTCGACATAGACCACCAGGCGCCCGCGCCGGACGACCAGATCGATCTCGCCGGCGGGCGAGCGGAACCGCCGGGCGAGGGTTCGGTAGCCCTTCAGGGCAAGGTAGATCGATGCCGCCCGCTCGGCCCGGCGGCCGAAGCGGTCGGTATCCCGCGATCCGGTCATGACCGGCGGGACAGCGCGAGGGCGCGCCGGTAGACCGTGCGGCGCGGCGCGTCGGTGGCCTCGGCCACGACGGCCGCCGCGTCGCGGACCGACATGGTCGCAAGCGCCTCGCCCAGCCGGGCGTCGATCTCCGCCTCGCTTGTCGGTTCGGCTTTGCCGGGCGGGCCGATGAGGACCACGATCTCCCCCCGCGGCGCACCTTCGGCGGCGTATTTGGCGGCGAGAGATGCGAGATCGTCGTGGACGATTTCCTCGTGGAACTTGGTCAGTTCGCGGGCGACGGCGGCGGGCCGGGGTCCGAAGACCGCGTGCATTTCGGCCAGCGCGGCGCCGAGGCGGCGGGGCGATTCGAGCAGCACGAGCGTCGCGTCGATCTCCGCGAGGGTGCGCAGAAAGGCCCGCCGCGCGGCCGCGCGGGGCGGAGGAAACCCCGCGAAGTGAAAGCGATCCGTGGGCAGGCCGGACAGCACCAGGGCGACGAGCGGCGCCGAGGCGCCGGGCAGCGCGGTCACCGGGATGGCGCGCGCGATCGCCTCGCCGACCAGCCGGAACCCGGGGTCCGAGATCAGCGGCGTTCCCGCATCGCTCACCAGCGCGACGACCTCCCCGGCCTGCAACCGCGCGATCAAAGCGGGCCCAGCCGCGGCCGCGTTGTGGTCGTGATAGGCGGTCAGCCGGGCGCCGATGCCATGGGCGCTCAGCAGCTTGCGCGTCACCCGGGTGTCCTCGCAGGCGATCACGTCGGCGGCGCCGAGCGTGTCCAGCGCCCGCAGCGTGATGTCCCGCAGATTGCCGATCGGCGTCGACACCAGATAGAGCCCGGGCGCAACCGGCCGTTGCGGCATCGCTTCGGGCTACCCTTGTTTTCGGCGCGGAATCATGGCGCAGAAGCCTATCGAGAGGCAACGGCGGGGCGCAAGGCGGCGGTCGGGGCAAGGAGGGCACCGAGCACGGCGTCGAGGCGCAGCCGCCCCGCCGGCGTCGCGCGCAAGCCCCGGGAATCGAGCTCCAGAAAACCGCCGGTCCGCAGGCGGTCCAGCGCCGCCGGATCGAACAAAGCCTCCGGTTCGCTTCCGGTGAGCGCCGCGAGGCGCGCGCGCGGTATGCCGTCGGTGAGCCGGAGCCCCATCATGGCGATTTCCTCGATACGCTCTGACGGATCGATCGCCGTCTCGACCTCGGTGGCGTGGCCCCCGGAGTCCACCGAGGCGCGCCAAGCCTCCGGCGCGCGGCGTTGCGCGAAAGCCGTGGTCCGGCCGTCTTTCGTGATCCGCCCATGGGCGCCGGGCCCGACCCCCGCATAGTCGGCCGACAGCCAGTAGATCAGGTTGTGCCGGCATTCGTCGCCCGGGCGCGCGTGGTTGGAGATCTCGTAGGCCGGCAGCCCGGCATCGGCGAGTATCGCCTGGGTGTCCTCGAAGAACCCGGCCTGGTCGTCCTCCGGCGGCAATACGAGCTTGCCCTGGCGGTGGAGCCCGTGGAACACCGTGCCACGCTCGATGGTGAGTTGATAGACCGAGAGATGCGTGCCGGCATGTTCCAGCGCCCGGGCGAGTTCCCGCCGCCAGCCCTGTCTGGTCTGGCCGGGCCGGGCGTATATCAGGTCGAACGAGACGCGCTCGAACAGCGCACGCGCGGTGGCGACCGCTTCGAGAGCCTCGTCCACGCCGTGCTCCCGGCCGAGCGCGGCGAGCCCTTGCGCGTCCAGGGATTGCACGCCGAGCGACAGGCGGCCGACGCCGGCCGCGCGAAAGGCGGAAAGCCTCGCCGCCTCCACCGATGTCGGGTTGGCCTCCAGGGTGATCTCGATGTCGTCCGCGGGGTCCCAGCATGCCTTGGCGGTCTCGATCGCCGCGGCGACGGTCTCGGGCGGCATCAGCGACGGGGTGCCGCCGCCGAAAAAGACGGTCTCCAGCCGGCGGCCCGGCGTCAACCCGGCGAAGTGACGGATCTCGGCGACCAGCGCATCGCGCCAGCGCCGCTGGTCGATCGCGGTCTCGACATGGCTGTTGAAGTCGCAATAGGGGCATTTGGACCGGCAGAACGGCCAGTGGACGTAGAGGCCGAGCGTGCGCGCGTCGACCGCGAAGCCTGAAAATGCGATGTCCCGATCCCGGTCTGCTGACGAAGGGCCGCCCCCTCCGAGAGGGTTCGAGTAGAACGGGCCAGGATCGAAGTCAAGCAGGCCGTTCCGGGGACTCGAGATCGATATCGGTCAGTGGCCGAAGGACCCGGCGCCCCAGACATCCGGCAGGGTGAAGCCGGCGGCGAAGGGGTCCGTGGGGTCGATGCCGAGCGTTCCCTCGCCGAATATCCAGGCCCGGCCCGAAATCTCCGGCACGATCGCGGCGTGGGGGCCGACTTGCGCCAGCCGGGCGATGCGGGCGGTGAAGACGCTGTCGACGATCGAGCGTGTCTCGATCGAATCCCCGGGCGCGACTTCGCCGCGCGCGTACAGCACGGCCAGCAAGGCGGCGCTGCCGGTGCCGCAGGGCGAGCGGTCCATGCGCCCGGGATACATCACGTTGCCGGTGCGGATGAAGCCGCCCCGCCGGCGATGGAAGAGCGCGTATTCCACCCTTTCGAACCCCGTGAGCAGCGGGTGGCGGACGGCGATCTGCTGCCGCGCGGCGGCGCGGACCCGGCTGCCGAGGGAAACCAGGTCGCGCGCTTCCGCCGGAGCGATTTCGAGCCCCAGCGGGTCCGCGTCCACGAGGGCGAACCAGCAACCGCTGAAAGCGATATCGACATCGAGGGTTCCCAGCCCTTCCACCTCCAGCTTGCGGTCGAGACCGGCCGCGAAGCTCGGGAAGAATTCCAGCGTCACGCGCTCGCAGCGCCCTTCGGCGCATGACGCCACGGCCCGCACCAGCCCCGCCGCGGTCTCGAGGACGATTTCGGTCCGCGGGCCCGCCATCGGCAGGATACCGGTCTCCAGCAGCACCGTGACGACGCACATCGCGTTGGACCCGGACATCGCATGCGCCCCGTCGGGCTGAAGGACGATGAAGCCGGCATCGGCCCCCGGCGCCGTCGGCGGGAGCAGGATGTTGGCCGACGACTGCGGCGTGCCGCGCGGCTCGAACAAAGCGAGGCGGAACAGGCTGTCGTCGCCCCCGGCAAGATGGGCGAACTTGTCGGCGACGCTGCGGCCCGGGATCTCCGGCGCGCCGCCGGTGATCACCAGCCCGACCTCGCCCTCGGCATGGGCCCAGACGATTTCGAGGCTGGGAGACAGGCGCATGTCGGCGATCCGTCACTTGCGCACGATGTTGTGCTCCGGCCCGTAGGGGAACCCGGTGATGTCCTCGGCGCCGTCCCCGGTCACCACCAGGATGTCGTGCTCACGGTAGCCGCCGGCGCCGGGTCGGTCCTCCGGGATCATGATCATCGGCTCCATGGACACCACCATGTTCGGCTCGAGCACGGTGGTCACGTCCTCGCGAAGCTCCAGACCGGCCTCGCGCCCGTAGTAATGGCTCAGCACGCCGAAGCTGTGGCCGTATCCGAAACTGCGGTTTTCCAGCAGGCCGTAGCGCCGGTAGATCGCGTTGAGCTCGGCGGCGATGTCGCAGCAGCGCGCCCCGGGCCCGATGAGCGCGATCCCCGCTTCGTGCACCTCGACGTTGATCTTCCACAATCTCAGGTGATCGTGCGAGCACTCCTCGGCGAACAGGGTGCGTTCGAGCGCGGTGTAGTAGCCGGCCGGCATCGGAAAGCAGTTGAGGCTGAGGATGTCGCCGCGCTCGATCTTCCGCGCGGTGACCGGGTTGTGGGCGCCGTCGGTGTTGACGCCGGACTGGAACCAGGTCCAGCTGTCCATCAATTCCACGTGAGGCTGGCTCTCGCCGATCTCGCGCACCATCGCCCGGGTTGCATGCAGCGCCACCTCGTATTCGGGCACGCCGACGGCGATGGCCTCCACGCAGGCCGCTCCGCCGACATCGGCGACGCGCGCGCTCTCGCGGATCCAGGCGATCTCTTCCCCGGACTTGACCATGCGCATTTTCATGGTCGGCTTGCCGACGTCCACCAGCGGCGAGGTCGGCAGCGCGCCCTGCAGTTTTCGCAAATTCTCCAAATTGACGTGGTCGAACTCGATGCCGACCCGCGATCCGTCGTCGACGAGGGTCTTCACGGCGGCGAAAAAATTGTCCCGGTGCCAGTCGGTGTAGACGAGGTTGTCCCCGAAGCTGCGCCGCCAGGGCTGTCCGCCGTCGATATTGGCCGAGATCGTGGTCTGGTCCTCCTGGGTGACCGCCAGACCGTAATTGCGCCCGAAGGAGCAGTAGAGGAAGTCGCTGAAATAGGCGATGTTGTGATGCGAGGTGAACAGGCAGACATCGATCCGCGCCTCCGCCATGTGGCCGCGAAGCGCCGTCAGCCGGCGGTTCAACTCGGCGGCGGAGAAAGTCGGCTTGACCTTCGCGCCGTTGCGGATCCTCTTGAGCTGTTCCATCGTTGTCACTCCGCTCCTGGTTGACCATCGTGCGAGCCGGTCAGTGCGTTCCGATGCCGCGCAAACGCTCGTCACGCCGGCGCACCAGTCCCGGCGTCGTCAGGAGAAGGATGGAGACCTGCCGTCCGCTCCGCCCCACGATCGGTCATGACGAATGGCGGTATTCGAGCGCGGCGTCGTCAAGCCAGCGCCATGCGTAGTCCGAATAGCTGCGGGCGACGGTGATTTCGTATGCGAGGTCGTCTCCCGGCCGATGCAGCAGCACGGGGATTTTCGCCAGCAGGCTGCGGGCGCAGCAGCCGGCCGGAAACCGGTCCGGGGCGAGGTCGAGCGTCATGCCCTTGGCCAGCACGTCCGCCGCCCGCTTGCCGGCGAGCGACAGGGTGACATAGCCATCGCCGACGATCGCCACCGAGGCATGGAGAGCGGAAAGGGCACTCTCCAGGGTAGTCGCGATCCCGGTCTCGGCCTCCCCGGCGACTTCGATCAGCCACTGGTCGGGACCCAGCCACAGGATGAAGGACTCGGCTGCCGACCGGCTGGTATTGGGTGTCGGCGGGGGTTCCAGGCCGAGGACGGACGAGACCCCTGTTGCGAATGCCCGGTCGGCCGGATCGCCGCGCAAATCGATGCGTCCGCGCGGCGGGCATTCGCGCAGTTCGATTCCGGGTGCGGGTTCAGCCATTCAGGCGTGCCCCTTCGGGGTCGTAGAATCGCGGATCGCAAATCGATGCGCGAACGATGCGGTCGTCGAGCGGGACATGCACGGTGCCGGGCTCCCTGTCGCGGCCGCCCTTGACCAGCGCCAGCGCGATCGAGCGGCCGAGCGCCGCGCTCCGGTAGCTGGACGTGACATGGCCGATCATGGTCTCGGGCGCGCCGGTAGGCGGCTGCGCCAGGATCTGGGCGCCCTCGGGCAGCATTGCCGCCGGGTCCTCCGTCCTGAGCCCCACAAGGCGCTTGCGCATCGGATCCAGCATCGCGAAGCGGGCCAGCGATCGGCGGCCGATGAAGTCCTTCTTGCGGCTCAGGATCCACTTCATTTCCAAATCCAGCGGCGTCACCGTGCCGTCGGTTTCCTGGCCGATCATGAGATAGCCCTTTTCCGCCCGCAGCACGTGCATGGCCTCGGTGCCGAACGGCGTGACGGCGCCTTCGGAACCCTGCCCGACCAGCGCGGTCCAGAGCGCCATGCCATGACCCGCCGATACGCCGATCTCGTATGACAGCTCGCCGGTGTAGCTGATCCTGAACACGCGGGCCGGCAGGCCCGCCACATGACCGCCGCGCCAGGCCATGAACGGGAATGCTTCGGGCGCCAGGTCGATGCCGTCGGTCAGCGGGGCCAGGATCCGCCGGGCCTCGGGACCGGCGAGCGCGACCGTCGCAAATTGTTCGGTGACCGAGGTGAGATAGACCCTGAGATCCGGCCATTCCGTCTGCAGCCACTCTTCCAGCCAGGCGAACACCCGCGCGGCATTGCCCGTGGTCGTGGTCATCAGGAACCGGTCTTGCGACAGCCGCGCCGTGACCCCATCGTCCAGCACCATCCCGTCCTCTCCCAGCATCAGCCCATAGCG
The DNA here is from genome assembly GCA_965205995.1 of Alphaproteobacteria bacterium. Lineage (GTDB taxonomy): Bacteria > Pseudomonadota > Alphaproteobacteria > MPNO01 > MPNO01 > MPNO01. Next base: position 3,987,770 of record OZ242200.1, on the reverse strand, counting down.
GCAGCGCCCGACCTCCAGCCGGTCCCACGCATTGGTGTAAACGCGGTTCAGGAACTCCACCGCGTCGGGGCCGCACACCAGGATCTTGCCCAGCGTGCCCGCATCCATGATTCCGGCCGTGTCGCGCACGGCCAGACATTCGCGCGCCACCGCGTCATCCCTGGTTTCCCCCGGCAGCGGGTAATAGAAGGGCCGTTTCCACTGGCCCACATCCTCGAACGCGGCGCCGGCGTCCTCGTGCCAGTTGTGGATCGGCGTCCGGCGAACCGGATCCGCCAGATCCCCGACGTCGCGCCCGGCGATGGCGCCGAAGGTGAGCGGGCTGTAAGGGGGGCGGAAGGTGGTCGTGCCGACCGCGGAGATCGAGACCCCGAGCGACTGCGCGAGGATGGCGAGCCCGGCCACGTTCCCGGTCTTGCCCTGGTCGGTGCCCATGCCGAGGGTGGTGTAGCGTTTCAGGTGCTCGACCGACTCGTAGCCTTCCCGCGCGGCGAGCGAGATATCGGAAGCGGTGACGTCGTTCTGGAAATCGACGAAGCGTCTCGCCTCGCCCGACCGGTTTGCGGCGGGAACCAGCCAGGTTGGAGGGGATGCCGTCCTTTCCGGTGCGGGCATCCTGGCGGCCGATGCTCCCGCCCCCGCGTCGCGCCCTTCGCCGATGCAGGAAGCGGTGTCGAGGACGCCGTTGACCGCGCCGGCGCAGCGGACGTTCTGCGGCGAACGGTCGGGCAGGAAGCCGCCGAAATCCTCGTCGTAGCGCAGCCTGCCGCCCGACTGGGAGAACAGATGCACCACCGGGCTCCAGCCGCCGGACATCGCGATCAGATCGCAATCCAGCCTGCGCACCGGTCCGGCGAGCACCCCGTCGCCGTTGAGTTTCGCCACATGCGCGGCGCGCACCCGGCGGCGTCCGCCGGTGTCGATGACGGCGTGACCCTTCAGGATGTCGAGCCCGGCCTCGCGGGCGTCACGGGCTTCAGGGACCTCCTCCGCATCCGGACGGAGATCGACGATGACGGATATCGCGACACCGCGCCGATGGAGATCGAGGGCGGCGCCGTAGGCGCTGTCATTGTCGGTCACCACCACCGCGCGCCGGCCCGGGCGAACCGCGAAGCGGTTGACATAGGCGCGCGCCGCGCTCGCCAGCATCACCCCCGGCCGGTCGTTGTTGGCGAACACCAGCGGCCGCTCCATCGCCCCGGTCGCCAGCACGACCCTGCCGGCGCGGATGCGCCACAGCCGCTGGCGCGGGAGATGCGCCGGCGCGGCCGGACCGAGACGGTCGGTGACCTGCTCCAGGCCGATCAGGAAGTTGTGATCGAAATAGCCGGTGATCGTGGTCCGCGTGAGAACCCGGATGTTTTCCAGCGCGTCCAGCCCGGCCATCGCCTCATCGGCCCAGCCCGCTGCGGGGACATGTGCTTCCCCCATCGTGTCCGGAAGCGTGCCGCCCGGCTGGCTGCGCTCGTCCGCGAGGATGACCCTCGCGCCTCCCCGCCCCGCCGCCTGCGCCGCGGCAAGCCCGGCCGGTCCGGCGCCGACGACGAGCACGTCGCAATGCGCGTTCATGCGCTCGTACCGGTCCGGGTCGGGATCTTCTGGAGCCCGCCCCAGCCCCGCCATGCGGCGGATCAACCGCTCATAGAAATGCCAGCCGCCGCGCGGCCACATGAAGGTCTTGTAGTAGAACCCGGCCGGGATCAAGCGGTGGACGAGATCGTTGACGGCAGCCAGATCGAAGCCCGGGCCGGGCCAGCAATTGACGCTGCGGGCCGTCAGACCCTCATGCAATTCGACCCTTGTGGCCTTGAGGTTGGGGACGCTGCGGGGCCCGGACCCGAGCTGCACCAGCGCGTTGGGCTCTTCCGTGCCGGCGGACAGAATGCCCCGCGGCCGGTGGTACTTGAAGCTCCGCCCGACCAGATGCACGCCGTTCGCCAGCAGGGCCGATGCCAGGGTATCGCCCGCGAACCCGGTATACCGCCGGCCATTGAACGAGAAGCCGAGCGGCCGCGACCGGTCGATCGCGCCGCCTTCGGGCAGGCGGTGCGGCTGGGGTGTCACGATTCGCCCATGCGGTAGACCGAAACGATCTCTTGGGTAACCGTGTCTCGCTGCACGTTGAACCAGCGGCCGCAGCCATGGCTGTGGCACCAGCGCTCACGGTGTCTGCCCTTCGGATTGGCGCGCATGAACAGGTAGTCCGCCCATGCCGCATCGTCGAGCGCATCGGGGTCGGGCGGGCGCCGGATATGCGCTTCTCCGCCGCAGGTGAACTCGCTTTCGTCGCGCTCGCCGCACCAGGGGCAGGGGATCAGAAGCATCGCACCCTCAATGCGCCACCGCGGCGGCGCCATGCTCGTCGATCAGCAGGCCGCTGTTGAACCGCTCCAGCGCAAAGGGCGCGTTCAGCGCATGCGGCCTGTCCTCGGCGATGGTGTGGGCGAAAACCCAGCCCGACCCCGGCGTCGCCTTGAAACCGCCGGTGCCCCAGCCGCAGTTGATATACAGCCCGTCGACCGGCGTCTTGCCGACGATGGGGCTCGCGTCCGGGCAGACGTCGACGATGCCGCCCCATTGGCGCAGCATGCCGAGCCGCGAAAATATGGGAAACAATTCCACCAGCGCGCCCATCTGGCCTTCCACGATGTGGAAGCTGCCGCGCTGCGCATAGGAGTTGTAGCCGTCCACCCCCGCGCCGATGACCAGCTCGCCCTTGTCGGACTGGCTGACATAGACATGCACGGTGTTCGACATCACGACGCTGTGCAGGACCGGCTTGATCGGCTCCGACACCATCGCTTGAAGGGTGTGGCTTTCGATCGGCAGCCGGATACCCGCCATCGACGCCAAAACGCTCGAGTGCCCGGCGGCGACGAGGCCGATCTTCTTCGCCGCGATCCTGCCGCGCGATGTCTCCAGACCCCTGACCCGGCCATTGGCGACATCGATCCCGGTCACCTCGCAGTTCTGGATGATGTCGACGCCGCGCGCATCCGCCGCCCGGGCGAAGCCCCAGGCAACCGCATCGTGCCGGGCGACGCCGCCCCGTCTCTGGATGGATGCGCCAAGGATCGGGTATCGCAGGGTCGGCGAGATGTCGATGATCGGCACCTCGGCCTTCACCCCTTGCGGGTCGAGGATCTCCGAATCTATGCCGTTCAGGCGTATCGCCCGGACCCGCCGGGACAGCTCCTTCAGGTCATGCTCGTTATGGGCCAGGTTCAGCACCCCGCGCTGGCTCAGCATGATGTTGAAGTTGAGCTCGCGGCTCAGCCCCTCATAGAGCTGCAGGGACTTCTCGTAGAGATGCGCGCTCTCGTCCCACAGATAGTTGGACCGGATAATCGTGGTGTTGCGCCCCGTATTGCCGCCGCCGAGCCAGCCTTTCTCCAGAACCGCGATGTCGGTGAGCCCATGCTCCCTGGCCAGGTAGTAGGCGGTCGCCAGCCCATGGCCGCCGCCGCCGACGATCACAATATCGTAGGAACGGCGCGGCTCCGGGCTGCGCCAGGCCCGCGGCCAGTCCCGGTGATAGCCGAGCGCGTTGCGGGCCAGGGCGAATATCGAATAGCGGGCCATGGTTCGATCCGGTGTCGCGTCTCGATCCCTGTCGTTCACGCAAAATCAACGACTTGGCCGGCCGGCGTCAATCCCGTCGCGCATCCATGTCGGGAACGCTGCATCGGTGCGGGCCTGCCGCGTCCCCGGGCGGATCGCGAGACGATCGCTTCACGGCCTATACGCGATACCATCTTGCGTTGAAATTGTTGTATTTTGCTCCCCGATAGGAGGAAGATGGATGCTACCCGGTTGGGGTGTGTCGTTCAGTGCGTCGTTCAGTGCGCAACGTCGGCCCTTGGCACTCAAGCGGGCGCCGCGGGCCGACGCGCCGATCTCCACCGGTTCGATAGGGCGACAAACGGCGCCGAATTCGGCTATAGATATACCGGCGTCGAGGACAAGGGCATGGCGATTCGGTTTCCTGCGGATAGATTGCCGCGCTGACGGCCAACGGACCCGAGATAGGGGCATGCGACGCTGCACTGCTTTCCCGTGGTTAGCGGTGGCTCCGTCGGTTCACGGCGGACACGGCGGAACGGCACCCGCCGGCCACGCGCCCAGCCCGCCGCCGCACCCGCCGCCAGTCCGGAGCTTGCGGCGATCGGCGACGGTGTCGGCTGCGGTCGCGGTGGCGGCGCTCGCGCTGGCCGGCGAGGCCGCGGCCCAGGACCTTTATGTGCGGGGCGGGGCCGGGCTGGATCGCGCGTCCCAGACGGGAATTTCGGACTGGAGTTGTTCGGGCAGCACCCCGGTCCCTTCATACGATTGCGCGGCGGGAAACGAAGCTTCGCCGCTCCGTCCTCTGCGGGACTTCGAGATCGCGCCGGTGTTCGAACTGGACACCGGAAGCGCTCTCGTGCCGGAGGTGAGGATCGAGCGTATTCCCGAGTACAGTCCGGACTTCGCCTTGGAAGGCCGTGCGAACGTCGATGACGCGGGAGGACGGCGGCCGGGTTCGGCACAGCGCTCGCCGCTGTCGGAGCTTCTCGCCCCCTTGGCCGATCTCCCGGCGATCGGAGGGTTCGAAACCGGATCCCTCAGCCCGTTCATCGGCGGAGGACTCGGGGCCGTGCGGATGAGGACCGGAGAGGCGCGCATATCCTTCCCGAAGGGCGGAACGATCGTCCCGGGGGAAGGCCGGGTCGGACGGGCCTGGACGGTGACGGCGGGGCTGGCGGTGACGATGGGCAGCCGGTCGACGCTCGAACTGGCATGGCGCTACTCGGATCTCGGCACCGTCGGCACCGGCCAGGGTTCCGGCCGGGTAGAGTGGCGCGAACGCGGTACCGGGACGACACTCAACCCGGCCCCGACCAGCGTCGAGACAAGGACCCACGGGTTCCGCCTTTCCCTGCGCTACGGTTTCTGATCGCCGGCCCCCGGGTTACGCCATCGGGACCGTTCGCCGCCGGGCTGCTCGGACGCCTCGCATAGGCCATCTTCGCTCCGCCGCACCCTGCCGCCGCTTATGGCACATCCAGAAAAAACCTATTGGCAATCTCCCCTGTCCCGCCCGATCTCAAGATCAGGCACGGAAAACAGACGACAGGAGGAAGCGATGGCCGATCCGCGCGAAAGGAGCGAGTTCGACGACATCCTCGTCGGCGGAGAGACCGACGACAGCTTCGACGGCGGCGCCGGCTCGGACGCCATCGAGGGCGGGAGCGGCGACGACACGCTTGAGGGAGGCGCCGGCCGCGATCACGTCCTCGGCGGGACCGGGAATGACGTTGTCAGGGGCGGAGACGACCGCGACATCGTTCGTGGCGGCAGCGGCCACGATTACGTCTCCGGAGGCGCCGGGGACGACTTCCTCTACGGCGATACCGGCAACGATCACATCGTCGGCGACCAGGGCTGGGATCGTCTCTTCGGCGGCGAAGGCGATGATTTCCTCGAGGGCGGCGACGGTGAAGACCTCCTCGTCGGAGGAACCGGCAACGACCGCATGATCGGCGGCAACGGCAAGGATCACTTCGTGTTCCTCGAGCGTTCCGACTACGACGTCATCCACGAATTCGAGCTGGACAAGGACGTCATCGACCTGCGCCTGCTGCCCGAAGCGATCGCCTACTCCGAACTCACCATTGTCGATCTCGCGGGCGGGTGCGCGGTCAGGATCACCCACCCGGCGCTTTGCGGCTCGATAGAGATCAGGGGGATCGCCGCCTCGGATCTTTCGGCGTCCAACTTCGCCATGCCGGATGGAGAGACGACCCGGATCACGATCGGCGGCGCCTGGATCGAGGTGGCGACCGGTACGATCGAGGGGTCGAGTGCCGCCGAGCTCCTCATCGACGGTGAGGGCGACGGCCGCATCCTCGGGATGGGTAGACAAGACCGCGTCTTCGGCGGCGAGGGCGACGACTACCTCGACGGTGGATCATACGCCGATTCCGTCTACGGGGAGGAGGGCAACGACACCATATTCGGTGGATACGGTCCCGACCTGCTGTTGGGCGGCGAAGGCGACGACCAGATCGCCGGCGGCGGCGGCGGCTACGCCGACGTGCTCGTCGGAGGCGAGGGGAACGACCGGCTCACCGGCGGCGCCGGCGCCGACAGGTTCGTGTTCGGGCCGGATCACGGCAACGACGCGATCGCCGATTTCGGCGATGGCGCGGATCTGATCGATCTCTCGGGCCTGGAGGGAGTCTCGAGCGTCGACGATCTGCTGGTCTGGACCGTCGGGACCGCTGCGGTCATCGATCTCAGAGGCCACGGCGGGGGCACGATCCTGCTCGAGAACACCGCCGCGGACGATCTCGATGCGCTGGACTTCGTATTCCACGAGCCGGCCGTCGAGGCACCGCCGATCGACAGTCTGTAGACGCGCCATCGGCGGCGCGGAAGGGTCAGCGGCCCTCGTGTCGCTGGCTCGCTCGCAACCTTATTAAGTGTTGAGCAAACCGGTATCGGCATGCATCGCCGTGCGACATGACCCCCAATACGGGAACCTGGACGAGCCAGCGGGAGGGCACGATGGGCAACCAGAGAGAAGCGATGCACCGGGCCGATATCCTGATCGGCGGTTCGGACCACGACACGGTCGATGCCGGGCGCGGCGGCGACATCGTCACCGGCGGTTCCGGCCGTGACACCCTCACCGGCGGCGCGGAACGCGATGTCGTGCTCGGCGGTTCGGGCGACGATGTCGTGGGCGGCGGCGGCGGCCGCGACCATTTGCGCGGCGGCAGCGGGGACGACGTGCTCACCGGCGGCGCGGAACGCGACTTTCTCCGCGGCGACACCGGCGACGACCTCCTCGTCGGCGATGGCGGCAACGACCGTTTGCGGGGCGATGAAGGCAACGACACGCTCCGGGGCGGCGAGGGAAACGACATCCTGGTCGGCGGGGCGGGCGACGATCTGATGTTCGGCGGCGACGGCGCGGATATCTTCGTCTACATCGCGGAATCGGGCGACGACATCATTTCCCGTTTCGAGGCCGGGGCCGACAGGATCGACCTCCGTCTGCTGCCCCGGGCGATCGCGTTCTCCGATCTCGCCATCGTCGACATGGACGACGGGGGCGGGGTCAGGATTACCCACGATGCGCTGGGCGGCTCGATCGAGATCAGGGGCATCGCCGCGTCGGATCTCTCGGAGTCGGACTTCGCCCTGCCGGACGGAACGACGACATCCATCTCCTTCGGAGGCACCAGGATTTACCGGCCGTCCGATCCCTTCCTGGGGGGCGAGGGTTCCGAGTTCATGATGGACAACGCGGGCGGCAACCGGGTCTTCGCCAACGGAGGCGACGACCGGGTCTTGGGCGGCGAGGGTGACGACCGGATCGAGGGCGGCAAGGGCTTCGACGAATTATACGGAGAGGAGGGCGACGACATCCTCGTAGGCGGAGAAGGTTACGACCGGCTGATCGGCGACGAAGGCGACGACCTGCTCGACGGCGGCACCGGGGACGATTGGCTCCATGGCGGCGAGGGAGACGACAAGCTCGACGGCGGCGCCAGGAACGACTGGCTCATCGGCGGCGAGGGCGACGATTTTCTCGACGGCGACACCGGCAGCGACCGGCTAACCGGCGGCGATGGGGACGATCTCCTCAAGGGCGGCGCCGACGCGGACATGTTCGTTTTCGGGCCCGATGGCGGCGTCGACACGGTCACGGATTTCACCGATGGCGAGGACAGGATCGATCTCTCGGCATTCGAGGGGCTGTCGGGGTTCGGAGATCTGCAGATCGCCACCTATGCGACAGCCGCGACGATCGATCTGACGTGCCACGGCGGCGGCTTCGTCTGGCTAGAGAGAACTTTCGCTGGCGATCTCGATGAGCTCGATTTCGTGTTCCACGAGCCGCCCGCCGCCGCGCCCGTCATCGATGGGATGTGAGTGCGAGACCGAACGGGATTGTCACGGCGCCGCGGATAAACCAAGACTCCTGCGTCGCAACGATCGACGGCAGGAGCTTGCGTGACCCCTCGATGGCCCCTGGCTTGCCGGCAATGGCAAGGCGCGCGTCCCTATCAGGAAGACGCGTTCGGAACCCTGGAAATCGACCTGGCGGGGACCGGAGAGCCGTCCGCGCTTCTGATGGTGCTGGCCGACGGGATGGGTGGCGCGGCGGGCGGGGCGGTGGCGAGCCGTATCGCGGTCGAAATCTTCACCCGGGAATTTCCCATATCGAGCGGCACGATCGGCGACCGGCTCCGGAGCTGCCTGGAAGCTGCAACCGCCGCATTGCGCGATCAAGAGATCGAAGATCCCCGGCTCAGCGGTCTGGGCACCACCGTCGTCGCCGCGCTCCATGACGGGCGCGGCATCGACTGGCTGAGCGTGGGCGATTCTCCGATGTGGCTCTTCACCGCGGGAACGCTCGCACGATTGAATGCGGATCATTCGATGGCGCCGCTGCTGGCGCAGCTCGTCCGAAAGGGGGAGCTGACACCGGACGAAGCGCGGAGCGACTGGCGACGCAACATGTTGCGCTCGGCGGTGACCGGCAGGGCGGCGGAGCTGGTCGATTGCGGGTACCGGCCCTGCCGGCTGCGACCGGGCGATCGCCTGCTGATCGCCAGCGACGGGCTGGAGACCCTCTCCGAGGAAGAGATTGCGCAAGAGCTCCGCGCCGCCAAGGGCGGCGGGGCGGCGGCGGCCGACGCCCTCATGTCCGCGTTGCGGGCCGCCGCCGGTCCCGGTCAGGACAACGCGACGTTCCTGCTGCTGTCGGCCGCTTCCGCCTGAGCGCGCCGACCCGGCTCGCCTTGCGGATTGCAACGACGGAGTTGAGTATCGAAAGCCCCCGCGCTAGCCTCTGTCGCCGGGGAGCAGCAGGATGAACCTGACCTCCAGGGAGTCGGATATCGTCTTCCGCATCATGGGCGAGCTTTCCGCCGGCCATGGCACCTGCGACCTGCGCCTCAGCCTCTGCCCCCTGCTGCGGGATCTTTTGAACGCCGATTACCTGGCATCCTATGTGTGGTGCGAAGAACGGGGCAGCTTCGCCGGGCGCGTGGCTCTCAACATGTCGGACGACAATCTGTCGGCATACGAGGCCTATTACCAGTTCCGCGATCCGATCACGCCTCAGCTTCAGCGCCGCCGGCGCACCACCTCGGTGAACGAGGTGATTTCCCGCCCCGCGCTGGAGCGCAGCGAGTTCTTCAACGACTTTCTCGCCCGCGACGGCCTCCATTACGGCATCAACTACTATGCGTATTCCGCGGGCATGAATATCGGCGATCTGAGAATCTGGCGCGGCCGCGGCAAGCAGGATTTCTCCCGCAGGGAGGTCGAGATCGTGGATGCGATCGGCCCCGCCTTCACCAATGCCATGCGCCGCGCGCTCGCCCGCGAAGGCGGGTCCGGCGCTTCCCTCGGCACGCTGATGGAGCGGATCGAGAGCGAGGCCGGGCTGACTTCGCGCGAGAAGCAGATAGCGCTGTCCGCCGCGCTCGGCGAAACCGACCGGGCGATCGCCCAGGCGTGCGGAATTTCGGTCGCCACCGTGAGAACCCACATCAAGCACATTTTCGCGAAACTCGGCGTTTCGAACCGAACCCAGCTCGCACGGCGGATCGCCTTGCCGGTGGCGGACGGCGACTGAAAATCCTCAATTCCGAGGATGGCGATGCTTGGGCGTCCGCGCGATAATCCGGCAGAATACCAGGTTCCCGACACCGCGCCGGAGGCTCGCACATGTCAGGACCCGACAACCACGGTCGATCCCGCGGCGGCGAAATCCGGCAAGCGTAGCGACTGGCCGCCCCAACGAAGGGAAGCAAATTTGAGTCTTGCCGCAGACTGGACCGCGTCCGAGGCGCTGCGCGAAATCGGCGGCGGGCGCATATCCGCCGGCGAATACGCCGAAAAGCTGCTGGAGCGATGCGAGCGTGCCAGCGGGTTGAACGCCTTCATCCATCTCGATCCCCGGCAGGTGCTCGACGCCGCGGCCCGCGCGGCGACGGGGGAAGGCGGCCGCCTGGCCGGGCTGCCGGTGCCGGTGAAGGACAATTTCGACACCGACAACATGCCGACAACCGGCGGCACCCCGGGCCTGCGCGATCACCGCCCGGCCCGCAACGCACCCGTCGTCCAGCGCCTCATCGACGAGGGCGCCTATGTCATGGGCAAGCTCAACATGCACGAGCTCGCCTTCGGCATCACGTCGAACAACGGCGCCTTCGGTGCGGCGCGCAACCCCTATGACCCGGCGCGGATCCCGGGCGGCAGCAGCGGCGGCTCCGGCGCCGCCGTGGGCGCCCGGATGGCGCCGGTCGCGATGGGCACCGACACCGGCGGTTCGGTGCGCATTCCGGCGGCGCTGTGCGGCGTGGCGGGATTTCGTCCGACGACCGGAAGATACCCCCAGTCAGGCATTGTGCCGATCTCCAACACGCGGGATACCGCGGGGCCGCTCGCGCGTTCGGTCGAGGACCTGGCTTTGTTCGACAGCGTCATCGCCGGAGTGCCGGACGACCTGCCGGAGCGGTCCCTGAAAGGCGCCCGGATCGGTGTGCCGCGTGGCCATTTTTACGAGACCCTGCATCCCGAGACCGCGCAGGCGGCGGAGGCGGCGCTCGCCGCTCTGGCCGCGGCGGGCGCCGTGCTGGTCGAGGGGGACATGCCCGAAATTCCGCGGCTCGATGAGGCGGCGGGTTTCCCGATCGCGCTTTACGAGACCGTGGTCGAACTGAACCGCTATTTGTCGGAAGGCGGCCTGCCGCTCGATTTCGCCGGCCTTGCGGCCGCCGCTGCCAGCCCTGACGTGGCGGGCCTGCTGCAAAGCCTGACGACGCCCGAAGGCGCTATCCCGGAGCCGGTCTACCGCGAGGCGCTGGGCCGGGCGCGCCCGGCGCTCCAAGCCGCCTATGCGGAGTATTTCGGGTCCAACCGGCTGATCGCAGCGATCTTTCCGACAACGCCGCTGCCCGCCGCGCCGATCGGCCATGACGACACGGTCGCGCTGAACGGCGAGCAGGTGCCGACCTTCCTCACCTTCATCCGCAATACCGGCCCGTCGAGCGTCGCCGGCATTCCCGGCATCACCCTGCCCGCCGGTCTCTCGGCCGACGGCCTGCCGGTGGGGATGGAACTCGACGGCCCGGCGGGCAGCGACCGCGTCCTGCTGGCGCTCGGCGCCGCCGTCGAAGCGATCCTGCCGGCCACCCCGGCCCCGGCTTCCGCGCAGGCCGGCGCCTGACCCGTCGGCCGGACAGACCGAGGTCAGAAACCAGCAACCGGGAGAGAACCCCATGCAGAAGACCTTCGATCCGATTTCGCGCCGCCGATTCGTCGCCGGTGCCCTCGGCGCGGGCGCGGCCGTCGTCGCACCGGCCGTCCTCACCGGCGCCCGGGCGGCCGGCGAGTTGAAGCTGGCCACCTATTTCCCGCTGAGCGGTCCCGCGGCCCTGTTCGGCCCGACCGGCACGGCCTGCGCCAAGCTCGCGGTCGACGAGATCAACGCCGCCGGCGGCATCGGCGGCCGCAAGGTGACGATCGTCCCCGCCGATGGCGGCGCCCCACCGGCCGAGGCGGCCAAGGCGGCAATCCGCCTGATGCTGCGGGACAAGGTCGATATCGTGATCGGCTCCCATAACAGCGCCGTCCGCGAAGCGATCGTCGCCGCCCTGAAGGGCCGGGTGCCCTATCTCTACACGCCGCTCTACGAAGGCGGGGAATGCAACCCCAACGTCTATGTGACGGCCGATACGCCCCAGCAGCAGGTGCAGCCCTCGATCGACTATCTGGCCAGGACGCTGGGCGCGAAGACCTACTATCTGATCGGCAACGACTATGTGTGGCCGCGCAAGACCAACGAGCAGGCGAAGAAATACATAGCGGCGGCCGGCGGCAAGGTGGTGGGCGAGGAATATGTCCCGCTCGGCGCGGCCAACAAGTTCGAGGATGCGGTAACCCGGATCAAGGCGAGGAAGCCCGATCTCGTGGTCATCACCCTGGTCGGCGGCGACAATGTCAACTTCAACCGGACCTTCGCCGGCTTCGGGCTGGACAAGTCGATCAAGCGCATCTCCTATTTGCTGGAGGAGCTGACCCTGCTCGGCATCGGCAACGAGAGCTCGAACGGCCTGTACAGCGCCATGTCCTATTTCGTGAACGAGAAGAGCGAGACCAACGCCAGGTTCAAGGCGAGCTTCGCCAAAGCGTTCGCGCCCAAGCCGCCGCCGCTCAGCATGCTCGGCGTCGACTCCTATTCCGGCGTCTATTGCGCCAAGGCGCTGATCGAAAAAGCCGGCGGAACCGGCGACGCGGCCAGGCTGATGGCGGCGGCCGACAACCTCAGCTACAAGACCGCCACCGGCACGGCCGTGATGACCAACCGCCATGTCGTGAAGGACATGTACCTTGCCGAATGCAAGGGAACGAGCTTCGATATCGTCCAGACCTTCAAGGCGGTGGCGCACGGCCAGACCTGCAGCTGATCGCAAGTCCGGGGTAGTATCCGGGCGGCGGCGGGCCGAACGCCGGTCGCCGCCGCGAATGCGCCGATGGTGCCCACCGGGGCTGCCGGGCGCGCGAAACGACGAGCGCGATGGACCCGATCCTCACCACCAACATCCTGAATGTGGTGTATGAGGTATCGACGCTGGCGGTCGTCGTTCTCGGACTCGCGGTCGTGTTCGGGCTGCTCGGCGTGATGAATCTCGCGCATGGCGAGTTCGTCATGATCGGCGCCTATTGCGCGTTTTTCGTCCAGACCCAGAACCTGCCGTTTCTCGCAGCCGTGCCCCTGGCGCTGCTGGTATGCGGCTTTCTCGGCCTGGTCGTCGAGCGGATCCTGGTGCGCCCGCTCTATGCCCGGCCGTTCGACACGCTGCTCGCGACCTGGGGCCTGAGCATGCTGCTGCGCGAGGCGATCGAGGCGGTTTACGGGCGCGGATTCAAGAGCGTGGCGTCGCCGCTGACCGGCAGCGTCGATGTTATGGGCGCGGACTATCCCGCCTACCGCCTGCTGCTGACGGTCCTGTCCGTCGCCCTGGTCGCCGGGCTGGTCTGGTGGTTCGTGCAGAGCGCCACGGGCCGGCGCATCCGCGCCGTGGTCAACAACCCGGAACTCGCCGCCTCCGTCGGTATTCCGGTCACCGCGCTGGCGCGCGACACCTTCGTTTTCGGATGCTGCCTGGCGGCGATCGCGGGCGTGATGCTGGCGCCGCTGCTGGCGGTCCAGCCGATGCTGGGGCTGGACTTCATCCTCAAATCCTTCTTCGTCCTGGTGGTCGGCGGGCTCGGCAGCCTGGTCGGCCTGATTTCGGGCTCGGGCGTCATCGGCGGCGTGGAAAGCGTCGTCAGCGCCGTCTCCGACCGGACCTATGGCTATACGACCGTGCTCATCATCGCGATCCTGTTCCTCTGGCTGCGCCCCGATGGCCTCTTTCCTCGGACATAGCGCGGCGCTGGTCGCGGCGCTCGCCGTCCTGCCGCAGCTTGTCGGCGAATTCTGGGCCTACACGCTGGCGCTCTATTTCCTCTACGCCATCGCCTCGCTCGGCATCGGCCTGTGCTGGGGCCAGGCCGGGTTTCTGCCGCTCGGCCAGGCCATGTTCTTCGGGTTGGCGGCCTATCTCTCCGGCCTGTCGCTGATCCATTTCGAGGACAGCTGGCTGCTGCTGCTCCTGCTGCCGGCGGCGGCGCTGGCGCCGGGCCTGCTGGCCTACGTCATCGGCCTGCTGGTGTTCCGCGGGCGGACCCTGAGCGGCCCGTTCTTCGCCATGATCACGCTGGCGCTCACGCTGCTCGCGTTTCAGATCGCCAATAGCTGGAACGACGTCACCGGCGGCTTCAACGGGCTGAAGAACATTCCCGGCCTGCCGGGGCTGAGCGAATTCACCGACCTCTATTATGTTTCCGCGGTGGCCTTGGCGATCTGCCTGCTCGCCCTTGCGTGGCTCCGGCGCGCGCCGGCCGGCGTGCTGTGGCGCGCGGTCGCCCAGAACGAGCAGCGGGTGCGTTTCTGCGGCTTCGCGGTGCAGAACGTGAAGGCCGCGGTGTTCGGGCTGAGCGGCGTGCTGGCCGGGATCGGCGGCGTGCTTTATGCGCCGCAGCAGAATCTGGTCACCCCGCAGCTATGCGGCTTCATCCTCTCGGCCGATCTGGTGATCTGGGCCGCGGTTGGCGGGCGGGCGACGCTCTACGGCCCGGTCGTCGGGGCCGTCCTGATCGGCATCCTGACCGCCGATCTGCGGGACGAGATATCCTATTGGGAGGTCATACTCGCCGCGATTTTCATCGTCGTCGTGCTGTATTTCCGGCAAGGGCTGATGGGCTTCGTCGAACCCTTGTTCGAGCGGATGTGGCGCCGCCCTGCCGGGCGCAGCTGCGACGCGCCGGACCGGCCGCCCGGCCCGGCCGACACCGGCTTCGCGCTCGACGACGTCCGCGTCCGCATCGGATCGGTGAACATCCTGGAAGGGCTCGATTTGGCGGTCGACCGTCCCGGCATCTATTGCCTGATCGGGCCTAACGGCGCCGGCAAGACCTCCTGCTTCAACGCCATGACCGGAGAGCTGCCGGTGCGCAGCGGGCATGTCCGGATCTTCGGCCGGGCACGGACCGGCGCGGCGGCCGACCTGCTGAGCCGGATCGGCGTCGGCCGCAAATTCCAGGCGCCCAGCCTGTTCCCCGACTTGACGGTCGCGGAGAATTTCAACATCGGCCTGTGGGGCGGCCGCGCCCGGCCGCGCGATCTGGTGCGGCTGCGCAGCCACGGCTGGTCGAGCGCGATCCTGCGCGAAGCGCAGGCCCGCTTCCCGTTCCTCGCCGACGAAGGCCGACGGGCCGGCGACCTCTCGCACGGCCAGCGCCAGATCCTCGAACTCGCCATGGTGCTGATCGCCGAACCGGGGCTTATCCTGCTCGACGAGCCGTCCGCCGGGCTGTCGCAGGCCGAGACCCAGGAGGTTATCGAGGCCATCCGCTGGGTCAGCGGACGGCTGAACGCCTGCACGGTGATCGTCGAGCACGACATGATTTTCGTCCGCGAACTGGCCGACCGCATCTTCGTTCTGCATCAGGGCCGGCTGCTGGCATCGGGAACGGTCGCGGAAATCCAGGCGGATGAACGGGTCCGGGCCGTCTATGTCGGAGCCACGGCATGAGCCAGAAGCTGTTTTCCTTCGCCGGGGTGACCGGCGGCTATGGCGCGACGACGGTGGTGCGCGAGGTGGAAGGCGCGGTGGCGGCGGGCGAGGCCTGCTGCGTGCTCGGCCGCAACGGCGTCGGCAAGACCACCCTGATGCGCCTGCTGACCGGCCATCTGCCGCTGCGGTCCGGCACGGTGCGCTTCGCCGGACGATCCCTCGACGGGCTCGCGCCCGACCGACGGCACCGGCTCGGCCTGGTCTATTGCCCGCAGGACCGGCCGGTGTTCGACAATCTCTCGGTGCGGGAAAATCTCACACTGATGCCCTCGGTCGACGCGGATCGCTACGCCCCGCTGCTCGTCGCTTTTCCGATCCTTGAGGCGCGCATGGCCCAGTCGGCGGGGACGCTAAGCGGCGGCGAACGGAAGATCCTTTCCTTCGTGCGCGGCGTCGCGGAGACCGGGCGATTGCTGTTACTCGACGAGCCCAGCGAAGGCGTCCAGCGGGAAAATGTCGAGCGCATGGCGGGGTTTCTTCACCAGGCCAAGGCGGCGGGACGGGGCTTGCTGATCGTCGAGCAGAACCTCTCCTTCGCCCTTGAGATTGCCGACCGGGTGATCGTCATGGACCATGGAGAGGTCGTGCTCGCCGGTGCGGCGGCGGACACCACCGAAGCCGCGCTGGCGGCTCACATGCAGGTGTGACAAGGGCGAAGTCAGGGACGATCGATCGAATGAACCGAATTGCGCTGAGCGCGGTCGAAACCGCCAGCCCGGATGAGGTGCGCTCGCTTCAGAACAAGAAGCTGCGCGCGCAGATGGCCTATTCGAAGGCGCATTCCGCCTTCGTTGCGGAGAAGCTGTCCAGGGCGGGCGCCTCGTTCGAGGATATCCGAAGCGTCGACGATCTCGCCGCCCTGCCCTTCACCACCAAGCAGGAGCTGCGCGACAGCCAGCAGTCGCACCCCCCGCTCGGCAACCATGCCGCCGCCACCCGGGAACGGATCGTGCGCATCCACGCATCGTCCGGCACCACCGGCGTGCCGTCCTACATCCCGGTGACGGCGCATGATTCCGCGCTCTGGCGGGAGGCGGTCCGGCGGGTGTTCCGGTGCCAGGGCGTGCGGGCGACATCGACCGTCGCCATGGGCTTCAGCATCGGGTTCTTCGTGGGCGGCATCCCGGTGGCGCAGGGGGTGGAGGATATCGGCGCAACCTTCCTGCCGATCGGCGCCGGGGAGACCGACCGTCTGCTCGATTCGATCTCGCTGATGGGCGCCGACGTCCTGGCATGCACGCCGTCCTACGCGCTCTATCTCGCGGAGGCGGCCCGCTCGCGGGGGATCGACGTGGCCGAGCTCAGCGTGAAGCGGCTGACGGTCGGTGCCGAACCGGGCGGCGGCGTTCCCGAAATCCGCCGCCATCTGGAGGAAACCTGGCAGGCCACGGTAACCGAATCCGTCGGCAACGGCGATGTCGTCCCGGTATACGCCGCCGAAAGCGACATGCAGGACGGTTGCCACTTCCTGGTGCCCGACATGGTGATCATGGAGATCGTCGATCCGGACTCCGGAAGCGTGCTGTCCATGGAGTCCGACGAGCTCGAAGGCGAGATGGTGTTTACCCACATCGACCGCGAAGCCGCGCCGCTCCTGCGGTTCCGCAGCCATGACCGGGTCGTGGTCAAGAACACCCCCTGCGCCAATGGTCGTACTGGCCCGCGCGTCCGGGTGGTGGGGCGCACCGACGATCTGCTGATCCTGCGCGGGGTGAATGTCTGGCCGTCGGCGATCCAGGACGTGGTCACCGGCTTCCGCCCCGACACCACCGGGGCAGTGCGGATCATGCTGCCGCAATCGGGTCCGATGGTGGAGCCGCCGCTCCATATTCTGGTCGAGCACGGGGAAAGGGCGGGAGATCTCCAAAGCCTGGCAGCGGCGCTGGAGAAGACCCTGCGCGACCGGCTGATCTTTACCGCCCGGGTCGAGCTGGTGCCGCCCGGCACCATCCCAAGGTCGAGCATGAAGACCAGGCTGGTCCATGTCGGTGACGGGAGCGGAGGATCGGGTTCCGAATAATCCGGGGGGTTGCCGCGGTCACCACCCGCCCGCGAGACAGGCGGCGGCGAGCTTGTCGAAGGCGGCCGCCCGGTGGCTGATCGCATGCTTCGCCCCGGGCTCCATCTCGCCGAATGTCAGGCTGCCTCCCGAGGGTACGAATATCGGGTCGTAGCCGAAGCCCCTGGTTCCGCGCGGCGGCCAGACGAGACGCCCGTCGACCCGGCCTTCGAAGATCTCGACATGCCGGTCCGGCCAGGCGAGGGCGAGCGCGCAGACGAATGCGGCATCCCTTTCCGCATCCGGCGCCAGCGCGTCTTCCACCCGCCGCATCGCCAGCGCGAAGTCACGCTCCGGGCCGCCCCAGCGCGCCGAATGGATGCCGGGCTCGCCGCCCAGCGCCGCCACCGCGAGCCCCGAATCGTCGCTCAGCGCCGCTTCTCCCGCGGCTGAAGCGCATGCAAGCGCCTTGATCGCGGCATTCTCCCGGAACGTCGTCCCGGTCTCCTCCGGCTCCGGCAGGCCCAGCGCGCCGGCGGCGCCGATCTCGATACCGTAGGGGGCGAGCAATTCGGCGATCTCGTCGACCTTGCCCGGGTTGTGGCTGGCGCCGACGATGCGTGCGCCGCGGAACCGCCGGGCCATGGAGTCAACCCCGCCCGATCGCAACCATCTGGTGCCGGGTCAAAGCGACAACGCCCTCCCGGGCGAGATCGAGCAGCGCGTCGAAATCCGCCCGCGCGAACGGCCTTGTCTCCGCCGTGGCCTGGATCTCGACGATGCCGCCGGCCCCGGTCAGCACGAAATTGGCATCGGCGTCGGCGCCGCTGTCCTCGATATAGTCGAGGTCGAGACAGGGCGCGCCGCCGACGATGCCGCAGGAGATGGCCGCCACCGAGTCGGTCAGCGGGTCACGGGCGATGATCTTCCGTTCGAGCAGCGAGTCGATCGCGATGCGGAGCGCCACCCAGGCGCCGGTGATGCCGGCGGTCCGGGTTCCGCCATCCGCCTGGATCACGTCGCAATCGAGCCGGATCTGGCGTTCGCCGAGGATCGGCATGTCGACGATCGCGCGCAGGGAGCGGCCGATCAGGCGCTGGATTTCGAGGGTCCGGCCGCTTTGCCGGCCGCGCGCGGCCTCGCGGTCGGTCCGTTCGTGGGTGGACCGGGGCAGCATGCCGTACTCGGCCGTCACCCAGCCCGCGCCGGTATTCCTGATGAAGGGCGGCACGCGTTCTTCGACCGTCGCGTTGCACAGCACATGGGTATCGCCGAAGCGGGCGAGGCAGGAGCCCTCGGCGTGCTTGGAGAAGCCGGGCTCGAGCACGACTTCGCGCATTTCGTTCAGCGCCCGACCGGATGGTCTCATCGCCTCGCCCCGCTTGTTCGGCCCGCTTGTTGGGATCGTCGCCGGGGCTTGTACCAGCAGCGGCCATCCTGTCGCAAATACAAAGGCTTGGACGGTCTCCGCGGGTGCTTCCCGTTGACCCTGAACAGAGCCGCTACTACATTCCAACCGCCCATGCAAAGCGCTCCGCCAAGCATCGTCGGCGAACTCAACGAGAGGTCGAGGGAGATCTTTCGCGAGATAGTCGAAGCCTTCGTCCAGACCGGCGGGCCGGTCGGATCGCGGACATTGTCGCGCCGCTTGCCGCAGCCCTTGTCGCCGGCGACGATCCGCAACGTCATGGCGGATCTCGAGGATATGGGGCTCCTGCACTCGCCGCACAGCTCCGCCGGGCGGTTGCCGAGCGAGGCCGGGCTGCGCCTGTTCGTCGACGGGCTGCTGCAGATCGGCGAGCTCTCGGACGACGACCGGGCGGCGATCGAGAGCCAATGCGCGGCGCAGAGCACCAATCTGAACCAGGTGCTGAACGAGGCGACGGCGGTGATGTCGGGGCTGGCGGGCTGCGCCGGGCTGGTCGTGGCGCCCAAGACCGACCGGCCGCTCAAGCATGTCGAGTTCGTCAATCTCGGCGACGGCCGCGCCCTGGTGGTGCTGATCACGGCGGACGGCATCGTCGAGAACCGGCTGATCGACCTGCCCGTCGGCACCCCGCCCTCGGCTCTGGTCGCGGCGGGCAACTACCTCAACGCAAGGCTGGTGGGCCGCACGGTCGAGACCGCACTCGCGGACATCGCCAGGGAGATCGAGGAGAAGCGGGCGCAGATCGATTCGATCACCACCGGGCTGGTCGAGGCCGGTCTTGCGACCTGGGTCGGCGAACGCAATGCCGGCGCGCTGATCGTCAAGGGGCAGGCCCATCTCCTCGACGACATCGGCGGGCTCAGCGATCTGGAGCGGGTGCGCAGCCTCTACGAGGCGCTCGAAACCCAGGAACTCTTGCTCCGGCTGCTCGACCTCACCGGACGCGGCGAGGGTGTGCAGATTTTCATCGGCTCCGAAAATACCCTCTTCGACATGACCGGCTGCTCTCTGGTGGTCGCTCCCATCAACGACAGCGCGCGCAGCGTCGTCGGCGCCATCGGCGTCATCGGCCCGACCCGGATCAACTACGCGCGCATCATTCCCATCGTCGACTACACCGCCAAGGTGGTCGGCCGGCTGGTCGGCGGCGGCGCGGGTGCGGATATCGAGGCCTGACCCATGAGTGAGACGGACAAACAGGACGCGGATCGGACCGAGGCTCCGGCCGAGGCGGAAGCGAAGCCGGAAGAGGCGGAAAAGGCTGTCGAGCCGGCAGAGGCCGAACAGACCGCCGAGCCGGCAGAGGCCGAAGAGGCCGCCGAGCCGGATGAAGCCTCGCCCTGGGCCGGCAAGCCTGCAGGGGAAGGGACGGACGAAGCGGCCGCCGGCCGGGCGGCGGTGGAGCGGGACTATGAGGCCGCGCTTGCCGAGGCCAACGACCGGCTTCTGCGCGCCCTCGCGGAAGGCGAAAATCTCCGGCGGCGAAGCCAGCGCGAGCGTGAGGATACGGCCAGGTTCGCGATTACCGCGTTCGCCCGCGACGTCTTGTCGGTCGCCGACAATTTGCGCCGCGCGCTCGAGGCCGTGCCCGAGGATGCCGGAGACAACGAGGCGCTGGGCTCGCTGGTCGGCGGAATAGAGCTCACCGAACGCGAACTCGCGGCCATATTCCAGCGCCACGGCGTCGAGAGTGTCGATCCCGCCGGCAAAAAATTCGATCACAATTTCCACGAAGCGATGTTCGAGATCCCGACCGCCGACGCCGAGCCCGGCACGGTGGTCCAGATCGTCCAGACCGGCTACGTGCTGAACGGCCGCCTCTTGCGCGCCGCCCAGGTCGGCATAGCCAGGGCGCTGCCGGAACCCGAGCCGGACACCGCGACGCCAGCGGCGGACACCGATACGCCCGCGTAACCGCCCGCGGCTGCGGTTCCGTTGACGGGCGGAATGCGCTAGCTTCCGCCGCGATCCGCGCAAGCTGGGGGGCGTATTTCCGTGCATTCCGATGATCAGGAGGCGTCGCGCGCCCGTCTTGCGCGAAGCTACGCCGAAGTCCGGGCGCTGAGCGAGACGCTCGCCGCGCCGCTTTCGCCCGAAGACCAGCAGGTCCAGTCGATGCCCGACGTCAGCCCGACGAAGTGGCATCTCGCCCATGTGACGTGGTTCTTCGAGACCTTCGTCCTCGCGCCCCATCTGCCGGGCTATGCGCCGTTCGATCCCGCCTTCGGATATCTGTTCAACTCCTATTACGAGGGGGTCGGCGCGCGGCACCCGCGCCCCGACCGGGGCCACCTGTCGCGGCCGCCGCTCGCCGATGTGATCGCCTATCGCGCCCATGTCGACGCAGCGATGCACCGCCTGTTCGGAACGCTTTCCGACGATGACTGGGCCGAGCCCGGCGGGTTGATCGAACTCGGGCTGCACCACGAGCAGCAGCACCAGGAATTGCTGCTGATGGATATCAAGCACGTGCTGTCGCGCAACCCGCTGAGCCCCGCCTACCGGCCGCGCAATGCGCGCGAGGCCGAGGCGGCGCCGGAGATGGGATGGACCGGCTACGAAGGCGGGATCGGCCGGATCGGCGACGACGGGGCCGGGTTCGCCTTCGACAACGAGCGGCCGCTTCATCGCGTCGTGCTGGAGGATTTCCGCCTCGCCGACCGCGCGGTCACCAACGGGGAGTACCGGGCTTTCGTCGAGGACGGCGGTTACCGCGACCCCCTGCTGTGGCTCGCGGACGGCTGGGCGACGGTCCAGGCCGAAGGCTGGGAAGCGCCGCTCTATTGGCGCGAGACCGACGGGGAGCGGTCGGAGTTCGGCCTCGCCGGCGAAGCACCGCTCGACGACGACGCGCCGGTCTGCCATGTCAGCCACTACGAGGCCGCGGCCTATGCGAGCTGGGCCGGCAGGCGACTGCCGACGGAAGCCGAGTGGGAGGCCGCGGCGCCCGCGGTCGAGGAAGAGCAGGCGAACCTGTTGGCGACCGATCGCCTGCACCCCGCCGCCGCGACGGCGAACGGCCATTCCGGTCCCCATCAGATGATCGGCGATGTGTGGGAGTGGACCGCGAGCCCCTATGTCGCCTATCCCGGTTTCCGCACCTCGCCCGGCGCGGTCGGCGAATACAACGGCAAGTTCATGTCGAACCAGATGGTGCTGCGCGGCGGCTGCTGCGCCACCCCGCCCGGGCATATCCGCACCACCTACCGCAATTTCTTCTACCCCCATCAACGCTGGCCGTTCACCGGCATCCGTTTGGCCGAGGACGGCTAGCCGCACCGTACTGGACAGGCAAAAGGAGACCGCCATGGCAGGCAAGGACATCGCCTATACGACACGCAACGGAGAGACCTTCGACGGCTACCTCGCCGAGCCCGGCGGCACCGGCCAGGCGCCCGGTCTCCTGCTGGTCACCGCGATCTTCGGCATCGACGACGAGATGAAGGAGCTCTCCGACGCCTGGGCGAAGGACGGGTTCCTGGTTTCCGTGCCCGACATCTTCTGGCGGGTGATGCCGGGTCCGACCGCCGACATGGAGAAGGCCTTCGCGCGCTATGGCGCGTTCGACCAGGACCAGGGGATGCTCGACATCGAGGACCTGGTCCGGGACCTGAAAGCGCGCCCGCAATGCAACGGCAAGGTGGCGATGCTCGGTTTCTGCTTCGGCGGGCTCTACGCCCATCTCGGGGCGGCGCGCCTCGGGATCGATGCCGCCGGCGCCTTCCACGGCACCAGGATCGGCGAAGCGCTCGACGACACGCCCAACGTCGCCTGCCCCGTCAGCTTCCACTTCGGCGACGAGGATCCGGTGGTCCCGATGGACGAGGTGGCCGCCATCCGGGAAGCCTATGGCAGCCATGCCAACGCCGAGATCGTCGTCCACAAGGGCGCGACCCACAACTTCTCCATGCCCTACAAGGAAGGCTACCAGGCTGCGGCGGCGACGGCGTCGCGCGCCGCGGTCCTGAAGTGCTTCCAATCGATGTAGGGACGATTCTTCGCCGACGCGCCGGGGCGGAGGCTCCGGGGTGATTTCGGCAGCGCTCCGCGCCAACCCGTTCGGCTGGCTGGTCGTCGCGATCTGTTTCGCCGCGCTGATGGCGGTCTATTCGACCCGGAGCTCGATCGGGTTGATGATGCCGTTCTGGGAGGCCGAGCCCGGCTGGACGCGGGAACTGGCTTCCAGCGCCGGGGCGCTGGCGCTGTTGCTGATGGCCATCGTCTCGCCCTTCGCGGGCAATCTGATCGACCGCTTCGGCCCCCGGACGGTGTGCGCCGGCGGGCTGCTTTTCGTCTCGGTCGGCGTCCTCGCGACCTCCGCCGCGACCAGCGATTGGCATTTGGTGGCATATTACGGCGGGTTGATCGGGATCGGCTCGGGCGCCATCGCGATGCCGATGGTCTCCGCCGCCGCCGCCCAGTATTTCTCGACCGGGCGCGGACTGGCGAGCGGCATCGGGTTCGCGGGCGCGACCGGAGGCCAGCTCGTCGCGCTGCCGGTGCTGGGGATCATGGTCACCGCGCTCGGCTGGCGCGGCACCTATACGGCGCTCGGGGCGCTCACGCTGGCGATCGCGGCGGTTGCCTGGCTGGCGCTGCGCCGCCCGCCTCAGGCGACCTTGGAACAGGACAGCCAGTCCCTCGCGCCGATCGGCACACGGCTGCGCTACGTGCTGTCGAGCGGCACCTTCTGGCTTCTCGCCACCGGCTTTCTGATCTGCGGGTTCACCACCGCCGGCGTGATCGAAGTCCATCTGATTCCCTATGCCGAATTCTGCGGCTTCGCGCCGATCGAAGGAGCGACCGCCTATGGCGTCCATGGCGGGTTCAACATGATCGGCGTGGTTCTGTTCGGGTTCCTGTCCGACCGGCTGCACCGGCCGCGCCTCCTGGCCTCGATTTATTTCATCCGGGTCGCTCTGTTCGTGCTTCTGACGCAGATCGCCGGCAGCCTGCCGCTCCTGTTCGTCTTCGCCGCGCTCTACGGTTTCCTCAACTTCGCCGCCATGCCGGTGATCGCCAACATCATCGCGAGCCGCATGGGTGTGGGGGTGATCGGGCTCGCCATGGGGCTGATCTTCGGCGGCCACTGGCTGGGCGCGGCGATCGGCGCCTATCTCGGCGGCGCCTTCTATGCGTTGTGGGCGCGCTATGACGAGCTCTGGGTCGTCGCCGCCCTGGCCGTGGCGCTGGCCGGCTGCCTGTCGCTGTTCGTCCCGGAGGACCGGCGGAGAGAACCGGCGCTGCAACCGGCGTGACCGACCGCCCCAAGACATCGTTCCTTGCCGGCGACGGCGTCGCCCATGTGCTGATGGCGCAGGCCGCGCTGATCTTCGCGCTCAACTACGTGATCGGGCGGTGGGCGGCGGGCGAGGTCGCGCCCTACACGCTGGGCTTCACCCGCTGGACGGTGGGTGCGCTGGTGCTGCTGCCCTTCGCCTGGCACCTGATCCGGCGTGATCGCGTTCTGCTGCGGAGGCACTGGAAGCTGCTTTGCCTGCTCGGCTTCCTGATGCCGTTTATGGGCGCGGGGATCACCTATGTCGCGTTGAACTACACCACGGCGATCAACGGCGGCGTGCTGCAGACCTCGCTGCCCGTGCTGATCCTGCTCCTCGCATGGATCGTCCTCGGAAACAAGACCACCGGGCGGCAGATCATCGGTGTCGGCCTCGCCATCGCCGGTCTGCTCTACATGATCTCGCGCGGCGATCCCGCGGTGCTGCTCGGCCTCGATTTCAACCGCGGCGACACGGTGTTGCTGCTGTGCAATCTGTGCCTCGCCGGGTACGGCGTCGCGGCGCGGCTGATTCCGCGGGAGATGCATACCCTGACCCTGCTGACCATGATCTGCGCGGTCGGGTCGATGTTCCACGTCCCGTTCTTCGTCGTGGAGCTGATCCAGGATGGGCTTCCTCCACTCAGCACAAAGGCGGTCGTCTCGCTGGTGTTCGTTGCGTTGTTTCCCTCGGTCGTGGCGATCCTCGGCTGGAACATCGCGATCGCGCGGCTCGGCCCGTCCCGCGCCGGGTTCTACATGTATCTGGTGCCGGTCTTTTCGGCGGCGATCGGGGTTCCCTTCCTCGGCGAGACGCTGAGCGCGTTTCACCTGATCGGCGCGGCGCTGATCATCGGCGGCGTTACCGTGTCCTCGCGCAAGCCGAAACCCGACGCGCCTGGATAGGCGGAGCCGCGTATGGCTGTCGCGGCGGCGGGGCTTGCGCGTACAATCCGATCGACGAAACAATCCGAATCGAACCGCGGGGGGATGCGCCATGCAGGGACACAAGGACCGGATTCTGACCACCCATGTCGGCAGCCTGCCGCGCACCACGGAAGTGCTCGACGCGATGAAGGCCAGGCACGAAGGCGAGCCCTATGACGAGGAGGATTACCGGCGGCAGATCCACGAAGGCGTCCGGGAGATCGTCTCGCGCCAGGCCGATCTCGGAATCGACGTCGTCACCGACGGCGAGATGTCGAAGACCGGTTTCTTCGCCTATGTCGAGGAGCGGATCGAGGGCTTCGAGCCGCGGCGGGAGGAGAAATACAACCTGTTCGCGGCCGAAATCGCGGCCTTCCCGGAGTACTACGCGGAATATTTCGCCCGCGTCATGATGGGCGGCGCGATCGTCAAGATGGCGCCGATGTATTGCGTCGGTCCGGTCTCCTACAAGGGCGAGGCGGCGCTCGCGCGCGATCTCGACAACCTCAAGGCCGCGCTCTCCGGCGTCTCCTGCCACGACGCCTTCGTGCCCGCGGTGTCGCCCGCCGGCGTCGGCTACAACGCCCATTACAAGACCGAAGAGGAATATGCCGCGGCGGTGGCGGAGGCGATGAGGGCCGAATACCTCGCCATCGTCGATGCCGGCTTCCTGTTGCAGATCGACGATCCGTTTCTGTGCGACATCCTGGTCGACCCCGCGCTCGACGATGCCGGCAAGGACCGCAAGTCGCGGCTCTATGTCGAAGCCCTCAACCACGCGCTGCGCGGCATCCCGGAGGAGCGGATCCGCTACCACACCTGCTACGGCATCAACGAGGGGCCGCGGATCTACGAGGCGCCGATGGACGAGGTCTGCAAATACATGCTCGACATCGACGCCGGCAGCTATTCCTTCGAGGCGGCGAATGCGCGGCACGAGCACGAGTACCATATCTGGGAAGACCTCAAGCTCGCCGACGGCAAGGCGCTGATCCCGGGCGTCATCACCCATGCCAGCAATATCGTCGAACATCCCGAGCTGATCGCCGAACGCCTGGTGCGCTACGCCGAACGGGTCGGTCGGGAGAATGTGCTCGCGGGGGGCGATTGCGGGTTCTCGTCCCAGGCCTGCTACCACACCGAGGTTCACCCGACGGTGATCTGGGCCAAGTTCGAGGCGATGGCCGAAGGCGCGCGCCTGGCGACGGCGCGGCTCTGGTAACGCCCGATCCGATGCGCCGGGTCAGGCGAACTGCCGGCGCACCAGATCCTGGAACGCCCCTTCGGTTTCCGCGAGCTCGGCGAAGGTCCCTTCCTGGACCACCTTGCCGGCCTGCATGACGAAGATGCGGTCCGCCTGCCGCAAGGTCGAAAGCCGGTGGGCGATAACGAACCGCGTCGAGGACAGGCGCGCGAGGTTCTCCATCACCCTCGCCTGGCTGTCGTTATCCAGCCAGTTGGTCGCTTCGTCGAGCAGCAGGACGCGCGGATTGCGCATCAGCGCCTGGGCGATCACGATCCGCTGGCTCTCGCCCCCCGAGGTGACGCTGGCGCTGGCGCCCACGCAGGTCAGCATCCCCATCGGCATGGCCGCGATTTCCTTGTCGACCGAGGCGATCCGGGCCGCCGCCCAGGCATCCTCGGCGGTCGCCACGTCGTTGTCGCCGACGATGTTGTCCCAGATGTCCTCCGGATGGAGCCGCACCTCCTGCGGCACCACGCCGATCTTCCGGCGCAGCTGCTTGAGATTGAGGTGTCGGAGGTCGCGCCCGTCGTAATACACCGATCCCGAACTCGGCTGCTCCAGACCCAGCGCGAGCCGGAATAGCGTGCTCTTGCCGGCGCCCGACTCGCCCGCGATGGCGACGAATTCGCCGGGCCGCGCGCGAATCGACACATCGTCGAGAATCAGCGGGCCGTCCGCGTCATAGCGGAAGGTGACGTGGTCGAACAGGACTTCGCCGCCCAGGTTTCCGACGGGTTCGCCCTCGACGCTGGTCTCCGGCGGCTCGGCGAGAAACGGCCGGATCTGGTCGAGGGCCGGCATGATCGCGGCAACCGCGCCGAAGGAATCGGCGAGCCGCGCGACCGCAGCCTGGAACACCGTGAACCCGATGAAGATGACGAGAAACCCGCCCACGGTGACCGTTCCCGGCTCTTGCAGGGCGACCGCCAGGAACAGCATTGCCGCGGTCAGGAACGGCAGCGCGGCGCTGAAGGCCTGCAAATGCTCCTCCAGCCTGCCGAGTTCCAGCTCCGCCTGCTTTTGCTCCCGGTAATCCCCCGCCCACACCGCGAATGCGGACCCCTCGGCCCCGTCGACGCGCAGCTTCGAAATTCCGTTGATGAGCCTGGAACAGCCGGCCGGCGAGGCGGTGGACGGCCTGGATCACCCGGCCATGGGGCGAAATCTGCCGGATGCCCATGACCACCGTCACGATCAGGGACAACAGACCGAAGGCGGCGATGACGCCGAGCAAAGCCGGATCGTAGACCAGGATCAGCAAAACCGCCGGCGACAGGAAAACCACCGAGAGCACGGTATCCGCCACCACCCCCTGCACGGCGTCGCGCAGGGTCTGGAACGTCATTCCCCGCATCGCGAGATCGCCCGCCGGGTAGCGTTGCAGAAACCCCGGCGTCAAGCGGAGCAGGCGGTCCCAGAAGGCGGCCTCTATGCGGGATGCGGCGCGCCCTTCGAGGCGCATGAGCGCCATTCCCTTGAGGATGTGCAGCAGCGCCCCCACCAGGCCCAGCGCCGCCAATGCCGCGGTCACCGAATACAACAGGGCGGTCTCCCCGGTCGGGATCACCTCGTCGGCGACGAAGCCCACGACCACGGCAGGCGCCAGCATGACCAGACCGGCCAGCAGCCCCGCCGCCATGTAGCGCGCGAGGTCCACGGACAGCCCCTTTCCGGCGAGCTGCAGCAAATCCCGGAGATCCACCCTGGCGGAAGCCAGCGGCCGATAGAAAACCCAGGCATCGCCGGAGAAGTCTTCGGCGCTCTCGGCGGTGATCCTGGTACTGCTTTCCGCCACCGGATCCACCGCCCGATAGCGCCCCAGCGCGCTCGGCAACAAGGCTACCGGTCGGCCGTCGGCGGCGCGAAAGGCCAGCATGGCGCCGCTGTCGCCAGGGACGGCGGTGTGAGCGCCGTCAGCGTCACCGTGGAACTGCCGGAGGAAGGCGCGCAACCGGACCCTCGCAAGCGCTCGGGCCGGGACAACCGGACCCTCGCAAGAGGTTGCGGGCTCGGGCCGGGACAACGGATCCTCGATGCCGGATGCGGTGTGGGCGGCACGGCAATCTGGCTGGCTCAAGAATACGGTGTGCGCGCTGTCGGACTGACCAATTGCGAGCCTCATGTCGCGCTGGCGGCCGAGCAGGCGGAACAGCGCGGTGTCGGCCATCTGGTCGAGTCCGTTACGGCGATTTCATGGATTTTCCATTCCCCGACGCCTGTTTCGATGCGGTGTTCAACCACGAAACATACTGTTATGCGCCGGACAAGCTCGCCTACCTCCGGGGTGTGCTCCGGGTTCTGAGGCCGGGCGGGCGTTGGCAGGCGGTGGATGGCTTCCTGAGCGACAAGCGCCTGACCGAGAGCGACGAGGCCATACATGCACGCATGCAGCGCGGCTGGCGCACGGAGCCGCTGCAACGTTGGCGGGACGTGCTTAGGACGCTCGAAGCAGCGGGATTCGGGGAAATCGGAAACGAGGATCTAGATTCCGAAGTGGCGCCGGCCACCGAGCGGCTGTGCAAGATGTGGAAGTTTTTCGGCGCCCTGATAACCCCGCCAAGCCGAAGCTGGGCCTACCAGGAATTCATGGACGGCGTCATCAATTTCGACGCGGGGCTGCGCGAGGGCGTGTTCAGCTACCGCCTGATTTTCGCCGCGAAGCCCGGCTGACAGCCACGGCGCCCGGGCAATCGGCCGGGATATGGAAAGCGCGGCGCCGGATGCCGGGGCGGCGAAGCTATGCGGCCGAATTGTTTCGCTGAATTGACGAACCCAGCATCAACAGGAACACATATGCCTTCACCTGTTCGATGCGGTCGCCGACCACCGTAAATTTTATGTGGTGAATACCTCGAACGAGCACGATCGGGCCGGCCCGCCCGAACAGGGTTTGCGCTCCCGACCAGGAAGCCCCCAATGCCTGGAGTTTTTCCGGCACCGCCAGCCGGTCTTCGCCGATCCCGTCGAGCAGCGGCGTCCAGTGCTCCATATCCTTCAGCCATTGCCCCTCCCGGGCATAGAAGCTCAACCCGAGTCTGGGACCGACACCGTCCGGCTGCATGTCGAAATGGATTCCCAGATGGGCGAAGGCGCCGCGCTCCTCGAAGCGCGACACTATGGCGGCGACACTCTCGTATTGCCCCGGCCAGCCGGCGCGCTCCAGAAACGGCGCGACGCTGCCGGTCTTCCGGAACCCCCCCATCGCCAGCCTCAGCCCGCTGCCGCGCGAGGGAAACGCCCCGACCGCCCGGATGCAGATGTCCGGCTCCATTGCCAGATACACCGCCTCCGCCTGTTGGCGCTGGCCGGGGTCGGGATCCTGGTCGGTTGCCGACGAGATCGCCTCCACCAGGACGCCAAGGTCACGGAGTCTCTGGCGCGAGCCGTCGCCCGCAAGCACATCGTCGAGGGGGTAGAGGAATATCCCGGGGTCCGGATGCGCACCCTGTCCGGTCGGATCGATGTCGTATTCGAGCAGCATCTTCCTGGCGGCAATGCGGCGCAGCGGGGAGTCCGCCGGCTCCGTGGCCGCGAGCAACCGGACAATGCCCGCCGAGGACGATTCCGCGCCGTCGGATAGCGCCGCTTTCTCGAAATACGCCGCCGTGCGGCTCCCGCCAAAGACCGCGACTCCGAAATCCGCGCTCGGTTCGGGCTCATGCAAAGGCAGTTCGAATCCGAACGGGAAAGCGGCGATGGTCGCGGGCAACGGATTGGCGCGCTCCAGGATCCTTTCCCACTCCCGATCCCCGATCAGTACCGGAGAAACCCGCGCCCGCAGCCGTCCCAGCATTTCCCCAACGACTCCGCTTCGCGGGCGAGGTGTTCCTCCGTTGCGGCCCATTGATCCTCAAGGTTCATGACGACCTCTCACGCGATGACCGGAACGGGGTTGAGTTCGATTTCCCGAGCGGCCGCTCCCTCCATCCCATCTCCACCGGTACGTCGTACAGGCGCCCCGGCGCGAAACGCTCCCAGAAATGGCGCATGCCGGGCACGATCACCCGCACGACCGGCATGCCGATATCGGGCCGGGTCTGGTCCAGCACCAGGAATTCCATCCCCCGCGCTTCGACCAGTGCGCGGCACCGTTCGACATCCTCCTTCACGTCGGCGGTATCGGGAACCGCATAATCCCGTTTGCCGCGCGGCGCCGAGGCCGGGGCCGGCGCCAGATAGGGGTGATCGGCGAGTCTCGCGTTTTTCCACCACCGCAGGCACATCGGGTCGTCGACGCCGTAGCGGCCCTCCCCGCTCCCGGGGCGGGGGACCCAGGTCAGGCACTGGTTCATCTCGCAGACGGCCCGCAAGGCCGCGATCTGCGGGTCGGTATGCGCCCCGGCGCCGTAGACGATGTCCTCCACCTCCGCATCGATCCGGCGCGACAGCGCGACGAAGGCCGGAATGCCGAGATCGCCGGTGACGTCGAGCACCCACATGTCGCGGTGGAATTTGCGGTAGTTGTCGGCCGCGGATGCCAGGTAGTCGTCGCCGAAGCTCGTCAGATCCACCGCCGGCAGGCGCAGCCGGTTGTACCACCAGATCGCGACCGCATCGCGCTCCACCAGCTCGAAGAATCCCTGCAGGACCGCCTCTTCCAGCGTATTGCCGGCGGCGCAGCCGTTAGAATCCGCCCAAAAGCCGGTTTGGCCGCGCTGTTCCGGCGTCATGCCGTACAGCATCGACGTCGGAAGATATCGATGCCGGTTGCGGGTGAGCGACCACACCGGCGACCAGTCCAGCGGCGCAGCCGGGTCGAGGCGCGCGGGGACGATATTGTAGGGGTGCCCGCGGGCGTTGATTTCTTCCGCGTGATCGAGCTGCCAGTCGCTGAAAAGCTGGACGTCGTTCGGGTGGATCGCTTCCGGTCCGGCCGTCTCCGCATACTCCGCATAGCATTTTCGCTGCCGGATCTCGTCGCCGTGAAACGCGCCCGAATACCGCTCGATGGCCTCGCAGAGCGCGCTCGCCTCCGACTGCCCGGGGGTGCTGCCCTTGCCCGCGCTCTTGCTTCGCAAGCTCTTCCGCAGCGAGCTCAGGCTCCTGATTCTAAGCGCCAGATTGCTGCCGGCCCAATGGACGTGGAGCCAGGGGTCGGTCTCGTCGGTGGTGCGCTCCAACCAGGTCACGACACCGCTGACCGGGCTGATCAGATGACGATACCGGGCAAGGGTCTCTTCGGGGGAAACCGAACGCAGGCCGCCGCTGTTGCGCACGCCTTTCGGGCTCGGCCCGAGCCGCACCGGGGCCGCCGGCCGATCCGGGCGCGAAAGAGTTCCGTCGCCGCAGGCGGGGCATTGCGGGCGGCGCATGACCGGATGGTGCTCGCATTTCAGACCGCCCAAATCCAGCGTGATTGCCCGCCGGTGGATCGGCGCCATGTCCTCGAGCACCAGCCACTTGGCGATTTCCGCCGCCACCAGACCGTAAACGGCATCCTGGACCGCGGGTTCGGCGGCGCGGGGCAGGGGGGCGGCATCGCCTCCGAAATGGTTGCACAGGAAGCTGTGGACCTCCTGATGGCCGCGCAGGCGATAGGCGAGACAGGCCCAGCACGGTCCCTGCCCGGCCGGCTGGAAGACCGGGCCGAACAAGGGTCGCAAACCGCCCGGTCTGACCAGCAGCCACGGCGCGCCGGATTCGAGCCGGCGCCGATTGAGGTCGGCGTGGCGCTCGTCGAGATAATCGGTGCACACAATGACCGACAGCGTCGGGCGGTCCGCGCCGATGCCCGCCCCCAGCGCCGAGAGCCGTTGGACAAGGCGGCCGTCGTCGCCGGCGACCGCCACGCTCGACGCCGCCAGCCGCTCCTCGGCCCATCGGGGAGAGGCGCCGAGCGAAGACCAATACGCCGCTCTTCCCGGTTCCATGGCGTGCTCGCCCGAAACGACATATCCCCGGGACGCAAGCGCCGCCAGCGCCCGGCGGATATCCGCCGCCGAATATGTGTCGTCGAGGTCCCCGACGATGTCGCCCTGCGTGCGGCGGCCGTCGAGCAGCGGCAGAAGATCGCGGTGGATCTCCCCGCGGAGCAGCGTGTTGAAGGATTCGGAGACAAGGAGCGTCTGGTTGTCGTCGATCGGGCGAAATTCAAGATGTGGGGCAAGCATCGGCACATCGATCGAGCCGCGTTCGGCGGCCGCGGTCCTGCTGAGCACCCCGCGCCGCGCGTCCTTGTCGGAGGATGGCTTGCCGTTCATGGGAGTCGCGATGCCTGACGAGCCCGAGCAAGCCCGCTAAATGTCGAATCCGTGCGTTCGCCGCCGCGGACGAGGGCCGTCGCTGCCGGGATGCTACCAAATTGCGTCGGAACGAGGGGAGCGAAGGCGGGGAGACGCGGGGCTCGCCGGCTTCAGCGTTGCGCGAACGACCCGGCCGGCAACTCGACCTCGAAAACCGTGCCCGCTTCCCCTGTCTCGACCAGGCGGACGCCGCCCCCGTGGCCGCGCATGAGGTCCCGCGCGATCGTCAGGCCCAGCCCGGTGCCGCCGATCCGACTGGATCCGGAGAAGGGTTGGAACAGAGTCTCGCGAACCGGTTCGGGCAAGCCGGGCCCGTCATCGGTTACGGTCATCCGAACCGAGCCGTCATTCAGCGAGGCACCGATCCGAACCGACTGCGCCGTCGCCTGAAAAGCGTTGAGCGTGAGGTTGGTAAGCACGCGGCGGAGCTGTTCGCGGTCGGCCTCGACAGTCAGGTCCTGCGGCACCTGACAGAGGAATCGCGTGGTGCCCGACCCGCTTTCGAGCAGATCGGCGCCGACCTCGGTCACCAGCCCGCGAAGGTCGAATCGAGAAAAGGAGGGCGGCGCCTCGCCTTCATGGGCGAAGGCTATGGTCTCGGTGCACAGCCTGATCGCCCGGTCGAGCGCGCCGAGCAGAGTCGGTGCGATCTTGCGCACCCCCGGGTCAGGGCTCACGCGGATATGGTCCGAAACGAGCTGTGCGCTCGCCAGGATGTTTCGCAGGTCGTGGTTGATCTTGGCAACCGCCGTGCCCAGCGCGGCAAGGCGGGATCTGTGCTGCAGTGCTTGCCGCACCGCCTGCTGCAACTCCGCGAGCTCCCGACGGGCGCGCCCGATCTCGTCCGACCGCGAACCCGGCGTCACCACGCGTCTCGCGTCCTCCGGATCGGCGCGGAAGGCGGTCATGTTTTCCGTAATGCTCAGCATCGGGCGGACGAAGAGAAGCTGAAGGCTGATAAAGACGAGTGCCGCGGTAATCAGCGAAATAATGACGGAGAGCATCAGGATTCGTCCCGAATAGCCGAACATTTCCGTCCGCATCGGCGCTTCGTCGATCACCGTTCTGACCAGGGTGCCGGGCGATTTGGCAAATGGCGACACAACCTCGACCATCCGGTTCCCGCCCCGTCCGAGGACGAGGAACGCCTCCCAGATCAACGGAAAGAACGCGGCGTCACGCAGGTCGTAGACGGCTTCGATCGCAAGCGGCGCTTGGCCCGTGATCGTCACCTCGTCGGACACGGCGCGGGTCACGATCCGGTGCGATCGCGCGTACATGAGGAGATCGGCCGTCAGCCGCGCGGAAACGGCGCCGTCGACCGGGGCCGCCACCGCCAGCGAGGCAAGATGGGCCGCCGCGATCCGCTCCTGCATGTAGACCATGCGGTAGCGCCCGATCGACGGCGCATAGATGAACACCTCGCTCAGCATCACGAAAAAGATCGTCAATACGAGCAAGCGCGCCGATAGCCCTAACTGCGGGCCGGAGCCTCCACCATTGGCCGTGGGCATTGTCCTGCGATACATGGTCAAATGGCTGGGGACATCACGCGTTTGTGCAACGTCACACCGATAATGGTATATCTTTTGTGATATTACAAGTGGGTCCGCCGCAGTCCGACAAATGCGCGCGCCGACTGAAAGCGCGGCATGTCTGGAGCGCTAACGGTCACCCAAGGCGGGCGAGCAGGCGCACGATGCGCCGGACCCGGGGGCTGAACAAGGCGGGCGTGAAAAATGAGCCCGCCGCCCGCTTGTTGACCTCGCCCAGCGTCGGATAGGGCATGATGAGCCCGGCGACGTGCTTGATGTTCATTCCCCTGGCGACCGGCAGGATCCAGGTCTGGATCAGCTCCCCGGCATGGGCGCCGGCAATGCTCGCCCCGAGCACCGCGCCCTTCTTCGAAGTGATCACCTTCACCAGACCGTCGGTCACGCGCTCCGCCCAGGCGCGGTCGTTCTCGGCGAACGGAAACCGCAGAACCCGGATATCGCCCGCGCGCTCGCGCGCGACCGCCTCGGTCATCCCCACATGCGCGAGTTCCGGGTCGGTATAGGTGACCCAGGGCACGGCGCGGTCGTCGGTCCTGGCCGGAATGCGAAATAGCGCATTACGGATGATGATGCCCGCGTGGTATCCGGCGACATGGGTGAACTGGAACTTGCCCGCCGCGTCGCCCGCGGCAAACACCCGCCGGTTGGTGGTCCTGAGCCGGTTGTCCACCACGACTCCCGCCCTGTTTCGCTCGATGCCGGCCGCCTCCAGGCCGAGATCGTCGATGTTCGGCCGCCGGCCGGCGGCAACCAGGAGATGGGCGGCGGTCAGCCTTTCGACGCGCCCGTCGTCCTCGATTTCCACCGCAACCCCGTCCTCCGTCGAGGAGATCCCGGTGACGCCCACGCCTTCGCGCAGGTCGACGCCCTCCCGGCGAAGCCGCGCGGTGACGATCCCGGCGAGCTCCGGGTCGTCCTTGCCGAGCGCCGTGAACATCTCCAGCACCGTGACCTCGGCGCCGAGGCGGCGATGCGCCTGGGCGAGCTCCAGCCCGATCGGGCCGCCGCCGATGACGATCAGCGGGGATGGCAGACGGGTGCGTTCGAATACCGTCTCGTTGGTGAGATAGGGGACGTCCTCCAGCCCGGGGATCGGCGGTGCGGCAGGGCTCGATCCGGTGGCGATGACGAAGCGCCGGGCCTCGATCTCGTGCTCGCCGGCGACCACGGTTCGCGGACCGGTAAAACGGCCATGCTCCTGGATGACGGTGACGCCGAGCGCCTCGAAACGTTCGACAGAATCGTGCGGCGCGATCGCCGCGATGACCCCATGGACGTGATCGTGCACCGCCTGGTAATCGATTTCGGGCGGCCCGAGGCGGACGCCGAACTGCCCGGCACGGCGGGCGGACTCGGCGGCGCCGGCGGCGGCGATCAGCGCCTTCGAGGGAACGCAGCCGACATTGAGGCAGTCGCCGCCCATCCGGTCGCGCTCGATCAGCACCACCGAAGCGCCCATCTGCGAGGCGCCGGCGGCGACGCTCAGCCCGCCCGAGCCGGCCCCGATGACGCAGAGATCGACCCGATGGCGTTTCACGACCGCGCGCTGCGACGCGCCTGGAAGCGCTTGTAGACGATGGGGATGCAGGCGAGCACCGTGAGCCCGACGATCGGGGCGAGGATGCGCGGTTCGAAAATGATCCCCAGATCAAGAGCGCCCCCGGCATCGAGCACCGCGCCCGCGCCGTCGCCGACCAGCGAATAGACGAACGTGCCCGGGATGATGCCGAACAGCGTGCTCAGGAAATAGATCTTGATTTTAACCCCGAGAAAGGCCGGCACCAGATTGACCAGCCAGAACGGAAACAGCGGCACCAGGCGGAGAATGAGCATGTAGCTCACCGGATTCTCGTTGAACCCGGCCTCCATCCGCCGCATCGCGCCGCCCGTCTTCTGTCGCAAATAGTCGGCGAAGGCATAGCGCGCGGCCAGGAAAAGGATGGTCGCGCCACAGGTCGCGCCGACCACCACGACCCCGGTCGAGACATAGGGTCCGAACATGAAACCGCCGGCGATCGTCAGGATCGCGCCGCCCGGAACCGAAAATGCCACCGCCGCCATGTAGATCGCGGCGTAGACCAGCCACGCGACCGCGCCTTGCGATTCGACCCATCCCTGCAGCACCGCGCGGTGGGTCTTGAGCGCATCCAGGGTGACGAATTCGTCGAGATCGAAAGCAAAGAAGGCGACCAGCCCGGCGACCAGAACGGCGACGGGCAGCAAACGCTTGGCGTTCAATCCGCCGGCGGGAGCTTTGCTCTCGGACATTTTATCGGACCTCGTAATGGTCTCGCAATCCACACTTAGGGCCAGCCTGCGCCTCTGTCGATGCCCCGGGCCGGAGAGCAAGAAATATCTTGTCGCGCCCGGGCAGGCGTCCGGACGATAGCCGTCCTTTCGCGCCGCCGCAAAGCTGCCTGTACGGGGCCGATAGCCGTCGCGGAGGCCGACGCATGCGGAAGGCGTCCGCGACCCGCTTGATCCGCGTCGTGCGACCGAACTAGGGTTGCACGGAAAAGAACAGGGAGCGCGACGATGATCAGAGGCGCAACGCATATCGTGATCGGCCTCGCCGGTCTCGGCTTGCTCATCGGCGGCACGCCGGCCGATGCGCAGGATTTTTCCGGCAAGACGATCGAATTCATCGTTCCGGCGGGCGCCGGCGGCGGGCTGAGCCGGCAGGCGCAGCGTTTCGCCAAGACCTTCAGCGATCATGTCCCGGGCAAGCCCAGCATCAAGGTGCGGAACATCGTCGGCGGCGGCGGACAGAAAGGCATCAATTTCGTCTTCAACCGGGCGAAGAAGGACGGCACCCAGATGCTGTGGGGGCCGATGAACTTCCCCGGCCTGCTGCTCGGCCTCAAGGGCGTCAAATACGTCCCCGCCGAGTTCAATCCGGTCGGCGTCATCGGGGTCAACTTCGTAACCGTGGTGCGGTCGGACCTGGCCGGCGGGCTCAAGAGCCGGGCAGACATTCTCAAGGCCAAGAATTTCAACGTGGGCGCCAGGATTCCGGGTGGCGCGCTCGGCCTGTTCTCGCGCTTCTCGTTCGACATGCTCGGCATCCCCTACCGGTTCGCCATCGGCTACAAGAACCAGCCGAAGCTGAAGGCCGGGTTGATGCAGAACGAGATCCAGGCGATCTCGACCGGCGATATCGGCTACTGGGTGTTCTACAAGAAGGATCTGGTGAAGAAGGGCGAGGCGGTCGACATGTTCTACCACTCGGCGTTCCCGGGCGGCTCCGACACGCCGATGGACCACGGCAAATCCTTCGGCGACATGCCGAACTTCGTCGCCTTCTACAAGACGGTGAAGGGCAAGGCCCCGTCGGGACCCATGTTCGAGGCCTATAAATGGTTCGCCGCCCACCAGATCTGGGCCATGTGGCTGATGCTGCCGCCCGGCACCCCGGCCGATGTCGTGGCCGCGATGCGCAAGGCCTATGCGGCGAACTGGGCCGACCAGCGCACCGTCGCGAACTTCACCAAGGCCTCGAAGTCC
Organism: Alphaproteobacteria bacterium; assembly: GCA_965205995.1. Classification (GTDB taxonomy): domain Bacteria; phylum Pseudomonadota; class Alphaproteobacteria; order MPNO01; family MPNO01; genus MPNO01. The sequence goes on along the minus strand of OZ242200.1, from coordinate 3,950,401 downwards.
GAGCCCTTCTGGCTCGCCGGCGACAAGGCCGGCGCGCTGCTCAGCGGCTACACCAAGATCGACCCGCAGGCGAAGGAATACCTCAAGTCGATTATCCGCTGACCGACGGGGTTCTCCCCGGCCGCGGGCCGGGTCCGCCCGGGTCCCGGGCGCCTTGAACTCCCGGGACCCGGGCGGCCGGCGGAGGTAGCGCATGTTCGACGCCCTGCACACCGGCCTGGCATCGATCTTCGAGCTTGAGGTGCTGGCGTTCCTCGCGCTCGGCATCTTCATCGGCATCTGGCTCGGCGCGGTCCCCGGGCTGGGCGGCATCATCGGCATGCTGCTGCTGCTGCCGTTCACCTTCGACATGGAGCCCTTGACCGCGATCGCGCTGCTTCTCGGGCTGTACGCGGTCACCACGACCAGCGACACCATCGCCTCGGTGATGCTCGGCATCCCGGGAACCGCGGCATCGCAGGCGACGATCCTCGACGGCTATCCCCTCGCCAAGCGCGGCGAAGCGCCCCGCGCATTCGGCGCCGCCTTCACGGTATCCGCCTATGGTGGGGTGTTCGGCGCCGTCGCGCTGGCGATTTCCCTGCCCATCGTTCAGCCGCTGATCCTCGCCTTCGGCTCGCCCGAGATATTCGCCCTCGCTTTGCTCGGGCTCGCCATGGTCGGCGCGCTGAGCGGGAGCTCGATGGTCAAGGGGCTGGCCGCCGCCGCGATGGGGCTGCTGCTGTCGACCGTCGGCGCCGCGCAGACGGTGGCCGCGGAGCGCTACTCGCTGGACCTGGAGTATCTGGTCGACGATCTGCCGCTGATCCCCGTGGTGCTGGGGATCTTCGCGATTCCGGAGCTCATGGAGCTCGCGACCCGCAACATCTCGATCGCCCGGGAGACCGCTAGCCAGGACGCCGACAGCAGCATCTGGGACGGCGTGCGCGATGCCATCCGCCACCACTGGCTGGCGACGCGCTGCGCGGCGATCGGAACCTATGTCGGGATGCTGCCCGGTCTCGGCGCCGCCATCGTCGACTGGGTCGCCTACGGCCACGCGGTGCAGTCGGCGCGCGACAAGAGCCGCTTCGGCCTGGGGGACATCCGCGGCGTCATCGCCCCCGAGGCCGCCAACAACGCCACCAAGGGCGGTGCGCTGATCCCGGCGGTCGCGTTCGCGATTCCCGGCAGCCTCGGCACGGCGATCCTGCTGAGCGCCCTCATCCTGCAGGACATCCGGCCCGGCCCCGACATGCTCACCACCGACCTCCACATCACCTTTTCGATGGTGTGGATGCTGGTGATCGCCAACGTGGTCGCGGCCGGGCTGCTGATGATATGGAGCCGGCAGGTCGCGAGGCTTGCCTTCGTGCCGGGGCATTTCCTGGTGCCGGGCGTCATCGTGTTCGTGTTCATGGGGGCCTGGCTCGGCGGCCACTCGACCATCGAGGCGTGGGTCACCTGCTTCGCGTTCGGCGTCGTCGGCTATCTGATGAAGGCCGGGGGATGGGCGAGGCCGCCCTTGATCCTCGGCTTGATCCTGGGGCCGATCGTGGAGAACCGGTTCCTGCTCAGCATGCGGACCTATGACGGCGTCGGCTGGCTCGCCAACCCCATCGTCCTCATCGTGCTCGCGCTCGGCGTCCTCACCATCGTCCTGTCGGCGCGCAGCACCGTCAGGACCAACGCACAGGCGGACGCCCCGCAAGCCGGCGAGGGGCGGGCCAGGAATCCGGTCCTGTCGTTCCCGGTTTCGCTGCTGTTTTTCGCCGCCTTCGCCGCGGCGGCCTGGACCGCCACCGGATGGGAGCCCGAAGTCGGGCAATTTCCCCTGGTGATGGCGGCGCCCGGGGTCGCCCTGGCTGCCGCCGCCCTGTTCCGGGACACGCGCTCCCTGACCGCCGGCTTCGGGTCGGTGCGGTATGCGCCGTTGGGGGAAGGGGCGAGACAGGCGATGCTGGCCCGGTCCGCGCTGTTTCTGTCATGGCTCGGGGCCACCATCCTCGTCGCCCTTCTGCTCGGGATAAAGATCGCGCTGCCGGTATTCGCATTCGCCTACCTGCTGGCCTGGGGCCGGATGCGGTTGCGGGTTTGTGCCGGCTACGCGCTTGCGGTATGGGGCCTGCTGGTCGGTTTCTACGACCGCGTCATAAGCCTGACCTTCCACGACTCGCTGGCGCACGGCCTGGTGGCGGCGGGCCTCCCCGCCTGGCTGCCGGAGTGGCTGATCCTGTAGGCCCCGGCGGTTGCCCGGTTGGAGAGAAGCCATGACCGAGTTCCTGACCCCTCCGGCGGTCGAAAAGAACCCCAACGAGAACGTGCCGCTCGTCGCCATCGTCCGCTTCAGGGCCGATGGGCCGGTGACCGCCAGGATAACCGTCGACGATGGCCGACGGGCGCGCTCGGTCGGTCTACGGCCCGACGCGCGATCCCGAAGACGGCCTGCCGATCGTCGGCATGCGGGCCGACACCGACCATCGCATCACGGTCGCCGCCGGGGACGCCGGACCGGTCACCCTTGCCTACCGGACGCCGCCGCTTCCGGCCGACAGCGCCGAATGGCCGACGATCACGACGAAGCTTGCCAGGACGTCCGAGATGCAGCCCGGCTTCACGCTGTTGAGCGTGCGGCGCCGGGTGAATTGCCGGCAGGCCTTCATGACGCCGCCGCAAATCCGCTTCACCACCCGCTGGGGAATGCTGATGGCCGTCGACGAGGAGGGGGAGGTCGTCTGGTATTACCGGTCGGACGCCCGGATTGCCGGCGTTCACCAGCTCGCCAACGGCAATCTCTTCTTTCACCACGTCGATTTCCGGTCGGTCGAGATGGATATGACCGGAAGGGCGATCCGCATGTTCTATGCGTCGGGCCGCCCGGCCGGGCCGGTCGCGGGCGCGATCCCGATCGAGGCGGCGAGCCTCCATCACCAGCCGCACCAGATGCCAAACGGCAATTTCCTGGCGATGACCGCGAACGCGAGGATGATCGAGAACTACGTCACCAGCGAGACCGACGCGGGCGCGCCGCGCGCGACCCAGCCCGTCGTCGGCGACCGTTTCGTCGAGTTCACGCCGGACGGCGATATCGTCTGGAGCTGGGACACTTTCGACCATCTCGACGTCTATCGCTGGTCCTACCACCTGATGGAGGTCTACTGGCACAATCGCGGCTTCCCCCACCATCTCGACTGGACCCACGGCAACGGCATCACCTACGACCCCGGCGACGACAGCGTGATCGTCTCGCTCCGCCATCAGGACGCGATCGTCAAGATCGACAAGGCGTCGGGCGAGATCCGATGGATCCTCGGCGACCACGGCAACTGGAAGAGCCCGCAGAAGGAGAAACTGCTCGAGCCCGCGCATGACCTGCGCTGGCACTATCACGGGCACAACCCGCGGGTGACGGTCGACGGCACCATCGTGATGTACGACAACGGGCTGTGCCGCGCCGAGCCCTACGATCCGCAGGCGGCGCCGCATGAATGCTTCGCCCGGGCGATCGAATACGCGGTCGACGAGGCCGCGCGCACCGTCCGCGAGGTCTGGACGTCTGCCGACGACGACGACCCGGAACGGGTGATTTCCTGGGCCATGGGCGATGCCCACCGCCTGGCCAACGACAACATGCTGATCGTCGATTCGACCTGCCTGCCGATGCGCGAACAGCTCACCCGCAATTGCCACGTCCGGGATCTCACCTGGAACGAATGGAAGCGCGAGGAATGGCATCCCAACGACATGCCCTACTGGACGAGGATCCGCGAGATGAAGCGGGACACCTCGCGCGAGGTGGTGTTCGAGCTGCACCTCGACGATCCCAACGAGCTGGTGAGCTGGCAGACCTTCGGCGGCGCCCGGGTGGCGTCGCTCTACCCGCCCGGCGTGGAGCGCGCATCGTAGCCGGGCCCGGAGGACGCATTGACTCGCACCGGGCGAGACCCTATACAGCGGGCCTCGTTTCGGACTCGGTCCGAGCCTGGAGTTTCGCGCCTTGAAACGCACTTTTCAGCCGAGCGTCCTGGTCCGCAAGCGGCGCCACGGGTTCCGTGCCCGGCGCGCAACCGTGGGCGGCCGCAGGATTTTGTCGAATCGCCGCGCAAAGGGTCGCAAGCGTCTCTCGGCTTGAGCGCGTGGCCGTGCTCCCAACGCTGAAGAAGCGGCGCGATTTCCTGCGCGCGGCGAGGACCGGCGTCAAATCGGTGACACCGGGACTTGTCCTCCAGGTTCGTCCGAACGCCGAAGCGGATGCGATGGCCGACGGGATCCGGGTCGGTTTCACGGTAAGCCGGAAGGTCGGCAACGCGGTGGCGCGCAACCGGGCGCGCCGACGGCTGCGGGCCGTCGCCGAGCGCGTATTGGCGCCGGGCGCAAGGCGGGGCAGGGACTATGTGCTGATCGGGCGGCGGGCGACGATCGCCCGCCCGTTCGAAGCATTGGTGGAAGACCTCAAAACCGCCCTTGAGCGCGCCGATGCCGCGCTGGCGGGCGGCGGGTCGGCCCGGGGGCGGCCCGGCGGCGGGGACAGGACAAGGCGTGATTGAAAAGGCGATCTCCGGCCTCCTGAAGGCGCCCATCTGGGCCTATCGCCGGCTGGTCTCTCCGGTGCTGCCGGCGAGTTGCCGGTTCGAGCCCAGCTGTTCCGGCTACGCGATCCAGGCGATCGACCGGCACGGTCCGATCCTCGGTATCTGGCTCGCCCTGATCCGTATCGCCAGATGCCATCCCTGGGGCGGAGGCGGTTTCGACCCGGTGCCGGAGCGCGTCGGTCTTCCCTGGCGGCGATCGCACTAGCCGGTCCCCGGGTCATGGAACAGCGCAACCTCCTGCTTGCGATCGTCTTCTCGGTGACGGTCCTGCTCGGCTACCAGTTTCTGTTCGAACAGCCGCGTGTCGAGCGCGAGCACGCGGCGCAGCAGGCCGCCGAAGCCGAGCGCAGGGCGGCGGGGGAAACCGCCGGGACAGCCGCACCGGCAACGCCGCCGGCGGGCGCTCCCGACAGCGGGGCCGTGCTCCCCGGGATTCCCGGCGGCACGGCCGAGCGTCCCCAGTTGCCGGGGGCGGCCGCGTCGACGCCTGCCGCCGCCACCGAGCCGCGGGTGCAGATCGTCTCGAGCCGGCTCGAAGGCTCGCTCTCCCTCAAGGGCGCCCGTATCGACGACCTGCTGCTCACCGATTACCGGGAAACCCTCGAAGAGGACAGCCCGCAGATCACGCTGTTCACGCCGCCGGGATCGGCGTTGCCCTATTTCGCGCAGTTCGGCTGGGTGGCGACCGATTCCGATATCGCGACCCCGACCACGGAGACGGTCTGGACGAGCACGAAGAGCACGCTCGAACCGGACCGGCCGCTCACCCTGTCCTGGAACAACGGTAAAGGGCTTGCCTTCACCCAGGAGATCACGCTCGACCGCAACTACATGTTCAAGGTCACCCAGCGCGTCATCAATCGCGGCGAGCGCGCCGTCGGGCTCAGGCCCTACGGGCTGATCTCGCGCACCGGCACGCCGGATACGCTGGGCTTCTGGATCCTGCATGAGGGGCTGCTCGGCGTCTTCGGGGAGACGCTGAAGGAGATCGACTACGACGACGTATCCGATGCCGATGACGGCAAGATCGCGCAAGAAAGCGTGGGCGGCTGGATCGGCATCACCGACAAGTACTGGCTTGCCGCCCTGGTCCCCGACCAGAAGACCGCCATCTCGAGCCGTTTCGTCCACACCCTCCAGGACCGCACCGACAAATACCAGGTCGACGTTCTCGGTCCCCAGTTGACCGTCCAGCCGGGCGCCACGGTCGAGGTGACCGAACGCCTGTTCGCGGGCGCCAAGGAGGTCCGCCTGCTGGATGCCTATGAAGAGGATCTCGGCATCGTCAATTTCGATCTGGCGGTCGATTTCGGCTGGTTCTACTTCCTGACGAAGCCGATTTTCTATGTGCTCGAGTATTTCAACCGCCAACTCGGGAATTTCGGCATCGCGATCCTGGTGCTCACCGTGCTGATCAAGATGGCGTTCTTCCCGCTGGCCAACAAATCCTACCGGGCGATGAGCCGGCTCAAGAAGCTCCAGCCCAAGATGATGGAGATCCGCGACCGCTTCAAGGAAGACCGGGCGCGCCAGAACCAGGAGATGATGGCGCTCTACAAAAGGGAGAACGCCAACCCGGTCAGCGGCTGCTTCCCGATCCTGATCCAGATTCCGGTCTTCTTCGCGCTGTACAAGGTGCTGTTCGTCTCCATCGAGATGCGGCATGCGCCGTTTTTCGGCTGGATCCAGGATCTGTCCGCGCCCGACCCGCTCGGCATCCTGACCGTATTCGGGCTGGTCGATTGGTCGATACCCGAAATCCTGCAGATCGCCAATATCGGGATCTGGCCGCTCATCATGGGCGGGACCATGTATCTGCAGCAGAAGCTGAACCCGCAGCCCGCCGACCCCACCCAGGCCAAGATCTTCCTGATGCTGCCGATCGTGTTCACCTTCATGCTGGGGCGGTTCCCGGCGGGGTTGGTGATCTACTGGGCGTGGAACAACCTGCTGTCGATCGCCCAGCAATGGATCATCATGCGCCAGATGGGGGTGACGATATCGGGCCAGACGGTCGCGCTGCCGGGGGGCAAGCCGAAACCCGGCTCCGGCGGGTCCACGGGGGCCAAGCAGGGGACGGGACCGGCCAAGGCGAAACGGCGCAAGGAAGCCCCCGCCGAGGAAGCTCCGCCGAACCGGCCCAAGCGCCGCGCCAACTCCAACAAGCGCAAACGGCCGAGCCGCAGCACGTCCTGAGGGAGGGCCGCGCGGTGGGCGAGACCGGCGATCCGTCGCAAACGATCGAAAACGGCGCCGAGGCGGAAGCGGCAATCGAGCGCGGCCGCCGCCTGTTCGCGGGACGCTGCGAATTCGTCGCCGGCATCGCTTCTCTGGAAGCGCTCCCCGCCGCAGGCTTGCCCGAGATCGCCTTCGCCGGACGCTCGAATGTCGGCAAGTCGACCCTGGTCAACGCGCTCACCGGGCGCCGGTCCCTCGCGCGTACCTCGCGCACGCCCGGGCGCACGCGCCAGATCAATTTCTTCGACCTCGGCGGCCGCCTGATGCTGGTCGACCTCCCCGGCTACGGCTACGCGCGGGCGGCCAAGACGGAAATCGACCAGTGGAACCGGCTGGTGCGGGCCTATCTCAAGGGGCGGGCGGGGCTCAAGCGGCTCTGCCTGCTGATCGATGCCCGCCACGGGCTGCACGACAACGATCGCGCGCTGATGACGATGCTGGACGAGTCCGGGGTGTCGTTCCAGGGGGTCCTCACCAAGGCGGACAAGATGAGCCACGGCGCCTTGCGGGCGAACGAGGACGATATGCACAGCGCCCTCGCGCGCCAGGTCGCGGCGCATCCCCGGCTGATCGTCACCAGCGCGCGGTCGCAGTCCGGCATCCCGGAATTGCGGGCGGAGCTTGCCGCGCTGGCAGGTGAGACCCCTCCAAGCTAAAGTGCCGCGCCATGACGGATTCCGCCGAATCGAAGACCGGGCTCCGGCCCTCCGCGCCGGACGACACCGACCTCGCGATGTGGCTCGAAAAAGCCGCCACGCTGTCCGAGGCGCTGCCTTACATGCAGGTCTATGCCGGTCGGACCTTCGTGGTGAAATATGGCGGGCACGCGATGGGCGATCCGTCGCTCGCCGCCCAGTTCGCCCACGACATCGTCCTGTTGAAGCGCATCGGCATCAACCCGATCGTGGTCCATGGCGGCGGGCCGCAGATCGGCGAAATGCTGGAACGGCTGAAGATCAAGAGCGATTTCGTCGACGGGCTCCGGGTGACCGACCAGGCCACCGTCGAGATCGTCGAAATGGTCCTCAGCGGCTCGATCAACAAGCAGATCGTCACCGCGATCAACCGCGCCGGCGGGGTCGCGGTCGGATTGTCGGGCAAGGACGGGGATCTGGTGCGCGCCCGCAAGCTGCGCCCGATGGGACGGCGTTCGGATTCGAATATCGAGAAGGTCCTCGATCTCGGCTTCGTCGGCGAGCCGGTGGCGATAAACGCCCAGGTTCTGGAAACCCTCGAGCGGTCGTCGATCATCCCCGTCGTCGCCCCGATCGGCGTCGGCGAGGACGGCACGACCTACAACATCAACGCCGACACGGTGGCCGGCGCCATCGCCGCTTCCATGGGCGCGGCCCGGCTCTTCATGCTTACCGACATCGAGGGCGTGCTCGATCGGGAAGGCAATTTGATCGGCGAGATGACCGCCCGCGAGGCCCGCGCGTCCATCGACGGCGGGGTGATCACGGGCGGCATGATCCCGAAGATCGAGACCTGCCTCGAAAGCGTCCAAAACTCGGTCGAGGCCGCGATCATCCTCGACGGGCGGGTGCCGCACGCGATCCTGCTCGAAGTGTTCACCGAACGCGGCGTGGGAACCCTTATCCGTTCGGAGGGCAGTCGGCCGGGCGCGTAGCGCGCACGGGTCGGGGCGCCTCCCCACCCTTGCGCCGGTTACGCCGCGCCGCCGCACAGATTTCCATGGCACAGGATCAGGAAACCGCAATCCCGGGCAGAAGCGATGTCGAGACCTGGGTGTTCGATCTCGACAACACGCTCTACCGGGTGCCGCCGCCGATGTATGCCGAGCTCGACCGGCGCATGCGCGGCTTCGTTTCCGAGTTTCTCGGCATCGACAGCGAGGCGGCCTACGCCATCCAGAAGGACTATTTCCGCAGATACGGGCTGACGCTGCGCGGGCTGATGGTCAATCACGGCCTCGATCCGAGGGTCTATGAGAGCCATATGGGCGGCGGGCTCGACTATTCCGGGCTCAAGCCCGACCGTCGCCTGCAGGATGCCATCGCCGCGCTCGGGGGACGCAAGGTGATCTACACCAACGCCTTTGCGAGCCATGCGAGGCTGGTTCTCGACCTCCTGGCGTTGAGCGGCCATTTCGATGCGGTCTACGACATCGAGGCCGCCGGCTACCGGCCCAAGCCGGCGATCGAGAGCTATCGGCATCTCTGCGCCCTGCACGGCATCGATGCGGAACGGGCGGCGATGGTCGACGATATCCCCTACAACCTCGAACCGGCGGCCAGGATGGGCATGACCACCGTCTGGGTACGGACCGGCGCCGCCTGGGACGAGGACGAAGCGGCGGGGCCGCATATCCACCACCAGACCCACGATATCGCGGGCTGGCTCCGATGCGTCGCTTCGCCGAGTTGACAGAAACCGCCGGGCGGTGATTTTCTGCCCACCCGCATCCGTTCGAGGCCGCAAGACGCATGAGCGCAGACCCGCTTCAATCGACGATCGACGACGCCTGGGAAGATCGCGACACGATTTCGCCGGCGACGGGCGGCGCCCTGCGCGCGGCGATCGAGGCCGCGCTCGACGGACTCGATTCCGGGTCGCTCCGGGTCGCCGAGAAGCTCGACGGGCAGTGGCGCGTCAACCAATGGCTGAAGAAGGCCGTCCTGTTGTCCTTCCGGCTCTACGACGCGGCGCCGATGCCGGGCGGGCCGGACGACCCCCATCGCGGCGCGACGCCCTGGTTCGACAAGGTCTCGCCCAAATTCGCCGGCTGGGACGAGGCGCGCTTCCGTGAGGCCGGGTTTCGCGCGGTGCCCAACTGCATCGTCCGGCGCTCGGCCTATATCGCGCCCGGCGTCGTGCTGATGCCGAGCTTCGTCAATCTCGGCGCCTATGTCGACCGGGGGACCATGGTCGATACCTGGGCGACGATCGGCTCCTGCGCCCAGATCGGCCGGAATTGCCATATATCCGGCGGCGCGGGGATCGGCGGCGTGCTGGAGCCGCTCCAGGCCGATCCCGTCATCATCGAGGACGATTGCTTCATCGGCGCGCGCTCCGAGGTGGCCGAGGGCGTGCTGGTCGAGCGCGGCGCGGTGCTGTCGATGGGCGTGTTCATCGGCGCTTCCACCAGGATCGTCGACCGCACCACCGGCGAGATCCATTACGGGCGTGTGCCGGAATACTCGGTGGTGGTGCCGGGCTCGCTGCCGGGGCGCGCGCTGGCCGACGGCTCGCCCGGGCCCAGCCTGTATTGCGCGGTCATCGTCAAGCGAGTCGATGAAGGGACCCGGGCGAAGACCTCGATCAACGAACTGTTGCGCGATTGAACGCCGTCATCGACGCCGTTGACCTGGCGCGGGCGCTGATCCGCTGCCCCAGCGTTACGCCGGAAGACGGCGGATCGCAGGCGGCGCTTGCCGGGGCGCTGGAAGCGCTCGGCTTCGTTTGCCACCACATGACGTTCGATGCGCCGGGAACGCCCGGGGTGAAGAACCTCTATGCCCGCCTCGGCACGGGTTCTCCCAATTTCTGCTTCGCCGGGCATACCGACGTGGTCCCGGTCGGCGATCGCTGCTCATGGACGGTCGATCCGTTCGCCGCCGAGATTCATGACGGCGTCCTGTACGGCCGCGGCGCCGCCGACATGAAGGGGGCCATCGCCGCCTTCGTCGGCGCGGTCTCCCGCTTTCTCGACCGGCGCGGCGGCGCCTTCGAGGGCTCGATCAGCCTGCTGATCACCGGCGACGAGGAGGGCCCGGCGATCAACGGCACCGCCAAGGTGCTCCACTGGATGGCCGAGCGCGGCGAGCGGATCGACGATTGCCTGGTCGGCGAACCGACCAACCCGCTGCGGCTCGGCGAGATGATCAAGATCGGCCGCCGGGGCAGTCTTTCCGGCTGGATCGCCGTCCGCGGCGTGCAGGGCCATACCGCCTACCCGCAGCTCGCCGACAATCCCCTGCCGCGGCTGGCGCGGATGCTGTCGGCGCTCGCCGAAACGCCGATCGACGGAGGGACCGAGCATTTCCAGCCCAGCAATCTTCAGCTCACCACCGTCGATGTCGGGAACGCCGCGACCAATGTCATCCCGGGGGTGGCGCGCGCCGCCTTCAATATCCGTTTCAACGATCTTCACAGCGGCGAGAGCATGCTCGCCTGGATCCGGGACCGTCTCGATTCGGTGGGCGGCGATTACGAGCTCGAAACGCGTTTGACCGGCGAATCGTTTCTCACCCCGCCCGGCAGGCTGAGCGGCCTGATCCAGCATGCGATCGCCTCGGCGGTCGGTACCGAGGCCGTTCTCAGCACCACCGGCGGCACCTCCGATGCCCGGTTCATCAAGGATCATTGCGCGGTTGCCGAGTTCGGCCTTGTCGGCCAGACCATGCACAAGGTGGACGAGCGGGTGGCGCTCGCCGATCTTGCCGCCCTCGGCGAAATTTACGAGAGCGTCATCGGCAGCTATTTCCCGGGCTGAGGACGAGATGGTCACCGGTGCCGAATTCTCCCGCGCCGCCTACGGCGCCTGGCGTCTGGCGCTGCTCGACCGGAGGGGGCTCGACTGTTTCGACGACACCGTCGAGGCCTATTGGAAATCCTTCAATGCCGCGGTGATCGTGGCGCCCGCCTACGCGCTGCTTCTGATCCTCAGGCTCTACGAGATCGAAGCCCGGGCAGGTTTGTTCACGATCGCCATCGTCGAGACGCTCGCTTACGTCATCGGCTGGGTCGCCTTTCCGCTGATCATGATCTATGTCTGCGACCGGATCGGCCGGTTCGACCGCTATTGGCGCTACATCGTCGCCCATAACTGGTCGAACCTGATCCAGGTGGCGGTGTTCTTCGCCGCGACGATTCTCTCCAAGGGAATTCTGGGCGACGGATACTCTCTGGTTCTGGGGTCCGCGGCGACCGTCGCCATCCTGTTCTACCGGTGGTTCATCGCGCGCACGGCGCTGGAGGTCTCGGGCGGAGCGGCGGCGGGGATCGTCGGGCTGGACCTCATGATCAGCCTCGTGATCAACCTGGTGACCAGCCGCTTCCTGTAGCCAGCCCGGGCTAACTGCCGCTCAGTAGAGCACTTCGGTCAAATAGAGCCCGCGCGCCGGCGCGGTCGGGCCGCCACGCCCGCGGTCGCGGGCCTCGAGCGCGGCGGACACGTCGTCCGCGGTCCACTTGCCCTCGCCCGCCAGCCGGAGCGTGCCAACGAGGTTGCGGACCTGGTGGTGGAGGAACGAGCGCGCGCGGGCGTCGATGCGGATCTCGTCTCCGTCCCGCGCGACTTCGAGAACGTCGAGGGTCTTCACCGGCGAGCGCGCCTGGCAAAGGCTCGCCCGGAAGGTCGAAAAATCGTGCTTGCCGATCAGCCGGGCCGCCGCTTCCCGCATCGCCGTCGCGTCGAGCGGGGTCTGGACCAGCCAGGCGCGGTCGCGCTCCGTGGTGAGCGGCGCGCGGCGGTTGAGGATGCGGTAGCGATACGCGCGTTCACGCGCGGAGAGCCGCGCATCGAAGCCGGGTGCGGCGGCCTCGGCGTCGAGCACGGCGATCGGTTGGGGCCTCAGATGGGCGTTGAGCGCATCGGCGACGGTGTCGGCGCGCGTCGGCTTCGCGAGGTCGAAATGGGCGACCTGGCCAAGCGCGTGGACCCCGGCATCGGTCCGTCCGGCGCCGAAGACCCGCGGCGTCTCGCCGGAGAACCGGAAAATCGCGGTTTCCAGCGCTTGCTGGATCGACGGCCCGTTGTCCTGGCGCTGCCAGCCGACGAAGCCGGTGCCGTCATACTCGACGGCGATGCGCCAGCGGGTCACACCGCCCCGCCGGACAGGACGGTTCCGACCGGCAGGGGAAAGCCGCGCAGGAACGCCCGGGCATCGACCGCTCCCTTCCCTGCCCGCTGGAGGCGTTCGAGCCGCACCCCGCCCTCGCCGCAGGCAACCACCGTCCCATCGTCGATCACCGTGCCGGGAGGAGCGCCAATCTCGCGAACAAGGCGGGCGGCAAGCACCCGGATCCGGGCGCCGCGGGCCGCGAACCAGGCCCCCGGAGTCGGGCTGAAGGCGCGTATCCGGCGGTGCACGGCGGACGCGGGTTCGCGCCAGTCGATCCCGGTCTCGCCGCGTTCGATCTTGGCGGCGTAGGTCACCCCGTGATCCGGCTGGGGGCGCGCCCGGCATCGGCCCGCGGCGATTTCGCCCAGGGTCTCCGGCAGGAGCTCCGCGCCGATCGCGGCAAGCGCGTCGTGGACCATCCCGGCATCGTCCTCGGGGCCGATCGGAAGCCGCCTCTGCGCCAGAATCCCGCCGGTATCGAGCCCCTCGTCCATCTGCATGACGGTGATCCCGGTCTCCTCGTCCCCGGCGAGAACGGCGCGCTGGATCGGCGCCGCGCCGCGCCAGCGCGGCAGCAGCGAGGCGTGGATATTGACGCAGCCGAGACGCGGCGCCGCGAGCAGCGCGGCCGGAAGAATCAGCCCATAGGCCGCGACGACGGCGATATCGGGCGCCAGCGCGGCGAACTCCCCGGCGTCGCCCAGCCGCGCCGGATGGCGAACCGGCAGGCCGTGCCGGGTGGCCGTCCGATGCACCGCCGATCGGCGCTCGCGCTGGCCCCGCCCCGCCGGGCGAGGCGGCTGGGTATAGACGCAGGCGATGTCGTGCCCGGCGGCGACAAGGGCCTCGAGGGCGGGGACGGCGAAGGACGGGGTGCCCATGAAGACGATGCGCAGCGGCGCCATGATCAGGCGCCGGCCTTCGCCTCCGCGCGCTTCGCCTTGGCGAGCTTCTTGACGATCATGTCGCGCTTGAGCTTCGAGATGTGGTCGACGAAGAGGATGCCGTCGAGGTGGTCGATCTCGTGCTGGAGACAGGTGGCGAGCACGCCTTCGACCTCGATTTCCCGCTTCTCGTCGTTCTCGTCGAGATAGCGGATCCGGGCCCCGTCCGGGCGTGCGACCTCCGAATAGTGCTCCGGCAGGGAGAGACAGCCCTCTTCGTAATTGGCGAGGGTCTCCGATACCTGCACCACCTCGGGGTTGGCCATCCGGTAAGGCATCCGCCTGTCGTCGTCGCGGGTGACATCGACGACGATGACACGCTTGCGGACCCCCACCTGGGGGGCGGCGAGGCCTATTCCGGGGGCCGCGTACATGGTCTCCAGCATGTCGTCCATCAGCGCGCGCACCGTCTCGTCCACCTCGTCCACCGGTGCGCATTTGCGCCTGAGGCGTGGATCCGGCGCGGTGATGATGGAAAGCCTGGCCATTGGGATCGCGGCTCTCGCCGTCGGTTGCGAAGTGCGGATTAGGTATGCCGCCGCCGCCCGTCCGTCAACCGCGGCGCCTCACGATTCGAGGGGGCGACGCGCCTTGAGGGCCGCCGACAGGGTGCCGTCGTCGAGATAGTCGAGCTCGCCCCCGACCGGGACGCCGTGCGCGAGACGCGTGACGGTGACGGCGCACTCCGCCAGCCGGTCGATGAGGTAATGCGCCGTGGTCTGACCCTCGACGGTGGCCGAGGTGGCGAGGATGACTTCCCGAACCGTCTCCTTGCCGGCGCGGCGCACCAGCCCATCGATGTTGAGCTCGTCCGGTCCGCGCCCGTCGAGCGCGGACAGCGTGCCGCCGAGGACATGGTAGCGTCCGTTGAAGGCGGCGGTGCGCTCCAGCGCCCACAGATCGGCGACATCCTCGACGACGCAGATCATCGTTTCCTCGCGCGCCTCGTCGGCGCAGATCGCGCAGGGATCGGCGGTGTCGATATTGCCGCAGATGCCGCATTGCCGGATCGCATCCGCGGCCGCGGCCAGCGCCTGTGCGAGCGGTTCGAGCAGGCCCGCCCGCCGCTCGATCAGATGCAGCGCCGCCCGCCGCGCCGAGCGCGGGCCGAGCCCCGGAAGTCTCGCCAGGAGCTGGATCAGCCGGTCGATCTCGGAGACGGGCATGGTGCGGGGGCGGGCGGAGCGTCCTCAGAACGGCAGGTTGAGGCCGGGCGGCAGGTTGAGGCCGCCGGCGATCTTCTGCATTTCCTCGGCGGCCCGGCTCTCCGCCTTGCCCTTGGCGTCGGTGAAGGCGGCGACGATCAGATCCTCCACCACGGAGGCATCCTCGGCGCTGAAGAGCGACGGGTCGATCGCGACCCGCCTGACTTCGTTCCGGGCGTTCATGACCACGGTGACGAGGCCGGCGCCGGATTGACCGGTGATCTCGATCTCCGCGAGGCGGCTTTGCATGTCCTGGATCTTGGACTGCATTTCCTGGGCCTGCTTCATCAATTGCCCGAAATTCTTCATCGCGGCGGTTCTCCCTGTATGCCTTCGCCATCGGCATCGTCTTCGGCTTCGATCGGCGGCTCTTGCGGCGCTTCGTCTAGGATCGTAGCGGATTCGACGCTGCGCACGCCCTCCACCGTGGCGCCCGGAAAGGCCTGGAGCGCGGCTTGCACCACCGGATGATCGGCTGCCTGCCGGAGCTCGTTCGCTTCACGCTCCTCGCGCTGCTCGCGAAGGCTCGGTGCCGCGCTGTCGCCGTCGACCGCCTCGATCGACCACCGCCGTCCCGTCCAGCCATCGAGCGCGCGGCGGATCCGGTTTTCCAGATCCGCGGGCGCGTGCGGGCCGCGCCGGTAACGCAGCCGCCCCGGGGCGTAGTCGACGAGACCCACATCGTTGGCGAGATGCGCGCAAAGCACCATTTCCTTCCTGCTCTTGAACAATGCGACCAGCGCCTCGAAATCTTCCGGCACCGGCGGCATCGCCTCCGGCGCGGCGGCGGGCGAAGGCGGCGCCGGTTGTTGCGCCGGTTGTTGCGCCGGGGCGTGCTCTCCGCGCCCGACGGCGCGGACGATCTCGGCCGGGGTGGGCAGGTCCGCGGCATAGGCGAGACGGATCAACACCATTTCCGCGGCCTGCCTGGGATCGACCGCAAGCTGGGTTTCGGAAACCCCCTTGAGCAGGATTTGCCAGCACCTCGCGAGCACGGGTATCGACAACCCCGCCGCCAGCGCGCGGCCCCGCTCGAGCTCGACGTCGGAGACGGCGCCGCCCGCCTTCGCGTCCTCCGGCGCGGCAATGAGCCGGCTCAACCAGTGCGTCAGCTCCAGGAGGTCCTGGAGAACCGCCATCGGATCCGCCCCCGCCTGGTACAGCGAATCGAAGACGGCGAGCGCGGGCGCGATCTGCCCGCGGGCCACCTCCTCCAGCAGATCGGCGGTCCGCATGCGGTCGGCGAGGCCGAGCATGGTGCGCACCCGATCGCCGTCGATATGCCCGCCCGCGGCATGCGCGATCGCCTGGTCGAGCAGCGAAAGCGCGTCGCGCACCGAGCCCTCGGCGGCGCGGACGATCTGCCGCAGCGCGTCGTCCGCGGCGTCGACGCCCTCGCCGGCGGCAACCGCCCGCAAGTGGTCGAACAGGGTTTCTCCGTCGACCCGGCGCAGGTCGAAACGCTGGCAGCGCGATAGCACGGTCACCGGGACCTTGCGGATCTCGGTTGTCGCGAAAATGAATTTTACGTGCTCGGGCGGCTCCTCCAGCGTCTTGAGCAGCGCGTTGAATGCGTTGCGCGACAGCATGTGCACTTCGTCGATGATGTAGATCTTGAAACGCGCCGAGACCGGGCGGTAGCGCACCCCGTCGATCAGCTCCCGGATGTCGTCGACGCCGGTGCGGCTGGCCGCATCCATCTCGATGACGTCGACATGGCGATCCCCGGCGATCGAGGCGCAATGCTCGCAAGTCCCGCAGGGATCGGGCGTGGGGCCCCCGGCGCCATCGGCCCCGACACAGTTCAGCGCCCGCGCGATGATCCGGGCGGTGGTGGTCTTGCCGACGCCGCGGATGCCGGTGAGGATGAAGGCGTGGGCGAGGCGGCCCGAGGCGATCGCGTTGCCGAGCGTGCGCACCGTCGCGTCCTGGCCGATGAGATCGGCGAAACGGCTCGGCCGGTAGGTGCGCGCGAGCACCCGGTAGGGCCGGGTATCCGATGAGCCGTTCATGCCACCCGCAAACCGTGCTGCCTTGCCGACGATGTCTTACAATGGGACCGGTCGAAGAAGCGGGAGGCCGGCAAGCGACCCGGAGCCATCTCGTTACGGCTGCTTCCTTCCGGACCTGACCGGGTTGGCGAGCGCCCTGTCCGCAACCGGCCTCCCAAACCACTATACCAGCTATCAAAATTGCGTGCCACGGAACGCTGTGGCAGTTTGCCGGCCGACAGCAGGCGGCGTCCCTGCCGCGGCCCTTCGGAAGGACCTTCCCGGCTTTCATGAGAGCGCCCAACCACTACGCCGATTACGGGCTTGAACGCCATGCCGAACGGCGGGCGGACGAGGATTGGCTGGACGCCCGGTTCGACGATGCGCCGTGCGTGCTTCCGGTGTGGCGTTCCCGGGCGTTCGTTCACTCCGTCGAGGCGCCGCGGGCGGTCTGTTTCGGGCCCGCCGAGATCCGTTCCTTCCTCAACGAGAGGCGGGATGCGGTGTTTCTCGGGGTCAAGGGCGGGCGGGCGCATTTCGCCTTCGACCTGTCCCATGTCGAGGACCCGGAAGCGCGCCCCCCCTTCGCGCGGCGCGGCATTTTCGTCGACCTCAGGAGCGTGGGGGCGCTGCTGCCGCCCGACGAGGGCGGGCTCCTCGCTTACGCCAAGGGCATCCTGCACTGGCACGAACGGCACCGGTTCTGCGGCAGTTGCGGCCAGCCGACCGAGAGCCGCGACGCCGGCCATCTCCGCGTTTGCATCGACCGCGCCTGCGGCGCGTCGCATTTCCCGCGCACCGACCCCGCGGTCATCATGCTGGTCAGCCATGGCGACCGCGCCGTGCTCGGGCGCAAGTCGGAATGGCCCGACGGCATGTATTCCGCCCTCGCCGGCTTCGTGGAACCCGGCGAGAGCCTCGAAGAGGCGGTCGCCCGCGAGGTCAAGGAAGAGGTCGCCATCGACATCGCCAATATCCGCTACCACTCCTCCCAGCCCTGGCCGTTCCCGGCCTCGCTGATGCTGGGATTCTATGCCGATGCGCTGTCGGGCGAGATCGCGTTCGATCGGGACGAGCTCGAAGACGCCCGCTGGTTCACCCGCGACGAGCTCAAGCGGGGCGAGGCGGGGCTGGTGCGCCGCGCGCGGTCGGATTCGATCGCCCGGCGCCTGATCAACGATTGGATGTATGAGCGCTGAAGCGGCGCGGGCTCAGCCCGGGTCGACCGGCCGGTTGGTGGTCCGGAACGTGTCCGCCGGATAGGTGCCGAGCACGGTCACCGTGTGCGAGAAGAAGGCGAGTTCGTCCATCGCCAGGCGCACGTTGCGGTCCCGCGGGTCGCCCTCGATGTCGGCGTAGAACTGGCTCGCGGCGAAATCGCCCCCCAGCATGTAGCTTTCGAGCTTGGTCATGTTGACCCCGTTGGTCGCGAAACCGCCGAGCGCCTTGTAGAGCGCCGCCGGCACGTTGCGCACCTGGAACACGAAACTGGTCACCAGGGTGGCGTCGTCCTTCCTGCGCCTGCGGGGCGTCCTGGAGAGCACCAGGAAGCGGGTCGTGTTGTGCTCGGCATCCTCGATATTGGCGGCGACGGAGGCGAGCCCGTAGACCTCGCCGGCAAGCGCCGAGCCGATCGCCGCCTGGCTCGGGTCGCCGCGTTCGGCGATCTCGGCGGCGGCGCCCGCGGTGTCGGCGTGAACCACCGGGCGGAGGTTCAGCTTGCGGATCAGCTTGCGGCACTGGCCGAGCGCGTGGACATGGCTGTGGACGGTCCGGATCGTCTTCAACGTCGCGCCTTCGGGCGCCAGCAAATGATGGTTCACCCGGATGAAGTGCTCGGCCACGATGAACAGCTCGGATTCCGGCATCATGCGATGGATGTCGGCGACCCGGCCCGCGACCGAGTTCTCGATCGGGATCATCGCATAGCGCGCCCGGCCTTCGCGCACCGCCGCGAAAGCGTCTTCGAACGCCGCCGAGGGCAGGGTCGACATCGCCGGAAATACCGAACGGCAGGCGAGCTCCGAATAGGCGCCCGGAAGGCCCTGAAAGGCGATGGTGTTCCGGGGGTTCTTCGACCTGGTCATCTTCTTCCGGCAGCGCCGCGGCGACGGGCGGCGGAGTATCGAATTCGTCGGTTGCCGTGTCAAACCGCCTTGCCCGGCGGGGCCGGCCGGCAGTCAGCTTGCAAAGGGGAAACCGGTTCTGCTAATGACGCCTGCGCTGGCTCAGCGCAGCCCCGCTTTTTGCGCGCCTCGTTCGCCGTGGCCGGCCTGCGGGCGCCGGGCCGTGCAAGGGAAGACGAACCATGTCGCAGATGCTCGTCAACAAGATCGCAGGCGCGATATTGCTGGTCGCCCTGGTGCTGATGACGATCAGCACCATCGGCAACGCGCTCGTCCACCCGCGGGACAGCGGCAAGGGCGGAGCGGTGGTGACGGCCGCGGCGAAGCCGGAGCCCGCGGCCCAGGCGCCCGCCGATGCCGCCCCGCCGGTGCAGATCGCTTCGCTGATCGCCGAGGCCGACGCCGCCGCCGGGCCGAAAGTGTTCAAGAAGTGCCGTGCGTGCCATACGGTCGAAAAAGGCGGCAAGACCAAGATCGGCCCCAATCTGTGGAACGTGGTGAACGCCGATGTCGGCAAGCGGGAAGGGTTCTCCTATTCCAAGGCGTTCGCCGGGAAGGGCGGCAAGTGGACCTACGACAACCTCAACGCCTTCCTGACCAAGCCCAAGGCCTATATCCCGAAGACCAAGATGGCCTTCGCCGGGCTCAGGAAGGCGCGCGACCGCGCCGCGGTGATCGCCTATCTGCGCTCGTTGAGCGATTCGCCGGCGCCGCTTCCATAGCGCCGCCGCCGGGCGCGGGAGCGGCTTGCCATGTCCAGCGCCTGCCCCCAGGCCTATATCGACTTCGCCCACGCGCTCGCCGACGCCAGCGGCGGGATCGTCCGCCGGCATTTCAGGACTCCCATGCCGGTCGAGGACAAGCCAGATTCCTCGCCGGTAACCATCGCCGACCGCGACGCCGAACGGGCGATGCGGGCATTGATCGGCGAGCGCTATCCCGAGCACGGGATCGTCGGCGAGGAATTCGGCAATGAACGCCCGGACGCCGCCGAAGTCTGGGTGCTGGACCCGATCGACGGCACCAGGGCCTTCGTCGCCGGCAAGCCCATTTTCGGCACCCTGATCGCGCTGCTCAGGAGCGGCAGGCCGATCCTCGGCATCATCGACCAGCCGGTTCTCGGCGAGCGCTGGGTGGGAGCGGCCGGGTCGGGATCGCGCTTCTGCGGCGAGGCGATCGCCACCCGGGACTGCGCCGATATCGGCCGGGCGATCCTCAACACGACCTCGCCCGACCTCTTCGACGGCGCCGACCGGGACGCCTTCCGGCGGCTTTCCGAAACCGTGCGAAGCACGATCTACGGCGGGGATTGCTATGCATACGGGCTGCTGGCGGCCGGCCATATCGACCTCGTCGTCGAGGCCGGGCTCAAGCCTTACGACTTCTGCGCGCTCGTCCCCGTGGTCGACGGCGCGAACGGGCGCATCACCGACTGGAAGGGCGAGGCGCTCGGTCCCGGTTCGGATGGTAGGGTGATCGCCGCCGGCGATAAGCGGGTTCACGACAAAGCCTTGGAATTGCTCGCCGGCGTCACCACCTAGCGCCTCAACGGCGTGCTTGAACGCGTCCGGCATAGCGAACAGAATCGCGCCCCGCGCGGCTGCCGCTCTGAGGGGAGGGCATGAAGAGCTTGGATAGGGCCCTAGCCTGGTCTGCCGGCGCCCTTGCCGCGGCGGTTCTCGTCCTCGCCGGCGGCGCCGCCGGCGCAGAGGCGGTCAAGCGTCACGGCCTCACCCTCGTCGGCTCCCTCGGATACCCGCCCGACTTCGCCCATCGCACCTATGTCAATCCCGACGCGCCCAAGGGCGGGGCGGTCAAGCTGCACGCGATCGGCTCGTTCGACAGTTTCAACCCCTATATCGTCAAGGGCGACTCGGCGAATATGGGGTTCGTGATCGAGACGCTCATGACCTCGCCGCGCGACGAGATCTCGGCCGAGTACGGGCTGATCGCCGAGACCGTCGAGGTGCCGGACGATCTATCCTACGCGATCTACAATTTGCGCCCGGAGGCCCGGTTTCACGACGGCAAGCCGGTGACGGCGGACGACGTCATCTTCAGCCTCAAGGCGCTGCGCGAGAACGGCCAGCCCTTCTATCGCTACTACTATCGCAACATCTCCCAGGCCGAACGGCTCGACCGCCACCGGGTGAAGTTCCATTTCACCGGGCCGCCCAACCGCGAGCTGCCGCAGATCACCGGCCAGCTGCCGGTCCTGCCCAGGCATTACTGGGAGGGCCGCGCCTTCGACCGGACCACGCTCGAGCCGCCGCTCGGCAGCGGGCCCTACCGGATCGCCCGCTTCGAGGCGGGACGGTTCGTCGAGTTCGAGCGGGTCCGGGACTACTGGGGCGAGCGGCTGCCGATCAATCGCGGCATGAACAATTTCGACCGCGTCCGGATCGATTATTACCGCGACCAGACGGTCGCGCTCGAAGCCTTCAAGGCGAACGAGTACGACTACCGCTCGGAAATCTCGTCCAAGGACTGGGCGACCGGCTACCGCTTTCCCGCCGCCGCTGCCGGGCTGGTGCGCACCGAACAGGTGCGGCATGCGCGGCCCACCGGGATGCAGGCCTTCGCCTTCAATCTCAGGCGGGCGAAGTTCCGCGACATCCGGGTGCGCGAGGCGATCGGGCTCGCCTTCGATTTCAACTGGTCGAACAAGAACCTGTTCCATGGCCAGTACAGCCGGACGGCGAGCTTCTTCTCCAATTCCGAGCTCGCCGCCAGCGGCCCGGCCGGACCCGCCGAAAAGGCGCTGCTCGAGCGGTTCCGCGGCAAGATCCCCGACGCCGCGTTCGCCCGCCCGTTCACGCCGCCCGAGTCCGACGGGTCGGGCAATATCCGGCGCAACCTGCGGCGCGCCGCCGGCTTGCTCAAGGCGGCATCCTGGGCGATCCAGGACGGCCGGCTGACCGACGCCCGGACCGGCGAGGCGATGGAGATCGAGTTCCTGCTGGTCAGCCCCGCCTTCGAGCGGGTGGTCGCTCCGTTCATCCGCAACCTCAAGCGGCTCGGCATAGAAAGTCGCATCCGGGTCGTCGATTCATCCCAATATATCAACCGCCTGAACGGGTTCGACTTCGACATGGCGGTCGCGAGCTGGGGCCAGTCGGACTCGCCCGGCAACGAGCAGCGCGATTTCTGGAGCTCGGACGCCGCCGGCCGCGAGGGCAGCCGCAACCTCGTCGGCATCCGCAACCCCGCCGTCGACGCCCTGATCGAGAATCTGATCGCGGCCCCCGACCGCGGCAGCCTGGTCGCCGCGACGCGCGCGCTGGATCGCGTGCTGCTGTGGAACCACTACGTCGTCCCGCAATGGCATATACGCTTCGACCGCATCGCCTATTGGGACAAGTTCGGCAAACCGGCCAAGAGCCCGAAATACGGCAACGACTTGATGAGCTGGTGGGTCGACGCGGACAAGGCGGCGAGCCTCGAAGAGCGCAAGCGCAACCTCGGCGGCGCGCAGTGAGGACGGCCCTCCTCCGCCATGCCGGCGCGGCGATGCTGGCGTTGCTGGCGGCCGACGCCCTCGCCGCCACGGTGAAGGTGAGCCACGGCGTCTCGGTCTTCGGCGACCTCAAATACGGCGCGGATTTTGCCCATCTCGACTACGTCAACCCGGACGCGCCCAAGGGCGGGACGCTGCGGCTCTGGGGGCTGGACACGTTCGAGACCCTCAACCCGTTCATCCTCAAGGGCCAGAAGGAGGCGTGGAACGCCCTCCTGTTCGACACGCTGATGGCGCGCGCCTTCGACGAGCCGGATGCGCTTTACGGCCTCGTCGCCGAGGCGATCGAGGTTCCGCAAGCGGGCGGCTGGGTCGCCTTCCGGCTCCGGCCGGAGGCCCGGTTCCACGACGGCACGCCGATCACGGCGGACGATGTCGCGTTCACTTATCTGACCCTGGTCGAGAAAGGCCACCCGCAATTCCGCATCCTGTTCCGCGATGTCGCCGGGGTCGAAGCCGTCGACCGCCACAAGGTCAGGTTCACCTTCAAGCCCGGCCGGCACCGCGACCTCCCGGTGCAGCTGGCGGCGCTGCCGGTGCTGTCGAAGGCGTATTACACCAGGGCCGCGTTCGACAAGACGACCTTCACCCCGCCGCTTTCCAGCGGGCCCTACCGGGTCGCCAAGGCGGAGCCCGGACGGTCGGTGAGCTATGAGCGGGTTGCCGAGTACTGGGCCCGGGACCTGCCGATCAACCGCGGACGCTACAATTTCGACCGGATCAAGGTCGACTACTACCGCGACCGCGATATCGCGTTCGAGGCGATTTTCGCCGGCCAGTACGACTTCCGCGAGGAGTTCACCTCCAGGAGCTGGGCGACGCAATACGACAAGCCCCCGGTGCGCCGCAAGCTGATCCGGCGCGAGACCCTGGCCGACGAGACGCCGTCCGGCGTGCAGGCGTTTTTCTTCAACCTCAGGCGCGACAAGTTCAAGGACCGCCGGGTGCGCCGCGCGCTCGGCCTCGCATTCGATTTCGAATGGACCAACAAGAACCTGTTCTTCGGGCTCTACGAGCGGACCAACTCGATGTTCGAGAATTCGCCGCTCGCCGCCCACGCGCCGCCGAGCGAGGACGAGCTCGCCTTGCTCGAGCCGTTGCGGGGCATTGTCCCCGAAGAGGTCTTCACCCGGCCCTACAAGGCCAGCGTGACCGACGGCAGCGGCAAGATCCGCCGCGAGCTGCGCACCGCCACAAGGCTGCTGCGCGAGGCCGGATACCGGGTGGTGGAGGGCGTGCTCCGGGACGCCTCGGGCGCGGCGGTGGAGATCGAGTTCCTGCTGTTCGAGGCCTCGTTCACCCGGATCATTTCGCCCTATGTCAGCAACCTCAAGCGGTTGGGCATCGAGGCCAGGATCCGCATCGTCGATTCGGCCAATTTCAAATACCGCACCGATCACCACGACTTCGACGTGATCGTCCGGCGCTATGTCCAGCCGCTGACGCCGGGGCTCGAGCAGCGCAATTTTTTCGGCTCGGCGAGCGCCGCCACACCGGGATCGTTCAATGTCGGCGGCATCCGGGACCCGGCCGTCGATGCGTTGGTCGAGAAGATCATCGGGGCGGCCTCGCGCAAGCAGTTGACGACCGCGGTGCGGGCGCTCGACCGCGTGCTGATGTGGAACAACTACACCGTGCCGCAATGGTTCAAGGGGGTTCACCACATCGCCTACTGGAACAAGTTCGACCGCCCCGCGACCAAGCCGCGCTTCGCCCGGGGCGTCGTCGACACATGGTGGTACAACCCCGAGAAGGCGGCGACGATCGCGGCGGGGAAAGCCCCGCCCGGGCCGTGATGGCGGCGCCCGACGGACACCGAGCCGGATGCTGAGCTATATCGTCCGGCGGCTGTTCCTGATGATCCCGACGCTGATCGGGATCATGGTCGTCAACTTCCTGATCATCCAGGTGGCGCCGGGCGGGCCGGTCGAGCAGATCATCGCCGAGGTCACCGGCACCAGCGTCGCGCCGACCAGCCGGTTCGGCGGCGGCGGCGGCACCGAGACCGGCGCCTCGCCTTCGGCGGCGCAGGCGGACGCGGCGTCATCCGCGGTGACCAGCAAGTACCGCGGCGCGCGCGGGCTCGACCCCGAATTCATCGCCCAGCTCGAAAAGCAGTTCGGTTTCGACAAGCCGATACACGAGCGCTTCGTGCTGATGATGGGGAATTTCCTCACCTTCGATTTCGGCACCAGCTATTTCCGCGACGAGACGGTGGTCAATCTGGTGCTGGAAAAGATGCCGGTCTCGATTTCGCTCGGGCTCTGGTCGACGCTGATCCTCTATGTGGTCTGCATTCCGCTCGGCATCCGCAAGGCGGTGAAGGACGGGACCCGCTTCGACCTCTGGACGACGATCGTGATGACCATCGGCTTCGCCACGCCGTCATTCGTGCTGGCGGTGCTGCTGATCGTCTTCTTCGCCGGCGGCAGCTTCCTCGACTGGTTCCCGCTTCGCGGCCTGACGTCGGAGAATTTCGACGAACTCGGCTTCTTCGGCCAGATCGCCGACTATTTCTGGCATCTGATCCTGCCGCTGGTCTCGCTGGTCGCCGGCGGGTTCCTGTCGCTCACCCTGCTCACCAAGAACTCCTATCTCGACCAGATCAACATGCAATACGTGCTCACCGCGCGGGCCAAGGGCCTGACCGAGCGCCGCGTGCTCTACGGCCACGTGTTCCGCAACGCGATGCTGATCGTGATCGCGAGCTTCCCGGGCGTCTTCGTCGGCATCCTGTTTACCGGGTCCCTGCTGATCGAGGTGATTTTCTCGCTCGACGGGCTCGGCCTCCTGGGTTTCGAGGCGCTGATCAAGCGCGACTACCCGATCGTCTTCGCGACCACCTTTTTCTTCACCCTGCTCGGGCTGGTGATGCGCCTGGTGGGCGACCTCACCTACACCATTGTCGACCCGCGCATCGATTTCGAGGCGCGCGGTGGCTGACGGCGGCGCGGAGCACGTGCTCGGCGTCCGGCTGACGCCGCTCACCCGGCGGCGGCTGCGCAATTTCCGCAACAACCGGCGCGCCTATGTCTCGTTCTGGATATTTCTCGTGCTGTTCGTGCTCACTTTGCCGGCCGAGTTCATCGCCAACGACAAGCCGCTGCTGATCCAGTATGGCGGCGGCTACTACTTCCCGGTCTTCGCGGCCTATCCCGAGACCGCGTTCGGCGGCGTTTTCGAGACCGAGGCGGAGTACCGCGAGCCGGACGTCAAGCAGCTGATCCACGACAAGGGCGGCTGGATGGTCTGGCCGCTGATTCCATACAGCTACCGCACCGTCAACTACGACCTGAAGGTCCCGGCGCCGGCGCCGCCGTCGGCCGACAACTGGCTCGGCACCGACGACCAGGCGCGCGACGTGCTGGCGCGGGCGATCTACGGCTTCCGTATCTCGGTGCTGTTCGGCATCTCGCTCACCGTCCTGGGCTCGATCATCGGCGTGGCCGTGGGCGGGGCCCAGGGCTATTTCGGAGGCTGGACCGATCTCGCCTTCCAGCGATTCATCGAGGTCTGGCAGGGGCTCCCCACCCTGTTCCTGCTGATCATCCTGGCCAGCGTGGTGACCCCCAATTTCTGGTGGCTGCTCGGCATCATGGTGCTGTTCGGCTGGACCGCGCTCGAAGGCGTGGTGCGCGCGGAATTCCTGCGGGCGCGCAATTTCGACTATGTCCGGGCGGCGCGCGCGCTCGGGGTGAACAACATCACGATCATGCGCCGGCATGTGCTGCCCAACGCGATGGTCGCGACACTGACCTTCCTTCCCATCATCCTGACCGGTTCCATCACCAGCCTGACGGCGCTCGACTTCCTCGGATTCGGCCTGCCGCCCGGCTCGCCTTCGCTGGGCGAGCTGCTGGCCCAGGGCAAGGCCAATTTGCAGGCGCCCTGGCTCGCGGTCACCGCGAGCCTGACGATCATCGTCACGCTCTCGCTGCTGATCTTCGTCGGCGAGGGGGTGCGCGATGCGTTCGATCCGCGCAAGACGGTGAACGGGTAGGCCGGGCGATGGACCGGGTACTGCTCACCGCCGACGATTTGTCGGTGTCTTTCGGCAGCGGCGAGCGCGAGGTCCGGGCGGTGCGCAACATCTCGTTCGCGATCGGCCGCGGCGAGACCTTTGCGCTGGTCGGG
Organism: Alphaproteobacteria bacterium; assembly: GCA_965205995.1. Lineage (GTDB taxonomy): Bacteria > Pseudomonadota > Alphaproteobacteria > MPNO01 > MPNO01 > MPNO01. Next base: position 3,923,868 of record OZ242200.1, on the reverse strand, counting down.
GAGAGCGGGTCCGGTAAATCGGTCTCGGCGCTGTCGATCCTGCAACTCCTGCCCTATCCGCTTGCCCACCACCCGAGCGGCAGCATCCGGTTCGCCGGCGAGGAGCTGATGGGCTGTCCCGAGCCGGTGCTGCGCGGCGTCCGCGGCAACCGGATCGCGATGATCTTCCAGGAGCCGATGACCTCGCTGAACCCGCTGCACACGGTCGAGAAGCAGATCGGCGAAGTCCTCAAGGTGCACAAGGGGCTCGACCCCGGGGACGCCCGGGCGCAGATCGTCGATCTCTTGAAGCAGGTCGGCCTGCCGGAGGCGGAAAGCCGTCTGCAAGCCTACCCCCACCAGCTTTCGGGCGGCCAGCGCCAGCGGGTGATGATCGCGATGGCGCTGGCCAACGACCCCGAACTGCTGATCGCCGACGAGCCGACGACCGCGCTCGACGTCACCATCCAGGCGCAGATCCTCAAGCTGCTGGCGGAGCTGCAGCGCGCGCGCGGCATGTCGATCCTGCTGATCACCCACGACATCGGCATCGTCCGCAAGATCGCCCACCGGGTCGCGGTGATGACAGAGGGCGAAATCGTCGAGACCGGACCCACCGCCGAGATCTTCGACAACCCGCAGCACAGCTACACCAGGCATCTGCTGGCCGCCGAACCGAAGGGGCGCCCGGTCGCCGCCGACGACACCGCCGAGCCGGTGATGACGGCCGACGATCTGAAAGTCTGGTTTCCGGTCAAGCGCGGCATCCTCCGGCGCGTCGCCGGCCACATCAAGGCGGTGGACGGCGTGTCCGTCACCGTGCGCGAGGGCCAGACCCTCGGGGTGGTCGGCGAGAGCGGGTCGGGCAAGACCACGCTCGCTTTGGGGCTGCTGCGGCTGGAGAAGAGCCTCGGGCCGATCCATTTCCGCGGGCGCGACATCAGCGGCATGAGCTGGTCCGAGCTCCGCCCCCTGCGGCGCGAGATGCAGATCGTCTTCCAGGACCCGTTCAGCTCGCTCTCGCCGAGGTTCTCGGTGGGGCAGATCGTCGAGGAAGGCCTCGTCGTCCACGGCATGGCGGGCGATTACGGCGAACGCCGGGCGGCGATCGCCGAAGCGCTCCTCGAGGTCGGGCTCGACCCCGACGCCCAGGACCGCTATCCGCACGAATTCTCCGGCGGGCAGCGTCAGCGGATCGCGATCGCCCGCGCCATCGCGCTCAAGCCGCGCTTCATCGTGCTCGACGAGCCGACTTCGGCGCTCGACATGTCGATCCAGGCGCAGATCGTCGATCTGCTGCGGGCGCTGCAGGCGCGCCACAGGCTCGCCTATCTGTTCATCAGCCACGATCTCAAGGTGGTGCGCGCGCTGGCCGACGAGGTGATCGTCATGCGCAACGGCCGCGTCGTCGAGCAGGGCAGCACGCAGCGGATCTTCGAGACCCCGGCCGAGCCCTATACCAGGGCGCTGATCGCCGCCGCCTTCGACATCGAGGCGGTGGAGACCGACGCGGTCGCGACCTAGGGCGGATTTCCCGCCTTCTTGCCGAAGCGGGATTCGATCAAGCCATAGAGCGCGCGCATCCCCTGGGCGTCGCCGCCGACCGGGCGGCCGGGGCGCGCGGTCAGGTTCCAGGCCATGAGGTCGAGGTGGATCCACGGCGTCGTCCGGTTCACGAACTCCTCCAGATAGAGCGCGGCGGTGATCGCCCCGCCCATGCCGCCTTCCGACACGTTGTTGATATCGGCGGTCTTGCTGTCGAGCAGCCGCCGATAGGGCCGCCACAGGGGCAGACGCCAAAGCGGATCGGATACCGCCTCTCCGGCGCTCAACAGCTCGCCGGCGAGCCCGTCGTCATTGCAGAAGAAGGCCGGAAGCTCCGCCCCCAGGGCGATCCTCGCCGCGCCGGTGAGGGTGGCGCAATCGATCAGCAGATCGGGCTCCTCGCTCTCCGCCTCGGTGAGGGCATCGCACAGGACGAGCCGGCCCTCCGCATCGGTATTGCTGATTTCGACGGTGATCCCGCTCCGCGTCTTGACGATATCGAGCGGCCGCAGAGCATTGCCCGACACGCTGTTCTCCACCGCCGGAATCAGCACCCGCAGCCTGATATCGAGGCCGGCGGTCATGATCATCTGGGCGAGCCCGATGACATGCGCCGCGCCGCCCATGTCCTTTTTCATCCGCAGCATGCCCAGGGCGGGCTTGATCTGGAGCCCGCCGGTATCGAAGCACACCCCCTTGCCCACCAGCGTCACTTTGGGCGCGCCGGCGCGGCCCCAGCGGAGATCGACAAGCCGCGGTGCATTGACGCTCGCCCGGCCGACCGCATGGATCGTCGGATAGCCCTGGCGGAGCAGCGCGGCTCCCTTTATCTCCGTGACCTCGGCGCCCCTTGCCTTGCCGATACGGCGGGCCGAGGCGGCCAGCTCCGCCGGGCCCATATCGCCGGCGGGGGTGTTGATCAGATCGCGGATCGTGGTCGTCGCCTCCGCCGCGGCGCGCACCTGGGCGCGATCGGCGCCCGCCGGCCAGACCAGCGCCGGCACCGGCCCCGACCGCTTCGCGGCATAGCGGTCGAAGGTATAGCATCCAAGCGCCCAGCCGAGCGCCGCCCCGGTGGCGGCCGCACGCTCCATCCGCGCATCGATCCGGTAGCTGCCGGCGGGCAGCCGGCCGGGAAGATCCGCATAGGCCCAGAAATCGTCATGCGCTTCGACCCCGAACAGGACGCTGCCGAGCGAGCCGTCCGCGCCGGCGACGAGGCTCAGGCTGCGGGGCGCGGCCGTGAAGCCGGTGCTGTCCACCCAGGCGCGGAGGGCGGCCGGCCGATCGGCGCGCCAAGCGGCGAATACGTCCTTCTCGATCGGGACGATGGGGACGGTCCCGGCGTCCGCCCTCGTCTTGAACCTGGCGCGCACGATGTCCTCTCTTGCGGGGTCGGGGAGGCGTGGAGGCGGCTCAGATGCGGATGCCGGCGCGGGCCAGAATGCCGCGCACCCGGCTCCGCTGGCCGTCGGCGATGGTCAACCGTTCGGCGAAGTCGCGCCCCGTCGGCTTGGTCGCATCGATGCCGATCTTGGTCACGGTGTGGGTTTCCGGGTCGGAGGTCGGATCGAGGATCGCGCCCATCGCGCCCGGAATGTAGATCACGTCGCTCTCGGCCCGGGTGCGGGTGATCACCGCCCACATCACGTCGGAGAGATCGAACACGTCCACATCCTCGTCCACCACGACGACGCATTTGACATAGAACTCGGTGCCGAGCGCGCTCATAATCGCCTGGCGCGGTTGGCCCTCGGCGGTCTTCTTCATCGAAACGATGGCCATCAGCGCGCCCACCGTGGCCGTCGGCACATGGACCGCCCGCACATTGGGAAGGTTGCGGCGAAGCGCGTTGAGGATCTCCGCCTCCCGCGAAATGCTCGAAATCAGGATGTGGTCGGAGGCCGTCCCCGAGGCCACCGAATGGAATATCGCGTCGCTGCGCATCTGGATCCGCTCGGCGACGAAGACGTTCTCGGTCGACCGGTAGGACGCGTATCCGGTGAACTCGCCGAACGGGCCTTCCGGTTCGTGCACCCCGGCGAGGATCCTGCCCTCGATGACGATCTCCGCGCCCCAGGGAACGTCGAGCTCCGCGGTTCCGCAGCGCGCCACGCGATAGGGTTCGCCGAACAGGGCGCCGATGATCTCGACCTTGCGGACGCCCGGCGGGTAGTGATAGGCCATCGAGCCCATATAGTGGACGGGATGGATGCCGAGCGTGATCGCGGCCGGCAGATCCTCGCCGCGTTCCTCCGCGCGGCGGTGGTATTCGTACATGCGGCGCCGGGAATGCAGCGACAGGCCCAGCCGGTCCCGCCCGCGCAGCATCAGGCGATGGAAGCCGGTGGTGTCGACCCCGGTTTCGGGGTCGCGCGCGGCGATCTGACCGGCGGTGATATAGGGCGCGGCGTCGACCCCGAAATGCAGCGGGATCGGCAGCTTCGCGAGATCGACCTCCTCGCCTTCGAACACCGTCTCCTGCCACGGTGCGTCCGCCACCCGCTCGACCGGCAGGTAGTTCTGGCAGCGTTCGCGATAGGCGCCGGGAAGATCGTCCGGCGCGACGCCCAAAGCGAGGCCGAGCAGCCTCCGGTTGCCGGCGACGTTGGTGACCACCGGCATGTCGAAACCCTCGACGTTCTCGAAGATCACGATCGGGCTGCGGCCGGCGCGTTCGAGCTCGAACACCGCGGACGTGATGTCGAGCTCGCGGCGCACCGGCTCGGCGACGCGCAGCACCTCGTCCGGCGCCTCGCTCTCCACCTTGGCGATGAAGCCTCTCAGACTTTGATCTTCCACGACCCGGCCGATCCCCACCCTTGGCAACGGCGCCGAGCATGCAGCCGCGCCACCGCCCTGACAAGCCGCCGCCCGGTTGAACTGGCGGGGCAATCGCGACATCCTTGCGCCGCACAGGCAGAGGCGGAGCGACATGGTGGCGGAAACGCACGAGATCGACATTCCCGAGGTGGTCGCCGAGGTGACGGCGGCGTTCGAGCGCTACGAAAAAGCCCTCGGCAGCAACGATGTCGATACCCTGGCGACGCTCTTCTGGGACAGCCCGCTGACGCTGCGCTACGGCCCCAACGGCACGCTTCTCGGCCACACCGCGATCGACCGATTCCGCCGCAACCGCAACATCGCGGGGGTCGAGCGGACGCTGCGCAACACGGTGATCAAGACCTTCGGCGGGGACTTCGCGATGGCGGATACCGAGGCGACGCGGCAAGGCGGCATCGTCGGCCGCCAGAGCCAGTGCTGGGTCCGCATGCAGGAGGGTTGGCGGATCGTATCCGCCCATGTCTCCGACATCCCCGACGACGAATAGTTTCAACCGGAAACGAGGCAAGCGGTGCAACCGAAGGTCCACGTCTATGCCGCCGTCGACGCGAACGGCGAATCCTACGCGCGCATGCGCGCCGCCGGGCTCGAGGTCGAAATCCCCGACGAACCCTGGTCGCAGGCCGCCAACCGCACCGGCGATTCGACCGAGTTGATGTTCAGCCCGGCCACCGTCGCCGCCGCCGGCGTCGCCAACCGGCTCAACATCCTGACCCGCCGCTCCCTCGAATCGGCGCCGGATCTGCGGCTGGTCGCCAAGTATTCGGTCGGCTACGACAATGTGGACGAGGCGGCGGCGACCGATCTCGGGATTCTCGTCGTCAACAGCCCGACGGAAAGCAATTGGGGCGGCGTCGCCGAGGGGGCCGTCACCTTCCTGCTCTCCCTGCTCAAGAAGGTGCGCGAGCGCGACCGCAGCGTGAAGGAAGGCCGCTGGCGCGACCCGACGCTGATGGGCACCTATCTCGGCGCGCGGCAGATCGACGACTATCCGGGGATCGCGGTGGGCATCGTCGGGCTCGGGCGTATCGGCTCGCGCGTCGCCGATCTCCTGGCGCCCTGGCGGGTGCGGCTGCTGGGCCACGACCCCTATGCCGAGGACGCCCGGTTCGTCAGCCACAACGTCCGCCGCACCCCTCTCGACACGCTGCTGTCGGAGGCCGACGCGGTGACAATCCACTGCAACCTCTCCCCGGAGACCGAAAGGCTGATCGGGGCGCGGGAGCTCGCGCTGATGAAGCCGGACGCGGTGCTGATCAACACCGCGCGCGGCCCCATCGTCGACATCGAGGCGTTGTTCGACGCGCTGCACGAGGACCGGCTCGCCGCGGCCGCCCTCGACGTGCTGCCCGAAGAGCCGCCGCCGCCGCAGACCCCGCTGCTCGGGCTCGGCGACAAGGTGCTGCTGTCGCCCCACATGATTTCCAACAACCGCGGCACCGGGCTGCAGATGGCGGTGCCCTGGGTGGAGCAAGCGATCTTCGCCGCGGCCCGGGGCGAGATTCCGAAACACGTCGTCAACCCCGACGCGATACCGCTATGGCGTCAGCGGTTCGCCGGCAACAGCCTCATCTGACACAGAACGGAAAGGGATCCTTCATGATCTACGAAGCCAGGAGCTACCGCATTTCCCGCGGCAAGGTGCCCGAATTCCTCAGCGCCTTCGGGCAAGCGTATGAGACCCGCGGCAAGGTCTCGCAGATCAGCGCGATGCTCTATACCGAGATCGGCCCCCTCAACCAGGTCATTCACATCTGGCCCTATGCCGATATGGGCGAGCGCGAGAGGACCCGCGTCGAAGCCGGCAAGGACCCCAACTGGCCGCCCAAGGTCGCCCATTTGCAAGAGACCATGCAGTCGGAGATCTTCACCCCGCTGCCCTTCACCCCGACCATGGGGAGCGGCAGTCTCGGACCGGTGTTCGAATGGCGCGAATACACGATGCGTCCGGGCGGGCAGGGGGCGCTGGTGCAGAACTGGTCCTCGGCGATCGAGGAACGCGTCAAGATGTCGCCGCTGGTGATGGCGATGGTCACCGAATGCGGCGCGCTCAACAAATTCGTCCATATCTGGGGCTATGAGAGCCTCGAGCACCGCCGCGCGGTGCGCGAAGAGGCGCGGGCGAAGGGCATCTGGCCGCCCAAGAATATCAGCGGCGCGCCCGATCCGATCCTGACCCAGGAAACCAAGATCTGCTTCGCCGCGGAGTACTCGCCGGTGAACTAGCCCCAGAGCTCGCTGAACTCGGTCGCGACCACCCGGTCATAGGGGACCGGGCGGTCGAGGATCCCCATGTCGAGGGCGAAGACGTTCATGCCCTCGACGAAGCCCTCGGGGATCGCCGGGTCGTAAAAAGGAAGGTCGCGCTCGACCACCTGCGCGATCAGCTTCGCCTCGTCCGGCGCGAACAGCTTTTCGCCGATCGCCGTCGCGCGTCCGACATCCTGCTTGAGCTTTTGCTGGGTCGAGACGATCGCGCGCACCGCGGCGGCGGCATCGTCGGGACGGTCGGCGATCGTCCTGTCGGTCGCCACCAGCACCGGCTGGGTGTAGTTGAACGCGGCTTGCGGGCCGTCGCCCCTGCGAACGTCGATCACGATGGTCCCGACGCCGCGGGTGACGGCGATTTCGGCCCCCATGCCGTTGGCCCAGAACCCGTCGAGCAGGCCGTCCTCGAGCGCCCTGGCCGCGGTCACGCCGAAGCTCACCCCCGGCCCGGAGACGCCCGGCACCGGCGCGATATCGACCCCGTCGCGCGCGATGTCGATCCCGCCCTCTTGCAGCATCCGCTTGAGCCCGTAATCGACCCAGGGCGCGGCGCCGATCTTCTTGCCCCTGACGGCGCCGAGATCGCCGCGCCGATGGCCCTCGTCGGCGCGCATGACGAGGAACCAGTACATGCCCTGGGAGAGCGCGCAGAGCAGCTTCGCCCCCTCCCAGCGGGGAAAGGCGGACAGCACCGCATGCGCCGATCCGCCAATCAGATCGACCTCCCCGTCGCGCAGCGCCTGGTAGCACTTGTCGACGGGAAAGATCAGCTCGTGGCTCACCTCGAGCCCCTGTTCCGCGAAATCGCCGAGCTCGACCGCGGAAATCGACGGGAAATAGGAGTTCGAGATCAGATCCGGTACGGCGAGGCGCATCGACGCTCTCCTTTGCGGTTAGGGTGCGTAAACCCAGAGATCCATCATCACCGAACATCCCGGCACCGGCAGCGGGCCGGGAACCTCGATCGCCGAGAACGGGATCGGCCGGCCGGGAAGGCGCCGGCCCCAGGCCTGGTGCACGGCATAGAAATCGGCGATGTCGGTATGGAACTGCTGGACCCGCACGACGTTTTCGAGCGAGGTCCCGGCGGCGGCGCAGATCCGCGCCGCGGCGTCGAGGATCGCGTCGGCCTCGTCCCCGGCGGGCTGGACGAAATGCGGCTGGCGCGCATCGGGCGCGGCCATCCTCCCGTCCCGGTCCGCCGCCATCAGCGCCGACAGGAACAACAGGTCGCCGCAGCGCACGGCCTCCGCCTGGTTCGCGAATGTGGGCGCCGTGCCGGCCTCGACGATTGTCTTGGCCGCTTCCCCGTCGCGGTGCGCGAGGATGTTGATCTCGATCCTGCCGTCCTCGACGACCAGCCCGCGCGGCGCGCAGGGGACGATCGAGAGCGCGGCGCCGGCGCCGAAATGCTCCGCCCAGACGTCGTGCACCACCGCGCAGTCCAGGGGATCGGTCAGATAGATTTGCGCCTTCACGACATCCGCCGGGCCGAGCCCCACGAGGTCGAGCGAGGGGAGCAGGCGGCGGGTGACGATGAACGCGGTTTCGAGCCTGAGCCGCTCGCCGCCCCAGAGCTGCCCCTCTTTGATCAGGGCTCCGGCGGCGACGCCGTTGCGCGCCTCCTCCCCGGCCACCGCCAACGCGGTGTTGCCCGGAACGAACACGAAGTCGCCCGCCGCGAGCGCCGCCGAGTAGCCCGAACTCGGCTGGCCGCGCAGCGTCTCGTGGTCGACATGGTCGACCGGCGGGCCGTCCCCGGCGACGGCGATCGCCTGGAAATCGAGCGCGGCGCCCGGCAGCAGCAGCCCCTGCTGGACGATCGAGGTGCTGGGCGGGATCAGCGCGCCGAAGCGCCGCCGGCGCTCGGCCTGGTAGGGCGGCACCATGGCGACGGTGGTATAATACTGGTCGGTGCGGACGACGCGGTCGAGGGTGGCCCCGCCGGCGGCAAGCACCGACTCGACATTGTCGAACACCCGGGATGCCTCGCGCGCCCGCTTGGGACCGGCGGCGTTGGGCGCGCTTTCGCTGAGCACCGAGGCGGCGATCCCGCTGCCGTAATCCTGCGCCATGTGGCCGCTCGCGAACACCCAGGAACCGGCGCGCATCCCCGGCGCGTAACGGACTTGCCCGTTGCCGAGGGTGACGGGTAGCAGCGGTTCGACGGTCATGCGCTTCTCCTAAGCCGCCATCGTCGGGTCGAGGATCACCTTGCCCAGCACCGAGCGGTCCCCTTCGAGCCGGCGGCGGTGCGCCGGAACCTTGTGCCGGGACAACGAGCCGTCACGCGAAGGCCGGCCTAACCGGCCGGCCGAGCGTCCGGATGTTCCCCCATCCCTGTCTCTTGCCCCGGGACCGGAGTCGGTCACGAGCCCGCCGTGGCTTCATAGCAACTTGTCTCGAACCATTCCTCCGTCTCCGGAAAGAAGACCTCTACACGGCCCTCGGCGCCTCGGCGCGGCCTGTACTCCGAGACCATGGCGTCGACCGAGAGACAGAATTCTTCGTCCACCACCGTCCCCGCGATAATGCCGCTGGCGAGGAACCACGCAAATACGCGGGCGCCTTCTTCTTCGACCTCCAGACACACCAGCGGGTCGGCCGGCCCCTCCCCATCGGTCTCGATCAATTCGATCACGCGTCCGCGCTGCCCATCCAGAAAGCATTTTCCGTCGACTCGGTGCGGCGACAGGGGGTGGAGAACGGGAACCGGGACCACACTCCCGATGGCGGGCGGTTTCATGGCGAGCTCGCGCATGGTTGACAGTGAATTCCTATACAGTCGTTTGGAGTCGTGAAGGTACTCGGCCAGGCTATCGCAACAGGTCCTGAACGACCGAGGGCCTTTTCGAGATCAGCGCGAGCAGAACCTGCGCCGGTCCTGTCGGCCGCCTTCGGCCATGCTCCCAGTTTAGAAGCGTCCCCTTCGCCACGCCGATGCTGCGGGCGAATTCGCTTTGCGACAGGCCGGTTTTTCGGCGGATCTGCATCACGTCGATATCCGGCAGCTCGATTTCATGCACCCTGGCGCCGTCGGTCTCGCCGCGGCTGAAGGCGAGCGCCTCTTCCAGCCCCTTTTTCACAGTTTCATATGCGGTCATGTCCCGCCTCCATATGCCGCGCTCGTATACGCCAATGGCGCATAAATGTATCGCGCGGCCCCGATCCGCTACGGGTTTGGGCGCCGCCCCCGCGCATGGCTATTCCAGCGCCTCGGCCCAGTCGGTCCGCTCGAGAATCTCGCGCACCCGGGCGAGGAAGCCGGCCGAATAGGCGCCGTCTATCGCCCGGTGATCGAAGGACTGCGCCAGCACGCCGACCGGGCGGATGGCGATCGCATCGCCCGCCCCGGTCTCCACCACCGCGGGCTTCTTGCGCACCCCGTCGGTCGACAGGATCGCGACCTGCGGCTGGTTGATGATCGGCGCGGTGATGAGGGTGCCGAAGGTGCCCGAATTGGAGATCGTGTAGGTGCCGCCCGCAAGGTCGTCCGGCCCGATCGAGCCGTCGCGGGCGGCCGCCGCGACGCCGCGAATGGCGCAAGCGAGGGCGGGCACGTCCATCTTCCCGGCATCGCGGATCACCGGCGCCATCAACCCGCCGGGGCCGAGATCGACCGCGATCCCGAGATTGACGCCGCGGTGGATGCGCAGGTTCCCGCCCTCGATGCTCGCATTGACATGGGGGAAATCGGGGATCGCCCGGCACACCGCATGCGCGACGAAAGGCAGGTAGTTGAGCGAGAAGCCCTGCCCCGCCTTCCACGCCTCGCCGTGCAGGGAGCGGGCCCGCTCGACGGCGGAAAAATCCACCTCGACGGCCTGGAGCACGTGCGGGCTGGTCGCCTTGGAGCGGACCATGTGCTCGGCGATCTGCTTGCGCATCCGGCTGAGCGGGACGAGCTCCGGCTCGGCCGGCTGCGGATCGAGCAACGCCTCGACATCCTGGCGGGTGATCCGCCCGTCTCTGCCGGTGCCCGGGATCGAGGCCACGTCGAGACCGTGCTCGGCGATCAGCCGGCGCACCGCGGGGGAGAGCGGGTTTCCCCCGGCATCGCGCCGCGGCACCGAGTCGAGCGGGGCCGGGCTGCGCCCGGCGGGCGCCTCCCGCACCGGCGCCGGCGCCGCCATCGCGGGGGGCGGGGACGGGGCGACGCCGTCGGCGCCTCCGATCACCGCGAGCCGGGTTCCCACCGGGACCGTCGCCCCGGCCTCGACCAGGATTTCCGCCAGCACGCCGTCGGCCGGGGAGGGGATCTCGGTGTCGACCTTGTCGGTCGAGACCTCGAACAGGACTTCGTCCGCCTTGACCGGATCGCCCGCCGCCTTGTGCCAGGCCGTGACCGTCCCCTCGGTCACGGTCTCGCCGAGCTGGGGCATCACGACATCCATCGTCCGGCTCAGCCCATGCTGGCGCGCACGGTGGCGACGATCCGCTCCACCGAGGGCAGCGCCAGATCCTCCAGATTGTCGGCCGAGGGCAGCGGGATGTGCGGGGTGGTGATGCGGACGATCGGCCCGTCGAGGTCGTAGAAGCACTCCTCGCTGACGATCGAGGAGATTTCCGCCCCCCAGCCGCAGAGCCTCGGGTTCTCCTCCACCGTGAACAGCCGGCCGGTCGCCGAGACGGCGGCAAGGATGGTTTGCGTGTCGAGCGGCACCAGCGTGCGGAGATCGATCACCGTGCAGGAGATCCCCTCCCCGGCGAGCCGTTCCGCCGCTTGCGCCGCGCGCGGCACCATGGCGGCGAGCGCGACGATGGCGGCGTCGCCGCCTTCGCGGAGGATCTTCGCGGTCCCCAGCCTGTCGACATGCTCGCCGTCGGGAACCGGCCCCTTGACGCCGTAAAGAGATTTCTGCTCGAAGAAGATCACCGGATCGGGATCGCGGATCGAGGCCGCCAGCAGCCCGACGATATCGGCCGGGTTGGAGGGGGCGACGACCTTGAGCCCCGGGATCATCATCGCCCAGTTCTCGATCGACTGCGAATGCTGGGCGCCGAACCGCGCGCCGCCGCCATTGGCGCTGCGGATGACCAGCGGGAACGAGACCTGGCCGTTGGTCATGTAGCGCGACTTGGCGATCTCGTTGGCCACCAGGTCCCAGCAGACGGCGAAGAAGTCGGAGAACATGATCTCCGCGATCGGCCTGAGCCCGGTCATCGCGGCGCCCATCGCGGCGCCGATGATCGCCTGTTCGGAGATCGGCGTGTCGCGCACCCGTACGGGCCCGAACTCCTCGAACAGCCCGACGGTGGTCTTGAACACCCCGCCCGCCGCGCCGATGTCCTCGCCGAGGAATACCACCGCGGGGTCGCGCCTCATCTCCTGGGCGATCGCCGCGGCGACCGCCTCGCGACAGGTCAGTTCCGCCATGCCGCGCCTCCATCGGCATAGACCTCGGTCTCGAGGATTTCCGGCGGCGGCTGGGGCGAGGCCTTGGCCGTCTCCGTCGCCGCGTCGACCGCCGCCAGCACGTCGGCATCGATGGCGTCGATCGCGGTTTCCGCGAAGCCGAAATCGAGCAGCCTTTGCCGGTAGGCCGGGATCGGGTCCCGGGCGAGCCATTCCCTGACTTCTTCGTCCGGCCGGTAGGTGCCCGGGTCGGCCCGCGAATGCCCGCTGTGGCGATAGGTCTTGGCCTCGATCAGCGAGGGTCCGCCGCCCGACCGGGCCTTGGCGTAGGCGGTCTGGGCGACGCGGTAGACCGCGTCGGCGTCGTTGCCGTCGACGATGATGGACTCCATGCCATAGGCCGACGCGCGGTCGGCCGCCGGGTGCTCCACCGCGGTCACGTCGCCGATCGGCGTATATTCCATATAGAGGTTGTTCTCGCAGACGAAGATCACCGGCAGCTTCCAGACCTGCGCCATGTTGAGGGCCTCGTGGAAGGCGCCGATATTGGTGGTCCCGTCGCCGAAGAAGCAGACCGAGACCTGTTCGGTGCCGCGGTATTGCGCCGACCAGGCGGCGCCCATGGCGATCGGCAGATGGGCGCCGATGATGGCGTAGGACCCCATCGCGCCGTGCTCGACGCTGGTCAGATGCATCGAGCCGCCCTTGCCGTTGAGCAAGCCGCATTCGCGCGCCATCAGCTCGCCCAGCACCCCCGACATCGGGGCGCCGCGGGCCAGCGTATGGGCGTGGCCGCGATAGGTGCAGAACGAGTAGTCGCCCTTTTCCATCGCCACCGCGAACCCGGCCGCGATCGCTTCCTGGCCGAGCGACAGGTGGACCGTTCCCTTGACGAGATTTTGCAGGAACAGATCGTGCGCCCGCTTCTCGACATGGCGGATTTCGAGCTGGGAGCGCCACAGCGCGAGCCGCGTCTCCTCGCCGATATCGTCATTGGCGAGATCCGGCTTGGCCGCTTCGGCCCGTTCGGTGGCGTTTGCCAAGATTTCCTCCCCCTCGGCTTCAGTATTTGGCGGCGATCGGCAGATCCTCGGCCGGATACAGGCTGATCACCTTCGGTCCCTCGTCGGTGACGACGACCTCCTCCTCGATGCGGGCGGCGGAATAGCCGTCCGTCGCCGGGCAATAGGTTTCCAGTGCGAAGACCATGCCTTCCTTGATCTCCTTGGGGTCCTCCATCGAGATCAGCCGGCTGATGATCGGCCGTTCGTGGATCGAAACGCCGAGCCCGTGGCCGAACTGGAGCCCGAACGCCTCCATCTCGCCGGCGAAGCCGAAGCTCTCCGCCTCCGGCCAGACGGCGGCGATCTCGTCGGTCGAGACACCGGGGCGCACCAGCTCGATCGCCGCATCCAGCCATTCGCGGCACTGCTTGTAGGCGTCCCGCTGGGCCTCGCTGGCGCGCCCGACATTGAACGTCCGGTAGTAGCAGGTGCGGTAGCCCATATAGCCGTGCAGGACGTCGAAAAAGGCCTGGTCGCCGGGGCGCACCATGCGGTCGGTGAAGTTGTGCGGGTGCGGGCTGCAGCGCTCGCCCGAGATCGCGTTGATCGCCTCGACGTCGTCGGAGCCCATCTCGTAGAGCAGCTTGTTGGCCCGCGCCACGATGTCGTTCTCGCGGACGCCCGGCTTCAGCTCCTCGCCGATCATGTGATAGACCGCATCGACCATGCCCGCGGCCTGGTTGAGCAGCACGATCTCGTCGATATTCTTGACCTCGCGCGCATCCAGCATCACCTGCTGGCCGTCGCGGATCTCGATGTTGCGCTTCTGCAGCTCGAACAGCATCGGCGGCTCGCAGATGTCGACGCCGATCGGCATGTCGCCGATGCCGGCCTCGTCGAGCATCGACTTGATCTGTTCGGCCGCCCTGGTCATCAGCCCCGCCGCCGGCGGAACCGTGCCGCGCAGCCCCAGCATGCCGGCGTGGATGTTCTCGACCTTGAGCCAGGGCGCCTGGATCCGGTGGTGCGAGGCGGCCGAGCCGAAATCCCAGACATGCGGCTCCTCGCCCCGCATCAGCAGCGCATAGCGCGACATCTTGTCCCGCGACCACTCGCCGATGGCGGTTCCGGTGAGGTAGCGGATGTTGTTGTTGTCGAAACACAACAGCGCGCCGAGCCCGGAGTTCTCCAGCGCCTGCCTGGCGCGCGCCAGGCGGTAGTTGCGCAGCCGGTCGAAATTGATCCGTTCCTCGGTGTCGACGCCGCTGTGACCCGGCGCCGGGATCGCCCTGGCCCAGTTGTAATGCGGCTCGAGATGGGCCGGATCGCTCGCTCCCGGTCTGCCGTGATCAGCTGCCATCGATCGTCCCTTCCGGTCTCGGCGGCACGGCGTCTCGGCCCTGCATCCGCTCCTGTCCGACGAAAGATTTCACATCGCCGCCGCTTCATCAATCGCGGCGGCGCTATTCGAGCCCGCTCGCCCTTGCCTGTTCGCGCGCGACCACCGCCCAGTCGCGCTCGCCGTCGCCATGCGCGATGGCGCCGAGCAGCCGGTCGCGCCAGACATTGGCCGACGGCAGCGGCACCCGTTCCGCGTCGGCCGCGGCGAGCGCGAGATTCGCGTCCTTGAGGCCGAGCGACGCGGTCATCCCCACCCGGTCCCAGTCCTCCTTGGCGATGATGTCGCCATAGACCTCGTAGGCGGTGCAGGCGAAGAGGCCGTCGGTCAGCATGTCGTAGAGGGTCTCGGGCCGGACGCCGTAGCGGCGGACCAGGGCGAAGGCTTCCCCCATCGCCTCGATCGCGCAGCCGAGGACGAAATTGTTGGCGAGCTTGAGCGAGGACGCGGCCGCGGGCGCCTCGCCGGCATCGAAGCAGCGCCGGCCCATGGCATCGAAGAGCGGCCGGCAGGCCTCCACCGCCTCGGGTGGGCCGGCGGCGAGGATGCCGAGCGCGCCCGCCGCCGCCGCATCGGGGCGCCCGAGCACCGGCGCCGCGACATAGACCTGGCCCGCATCGCCGTGGATGGCGGCGGCGCGGCGGCTCATGGCGACGCTGTGGGTCCCCATGCCGACATGGATCGCGCCTTGGGGCATCGTCGCGGCGATGCCGCCGGTTCCCTCGATCACCTGCGCCAGATCCTCGTCGGTGCCGAGCATGGTGATGACCGCCTCGCGGCCGGAAACCGCATCGGCGATGCTGCGCACGATCGTCGCCCCCGCCGGGGCGAGGTCGGCGGCCTTTTCGTATGTCCGGTTGTAGCCCGTGACGTCGTGCCCCGCCTCGAGCAGGCGCCTCGCCATGGCCTGCCCCATGCGGCCGAGGCCGATGAATCCGACTTTCATGTTTTCTCCCTCCCTGGTGTTCAAGCGGCCGCCCGGCCGCGCAGCACGACGATGCCCGATATCAGGGCGAGCACCGCGAAGATGACGAAGCCGTGGCCGAACGATCCGGTCAGCGCGGCGATCCCGCCGAAGATGGGCGGCGCGGTGACGACGCCGAAAAAGGTGATGAACAGCGCCCCGCCGGTGGCCCGGCTCGCCTGGCCGCCCGGGGCGATGCGCGCGACCTCGGACAGGAACACCCCGTTCCAGCCGACACCGGTCGCGCCGAGCGCGATCGAGACGCCGACGATCGCCCAGTAGGGCCAGGAGGCGTCGAACCACGCGGCCGCGAAACCGGCGATCCCCATGGCGATGCCGAGCCCGCCCAGCACCGGCTGCGGCCGGCCGATCCAGTCCGCGAGCCCGCCCCAGACGATGCGCCCGCAGATCCCGGCAAATTGGGCGATCGCCAGCGTCAGCCCCGCCTTGACGAACCCCATCCCCACCCCGGCGACCAGATAGGTGACCAGGAAGACGGTGAAGCATTGCTGGATCGCGGCGAAGAAGAAGGATGCGAAGCAGAGCCGCCGCAGCACGGGCTGCGCCAGCACCAGCCTGAGCGGGCCGACGACGCTGCTGCGGAAGGTCTGCCTGTCCGGCTTGAGCTCGATGTCGAAATGCCGCCGCGTCGGGTGGATGGCGAGGATGCAGAACAGGCACATCGCGGCGACCGCCCAGGAGGCGCCGCGCCAGCCCAGCTCGATGACGAATAGCGGCACCAGGGCGCCGGCGAGCATCCCGCCGAGGGGCACGCCGGTCTGCTTGATCGAGAAGACCAGCGAGGACAGCCGCGCCGGGGTATGGCGGGTGAGGATGTGGGAGCTCGCGGGCGTCGCCGGGCCGAGCCCGATGCCGAGCAGAAACCCGGCCAGCGCCAGCAGCGGCCACCAGGCGGTCGTCGTCAGCGCCAGCGCGGCGATCGAGATCGCGAGGCCCGCCTGGCTCATGCGGATCGGGCCGAAGCGCGGCACCGCCCCGCCGCTCAGCAGCGAGGCGGTCATCGCGCCCGAATAGATCAGCGATGCGTAGATGCCGATATTCGCCGCGTCGAGCCCGATATCGCCGGCCGCCTCGGGCGCGAAGACGGGAACCGTCAGCGTCGCCATGGTGACCATCGCCTGCACCGCAAGCGTGGCGGCGAGCGCGCGCACGGCTTGAGCGGCGGTCCGGCTCATGGCGCCAGCATACCGTCCGGGGGCATCGCGCTATAGTGATCCCATCGAAAGCGGAGGCGGCAATGGCGGAGGGAACGCCCAGCATTCTGATCCGGGGCGGCCGGGTCTACGACCATGACGGCGACACCGACCTGCCGCCGGTCGCCGACGTGCTCATCGAGGGCGACCGCATCGCCCGAATCGGCGCCGGAATCGGTCCCGCCGACCGGACGATCGATGCCGCCGGCAAGCTGGTCATGCCGGGTTTCGTCAACGCGCATTACCACTCGCACGACGTGCTCCTGAAGGGCTGTTTCGAGACCCTGCCGCTCGAGCTCTGGCTGCTGCACGCGCTGCCGCCGGCCTATCCCAGGCGCTCCGCCGCCGAGGTGCGCGCGCGGACGCTGCTGGGCGCGGCGGAATGCCTGCGCTCGGGCATGACGACCGTCCAGGACATGCTGACCCTCTTCCCCTTCGATCCCGAGCATCTGGAGACCGTCGTCGCCGCCTATGAGGAGATCGGCATCCGCTGCACGTTTTCGTTGCAAATCGGCGACATCCCGGGCATCGAGCGGGTGCCGTTCTGGAAGGAGGTCGTGCCCGAGGAGTATCACCGCCATCTCGGCGCCTCGGTCGAGCCCGGCGGCTTCGACCCGCTCACCCATGTCCGCGACCGGTATCTCGACTATCGCGCGACCTCGCCGCGGTTTCGCTGGGCGCTCGGCCCGACCAGCCCGGAGTTCTGCACGCCGCGCCTGCTCGAAGGGCTGGCGGCGCTGTCGGCCGAATACGGACTGCCGGTGATCACCCATATCTACGAATCGCGCTCGATGGCGGTCGCCGGTCGCCTGTTCATGCCCGAGCATGACGGCTCGCAGGTCAAGTATCTGCGCTCGACCGGGCTGCTCGGGGCCAATGTCGGGCTCGCCCACAGCGTCTGGATGCGCCCCGACGAGATCGACATCCTGGCCGAGACCGGGACCAACGTGATCCTCAACCCGGTCGGCAATCTGAAAACCCGGTCCGGCGTGCCGCCGATCCGCGGCTATCTCGATGCCGGGGTGCCGACCGCGATCGGCTGCGACAACTGCTCCTGCGGCGATGCGCAGAACATGTTCCACGCGATGAAGGCGTTCGCCGGGCTCGCCGCGGTGACCAACCCGGAGCCCGGCCCGCCGAGCGCCGCCGACACCATCGCCTGCGCCACATTGGGCGGCGCGCGGGCGCTCGGGCTCGCCGGCGAGATCGGCGCGATCCGCCCCGGCATGAAGGCCGATATTTCGCTGATCGGCCTGTCGGCGCCGCAATATCTGCCGCTCAACAGCGCGGCGCGCCAGACGGTGTTCGCCGAGAGCGGGGAGAGCGTGGACGCGGTGATCGTCGACGGCAGGGTGGTGCTGGAGAACCGGCGTCTCGCCTTCATCGACGAAGCCGCGCTGAGGGAAGAAATCGAGGCGGTAATGCCGGGGCTGCGCGCCGATATCCAGGCGGTCGCCGCGCGCAACGCGAAGATGCGCGCCCCTTTGCTCGAAGCGTGGCGGCGCGGCTGGCAAATGGATGTCGGAATAAACCGCTTCGTCGACGACGGCGGGCGCTAGGGAGGATTTCGTTGAAAGCGGCGGTGATCGAAAAACAGGGCGCGATCGAGAACATCGTCTATCGCGACTGGCCCGATCCCGAGCCCGGGCCGGGCGAGGTCCGGGTGGCGGTGAAGGCCTGCGGGCTCAACCATCTCGACATTTTCGTGCGCCGCGGCATGCCGGGCTTCCCGGTGCCGATGCCGTTCATCTCGGGCGGCGACATCGCCGGCACGATCGATGCGCTGGGCGCGGGCGTCGAGTTGTGGTCGCCGGGCGACAGGGTGACCATGAACCCGCAGACCGACGGCGGCATGATGGGCGAGGAGATCCTGGGCGGGCTCGCCGAGCGCGTCATCGTGCCGGCCAGGAACCTGGTCCGGCTGCCCGCCGGCGTCTCGTTCGAGACCGCCGCGGCAATCCCCATCAACTACGGCACCGCGCACCGCATGCTTTACGCGCGCGGCCGGCTTGCGCCCGGCGAGACCATGCTGGTGCTGGGCGCCAGCGGCGGCGTCGGCATCGCCTGCCTCCAGTTCGGCAAGATGACCGGGGCAAGGGTGATCGCCGCCGCCGGCTCGGCCGAGAAATGCGCGCGCCTGGAAGCCCTCGGCGCCGACCATGCGATCGACTATTCGGCGGAGGAATTCTCCCGCGCCGCGTGGCTCGCCTCGGACAAGAAGGGCTGCGACGTGGTGGTCAATTTCACCGGCGGCGATACCTGGGCGCCCTGTTTGAGGACCGCCAAACGCGGCGGGCGGGTGCTGACCTGCGGCGCGACGGCCGGCCACGACCCGGTCACCGACCTCCGCTATATCTGGGTGCGCGAGCTCGACGTGCTGGGCTCCAACTCCTATTCGCAGGCGGACGTCGAGCGCTCGGTCGAGCATGTCGCGGCGGGCCGGCTCGCGCCGGTCGTAAGCCATGTTTTTCCGCTCGCCGAGACCGGCGCCGCCGAGCGGCTGATGGAAGAGCGCGGCTTCTTCGGGAAGATCGTTATCCTGCCCTGATCCCGGGGAACAGCGCGAGCGCGTTGTCGCGCTCGATGCCTTGCAGCATGTCGGAGTCCAGCCCGAGCTCGATCAGCCCCTGGACGGTTGCGGTCATCGTCGCTTCCGGCGCGAAGGGATAGTCGCTGCCGAACAGGACCTTGTCCGGCGTGACCAGCTCCAGCAAGCTGCGGAAGGCGAGCCAGTTGGCCGACAGCGCGGTGTCGTAATAGAGCCGCTCAAGCTCCGGCAGCACCCCGTTCGGCACCGCTTCCCTGAACCCCGGCCGGGCGCCCAGCCGCGCGATGCGCTCGGCGAGGAAGGGCACGGTGCCGCCGGCGTGGGAGAAGATGAAGCGGATGTCCCGGCAGCGCGCGAAGGTGCCCGAATAGAGCAGGCTCACCACCGCGCGCGTGGTGTCGAAGGGGAAATCCAGCGTCGCCGCCGGGATCTCGGGCAGGCATTGGCTGCAAGGCGCGTTGGTGGGGTGGAAATAGACCACGGCGCGGCGCCGGTTGAGCTCGTCGAACACCGGCTGGAAGGCGGCATCGCCCGGATAGCGGTCGCCATAGCTGGTGAGCAGGCCGATGCCGTCGGCCTTCAGCGTGTCGAGCGCATGGGCGATCTCGGCGAGGCTGGCTTCCACGTCGGGCAGCGGCAGGCACGCGAACACGCCGAACCGGCCCGGATGATCGCTGCGGATCGAGGCGGCGTAGTCGTTGCAGATCCGGGCGAGGCGGACCGACTCCTCGTTATCGCCGAACCACAGCCCGGGCGCCGAGATCGAGGTGATTGCGGTGGCGATGCCGTTCCGGTCCATCGCCTCGACCGACATCGCGGGCGTCCATTCCGGCGTGCGGCCGGCGAGGATCAGCGGCCCGATCCGGTCGTCGCCCACCGTGGCGACATAGTCCGGCGGCAGGATATGGTGGTGGACGTCGATCCGGTGGGGCTCCATGCGTCTTTCCTTCCCGCCCGATATGAAAGCGCCGCGCGGAAGGCCGCGCGGCGCGGGAGAGCGTCGATGGACCGGCGGTCTACTCGGCCGCCGCCCTGGCGTCGCCGAAATGGGGCATCACCTCTTCGCCGAACAGGCGGACCGAGCGTTCGGCGTCCTGCAGCCCCATGTCGTGGAAGTTGACCTGCAGCGAGGCGTCGTCGATCCCCCCCACCGCCTCGGCATAGGCGGCGATCCGGTCGACCAGCTGGCCGGGCGTGCCGACCCAGGCCGCGCCCTTCTCGACCTGCGACTCGAAGGTCTCCTGCTTGAGGGCGTCGATCATCTTGCCGTAGCCCTTGTAGTCCGCCGACGAGGTGCCGCTGATCCAGTCCGACGCCGCGTCGACCAGCGAGCCGAGATAGCGGTTGAGCGGATCGCGGGCGATCCGCGCCGCCTCGCGCGCGTCTTCGTGGCAGTACATGTGGAAGGCGAGCATCACCCGTCCCTGGCCCTTGTGGCCGGCCTTGTCCCACGCCTCGCGGTAGATGTCGCAGAGCTCGCGCATCGCCGCGCCGGAAATCGGGATCGCCATGATCCAGTTGCCCTGGCGGCCGGCCTTCTCGAAGGATTGCGGGGTGGTGAAGGCCGCGGTCCAGAATTTGGGCCGCGGCGTCTGGGTCGGCCGGGGCAGCGAGGTGACGTTCTCGAAGCTGTGGAACTGCCCCTTCTCGGTCACGTTCTCCTCTTCGAGCAGACGGCGGACCTGGGCCATCCCCTCGTCGAATCGGGCGACGGATTCGTCGAGCGAAACGCCGAAGCGCCGGTATTCGTGCGGCAGGAAGGCGCGCGCGAAGCCGACCTCGAGCCGCCCGCCGGAGATCGCATCGAGCATGCCGATCTCGCCGGCCAGCTTGAGCGGGTTGTTGAACACCGGCAGCACCGCGCCGGTGACCATGCGCGCGGTCCCGGTCCGCTGCGAGGCGGCGGAAAGAAACACGATCGGGTTCGGGCTGTAGCCGCCATAGGGGTGAAAATAATGCTCGACCGTGCGGATATGGGTGTATCCGTATTCGTCGCACAGCTCGCACAGAGTGAGGCAGTCGTCGAAATACGCGTCCGCCGGGCGCTGATCCGGCCCGACGCACGGAAAGAATTGCATGCCGAATTCCATGACTGTCTCCACCTCCCTTCGGCTCCGCTATTGACAGGCACTCTAGCCAAGAATTTAATCCGTGTACAGACTAACATGGGATCGACCATGCGCGACGGCGCCCACCAAGCGGCCAGCGACGGCGCCCACCGAGCTGCCGCCAAGGCTGCCCGCATCGACGCCGCGAGCTACGATCTGCACGCGGCGGCGGGGCATCTGCTGCGCCGGTCGCAGCAGCGCGCGGTCGATCTGTTCGTCGACGAGGTGGGCGAGCACGGCCCGACGCCGCGCCAGTTCGCGGTTCTTCTCAGCGTCCACCAGAACCCGGGGATCAACCAGACCGATCTGGTCAGGATGACCGGGATCGACCGTTCCACCCTTACCGAGATCCTGCGCCGCCTGGACCGGCGCGGCCTGGTCGGGCGCGAGCGCCAGCCGGAGGACAAGCGGACCAACGCGCTGCATTTGACCGCGGCAGGGCGGGGCGCGATGAAAGCCGCCATCGACGCCGTGGAGCGCGCGCAGAAACGGATACTGGAACCCATCCCCGCGGCCGAACGCCCGGCGGCGATGCGGGTGCTCGAACGCCTCGCCGGGCTTGGCGGATAGCGCGGAGGTCATGCAATGAAAGTCGTCGAACATCGGACAGTCGAGGCGGAGGAGTTCCCGGGCGGCGCGACCTACCATACGCTGGTCGGCGACGATGAAGGCTCGACCCCGGTGCGCACCGGGATCCAGGTCTCGCCGCCGGGCTACCGGACGCCCGAGCATTCGCACCCCTATGTCGAGGTGATCACCGTTCTCGAAGGCACCGGGGAGGCCTGGGCCGAGGGCGAGGACACGGTGCGGCTAGAGCCGGGCGTCACCCTGATCCTGCCGCCGGGCCAGCGCCACGGCTTCCGCGTCACCGGCGATGTGCCCCTCAAGACCCTCGGCATCCACGCCTCGCCGCACCGCATCGTCGATCTCGCGGAGAAGTAGGCGCCGGCCAGGCGGTTGCCCGCCCTTCGATACGGCGCGCAGCCTGTCCCGAGCGGAGCCGAGGGGCGCCTACTCGGGATGAGGGAAATTCCGGTTCCCTCCAACCCCACCCCTCACCCTGAGTAGCCCCGGACTTGATCCGGGGCGTATCGAAGGGGGCGCCCCTGCGACACTTTGTCCAATCGATCCTTTCGCCGGCGCTGGTATGGTCCTCCCTGCATGCGGTTTCGTTGTCCAAGGAAGCCGCGATTGCCTCCCTGCTCTTGGACGTTTCCTCCCCCCTAGCGGCCGCCCCCCCGGGCGGCCGCTACCCTTTGGGCCCCGGGCGAGGCCGGCGCGCAGCGCAGGGGGAGAGGAGTGAGGTTGTGCGGCCACCTCTCCCTCATCCCGAGCAGGCGCGCGAAGCGCCGTATCGAGGCCTCATCCCGAGTAGGCGCGCGAAGCGCCGTATCGAGGGACGCCGCGGTTCCAGCCGAGCCTTCAGCCCGGCCGGTATTCGCCGCAGCTGTCGTCGTAGCCCACCACCGGCCATATTCCGCGCGGCAGGCCGCCCGGCTGGGTCTCGATGGCGATCGGCGGGTAGCGCCGGCAATGGCCGTAATTGGCGGTGCCGAAGGCGGTCCGGTCGTAATGCCGGCAGGAATTGCAGCAGCCTTCGATCGGATCGTAGATCTCGTCGGCAACCGCCATCTCAGACATCCAGCGGCAGCGACAACAGCCCATCGGCCAGCTTGGGCTCGAACCAGGTCGATTTGGGCGGCATCACCCGGCCCGCGTCGGCGACGGCGAAGAGCTGGCGCAGCGTGACCGGGTAGAGCGCGAAGGCGGCCGCCATCCCGCCGCTGTCGACCCGGGCGGCGAGCCCGTCGAGGCCCCGGCCGCCGCCGACGAAGTCGATCCTCGGATCGTTGCGCAGATCCTCGATGCCGAGCAGCGGCGCCAGCACCGTCCTGGTCAGCAGCTCGGCATCGAGCGTCGCCGTCGGATCGCCGTCCGCCGCCGGCGCGGATCTGAGCGCGAGCCGGCGCCATTGGCCCGCCATGTAGAGCCCGAATTGCAGCGCCCGTTCCGGACGCACCGGCTTCTGCGAGGGCGCGATGTCGAAATCGGCGGCAAGGGCCGCGAGAAATCCGCCGGGCGAATGCCGGCCGAGGTCGCGCACCACCCGGTTGTAGTCGAGGATCCGCATCTCGCTTTCGGGAAAGCTGACGCCGAGAAAGCACGCGCCGTCGCCGCCCGCGGCGACTTGGGAAGCGGCCTCCGAACGGTGGTGTCCGTCGGCGATGTAGAGGGTCTCGAGCCGCTCTATCGCCGCGGCCAGGGACGCGCCCGCCGCGCCGTCGGCGATCCAGACCGCGTGGCTGACGCCGTCGATTTCGGCCTCGAGCGCCGGTGGTCCCGAGGCGACCGCCTTCGTGGCCGCGGCGACGGAAGCGTCGTCGCGGTGCGACAGCATGACCGGGCCGGTATGCGCGCCCACCGCCGCGATCTGCCGCGCGCGGTCGCCGACCTTGGAGGGGCGGGTGAGCTCGTGCCTGCGGATGCGGCCCGCCTCATAGGCGGCAATCGGCATCGCGCCGGCAATGCCGGTCTGGCTGTGGCCGTCCTTCCGGGCGCGGTAGACATAGAGATGGGCCTCGTCGGTGAGGCCGATCACGCCGTCGGCCCTGAGCCGCGCCATGGTCTCGGCCGCCTTTGCGTAGACCGCGGGATCGTCGTCCGAAACCCCCTCCGGCAGGTCGATCTCCGGCTTGGAGACGTGCAGGAAGCTCAGCGGATTGCCGGCGGCGCGGATGCGCGCCTCGGCGCTCGACAGCACGTCATAAGGGGGTGCGGCCACCGCCTGCGCGTGCGCCGGCGCCGGCATGATCGCCCGGAAGGGCGCGATGAGGGCCATCTATTCGTTCTTGGACATCACGTTGGCGACCGACAGATCCTCGCCGACCCGGTGGAAGGGCCGGCCCGAATCGCTGACCGCCACCACCACCACGATCTCGTCGGCGCGCGGGGCGTCGGCGACCGAGACCTGCATCGCGTCGAAATGGCTGAACGTCCAGATTTCGTCCTTGTGGTGCAGCGGGCAATCGATGACCGTGCCCGGCCCGCCGATCTTCTTGGTCGACGGCATGACCGAGCGCGCCGGCCCGACGATCTCGCGCACCGGGCGGCCCATCCGCGGGTGCATCACCGCGGCGGCGTGCTCGCGCTCTCCCCGCTCGCCGACGATCGCCGCCTTGCCGTAGCTGTTGACCGACGCCCCGTCGATGCCGAGCGCGTCGATCGCGCGCTGCACCAGCAGACCGCCGAGCTCGGCGCCCGCTTGCTGGAGCTCTTCGAGCTCTTCGTCATAGACCCCGGCATAGGGGTTGACGATCACCGCGATCGCCGCGGCCTGGCGGGTCGCCGGCTCCACCGGACGGCCGAGCTCGCGCCGGGTCTCCTCGACGATGGTAACGAGCTTGCGGATCTCCATCCGGCGTTCTCCTGGCGGTGGCGGGCATGACTCGGTCGGGGCACTATGCCATCATCGATTCTCGTTGCAACGCCTGCGTTCGGGTATCGCATGTCCTCCGCCGATCTCGATCCCGTCACCCTCGCCGTCATCCGCGGCCGGCTGGAACAGCTCGTCGACGAGATGGACGCGACGCTGTTTCGCGCCGCCTTCAGCCCGGTGATCGCCGAGGCCAGGGACGGCAGCCACGGCGTCTATGACGTCGACGGCGAGACCGTGGCGATGGGCAAGCAGGGGCTGCCGGTCTTCATCGGCGCGATGAGCTACGCCACCAAGGCCGCGATCGAGCGCGCCAACGCCGATGGCGGGCCGAAGGACGGCGACATCTATTTGCTCAACGACCCCTATGTCGGCGCCACCCATCTCAATGACATCAAGCTGGTCAAGCCGATCTTCCGCGACGGGGAGCTGTTCTGCTACCTCGCCTCGGTGGGCCATTGGCTCGATGTCGGCGGCAACGTGCCCGGGAACTACAACCCGACGGCGACCGACATCATGCAGGAAGGGGTGCGTATCCCGCCCGTCAAGCTCGCCGATCGCGGCGCGATCAACCAGGACATCGTCGACATCCTGCTCGCCAACGCCCGGCTGCCGCGAAGCAATTACGGCGACCTCAACGCCCAGCTCGGCGCGCTCGACCTCGGCACCGCGCGGCTGCACGATTTGCTCGACAGCTTCGGCGACGACGTTGTCGCGGCGGCGATGGAGGAGATCTCCCGCCGCGCGAGCCGGCAGATGCGGGCGCTGATTTCCGAGCTCCCCGACGGAATTTATTCCTTCGAGGACCATATCGACAATGACGGGCGCTCGGACGAGCCGCTCAAGGTGGCGCTCGACCTCACCGTCGACGGCGAGACGCTGACGCTGGACTTCTCCCGCTCGGCGCCGGCCTGCGCCGGGCCGTTGAACGTCTCGCGCGCGACCACGATCGCCGCCTCCTTCGTCGCGCTGAAACACGTCTTCCACGAGGTGCCGACCAGCGGCGGCTGTCTCGAACCGATCCGCTTCGTCATCCCGGAGGGCTCGATCCTCGCCGCCGAACCGCCGGCGCCGGTCTCGGGCTATACCGAGAACATCATGCGGACGATCGACGTGATCTTCGGCGCGCTCGCCAAGGCCGCGCCCGAGCGGGCGAACGCGGCGTGCTTCGCGACCGTCAACGCGCTGCTGATGTCGGGCAAGCGCGACAACGGCTCGAAATTCATCCTGTTCACGTTTTTCGGCGGCGGGCTCGGCGGCAACCCGGAGGGCGACGGGCTGAGCCATGGCAACGCGCCCATCGGCATGGCCAACATCCCGCCGGCGGAAATCCTGGAGGCCGCGTATCCCGCCTGCGTCACCCGCTGGGGGCTCAGGCAGGACAGCGGCGGGCCGGGGCGCAACCGCGGCGGGCTGGGCGCGATCTACGAGTTCGAGATGCTGGCCGAGGAGGCCGATCTCGTGGTGTTCGGCGAGCGCGCGCGATTCCCCGCCTTCGGCATTCTCGGCGGCGGCTCCGGCGCGCCCAACCGGATCGTCTACCAGCAGGATGACGGGGAGCACTCGCCCCACCGCACCGCCAAGCTCTCCGGCGTCGTCCTGCGCAAGGGCCAGTGCGTCCGCATCGAGAGCCCGGGCGGCGGCGGCTACGGCCCGCCCGGGGACCGCCCGCTCGAAGCCATCGCCCGCGACGTCGCGCTCGAGCTGGTGAGCGGCGCGGCCGCCGAACGCGACTACCGCGTGACCATCGCCGCCGACGGCACAATGGAGCGTCTCCCGGCGTGACCGGCAATGGCGGGATGCGCCTCGGCGTCGATGTCGGCGGGACCTTTACCGATGTGTTCTGGCTCGACGAGCGGACGGGGCGGTTCGGCATCGGCAAGGTGCCGTCCGTCAGGGACGACATCGCCAAGGGGTTTCTGCAAGGGATCGCGACCTCGGTTGCCGAGCCCGCGACCATCGGGTCCGTGGTCCACGGCACCACCGTCGGCACCAACGCGCTGCTCGAACGGAAGGCGGCGCGCACCGGGCTGATCACCACGAACGGCTTCCGCGACGTGCTGGAGATGCGCCGGCGCGACCGGCCCAATACCTGGGGGCTGTGGGGCAGCTACCGGCCGGTGGTGACCCGCGACCTGGCGATCGAGGTCGACGAGCGGGTGCTCGCCGACGGCTCCATCCGCAAGCCGGTCGATCCCGACGAGGTGACCCGCGCGGCGCTGGCGCTCAAGCAGCGCGGCTGCGAGGCGGTCGGCATCGTCTTCATCAACGCCTATGCCAACGACGCCAACGAGCGCGCCGCGCTGGAGGCGGTGCGCGCGGTCTGGCCCAACCCCCATGTCAACGCCTCGTCGCTGATCCTGCCCGAAATCCGCGAATTCGAGCGGGCATCGACGACGGCGCTCAATGTCTGCCTGCAGCCGATCTTCGGCGCCTATCTGGAAGGCGTCGAGGCCGGGTTCGCGCGCCAGGGGATCGACGCCGAATTGCTGATCGTCCAGTCCAATGGCGGGGTGATGTCGGTCGACACGGCGCGCTCTCTCCCGGTTCGAACCACGCTGTCGGGACCCGCCGCGGGGGTGATCGCGGGCGCGCGGATCGCCGAGGCCGCGGGGTTCGCCAACGTGATCACCTGCGACATGGGCGGCACCAGCTTCGACGTCGCCCTGGTCGCCGAGGGCAGGAGCGCCTATTGCCTGCAAACGGCGATCGATTTCGGCCTCGTCGTGCGCACGCCGATGATCGAGATCACCACCATCGGGGCCGGCGGCGGCTCCATCGCGGCGGTCGACCGCGGCGGCTATTTGACCGTCGGCCCCGAATCGGCGGGCGCCGATCCCGGCCCGGCCTGCTACGGGCGCGGCAACGACCGGCCGACGGTGACCGACGCCAATCTGGCGCTCGGGCGGATCAACCCCGACCGGCCGATCGGCGGGGGTCTCGACCGGCTCGATGTCGACGCCGCCGCCGCCGCCATCGGCAAGCATGTCGCCGCGCCCCTCGGCCTCGATGTCGAGGCGGCCGCCGAGGCGATCGTCAAGGTCGCCAATTCCAACATGGCCGGCGCGATCCGGCTGGTGTCCATCGAGCGCGGCTACGACCCGAAAATCTTCGCGGCGATGCCGTTCGGCGGCGGCGGCGCGCTGCATGTCGGGGCGCTGATCCGCGAGGTCGGGCTCGCCAGCGCGCTGATCCCGCGCTTCCCCGGGGTGACCAGCGCGCTCGGCTGCGTGATCGCCGACATGCGCCATGACTTCGTCCACACCATCAACCGGCCGGTCGACGCGCTCGATGTCCGGGCGCTCGATGCCGAGATGGCGGAGACCGCGGAACGCGGGCTCGCGCTGCTGCGCCGGTCGGGGGCCGAGCTGGAGCGCCTCGAAATCGCCTTCGAGCTCGACATGTCCTATATCGGCCAGACCCACACCGTGCCGGTGCCGCTGCCCGCGCGGCTCGCCGGCGGCGCCACCGATGTCTCCGCCGGGATGATCCGAACCGCGTTCGACACCGCCTACCGCAAGACCTATGGACGCGTGCTGGAGGGGATCGGCGTGCGCCTGTTGTCGCTGCGGACGGCGGTGATCGGCATCCGGCCCAAATTCGATCTCGCCCTCCTCGGACCCGCGCCGGACGCCACGCTGGAGGCGGCGCGCCGGGGTTCGCGGCGCGTCTGGTGGGAGGGGGGGTGGCACGAGACGGCGATCTACGACCGCATCGCGCTGCCCGTCGGCGCGACGGTCGAAGGCCCCGCGATCCTCGAACAGGACGACGCGACCGCCTTCATCGACCCCGGCCTCGCCGCCACCGTCGACCGCCTGGGCAACGTTATCGTCCGCCCGGCCTAGACCAGGGCGGGCGACGCAATAGAGGGAGAGATCCGATGGCAGAACAGCTTCGCGCACCCGCTCTCGACCCCGCGACCGTGCCGGGGGAGGAGCGCCAGCCCTACCCCGCGCCCTGGGACAAGGCGCTCGCCGGCAAGCACCGCAAGGCGCTCGGCGAGGCGCTCGGGCTGACCCAGTTCGGCGTCAATCTGAGCCGGCTCGCGCCGGGGGCGGTCTCGGCGCTGCGCCATTGGCATACCGGCGAGGACGAGTTCATCTACATCGTCTCAGGCGAACCCACGCTGGTCTGCGATTCGGGCGAACAGCAGCTCGGCCCCGGCCACGTCGCCGGGTTCCCGGCCGGCGGCGGCGACGGCCACCGGCTGGAGAACCGCACCGGCCGCGACGCGGTGTTCATTGAGGTCGGCACAAGGGCGCCGGCCGACCGGGTGCATTACAGCGAGGACGACCTGGTCCTCTACAAGAGGGTCGGCGCGCCGGCCAGGCACTTCACGCGGCGCGACGGCACGCCCTATTGACCGCACCGGCGACCCACAAGCCGCTCGGCGCCGGCGCCGCCTACGGGCTGCTGGCGCTCTGCCTGCCGGTCTGGGGGGTCAACTGGCCGCTGCTGAAGATCGCGCTGGGCTCGATTCCGCCGGTCTGGCTGAGCTGCGTCCGCATGGGCTCGACCGCGCTCTGCCTGTTCGCGGCGCTGGCGATACTGGGCAAGCTGCGGCTGCCGGGACGCCACGACATGCCGGCGGTGCTCTCGATCGGCGTGCTGATGATGGGGATCTACCCGGCGATGACCATCATGGGCCTCGAATTCGCCGAGGCCGGGCGCGCGTCGCTCCTTTCCTTCATCACCCCGCTCTGGGTGACGCCGGCGGCGATTATCCTGTTCGGCGAGCGGCTGACCCGGCTCAAGGCGGCCGGGCTGGCGCTCGGCCTCGGCGGGCTCGCCGTGATGTTCAACCCGATCGGCTTCGACTGGTCGAGGGGCGATGCGGTCTACGGCAATTTGCTGCTCGTCGCGGCGTCGATGGTGTGGTCGATCACGATCCTGCACATGCGGCGCCATGTCTGGCGGCTGAGCCCGTTCGAGCTCGCCCCCTGGCAGCTTCTCGCCGCGACTTTGGTCGCCGCGCCGCTGGCGCTGGTGGTCGAGGCCGGCGAGACCGTGCGCTGGTCGATGACGCTGTTCTGGCTGCTGCTCTATGCCGGTCCGGTGGCGACGGCGCTCACCATCCTCGGCGCCGTGGCGATCGCCCGGTCGCTGCCGGCGATCACCGCCTCGCTCATGTTCCTCGCGACCCCGGTGGCGGGAATGCTGGCCTCGGCGGCGATCCTCGGCGAGGCGCTGACGGCGACCAACCTCGCCGGCCTCGCCCTGATCGTCACCGGGCTGGCGGCGGTCGCCCTCGGCGACGCGCGGCGGCTTGCCCGATGACGGGCGAGATGCGAGGCTCGGCGCAGCACCCACGAAGGAGCTTCGAATGTACGGTTGGCGCGCCCGCATCGGCATGCTGCTGCCCTCGGTCAATTCCGCCGCCGAACCGCTGGTCCAGGCGATAACGCCGGACGGGGTTTCGGTCCACACCACGCGGCTCCGGCTTTCCGGCTCGACCGACGCGGACATCATCGGGATGGCCGAGGGGGTGGAGGAGGGCGCGAGCCTGCTCGCCGACGCCGAGGTCGACCTGATCGTCTTCCACTGCACCGCGGCGTCGATGTTCCGCAACGGCTTCGACGACGAGATCATCGAGCGCATCGAGAAGAAGACCGGAACCCCCGCGACGTCTACGTCCAAGGCGGTGCTGGACGCCTTCGACACGCTGGAGGTGCGCCGGATCGCGCTCACCACCCCCTATACCCAGGCGACCAACGACCGCGAGATCGCCTATCTGGAGAGCCACCAGATCTCGGTCCTGAGCGAGACCGGGATGGGCATCTCGGGCAGCGGCACCCGGATGATCGCGGTCGAGCCCGGCGAGTGGTACCGCCGGGTGAGGCGCCAGCGCGACGAGGCCGCCGACGCCTATTTCATCTCCTGCACCGCGATCCGCGCCGCCGAGGCGATCGAGCCGCTCGAACGCGACCTCGGCAAGCCGGTGGTCACCAGCAACCAGGCGATGGTCTGGCACAGCCTCAAGCGGCTGGATATCCGCGATCCGGTGCCGGGCTACGGAAGGCTGATGGATACGCTCGGCCGCGCATAGCCCGGATGAACAAATACCGCGACCTCTGCCCCGAGGACGCGCGCCCCGACCTCCGTTTCGACCTGGGGCTCGACTACCCCGCCCGCATGAACGTGGCCGAAATCCTGCTCGAAGGCGCGCTCGAGTCCGGCTGGGGCGGGCGAATTGCCTATTTCCACCGGGGCGAGGCGATCGACTACCGCGCGCTGCACGCATCCGTCCACCGCCACGCGGCGGCGATGCGCGCGCTCGGCGTCGCCCCGGGAGACCGCGTCGTGGTGCGCATCGCCGATACCCCGAACCTGGTCTATGTGCTGTTCGCCCTGCATGCCATCGGCGCGGTGCCGATCCCGACCTATGTCCAGCTCCGCGCCGCCGACCTCGCCTGGCGGATCGAGGATTCGGGCGCAAGATTCGCCCTGACCAGCGCCGCCCTCGGCGACGAGATGACGGCGGCGGTCGCCCTGACTTCGGGCGTGACGCTGGCGACGGTCGACGGCGATGCCCCCTCGCTCGCCGCGCTGCTGCCGGAGACGGCGCCCGCGCCGGAGTATTTCGACAGCGAGGCGGAGGCGCTCACCCTGATCCTCTACACCTCGGGCTCGACCGGGCGGCCCAAGGGGACCTGCCATTGCCACCGCGACATGATCGCCGCCGCCGATTCCTACTGGAAGCATTGCATCGGCCCGACCCCGGACGACGTGATCGGCGGCCCGCCTTCGGTTCCGTTCGCGCTCGGCTACGGGCTGAGCGTGGTCTTCCCGGCCCGCTTCGGCTCGGCCGCGGTGCTGGAGCCCGACAAGTCGGTGGCGGCGTCGCTCGCGGCGATCGAGCTTTACGGCGTCACCCTGTTCTCGGCCGTGGTCTCCTATTACCGGCTGATGGCGGCGGCGCTCGAGCCGGACCGGCTGGCCAGCCTGCGGCGCTCGATGACCGGCGGCGAGCCGCTGTCGCCCGAGACCGAGTCGCTGTGGCGCGCCGCCAGCGGGCTGGTGCTGGAGCAGTTCATCGGCACCACCGAGATGTTCCACTGCTTCATCGCCACCAGCGAGCCCGGCCGCGAGGCGCGGTCGGGGACGCTGGGCCGCGCCGCCCCCGGCTACGAGGTCGCGGTGCTGGACCCCGATACCCTCGCCCCGCTGGCCGACGGCGAGCGCGGGCTGATGGCGGTCCGGGGCTGCACCGGCACCGTCTACTGGCGCAACCCGGAGCGCCAGCGCGAGCTGGTCCGAGGCGGCTGGAACGTCTTTCCCGATCTGGTCACCAGGGATTCGGACGGCTTCTTCCATTATGTCGGGCGGCATGACGACATGATCGTCTCGGCCGGCTACAACATCTCGCCGATCGAGGTGGAGACGGCGCTGCTGCGCCACGAGGCGGTGCTCGAATGCGCCTGCGTGCCGGCGCCCGATCCCACCGGCGTGCGCGATGCGATCGTCAAGGCCTATGTCGTCGCCGCGCCGGGCCACGCGGCGGGGGAGGGCCTGGCGGCGGCGCTCCAGGCGCATGTCAAGGCGACCGCTGCGCCCTACATGTATCCGCGCGCCATCGATTTCCTCGACGCATTGCCGAAGACCGTCAACGGCAAGCTGCTGCGCTCGGAGCTTCGCGCCCGGGCGGCAACCGCCGCCGGGTGAGGGCCGCGATTTCGGACGATACGCCGCCCCGGTTGGGTGTTGGCCGATTCCCGGCATGGCTGGTAGGCTCACGAACGCGTGAACACACGCCAAGAGCCACCGGACGGGAGGAGTACGGCATGGGACGTATTTTCGCTCGGACAGCGACCGGCCGGGGGACGGCCGCGCTGGTATTGGCGCTCGGTCTCGCGGCGGCGCTCGCGGCGGCGCCGGACGCGCGCGCGCAGGACGGCAAATTCTATGTCGGGCTGAACGTCCCGGTGATGTTCATCGACGACACGGACTCGACGACGACGGGGAGCCAGTCACCATTCTCTCCAGTCCCGCCCCAGCCCTACAAGGCCAAGTCCACCTCCGAATACGATACCGGGTTCAAGGTCGCCGGCGTGGTGGGCTACGAGTTCGGCGGGGGACTCCGCGTCGAGGGCGAGATGTTCTTCGCCAGGGCGGAGGTCTCCAAAGTGACCTATACCGACGCTCCCGGCGTCGGCAAGGTGGACGTCCCGATATCCGGCACCGCCGACCAGCTCGGCGGCTTCGCGAGTGTCTGGTACGACATCGACACGGGGTCCGACTGGATCCCGTATATCGGCGGCGGGCTCGGCTTCATCCGGGTCGACCAGGGCGACTTGGACTACGACTCCAACGCCCTGTTCCGCGCCATCCTGGCGGCCTCGCCTCAGCCGCCGCCTCCTGGGGTTCCGCTGAACGACGTGCCGGAAATCTCGACGACCGACACCGTGCTCGCCTACCATTTCGGCGCCGGGGTGGGGTACCGGCTCAACGACAACGTCACCCTCCAGGCGGGCTATCGGTTCCAGACCGCCAACGACCTCGAGTTCGACGCCAAGAACGCCGCGGGCACCGTCAAGGTGGCGAGCGGCTTGCGGGTCCACTTCCTCGAAATCGGCGTCCGCTACCGGTTCTAGGGGGCGTCCCTCGATACGGCGCTGGCGCGCCTACTCGGGATGAGGATCAAGAATCCCTCACCCTGAGTAGCGCCGGGCGCTGGATGCGCTCCGGCGGAGACAAAGGCGGGCGCCCCACCGAATCAGCTTATAATAGAGGTCCCGAAAAGGTTATCACCCGTACCGGGTTTTCTTGCGGGAGGTTGCGGCATGGCGAGACGTGGCAGGCGGGCGCTTCTCATCCCGATCCTGGCGGTCCTGGTTCAGGCGCCGGCGCCGGCCCCCGCCGAGGATTTGTTCGCCGTGGTCGAGCGGGCGGGCAAGGGGCATGCCGACGCCCAGTTCCGGATGGGGCTTATCTATTTCGAGGGCGACATCGTGTCGAAGGACGCCCGCCAGGCCGCCGGCTGGTTCCGCAAGGCGGCCGAGCAGGGAGATACATTAGCCCAGATCAATCTCGGCGCCCTCTACGCCAATGGCAACGGCGTCGAGCGGGACGACGCGCGGGCCTATGCCTGGACCGGCCTCGCCGCCGGACAGGGCAACGAGACCGCCAAGGATAACCTGACCATCATCCGGCGCGGGATGAGCACCGGCGATCTCATCGAAGGGTGGGCGCTGGCCGCCCGCCTCGGGAAGCGCATCCGGGAGCGGACGGCGGCGCGGTAGCGGGGGCGGGGGCGGGGCAAAATTTCCTCATCCCGAGCAGGCCCGAAGAGCCTGCCCTGAGCCTGTCGAAGGGGCCGTATCGAGGGACCCGCCGCGCGCTCACCCCGCCTGGCGCGGACGGATGGCGTCGAGCGCCGCAGCCTTGTCCCGCGCCGCGCGTTCGAGCGCGTAGTTCCGCTGGAGGTTCATCCAGCTCCGCGCATCGGTGCCGAAAGCGCGCGCGAGCCGCAAAGCCGTCTCCGCCGACCGGCGATCGGCCTCGCCCAGGGGCGCGAAAGCCTGTACAGATATCGTCGCATTTCAGCACGGAAACCGGCCGGCGGAAGATTTGTCGCGATGGACACCCGCACCCCGGAACAGCGCCGGCGCATCATGCAGTCGGTCAAGAGCAAGAACACCGGGCCGGAACTGGCGGTGCGCCGGCTCCTGCACGGCATGGGCTATCGCTACCGGCTGCACCGCAAGGATCTCCCCGGCAAACCCGATATCGCCTTTATTTCCCGGCGCAAGGCGATCTTCGTGCATGGCTGTTTCTGGCACGGCCACGGCTGCCCGAAGGGGCGCCTGCCCAAGTCGCGGCTCGATTACTGGCAACCCAAGGTTGACAAAAACCGGGAGCGTGATAGAACAAAAGAAGAACAACTGCGTTCGCTGGGATGGAGCGTGATGACGATTTGGCAGTGCGAGACCGTCGACCTCGATGCGCTCGCCGAGCGCCTACAAGATTTTGTGGGTAACCGGGAAACGCGATCGACATCTAGTGTGGAGCGTGCTAGGATCGCACCGAACGGCAACGAGAAAAGAGCCTCCGCGCCATGAGGCCCATCGGAATCGACCTTTTCGCCGGCGCCGGCGGTCTGAGCCTCGGCTTCGAGCAGGCCGGTTTCGACGTGGCCGCGGCGGTCGAGATCGATCCGGTTCACTGCGCCGTCCACAAATACAACTTCCCGAAGACGGCGGTTATCCCCCACCCGATCGAAACCCTCTCGGGCAAGGACATCGCCCAGGCGGCCGGTATCGGCGGGCGCCGGGTCGACTGCGTCTTCGGCGGCGCTCCCTGCCAGGGGTTTTCGCTGATCGGCCATCGGGTTCTCGACGACCCGCGCAACCGGCTGGTGCGCGAATTCGTCCGCATCGTGGCGGAGCTCGACGCCCGGACCTTCGTGTTCGAGAACGTGAAAGGTCTTACGGTGGGCCGGCACCGCGCGTTCCTCGACGAGCTGGTCGAGGAATTTTCCGAAGTCGGCTACGACGTGCGGGTGCCTTGGCGCGTCCTCAACGCCGGCAACTTCGCCGTGCCCCAGCATCGCGAACGCCTGATCCTGCTCGGCGCGCAAAAGGGCGAGGCCCTGCCCGACTATCCGACGCCGAAGACGAACATCGCGGGCAAGAAACGGCGCATCGACGGCCTCCCCGACGGGCCGACCTGCGCCGACGCGCTCGGCGACCTCCCCGATGCCGACGGCTTCCACGCGCTGGCCGGTTCGGACTCTGTGAAAACGACCCGTTTTGGTAAGCCTTCGGCCTACGCAGCTGGATTGCGGTGCCGCTTGAACGATTCCTGGCACTACGGCGATGTGCGCGAATGGGCTCCCGCTGTGCTGACTTCGAGCGCCCGTACAGGACACACCGATATATCGCGACAACGATTTCGCCAGACGGAACAAGGTACTGTCGAACCTGTCAGCCGGTTCTTTAGGCTTCCCGAGTCGGGAGTTTCAAATACGCTACGTGCCGGCACTGACGGAGCACGCGGAGCGTTCACCAGCCCTCGCCCAATACATTACAGATACAAACGCTGTGTAACTGTGCGTGAGATGGCTCGGTTACATGGATTCCCGGACTGGTTTCGTTTCCATGTAACGAATTGGCATGGTGCGCGTCAGATTGGTAACGCGGTGCCACCACCATTCGCAAGGGCAATCGCCCAAAAGGTAATCGAAACACTCGGGCTAACTCCGACTCGGCCGAAAGACGCTGTAGCGCTGGGGAATCCTACGCTTCTGTCCCTCGATCTCTCTTCGGCCGCGAGACACTTCGAGGTCGATCCGCCGCCCAGCCGTCGCACTACGAAGAGCAGCGCAAGTAAGCGCAAACAGATCGACATAGAGCGCGAGCGCCTAGGCGAGCAAGTGTTCTATGCTTAGGGGCTAAATATTTATCGGGCTCCAAATGAGAAGAAATTTCACGGCAAAGGCAATCTTGGGATAAGATCAGGGAAGTTCGAACTTGCATAATATTTCAACGAGTTTCTGAGGATTGGTGATTTCTCATCCGACCGATGTTGCGGCATAAATAGAACCAAATACTGTTTTCTTGGTTCCGGTACAGATCTCTCTTACTAGTGACTTTATAACAGCTCCACAGGCAAAAATGTGGGCAAGTAACGATATAAATTGCAATATTCAAGGGCGTCCTTTTTCGGCATAGATTGAAAGTCCAGATCCGACCCCTCGACCAACGGAAGCTGGCGCTCCAAATGTGCGACCTCTCGCGATGTCAACTTGGGTGTCAAAATGCGAAGCGGCGTAGCACCATTGCGAACGAACCTTAGACGATTAAAGGCGCAAGCTTCAAATTCATCACGCTTTGCATCCTCAAAAAACACACCTCCGAATGTCACCATTCGAGCGCCGTCTTCGTATTGAAAATTGAATAGTTGCTCATAGCTAAGTTTATCCGTTGGCTTTCGAACCCCGTTTGCGGTAGAGAGGGTATCTCGAATTTCGTTATCCACCAGCGTCCGGTATAGATTGGCAAGACCCCATCCCCATAAGCTATTCGGTTTCATATTTGGAGAAATTCTATCGTTACCCAGTTCTACCCGAATCTGTTCTAGCATTTTAGATCCGTCGTCATTGGCTTGTCGCGGCTGAGCGTTGACTGTCACTACCAAGACTGAACCGTGTGAAGCGGTATGCGCGACAGTTCTAATATCGCTTATGGCTGAACCTAACAAAGGGTCTTCGTAGTCAAGCCAGATTATTGTGGGTTTGGAAAAGTCGATCCTCGGAAGATGCTGCCCTGTGGTTCCAAAAAGTAGGTTAATTGCTGCATACGGCTTGTTCCATTCAAAACGCTCCCTGTGACTTCCAACTTTTTCTATACTAGTCATTCGCGAAATTCCAAGAGTACGGTGCACAAGCCGAAAGTCGGTGAAAAAGATGGAACCTAGCCCCACGTACTGATAGTCTTTCAGCAAGTGAAATCTTAAATGCTGGAACGCCTCGCAGAGCATGAGGCGCTCCGCATGTTTCGAAGGTCGTAGTCGGTAATCGATCAAACGATAACTCGGTGCCATTATACCTGCCCTATGCGTCTTCTACATAACGGAGATAGGCGTCTTCAAATGCTGCGTCACCAGTGGCGCGCGCGGAGTCAGTCCCCATAGCCTCCCCTAGTTCTTCCACGCGTTCTTTCTCCTTGTGAAATTGAATGCTGACGGTAGTCGGCCGAGGTGGCCGGGGCGTCTCCGGGAAACTAAACTCTTGTTCCTGTCTTATGTCTGAGATAGCGATTGTGCCTGCTTCTAGCATTGCAGCTGTGAGTATGCGTTCCGAGTTCTGTAGATCGCTTTCACGGTCGACCAAGTTCAAAAAGTCAATGACGGGACGCATCACAGAGGAGATTGTTTCCCGGGCATCTAGCCATATAGAGTTATCGGCATCGATGTCGGTTTTCGTCGTGTTCCAAGGAAGGTGGCCCGCATTATCGCTATCAAAGAGAATGTATCCACGGAATCGGGCAAACTGATTGTGGTAACGTGGCGATCCGGAAGCCGCGTCCATTTCCGGCGTCTGCCAACCCCAGCCCGTTTTATCAGACTTATCTGCACCGAGAACCAGCCGGCCGTTGCATATTACATACCACCCGGCCTCAGTCGGATTGGATCGATTTAACCCTACGTATACTCGTGCATGTACGGGCGCGTCAGCATCATTATATTCCCTCTTTAAGTATCCTGGGGAAAATTGGTCGTTTGAAATTAGTTGCCAGCGTTCGCTCGGGATTGTCGATCCAGCAACACGTACCGCAAGCCCCTTGTCAATAAAAAAGCTGTGTTTCCTCTGGATTTCGTTTTCGATACGTATGCGGAAACGGTCTAATCCGAACTGTCGTGCAACGTCTTCAAAAAGATCGGTTACAACAATTCGTGTCCCAACGGGCTTACCGTCGTTAAACTCTCCATAATCGGCAAGAACAAAATCCCATTTGCTTTTGTCCTGCATCCAATCATCTAACCTGATTTCAACACGAAACCAATTTTCTTCCGTCGCCGATTCAACAATATATTTTTTTCCAAAGCTAAACAGTGCTCTCTTCATTCCTACCCCGAACTGACCAATTGAGCCGGGTATAGGTTGCATCCCCTCAGCGCGACCAAAACGAAATGCATATTCGCGAGCAACATTAAGAGGAATGCCGCCACAATTGTCTTCAATTACAAATTTTGTATTGTCGAATTCTATGTCCACTTGGAACGTGGACAGTTCCTCTGGATTTTCGGCAACTCGTCTTGCACCATCAACCGAATTGTCGAGAAGTTCTATAATAGCCGCATCGTGAGCAATATCCCTCGTTAAAATGTACACAAAAAGTTCTTTTGTCGGCTCAACCTTGACTGTGGAAAATTCTTGCTCGTCCATACAATTTCCCCTTCATCTCGTCGCTGTGACCGTCGGCATTTGGAGACTGTGGCAGGAATCGCTTGGCCGGCGCATTCAGAATGAAAATCTTAATCACTAAGCCTGACAGATGCAATTTTTATGGTCGTAAATCTTAAGATTGACCATTTCGATTTCGTTCATCCTCCCGGCTCCCTGCGGATCCTGAATGAACTGGGCGACCGGCGTGGCGTTTGTCACGCTCATACGGGGCTCCTCACTAGCGACGCCGACTACGATATAATCGGGTCAAAACAATGGGTTAGAGAATATGAAAGATCAACCCCGCTCCCAAAACTTGCCGTCCCCCAGCCGCCGCATCAGGTCGTCGAACTGTTCCAGCGAGGTGTAGCGGATGGTCAGGTCGCCGGTCTCGCCGCGCGGGGTGATGGTGACCTTGAGGCCGAGCATGGCCGAGAGGTCGTGCTCGAAGCGGACGATCTCGTGCGATTTGTGGGTGCGCGGGCGCGGGCCGCGCGGCGCGGGGCGGCCGTCGGCGGCGATCAGGCGCTCGGTTTCGCGCACGGTGAGGCCGCGGCGCATGATCTCGCGGGCGATCGTGAGCGGGTCGGCGGCGTTCAGCAGCGCCCGCCCGTGCCCGGCCGAGATCGCGCCGGTGTTGAGCAGCAGCTTGACCGCCTTCGGCAGGTTCATCAGCCGCAGCGTGTTGGAGATATGGCTGCGGCTCTTGCCGAGCGCGCGCGACAGCTGTTCCTGGGTGCGGCGGAACTCCTCGGTCAGCCGGCGGTAGCCCTCGGCCTCCTCAAGGGGCGTGAGGTCCTGGCGCTGGATGTTCTCGATCAGCGCGACCTCGAGCGCGACCGCGTCCGACAGCTCCTGGATGACGACCGGGATCTCGTGCAGCTGCGCCGCCTGGGCCGCGCGCCAGCGCCGCTCGCCGGCGACGATCTGGTAGCGCCCGGGCTGCTCGGGGTCGGCGCGGACGATCAGCGGCTGGATCACCCCGCGCTCCTTGACCGAATCGATCAGCGCGGCCATCGCCTCGTCGTCGAAGGCCTGGCGCGGCTGGAACGGGCCCGGGGTGAGATCGGCGATGGGGAGCGTCCCCGCCCCGCCGGCGACCTTGCCCGGGGCGGCGGGCTCCTCGTCGTCGAACAGCGCCGACAGGCCGCGGCCGAGCCTTGATCTGGGGTCTTCGGTCATGCGGACCCTCCCTGTTCGCGCCTCAGCATCTCGCCCGCAAGGTGCATATAGGCCCGGGCGCCGGGGCAGCGGTGGTCGTAGAGCAGCAGCGGCTTGCCGTGCGACGGCGCCTCGGACACCTTGACGTTGCGCGGGATCACCGTGTCGTAGACCTTGTCGCGGAAGAACCCGCGCACGTCGGCGGCGACCAGCGCGCTCAGCCGGTTGCGGGTATCGTACATGGTGAGCACGATGCCCTGGAAATACAATCCAGGATTGTAGTTCGCCCGCACCCGCTCGACCGTGCGGACCAGCTGGCTCAGCCCTTCGAGGGCGAGGAACTCGCATTGCAGCGGCACCAGGACCCGGTCGGCGGCGGCGAGCGCGTTGAGGGTGAGGAGCCCGAGCGCCGGCGGGCAGTCGATCAGGATGTAGTCATGGGCGGCGAGCGCGCCGGCGCGCTTGAGCGCGTCGCCGAGCCGGTAGACCCGCCTGGACGCGGCGGCGAGCTCGATCTCGGCGCCCGAGAGGTCGGCCGTCGAGGGCACGATGCAGAGCCCGGGGATCTCGGTCTCGCGGGTGACGGCGGCGAGGTCGACGCTGCCCGACAGCACGTCGTAGCTGCCGGCCGGGCGGTCGGCGCGGGCGATGCCGAGCCCGGTCGAGGCGTTGCCCTGCGGGTCGAGGTCGAGCACCAGCACCCGCTTGCCGACGGCGGCGAGCGCGGCGGCGAGGTTGATCGCGGTGGTCGTCTTGCCGACGCCGCCCTTCTGGTTGGCGATCGCGATGGTCCGGCCCGGCGCGGGCTTGTGGGCGGTCATGCCGTCGCCGTTCATGCGGGTGGCGGTCCCTAAACCCTGGCGAAGCGCTCGACGATGAGAATCCGCGCCGCGGGCTCGGTCGCGCTCGGCGCGTCGCGGGCCGAGATATGCCATGTCAGGGCCGCATCGGTCAATTCCTCGCGCCAGCGCGCGCCCTTGGGGAATACGCAGACGGGCGGCCGGTCGGGCGTGAGGGCGGCGAAGGGGGCGGCAAGGCCGAGGAGTCGGGGCAAGGGGGCGAGCGCCCGGGCGGCGATCGCATCGACCGGCCAGGGCTCGAGCGCCTCGATGCGGGCGCGGCGGATCTCGCAAGGCGCGCCTGTCAGGCGCACCGCTTCGGCGAGGAAGGCCGCCTTGGCGGCGTCCGATTCGACCAGCACCGTCTCGGCCCCGGTGAGGACCGCCAGAACGATGCCGGGGAGCCCGGCGCCCGAGCCGAGATCGACGATGCGGCCGGTTCCCGCCGGCAGATGCGCCGCGAGCTGGCCGCAATCGAGGATGTGGCGGCGCCAGATGTCGGGCTCGGTGCCGCGGCCGATCAGATTGCGCCGGCGCTGCCAGCGGCGCAGGAGGTCCACATAGGCTTCGAGCCGGGCCAATGTTTCACGTGAAACATCGAGCGCTTCCGCGCAGGCCTCGGCGCTGAGGGGGTCAGGCGGCGGCCGGCGGGCGCCGGACATGGCGGAGCAGCGCGGTGACGGCGGCCGGGGTGATGCCGGGGATGCGCGCCGCCTGGCCGATCGTCGCCGGCCGGGTCCGGGCGAGCTTCTCCGTCGCCTCGCCCGACAGCCCGCCGATCGCCGCGTAGTCGAGCGCATCCGGCAGCGCCAGCCGCTCGTCGCGGCGGAACATCTCGATATCGGCCTGCTGGCGGTCGAGATAGCCGGCATAGCGGCACTCGATCTCGATCTGCTCGGCGGTGGCCGCGTCGATCCGCGCGAGGGCGGGCCAGATCGCTGCGAGGCGGGCGCAATCGAGTCCGGGGTAGCCGAGGAGGCGGGCCGCACTCCGCCGCTCCCCGTCTTTGGCGACGGCGATGCCGTGGCGGGCGAGCTCGGAGGGCGAGGCTTCGAGCGTCTCGATCAGCGCGGCCGCCTCCTCCAGACGCCGCATCTTTTGCCGATAAGCGCGCGCCCGCACCCCGCCGACGCAGCCGATCGCCAGCCCCTTCGGGGTCAGCCGGCGGTCGGCGTTGTCGGCGCGCAGCAGCAGCCGGTATTCGGCGCGCGAGGTGAACATGCGGTAGGGCTCGGGCGCGCCCTGGGTGATGAGGTCGTCGATCATCACCCCGGTATAGCCGTCCGCCCGGTCGAGGACGAAGCGCCCGCCGCCGGCCCTGAGCGCCGCGTTGACGCCGGCGATGAGCCCCTGCGCCGCCGCCTCCTCGTAGCCGGTGGTGCCGTTGATCTGCCCGGCGTGGAACAGGCGGGGGATGCGGAGCGTCTCGAGCGTGGGTGCGAGCTCGCGCGGATCGACGAAGTCGTACTCGACCGCGTAGCCCGGGCGCAGGATGGCGCAGCGTTCGAGCCCGGGGATCTGGCGGACGAAGCGCGCCTGGACATCCTCCGGCAGCGAGGTCGAGATGCCGTTGGGATAGACCGTGTCGTCGTCGAGCCCCTCGGGTTCGAGGAAGATCTGGTGGCGCGCGCGCTCGGCGAAGCGCACCACCTTGTCCTCGATCGAGGGGCAGTAGCGCGGACCGGCGCCCTGGATGCGCCCGGAATAGATCGGCGAGCGGTCGAGATTGGCGCGGATGGTCGCATGCACGCGCTCGTCGGTCCAGGCGATGTGGCAGTCGATCTGCGGCGTCGCGATCCGCTCGGTCAGGGTCGAGAAGGGGGTCGGCGGGTCGTCGCCGGGCTGGCGTTCGAGCCCGGACCAGTCGATGGTGCGCCCGTCGAGCCGGGGCGGGGTGCCGGTCTTCAGCCGGCCGAGCGCGAACCCGGCGCGCTCCAGCGTCTCGGCGAGGCCGATCGCCGGCGCATCGCCGACCCGCCCGGCCGGGCGGCTCTCGGTCCCGATATGGATGGTGCCGCGCAGGAACGTGCCGGTGGTCAGCACCACGGCGCCGGCGCGGATGGTCTCGCCGGTCTCCGTCACCACGCCCGCCGCCTGCCCGCCCGGCCCCCGCGCGATGTCCTCGACCGCGGCGGCGATCAGGTCGAGCCCGGCCTCGCCGTCGAGCAGGTCCCGCATCGCCGCGCGGTAGAGCGCCCGGTCGGCCTGGGCGCGCGGCCCCCGCACCGCCGGCCCCTTGCTCCGATTGAGGATGCGGAACTGGATCCCGGCGCGGTCGATGGCGCGCCCCATCACCCCGTCGAGCGCGTCGATCTCGCGCACCAGATGGCCCTTGCCGAGCCCGCCGATCGCCGGGTTGCAGGACATCTCGCCGATGCGGTCGAGCCGGTGGGTGACGAGCGCCGTCCGCGCGCCCATGCGCGCCGCAGCCGCCGCCGCCTCGCAGCCGGCATGGCCGCCGCCGACCACCACGACATCGTAAATCCGCCCGTACCCGCTCATGGCGCGGAAATTAGGGCGCGAGGCCCGGAATGTCACCCC
The DNA here is from genome assembly GCA_965205995.1 of Alphaproteobacteria bacterium. Taxonomy (GTDB): domain Bacteria; phylum Pseudomonadota; class Alphaproteobacteria; order MPNO01; family MPNO01; genus MPNO01. The sequence continues at coordinate 3,880,780 of OZ242200.1, read as the reverse complement.
GGCCTAATGTTTCACGTGAAACATAGGTCAGGAGTGCTGCCTAATGTTTCACGTGAAACATAGGTCAGCCTTGTTGACGTATGTTTCACGTGAAACATTAGGGCGCCGCCCGGTCGAGCGACTGGATGAACTGGATCCCGGGGACGGTCATGCCGGCCAGCCGGTCGTCGCCGGTGACGAACAGATCGGTGCCTCCGGCCGCCGCGCAAGCGAGCTGGATCGCGTCCGCCGTCCGGATCGCCGGATCGCGGCGGATCCGGGCGAAGCGCCGCGCCGCGTCGTCGTCGAAGGGGAGCACCGTCGCCGCGGCGGCGATGGCGCGTTCGAAGTGCTGCGCATCCTCCCCCGCCGCGCCGAGCACTTCGCCGAGGGTCAGCGCGGAGGTGAGCAGCGCGTCGCCGCGGCCGATCATCCAGCGCCGGAATGACGCCACCTGCCCGGCCCGCGCGCCGTCCCCGGCCAGATACAGGAACAGATGGGTGTCCCAGAAGATGCGGCTCACCGCCCGTCCCCGCGCAGCCGATCGAGCCAGGCTTCGGCGTCGGTATCGGCCCAGGCCGCCCGGCCGGTCCCGCGCAGCGCCAGGATCGGGTCCTCGCCCGCCTTGCCGGCGCGGGCGTAGTCGCGCCGGTACCACTCGATCAGCCCGCGATAGGCCGGCGGCACCGCGCCGGGATCGGGCGCGTCCTTGCCGCGGGCGCGCAGCCGGTGGCACGGATCGCCCGGCCGGAACAGCCGGCGCCGCCCCTTCGCGGTCTCGAACAGCATGCGGTAGCGCCCGGGGTCGGGCGCCCGGTTGGCGACGCAGTGGAGATAGGCATGGGACTGCACCCCGGGGCGCAGCGGCTCGGCGCCGGTCGCCCGCTCCGCCCCGGCGCGGCGCACGATCTCGCGCACCGCAAAGTCCTCGCGGTCGGGGTATTGGCGGTGCAGCAGCGCGGTGGCGATCCACACCTCGTCGGCGACACGGAGCTCGAACATGTTTTACTTTGTTATCGGTTCTTTACTATGTAATAATAGCGTCCGGAACTCGAACCGGCAACCCCCGCACGCCGCGGCCGGGCGGATAGGAGGCCATGCTCTTGGACATCGACGCCCCGTAGAGCGGCAAATTTTCCGGGATATCCCCTCGTCGCCAGTCGTATCCGACGGCCTCCCCGTCGAAACAGAGCAGGTTGCGGGTGGAGACGTCCTCGAACAGTGCGTGGATTTCCGCCGGCGTTCGTCGGATGCCGGGCCTCAGCGACCGGGGTCTGTGCAAGGAAGGCCAGGACGTGGCCGGCTACCGCACCAACCGGCAGGAGCGCGTGCTCGAGGTGAGGGTTGGGCGGGGCTGGCCAAAAAGATTCCTCATCCCGAGCAGGCGCCAAGCGCCGTATCGAGGGACGCCGCGCCGCCGCGCCGGAGCGGGATCCGGCAACCCCCGGATGCGCCCGCATCCATCCCGCCCGCCAGCTATCCCCGGGCATGAGGCCGCGACGGCGCTTACGGTACGGATCGGCCGACGCGGCGGCCGCGGACCGCGTGCCGGATCAGAATTTCAGCCGCCAATAGGCGCCGACATGGCCGGTTCCCCGGCCACCCTTCTCCGGCGTCATGGCGCGGAGGCCGATCGCGCCCGGCCCACCGAGCGAGTATTCGCCGGCGATGCCGATGCGGTTCCCTTCGGCCGCATACGGCATGAGCCGCAGCCCTTCCGCCGCCTCCGTCTCGTCGCGATCGAGCCACTTCACGAGGAGCCACAGGAGCAGCGCGCCGCCGGCGACCCCGCCGACGACCGCCCAATTGACGTCGTTGTCGTCATTCTTCGAGGTGTGACAGTGACGGACGCCGGTTTGGCTGTTGCGGTGGCAGCCTTGGGCATCGGTGCCGCCGCTATGGGCCAGCGCCTGGTCCAGGGGGAACAGGAAGAAACAGGCCAGGGCGGCCGCGCAAATTACTTTTCTTGTCATCGAGTCCTCGCTATCCGTTGTCTGAAAATTACAAAGTGAAACCGTTGGGCTTTGCCGGCTCGACAGGCAGCGCGCCGACAGGGCTGCGCCGTCCGACCCGGACATGCGCCGAAGCCGAACCTCCGTCACGCCGCGGAACCGGTAGGAATTCGACACCGGGGAAGCCGGCCCCCAGGCGGATTTTACGTCCGCTTCGGGCTCTACGACCGGATCTTCGAGCACGGTGCCGCATCCTGCCCGGAAATCAGCACATTAGGCCGCCTTCCAGCGCCGGTCATTGCGTCTTACGATGGAGCCGAACCACGCATCTACTACCCCCGGATAGTAGACGGGTATATTTGTTTCATTTATGTCTTTGTACCTTTTGATTATATCTCTAGATCGCCGGACGCGTGTAGCCTCGTGAAACCTTGGACAGTGCATGAGACGAGCTTTTGAAAACGCCGGAACCCTATAATTTCTGCGAGCTGGTCAAGTGTACCGCCCTCCTACTACGGAAAAGATCATGGCGGAAGCATACTACGAACTTAGAAAGTCAAAAGACGGACAGTTCTATTTTAATGTGATCGCGTCGAACGGCGAACCCGTCGCCACGTCCGAGATGTATCCGACGAAGAGCAACGCCACACGGGGCACGAACGCCGTTCGCGATGCCGCCAGCACGACCGTCATCCGAGACAAAACGCAAGACGATGAATAGCGACTATCCGTATGGATAGCCGGGGGGGAACCGGTCGATTTGGCGAGTCATCCGCACCACCTCGGTGGGGCTCGCAAGGAAGGGATTTCCCTCACCAAGATCCGTATTAAGGGCCATCCCGCGCTCTCCCGGCACTTCCTCAATGCTCGCCACCCCGGACTTGAACGCTAAGAACTCGACGAAGCACGCCATATGAAGCACTTCCACGGTGAAACCCTCGGTCTCGATAAGGTCGGCCGGAGGCTCGCTATCAGGGGGCCGCTTGCAAGGCATAAGATCTCTCGGCTCAGGCCCTTCTCCCATGTTCCGAGCCAGAACAATTTCGACAATCCTCTCCGAGGCAGCCTTGGCGGTTCCACCCAAACGATGCCCCTGACCTCTCGCGTCAAGGATGAAATATTTTGGCGAGCAATACAGCTTACCAACCATTTATTCTCAGAAAGGAACACCCGATGTGGAATGCTATCTGCGACCTTGCAAGGTCCAAGAAAGCTCTGACCGCCATCGCTGCAGCAATAGTCGCAGGCGGGGCGAAGCTCGGCTGGGATGTCACGACAGACGAACTCATGCCGATTCTGTCTCCGATCATGGCCTACGTCGTCGGCCAGGGTATCGCCGATCACGGAAAAGAGCGCGCTAAAATAGAAGTTAATGCTGACGGATAACAGGGCCGGTCCTGTGCAGTAGACCGCAAGGACGTGAATACCGAACCAATTTTTTGGGGATTGTAGACAAAGGTTGACGGCGGCCTGACGGATCGCGACCATCCGGTCTCAAACGGGGTACGGGAAGTGCCGTCATGGAGCCTGAGTTCAGCCGCGAAGCGGTGGCCACATTCATTGCCGCGACCATTGGAAGCATTCTAGATCCCGATTCGGTACGCGACGTTCCCGAAACGCATCCTCTATCTCCGCGATCATCTGGCGAGCAAGACGATCCGGCATCATTCGCCCGCTTGTTGGAACATTTAGACTTTCGGGCGGAGCGGTTGGTCGGAACCGACCTGACGCCCCAGTTCTTTGAGGAGCTTTCCCGGATTCGGTGGATCCGCCATGAGACGCTTCTGTATCAGAGTCTGGTGGAGAGGGACGCTGACCGTCCGAACTAGGCCCAAGCCGTGCCAGCGCCCGAACCAAGGCCTCCGGCGTTGCGTCCGTCGCGGGCGGCTGCTTGCTCATGCGGTGCCTCCCTGCTCGCCTAGAGCCAAGTCCATTGTCGTACTTCGTCAACGGATAGAAGGGGAACCGAAATGTTCGGGATCGCTAGAGCCGTTGCGGTCGCTCTCGTCATCGGGTCTAGCACCGCCACCGCTCAAGACCACAAGAAATACAGTCCCGACAACCCGTTCGCCAAAACACTGGAGGAACGGATCGAAGAAGAAGTGCAGCTCCGGGCGAGATCAAGGGCCCGGTCAAGGGCTATCGGCCTGTCCCGCTCAATCACGTGCGGGAAGAAGATCGTGACCATTCCCCTTATCGCCGAAGGAGAGCACATAGCGAGCATCACCATCTGGAAGTCCTCCATATCGGGAATCACCTATCCGAACCCGACGACTCTTCAAAGCAATTCACCGGGAGCGAAGGCCATCGCAGACACGATCCAGATTGGTCTCAAGGAAAGACCGGGTGACGATCTCGGCCTAGTCACCACCAAACGGAACTACGCTCCGCTGCTGGAGTGTCTCGATCGAGATTAGGAGAGCCCCGCCGGCTGCCACCGGCGGGGCTCCATACCCACGACAAGAAGGAGTTGTCATGAGTGATGACCGTACATCTCTTCCCATGTCGGGAGCGGCAGTGCTAGTCGCCGCGCTCGCACCCACATTCGATAAGCACGCTCCGCAGCCGCCGATGTTCCCCATTCTGATCGACCGTATGATTCGGGAAATTCAGGATAACCCGAATAAGCTTCCGGTGGACGACGATGCGATAGAGACACTGTTACTTGTACAACGGTATCTGCATCTGGTCGAGAATGCCTTAAAGAGTGAGTAGGCGCGGCGAAGCACCTCCCTTATTTTGAAGGCACTGCATCCTTCTCAGCGTTTCGCCGATCTGCTTCACGGCGAAACCGGGTGGATTTCCGCGCCCTCGCCCGAGATCGCGGAACCGGATTTGGCTCCGCTGGGGGGGATTGCCAGCGAAACCGAGGAAGCGGAGCTGGAAGCGCTCAACGACTGGCTCGAAACACAGCGCCTTCCGCGTGGGCAATTGGGCTTCGACCATGCCGACGAGGCGACCGGCGCGCAGAAGGCGGTGTTCGACCTGGCATGGCCGGAGGGGCTGCAGCCCGGTCTGACCCAGCCCGTGGCCGTCCTGTTGAACGAAACGGCGGAAATATTGTCGCTCGCCAGCGCCGCGGGGTTCCGCTGCTTTACCACGGGCACCGAATTCCGGACCTATGTGGAAACCGAGATCCTGAAACTCGAGGCCGCCTGACCAAGGCGCAGCTCGGAATCGAAAACCCGTTCGGGACCCGCCGCCGGGTCCTCGAACGCCCGGTCGATTTTCCGGCAGCGAGCCGGTTTCGTCTCCGGTCCTCCTCCGCCCGGGGTTGATTTTACCTCGTCATGACTGGCCCCCGCCTTCGCGGGGACGGGTTCGTCCGACCATGACGGGAGCCAAGGGGAGCGGTTCCACTTGAAACCGCTACGCTCCAATCCCGTCAACACCTGTCATCCCGAAAATACCTATGCCGATTGCAACGATTTATATGCCCCGCCGGCATACTGGACCGACGCCCGCCGACAGTCTTGCCGGGGCTTGCTGTCCTGTTGCCGTCCCTTGCGTTTCGCGCACCGGAATTCGGTCACCCGGTTGACCCGATAAAAGAAGTGCCGCCAGGGTTCGCCCGCTGCCGATGTTATCCGATGGAGTCGCTTGGGAGGACGGCGGCATGGCTGGTTTGGGCGGACACCGGCGCCCGGGATACATCGTAGAGATTTTAGCGGGCGGTGCCTGCCTCGGCCCGCTCCAATTCGCCCGCGCCCTCAAGGCGGCGACCGGGTCGGCGGCGCGCCGCTCCGGCTCCCGCTCAGCCGGCCGGGCCGGACCGCATGGCGGGGAAACGATGGATTTGACCACCGAACGACAGGACGACGTCTTGTTTGTCGACGTAACCGGACGGGTGGATATTGCCAACGCCGCCGTATTCGAGGAGGAATTGCGGCACGCGATCGACGACACCGACCGGGGCGTTATCCTGGATCTGGCGCGGCTCGACTATATCGGCAGCGCCGGGCTCCGGGTCATGCTGCTGACCGCGAACCTGCTTCGACGCCAGGACGCGAGGCTGGTCCTCTGCGCCCTTCCCGGCCCCGTCCGCGCGGTGTTCAGGATCGCCGGTTTCGACCGAATTCTGACGATCCGCGAGACCATGGCGGACGCGCGCGCCGCGCTGGGCGACCCTCGATACGGCGCTGGCGGGCCTACTCGGGATGAGGGTAGTATTTTCCACTGGCTGAAGGAGAGCGGCTGACATGGCGACCCTGACGATCCGGCTTCCCGACGCCCAGCGCGACCGTCTCGCGGCGATGGCCGCGCGGCGTGGCGTGAGCCTCAACAAGCTGATGCAGGAGCTGTCGGTGCGGGCGCTGGCCGAACACGACACGGAGATGCGGTTCCGCGCGCGGGCGGGCCTCGGCGACCCCGCGCGCGGGCTGGAGGTGCTCGCCGAGCTCGATCGCCTGCACGCGAAGGATGGCTGAACCGGCCCCGCCCGCGCCGCGTCAGACGATCGTCGCGTCCGGCATCCGCTGGGCTTCGCCGGCCGCGGCCCATTCGCTGTCGGGTTGGAACACGAGGATGTCGAGCGCTTCGCCGCCGGTCTCGAAGCGGTGGCGCTCGCCGGCGAGGACCCGCCACGCCCTTCCGGGGTAGAGCACCATCGGCGGGCCCGCCTCGTGATGCGCGAGGCCGCGCCCGCGGACCACCATGCCGATCCGCTCGCTCGGGTGGCGATGCCCGGTCTGCACGGTGCCGGCAGCGATATGCAGATGGTTGACGCAGGGATCGCCCCGCCTCGGCGGCATCACCAGCAGCGTCGCCGAGCAGCCGTCGATATCGCGGTTGCGCCCGGCCTCCTCGACATAGCCGCCCACCGGCGGCAGCGCCATGCCGGCGTCGACGATGAGCATGGTGTCGCGCCGGATCTGCGGCATCGGGAAGCCGCCCGCGGTAAAGGCGGGCCGCATTGCAGGCGCGGCCGGGCCGGGGGCGGCCCACAGCGCCGCCTCGAACAGGCAGATCTCGTACCGCGCGGGGACCCGGATGACGTTTTCCGCGCGCAGGGTCGCGAGTTCGTGCATGGCGTCCTCCCTTGCGCCCCGGCCCGGCGCGCCGCCCGGATCAACTGGCGGAGCCTCGGCCGCCGGCCCGCGCCGCGCGCCTGGCCAGGATGCGGTGGATCGCAACGAAAAGTCCTACGAGGCGGGTTCTCTTGTCTGTCATCGGATCGCTCCCGGTTCGACAGGGACCTTCACGATTCGAGTTGGGGCGGGGGCGGCCGGGCCGCCAATATTTTCGTCTCGCGGTCGGGATAGGGAATCCCTATGGCGGCGGAGGCGCCCGGACGATCTCGATCCGGTCTTCCGGCCGCCAGCCGGCGAGGACGGCGCACAGGTCGCCGAGCGCGAGCGCGACGCAGCCCTCGGTCGGCGCATAGCCCGGCCGGGCCACGTGGAGGAAGATCGCGCTGCCGCCGCGATCGACCACCGGGTCGTCGTTGAAGCCGATCACCGCGAGCAGGTCGTAGCACGCATCCGCGCGCCACAGAGGTTCCGCGCGCGCCTTGTAGGGGTGGCGGACGGCCCGGTTGTAATGCGCATCCCCCGGCGCGTCGCACCAGCAATCCGCCGGCGCGATGGCGGCGCAGGGAAGCCCGGTGCGCGGCGTCCCGATGCGGTCGGCGCGGTAGAGCACGCGGCGCAGCGGGAAGCGGCCGGCCGGGGTCGCCCCGTCGCCCTCCGCCTTGCGCGCGGCGATGCCGGCGCGCCCCACGGCGCAGCGCAGCTCCCGTCCGCGCCAGACCGCCGTGCCGTCGCCTGCCACCCGAAGCGTCATGACCGCTTGTTACCCCGCCGGCGGCGGGTGCCGCAACAGGGCACTTGGTTCCGCCGGGGAGAGCCGGCGGCGGCCAATACAACCGTCGCGCGATTCGCCGGTCGCGACACTATGCCGCAAATGTATGTTTTCCGCCCATGCACAGCATATGACAATCTGCAGCGACTGGGCTACCTTAGATTGTGAGGCTCCGGCCTCACAGCAGGCGCGGAATGCCGCCCCACTTCGCGGCGCCGGGCAATGAGAGGCCGGTTTGCAGATCGGGCGCCCGAGCACAGGTTTTGGAGGGGTGCTGCTGGATGGCGAGGCAAAGCAAGAAGATCCTGCTGGTCGACGACGACGAAGTGCTGCGCCAGACCCTCGCGGAGCAGCTTGAGATCGACGGCGAGTTCGAAACCGTAGCCGTCGGCGACGGCGCGGCGGCGCTGGAGGCCGCCAGGTCCGGCCATTTCGACCTGATCCTGCTCGATGTCGGCCTGCCCGATACCGACGGGCGCGAGGTCTGCCGGCGCCTGCGCCAGTCGGACATCCGCGCGCCGGTGATCATGCTGACCGCCGCGTCGAGCGACGCCGACGCCATTCTCGGCCTCGAATCGGGCGCCAACGACTATGTCGGCAAGCCGTTCAAGCTCGGCGTGCTGCTCGCCCGCATGCGCGCGCAGCTGCGCCAGCACGAGCGCAGCGAGGACGCGGTCTTCGTCATCGGCCCGTTCTCCTTCCGCTCGGGCGCCAAGCTGCTGATCGACGGCGAGCGGGACGAGAAGATCCGCCTCACCGAGAAGGAATCGGCGATCCTCAAATTCCTGCTGCGCGCCGGGCCCAACGTGGTCGCGCGCGACGTGCTGCTGAACGAGGTCTGGGGCTACAATTCCGGGGTCACCACCCACACGCTGGAGACCCATGTCTACCGGCTGCGCCAGAAGATCGAGCGCGACCCGTCGCACGCCGTCATCCTGGTCACCGAGAGCGGCGGCTACCGCCTGATTCCGTAGGCGCTGCCTCGCCGTCCTCCAGCAGGCGGAGAATGTCGCCGGGCGACGCCGGCAGCTCGGTCGGCCCGGCGCCGGATCGCCCGAGCGCCTGGGCGATCGCGTTGGCGATGGCGGCGCCGGCGGCGACGATGCCGCCCTCCCCCGCGCCCTTGAAGCCGAGCGGGTTGGACGCCGCCGGATGGGTTTCCAGCGCGAGCGCGGCGATGCGCGGCATTTCGGCGGGCGCCGGCACCGGGTAGTCGGCGAGGCTGGCGGTCAGCAGCTGGCCCGCCGCGTCGTGGCGGATGCGGTCGAACAGGGCGCCGCCGATCCCCTGCACCGCCGCGCCGACGGCCTGGCCCTCGACCAGCATCGGGTTGAGCACCCGGCCGAGCTCCTCGACCAGATGGTAGCCGAGCACCGCCACCTCGCCGGTCCCGACGTCGATCGCGACATGCGCGGCATGCGCGCCCGCGCTCCAGGCGGCCTGGCCCCGGTTGTCGAACCGGGCCGATGCCTCGAGCGCCTCGCCGCGCGACCGCGCGTAGGCGGCGAGGGACGCGATGCCGATGGCCTCGCCGGGCGCGCCGCCGGCAAGCGCGACGCAACCGTCGCGCCAGGCGAGGCTGTCGGCCTCGGCGTTCCAGCGCAAAGCCGCCAGCGCCATGCAGCGCGCCCGGAACGCGGCCGCGGCCAGGGCGACCGCGTTCCCCGCCATCACCGTGGTGCGGCTGTGATAGCTGCCGCTGCCGTCGGGCAGCAGGCTGGTGGTGCCGTGGCGGACGACGATCCCGTCGGGCGGGATTTCGAGCGCCTCGGCGGCGATCTGCGCCATCCCGGTCTCCACCCCCTGGCCGAAGGAGGACGCGCCGACGCGCAATTCGATGCCGCCGCGCTCGTCGGCGGCGATGCTTGCGTGCTCGGGCGGCCCGGCGGCGCTGCTCTCGACGAAACAGGCGATGCCGAGCCCGTGACGCCTGCCGTCGGCGCCGGTCTCCCCCTGGCGGCTGCGCCAGGACTCGTAGCCCGCCTCGTCGAGCAGCCGGGCGAGCGCCGCCGGGTAGTCGCCCGCTCCATAGGCGGTATCGGCATCCCCCGGCACCAGCTCGCCGATGGCGAAGGGGAGCTCGTCCGGGCCGAGCAGGTTGGCCAGCCGCACCGCCGCCGGGTCGAGCCCGAGATCCGCCGCCATCAGGTCGATCAGCCGCTCGCGGAAGAAATTGGCCTCGAACCGGCCGGGGCCGCGATAGGTGCCGGTCGGCGTGCGGTTGGTCACCACGATCTCGGCGTCGCAGGAAAAATTGGGGATCCGGTAGGGGCCGGGGAGGAACTGCACCGTGCGCACCGGCACGATGCCGCCATTGGTCCGCGCATAGGCGCCGAGATCGGCGAGCACCCGGCCGCGCAAGGCGAGGATGGTGCCGTCGCGCTCGGCGGCGATCTCCAGCGAACACGCGATGTCGCGCGAATGGTTGGCCGCCATCAGATGTTCCTGGCGGTCCTCGATCCACTTGACCGGGCGGCCGGCTCGGCGGCTCGCGATCGGCACCAGATAGTCTTCCGGGTAGAGCTCGCCGCGCACCCCGAAGCCGCCGCCGACATCGAGCGCGATCAGCTCGACCGCCGCCTCGGGCAGCGCAAACGCGGCGGCGAGCGCGCGCTTGTTGAAATGGGTGACCTTGGCCGCCCCCCAGAGCCTGAGCGATCGTCCGCCCGCGAAATCGCCGACCAGCCCGCGGGTCTCCAGCGGCAAAGCGGTCTGGCGGTGGGTGCGGAAGCGCTCGCCGCGCCGGTAGGGCGCGGCGGCGAAGGCGGCATCGGCATCGCCGCGCCCGACGGTGTAGCGGATGGCGACATTGCCGCCCGCCTCCTCGTGCACCAGCGTCGCCGCCTCCGCCGCACTCGCCGGATCGGCCACCACGGGGAGAGGGTCGTAATCGACTTCGATGCGGGCCAGCGCGTCCTCGGCGGCGTAGCGGTCGGCGGCGACCACGACGGCGACCGGCTCGCCGGCGAAGCGCGCCTTGGTCGTCGCGATCGGCGGTTGCAGGAAGCGGTCGAACCCGGCGAGCCCGGCGAGGCGGAACGGGATCTGCGGCAGCGGGCGGTCGAGATCGGCGCCCGAGAAGGCATCGATCACTCCGGGCGCGGCGCGCGCGCCGGCGAGCGCCACCGAACGGATTCGGGCGTGCGCGAAGGGGCTCCTCAGGATCGCCATATGGGCGGTCCCGGGGGGCTGGAAATCGTCGACGAAGCACGCCCCGCCGCGCAGCAGCCGCTTGTCCTCGCGCCGCTTCAGCGCCCGCCCGATCGTCGCTTCCGCCATGCCGTCCGCCGGTTTTGCATCTTCGCCGCGCCACGCTAGGCTAGCCCATACGCGCATGCGCGGGGAACCAGGAGGCGGAGATGGATCTTCAACTGGACGGCAAGATCGCGGCGGTCACGGGGGGCAGCATCGGCATCGGCCGGGCGATCGCCGAGACCCTGGCGAGCGAGGGCTGCAAGGTGGCGATCTGCGCGCGCGACAAGCAGCGGCTCGACAACGCCGCGGCCGCGATCCAGCAGCGCACCGGCCAGGAAACCCTGTCCATCGCCGCCGATTTGACCAAGCCGGAGGACGCCGAGGCGTTCATCGACGGCACGGTCGCGCATTTCGGCCGGCTCGACATCCTGGTCAACAACGCCGGCGCCGCCCCCGGCGGCGTCCTCGAAGGCCTGTCGGAGGCGGATTGGGAGGCCTCGCTGCAGCTCAAATTCATGGGCTATGTGCGCTGCACCCGCTACGCGGTGCCGCATATGCGCAGCCAGGGCGGCGGGCGCATCGTCAACCTGATCGGCAATGACGGCATCAAGCACTCCTACTGGGAGATCGCGCCCGGCGCCGCCAATGCCGCCGGCCAGAACTTCACCATGTCGATCGCCGCCCAATACGGGCGCGAGAACATCACCGTCTGCGCGGTCAACCCGGGACCGGTGAGGACCGAACGCTGGGACGGGCTGGTGCGCGCGATGTCGCGCGACATGAAGATCACCTACGAGGAGGCCGACCGGCTCGCCCCGCGCGCCATCCCGCTCGGCCGCATCGCCGAATGCGACGAGGTCGCCAATTTGGTCACCTATCTCGCCTCGCCGCTGGCGCATTTCGTCAACGGCACGATGATCGAGATCGACGGCGGCCAGCAGAAGCCGCTGATGGACGCGTTCCGCGACGGCTGATGCCCGCCGGCGCCGCCGAGACCGCGCGCGCGATCGCCGAAGGCCGCACCACTTCGGAGGAGGCGGTCGCTTCCTGCCTCGCGCGCATCGCCGAGCGCGAGGCGACGGTCAGGGCCTGGGCCTGGCTCGATCCCGACCATGCGCTCGCCGAGGCGCGCGCCCGCGATGCCGCCCGGCCCCTCGGGCCGCTGCACGGCGTGCCGGTCGGCGTCAAGGACATCTTCGATACCGCCGACATGCCGACGCAGATGGGCTCGCCGATCTACCGGGGGCACCGTCCGGCGGCCGACGCCGCTGCGGTGGCGATCCTGCGCGCCGCCGGCGCGGTGATCCTCGGCAAGACCGTCACCGCCGAGTTCGCCGGCACCCATCCCGGGCCCACGACCAACCCGCACGATGCGGCGCGCACCCCGGGCGGGTCGTCCCAGGGCTCGGCCGCCGGGGTCGCCGATTTCATGGTGCCGGTGGCGCTCGGCACCCAGACCGGCGGCTCGGTGCTGCGCCCGTCGTCCTTTTGCGGCATCGTCGGGTTCAAGCCGAGCTTCGGCACCTTCAACCGCGCCGGCATCAAGTTCGCCGCCGAGAGCCTCGATACCATCGGGCTGCACGCGCGCGCGCTGGAGGATGTCGCGCTGGTGGCCGACGTGCTCACCGGGCGCGAGCCGGGCGGCATCGCGGCGCTCGCCCGGCCGCCCCGGATCGGCCTCTGCCGCACCCCGCTCTGGCATCTCGCGGAACCGGAGACGGTCGCGGCGATCGACGGCGCGGCGGCGGCGGTCCGGGCCGCGGGCGCCGCCGTCGACGAGGTCCGCCTTCCCGCCGCCTTCGATGCGCTCGCCGATGCGCGCCGGGCGATCAACGACCATGAGCGCGCCCGCGCGATGGCGCATGAATGGCGCACCGACCGCGACCGGCTAAGCCCGGCGCTGCGGAAAACCGTCGAAGCCGGACTCGCGGTCCCGCACGCGGAGTACCGCGCGGCGCTGGCGCGGACCCGGGACTGCCGGCATTTGCTCGACTGGCTGTTCGACGACTGGGACGCGCTGCTCGCCCCGGCGGTCAACGGCGAGGCGCCGCCCGGGCTCGGCCATGCCGGCGATCCCGCCTTCCAGGCGCTGTGGACGATGCTGCACGTCCCGGCGATCACGCTCCCCACCCATCGCGGCCCCAACGCCATGCCGGTCGGCATCCAGCTGGTCGCCCGCCGCGGCGAAGACGATTTGTTGCTGTCGGTCGCGGAGTGGGTGTGGGAGCGGTGCGGCGGGTGAGGCGCGTCCCTCGATACGGCGCTTCGCGCCTACTCGGGATGAGGAGAAAATAAAACCCTCACCCTGAGTAGCCCCCGGAGGCGACGTAGCGGCCGCTTGCCGCCCGCTCTACCCGTCCTCCGCCTTCGTCGGAGCGTCGAAATCCTCGCGATGCATGTCGGTGCGTTCCTCGATCAGGCGCAGCATGCCGTCGGCGTCCCTGGCCTCGACGAGGACGCGCGCGGCGCGCTTGAACTCGGCGCCTTCGCGCCCGACGTCCAGCCCGCTGCCCTGTCTGTGGCACGCGGCAGGCGCCGACGATCCGCCGGTCCGCAAGCGGACATGGAAGAAGGCGAACCCATCTCTCGCGCATATGCCGGCCCTACTGGCGGCTATCGGGAACGAGTCCTGCCAGGCGCGCCAAAACCCGCCGCTGTGGGGTGGACGACCGGATCGGCGGCTATGGCCGCCTGCTGTGGGAGCATTGAGGGAGAATTGGCGTCCCCTGGGGGATAGCGATCGTTCCGTGACCCGCCGCCGATGGCCGAGGCAGGCCTGATAATTGTCCTGACAATTGTAGTGTGTCATATTACAGAGCAGTATGATTTCGAGTTTTAGGAGCAGGGCGTTAAGGCGGTTCTTCGAACGGAGAGACGAAAACCGCATCCATGCCGAGCATCGGGAAACCGTGCGGGACATTCTGGCGCGGTTGAGCGCTTCGGCAGCGCCGGGAGACATGGACCTGCCCGGTTTCCGGCTGCATCCGCTGAAGGGTGACTACGCCGGGTTCTGGGCGGTGACGGTGCGGGCCAACTGGCGGATCGTCTTTCGTTTCGAGGACGGCCACGCCGTCGACGTCGACTATCTGGACTACCACTAGGAAAGAGAGCCATGCCGATGCACGATCCGCCCCACCCTGGCGCGGTGATCAGGCGGCAGTGCCTCGAACCGCTGGGGCTGACGGTAACCGCGGCCGCCGAGGGGCTCGGCGTGTCGCGGAACACGCTTTCGATGTTGCTCAACGGCCGGCTGGGGATTTCCCCCGAAATGGCGATCCGCCTGTCGCGCGGCTTCGGAGGCAGCGCGGAAAGCTGGCTCCAGCAGCAGATGCAGTACGACCTCTGGCGAGCGCGGCAGCGCGGGGACGGGATCAGGGTGCGGAAATTCGAGGCGGCGTAGCGGCCGCTTGTCGCCCGCGCTACCCGTCCTCCGGCTTCGTCGGAGCGTCGAAATCCTCGTAGTGCATGTCGGTGCGTTCCTCGATCAGGCGCAGCATGCCGTCGGCGTCCCTGGCCTCGACGAGGATGCGCGCGGCGCGCTTGAACTCGGCGCCGAAGATGCCGCGGCTGTTGAGCGGGCAGACCATCAGGCAGATCTTGCAACCGTAGAGCTTGTGGAACCAGGGCTCGCAGGCCGGGGTGTCGACATGCCAGCGCTCGATGCCGTTGATTTCCTCTTTGTCGGGCTTGATCGCGTCGCCCGGGCAGAAGCGGGTGCAGATGCCGCATTTCGCGCAGACCTCGTCGATGCCGAAATCCTGCGGTCCGTCGGGCGCCAGCGGCATGTCGGTGGTCACCGCGCCGAGCCGGAAGGACGAGCCGAGCTCGGGCGAGATCAGCGAGCCGTGCTTGCCAAGCTCGCCCAGCCCGGCCAGCCAGGCGAGCGCCGGCATCGGGATGTCGCCCTCATTGGGCTGCATCGTCGCCGAGTAGCCGAAGGCGGCGATCTGGTGGGCGAGCCTGACCCCGATATCGTCGAGCCGGTGGTAGACCCGGTGCACCTCCTCCTGCGAGCGCGGGCCGATATCGGCCATGTTGTCGTAGGACATCGCGATGCCGAAGACGATGACCGCGCTCTCGGCCGGCTCGCCCGCCTGGGTGAAGGCGAAGCGGTGGTCGTACTCGGCGATGCCGACCGCATCCGCCCCCATGTCGCGCGCCATCGCGCGGATTTCCTCGGCCGCCTCGGCGGGGTCGTCGATCTCGCTGCGCTCCGGATTGACCGGCGGCTGGCGCGCCGGCAGCAGGATCTTGTCGCGGATATAGAGGCTCCGCTTGGCCGACGGCGGGAAGCGGGCGCGGAACCGCGCCGCCCGGTCCATGTCGGTGCCGCCGACCCGCCCCCGCGTCGGCCGTTCCGCCTTGCCGATGTCGATCGTGCCCACGCTTCAGGACACCGGGTAGGGGTCGCGCACCGTCACCCGGCGCATCATGCGGCGCTTCTCGGGCGAGAACCAGGTGCGCGCATGGGCCGAACAGCGGTTGTCCCACATCACCAGCTCGCCCACCGACCAAACGTGTTCGTAGACGAATTCCGGCTTCTCGATATGGGCGAACAGGTAGTCGAGGATCTCGTCGCTTTCCGCCCGCTCGATGCCCTCGATCCAGAGCGTCATCAGCCGGTTGACATAGATCGCCTTGCGCCCGGTGTCGGGGTGGGTGCGGACCACCGGATGGACCCATTGCGGCGCGTCGGGGTTGATCTCCGACGGCCGGAGCACGGGGTCGCGCTTGTAGTCGTAATAGTGCAGCGCCCTCAGCCCATCGAGCCGCGCCTTCCATTCGTCGTCGAGCGCCTCGTAGGCGAGCCGGCAATTGGCGAACAGCGTGTTGCCGCCCTGGTCCGGGATCTCGATGGCGTAGAGGGTGGAGCCGAGCGCCGGGTTCTCGTAGTAGCACTGGTCGTAGTGGAACATCATCTCGCCGTCCTCGAGCGCGGTCGGGCGGCCGGTGTCCCTGACATTGGTGATCATCAGCACCGCCGGATGGTCGCGGCCCAACGCCTGGCCGGAACGCACCATCTCGAGCTCGCCGAAATAGCGGCAGAACCGCTCCTGGTCGTCCTCGCCGAGGGTCTGCCCGGGGACCACGATGATGGCGTGCTCGAACAGCGCGCCCTGGATCTCGCCGAAGGTTTCGGCATCGAGCGCGCGGCTCAGATCGACGCCCTCGATCCGGGCCCCGATCGCCTCGGAAAGCGGGCTGACGGCGATTGGCATGGCATCTCCCCGATGCTGCTGCGGGCGCTGGAACACGGCGCCGATTAGACGATATTTCGCACCCCGATGCCAAGCCCGCGCCGGTCGCCCGGCTTGCCCGGCGGTATAACTGAGTTTATACTAACGGCATGAAGACGGCAATTTCCATTCGAGACGATATCTTCGATGCCGCGGAGCGCGCCGCCGCTGCCATGGGCCTCTCCCGGAGCGCGCTGTACGCGAAGGCCGTCGAGGAGTTCGTCGCCCGGCACGACGCCGGGCGGCTGACCGAGCTTCTCGACGCGGTCTACGCAGGCTCCGAACCGGCGCTCGACGAGGATCTCGCGGCCCTTCAATTCCTGTCCTTGCCGGTCGATGAGGCTTGGTGAGGCGGGGCGAGATCTGGTGGGCCTCGCTGCCCGCGTCTGAAGGGTCGGGGCCGGGCTATCGCCGGCCGGTTCTGGTGATCCAGTCCAACGCTTTCAATCGAAGCCGGATCGGCACCGTGCTCGTTCTGGCCATCACCTCCAATCTCGACCTGGCCGCCGCCCCCGGCAATGTCGCGCTGCCGCGGCGCGGCACCGGCCTGGTAAGAAAGTCGGCGATCGACGTCTCGCAGGTCGTCACCCTCGACAAGCGCTTTCTCTCCGCCCGGGCGGGAAGGGTTCCGGACGCCCTGCTCGCCCGGGTCGAACACGGCCTCAGGCTCGTCCTCGGCCTGTGAGCCGCGATCGCGCGCCGCGCACAGCCCCGGGATGCGCCTATGGCACCTGGGCGACGACGTCGATCTCCAGCAGCATGTCCTCATGCGCCAGCGTCGGCACGCCGAGCAGGGTGCGGGGCGGCATGCGCTCGCGCCCGAACAGCTCCCAGGTGATCTCGTTGAGCAAATCCTGGTCGCGCATCACATGGGTGAGGTACTGGGTCATCTTGACGATGTTGGAGAGATCGGCGCCGGCGGCGGCGAGGATGCGCTCGATGTTCTCGAAGGTGCGCTCGCACTGGATGCGGAACCCGCCCGCGTACCACTCCGCCTCCTCCTCCGGATCGTGCGGGTGCTTGTGGTAGATCGGCACCGGCCCCATGCCGGCGAGCCAGAGCGTGCGGCCGCCCTCGACCGAGAAGGCCGGCACGAACGGCATGTTGTGCTCCGGCAGCGGCGTGCCGGGATGGACGGGGGTGATCTTCATGCTTGCCTCCTCCGGGCGCTATGACGCCAAGTGTTCGAGAGCCGGATCCCGGACCCTATCATCCATAGCCAACCCGCCTTATATCCGGCCGGCGGTTCAATCTTGGAAAACGCATGAACAGGATCTGGCAAGCCCACCGGGCGAGAACGCATTTCGGCGAGTTCCTCGAAGCCAGCCTCAGGGACGGACCCCAGGTCGTGACCCGGCGCGGTGTGGAGACGGCCGTGCTCGTCTCCATCGAGCAATGGCGGCGGCTGGAACGAATGACGAGGCCGACCCTGAAGGATCTGCTGCTCTCCATCGAGCAATGGCGGCGGCTGGAACGAATGACGAGGCCGACCCTGAAGGATCTCCTGCTCGCGCCGGAAGCGCGGAGCGACTCGCTCGCCCCGGAACGTCACGGCCATCGTCATCGGGCCACGCCCGCACTGGATTAGGTCGGTGTTCCCGCTCGATACAAATGTCGTATCCGAGTTGCGGTGCCCGAGACCCCACGGCGCCGTGCTGAAATGGATCGAGGCGGTTCCCGCGGATCGCCTCTTCGTCTCCGCGGTGACCGTCGGTGAGATACAGGCGGGAAACGAAATCACCCGTGACGACCCGAAATGTTCGCGATTTTCGCGATCTAGGGGTGGACCTGCTGAACCCGTTCCAACTGCAATAGCGGCGGTGGTTCCCCTCAACGGGGATACGCTCTCGCACGGATTTCTCGCCAATGGATGATGGAAGGGCCGGCGGAAGCCCGTCCCGCCGGTCTCGTGCTGTGGGTGGCCGGCCTCCATGCCGGGCTGGCGGACGCCTAGGCCGTGTCCGTTTTAGATAGAACCGCCAACGAAGCCGAGGCGCGCCCTTCGATACGCGGTGCAGCCTGTCCTGAGCGAAGTCGAGGGGCCGCTACTCAGGGTGAGGGATGGGTTTTGGGTGGCCAAAAAAATCTCCCTCATCCCGAGTAGGCCCGCAGGGCCGTATCGAGGGACGCACGGCCGCCGCGGTTCTATCTAAGACGGACACGGCCTAGCCCGGCCTTCCCGCCACGGCTAATCTGTTGCGGCGACTCCGGGAAGCTGTTACCAACACCGGGTGCCCCGGGCCGTAAGAATTGCGCCGTCCATCCTTTCGGCCGACTTCGCGAGGCTGGGCGCGGAGTTGCGCGCGGTGACCGATGCCGGCGCCGACCTGATCCATATCGACGTCATGGACGGGCATTTCGTGCCCAACATCACGATCGGCCCCGGCGTGGTGGGGGCGCTCAAGCCGCACTCCCCCTTGCCCTTCGACGTCCATTTGATGATCGCGCCGGTCGACCCCTTCATCCCGCTTTTCGCCGCCGCCGGCGCCGACATCGTCACGGTCCACGCCGAGGCCGGGCCGCATCTCCACCGGAGCCTCGCGCTGATCCGCGAACAGGGCTGCAAGGCGGGCGTCTCGCTCAACCCCGCGACCCCCGCGGAGGCGGTCGCCCCGGTGCTGGACGCGGTCGATCTGGTGCTGGTGATGAGCGTCAACCCGGGCTTCGGCGGGCAGTCCTTCATCGCCAGCCAGCTCGACAAGCTCGCCGCGCTCCGGCGGACGATCGACCGCAGCGGGCGCGACATCGCGCTCGAGATCGACGGCGGGATCGACCCCGAGACCGGCAGGCGGGCGGTCGAGGCGGGCGCCGATATCCTGGTCGCCGGCACCGCCGCCTTCTCCGGCGGCGAGGGAGCGTATGCGGAGAATATCCTCCGCCTGCGGGGCAATGCCTGACGGCGGCGCGGTGGCGGCGCGGCCGGCCGGCGCCCGTCCGGTGCGGCGGCGCCGGCGGAATCCGATCCGCCTCGCGCTGCACCGCCTCGAACGCCTGACCTTCAGGCGGGTCGCCTATTCCCTGGCGACGATCTGGTTCAACGGGCTGTTCTACCGCCGCACGCTCGGCGGGCGCTACGGCAAGGGGCTCGTCTACGTGCCGCAGGAAGTCTGGCTGGGCGATGCCAGGCGCGGCTCCGCCGTGCTCAGGGAGGAATATGTTTTCGCGGGCCACGCCGAGACCGAACCGCGCGACCGGTGGCGGGCCGCGGGCGCGCCGCGGGCCTGGATCGCGGCCCTGCACGGATTCGACTGGCTGCGCGACCTGCGCGCCGTCGGCGGCAAGACGGCGCGCGACCATGGCCGGGAATCGGTCGTCGACTGGCTCGCGCGGCAGGATCGCTGGCATCCGCTGACCTGGCGCCCGGACGTGCTCGCCGAGCGGCTGACCAACTGGCTGATGGCGGCCGAATATCTCTACCCGACGGAAGAATCGCTCGACGCCAAGCCCTTCCTCGGCAGCCTGATCCGCCAGTCCAAGCATCTGCACCGGGTGGTCGGCCTGCTCGACCCCGGGGCCGACCGGCTGCTCGCGCTCTGCGCGCTGGTTCTGTCCGGTGTTTGCATGCCCGCCCAGGCCCGCAACCTGCCGCGCTGGCTCGATATGCTGGGCGCCGAATCCATCGCCCAGATCGGCGGCGACGGCGTCCATGTCAGCCGCAGCCCGGCGCGGCAGCTGCTGATATTGCGGCGCCTGGTCGAGCTGCACGGGGTGCTGCGCGATGCCGGGCTCGACGCGCCGCGGCCGATGGAGAGCGCGATCGCCCGGATGGCGGCCGCGTTGCGCGAGCTGCGCCATGGCGACGGCCGGCTCTGCCTGTTCAACGACAGCGACGAGGAGGAGAACTGGCTGATCGACCTGGTGCTGAGCCGGGCGGAAATGCGCGGCCATCCCGTCGAGATGTCGCCCGAGGATGCCGGCTTCCAGCGCCTCGCCGCCAACCGCACGATCGTGGTGATGGATGCCGGCCCGCTGCCCCCGCCGGGGTTCGACCAGCATGCCCATGCCGGCACGCTGAGCTTCGAGATGAGCGTCGGACGCCAGCGGATGGTGGTCAATTGCGGCGCCTATTCCGGCGTGCGCGAGGACTGGCGCTTCGCCCAGCGCGCCACCGCCGCCCACTCGACCGTGACGATCGACGACTACAACTCGGCCGATGTCCTGGGCGAGGCGCTGATCGGGTTCCGGCCGCGCATCGCCGCCGTCGACCGCCACGAATCCGAGGGCAATCTCTGGCTCGACGCGGCGATCGCGGATTATGGCGGGATCGCCGGTCTCGGCCACCAGCGCCGGCTCTACCTGTCGGCGGACGGCGGCAATTTGCGGGGCGAGGACAGCGTCTCGGGCAAGCGGCAGCATCGCTTCGTGGTCCGCTTCCACCTCCACCCCTCGGTCACCGCGTCGCTGGCGCAGAACGGGGAATCGGTGCTGCTCCGGCTGCGCGACGGGGGGGGATGGCGCTTCCGCGCGGAGGGCGGGGCGGTCGGGTTGCAGGAAAGCGTCTATCTCGGCTTTCGCGGCCGGCCGCGGCGCACCCACCAGATCGTCATCACCGGCGCCAAGCGGGGCGGCACGGCGACCGTCAAATGGGCGCTCAACCGGCTCGGCGGCTGACCGCTTCGCTCATCCCTTGGACGCGGAAGCGGCGAGCAGCCGTTCGACGATATGGACCCGGATCGCCGAGGCCAGATTGCCCGCCCGCCCGGAATCGATCTCGGTGATCACCGCGGCGACGCTGAGGTTTCGCGACTCCGCGATCGCCGCGAGCTGCCGCCAGAACACGGGTTCGAGCGCGACGCTGGTCCGGTGACCGGAAACGGTCAGCGTCCGCCTCTGCAACCCGGACGGGGTTACGCTCATCGCCGCATCCCTGCGCTCCGCTTGCCTCAGAACAGCCCTTCGATCTCGCCCGCCTCGTTCACCGTGATGTTGTTCGCCGCGGGAACCCGCGGCAGGCCGGGCATGGTCATGATGTCGCCGCAGACCGCCACCAGGAAGCCGGCGCCGTTGGCCAGCCTGACCTCGCGCACCTGCAGGTCGTGGCCCTCCGGCGCGCCGCGCAGCGCCGGATCGGCGGAGAAGCTGAGCGGGGTCTTCGCCATGCATACCGGGAGCGCGCCGTAGCCGTCCTCCTGGTAGCCCTCGATCTGGCGCCTCACCCGGTCGGCGGCGCCGACCGTGCCGGCCTTGTAGATGTCGCGCGCGATGGTCTCGATCTTGTCCCAGAGCGGCATCTCGTCGGGGTAGAGGAAGCGAAAACCCGGGTTCGGCGCCTCCGCCGCGGCGACCACCTTCCGGGCGAGCGCCGCCGCGCCCGCGCTGCCCTCGCCCCAATGGGTGCAGTCGACCGCCTCCACCCCATGCGCGGCGCAGGCCTCGGTGACCACGGCGACCTCGTCGGCGGTGTCGGCGTTGAAGTGGTTGAGGGCGACGATGACCGGGACGCCGAAGCCCTGGATGTTCTCGATATGGCGCTCGAGGTTGGCGCAGCCCTCGCGCACCGCGGCGACGTTTTCCGCGCCGAGCGCGTCGCGGGCCACCCCGCCATGCATCTTGAGCGCGCGGACGGTGGCGACCAGCACCACCGCGTCGGGCTCGAACCCCGCCTTGCGGCATTTGATGTCGATGAACTTCTCGCCGCCGAGATCGGAGCCGAACCCGGCCTCGGTGACGGTGTACTCGGCGAGCTTCAGCGCCGTCCGCGTCGCGGTCACCGAGTTGCAGCCATGGGCGATATTGGCGAACGGCCCGCCATGGACGAAGGCCGGCGTCTTTTCCAGCGTCTGCACCATGTTGGGCAGGATCGCCTCCTTCAGCAGCGCGGTCATCGGGCCCGGCGCCATCAGGTCGCGGGCGAACACCGGCTCGCGGCCGCGGGTCTCGGCGACGATGATGTTGCCGAGGCGCTGCTTGAGGTCGCCGAGGCTCTCGGCGAGGCAGAAGACCGCCATCACCTCGGACGCCACGGTGATGTCGAACCCGTCCTCGCGCGGGAAGCCGTTGGCGACGCCGCCCAGCGATCCGACGATCGAGCGCAGCGCCCGGTCGTTGAGGTCGACCACCCGGCGCCACGAGATCCTGCGCGAATCGATGCCGAGCGCGTTGCCCCAGTAGATGTGGTTGTCGAGCAGCGCGGACAGCAAATTGTGGGCCGAGCCGATGGCGTGGAAATCGCCGGTGAAGTGGAGGTTGATATCCTCCATCGGCACCACCTGGGCGTAGCCGCCGCCCGCCGCCCCGCCCTTGACCCCGAAGCAGGGGCCGAGGCTGGGCTCGCGCAGGCAGATCGCCGCCCGCTTGCCGATCGCGTTCAGCGCATCGCCGAGCCCGACCGTCGTCGTGGTCTTGCCTTCGCCGGCCGGGGTGGGCGTCATGCCGGTCACCAGGATCAGCTTGCCGTCGGGCCGTCCGGCGAGGGTGTCGATATAGTCGAGCGAGACCTTCGCCTTGTGCGGGCCGAAGCGGTAGATCGCGTCGTCCGGGATGTCGAGCGAGCCGGTGATCTCGGTGATTTCCGCGAGCGTGGCCGCGCGCGCGATCGCGAGGTCGGATTTGACCTCGCCGCCCATGTTGTTGCTCATCGTGCCTCCGGGTGGTTCCACCCGGGATTGTAGGGGCGCGGGGCGGCCGGCAAAAGTCCGCCCGAATTATCGTTCCGGGCGCAGCATCCGGCGCAGCATGTCGGTCCGGGCGACGAAGTGCTGGTAGAGCGCGCCGCCGATATGGAGCGCCACGAGGCCGAGGATGACCGGCTTGCCCGCCCCGTGCACCGCGGCCATCGTCTCGATGCCGCCGAACCAGGCCATGCCGCCGGTCACCGGCATCAGCAGGATGATGGCGTATAACGCGAGATGAACCGCCCGCGCGGCCAGCCGCAACAGGATGTGCTCGTCCCGCGGAGGCGGCGGGACGCCCCGCCTCAGCCGGACGAACACGCGAACCAGCGCCAGCAGGAAGATCGCGATGCCGAACGCGATGTGGAGGTCGGCGCTCGAAGATGAGCCGAACGCGCCTTGTGGAGGTCGGCGAGGACGGCGTGTTGCGGGAGTGCGCGCGGTAATACCCGGTTACGAATTTCGGCCTCTCCGGCGAGGGCCGAAATATCCCGACCCCCGCCACGGCCGGTCTGGCAAGATAGGCTCGGGCTTGTGCAACCGACAACCGGGGGGGGGGGTGGAAGATGGCGGGGCGGATCGAGGCGCGGCTTGCGGAGCTCGGCATCGTGCTGCCCGAGGCGGCGGCGCCGAAGGCGGCGAAGATCCTCACCGCCAAGATCTCCGGCGACTGGATGTATGTGTCGGGCGCGGTGCCCAGGCTCGACGGCGAGCTCCGCTATGTCGGCAAGGTCGGGCGCGAATTCTCGCTCGAGGAAGGGCAGGCGGCGGCGCGGCTGAGCGCGCTCAACATGCTCGCCCATGCCGGGAAGGCGCTCGGCGGCGAGCTCGACCGGGTGCGCGAGATCGTCAATGTCCGCGGCTTCATCAATATCGATCCGGATTTCACCCAGATCGCCGAGACCCTCAACGGCGCATCGGAGGTCCTGATCGAGATCTTCGGCGATTGCGGCCGCCATGCCCGGACCGCGATCGGGGTCGCCGGGATGCCGTTCGGCGTGGCGATCGAGGTCGAGGCGCAGATGCGCATCGATCCGAGCTGACCGCGAGCCGCTTGCACGCGCGGCCCGGCTGGGCCACGATCCGCCGAGACCAGAGGGAGAGCCCATCATGCAGCGCGCCAAGCACGAGATCCTGAGCGATTACCGGGACCTGACGATCGACGAGCTGGCAAGGCGGCAGGTGGTCCGCTACGGCGATCTGGAGCCCGACTGGGACGCCTTCGCGGATTCGCAGATCGAGGGCCGCCGCCGGGCGCAGTACCGCCTGATCGGCGTCGGCGGCTCCGGCAAGCCCGACCCGCACGCGCTGCCGGCGGGCGGTTTCACGCTGTCGATGCTGATCGTGCCGCCGGGACAGGGCGGCTCCGCCCACACCCATGAGGTGGAGGAGGCGTTCGTCGTGCTGGAGGGCGAGCTCACCGTGTTCTTCCAGGACGAGACCGGCCGCCAGGCGGGCAACAGGCTCGGCCGCTACGAGGTCGCGCTGTGCCCGGCCGGCATCCCGCACGGCTTCGTCAACGAGGGCGACGAGGACGCGCTGATCCAGATCATGATCGGCAGCGGCCAGCCCGGCCCCATCGGCTTCATCGACGACGACATCTATCGCGAGGAGGTCGACCGGCTGACCTCGCGCGGGAGGGCGGTGGCGGCGGAGTAGCGGCGCCGCGTCGTCGGCCCGGCCCGGCATCGGGCCGAAATCGTGGCCTCACCCCGCCGCCGGGATTTCGGCGGGCGGTCCCCTGCGGATGAATCCCTCGAACAGCCCCTCGAGTCGCGCCATCCGTTCGCGGATCTCGGCCATGTCTCCGGCGAGGCTCCCGTGGTGCTTCGCCAGCCCGTCCACCTTGCTTTCGAGGCGGTCGATTCTCTTGTCCAGCCTTTGTTCCATGCCGGTCACGGTGCGCCAGAGGAAAGCCACGATGGCGACCCCGACACCCAGCATGGTGATGATCTCGGGACTCATGGATCCAGTATAGCCCGCGCGTCTCCGGATTTTCAACTACTGGTAGCTAGCCCGCATTTCTCACCAGGGTCATGGCCTGCGCGGCGCTGTCCGGGTCGCGCTCAGGCGTCCTCCCGCTGCGTCGCGGGCCTCGACCGTAGTCCCCGCTACGCTTTTCGGCCCGCTCCTGGCGGATCGAACGCCTGGGCGCGACGCAGGCCGTGACCCTGGTGAGAAATGCGGGCTAGAGCGCAGCGGTTGCCGATGCGGACGCCGTGCGGGGCAGCTCACTCGAAATCCGCGTGGGCGCGGGCCTTGCCGGCGCCGTCCTCGGCGATCGTCCCGGGCGTCGCCACCCGGTCCGCCGGCGGGCCTTCGAGGTCGAAGAAGCGGCGCATGCGCTCATAGACGATCTCGTGGCGCAGCGCCGGGTCGAGGCCCCGGAACATCTCGTAAAAGATCGGCGAGGGGTCGGGCCAGGTGCCCTGCGGGTGCGGGTAGTCGGCGCCGAACACCAGGATGTCGCGCAGCACATTGTCCTCGTGGGTGATCGCCTGGGCGGCGATCGCGTCCTCCTCGAAGGTGACCAGCATCTGGCGCCGGACATAGAAGCTCGGCAGCTCCTCGAGCCCGGTGTCGCGGAACAGCCCGGGGCGCTCCTCGGCCTGGCGGTCCATCCAGTAGACCAGGAACGGCACCCAGCCGGCCCGGCATTCGGCGAACAGCAGCTTGAGCCCGGGATGGCGCTGCAGCGCGCCGCAATAGACGATGTCGGCCAGCGGCCGCGACAGCGAGAACGGCGCGCAGGAGAAATAGGCCATCCGCTCGCCGCGGTCCGCCGGCGGGATGGTGGTCTTGACGTGGCCGCCAATATGGCAGGCGCACACCATGCCGGTCTCCTCGAAGGCGGCCCAGGCGGGGTCCCAGCATTCGTGGAACATCGGATGGGGGCCGTCGAAGGGCACGAACTCGGCCGCCTTGCACCCCATCGCCGCGAGCCGCCGGATCTCGCCCGGCACCGCGCCCGGATCGAACACCGGCAATATGGGGAGGATCATCAGCCGGTCGGGATCGCGGGCGTTGAGCTCCATCGCCCAGTCGTTGTAGACGCGGTGCACCTCGTGGCGCAGCGCCGGGTCGTCGATATCCCATTTGCGGGTCGAGCCGAACCCGACATAGCCGTAGACGCTGCCGTGGTCCATGTGCTCCAGCAGCAGCTCGGGGTCCGACGGCGGCAGGCTGCCGTCGGGGATGCGGGCGCCGGAACGGCCGAAGAACCGGTCCAGAAGCGCGCGGTTGTCGGGGCCGTCGGCGGTGCCGCCGTCGCGCCCGCCGGCGATCCTGCCCTCCCAGCTCCAGAGCATCTTGCCCTGGTGCTCGACCACTTTGGGGGCGTCCTCCCTGAACTTCGCGGCCACCCGGTCCTGCCACAGCCGGGCCGGGATCCAGCGCTGGTCGAGATGGTTGTCGGCCGAGTTGTACTTGTAGAGCGTCATTGCGCGGCCTTCAGCGTCGCCCGCCGGCGCGCGAGGTAGTCCTTGCCCACGATCAGCCCGCCGAGCACGAGCCCGGCCGCGTTGAGCCACACCCCGTAGGCGATCGCATGGGCGGGCAGCAGCAGCATGATGCCGGCGGCGAAGGCCAGCAGCCGCTCCGCCGCGCCGAGGCGCGAGAACATGAAGCCGATCAGCCCGCAGGAGGCGATCCAGACGCCGATCATCGCGGTCGCCGCGGCGGAGACGACCTCGAGCGCCGTGCCCTGGCCGATCAGCGCCGGCGACAGCACGAACACGAAGGGGATCACATAGGCGATCCAGCCGAGGCGGACCGCCGTCGCCCCGGTCTCCATCGGCCCGGCGCCCGATAACGAGGCCGCCGCGAAGGCGGCGATCGCAACGGGCGGGGTTATCATCGACATCAGCCCGAAATAGAGCACGAACATATGCGCCGCGATCGGGTGGATGCCGAGCTTGATCAGCGACGGCGCGATCATCGTCGCCAGCAGCAGATAGATCGCCGAGGTCGGCATCCCCATGCCGAGCAGGATCGAGACGATCGCGGTCAGCACCAGCAGCAGGAACAGGCTGTCCTCGCCGACCGCCGCGAGGATCAGCGTCAGCGCCTGGCCGAGCCCGGTGCGGTCGAGGACGGCGATGATGATGCCGGCCATCGCGCCGATAACGATGATATCCGCCGACGCCCGGCCGCAGCCGGCGACCGAATCCCAGAGCTGCGCCGGCGTGATCCGGCGCCTCTTGTAGCCGAAGACGAGGCTGACGATCACCACCGAGATCGCCGCCCAGAACGCCGCCTCCTGGGCCGGCAGGTTGAGGGTGAACAGCGCGTAGACCAGCACCGCATAGGGCAGCGCGAAGAACCAGCCCTCCTTGAGCACGCGGAGGAAGGGCGGGATCCGGTCCTTGGGCAGCGGCGCGATGTCGTTCTTCGCCGCCTCGAGGTCGACCTGGACGAAGACCGCGAGGTAGTAGAGCAGCGCGGGGAAGAGGGCGGCGAGGATGATCTCGGTGTATTCGAGCTCCAGCAGCTCGGCCATCAGGAAGGCGGCCGCGCCCATGATCGGCGGCATGATCTGCCCGCCGGTCGAGGCCACCGCCTCGATCGCGCCGGCGCTCTTGCGGTCGTAGCCCGCCTGGCGCATCAGCGGGATGGTGATCACCCCGGTCGAGGCGACGTTGGAAACCGCCGAGCCCGAGATCGAGCCGAACAGGCCGGAGGCGACGACGGCGATCTTGGCCGAGCCGCCCCGCGACCGACCCATGAGGGCCGCAGCCAGGTCGGTGAACCATTCCGACGCCCCGGTATGGAGCAGCAGCTGCCCCATCCAGATGAACAGCACCACCGTCAGCACGATGATCTTGAGCGGCAGGCCGAGCAGCGCGACGTTGGTCACGCCGAGTTCGGCGATCAGCCGGACGCCGTCCTGCTCGTAGCCCTTGAGCATGCCGGGGGCGAAATGGCCGACGAAGGCGTAGGCCAGGAACACGCTGAGCACGATGGTGAGGCTCCACCCCGCGGTGCGGCGCAGCGCCTCCCACATCAGCGGGATCAGGATCGCGCTGATCCAGAACATCTTCCCGCGCAGGGCGAACGGGTTTGTCTCGATGTCGCCGTAGATCCAGACGAGGTAGACGGACGCGCCGAGGCCGAGCACGGCGAGCACGGCGTCGTACCACGGAACGAAGGGCCGCTCGCGCCCGCCCGCCAGGGGAAAGCGGATATAGACGATGGCCAGCGTCAGCCCGAAACAGGCCACCATCGCCTGTTCGTCGAACCACTGGAAGCCGAGCCTGAGCCAGAGCTCGATCGCCCAGGTCAGCACGATCAGGGTGATGGCCGCGCCGAGGGCATGGCTCGAAATCCTGACGAAGCGGCCCTCCCGGCGCTGCGCGACGAGCTGCGCGCCCCGGTCTTTCGGTCGACCGCCGTCGGATGCCTGCGGCTGCTCAGCCATGGCAGGAAACCCTGTTGCCGCCGCGAAGCGGACGCCCGCGCCCCGGTCGGGACGCGGGCGCGCCGCGCGACGCTATTGCGTGCGCCCGGCTAGTTGGCGGGCCAGAGCTTGACTTCCTTGTAGTACTTCACCGCGGCGGGGTGATAGGGGTAGCCGTGCTGCTTGACGAGGCGCTTGCCGGAGCTGAAGGACCGCCACAGCGGGCCGCCTTCCTTGAGCTGCTTCTCCTGGGTGTGCATCACCTTGGCGACCTTGTAGACGACGTCGTCCGAGACCCCCTTGTGGGTCCACAGCAGGAAGTCATAGGTCACGAACACGGTGGGCTCGACCACGGCGGTCAGCCCCTTGACCGGCTGGACGACGCTCCATTCGCTCTTCGGGAACCATTTGTGCATGCCCTTGAGCGCTTCGGGGGTGTTCGGGTAGGAGATGTGCCGCACGCCGCCGTCGATCTTCGCGTCCATCTGCTTGACGAAGCCGGAGCCTGCCGCGGCGATCGCCCAGTCGATCTTGCCCGCCATGAAGGCGCGCCAGTGCTGCACCAGCCCGACCTGCGGCACCGGCTTGATGTCGGCGGGGGAGAGCCCGACCGTCGCCAGCGAGCCGTTGAAGAGGTGTACGAAGAGCGGCGCGCCCTTGAAGCCCACCGGCATGCGGAGGCCCTTGAGCTGCTCGA
The DNA here is from genome assembly GCA_965205995.1 of Alphaproteobacteria bacterium. Taxonomy (GTDB): domain Bacteria; phylum Pseudomonadota; class Alphaproteobacteria; order MPNO01; family MPNO01; genus MPNO01. Next base: position 3,851,915 of record OZ242200.1, on the reverse strand, counting down.
TCGAGGTGATGCCCGACTTCTTGGGGACGACCGCGCTCACGGTGAACTTCATGATGGTCGAGACCAGGCGCAGATTGTCGTATTTGTTGCCCTTGGACAGCCCGGTGCCTTCATAGGCCATGGAATATTGCGGGATGTTGGAGATCCCGAATTCGAGCTCGCCCGCGTTGACCACGGGGATGTATTGCTGGGTGCCGCCCATGGTCTGCTTGCGCATCTGGAGGCCGCCCGCATGCTCGGAGACCGCCTTGGAGATGGTCGCGGTGATCTGCGAGACGGCGCCCGCCTTGGTCGAGCCGAGGCCGACCGTCTGCGCCGAGGCGGCGCTTGCGAGCGCGGCCGCGGCGAGCACGCCGAGCCCTGTCTGAATCCAACGCATTATTTCGCTCCCGTCAGTGATTCTGGTTTATCCGCGGATCATAGCGAAGCGTCCCGGCGGATGGAACATCCCGGCCGCGGCGGCGTCGCGCAAGGCGCGCCGGTGGTGTAGGCTCCCCGGGTTCAGGGACGGAGGGGACCGGGAGCCATGGACGGCCATCGCGGGGGCGCCGCGCGCGCGCCCTACCGGACGATAACGGTCACGCCGGCGAGCCCCCATGTCGGCGCCGAGATCGGCGATATCGACCTCACCCGGCCGTTGACCGCGTCGGAGCTCGCCGAGCTCCGCCGCGCGCTGACCGAGCACCTGGTGCTGTTCTTCCGCGACCAGGAGATCGGCTTCGACGACCACGCGAGGCTCGCCGAATATTTCGGCACCATCGGCCGGCATGTCGGCGCGCATACCAACAGCCGGCCCTCCGAAGACGACCGCGTGCGGCGCTTCCATTTCGACGCGGACTCGAAGACGGTCTCCGGCAATGCCTGGCACACCGACCAGTCCTGCGCCCCCATCCCGCCGCTCGCCAGCATCCTCTACAACCACACGCTGCCGCCCGACGGCGGCGGCGACACATTGTTCGCCAGCATGTACGCCGCCTACGATGCGCTGTCGGAGCGCATGAAGATTTTCCTCGAAGGGCTCACGGCGCTGCATGACGGGGTGCCGGTGTTCGGCGCCGGCACGCCGCGCGCGACCCACCCCGTCGTCGTCCGCCACCCCGAGAGCGGGCGCAGGCTGCTCTATGTCAACGCGGCCTTCACCACCCGCATCGACGAGCTCCCGCCCGGCGAGAGCAAGCATCTGCTCGCCTTCCTGGTCGAGCACTGCACCCAGCCCGAATGGACCTTCCGCTTCCGCTGGAAGCCGCACTCGATCGCCTTCTGGGACAACCGCTGCGCCCAGCACCGCGCGATCTCCGACTACCTGCCCAACGTGCGCTCGGGCTACCGGGTGCAGATCGACGGGGTTGCCGCCCCGGTGGCGGGGTAGGGGCTATCGCGCGGGGACCGCGCCCGGCGATCCAGTCGCGCAGCGCCTCGTCGATCCGCGTCTGCCAGCCGCCTGAGCGACGGAATGAAACCATGATCCACGCTCCGACAAACCGGATCGCGACCCATCCCGGCGCCCTGCTGCTGGAGCAGATCGGGGAGATGGGGCTCAGCGTCCACCGGGTTGCGCGCGATAGCGGTCTTCCCGCCACGCGCCTGCACGAGATCGTTCACCAGCGGCGCGGCGTCAGCGCGGAGACTGCCATCGCGCTCGGCGTCTATTTCGGGCAGACCCCGGAGTTCTGGCTCAACGCGCAGAAGATCCATGAGCTGTCGCGGGAGCTCGTCGAGAACGGGGACGCCATCCGCGCTCGGGTTCGACCGTGCACGGAGGGCCGGGCGGCGGGGTGAAGCGCAGGGCGCCTTGGGCGCCCCCGCTGAAGCCCACCCGCCGATCCCTCGATAGGGCACTCATTTTTCCTCACCCTGAGTAGCCCCGCAGGGGCGTATCGAAGGGCGCGCTACCGCCCCACCGCATGCGGCAGCGGCAGCCGCAGCCCCGCGCCGATATCCAGCGCCTTCCGGTAGACGAAATTCGCCACCCCGATGTCCTGGCTGACCAGGCCGACGGTGTGGATGAGGGTTCGCTCGTCCCGGCTCTCCCTGCCGCCCACCTTCCCCGCCACGAGGTCGGCGATCTCGCCGTGCATCGCGTCCCGCGAGAACAGTCCGCCGGCGACGGTGTTGCGGAATTCGGGGGTCAGCATGTTGATGTCGAAATCGTCGATGACGATCTTGTCCATCCGGGGCCAGCCCGCCGGGTCGAGCTCGCGGCGGGCGAGCGAGACGAAGGTGGCGCCGGGCTTCAACCACTCTTCCCGGCTCACGATGTCCTTCGACGTGGTGCCGCCGACGGCGATGTCGGCGCCGCGCACGACCTCCTCGATCGAGGCTGTCGGGATGACCGGGATTCCGAGCGCGGCCGACCATTTGTCGGCGAAGGCCTCGCGGGTTTCCGCCCGGCGCGAGGTGCAGCGGATCTCCTCGAAATCGTACATCCCGGCGAGGCATTGCAGCGCCGTCGTCCCCATCGTGCCGATTCCGACCAGGCCGAGCACGCGGGGGTCGGGGTTCGCCATCCATTTGCAGGCGAGGCAGGCGGCGGCGGTCGAGCGGATCGCGTAGGTCCAGTGCTCCTCGACGATGGCGAGCGCCACCGAGGTCGCCGGGTCGCTGAGCACGATATAGCGGGTCGCGTCCAGCGTGCCGACGGTCGAGCGCTCCGCATCCTCGTAATAGGCGTAGAGCCGGACGCCGGAGACCGGGATTTCCGAGAGCAGCGCGCCCTTGACGTGCCAGTGGTGGTGGAAGCGGTCGTCGTCGAGCCGGAAGGCGGGCGGGTCGGTCCAGCTCACGCTACCCTCGGCATGCATGCGGTAGACGTCCTCGCAGACCGCCATCGCCTCGGCCGGGCTCAACAGGTCGAGGGTCTCGGCATGCGACAGGAACACGAGCTCGTCCGCCATCACCCCTCCCCGCCCGCTTGCTCCAGCGTCGCCATCGCCGCGCGGAGCCGTGCGGTCGCCCGGGCGTCGAGCTCCAGCGTGTCGGGGTCGACCACCACGCCGTAGAGAGCGCGCGCCGCCGCCGGCGAGACATAGCCCTGGCGCACGTCGTCCCTCACCGTCTCGGCCGGGCGCTCCAGCGGCGAGCCGAACCCGCCGCCGCCGCCCGAATTCACGATGAACGCATCGTCGGCCTCGATCCGCTTCCAGAACAATTTCGCGTTGGCGAATTCCGGCCCGCGCTCGCCGTTCACCCTGAGCCCGATCCGGTTGCCGCGCCCGGCGCGCCCGCCTTCGAGCCCCCAGGGCTCGCAATTGGCGCGGTCGGCCTGGCTGTTGAAGACGAGCGGCGAGCGCGCGCGCACCACATATTCGATGCCGAGCCCGCCGCGATGGCGCCCCGCCCCGCCGGAATCGGGGATCAGCGCGTGGCGCTCGATGACGATGGGATAATTGACCTCCATCAGCTCGGACGGGCTGTTATGGGTGTCGCCGTCATTGAGGCAGACCGTCGCCGGCATGCCGTCCTCGTTGTGCTTGGCGCCCCAGCCGCCCCCGGTCGGCCCGATGGCGCCGATGAACAGCTTGTTGCCGCGCGGGTCGATGCCGTTCATCCGGCCCATCACCAGATCGGCGTGGTGGCCGGCGGCGACGCGGTCGGGGATCGCCGGCGCCAGCGCCTTGAACACCGCATCGACGATGGTCATCGGGAAGGTCATCCAGCTCCGCATCGCCGCCGGGCGCTCGGCGCTGACGATGCGCCCCGGCGGGATCACCGTCTTCAGCGAGCGGAAGCTGCCGTCGTTGATCGGGTAATCGGTGGGCGAGGCGATGCATTTATAGGCGACCTGGGAGCAGGCGTAAGCGGTGGTGATGCCCGAGTTGTAGAACCCCCTCACCTGGCGCGAGACGTCGGTCAGGTCGATGGTCATCTCCTCGCCCGCGACCTCGACGCGGACGACGATCGGGATCCGCTTGCCGAGATCGATCCCGTCATCGTCCATGAAGGCCTCGGCCTGGTAGACCCCGTCCGGGATCGAGCGCGTGCGCTCGCGCGCCGACGCCTCGGACTGGTCCATGATGCGCCCGATCGAGCCCAGCACCGCATCCCTGCCATAGCGGTCGATCAAGGCGAGGAAGCCGCGCTCGCCGGTGCGGACGGCGGTGAGCTGGGCGCGCAAATCGCCGAGCGCGCGTTCCGGCAGGCGGACGTTCATCGCGACGATGTCGAGCAGGTCCCGGTTGAGTTCGCCCGCGCGCTGCAGCTTGAGGATCGGCACCTGCAGCCCCTCGGCGTAGATGTCGGTGGTGATGCCCTGCAGCGTGCCGCCGATGTCGAGCCAGTGCGCCATGCAGCAGGAGAACCCGACCAGCGCTCCGTCATGATAGATCGGCAGGCTGATGGTGATGTGGTTGAGGTGGCTGCCGGTGACATAGGCGTCGTTGGTGACCAGGATGTCGCCGGGCTCGATGCCGTCGGTCCCGAAATGCGCGAGCTTGGCGCGCAGGGTCTCGGCCATGCCGCGGATGAACATCGGCAGGCCGAGCCCGATGGAGACCGTCTCGCCCTCGGCGGTGAACAGCCCGACGGTGAAATCCAGCGCCTCGTAGATGATCATGTTGTAGGCGGTGCGCATGAGGTTGGTCTTCATTTCCTCGGTCACCGCCATGACGCCGTTGCGGACCAGCTCCGTGGTCACCGGGTCGTCCCGGGGATTTGCGCCTGCCGTCATGGCGCGACCATAGCCCGCGCGGGCGGATCGCCGCAATTTGCCGGTTGGCCGCGCGCGGGGGAGCGGCGATAATCCCGCCTCCGTATCCGCAGGGACCGCGCCATGGCCAATATCCGCATGCTCGACATCGAGGAACTCAAGGCGGGCAAGCTCCGCCCGCTGGTCAACAAGGCGCTGCGCCACCGCGCGCCCGACCCCGCCTTCCACGCCATGCTGGGCCACAGCCCGGATATCGCGCGGTCGATGTATCTGGCCTGGGGCGCGGTGTTCAACACCGGGCGCATCGACCACAGACTGAAGGAGATCATCCGCGTCCAGCTCTCGCGGATGGCCGCGTGCCGCTATTGAGGCAATGTCCGGTCTGCTTCGGCGAAGCAGCAAGGATTGACGGAAGAGACCATCGACGAGGGCATCGAAGCCCATGCGTCGAGCGAGCGCTTTACGCCGGCGGAGAAGATCGCGCTGCGCTACTCGGAGCTGATGGGGACCGCGCCGGAGGAGGTCGACGCCGCCCTCTACGACGCGCTCGCCGAGCACTATTCGGTCGAGGAGATCGTCGAGCTCGGCGTCTTCGTCGGCTTCAACGTCGGCTACCACACCTTCTTCGGGACGCTCGATTTCTACCCGATGTTCACCCCCGACGGCCGGCTGGTCGACCAGGCGGAATCGCGGCGGATCTACGGCGACACCCCGGTCTCGCTGACCGCCGGCGCGATGAGCCGCGCGGCGGCGGAAGCCGCCGAATGAGCGCGGTTCGCGCCACGCTTGCCCCGGTTCCGCGCGGCGAGATCGCCGACCCCAAGCTCCAGGCGCTGATCGCGCGCGCCGACGAGACCGGCATCGCGGATTCGCGCTTCGTCCGGCTGCTGGCGCATGTGCCGGGCTATGCCGAGGCGCTGCACGACGCGCTCGACCGCTCGCTGATGGAGGGCTCGGTCGACCACGCGCTCAAGGAGATCATCCGCATCCAGCTGGCGCGGCTCGCGGGCGATCCCTATTTCGCCGCCTTCCGGTCGAAGCGCGCGCTGGCGGACGGGCTGACGGAGGAGCGGATCGAGGCCGGCTGCGGCGATTTCGAAACCGACGACGGCTTTACGCCTGCCGAGAAATGGGCGCTCCGCTATGGCTGGCTGATGTACCGCGCGCCCGGGAAGGTGGACAAGGCGTTCTACGACGAGGGCAAGACGCATTATTCGGAAGCCCAGATCGTCGAGCTCGGCGCCTTCATCGCCTTCCACTACGGCATGCAGATCTTTTTCGGCACCATCGATTTGCCAGCGGAAGAAGGTGGCTGACACGCGGATCGAGGATCCGCCGCTGCTGCGCGGGCAAGCGCGCTTCGTCGACGACATCCATCTGCCGGGAATTTTGCACGCGGCGTTCGTGCGGAGCCCGCTGGCGCATGCCGCGATTTCCGGCATCGACAAGCGCGCGGCGGCGGCGGCGCCGAGGGTCCGCGCGGTCTGGACGCTCGACGATTTCCGCCCCCATCTCACGCAGCCGCGCCTCGTCGTCGGCCTGCCGAGCCCCGCCTACCGCCAGAGCCGCGACCGCCCGGTCCTCGCCGCCGGCGAGGTCGTCCATGTCGGCGAGCCGGTGGCGATGGTCGTCGCCGGGTCGCGCTACGCCGCCGAGGACGCCGCCGCGCTGGTCGATGTCGCGTATGAGCCGTTCCCGGTGGTCGCCGACTGCCGCGCGGCGCTCAGCCCCGGCGCGCCGCCGGTCCACCGGGACGGAACCCACAATTTGCTCGCCGAGCTCACCATGGAATTCGGCGATGTCGAGGCCGCCTTCGCGGGAGCCCGCGTCTTCGCAGCCAGCCTCTCGGTCCATCGCGGCGGCGGCCATTCGATCGAATGCCGGGGGGCGCTGGCCCGCCACGACCCGGTGGACGATCTGCTCACGCTCTGGAGCTCGACCCAGACGCCGCATGCCGGGCGCAATCTGATCGCCCGCATGCTGGGTCGCGAGACGCGGCGCGTCCGCGTGGTGACGCCGGCGGTCGGCGGCGGGTTCGGGCCCAAGCTCGTCACCTATCCCGAGGAGGTCGCCGTCGCGCTTGCCGCGCTGCTGCTCGGCCGGCCGGTCAAGTGGATCGAGGACCGGCGCGAGCATTTCACCGCCAGCACCCAGGAGCGCGACCAGTACTGGGAAATCGAGGCCGCGTTCGATTCCGATGGCGCGATCCGCGGGGTGCGTGGAACCATGGTCCACGACCACGGCGCCTATACCGCGCGGGGAGCGAACCTGCCTTACGAATCCGCGCTCACCGTCACGCTGCCCTATGACGTGCCCGCCTACCGGCTGGTCGCCCGCGCGGCGCTGACCAACAAGGTGGCGGTCACCCCGGTCCGGGGCGCGGGCCACCCGCAGGCGGTGTTCGCGATGGAACGCCTGCTGGATGCGGCGGCGGACGGGCTCGGCATCGACCGGGTGGCGATCCGCGAACGCAATCTGATCGGACCCGAACGCATGCCGTGCGTGCGCCCGCTGGAGAGCCGGGGCGGGCGCAAGGTGGTGCTCGACAGCGGCGATTATCCGGGCTGCATGCGGGCGGCGCTCGCGGCCGCCGGGTGGGACGGGTTCGCGTGCCGGCGCCGGGCGGCGGAGGCGCGCGGGCTGGCGCTGGGCATCGGGCTCGCCAATTTCGTCAAGGGGACCGGGCGCGGGCCGTTCGAATCCGCCTCGGTCGCCATCGATCCGTCGGGCGCGGTGTCGGTCGCATCGGGCGCCGCGGCGATGGGCCAGGGGATCGAGACCATGCTCGCCGACATCGTCGCCGAAGCTCTCGGCTGCGACCGCGATACGGTCTCGGTCACCACCGGCGACACCGCGGCGATCGCGCTCGGCATCGGCGGGTTCAACAGCCGCCAGGCGGTGACCGCCGGAAGCTCGGCGTTCAACGCCGCGCGCAAGGTGCGCGACAAGGCGCTCGCCATCGCCGCCCTTCATCTGGAGGCGGCGGAGGAGGATCTGGAAATCGCCGGCGGCGAAGTCCGGGTGCGCGGCGCGCCCGATCTTGCCGTCGGGCTCGGCCACCTCGCCGAGACGGTGGCGGGCACGCCCGGGGTAAGCTTTCCGGCGGGGATGGCGCCCGGGCTCTCGGCGGCGGAGAACACGGTGCTCGACGACATGCCGTTCGCCAACGGCACCGCGGTCGCGGAGGTCGAGATCGACCGCGAGACCGGCCGCGCCGCGCTCGCCCGGCTGGTCGTCGCGCATGATTGCGGGCGCATCGTGAATGCGGCGATCGTCGAAGGCCAGATCGTCGGCGGCGCCGCTCATGCCGTCGGCAACGCCTTGTTCGAGTGGATGGGGTTCGACGGCGATGCGCAGCCGCTGACGACGACGCTCGCCGACTATCTGCTGCCGGGGTCGCTCGACGTGCCGCGCATCGATACGGTTCACCTGGAATCGCCGAGCCCGCTCAACCCGATCGGGGTCAAGGGGGTGGGCGAATGCGGCACCGTGCCGACCGCCGCCGCCATCGTCGCCGCCATCGAGGACGCGCTCGGCCTTCCCGGCGGCACCGTGGACCGGGTGCCGCTTACCCCGGCCGATATCGGAAAGCTCGCCCATGACCATCCGCTTTGAGGAGATCGGCGAGCGCCTGCGCGCCTTCCGCCTCGGCTCCGGGCTGAGCGCCGACGAGATCGCCGCCCGCATCGGCATTTCGCGCACCGCGCTCTACCGCTTCGAGAAGGGCCGGGTGGCGAAGATCGACGCGCTGGAAAAGCTCGCCGATCTGTTGCAGGTGTCGCTGCCGACGCTGCTCGGCGTCGGCGTCGAATATATCGGCTCCGCCGTCAGCTTCTTCGAACGCCTGCGCCAGATCGAGGCGGCGGCCGAGCACATCGTCGTGCTCGCCGGGCCGGTCTCGTTCCTGCTGTCGAGCGATGCCTTCGTCGACACGCTGGAGGCGGTGCTCGGCGAGAGCATTCCCGAGGACGGCGAGGGCCGCGCCCGCGGGCTCGACCAGCTCGGCGAGCTGATGGCGATCCTGCGCCGGCGCAAGGAGATTTATCGCGAGCGCAGGCCCGGCGTGCTCAACCTGATCTCCGAGGCCGAGATGGGCCGCTTCCTGCGGAACGGGCTGGTCGGGCGGCTCGACCTGCCGGCCCGGGTGCGCGAGGACCGCCTGGCGCTGGCGCGCAGCGAGGCCGAGCATCTGGTGCGGCTGATGGAGGACGAGCCGATCGGCGTCCAGATCGGGCTGGTGCCGTCCACCCTGCCGCCGACCAGCTTCCAGATCTTCCGCCAGCCCGGCCGCCGGGTGCTGACGCTGAGCCCGTTCCGCCTCGGCGAGCAGCCCAACATCCATGCCGGGGTGGCGATGATCACCTCGGCCCCGGAGGCGCTGGCGCTGCATGAGAAGACGGCGGAAGACCTCTGGCGCCGCGCCCGCAAGGGCGCCGCCGCCGCCACCGCCATGCGCGACCTGATCGCGCGCCACGCGCCGGGTTGAGGCGGGCCGACGGGGCGGCGCCCCTCAGAAGCTGTTACGGCCCTCCGGGCCTACTCGGGATGAGGGGGATTTGTTGGCCGCCCAAAACCCATCCCTCACCCTGAGTAGCCCCGGACTTGATCCGGGGCGTATCGAAGGGCGCGCATCGGCATCGTTGGCGGTTCCAGGAAAAACGGACGCACCCTAATCCAGCGCCACCGGCAGGCGTTTCTGGTAGTCCTGCCAGGCGCGGACGACCAGCGAATCCTCGTCGCGGCGGCGCAGCGCCTCGATCAGGGCGCGGGCGAGCTGGAGGTCGGTGATCAGCGGCAGCCCGGTCTCCACCGCGCGGCGCCGGATCATGTAGCCGTCGGGCCGCCCGAGCTCGTCGAAGGTGCGCGGGATGTTGATCACGAGATCGATCTTTCCCTGGTCGATCAGCTCGATCGCGTTGGGACTCCGGTCGATGCCCTTGGAGACCGCAACGCATGCGATGCCGATCGAGCCCAGCGCCTCGGCGGTGCCCTCGGTGGCGTAGATCGCAAGCCCGAGCTCGTCGGCGATCGCCCGCGCCTCGTCGGCGAACCAGAACTTGTCCTCGACCGGGCCGAGCGAGAGCAGCACCCCGCTGCGGGGGAAGCGGAACCCGGTCGCCTGCATGGCGTGCAGCAGCGCCTCGTGCAGATCGTCGCCGAAGCAGCCGACCTCGCCGGTAGACGCCATCTCGACGCCGAGGATCGGATCGGCCCCGGCGAGCCGGTCGAAGGAGAATTTCGGCGCCTTGACCGCGACCAGGTCGAGATCGAGGCTGTGGTTCTCGATCGGCTGGCGGATGCCGAGCATGCGGCGCATCGCCTCGGCGACGAAATTGTTGCCGGTCACCTTGGACACGAAGGGGAAGCTGCGCGAGGCGCGCAAATTGCACTCGATCACCTTGACGGCGTTGTTCCTGGCGAGGAACTGCATGTTGAACGGTCCGGTGATGCGGAGCTCCGCCGCGACCGCCGCGGCGATCTTCTTCACCCGGCGGATGGTCTCGATATAGAGCCGCTGGGGCGGCAGCACGAGCGTCGCGTCGCCGGAATGGACGCCGGCGTCCTCGATATGCTCGCTGATCGCATAGAGCACCAGCCGGCCCGAATCGGCGACGGCGTCGATCTCGACCTCGCGGGCGTGGGCCTCGAATTTGGAGACCACGACCGGGTGGCGCGGGCTGACCTGGGAGGCGCGCCCGAGGATGCGTTCGAGCGCGTGGCGCTCATGGGCGACGCTCATCGCCGCCCCGCTGAGCACATAAGACGGCCGCACCAGGACCGGGTAGCCGCCGAGCGCCTCGACCGCCCGCTCGGTCTGGTCGAGGTCGGTCAGATGGGTCCAGAGCGGCTGGTCGATGCCGAGCCGGTCGAGCAGCGAGGAGAATTTCTTGCGGTCCTCGGCCCGGTCGATGTCCTCGGCCGCGGTGCCGAGGATCCGCACCCCCGCGCCGGCCAGGTCGATCGCCAAATTGTTGGGGATCTGCCCGCCCATCGAGAGCACGATGCCGTGCGGGTCCTCGCTCTCATAGAGGTCGAGAATCGACTCCAGGGTGATCTCGTCGAACACCAGCCTGTCGCAGACGTCGAAATCGGTGCTGACCGTTTCCGGGTTGTCGTTGACCATGATGGTCTCGTAGCCGAGCTCGGCGGCGGCGCGGACGGCGTTGACGCAGCACCAGTCGAACTCGACGCTGGACCCGATGCGGTAGGGGCCGGAGCCGACGACGATGATCCTGCGCCTCGCCGATGGCGGCACCTCGTCGGCATCGGCGGCGAAGGTGGCGTAGAGATAGTTGGTCTCGGCCGGGAATTCGGCCGCGGTGGTGTCGATCCGGGCGAGGCGGCGGACGATGCCGTGGCTGCGGCGCGCTTCGCGCGTCGTTCCCGGTGCGACGCGGGCGAGGTCGTCGATGGCCAGGTCGGCGAAACCGAGCGCCTTGGCGCGAGCGAGCCGGCGGGGATCGTCGATCCCATCGGATTTGAGGGCGGCGCGCATCTCGACGATGTCGCGGATGCCGCAGAGGAACCACCGGTCGATCCCCGACAGCGCGGCGATCTCGTCGATCCCGATCCCGTCCATCAGCGCGCGGGCGATGGCGAACACCCGGAGCGGCGTCGCGTGGCGGATCTCGTGCCGCGGATCGTCGAAGGCGAACGCGTCGGAATCGACCCCGGTCGCGCCGATCTCCAGCATGCGGACGGCCTTCTGCAGCACTTCGGGAAAGCTCCGGCCGATCGCCATCACCTCGCCGACGCTCTTCATCTCCGAGCCGATCCGGTTCGAGGCACCGCCGAACTTGGAGATGTCCCAGCGCGGGAACTTGCACACCAGATAGTCCAGCGCGGGCTCGAAGAAGCTCGTGGTCCGCCGCGTGATCGCGTTGGGAATGTCCGGCAGCGCGTAGCCGATCGCGATCTTCGCCGCCACATAGGCGAGCGGGTAGCCGGTCGCCTTGCTCGCCAGCGCGCTGGAGCGCGACAGCCGGGCGTTGATCTCGATCACCCGGTATTCGCCGGTCTCCGGGTCGAGCGCGTATTGGATGTTGCACTCGCCGACGATGCCGAGATGGCGCACGGTGTCGATCGCGACCGAGCGCAGGTTCTGGTACTCCGCGTCGGTCAGGGTCTGCGACGGCGCGACGACGATGGATTCGCCGGTATGGATCCCCATCGGATCCATGTTCTCCATGTTGCAGACCGCGATGCAGTTGTCGCGGGCGTCGCGCACCATCTCGTACTCGATCTCCTTCCAGCCGCGCAGGCATTCCTCGACCAGGACCTGCGGCACGCCGTCGTCGAAGGAACGCTTGAGCGCCTGTTCGAGCCCGTCTTCGGTGTCGACGATGCCGCTCCCCTTGCCGCCGAGCGCCCAGGCGCCGCGCAGCATCGCCGGAAGCCCGATCTCGCGCGCCGCCGCGCGCGCCTCCTCGATCGAGCGGCAGGCGATGCCGCGCGCCGTCTTGACCCCGATCTCGTCGAGCCGGCGGACGAAACGCTCGCGGTCCTCGGTGTCGACGATGGTCTCGACCGGGGTGCCGAGGATGCGGACCCCGTATTGCGCGAGCTTCCCCGAGCGGTGGAGCTCGAGCCCGCAATTGAGCGCCGTCTGCCCGCCGAAGGAGAGCAGGATCGCGTCGACCCCCTCCTGGCGGATGACCTCCTCGACCCGCTCCGGGGTGATCGCGACGAGGTAGATCCGGTCCGCCATCCCCTCGCTGGTCTGGATGGTGGCGACGTTGGGGTTGATCAGGACGGTGGCGATGCCCTCCTCGCGGATCGCCTTGATCGCCTGCGAGCCGGAATAGTCGAACTCGCCGGCCTGGCCGATCTGCAGCGCGCCGGAGCCGAGGATCAGCACCTTGCGCGGACGCGCGGGAAGATAGACGCCGTACATGTTTCAGCCCGCCTTCATCGCCGCGACCCGGCGCAGGAAATCGTCGAACAGGACCCCGGACTCCCTCGGCCCCGGGCTCGCCTCGGGGTGGAACTGGATGCTGGAATAGGGCGCGGACTGGCTGCGTATGCCCTCATTGGTGCCGTCATTGAGGTTGACGAACCACGGCTCCCAGCCCTTGGGCAGGCTCGAATCGCTAACCGCGTAGCCGTGGTTCTGGCTGGTCACGAAGCAGCGCCGGGTCAGCAGGTCCTGAACCGGCTGGTTGATGCCGCGATGGCCGTATTTGAGCTTGTAGGTGTCGGCGCCGGCGGCGAGCGCGAGGATCTGGTTGCCGAGGCAGATGCCGAATACCGGCTTGGGATAATCGCGGATCAGCGTCCGGATCAGGGCGGTCAGGGTTGCCGCATCCTTGGGGTCGCCGGGACCGTTGCCGATCAGCACCCCGTCGGCGTCCCGCGCCAGCGCGATCAGGTCGTGGCCGTGCCCGGCGCGGATCACCTGCGCCTCGCGGTCGAGCAGCGAGCGCACGATGTTGTCCTTGGCGCCGGCATCGACCAGCAGGATCGTCGGCCCGCCGTCGCCGTAGCGCCGGATGCCGGACGGGGCGACCAGATCGTGGATGCCGGCCATGTCGACCGCCTCGGCCTCGCTCTCTGCGGTGGCGCCGGGCAGCAGCCAGCCCTTCATGGTGCCGAATTCGCGCAGCTTGCGGGTGAGCGTCCTGGTATCGATGCCCTCGATCGCCGGCACCCCCTCCGCCGCCAGCCAGTCGCCGAGCGACCGGGTCGCCGAAGCATGGCTGTAGGCGGCGGCATAGTTCTGCACCGCCAGCCCCTGGACCTGGATCCGGTCGGCCTCGAACGGCCGGTCGATCGAGCCCGCGGGGCGCGGCGCGGGCACCCCGTAATTGCCGATCAACGGGTAGGTGAGCATCAGGATCTGGCCGCGATAGGACGGGTCGGTCAGGGCCTCGACATAGCCCACCATGGCGGTATTGAAGACGACCTCGCCGGCGACCGCCCGGGATGCGCCGAAGCCGCGCCCGACCAGCGTCGTCCCGTCCTCGAGGACGAGGCGCACCGCTTCGTCCGCCATCTGGGTTCCCCGTGCGAAGATCCGGTCAGGAAAATGCGGCCGCGCCGCACCGGCGTTCTAGTCGGCAGACATAGAATCCGTCAATCCCCCCGTGCCCGGAGAAATGGGAGGGCAGGGTCCGGATGTCGCCGTCGGGGGTAAGAAACGGCCCGACGCCGTCGACTTCGTCCGCCGCCACCGGCAGGCGCACGAATTCGGGAGCGGAGGCGAGGAACGCCTCGACCGGCGCCGGACCCTCTTCGGGCTGCAGCGAGCAGACGGCGTAGACCAGCCTGCCTCCCGGGCGCACCGCCTTGGCAGCCGAGTCGATCAGCGCGCGCTGCAGCGCGGCCATCCGGATCACGTCGTCCGGGGTCTTGTTGCGGGCGATGTCGGGATGGCGCCGGATGGTCCCGGTGCCGGAGCACGGCGCATCCAGCAGCACCGCATCGAACGGGGCGGGCGCGGTCCAGCCGCGCAGATCGGCGGCGACCAGCTCGGCCGACAGCCCGAGCCGGGCGAGGTTCCCGGCGACCCGTTCGAGCCGCCTGGGCGAAATATCGAGCGCCGTCACCTGCGCCCCCGAGGCGGCGAGCTGCGCGGTCTTGCCGCCTGGCGCCGCGCAGAGATCGGCGATCCGCCGGCCCTCGATACCGCCGTCGAGCCCCGCGAGCAGGGCGCGCGCGGGGAGCGCCGCTCCCGCGTCCTGTACCCACCAGCCGCCGGATTTGTAGCCGGGCAGGCTGTCCACCCGCGCCGGCGCGCGCCGCAGGCTGCGGGTCGGGAGCACGGCCGCGTGGAGCCACGACGCCCAGCCTTCGGGCGCCCTGGCAGCGGTGATATCGAGCGGCGGTTCCGCCAGATGGGCCACCGCGATCGCCCGCGCCACCGCCTCGCCATAGGCCCCGGCCCAGCTCCGCCAGAGCCAGTCCGGGGTGTTGAGCCTGGCGGCGTCCTGGGGGACGCTCAGACGCGCGCCGTCGCGGGAGAGGCGGCGGAGGACGGCGTTGGCGAAGCCGCGATAGCGCCGCGCCGGCGGTGTGTCGAGCAGCGCCACCGCCTCGTTGACCGCGGCATGGGCGGGGGTCCGCAGAAAGACGATATCGGCGGCGCCCAGCCTGAGCGCGTTTCGCACCGAAGCCGCGCGGTTGGGCAAGGGCCGGCTGACAAAGGCGGCGAGCAGTGCATCGATCTGACCGAGGCGGCGCAGCGTCGTCGCCGTCAGATGGCGCACCAGCGCCCGGTCGCGCTCGTCGAACGACAGGAACTCGGACGATCTCGCGAGCGCCCCGTCGAGCGGTATCCGGTCGTGCAGCACCGCATCGAGCAGCGCATGCGCGACCGCGCGCGGCTTGCGCCGCGGAGAAGAGTGGACGCGGTCCATTCACGGTCCCCGTTCGGGGGTTGGCAGCCCCTTGGCCGGCAAGCATAGTGCCGGGATGGCGGCAACAGACCCCAAGAGCGACCGGCTGTCCACCGGAAAGGCGCCGCCGGAAGCGGCCGAATCGTCGCAGGAAAAGACGCCGGCGGAGCCGGAAACGGTGCCCGAAATCGGCGGTCGCAAGGGGCTCGACCCGACCCGCTACGGGGATTGGGAGAAGGACGGCCGCTGCATCGATTTCTGAGCCCGCCTCGCGTCGCCGCTCACCGCTCCGCCGCGCGATAGGCCTGGCGGAAGCGGAGGCGGCATTCGGCAGGATCCCAGCTCCTCTTGTACTCGGCCGGCGGGCCGGGTCCGACGCGGACGCAGACGAAGCGGGGCCCGGGGGCATTCACCAGGAACGCCGCCGCGACGCCGAGCCCGGCTGCGTCCTTTGCCGTCATCGCCGAGGGCAGCCCGGCGCCTTCGGCGAGCTTCGCCAGATCGGTCCGCCGCGCGGTGTGGCCGAGCTGGCCGCCGGTCTCGCCGTGGCGGCCGTTGTCGATGCAGACGATCGAGAGGTTGGCGGGCATCGTGGACGCGACGCTGGCGAGCGCGCCGGCATTCATCAGCAACTCGCCGTCGCCGGTGATCACGGCGACTTTCCGGCCGGGCGCCGCGAGCGCCATGCCGAGACCCATCGGCACCGCCCCGCCCATCGCGCCGCCGAAGGCGAACAGGGTGTCGGCTTCGCCGGTCAGCGCCGCGGCGTCCCGCGCCGAGCCGGCGAGCCCGGCGACCATCAGATACGCCGCCGGGTCGGGGAACAGCGTGCCCAGCACGTCCCTGCGGTCGAGCGCCGGTTGGGTCATGCGCATCCTCTCAAAACGGCTTGGCGCCGAGGAATTTCTGCGACAGAACCAGCGCCACGCTCTGGCCGCCGCGCCAGGCCGCGTCGATCGCCGCGCGCGCCGCCGCTTCGAGATCGCCGTCCTGCCCGACCCGGTAGGCCACGACGCCCATCGCCTCGAGGACCGGCCCGACCGCCTGGCCCATCGGGTACTGCCAGGGGTTCATCTCGCCGTAATCGCCCCGCATGGTGACGATCATCAGCATCGGAAACCGGCCGCCCTTGGCCAGCGACAGCATGTTGGGGCAGTTGCCGACGCCGGACGACTGCATGCACAGCACCGCGCGGGCGCCGACCAGATCGGCGCCGGCGGCGAGCGCGATCCCCTCCTGCTCGCTCGACAGCAGCACCGCCCGGGTTTCGTTATGGGCATCGGCGAGGTCGATCAGCGCCCGGTTGCCGGCATCGGGGACATAGGCGAACAGGCTCACCCCCGCCTCGACCAGGAGGTCGAAGACGCGCCTCGGCCAGTCCGGCGGTTCGGGCCGGGCCATCCCGCGCCCTAGCGGTTCATCCGCTGCTCGACCAGATCGTCGACCACGGCGGGATCGGCAAGCGTGGTGGTGTCGCCGAGCTGGTCCTGCTCGTTGGCGGCGATCTTGCGCAGGATCCGGCGCATGATCTTGCCCGACCGGGTCTTGGGCAGGCCCGGCGCCCACTGGATCAGATCCGGCGTCGCGATCGGGCCGATCTCCTTGCGCACCCATTGCACGAGCTCGCGGCGCAGCGCATCGGTCGGGTCCTCGCCGAGCACCAGGGTGACATAGGCGTAGATCCCCTGCCCCTTGATGTCGTGCGGATAGCCGACGACGGCGGCCTCGGCGACCCTGGCGTGGGCGACCAGCGCGCTCTCGATCTCGGCCGTGCCCAGCCGGTGGCCCGAGACGTTGAGCACGTCGTCGACCCGGCCGGTAATCCAGTAATAGCCGTCCTCGTCCCGGCGGCAGCCGTCGCCGGTGAAGTAGCGGCCGGGATAGGTCGAGAAATAGGTCTCGACGAAGCGCTTGTGGTCGCGGAACACGGTGCGCATCTGCCCGGGCCAGGAATTGGCGATGCAGAGATTGCCGGTGCAGGCGCCCTCCAGCGCTTCGCCTTCGGCGTCGACCACCTGCGGCCGGATGCCGAAAAAGGGCCGGGTCGCCGAGCCCGGCTTGAGCGGCGTCGCCCCGGGCAGCGGGGTGATCAGGATGCCGCCGGTCTCGGTCTGCCACCAGGTATCGACGATCGGGCAGCGCCCCCCGCCGACGACGTTACGGTACCACAGCCAGGCTTCCGGGTTGATCGGCTCGCCGACGGTGCCGAGCAGGCGGATCGAGGACCGGTCGGTCGCCGCGACCGGGCCTTCCCCCTCGCGCATCAGCGCCCGGATCGCGGTCGGCGCGGTGTAGAAGATGTTGACCCCGTGCTTGTCGCAGACCTGCCAGAAGCGCGACGCGTCGGGATAGTTGGGCAGCCCCTCGAACATCAGCGTGGTCGCGCCGTTGGCCAGCGGGCCGTAGATGATATAACTGTGCCCGGTGATCCAGCCGACATCGGCGGTGCACCAGTAGATGTCGCCGTCGTGGTAGTCGAAGACGTATTGGTGCGTCATCGAGGCGTAGACCATGTAGCCGCCGGTGCTGTGCAGCACCCCCTTGGGCTTTCCGGTCGACCCCGAGGTATAGAGGATGAACAGCGGGTCCTCGGCGCCCATCTCCTCGGCCGGGCAATCCTCGGACGCCGCCTCCATCGCCTCGTGGTACCAGACGTCGCGGCCCTCGCGCCAGTCGACCGCGCCGCCGGTATGGCGCACGACGATGCATTTCTCGATCGTCGGGCAGGAGTCGAGCGCCTTGTCGGTATTGCCCTTCAACGGGATCCTGCGGCCGCCGCGGACACCCTCGTCGGCGGTCACCACGATGTTGGAATCGCAGTCCTGGATGCGCCCGGCGATGGAATCCGGCGAGAACCCGCCGAAGATCACCGAATGGACCGCGCCGATCCGCGCGCAGGCCAGCACCGCGACGGCGATCTCGGGGATCATCGGCAAGTAGATGGTCACCCGGTCGCCCTTCTTCGCGCCCTCGGCCTTGAGCACGTTGGCGAACTTGCACACCTCGCGGTGCAGCTCGTTATAGGTGATGCGCTTGGACTGGGCGGGATCGTCGCCTTCCCAGACGATCGCCACCTGCTCGCCGCGCGACGACAGATGCCGGTCCAGGCAGTTGGCCGAGGCGTTCAGCGTGCCGTCGTAATACCAGCGGATATGGACGTCGTCGGGCGCGTATATGGACGTCGTCGGGCGCGTAGGAGACGTCCCTGACCGCTTTGTAGGGCTTGATCCAGTGGATCCGCTTGCCGTGCTCGCCCCAGAACCCCTCCGGATCCTCGATCGACCGCCGGTACATCTCGCGATAGCCCGCCTCGTCGACATAAGCGCGTTCGGCGACGCTGTCGGGAACCGGAAAAAGCTCGTTATCGGCCATGGCACGGACCCCCTGATCGTGGCGCGGCGATTATGTCGGCGATCCGGAAAGGTCAGCCCTCCACCACCATCCCGCCGGCCACCGCGACCGGGACCGGGCGGAGCGCGCTTCCCGCGCATGGCCCGGCGAGGCATTGCCCGTCCTGGATGCGGAACTGGGCGCCGTGGGTGGAACACTGGATGACCGACTTGTCGACGCTCAGGAACACGTCGGGCCGCCAGTCGAGCGGGACGCCCTGATGCGGGCAGGAATTGACATAGCCGTGCACGCTCGCGCCACGGCGGATCACGAAGATCCGCCGCCCGTCCCCGAGGACGAACCCCTTGCCGCCCGGATCGGCGATGTCGGCGAGCGCGCAGAGGACGCTCACGCCTCGATGCCCGCCATCTTGCAGAGCAGCGCCCATTCCCCGTCCGCGACCGGGCACACCGAGAGCCGCGACTGGCGCACCAGCGCCATGCCCGAAAGCGCCGGCTCGGCCTTGATGTCGGCGAGCGTCACCGGCGAGGCGACCGGCATCAGCGCCTTCACGTCGACCATGCCGAAACGGCCCTTCGGGTCGCTCGGGTCGGGGTAGTGCTCGCGGACGATCTCGACCACGCCGACGATCTCGCGCGCCTCGACCGAATGGTAGAAGAACCCGCGGTCGCCGGTTTTCATGGCCTTCATGTTGTTGTCGGCCTGATAGTTGCGGATGCCGTCCCATTCGGCGGTCCCGGCCTCGACCTGGTCGTCCCACGACCAGGCGCCGGGCTCGGATTTGAACAGCCAATACGCCATCTCTGGTCTCCCGATCTGCTCCGATACCACACTTGTCGATGCCGATCATGCCTCGGCGCGGCGCCGCCTGGCGAGCAGCCCGGCGACCACCGCCTCGATATCGGCGCCGCGGTGAAGAATAGCCTCGACCGCATCGGCGATCGGCATCTCGACGCCGTGCCGGCGCGCGAGGCGGGTGAGCGCAATGCTGGTCGCCACCCCCTCGACCACCGCGCCGTCGTCCGGCGGGCTGCCGGCGCCGAGCGCGACCCCGTGGCGGTAATTGCGCGAACTCCGGCTGGCGCAGGTGAGCGTCAGATCGCCGAGCCCGGCGAGCCCCATCATGGTCTCGGCACGGCCGCCGCGGGCGCGGGCGAGCCGGGTCATCTCGGCGAGACCACGGGTGATCAGCGCCGCGCGCGCGTTCTCGCCGAGTGCGCGGCCCTCGGTGATGCCGCAGGCGATGGCGAGCACGTTCTTGACCGCGCCGCCGATCTCGGCGCCGGCCACGTCGTCGCTGTGATAGGGCCGGAACGAAGGCGTCGCGAGCGCGCCGGCCAGCGCCTCGGCGATCCCGAGATCGCGGCAGGCAAGCGTCACCGCGGTGGGCTGCCCGCGCGCCACCTCGCCGGCGAAGGTCGGCCCCGACAGGATGGCGACCGGGTTCCCCGGCAGCGCCTCGCCGAGGACCTCGCTCATCGTCTTCCCGGTTTCGCGCTCGATCCCCTTGGCGCAGACCGCGACCGGCACCGACGGCGCGAGATGCGGGGCGAAGAGCGCGCAGGTCGCGCGCACCGCCTGGGCCGGCACCGCCAGCAGGACGGCGTCGACCGCCGCCGCGACCGCGGGGTCGGCGGTCGACGCGATTCCCGGGCCGAGCGCGATGCCGGGCAGATAGTCGTCGTTGCGGCCGGTCGCGGCGATGGCCCCGGCGAGGCTCTCGCGGCGCGCCCACAACACCGCCTCGCGCCCGGCCTCGCGGGCGACCACGGCGAGCGCGGTGCCCCAGGCGCCGGCGCCGACGATGCCGATCCGTCTCACCGGCCGCCGCGCGCCTGCCCGCTCAGAGGTCGCGGTGCTTCCTCAGGAATTCGAGCACCGGCGGGTTGTAATCCTGCGGCAGCACGACCGGCACGAAATGGCCGCCGCGCTCCAGCACCACCGTCTCGGCGTCTGGAATCCCGGCCGCCAGCTCGTCGGTCATGTGGATCGGCGTCACCATGTCGTCGCGGGCGACGATGATCTGGGTCGGCATGCCGATCTCGCCCAGCCGCGCGCGGCGGTCGAACGCCATGATGCCGTCGATCCGGCCGATCATGATCTCGACCGGCGGGGAGTTGGCGGCGGCCGCCTTCGCCGCCTCGGAAATCGCCGCGTCGTTCCCGGCGATCCAGAAGGGCGGGTTCAGCACCAGCGCGGTGATCTCGCTGTATCGTTCGAGCCCGAAGGCCTGGAGCACCGCCTTGCGCATCTCGAAACAGCGGCGGAAATAGGGGTCGCTCCCCGCCCAGGTGGCGCTCAGCCCGAGCGTCTTGAGCCGGTCCGGGTGGTCCTGGGCGATGGTCTGGCCGATCGCCCCGCCGGTCGAATGGCCGACGAAATGGGCCCGGTCGATATCGAGCGCGTCCATCAGCCTGAGGACGTCGGCGGCCATCTGGTCGACCGAATAGCGGATCGGAGAATAGGTGCTCTGGCCGGCGCCCCGGTGGTCGTGGACGATCACCCGGAAGTCGCCCTTGAACGCCGCGACCTGCCTGGCCCAGAACGAGCCGTTGCCGCCGAGCCCGGGCACCAGCATCAGCGGCGGGCCGCTGCCCGCCTCCTCGTAGTAGATCTCCGCGTCGCCGATATCGACCTTCGGCATCTAGGCCTCCGCCGCGGCGGCGTCCATGCCGCTCCGGCGGTCGATCTCCTCGGTGTCGACGGGGCGTGCGAAGGGTTCGGGCGCGGGCTCGCCCGCCTCGCGCGGCCGGCCGATGGTCTCGAAGAACTCCTCGAGCCCGGCCGGCGCGATCACCCAGACCATCACCAGATCCTCGTCGGTCTCGTTGATGATCTGGTGCTTGACGTCGTAGCCGAGGAAGCAGGTCGTGCCGGGCACCATCGGGTGCGGCACGCCGTCGACCTTGACCGTTCCCCGGCCCGAGAACCCGACCAGCAATTCGACCTGGTCGCTATGGCTGTGCTCGCGCACATAGCTGTTGGGCGCGATCGACTGGAACCCCAACGACGCGCCCGCGAACTTGGTCTCGCCGGGCACCAGCCTGGGCTCCGCAAAGCCGTTGGCCGGGACAGGCTGCCAGAACGTAGGGCCCTCGCCGGGCTGCAGCACGATCCCGCGGCCGCGGGCGGTTTCGGATTTCTGCATCGTCCGCTCCCTGGATGTGGTTTCTGCCCCGAATGTAGCGCGATACCCGGAATTGCCAAATCGGTTATTCGGAGAGCAGCAGAGCCCGCGCGACCGGGACGACGAAAAAACCCGGCAAGCGTTCGGGGGGGACAAATCTGTGGACCTCCAATGAAGAGCGTGAGTAGTTCTGAGCAGGCCCGTTTCCCGCCATCTTGCGGTGAATCGCAGAAGGGGCGATGCTCGCTCACCCTCAAAAAGAGGCGGTTGAGCGCAATGGTTCAAACGGCAGATGAGAGATCGGATCAACGGGCAGAGGTCGACCGCAACTACGAAGTCTTCCGCCAAAAACTGCCCGGGCTTCTGACTACCGACACCGATCGCTTCGCGCTAATGCGGGACGGAGCGATCGTGGCGTGCTTCGACACCAGCCATGAGGCCCTGGAAGCCGGCCATAAAAAATTCGGCAGCCTGCCCTTCTCGGTACAGGAAATTACTGATCAGCCCGTCGACCTGGGGTACTTGTCTCATGCCGATATTCTCGGGAGGGTTTAGCTGGAAAGCTGGTTTGATCTGGCAGGTGGGCTTCCTTCCGACCCGCCCGAACGACGATGTCACTTCCGCCTATCCCCCGTCCTTCGGCCGTCCGGCCATCATCCGGACGGCGCGGTAGGCGATCACCGTCTCGCCCTTCTGGTTGATCACGTCGTTGGTCGTCGTCACGATCCCCCGGTTGCCCTTGCTGGTCGGGCGGATCGCGGCGACCTCGACCTCGGCATGGACGGTGTCGCCGGCGAAGACCGGCTTGAGCACCTTCTTCTCGACCTCCAGAAGCGCGAGCCCGGTGGTCTGCATCGCCGCCTGGCACAAGAGCCCCTCGATGATCGTGTAGGTGCAGGCCGCCGGCACCACCCGGCCCGAGATCGCGCCGTGCCCGGCCTCGTTGAAGGACAGGTCGGTGAAGATCGTCTCGACCATGCCGGTGACCCCGATGAAGCCCACGATGTCGGGCTCGGTGATGGTCCGGTTCAGGGTGCGGAAACGATCGCCGACCGCGAGGTCGTCCCAGTAGAAGCCGATACCGATGGTCTTCATCTCAACCCCCTTCGCTGTCGCTTCGTCCGTCATGCGAGGCGCCGGCGGCGAACAGGGCGGCGATCTCGTCGGCGCCCAGCCCGGCCTCGGCCAGAATTTCGGCGGAATGCTCGCCGAATCTCGGCTGCAGGCGCCGGATCGCTTCCTCCTCGGCGTTCTCTGAAAACCTGACCGGCGGGTCGGTCAGCACCACCCCGCCCTCGCTCGGATGGCGGCGGCGGTGGAAGAACCCGACGGCGTCGAGATGCGGGTCCTGCATCAGCTCTTCGAGCGTGGTCACCGGGGCGGCGGGGATTTCCAGCCGCTCGAAGACTTCCACCCATTCCGCGCTGGTCCGCTCCTTCAGACACTCCCCGGAGATGCGGTAGACCTCGTCGATATTGTCGCTCCGGCTGCCGAGCGTGTCGAAACGCGGATCGTCGATCAGCTCGGGCCGGCCGATTTCGCGCCAGAGGCGCCGCCACTGCTCGTCGGTATAGGCGAGCATGCAGATATAGCCGTCCGCCGTCGGGTAGGGCCGGCGCCACGGCACCAGCACCCTCGGGTAGCCCATCCCCCCCTCCGCCGGGTCGAAGGCATGGCCGTAGATGTGCTCGGTCAGGTTGAAGGCGGCCATGGTCTCGAACATCGGGATTTCGACGAACTGGCCGCGCCCGGTCCGCTCGCGCGCCAGCAGGGCGGCGATCACCGCATAGGCGGCGACCAGGGCGCAGGTCTTGTCGGCCATGATGGTCGGCATGTAGCGCGGCTCGCCGACCAGCCGCGCCATCAGATCGGCGCTGCCGCTGCGGCCCTGGATCACGTCGTCATAGGCGGGCTGGCCGCCATAGGGGCCGTCGGTCCGGTAGCCGTGCAGCCCGGCATAGACGATGCGCGGGTTGCGCGCGCACACGCTCTCGTGGTCGAAGCCCAGCCTGGCGAGCTTCTGCGGCCGGATCGAATGGAGGAACACGTCGGCGCCGTCGACCAGCCGCCACAGCGCGTCCCGCGCCGCCGCCTGCTTGAGGTCGAGCACCGCCGAGCGCTTGTTTCGGTTGACCCCCATGAACAGCGCCGCCATCCCCGGCGAGCGCCGCGGCCCGGTGCGCCGCGTGGTGTCGCCCTCGGGCGATTCGATCTTGATCACCTCGGCGCCGAGATCGCCCAGCACCTGGGTGGCGAGCGGGCCGAGGACGACCGAGCTCAGATCGAGCACGCGGAAACCGTCGAGCGGGCCGGTCATCCGGCAAGCTCTTCCAGCGGCCAGCGCGGCCTGGGCGCGAAGTCGAGCCCGTCGGCGAGGCCGAGCGCCAGCCGCTCGATGCCGGCCCAGGCGACCATCGCCGCGTTGTCGGTGCAGAGCCGGGGCGGCGGCGCGACGAAGGCGAGCCCGTGCGCGCCCGCCACCGCCTGGATGCGCGCGCGCAGGGCCCGGTTGGCGGCGACCCCGCCGACGGCGACCAGGGTCGCGCCGTCCGGGCAGCGGTCGCGGAACCGCGCGATCGCGTTCGCCGCGCGGTCGGCCACCACATCGGCCACCGCCGCCTGGAAGCCGGCGCAGAGATCGGCGACATCGGTCTCGCCGAGCGGGCCCGGCGGCAGGGCCTCGACCGCATGGCGCACGGCGGTCTTGAGGCCGGAGAAGGAGAAATCGCAGCCCTCCCGGCCGCGCAGCGGGCGGGGCAGGGCGAAACGGCCGGCATCGCCGTCCTCGGCGGCGCGCTCGACCGCGGGCCCGCCGGGATAGCCGAGCCCCAGCATCTTGCCCACCTTGTCGAAGGCCTCGCCGACCGCGTCGTCGATCGTGGTGCCGAGCAGGCGGTGGCGGCCCACCCCTTCGACGGCGACGAACTGGCAATGCCCGCCCGAGACCAGCAGAGCCAGATAGGGGAAGTCGACCGCATCGGTCAGCCGGGGGGTGAGCACATGGGCTTCGAGATGGTTGACCGCGAAGAACGGGAGGTCGTGCGCGGCGGCGATCGCCTTGCCGGTCATCGCGCCGACGATGACGCCGCCGATCAGCCCCGGCCCGGCGGTCGCCGCCACCCCGTCGAGCGCATCGAAGCCGATCCCGGCATCCTTCATGGCCCGCGCGACCACCCGGTCGATCGCCTCCAGATGCGCGCGCGCGGCGATCTCCGGCACCACCCCGCCATAGTCGCGATGGGCGTCGAGCTGGTCGCGCACCACATCGGCGAGGATCGCGCGCCGGTCGTCGACCACCGCCGCCGCGGTCTCGTCGCAGCTCGTCTCGATACCGAGGACCAGGCTCATCCCGCCTCCCGCAATCCTGTCAGCTTGTTGGCGTTGGTTGACATCGATTCGCCTATGATCCCATTTCCCGAGGTATGCGGTCTGCGATGAGCGCACGGATCAGGATCGGAACACGCGCCAGCCCGCTCGCCCGCGCCCAGGCCGACGAGGTCGGCCGCCGCCTCGCCGCGGCCAATCCCGCGCTCCGGGCCCAAGGCGCGATCACGTTCGAGGCGATCCATACCACGGGCGACCGCATGTTGCAGGGCCCGCTCGCCGAAATCGGCGGCAAGGGGATGTTCACCAAGGAGATCGAGGAAGCCCTCAAGGACGGGCGGATCGACATCGCGGTGCATTCGATGAAGGACATGCCGACCCGGCTGCCGGACGGGCTGGCGATCGGCGCGATGCTGCCGCGCGCCGATCCGCGCGACGCCCTGATCGCCGCCGACGCGGATGCCGGCGCGCGCGGGCTCGCGGGTCTCGCGCCGGGCGCGACGGTCGGCACCGCCTCTTTGCGCCGGGGGGCGCTCGTGCGCCATATCCGCCCCGATCTCACCGTGGTGCCGTTCCGCGGCAACGTCGAGACCCGGCTCCGCAAGCTGGCCGACGGCGCGGCGGACGCGACCCTGCTGGCGCTGGCCGGGCTCGACCGGCTCGGCCTCGCCCACCGGGCGCATGCCATCCTCGAGCCCGAGGTGATGCTGCCCGCGCCGTGCCAGGGGATCATCGGCGTCGAATGCCGCGCCGGCGACACCGCCATCCGCGAGCTGTTGCGCGCGGTCGATGACGGGGACAGCGCCGATGCCGCCGCCGCCGAGCGCGCCCTGCTCGCCGGGCTCGACGGGTCGTGCCGGACCCCGATCGCGGCCCTCGCCGTCGCCGAGGGGGAGGCGGTCTCGCTGCGCGCGATCCTGGTCCGCCCCGACGGCACCGATCTTCTCGCAGCCGCCCGCCGCGGCGGGCGGGCCGACGCGGCGATGCTCGGCGCCGATGCCGCGCGCGAGCTCCGCGCCCGCGCCACCCCGGCCCATTTCGCGGGCGGGTGAGATGCCGGCCCGGCCCCGCGCCCTGGTGACCCGGCCCGCCGAAGACGCGGCGGAGACCGCCGGGCGGCTGGCGGCGATGGGGATCGAGCCGGTCATCGCCCCGGCCACCAGGATCGAGCGCCTGGCGCGCGGCCCGCTCGCCCTCGACGGGGTGCAGGCGGTGCTGGCGACCAGCCGCAACGGGGTGCGGGCGCTGGCCGGCGCGACGGCCGCGCGCGACATCCCGCTGCTCGCCGTCGGCGACGCCACCGCCGCGCTCGCCCGCGAAGCCGGTTTCCGGTCGGTGGCGAGCGCAGGCGGCGTTTCCGGCGGTCTCGCTTGCCTCGCCGCCGCGATGCTCGACCCGGGCGCCGGCAGGCTGGTGCATGCCGCCGGCGAGGCGGCGGGGGACGCGCTCTGCCGGACCTTGGCCTGCAAGGGCTTCGCCGCCGCGCCCGAGGTGCTGTACCGGGCGGTGCCGGCGCCGCTCGCCGACGGCGCGCGGGTGCTGCTCGCCGCCGGCGGCATCGCGCTCGCGCTTTTCTTCTCCGCCGGGGCGGCCCGGGCCTTCGCCGGAACCCTCGGCCGCGACGGCGCCGAGGCCTGGTGCGGGCGCATCGCGGCGGTCTGCCTGTCCGACCGGGTCGCCGAGGCGGCGGCGGCGCTCCCCTGGCGGATTGTGCGGCGCGCGGCGCGGCCCGATCTGGCGTCCCTGCTGGCGGCGGTTCCGGCGGCGCTCGAAGACCGCCGGCAGGCGGACGGGATGGGCGTCTGACATGGCTGAGCGCGACGCATCGCCGCCGCCGCCGGACCGGGCGGCGGACGAAACCGGGAACCAGCCCTGGGGGGCGGGGGCCGCCTCGCCCTACGCTCAATGGCGGCGCCGGGCGGTCTGGGCGGCGGGGGCGGCGATCGTCCTCGCCGCCATCGCGATCGGCTGGCCGGCGATCGAAACCATCATGCCGCGCGCGGTGACGGAGATCTTCGCCAGCGGGGAGGCGCCGGCGGACCCGGAGACGGTCGCGCTCGCCATGCGGATCGAGGCGCTGGAAAGCGCGGTCGCCGGGCTCGACGGACGCATCGCCGCGGCGGCGGCGAAGGCGGGCGCATCGCTGCCCCGAGCCGACGCCGCGCGGCTCGACGCCCGCATTGCGGCGCTGGAAACCCGCCCCGCGCCCCGCCCGCCGCCGCCCGACCGCCGCATCGCCCCGCTCGTCGAACGGGTGGAGGCTCTGGCCGGCCGGCTCGCGGCGCTGGAGGGCGCCCCGGCGTCCGCCGGAGCGCCATCCGGAGCGCCATCCGGAGAATCCTCCGCCGAGGCCGCCGCCGCGCTTGGGCGGATGGCGGAGAGGATCGCCCGCCTGGAGGCGGCGCTGGAAGCCGCCGGCGATCCGCGGCTCGCCGAGAAGGTGGAATCTGCGGGCGCCCGGGTCGACGGGATAGAGGCCGAGCTGAAGCGCCTCGCTGCGGCCGAGCGAACCCGCAAGGGGGATGCCCTGCTGCTCGCCGTCGGCCAGCTCCGCGAGGCGGCGGCGGGGCCGCGCGCCTTCGATGCCGAGCTCCAGCTGGTGCTCAGGGCGGCGGGCGGCGATGCCGGGATCGAGGACGCCGCCGGACTGCTCGCGGCGGTCGCGCCCGCGGGCATCCCGACCCGGGCCGCGCTCGAAAACCGCTTCCCGGCGCTCGCCGCCAAGGCCGCGCAATCCGCCCTCGCGCCGGAGGACGGGGATTGGCTCGACCGCACCGCGTCCCGCCTGTCCCGGGTGGTGACGATCCGCCGCGTCGGCGAGGGGGCGGAGCAGGGAGAGGGCGCGCTCGCGGTCATCGCCCGCGCCGAGAGCCGGCTCGCCGCCGGCGACCTCGCCGCCGCTTCCGCCGCGCTCGACGGGCTCGACGGCGCGCCCGCCAAGTCGTTCGACGGCTGGCGCAAGGCGGCGGCGGCGCGCGCCGCCGCCGATGCGGCAATCGCCCGGCTCAGCCGCCGCGCGGTCGAGCGTTTCGCCGCCGCCGGGGGCGGCGGATGACACGCCGGCTGATCCTCTGGTCGGCCGCGATCGCCGCGCTGATCGGCGCCGCCACCTGGCTCGCCGACAACCCGGGCTCGCTCACTCTGGAATGGCGCGGCTGGCGGGTCGACTCGACGGTCGCTGTGCTGATCGGCGCGGTCGCCGCCATCGCCGTCGCGGCGGCGATCCTCTACCGCGCCGCCCTGGCGGCCTGGCGGGTGCCCAGGCGGCTCCTGTTCTGGCGGCGCATGGCGCGGCGCGAAATGGGCTACCGCACGCTGACAAGAGGGCTGGTCGCGGTCGCCGCCGGCGAGGCCGAGGAGGCGCGGCGGCTGGCGTCCCGCGCCGAGAAACTGCTGGGCGACCCGCCGCTGACCAAGCTGCTGACCGCCCAGGCGGCCCAGCTGATCGGCGACGAGGCGGCGGCGCGCAAGCATTTCGCCGACATGCTCGACCAGCCGGAGACCGCGTTTCTCGGCCTGCGCGGGCTGATCCTGGCGGCGCGGAACGAGGGCGACGACGCGGCGGCGCTGGACTATGCCAGGCGCGCCTACGCCATCCGGCCGAAGACGCCCTGGGCGGCGACCACCCTGCTCGACCTCCAGATCCGGTGCAATCTGTGGCGCGAGGCGCTGACCACGCTGGAGGCGGCGATCCGGCACGGCATCCTCACCGGCGAGGACGGCAGACGGCGCCGGGTGGTGGTGCTGCTCGCCTGTTCCGGCGCCGCCGGGGAGGCCGGCGAGGCCAAGGCGGCGCTCGACTTCGCCAAGCGCGCCGGCGGCCTCGACCCCGACTTCCTGCCCGCGACCCTGCGCCAGGCCGGGCTGCTGGTCGGCGGCGGGCGCAGGCGCCAGGCGGCGCGGCTGATCCAGGACGCCTGGACCCACACCCCCCACCCCGAGCTCGCCAGGCTCTATCTCTCGATCCATGAAGAGGACGACGCCATCGCCCGGCTGCGCCGGATGGAACGCCTCGCGGCGCATAACGCGGGCCATGCCGAGAGCCATCTCGCGCTTGCCGCGGCGGCGGTCGAGGCGAATCTCTGGGCGACCGCGCGCAAGCATTTCGACGAGGCCGAGGCGGCGGGGCGGCGCGACGGGCGGCTCTGCCGGCTGCGCGCCGACGCCGAGGAGGCCGAGCACGGCGACACCGAGGCGGCCCGGCGCTGGCTGCTGGCGGCCGCCGAGGCGGCGCCCGACCCGGCCTGGGTGTGCGCAAGCTGCGGCGGGGCATGGCGGCACTGGACCCCGGTCTGCGGCCGCTGCGAGAGCTTCGCGGGCCTCGCCTGGGCGACCCCCGAGCATGTCGGCGAGCCCATCCCGGCAGCGGCGGCGGCGCCCACGGCCGCCCGCGACACGGCGCTGGTCGCCGCCTCGGCGCCGCCGGTCCCCGCCCGGGGTTGACCGCGCCGGCACCCGGCTTGGATATGGACCACGATACCGATTTGCTGTAACAAAACCCCGCCGCCGCCTTAGCTCAGCTGGTAGAGCATCGCATTCGTAATGCGGGGGTCGTAGGTTCGAGTCCTACAGGCGGCACCACCCCTCGCCCGACGAGCAGCGGAGCGCCGTTTCCGTGCCCCGAGTTCGTCATATCGACCGGAGCCCGCCCGAAGGGGCGGCGCGCGCGGCGCAAGGGGGGGGTCGGGGCGCCTCGCCTGGCCTCTCTGGGCCGTAGCTCGGTCATATCTCCCGCAAAACTTATGGCCCGCATTTGAGGTTCTTATCGGAAACCGTTAAAAAACTGCCAAACATCGACATCGCCTTACTTGAAAGAGCCCTCTTCTCGCTCCAAATGAAAACTAAACTGGAGGAGTCGAAAATGCTCAGAACCATTGCTGGAATCCTGACAGTCGCCGCGATCTGCGCGGCGTCCGGGGCAGTCGCCCATCCGGTCCACTACGCGATGGCGGCTGCCGATGCGAAGCCCGCCTTGCAGCCCGCTCCGGAAAAGGTCTACACGGCGCTGGCGGGCGATAGGGACGCGGCGCGGGCCCGGGCGCTCGCAGCCTGCCGCAAAGCGACCGACCGCGATTGCGTCGTCATCGGCTCGGGCGCGGTCGCCCATCCCGCCAAGCATTGATCCGCCTCGCCTGACGGCGAACGCCGGAGCCCGCGGTCGCGGCGGGCTCCGACGGCTCGTCGTCGGTCTCGTGCCGTCGAGAAACACGATACTTACACCCCGGAACAAGGGAGGCTGCAAGCGATGAAATCGAGCGTCCGCCGGCCGGTTCCGCCCCGCGTTTGACAGCCTCCGGCCCAGCCGTTACCACCGAAACCCCGAACGCAAGCGGCGGAAACGCCCATGCCCGAGACCCATCTTCACGAAGCCGACGTCCTGGTGGTCGGCGGCGGCGTGGCTGCCGCCTGCGCGGCGATCAAGGCGAGCGAGGCCGGGGTCCGGGTGCTGCTGGTCGACAAGGGGTTCTACGGGCGCAGCGGCACCTCCTCGCTCGCCTCGGGCGTCTTCCAGGCCTATATGGAGGGCGACGACCTCGACCGCTGGGTCAAGGCGCACACCAACCCGATGGTCAACATCACCGCGCTTCGCAAGGGCATCCGGGTCACCGGCGATTTGCTGCAGGCGATGGACGGCTGGGGCGTCAAGTGGATCAAGGACAAGGGCCGGATCCAGCGTGTCAACATGGCGGTCGGGCCGCTGTTCCCGGTCAACGCGATGATGGCCGAGGGCGGCCCGCAATTCATGATGGCGCTCAGGAACGAGACCCTGCGCCGGGGAGTCGCGGTGGTCAACCGGGTGATGGTCACCGAGCTCCTGACCTCCGACGGCAAGCACCCGACCGGCGGGCGCGTCGTCGGCGCGCTCGGCGTCGGCACCATCGAGGGCGAGATCCACGTCTTCCGGGCGCCCTCGACCGTCCTCTGCACCGGGCCGGTGCATATCCCCTATCCCAAAGCGGGGGCGGGGTTCCACGGCATGCCGGTCAACTGCACCGGGGACGGGGTCGCGGCGGCCTACCGGGCCGGCGCGCAGCTCTCGAAGATGGAGTTCCTCGCCGGCTGGGGGGTGATCCCGGCCGAGTTCTACTCTGCCCCCGGGCTGGAGATGGGCGCCGGCCTCGGGGTCCGCTTCTCCAACGACGAGGGCACCGAGATCGCCGGCGGCGACCGCATCCGCCGCTTCCGCCTCGCGCGTTCGGTGATCCGCGAATACGGCGAGGGGCGCGGCCCGGTCTACAAGGACGCCACCCATCTCACCCCGGAAGACTTGCGGCTCTACAAGCAGGTCGTGCCGATCGTGCTCAACACCTATGAGCGGGCGGGCTACGACCCGAGCCGCGACCGCATCCCCTTCGTCACCATGCTGCCGTTCCAGAGCGGCACGCTGGGCGGCGCGGGCATCCGGGTAGCCGGCGACGGGGCGACGACGGTGCCCGGGCTCTTTGCCGCCGGCAACACCTCGGACGGCGGCTTCATGGGGCTCGCCCAGGCGCTCAATCTGTGCGCGGTGGGCGGCTGGTATGCCGGGGAGACCGGCGCGGCGGCCGCCAAGGGGGCGTCTCCGGCGGCGGCACCGGAGGCGCAGATCGACCGCCTCGCCCGGCAGACGCTGGAGCCGCTGGAGCGCAGCGGCGAGAACGGCTTCGCCGCGACCCGCGACGAGCTCGAGGGCCTCTACGGCACCGACATCACCGAGATCCTCAACGCCGAGCGGCTCGACAACATCCTGCGCCGGGTGCGCGACATCAGGAGCCGCCTGGTCCCCACCATGAAGGCCGGCGACCCGCACGACCTCGCCAAGGTGCTGGGGATGCGCAATTTCCTGCAATGCATGGAAATCTCGGTCGAGGTGGTCCGCCGCCGCACCGAGAGCCGCGGCAACGTGCTGCGCGAGGACTACCCCTATATGGACAACGAGAACTGGCTCAAATACACCTTTGCGCGGATGGGCGGGAATGGCGCGCTCGATTTGTTCGACGAGCCCATCCCGGAGGACGAGCACCACCGGATCCCGGAACGCACCAAGGTCCTCCACCCCTTCTTCAGGAGCTGACGCCAATGCATGTCGCGCTCAGCATCGACGAGAGGATCTGCACCGGCTGCGGCGCCTGCGTCGATTCCTGCCCGACCGACGTCATCCGCATGCGGGACGGCAAGGCCCGCGTCGTCTATGCCGAGGATTGCCAGGGCTGCTTCCTGTGCGAGTTCGACTGCCCGGTCGAGGCGATCCGGGTCCAGCCCCGGCGCTATACCGAGGACGAATGGCGGGCGCTGCTGGCGCGGCTCCGGCGCACCTGCCGGTTCGACCCCCGGCTCTGACGGCGGGGAGAGGCATCCCCCGCCGATGGCCCGGCCGACCCGCTTCACGCAAGAGATGATCGATGGCTGGGTTCGCGCCGGCTACTGGACCGGCACCACCACAATCGATCTGTTCGAAGCCCACGCCGAGGCGCGGCCCGACGAGATCTCCATCGTGGATGCGCGCCGCCGGCTGACCTGGGGCGAGGCGCGCGCGGCGGTCGACGGTTTCGCCCGCATGCTGGCCGCGATGGCGCTCGACCGCGACACGCCGGTGGTGATGCAGCTCCCCAACTCGGTCGAGGAATCCCTGCTGCGCCTTGCGCTCAAGCGCCTCGGCCTGCTCGCCGCCTATGTGCCGGCGGTCTGGCGCGGCGCCGAGCTCGAAGCCGTGGTCGATCTGCTGAAACCGGGCGCGATGGTGGTGCCCGGCCGGTTCCGCGACACCGACATGGTCGGCCTCGCGCGCGCGATGCGCCGCCGCCACGAGGCGATGAACGTGGTCGTCGTCGACCCGGGCGACGAGGCGGCGGACTGTATCGCGATCTCGCTCGACGGCGCGGGCGCTCCGGATGACGGCGGCGCGGCCCCGGGCGAAGACAGGCGCTACGGCCCGCACGAGGTGACCAAGCTGGTGGTGACCAGCGGCAGCACCGGGACGCCCAAGCTGGTCGAGCGGCCGGAGCAGCAGGAGCTGCTATGGGCCAAGGGGGTGGCCGCGCGGATCGGGATGACCGGGGACGATGTCATCGGCGGGTTCGTGCCGATGTCGGGCGGTCCTGGATACCATGCCTGGGGCGGCTGGCTGGTGACCGGGGCGCGGCTGGTGCTGACCGACGGTTTCGCGCCCGAGGCGCTGCTGCCGGCGATCGAGGGCGAGCGGGTGAGCGCGATCATGACGGCGCCGGCGATCCTCGCCCGGCTCGCGGATTCGCCGCTGCTCGCGGAGTTCGACACCGGCTCGGTGCGGGTGATCCGCACCGGCTCGGCCAATCTGCCGCCGGCGGTGATCGAGAAGGCCGAGGACCGGCTCGGCTGCCTGGTGGTCAAGGCCGGCGGCGCGATGGAAGCCTGCTCGTTCGGCCAGGTCGGGATCGACGACCCCGACGAGATTCGCCTGGGCGCCTCGATCGGCCGGGTGATGGACGGCGGCGAGATCCGCGTCGTCGACGGCGAAGGCCGCGCGCTTCCCGCCGGCGAGGCGGGCGAATTGTGGATCCGCGGCCCGGCGACCAGCTCGGGCTATTTCCGCAACGCGCAGGCGACGGTCGAGGCATGGGGCACGCTCGGCCCCGACGGCTGGTTCCGCACCGGCGACGTGGCGACCATAGACCAGGACGGCTACGTCACCCTGATCGGGCGCATCAAGGAGATGATCAACCGCGGCGGGATGAACGTCTTTCCGCTGGAGCTCGAAAGCATCCTCGCCGAGCACAAGAAGATCCTCGAGGCCGCGATCGTCGGCATCCCCGACGACACGCTGGGCGAGGTCCCCTGCCTCTGCGTGATCCAGACGGGAGAAGACGGCATCGCGCTCGAAGAGGTGACCGAATTCCTCGCCGCGCGCGGCCTCGCGCGCTACAAGTTCCCGGTCCGCGTCGAGCCCTTCGCCGATTTCCCGCGCGGCCAGACCATGCGGGTCAACCGCCGCCGCCTCGCCGAACGGGTGGTCGCACGGATGGAAGCCGGAACCGCGTAGCCGGAAGGCCGCGGGCGGCGGCGCCTACCGCCGGGCCACCATGCGCTGCTTGATCTCGCCGATCGCCCGCGCCGGGTTGAGGTCCTTGGGGCAGGTCTTGGTGCAGTTCATGATGGTGTGGCAGCGATAGAGCCGGAACGGGTCTTCCAGCGCGTCGAGCCGCTCGCCGGTGTGCTCGTCGCGCGAATCGGCGATCCAGCGATAGGCCTGGAGCAGCGTCGCCGGGCCGAGATAGCGGTCGCCGTTCCACCAGTAGCTCGGGCAGCTCGTGGTGCAGCAGAAGCAGAGTATGCACTCCCACAGCCCGTCCAGCTTGGCGCGCTCCTCCGGCGATTGCAGGCGCTCTGCGTCGGGCGGCGGCGCGGTCTCGGTCTTGAGCCAGGGCTCGATCGAAGCGTATTGCGCATAGGCCACGGTCAGATCGGGCACCAGATCCTTGACCACCGGCATGTGCGGCAGCGGGTAGATCTTCACATCGCCCTTGATGTCGTCGATGAACCGGGTGCAGGCCAGCGTGTTGGTGCCGTCGATATTCATTGCGCAGCTGCCGCAGACCCCCTCGCGGCAGGAGCGGCGGAAGGTGAGGGTGGAATCGACCTCGTTCTTGATCTTGATCACCGCGTCGAGGACCATCGGGCCGCAATCGTCGATGTCGACGACGTAGCTGTCGACCCTCGGCGTCTCGCCGGAATCCGGGTCCCAGCGATAGACCCTGAATTTCTTCGGACGCTTGGCGCCGTCGGGCGCCTGGTGGTCGGTCCCCTTGCGGATCTTGGAATTGGCGGGCAGCGCAAACTCGGCCATGGCGGCTCCGGGATCAGTAGACGCGGTCCTTGGGCGGTACCGCCTGGACCTCGTCGGTCATGGTTTCGGTGTGGACCGGCCGGTAGTCGATGCGCGACCGGCCGTCGTCGTCGAGCCAGATCAGCGTGTGCTTCATCCAGGTCTCGTCGTCGCGCTTGGGGAAATCCTCGCGCGCATGCCCGCCCCGGCTTTCCTGGCGGTTGAGCGCGGCGTCGATGCTGACCACCGACTGGGCGAGCAGGTTGTCGAATTCGAGGGCCTCGGCCAGATCTGAATTCCAGATCATCGACCGGTCGGACACCGACATGTCGGCGCGCGCCTCCCACACCTTCCGCAGCCTGTCCTTGCCCTCGGCCAGGATCTCGCCGGTGCGGAACACGGCGCAGTGGCTCTGCATGATCTGCTGCATTTCGAGCCGGAGCGCCGCGCAGCGCGTGCCGCCCTTGGCGTGGCGGCAGGAATCCAGCCGCGCCAGCGCCCTGTCCCCGGCATCGGCGGGGAGCGGCGGCTGGGTCGCGCCGGGCTCCAGGATGGCGACGCAGCGATTGGCCGCCGCGCGGCCGAACACGACCAGGTCGAGCAGCGAATTCGAGCCCAGCCGGTTGGCCCCGTGCACCGAGACGCAAGCCGCCTCGCCGATCGCCATCAGCCCGGGAACCGTGGCCTCGACGGCACCGTTGGCGGGCGCCCGCGCCTCGCCGAGATGGTTGGTCGGCACCCCGCCCATGTTGTAGTGCACGGTGGGCAACACCGGCACCGGCTCGCGCGTCACGTCGACGCCGGCGAAGATCTTCGCGGTCTCGGAGATGCCGGGCAGGCGCTGGGCGATCACCTTGGCGTCGAGATGCTCGATATGCAGGTGGATGTGGTCCTTGTTCTCGCCGACCCCGCGCCCCTCGCGGATTTCCACCGTCATCGCGCGCGAGACCACGTCGCGCGAGGCGAGGTCCTTCACATTGGGCGCGTAGCGCTCCATGAAGCGTTCGCCCTCAGAGTTGGTGAGATAGCCGCCCTCGCCGCGCACCCCCTCGGTGATCAGGCAGCCGGCGCCGTAGATCCCGGTCGGGTGGAACTGGATGAACTCCATGTCCTCGAGCGGCAGCCCGGCCCTGAGCACCATCGCGTTGCCGTCGCCGGTCTGGGTGTGGGCGCCGGTGCAGGCGAAATAGGACCGGCCGTAACCGCCGGTGGCGATCACCGTCATCTGCGCGTGGAAACGGTGGATGGTGCCGTCGTCGAGGTTCCACGTCATGACCCCGCGCACCGCGCCGGACTCGTCGGTGAGCAGGTCGATGGCGAAATATTCGATGAAGAATTCCGCCTCATGGCGCAGCGACTGCTGGTAGAGCGTGTGCAGGATCGCATGACCCGTCCGGTCGGCGGCGGCGGCGGTGCGCCTGGCCGGCGGCCCCTCGCCGTATTGCGTCGTCATGCCGCCGAACGGGCGCTGGTAGATCTTGCCTTCCGGGGTGCGCGAGAACGGCACCCCGTAATGCTCGAGCTCGATCACCGCGGGGATCGCCTCGCGGCACATATATTCGATCGCGTCCTGGTCGCCGAGCCAGTCGGCGCCCTTGACGGTGTCGTAGAAATGCCAGCGCCAGTCGTCCTCGCTCATATTGCCGAGCGCCGCCGAAATCCCGCCCTGGGCGGCGACGGTATGGCTGCGGGTGGGGAAGACCTTGGTGATGCAGGCGGTCTTCAGACCCTTGACCGCCATCCCGAAGGTCGCGCGCAGCCCGGCGCCGCCGGCGCCGATCACCACGACGTCGTAGCTGTGGTCGACGATTTCGTAGGACCCGGTCATCGGTTCAGCCTCCGAGCGCGATCTTGAGGACCGAGAACGCGGCGCCGGTGCCGAGCGCGATGGCGGCGAATTTGACCGCCGTCACCAAGGTGAGCTTGAGCCATTCGCCATGCACATAGTCCTCGATCACCACCTGCATGCCGAGCTGGGCGTGATGGAAGCCGGCGAGGATCAGCAGCAGCATCAGCACCGCCGCGGCCGGGTTTCTCAGCCACTCGGTCACCGCCGCGTGGTCGGCGCCGGTCAGCACGATCAGCGAGACCGCGAACCAGAGCACCAGCGGGACCAGGGCGATGGCGGTCAGGCGCTGCGCCCACCAATGGGCGGTCCCCTCCTTGGCCGAGCCGAGCCCGCGCACCCGGCCGAGCGGCGTCCTCAGGCTCATCGAAACGCCCCCATGGAGGCGTAGGCCAGCACCCAGGCAAGCACGGTCAGCAGCCCCGCCGCGCCCACCGCCAGCCATCCGGTCAGCGACACGGTGGGGAGCTCGAAGCCGCGCCCCATGTCCCAGAACAAATGCCGGATGCCGTTGCACAGATGGTAGAACAGCGCAAAGGTCCAGCCGAACAGGAACAGCCGCCCGAGGAACGACCCGGCGGCGGCCTGCGCGGCGCCGAACGCGTCGGGCCCGGACGCGGCCGCGGCGAGCCACCAGAGAAGCGGCAGCAGCCCCGCCGCCAGCACGATCCCCGGTCGCGCGGTGGGCGATCGACAGCACCGAGGTGATCTGCGGCCGATAGACCTGAAGATGGGGCGAGAGCGGCCTGTCTTGGTTACTCATCGACGCTAACCCTGCTGGATGCGGCGGCGCGGGGCCTCGGGCCGGGCGGCGGCCCGGTTTAGACCGCGACCGGAGTCGAGTCAAATTGTGGCCCCGAGAGTCGGCGGGGCGGTTCGGATATCGGCAGTCATTGACGCGGGACCGGACCGTTCGTATATACACCGTAGTTACATCAATGCCTAGAACGAGGTTCATCATGGCGGTCCCCGAGCGAGTTCTTCAGGCCCAAACGATCAACCTCCGCGCCTCGGCGGAACAGAAGGCGCTGATCGACCGCGCGGCGAAACGCCTTGGCAAATCGCGCACCGAGTTCGTCCTCGACACGATGCGCGAAGCCTCCGAAAACGTGTTGCTCGACCAGCGCCTGTTCGACCTCGACGAAGCGTCCTTCGCGGCGCTCGAAGCCATGCTCGATGCGCCGGCCGAGCCGACGGAAGGACTGCGCCGCACGCTGAACACCCCGCCGCCCTGGAGCGACTGACCGCCGGGCATGGGGCTGACAACGCCCGAACCGGTCTCCGCCGAGGATGACCTGGCCGGATTCGACAGCGGCCAGCCCACACTCGATGCCTGGCTGACCGCCCGCGCCCTCAGGAACGAGCGGGAGGGCGGTTCACGGACCTATGTGGTCCGCGACAACGGCTCTGTCGTCGCATATCACTGCCTTGCCGCGGGCTCGGTGGAGCACCGGGAAATGCCGGGGAGGGTGAGGCGCAACATGCCCGATCCGATTCCGGCGATGCTGATGGGCCGCCTCGCCGTCGCCAGGTCCCATCAGGGCATGGGGATCGCGCGCGGCCTGGTGCGCGATGCGATCCTGCGCACCCTGAAAGCCGCCGAGATCGCCGGGATCAGGGCGTTGCTCGTCCACGCTCTCGACGACGAAGCGGCGGGGTTTTACCGGCATCTGGGGTTTCTGGAATCGCCGGTCGATCCCCTGGTTCTCGCATTGCCCGTGGCCACGGCCCGCAGGGCGATCGATCCTTGATCGCCGGGGTCGGAAGAGTCAGACGCAGACAAGCTCCAACCGACCCTCTCCGGTCCCCCCTCACCCCTCCCGCGCGAGCGCCGCGATGCCCTCGGCGAGCGCCAGGGTGCGCTCGGCTTCCTCGACGTGGAGGGCCTCGATCAGCTTGCCGTCGACCAGGGTCACCCCCTTGCCCTCGGCGGCGGCTTCGCGCCAGGCCGCGGAGATGCGCCGCGCCCATTCTACATCGTCCCCGGACGGGCCGAACACGGCGTTGGCGACGGCGATGGTCCTGGGGTGCAGCAGCGACTTGCCGTCGAAGCCGAATGAGCGCCCTTGAAGGCAGGCGCGCTCGAACCCGGAATCGTCCGAGAGGTCGAAATGCGGCGCATCCAGCACCGCGAGCCCGGCCTCGCGGGCCGCCAGCACGCAGAGCCCCATACTGGTCAGGAGCGGCAGCCGGTCGGGGGCGTGGAGATCGGCATGCAGCGCCTTCGACAAATCCGCCGTCCCCAGGGTCAGCGCCGCCATGCGCGGATGGGCGCCGGCGATGGCGCGCGCATCGAGGATGCCCCGCGGCGTCTCCAGCATGCACCAGATCCCCATCGCCGGCGGGGCGCCGGCGGCGTCCAGGGCAGCGGCCGCGCGGGCGACCGTCGCCGGATCCTCGACCTTGGGCAGCATCGCCGCATCGGCGCCGCTGGTCGCGACCGCGGCGAGGTCGTCCTCGAACCACGGCGTGCCGATGCCGTTGATCCTGACCACGATCTCGCGCGCGCCGTACCCGCCTTCCGCCAGGACCCCGGCGATCCGGGCGCGCGCCTCGGGCTTGGCGTCGGGCAATACGCCGTCTTCCAGATCCATGATGAGGACGTCGGCCGCGAGGCTCCGCCCCTTCTCCAGCGCGCGCGCATTGGCGCCCGGCATGTAGAGCGCGCTGCGCCTGGGGCGAATGGGATGGGTCACCGGCCGCTATTCGGTCGTTGCCGCGAGCGCCGCGATGCGCCGCTCGTAACCCGCCGCCTCGCCGTCGCGGCCGGTGCGCCTGAGCACATGGGCGAGGCTCCGCATCGCGTAGGCCTCCTCCGGGTCGAGTTCGAGGGCGCGCCGCGCGCTCGCCTCGGCGAGCTCGTCCTCCTCCCTGATCGCGAGGATGGCGCTCACGATGCCATGCAGGGCGGCGTCGTTCGCATCCGCCGCCACCCCCGCCCTGGCGCTTTCGAGCGCCTCGTCGAATTCTCCGCAGGCCAGCAGCAAGGACGCGAGGGTCCCGTGCG
This sequence comes from Alphaproteobacteria bacterium, assembly GCA_965205995.1. Taxonomy (GTDB): domain Bacteria; phylum Pseudomonadota; class Alphaproteobacteria; order MPNO01; family MPNO01; genus MPNO01. The sequence goes on along the minus strand of OZ242200.1, from coordinate 3,812,500 downwards.
CCTCGGCCGAATCGGGGTCCAACGCAGCCGCGAGGCGGCCGGCTTCGACTGCCCGTTCGATCTCGCCCATCCGGTCCAAGATTGCGGCGATGCGAACCCAGTTCGCGGCATCGTCGGGTTCGAGCCGGATCGCCGTCTCGTGAGCGTCTAACGCCTCGTCCAGCCGCCCGGCGACCGCCAGCATCGCGCCCCGCTGGGCGTGATGCGCGGAGACCGTAGGGTCGGCCGCCACCGCGCCCTCGAACAGCTCGAGCGCGGCGTCGCAATCTCCCGCCTGGTAGGCCAGGAGGCCCCTGAGATACATCGCCTCGGCATTGCCGGGATCGTCCGCCAGAACCGCGTCCAGCGCCTCTCCGGCGGCGGCGGAACGACCGGCTCGATATTGGCCACCCAACATTTTTCGCAGTTTCGTCCAAAGCGGCATGCCGGCCGTTATAGGTTCGCGGCGTCAGGCCGACAACCGCGCCCGTCTTCAACTTCGGGAGAGCGGACCCTACACTCCGCGCCCGGACGATGTTGGGGGAGGAAGCGATGACGAATGCCGGGCTGGTCGGCGGCAGCGATTCCGACCGCGAGAGTCTTCTGGCGCTGCACGCCGCCTATCTGGAGGCCAACGCGTCCTTCGACTGGGCGGCGCTGGACAGGATCTGGAGCGGGTCGGACTGGGCCACCTTCTTCAACCTCAACGGCCACACCTATGTCGGGCGCGACCACTGGATCCGGCTGTGGAAGTTCTATGCCGGCAAGCTGGAAACCGGCGCCTGGACGCCCTACGACATCGGCGGGGCCATCGGCGACGGGCTGGCGGCGATCTGGTGCCACCGCAAGACCCGGCTGCGCTGGCTCGACGGGGGCGACCGGCCGAGCGCGCTGCACGACAGGGACTTCGTCTCGCGCTCGACGATGGTGTTCCGGAAGGAGGGCGGCGAGTGGCGGGTGGTCCACGTCCATTTCTCCGAGGCGAGCGCGGATGACCGGCCGGGAGGGGTCTGACGGCCCTCACAAGCCGGCGATCGGCCGCGCGGTCCCGCGCAAGGAGGATCCGCCTCTGCTGCGCGGCCGGGCCCGCTTCGTCGACGATGTCCGCCTGGACCGCATGCTGCACGGCGTCTTCCTCCGCAGCCCGCACCCGCATGCCGAGATCGGCGCCATCGACGCCTCGGCGGCGCTGGCCGCGGGCGCGCGGGCGGTGCTTACCGCCGACGATCTGTCCTTCGCCGACCGGGATTTCGTGGTGCGCTACTGGCACGCGGCGATCCGCGGCGGAACCCAGCCCTTCCTCGCGCGCGGGCGGGTGCGTTACGTGGGCGAGGCGGTGGCGCTCGTGGTCGCCGACGACGCTTACCGGGCGGAGGATCTCGCGGCGCTGGTCGAAATCGATTACCGCCCGCTGGAGGCGGTCGCCGATGTCGCGGCGGCTCGGGCCGGCGGCGCCCCGGCGCTGCACGACTCCTGGACCGGCAATATCGCCGCCCGCTTCTCCTACGCGCGCGGCGATGCGGCGCGCGCGCTCGAAGGCGCGGCGCGGCGCGTCGTCCACCGGACCCGCTTCGCGCGGCAGATTCCGCTGCCGCTGGAGACCCGCGGCGCGGTCGCCGATTTCGATCGCGCGCGCGGCAGGCTGACAATCCGGCTCTCCACCCAGGCGCATTACAATGTCCGGGAAAACCTCGCCTCCCTGCTCGACCTGCCGGAAAGCGCGGTCCGGGTGATCTGCGAGGATGTCGGCGGCGGGTTCGGCGCCAAGTCGCGCTGCTATGGCGAGGAGATCGTGCTCGCCGAGGCGAGCCGGGTGCTCGGCCGCCCGGTCAAGTGGATCGAGGACCGGCGCGAGAACATGCTGGCGACGACCCATTCGCGGGGAATCGACACGGCGCTCGAACTCGGCCTCGCCGCCGACGGGCGCTTCCAGGCGCTGCGCGCGACGGTGGTCCTCGATGTCGGCGCCTATGTGTTCACCAGCGGGATCGCGACGGCTGAGCTCTGCGGCGCGCTGATCCCCGGCGCCTACCGGATTCCCGACTTCTCGGTTGAGGTGCTGGCGGTCGGCACCAACAAGACGCCGGCCGCCACCTATCGCGGCGCCGGCCAGCCGGAAGCCGCGCTCGCCATCGAGACCCTGGTCGACCGCGCCGCCCTGGCGCTCGGCATGGACGCGGTGGCGCTCAGGCGCCGCAACCTGGTGCGGCCGGGCGATCTGCCCTATGCGACGGGGACCGGGTTCGGCGGCGGCGATTTCGCCTTCCACGGCGGCGACTTCCCGGCTTTGCTGGACCGGGTGAGAGCCGAGAGCGGCTATCGCGAGGCGGTCGAGACCCGGCCCGACGGCGCGCGGATCGCCTGGGGGCTCGCAGGCGGGGTGGATGTCTCGGGCGTCGTCAATTTCGAATCCGCCGGCATCCGGATCGACCCTTCGGGCGACGTCTTCGTCCGCTCGGGGATGAGCTCGCAGGGCCAGGGCCAGGCCACGATCTTCGCCCAGATCGCCGCCGAAACGCTCGGCGCCGGGATCGACCGGGTCTCGGTCGCGCTCGGCGACACGGCGCTGCTCCCGTTCGGGCGCGGCGCCTTCGCCAGCCGCGGCGCGATCATGGGCGGCAGCGCGGTGCTCGAGGCGGCGAGGACCCTGCGGGCACGCATTCTCGCCATCGCCGCGCAACTCCTCCAGGACGAGGCCGCCGGGCTCGACATCGCCGGCGGACGAATCCTGCGGCGCGGCGGCGCCGACACCGGGCTCGGGATCGGCGATGCGGCGCGCGCGGCCGCCCCCGGCGGGCCGCTGTTCGACGGCAAGGCGGGGCTCGAGGCCGAGACCGTGTGGCGCGCCGAGCGACCGGCGACGCTCGCCTTCTCGGTCCACGCGGCGCGGGTGGCGGTCGATCCGGAGACCGGTTCGGTCGAAATCCTGGAGTATGCGATCGGCCACGACATCGGGCGGTCGCTCAACCCGGCGATCGTCCGGGGCCAGGTCGCGGGCGGGGCGGTCGAGGGGGTCGCCAACGCACTGCTGACGGAAATGATCGTGGCGCCCGACGGGCAGCCGCTGACGCTGACGCTCGCCGACTATCTCGCGATCGGAGCCGACGGCGCGCCGGCCCCGCGGCTGCTTGAGCAGGAGACGCCCTCGCCCACCAACCCGCTCGGCATCCGCGGCGTCGGCGAGAGCGCGACCATCGCCCCGCCGGCCGCGATCTGGAACGCCGTCGCCCGCGCCATGGGATGGCAGGCGAAAGCGGCACGGATTCCGATCCCGCCGGCCTCGCTAGCGCTCGACCAGGCGGTGGGTAGCGATCGTTGACGCGGCCACGCCAAGGGCGAACAGCACCAGCCCGGCATGGATATCGGCGGTGGTCAAGAGGCTGCCTTCGAGGGCGACCACGAGCAGCGCCACGATGCAGACGTCGAGCATCGACCAGCGCGAGACCCAGGCGGCCGCCCGCAGCAGCCGACCCGCCAGCGACCCGCCGGGCGCCGCCGCGAGCCAGGTCCAGATCCCGACCGCCACCTTGCCGAGCGGCAGCACCACCGAGAACAGGAAGACCAGCGCGAACAGCGAATAGCGCCCGTCCGACCAGAAGGCGAGCACGCCGTCGAGGATCGAGAAGGTGGTGCCGAACACCACGAATTTGGTCACCGAGACCGCCGGCATCGCCAGCCCGGCGATCAGCAGCGGCAGCGAAGCCGCCAGCAGCAGCCCGGCGATACGGTCGCGGCGCGGGCTAGCCGCGCGGCTCGAAATGGAAGACCTCCGGCGGCTTCTTCAGGTAGTCGCGGAACATCGACCCGAAACTCTTGTAGTCCTCGGTCTCGCGGAACGCGAAATGGTCCTCGATGCGGTCCCATTCGACCGCGATCATGTAGGCAAGCTCGGGCTCGACCCGCTTGCCCCAGCGCATCCCCTGGCAGCCCGGTTGGCGGCGCAGGATCCCGGCACCCGCCGCGAAACCGTCGACAAAGGCGGCCTCGTCATCGGGGTTGACGTAAATCGTGGCGATCTCGACGACCATTCTTCTCTCCCTGTGTTCTAGGCCGCGGGCAGTGCCTGGCGGGTTTCGGTCAAGAGCTCGGCGATCTGCACCGCGTTGAGCGCCGCCCCCTTGCGCAGATTGTCGGCGACCACCCAGAAGCTCAACCCGTGCTCGACCGTCGGGTCCTTGCGGATGCGGCTGACATAGACCTGGTCCTCGCCCGCGCATTCGACGGGCGTCACATAGCCCTCGTCGGCGCGGCGGTCGACCACGGAAACCCCCGCCATCTCCGACAGCGCCACGCGCGCCGCCTCGACCGTGATGGGGCGCTCGAACTCGGCGTTGACCGCTTCGCCGTGGCCGACGAAGACCGGCACCCGCACGCAGGTCGCCGTGACGCGGATATCGGGGTCGAGGATTTTCCGCGTCTCGACCGCCATCTTCCACTCCTCCCTGGTCTCCCCGTCCTCCATGAAGACGTCGCAATGGGGGATGACGTTGAAGGCGATCTGCTTGGTGAATTCCTGGCCCTGGGCCTGCTCGTTGACGTAGATGCCGCGGGTCTGGTTGAACAGCTCCTCCATCGCCGGCTTGCCGGCGCCCGAGACCGCCTGATAGGTGGCGACGACGACGCGCCGGACCCGGGCGAGGTCGTGCAGCGGCTTGAGCGCCATCACCATCTGGATGGTCGAGCAGTTCGGGTTGGCGACGATATTGCGCTTGCACGACCGCAGCGCGCGGGCGTTGACCTCGGGCACGACCAGCGGCACGTCGGGGTCCATGCGGAACTGCGACGTGTTGTCGATCACCACGCAGCCCGCCTTGGCGGCGCGCGGTGCGTGGACGGCGGAGACCTTTGCTCCCGGCGAGAACAGCGCGATGTCATAGCCGGCGAAGTCGAACCCGGCGAGCTCCCGGACCTGGAGCACCTCGTCCTCGCCGAAAGAGACCTCGCGGCCGACCGAGCGCTCGGAGGCCAGCGCCACAACCTCGTCGACGGGGAAGGCGCGCTCGGCGAGACATTGCAGAATCTCGCGGCCGACCGCGCCGGTCGCGCCGGCGACGGCAATCTTGTAACCCATTGGAAACCCTCTCTCGGCCCTCCGCGGGAGGGCCGTCCGACGAAACCCGGCACTCCCGCCTGCGCGGAGGCGGGACGCCCGGTCCTACACTGCGCCGAGGCGCCGGTTCTAGCTGTCCGACTTGGCCTCGGGTTTCGCCGTGGCCGGCTCGGTCTCCGGCTCGATCGGCTGGATGTCGGGCGCGGTCGTCGACGGCTGGCTGTTGAGCGCGGTGGTGATCGGCGCCGGCTTGTCGGCCGAGACCATCTTGCCGTACATGCACGCAAGCGCCGGGGTCGAGAAAGCGGCCGCGAGCGCCGCGGCGGCGACAATCGCGAGGGTCTTTTTCATGGACACGCACCTCGGCGGAGGGTTGCAATCCCGCGCAGAATAGCGCGCCCCGGGCGCGGGGGCAACGGGGTCAGACCCGCCGATTGACGCTGCAAAGGGGCGATGTCATTAGTACTCTGTACGACACTTTGGAAGCAGATTATGGCGAAGGGATACTGGATCGCAGCGTATCATTCGATTTCTGACACCGACGCAATGCCCGGCTTTATGGAGTTGGCGGCTTCGGCAATTGAATCGGCGGGTGGCAGGTTCCTGGCATACGGTGGCCGCGTCGAGGCGTTCGAAGCAGGCATCCCTGAGCGCACGGTGGTGGTCGAGTTCGACGATTTCGACAGCGCGATCGCGGCATTCCACAGCGATGCCTATCAAGAGGCCCTTAAAGCCCTCGGCAAGGGCTCGGTGGTGCGCGACACCCGCATCGTCGAAGGCGTCGATTAGCCCGCCCTGCCGCTGGCGCACCCATGTGGGTCAGGTGGCGGCGGGTCGGGCGGTGGCGAGATGGAGAAGCAGGATGGGCGACGAGGGCAAGATATTCCGCTTCGGCGACACGGAGATCGACATCATCGTTCACGGTTTCCCCGGCAAGTCCGTGTGCCATGGATCGCTCGGGTTCAGCACCATCGTGCTGGTTCGCCGCGGCGACCGGCTGGCACTCGTGGATGTGGGCTCGTTCGGGCAGCGTGCCCTGCTGATCGACCATCTGAGGACCCGCGGTCTTGCCCCTGAAGACGTGACCGATGTGCTGCTGACACATTCCCACTTCGATCATTCGATCAACTGGGTTCTGTTCAAGGAGGCCACCATCGTCATCTCCCGCAAAGAGCTGGATTGGTCGGTAGGAGAGCCGTGGGGCGAAACGCCGGTGCCGGAACTCTATATGCGCGAGTTGGAGCGCTGCTCCACATTGCGCGCTGTCGGGGACGGCGACGAGGTGTTTCCCGGAATCACGACCCACATGACCCCCGGACACACGCCGGGCAGCGCTGTGTTCGTGCTCGATACCGGCGACCGCGATGTTGTGTTCACGGGAGACGCCTGCAAGAACCGCGCGGAGCTCATGTCTCGCACTGCCGACCTGACCTGCGATGCGGAGGCCAGCCGTGCGTCCATCGACGCCATCCGGGGTTTGTGGATGCGCAGGGCGGGCGGCATCCTGGTGCCCGGACATGATCTGCCGATGGTGCATGAGAACGGCAGGACTCGATATCTGGGAAGGCGCGAAGCGGCGATCCGCGCCTGGTACGGCGAAGACCTGAACGAAACCACACTGTATTCCCTTCTGCCCAACGCGGGCGTGGTCGAAACAGCCGTGGCGGCAGAATAGCGGCGTTGTCGGAGGCTCCGGCTCAGACCGGGAAAAATTTGACGATGGCGAGCGATCTGTCCCGATCGCGGCGATCGGGACATTGCGTCCGGATTGTCGGACCCGAGATTTGAACACCCGATTCGGACGAAAGGGGGGCATGCCCCCGCTCGTTTCGGAGCTTCTCGCCGACGCCAGGTCGGCCAAGTTGCCGGCCGCCGTGTCAATCGGCCTGCTCATGGCCGTACTGACAATCATCTTGGGCCTCTCTCTCTCCGCCGTCATCTTCTCCGGCCCCTTGACGCCTTTTGTGCCCCGGGGCGTCGGATTGCTGCTCTTCGGCACCTTCGTGCTGTGCCTGATCACCGCCTTCACGGCCCCCTACAAAGGCATCATATCCATGCCGCTGTTCGCGCCGGGGGCGGCGTTGTTCGCGATCGGGGGCACGGTCTCGGCGAGCATGTCGGATGCGCCCGGCGAGGCCATGTTCGTGACCATGATCGCGATCATGGCGCTGTCGACGCTGATGGCCGCAGCCGGCTTTCTGGTCATCGGGCGGTTGCGGCTGGCCAATCTCTTCCTCGCCATACCCTATCCCGTGACCGCTGGATTTCTCGCGGGGCTTGGCTGGTTTGTGTCCGTCGGCAGTTTCTCGGTCATGAGCGGGACCGCGGTGAGCTGGGAGACGCTTCCCCGGCTGCTCGACTCGGACGCGGTCTGGAAATGGGTCCCCGGCGTTCTTTACGCCATCGGATTGTTCTTCGCCACGAGGCGCTGGTCCCATTACCTAATCCTTCCCGCCACCGGGCTCTATCATTTGGCGCTGTTTTCGCTCGGCCTCTCCGGAGAAGAGGTCCGCGAGGCCGGCTTACTGTTGCGGCACATACCGACAGGCAGCCTGTGGCCGCCCGTCGGTGCGGACGACCTGACCCTGGCGGACTGGCGCGTCGTGGCGTCTCAGGTTCCGGCGATGTTGGGCGTGGCACTGATCACGCTGATGTGCATCGTGCTGAACGCGAGCGGGCTGGAACTGAGCTGCGGCGTTGAGATCGACATGAACGGGGAGTTTCGGGCCGAAGGCATCGCCAACCTGTTCGCCGGTCTGGGCGGGAGCGCTCCCGGCGGCAATACCTCCGTCTTTACCGTGGTCGCCCACGCGACCGGCGCCGAGACGCGCCTGACCGGGATCGTCACCGCCCTCCCGGTGGGCCTGATCCTGCTGTTCGGCGGCACCGCGCTGGAAATCTTCCCGATACCGGTACTCGGCGCCGTGCTGCTCTTCTTCGGGCTGGGATTGATGAACGACTGGCTGGTGGCGGCGCGCAAGAAGCTGTCCCACGTTGACTATGGCATCGTCCTCTTCATCGCTCTCGTTACCGCCATCTTCGGGTTCCTGGAGGGCGTGGCCGCCGGATTGATAGCCGCAATTGTTTTTTTCGTCGTGCGCGCCAGCAGGGTAGATGCGATTGCCGCGTCGTTCAGCGGCCGCGACCGCCTCAGCAAGAGGAGCTGGTCCGTTACCGAGCGCGCTATTCTGCGAGAGCGGGGCGAGCGGATGCGCAGCTATCGCCTGCGTGGCTACATCTTCTTCGGCAGCGCCACCGCCATGGGCGATCGTCTCAAGCAGGCCCTCGAGGCCGATCCGGTCCCGCAATGTCTGTTGCTCGACTTCGCCAGCGTTTCCGGACTCGATATTTCCGCCGTGAACGTTTTTTATCGCGTCATCCGGACCGCCCGACTTCTAGGAACGAAAATTGTCCTGAGCGCCGTGCCGGATCGGCTCAAGTCAACCTTGCAGCGCGGCCTCCCCGAGGGTGAGTGGGGAAGCCTGCTCTTTGAAGAAGACCTCGACCGCGGGCTGGAGCGATGCGAGCAAATCGTCATCGCCGAGTGGCACCGGCTGCACGGCGGATCGGAAGACGCGCGAACCATGTTGTTCGATCTTTCCATTGAAGATGCGGTGCGCCAGCTGGAAAGACTGGCTCATTTCGAGGATCTGACGGATCGGCTGCGGCCCTGGCTGGAATCCCGCAGCTATGCCGCCGACGAGACCATCGTAGCGCGCGGCGAGAGACAGGAGGGCATGCAGCTCCTCGTCGGAGGGCGGGCCACGATGCGCAGAGAGAAGGACGGGGCACGAATGGGCGAGTATGGCCCCGGCAGTATCTTGGCACCTCAGGCGATCTTCGGGAATCACGTCGCCGTTGTCGAGATGACAGCGGAGGAGCCATCCCAAACCGTGCTGATGTCGCCTTCCAGCCACCAATCGCTGGAGCGCGAAGACGCGGACTTAACCCGCGCATTGGCCAAATTTCTCATGGAGGGGATTCTCGACGATCAGACAAGGTTGACCTTCGCCGCCGTCGGAGGGGGCATTCCATCCGCGTGAGATGGCCCGGAAAATCGGACAGGCGATCGAGGTGTATTGCACCGGATGACGGAGGGCTGCAGAACGCGCCCCTCCCACCCCGAGCGGCCCCCGCCACCCCCGACTGGAATCGCGCCCGCAGGACCGGAGGGACAGCATGAAGTTCGGAATCTGCGCGATGGCCGATATCGACGAGATCGGCTTCTATTCCCACGCCGAGAACCTCGGCTACGACTCGGTGTGGGCGACGGACAGCCAGATGCTGTTCTCGGACTGCTACGCGGTGCTTGCGCTCGCCGCGGAGCGAACGACACGCCTTCGACTCGGGACCGCCGCCTCGATCTGCGGGACGCGGATCCCCCCGGTCCACGTCGCTGCGATGGCGACTCTCAACCGGCTCGCCCCCGGGCGGGTCCATCTCGCGATCGGGACGGGCAACACCGCGATGCGCAGCATGGGTCAGCGCCCGATGCGGATCCACGACTACGCCGAGTACCTGCGGGTGCTCCGGGCGCTGCTGCACGGCGAGGTGGTCGACTACGAGTTCAACGGGGTGCGGCGTTCGGTCAAGATGCTGATGCACGAGTTCAAGTACATGAACCTCGAGCCCCGGATCCCGCTCTACGTCTCCGGGTTCGGACCGCGCGCGATGGGGCTCGCCGGGCAGTACGGCGACGGTCCGGTGTTCGCCATCCCGCCCCGCGGCGTGCCGGTGGGCGAGGCAATGGCCCATGTGCGCCAGGGGGCGGCGCGCGCCGGGCGGCAGGACCTCGACGGGTTCCTGAACTGCGCCCTCGTCAACATCGCCCTCCTCGAGCCCGGCGAGCCGGCGGACTCGGAGCGCATCATCCGCACCATCGGCCCCAACGCGATGGCGAGCGTCTACTACTTCTACGACGAGGTCCACGAAAAGGGGATCGACCCACCGCCCTCCTCGAGCGCATGTGGGACCGATATTGCGCGCTCGTCGAGGAGACCCCGCCCGAGCACCGGCACCTCCGCACCCACCAGTACCACTACACGCGCCTTCACCCCGGCGAGGCGGAGCTCATCGGCGCCGAGCTCGTCCGCGCCACCTGCCTCATCGGCACCGCGGACGAGCTTGTGGAACGGATCCGCTCGCTTGAGGCGGAAGGGCTCCAGGAGCTCATGTTCGCAACCGGGGTGGACGAGAAATGGCGCTTCGCCGCGGACTTTTCGCACCTAGTCATGTCCCGGCTGTAGTACGCGGCGCGGCACCCCTCAGGCGGAGAGCGCCGTCCCCTCGACGGGGGTGAAAAAGCGGTTGAGGTTGATCGCGCCAAAGCGGCGGGCTGCGGCGACGTGCTGGTCGGGAGTGGGCGTCTGGTCGCGGATCGCGATGACGCCCCATTCGTGGAATGCGCCCCGGCTCCCACCGAACGGCCCGTCATCCGCGCCGGGCGCGAAATCGACGCCCAGGATCTTGGCCCCGCTCGCGGACACCGGACGCAACATCCTGCAGATCGGCGTGGTGCTGCTGGTGGTCTTCCCGGAGATCGCCACCTTCCTGCCGCAGCAGATGACGAAGAACTGAACCGGGTCAGGCCGCCAGCGCGTCGAGCGCGGCGGTGACCGCCTCCCCCATGCCGGTGGTGGAGACCGCCGTCATGCCGGGCTGCATGATGTCGCCGGTGCGCAGGCCCCGGGCGAGCGCGTCCTCGACCGCCTTCTCGACCAGCATCGCGTCCTCCTCCATGTCGAAGGAATAGCGCAGCATCATCGCGAAGCTGAGCAGGGTGGCGAGCGGGTTGGCCTTGTTGTCGCCGGCGATGTCGGGCGCCGAGCCGTGGATCGGCTCATAGAGCGCGCGCCGGCGGCCCGAGGAATCCGCGGGTCCGAGCGAGGCCGAGGGCAGCATGCCGAGCGAGCCGGTCAGCATCGAGGCGACGTCGGACAGCATGTCGCCGAACAGATTGTCGGTGACGATCACGTCGAACTGCTTGGGCGCGCGGACCAGCTGCATGCCGCAATTGTCGGCGAGCATGTGGGAGAGCTCGACATCGGCGTATTCGGCCTCGTGCAGGCGGGTGACCTCCTCGCGCCACAACAGGCCGCTCTCCATGACGTTCGCCTTCTCGACCGAGCAGACCCGGTTGCCGCGCTTGCGCGCGAGATCGAAGGCGACCCGGGCGACCCGGACGATCTCCGAGGTCGTGTAGACCTGGGTGTTGATGCCCCTGCGCTCGCCGCTCTCCAGGGTCTCGATGCCGCGCGGCTCGCCGAAATAGACCCCGCCGGTGAGCTCGCGGACGATCAGGATGTCGAGCCCGGCGACCAGCTCGGTCTTGAGGGTCGAGGCCTCGGCCAGCGCATCGAAGACCAGCGCCGGGCGCAGATTGGCGAACAGCTCGAGATCCTTGCGCAGCCGCAAGAGACCCGCCTCGGGGCGGATCTCGAAGGCGATATCGGCCCATTTGGGACCGCCGCAGGCGCCCAGCAGCACCGCATCGGCGCCCGCCGCGGCGTCCATCGTCGCATCGGAGATCGGCCCGCCCTCCTGGTCGATCGCCGCCCCGCCGACCAGCGCCTCGGCGACGTCGAAGCTGACATGGCGGCGCCGGTCCATCCAGTCGATGACCCGGCGCACCTCGCCCATCACCTCGGGGCCGATGCCGTCCCCGGCGAGGATCAGCAGCTTCTTGTTGGCGGCCATCGCGGCGTCAGGCCCAGGGCTGCGCAGCCTTGTGCGCGCTCTCGAAGGCGCCGATCTTGTCGTCCTTCTGCAGGGTCAGCCCGATATCGTCGAGCCCGTTGAGCAGGCAGTGCTTCTTGAACGGGTCGATGTCGAAATCGATTACCTCGCCGTCCGGGCGGATGATCTGCTGCTTCTCCAGATCCACCGCAAGGCGGGCGTTGCCGCCCTTCTCGGCGTCCTCCATCAGCCTGTCCACCGTCTCCTGGGGCAGCGCGATCAGCAGCATCCCGTTCTTCGAGGCGTTGTTGTTGAAGATGTCGGCGAAGCTCGGCGCGATGACGCAGCGGATGCCGAAATCGACCAGCGCCCAGGGCGCGTGCTCGCGCGACGAGCCGCAGCCGAAATTGTCGCCGGCGACCAGGATTCTGGCCTCGCGATAGGCCGGCCGGTTGAGGACGAAGTCGGGAATTTCCGAGCCGTCCTGGTTGTAGCGCAGCTCGTTGAACAGGTTCTTGCCGAGCCCGGTCTTCTTGATCGTCTTGAGGAACCGCGCCGGGATGACCCGGTCGGTATCGACATTGACCATCGGGAACGGGGCCGCGATGCCCTGCAGAGTGGTGAATTTGTCCATCGCTTCGGCCTCCCTAAAGCAGGTCCCGGTGGTCGCTCAGATGGCCGTTGACCGCGGCCGCGGCCGCCATCGCGGGGCTCATCAGATGGGTCCGCCCGCCCGGCCCCTGGCGGCCCTCGAAATTGCGGTTCGACGTCGAAGCCGACCGTTCGCCCGGAAGCAGCATGTCGCCGTTCATCGCGATGCACATCGAACAGCCCGGCTCGCGCCAGTCGAAACCCGCCTCCCTGAAGACCCGGTCGAGCCCCTCTTCCTCGGCCTGGTGCTTCACCAGCCCGGAACCCGGAACCACCATCGCGTAGACGCCGTCGGCGACGCTGCGCCCCTGGGCGACGGCGGCGGCGGCGCGCAGATCCTCGATCCGCGAGTTGGTGCAGGAGCCGATGAAGACCTTGTCGACCCTCACATCCGTCAACGCCTGGCCGGCGGCGAGCCCCATATAGGCGATCGCGCGCTCCAGCGAGCGCTGGCGGTTGGCGTCCGCCTCGCCGGACGGGTCGGGCACCGAGCCGGAGATCGGCAGCACCATCTCGGGGCTGGTCCCCCATGTGACCTGGGGCTCGATGCTGTCGGCGGAGATCGTGATCTCCTTGTCGTATTGCGCCCCGGAATCGGAAGGCAGCGTCCGCCAATAGGCTTCGGCCTGCTCCCACGCGGCGCCCTTGGGCGCCATCGGGCGGCCTTTGACATAGTCGAACGTGGTCTGGTCGGGGGCGATCAGACCGGCCCGCGCGCCGCCCTCGATGGTCATGTTGCAGAGCGTCATCCGCCCTTCCATCGAAAGGTCCTCGACCGCCTTGCCGGCATATTCGATGACGCAGCCGGTGCCGCCGGCGGTGCCGATCGCGCCGATGATGGCGAGCGCGAGGTCCTTCGCCACCACGCCGGGAGGCAGCGCCCCGTCGACGCTGACCCGCATGTTCTTCGCCGGGCGCTGGATCAGCGACTGGGTGGCGAGCACATGCTCGACCTCGGAGGTGCCGATGCCGAAGGCGAGGCAGCCGAAGGCGCCATGCGTCGAGGTGTGGGAATCGCCGCAGGCCATGGTCAGCCCGGGCAGGGTGAAGCCCTGCTCGGGGCCGATCACGTGAACGATGCCCTGGCGGATGTCGTCGAGCTCGATATAGGGCAGGCCATAGGCCTCGGCGTTTTCCTTCAGGAGCTCGATCTGGATCCGCGATTCCTCGTTCTCTATGGGAAGCGAGCGGTCCGAGGTCGGGACGTTGTGGTCGGGGACGAGGAGCTGGGCTTCCGGCCGGCGCACCGTGCGGCCGGTCGCGCGCAGCCCCTCGAAGGCCTGGGCGCTGGTGATCTCGTGGATGATCTGCCGGTCGATATAGAGCAGGCAGGTGCCGTCCTCCTGGACGTCGACCACATGGCTTTCCCAGATCTTGTCGAACAGGGTTTTCGGTTGCGCCATCGAGCGCCTCCCTCGATTGGGCCGGGCCGCGCTCCCCAAGGCCGCGGACCCGGACGTCTACGTTGCCGGATTATTCGCCGCCGCTGTCCGCCGTTTCCGCAGCGGGCGCGGCTTTCGCCGCCGGGGGCGGCCTGCGCTCCACCTTCTCGGCGATCCGGGCGCGCTTGCCGCGCCGGCTCCTGAGATAATAGAGCTTGGCGCGCCGGACCTTGCCGCGGCGGACCACCTCGATCCGGTCGATGCGCGGCGAATAGAGCGGGAAGACGCGCTCGACGCCCTCGCCGTAGGAGATCTTGCGCACCGTGAAGGCGGAGTTGACCCCGCTCGAGGTGCGCGCGATCACCACGCCCTCATAGACCTGGATGCGTTCGCGGGAGCCTTCGACGACCTTGAAGTGGACGCGCACGGTGTCGCCCGGCGCGAAGGCCGGAATCGGGCGTTCCGAGGTGAGCCTGGCGATCTGCTCGGCTTCGATCTGCTCAATCACGTTCATCGTCGTCCCTTTCCTTCGGCCGCCGGTAGCGCCGCCACAGATCCGGCCTGCGCTCCCGTGTCGCGCGTTCCGCGGCGGCGATGCGCCATTCGCGGATCCGCCCGTGGTGCCCGCTCAACAGCGTTTCGGGCACCGAGCGCCCCCGCCAATCCCGCGGGCGCGTGTAGTGCGGGTACTCGAGCAGCCCGCCGGCGAAGCTCTCTTCGGCCAGGGAGTCCGCCTGGCCGAGGACGCCCGGCAAGAGCCGCACGCAGGCGTCGATCAACGCGATCGCCGCCGGTTCGCCCCCCGACAGCACGAAATCTCCGAGGCTGAGCTCCTCGATTTCGTGCGCCTCGAGCACCCTTTCGTCGACGCCCTCGAAACGGCCGCAGAGCAGGTTCATCCCCGGCCCCGAGGCCAGCGCGCGAACCCGCGCCTGATCGAGCAACCGCCCGCGGGGGCTGAGATAGATCAGCGGCACCCCGGCCCCGGCGATCGCCGCGAGGGCGTCCCCGACAATGTCGGGCCGCATCACCATCCCCGCGCCCCCGCCAAAGGGGGTGTCGTCGACGGAGCGGTGTTTATCGCGCGCGAAGTCCCGAATGTCTACTGTTTCGAGACTCCAGAGTCCCGCCTCGAGAGCCCGCCCGGCGAGGGAGTGCCCGACCGGTCCGGGGAACATCTCCGGGAAGATCGTAAGCACGCGAACCGCGAACCGCGTTCTGTCATCGGCGCCCATCGCCCGTCTCTTCCCGCATTGCCTCGCCGGCCTCGTCCCCGGGCTCTTCCGGCGGGTCGATCACGATGCGCCCGCAAGCGATGTCGATCGCCGGCACGTGCAGCCTGGTGAACGGCACCAGAAGCGCCTCTTCCCCGCCGCCGGGGTCGATCTCCAGCACCGCCCCGTCGCCGACCGGCAGGATCGCCGCCACCCGGCCGCGCGGCTTGCCGTCCCGGTCCACCGCCGAGAGCCCCAGCAGATCGGCGTGGTAGAACTCATCCGCGTCCGCCGGCGGCGGCAGCCGGGCACGGTCGACATAGAGCCGGGTGCCGCGCAGCGCCTCGGCGGCGGCGCGCCCGGCGATACCCTCGAGCGTCCCGATCAGATGGCCGCGGCTGCGCCCGCCGAGGGTAAGGGCGAAGAGCCTGGTGCCGGCCTCGTCCTCGAGCGGCCCGTAGGCCGCGATGTCCTCGGGCCGCTCGGTGAAGCTCACGACGCGCACCTCGCCGCGCACGCCATGCGCCCCGGCGAGGGCACCGACGCAGACCCGCCCCGTCCGGGCCGCCCCCTCGACCGCGAGCGCCGAGATTTCGGCGGCGGCAGCGCGGGGCTTGCGGCCGGGAGCGGCCGTCTCAGGACTCCGCCGACCCGCTGGCCGCCGCTTCCTCGGCCGCCTTCAGCCGTTCCTGCGCCTTCTTCTTCGGGCGGCTCTTCAGCGGGTTGTCGCGCCGCGGCGGCAACGGGACGATCTCGGCCTGGCCGAGGAACTTCGCCACCCGGTCGCTCGGCAGCGCGCCCCGGTCGAGCCAGTGCCGGATGCGGTCTTCCTTGAGCACCACGCGGTCGGGGTGGTCGCTGCCGAGGATCGGGTTGTAGGTGCCGAGCCGCTCGATGAAGCGGCCGTCGCGCGGGCTGCGCGAGTCGGCGACCACGATACGGTAATACGGGCGCTTCTTCGCGCCGCCGCGCGCAAGTCTGATCTTGAGGGACATCTTTCTCCTTTCCCTTGTCTATCTCGGGGGCATCATCGGCGGCAGCCCGCCGCGCATCAGCCCCTTCCTGCCGAGCCGGTTCATCTTCTTCATCATCCGGTTCATTTCCTGGAACTGCTTCATCAGCCGGTTGACGTCCTGGACGGTGACGCCCGAACCGGTGGCGATGCGCCGCTTGCGCGAGGCCTTGATGATCTCGGGCCGGCGCCGCTCGGTCGGCGTCATCGAGGAAATGATCGCTTCCTGCCGCGCCAGCGCCGATTCGTCGACATTGGCGTTGGCGAACTGCTTCTGCATCTTGCCGATCCCGGGCAGCAGCTTGGTGATTCCACCGAGCCCGCCCATCATGCGGATCTGGCGCAGCTGCCGGGCAAGATCGTCGAAATCGAACTGCCCCTTCTGCATCTTGCGGGCGAGCTTCTCGGCGTCTTCCTCGGCGATGGTTTCCTGCGCCTTCTCGACCAGGCTGACGACATCGCCCATGCCGAGGATGCGCGATGCAATCCGGTCGGGGTGGAACGCCTCGAGCGCGTCGAGCCCCTCGCCGGTGCCGAGGAGCTTGATCGGGCAGCCGGTCACCGCCCGCATCGAGAGCGCCGCGCCGCCGCGCGCGTCGCCGTCGATCCGGGTCAGGATGATGCCGGTGAGGCCGAGCCGTTGGTGGAACGCCGTCGCGGTGGCGACCGCGTCCTGGCCGGTCAGCGCATCGGCGACCAGCAGGGTTTCCTTGGGCGCGGCGGCATCGGCGATCGCCGCCGCCTCGTCCATCAACGCCTCGTCGATGGCGAGCCTGCCGGCGGTATCCAGGAGGACGACGTCGAAACCCTCCTTGCGCGCGGTCTCCATCGCGCGGACGGCGATCATCCGGGGCGTCTGCAACGGGATAACCGGCAGCGTCGCGACCCCGGCCCGGGTCCCCAGCACGGCGAGCTGTTCCTGCGCCGCCGGACGGCGGACGTCGAGCGAGGCCATGAGAATTTTCTTGCGGTTCTGGCTCGCCAGCCGCTTGCCGAGCTTCGCCGTGGTGGTCGTCTTGCCCGAACCCTGGAGCCCGACCATCATCACCGCCACCGGCGGGGTCGCGGCGAGGTCGATATCGGCCGAGCCGGCGCCGAGCATCTCGACCAGACGATCGTTGACCACCTTGACCACCATCTGGCCGGGATTGATCGAGCGCAGCACCTCCTGGCCGACCGCCTGGGCGCCGACCGCCTCGATGAAGTCCTTGACCACGGGCAGGGCGACATCGGCCTCCAGCAGGGCGATGCGGATCTCCCGCATGGCGGCGGAGACATCGTCCTCGGACAGCGCGCCGCGCCGCTTGAGGCGGTCGAAAACGTCCTCGAATCTGGTCCTCAGACCGTCGAACATCGCGCGATCCCTCGCCCCAACGCATTACGCGCCAGTGCGCGCATCGCGCGGACTGGCGTACACCCTGGGGCGCTGACTGTTCACCCAGACGCTGGAGCGGCGCAATCTAGGGCGGGTGGGCGGACCCGTCAACCGGCGGCGCCGGGGCATCGCCCGCCCGCGCCAGCAATCCGCCGAGCTCGCCGACCGCCGCCCGCGCGATCAGCCGCACCGTCGACGGCCAGTCCGCGGTCAGCGTCTCGCGGGCGACACGGTTCTCCTGGACCAGCGCGCCGAGCCGCCTGCCGCCGGCATCGTCGAGCCGCCATTCCACCCTGAGCCGGCGCCGGCCATCGGCGGGGGGACCCAGCGACACGGTCGCGGTGAGAAGCAGCCCGCCCGGGCCGCCAGGCGACACCGCGAGCCCCGCCGCGCGCATCGCATCGATCGTCGCGCGCCGCAGGATGTCGCCGTCGAGTCCCGGCGGCACGGCGAGGGATCCCACCCGGATCGCGGGCTTCCGGGACTCCCGGCCCGGCGCGGCGCCGCGCAGGAGGGCGGCGATGCCGTCGGCGGATTCGGCCGCCAGCCGTTCGACCAGCGGCGCCGAGGCGGCCCGCCAATCGCGCCGCGCCGGCTGCGCCGTGACCCGGTGGCGGCCGAGCCCGCGCCCCGCGCGGCCGATCGCCCACCATTCGATCGCCACTTCGAGGCGTTCGCCGTCGAGCGGCCGCGCCTGCGCCGCGCCATGGACCAGCGAACCCCGCGCGCGGCCGGCCGACAGCACGGCCGGCACCCCGCGCCGGGCGAGCGCCGCGACCAGCGCGGCGGCGAAGCGGGCGGCCAGCGCGGGCGCCATGCCGGAGACCGGGCGGAGGGTGACGCCGTAGGCGTCCTCGGCCGGGACGACGGGCGCGCGGCCGCTCCGCTCGGCCGGCGCGAATGGCCGCGGCAGCGGCTGGCAAGCGGCAAGCAGGGCGAGCGCGGCGAGCGCGGCGGCGCCCCGGCTCACAGCACGCATGTCGCCAGCAGGCCCAGCAGGCAGGCAAGGACGAACACGATCAGATGCGGCACCGGTCCTCACCCCGCGAGGGCGATCGCCGACAGCGCCCGCCCGTAACCGGCCTCTTTGCGCAGACAGGCGCGGCGATAGCTGAAGCAGCTTTCCTCCTCGGCGCAGCTATCGACCCCGGCGACGGCGACGCGGGCGATCCCGAGCGCCGCGAGCCTCGCCCCGACATAGGCTTCGAGATCGAAATGCGGCCGTCCCCCGGGGCGCGGTTCCGCGAACCAGCGCCGATTGGCCTCGTCCGCGGCTTCGAACCGGGCGCGGAACTCCGGCCCGACCTCGTAGGATGGCTGGCCGATGCAGGGGCCGACGGCGGCCACGATGCGGCCGCGCCGGGCGCCGCACGCCTCCATCGCCGCGACCGCCGCGCCGAGCACGCCGTCGAGCGCGCCGCGCCAGCCGGCATGCGCGGCACCGACGATCCGGGCCTCGGGATCGGCGAGCAGCACCGGCGCGCAATCCGCGGTCAGGATGCCGAGCGCCACCCCGGGGGTGGCGGTGACCAGCGCATCGCCCGACCGACGCTCCGCGCCGGGCGCATCGAGCACGATCGCCGCGGCGCTGTGCACCTGGCGGGCGGTATAGAGCGCCCCGGCCGGCAGCCCGAGCGCCGCCATCGCGCGGGCGCGGTTTTCCGCCACCGACTCGGCGGCGTCGGCCGAGCCCGGCCCGCAATTGAGCGACGCATAGACCCCGCCCGAGACGCCGCCGGCGCGGCCGAAGAAGCCATGACGGATCCCGTCGAGCCCGGCCAGCGCCGCGCTGGTCTCGAAAGGCGCGATCACCGCCTTGCGTCCTCGAACCCGGGCGGCACGGGCGCTCCGGGGTCGGTCAGCGCGAGCGCCTTGAACAAATCCCCCATCTCCTGCCGATCCGTCAGCCGTCGGCAGGCCGCCCGGATCGCCGCGCGCCGGTCGGGCGCTTGCTCGGCCAGCCGTTCGCGTCGAACGGCGATCCCGAGGCGGTCGAGAAACCGCCCTTGGGTCACCGGACCGTGGCAGCGTGCGCCCGCCGCCCGCGCCGCCTCGGCGCACGCCGCGAAATCGACATGGGCGCTCAAATCGGCCTCGCCCGGAGCGGCCAGCGGATCGGCATAGCGGTGCCGCGCCACCGCCTGCAGCGTCTCGCCGGTTCCCGGAGACGCGTAGCCGTAGTCGACGATCAGCGCCGCCCCGCGCCCGGCGGCGATCCGGAGGGCGATCTCGCGCACGATGGCGATGGATTGCGGGCTTACCTCCCGGATCGCCCCTTCATCCGCATGCGCCGGGAAAGCGGCTGGCGGACAATCGACCCGCGGACCGTCGACGAAGCGAAACCCCGCCGCGCCGGCATCGACCGCGCGGCGATGCCAGCCGTCCCGGCGGGCGACATATTGCTCGACCGGGAGGGCATCGAAGAACTCGTTGGCGATCAGCAGCAGCGGGCCGTCCGGCACCTCGGACAGGGTCCGGTGCCAGGCCGCCGCGACGCCGCCGAGGGCGTCCTTCTGGAGGCGGGCGAGCGCCGGGCTGGTCTCGACCAGGCGGATGTCGAGCGCCGCGTGAAACCCGGCGACGCGCCTTGTGCCGCGCAGCAGATCGGCCATCAGCGTGCCCCGCCCGGGGCCGAGCTCGACCAGCAGGACCCGCGCCGGCGCGCCCATGCCGCGCCAGGCGACGGCGCACCAGGCGCCGATCAGCTCGCCGAAGACCTGGCTGATCTCCGGCGCGGTGATGAAATCGCCGCTTCCGCCGAGGGGGTCGCGAAGCGGGTAATAGCCGTGCTCGGGATCGCCGTTCGCCGATTCCATGAATTCGGCGACGGGGATCGGCCCGCGGCGCGCGATCCTCTGCCGGAGCCTGGCGGCGAGCGGGGTCATCGCGGCCGCGCCCGCCAGATCAGCCAGAGCCCGGCGATCAGGACGGGGACGGAGAGGAGCTGCCCCATCGTCGCCCCGCCGGCCAGGAAGCCGAGATGCGCGTCGGGTTGGCGGAACAGCTCGGCGACGCCGCGGGCAAGCGCGTAGCCGGCGAGGAAGACGCCGCCGACGAGGCCGCGCTTCTCCAGCCCGCGCATGAAGAAGACCAGCGCGGCGCAGACCGCGAACAGGACCAGCCCTTCGAGCGCCGCCTCGTAGAGCTGGCTCGGATGGCGCGGCGCCGGCCCGGCCCCGGGGAAGACCATGCCCCAGGGAACCGTCGTCGGCCGGCCCCAGAGCTCGCCATTGACGAAATTGGCGAGGCGGCCGAAGAACAGGCCGATCGGCGCCGCCGCGCCGACCAGATCGCCGAGCGCGAGCGAAGAGATGCGCCGCCGCCAGGCGAAGACCAGGGCGGCGAGCACCACGCCGCTGAGACCGCCATGGAACGACATCCCGCCCTGCCACAGGGCAAAGGCGGAGAGCGGATCCTGCAAATAGTCGCCGGGCCGGTAGAACAGCACATAGCCGAGCCGCCCGCCGAGCACGATGCCGAGCGTCGCCCACAGCACGAAATCGTCGATGTCGCGCGCGGCGATGCCGGACGCCGACCGCCGGGCGAGGACGATCATGTAGCGCCAGCCGGCCAGGATTCCCGTCACATAGGCGAGCGCGTACCAGCGGATGGCGAGCGGCCCGATCTCCACGGCGACCGGGTCGAAAGCGGGAAAGGCGATCGCGTACATGGTTGCTCCGGCCTACAAATAGGGATCGTCCCGGCAAAGGAAATCCCGGACATAGCGCCCGATGCCGTCCTCGATCGTCAGGAAGGGCGCATCGTAGCCCGCACCTCGCAACCGCTCCATCCGGGCTTCGGTCGAATGGCGGAAGCGCCCGTCGGGAGGTGCGGCGCGGGGCGCGTTCCCGACCGTCGTTCCGGCGGCGGCGCCCACGGCGGCGGCGACCTCGGCGATGCGCCGTCCGGTACCGGTGCCGACATTGAACAGCCCGCTGACCTCCGGGTTGTCGAGCAGCCATAGCATCACCGCGACGCAATCCCCGATCCAGACCAGGTCGCGCCGGGTCTCGGGATCGAGCCCCTTCCCGGCGGCGCCGCGCCACAGCATCAGCGGCAAGGACGGCTCGTCCTTGTGGTACTCGTTCGGCCCGTAGACGTCGAACAGCTTGAGCCCGGCCCATTGCGGCGGGCGCGGCGATCCGGCGGCGACGGTCCGCGCCACTGCGCGGTCGAACATATGCCTGGTCCAGCCCCGCGCGGTCAGCGGCACCAGAAGGGCGAGCGCCGCCTCGTCGATATCGTCGTCGAACCCGGCGCTCCCATCGCCATAGGTCTCCGCGGTCGAGGCGTAGAGGAAGCGCACGCCGTTCCCCGCGCACCACGCCCACAGCTCCGCCGCCGCATGGTAATTGGCGTCCAGCATGCGATCGACATCCGCGCGCCCTCGTCGAAACCGATATGGTACACCGCCTCGATGGCTTGGCCGGCCTCGTCGAGAAAGCCGCCAGCCGCTCCGGCGGGAACACCGTGCCGATGGCGCGCCGGGCGAGGTTGCGCCATTTGCCGCCCGCACCCAGCCGGTCGCAGACGGCGATCCCGCGATGCCCCCGCGCCTCCAGCCCCGCGATCAGATTGGAGCGACGAATCCGGCCCCGCCGGTCACCAGGATCATCGTTGCACCCGATACCCCTCTCGACGATATGGTACACCGCCTCGATGGCTTGGCCGGCCTCGTCGAGAAAGCCGCTCAGCCGCTCCGGCGGGAACACCGTGCCGATGGCGCGCCGGGCGAGGTTGCGCCATTTGCCGCCCGCACCCAGCCGGTCGCAGACGGCGATCCCGCGATGCCCCCGCGCCTCCAGCCCCGCGATCAGATTGGAGCCGACGAATCCGGCCCCGCCGGTCACCAGGATCATCGTTGCACCCGATTTCCCATAGGAATAGGAACGGCGCCATGAGGCCGCAAGAGCCGGGGGAAAGCTGGCGGTGCAATCCAAACCGGCGGCCGGGCAGCCGCATTGGCTCACAGCTTGCCGGCACCGCCCGATTGGGTCAGGATCGCGCCATGCAGTCCAACAACCGTATCTTCGAGGATGCCGCGCGGCTCGCCGAAGGCGCCATGGGAACCGCCGTCGCCATGAAGCGCGAGGTCGAGACGCTGGTGCGCGCGCAGTTCGAACGCATCCTCGCCGGCATGGATCTCGTCAAGCGCGACGAATTCGAGGCGGTGCGCGAGATGGCCGCCAACGCCCGGGCCGAACAGGAACGGCTCGCCGAGCGGGTGGCGGCGCTCGAAGCCGCCCTCGCCGGCAGGAGGAAAGCCGCCGGATCGGCCAAGCGCCGGAGCAAGGGCACAGGGGAAGCCTGAAGCGGTTTCCTGCGCGGCGCGCCGCGCAATCTTTCGTCATCGCGATCGGCGAACGGTGCACGGTCAAGCCTGGTCTGACATCCTATATCTTGTAGGTGTACTCGATCGGACCCTACTAGATTTGCTCATCGGTCTGGTTTCCGGTTCGCAAACGGGTCCGCGGGTCAGGCTGTGCCGGGGCTGCGGGGATGGGAATCGAGCTGCCCGAAGAAGCGGAGGCCAACCCGCTCGACCTGATGGAAGAGGTGGCGAGCGGCTATGACTGCCGCATCGACCGTTCCGGCCCGCAGGACCTCGCGCTCGGCATGGAAGGGCATTGGTGCAGCTACCGCGTGTTCCTCACCTGGCACCCGGAGGTGCGCGCGCTCCTCTATGCCTGCGCCTTCGAGCTTCGGGTGCCGTCCGAGCGCAGCGCGCATGTCGCGGAATTGCTGGCGCTGGTCAACGAGCGGCTGATCATCGGGCATTTCGATCTCTGGCTCGACGACGGGCTGGTCGTCTACCGGCACGCGCTCATGCTGCGCGGCATTTCCTCGGCGAGCGTCGAACAGCTGGAAGACCTGATCGACATCTCCCATAACGAATGCGAGCGCTTCTACCCGGCCTTTCATCTCGTGGTCTGGGGCGGGAAAAACGCCGCCGGGGCGGTGGAGGCTGCTATGCTGGAGACCTGTGGGGAAGCCTGATCGGGGAGACGGGCGATGGGCGATCGTCTGCTTCTGGTGGGTTGCGGCAAGATGGGCGGCGCCATGCTCTCCGGCTGGATCGAGCGGGGCGCGGATGCCGGCGACATCACCGTGGTCGAGCCGCACCGGGAAGCCGCCGAGGCGGCGCGCAGGGCCTATGGCGTCCGCGTGCTCGAAGAGCCCGACATCCCCCCGGGCGACGCGCCCGCCGTCATCGTCTTCGCCGTCAAGCCGCAAACCCTGCCCGACATGGCGGCCGCCTACGCGCCGGTCGCCGCCGGAGGCGCGGTGACGCTGTCGATCGCGGCCGGCCGGCCGATCGGCTTCTTCGAATCCGCGCTCGGGAAGGGCGCCGCCGTCGTCCGGTCGATGCCCAACACGCCGGCCGCGGTCGGCCGCGGCATCACCGCCGCCTGCGCCAACGCCCATGTCAGCGAGACCCAGCGCGGCTTGTGCCAGCGCCTGCTCTCGGCCATCGGCGAGGTGGTGTGGGTCGAGGACGAGTCGCTGATCGACGCCGTCACCGCGGTCTCCGGCAGCGGCCCGGCCTATGTCTTCCTGCTGATCGAGTGCATGACCGAGGCGGGGATCGCCGAAGGGCTGCCTCCCGACATCGCGGCACGGCTCGCCCGCGCGACCGTGGCGGGCTCGGGAGAGCTCGCGCGGCTATCGGACGACGATGCCGCCCAGCTCCGCATCAACGTCACCAGCCCGGGCGGCACCACGGAAGCCGCGCTCGGCGTGCTGATGGCGGATGACGGGATGGCGGCGCTGATGAAACGCGCCATCGCCGCCGCCGCCCGCCGCTCGCGCGAGCTCGCCTGACGCAGCCCAGAGGGCATTCCTAGCCGGGCGGGTCGAACGGCGCCACGGTGTGGCCGTGCCAGGTCGGGCCGTGGCCGCTGCCGATACCGGGCGCGGCGGCGATCGCCGCCTGGACGAAGGCCTGCGCGCGGACGCAGGCGGGGCCGAGGGCGAGCCCCTGGCCCAGACCGGTGGCGATCGCCGAGGCGAGGGTGCAGCCGGTGCCGTGGGTGTGGACGGTGTCGACCCGGTCGGCGGCCAGCACCTCGATTCGTCCGCCGGCGATCAGGAGATCCTCGATGCGGGGACCCGGCAGGTGCCCGCCCTTGAGATAGACCGCTCCGCAACCCATCCCGATCAGGCGCAGCCCGGCCCGTTCCATCGCATCGCGACCCCCGATCGCCACCCCGGTCAGCGCCTCCGCCTCCGGCGTGTTGGGGGTGAGCACGGCGGCTTTGGGCAGCAGGCGGGAGCGCAGCGCGCCGATCGCGTCGGCTTGCAGAAGCGACGCACCGCCCTTGGCCACCATGACCGGGTCGACCACGACCGGCACCTCGTCCAGCTCGTCGAGCACGGCGGCGACGGCCTCGATCACGGCGGCGTCGTGCAGCATCCCCGTCTTCACGCAGTCGACACCGATATCGCCGATGACGACCCGCATCTGCTGCTGCACGAAGGCGGGATCGATCGGCACCACGCCGTGCACGCCGTGCGTGTCCTGCGCGGTGAGCGCGGTGACCGCGGTCGCCGCGTAGCCGCCGAGCGCGGTGACGGTCTTGATGTCCGCCTGGATCCCCGCCCCACCGCCCGAATCCGATCCGGCGACGATCAGGATGCGGGCCGGCATCGGGGGGTCAGGCCGCGACCCGCTCGATGGCCGCGACGAGCTTCGAGACCACATCGGCGATCAGTGTCTCGTCCGGCCCTTCGGCCATCACGCGGATCAACGGCTCGGTGCCCGACTTGCGGATCAACACCCGGCCGCCCCGGCCAAGCCGCGACTCGGCTTCTCTCACGGCGGCCTGGACGGTCTCGTTGTCGAGCGGGAACTGTCCGGCGAAACGGACGTTCCTGAGCAGCTGCGGCAGCGGCGTGAACATCCGCCCGACCTCGCTCACCGGCCGGCCCGTCCGGACCACGACGGCGAGCACCTCAAGCGCCGCGATCAGCCCGTCCCCGGTGGTGGTGTAGTCGTTGAGGACGATATGGCCCGATTGTTCGCCGCCGACATTGAATCCATGCCGGCGCATATGCTCGACGACGTAGCGGTCGCCGACACGGGTGCGCTCCAGCTTGAGCCCGTTGTCCTCGGCGTAGATCTCCAGCCCGAGATTGGACATCACCGTGGCGACCAGCCCGCCGCCCTTCAGCCGGCCGGTCTCCTGCCACGACCGGGCGATCACCGCCATCAGCTGGTCGCCATCGAGCAGCGCCCCCTCCTCATCGGCGATCAGCACCCGGTCGGCATCGCCGTCGAGCGCGATTCCGATGTCGGCGCCCTGGCGGCGCACGGCCTCCTGCATCAGGGCGGGCTCCGTGCTGCCGCATTCCCGATTGATGTTGAAACCGTCGGGCGTCACGCCCAACGGGATCACCTCGGCGCCGAGTTCCCAGAGCGCGGCCGGCGCGACCCGGTAGCCGGCGCCGTTGGCGCAGTCGATCGCCACCCTGAGACCGTCGAGCCGCCTTCCCCGCGGGAAGGTGTTCTTGACGAATTCGATATAGCGCCCCTGGGCATCGTCGAGGCGCTGGGCGCGGCCGAGCCCGGCGGGCGCGGCCTGGTACCTGCCGAGGTCGGAATCGATCAGCGTCTCGATCTCGGCCTCGGCCTCGTCGGACAGCTTGTAGCCGTCCGGGCCGAACAGCTTGATCCCGTTATCCGCGTAGCCGTTATGCGAGGCCGAGATCATCACCCCGATATCGGCGCGCAGGCTGCGCGTCAGCATGGCGACCGCCGGCGTCGGCATCGGGCCGACCATGATCACATCCATGCCCATGGCGATGAACCCGGCGGTCAGCGCGGGCTCCAGCAGGTAGCCCGAGAGTCGCGTGTCCTTGCCGATCACCGCCCGATGGCGGTGGTTGCCGCGGGTGAACACCGCACCCGCCGCCATGCCGACCCGCAAAGCGGTCTGCGCGGTCATCGGCTCGGCATTCGCCAAGCCCCGAATACCGTCGGTGCCGAAAAGTTGACGTGTCATGGCGGCTCGCTTGGCCTGACGCACACTCTCATCCGATCCCGGTCGCCGACCGCAGGATCGTAAAAACCTTGCAAATCAAGGTACGCCGAGCCCTCCGAGTCGCGCAAGAACGGCAAGCGCCTGACGGGTTTCGGCGACATCGTGGACACGGAACAGCTGCACGCCCTGGAGCGCCGCTGCGGCAACCGCGGCGATCGAGCCCGGCAGCCGCGCCTTGGGCGGCTCGCCGCGCGAGAGCCGGGCGATGAAGCTCTTGCGCGAGGCGCCGAGCGCCACCGGGCAGCCGGTCGCGTGAAACAGCCCGATCGCGGCGAGGATGGCGGCGTTGTGGCCGTCGTTCTTGCCGAACCCGATCCCCGGATCGACGGCGATCGCGGCAAGCGGGATTCCGGCGCCCACGGCGGCCGCCACCCGCGCGTCGAGATAGCGGAACACCTCGTAGGGAGCATCCGTATAGGCGGGCGCATCCTGCATGGTCGCGGGCGCGCCCTGCATATGCATCAGGATCGTGCCGGCCCCGCCGGCGGCGACAATCCCGGCCGATCCTCGGTCGAAGGAGAGCGCGCTGGTGTCGTTGACGACAACCGCGCCCGCCTCGATCGCGGCGGCCATGACCGCGGCCCGCCGGGTATCGACCGAAACCCGGATGCCGTCCGACGCCAATGCGCGGATCACCGGCAATACCCGGTCGCATTCGACCGCCACGGCGACCGGCGCGGCGCCGGGCCGTGTCGATTCGCCGCCGACATCGATCAGATCGGCGCCGGCCTCGGCGAGCCGCCGTCCGGCGGCGATCGCATCGTCGGTCGCAAGGCGGTCGCCGCCATCGGAGAAGCTGTCGGGCGTCACATTGACGACACCGATCAGCCGCGCCCGGTCGAGCGCGAGCCCGGCGAATGGCGGGCGCTTGCGCGCGATCCGCTCCAGGCGGTCGGCGACGGCGCGGCCGAGCGCCGCGCCCCCGCTCTCCGCCCAGTCGCGGATCTCGGCGAGACCCGCCGCCGTCCGGACCAGCTTGCGCCCGTGCGTCAGCGTCGCGACACAGGCCGAGAAGGCGACCGGCCCGCCCGCCAGCCGCATCGCCGATCCGGCCTCGACCGCCCGCTCGGCGGCGTCGCCGCTCAGCAACCCGGTCGGCTGCAGCGCCACGCCCGGCGCGGCGTCGGGGTCAAAGCAAGAGCCCCGGGGCAGGCCGGGGCTCCATTCGACGGCGAAGGCGGGTGGGTTCGGTGGGGCGGCGATCACGACCCGGGCTGGGGCTCCGGCTGCATGCCGGCATCGGGCTCGCCGCCCTGGTCGCGCGCCTTGGCGCCGCCGGAACTCGGTACGCTCGACCGTCGGCCTGCCTCCGCCCGGTATTCGTCCTCGGAGGGGCGCACCACGGACCCGCCCTGCAATACCGTCCGGACTTCCTCCCCGCTCAGCGTCTCGAACTCGAGCAGCGCCTCGGCAACGGAATCGAGACCGTCGCGGTTATCCGTCAGGACCCGGCGCGCGGTCGCCTCGGCGCGGTCGATCAGACTGCGGATTTCCTCGTCGATGATCCGTGCGGTGGCGTCGGAAACGTTCTTGCGCTGGGTCACCGAATGGCCGAGGAAGACCTCTTCCTCGTTGTCGGAATAGCGCAGCGGGCCGAGCTTCTCGCTGAAACCGAACTCGGTGACCATGCGGCGCGCCCATTCGGTGGCCTTGCGGATATCGTCCCCGGCGCCGGTGGTCACGTTCTCGGGCCCGAACACCAACTCCTCGGCGACGCGCCCGCCGAACGCCATGGCGAGCCGCGATTCGAGCTCGATCTTCGAATGGCTGTACTTGTCGGCCTCGGGCAACGACATCGTCACCCCCATCGCGCGGCCGCGCGGGATGATGGTCACCTTGTGCAGCGGGTCGTGCTTGGGCACATTCAGCGCGACCAGCGCGTGCCCCGCCTCGTGATAGGCGGTCAACCGCTTTTCGTCCTCGGTCATCACCATGCTGCGCCGCTCGGCGCCCATCAGGACCTTGTCCTTGGCCTCCTCGAACTCGGCCATGGTGACCAGGCGCTTGTTCTTGCGCGCCGACAGAAGCGCCGCCTCGTTGACCAGGTTGGCGAGATCGGCGCCGGAAAAACCGGGGGTGCCCCGGGCGATGATCCGCGGGTCGACATCCGGCGCCAGCGGCACCTTCCGCATATGCACCTTGAGGATCTGTTCGCGGCCCAGCACGTCGGGGTTGGGAACGACGACCTGCCGGTCGAAGCGGCCGGGGCGGAGCAGCGCCGGGTCGAGGACATCCGGCCGGTTGGTCGCAGCGATCAGGATGACGCCCTCATTCGCCTCGAACCCGTCCATCTCGACGAGCAGCTGGTTGAGGGTCTGCTCGCGCTCGTCGTTGCCGCCGCCGAGCCCGGCGCCGCGATGCCGGCCGACCGCGTCGATCTCGTCGATGAAGATGATGCAGGGCGCGTTCTTCTTGCCCTGCTCGAACATGTCGCGCACCCGGCTCGCACCGACGCCGACGAACATCTCGACGAAGTCGGAGCCCGAGATCGTGAAGAACGGCACGTTCGCCTCGCCGGCGATGGCGCGGGCGAGCAGCGTCTTACCGGTCCCCGGCGGTCCGACCAGGAGCACGCCCTTCGGGATCTT
This sequence comes from Alphaproteobacteria bacterium, assembly GCA_965205995.1. Taxonomy (GTDB): domain Bacteria; phylum Pseudomonadota; class Alphaproteobacteria; order MPNO01; family MPNO01; genus MPNO01. The sequence continues at coordinate 3,783,533 of OZ242200.1, read as the reverse complement.
GCCGCCGAGGCGCTGAAATTTCTGCGGGTCCTTGAGGAAATCGACGACTTCCTCAAGCTCCTGCTTGGCCTCGTCGATCCCGGCGACGTCTTCGAAGGTCATCCGGCCGGGGCGTTCGGTCAGCAGCCGCGCGCGGGATTTGCCGAAGCCCATCGCCTTGCCGCCCCCCGACTGCATCTGGCGCATGAAGAATATCCACACGCCGATCAGCAACAGCATCGGGAACCAGGAGATCAGGATCTGGAACAAGGACGGCGTTCCATCCTCGACCGGCACGGCATTGATGACCACGCCGCGCGTCCTCAGCCGCTCGACGAGCTGCGGATCGTCCGGCGCAAAGGTCTCGAAGGACCGTTCGTCGCCGTAAAAGCCGGAGATCTCGTGGCCCTTGATGGTGACTTCCTTGACCTTGCCGTTCTCGACCTCGGCAAGGAACTCGGAAAACGGAATCCCCGCCCCGGCGCCGCGGTTCGACGGCTGCTGGAACAGGTTGAACAACGCAACCAGCAGCAGGCCGATAATCACCCACAGCGCAAGATTTCGACCGAAATTGCTCAAACCCCGTTTCCCGAACCGCGCGGGCACGACTTTCTGCCCGCATACCGCGTCTGCGTCTCGTCCCGCAAATGGACAGAATGAATAGATAATGCGGCAATCGGATTAAACAACCGCAAACTCGGTCGCCGCAAGGGGCCTCGAAGGCGCGAAGGCGATCCGGGCGACGATCGGCCCTTCTCCCTCCGTCCCGCGCCGGCGATAGCCGAGATGCGGCACTTCGAGAACGCCGTCATCGTCGCAGATCGCGGGGAGCGACCGGCGCACGCCGTCCGGCATGGCGGGCGGGTTGTCGAGGCCGCCCCGCACCGCCCGCCAGCCCGCGGCGCCGAGCGCGCATAGGCGAAGCGGGCCGACGCCTCCGGAGCCGTGCGCGAAGGAGACCCGGAACCGGCCGTCCCACACCGCCTCGCCGCCGGGGATGACGGGAGTCGTCTGCCGGATCGCCGCCGCCTCGCGGGCGACGAGGACGGCATCGCCGGCTTGCCTGAGAATACAGCCGCCCAGCGTCCGCGGCGGCGCTACGCCGCCACCGCGCAGCGCGTCGTGGAGCGGCGCCAGCCGGACGCGGCGCGGCGCATAGCGGCCGCCGCCGATGCAGCCGAGGACACGCTCCAGCGCGCGGCGCGACAGATCGAGGCGCGCGGCGGCGAGCGCTTGCCGATCCACCTCGGCATAGCCCGCGGGAAAGACCGAGACCGAGCGCGCAAGCAGGGCCGCGGTCTCGGCCTCGAGGACCTCGCGCGCCTGGGCGATCCGTTCCGCGGTCGCGGCGAGCCGGCCCGCGGTCATCCCCTCGCGCGCGAGCGCGGCGGCCGAGCGCCGGAGCCGGGCGCGCGCGAAGGCGGGATCGGAATTGGCGGGATCCTCGATCCAGCCCTGGCCGAGCGCATCGAGCGTCGCCCGCAGACGCGACCGCTTCACACCCAGCAGCGGGCGGATAATCCTGCCCCAGCGGGTTTCCTGGACGCGCGGCATGGCGGCGAGCCCGTCGACGCCGCTGCCGGCGGCGAGGCGCAGGAGCAGCGTCTCCGCCTGATCGTCCTGCTGGTGCCCGATCAGCAGATGCAGGACGCCGTTGGCCGCGCACCAGTCGCCGAGCAGCCGGTAGCGCGCCGTCCGCGCCGCCGCCTGGATGCCCGTCTTCGGCCTCGGCCCCCGCCACCGCAGCCTGACGCCGGCGATGCCGCGCGCGGCAAGCCATTCCACCGCGCGTTCCGCCGCCGCGGCCGATCCCTCGCGGAGCCCGTGATCGACGATCACCGCGGTCAAGGATCCGCCGCGCGCGGCGGCCCAGGGCGCGGCCAGCAAAGCGAGGGCGAGGCTGTCGGGCCCGCCGGAGACCGCGACCGCGACGGCGGGGCGCGGTTCGAACGGACCGAGCGGCTCGATCAGGCGTGCGAAGGCGGCGCCGTTCAGCGCCTCATCGTCAGCCGCATCCATGCGGGGCTAGCTGCATTTGAGTCGCTTCTGCTGCCTCGAAACGCGGTTCTTCAGGGTCCGATTGATCTTGGGGAACTTGTCGAGCAGGCGCGCGAAAGCCGTGCACGCTTCGCGCTTCTTGCCGAGCTCGCGCAGCGACATGCCGAGATTGTAGAGATTGTCCGGCGCCTTGGATCCCCGGGGGAACTTTCGGTAGCCGTCGGCGAAGGCGAAGGACGCGCCCTCATAGTCCTTGCGCACGAAATGGGTCCGGCCGAGCCAGAAATAGGCGTTCCCGGTCAGGTCGTGCTTCGGATGTGTGTCGATAAACGCGCGGAACGCGGCGCCGGCCTTGCCGTAGTCGGCCTCCTTGAGGGTCAGGGTGAGCGCGTGGTCGTACTGCTCCTTGGCGCTGCCGGGAGGAAGGACGGGCGCGGCGGGCGGCGGCACGGCAGCGGCCGCGCCCAGCTTGAGCGTGCCGAGAGGGCGCGGCGGAGCGTCGGGGGCGGCGGTTCCGCCGATGATGGACGCGCCCGCTTCCCGGGGCGGGGCGGCGGTCGGGGACGGCGGCGCTCCTTGTTCCAGCGTCCGCAGGCGGAGTTCGAGGTCGGAGGCGAGCTTGTCCAGCCGTTGCGCATCGCGGCGGCTGTCGTTCTCGAGCGTTTCGATCCGCTTTTCGAGGCTGCGGATGAGGCCTTCGAATTCGTTCAGGCGAATTTCGGCCTGGGTCGCGGCATCTGAGTTTCGTCCCGAAGCGGCGTCGCGGGAAACCGATCGCTGCAGGGTCTGGACCTCGCGCTGCAGGCGATCGAGCCGGTCGGTGATTTCATAGAGTTCGAGCGATTGCGCCGCTGCCGGCACGGGCACCGTGGCGATGCCGAGCGCCAGCAACACCGATGCCGGGACCGCCAGCCCTGCAAGGGATCGTTTCATCGGCCCTTAACCCCTTTGTCCGGTCGGCTTCCCGGGTCGCGGGAGGGGGCCCACCTTGGAGCCGGTTTATGGCGATATTTGGGCGGTGCGAGGCGGCCGGATCAGTTGGAAAGGCTGAGGGACGAATCGTCGATCTGCGTCACGCCGCGCCGATTCTTCGCCCAGGCCCCCTCCGTGGAGCCCGGATCCACCGGACGTTCCTTGCCGTAGCTGACCGTCCGCACCCGGTTCGGTTCGATCCCGAGGGCGATCAGAAAGTTGCGCACGCTGATCGCACGGCGTTCGCCGAGCGCCAGATTGTACTCGCGCGTGCCCCGCTCATCCGCGTGCCCCGCGATGGTGACCGCGATCGAACCGTACTGCTTGAGCCATTCCGCCTGCCCGCGAAGGTCGTCCCGCGCCTCGTTGGTGAGGTCGAACCGGTCGAAGCCGAAATGGACGCGGTCGCCGACATTGACGACGAAGTCCTCCGGCGTTCCCGGCGGAATGCTCGGCTTCGCCGCAAGATCCGATGACGTCACGCCCCCTGCCGTCGCCGACGTCGTCGGGGCGCCGGAGTCGCCGGAGGACGACGCGGACCCCTGTTCTTTCGGAGTCGAACCGCACCCCCACATCGTGGCCGCGGCCAACACGACCGCCAGTAACCTGAACCGCATGGAACTGTCCCCCAAGTGTCAGGCGCCCGTCGTGACTAGACGGACGCGCCGTTCGACCGCCGCAATATGACGCCCGGAAAGGTTGAATTCAACAAACGCTTGCGGCTGACCTGTGGACCGGGACCGGCCGCGGCAATGGGTGCGTCATTTTGCCGCATCTCAGCGCTTGAGCGGCGACCATGCCGGGTCGGACGCGTCGCGGGGCGTGGCGATCTCGCGTTCGTTGTAACCGGTCAGGTCGATCGAATAGAGTTTCGGCCCCGGCTTCTTCTGTCCCGGCCGGGCGCGCGGCTGGCGGAAATACATCAACACCCGGCCGTTGGGCGCCCAGGTGGGTCCCTCGACCAGGAAATCCGTGACCAGGATGCGCTCGCCGGTTCCGTCGGGCCGCATCACGCCGATCGAGAACCGGCCGCGGTTGATCTTGGTGAAGGCGATCAAGTCGCCGCGCGGCGACCATACGGGCGTCGCGTAGCGCCCCTCGCCGAAACTCATGCGGCGGGCGTTCCCCTTTTCCATGTCCAGGACGTAGATCTGCTGCTGGCCGCTGCGATCGGAGTTGAACACCAGGCGCTTTCCGTCGGGCGAGATCGAAGGCGAGGTGTCGATCGCCGGGTGGTTGGTGAGCCTGCGCACCTGCCGGGTCCGCAGATCCATCGCGTAGATCTCGGAATTGCCGTTGCGCGCCATGCTCATCGCCACCTTGGTTCCGTCGGGTGAGAAGCGCGGCGCGAAAGTCATGCCGGGAAAGTCGCCGAGCACCTCCTGCTGGCCGGTGTCGATGTTGTAGAGATACACCCGCGGCCGGTTGTTGACGAAGGACAGGAAGGTGATCTCCTGTTCGGTCGGCGAGAAGCGCGGCGTCAGCACGAGATGCTCGCCTCCCGTCAGGTAACGGTGATTGGCGCCGTCCTGGTCCATGATCGCCAGCCGCTTGATCCGGCGCGCGGCCGGTCCCGATTCGTCGACATAGACGACGCGGGTATCGAAATAGCCGCCCTCGCCGGTGATCCGCTGATAGATCTTGTCGGCGATCCGGTGCGCGACCACGCGCCAGTTGTCCGGCGCGGTACGGTAGCGCGTGCCGATCATCTGTTGCTGGGCGAACACGTCCCAAAGTCTGAACTCGACGGTGAGCCGGCCGTCCGGCGAGGCGACGGTCCTGCCATTGACCAGCGCCTGGGCGTTGATCAACCGCCAGTCGCCGAAGCGCGGCTGAACGCCGATATCGGCGGGGGCCTGGATGAAGGCCCCCTTGTCGATGGGCCGGAACAGCCCGGACCGCGCAAGGTCGTTGGAGATGACCTCGGCGACCTGCCTGCCGTATTCCGTGCCCTCGGCGTCGCTGCCCTGGAAGTCGGGTATCGCGATCGGCAACGGCTCCACCTTGCCGCCGGTGATATCGACGCGCAGCTGAGCATGGGCCGGCATCGCCATCGCAAGGGCGGCGGCGAGCGCCAGTCCGGCAAACCGGATCGGGCGCCCCGAACCGGCGTGGCGGTAGGTCGTCATTGCAGTAACTCCCTGGTGTCGAAGTTGAAGGAAATCGAACGCCAAGCACTGTACGAGTCTAGCGGCAGGCGAAGCGGGCTGCAGCGCGGGTTCTGCAGCGCCCGGACCGCGCTTTCCGCATAGGCCCGGAAGACCGGGTCGGCGGCCAGCCGCTGCTGATCGACGATGCGGGGCCGGCCGATCAGGGTGCCGTCGGTGTTGAGCGCGATCCGGATCCCGACCTGGATCTTGTGCGCGTCCTTGATCCCGATCGGGGGGTTCCAGCAAGGCCGCACCCGCTCGCGGATCTGGCGGACCAGGGCGGCGATCAGGCGCTGCTGCTGCAGGCCGGCCTGCAGGCGCCGCGCGGGCGACGGCGAGGAATCGGCCTGCCGGCGCGGGGTCGTCGCGGGCGGGACCTGGGCCGCCTTCTTGCGCTGCCGCTCCAGATCGCGGAGCAGCGTGTCGAACGCGTCCGGCGGCGGCTTGGGCTTGCGCCGCGGCGCCGGAACCGCTTTGGCGACCTGCCGCGGAACCGGTTTCGGTTTCGCTTGCGGCGGAGGCGGGGGCGGTTCGGCCGGTTTGGACTCGGGCTTCGGCTCGGGCTTCGGCTCGGGCTTCGGTTCGGGCTTCGGTTCGGGCGGCGGAGGCTCGGGCGGCGGAGGCTCGGGCTCTGGAGGCGGGCTCTGGCGGAGGCTCGGGCTCTGGAGGCGGCGGAGGAGGCTCGGGCTCTGGAGGCGGCGGCGGAGGCTCGGGCTCTGGAGGCGGCGGCGGAGGCACCGGCTCTGGGGGCGGTGGCTCGGGCGGCGGCGGCGCAGGTGGCGGGGGTTCCGGCTTCACGGGTTCCGGCTTCGGCTCGGGCTCGGCCGCTTCGGCGACGACCGTGACCGCGACCAGCATCTCGGCGGGCGGCGCCGGGTCGAACAGTGACGGTAACCCGACCAGCGCAACCGCCAGCACCCCCGCATGTAGCCCGGCGGAAAGCGAGATTCCGGCGCGCACCGCTCAACGCTCCGCCCTGTCGGATGGCTTGGCCTCGCCCTGCTGCGGCAGCTGGGTGATCAGGGCGACGCGTTCGAAGCCCGCCAGGTTGACCGACCCCATGACTTCCATCACCCGGCCGTAGGCGACCGCCTTGTCGCCGCGCACGAAAATGCGCGTGTCCTTCTTGTTCTCGGTAATCGCGGCAAGGCGCGGGATCAGCCGCGGCAATTCGATCTCGGTATCCTGGATGAAGACCTTGCCGTCGGCCCGCACCGTGATCACCAGAGGCTCGTCCTGACCCACCATGCGCGAAGCCGCGGTCTTGGGCAGGTCGACCGGGACGCCGACGGTCAGCAGCGGCGCGGTGATCATGAACACCACCAGGAGGACCAGCATCACGTCGACGAAGGGGGTGACGTTGATCTCGCTCATCGGGCGGTGGCGGGCTGCCCGCCGTCCCTGGCGCGTTGCGGAGCCGTTGCCCATGGGGATCGCCATGGTTCAGCCCCTCGAATCGGCCTGGCGCGACAGGATGGCGGCGAACTCGCCCGAGAAGGATTCGAGACGCGCCGCGTAGCGCGAGATGTCGTTGTTGAGCTTGTTGTAGCCGATCACCGCCGGGATCGCCGCGATCAGGCCGAGCGCGGTGGCGAACAGCGCCTCGGCGATACCGGGGGCGACGACGGCGAGCGAGGTGTTCTTGGTGAGCGCGATCGCCTGGAAACTGTTCATGATGCCCCACACCGTGCCGAACAGGCCGATAAACGGCGCCGTCGCGCCGACCGAGGCGAGAAAAGTCATATAGCGCTCGAGATGGTGGAGCTCGCGGACCAACGCGATCTCCATCACGCGGTCGATCCGCCCGGTCAGCGTCAGGCGGGAATCCTCGACCATCACGCCGCGTTCGGTCGATCGCCGCCATTCGCGCATCGCGGCAACGAAGATCGCCGACATCGGATCCTCCGGGCGCTGGCCGATGCGCTCGTACAAGTCGTCGAGCGACCCTCCGGACCAGAATCGTTCCTCGAAATACCCGGCCTGGCGATCCAGGCGGCGCATCCGCAGCACCTTCTCGAAGATGACCGCCCAGCACCAGAACGACGCCGCGATCAGCATACCCATGACGATCTGGACGATGATATCGGCCTGCAGAAACAGCCCCCAGATCGAGAGGTCGCCGGAGATCGAGCCGGCAAGATCGGCGGATTCGAGAAACTGCATGGTCACACTCGCTGGGTCGATACGGGGGAAGCGGAGCGGCCGAACCCGGCGAGCGCCGAACGGAGCCGCGAAGGAAGCCGCGCCGGGCGGCCGATTGCCGTCACGCAGGCAAGCCTGAGGTCGATCCGCGCCAGCGTGTCGCCGTCGCGGTGGACGGTCTGGCGCGCCCGAAGGCTGGCACCGCCGATTTCGACCAGGCGGCTGCGGATTTCAAGCACGTCGTCGAGCCGGGCGGGGGCGAGATATGCGATCGCGCAGTCGCGCACCGCCAGCACCAGCCCGTCGTCCCGCACCATGCCGGCATGGTCGGCGCCGAGGAGGCGCATCATCTCGGTCCGCGCGCGCTCGGCCATGCGCAGATAGTTGGCGTAGTAGACGACGCCCGCGGCGTCGGTGTCCTCGAAATAGACCCGCAGCCGGTAAATATGCTCCGCACCCTGGAGAACGCCGCTCACCGGCCCCGCCCCCGGCTCAACCATCGTCCGCCGCCGCGCCGCCGGGCAGCAGGTCGAGCTGATCGGTGTCGCGCTTCGGCGGCGCCACGCCGAGATGGCGGAATGCCCGGTCGGCGAGCATGCGCCCGCGCGCCGTGCGCCGCACCAGCCCCTGCTGGATCAGGAAGGGCTCGATCACTTCCTCGATCGCATCGCGCTGCTCGGAAAGCGCCGCCGCCAGGGTGTCGACCCCGACCGGGCCGCCGTTGTAGCCGGTGGCGATGCAATCGAGATAGCGCCGATCCATCAGATCGAGCCCGAGGCGGTCGACCTCGAGCCTGGCGAGCCCGCTATCGGCTAGCGCCGCATCGATCTCGTCCGCCCCGGCGACGACGGCGAAGTCGCGCAGCCGGCGCAGCAGGCGCCCGGCGATCCGCGGCGTGCCGCGCGACCGCCGGGCGACCTCCGCCGCGCCGTCGGCGGTGATCGCGATGCCGTGCAGCCCGGCGCCGCGCGCGACGATCACCTCGAGCTCGGCGACGGTGTAGAAATCGAGCCTGAGCGGAATCCCGAAGCGGTCGCGAAGCGGGTTCGCAACCAGCCCGGCCCGCGTCGTCGCCCCGATCAGGGTGAATCGCTGCAAGTCGATCCGCACCGATCGCGCCGCCGGGCCGGCGCCGATGATCAGGTCGAGCTGATAATCCTCCATCGCGGGATAGAGGATCTCCTCGACAGCCGGGTGGAGGCGGTGGATCTCGTCGATGAAGAGAACGTCGTGGGGCTCCAGATTGGTGAGGACGGCGGCGAGATCGCCGGCGCGCGCGAGCACCGGCCCCGAGGTCGCCCGGAACCCGACGCCGAGCTCGCGGGCGACGATCTGGGCCAGCGTGGTCTTGCCGAGGCCGGGCGGGCCGTGCAGCAGGACATGGTCGAGAGCCTCCTTGCGGGCACGCGCGGCGTCGATGAAAACGGTGAGATTCTGGCACAGGCGTTCCTGACCGATGAACGCATCGAGCCGGCGCGGCCGGAGCGCGGCCTCCCCGGCATCGCCGTCCATGTCGTAGGCGGCCACGCTCGGGCGCTCCGCGGTCACGAGGCAAGCTCCCGCAGCCCGGCGCGGATCAGCGCCTCGACCTCGATCTCGGGGCCGAGCGCACGGGCCGCCTCGATCACCGCTCCATAGGCCTCGCCCCGGCGGTAGCCGAGATTGACCAGGGCCGAGACCGCGTCGTCGACCGCGTCCGGCCGCCCGTCCCCGGCGCCGCCCACGGGGCCGGGAGACGCCGTACCGGCGGGAACCGCCTTGTCCTTGAGCTCGGCCAGTATACGCCCGGCGAGCCGCGGCCCGACGCCCTGCGCCTGGGTCAGCATATCTGCGTCGCCGGCGAGCAGCGCGTCCGCGAGCCGGTCCCCGCTGAGCGCCGACAGGATGGCCAGCGCAACCCTTGTGCCCACCCCCTGGACGGTGGTCAGCAGGCGAAACCAGTCCCGCTCGGCGAGGGTCCCGAAACCGTAGAGGTGGATGTGGTCCTCGCGCACATGGGTCTCGACATGGAGGCTCGCCGCCTCGCCCGCCAACGGCAGCGCATCGAGGGTGCGCGCCGAGCAATAGACCAGATAGCCGACCCCGGCGACGTCGATCACCGCTGAATCCCCGGCGGTCGAATCGATCCGCCCGGTGAGCTTGGCGATCACCGGCGCGCCTCCGCGACGGAGGCCGCGATGCGCTCGCGGGTCGCCCGGTGATGGGCGTGGCATATCGCCACCGCAAGCGCGTCGCCGGCATCGGACGATGAGACGTCCCGGATGGCGAGCAGGGCGCGGACCATCGCCGAGATCTGGGTCTTGTCGGCGTGGCCGGCGCCGACAATGGATTTCTTGACCAGGTTCGCCGGGTATTCGGCGACCGGCAGCCCGGCCTGCGCCGGCGCCAGGAGGACCACGCCGCGGGCCTGGCCGAGCCGCAGCGTGGAGGCGGGGTTGCGGTTGACGAAGGTCTCTTCCACCGCCGCTTCGTCCGGCCGCCAGGTGTCGATCACCCGGGCGAGCGCGGCGTGGAGGACGGCGAGCCGGGCGGCGAGCGACCCTTCGGTCGGCGGGCGAACCGCGCCGTCGGCCACATGCGTCAGCCGGTTTCCGTCCACGTCCACGATGCCCCAGCCGGTCACCCGCAGCCCGGGATCGAGGCCGAGAAGCCGGGTCCTCGATTCCGTCAACTGGTCAGTCTCGCCATGACGTCGTCGGCGACGCTGAAATTCGCCGCCACCGACTGTACATCGTCGTTCTCCTCGAGCTGCTCGAGCAGTTTGAACAGCTTTTCCGCGCCGTCCTCGTCGATATCGACCGTGTTCGACGGCCGCCAGGTCAACTCCGCCGAGTCGGGCTCCCCGAACCGCGCCTGCAGCGCCTCGCGGGTATCGTTGAAGGCTTCCGGAGCGCACAAGACCTCGTGGCCGTCGTCCGAGGATTCGACATCGTTCGCGCCGGCGTCGAGCGCGGCTTCGAACATCTCGTCGCTGGACGCCGCCGCGGTGGGATAACGCACCGCGGCGACCCGCTGGAACATGAAGGAAACGCTGTTGGTCTCGCCGAGGCTGCCGCCATGCTTGGCGAAGGCGCCGCGGATCTCGGCCGCGGTCCGGTTGCGGTTCTCGGTCAGGGCCTCGGCGATGATCGCGACGCCACCCGGACCGTAACCCTCATAGCGGATCTCGTCATATTGCTCGCCCGCCTCGGCGCCGGCACCGCGCCGGATCGCGCGTTCGATGGTGTCGCCGCCCATATTGGCGGCCTTGGCGGTAGCGACCGCCGCGCGCAGGCGCGGATTCTGGTCGGGGTCGGGCAGGCCGGAACGCGCGGCGACCGTCAATTCCCGGATCAGACGGGTGAACAGCTTCGAGCGCTTGGCGTCCTGGGCGCCCTTGCGGTGCATGATGTTCTTGAATTTGGAATGACCGGCCATGCAACCCCTGTGCGCAGGAAGAATCGGCGTCGTGCCCGGGATCGAACACCGCGAACCCTATATCAGCCGCCGAAAGAGTGGAACGCACCACGAACGATCGGTCTTTGTGGCCGATCATTGTGGCGACATTTTGGCTAAGCGTAAGGTATTGCTCGCAAAAGCGATCCGAGCGCGACGCCGTCAAACATCGGGAAGCGAACTGCTCAACCGGCCGCCGATTCGCACCGAATCGATGCGCGCGGCCAATCCCGTGGAGTCATCGATCTCGACGAAGGCGGCGCATAACGTCGCCGGGCCGTCGGCCGCTTCGAGCCGAGCGGTGGGCATCTTGCGAACGAAGCGCTCGACGGATGTCGCTTTCTTCATCCCGATCACCGAGTCGTAGTCGCCGCACATGCCGATATCGGTCTGATAGGCGGTGCCGCCGGGCAGGATCTGCGGATCGGCCGTCGGCACATGGGTGTGGGTGCCGACCACGACCGAGACCCGGCCGTCGAGAAAATGCGCGAAGGCCATCTTCTCGCTGGTCGCCTCGCCGTGGAAGTCGACCGCGATGGCCGAGACGGTGCGCATCAGCCCGTCCTCGGCCAGCCGCCGCGCGGCAAAGGCGAACGGATCGTCGAGCGGGTCCATGAACAATCGACCCATCGCGTGCAGCACCAGGACCTTGCGGCCGCGATGGTCGGGAAACACCCCCCAGCCCCGCCCCGGGGTCGCCGCCGGGTAGTTGTCGGGCCGCAGCAATCGCTTCTCGCGATCGAAATGAGGGATGATCTCGCGCTGGTCGAAGACGTGGTTGCCGGTGGTGATGACATCCGCCCCGGCCGCGAAGAGCAGGTCGCAAATCTTCGGCGTGATGCCGAATCCGCCGGCCGCGTTCTCGCCGTTGACGATCACGAAATCGAGGTCGAGCGTCCGGCGCAGCCCGGGCAGTTCGTCGCAGACGACGCTCCGCCCGGACCGCCCCACCACATCGCCGCAGATCAGCAGCCGCATCGCCCAGCCATCATGTCTCCTCCGAGCATTCGAGGACGCGCGCCTCGGTGACCACCCAATCGACCCGCCTGTCGCCGGCGCCGGCCGGCACGGAGGCAAGGATCTGGACATCGTAGCCGATACCGACCACCACGACCTCGCCGCGGCGTTTCAGCGCCGCGATCGTCCGGTCGTAAAACCCGCCGCCATAGCCGAGCCGCCGGCCGGCGGGATCGACCGCGAGCAGCGGCGCCACGACGATGTCGGGCGTCACCGCAGGCGCGGTCTCGGGCGGCTCGCTGAGGCCGAAGCCGGCCTCGACCAGCGCGTCGCCGGGCCGCCAGAGGCGGAACACCAGCGGGCGGTCGCGACCGACCACCGCGGGCAGGGCGCAGATCGCGCCGCGCTCCACCAGGGCGTGGAGCAGCGGCACGGGATCGAGTTCGTCACGGATCGGCCAGTAAGCGGAAACCCCGGCCCCGGCGACCCGGTCGCCGAATTGGCCGACAAACCGGTCGCGCGCCGCCTGCGCGGCCCGCCTCGGGGCGATTGCCGCGCGCTGACGCGCTTCGGTCATCTCCGCGCGCAGCCGCTGCTTCGTCCGAGCGAGGGTCACGCCGCCCCCGCCACCGGTCGAACAAGCTCGTCGGGCGACGCCGCGACGGCCGTCCCGCCATATATATCCTCTGCGGCCTGCAACATGCAGGTGGGCGCCATATACCGCGGCCACGACCGCGACAGGGACAGCTCCCAAGAGGATTGTATTGGCCCCAGGGATAAATGGCCTCGCGAACCGCGCAGCGCCGCCCGGACGATATTTAGGATCGCGCGAGCGCCTCGGCAATGCTCTCGATGCGCGCCGCCGCATCTTCGATCCGGGTGGCGAGGGCGTTTCGGTGCTCGGCATTGTCGGCCCGCGGCTCGCCGTCCTCGGGTATGGAGAACCCCGCTTCGGAGAGCGTCGCGTAGGCTTCGGCCAGCTCGTCGGCGATCATCAGGCTGGTCATCACGAGAAGCCTCGCGTCGCCGACCTGTCCTATCCGGGCGACCAGCGCTTCCACCCGGTCGTCGATATACGCGCCGAGCCTGGATAGGCGTTCTTCTTGGCCCTCCTCGCAGGCGACCCGGTAGTCGCGCCGGTTGATGCTGATGTCGATCTCGGGCATCGGGACCCCGGTATCAGGACGGGATCAGCGCGCGCAGCCGGGAGATCGCGGCATCGAGCTGCTCCGAGACCGCTTGCGTCTCGCCCTCCAGCTTGGTGCAGCGCGCGCGGGTCTGGTCGAGCTCGGCCTCCAGCTCGGGTTCGGCCCCGGACCGGTCGCGCAAGGCGCTTTCCAGCTTGGTCAGGGCGTTTTCCAGCTTGTCCTGCGCTTCGTCGAGGCGTGGCATGTGCAAACCGTGGGCTGGGTTCGGCCCGGCAACGGACGTGCACCATACGACGGTGTTCGGAAGACCGTCAATCCGCGGGGCGGAAACCGTTGATCGGCCGCGGCGCTCCGTCCAGTCTTCCGCGATGGTCGGAGACCCGCCAACCGTCGTCGTTCACGGCCTCGACCACGCGCTCGCCGCTTGCCGCGCGGCGGAGGCGCTGGGCACCGGCATCCGCCTCGCGAGCGGGCCCGCCGCGGCCGGCTATGCGGGCGCCGCCTGGTTCGCCGAAATCGTGCGCGCGGCCCGGCGCGCCCACCCGGAAATCCGCATCGACGCGGTTCTCGATTGCGGCGATTCGCCGGGCATGGTCCTCGCCGCTTTCCGCCGGTCGATCGAAGCGGTTCGTTTCGCCGGACCGGCGGCGGTCCGCGAGAAGCTCGAAGCGCTCGCCGGGGCGGCGGGCGCGCGCATCGATTGCGACGCCGCACCGGCCCTCGACCTTGCCGGGGAGTCGGATCCGGAAGCGGCCTGCCGGGTCTGGCTCGCCGCCGCCGCGGACCCGGCCCGGGCCTGACTCCGCGCCGCGTGCGGCGATCCGCCGCAGGGCCATCGGGAATCGCCCCGATGGATGAGAGGGGCGTTCAATCTCAAAGGGTTACCGGCTCAGCTCGAGGCCCTACCGGGTCCGGCCTCCGGCCAGCCCGGCGCCCGATCGGGCCAAAGCGATGTTGACGCGGTTCCCGGCAGCAAATAGATACCGAATCCGGTATGGAAACATCTCCGGCAGGAAATCAAAGGCCGTGCGCGCGCCTCGTTGCGCGCCTCGTTGCGCGCCGCGCCGGGATGGATGCCGGGATGGATGAACGAGCCGGGCCGGGGTCGCCGGGGGAGCATGGCGGACGGCCGCGCAAGCCGGCTCCCGTTCAGCGGCCGACACCGTCCCCGATCAGCGGAGACGTCCGCAGGAATGACTGAGAGAACGCTTCTCACCGCCGACGAAAAACACCTGATCGTTGGGACGTATCGCCTCATCGTTCCGGTATGGGAGACCGTGGCCGACCTGTTCTACGGACGCCTGTTCGAGGACAGGCCGCAATATCGCGCGCTGTTTCCCGAAGACCTGACCAAACAGAAGCGCAAGCTGATGGCGATGCTTGCGTTCATCACCAAGTCGTTGGACTGGACCGACGATCAGTGGCGCGAAGACGTGGCGCCGCAAGAGGACCTTTTCCTGGTTGTGCTCGCGCTCGGCCGTCGCCACCACACGCTGTACAAGATCCCGGAAGATGCATACAGACCGGTCGAGCTGGCGCTGATGTGGGCGCTGGACCAGGGGCTGGGCCAGACCTTCACCCCCGAGCTCCACACGGCCTGGTCCAAGCTCTATCGCGTCCTGGCGACAAGCATGAAGATGGGCGCCAGGGCGTCGAGCATCAAAATGGAATTCGGTCGCATCTCGTGACCTCCGGAGACCGGCAGGCGGCGTCGATGCCCCCATTCCTCCGGGGCGCCTTCCAGACATTTCCGCTCGCTGAAGTCTTCGCGGTGCTCGGCCTCAGCCGCCAGCTCTTCGCCGTGCGATTCTCCGACACGGACCGGGAAGTGGGGACCATCGCGGTCAAGGCCGGCCGGGTGATCGGAGCCCGGGACTTCCGCACCCGGACCGAGGGCGCCGATGCGCTGAAAGCGCTGATCGACGACCCGGGCGCTGCGTTCGCGGTGGTCATGCTTCCGCCGAACACGCCTGAAACGCCGACCGGCGCGGCGATCTGCACGCTCGCCGAACTGCTCCCGGAGACCGATGGCGGCAGCCGCAATGGCGCGCCAGCGCCGATGGCGGAGCACGCCCAAGCGGGGTCTGGCGACCCGTCTTCGCAAGGCGAGGCCCTGGGCGCCGCGGCGCCGCAATCCCCGCCCGCCGCATTGCCCGACGCCGGGACCGGGAGCGATCCGCCGCGGCCGCCACCGCGGGCCGGCCGGCCGGCCGGCGGCGACGACGTGATCCTGCACGGCACCGTCGACGACGCCAGTTTCGAAGAAATCCTCGAAGTGTTGCAGCTCAGCGAGCTGTCTCTTGCCGTCTCGTTCATTCGCGCCGGCGCAGAAATCGGCACGCTGACCCTGAGATCCGAGCAGGTGCTGGCGGCGGCAGCGGGCTCGCTGCAGGGTGTAGACGCCTTCAAGCAACTCTACGCCGATCATGGCGAGACCTACGAAGTACGGCGCGCGGGCGCCGTCGACGAATCCAACGCGCTCGGGGGGGTCACCGGGCTCCTGGCGGCCATGCGGCCGCCCCCGCCTGCTGCTTCCGCCGCGGTGCAGAGCGCACCGCAAGGCGGGCACGCGCTGTTCATGCGGGGGCGGCTGTCGGATTTCCCGCTCGAACTCCTGATCGGTTCGCTCGATCTCACCCGGCAGCCGATCGAACTCGTATTGCGCCGCGACGACAGGATCCTGCACCGGGTGCGGATCAAGTCGGGACATATCGCCGCCGCGGGCAGCGCGTCGGGAGAGAGCGGCGGCGCTGCGCTCGCCGCCATCCGCGAGGATCCGGGGGACGAGTTCCTCGTCTATCGCTGCGCGGGGCCGGTCGACGGATCGCCCGTAGCGACGCTGCAAGCGCTGCTTCCCGAAACCGGCCCGGCACCCGATTCGATCGGGCAGCGGCCTGCCTTGCCGGCCGGTCCCACGGCCGCCCCGCCAGCGGCGGGCGAGGCCGGGGTTGAACGCGGCGGCCCCTCCGCCACCCCCGGCAAGGTGGCCGGCTCGCCGGCTCCGCCGGAGCCCACGCCCGGGGAAGCTGCCCAGACCGAAATGGTCGAGGCGCCTCAGGCGATGTCGCAAGCCGCGGTCGCCATAGCCAGGCTCCTGGTGGATTTGGAGGACACGCATAACGGCGTGATCCAGGAGATTCGCGCCGCGCTCGCCACCATCGACCCGGGGCGGCGCGAGCGGATCTTGCTGTGGTCCATCCTGGGGGTGCAGCTCGGCTGCCTGGCGGTCACGCTCGGCGTGCTCGCGCTCGCCTTCTGACAGGACTCCGGCATCCGTGCAGCGGGGCCCTCCCGCCGCGGGCCGTCGCCGTCCCGAACCACCGCACCACGGAAACTGCGCTGGCACGCT
The DNA here is from genome assembly GCA_965205995.1 of Alphaproteobacteria bacterium. Classification (GTDB taxonomy): domain Bacteria; phylum Pseudomonadota; class Alphaproteobacteria; order MPNO01; family MPNO01; genus MPNO01. The sequence goes on along the minus strand of OZ242200.1, from coordinate 3,767,403 downwards.
CGCTGGCTATGCGCTAGTTATTGGCGGCTTCCGCTGCCGCCTTTTGCCGCCTGATTCCGCAGCGGATATCGGAGAGGGGTGCAGGATGAGGGTCACGCAAAAGGTCAGGAAGATCCTTGCCGGTTACGAGAGCGACAACCCGGGAACCAAGTCGAACCTTGCCCGCATCCTGATGCACGGCAAGCTGGGCGGCACCGGCAAGATGATGATTCTGCCGGTCGACCAGGGTTTCGAGCACGGTCCCGCGCGCAGCTTCGCGCCCAACCCGGCAAGCTACGATCCGCATTACCATTTCCAGCTCGCCGTCGATGCCGGGCTCAACGCCTATGCGGCGCCGCTCGGCATGATCGAAGCGGGTGCCGACAGCTACGCCGGCGCGGTGCCGACGATCCTCAAGGTCAACAGCGCCAACAGCCTCGCGACGGACAAGGACCAGGCCGTACACGGCAGCGTCGGCGATGCGCTCCGGCTGGGCTGCTCGGCGATCGGGTTCACCATCTATCCGGGCTCCGAAGACCAGTACGAGATGATGGAGGAGATCCGCGAGCTCGCCGAGGAGGCCAAATCGGCCGGCCTCGCCGTCGTCATCTGGTCCTACCCGCGCGGCGGCATGCTGTCGAAGGAGGGCGAGACGGCGGTGGATATCTGCGCCTACGCCGCGCACATCGCCTGCCTGATGGGCGCCCATATCGTCAAGGTGAAGCCGCCGGCCGACGCCCTGTTCCTCGACGCGGCGAAGGGGGTCTACGAGAAGCAACAGATCGACATCGGCACCCTGTCGGCGCGCATCGCCCATGTCGTGCAGTCCTGCTTCAACGGGCGCCGGCTGGTGGTCTTCTCCGGCGGCGAGGCCAAGGACATCGAAGGCATCCACCGCGAGGTCAGGGCGATCCGCGATGGCGGCGGCAACGGCTCGATCATCGGGCGGAACACCTTCCAGCGGCCGCGCGCCGAGGCGCTCGCCATGCTCGACGGGATCATCAGGATTTACCAGGGCAAGGCCAATCCGGACCTGCAAGCTGTATCTGATCACGCCGCCTGATTTGGGCCCCGGCGGCGCGCCGGGCTTCGCGGACAGCCTGGCCGCCGCGCTCGACGCGGGCGAGGTCGCCTGCGTCCAGCTCCGCCTGAAGGAAGCCGGCGACGAGGGCATCCGCCGCGCCGCGGATGCCCTCGTGCCGGTCGCGCGATCCCGCGACGTCGCTTTCCTGATGAACGACCGTCCCGATCTCGCCCGCGAGACCGGCTGCGACGGCGTCCATATCGGCGACGACGACGCCCCCTATGCGGAGGCCCGCGGGATCGTCGGCGAGGAGGCGATCGTGGGAGTGACCTGCAAGGATTCCTACCACCGGGCGATGGAGGCGGCGGAAGTCGGGGCCGACTACGTGGCGTTCGGCGCCTACTTCCCGACCGCAACCAAGCAGACGACCTCGCGGGCCCGGCTCGACCTCCTGGAGGTCTGGCAATCGATCGCCACCGTCCCCTGCGTCGCGATCGGCGGCATCACGGCCGGGAATTGCGGGCCGGTGGCTTCCGCCGGCGCCGATTTCCTCGCGGTATCCTCGGGGGTCTGGACACACCCGGACGGGCCGGCGCAGGCGGTCCGCGCCTACGGGGCCGCGATCCGAAACGCTCTCGCCGGCTAGCCGGGCTCGGCCACCGGCGCCCAGAGCACGTCGTCGATATGCGCGGCACCGGTCGCCAGCATCGCCAGCCGGTCGACGCCGAGCGCGATCCCGGCGCATTCCGGCAGCCCCGAGTCGAGCGCGGCCAAAAAATCCTCATCGACCGGATAGGCGCTGCCGTGGAGCGCCGTCCGCAGCGCGCGGTCGGCCGCGAAGCGCGCGCGTTGCTCGGTCGGGTCGGTGAGCTCGCCATAGCCGTTGGCGAGCTCGAGACCGCACACGAACAGCTCGAAGCGTTCGGCGAACCGGCGGTCGGGACCGAGGCGCGCGAGCGCCGCCATCGAGGCCGGGTAGTCATAAAGGATTGCCGGTGCGCCGACGCCGAGCGCGGGCTCCACCCTGGCGAGGAAGATGCGGAAGAAAACATCCTCCCAGCGGTCGTTGGGTCCGGTCCGGATGCCGGCCGAGCGTGCCGCGGCGATCAGCGGCGCCGGGTCGGAGACATCGTCCATCGTCGCCGCCAGGTCGATCTCCGCATGCTGCGCGAAGGCATCGCAGACGCTGAGCCGGGTCCACGTCGCGCGGGGATCCGCGCTCCTCCCCGCCCGCGTGAACCGCGCAACCCCGGCGGCCTCGGCCACGGCGGCGAGAAGCGCCTCGCAATCCGCCCAGAGATCGCGCGAGACCGCGCCCGCCCGGTACCATTCGAGCATGGTGAACTCGGGATGGTGGGTGGGGGAGCGCTCCTCGTTACGGTAGCAGCGGGCGATCTGGAAGATTTTCTCCTCGCCCGCCGCCAGCAGCTTTTTCATCGCGAATTCCGGCGACGTGTGCAGAAAGATCGGCGCGCCGGCTGCGTCGCCGAAGGGCTCGCGGAGCGCGGTCTCGAAAGCGTTGAGATGGGGCTCCAGCCCGGGTGAGACCTGGAGGGCGGGCGTCTCGACCTCGACGAAGCCGCGCTCGGCGAAGAAACGCCTGATCGCGGCCATTATCGCCGCGCGCACGAGCAGGTTGGGGCGCCTCCGCGCATGGCGGTCGGGCCGCCACCAGGGTGCCTCAACCACGGCGTTTCGCGATTTCGCGCATGGCGCGATAATGCCCGATCCGGCGATGCGGGGTAAGGATGGCGGACGGCACCATGCGCAGCGGCCGCGCCTTGGCCGCGGCGGGTTTGATCGACACGGCGCGCATCGAAGCGGCCGATGCCGTCGCCCGCCGCTATGCCGTGGCGGTCACCCCGCATGTCGCGGGATTGATCGAACCCGGGGCGGCGGACGATCCGATAGCGCGCCAATACCTTCCCGATCCGCGCGAGCTCACGCGGAGCCCGGGGGAGCGCGACGACCCCATAGGCGACGACGCGCATGCGCCGCTTCCCGGGCTGGTTCACCGCTATCCCGACCGGGTATTGCTGATGCCGACGACGTCCTGCCCGGTCTATTGCCGGTTCTGCTTCCGCCGGGAACGGGTCGGCCACGCTGCATCGACGATGTCGGCGGCAGCGCTCGACGCCGCCCTCGCCTATATCGCCGCCCGCCCCGGGATCAGGGAGGCGATCCTGACCGGCGGCGACCCGATGATCCTGTCGGCGCGCCGCCTCGGCGGGATCCTGCGGCGCTGCGCGGCGATCGAGACGATCGAGGTCCTGCGCATCCATACCCGGGTCCCGGTCGCCGACCCCGGGCGGATCGACAGCGCGCTGATCGCGGCGCTGCGCCTGCCCATCCCGGTCTATGTGCTGATCCACTGCAATCATCCCCGCGAGCTCGACCCGGCGGCGGCGCGCGCCATCGCCGCGCTGGCCGATGCCGGGGTGCCGCTGCTCGGCCAGACGGTGCTGCTGAAAGGCATCAACGACGACGCGGAGACGCTGGCGGCGCTGTTCCGCGCGTTGGTGCGCAACCGGATCCGGCCCTATTACCTGCACCATCCCGACCTGGCGCCGGGCACGGCGCGGTTCAGGCTGTCGATCGAGGAGGGCCAGGCGCTCATGCGGGCGCTGCGCGGGCGGGTCTCCGGCCTGTGCCAACCGACCTATGTTATCGACATCCCGGGCGGCCACGGCAAGGTCCCGGTCGGCCCGGTATTCCGCGACGAGCGGGGGGCGCTCAGCGACTGGCGCGGGACTCCGCACCCGGACCCCCACGGCTAGCCGCTTCATTGCCTCGCGAACCGCGAGTTGTTAGGTTCCGCGCTCTCGCCACGGCGCGGCAAGCCCCATGAAAGTCAACGCGAACACGATACGGCCCGGCCATGTGATCGAGCACGACGGCAAGCAATGGAGCGTGCTCAAGATCCAGATCCTGCAACCCGGCAAGGGCGGCGCGTTCGTCCAGGTCGAGATGCGGGACGTCATGACCGGGACCAAGAGCAACGAGCGGTTCCGCACCCAGGAATCGGTCGAAAAGCTGATGGTAGACGAAAAGACCTGCACCTATCTCTACCGCGCCGACGACGCGGTGGCGCTGATGGATGCCGAGACCTATGAGCAGTTCGAGTTTCCGGTGGAGATGATCGGCAACCCGGCGGCCTATCTGCAGGATGGCATGACGATCACGGTCGATTTGATCGAAGGCAAGCCGGTCTCCGCCCGGCTGCCGCAGCAGGTGACGATGACGGTGGCGGAGGCCGATCCGGTCGTCAAAGGCCAGACCGCCTCGTCGTCCTACAAGCCGGCTATGCTTGAGAACGGCGAACGGGTGATGGTGCCGCCGCATATCGAGGCCGGCACGCGGATCGTCGTCAATATCGAGGACGGCAGCTATGTCGAGCGCGCCAAGGGCTGACCGGCGGCCGGCAGGAAGAACCGCATGCCGTCGCCGGTGATCAACGTGATGGAGGCCGCGGCGCGCAAGGCGGCGCGCGGGCTGATCCGCGATTTCGGCGAGGTCGAGAACCTGCAGGTCTCGCGCAAGGGACCGGCGGATTTCGTCACCGAAGCCGATCGCCGGGCGGAACGCGTCATCCGCCGCGAGCTCGCCAAGGCGCGCCCGGGGTTCGGCTTCCTGATGGAGGAATCGGGCGAGACGGCGGGCGAGGATGCGCGGCGGCGCTGGATCGTCGACCCGCTCGACGGGACCACCAACTTCCTCCACGGCATCCCGCATTTCGCGATCTCGATCGGACTCGAAGAAGACGGCGCGGCGGTCGCGGGCGTGGTCTATGAGCCGCTGCGCGACGAATTGTTCTGGGCCGAGAAGGGAGTCGGCTGCTACCTCAACCGGCGGCGCCTCCGGGTATCGTCGCGCCGGCATCTGGCCGATGCGGTTCTCGCCACCGGCATACCCTTCAAGGGCCGGGCGGGAAAAAGCGCCTTTCTTTCGACTGTGGGCGCGGCGATCGACAACACCGCCGGCGTCAGGCGCCTGGGCTCCGCCGCTCTCGACCTCGCCTATGTGGCGGCCGGGCGCTATGACGGATTCTGGGAATTCGGCCTGTCGCCCTGGGACGTGGCGGCGGGGATCGTGCTGGTGCGCGAGGCCGGCGGATTCGTGACCGACATCCTGGGCGGCACGGCCACCGTTCATGGCGCTTCCATCGTCGCCGCCAACGACCGGCTGCATGCGCCGGTCCAGCGCATGCTACGCGAAAGTTTGAACGAATCCGATCTCGCTCTCGCGAGCTAGGGCGCATACACTTCGCCGCTTCGGGTGGCGAACCTACCCGGCCGGAGGAACCAAGCACGGATCGCGGCCGAATGCCGAAAAGCCGGGCGAGATGACCAGCCCGAGAAATTACCTGACCAGGATGGTCCTGTTCGTGCTCGCCGTGGGCGCGGTGGCGGGCGCGCTGTACCAACCCCTGCTCGGAGCGTTCCGGGCCAACCCCGCCCTCAACGGGCTGATCGTCGGCGTGCTGGTGCTCGGCATCGCCTACAGCTTCCGCCAGGTGATGACGCTGCGGCGCGAGGTCAACTGGATCGTCAACGTCCGCACCGGGCGGCCCGGTATCTCGGTCCAGGCCGCGCCCCGCCTGCTCGCCCCCCTGGCGGCGATCCTCGGCGAGCAGACCCGCCGGTTCCGCCTTTCGGCGCTGGCGCTGCGCTCCCTGCTCGACGGCATTTCGGCGCGGCTCGACGAACAGCGCGACATCGCCCGGTATGTGATCGGGCTGCTGATCTTCCTCGGCCTGCTGGGCACGTTCTGGGGGCTCTTGCAGACCATCGAGTCGGTCGGCGGCGTGATTGCCGGTCTCAGCGTCGGCGGCGGCGGCGATCTGAGCGTGGTCTTCCAGGACCTCAAGGCCGGGCTTCAGGCGCCGCTCGTCGGCATGGGGACGGCGTTCTCGTCGTCGCTCTTCGGCCTCGCCGGGTCGCTGGTGCTCGGCTTTCTGGAACTCCAGGCGAGCCAGGCGCAGAACCGCTTCTTCAACGATCTGGAGGACTGGCTGTCCGGCCAGACCCGCCTCTCGGGCGGCGGGGCGGGGATCGATCAGGACCAGACGGTGCCGGCCTTCGTCCAGGCCCTGCTGGAGCAGACCGCCGACAGCCTCGAAAGCCTGCAGCGCACCATCGATCGCGGCGAGGAGAGCCGAATCTCGGCTAACCAGTCGATCTCCGCGCTGGCCGAGAATCTGTCGGCGCTCACCGATCAGATGCGCGCCGAGCAGGCGCTGATGACCCAGATCGCGGAAAGCCAGCTCGAACTCAGACCGATCCTGGCCCGGCTTGCCGAGGCCCGGCCAAGCGGCAATTTCGACGAGAACGTGCAACAGCACATCCGCAACATAGACGTCCATGTGGCGCGACTCATGGAGCAGCTCGTGGCCGGACGCTCGGAAATGGTGCATGAGCTGCGCAACGAAATCCGCGTGCTGTCGCGCACGATCGCGGCGATCGGGCGGAAGCAGCCGGACTAGGGCCGCGGAAAGGGCCGCAGGATGGCCGTCGGCAGAACCAGGCAACACTCGGGAGCCGACATCTGGCCGGGCTTCGTCGACGCGCTGGCGGCGGTTCTCATCATCGTCATCTTCCTCCTGATGGTGTTCACCCTGGCCCAGTATTTTCTGAGCGAGATCCTGAGCGGGCGCGACCGGGCCCTGGACAGGCTCAATCAGCAGGTCGCGCAGCTGACGGAGATGCTGTCCCTCGAACAGGCCGAGAAATCGGAACTCAAGAACTCGCTCTTCCGGCTCACCCTCCAGCTCGGGACCCTGACCGCCGAGCGGGACCGGCTGTCGAGCCAGCTCGCGATACTCCTGCCCGAGCGGGACACGCTGACCAACCGGGTTGCCGCTCTCACCTCCGAACGCGACGCGCTCAAGGCCGCGTCCACCAGGAGCGCGGCCGAGCTGGAAGACGCCTACAAGACGATCAGCGCGGACCGGGAGAAAATCGAGATTCAACTCCGCAGCATAGCCAGCCTCGAGCGCGACATCGCCGCCTTGCGCGAGGTCCGCGACGCACTTGAGAAGAAAGTCGCCGCGCTCGACGATTCGCTCCAGGCCCAGTCGCGGGAGGTCGCTGCGCTCAAGGATTCCCTGGAGAGCCGGACCCGGGAGGTCGGCGCATTGCGCGACCGGTCCAAGGAACTCGTCGCCGAGATCGCCTCGGCGGAGGAGAGGACCCGGCTCGCCCAGCGCGATATCGACGAGCGCGACGTCAGGCTGCGCGACCTCGGGGCACGGGCGTCGATGGCCGAGGAGGTACTCAGCGCCGAACAGATCGTCTCGCGCCAGGCGCGGGAGCAGGTACAGCTTCTCAACCTCCAGATCGCGGCGCTCCGTCAACAGCTCGCGCGCATCGAGGCGGCGCTGGAGGTCTCGGAACGCGAGGCGAAGGAAAAGGGCATCCAGATCGTCAACCTTTCCCAGCGGCTCAACGCGGCGCTCGCCAGCAAGGTGCAGGAGCTGGCGAGCTTCCGCTCGGAATTCTTCGGCCGGCTCAGAAAGGCGCTCGGCAACCGCAGCGACGTCCGCATCGTCGGCGACCGCTTCGTCTTCCAGTCGGAGGTGTTGTTCCCCTCGGGCGAGGCCACGCTCCAGCCCGGCGGGCGCGACCAGATCGACAAGCTGGCGCAGACGATCAAGGAGATATCGGACAAGATTCCCACCGACATCAACTGGGTGCTGCGGGTCGACGGCCACACCGACCGGATACCGATCTCGACCCCCGCCTATCCGTCGAACTGGGAGCTCTCGACCGGGCGCGCGGTCGCGGTGGTCAAATACCTGATCGAGCGGGGCGTTCCGGCCGGGCGGCTCGCAGCCACCGGGTTCGGCGAGTTCCAGCCGATCGATACGGGCAGCACGATCGGCGCTTTCAAGCGCAACCGGCGCATCGAGTTCAAGCTCACCCAGCGCTGAGCCCGGCGTATCCCGCCGCGCCATTCTCCGCGCCGATGTCGCCGAACTGGAGCGCGGCCAGCCGGGCGTAGAGCGCGCTGCTGCGGACCAGCTCGGCGTGGCTGCCGATGGCGTCGATCCGCCCCCGGTCGAGGACAATGATCCGGTCGGCGGCCTGCACCGTGGCGAGGCGGTGCGCGATCACCAGGGTCGTCCGGCCCGCCATCAGCCGGCCGAGCGCATCCTGGACCAGGCGCTCGCTTTCGGAATCGAGCGCGCTCGTCGCCTCGTCGAGCAGCAACAGCGCGGGGTCGCGCAGCAATGCCCGCGCGATCGCTATGCGCTGGCGCTGACCGCCCGACAGACGCACCCCCTTCTCGCCGAGAAAGGTGTCGAAACCCTCCGGCAGCGCGTCGAGGAACCCGTCCGCGGCCGCCGCCACGGCCGCCTGGCGCACCTCCTCGTCGGCGGCGCCGGGCCGTCCGTAGCGGATGTTGTCCCAGGCATCGGCCGAGAAGATGAACGGCTCCTGCGCGACCAGGCCGATCCGCGCGCGCAACCCGGCCGGTTCGGCGTCGCGCAGATCGACACCGTCGAACCGCACCCCTCCCGCCGCCGGGTCGTAGAACCGCAGCAGGAGCTCGAAGACGGTGGACTTGCCTGCGCCCGACGGGCCTACCAGGGCCACCCGCTCGCCCGCCGCGATATCGAAGCTCACCCCGTCGAGCGCGGCGACATCGGGGCGCGAGGGGTAGTGGAACCGAACCGCGTCGAAAACAATGCTGCCCGCCGGCGGTTCGGGCAGGCGCACGGGCTGATTTGGCGCGGCGATCTCCGGATCGATGCGCATCAGCTCGAGCAGACGCTCGGTCGCGCCGGCGGCGCGCTGCAAATCGCCGATCACCTCGCTGACCGCGCCGACCGAGCCGGCAACCACCACGGCGTAGAAGACGAAGGCCGAAAGCTCGCCGGGAGAAATCCGCCCGTCCATCAGGTCGTGCCCGCCGATCCAGAGAATCACCCCGACGGCGCTGAACACGGTGACGATGACGAAAGCGGTCAGCAGCCCGCGCGCCATGTTGCGCCGGAGCGCGGTTACCAGCGCATCGTCGACCCGCGCGCCGAACCGCCGCCCGTCGATCGGCTCGTGGCCGAAGGCCTGGACCGTGCGGATGGCGTTCAGCGTCTCCTCGCCATGCGCCGAGATGTCGGCAACCCGGTCCTGGCTCGCCCGCGACAGACGGCGGACGCGGCGGCCGAACACCACGATCGGCAGGACCACGATGGGCACGATGAGGAAGACCAGCCCGGCCAGCCGCGGGATGGTGACGAACAAGAGCACCGTCCCGCCCAGGAAGAGCAGCACGTTGCGCAGCGCGACCGAGACCGACGAGCCGACCACCACCTGGAGGAGCGTGGTATCCGTGGTCAGCCGCGACAGCACCTCTCCGACGCGCGCGGTCTCGAAGAAGGATGGGCTGAGCGCGAGCAACCGGTCGAAGACCGCGCGCCGCAGGTCGGCGACCACGCGCTCGCCGATCCAGGCGACCAGGTAGAACCGCCCGAAGGTCGCGACGGCGAGCAGCGCGATGATCACGAACAGCCCGGCCAGCGCGCGGTCGAGCAGCGCCCCGTCGCCAGCGCCGAACCCCTGGTCGATCAACCCGCGGAGGCCCTGGCCGAGCACCAGCACCGACCCGGCGGCAACGATCAGCGCCGCAGCCGCGCCGAGGATTCGCAGCCGGTACGGCGCCAGCCAGGGGATGAGCGCGCGCAGGCTGCGCATCTCGCCGCGGGCGGGCCCGCCCGGCCTGACGCCCTCACGCACGGCCACGACCCGGCCCAAGGGGATCCGCGAGGCTTGTCAACCCCAACACCTTCCGATATATACCCGCGGCCCTGCCGGAGACGCGACGATGAAGAAGGACATTCACCCGGACTACCACGAGATCACCGTGGTAATGACCGACGGCTCGACCTACACGACCCGGTCGACCTACGGCAAGGCGGGGGATACGGTCAAGCTCGACGTCGACCCCAAGACCCACCCGGCCTGGACCGGCGGCCAGCAGCGGCTGGTGGATTCCGGCGGCCAGGTCGCCAAGTTCAACAAGCGGTTCAAGAACCTCGGCATCGGCTGAGCCGGCGGCGGCGCGCGGCGGGGACGGTCTGGCGGCCTAGTTCTTCCCGCCGCCGAAAATCCCCCTGAGCCCGCGGGTAAGGCCCTTCACCACCCCTTCCGCATTTTCCTTCAGTTCCCGGATCGCTTTTTCCGGCGATGCCGATTGGGCCGGAGCCGCCTGCGGTCGCGTCTTGGCGCTGCCTTTCCGCGTGGCGGCCGCGAGTTTCACGCATGCATTCCCGCCGCCGCCGAGCTCGCCCAGACCGACGACCGCCGCCGGCGGGAACAGGGCGATCCCGACCAGACCGCCGAGTTTTTTCAGCGCCGCGCCCGTATCGGGCCGGAATACCGGGTCGGCCAGCGTTCCCCGGACGTGAACCGGAACCGCGACGTTCAGCGTCGCGGATTTCGCTCGCGGCTCGATCGTCAGGCGGAGGGTCTCGCGGGCCAGATCGAGGCTGCCGCGGGCGGCGACGGTGGAATATTCGGTGTCGATCAATGTCACCCGGCTGGTTGCACGGCCTTTCGCGATGGCGAACGAGCTGGCCGCGCAGTTGACCACCGTCCACCGTTTCTTTCCCGAGAACAGGGTTCCGAGAACCGCGCTGGCCCCGCCCACCACGGTGTCGAACGCCTGGGTCTTCAGCCGTCCGTCGCCGGCGAGAAGCAGGACTTCGCCGTCGAGCCCGGCCATCAGCGCCGCCACCGACCGGCCGGACCCGCGGAGGTCGGCCCTGAGCTTCGCCTTCCCTTGGACCAGATCGGTCGCGCCGGTCTCATTCAGCAGGCGACCCAGATCGAGATTCGGCGCCCCGAGTTTGACCGCGAGTCGGGGCGCCGCCCGGCGCGTATCGAGGCGGAGCGTGCCGTCGACACGGCTCGCCGCCACGGTGGCGGAGAACGGCTCCACCGTCAGCACGCCGCCGTCGAGCACGACGCGGCCCTCGACAGCATCGATCCGCAGCGAACGGGTTGTAAGTCGTGCGACACTCAGGGTGAGGTCGAGATCGGCTGCCTTGAGCCCCGCCAGCGGCAGCGGGTCGTCCGGGAAAACCCGACCGGGATCCGTCTTGGCCGCCTTAGGCTTCTTGCCGCCCGCCGCTCCCGGGCCGCCGGCCGCCCTGGGCGGGGGCAGCAATTCGGCCAGGACGAGCCTGGTCGATTCCAGCCGCCCGGTCACGCGCGGGCGCGGTCCGCGCCGCGCAAGGACGATCTTTCCGGAGAGGTCGCTGGACGCCAGGACCAGCTTGAGCCGGTCGATCTCGAGCCCTCCCGGACCGCCCTTGACGTCGGCGACGAGATCGATCGGCCCGATTTTCGGCAGCCCGGCCCCCGCTACGGGCGCAAGCGTCGAGAGGTCGGCGCCGCGCACCGCGACCCGCAGGTCGAGGCCGGCGGCCTTGCCGGGTTGAGCGACCGACCCGGCCAGCTTCGCGTCCAGGCCAAACGCCCGGGCCTCGACATCCAGCCTGACGGGCCCGCCCGAAGCGAGGTTCGAGAAGGGTTCGACGGTCCCCGACAAGGAGAACGGGGACCGGTTCCAGGCGCCCTTGGCATCGATCGTCAGCAGCCCGTCGGCGGTCCGTGCCCCGAGCGCCGCTTCGCCGAGGTCGAGCCGTAGCTCCTCGCCGGTCTTCCCGTTCTTGTAGGCCAGGCGTCCGCGGGTGATTTCCACGCGGTGGAAGACCGGGATTCGCGATTCGCCCCCGCTTTCGGCACCCCTCGCGGCACCGGAGTCCGAACCGCCCGCTTTGGGCCTGCCCTCCGAGGGAGGTCCGAACCGCCAGTTGGCAACCCCGGCGGCATTGGTTTCGAGCAGGATGTCGGGTTCGACGAGAACCAGTTTGACGACGCGAATATCGCCCGCGATCAACGGGATCAGCTCGACTTTGACCTCGGCCCGCGCGAGTGTCGCCATCAGCGGGCGCGAGCCCCAGGGCGCGTTGGCGACGGCGATCTTCTCGACCACGATCGCGGGGCTCAGCGAGATCGACAGGTCGATGCCGCCGTCGATGACGAGATCGCGGCCGGTCGCCTTCCTGAACTCCGCGGCGATCTCGCCGCGATAGCTGTTGGCGTCGATCGAATAGAGGATGGCGACCGCGGCCACGATCAGGGCCGCGACCAGGACCCCCGCCCATTTCAGTACCGCCGTGACCCGCATGACGATCCCCGGGAAGAGCCGGTCAGTCCGACCGGTCAATCATCATCGGATAACGGCCGGTGAATTAAAACCGGGCTGCCCGATCAACAGATCGCGAGGGTGGTCCGCCGTCACGGCGCCGGCAGAGCCCGGTCGAAAAAATCCACGATCTGGCGGTCGATCCGGGAGAGAAACGCGCGCCGGTCGAACCCAGGCGGATCGCGGGCCGGCTCTCCGATCTCCTCGATCAGGTCGGCGGGAAAGGGCGAGATGAAGGCAAAATGGTGGGCCCCCGGGTGCACCACGAGGCCGGCCCGGTTTCCCATCAGCCTCGCGATGTTGTCCTCGTGCCAGGGCCTGCGCAGGATGCGGTCCTGTCCGAAACGGTGGATCTGCGCCGGCACCTCCACGCCCGCGAACGCACCGTCGCCGAACAGCGCGCCCACCGGCGCCACCGCCACGACGGCACCGATCCGCCGGTCCGAGAGGGCGGGCAACACACCGCCGACACGCTCGTCCTGACGGCCGTAGGCGCAGAACGCCGGATCTCTGTCCCGATACCGGGTGCAGTGCCGCGCCAGCACGGCCATGTCCGCCCTTCCGCCGATCAGGGCAAGCACGCTGTAGCCGCCGGCCGAGTGCCCGATGGCCCCGATACGCGCGGGGTCGATGCGTCTGCCGAACTCCGCCTCGCCCAGCAGCCGGTCCAGGGTCGCGCTGAGCTGACGCGGACGGCGGCGCCAATTGGCCGCCGTGCCGCTATACCGGCCGTCACGCCAGCTGTCGCCCGGATGCTCCGGCGCCGCCACGACATAGCCGGCACCGGCGAGCCGCATCGCGGTGCCGCGGTGGTTCAGCCGGCCCCCGTCGGTGCCGTGCGATATCAGAACCAGCCCGTAGCGCCCGGCGCCGACCGGCGCATCCCGGGCCGCGGCCATCGGGAAGGGGCCTATCGCCGTCCGTCCGGGCGGCGCGGCGGTCGGATACCAGAGCGCGGCAGTCAGCCGCTCGCCGTCGATTTCGAACACGATGTCGCGGAAGCCGACGGTATCGGCCCCCACCTTCGCGCCCGCCATTGCGGCGGCAAGGACGATCGCGGCGAGCCCGGTGGAGAAACGCCGCCTCCGGCGTTCCGACGTCCCGTTCAATCCCACCCCCGGCTCGCGAGGAGTGCCGCGAAGGCCGCCATGCCAACGGCCCGGCGCCGGTCTACCGGTTTCGCAGCGCCGCCATCCACGGTGAAGAAGAAGAGTTCCGCATTCGTGCAGCCGGACGGACAGTCCCCCCACGCCCTGCGGAAGACGACATGCCAGAGTCCATCCGCCTTCGCGGCCTCTATATCGGAACCGTCTCCGAGCCTTGCATCCGGCTCGGCGGAGATGACACCGTCGATCGCGAGATACGCCTTCCTCGCCGCCTCGATATTCACGCGCCCGCCCGTCTCCAGCGCGGCGACGCGAAGCGCTGGAAATACCCGCAGCCTCCGAACGCCGAGCTTTGCGTTGAGGGCGTCGAACGCCGTATTGCCGGTGGGCCGCATGGCTGGCAAGCCGCCGCGGTCGCGGAGACCGGCAACGGCGTCGAACAGGCCGGCATCGAGGCCGACAAGAAGGGTGGCGGGGCTTTGCCGCGGGCGCGCCCGGATTGTGGCCAGCGCGGGATGGCGCTCCCGGAGGGTTTCGAGGACTTCGCGGATCTCGCGGGCCATTCCGCGCAGCCGCCCCGGTTCGAACAGCAGCCCGTGGCTCTCCCGCCGCAGAATGCGCTCGGCGAGAATGCGGGATTCCCCGATGGCGGCCGGGGTCGACGGCTCCGCGCGCGCGGCCGGGGCCGTTCCGACCGCGCCGGAGCACCAGATCGGCAGGGACCCGGCGAAGGCAAGGACCAGAGTGCAGCAGGCGGCGAAACGGCGATAGTCTTCAGCCACGGTTCGATCGACGGACTGTATCACCCGCGCGCGGCCCCGGCCATAAGAACGGGCCGCCGGGAGAGGCTCCGGCGGCCCGTGAAGTTGGGCCTGATGGCCGGCTGGACGCCCGGGGTTGGCGTCCGAAGGGCTAGTAGGTTGAGGATATGGTGGCCGATTGTGGCCGCCGCTGGCCGGGAATGCGGCAATTATGTGATTTCTCGGGATTGCGGTTTCTCGGGCCGGGGTCATTGCGAACCGCGTTTCCGCGGACCAATAACCCCTCGCCAAGGCGGCTCTGGCAGGCTATGCATCGCGCCGGGTATCGGATTTTTCTGACGTGGAGGACGGGGCAGTGAGCGGTTCCGGGCAGGATCGGTTGAAGGCGCGGCGTTCGCTTCGGGTGGACGCGCGGAGCTATGACTACTACGCGCTCGACGCGGTCGGCGAAGCCGGAATCGGCGACGTCTCCCGCCTGCCCTATTCGATGAAGGTCCTGCTGGAGAACCTGCTGCGCCACGAGGACGGAAGGACGGTCGCGGTCGCCGATGTCGAGGCCTGCGCGGCCTGGCTGGAAACCCGCTCCTCGACCCATGAGATCGCGTTCCACCCCGCTCGCACCCTGTTGCAGGATTTCACCGGCGTGCCCGCGGTGGTGGACCTCGCGGCGATGCGCCAGGCGATGGCCGATCTCGGTGGCGATCCGCAGAAGATCAATCCGCTGGCGACCGTCGACCTGGTGATCGACCATTCGGTGATGGTCGACAGCTTCGGTTCGGGCGATGCGTTCACCGCCAATGTCGATCGCGAATTCGAACGCAACCAGGAACGCTACTCCTTCCTGCACTGGGGATCGAAAGCGTTCAGCAATTTCCGCGTGGTGCCGCCCGGCACCGGCATCTGTCACCAGGTCAATCTCGAATACCTCGCCCAGACCGTCTGGACGCGCGAGGACGGCGGCCGCACGCTGGCCTATCCCGACACGCTGGTCGGAACCGACAGCCACACCACGATGGTCAACGGGCTCTCGGTGCTGGGCTGGGGCGTGGGCGGAATCGAGGCGGAGGCGGCGATGCTCGGCCAGCCGATCTCGATGCTGCTGCCCGAGGTGATCGGCTTCAGGCTCGAGGGTAAGCTGCGCGAAGGAACCACCGCGACCGATCTCGTGCTCACCGTGACCCAGATGCTGCGCGCGCGGGGGGTGGTCGGCAAGTTCGTCGAGTTCTGCGGCCCCGGTCTTGGCGAACTCACCCTCGCCGACCGGGCCACGATCGCCAACATGGCGCCGGAATACGGCGCCACCTGCGGCTTCTTCCCGATCGACGAGGAGACTTGCGCCTATCTGCGGCTGACCGGCCGCGACGCCGAGCGGATCGCCCTGGTCGAGGCCTATGCGCGGGCGCAGGGGCTCTGGCGCGAGGCGGATTCGCCCGATCCCGCGTTCACCGACACCCTCACCCTCGACCTCGACACCGTCACCCCGTCGCTCGCCGGTCCCAAGCGGCCGCAGGACAAGGTGGCGCTTTCCGAGGCCGCCAGCGCCTTCGCATCCGCGCTCGCCGATCTCGGCGGATCGGACCGCGCGCAGAAGGCCGAGGGAACCGATTTCTCGGTCGAGGACGGCCATGTGGTGATCGCCGCGATCACCAGCTGCACCAACACGTCGAACCCCTCGGTGATGGTCGCCTCCGGCCTCGTCGCCCGCAAGGCGCGCGCGCTGGGGCTGAAGGTGAAACCCTGGGTCAAGACGTCGCTGGCGCCGGGGAGCCAGGTGGTGAGCGACTATCTCGCGGCGGCCGGCCTCCAGGAAGATCTCGACGCGCTCGGATTCAACCTGGTCGGCTATGGCTGCACCACATGCATCGGCAATTCGGGGCCGCTGCCCAAGCCGGTCGCCGATGCGATCGACGAGGGCGACCTCGTGGTCGGCGCGGTGCTGTCGGGCAACCGCAATTTCGAGGGGCGGGTCCATGCCCAGGTGCGCGCCAACTATCTCGCCTCGCCGCCCCTGGTGGTCGCCTACGCGATCGCCGGCTCGCTCAAGATCGACATCGCCAGCGACCCGCTCGGCGAGACCGCGGACGGAGAGCCCGTCTACCTGAAGGACATCTGGCCCTCCAACCGGGAGATCGCCGATACCCTCGCCACCGCGCTCTCGCCGGACATGTTCCGCGCCCGTTACGACAACGTGTCCGAGGGGACGGCCGCCTGGCGGGAGATTTCGTCGACGCCGTCGGAGACCTTCGACTGGCAGGAGTCCAGCACCTATGTGCGCCACCCCAACTTCTTCGAGGGCATGACCCCCGACCCCGCCCCGATGGATGACATCCTGGGTGCGCACGCGATCGCGATCCTCGGGGATTCTGTCACCACCGACCACATCTCGCCCGCCGGCAGCATCGCCCGGCAGAGCCCGGCGGGCGACTATCTGCTGGAGCGCCAGGTGCGCCCGGTGGCCTTCAATTCATACGGCTCCAGGCGCGGCAACCACGAGATCATGATGCGCGGAACCTTCGCCAATATCCGCATCCGCAACGAGATGGTGCCGGAGATCGAGGGCGGGATGACGCGCCATATCGACGGCGGCGATCCGGAGCCGATCTACGAAACCGCGATGCGCTACCGCGACGCCGGCGTGCCGCTGGTGGTTGTCGCCGGCAAGGAATACGGCACCGGGTCGTCGCGCGACTGGGCGGCCAAGGGGACCCGGCTCCTCGGCATCAGGGCGGTGATCGTCGAGAGCTTCGAGCGCATCCACCGCTCCAACCTGGTCGGAATGGGGGTGCTGCCGCTCGAGTTCAAGCCGGGCACCGACCGCAAGACGCTGGCGCTCGACGGCACGGAGAGTTTCGACATCACCGGGGTTGCCGGGGGTATCGCGCCGCGGATGGATGTCGATTGCCGGATCGTCCGGGCCGACGGGTCGTCGGTGGATATCGCGCTCACCTGCCGCATCGACACGCTGGACGAGGCCGAGTACTACCGCCACGGCGGCATCCTGCAATATGTGATCCGCAATATGCTGGCGGCGGCCTGACCCGGTCGCCGGCGCCAAAGACCGCTCAGCCGGCTTCCAGCCCGCGCGCCAGCGCCTCGCACATGCGCCGGGAGAAGGCGGCGGGGTCGGACAGCTTCTCGCCCTCCATGATGCGGGCCTGATCCAGCACCAGCCACGCGGTGTCGGAGAGCCGGCCGGAGGTGGCGCCCTTGCCGACGGCGTCCGCGAGGCTCCGGACCAAAGCGTGTCTCGGGTTGATCTCGAGGATGCGCTTGAAGCCGGTATCGAGCTGCCCGTGCTGTTTCAGCAGGCGTTCGAGGTTGATGTCGAGATCGCCCTCTTCGGCCACCAGACAGGCGGCGCTGTCGGTCAGCCGATCCGATACCCGGACATCCTTGATCTCGTCCTTGAGGGCGAGCTTGAACATGGCGATCACGCTGTCGATACGGCCCTGGTCGACAGCCTCTTCGTCCCCGTCCGCACCGTCCTCGACCGCGATATCGGCGAGATCCGCGCCGGCCCGCGTCGCCGATTTGAACGCCGTGCCGGCATAGGTCCCGACCGCCGGGATCCAGAACTCGTCCACCGGGTCGGTCATCAGCAGCACCTCGATCCCGCGCGCGCGGAAGCCTTCGAGCTGCGGGCTGCGGCGCACCGAATCCAGCTCCTCGCCGGCGATATAGTAGATCGCCTCCTGCCCCTCCTTCATCCGCTCGACATAGGCGTCGAGCCCGACCGGGCCGTCTCCCGCGGTGCTGTGAAACCGCGCGAGCTTGAGAATTTCGTCGCGGTTGGCCTCGTCTTCGTAGAGGCCTTCCTTCAGCACGGGCCCGAAATTTTCCCAGAACTCCGCGTAGCCGGCCGGTTCCGCCTCGGCCTTTTTCGACAACTCGCCCAGCACGCGGCGGACGATCGCCATCCGCATGCGCGCCAGCAGCGGGTTGTTCTGCAGCATCTCGCGGCTGATGTTGAGCGGCAGATCCTCGCTGTCGACCAGCCCGCGCAGGAAGCGAAGCCATTGCGGCACCAGCTCGGCGCAGTCGTCGGTGACGAAGACGCGCTTCACAAAGAGCTTCACCGCGTGCTTGCGCTCCGGGTTGAAGAGGTCGAACGGCCGCTGCGAGGGGATGAAGACCAGCGTGGTGAATTCGTGCGTCCCCTCGGCCCGCCAGTGGATCGTCAGCCACGGCGCATCGAAGGCGTGACCGACATGGCGGTAGAATTCCGTATACTGGTCTTCGGTGATCTCCGACCTCGGCCGGGCCCAGAGCGCCGAAGCCTCGTTGACGGTTTCCTCGTCGCCGCCATCGACGAAGACGATCGGCAGGGCGATGTGGTCGGAATAGGTCTTGACGATGCCGCGCAGGGCGCCGGGCTGGAGGAACTCGTCCTCGTCGTCGCGCATATGCAGCGTCACCGTGGTTCCGCGCCCGTCTCGCTCGGCCTCGCCGATGGTGAACTCGCCAAGCCCTTCGGAGGCCCAGCGCCAGGCGTCCGCCTCGCCGGCGCGGCGGCTGACAACGTCTACCCTGTCGGCAACCATGAACGCCGAGTAGAAGCCGACGCCGAACTGGCCGATCAGCGCCACGTCCTTTGCCGAATCGCTCGACATCTGCTCCAGATAGGCGCTGGTGCCGGACCGGGCGATGGTGCCGAGATCGGCGATCAGCGCCTCGCGGTTCATGCCGATCCCGTTGTCCGCCACGGCAATTGTCCGCGCCGCCGGATCGATCCCGATCCGGACCCGGAATTCGGGATCGTCTTCGGTCAGTCCCGGCTCGGTGATCGCTTCGTAGCGCAGCCGGTCGCAGGCATCGGACGCGTTCGAGATCAGCTCGCGCAGGAAAATCCGCTTCTCGCTATAAAGCGAGTTGGCGACGATCCGGAGCAATCGGGATACTTCCGTCTGGAAGCTCAGCTTCTCCTCGGCCATAGATTCCTCTCCGATCGAACGACGTGACCGGCGGTCCGCGCCGGCCGCCACAGGCGAAGATATGCGCAAGCGGCGGGCCACATGCAAGACCCGCAAGGCCTTGCCTTCCGGCCTGCGATTGCCGATGTTAGGGCCATGTCCGCCATCGGGCCGTGCGCATCCGTGACCGCCGTTCTTGGCCCGACGAACACCGGCAAAACCCATTTTGCGATCGAGCGCCTGCTCGCCCATCCGAACGGCGCGATCGGCTTTCCGCTCCGGCTTCTCGCACGCGAGAACTACGACCGGGTAGTCCGGCTGAAGGGCGCGCGCCATGTCGCGCTGGTCACCGGCGAGGAGAAGATCGTGCCGGCGCGGGCACGCTACTTCCTCTGCACCGCCGAATCGATGCCGCTCGACCGCCGCTTCGATTTCCTCGCCATCGACGAGATCCAGATGTGCGCCGATGGCGAGCGCGGACATGTCTTCACCGACCGGCTGCTGCGCGCGCGGGGGGACGTGGAAACCATGTTCCTCGGCGCCGATACCATGCGCCCCTTGATCCGGAAATTGGTCCCGGAAGCCGATTTCGTTGGCCGGCCGCGGCTCTCGCGTCTCGGCTATAGCGGCGTCAGGAAGCTCACGCGTCTGCCGCCGCGCAGCGCGGTGATCGCGTTCTCCGCCGCACGGGTCTACGAGATCGCGGAGCTGCTGCGGCGCCAGCGCGGCGGCGCGGCGATCGTGCTCGGCGCGCTCAGCCCGCGCACCCGCAATGCCCAGGTCGAAATGTATCAGGCCGGCGAGGTGGACTTTCTGGTCGCCACCGATGCGATCGGCATGGGGCTCAACATGCGCCTCGACCATGTCGCCTTCTTCGAGCGCAGGAAATTCGACGGCAGGCTCCGCCGGGAACTCGGGGTCTCCGAGCTCGCCCAGATCGCCGGTCGTGCCGGCCGCTACATGAATGACGGCACGTTCGGGACGACGGGGGGGCTTGGCGCCTTCGAGCCCGAGACCGTCGAGGCGATCGAAAGCCACTGCTTCAAGCCGCTGACCGAGTTGCAGTGGCGCAACGCGGCGCTCGAATTCGGTTCTCCGGAGGCTCTATTGGGAAGCCTCGATGCGCCCCCGCCGCGGCCGGAGCTGGTGCGGGCGCGCGAGAGCGACGACCGGCGCGCGCTCGGCGCCCTGCTGGACGATGAGGAAATCCGCCGCCTGGCCGGCGACCGGGCCGCGCTCCGACTGCTGTGGGAGGTTTGCCAGATCCCCGATTACCGCAAGACCATGGCGGAGGAGCACACCCGCCTGCTCGCCACGGTGTTCGGTCATCTTGCGGGGCCGGCCGAACGGCTGCCGACCGACTGGATCGCCGGGCAGATCGACAGTCTGGACCGCACCGAGGGCGAGATCGACACGCTGATGGCGCGCATCGCCCATGTGCGGACCTGGACCTATATCGCCCATCGCGGCGACTGGGTCGACGACAGCAGGGCCTGGCAGGCGCGCGCCCGGTCGACCGAGGACCGCCTGTCGGACGCGCTGCACGAGCGTCTGGCGCAGCGCTTCGTCGACCGCCGCGCGGCGCTCCTCAACCGCGCCCGCGGCAAACCGTCCTTCGGTACGACGATCGATGCGGACGGCGCGGTACGGATCGCGGGCGAGGCCGTGGGCCGGATCGACGGGTTGCGGTTCGTGGCCGAGGCGGCGGACGGCGCGCACACCGGCCGCGAGGTGATGGCCGTCGCGGGCCGCCTCCTGCGCCGCCGCCTCCAGGAGCTTGCCGCCGCCCTGGCGGCGGATACCGACGATGCGTTCGCGCTTGGGGACGATGGCGGCGTCGCCTGGCGCGGGGCTTCGGTCGCCCGCCTGGTGGCGGGGGCGAGCCCGCTCGAGCCGCAGGTCGCGCTGCGGGCCGATGAGGGTCTCGGCAGGGATCTGGCGGCGCGGGCGCGCCGCCGCATCGAAAGCTGGCTCGCCGGGCATCTCGGCGAGGGTCTTGCCGCGCTGTTCGATCTCCGCGACGCCGGGTTCTCGGGTGCCGCGCGCGGTCTCGCCTTTCAGCTTGTGGAAGCGCTGGGTTCCCTGCCGCGGCGGTCCGTCCGCGCGCTCGTCGCCGACTTGCCGGCGGCGGAAAGGCGGCGCATGCGCGCGCTCGGCGTGCGCTTCGGTCTCGAGGCGGTTTACCTGCCGGCGATGATCAAGCCGAAAGCCGCGCGGTTTCGCGCGCTGCTGTGGTCGGTCCATGGCGGCCGCCCGGTTCGCCCCGCGCCGCCGCCCGGGCTGTGCTCGGTGGTGCCCGATCCCGACCCCGACCCGTCCTTCTATTCGGCTTGCGGTTTTCGCCTGATCGGCGGTACCGCGATCCGCATCGATGTGCTGGACCGGCTCGCGATCGCGCTCGCCCGGGCGGCGCGCGGCGGGCCGTTCGAGCTCGCCCCGGGGCTGCTCTCCGCGGCCGGCCTCTCGGCCGCACAGGCGGGGCCGGTGCTCAACGGGCTGGGCTACCGCCTGCAGGAGACCGAAGACGGCGCACGGTATATCCGCGCGGCCCCCGAGCGCGCCGCGCAGGCGCGGGCGGGGCGCGGGCCGCGTCGGGCGCGCGACCCGTCGTCCTCGCCCTTCGCCAAGCTTCAGGGCCTCAAGAAGCCGGTATGATCGACGGCGCGATCCGGGTGGACAAATGGCTCTGGCATGCGCGCCTGTTCAACAGCCGCACCAAGGCGACCCGGCTTTGCCGGGAAGGACGCATCAGGGTGGATGGACGAGTGATCAGAAAGGCCGATCACCGGGTGGCCCCGGGCAGTGTGCTGACGGTTCCGATCTCCCGGGAAATCCAGGTGGTGCGGGTGCTGGCCGTGGGTACGCGGCGCGGACCGCCGGACGAGGCCCGCTCGCTCTATGAAACCATCCCGCCCCGCTCGGCGCCTGCCGCCCCGGCTGCGCCCGCGTCGAAGGAGGCCGGGCCATGATCGACCGGATCAGACATCTCCTGGGCGGCCGCGGAACGGGGGGGCGCGAAATGGGGGGGCGCGAAGCGGTCGGCGCGCGCGCGCACGACCCGCTCGAACTCGCCGCGGCGGCGCTATTGGTCCACGCCGCATGCGTCGATGCCAGCTTCGACGAGATCGAGCGGCGCCGCATCCTCGATATCCTGCTGCGCCGGTTTTCGCTCACCGCCGAGGAGGCCGACACCCTCCTCGCCGCGGCCGAAGACAAGGCCGACGGGGCGGTGCAGATTCTCGGCTTCACCCGCACGGTGAAGGACCGCTACAGCTATGAGGAACGCGTTGCCCTGGTCGAAATGCTGTGGGAGGTGGTTCTCGCCGACGGCCGGGTCGACGCGCACGAAGCCCAGCTCATGCGCCGGATCGGCGGTCTGATCTATGTTTCCGACCGCGACGGCGCGATGGCCAGACGCCGGGCGGCCGTACGTCTCGAGGCTGGCGAGGGGTCGAGCCAATTGCCGCCGGAGCGAAAAGAGGTTGGCTGACGGGGGCTGCGGTACTAAGTTCCCTGTCGTTTCGAAATCGCTGGGCCGGCGGAGGACTACGGGAGTGGCGGGAATATGACCTACATCGTCAACGAAATGTGCATTAAGTGCAAGTTCATGGATTGCGTGGAGGTCTGCCCCGTGGATTGCTTCTACGAGGGCGAGAACATGCTGGTGATTCACCCCGACGAATGCATCGATTGCGGCGTCTGCGAACCCGAATGCCCGGTCGAGGCGATCCGCCCCGACACCGATGACGGGGCCGAGCAATGGGTGGAAATGAACCGCAAATTCGCCGATAGCTGGCCCAACATCACCCGCAAGGGGGAACCCATCGCCGACGCCGACGATTGGCGGGAAGTCCAGAACAAGTTCTCCGAGCACTTCTCGGAGAGCCCGGGCGAAGGCACCTGACTGTACCCCCGCCGATGGCAACGAAATTGGTCTTTTCCGAAGGCGACTACGTCGTCTACCCAACGCACGGTGTCGGCAAGGTGCTGGGAATCGAGGAACGCGAAGTCGCGGGTTTCGACCTCAAGCTGTTCGTGATCTCTTTCGAAGCGGAAAAGATGACGCTCCGCGTACCGGTGGACAAGGTCAAGGACTCGGGGCTGCGGAAAATCAGCTCCCGCGCCAAGATGAAGACCGCGATGACGACGCTCAAGGGCCGCGCCCGCGGCAAGCGCACCATGTGGTCCCGCCGCGCGCAGGAATACGACGCCAAGATCAACAGCGGCGATCCGGTGGCGATCGCCGAGGTGGTCCGCGATCTCCACCGCGCCGCCGGGCAGCCGGACCAATCCTATTCGGAGCGTCAGATGTACGAGGCGGCGCTCGACCGGCTGGCCCAGGAGCTGGCGCTGGTCGAGAAGATCGATGCCGACGCGGCGGCGGAGAGGCTTGAGGGGGTCCTCGAAAAGCCTTTGTGATGTCCGGGGCGCTGCGGTCCGGCACCGGTGATCGAAAGAATCGTCTCGGGTGGACAGACCGGCGTCGACCGCGGGGCGCTCGACGCCGCGCTTGAGGCCGGGGTCCCCTGCGGCGGCTGGTGCCCGCGCGGCCGGCGCGCGGAAGACGGAAAAATCCCCTGCCTCTACCCGCTGCGCGAGACCGCCTCCCCACGCTATACCGAGCGGACTCGCCGCAACGTGCGGGATTCGGACGCGACGCTGGTGCTTGCCTGGGGCGCGCCCTCGGGCGGAACCCGGGTGACCGTCGCCTATGCGGAGCGCATGGCGAAGCCTTGTCTGGTGCTCGACATGAACGTTCTCGCTGACGACGACGCCGCTTCCCGGGCCGGCGCATGGATTGCCGCGGAGGGCGTGGCGGCGCTCAACGTGGCGGGTCCGCGCGCCAGCGGGCAAAGCGACGCCCGCGACCGGGCACGGCGGGTGATCGCCCTGCTTCTGCAGGCCGCGCCTATTCGATGACGATCTTCAGCATCCGCCCGGCGGCGATCCTCTCTCCGGGCCGCAGCCCGTTGAGCACGCGGAAATGCTCGAGCGGCCGCTTCTCGACCGCCATCCGCCGCGCCAGACTCTCCTGCGTATCGCCCAGCCGGGCCCTGATCGCCTTGACCCGCCTCGGGCGGTGTTTCGCCGCCTCCCGGGCGCTCATCTCGCGCAGGCTCCGGGTGATTGCGCGGTAAGCCTCTTCGAGGCGCGAGCCCCGCCCGCGGGGGGCAACGAAGACCAGCTCATAGACCCCGTTGGCGCGCGCGCCGACGGCGAGAATCCGGATGTCCACGATCCCGTCCCGGCCGCGCGCGGCGGAACGCGTGGAGACCGCCGGCAAGCCGTTCACCGTCAATTCGTCGATCCGGCCGAGAGGAAGCTTGCCGGCCCATCTGTCGCGCAGGAAGCCGGCGGCCGAACCGCTCCGGCCGCGCTTGTGCAGGCGAAAGATAATCCGGGCGCCGCCGCGCCCGGATGCGATCACCGCTTGCGGCAGGTTCTGGATGATGAAGGTCCCGGGCACCGAAAACCGGAACCTCGATGCGGGGTGGATGAAGTGCCGGCCGCGGACGAATCCCTGCTCCGGGCTGCCGCCGTAGATCATCCCGTCGATCTGCTTGAGATAGATCTCCCGGGCGACCATCGGGTCGCGGACCGTCGTCTTGGCGACCCGCGCCGTCGCACGGCGAACCCGGGCGGTCGGGACCGGGTGGGTGGCGGTGTAATCGAACCTGTCGACCTCGTCGGGCGACCTGCCGGCGAGCGCCGCCTCGAGGCGGGCATGGGCGCGGAGCTTCGCAAGCATGCGGGCAACGGCTCCGGTGTCGTAACCCGCCCGCGCCAGATAGCGGATGCCGAGGTCGTCGGATTCGAACTCGTTCTCGCGCGAGAAGCTCCGCAGAAAGGCGAACGCGGCGGTGCCGCCCAGCCTGCCGACGACGCGTTCGACGGCGCTGTCGGGCGCCACCTGTCGGGCGAGGACACTGGCGGCGAGCACGCCGAACTGGGCCAGGATGGCCTGGCCGCGGCCACGCGCGTAATGCAGCGCCGTTATGTGGCCGAGCTCGTGGCCGAGCACCGCCGCGAGCTCGGCCTCGCTGTCGAACAGGGCGAGAAGCCCGCGGGTGATGTAGATATAGCCGCCGGGGACCGCGAAGGCGTTGACGATATCGGTATCGACCACCGTGAAGGTGTATCCCAAATCCCGGCGCTCGGTGGTCCGCGCCAGCAGTTGACCGACCGAGCTCACATAGCGCTGGAGCGCCCGGTTGCCGACCTCCGGGCCGAATTGCTGGAGAACCTGTGGGTGCAGCCTGCGCCCCTCGACCTTCTCCTGGGCCTTGGTGATCCCGCCGGTGAACACCTTCTCGCCGGTGGCGGGGTTGACCGAGCATCCGCCCGGCCCGCCCGCCAGGAGGGCGGCGGCAAGAGCGGCAGCCGGCAGGGCGCGCCATCGCCCGATCACTCGATCACCTCCAGCTGTTCGGGATGGGTTGCCTCTATCATCGGGCCATTTTCCCATGTAAGCCAGCCTCGCACACGCAGCCGGCGCCCGGCGAGCGCGGCGATATCGATGCCGGCGCGGCGGAACCGCCGACGGTGCTTGCGCGCGATCGCGATGGTGAAGTCCTTGCGCCAGTCGGCGCCGAAATTGAGATAGCCCCGGCCGCGCACGACCGCCGCGCGGAGCACCCGTCCTTCCACCAGCTGAAACCGGCCGATCTGGCGCGACGTCTCTCCCGGGCCGAGGATGCGGTAATAGCGGAGCCCCCAGATGCCCCGCCCCGCGGCCCGCGCCGCACGCTCCAGCGCCAGCATCCGGTCCGCCCGGGCCCGGTTGTCGGAAAATGTGTAGACCCGGGCCAGGCCGCGGCGCAGCATCTCGCCCTGCACCCAAAGCGCGGGCCGGCCGGGCGCCGCTTCGCGCTCGAGATGGGCCAGCAGGCGGCGATGCCGATCGATCCTGCGCCCGCCATAGACCAGCCGCACGCTGGCGCCGGCGACCAGCGCTTCCAGTCCGGCCCTGGCCTCGGCGGCAAGCGGCCAGTCGCGAAACCCGGCGCGTCCCAGCGACAGCTTGGGCGCCTGGATACCGACCAGGCGGACCCCGACGCCGCTGTCCAGCGTCACCGTGTCGCCGTCGACCACCGCGCTCACCACCCCGCGGCGGTCGCTCTCGGCGGCGACCGGGGCCTGCCAGCACAGGATCAGCGCCGCGAGGACCAGGATTGGCCGCGCCGCGAGGCGCCGGTAAAATAGTGCGCCCGGCGCGGGGCCCGGCCCCCGGCCGAAGCCTTCGCGCAATCGGCCCAGGCGCGGAACCCTCAGATGGCGCGGAAGCAGCTGTACCCCCCGATCGAGCCCCATGACAGCGGACGACTCGCCGTCGATGCCCTGCACGATCTCTACTGGGAGGTCTCCGGCAACCCCGACGGGACGCCGGTGGTCTTCCTCCACGGCGGGCCCGGCGCGGGGGCGATCCCGGCGCACAGGCGCTTCTTCGATCCGGCCCATTACCGGATCGTGATCTTCGACCAGCGCGGCGCC
Organism: Alphaproteobacteria bacterium; assembly: GCA_965205995.1. Lineage (GTDB taxonomy): Bacteria > Pseudomonadota > Alphaproteobacteria > MPNO01 > MPNO01 > MPNO01. The sequence goes on along the minus strand of OZ242200.1, from coordinate 3,740,921 downwards.
GGGCGGTCCACGCCGGTCGGGGAACTCCGCGACAACACCACCCCGCATCTCATAGCGGATATGGAACGCATCCGCACCATGCTCAACATCGACCGGTGGCTGCTGTTCGGCGGGTCCTGGGGCAGCACGCTCGCCCTCGCCTATGCCGAGACACACCCCGATCGCGTGCTCGGCATGGTGCTCCGGGGCATCTTCCTCGGCAGCGAGCCGGAAATCCGCTGGTTTCTCTACGGCATCCGCAACGTGTTTCCGGAGGCCTGGGGGGCGCTGACGGAGATCCTCGACGAAGCGGAGCGATCCGACATTCTCGCCGCTTACCACCGCCGCCTGTCGAGCCGCGATCCGGCGGTGCTGCTGCCGGCGGCGCGGGCGTGGAGCCGCTATGAAGGCGCCTGCTCCACCTTCCTGCCGAGCCCCGAGACCATCGCCGCCTTCGGCGAGGATTCGATGGCGGTCGGGCTCGCGCGCATTGAGGCGCATTACTTCGTCAACCGGGTCTTCGTCGAGCCCGGCGCCCTGCTCGCCGGCGTCGGTCGGATCCGCCATTTGCCGGGCGCGATCGTGCAGGGCCGGTACGACATGGTGTGCCCGATCGTCACCGCCGATGCGCTCCACCGCGCCTGGCCCGAGGCCGAGTATGCGATCGTTCCCGATTCCGGCCATTCGGCGATGGATCCGGGCATCTGCGCGGCGCTGGTCGGCGCGACGGAGCGCCTCAAGACCCTGCGCGACTGCCGGGCGTGAGATCGCCGCCCGGCGTTGAACTGCCGGAGGCGAGCCGGCACACTCCGGCCCGCGCAGGCTGCTTGACGGCAGGGGAGTGCGAGACGTGACCCGATTGGCGCTCGACCGGCTCGACAATCCGTCGGTCTCGGCGGACGGAACCGGCGTTTCCTTCACCGTCCGGGATGCGAACGGCGCCGGCGTCGAAATCGCCTGCCGCGCGGACGATCTGGAGCGGATCATCGGCTACCTCGCCGGGCTCGGCGGCCAGGCGGCGGCCCGACGGGCGGATGTCACGCCGCGGTTCTTCGGCAATACCGACCGGATCCTCGCCGAGCCGATCGAGGCCTCCGATGTCGGCCTGGTGCGGGGGCTGGAGGACGGCGATCTGGTCCTGGTCGCCCGTATGTTCGGGTTCGATCTCGGCTTCACAGTCACCGGACCGCAGCTTGCCGCCCTGCACCGGGAGATCGAGCGAGCGCTGCCGCGGTCCGCCCTGGCAAAGACCGATCATCATCACCACCACAATGATCACTAACCGCGGAACCGGGCAGTGAACGATGCCGTGCCTTACCGACTCGGCGTCGATGTCGGCGGAACCCATACCGACCTCGTCCTGCTCGACGCCGCGAGCGGCGATATCCTGATCGAAAAGGTGCCGAGCACCCCCGCCAACCCGGCGGATGCCGTGCTCGACGGGCTCGCGCGCTTCGTCGCCCGGGGCATCGCGCCGGAAACCATCGGGTTCTTCGCCCACGGGACGACGATCACCACCAACGCGCTCCTGGAGATGCGGGGCGCCCGGGTCGGCATGCTGATCACCGCCGGCTACCGCGCGATCCAGGAGGTCCAGTCGCAGGCCCGCGACGGCAATCCCTTCGACTATTTCTTCAAGCGGCCCGAGCCGATCGCACCGCAGAGCCTGACCCGCGAGATCGGCGGCCGGATCGACCACCAAGGCAACGCGCTTGCGCCGCTCGACGAGGACGCGGTCAGGGTCGCGGCGCGCGCGCTGCGCAAGACGGGCGTCGAATCGATCGCGGTCTGCTACCTGTTCTCGTTCATGAACCCGGCCCATGAAGCCGAGACAGAGCGGGTCCTGCGCGAGGAATTCCCCGAGGCCACGATATCGCTCTCGAGCGTCGTGCTGCCGCGGCTGCGCGAATGGCCGCGCATGTCGACGACGCTCATCAACGCCTATCTCGAACCGGTTTTGGTGCGCTATATCCGCGACCTTTCCAACGGGCTGGATTCGGCGGGGCTGAAGACGCCGCAGCGCTTCCTCATGCAATCCAATGGCGGGGTCATGCCGTTCGCGGCGGCGATCGCCGGCGGCAAGACGGTGCACACGATGCTGTCGGGCCCGGCGGCGGGCGCGCGGGCGAGCGCCTGGCTGGCGCCGGACGACGCCCGGAAGGGGCTGGTCACGCTCGACATGGGCGGCACCAGCTGCGACATCGCCTTCATCGAAGGCGGCGCTCCGCTCGAAGTCACCGAAAGCGAGATCGGCCGGCGGCCGATCGCCGTGCCGACGCTCGACCTCACCACCATCTCGGCCGGCGGCGGCTCCATCGCCTGGATCGACGGCGGCGGGCTTCTCGCCGTCGGGCCGCGCAGCGCGGGCTCCGATCCCGGCCCCGCCTGCTACGGCAAGGGCGGCGCCGACCCGACGGTGACCGACGCGGACATCGTCTGCGGCTATCTCAACCCCGGCCACCTGCTCGGCGGGGCCCAATCGCTCGATTTCGACGCGGCGCTCGACGCGCTCGAGAACAAGGTCGCGCGACCGCTCTGCATGGAGAGCCGCGAGGCCGCCCAGGGCATCCGGCGCATCGTCGACATGCGCATGGCCGACGAGGTCCGCGTCGTCGCCGCCAAGCGCGGCGTCGACCCGCACGACTTCACCCTGTTGCCGTTCGGCGGGGCGGGGGCGGTGCATGCGGCCTCGGTGGCCGAGGAGCTCGGCATGCGCCGCATCCTGGTTCCCGCGAGACCTGGCGCGTTCTCGGCGCTCGGCCTCCTATGCTCCGACGTCGTGCACGACTATGTCCGCTCGGAGCTGCGCCCGCTCCTCCATGTGGGCCCGGCCCATGCGGAGTCCGTGTTCGCCGAGCTGGAGGCCCGCGCCGCCGGGGAGCTCGCCGCCGAAGGGCTCGACCCCGCCGCCGCCCGCCATCTGCGGGAGCTCGACCTCCGCTATGTCGGGCAGGGCTATGAGCTGCGCGTGCCGCTGGACGGGCTGGGAGAAGGCGGGCTCGACGATGCCGCCATGGCGGAGGCGCGCAGCCGCTTCGATGCCCGGCACGCCCGGATCCACGGCCACGCCGCAAGCGAAAAGGATGTCGAGATCGTGAGCTACCGGCTCCGCGTGGCGGTCGCCGTCCCCAAATACCGGCCGGTGGCCGAGCCGGTCGGCGAAGACGCCCTGCCGGAAGCGGCGATCGCCGGCCGGCGCGACGTCCATTTCGATGCAAGGGGGCCGACGGAGACCGTCCTCCTGGAGCGCTCCGCTCTGGCGCCCGGAATGCGTTTTCCGGGCCCGGCGATCGTCGAGCAGTTCGATGCCACGACGGTCGTTCCCGCGGGCTGGGCGGTGACCGTCGACGGCTACCGCAACCTTGTCCTGGAGCGCTTCCATGGCTGACCCGGTGACGGTCCAGATCCTGCGCAACAAGGTGGCTGGGCTGGTCGAGGAGATGCACTACCATTTCTACCGGTCGGGCTATTCCACGATCATCCGCGAATCCCGCGATTTCAGCTGCGTCATCCTCGACGCGGCGGGCGGGCTGATAACCGCCCCGCCGATGTTCTTCCACGCCCCGGTCTACAAGCATCTCGTCGGGCGCATCGTCGAGATCTACGGCACCGACAAGCTCGCCGACGGCGATATCTTCGTCTGCAACCATCCCTATGAGGGCGGGCTGCCGCATGTCTCGGATATGGGCTTTGTCGCCCCGATCTTCGCCGACGGCGCGCTGATCGGCTTCGCCGGGTCGATCGCGCACAAGGCCGATATCGGCGGCACCAACCCGGGCAGCACCTCGGCCAACGCGACGGAGATCTTTCACGAAGGCCTGCTGCTGCCGCCGATCCGCATCGCCGAGGCGGGACGCTACAAGGACGATCTGGAACGGCTGATCCTGACCAACAGCCGCCAGCCGGAACTGGTGCGCGGCGACATGCGGGCCCAGATCGCCGCCACGAGGCTGGGCGTCGACCGGATCAAGGACATCTGCGCCCGCTTCGGCGGCGATATTGTCAAGGACGCCTTCGCCGCCATCCTCGCCGGCGCCGCGTCCGCGCTCAGGGAGGCGATCGCCGCGCTGCCCGACGGCAGCGCATCGGCAGAGGGATTCATGGATTCCGACGGGGTCGAGCGCGACCGCCCGATCCGTTTCGCCTGCACGGTGACGATCGACGGGGAGACCGCGATTTTCGACTTCAGCGACGCCGACCGTCAGGCGAAAGGGCCGATCAATTTGCGCCCGTCGATGGTCGAGGCGTGCTGCTTCTATGCGCTGATCGGCTGTCTCGGCCCCGACCTCCAGTTCAACGACGGCATGCGGGAGGCGGTACGCTTCGTCTACGCGCCGGAAACCATCACCAACGCGGCCCCGCCGGCGCCGGTGTCGAGCTACCAGATGGCGAACCTCAAGCTGGTCGACGTGATCCTGGAGGCGCTGTCCACGTTCAAGCCGGACCGCGCGGTCGCCAACGCCGCATCGAGCGGCGCGGTGATGATCCAGTGGCTCCAGGGCGGGCGCGAAGGCCAGGCCAGTCTGCAATACGAGATCATCGGCTCGGCCTATGGCGGCGGCGCCGGACATGACGGAGCATCGGCGTGCGCGACCCATCTCTCGAACCTCCACATCACGCCGATAGAAATCATCGAATCCGAGTTCCCCTGCCGCATTCCGCGCTTCGAATTGATGGCGGATTCTGGCGGCGCCGGCACCTGGCGCGGCGGGCTCGGGCTGCGCCGCGAATACGAGCTGCTGCAGGATGCGGTGGTGATCCGGCGCTACGACCGGGCCCGCTTCCCGCCGGTCGGGCTCGGCGGCGGCAAGGACGGGCAGGGCAGCCGCTTCGTCATCCGTTACGGCACGGCGGCGGAAGAGGAGACCCCGGCCGCCGGTCGATTCGAGCTCGCCGCGGGCGAGCGCTTCCTGCTGGAGACCGCGGCCGGCGGCGGGTATGGCGATCCGGCGGCGCGCGAGCCCGATGCGCTCGCCCAGGACATCGCCGAAGGCTATGTCAGCGAAACGGCGGCCAGGCGCGATTACGCTCGCTGACCGCAAGCAGTCGATCGAAGGGAGAAAGCGCGATGGATCGTGTCGGCATTGTCGGGCCGGGCCGGATGGGGCTCGCGATGATCAAGCACCTTGTCAAGGGAGGGTTCACGGTCTCCGCGACGGACATCGACCCGGGCCAGCTCGCCAAGGCCAAGGCGGAGGGCGCGCGTCCCCTGTCCTCGGCGGCCGAACTCGGCCGCGGCAGCGACTACGCCATCGTCGCCGTCGGTTTCGATGCCGAGACCGTCGAGGTCACGGTTGGCGGGGACGGGCTGGTCGGCGCGATGGCGCCGGGGTCCTGCATCGCGATCTGCTCGACCTCCTCGCCCGAGACCGTCCGCATGGTCGCCGGGCGCGCCGCCGAGCGGGGGATCGACGTGCTCGACGCGCCGATCTGCCGCGGCCGCTGGTCGGCGGATGAGGGGACGCTGCTTGCCCTTGTCGGCGGGACCGACGCAACGGTGGAGCGTTCGCGCCCGGTCTTCGAGACCTTCTGCTCCGACATCGCCCATCTCGGACCGGTCGGACACGGCCAGTTCGGCAAGGCGGTGAACAATTTCCTGATGTGGATCTCCGGGGTCGGGCTGATCGAGGCCGGCCGGCTCGCCGAGGCCTTCGGCGCCGATCTCGTCAAGCTGCGCGACGCGCTGCTGATCAGCTCGGCCAGGTCGGCGACGCTGGAGGACTGGGATCGCATGACCTTCACCTGGGCGCTGAAGGACATGCAGATCGTCTCGCAGATGGCCGACGGGCTGGGAGAATCGATGCCGCTCGCCGGTCAGATCCGCGAGATGGTCAAGGAAGCGCGCCGCATCAAGGCGGCCGACCCGCCCGACTGGTCGGGCGAAGGCGCGGTGCCGAAGGACCAGCAGCCCGGGTAACCGGGGCCGCCGCCGCGATCAGCTCGCCTCCATCGCCATCACCCCACCGTCGGCGAAGATGTTCTCGCCGCAGATGAAGCTCGCCCCGTCGCTGCACAGAAACGCCACGACCTGTGCGGTGTCGTCCGGCACGCCGGGCCGGTTGACGAGGTTCTTGAAGTAGCGGTCGGGGTCGACCACATGCTGGCCGACCGGCGAGCCGGTGCGGTTGGGCGAGACCGAATTGACCCGGATGTTGTGCGGCGCGAGCTGAAAGGCGAGCGAACGGGTGAGGTTGGCAACCCCGCCCTTGGCCGCCGAATAGGCGCAGGCGCTGCCGCGCCCGCGATAGCCCGATGTCGAGCCGATATTGACGATCTTGCCGGCGATGCCGTTGTCGACCATGTGGTGGGCGACATGCTTGGCCATCAGGAAGGGGGACTTCAGGGTGATCCTGATGGTGTCGTCCCATTCCTGCTCGGTGATTTCGAGGACGTGGCGGTTGTCCGAGATCGCGACGTTGTTGACCAGGATGTCGATACGGCCGAAACGCTCGGCCACCGCCGCGACCAGCGACTGTACGGCATCGTTGTCCGAAACGTCGGCGACGAAGGCCTGGGCCTCATGGCCGGCATCGGCGAGCTTCCGCGCCGTCCGATCCGCGCGCCCCGGGTCGAGATCGACGACGGCGATCTTCGCCCCGTCCTCGGCCAGGACTTCGGCAATCCGCTCGCCGATATTGCGGCCCGCACCCGTGACGATCGCAACCTGCCCTTCGAGCTTCACCGGCGCACCCCCCGCTTATGCTAATTTGCCGCCGCATAGTAACGCGGTCCTCCCGGGTGCGAAATCGATACCCGGAACTTCCCGGAACGAGGAGAAAGACGGGCATGGGCGAGTTCGATATCGGCAATTCGGTGCCGCGGACCGAGGATCCGCGGCTGCTCTCCGGCGGCGGGCGGTATGTCGACGACATCGACCTGCCGGGCCTCTGCCGCGCCCATATCCTGCGGTCTCCTCACGCCCACGCGGCGATCCGCGGGATCGACGCCGCCGCCGCGCGGTCGATGCCGGGCGTCCATGCCGTGCTCACCGGCGCCGACTACGCCGCATCGGGGCTCGGAACGATCCAGCCCCAGCTCGTCCTGAAATCCCGGGACGGCGCGCCCATGGCCCGCCCGTCCTTCGCCCCCCTGGCGATCGACCGTAGCGTGCATGTCGGCGAGGCCGTCGCGGTCGTCGTTGCCGACAGCCTCGCCCGGGCCAAGGACGCCGCGGAGACCATCGACGTCGATTTCGAGCCGCTGGAAGCCACTATCGACACCGCCCTCGCCGATGCCGAAACCACACCGGCGCTCTGGGAAGAAGCGCCCGGGAACGAGAGCTTCGTACATTTCCTCGGCGACCGCGACGCGGTCGACGCGGGTTTCGCCAAGGCCCCCCATGTCGTCGAGCGCCGCTTCACGATCTCGCGGGTGACCTCGAACACGATGGAGCCGCGCGCCTTCCTCGGCGATGTCGACCGCGCCGGGCGGTACACGCTCTACGCCGCCGTCCACTATCCGCACAGGCTGCGGAGCGCGCTCGCCCGCGACATCTTCAGCCTGCCGGAGAACCGGTTCCGGGTCATCGCCGACGACGTCGGCGGCAGTTTCGGGCTGCGCGGCGGCATGTATCCCGAACAGATCCTGGTGCTCTGGGCCTCGCGCGAGACAGGGAGGCCGGTGAAGTGGACCTGCGAGCGGTCCGAGGGGCTGATCAGCGACCATCAGGGGCGCGACAACGTGACCGACGCCGCGCTCGCGCTCGACGACGAAGGCAATTTCCTCGCCATGCGGGTGCGCACAAGGGTCAATATCGGCGCCTATGTGGCGAGCATGGCGGGCGGGCCGGCGACCGCCAATCTGGGCACGCTCGCCGGCACCTATGTCACACCCGCGATCCATGTCGAGACCGCGGGCGTGTTCACCAACACCAACCCGACCTGCCCCTATCGCGGCGCCGGCCGTCCGGAAGCCGCCTATGTGCTAGAGCAGCTGATCGATGCCGCCGCCCGCCGGCTGGGCCGCGATCCGGTCGCCCTCCGGCGCCAGAACACGATTCCCGAGGACGCGATGCCCTTCAGGACGGGGCTCGTATTCGAATACGACTGCGGGGCGTTCGAGAAGAACCTCGACCGGGCGCTCGAACTCGCCGATCACGCCGCCTTCGAAGAGCGGCGCGCGGCGGCGCGTGCAAAGGGCAGACTGCGCGGGATCGGCATTTCCAACACCATCGAACGCGCCGCCGCGCCGGGCCAGGAACGCGCCTTGCTCCGCTTCGATCCGTCGGGGACGGCGACCCTGTTCGTCGGCACCATCAGCCACGGCCAGGGGCATGAGACGATCTACAAGCAGATCGTCGCCCAGACCCTCGGCATCGATCCGGCGACGCTGCGGGTGGAGGAGGGCGATTCCGACGCGCTTTCCATCGGCGGCGGCACGGGCGGTTCGCGCTCGGCGACGCTCGGCGGTTCCGCGGTGCTGCGCGCGGCCGAGAAGATCGTCGAACTGGCGAAACCCATCGCGGCGCATCTCCTCGAAGCCGCGGAAGACGATCTCGAATTCGCCGACGGGGCCTTCGGTATCGCCGGCACCGACCGATCGGTCCCGCTGGTCGAGGTGGCCCGCATTGCCTATCTCCCCCCCAAGCTGCCGGCGGACATCGAACCGGGGCTCGAAGCCGGTGCGGGCTATGTCGCCAAGGTCGAGAACTTCCCCAATGGCTGCCATGTCTGCGAGGTCGAGATCGACCCCGACACCGGCGAGATCGGGATCGTCGATTACAGCGTCGTCGACGATGTGGGCACCGTCCTCAACCCGTTATTGCTGAAAGGGCAGATCCACGGCGGCGTCGCCCAGGGGCTGGGCCAGGCGGTGATGGAACGGATCGTCTTCGACCGTGGATCGGGCCAGAACCTTTCGGGCTCCTTCATGGATTATGCGATGCCCCGGGCGGACGACATGTGCGGCTTCAAGGTGGAGGCCAACCCGGTACCGACCGCGACCAACCCCCTCGGCGTCAAGGGCGCCGGCGAGGCCGGCACGGTCGGCGCCCTGCCCGCCGTCACCAGCGCCATCGTCGATGCGCTGGCCCCGCTCGGCATCGAGACCATCGACATGCCGGCATCGTCGGAGACCGTCTGGCGCGCCATCCAGGGCGCGGGCCGATGACTCGTTCCGGCCATGCAGGTATTTTGCCGGTCAAGCACTGAAACGAGCCTTGGGGGAGATTATGCCTGACATCGCCATCGACGCTTCGGACGGCGGCAGCTTCGGCGCCTATCTCGCGAGCCCGGCATCCGGTTCCGGCCCCGGGGTGGTCGTCATCCAGGAAATCTTCGGCGTGAACCGGGTCATGCGGGACATCTGCGACGGGTTCGCGGCCGCAGGCTATATCGCCTGCTCGCCGGACCTGTTCTGGCGCCAGGAGCCGGGCGTCCAGCTCACCGACAAGACGGAAGAGGAATGGGGGAAGGCCTTCGGCTACCTCCAGGGGTTCGACTTCGAGAAGGGGGTGGGCGACATCGCCGCCGCCATCGGCCATCTGCGCGGCCTCGACGGATGCACCGGCAAGGTGGGGACCGTCGGCTATTGCATGGGCGGGAGCCTCGCTTACATGTCCGCCTGCTTCACCGATTGCGACGCCTCGGTCGGCTACTACCCGGTGCAGATCGAGGGCAATATGGACAAGGCGGCGGGCGCCTCGAAGCCCGCCTTGCTCCACATCGCCGCCGAGGACGAGTACTGCCCGCCCGAGGCGCAAAAGACGATCCAGGACGCGCTCGCGGACAACGCGCTGTTCACCGTCCACATCTATCCCGGGGTGGACCATGCCTTCGCCCGGATCGGCGGGGCGCATTTCGACCGGGCGGCGGCCGACCTCGCGAACGGGCGGACGGCCGAGTTCTTCAAGACCCATCTAGGATAGGAGAGACGCTCCGATGCCCTACGCCATCCAGATCGACGAGCCCGGCCCCGCTTCGGCGATGAAGTGGCGGGAGGTCGAAATCGGCCGCCCCAGGAAGGGCGAGGTGCGCATCCGCCACACCGCCGTCGGGCTCAACTATATCGACGTCTATCACCGGACCGGCCTCTACCAGCTGCCGCTGCCTCTCACTCTCGGCATGGAGGGGGCGGGCGTCGTCGAGGCGCTGGGCCGCGATGTGGCCGACCTCAAGATCGGCGACCGGGTGGCCTACGCGACCACGCCGCTTGGCGCCTATTCGCAAGAACGCCTGATCCCGGCCGACCGGGTGGTGAAGATTCCGCCCGGCATCTCGGACCAGACCGCGGCGGCGATGATGCTCCAGGGTATGACTGTCCGCTACCTCCTGCGCGAGACCTACCGGGTCAAGAAAGGAGATACCATCCTGGTCCACGCCGCCGCCGGCGGGGTCGGGCTGATCCTTTGCCAGTGGGCCAAGCATCTGGGCGCGACCGTGATCGGCACCGTCGGCAGCAGGCAAAAAGCGAAACTGGCCCGCGACCATGGCTGCGACCATGCGATCGTCTATACCGAGCAGGACTTCGCCGACCGGGTGCGCAGGATCACCAAGGGCCAGGGACTGCCGGTGGTCTACGACTCGGTGGGCAAGGAAACATTCGAGGGATCGCTGGATTGCCTCGGCCCGCGCGGCCTGATGGTGAGCTTCGGCAACGCCTCGGGACCGGTTCCGCCGTTCGAGACCGGGACGCTTGCGGCCAAGGGCTCGCTCTATCTCACGCGACCGTCGCTGCCGCATTACACGGCATCGCGCAAGGATCTGGTGACGACGGCGAACGACCTGTTCCGGGTGGTGCGGAGCGGCGCGGTGGAGATCGGGATCAACCAGACTTACGCGCTCAAGGACGCGGCCAAGGCGCATCGCGATCTGGAAGCGCGCAAGACAACGGGCTCTACGGTGCTGATCCCCTGAACCCGGGGCGGCGCGAGGCCGCCTACTGGTTCATCGCGTCGAAGAAGGCCGGGTTGTTCTTGGTGTCCTTGATCTTGGCGATCAGGAACTCCATCGAGTCGGTGACCCCCATCGGGGTCAGGATTCGTCGCAGCACCCACATCTTCGACAGCGTACCGCGGTCGACCAGAAGCTCTTCCTTGCGCGTGCCCGACTTGGTGATGTCCATCGCCGGGAAGGTCCGCTTGTCGGCAAGCTTGCGGTCCAGGATGATCTCGGAATTGCCGGTGCCCTTGAACTCCTCGAAGATCACTTCGTCCATGCGCGAGCCGGTATCGATCAGCGCCGACGAGATGATGGTCAGCGAGCCGCCTTCCTCGATATTGCGGGCGGCACCGAAAAACCGCTTCGGCCGCTGCAGCGCATTGGCATCGACGCCGCCGGTCAGCACCTTGCCCGAGCTCGGCACGACGGTGTTGTAGGCGCGCGCGAGCCGGGTGATCGAGTCGAGGAGAATCACCACATCGCGCTTGTGCTCGACCAGGCGCTTCGCTTTCTCGATCACCATTTCGGCGACCTGCACATGGCGCGACGCCGGCTCGTCGAAGGTGGAGCTGATAACTTCGCCCTTCACCGAGCGCTGCATATCGGTCACTTCCTCGGGACGCTCGTCGATCAGCAGCACGATCAGATAGGCCTCGGGGTGGTTCGCGCTGATCGAATGCGCAATCCCCTGCAGCATCATGGTCTTTCCGGTACGCGGCGGTGCGACGATCAGCGCCCTCTGGCCCTTGCCCAGCGGTGTGATCAGATCGATGATGCGGGTCGTCAGATCCTTCCTCGGCGGATCCTCGACCTCGAGCTCGATCTTCTCCTCCGGGTAGAGCGGGGTGAGATTGTCGAAGTTGATCCGGTGGCGGAGGCGCTCCGGCTCCTCGAAATTGATCAGGTTCACCTTGAGCAGGGCAAAATAGCGCTCCCCGTCCTTGGGCGAGCGGATCTGCCCCTCGACCGTGTCCCCGGTCCTGAGCCCGAAGCGTCGGATCTGGCTCGGTGAAACGTAGATGTCGTCCGGCCCGGGAAGGTAGTTTGCCTCCGGCGACCGCAGGAAGCCGAAGCCGTCCTGAAGGGTCTCAAGGACGCCGTTGCCGGAGATGACCACATCGTTTTCGGCGAGCTGCTTGAGGATCGCGAACATCATGTCCTGCTTGCGCAGGGTCGAGGCGTTCTCGATCTCCAGCTCTTCGGCGTAGGTGAGCAAATCGGCCGGCGATTTCTGCTTCAGTTCTTGCAGATTCATGGGATTACCGATTGGTTGGGAGAGATGACCCTCCGCGACTCATCGCGAAGGGGCGTAAAGCGACGGGACGTCCGCCCTCGAGAGCCCGATTTATTGTTTCTGTTGGGATGTTGAACGCGGCAGGGCGAACCAATTGTCTACCACTTAACGAATAGCTGGAAAGGAGTCAAACGCTCTTTGCCGGCGCCGCGGGCGAAGTCAGAACGGCTTCACGACGACGAAAATCACGATTCCAACCATCAAAACGGTCGGCACCTCGTTGACCGCCCTGTAGAACCGGGAAGAATGCCGGTTGCGGCCTTCCTCGAACCCGCGCCGCCAAGCCGCGAACCCGCCATGTATGGCGGCAAGTCCGAGAACCAGCGCCAGCTTCGCATAGATCCACCCCGCCGCCCAATCGACGACACCCGGCGTGAGCAGCAAAAGCCCGCCGGTGACAAAGACCAATATCATCGCCGGGTTCACGATCAGCCGCAGCAGGCGGCGCTCCATGACCCTGAGCATCTCGTCCGCCTCGCTGCCCGGCTCGCGGTCGCAGTGATAGACGTAGAGCCTCGGCAGATAGAGCATCCCCGCCATCCAGGCGATCACGGCAACGATGTGGAAGGCCTTGATCCAGGGATAGACGTCGCCGAGCCAGATCATGGCATGCACTTGGAGCGAAGAGGGCAATCGCGCGCCTCGCGGTCGCAGCACCGGGCGCCGCGCCCGGACAGAACAGCCTCGCCCGACCCTATCGCGCGGTCGACAAGGGCAGCCAGGCCTCCGATAAAGGCGGGGTGGGTCCCGACGGTGGCGGCGCGCTCGTAAGCCGGCACCCCGGAACGGCGGGCCAGCTCCCGATACTCCTCGTCGAGCTCGACCAGGGTTTCCGAATGCTCCGAGACGAAGGCAACCGGCACCACGATCACCGGCTGTCCTTCGGCGCCTGCGCGCTCGATCTCGCGATCGGTATAGGGGCCGATCCATTCCAGCGGCCCGACCCGGCTCTGGTAACAGATCGCATGGTCGAGATCGTCTCTGCCAAGCGCCGCGCGGATGGCGGCGACGCTGCGCTCGACCTGCGACCGATAGGGATCGCCGGCCTCGATGAAGGTCTTCGGCACGCCATGGGCGGAATAGAGTATCCTGGGCTCGGGCCCTTCCCAGCGCGCGAGAATATCCGCTATCGGCGCAACCGATGCCGCAGCGAAGCCCGGATCGTCGGGATAGCAGCAGATCCGCGCCGTCGTCGCCCGGAGCCTTCCCCGGGCCACCCGGTCCCATTCGCGAAACGAGGACGCCGTGGTCGTCGACGAAAACTGCGGGTAGAGCGGCAGCAGCACGATCTTGCCGGGATCGAAATGCTCTACCGCGCCCACCGCCTCCTCCGTCATGGGATGCCAGTAGCGCATGCTGACGAAGACCTTGATCGCGGGATCGGCGAGTTCCTCTTGGAGCGCACGGGCCTGTGCCTCGGTCTGATCGAGCAACGGCGACCGACCGCCCAGCCGCCGGTAGATCCGCCTTGCCGTGGGCGCCCGCCGCCACGAAATCAGCCTCGCAAGCGCCCAACGCAGCGGTCGCGGCCGACGGACGATCGCCGGATCGTTGAACAGGTTGAACAGGAATGGCCCGACCGCTTCGAGACGGTCGGGACCGCCGAGATTGAACAGGACCACGGCGACACGTTCGCTCAAGGGAGGTTTCCCCTGACCCGGGCGATCAACGCTGCCACATGCTCGGGCGGTGTCTCCGGTAGAACGCCATGGCCGAGATTGAAGATGAACGGACCGCCGCCGAGCGCCGACAGGATCCCGTCGACCGCCTCCTCCATGGCCCGCCCACCGGTCGCCAGGACCATGGGATCCAGATTGCCCTGAACCGCGGCGTTCGGCTGCACCGCCGTCGCCGCCCAGCCGGGGTCGACCGACTGGTCGATCGACACCGCTTCTATCCCGGGCAGCGCGGCATAGTCCGCATAGGCGCTCCCCGCGCCGCGCGGAAAGACGATCACAGGCACGCCGGGGCAATCCCGCTGTATTCTCGCGGCGATCTCGGCGATCGGCCGCAGCGAATACCGCTCGCGATGGGTCGCCGGCAACGAGCCGGCCCAGCTGTCGAAAATTTGAACGGCCTCGGCACCGGCGCGAATCTGTGCAATCAGATGGTCCGCAACCGCCGCTGTCAGGAGTGCGACCAGCCGGTCGAGATCGGCCGGAGCGGTGTAGGCGAGCATGCGGGCGCGTTCGTGATTGCGGCTCGTGCCGCCCTCGATCATGTAGGTGGCGATCGTCCAGGGCGCCCCGGCAAAACCGATAAGGGCGGTCCCGGCCGGAAGGCCTTCGCGCACCCCGGCAATCGCTGTGTAGACCGGCCGCAACCGTTCGCCGAGACGGGTGGGATCCAACCGGCCGATATTCCCGGCGGCGACCGTGGGTTCGAGCCTGGGGCCTCTGCCTTCCTCGAACCAGACCTTTTGACCGAGCGCATCCGGAATCACCAGGATGTCCGAGAAAACGATCGCAGCGTCCAGCGCGTAGCGCCGGACGGGCTGCAATGTCGCCTCGATGGCGAGCTCCGGTGTGTAGCAGAAATCCAGGAACGAAGTGGCTTGGCGTCGAAGGCTTCGATATTCCGGCAGGTGGCGCCCGGCCTGGCGCATCAGCCAGATCGGCGGCGTTTCGGCGATCTCGCCGGAAAGGGCGGCGAGCAAGGGTTTGGCGTCGGACGGCACAGGAGGACGGTTTTTGCCAGGAGATCGGTTACGCTACTGATTCTACCCCAAGAATCTGAATCAGGTTGTTGTGTTTGTTGGAGACCCCAATAGCGGGGATTATCTGTGACGATGTGCATCCTCCACATCGATCGGAATCTGTGGAAATCGGCTTTGGGGTCGAGCGAAACCGGGCAAAAGAAAGATTCACGCTTAATTCCAATGGATTGATGATGGTCTTTTTCGGGGACGAAATTACGGTTTCCGTGGACAAGGCGAAACGGTATGCACTGTGTGGATGATTCTCCCGGCGGTTCATAAGGGGACGGAGCGAACAGGGTAAGCGGGGACTGATTTGACGGTCATGCGCCAAACTCCCGATTTATCCCGGCAATTCCCGAAACCGCCCCCCGGGAAGGGAAGCGAAGGATGGCCGAGTACAGCCTGCATCTGGTTTCCGATTCAACCGGTGAGACCACCCAGGGCGTTGTCCGCGCCTGCATGGCGCAGTTCGAGGGCGTCGACGTCGAGCAGCATCTCTGGCCGATGGTGCGCACCGTCGAGGAGCTCGGGAGGGTCATCAACGCAATCCGCGAACAGCCGGGTGTGGTGATCTTCACGCTGGTGAACGAGACTACCCGCAGCGCCCTCCAGGAAGAGTGTCGCAACCTAAACCTGCCTTGTGTCTCGGTCATCGATCCCGTGATCGAGGCGATGGCGAGCTACTTCCACCGCAAGCAGAGCGGCCGGCCGGGCGGTCAGCATTTGCTGAACGCCGAATATTTCGACCGCATCGAGGCGATGAATTTCGTCCTCTCCCACGACGACGGCCAGAACGCCTGGAGCCTGGAGGAGGCCGACATCGTGCTGGTCGGCATATCCCGGACCTCGAAGACGCCGACCTCGATCTATCTCGCCAATCATTGGGCGATAAAGGCCGCGAACGTCCCGGTGGTCCCCGGAATCGATCTCCCGGCCGAGCTGTTCCGGCTGAAAAACCCGTTCTGCATCGGCCTCACCGCGGCATCCGAACGGTTGGTCCAGGTGCGCCGTAACAGGCTTCTGATGCTGCGCCAGAAATCGCTCGGCGACTACGCGGATATCGATGCCGTCAAGGACGAGATCCTGACCGCGCGGCGTCTGTTCGCCGAACAGGGCTGGCCGGCGATCGACGTCACACGGCGTTCGATCGAGGAGACAGCGACGGCGATCTACCAGCTTTATCGCAAATGGCGGATGGAACCGGAAGCCGATGACGGGACCGGCCGCGCCGGCTGAACCGGCCGGTGCGGCCGGTCTCGTTCTCGCCTCGACGAGCCCGACCCGGGCGCGGCTTCTCGCCGATGCCGGCGTGCCGGTGGAGGTCGTACCGCCCGGCATCGACGAGGAGCGGATCAAGCGCAGCTTGCGGGCGGCGGGGATCGACGGCCGGGCGCTCGCCGAACGCCTGGCCGAGGAAAAGGCGCGGAGCGTCGATTTGCCCGGGCGACCGGTTCTCGGCGCGGATCAGGTGCTGATCCTCGGCGACCGCGTCTTCGACAAACCGGCCGATCGCGCGGCGGCGGCGGCACAGCTCACCGCGCTTGGCGGGCGGACCCATCGGCTGGTGAGCGCGGCCTGCATCGTCGAGGACGGCCGCCCGGCCTGGCGCTGCACCGAGGAGGCCGGGCTCACCATGCGGAGGTTCGGCGCGGATTTCATCGAAGATTATCTGGACCGTATCGGCGATGCTGCGCTGAATGGACCCGGCGCCTACCGCGTGGAGGGTCTCGGGATCCAGCTCTTCGACGCCATCGAAGGGAGCCACGCCGTGATTCTCGGCTTGCCGCTCCTCGCGTTGATGGCTTATCTCCGCCGCCGGGGCGTGATTGCGGCATGATTGCGGGTTGAATGGATGACGATTTCGGGCAAGGCGGTCATTGCCGGTGTGATGGGCTGGCCGGTCGGGCACTCGCGCTCGCCGCGGCTGCATAATTTCTGGCTGTCGCGGGCCGGGATCGATGGTGCCTATGTTCCGCTTGCCGTCCCTCCGGACCGGGTGAACGAAGCCTTGCGCGCACTGCCGGCGCTCGGTTTCGCCGGGACCAATGTCACGATCCCGCACAAGGAGGCCGCGTTCGCCGCGATGGACGAGACCGACGCCATCGCGCGGCGCATCGGCGCCGTGAATACGGTCTTCGTGCGCGATGACGGCGCCCTCGCCGGGACCAACACCGACGCGTTCGGCTTCCTCGAGGCGCTGCGCAGCCGCCTCGGGGATTGGTCGGGGGCCGGGTCTGCCGCCACCGTACTCGGCGCGGGCGGCGCCGCCCGCGCGGTCGTCGCCGCGCTTCAGGACGAGGGGGCGAGCGAGATCAGGCTGGTGAACCGCACCCGGGCGCGGGCGGAGGCGCTCTGCGATCTCTTCGGGGCCCCGGTCGTCGCGGTCGACTGGACGGAGCGCGAAGACGCATTGGCGGGTGCCGGGCTCCTCGTCAACACCACCGCCCTCGGCATGGCGGGCGGCGAGCCTCTCGACATTCGTCTCGATGGGCTGCCGGCCGAAGCGGTGGTCAACGATATCGTATACACCCCGCTGGAGACCCCGTTGCTCGCCGCCGCGCGGTCGCGGGGCTGCCGCGCCGTCGACGGCTTGGAGATGCTGCTTCACCAGGCGCGTCCCGGCTTCGCCGGCTGGTACGGCGAAGAACCCGTGGTCGACGAGGCGCTGCGCAGGCACGTCGCGGCCGATTCGACGGGCTGACGGCCATGGTGATCGTCGGGCTCACCGGGTCTATCGGAATGGGCAAGACCACCGCCGCCGGGATGCTCCGTCGTCTCGGCGTGTCGGTCTACGATTCCGACGCTGCGGTGCACGAGTTGCTTGCCAAGGGCGGTGGCGCGGTGGCCGATATCGGGGCGGCGTTCCCCGGCGCGGTGAGGGACGGCGCCGTCGACCGGGCGATTCTGCGCGACCGCGTGTTCGCCGACAACGCCGCGCTCCGGCGGCTCGAGGCAATCGTGCATCCGCGCGTCCGCCAGGTGCAGCGCGGCTTCCTCCGCCGGGCAGCGGCCAGGGGCGACGCGCTCGTCGTTCTCGACATCCCGCTATTGTTCGAGGTCGGGCTTGCCGCGCAATGCGATGCGGTCGTCGTGGTCACCGCGCCGGCGTTCCTGCAGCGGGCGCGGGTGCTGTCGCGCCCCGGAATGACCCCGGAAACGCTGTCCGGCATTCTCGCCAACCAGCTTCCCGACCATGAGAAACGCCGGCGCGCGGGGTTTGTGGTCCAGACCAGCCTCGGGCGTGCTCATACCTTGCGCCGACTCAGGTGGATCGTCAGAGTGCTGTCCGGGCGCCGTGGCAGGTTCTGGCCGCCGCCGCCGCATATACCGAAACCGGGCAGCTATGCGCGAAATCGTCCTGGATACCGAAACCACGGGGCTCGATCCCGGCAGCGGTCATCGTATCGTTGAGATCGGCTGTCTCGAGCTGATCAATCACATCCCCTCCGGCCAGGTATTCCATGCCTATGTGAACCCGGAGCGGGAAATGCCCGCCGGCGCCTTCGAGGTTCACGGCCTCTCCGACGAGTTTCTCGCCGACAAGCCCTTGTTCGGCGCGGTGGCCGACGACCTCCTCGCCTTCCTCGCCGATTCTGTCCTGGTGATCCACAACGCCCAGTTCGATCTCGGTTTTCTCAACGCCGAGCTGGCCCGCATCGACCGGCAGGCCTTGCCGGCCGCGCGGGCGATCGACACCGTCGGCCTCGCGCGCCGGCGTTTCCCCGGCGCACCGGCGAATCTGGATGCGCTGTGCCGGCGGTTCGGGGTCGACAACGCGGCGCGGACCAGGCACGGGGCGTTGCTCGACGCCGAACTCCTGGCCGAGGTCTATCTCGAGCTGATCGGCGGCAGGCAGCCGTCGCTGGGTCTCGGCGCCGCCCCCCAGAGCGCGGCGGAGACCAGGGAGGAGCGCCCCACGCGCTCGCCGCGCACGCACGAACCGAGCGCGGATGAAAGCGCCGCCCACGCGGATTTTCTCAAGAAGCTCAAGGATCCGATCTGGCTGGAATGAGACCGTCCGGCAGTTCAGGAGATGTCGAAGCCGGCGCGCGCGGCGTCGTTCTCCATGTAGAGGGCGGCGAAGTCGATCGGGTCGATCATCATCGGCGGGAAGCCGCCGTCGCGGGTCACGTTGGCGACCACCGACCGGGCGAACGGGAACAGGTGGCGGGGTCCCTCGATCAGGACCAGGGGCTGGACATCCTCTTCGGCAACTTCGCCGACGACCACGATCCCGGCATAGGTGAGCTCGACGATGAACGCCGTGCTGTCCCCGCTCTGCGCCTCGGCGCGGATGAACAGGGCCACCTCATAGGCGTCCTCGGCGAGCAGCCGGGCGCTGGTATTGACCTCCACCTCGACTCTCGGGTTCTGGGTGAGCTTAGCCAGCCCCTCGGGTCCCAGGGGGTTCTCGAACGAGAGATCCTTGATGTACTGGGCGCCGATCGTGAGCATCGGTCGCGCGGCGGCGGCGCTGCCGTTTTCTTGCTGCTGCGCCTCGGAATCGTCAGCCATTTGCTTCTCCCCGAACCGCGCGGGCTCTAGCACGGAAGCTGCGGGTGTACAAGTTCAGCGCCTGGCGAGCCGGATCAGCTTTCCGTTGGTCACCCGTTCGCCGGTCAACGCGCGAATGACGCCCCAATGGGTGATGACGGCGATGCGGGGCCAGGCCAGGCTGTCCGCCATACGCCCGGAGAACCGGGCGCAGCGCGCAGCGAACGCCGTCTCGCTTTCCTCCGACCGCGGCCACCAGCGTTCCTCCAGATGCGCGAAATCGTATTCGGGCCAGGCCCGGGCAAGTTCCGAGCGCGGGGTCCCGTGATCGCAGGAAAAGCTGAAGCGCTCCCGGACATCCGGGTCGATGGTCACCGCGACGCCGAGCGCCCGCGCCACCGTATCGGCGGTCTGGAGCGCCCGCCGGTAAGGGCTTGCAACGATCCGCTCGACGCCTTCCCCCGCGAGAGCGGCCGCGATCTCTCGCGCCTGGCTGCGACCGCGCGATGTAAGAAGCGGATCCGGGACGCCAGGGTCGATCCGGGTCACGCTGAAGATCACGTTAAATATCGACTGGCCGTGCCGGATCAGAATCATGACGGCCGGCGGTAGGCATGGAGCAGCATGTCGAAGACTTCCTCGCCCCAGACGTGGCTGAAGATCAAGTCGATAACGCGAAGACGCAGGTTCGGCACCAGGAGAATGAAACCGAAAGCATCGGTGACGTAGCCGGGCGTTACGAGCAGAGCGCAGGCGACGAGCAGGGCGATCCCCTCGATGATTTCTTCGGCGGGGACCCGGTCGGCGTGTCTGGCTTGCAGCGCCCGCGACAGTATGTCCTCGCCCTGCAAGCCAAAGCACCAGGCGCCGAGCATCGCCGTGGCGAATACGCTGACCAGCACCGTCCAACCGCCGGCGAACCCATAGACCAGCACCATGAGATAGATTTCCAGGAGGGGCAGGAAACAGAACAGCAGCAAGATCTGGTCCCGCCAAAGCGTATAGCCGAACAGGAGCCACCGAACCAGCCATGCCAACCAAGGCGGCGGATCGAACCAGCTCCACCGAAGCAACCGTATCAACCAACGCATCAAACCGGTCCCGCTTGCGCTTTGGCCGCGTTGGGCCTATTTACAGACACCCGCAGCAACGCTTCGCCAGTGGCGCGTGCCGGGCCCGCGCGTTCTGCACGGTCCGGTTGTGCGGAGTGCCGGAGGGGCAAGGCGTCAAAGGACGCGTCCATGGAAGGCTTCCCGTTTCTCGACATCATCATCTTCGCCATGATCGCCGCGTTCCTGGTGTTCAGGCTGCGCAGCGTTCTCGGCCGCCGGACCGGGCACCAGTCCCGGCCGCCGGATAACATGGCACAACGGCGTCAGGAGTCCGAGGTCGAGGGGAATGTCATCGAGCTGCCCGACCGCAGCGCGGCCGGTGCCGAGCCGGAACTGGACCCGGAACTGGACCCGGAACTGGACGACGACGAGGATTTCGAGCCGGCGCCCGCCGCCGACCCGCTGGCGCATGGCCTGGCCCGGATCGAGGCCGCCGATCCCGGTTTCGATCGGGCCGAATTCGAGGGCGGCGCGCGGGCCGCGTTCGAGGCGGTCGTCCACGCCTTTGCAACCGCGGATACCGGCACGCTCCGCGCCCTGCTCAACGACGAGGTGTTCGAGAACTTCGAACGAGCCATCCGCGAGCGGCTGGCCGCCGCGGAAACGCTTGAGACCACCGTCGTCGGCATCGAGACGGCCGACATCGTCGAGGCCTCGATGAGCGGCCACAACGCGATCGTCACCGTCACCTTCGTCTCCGAGCAGGTCAACGTCACTCGCGATGCCGAGGGCGAGGCGATCGACGGCGATCCCGCGCAGGTCACCGATGTCACGGATATTTGGACGTTCTCGCGAAACACGCGTTCCCGCGACCCCAATTGGAAGCTGATTGAGACGCGGAGCCCCAACTGAGACGCTTGACGTTACGCGCGCCGCCCGCCCGCCGTCCCGCACGGTCAGTCATGGTATCGCGGCGGCGCTCGCCGCACTGATGCTTGCCGCCGCCGGGTGCGCCCCGGAGGAGGAGCGAGGCGATCTCCCCGCCCTGAACCCCGTGTCCTTCGCGGACCTCCCGGGTTGGGCGCTGGACCGTCATGCCGCGGCGCTGACCGCGCTCCGGCGGAGCTGCGCCAAGCCGATGCGCTACCCGACGCAGGCAACCCGGGCCGAAGAGCGGTTCGGCCGGCCGGAAGACTGGCGATCCGTCTGCGCCGCGGCCGATCGCATCCCGCCCGGTGACGACATTGCGGCGCGCGGCTTCTTCGAGCAAAACTTCCGGCCCTACCGGGTGGTCGGGAAGGACGGCGATAGCGGGCTGATCACCGGCTATTACGAACCCGAGCTGGCCGGCGCCAGACAGCCGAGCGGCGCCCACCCGGTGCCTCTCTATACCAGGCCCGCGGATCTGGTGACCGTATCGCTGTCGGATTTCGGCGACGAATTCGGCGACGAACGCCTGGCCGGGAGGGTCGAGGACGGCCGGCTCAAGCCTTATCACAGCCGTGCCCGGATCGTGGACGGCGCGCTCGACGGGCAGGGGCTCGAGCTCTTGTGGGTCGCCGATCCGATCGAGGCTTTCTTCCTGCAGATCCAGGGTTCGGGTCGGGTGCGGCTGCCCGATGGCGAGATCGTGCGCCTCGGCTACTCCGCCACCAACGGCCGCCCCTATACCGCGATCGGGCGGGTGCTGGTCGCCGAGGGCGCTCTTGCGCTCGAAAACGTGTCGTTGCAGTCGATCCGCGCCTGGCTGCGCGCCAATCCCGACCGGCTGCGCGAGATCCTCGACCGGAACCAATCCTACGTGTTCTTCCAGGAGCGCGGCGGCGAGGGGCCGATCGGCACCCAGGGGGTCGCCCTGACGCCCGGCCGCAGCCTCGCCATAGACCGCCGCTTCCTGCCTCTCGGCGTGCCGCTATGGATCGACACCCCCGATCCGCTCGAGCCGGAGAACCCGCTCAGGCGGCTGGTGGTCGCGCAGGATACCGGCGGCGCAATCCGGGGAGCGGTGCGGGGCGATCTGTTCTGGGGCGCAGGCGCGGATGCCGAGGAACGGGCCGGGCGCATGCGCTCGCTCGGGCGGTATTATGTGCTTCTCCCGGCGCGCCCATCCCGGACCGCTGGCGTATGACCGCAACCGCGTCCACAGCCGGTGAGGAGGCCTCCCGAGCAATGCCGACCGAGACCCGGCCCGCGGTCGGATTTTTCGCCACCTGCCTGGTGGATTTGTTCCGCCCTTCGGTCGGGTTCGCGGCCGCGCGGCTGATCGAACAGGCGGGCTATCGGGTCGTCGTGCCCAGGGCCCAGACCTGCTGCGGCCAGCCCGCCTATAACAGCGGCGACCGTTCGTCCGCCCGGCGCGCGGCGCGGCGCGCCGTCGCCCTGTTCGAGGGTTTCGAGCATGTGGTCGCCCCATCCGGGTCCTGCGCCGCGATGTTCGTCCGCCATTTTCCGGATCTTGTCGGCGACGATGCGGACTGGGCCGCCAGAGCCCGGGCCCTTGCCGGCAAGACATACGAACTCGTCGATTTCCTCACCCGGGTGGCAGGCTGGCGGCCGGAGCCGGCGCGCACCGGCGCCGGCAGCATCACCTACCACGATTCCTGTTCCGGGTTGCGCGAACTCGGTATCCGGGAACAACCGCGCACGCTGCTTGCGGCGGCGGGCGATCCCGAGTTGCTTGAAATGGATGGATCGGACATCTGTTGCGGCTTCGGCGGTACGTTCTGCGTCAAATATCCCGCGATCTCCGAAGCGATGGCCGACAAGAAGATCGACGCGATCGAGGCGACCGGCGCCGACATGGTGGTCGGCGGCGATCTCGGCTGTCTGATGCATATCGAGGGCCGGCTTTCGCGCCGGGGGTCGGCGGTGGGCACCCGCCACATCGCCGAGATCCTCGCCGCCGGGCCCGGCACCCAGGAAGGAGGAGGCTGACGATGCTCGCCGACAGCGCCCGCTTTCCGGAAAACGTAACCGCCGCCCGCCGCGACCCCGCGCTGATGGGAGCGCTGCAGAGGCTCCAGCGCGACGCCCGCGCGGGCCGGGCGGAGACGATAGCGAGGCTTCCCGAGTTCGAGGCCCTGCGCGATGCGGCGAAGGAGATACGCGACGGCGCTCTCGCCAACCTGGCGGCCAACCTCGAACGGTTCGAGGAGAACGTGATCGCCAATGGCGGCAAGGTCCATTGGTGCCGCGACGCGGCCGAGGCCTGCGAGGCCGTCACCCGGATCTGCCGCGAGGCGGAGGCGAGAACCGTCGCCAAGGGCAAGTCGATGGTCTCGGAAGAGATCGAGCTCAACGCGGCGCTGCTCGAGGGCGGGTTCGAGGCGGTCGAGACCGATCTCGGCGAATACGTCCTCCAGCTCCGCGACGAGGCGCCGAGCCACATCGTGATACCGGCGATCCACCTGACCAAGAACCAGTTCGCCGAGACCTTCCGCGGCGCGCACGATGCGCTCCCGGCGGACCGGTCGCTGGAGGAGGCGCGGGAGATTACCGACGAGGCCCGCCTCACGCTGCGCGAGGTTTTTCTGCGCTCCGATGTCGGCATCACCGGCGCCAATTTTCTCGTCGCCGAGACCGGGAGCGTCGTGATTGTCACCAATGAGGGAAACGGCGACCTGGCCCAGTCCCTGCCGCGCACCCATATCGTGGTCACCGGGATCGAAAAGGCGCTCGGCACGGTCGAGGAGGCGCTGACCCTGGTCCGCGTGCTGGCGCGCTCGGCGACCGGTCAGGAGATTTCCGCCTACACCACCTTCGCCACCGGCGCCAGGCGCCGGGACGACGCGGCCGGGCCGGAGAACTTCCATGTGGTGCTGGTCGATAACGGCCGCAGCGACCTCCTCTCCGGTCCCAAGCGGGAGATCCTGCGCTGTATCCGCTGCGGCGCCTGCCAGACCGTGTGCCCGGTCTACGGCGCGGTCGGCGGCCATGCCTATGGCGCGGTCTATGCCGGCCCGGTGGGCTCCGTGCTGACACCCGCCCTCGCCGGCCTGGAGAAATCGCGGCACCTGCCGGAAGCCTCGTCGTTCTGCGGCGCGTGCGAGGCGGTGTGCCCGGTGCGCATCCCGCTGCCCAAGCTCCTGCGGCTGTGGCGGCAGGATGCCTTCCAGGCCCATCTCGGGCCGACGGCGATGCGCTGGGGACTTTTCGCGTGGTCGGCTCTGACCGCCTGGCCCGGGGCCTACAGAACGGTGGCAGCCATCGGGGGGCGGGCCCTCCGTCTGCTGGCGATGGGACGGCCTCGGCTCACCCGCCTGCCCTTCGCCGGAAAGTGGACAGGCGGGCGCGATCTTCCGGTCCCCGAGGGCGGGACCTTCGTCGGCCAATGGCACAGGCGGCACCGGAAATGAGCGCGACGCGCGAGGAAATCCTGGGCAGGATCCGGCGCGCCAACCCGGGGCCCGCCGTCCCGGTATCGGCGGGGCCGATCCCCGCCCGCGGGCGGGGCGAGGCCTCGGCGCTTCGCCAGCGTTTCTTCGGCGGCCTCGACGCGGCCGGGGTGAGCCATGCGACGGTGACCTCCTGGCCGGAGGTTGCCCGCGAGATCGAACGCTTTCTCGCCGAAGCCGGCACGTCCGGGGGCATTGTCGCCTCGACCGATGCCATGCTCGAGCGCTGCGACCTCGACCGCATCCCCCGCCTTCGCCGCGGCGCGCCCGAGGCGGGGGATGCGGTGTCGATCACCGGCACCGTCGCCGGCATCGCGGAAACCGGGACGCTGATGGTCCGTTCCGGCCCCGACATCGCCAACGCCCTCCATTTTCTGCCGGATACGCATATCGCCGTGGTCGATGCGGCGCGGATCGTCGGCGCCTATGAGGACGCCTTCGCCCAGCTGCGGGCCGGCGGGGCGCCCATGCCGCGCAACGTGACCCTGATCACCGGGCCTTCGCGCAGCAGCGATATCGAACGCATCCTGCAGATCGGCGTGCATGGCCCGAGGACGCTGCACGCGGTGGTCTGCGATGCCGGCTAGTCAGCGCGGCCGCGAGGCGAGCGCCGCGGACCGCGCGTTGTTCGAGGCCGCGGTCGGCGAGGTGAAGCCGGTCGCCGACAAGCACGGTGCAGGCCAGGCCCACGACGCGTCCGCGCCTCGGCGCAACGCCCCGGCCCCGAAACCCGCCGCCGCGCCGCCCGTGCTGGAGCCCGGCGAAGCGGCGGGGGTGGATGCGCGTGCCGTCGCCCGGCTCAGGCGTGGCCAGACGCGGCCGGAGGCCCGGCTCGATCTGCACGGCCACACGCTGGACCAGGCGCACCGCGCGGTCGCCGGCTTCATAGACCGCGCGGCCGCCGGCGGCAGGCGCTGCGTGCTGGTGATCACCGGCAAGGGGCGCATCGGGCAGACCGGCGGCACCATCCGCAGCGAGTTTCCGCGCTGGCTCAACCAGGGCCGCCTGCGGGCGCGGATCCTCGCCTTCGCCGAGGCGCAGCCCAAGGACGGCGGCGCCGGCGCGTTCTACGTGCTCTTGAGAAAACGCCGCGGCTAGAGAATGTATTTGGAAAGATCGGCGTCCTTGGCGAGGTCGGAGACCCGGTCGCGCACATAGGCCGCATCGATGCTGACGCTCTCGCCCGACCGGTCGGTCGCGGTGAAGCTGATCTCGTCGAGCACGCGCTCCATCACCGTCTGGAGACGCCGCGCCCCGATGTTCTCCACCGAGCGGTTCACCTCCGCGGCGACATGCGCGATCTCGCTGATCGCGTCTTCGGCGAAATCGAGCGTGACATCCTCGGTCTGCAGCAGCGCGATATATTGGCGGATCAGGCTGGTCTCGGGTTCGGTGAGAATGCGCCGGAAGTCGTCTTCCGTCAGCGCCCTGAGCTCGACGCGGATCGGCAGGCGGCCCTGGAGCTCGGGCAGGAGGTCCGACGGCTTGGCGAGGTGGAAGGCGCCCGAGGCGACGAACAGGATGTGATTGGTCTCCACCGTGCCGTGCTTGGTCGCGACCGTCGTTCCTTCGATCAGCGGCAGCAGATCGCGCTGCACCCCTTCGCGGCTGACATCGGCGCCGAAGCGTTCCGAACGAGCGCAGATCTTGTCGATCTCGTCGAGAAACACGATGCCGTTCTGCTCGACGCTGTCGATGGCCTCGCGCACCACCGCATCCTCGTCGAGCAGCTTGTCGGCCTCCTCTTCGACCAGGATCTCGTGCGATTCCGCGACCGTCATCTTGCGCGGCGTGGTGCGGCCGCCGAACGCCTTGCCGAAGATATCGCCGAGATTGACCATCCCCATCTGGGCGCCGGGCATGCCGGGGATCTCGAAGGTCGGCAGCGACGAAGACCCGCTATCGGTGATGTCGACCTCGATCTCCTTGTCGTCGAACTTGCCCTGGCGCAGCAGCGCGCGGAATTTCTGTCGCGTCTCGGCGCTCGCCTTGTCGCCCACCAGCGCATCGAGCACGCGCTCCTCGGCGGCGATCTCGGCTTTCGCCTCGACCTCCTTTCGCTGGCGCGTCCGCACCATGTGGATGGAGATCTCGACGAGGTCGCGGACGATCTGTTCCACGTCGCGCCCGACATAGCCGACCTCGGTGAACTTGGTCGCCTCGACCTTGAGGAAGGGCGCCTGGGCGAGCCGCGCGAGACGGCGGGCAATCTCCGTCTTGCCGACGCCGGTCGGGCCGATCATCAAGATGTTCTTGGGCAGGACTTCGTCGCGCAGATCGTCGTCGAGCTGCTGGCGGCGCCAGCGGTTGCGCAGCGCGATGGCAACCGCGCGCTTGGCGTCGTCCTGGCCGATGATATAGCGGTCGAGTTCGGAAACGATTTCGCGGGGGCTGAAATTGGTCAAGACGGTCTAGATGCTTTCGATGACGATGTTTTCATTGGTGTAGATGCAGATGCCGGCGGCGATCTTCATCGCCTTGAGCGCGATCGCTTCCGCGTCGAGATCCGCGACGTCGACCAGGGCGCGCGCCGCGGCGAGCGCGTAGGGCCCGCCGGAACCGATGCCGATGACCCCGTCATCCGGCTCCAGTACGTCTCCGGTGCCCGACAGGATGAGCGACGAATCCGCGTCCGCCACCACCATCATCGCCTCGAGGCGGCGCAGATAGCGGTCGGTGCGCCAGTCCTTCGCAAGTTCGACGCAGGCGCGCATCAACTGCCCCGGATGCTGGTCGAGCTTGGCCTCGAGCCGTTCGAACAGGGTGAACGCATCCGCCGTCGCGCCGGCGAAGCCGGCGATCACCGAACCGTTGCCCAGACGGCGCACCTTGCGCGCGCCCGACTTGAACACGGTGTTGCCGAGGGTGACCTGCCCGTCGCCGGCGATGACCGTCGCCCCGCCCTTGCGGACGGAGAGAATGGTCGTGCCGTCGAACACGTAACCGTCCCGCGATGCCGCCACGCCTGCGTTATCCCTGTCGCCGACTGAGTCCCATAACAGGCCCACAATGTGGGGCGGGGCCGTGCGAGGTCAAGGTCGCGCGGCGGCGGCCGTCGCGCCGCCGACCGCCGGGTCTATGGCTTTGCCAGGATCGATTTGCTAAATAACCGCTCATTCCGGAACAGGAGCGGTACGATGCGCACGGCCTCGCTCGCGCGCGAGACGCGCGAGACCCGCATCGAGGTCTCGGTCGATCTCGACGGCAGCGGCCTCTACGACGTCGCGACCGGGATCGGCTTCCTCGACCACATGCTCGAACAGCTTTCGCGGCACAGCCTGATCGACCTCAAGCTGCGCGCCGAGGGCGACCTGCACATCGATTTCCACCACACGACCGAGGATACCGCGCTCGCCATCGGCCAGGCGGTGTCGCAGGCGCTGGGCGACCGCGGCGGGATCGTCCGCTACGGCTCGGCTTTGATCCCGATGGACGAGACCCTTTCGCGGGTGGTCATCGACATCTCCGGGCGTCCCTATCTGATGTGGAGCGTCGCCTTCACCCGGCCCAAGCTCGGCGATATGGACACCGAGCTGTTCAAGGAATGGTTCCAGGCATTCGCCCAAGCTTCGGGCTCGACGCTGCACGTCGAAAACATCTACGGCGAGAACAACCACCATATCGTGGAATCCTGCTTCAAGGGCCTGGCGCGGGCGTTGAGAACCGCGACCGCGACCGATCCCAGGGCGCCGGGCGCGATCCCGTCGACCAAGGGCACACTCGGCGGCGTCTGATGCGCATCTATACGGCCTATCTCGATCCCGCCTCGCTCGAGCAGGACCGCGCGGTCACCCTGATCAAGGAAGGCATGTGCTGGCCGGCATTTTTCTTCTCCTTCCTGTGGGCGGCGTGGCACAGGCTGTGGTGGGTGGCGCTCGCGCTGCTCGCGGCCCCGGCCGCCGCGATGGCGGCGCTCGCCGCCGCCGGGGCCGACGGGGCGACCGGGCTGGTTTCCATGCTCGCGCTTTCGATCTTCATCGGCGGGGCCGCGAATGACTGGCGCTGCAGCTGGCTCGAACGCCGGGGCCGGCGGCTGGTCGCGGTGGTCGCCGGGCGCAACGCGGAAGACGCGGCCCGCCGGTTTTTCGAGAGCGGCCCCGAGGGAATCGCCGCGCGGCGCCCGATAGCGGGCGCTCGGACGGTCCGGTGACGATCGCCATCGTCGACTACGGCTCGGGGAATTTGCGCTCGGCGGCGAAGGCGTTCGAGCGTGCCGCCGCGGACGCGCCGGGCCGGCCCAGGGTCGAGGTGACCTCGGACCCGGCGGCGCTTTCCCGGGCGCGCCATATCGTGCTGCCCGGCGTCGGCGCCTTCGTCGACTGCATGAGCGGGCTCGCGCGGCTCCCCGGAATGGTCGATGCGTTGCGCGATCGGGCGGGCGCCGGCGTGCCGCTGCTCGGGATCTGCGTCGGCATGCAGCTCATGGCCACCGTCGGGGAGGAGCACGGTATCCACGCCGGCCTCGGCTGGGTTCCGGGGCGGGTGGTTCCCATCCCCCGCGCCGGGGATCTGAGGATCCCGCATATGGGCTGGAACGAAGTAGAGCCGTGTCAGGATCACCCGGTGCTGGCCGGCATCGGGAGCGGCACGCATGCTTATTTCGTCCACTCCTACATGATGACGCCGGACGATCCGGGCGACGTTCTCGCGGTAACCGATTATGGAGGGCGGATATCGGCGGTGATCGGCCGGGACAATGTGCTCGGCACCCAGTTTCATCCCGAGAAGAGCCAGCGCGCGGGACTTGCGCTGATCTCCCGCTTTCTCGCATGGCGGCCATGAATACCGACACCCCGGTCATCGCCGTCGACAGGGTGGCGAGCTTCACCGCGGCAGACCTTGCCGATCTCTGCGACGCGTCCGACACGGCGATCCTCGAAGGCGGCGGTTTCGGATGGCTTTCGCCGCCGCCCCGCAAGGTGTTGGAGCGCTACTGGTCCGGCGTGCTCATGGTCCCCGAGCGGGAGCTGTTCATCGGCCGCTACAGCGGCGTGATCGCGGGTTCCGGCCAGCTCGTCAAAACCCCGCGCAACAACGAGGCCCAGGCGTTCGCTGCCTCCACGACGACCAATTTCGTAGCCCCCTGGGCACGCGGGCACGGGCTTGCGCGGATGCTTGCGCTCGCGGTCGAGGAAGCCGCGCGGGACCAGGGCTTCTCCGTGCTCAATCTCGACGTGCGGGCGACGCAGGATGCCGCGATCGCGCTCTACGAATCGCTCGGCTATGTCCGATGGGGCACCAACCCGGCCTATGCGGTCGCCGATGGCAGGCTGATCGCCGGTCATTACTACACCAAGTATCTCGCACCGCTTCCCGACGCCGGAGAGGATGCAACGTGATTCTCTACCCGGCCATCGACATCAAGGACGGGCTCTGCGTCCGCCTGCTGCGCGGCGAGATGTCGGAGGCCACCGTGTTCAACCACGATCCGGCGGACCAGGCGCGGGAGTTCGCGGCAACCGGTTTCGAGTGGCTCCACGTGGTCGATCTCAACGGCGCGGTCGAGGGGCGGCCGGTGAACGCCGCCGCGGTCGCGGCGATCCTTGCCGCAGTCGACATGCCGGTCCAGCTCGGCGGCGGCATCCGCGACCGGGCGACCCTCGACCATTGGATGGCGGCGGGCGTCGCCCGCGCCGTCCTCGGCACCGCCGCCCTCGACGATCCCGATTTCGTGCGCGAGGCCTGCGGGCGCTACCCGGGCAGAATTGCCATCGGTATCGACGCGCGCAGCGGGCGCGTGGCAACCGATGGCTGGTACAAGACCAGCGACGTGAAGCCGCTCGACCTCGCGCTCAGCTTCGAGGGCGCCGGCCTTGCCGCGATCATCTATACCGACATCAGCCGCGACGGCGCCCTCGGCGGGCTGAATGTCGAGGCGACCGTCGACCTTGCCTTCGCATTGACCACCCCGGTCATCGCATCCGGCGGGGTTTCCTCGACCCAGGACCTGCTGGAGCTGAAGGCCAACGAGCGGGCGGGCATCGAAGGCGTGATCTGCGGCCGCGCGCTCTATGACGGGCGGATCGACCCGGCCGAAGCCATCGGGGTCCTTGCGGGCTGACCATGCTCAAGGCCCGCGTCATCCCCTGTCTCGACGTCAAGGACGGACGCACCGTCAAAGGGGTCAATTTCGTCGATCTGGTCGATGCCGGCGATCCCGTGGAACAGGCGCGGATCTACGACGCGCAGGGCGCGGACGAGCTCTGCTTTCTCGACATCACCGCCTCGCACGAGAACCGCGATACCCTGTTCGGCGTGGTCAACCGGACGGCGGAGCAATGCTTCATGCCGCTCACGGTGGGCGGCGGGGTAAGGACGGTCGACGACATCCGCAAGCTGCTGATTGCCGGCGCCGACAAGGTTTCCATCAACACCGCGGCCGTCCACCGCCCCGAATTCGTGGCCGAGGCGGCGCAGAAATTCGGCTCGCAATGCATTGTCGTCGCGATCGATGCCAAGGCGGCCGGGCCGAACCGCTTCGAGATATTCACCCATGGCGGGCGGCGCGGCACCGGGATCGACGCGGTGGCCTGGGCCAGGCGCATGACCGAAAACGGAGCGGGTGAAATTCTCCTGACCTCGATGGACCGGGACGGCACCGGGGAAGGATTCGATATCGTCCTCACGCGCCGGATCGCCGACGCCGTGCCGGTGCCGGTGATCGCGTCGGGCGGCGTAGGCACGCTCGACCACCTGGTCGACGGCGTGCGCGAGGGCGGAGCGACCGGCGTGCTGGCCGCTTCGATCTTCCATTTCGGCACCCACACCATCGCCGAGGCCAAGGCCCATATGGCGCGGGCGGGGGTTCCGGTGCGTCCGTGACTTGGGCAAGGCGATCTGGTATCGCATGGCCGCATGACGCAAACCGATGACAGCGCGGTCCTCGACCGGCTCTATGCGGCGATCGAGGCGCGCAGGGACGCCGACCCGGAGACCTCTTACACGGCACGGCTGTTTTCCCGCGGCCGCGAGAAAATCGCCCAGAAGCTCGGCGAGGAAGCGGTCGAGACCGTCATCGCCGCCACCGCCGGGCGGCGCGGGGAAATCGTCACGGAAAGCGCCGATCTCCTGTACCACCTTCTCGTCGCCTGGGCCGAGGCGGGCATCCCCCCCGAAGAGGTCTGGGCCGAACTCGCCCGGCGCGAGGGCGTCTCCGGGATTGCCGAGAAACGCGCGCGCAAGCAGCGCTGAAACCGCGCGTCGAGGGAAACGCCGATGGCCTATGACGACCGGAACGTGTTCGCGAAGATCGTCCGCGGCGAATTGCCCTGCAAGAAGATCTACGAGAACGACCACGCGCTCTCGTTTCACGATATAGCGCCGCAGGCGCCGGTGCATGCGCTGGTGATTCCCAAGGGACGCTATGTCTCGCTGGTCGATTTCGCGGCCCAGGCGAGCGCGGAGGAGCAGTCGGCCCTGATCCGAGCCATCGGCGAGACCGCCGGGGCGCTCGGGCTGGCGGGGCCGGGGTACCGCGTGCTCACCAATAACGGCTCGGACGCGCATCAGGATGTGATGCACCTCCACTTCCATATCCTCGCTGGCAAGCGCCTCGGCCCGATGCTGGCGGGCGGGCCGATGCCGCCCTCCTCCGGCGCCTGATCGGCGCGCCCCCGCCCCATCGACTCGCGCCGCATTTGCGCGCTAGCTTGGGGCAGAAACGCAATTGCCGCGGTTTCAGGGGAGGAAGAAGATGATGCGCAAAGTGCTGGTCGCCGCCGCAGCGGCGCTCGCCGCGATCGGTCTTGCCGGCGCCGGGGCGGCCGCCGAGAAGACCATCGGCGTCGCGCTCGCCTCGGACACGAACCCGTTCTACATCGCGATGCTCAAGGGGATCGAGACCCGCGCCAAGCAGCTCGGCTACAAGGTCAGCGTGGTCAGCGCCGAAGAGGACGTCGCCCGGCAGCTCAACGGCGTCAACGACCTGATCGCCAAGGGCGTCGACGGGATCCTGATCTCGCCGATCGACGCCAAGGCGCTGTGCAGCGCCTATGACAAGGCCAAGGCGGCCGGCATCCCGATGATGTCGATCGCCCGCGGCTCGGCGTGCAAGTCGCAGATGCTCCATATCGCGGTCGACGAGCTTCGGGTGGGACGCGAAATCGCCGAATGGACCGCCCAGAAGATCGGCAAGAAGGGCAAGGTCGCCATGCTCGCGGGCCCGGCCGGGGCGCAGGCCTTCATGAACTTCGCCCGTGGCTATGAAGAGGGCATCGCGCGCTACCCCGACATCGAAATCGTCTTCAGGCAGGAGCTCGCGCTGACCCGCGAGATGGGGCTCAAGCACGGCGAGGACGCGCTGGTCGCCCATCCCGGCCTCCGCGCGATCTACGGCGCCAATGACGAGCTCGGCATGGGCGCGGCGCAGGCGGTCGCCGCCGCGGGCATGAGGAGCTCGGTGATCGTCACCGGCATGAACGGAATCCCGCCGGCGGTCCGCGCGGTCAAGCGCGGCGCGATGGACCTCACCGTCGTGCTCAACCCGGTCAAGTGGGGCTTTCTCGGCGCCGATACGATGGACGCCCACTTCAAGGGCCGCAAAAACGACCCCCGTGTCTATATCGGCCACGTCCTGGTCGACAAATCCAATGTCGACAAGTTCATCCGGCCCAAGAAGAAGTAGCCCCGCGACGGCGATGGCGGAGGAGGAAAGGCGGGCGGACGCGGATCTGATCGCGGCGCTCGAGGCCGCCCGCATCCACCCGCTCTGGGACCGCTACAAGAAGATCACCCCGGTCCGGCCGGACGCGCCGGATCGCGCGGCGATCTGGCGCTGGCGGGATGTCGAGCCGTTCGCCGACCGCGCCGCCAGGGAGGTCGCGGTCGAGGACGTCGAGCGCCGGGCGCTGATCCTGTGCCACCCGGCCTTCGGCGGCGAAACGGCGACCACGACCAATCTGATCGGCGCCTTCACCCTGCTGGAGCCCGGCGACAGGGCGGTTCCGCACCGCCACACGGCTTCGGCGATCCGCTTCGCCACCCGGGCCGAGGGCGCGGTGACCATCGTCAACGGCCGGCGTTGCGCGATGCTCGAAGGCGACCTCGTCCTGACCCCGCCGATGTGCTGGCACGGCCATATCAACGAGGGCGGGGAGCGGACGGTCTGGTTCGACGCCGCCAACATCCCGCTGGTCAACACGCTGCACGCCAATTTCTTCGAGCCCGGCTCGCGCGCCGACAACGCGTTCTGGGATGTCGACGAGGGCGCCGAACGGCTCTGGCAGGAGGCCGGGCTGCTAGCCGAGGGGCACGGCCACGAAGTGGCCCATTCGCCCAAATACCGCTACCCGGGCGCGGCGACCCGCCGGCTGCTCGACGCGGCGCCCGAGGGCGCCGACGGGGCAAAGACCGTGCGCTACGTCAACCCGGTCACCGGCGGGCCGGTGATGGCGAGCCTCGACTGCTACGCCAGGCGGTTGACGCGGGGCGCGCCGACGCGGCCGAGACGATCGCTGTGCAGCCAGATCTGCCTGGCGGTTTCCGGGTCGGGCCGCTCCACCATCGGCGAGGATGCGATCGAATGGTCCCAACACGACGTGTTCACCGTCCCGCAATGGGTCTGGGCGCGGCACGAGGCGCTGGAGAGCGATGCCGACCTCTTCGTGGTGACCGACCGCCCGGTTCGCGAGGGCCTCGACCTGATGCGCGACGAGCTGGGCCAGGCGGAGAATGAATGCAATGACAGCTGATACCGGTATCGGCGCGTCGGTCAGGCGTCTGGAAGACAAGCGGTTTCTCACCGGCAGG
Organism: Alphaproteobacteria bacterium; assembly: GCA_965205995.1. Classification (GTDB taxonomy): domain Bacteria; phylum Pseudomonadota; class Alphaproteobacteria; order MPNO01; family MPNO01; genus MPNO01. The sequence goes on along the minus strand of OZ242200.1, from coordinate 3,706,386 downwards.
GGAAGCTATGTGGCGGACCGCGTCGTCGCCGGCGCGCTGCATTGCCGCTTCGTGCGCTCCGATCATGCCCACGCGCAAATTCTGGCGGTCGAGACGGCCGCGGCGCGCGCCGTTCCCGGCGTCGCCGCGGTGCTGACCGGCGCCGACATGGCGGGTGACGGGATCGGCTCGATGCCCTGCCTCTGGAAGGTTCCGACCAAGGACGGAACGCCGATGGCGGAGCCGCCGCGCTGGGCGCTGGCGCGCGACCGCGTGCGGCATGTCGGCGAGCCGGTGGCCGCGGTCCTCGCCGAAACGCCGGCCGCGGCGGACGACGCGGCGGAGCTGGTGGAGATCGGATACCATCCGCTGCCGGCGGCGGTCGGCTCGCGCGATGCCATCGGCGGCGCCGTCACGCTGCACGACGAGGCGCCCGGAAATGTCTGCTATCTCTGGGCCCGCGGCGACGAGGAGGCGGTCGCCCGCGCCATGGCAGCGGCCGTCCGGACGGTCGAAATCGACATCTACAACAACCGCATCGCCGGCGCCGCGATCGAGCCGCGCGCGGCGATCGCCGTCTACGACCCCATCGGCGAGGCGATCACGCTCTACGACGCCACCCAGGCGGTCCATCTGGTGCGCCGGTCGGTCGCGACCCAGCTCGGCATGGCCGACCGCCAAATCCGGGTTATCTCCCCCGATGTCGGCGGCGGGTTCGGCTACAAGGGCAAGCACTACCCGGAGGAAATCGTCGTCTGCTGGGCGGCGCGCCGGCTCGGCCGGCCGGTCAGATGGGTGGGAGGGCGCTCGGAGGCCTTCATCACCGATACGCAGGCGCGCGACCACCGCACCCGGGCGCGGCTCGCGCTCGACGCGGACGGCCGCTTTCTCGGGCTGAGGGTGGAGACCGCCGCCGATCTCGGGGCGTATCTGTCGACCTTCGGCGCGGCGATCCCGAGCGCCATCTATTCGGCGCTGCTGGCCGGCGTCTACTCGACGCCCGCGGTCTATGTCGAGGTGACCGGGGTGTTCACCAACACGGTGCCGACGGATGCCTATCGCGGCGCCGGCCGGCCCGAGGCGTGCTTCATCCTGGAGCGGCTCGCCGACCGCGCCGCCGCCGCGACCGGGATCGATCCGGTCGAGATCCGCCGCCGCAACCTGGTTGCCAAGGAGGCGATGCCCTACAAGACGCCGATCGGGCCGACCTACGATTGCGGCGATTTCCCGAGGATCATGGAACGCGCGCTCGCGAGCGCGGGCTATGACGGGTTCGCCGGGCGCCGCGCGGCGTCCGAGGCGGCCGGGCGGCTCCGCGGCATCGGTATCGCGAGCTTCGTCGAATCCTCCGGCGTCGCGCCGTCCCGGCTCGCGGGCGCGATGGGCGCCCGCGTCGGCTTCTTCGAATCGGCCGAAATCCGCGTCGACCGCGAGGGCTGTGTGCAGGCGCTGCTCGGCACCCACAATCACGGCCAGGGCCACGCCACCAGCTTTGCCCAGATCCTGAGCACCCATTTCGGGGTGCCGCTGGCCAGGGTCGAGATCGTCGAGGGCGATACCGGCGCGGTCCCCTTCGGCACCGGCACGTTCGGCTCGCGCTCGATCGCGGTCGGCGGGTCGGCGCTGCACCGCGCGGCCGACCGGGTGCTGGACAAGGCGCGCGCGATAGCGGCGCACATGCTGGAAGCCGCGACCGACGACATCGCCTTCGAGGACGGCGTTTTCTCGGTCGCCGGGACCGACCGGCTCGTGACCTTCGAGGCGGTCGCCGAGCGCGCCCATGTGCCGCATGATTTCCCGCACGAGACTCTGGAGCCCGGGCTCGTGGCCTCGGCGTTCTACGACCCGCCCAATTTCGCCTTTTCCAACGGTGCGCATGTCGTCGAGGTCGAAATCGACCGCGACACCGGAGCGACGACCATCGTCGACTACCGGGTGGTCGACGATATCGGCACCGCGATCAACCCGATGATCGTCGAGGGCCAGATCCATGGCGGCCTCGCCCAGGGGATCGGCCAGGCGATGATGGAACATGTCGTCTATGACGCCGACACCGGCCAGCCCCTCGCCGGGTCGTTCATGGACTACGCCATGCCGCGCGCCGACGACCTGCCGAGCTTCGTCTCCGAGCTCGACGAGACCCAGCCCTGCACCCACAACCCGCTCGGCGCCAAGGGCTGCGGCGAGTCGGGCTCGATCGGGGCGCCGGCGGCGCTGGTGGCGGCGGTGCTGGATGCGCTCGCGCCCTGGGGCGTGACCGATATCGGCATGCCGCTGACGCCCGAGCGCGTGTGGCGGGCGATGGCCGAGTCCCGCCCCGTCTGCGGTTGACGCAGCCGCTCGGGCGTTCGACCATCGCCCGGCCCGATGAGGGAGGTACGGATGTTCCTTCGAAATTGCTGGTATGTCGCTGCCTGGGACCATGAGCTGGACGACGGGTTCCTGTCGCGCACCATCCTCGACGAACCCGTGGTGCTGTTCCGCAGCGCAGACGGGTTGCCCCGCGCCCTGGAGAACCGCTGCTGTCACCGCTCGATGCCGCTATCCCAGGGGCGGCTGCTCCACGAGACGGTCCAGTGCGGCTATCACGGTCTCGAATTCGCCTTCGACGGGCGTTGCGTGAAGGTGCCCGGCCAGTCGACGGTGCCGCCCGGCGCGAAAGTGCGCGCCTGGCCCGTGGTCGAGCGCTGGCGCTGGGTGTGGATCTGGATGGGCGACGCCGAGGCCGCCGATCCCGGGCTGATCCCGGACTACCACTGGAACGACGACCCCGGATGGACGTCCTATGGGGACGTCTACCGCGTCGCCGGCGATTACCGGCTGATGAACGACAATTTGCTCGATTTGTCGCACATCCAGTTCCTGCACGTGAACACGCTCGGCGCGCCGGGCGACCAGGACGCCGACATCGCGGTCGAGCGCGGCCCCGGCGTGGTCCATGTCAGCCGCTGGACGATGGACACCCCGCCGTCCCCGTTCTACGCCCACGCGCTCGGCACCAACGCCAATGTCGACCGCTGGCAGAACGTCTATTTCCGCCCGCCGTCCTATATCGTGATCGATGCCGGAAGCGCGATCGCCGGCTCAGGCGCGCGCGAGGGCAACCGCGGCCGGGCGGTCGAGGTCTATTCCAACCACACGATGACGCCGGAGACCGGGACCTCGACGCATTATTTCTGGCACCACGCGCGCAATTTCCGGCTCGACGACGAGGCCTTCACCGGGGAGTTGCGGGGCATGTTCTCGTCCGCCCTCCAGGAGGACGTCGTCGCCATTGAGGCCCAGCAGAAGAGCCTCGCGCGCAGCGAGGGCCGGCCGACGATCGACATCAATGTCGACAACGCCGCCTTCCAGGGTCGGCGGCTCCTGGAGGAGCGGCTGGCCGCCGAGGCCGCGATCTAGAGAGCGCGCGCCTTGACTCGGACCGTCGTCCCGTTGCGCCGCGCCAGGAACGCGACCACGGCTCCGGCCGCGGCGGCCAGCAGGGTCAGCGGCGATTCCGCGCCGAGCCAGATCGTCGACCCGCCGACCGCGATCGCCACCGCGAAATAGACGAGGGCAAGCCCGATCCGGGCGAGTCCCCCGTCGCCCCAGGTGATCACCGCCTCGGCGATGAGGAACCCCGCGACCAGGGCGGTCAGGCTGACATAGACCACCGCGATCAACGTTCCTTCCATCACCAGCGCCGGGTTGAAGGCCCACAGGAAGGGCAGCAAATAGGCGGCGGCAGCAAGCTGCATGCCGACCACGCCGGTCCGCCACATATCGGAGCCCGCGATCCCCGCCGCCACCATGCTGGCCACCGCGACCGGCGGGGTGAGCATGCTCAGCAGGCCGAAATAGAACAGGAACAGATGCGCCGCCATCGGCTTCAGGCCGATCTCGATCAGGGCCGGCGCGATCACCGTGGCGAGCACGATATAGACCGCCGCCGTCGGCATCCCCATGCCGAGGATGATCGAGACCAGGGCGGTCACCACCAGCATCCAGAAGATCCCGGCGCTCTGCCCGAGTTCGGCGAGGATGATCGAGAGCTGGAAGGCGAGCCCGGTCGAGTTCAGGACGCCCATCACCACGCCCGCCCCCCCGGCGATCAGCATCAGGGGCAGCAGGTTCTCGCCGGAGCCGAAAATGAAGTTGGCCCATTCCGCGCGGCTCGGCAGGCGTCGGATCTTCAGGAGGTAGAGCACGAACAGCGAGGCCGAGGCATACATTGCCGACAACCCCGGGTTGTATCCGAGCCCGAACAGGAAATAGAGCAGCACCCCGAGAGGCAGCAGGAACACCCAGCCCGAAAGCAGCACCGGCAGGACGCGCGGCAGCTCCGCCTTGGGGAGGCCCATCAGGCCGAACCGCGCGGCGATGGCGTCGACCTGGAGGAACAGCACCAGATAGTAGAGCGCCGCCGGAACCGCGGCGGCGATCACCACGTCGATATAGGGGACTTCGAGGAACTCGGCGATGATGAATGCCGTCGCCCCCATCACCGGCGGGGCGATCTGCCCGCCATTCGAAGCCACCGCCTCGATCCCGGCGGCGTAGCGCGGCTCGAACCCGGTGCGCTTCATCATCGGGATGGTGACGATCCCGGTCGACATGATGTTGCCGACGGCCGAGCCCGAGATGGTGCCGAAGGCGCTGGAGGCGACGACGGCGACCTTGGCCGGCCCGCCCCGGCGATGGCCCATCAGCCCCATGGCGAGGTCGGTGAAGAACCGCGTCGCGCCGGAGACTTCCAGCAGCTTGCCGAGGATGATGAAGGCGAGCACGAGCTCGGTGACGATGCGCAGCACCAGCCCCGGGATGCCGTTATTGTCGGCGTAGAGGTAGAGGATCGTCTTGGTCGGCGGGAAGACCTCGGCCTCCAGCGCGCCGGGCAGCACGTCGCCGAAATAGGCGTAGACGATCATCACCCAGACCAGGGTGGTGATCACCTTGCCGCAGCCCTTCCTGAGCGCCTCCATCATGGCGAGGATCGCGATCACGCCGGGCACCCACTTGTCGAGCGTCCGGTCGGCCATGCCGACGATCCAGTCCTCGAAGTTCCACGACATCCAGAACCAGGCGGCAAACGAAATCGCCGCAAGCGCGATTTCCAGCAACCCGGAGCGGGCGCCGTAGGGGTATTTGAGATAGGCCGCGGCCACCGACAGCCCGAGGACGACGCCGAGGACCTGCTGGAAGGTGAAGGCGAAGCCGAAGCGGTCGGCGACCGAGAAGATCCAGAGGATCCCGATGATCGGCACCGCGCCGAGGCAGGCACGGAGCAGCAGGGCCGTCACCCGTTCCATAGTACTGCCGCCGCCGCGCGCCGCCTCGCCGGGCCGCTGCCGTCTACTTCACCATGCTGAGGACCTTGGCCTGGGCCGCGTCGTTCTTGGCGGTCCAGAGTCCCGCTTCCTTGTAGTACTTGATCGCGCCCGGGTGGTAGGGCATCGCATTGTTGGCGGGCGCCAGCGCGTTCTGCGGGGTTCCGCGGAGCGGCGCATAGTCCTTCTGCAGCTTCTTCCAGCTGGTGTGCAGCGACTTGGCCAGCTTGTAGGCGTCCTCCTCGTCGACGTCCGGGCCGGCATTGAGGTAGCTGTCGAAGCCGGCGATGGTGAGCGGCTCGCGGACGAAGGGAAGCCGCTTGCTCGGCTTGACCTGCATCGAATAGAGCCCGGCCATGCCCTTGGCGAGCAATTCGTCGGTCGCCATCTTGCCGAGCCCGAGGATGCGGAGCCCGCCCGGCACCGTCGCATGCGCCTTGCGCATCGCCGGCATGGTCAGCGCGATGGTCGTCGCAAGGGCGCGGCCCTCGACCACCATGTTGATGCCGGCGACCACGCCGCCGGAATCGACCGCGTCGACGTCCTTCTCGGTCAGCCCCGCGGTGGAGAGCACTGTCCGGTTGGCCTGGGCGAGCGAGACATTTGTCTTGACCTTGACGGTGATGCGCTTGCCGCGCAGGTCTTCGAGCGTCTTGATGCCGGAGCTTTCCTTGACCATGTAGGCGTAGGGCAGGATCCACACCCGCGCCAGCATGCGGACGTTGCGGATCTTCTCCTTGAACGGAGCCGTGCCCGCGACCGCCATGCCCGAATCCAGGCTCGAGTTGAGCCCGAGCACGATTTCGCCCTTGTTCATCAGCGGCAGGTAGACCGATGAGCCTGCATGCGGCTGGGCGGTGGAGCGGATCTTGAGCTCCGTCTGGAAGTGCTTGGCGAAGCCGCCCGCGAGCAGGAAATAAACCGATCCTGCGGGGTTGCTGCCGATCGTGATCCGCTTGATCTTGGCTTCCGCGGTCGCCGCCGCCCCGGCGGCCACCCCCGCCGCAATCATGGCGGCGATGAGTTTGCGTGCTGTCATCCCGTCTCTCCCGTTTCCCGGCCCGGCTGGGGCGGGTTCTCGTTTATCGACGGCAAAAGCGTAGCAGAGTCTGGCGCGGGCTCAAATCGGCTTGCCGTCGCTCTCCGCCCAGGCGTCTTGCATGAAGATGTTGGACGGCCGGGTCTCGTCGAGCACCTTGGCGGCCGCCTCCGCGCCCGCGACGGGCAGGCCGTCCGCGTCGAGCGCGCCGATCTGTTTGAGCGCCGATGCCTGGTCCCAGTAAATGTGCTCGTGGCAGACGCGGTCGCCGCGGAACTTCACCAGCAGCAGCGTCGGGATCTCCACCATCCTTCCGGTCGGCGCGATACCCGGGAAATAGCGGTCGAGCACCCGGTCGTGGCGGAAGCGGACCACCGTCTCCAGCACGATGCGGTCGGGGCCGATGGTTTCGGAGACCGGCGTGCTGGAGCGCTCGCGCGAATTCTGGTGGACGAAATGGTACTTGTAGAACCGCTTCAACATGTCGTGGCCGACGCCGCCCGCCAGGGTGGGCACGTGGTTCACATAGGGCTCGTCGATCATCGTCGCCATGGTGGCGTCGACGTCCCGGGTCTCGAATTCGTGGCGGACATGCGCCTCGAACAGCGCCACGAGGTCGTAATGCGGCCCGAGCACGCGGCGCAGCAGCCCGAGCACGCGGCTGTGGGCGAGGCTGTCGGTCCGCTTGTCGAACGACGCCCGCTGCGGAATCGCGAAACCGGGCGCGGCGCCGCCATAACGGACGACTCCGCTGCCGTTGCCCCGAACGAGGCCGTCTCCGGCGCGCCGGGCCTCGGCGTCCGCCTCGGCGCTGTCCCGGGTCCCGAAGACGGCCAGCATCGGGCAGGCGGCGCCGATCGCGGCGTCGCCGGTCAGCCCCGTCGGGTCGAACGCGACCGCGCAGTCGAAGCCGGATGCCGCTTCGCAGGCGAGCGTCCCGCCTTTGCCGTGGCCCAGCACGGCGATGCCGCCGGTCTGCTCCGGCATCGCGCGCAACGCCTCGGCGGCCGCGCGGACCTCGCCCGGCCCCGACAATCCCGCGACGGCGAGCACCGCGTAGCCTTCCTCGCCGAACAAATCGGCACGCGCCCGAATTCCTGCATCCAGCCCCGGCCCGTCGGCGAGCAGGAGAAGGCCCGGCCCGCCGCCGCTGCGGTGGATAGCGGCATGGGCCTGCCGCGCCTCGCCGGCGACGATGCGGTGCGTCTCTCCGGTTGCCTGCGACATGGTCCGGTCTCCTGTCCTGCCCGTCATCAGTATGACACGGTGGGAGCGATGTCCTATCCTCGGCGCGGGACCGGCACCGATGAGCACCTCTCCTCTCTGGCCCGACGACGACGTATCGCGGGTGCCCTACCGGGTCTACACCGACCCGGACCTCCATGCTCGCGAGCAGGAGCGGATCTTCCGCGGCCCGACCTGGAATTTCCTCTGCCTCGAAGCCGAGATCCCGGAGCCCGGCGATTACAAGACGAGCTTTATCGGCGACGCCTCGATCATCGTCGTGCGCGACGCGGATGGCGGCATCAACGCGCTGGTCAACCGCTGCGCCCACAAGGGCGCGCTGGTCTGCTACAAGCCGCGCGGCAAAGTGGGCGAATTCACCTGCGTCTACCACAACTGGACCTACGATCTCGCCGGCGGGCTGACCGGCGTCGCGTTCAGCCGCGGGGTGCGCGGCGAGGGCGGGATGGAGGCGGGGTTCGACCCGGCGGCGCACGGGCTCCGCCGGCTCCGCGTCGCCGCGAGGAGCGGGCTGATCTTCGCCACCTTCTCCGACGAGGCGCCGGATCTCGAAACCTATATCGGGCCGGCCATGCTGGCGGCGATGGACCGGGTGTTCGTGAAGCCGGTCAGGGTCCTCGGCTATCACAGCCAGAAGCTTCCGAACAACTGGAAGCTCTACATGGAGAACACCAAGGACAGCTATCACGCGAGCCTGCTCCATGTCTTCCACAACACCTTCGGCGTCGTCCGCTTCACCATGGGCGGCGGCATCGCGCTGAGCGAGAACGGCTGGCACCATCTCAGCTTCACCGAACGCGCGGCCGACGGCAGCGAGCGGGGCGGCGCCGAGGCGGTGCGCTCGCTGCAAGAGCAATACGCGCTGGAGGACCCGTCGCTGATGGAACACCGGCTCGAGCTCGGCGACAGGATCACCAACAGCATTCAGACGATTTTTCCGACTCTGGTGGTGCAGCAGATCCTCAACGCGCTCGCCGTCCGCCAGCTCGTCCCGCGCGGGCCGGAGGAATGCGAGCTGATGTGGACCGTGCTCGGCTTCGAGGACGACGACGAACCGCTCGAAACCCTGCGGCTCAAGGTCAACAACCTGGTCGGCCCGGCCGGCTTCGTCTCGATGGAGGATGGCTGCATCGGCGGGTTCATCGACACAGCGACGCGGAGCGCGCCCGAGGAGCGCAGCTTCATGCGGATGGGCGGGACCGCGATCGAGCCGGCCGGGGAATCGCGCGTGACCGAGGCGGCGGTGCGCGGCTTCTGGCGCGCCTGGCGGCAATGCATGGCGCTGTGAGCGAAGCCGGCACGGTGCTGGCCGCGCGGATCGGGCGCCTCAACACCGCTTACGCGCACGCCATCGACGACGACCGGCTGGAGGACTGGCCCGGCTTCTTCACCGGGGACGCGCTCTACCGCATCGTCACCCGGGAAAACCACGAGGCCGCCCTGCCGCTCGCCATCGTCCATTGCCAGGGCGGCGGCATGCTGCGCGACCGCATACGGGCGATGCGCACCGCCAACATCTTCGAGCCCCACACCTACTGCCACACCATCGGCGCGGCCGAGCTCACCGGGGGCGAAGGCGGGGCCCACGGCGTGCGGACCAACTTCATGGTGGTCCGCACCATGCATTCGGGCGCGATGTCGGTCTTCGCCTGCGGCCGCTATCTCGATCGCATCGTCGAGGTCGACGGCGCCCTCAAATTCGCCGAGCGCATCGTGGTCTGCGACTCGCGCACGATCGACACCCTGCTGGTCGTGCCGCTATAGCGGCGCCGAGCGCCCGGTTGGCCCCGGTTGGCCATGCTCGAGAAGGTCCGGTAACCTTCGATCCCGGCACAAGCGAAGGAGCGAACGACATGGCGGATGGCGCGATACGCCTGAAAATCTCCCCCAAGGGGATGGGTCTCAACGACTTCGTGGCCATGGAACAGGGCTTTTTCGAGGCCGAAGGGCTCGACGTGGAGATGGACTGGGCAACCTTCCGGGGCACCCAGTCGAGCTGGAAGGGGATGGCGTATTTCGAGCGTCCCCAGGACAAGCCCTATGCCGAGAACCGGGAAGTCGTGCAGGGGGCCTGCGAATGGGGCACCATCTGCAACGCCAGCGCCGGCATGGGCCGGGTGGTTGCCGAGGCCTATGGCGTTTCCCCCTGGGCCATCTTCGTGAGGCACGATTCGGACATCCGCAACCCCGAAGACCTCGCCGACATCCCGATCGCCGTCGGGATGCGCGCGGGCAGCCATTTCAACGTGCCCTACCGGTTGGAAAAACACCTGCCGCTGGACCGGATCAAGTGCGAGAACATCGGCGGCTTCGGAGCCCGGCTCGAAGCGCTCCTCAGCGGCGAGGTCGAGGCGAGCAGCCTGCTGCCGCCGCAGATCGACATGGCGAAACAGCTCGGGCTGCGCGAGATCATCGCCGACGAATTCCGCACGCTGTGGTGGGTGCCCGCGGCGACCCCGCCCGCGGCGGTGTCGGGATATTTCGATCGCGCGATACCCTCGATCGGGCCGAGCGGGCGTTGCGGGCGGACCTGCCCCGATACCTGCCGCTCTGGAGGCACTCAGTGCCGTCCGAGTTCCAGGACCGGGACTGGGATTTTGCCCGCTTCAGCCGCGGCGAACGTTTCGTCTTCGAGGACTTTCCCAGGGAGGATTTCGACGAAATCTTCGCCCAGGTGGAGCGCTGGGACCTTGCCCAGCATGTCGGGGAAACCGGCTACGAAGGGCTGGTCTACAGCGCGCCGGCCTGAGCCCGCGCCCTCACACCGCGGCGATCGTCTGGACCTCGATCAGGAACGGCTCCTGCACCAGCCGGTCGACGAGCAGCAGCGTGTTCGGCGGGTACTTGCCGTCCGGGAACATTTTGGGGAATTCGCGCAGCCGGAAGGTCATGAATTCCGGGATCGACTGCGAATGGACCATATAGGTGGTGAACTGGACGACGTTCCCCCAGCCCGCCCCCGCCGAGTCGAGCGCGGCGTGGATGTTGGCGAAGACCTGTATGCACTGGGCGTCGAAGTCGCGCTCGCCGACGATGTTGCCCTCCGGGTCGGCGGACAGCATGCCGGCGATGAACAGGAATTCGGACGCCCTGACCCGCGTCACATGGGTGTACTGGCCCAACGGCGCGCCGAGCGCGTCGGGGTTGTAGATCTCGATATCGGCCGTCATCGGCCCCGCCTCCCTCTGGTGGAGGCGCGATCAAGCCCGTTCGCGGCCGTCCGATCAAGCGCCCAGGCGCCGCGGCTTACGGCGCCACCGTTCTCACCCGGGAACGAAGCGCGCGGTGGTCGGCCACGCCCTGGACGCCCTTGACCTCCTCCGCCAGCACCTTCGACGCCGCGCGCTCGGATTCCGATCCGACGATTCCCCAGAACTCGACCGTCCCCCGCTTCACCGTCACGCTGGTGGTGCCGTAGCTCGCCCAGGGCTGCTCCGACAGCGCCCTGTCGATCGCCCCGCGGATCGCCTCGTCGTCCGCGTCGGTGTCGATCGTCACCGCGGTCGCCGACGCGATCTCGCGGATGATGTTGGCGCGGCTTATCAGCCCCACCACCTTGCCGTCGTCGATGATCGTCACGCGCTTGATGTGGTTGCGCTCCAGCGTCTCGGCGATCTCCGACAGCGGCGCCTCCGGCCCGACCGAAATGACCGGAGCCGTCATCACATCGCGCGCGGTCTTGCCGTGCGCCTTGGTGAAGTCGTCGGCGAGGTGGGAGGGGTCCCTCCACAAATTGAGCCACCACGACCCGGAAGGTTTCTCGGTGCCGATCTCGGGCCGGCGCAGCAGATCCCCTTCGCTGACGATGCCGAGCAGGGTGCCGTCTTCCTCCACCACGGGAACCGCGCTGATGTGGTGGTCGGTGAGCTTCTGCGCGATCCCGGTGACGGGCTCGTCCGGACCGACCGTGACCACGCGGGTGGTCATGATGTCCTTCGCCTTCATCGCCTTCCTCCTGTCCCTGGTGGACCTGCCGAGGGTGGATCCTCGCCGTCCCGCCGGGCAAGGACATTGACCTGAATCAAGAGGGCGTGTTGAGGTCCGCGCGGCGGAGGGGAAGGCCATGCCGGGATCTTCTTTCTCACGGCGCGGGACCATGCCCGGCGCCCGCCCTAGCCCGCATTTCCCGCCAGGGTCACGGCCTGCGTCGCGCCCAGGCGTTCGATCCGCCAGGAGCGGGCCGAAAAGCGTAGCGGGGACTACGGTCGAGGCCCGCGACGAAGCGGGCGGGCGCCTGGGCGCGACCCGGACAGCGCCGCGCAGGCCGTGACCCTGGTGAGAAATGCGGGCTAGACCGCGACCCTCGCCTTGATGTGGTCCTGCGCCCGGTAGCCCTCGATCGCGATGTCCCCGGCGGTGAAGGCGAACAAATCCCGCCGCTCGGGGTTGAGGCGGAGTTGCGGCAGCCTTCCGGGGATCCGGGAGAGCTGCCGGTCCGCCTGGTCGAGGTGGTTGAGATAGAGATGGGCATCGCCGAAAGTGTGGACGAACGCGCCCGGCTCGAGCCCGCAGACATGGGCGACGAGATGGGTCAGGAGGGCGTAGCTCGCGATGTTGAACGGGACCCCGAGGAAAATATCGGCGCTCCGCTGGTAGAGCTGGCAGGAAAGCCTGCCGTCGGCGACATGGAACTGGAACAGGCAGTGGCACGGCGGCAGCGCCATGCGTTCGAGCTCGCCGACATTCCACGCGCTGACGATGAGCCGGCGCGAGTCGGGATCGGTGCGGATCTCCTCGACCACGCGGGCGATCTGGTCCACGGTCGAGCCGTCCGGCCGCGGCCAGGACCGCCACTGGCGCCCGTAGACCGGCCCGAGCTCGCCGTCCTCGTCCGCCCATTCGTCCCAGATCTTCACCCCGTTCTCGTTGAGATAGCGGATATTGGTGTCGCCGGCGAGGAACCAGAGAAGCTCGTGAACGATGGATGGGCGATGCAGGCGCTTGGTGGTAAGCAGCGGGAAGCCGTCCGCGAGGTCGAAGCGCATCTGGCAGCCGAAGATACCCTTGGTTCCCGTCCCCGTGCGGTCGCCGCGGATGACGCCATGGTCGCGAACATGGCGCATCAGGTCGAGATATTGCCGCATCCGACTCCCCTTTTCGCCAGCCTGCGTCATGTTTGAATTGGGCGCGAACCGAACTATATTGCAAGGGCCGGTCAGCCGGCTATGGCGATAAACGGCTTGTGTAATAAGCGATGCGGACCCGGGGGCAGTACCCGGCGCCTCCACCAAACCTCTTTCCCGCAGCCGCCGCGCGGGTTCCATGGGGGCGAAACAGGATCGACGCGCGTGTAAAGACTGGTTTTTCGCCCGGCATGGTACCGCCGTTATCGGGCCGACCTGAAAGATGCCAACGACAACGATTTGGCACTCGCTGCTTAGCCTGGCTAGGTAAGCGCGGTTCGGGGGGCGCCGGGCAACAGAAGCCCCCCACTCTTGGACCCGCTTGCGATGCCAGGCCAGGGTGATGTCGACGACAGAAGACTCCCTCGTCCCGTATCAGGACTTGATGGAACGCGCGCTGCGCCTCGTGATGCGGGACGCGCTCGCCCTCGTCGAAGAGCGGGGTCTGCCCGGCAACCACCACTACTACATTTCCTTCCGCACGCGGCATCACGGCGTGACGATCCCGGAGCATCTGCGCGCCCGCTACCCGGACGAGATGACCATCGTCCTCCAGCGCCAGTACTGGGGGCTGGAAGTCCGCGATGACGGGTTTTCCGTCACCCTTTCCTTTGGCGGCAAGTCCGAACGCCTCACCGTGCCGTTCGAGTCAGTGACCGGCTTCATGGATCCCGCGGTCAATTTCGGCCTCCGCTTCGGACCGCAGCCCAAGGGCGAAGCGGCAGACGCGCCCGCAGAAGAGCGGCAAGCCGGTCCCGGGACCTCCACCGTGGTCACGCTCGACAAGTTCCGCAAGACCTGACCGCCCGGTCTCCGCACTCGCGGGCCGTGACCCGGCCCGGTCGCGGATCGGCTATGATGCGTTCCGTTGAACCAATCCTTCGGGTGGGGGCATGGCGGATCTGGAAATTGGCGTGATCGGGGCGGCCGGCCGGATGGGGGCGGCGGTGGTCCAGGAGATATTCGATACCGAGGGTTGCACGCTCGTCGCCGCGGCCGATGTCGCCGGCCATCCGGCGATCGGCGAAGACGCGGGCGCGCGCGCCGGCGTGGGCGCGCTCGGCATCCCGATCGGCGACGAACCGGCCCGGGTCTTCGACCGCGCCCGGGTCGCGATCGAGTTCTCGCTGCCCGAGGCGTCGGCGCGCCACGCGGCCATGGCGGGGAAGGCGGGAACGCCGCATGTCATCGGCACCACCGGGCTCGACGGCGCGCAGGAACGGGCGATCCGCGACGCCGCTGCCGGCGCCCCGATCGTCGTTGCGCCCAATATGAGCCTCGCGGTCAACATCCTGTTCGCGCTCACGCGGCAGGTTGCCGGCATTCTCGACGACCGCTTCGACATCGAGATCGTCGAGATGCACCACAAGCACAAGGTGGATGCGCCGTCCGGCACCGCGATCGGCCTCGGCCGCGCCGCCGCGGAAGGGCGCAAGGTGGCGCTCGACGCGGTGTCCCAGATGGCGCGCCAGGGCCATACCGGCGCACGCAGGCAGGGCGATATCGGCTTCGCCGTGCTCCGCGGGGGCGATGTCGTGGGCGACCACTCGGTGGTGTTCGCGGTCGAGGGCGAGCGGCTGGAGCTCACCCACAAGGCCTCCTCGCGGCGCATCTTCTCGCGCGGCGCGGTGCATGCGGCGCGCTGGGCCGCGACGCAGCCGCCCGGCCTCTACGGCATGGCCGACGTGCTCGGCCTCTGAGCGGTCAAGCGGCGGCGCCGGAGGCTGCGCGGTCCCGGCGGGCGGCTTCCCACGCGATCAACGCTCGCTTGCGCGCGCTGCCCCAGCGATAGGCGGTCTCGAACCGGCCGGAAGCCCGGATCACCCGGTGGCACGGTATCAGCACCGCGATCGGGTTGGCGCCGACCGCCCGCCCGACCGCGCGGTTCGCTCCGGCCCGGCCGATCGCCTGCGCGATGTCGCCATAGCGCACCAGCCGCCCCGGCGGCACCCGCAGGAGCGCTTCCCACACCTTGATCTGGAAATTGGTGCCCCGCGTCCAAAGGCGGATCGGGGCAGCGCCGGCACTTCCCCCGCGGGCGAGCGCCTCGCCGGCCACCCGCCATGTATGCGCCGCGTCCTCGACGAGCCGCGCGTTGGGCCAGGCGGCGGCGAGCGCCGCCACCGGATCCTCGCTTTCCTGTTCGAAGGCGATGCGGCAGACGCCGCGTTCGGTCGCAGCGACCAGGAACCGCCCGAACGGGCCGTCATGTCGACCGTAGCGGATCTCGATTCCACACCCGCCGGCGCCGACCTCGCCCGGCGTCGCCGCCTCCAGAGTGACGAACAGATCGTGGAGCCGGCCCGGTCCCGACAGCCCCACATCGAGCGCGGTGTCCAGCACCGAGCGCGCATCCATCAGCGCCTCGCGCGCGTGGTCGAGCGTGACATAGCGGAGAAACAGTTTCGGGCTTACCCCCGCCCAGGCGGTGAACAGGCGTTGCAGATGGAAGGGGCTCATCCCGACGCCCGCGGCGATGTCTTCCAGCCCCGGCTGGTCGAGCCTGTTGTCCTCGATAAAGCGGATTGCCCGCTCGATCCTGGTGTAGGTCGCGTCCCCGTCCATCCGCCGCCTCCTTGCCGCAAGCAGTTCGATGCCGACGATAGGAACGCCTAGAGCGGCGGGCCACCCGAATCTTGCGCCGCCCGGGCGGCCATTGGCGGGCGTTTGAGGCGTTCCAGCGCGTCCCTCAGGGCGTGCGCGAGTTCAACCCGCTCCTCCGGCGCGAGGAACCCGCCGACTGCCAGACGCCGGCCATGCGAGGTCAGGACGAGCTGGCTTTCGTGCCGCGGCGGGTCGTCCATCTCCACCCGCAGCCAGTAGGGCTGAAAGCGCCAGCACTGGCTTCGCCGGCCCGGACCGACGCGCTCGACGGTAAGCGCGGTGTCGGTCAGGCGCAGCGTCTCGTGCATGCGGCCGCTGCGGTAACTCGCCTTGAACGCGACATAGATCAGCGCAACGTCGAGCCCGAAAAAGCCGAATACCGGCCAGGCGCCCACCAGCGCGAAGGCCAGCCCGGCGCCGAACGCCACCGCGGCGATCGCGCCCATCAGGACGACAAAGCCGCTCGGGCTCAGGCTGCGGTGCGGCTCGAGAGTCGCGTGGAAGACCGGCTCTGCCTCGGGGTTCATCGGCAAATCATAGTCCCGGTTTGCCGGCCGAGCCAAGGCTTCCGAGGTCGCCGCCGATTGACCCGGGCGGCGGCGGCGCTAGTCTCTTGCGATGCCGCGACCCATGCCGCTCGCCGATGTCGAGGCGTTCTACCGCCGCCTCGCCGAGACGATGCCCGCCCCCAAGGGCGAGCTCGAATACCGGAACCATTTCACCCTGCTCGTCGCCGTCGTCCTGTCGGCGCAGGCCACCGATGTCGGAGTCAACAAGGCAACGGGGCCCCTGTTCGCCGTCGCCGATACGCCGGAGAAAATGATCGCGCTCGGCGAAGCCAGGCTGCGTGACCATATCCGCACCATCGGGCTCTACCGCAACAAGGCGAAGAACGTGATCGCGCTGTCCGAGGCGCTGGTCGCGGATTTCGGCGGCGCGGTTCCCGACGACCGGGAGGCGCTCCAAACCCTGCCCGGGGTGGGACGCAAGACCGCCAATGTCGTCCTCAACATCGCATTCGGCCAGCCGACGATCGCGGTCGACACCCATGTCTTCCGGGTCAGCAACCGGACCGCCCTCGCCCCTGGCAAGGATGTCCGCGCGGTCGAGGACGCCCTGGTCCGCCGCACCCCCTTGCGCTGGAAGGACCACGCCCATCACCGGCTGATCCTGCACGGACGCTATACCTGCAAGGCTCGGCAGCCCGATTGCCCGGCCTGCGTCGTCGCCGATCTCTGTCGCTACAGGGCCAAGACTGTCTGAAGCTAGCCGGTCGGTTGCTGCCGGGCGCGCCGGGCAAGGGCGTTCAGGCACGCCCCGGGCGGCGTTTCCGCGCCGCCCGGCGCCCAGGACTCGACGTGACGAACCCGGAAGGAATCCGCGCCGCCCGCCGTGTCGCCGTAGAGAAACAGTGCGAGCGCGCAACCGCCGTGGCGGTAGCGCCAGAGCTCCATGGGCTTTTCGCGGCGGATGAAGGACGGTCGGCCCAGCAGCGCCCTGACCGACTTCCGATCGAGGCCAAGCAGACTGTCGGGGCTGATATCGGGCGCCGCTTCCTGCTCGGGCTCGGGCGGCGGCGCCCCGGTGGAGGCGGACTCGACCGGCGCGGCCGATGCTTCCCCGCCGCCCGGCAGGGCGGGCAATGGCTGTTCCTGCGGGGCGCGGGCGGCGGGGGGCGCGGTGTGCTGCGGCCTCACCAGGCCGTCGATGCGGCAGCCGGCGACGGTCGCCACCAAGGCGCCGACAAACAGGAATCGGCGGGCGGCGGAAATGGTTTAGCCGACCGGCGACTCGGCCGCGAGGACGGGGGCCGTCTCGCACGAATCGTCGTCCGAGCAGGGCTGGATCTCGCCAACGAGGATACCGCCGCGCTCGACCTCGAGCTGGCCGTAGGAGATGTTGCCCCGGATGCGTCCCGAAGCCCGCACGACCAGAATTTCGCGGGCGGTCAGGGATCCTTCGACCGACCCGCTGATATCCGCCGTCTCGACTTCCGCATTTCCCTTGAAGACCCCGGTCCGGGCGACTTCCAGTTCGCGGCAACCGTCGATCTCGGTCTCGACGGAGCCCTCGACGATGAGCTTTTCGCAGGACTTGATCCGGCCGCTGAGCGAGATGTTGCGGCTGACGACGAGACACTTGCCCTCGCTGTCGGCGCCGGGAACGATACGGCGAACCGGCTCCTGAGGGGGCTTGGCCGTGCGCCGCGCCGGCCGGGCATGGACGACAGGCGTCGATGTCGCTGCCGCCACCGCTACCGCCGGTGGTTCCCTGGACGGCACGTCGAGTGTTGCCTCGGCATCCGGGTCCGCGGTCTCGCGGACCGCTCCGGACACGCCCTCCGCCCCGTTATTCGCCTCTTCGGCGTCGTTCTTTTTACGACTGAACATATCCAATACCCCCTGGTCGGCGTCCGACGGCGTGTTCATCCGTTCTGCCCCCGAATCCGGCCGAACCGCGACTTCAAATCCCCGCTTGGCGCCGTTCCATGGCGTTAAACTCATGCACCATAAACGCTGTCGCGATCATGGGCATCAACCAATTGATGATAGGGACGCTCAATAGAAGCGTGATGAGAACCCCTCCGACAAAGACCCGCCACCGGGAATTCTTGTACACGCGCCGCGTCGCGCGCGGCTCCAGCCGGCGCAGCGCGACCAACTCAAAATATTCACGGCCCAATAGATAGCCGTTCAACCCGTAGAAAACAAAAAAATTCACTCCCGGTACAAGATACAGCGGCAGGGCCAGGATGTTGAGCGCCAAGGCGACCAGGATGAGCTTCGCGGTCGAGACCGTCGAGGAAAGAATGGACTGCCTCGGCGCCGCCGGTCTGTCGGGATAGTGCCTCGCGTCGACCGCGTCGGCGATTTCGTCGAGGAACAGCCCGACGACGATTGCCGCGACGAGCGGGAAGAGCATGACCCCCACGACAACCGCGCCGACCCCCGCGACCGCCCTGATCGTCCAGTCGAGCCAGTCGATGCCGATCAGGACGATCGCGTCGAGCGCCCAGCGCAGCGCCAGGATCAGCGCGACGAACAACGCCGCCGAGATCGCGACCGTCTTGAGGGCCACCACGCGGAAGGTCGGATCGAATGCCTGTCGAACGGCGAGGAGGAAATTCCTGGGCATCGGCGCAACTCGGACTGTGTCTGGGGCCCAGCGCGGGTTCGCGCGGGTTCGCCCGGCCCGGCGCTGCGAGTATACTGGCGCGGCTCGACAGCCGCGACATCCCGCACCCGGAGACATCCCCATGGCCGCCGCCCCCGCGCCGTTCGACGCCGTTGGCCTCGGTAACGCGATCGTCGATGTCGTGGTACAGACCGACGACGCCACCCTCGCCGCGCTGGAATTGCGAAAAGGCGCGACGACGTTGATCGATGCCCAGCGGGCGGCCGCCCTCAGGCACTTTCTGGAAAAGGGGATCGAGGTTTCGGGCGGGTCGGCGGCGAACACCATCGCCGGGCTCGCCTCGCTCGGCGGCAAAGGCGGCTTTCTCGGCAAGGTCGGCGGCGACAGGCTGGGCGCGGTCTTCCGCAACGACATCGGGGCAATCGGCGTGGAATACCATTCGCCCGCGGCGGCCGAAGGGCTGGAGACCGCGCGCTGTCTGGTCTTCGTCACCCCCGATGCCGAACGGACCATGCTCACCTTTCTCGGCATCTCGACCGCCTTCGGGCCCGAAGACGTGGACCCGCGGCTGATCGGCGAGGCCGCGATCACCTATATGGAGGGCTATTTGTTCGACCAGGAGCAGGCAAAGGCGGCGTTCGTAAGGGCGGCCGAGCTCGCCCATGGCGCGGGCCGCAAGGTCGCGCTCTCGCTCTCCGATCCGTTCTGCGTCGAGCGCCACCGCGCCGCGTTCCGCCATCTCGTGCGCGGCCATATCGACATCCTGTTCGCCAACGAGGCCGAGATCACGGCGCTTTACGAGGTCGACAGCTTCGACGAGGCATGCCGTCTTGCGGGCGCCGATTGCGCTTTCGCGGCGCTCACCAGAGGCGCCGCCGGCTCCTCGATCTTCGCGGATGGAGAGGTCTCCGAAGTGACCGCGGCGCCGGTCGCGCAGGTCGTCGACACCACGGGGGCCGGCGATCTCTACGCCGCCGGCGTGCTGTTCGGGCTCACCCGCGGTTACGAGCCGGCGCTTTGCGGGCGCATCGGGGCGATCGCCGCGGCCGAAGTCATCGGCCATTACGGCGCGCGCCCCCACGCCCGGCTTGCCGATCTTCTTCCCAAGGCGTGAACAGCGGCCGCTTTCAGGGATCTTCACGGCAGGACGCGCCCGTCATGGACCTCCGCAACATCGCCTTGATCGCGCATGTCGATCACGGCAAGACGACGCTTGTCGATTCGATGCTCCGCGCCGTGGGCGCGGTGCGCGCCAACCAGCGCATGGCCGATCGCGCGCTGGATTCCAATGACCAGGAACGCGAGCGCGGGATCACCATCCTCGCCAAATGCACCGCCGTGCTGTGGGGCGGAACCAAGATCAACATCGTCGACACCCCGGGCCATGCCGATTTCGGCGGCGAGGTGGAGCGCATCCTGTCGATGGTGGATGGCGCGCTGCTTCTGGTCGATGCCGTCGAAGGCCCGATGCCGCAGACCAAGTTCGTCCTCGCCAAGGCGCTCGGGCGCGGGCTCGCGCCGATTGTGGTGATCAACAAGGTGGACCGCCGCGACGGCCGGCCGCACGCGGTCGTCGATGCGGTGTTCGATCTGTTCGCCGTGCTCGGCGCGAACGAGAAACAGCTCGATTTTCCGACCCTCTACGCCTCCGCCAGGGAGGGCTGGGCGGCGGACGAGCTGGAAGCGCCGAGGGTCGGGATGGAGCCCCTCTTCGATGCCATCCTGACCAATGTCGCGCCGCCGGCGAGCGACCGGGACGGCGCCTTCGCCATGCTCGCCAGCATCCTCGAATACGACACCCATCTCGGCCGGATCCTGACCGGGCGCATCGCCTCCGGCACGGCCGAGGTCAACATGCCGGTGACGGCTCTCAACCCCGACGGCGAGACGGTCGAACAGGCGCGCATGACCAAGCTGATGACCTTCAACGGGCTCGCGCGCGAACCCGCCCGGCGGGTGCTGGCCGGCGACATCGTGGCCATCGCCGGGCTCAAGACGGCGACCGTCGCCGATACCATCGCCACGGCGGAACAGCCGGCCCTGCTCGCCGCAACCCCGGTCGACCCGCCGACGCTGGCGATGCGGTTCACGATCAACGATTCGCCGCTCGCCGGCCACGACGGCGACAAGGTGACCTCGCGCCTGCTGCGCGACCGCCTGTTCCGCGAAGCCGAAAGCAATGTCGCCATCGATCTCAGGCCGATCGAGGGCGAGGACGGGATCGAGGTGCGCGGCCGCGGCGAGCTGCAGCTCGGCGTCCTGATCGAGACCTTCAGGCGCGAAGGCTTCGAGCTCTCGGTCTCGCGCCCGCGCGTGCTCTACCGCGCCGACCCCGGGACCGGCGCCCGGCTGGAACCGCTCGAGGAGGTGATCGTCGACGTCGACGACGCCTATGTCGGTGTCGTCGTCGAGTCGCTCGGCCGCCGCCGCGGAGAAATGTCCGACATGCGCCCGTCGGGCGGCGGCAAGACACGGCTCGGCTTCATCGCGCCGTCGCGCGGGCTGATCGGTTTCCTGGGCGTCCTGATGAACGATACCCGCGGCACCGGGGTGATGAGCCGCGTCTTCCACGGCTACGGCCCGCATCGCGGGTCGCTGGATGACCGGCGGCGCGGCGCGCTGATCTCCACCGGCGACGGAGAAGCGGTGGGATACGCGCTCCACAATCTCGAGGAGCGCGGCATTCTCTTCGTCGAGCCGGGCGAGCGCGTCTATCGCGGGATGATCGTCGGCGAGCACAGCCGGAACAACGACCTCGAAGTCAACCCGCTCAAGGCCAAGCAGCTCACCAATATCCGCGCCGCCGGCAAGGACGACGCGATCCGCCTGACGCCGGCGCGCAGGCTGCGGCTGGAGGAGGCGATCTCCTATATCGCCGGAGACGAGCTGGTCGAGGTAACGCCGAAGAGCATCCGGCTGCGCAAGGCGCTGCTCGACCCGCACGCGCGCAAGCGGGCGCAGCGCGCCGCCGAATGACCCGATGACGGGCGTGCCCGCCCTGCGGCGCGGCCTGGAGCAGGCGAAGAGCGCGCTCGCGGTCTATCGCGACCGCCGCTTCGCGGTGATTTTCGCGCTCGGGGTGGCGAGCGGGCTACCCACGTCGCTGGTCTTCGCCACCCTCTCGATCTGGCTGCGCGAGGAGGGGCTCAGCCGCACCACGATCGGCCTGTTCGGAGCGGTCGCCACGCCCTATGCGATCAATTTCCTGTGGGCGCCGATCCTCGACCACGCGCGGCTTCCCTTGGTCCGCGGTCTCGGGCGCCGCAGATCGTGGATTGTCGCCAGCCAGGCGCTGCTCTGCCTGGCGATCGCCGCGATGGCCCTCACGGACCCCACCGAACGTCCGGCGGCGCTTGCCGCGGCAGCGCTTGCGGTGGCGATCCTGTCGGCGACGCAGGATGTCGCCATCGATGCCTACCGGGTCGAGGTGCTCGATCCCCAAACCTATGGCGCGGGGGCCGCGGTCGCCGTGCTCGGCTGGCATCTGGGCGCCTTCGCCTCCGGTGCGGGAGCGCTCTATCTCGCCTCCGCCGCCTCCTGGCAGACCGCCTATCTCGGCGCCGGTTGCCTGATGGCGCTCCTGATCGCGGTTCCCCTGCTCGCCGCGGAGCCGACAGCGGGCACAGCGGCTGCGCCGGCGAAACGGATCGGCGCGTGGCTCGGCCGTGCGGTCGTCGCCCCCTTCGCCGAGTTCTTCCGGCGCCTTGGCGGGCTTGCGCTGGTCGTCATCGCCTTCATCGTCTTCTACAAGTTCGGCGAGGCGATGCTCGGGCGGATGGCCGGCGTCTTCTACGTCGACCTCGCCTTCACCAAGGTCGAGATCGCCAACTACGCCAAATCCGTCGGTCTCCCGGCGACGTTGATCGGGGTCCTTCTCGGCGGTGTGCTGTGCGCGCGGCTGCGCATCACCACGGCGCTGTTCGCCGGCGGCATCGCCATGGCCTCGACCAACCTCCTGTTCGCGCTGCTCGCCTGGACCGGCAAGGACCATGGCCTGCTCGCCGCGGCCGTCTTCCTCGACAATCTGACGGCGGGGCTGGCGACCAGCGCGTTCGTCGCCTTCCTGTCGAGTCTCTGCGACCGGGGTTTCACCGCGACCCAATACGCCCTGCTCGCCTCGATCGGGAACTTCGCGCGGATCCAGCTCGGCGCCGTCTCCGGCTGGGCGGTCGACCGGATGGACGGCGACTGGGCGGCGTTCTTCGTGCTGACGACCCTCGCCGTGCTGCCCGGCCTGGCCCTGCTCCTGGTCGTCGCCCGGCGCCGGATCCCGCCGCCGACCGGTCAGTCGGGCGAAACCTGGAGACCGTAGCCCGCCGACCGGACGGTGCGGATGACGTCCGATTGACCGCCGTCATTGAGCGCCTTGCGAAGCCGCCGGATGTGGACGTCGACCGTCCGCGTGTCGACATAGATGTCGTGGCCCCAGACGGCGTCGATCAGCTGGTTCCGCGAGAACACGCGGCCGGGATGCTCCATCATATAGCGCAGCAGCCGGAACTCGGTCGGCCCGAGCCTGACCCCGCGCCCGCCCCGCGTCACCCGGTGGGCGGCAAGGTCCAATTCGATGTCGCCGAAGGCGAGGCGTTCCTCCGCCAGCGCCGGACGCACCCGGCGGAGAACCGCGCGGATACGGGCGATCAGCTCATCGGTCGAGAAGGGCTTCGAGATATAGTCGTCGGCCCCGGTGTCCAGACCGCGAATCCTGTCCGCCTCCTCCGCCCGCGCGGTCAGGATGATGATCGGGATGTTGCGGGTCGCGGGTTTCCGGCGCAGCTGGCGGCACACCTCGATGCCGCTGATATGCGGCATCATCCAGTCGAGAAGCACGAGATCGATCCGCCGCTCGGCGACGACCATCAGCGCCTCCTCCCCGTCGGGAGCGGTAACCACGTCGAGTCCCGCGCGTTCCAGGTTGTAGCGCAGCAGCGTCACCAGATCCGCTTCGTCATCGACCAGCAGGACGGCGGGTTTCATCGCGCTCCGTTCTTCCCGTCTGGCGGTCCGGGCGGCCCTCACTCCGCCTCGCCGCCGATTTCGTGATCGGCGGTGCTGCCGCGCGGCCGCAACCGGCGCATCCGCGTGCCCTCCACCAGATAGTAGATGATCTCGGCGATGTTGGTGACATGGTCGCCGATGCGCTCGATATGTTTGGCGATGAACAGGAGATGGGTGCAGGGCGTAATGCTCCGCGGGTCCTCCATCATGTAGGTGAGGAGCTCGCGGAACAGGCTGGTATACATGTCGTCGACCTCGCGGTCGGAGGCCCAGACCGCCATCGCCTTGTCGACATTGCGCTCCACATAGGCGTCGAGCACCTCCTTGATCATCTGCTGGACCTGGCGGCTCATCCGCGGGATCGCGTGCATCGGCCGCACCGGCGCGACTTCCGAGAGCGCCAGCGAGCGGCGTGCGATGTTGGAGGCATAATCGGCGATGCGCTCGAGATCGGCGGCGATCTTGAGGGCCGAAATGATGGTGCGCAGGTCGAGCGCCATCGGCTGGCGCAGGGCGATCAGCACCGTCGCCTTCTCGTCGATCTCGTAGTTCAGGTCGTCGACCTGCTCATCGGCGGCGACGACCATCTCGGCGAGGTCCGGGTTGCGGGTGACAAGGGCCTCGATCGCGCGGGCGATCTGCGATTCCGTGAGTCCGCCCATGCGCGCGATCGTATCGTTCAGGTCGCGGAGCTCTTCGTCATAGGACCTGACGATGTGTTCGGCTTCCATGGCGGTGCTTCCTTCCGTCGCGCGGTCGGGCGTGCGGCTAGCCGAACCGGCCGGTGATGTAGCCCTGCGTGCGTTCGTCCCTGGGGTTGGTGAAGATCTGTTCCGTGCTGCCGACCTCCACCAGATTGCCGAGGTGGAAAAAGGCGGTCTTCTGCGACACCCGGGCGGCCTGCTGCATCGAATGGGTGACGATGACGATGGTGAAGTTTTCGCGGAGCTCGTCGATCAGCTCCTCGATCCTGGCGGTGGCGATGGGGTCGAGCGACGAGCAGGGCTCGTCCATCAGGATCACCTCCGGGCTGATGGCGATCGCGCGGGCAATGCAGAGGCGCTGCTGCTGGCCGCCGGAGAGGCCGGTTCCGGGCTCGTCGATGCGGTCCTTGACCTCGTCCAGCAGCCCCGCGCGGTCGAGGCTCGATTGGACGATATCGTCCAGCTCGGCGCGGGTCCCCGCGGTACCGTGGATGCGCGGCCCGTAGGCGACGTTGTCGTAGATCGACTTGGGGAACGGGTTGGGCTTCTGGAAGACCATGCCGACGCGCGCGCGCAGCAGCACCACGTCGAGGCTCGGATCGTAGATGTCCTCCCCGTCGAGTGTCATCCTGCCGACCACGCGGCAGCCTTCTATGACGTCGTTCATCCGGTTGAGGCAGCGCAGGAAGGTCGACTTGCCGCAGCCCGACGGACCGATCAGCGCGGTCACCTGGTTCGCCGGGATGTCGATATCGACGTTCCTCAGCGCCTCCTTGTCGCCGTAGAATACGCCGACCCCGGTCGCCTCGATCTTGGTCTCGGGCTCGTTCCGCCGCTCCGGCTGAGCGCTCGTCTCGGCGGTTGGGCTCGCGGTCCGCGCCGCCGCTGTCGTTTCGTTCACTGTTCCCCTCCGCCCGGCGGGCCCGCAGCCGCGCCTACCAGCGTCTTTCGAACTTTCGTCTCAGATAAATGGCAACCGCATTCATGATTACCAGGAAACCCAGCAGGACCATGATCGCGGCGCTCGTCTTCTCGACGAAACTCCTCTCCGGCATGTCGCTCCAGAGATAGATCTGCACCGGCAGCACGGTGGCCGGGCTCAGCGGATCGGTCGGAATGTCGACGATGAAGGCGACCATGCCGATCATCAGGAGCGGCGCGGTCTCGCCGAGCGCCTGGGCCATGCCGATGATGGTGCCGGTCAGGATGCCGGGCAGCGCCAGCGGCAGCACGTGGTGGGTGATCACCTGGAGCTTCGATGCGCCGATGCCGAGCGCCGCCTCGCGGATCGAGGGCGGCACCGCCTTGAGCGCGGCGCGGGTCGCGATGATGACGGTCGGCAGCGTCATCAGCGCCAGCACCATGCCGCCGGCGAGCGGCGCCGAGCGCGGCACCCCGAAGAAATTGAGGATCACCGCCAGCCCGAGCAGCCCGAAGACGATCGACGGCACCGCGGCGAGGTTGTTGATGTTGACCTCGATGAAGTCGGTCCAGCGGTTCTTGGGCGCGAATTCCTCGAGAAATACCGCCGCCCCGACGCCGACCGGGAAGGACAGCAGCAGCGTCACCATCATGGTGAAGAACGAGCCCATGATGGCGCCCCAGATGCCGGCGAGTTCGGGCTCGCGCGAGGCGCCGGCCGAGAAGAACCGGGTATTGAACCTCGTCTCGACCCGGTCGTCGGCCATCAGGGCGTCGATCCAGGCGAGCTGCTTGTCCTTGATCGGGCGTTCGCGTTCCGGGCGTTCGCGTTCGATCTTGCCCTTGACCAGCATGTCGACATGATCGGATGCGGTCAGCCAGACCTCTTTGCTCGTGCCGATGATCGAGGGGTCCGACATCACCATGTCGCGAAGGTCGTCCTCCGCGCCCTGGCTCAACAGCGCATAGAGCGCGCGCCGGTCGCGGCGCTTTTTCACGTCCCCGAACCGGCCGCGCAGCGCTGTCTTGTAGAGCGCCCCGTAATTGGCCCGGGCGAGGGTCTCCGTCGTGTTGCCGCCCGACGGGTCGAGCCGTTGCGCATCGAACGACACGTCGAGCTTGACGTAGGTGTGGACGAACGCCTGATAGCCCTGCCCGACGATGCTGAACAGGAGCCAGACCAGCGCGATCAAGGCGACCGCCACCGCGACGACGCCGTAAGCCTTGAAGCGCCGCTCCGCGGCGTAGCGGCGGCGCAGCCGGCGGTTGTCGAGCGCCGGCCGGTTCGCTGCCGGATCACGCTGTCCCGCCCCTATCGCGTCTGCCGCGTCAGTCATATTGCTCCCTGTATTTACGCACCACGTGCAGGGCGACGACGTTCATGGCCAGGGTGATCGCGAACAGGACCAGGCCGAGCGCGAACGCGGCCAGGGTCTTGGCGCTGTCGAATTCCTGGTCGCCGATCAGCAGGGTGACGATCTGCACCGTCACCGTGGTCACCGCCTCGAACGGGTTGGCGGTCAGGTTGGCGGCGAGTCCGGCCGCCATCACCACGATCATCGTCTCGCCGATCGCCCGGCTCACCGCGAGCAGGCAGGCGGCGAATATGCCGGGCAGCGCGGCCGGCAGGATCACCCGCTTGATCGTCTCGGACTTGGTGGCGCCCAGCGCGAGCGACCCGCTGCGGAGCGACCGGGGGACCGCGTTCATGACGTCGTCCGACAGCGAGGAGATGAACGGGATGATCATGATCCCCATCACCGTTCCGGCGGCCAGCGCGCTCTCGGAGGCGACGTCGAGCCCGATCGATTCGCCGATCCCGCGGAGCGCGGGCGCGACGGTGAGCGCGGCGAAGAAGCCGTAGACCACGGTCGGGATGCCGGCCAGGATCTCGACCACCGGCTTGACCGCGCCGCGCACCCTGATATCGGCGTAGTCGGAAAGATAGATCGCCGAGAGCAGACCGACGGGCACGGCGATCAGCATGGCGATCGCGGTGATCAGCAACGTTCCGGCGAATAGCGGGATCGCCCCGAACACACCGGCGGAGCCGACCTGGTCGTCCCGCAGCGCGATCTGCGGGCTCCATACGGTGCCGAAGACGAAGTCGAAGAAGGAGATTTGGCCGAAGAACCGTATCGACTCGAACACCAGCGAGAGCACGATGCCGATGGTCGTCAGAATCGCGATCGACGAGCACGCGATAAGCAGGATGTCGATGGTTTTCTCGACCTGGTTCCGCGCCCTGAGCGTCGGCGCGAGGCGGCTCCGCGCGAAGGCGAGCCCGGCCAGGGCCAGCACGATCGCGATCACCGCGAGCGCGCCGTTGCCGATCGCATCCAGGCGGTTGAGATGAGCCGCCGCCGCCGCCGCCGCCGGGGCCGTGCTGTCCGCCGGGATGGTGCCGTCGGCGGCGTTGCGGATGTCGTTGAGCAGGAGCGACATCCGGTCCGGTCCGAGGTCGCGCATCGCCTCGGGAAGGGCGGCGATCGCGATGCTCTCGGTGACAATGGGCTGGGCCAGCAGCCAGACGGCGAGGATGCCGAGCGCCGGTATGGCGCACCACAGCGCGACATAGGTGCCGTAATAGCCCGGCCGTGAGTGCAGCGACCGGCTGCGGCCGCCGGCCATTGCGAGGGCCCGCCGGCGGCCGAAATAGTAGCCGAAGATCGAAAGCGCGAGCAGGGCGGCGATCAGTGAAAGCGGAGACATGACCGGTTTGTTCGCTTTCGGCTGCCGGGGTCGATCGCGGGAAAAGCCGGCCGGGCGGCGGCGCCCGCCGCCCGGCCGCTACGCAGCTACATGGAGAGCTTCGCGCCGCTCATCGCGGATTGGTGGACCTTCTTGCGGTCCGCGTCGGGCAGCGGAATCAGACCCTTGTCGACGAGATAACCCTCCGGCCCCCAGGCGCGCTCGGCGGTGAACTCGCCCACATATTCCCTGATGCCCGGGATGACGCCGACATGCGCCTGCTTGACGTAAAAATACATCGAGCGCGACACCGGGTACTGGCCGCTCGAGATGGTCTCGAACTCGGGCGCGACGCCGTTCACCACCGTGCCCTGGATCCTGTCGGCGTTCGAATCCAGGAAGCTGAAGCCGAAGATGCCGTAAGCGTTCGGGTTGGCGACCAGCTTCTGGATGATCAGCACGTCGTTCTCGCCCGCCTGGATGAAGGCGCCGTCTTCACGGATGCCGTGGCAGATCGCCTTGTAGCGGTTCTTGTCCGTCTTCTTCATCGCCTTGATCGCGGGGAACGTCTTGCAGCCCCCTTCCATGGCGAGCTCGACGAAGGCGTCCCGCGTGCCGGAAGTCGGCGGCGGCCCGAGGACCTCGATCTTGCGCCCGGGAAGCGACGGGTCGATGTCGCTCCACATCTTGTAGGGGTTGTTCTTCAGCGTGGCGCCGGTCTCGTCCGCCGGCACCGACTTGGCCAGGGCGAGAAACAGCTGCTTCAGGCCGATCTCGGTCGGCTTGGCCTTGTTGGAGTTGGCGAGCACGATGCCGTCATAGCCGATCTTGACCTCGGTGATGGCCTTGACGCCGTTCCTGGCGCAGCGCGCCACCTCGGACTTCTTGATCCGGCGCGAGGCGTTGGTGACGTCCGGGTGCTGAACGCCGACGCCGCCGCAGAACAGCTTGAGACCGCCGCCCGAACCGGTGCTCTCGACCACCGGCGTCTTGAACCTGGTCGACTTGCCGAACTGTTCGGCGACCGTGGTCGAGAAGGGGAAGACCGTCGAGGAGCCGACGATGCGGATCTGATCGCGTGCCTGGGCGGCGGTCGCAACCGCGAAGGTGGCCGCCGCCGCAACAGCGAGCAAGATGTGCTTGTTCATGAAATCTCCGTCTCGAATTCGTGGGTGTCGAGGCAGCATGAATCTCTGTTCGGCTTGTCAGGCCGGGCCTTGTCTACCCTGGACGCCGACGGTCCTACGCGTCCAGGAAGACCTCGATATGAAGCTTTTGTTACGATTTGATGACAGCGGACATCTCGGCAGGCTCCGTTCCCGCCGGGGCGCGGGGCAAGCTGACGGCGAACACGCTGCCGACGCCGAGTTCGCTCTCGATGTCGAGGCCGCCGCGGTGCCGGTTGACGATATGCTTGACGATCGCCAGCCCCAGCCCGGTGCCGCCCATCTCGCGCGAGCGCGCCGTGTCGACCCGGTAGAACCGCTCCGTCAGCCGCCGCAGATGCTCCGCCGGGATGCCCTCCCCCTGGTCCTCGATCGCGATCCGGATGGCGTCGATCTCCTGCGCCCGGTCGCCCGGGCTTTCCAGCGTTCCGCCGCCGATGGCGATCCCGATCGACGAGCCTTCCGCGCCGTACTTGATCGCGTTGTCGATCAGGTTCTGGAACAGCTGGGTCAGCTCGTCGCGGTCGCCGATGACGGCCGGCTCGGCGATCGCGCTCTCGATGGATATTTCGATGCGGCGCGACTCCGCGGCGAATTGCATGGAATCGACGACGGGGGTGATCACCGAAGCCAGCGAAACCGTCGTAGACGGTGGAAAATGCTCGTTGAGCTCGATCTTGGAGAGCGACAAGAGGTCGTTGACCAGCCGGTTCATCCGCTCGGCCTGTGCGCCCATCATCTCCAGGAAGCGGTCGGACGCCGCCTTGTCCTCCCGGGCGGGGCCGCGCAACGTCTCGATGCAGCCGAGCAGCACCGATATCGGGGTTCTGAGCTCATGGCTCGCATTGGCGACGAAATCCGCGCGCGTGCGCCCGTGGCGCCGGATCGCGGTCACATCGGTCACCGCGATCAGGGCGACGGTTCCGTCGGGCGCCGGTTCCGGAAGCGCAGCGATGCGGGCGGCGAATTCGAGATCGGATCCGGCGATGTGGAAGTCGATCTCCTCCGCAGCGCCGGTGGCGATCACCCTTTCGGCGGCTTCCAGAACCCCGGGATCGCGCAGCGCCGCGACCAGGTCGGCGCCCACCGGATCGGCCCCCAGGATCGCCGTCGTCCCGCGCGAGGCGCGCACGATCCGCCGCGCACCGTCGATCGCGATCACCGGGTCGGGCAGGTTGTCGAGCACGATCTCGGCCGAGGCGCTGCTGGCCGCGAGATCGCCGAGCCGCTGGTGCAGCGCGGCCGTCGAATCGGCGAACGCGGAGGCGAGCCTGCGCGAAACCAGCGGGGATTCGAGATGGAGCCGCTCCGGCGCGCCGCCGGCATCGAGGCGGTTCAGCCGGTCGGCCACCCGCGCGAGGCCCGAGAGATGCCGCCTGACCGGCGCCCAGAGCGCGGCGGTGGCGACGATGGCGGCAACCGCCGCCGCGCCCAGCGCCACCTCTCCCGCCAGCACCAGCACCAGCAGCACGCCGACGAAAGGCCCGGCGAGAACCGCGAGCGCCCAGTACAGCGCGCGCCTTGGTACCGGATGGCTGTCCATATCGTCGCCGGGCCGGCCCTTCACCTCACCGCGGCGACGATGCTACCGGCTCCCGCCGCCATCGCCAAGCGGCGCGTCTGGTTGGCGGCGCGCGCGCCGTGATAGGGTTTCGGATGACCATGACCGACGCAGCCGGGGAGCGCGAAGAGAAGCGCCCGCGTCCGGAAGGCGAAACTGCCGTCGGGAACGGTTCCGCGCGCGCCGGCACCCCGTCTCCGATGATGGTGCAGTATCTCGCGGTCAAGGAGGCCAATCCGGGCTGCCTCCTGTTTTACCGCATGGGCGATTTCTACGAGCTGTTCTTCGACGACGCGGTGGCGGCGGCGAAGGCGCTCGATATCACGCTGACCCGCCGTGGACGCCACCGGGATGCCGATGTGCCGATGTGCGGCGTGCCGGTCCACGCCGCGGACACCTATCTGCAGCGCCTCATCCGCAAGGGCTTCCGGGTGGCGGTCTGCGAACAGACGGAAGACCCCGCCGAGGCGCGCAAGCGCGGCGCCAAGGCCGTGGTCGCCCGCGCGGTGGTCCGCGTGGTGACCCCGGGCACCCTGACCGAGGATTCCCTGCTGGAGGCCCGGCGCCACAACTACCTTGCCGCCCTCGCCGAGGCCGAAGGGGTTCTGGGCTTCGCCTGGATCGACATCTCGACCGGCGCCTTCCAGGTCCAGCCGCTCGATGCGGGCATGGTCGCCGAGGCGATGGCGCGGGTCGATCCGGGCGAGCTGATCTTTCCCGACCGGTTGGCGGGGCGGCCGGAAATCGGCGCCGCGCTGGACGGCTGGGACGGCCTGCCCACGCCGCTGCCGGGCGCGCGCTTCGACAGCGTTTCCGGCCGGCGGCGGCTCGAAGCCCATTACGGGGTCCGTTCGCTCGATGCCTTCGGTGCCTTCTCGCGCGCCGAGATCGCCGCATGCGGGGCAGCGCTCGACTATGTCGCGCTGACCCAGCAGGGCCGGCTGCCGCGGGTCGAGCCGCCGCGCCGGCTGGGACCGGGCGCGGCGATGGAAATCGATGCCGCCACAAGGCGCAATCTCGAGATCGCGCGGTCGCTCTCCGGCGAGCGCCAAGGCTCGCTGCTCGCGGTCATCGATCTGACCGTCACCGGCGCCGGCGCCCGCGCGCTCGCCGAGCGCCTCGGCGCGCCCCTGACCGATAGCGAGGCGATCGCCCGCCGGCTGGACGCGGTGCAGCATTTCGCCATGGACGCGGCGCTGCGCCCCGCCTGCCGCGAGGCGCTTGCCGCCTGTCCCGATCTGCAGCGGGCGATGACGCGCCTGGTGCTGGGCCGGGGCGGGCCGCGCGATCTCGCCGCGGTGGGCGATGCGCTGTCGCGGGCCGAAACCGTGTTCGCGCTGCTCGGCGGCGGGCCGGGCGCGGCTCCCGAGGATCTCGCCGCCGCCGCCGCCGCGCTCACCGGTCACCAGGCTACGATCGCGGCGCTCGACGAGGCGCTGGGGCCCGACCTGCCGCTATTCGCCCGCGATGGCGGCTTCGTCGCGGCCGGCCACGACGCGGCATTGGACGAACTTCGTGCGCTGCGCGACGGCAGCCGGCGGCTCATAGCCGATCTCCAGAAACGATATGTCGACGCGACCGGCATCGCCTCGCTCAAGATCCGTCACAACAACGTGCTCGGCTATTTCGTCGAGGTGACACCGACCCACGAAGCCGCCATCGCCGGCCATGACGGCTTCATTCACCGCCAGACCCTGGCCAGTGCGCGCCGCTATACCACCGTCGCCCTCGGCGAGCTCGAAGAGAAACTCGCCACCGCGTCCGACAAGGCGCTGGCGCGCGAGATCGAGATCTTCGAGGCGCTGACCGCCCGGGTGACCGCATGCGCCGAGACGATCGCCCGGACCGCGTCCGCGCTCGCCGAGATCGACGTCACCGCGGCGCTCGCCGAGCTGGCGGTCGCGCGCCGCTATGTCCGCCCGGTGGTCGACGACAGCCTCGACTTCGCCGTCACCGGTGCCCGCCACCCCGTCGTCGAGGCGTTCCTCGAGCGCGACGCCGAGGCCGCCTTCGTCCCCAATGACTGCGATCTCGGGCCCGGGCAGCGCCTGTGGCTGGTGACCGGTCCCAATATGGCGGGCAAATCGACGTTCCTGCGCCAGAACGCGTTGATCGCCATCCTCGCGCAGATCGGCTCCTTCGTGCCGGCCGAGGCGGCGCGGATCGGCGTCGTCGACCGCCTGTTCTCCCGCGTCGGCGCGGCCGACGACCTCGCGCGCGGGCGCTCGACCTTCATGGTCGAGATGGTCGAGACCGCGGCGATCCTCAACCAGGCAGGCCCGCGCGGTCTGGTCATCCTCGATGAGATCGGCCGCGGCACCGCAACCTTCGACGGGCTTTCCATCGCCTGGGCGACGCTCGAGCACCTGCACGATCTCAACCGGACACGCGCGTTGTTCGCCACCCATTTCCACGAATTGACCGCGCTCAAGGGCCGTCTCGAGGCGCTCAAATGCGTCACCATGCGGGTCAAGGAGTGGCAAGGAGAGATCGTCTTCCTGCACGAGGTGGTGCCGGGCGCCGCCAACCGGTCCTACGGTGTCCATGTGGCGCGGCTCGCCGGGCTGCCGGAGGGCGCCCTGGCGCGGGCCGAGGCGGTGCTGGAGACACTCGAACGGGGCGAGCAGTCGGGCGCGCTCGTCCGGCTCGCCGATGACCTGCCGCTGTTCTCCGCCGCGCTCCCGCCCGCGCCCCCTTCGGCGGTCGAGGAGGCGGTTGCCGCCGTCAATCCGGACGAGATCACACCGCGCGAAGCCCTCGATCTGCTCTATCGCATACGGGCGATGCTGTGAGCGCGCGCCCGCCAATCGCGCGATACGGCAAGGCGGCGGACGCGCTATAGTCGGCCGATGGCACGGATTTTGCGACAACGGGCGATCATCGACCGCGGCGCGCTCAACGCCGAGCTCGACATTCTGCTCGATGACGGAAAGGCGGCCGGGGTCCAGCGCCGCGATGCGCTCGACATTCTCAAACGCAGCCTGGAGGACGGCAAGGCGGAGATCCGCCGGCGTTTCGAGGCCGTGCGCGGCGGCGGCCCGCGGACCCTGCGAGAGCAGTCCTTTCTCATGGACCAGCTCATCCGCGTCATCTACGACCTTGCCGCCAACCGGGCCTACCGCGCGTCCAACCCGACCGCCGGCGAGCATCTCTGCATCGCCGCCGTCGGCGGCTACGGCCGCGGCGAGCTCGCGCCCTGCTCCGATATCGACCTGCTCTTCGTGCTGCCTTTCAAGAGTACCCCGCGCAACGAGCAGGTGATCGAATACGTGCTCTACATGCTGTGGGATCTCGGTCTCAAGGTCGGCCATGCAACGCGGACGATCCAGGAATGCGTAAGGCTTTCCAGGAAAGACCTGACGATCCGCACCTCGATCCTCGAATCCCGTTTCGTCTGGGGCGAAAAGCCGCTCTTCGACCAGCTTCGCACGCGGTTCCGCAAGGAGGTCGTGAAGGGCTCCGAACGGGCCTTCGTGGAGGCCAAGCTCGCCGAGCGCGACGAACGCCACCGGCGGATGGGCGGCTCGCGCTATGTGCTCGAACCCAACGTCAAGGACGGCAAGGGCGGGTTGCGCGACCTGCACACGCTGTTCTGGATCGCCAAATACCTTCACCCCGTGCGCGAGGTGTCGGATCTGGTCGATCGCGGGGTGCTGCGGGCGAGCGAAGCCGCCCGTTTCGCCAAGGCGCAACGTTTCCTGTCGACCGTACGCTGCCGCCTCCATTACCTCTCGGGGCGCGGCGACGACCGGATCACCTTCGACCGGCAGCCCGAGATCGGCGCCCTGCTCGGCTACAAGGACCATGCCGGGGCGCGCGGCGTCGAACGCTTCATGAAGCACTATTACCTGACGGTGAAGGAGGTCGGCGATCTGACCGGGATCTTCTGCGCGGCGCTCGAAATCGAGCACAGCCGGCGTTCGCGCTTCGCCTTGCCGAAGCTCGGCCTGTTGCAGCGGGCGCCGGACGGCCTGGCGATTGAAAGCGGACGGCTCGCGCTCGCCCGCGGGGCCAGGTTCGTCGAGCGGCCGATCGAAATCCTGCGGCTGTTCCATACCTCGCAGGATCGGGGTATCGATATCCACCCGCGCGCGCTCCGCGCGATGACGCGCAACCTGCGGCTGGTCGACGGGCTGCGCGAGGATGCCGAGGCGAACCGGCTGTTCCTCGACATGCTGACGTCGCCAAAGAACCCCGAACGGATCCTGCGGCAGCTCAACGAGGCGGGCGTGTTCGGGCGCTTCATCCCCGATTTCGGCCGGGTCGTGGCCCAGATGCAGCACGACATGTATCACGTCTTCACGGTCGACGAGCACACGATCATGGCGATCGGGATCCTGAGAGGGATAGAGGACGGGGCGTTCGCCGAGGAAATGCCGATCGCGACCGAGGTGGTGCAGACGGTGCAGTCGCGCCGCGCGCTTTACATGGCGGTTCTGCTGCACGACATCGGCAAGGGGCGGGGCGGCGATCATTCCGAGATCGGCGAGCAGGTCGCGCTCCGGCTCTGTCCCCGGGTCGGGCTCACGCCGGAGGAGACCGAGACCACGGCCTGGCTGGTGCGTCAGCATCTGGTGATGAGCAACACGGCGTTCCGGCGCGACGTCAACGACCCCAAAACGGTCAGCGATTTCGTCGAGACGGTGCGGTCGCTGGAACGGCTGCGACTGCTGCTGGTGCTGACGGTCGCCGACATCCGCGCGGTCGGCCCCGGCGTGTGGACCGCCTGGAAGGCGGCGCTGTTGCGCGATCTCTACTACGCGGCCGAGGAGGCGATGACCGGCGGCATGGCGGCCGCGGGGCACGGGTACCGGATCGAGCGGGCGAAGGAGAACCTGGCGGCCGCGCTCGACGATTTCGCGCCGCGGGAAATCGAAACCCATCTGGAAAGCGGCTACCCCGCTTACTGGCTGTCCCACCCGACCGAAGCGCTGGCCCGCCATGCGCGGCTGGTGCGCGCGGTGACGCGATCGGCAACGCCGCTTTCCATCGACACCCGGATCGATCGTTACCGCGAGGCGACCGAGGTGACGGTCTACGCCCCCGACCATTCCGGCCTGTTCTCCCATATCGCCGGCGCCATCGCGGTCTCCGGCGCGAATATCGTCGACGCCAAGATCTTCACCATGACCGACGGCATGGCGCTCGACACCTTCTGGGTCCAGGACGGCCGCGACCAGCCGATCGGGAGCCGCGACCGGCTCGCCCGGCTGGAGGCCAATATCGAGCATGCGATCACCGGCCGGATGCGGCCGATGCGCGAGCTCGAGGAGATGATCCGCAAGCAGGGAGAAAAGCGCGACAACGTGTTCACCGTCGAGCCGCGGGTGATCATCGACAACACCGCGAGCGCGACCCATACGGTCGTCGAGGTCAACGGCCGCGACCGGCCCGGCCTGCTCTACGCCCTGACCCGCGCGCTGAGCGGCGAGGAGGTCCAGATCGGCAGCGCCCAGATCGCCACCTACGGCGAATCCGCCGTCGACGTGTTCTATATCAAGGATGTTTTCGGGCTGAAGGTCACCCACGAGGTCAAGCTCGAAAGGATCCGCAAGGCGTTGCTCGAAGCGCTGTCCTCCATCGCCGCCGTCGCCGGAGAGACCGCCGGCCCGGCCAGGCAAGAGGCCGCCGCGCCGGCCGGACCCTGATCCTGCGCCCGTTGCGCGCGGCACGCCGGGACACCGCATGAGACTGCTGAGCGCGATCGCCACAATCGGCGGCTACACCCTGGCCAGCCGCGTTCTCGGCTTCGTCCGCGACATCCTGATTGCCGCGCTGCTCGGCGCGGGGCCGGTGGCGGATGCGTTCTTCGTTGCGTTCAAGCTGCCCAATTTCTTCCGGCGGCTGTTCGCCGAAGGGGCGTTTGCGGCCGCCTTCATTCCCCATTTCACGCGCATCCTGACCGAAGACGGCGCCGACGCCGCCAGGCATTTCTGCGAGCGCGTGCTTTCGGTGCTCGTCGTGGTTCTGCTGGTCTTCTGCACCGCGATGCAGATCGCCATGCCGTGGGCGATGTATCTCTTCGCGCCGGGTTTCGCCGCCGATCCGGATAAATTCGACCTCGCCGTCGAACTCGCCCGGATCGCCTTTCCCTATCTGTTGTTCGTCTCGCTGGTTTCGCAGCTGGGCGGCGTGCTCAACGCGCTCGACCGGTTCGCGGCGGCGGCGGCGGCGCCCATCCTGCTCAATCTCAGCCTGATCCTCTGCCTGATCGGGCTCGCGCCGATGCTGGACACGCCGGGCCATGCGCTCGCCTGGGGCGTGTTCGCGGCCGGCGTCATCCAGTTCCTTTGGCTGATCGAGGCGTGCCGCCGCGCCGGCGTGGTTTTCCGCCTTCCGCGGCCGCGCCTGACGCCCCCGGTGAAGCGGCTCATGGCCAAGATCCTGCCGGGCGCCATCGGCGCCGGGGTGCAGCAGATAAATTTGGTGATCGGGGTGATCCTCGCCTCGCTCCTGCCGACCGGCGCGATCTCCTATCTCTATTACGCCGACCGGATCTACCAGCTCCCTCTCGGCGTCATCGGCATCGCGGTCGGCACGGCGCTGCTGCCGCTATTGTCGCGCCAGCTCCGCGAGGGCGACGAGGCCGGCGGCCAGGCGAGCTTCAACCGGGCGCTGGAGTTCTCCCTGTTGCTTACGCTGCCGGCGGCGGCGGCGCTGATCGTGATGCCCGGGCCGATCGTCGCCGTCCTGTTCGAGCGCGGCGCTTTCGATGCCGACGCGACCGCGGCGACGGCTTCGGCGCTCGCCGCCTTCGCCCTCGGGCTGCCGGCTTTCGTCCTGGTCAAGGTGCTGGCCCCCGGCTTCTTCGCGCGCGAGGATGTGACGACCCCGGTCAAGATCGCCCTGGTCTCCGTCGCCGCCAATATCGCCCTGAGCGCCGCCCTGCTGGTTCCCCTCCAGCATGTCGGGCTCGCGCTCGCGACATCGGCCGCCTCCTGGCTCAACGCCTTCCTGCTGGCATTCGTCCTGCGCCGCCGCGGCCAGTTCGGGATGGACAGCCGGCTGCGGAGGCGGCTGCCGCGGATTGCCCTCGCGACCGTCGTCATGACCGCGGTGCTGTTGGCCGGCCTCGAGGCGCTGGCGCCGCTATTCGCCGGGACCGTTCTGCAAAGGGCGCTCGCGCTGGTTCTTCTGATCGGCGCCGGCAAGCTGGTCTATGCCGCCGCCGCATTTGCCCTCGGCGCCGTGGAGATCGCGGAGATCCGCGGAATCCTCGCCCGGCGCAGGGCTTGACCCTTCCCGGCGATGAGGGGATAACCCGCCTTCCCCGCCGCATGAAGGTGTGGAGTTCCGGCCTTGAAGCGAATCTTTTCGGGTGTCCAGCCGACCGGCAACCTGCATCTCGGCAATTACCTCGGCGCCATCCGCAACTTCGTCCGCCTGCAGGACGACAACGACTGCATCTACTGCGTGGTCGATTTGCACGCGATAACCGTCTGGCAGGATCCTGCCGAGCTCACGCGGAATATTCGCGAATGCGCGGCGACCTTCATGGCCGCCGGCATCGATCCCGAGCGCAGCGTCATCTTCAACCAGAGCCGCGTTGCCGCCCATGCCAGGCTGGCCTGGATCTTCAACTGCGTCGCGCGGCTCGGCTGGCTCAACCGGATGACCCAGTTCAAGGAGAAGGCGGGCAAGCAGCGCGAGAACGCGAGCGTCGGGCTCTACGTCTATCCCAGCCTGATGGCCGCCGACATCCTCGCCTACAAGGCGACCCATGTGCCTGTCGGCGAGGACCAGAAGCAGCATCTGGAGCTCACCCGCGACATCGCGCAGAAGTTCAACCGCGATTTCGGCACCGAGTTCTTCCCGCTCATCGAGCCGCTGATCTTCGGCGAGGCGGCCCGGGTGATGAGCCTGCGCGACGGCGGCTCGAAGATGAGCAAGTCCGACGGCTCGGACGCCTCGCGCATCAATCTTATCGACGACGCGGACACGATCGCGCACAAGATCCGCCGCGCGCGAACCGATGCCGAGCCGCTGCCCGACTCGCCGGATGGGCTCGCCGGGCGCGCCGAGGCGGCCAATCTGGTCGGCATTTTCGCGGCGCTCGCCGACCGCAGCGCCGGTGACGTTCTCGCGGAATATGGCGGGCAGGGCTTCGCCGCCTTCAAACCCGCGCTGAGCGAGCTCGCCATCGCCGTGCTGTCGCCGATCGCGGCCGAGCTGCGGCGGCTGATGGCCGATCCCGGCTATGTCGATTCGGTGCTCGCCGCCGGCGCGGAACGGGCCGCCGAAATCGCCGACCCGGTGGTCGATGAGGTCCACGAGATCGTCGGCCTGGCCGCCCGGTAGGCCGGGCAGGCTGAGACCGGACGATGCAAATCTACCTGCCGATCGCGGAAATATCGGTCAACGTCCTGGTGCTTCTGGGTCTCGGTGGCGGCGTCGGCTTCCTGTCGGGGCTGTTCGGGGTCGGCGGCGGGTTCCTGATGACGCCGCTGCTGATCTTCATCGGCATCCCGCCCGCGGTGGCGGTGGCGACCGAGGCCAACCAGGTCGTCGCCGCCTCGGTCTCCGGCGCGCTCGCCCATTGGCGGCGCCGCAATGTCGATATCAAGATGGGGCTGGTGCTGCTCGCCGGCGGTTTCGTCGGGTCGAGCCTCGGCGTCTGGCTGTTCACCGCGCTGCGCGGGATCGGCCAGATCGATTTCGTGATCTCGGTCTCCTATGTGGTGTTTCTCGGCATCGTCGGCGCGCTGATGGTGTTCGAGAGCGTCCGCGCCTGGCAGCGCCAGCGCAACCCGGCGGCGCCGCGCAGGAAGCTCCACCATCATTACTGGGTGCACGGCCTGCCGCTGAAGATGCGATTCCGCGCCTCCAAGCTCTATATCAGCGCGCTGCTGCCGTTCACGATCGGCCTCCTGGTCGGCGTGCTCGCCGCCATCATGGGCGTGGGCGGCGGGTTCGTGATGGTGCCGGCGATGATCTATCTGCTCGGCATGCCGACCTCGATCGTGGTCGGGACGTCGCTGTTCCAGATCGTGTTCGTCACCGCCAATGTCACATTGCTGCAGGCGATCAACAACCAGACGGTCGACATCATCCTCGCTCTGTTCCTGTTGACCGGCGGCGTCATCGGCGCCCAGATCGGCGCCCGGGTGTCCTCCAGGCTGCGCGGCGAGCAACTCAGGATCCTGCTCGGCCTGATCGTGCTCGCGGTGTGCGTGCGGGTCGCCTGGGGGCTGGTTGCGACACCGGATGACATGTTCGGGGTCGGCGTGCCGGGAGGGCAGGAATGAGCGCGACCCGCCTGTCCGCGTTGTTGCTCGCCGCGCTGCTGTGGGCCTTCCCGGCAGGGCCCGCCTCGCCGGCCGAGAAGCTGGTGGTCGATCTGTCCGACGACGAGATCGCGATCACCACCGGGTTCACCGGCACCGAGCTGCTGCTGTTCGGCGCCAAGCAAGAGCGCGGCGACGTGGTGGTCGTGCTGCGGGGGCCGTTCCGCGACGTGGTGGTGCGTCGCCGCGCGCGCGTCGCCGGCGTCTGGGTCAACGCCGACTCCATCGTCTTCCGCGGGGTTCCGGCCTATTACCACGTCGCCTCGACCCGGCCGCTCGAGAAGATCGCGGCGCCCGAGACCCTCGCCGCCAACGGAATTTCCGCGGGCACGCCCAGCCTCGCCGGCAGCACCGACTTTCCGGCCGTGCGGGTGGCGCCGTTCCGCGACGGGCTGATGCGCAACAGGAGCCGGCAAGGGCTTTACGGCTACCACCCGCGCGGGGTCTCGGTGCAGGGCGAGCGCTTGTTCCGCACCACCGCCATCTTCCCGGCCATTGTGCCCACCGGCCCCTACGGCGTGCACGTCTTTCTCTTCGACCGTGGTAAGCTGGTCGCGCAAAAGGAGTCCACGCTGGTCGTCAAAAAGGTCGGGCTGGAGGAGAGCGTGTTCAATCTCGCGCATCAGGAATCGACCCTGTACGGCGTGGTTGCGATCGTCATCGCGGTCGCCGCCGGATGGCTCGCGGGCGTCGTTTTCCGGAGCTGACGGGACCGGGCCCATGGCCGATGAACGGATTGCCGACTACGGTTCCGCCGACACGGCGCCGAACGCCGAGCCCGCCAGGGAGCGCGTCTTCCTCTGTGTCGTCGATTCCAGCCAGGAGGTGCATGTCGCGCTGCGTTTCGCCGCGCTTCGGGCCAGGCGCACGGGCGGCCGGGTGGCGCTGCTCTACGTCATCGAGCCGGGCGACTTCCAGCACTGGATGGCGGTGGCGGAAAGAATGCGCGAAGAGCGACGGGAGGAAGCGGAACGGGTGCTCCAGGAGCATGCCGCGGAAGTCGTGACCATCACCGGCCGAACGCCGATCCTCTATGTGCGGGAAGGCGCGCCCAGGGATGCGATCGTCCAGCTGATCGGAGAGGAGCCCACGATCTCCATACTGGTGCTTGGCGCGGGCACCGACAAGAAGGGCCCCGGGCCGCTGGTGTCGGCGATCGCCGGCAAGCTGTCGGGAAAATTCCCCATACCCATCACCGTCGTTCCCGGCACGCTGAGCGACGAACAACTCGACGGGCTCTCCTAAAGAAAAATTTATCCACAAGACGCTTGATCAATCGGCCCGTTCGGACCAAGCTCTGTAGAGAGGAAACGGTTCAACGAACAAGGGAGACTGGGGCGACGGCTCCGTATGAAGTCGTTTCCCAGTACAACAAGTGTTGGTGGGATTGAGAAGTTGGCGAGCCGTCCGCTGCGGATGGTTCGTTGGCCTGTCGGTCGCCCTGATTCCGGCGGCCGCGGGAGCGGAAACCTATGGCGCCCGTATCACCGGCAGCGGATTCCAGCTCTCATATTTTGAGCGGTCTCCGGTCGCCAAATGGCGGGGCATAAACTCGGCGCATTATCCACGGGGCAGTACCGTGGAGGCGCTCGAGGCGCTTTTCGCGCATCTCGGTTACCGACTCGACCGGGTGCGCGAGCGTGGCGTGGTGCCGCGTGTCCTGGTCAGCCGGATGCCCCACGGTCTCTCGGACCTGCGCCGGACGGAAAGGCGCAAGGCGGTGTTCATCCGTATCGCGCTGCCGTTGATCCTCACCACCAACGAGGCGATCCTGCGCGACAGGAAGCGCGTCGAACGCCTTCGGTCGGCGTATGCCCGCCACGGCTCGCTGCCGGCCGGCGCCGAGCGGTGGCTTTGGCACGTTTTCGCCGCCTACAAGGTGGAGCCGTTCGACTTCGGGGAATTGCTGTCCCGGGTCGACATCGTCCCGCCGTCCCTCGCCGTCGCCCAGGCGGCGGAGGAGACCGGCTGGGGCACCTCGCGGTTCGTCCGCCGCGGCAACGCGCTGTTCGGCGAGCGGAGCTACAAGAGCAGCACAGGCATGGTGCCCCAGCGCATTCCGCCGGGAGACAATTTCCGCATTCGCCGTTTCAGCCAGCTGCTCGCCGCCGTGGTTTCTTACGTCTCGAACCTCAACACCCATCCCGCCTATGCGGCGTTCCGGGCGCGGCGGAGCGAGATGCGCGCGGCGGAGGGTAGGTTCAATGCGACCGCGCTGGCGGGCGACCTCCAAGCCTATTCCGTGCGCCGGCAAGCCTATG
Source organism: Alphaproteobacteria bacterium (assembly GCA_965205995.1). Classification (GTDB taxonomy): domain Bacteria; phylum Pseudomonadota; class Alphaproteobacteria; order MPNO01; family MPNO01; genus MPNO01. Next base: position 3,664,366 of record OZ242200.1, on the reverse strand, counting down.
TCGAGACCGTGCGCGCGATCATGCGCACCAACGCGCTCGCCGAGCTCGACCGCCTCAAGCTCGATCCCGGACTGCCGCAATTCGCGAAGGGCCCGGCCGGCGACGCGCCCCGTCTTCCCAACTAGCCAGGATTTCTTACCAGGAATTGCGTGCCGAACCAGCGCCAGCGGCCCTGCTTGGCCGGCACGGTGCAGTTGAGGCGTGGCCGCCCCGGCGGGAACGCCCTTGCGAACCGCAGTTCCACGCGTGCCGGCCCGATGCGCTCCATGCGCACCTTTCCCTGACCCGAGGTGTAGCATGCGAGCAGGTCGATATACGCCAACGCCTCGCCGGTCACCGTGAAGCCCACATTGGGCGGGTTGCGGTCGGGCGCCAGATAGGGGTCGGCCGGGGTGAGGTCCGACACCTGCAGGGGTAGCGCATCGGCGGCGAGGCGAAAGCGTTCGGCGCCGCCATGGACTTCGTTCATCGGAAACCGCGGCAGGAAATGGAACCGCGAGCCGGAATGAAGCACGCCCGAATGGTGCCCGAACGCCGCCGAGAATCCGTTTTCCAGCACCACATCCCGCACCGCGAGCGACATCGCGCCGTAAGGGTAGGCGAAGAGTTCCGGCGTCACGCCCAGCTCCTCCCGCAAACGACGCGTCGCCTCCTTGATGTCCCGATCGTTGCTCTCGCGCCCGCGCGGCGGCATCTGCCGATGGGTCGCCGTCTGGTTGCCGATGGTCGCCCCGCCACGAACGATCTCGCGGAGTTGGTCCCAACTCATATGCGAGCGTCGGCCTTCGTCGATCGCATCGGTGGAGACGAACAGGGTGAAGGGGAGCTCCGCTTCACGCAGCCGCGGCCAAGCCTCGTTGTAGACCGAGAGAAACGCGCCCTCGATGGTCAGCGCGACAGTGCGTTCGGGCAGCCCCCGCCCGGCCTTGAGCGCCGCCAGGATGTCCGGCAACGCCATCACGTTCAGGCCCCGTTCCGCCATCACCTTGAGATGGGCTTCGAACTGATCGATCCGGATCGCCGTGGACGGGGCCTCGCGTTCGCCGAATCTCTGATACATCAGAACCACTGCGGCGGCGGCGGTCCCCGTCGCCGCGCCCGAACCGACGAAGACGGTCAGCGCCGCGAGCGCACCGGACAAAATCCGTCGCCGATACCGATATGCGTGCCCAACTAAACTAACACGTGTCATCCGAACCCTCGACCGCCGGGATGTTGCGCCCCAAAAGGCCGCGCGGCAAGCGCGATTTCGCGGTGCAGCCGAGTTCACATCATGGGTTCGGGGAGATCTCCGTCACCGCGCAGCGGGTAGGATCGCGCATCGAAGAGCTGATAGTGCCACCACTCGTTACGATAGAAATCCCAGCCCGCGGCGCTCATCAGCCCGAGCAAGAGGAAGCGGTTGCGCTGAGCCCCGGCATCGATGCCCGTGCTGCCGTGATGGGACAGCGGCGTGAAGGCATCGAACGCCGTTCCCATCGCGAGCGCAGCGCCCTCGCCGTCAAGCAGCGTCAGATCGACGGCGACGCCGCGCGAGTGCGGCGACCCCTTGCGCGGGTCGGCCACGAATTCCGGGTCGGGCGTATGCTCCCACAAGACCTGTTGGGCCTCGGTCGGGCGAAAGCCGTCGAAGATGCAGATCCCGAGCCCGATGCCACGCGCGAGACGCACCGCCCGGCGGAGCGCCTCGGCTGCGGCGCTGTGGAGATAGCAGGCCGGTCGCGCATACACCGGACGCCCGGTGAAGTTCCGGGCGGTCGCATAGGCGATGTCGAGCGTGACGCCGAACTCTTCGGGGGTGATCTCTACAAGGGACATGCGGCCGACCTCACGCTTCGAGACGCGCCACAATAAGAAGGCATGAACCGCGACTCAATTGTGGCGGCGCGGCATCGCGGGCGCGCTATCCTGTCCGGGTCGGTTCGCAACAACGATCGCGCCGCGATGCCGGAATGCCTGCATTTCGGCGCGACTGCCTGAGTGATCCACCCGGAATGTCCGCAGCGAGTCCAACCCGTCGAGCGAGGCCCGTCGCCCCCCTGCTGGCGATCGACGGCGCCGGTGCGGCGTGTTCGGTCGCGCTTGCCGCGGGCGGCGAAATCCGCGCCGCCCGATCCGCCCACCTCGCGCGCGGCCATGCCGAGATCCTCATGCCGATGATCGCCGATGTCCTCGCCGAAGCGGGCACCTTCTATCGCGAAATCGGCTGCTTCGCGGTCACCGTCGGTCCCGGCTCGTTCACCGGTATCCGCACCGCGATCGCCGCCGCCCGCGGCCTCGCGCTGGCGCTGTCCCGGCCGGTTATCGGCGTCACCGCGTTCGAGGCGATAGCCCGCGCCGCCTTGCGCGCGGCACCCGGCGGCGGCGCCGACTGCCTTGTGGTTCTTGATACGAGGCGGGCCGATTTATACGCTCAACGCTTCGCGCCCGACGGCGCAGCGCTAACCGGGCCGCTTGCGATGATGCCAGAGCCGCTCGTCTCCTCGCTCGGCGCGGGGCCGCTGCTTCTCGCGGGGGATGCGGCGGCATCCATCCGGCCCCTGCTGGAAGCCCGCGGTATCGGCTTCAGGGGCCCGGCGGGCGATTTCCGGGCGGATGCCGCGGTGGTCGCCGAGATCGCGGCCGAGCGCTGGCGGTCGCCGCCCGCCGACGGGCTGCAGCCGCCGCGGCCGCTCTATCTCCGCCCCCCGGACGCGGTCAAGCCGCCGGGCGGCGGGCGGCTCAGGCCGTGAGCGCAATGCCGATCGAGCCCATCGATGCGCATGACATCGAATGCGTGGCCGCGATCCATGGCGCCTGCTTCGACGATGCCTGGTCGGGCGACATGATCCGGCGCGTGCTCGCGACGACGGGCGCGTTCGGGCTGGTCGCGCGCGCCGGCGCCGGTGCCCCCGCCGCGGCATTCGCTCTCGGCCGCATCGGCGTCGACAAATGCGAGCTTCTCTCGCTCGGCGTCGCCCCCCGCCGGCGGAGGCAGGGATTCGGAGCCGCCCTGCTCGACGCGGCGATCGCACGGGCGGCGGCGATGCGCGTGCGGCACTTCTTCCTCGAGGTGGGGGAGCTCAACACCGCCGCAAGGCGCCTCTACGAAAGCCGCGGATTGGGAATCGTCGGCCGCCGCGAGGACTACTACGCCCTCGCCGGCGGTGGCGCGATGGACGCGCTGACGATGCGCTGCGAGCTGGTTCCCCAAGCCTATCTGGGCGCCGCGCCGCCGGCCGCCGAAACCGCGACCGGCCGGCGACAGGCTAGGTCTTCGCGATCCTGAGAACCATGTCGCCGTCCTGCACCGCCCCGCCCCGCCCGATGCGATCCCGCGCCGGATCGTCGGCCAGCGGGCCCATCGCGATCACCCGGTGGCCGAGCTCGGTGACCGACGCCGGGACGTTCTCGATCGGCTCGGCGCCGCGCAGGACGATCGTCGCGGTGTCGCCGGCCGCCATGCGCTCGATCAGCAGCCGGGTCCGCACGAAAGTCATCGGGCAAATGTCTGCCGTGATGTCGAGAAAGTGATCCATAACCGCGATGCCGCCGCACCGGCAGGGACTATACCATCTCTGTCGAGCCCCGCCGCATTCCCCGGCGCGGCCGGAAATCGACTTTGACTATGCTCCCGGAACCCCCTACTCTTTCTTTGGGTGGCGGAGCGCAGCATGCAATCGCGGATAGAACAACTCTGCCGTGACAAGGGCATGAAAATGACCGAGCAGCGGCGCGCTATCGCCCGCGTGCTTTCGGATTCTACCGATCACCCGGATGTCGAGGAGCTGCACAAGCGGGCGGTCGAGATCGACCCCCGGGTCAGCATTGCCACGGTCTACCGCACGGTCCGCCTGTTCGAGGAGCAGCAGATCCTCGAGCGGCTCGATTTCGGCGACGGGCGCGCCCGCTACGAAGAAGTTGAAGGACGCCACCACCATCACCATTTGATCAATCTCGAGACCGGCGATGTGATCGAGTTCGAAAGCGAGGAGCTCGAGGAACTCAAGCGCAAGATCGCCCGCGATCTCGGATACGATCTCGTCGGCGAGCGTCTCGAACTCTATGGCGTTCCCGCGGGCACCGGGCAGAAGACCAACTAGCCCGATAATAGCGGAGCCGGACCGCGCATGCGGCAAATCGAAACGGCCGGAAAGGCCGATCCGTCCGCCCGTTCGGACAGGGAGACGAAGCCCGGGGGCGATTTCCTGTCGCTCGCCCAGAGCGGTCTGGAAGCGCGGCTCGCAGGGTCTTCCGAAGATGTCGAGGCGGCCCAGGCCCTCCGTTACCGCGTGTTCTACGAAGAAATGAAGGCCACGCCGTCGGCCGAGACCGCGGCGCTGAAGCGCGACGCCGATTCCTTCGATGCCGTATGCGACCACCTGCTGGTGATCGATCCCGGCCGGCACGACCTGCCGGGCGGGGTGGTCGGGACCTATCGCCTGCTGCGCCGGAAGCAGGCGCGGGCCCATGCCGGTTTCTATTCCGCCGACGAGTTCGACATCTCGCATTTCGAGGTCTATCCCGACGAGGTGCTGGAGCTCGGCCGGTCCTGCGTCGAGCGGGACTACCGCAACCGGCCGACAATGCAACTCCTCTGGCGGGCGATCGCGGCCTATGTGTTTCACCACGACATCGCCCTGATGTTCGGCTGCGCGAGCCTCCCGGGCACCGACCCCGAGGCGGTCGGACTGCAACTCTCTTATCTCTACTACTACCATCTGGCGCCGCCCGCTCTGCGCCCGCGGGCGATCGAGGGGCGTTTCGTCGACATGAAGATGCTGCCGCGCACGGCGATCGTTCCGCGCGAGGCGCTCGCCGCGATGCCGCCGCTGATCAAGGGTTATCTCCGGCTCGGCGGCTTTGTCGGCGACGGGGCGGTGGTCGACCACCAATTCAACACCATCGACGTGTCGATCATCGTCAAGACCGATCTGGTGACCGACAAGTATCTCCGTCACTACGAGCGCGAACGGCGCTAGCCCATGGCCGGCATGGTCTCCCCGCTCCGCGCCGTCGCGAGGATCGTCGTCTACCTCGCGGTGACCTTGTCCCTGATGCCGCTCCAGGCGGTGGCGGTGGCATTGGGCTGGCGGCTCGCCGTCAGCCTGCCGGTCTTCTACCACCGCCTGTGCTGCCGGATTTTCGGCTTCGACGTGAAGACCCGCGGCAAGCGCTCGACGGCGCAGCCCACCCTCTTCATCGCCAATCACGCCTCCTATATCGACATCGCGGTGCTCGCCTCGGTGATCCCCGGATCCTTCGTCGCCAAGGCGGAGGTCGCCTCTTGGCCGCTCTTCGGCACCCTGGCTCGGCTGCAACGCACCGTTTTCGTCGAACGCCGGGGCCGCGCCGCCCCTGCCCAGCGCGACTCCATCCGCGGCCGTTTCGAACAGCGCGGAAACCTGGTGCTGTTCGCCGAGGGCACGACATCGGACGGGTTGCGCGTGATGCCCTTCAAGAGCGCGCTGTTCGCCGCCGCACGGGGCGGCGGAGACGAGGTCGCGGTGACCGTCCAGCCGGTCTCGGTCGCCTATACGCGCCTCGACGGCATGCCGCTCGGGCGCAGCCTGAAACCGTTCGTCGCGTGGTACGGCGACATGTCCATGGGATCGCATGCTTTCGCCCTGCTCGGGCTCGGCACGATTACCATCGATGTGCTGTTCCACCCGGTTGTGAATCTGGAGGCCTTCGCCACGCGCAAGGCGCTTTCGGAGCACTGCCAGTCCGTCGTCGCCGACGGTGTATCGACCGCCAATGCCGGGCGCGTCGGCGATTGGGAGGGCGCGGGCGGAGCCGCGCCGGTGCCGGTTTCTTGACTCGCCCGCGACCCGTGCTAGCTTCGAATACCCGCGGCGCGGCGCGGGACCGGGGTTACGTTCTTGGCAAAGCGGTTATTCATTAAGAGTTACGGATGCCAGATGAACGTCTATGACGCCGGTCGAATGGCCGATGTCATGGCGGCGGAAGGCTATGTCCGGACCGATAGCGCTGACGCCGCAGAGGTGGCGATCCTCAACACCTGTCATATCCGCGAGAAGGCGGCCGAGAAGCTCTATTCCGACCTTGGCCGGATGCGCGCCCCAGCCCGCCGGCACGCGCGCAGCGGGGAGGGCGGCGCCCCGGTGATCGTGGTGGCCGGCTGCGTGGCCCAGGCCGAGGGCGCGGAAATCATGCGCCGCGCGCCCTGGGTCGATGTCGTGATCGGCCCGCAGACCTATCACCGCCTGCCCGACCTCGTGCGCCGCGCGCGGGCCGGCGAGCGCGGTCTGCTCGATATCGATTTCCCCCTCGAGTCGAAATTCGACCGGCTTCCCGAAGAGGGGGCGAGCCCGGGGCCGGCGGCGTTCCTGACGATCCAGGAGGGCTGCGACAAGTTTTGCTCGTTCTGCGTCGTCCCCTACACCAGGGGCGCCGAGTATTCGCGCCCCGCCCGCGCGGTCCTGGCGGAGGCGGAACGCCTGATCGAGCGCGGCGCGCGCGAGATCACCCTGCTCGGGCAGAACGTCAACGCCTATCACGGCGCCGCCCCCCGAGGCGGCGCGGAATGGGGGCTCGGCCGGCTGATCCGCGCACTCGCCGGGCTCCCCGGGCTCGCGCGGATCCGCTACACCACCTCCCACCCGCGCGACATGGACGCGGATCTGATCGCCGCCCATGGCGAGGTGCCGGCGCTGATGCCCTATCTCCACCTCCCGGTGCAGTCGGGGTCGGACAGGGTGCTTGCGGCGATGGGACGCCGCCATGGCGCCGACGACTATCTCGAACTGGTGGACCGGTTGCGGGCGGCGCGGCCCGACCTCGCCTTGTCATCCGATTTCATCGTCGGCCATCCTGGCGAGGATGAGGCCGATTTCGAGGCCACGATGGCCCTGGTGCGCGCCGTCGGCTACGCCCAGGCCTATTCGTTCAAATACAGCCCGCGACCGGGAACCCCGGCAGCGACGGCCGGCGGCCAGGTCGACGAGGCGCGGAAGGCGGACAGGCTGGCGCGGCTGCAGGACCTGCTCAACGCCCAGCAGCACGACTTCAACCGGGAGACGGTCGGGCGCGTGGTTCCCGTGCTGTTCGATCGACGCGGGCGCAAACCGGACCAGATCGCCGGCCGGACGCCGGCGATGCAGGCGATCCATCTCCGCTGCGAAGACCCGGATTCCGTTCTCGGCGAGATTCGCGACGTGACGGTCACGCAGGCGCATGCGAATTCGCTGGCCGGGGCGTGGACCGCCCAACCGCCGCCGGGTCCCCACCACCTGCATACCGCGGCTCAGGACGCGCGTCCGCTTGGCCGCTGACCGTTCCGACACCCGCCTGGCGGCGCAGCCGGAAGACATGCGCATCAGCTTCGACGACAACGCGCTCTTGCCGCTGCTCTATGGCGAGTTCGACCGCAACCTCGCCCGCGTGGAGCAGCAGCTCGCGGTCTCGCTGTCGTCGCGCGGCAACACGGTGGCGATCAAGGGCCCGGCGGGGCAGACCCGCATCGCGCACGATGCCCTCGCCGCACTCTACGGCCGGCTGGAAAAGGGCCTCGGCGTGGATCAGGCCGAGGTCGATGCCGCGATCCGGCTCGCCGAGGACGTCGCCAACGGCGCCGCCGATACGGCCGAGGCGCCGGTGATCCAGACCCCGCGGCGCCATGTCACACCGCGCTCCGCCGGTCAGCTGCGCTATATGACCGCGCTGCGCGAGGCCGCGCTCGTGTTCGGAATCGGCCCCGCGGGCACCGGCAAGACCTATCTCGCGGTGGCCGAAGCCGTCGCCATGCTGAATAGCGGCGCGGTCGACCGGATCATCCTGTCGCGGCCCGCGGTCGAGGCGGGCGAGCGGCTCGGCTTCCTTCCCGGCGACCTGCGGGAGAAAATAGATCCCTATCTGCGGCCGCTCTACGATGCGCTTTACGACATGATGCATTACGATCAGGTGACGAAGCGCCTGGATGCCGGGCAGATCGAAATCGCGCCACTCGCTTTCATGCGCGGCCGGACGCTGTCCAATGCCTTCGTCATCCTTGACGAGGCCCAGAACACCACCCAGGTGCAGATGAAGATGTTCCTCACCCGGCTGGGCGAGAACGCGCGCATGGTGGTGACCGGCGACCTCAGCCAGGTCGACCTGCCGCGCGGCGTGACCTCGGGACTGGCGCACGCCGTGGACACGGTGAGAAAAATCCAGGGCGTCAGGATCGTCAAATTCGACGATTCCGATGTCGTCCGCCATGGTCTGGTGGTGCGGATCGTGCAAGCCTATGACGATCCCGGCACCGGAACCGTTCCAGAGGAGGCCGGTTAGCATCCGTTGAGCGCGCAGACAGGCATTCAGATCCGATGCCGGGGCTGGAACCAGGCGCTCGAGGACGCGCCGGTGCTGTGCCGTCGGGCGGTAGACGAGGCGTGGCGGGTCGCGGCGGCGGACAGCGGCGACGGGCCGGTGGAAATCGGTATCGCGCTTGCCGGCGACGCGGAGACGGCGCGGCTCAACGCGCGCTACCGGGGTATCGACCGGCCCACCGACGTGCTCTCCTTCGCCAGCGGAGAGGCGGCCCACGGGAGGCGGCGCCCCGAGGATCCCCCGGTGATGCTGGGCGACATCGTGATCGCCTATGAGACCAGCGCCCGCGACGCCGCGCGCGCGGACAAGCCCCTCGCGCACCACCTGCAGCATCTGGTGGTGCACGGTCTGCTGCATCTCCTGGGCTATGATCACGAGACCGACGGCGATGCAGAACGCATGGAAGCGATGGAGGTGGAGATATTGAGGCGGCTCGGCGTTCGGAACCCCTACGGCACCGGCGCCCCGGCGGCCTCTCCATAAGACGATGAACGATCCCTCCGAGCCTAGGAAGCCCCGTGGAAACGGGGCCAATCCGGATCGGCCGGCACAGAATCGCGGGTTTTGGCCCTGGCTGAAGCGTCTGTTCGGCCATCGAAACGGCGGCGAATCGCTGCGCGACACGATCGAAGAGCTGATCGAGCAGGAGAACACCGCAAACAGCGAGGCGGGCGAGGAGATCGTCTTCCTGCGCAATGTTCTCCAGCTGCGCGACCTCGCTGCCAATGACGTGATGGTGCCTCGGGCCGATATTGTCGGCGTCGAGATCGACACCTCGCTCGAAGAGCTGGTGTCGCTGATGAGCGGCTCGGCCCATTCCCGGATGCCGGTGTTCCGCGAGACGCTCGACGACGCCGTGGGCATGGTCCACATCAAGGACGTCGTGGCGTGGCGAAGCGGCGCCGAGACATTCACCATCGGCAAGATCCTGCGTCGCATCCTGTTCGTGGCGCCGTCGACGCCGATCCTCGAGCTGCTGCTCCAGATGCGCGTCAGCCGCACCCATATGGCGCTCGTGGTCGACGAGTTCGGCGGCACCGACGGGCTGGTGACCATCGAGGATCTGGTCGAGGAAATCGTCGGCGAGATCCAGGACGAGCACGATTCCGAGGTCGCGCCGATGATGGCCGACCGGACGGACGGGTCGATCGAGGCCGATGCGCGCGTGGCGATCGCCGATTTCGAAGCCAAGATCGGCGCCTTGCTGACGCTCGCGGAACAGCAGGCCGACATCGACACGCTCGGCGGGCTGGTTTTCACGCTCGCCGGGCGCGTTCCCTCCCGCGGCGAGGTGATCCGGCATCCCTCCGGCACCGAATTCGAGGTTCTCGACGCGGATCCGCGGCGCATCAAGCGGCTCAGAGTATGCCGACCGCCGGCGTCGACCGCCTGACCGAGGCGGGTCGCGAACGCCCGGCGCGCCTCGCCCGAGTTGCGGCGGCGCTCGCCTCGCCGACCGGGTGGCGGCGCTGGCTGGTCGCCTGGTTGCTGGGCCTCGGTTCGGTGCTCGCGTTCCCCCCGGTCGGGTGGTTCCCCGCGCTGTTCGTCGCGCTCCCGGCGCTGGTCTGGCAGATCGACGGCACCGCCACCAGGCGGGCGGCATTCGCCGTCGGCTGGTGGTTCGGCCTCGGCCATTTCATGGCCGGCACCTACTGGATCTCGAATTCGCTTCTGGTCGAGGCCGATCGCTTCGCCTGGCTGATCCCGCCGACGCTGGTCGGGGTCTCCGCCTATCTGGCGGTCTATCCCGCGCTCGCCGCCGCCTTCGCCCGCTGGGTGCGGCCCGGCTGGCCCCGCATCGCGGCGCTTGCCGTCGCCTGGACCGGCTTCGAAATGCTGCGCGGCGTCGCCTTCACCGGCTTCCCGTGGAACCCCGTCGGCTCGATCTGGACGGATATCCCGTCGATGATGCAGCCGGCCGCGGCGATCGGGGTATACGGCCTCGGGCTGATCACGGTCGGGCTCGCCGCGGCGCCCGCGCGGCTCGCAGCGGGCCGCCGTTCCGCGGTCGCGGCGGCGCTCGGCGTGCCGCTCGCGCTCGCACTGATCTGGGGGGCCGGGTCGCTTCGTCTCGAACGCGCGCAGACCGCGGTCCATCCCGGGGTGAGGATCGGCATCGTCCAGCCCAACATCGCCCAGCGCGAGAAAATCCGGGCGGCGTTCAGGACCCGCCATTTCGCCAGACATCTCGAAATGACCGAAGCCGCGGCGGGCGCCGGCGCGACCCACTTCATCTGGCCCGAAACCGCGATCGGGTTTGGGCTGTCGCGGGCGCCCGGCACCGCCCAGGCGATCGCGCGGGCGGTGCCCGAAGGCGGGCTGGTGATCGCCGGCGCGCTGCGCACCGGCCCGCCCGGGGAACGGCCGCGCCGTTTCTGGAACAGCCTGATCGCGGTCGATGGCGCGGCGCGCCGCGTTGCGGTCTATGACAAGGCGCGCCTGGTCCCGTTCGGCGAATACGTGCCGCTGCGCTCGGTTCTCGCCTTTACCCAGGTGACCGGCGGGCGCATCGATTTCAGCCGCGGCCCGGGGCGGCGCACCCTCGCGGTGCCCGGGCTGCCTCCCTTCGGCCCGTTGATCTGCTACGAGATGATTTTCCCCGGCCAGGTGGTCGATCCCGACCGGCGGCCCGAATGGCTCCTCAACGTCACCAATGACGGCTGGTTCGGCGAAAGCGCCGGCCCCTACCAGCATTTCGCGGCCGCGCGGATGCGGGCCGTCGAGGAAGGGCTGCCGGTCGTGAGAGCGGCGAATTCGGGAATTTCGGCGGTGATCGACCCCTATGGCCGGGTGGTCGAACGGCTCGGGCTCGGGCGCCAAGGCGTTCTCCATGCCGCGCTGCCCGCCGCGCTTTCGGAGCCGACCGCGTTCGCGCGGTTCGGCCACGCGCCCGTGTTGGCCGTCATGGCTCTCGCCGCGGCCGGTCTCGCGGCGCGCCGGCGCCGCAAGCGGCCGCGGCGCTCATAGGTTCCGGCGTTCCGGCGGTTCCGGCCGCCCGCCGCGGTCGCGGCACGTCGCCGAGAATTCTCCGCGCTCAACATGGACTCGTGTTTGCAAGTCTAGTATAGATTCGTCTATTCACCCCATCGGTTGACCGATCTTTAGGGTAGCATTGCGGCGGACAAGTGACGATCCAAGTGTAGTTTCCAGACATTGCAGGGAATTTGTCGTTGTCCCCTAGGTTCGCGTAGTTGCGGACTCTCAGTGGCGATCATTGGATTTCAGAAATGGCGGATTTACCACGGGGCGTCACGGCGCCCCCGGCGCGCGGGCGCCGCGGCCGGTCGAATTCGATCGATGTCCATGTCGGCAGCAGGGTTCGAATGAGACGCACGCTTCTGGGCCTGAGCCAGGAAAAGCTGGGCGAGGCGCTCGGCCTTACCTTCCAGCAGGTACAGAAATACGAGCGGGGCGCCAACCGCATCAGCGCCAGCCGGCTGTTCCAGATCGGCCGGGTGCTCGATGTCCCCGTCTCGTTCTTCTACGATGAGATGTCGGACGAGATCGTCCGCGACGCCGAGGGAGTGGCGGCGCCTGGATTCGCCGAGCCGGTGGACCAGTTCGAGCACGACCCGCTCGCCAAGCGCGAAACCCTGGAGCTGGTCCGCGCGTATTACCGCATCTCCGATCCGCGCGTCCGCAGGCGGGTTTTCGAGCTCGTCAAGGCGGTCGCCCGGGTGGAGAGCGAAGAGGATCCCCCGCTGGAAAACTAGCCGCCCCCCCCGGTTGACGGCGCGCGGCCGCCCCTGCGACAACCTAGCGTGCCGAACGATGCAACAGGGACGAGGGGCGAACGCGTGCGAAAACAGGACTTTGTCTTCACCAGCGAATCCGTGTCCGAAGGACATCCGGACAAGGTAAGCGACCGTATCTCGGATGCCGTGGTCGATGCGTATCTGTCCGCCGATCCGGACTCCCGCGTCGCCTGCGAGACGCTGACCACGACCAACCGGATCGTCATCGCCGGCGAGGTGCGCGGCCCGCTCGACCCGCAGGACATGGAGGCGGTGGCGCGCGGGGCGGTGCGCGATATCGGCTACGAACAGGACGGGTTCCACTGGAAGGAGGCGGAGGTCGCGATATATCTCCACGCCCAGTCGACCGATATCGCCCAGGGCGTCGATGCCTCCGGGAACAAGGACCAGGGCGCCGGCGACCAGGGCATCATGTTCGGCTTCGCCTGCGACGAGACGCCGTCGCTGATGCCGGCGCCGATCCATTACGCGCACGCGATCCTGCGATCGATCGCCGAGGCGCGGCGCGCCGGCGCGGCGGACGGCTTCGGGCCCGACTCGAAAAGCCAGATCTCGCTGCTCTACCGCAACGGGCGGCCGGTCGGGGCGACATCGGTGGTGGTCTCGACGCAGCACGACGAGGGCCTCGACCAGGAGGCGGTGCGCGAGCTCGTGCGTCCGCACGTGCTCGAGATCCTGCCCGACGGCTGGATGTGCCCGGAAGAGGAATTCTACGTCAATCCGACCGGCCGCTTCGTGATCGGCGGGCCGGACGGCGATTGCGGGCTCACCGGCCGCAAGATCGTCGTCGACACCTATGGCGGCGCCGCGCCGCATGGCGGCGGTGCGTTCTCGGGCAAGGATCCGAGCAAGGTCGACCGCTCGGCGGCCTACGCCGCGCGCTATGTTGCGAAGAATGTCGTCGCCGCCGGGCTGGCGGCGCGCTGCACGATCCAGGTCTCCTACGCCATCGGCGTCGCCAAGCCGCTATCGGTCTATATCGACACCGAAGGGACCGCTGAGGTCGAGGAGCAAAGAATCGCGGGCGCGGTCCAGGAGGTCATGGATCTGTCGCCGCGGGGCATCCGCGAAAGGCTGCATCTGCAGCGGCCGATCTACGCCCGAACCGCGGCCTATGGCCATTTCGGCCGCGACCCGGAGCCCGATGGCGGTTTTTCCTGGGAGAAGCTGGACCTGGTCGAGGATCTCAAGAGCGCGCTGACCTAGGTCCGGGCGGGCAGGACCCGCGGTGGAACAGGCCAGGCGCGTCCTCTACGGGCGGCGGCGCGGACGAAAGCTGCGCGGCGGCCAGCAGGCCCTGCTCGACGATGTGGTGCCGGGGCTCGAAATCGCGCTCGACGAGCCGCCGCGCCCGATCGACCCGGCGGCGTTGTTCGACCGGCCGGTGCGCGAAATCTGGCTGGAGGTCGGTTTCGGCGCGGGCGAGCACTTGCTGGCCCAGGCGGCGGCCAACCGCGATGTCGGGCTGATCGGTTGCGAGCCCTATGTCACCGGCGCGGTGCGGATGGTGCGCGGTCTCCTCGACGCCGGGCTCGACAACATCAGGATCTGGCGCGACGACGCCCGGATCCTGATCGATTGCCTCGCCGAGCGCTCGCTCGCGCGGGTGTTCGTATTGTTCCCCGACCCCTGGCCCAAGAGCCGCCACCACAAGCGCCGGTTCATCTCGACCCCCGTGCTCGAACGCCTGGCCGCCGTCATGCGGGACGATGCGGAGCTCCGCGTGGCGACCGACGACCGGGACTATCTGGTCTGGATTCTCGCCCATCTGTCGGCGTCGGACAGCTTCGTCTGGACCGCGAGAGCACCCTCCGACTGGCGCTGCCGCCCGCCCGACTGGCCGCCGACGAGATATGAAAGCAAGGCGCTCCAACAGGGTCGAAGCTGCACCTATCTCTGCTATCGAAAGCGCCCGCGCGGGAGATAACCCCCTTGAAAACCGGGGGACGAGGCCCTATCTTTCCAGCGGCTGGAAAATTCGCGTGGCACAACAAGAAAGTGGGCTCGCCGCCCGCTTTTTTTTATCGCTGCCGCCGCGTGGAAGGGCCGCATGGAAGGATTGCATGGCGTTGGAAGCGCTCGGCGAGGTCGAAAAGCTTGTGGGACCGTCCATCGAGGGCCTCGGCTTTGACCTCGTTCGGGTCCATCTGACCGGTGGGGGCGCGCCGACGCTGCAAATCATGGCCGAGCGCAAGGACCGCCGCGAGATGAGCGTCGAAGATTGCGCGGAAATTTCGCGCCTGGTGTCCGCGCTGCTCGATGTCGAGGACCCGATCGCCGGATCCTACACGCTGGAGGTCTCCTCGCCCGGCCTGGACAGGCCGCTGGTCAGGGCCGAGGACTACGAGCGTTTCGCCGGTTTCGAAGTCCGGGTCGAGACGCACCGGTCGATCGAGGGGCGCAAGCGTTTCCGCGGCCGCCTGGTGGGGCGGCGCGGCGCCGACGTGGTGATCGCCGTCGAGGATGTCGAGCACGCCATCCCCTTCGGCGAGGTGCTGCGGGGAAAGCTGATGCTGACGGACGCATTGATCGCGGACGCAATGAAAGGACGGGGTAGGTAGTCACTATGGATATGGACGCCATACCGGCCGCCGGGACCGACCGGCTCGAACTGCTCCAGGTCGCCGACGCCGTCGCGCGCGAGAAATCGATCGAGCGCGACGAGGTGCTGGAGGCGATGGAACAAGCCATCCAGAAAGCCGCCAGATCGAAATACGGGCAGGAACACGACGTTCGCGCCTATATCGACCGCAAGAGCGGCGACATCAAGCTGGCGCGCATCCTCGAAGTGGTCGAGGAGGTCGAGAACGAGATCACCCAGCTGACGGTCGAGCAGGCGCGCCGCAGGAAGCCGACCGCCGAGATCGGCGATTATCTCGTCGACCCGCTGCCGCCCATCGATTTCAGCCGGATCGCCGCGCAGACCGCCAAGCAGGTGATCGTCCAGCGGGTGCGCGACGCCGAGCGCCAGCAGCAATTCGAGGAATACAAGGATCGCGCCACCGAGGTGGTCAACGGCATCGTCAAGCGGGTGGAATTCGGCAATTTGACGGTCGATCTCGGCCGTGCCGAGGGGGTGCTGCGGCGCGACGAGATGATCCCGCGGGAATCCTTCCGCGCCGGCGACCGGGTGCGCGCCTATATCTACGACGTGCGGTCCGAGCCGCGCGGCCCGCAGATCTTCCTGTCGCGCACCAGGCCGGAATTCATGGCCAAGCTGTTCGCCCAGGAAGTGCCCGAGGTCTACGACAAGATCATCGAGATCCGGGCGGTGGCGCGCGATCCCGGCAGCCGCGCCAAGATCGCGGTGCTGTCGAACGATTCCAGCATCGATCCGGTCGGCGCCTGCGTCGGCATGCGGGGCAGCCGGGTCCAGGCCGTGGTGGGCGAGCTGCAGGGAGAAAAGATCGATATCATCCAGTGGAACCCGGACCCCGCAACCTTCATCGTCAACGCGCTGGCGCCCGCCGAGGTCGCCAAAGTGGTCCTCGACGAGGACCAGCGCCGGATCGAGGTCGTGGTCCCCGACGACCAGCTCAGCCTCGCCATCGGCCGCCGCGGCCAGAATGTCAGGCTGGCCTCGCATCTCACCCAGTGGGAGATCGCGATCCTCACCGAGGACGAGGAATCCGAGCGCCGCCAGGAGGAATTCCGGACCCGGTCGCAGATGTTCATCGACGCGCTCGACGTTGACGACGTGCTCGCCCATCTGATCGTCGCCGAGGGTTTCTCGACCGTCGAGGAGGTGGCGTTCGTGCCGATGACGGACCTGCTGTCGATCGAGGGCTTCGATCAGGATCTCGCCGATGAGTTGCGCGACCGCGCCACGACGTTCCTCGCGGAAGAAGAGGCCCGCCTCACCGGTCGCCGGCGCGAGCTGGACGTTGCCGACGCGCTCGCCGCGATCCCCGGCCTGACCGCCGCGATGGCGGTGACCCTGGGCGAGGCCGGCATCAAGTCGCTCGACGACTTCGCCGACCTTTCGACCGACGAGGTGATCGACCACGAGGAAGGGGCGCTGCGCGAATACGCGCTCACCGAGGAGGAGGCCAACCAGCTCATCATGGCGGCTCGCGCCCATTGGTTCGACGATGACGATGCGGAAGGCGGCGCGGACGCCGGCGAGGACGGACTCGCGGACACCGGCGCCGGAACGCCCGCGCCCGATCCGGTATCCTGATCGCCGCGGTTGCGGAAACGGTCCCATGCCCGCCGATCGCCACGCCTCGGAACCGAGCGGCAATACGAGGCGCTGCCTGGTAAGCCGCGAGACCTGGCCGCGGGAACGGATGGTGCGTTTCGCGGTCGGCCCCGATTGTGACATCGTGCCGGATATCGCCGGCCGCCTGCCGGGACGCGGATTGTGGCTCCAATCGTGCCGGGATATAGTCGACCGCGCTGCGGCGAGCGATGTCTTTGCCAGGGCCTGCCGCCGCGAGGTGACGGTGCCGGACGCGCTTGCCGACCAGGTCGAGCGCCTGCTTGTGGCGCGCTGTATCGACCTCATCGGGTTCGCGCGGCGCGCCGGCAGCGCGCTTGCCGGCTTCGAGGCGGTGAGGCGTGCGCTGCAGCGCGGAGGAGCGGCGCTCCTTCTCGTTGCCGCTGACGGATCGACGCGCCAGCGGGCGCGTCTGCCGCTTTCGTGTGTGCGTGACCGCGTTGTCGATGTGTTGGTCTCGACCGAGCTCGGCGGCGCGTTCGGACGGGAAGCGGTGACTTATGCGGCGCTGGGCCCCGGCGGTCTCGAAAGCAGGGTCTGGACGGAAGCCGCGCGGTTGGCTGGATTTCGCGCGGCGCAGAAGAGTTGAACGATATGACCGAGCAGAACGAGCAGAACGAGCAAGAACCGGCGAAGAAGAGGCTCAGCCTGTCGCGACCCGGCCGGCTGGAGCTGAAGAAGACGGTCGACGCCGGACAGGTCCGACAGAGCTTCTCGCACGGCCGGACCAAGGCCGTCGCGGTCGAGGTGCGCCGCAAACGGACTTTCGCTCAATCCGCCGACGGCGGGATGATGGAAGTCAAGCCCGTCCCGGCCGAGCTGATGTCGATGATGGCGGATGCGGCTCCCGAAGCAGAGGCGGCCGCCGCCGAAATCGTCGCGCCGGCCGAGGACAGGCCGCGCGCTCAGCTGCGCGAGCTGACCGAACAGGAGAAAGCCGCGCGCGCCCGCGCTCTCGTCGGCCTGAAACAGACCGAGACCGAGGAACGGGTGGCGGAAGAGGCGCGCCTGGCGATCGAGAAGGCCGCCGAGGAAGAGCGCCGGCAGCGGGAGGAAGAGCGGGCCGCGCGCGAGCGCGCCGAGACCGAGGCCCGCGCCCTCGAGGAACAGAAAGCGGCGAAGGCCGAAGCGGGAGCGCCGGCACAGGCGAAAGAGGAGGCCGCGCCCAAGCCCGATGCCGCGCCGCCCGCCCGCCCCGCGGCCAAGGCCGCCGCCGAGCAGGCCGAAGAGGGCGAGGCCGAGCGGGCGCGCGGACGCAAGCCCGGCCGGCCGGAGCCGCGGCGGCTGGCGCCCAAGCGGGGAGAGCCGCGTCGGCGCGTCGGCGGCCGGCTGACCATCGCCCAGGCGCTCGACGACGAGGAGCGTCAGCGCAGCCTCGCGTCGCTCCGCCGGCTTCGCGAGCGCGAGAAACGGGCGCAGCGGCGTCCCGACGAGCCGATCGCCAGGGTGGTCCGCGACGTTGTCATCCCCGAGACCATCACCGTCCAGAATCTGGCGAGCCGAATGGCGCAGCGCGCTTCGGACGTGGTCAAGACGCTGATGAACATGGATATCATGGCCACCATCAACCAGTCGCTGGACGCCGATACGGCGGAGCTTGTGGTCGGCGAGTACGGCCACAACGCGAAGCGCGTCAGCGACGCAGATGTGGAGATCGGCATCAGGGGCGAAGACGATTCCGACGCCGAACTCAGGCCGCGCCCGCCGGTGGTGACGGTCATGGGTCACGTCGATCACGGCAAGACCTCACTGCTCGATGCGCTGCGCAAGACCAACGTGGCCCAGGGAGAGGCCGGGGGTATCACGCAGCATATCGGCGCCTATCAGGCGATCCTCCCGGTCGGCGATCAGAAGGTCACCTTCATCGACACCCCGGGCCATGCCGCGTTCACCGCGATGCGTGCCCGCGGCGCGAATGTCACCGATATCGTGATCCTGGTCGTTGCCGCCGATGACGGGGTGATGCCGCAGACCGTCGAGGCGATCGCTCATGCGCGAGCCGCGGAGGTGCCGATCATCGTCGCGGTCAACAAGGTCGACCGGCCCAATGCCGATCCCTCGCGGGTGCGCCACGGCCTGTTGCAGCATGAGCTGGTGGTCGAGGAGTTCGGCGGCGATGTGCTCTCCGTCGATGTCTCCGCGGTCGAGGGCACCAATCTCGACAAGCTGCTCGAGGCCGTGGTTCTTCAGGCCGAGGTTCTCGAGCTGACGGCGAACCCCGGGCGTTCGGCCGACGGCGTGGTGATCGAGTCCAAGCTCGACCGCGGCCGCGGCTCGGTGGCGACGTTGCTGGTCCAGCGCGGCACGCTCAAGACCGGCGACATCCTGGTTGCCGGCGGCGAATGGGGCCGCGTGAGGGCGATCGTCGACGATAGCGGCGAGCAAGTCGCTTCGGCCGGCCCGTCGATGCCCGTCGAAGTCCTCGGCCTCAATGGAACGCCGGCGGCGGGCGACGAGTTCTCCGTCGTCGAGAACGAAATGCGCGCCCGCGAGATCACCGAGTTCCGCATCCGCCGCGAGCGCGATGAGCGCGTCGCGAAGGATTCGCGTGGCACGGTCGAGCAGATGTTCTCCCATATCGGCCGCGAGCAGAGAAAGGAGTTCGCGCTGGTCATCAAGGCCGACGTGCAGGGCTCTGTCGAAGCGATCCAGGCCAATACGGAGGGTTTCTCCACCGACGAGGTCGGGGTCCGCGTGCTCCATGCCGGTGTCGGGGGAATCAATGAATCCGACGTCACACTGGCCGCCGCGTCGGACGCCGTGATCATCGGCTTCAACGTCCGCGCCGGACCGCAGGCGCGTCAGCTCGCCGCCCAGGACCATGTCGAGATCCGCTACTATTCGGTGATCTACGACGTGCTCGACGACGTCAAGGCGGTGCTTACCGGAATGCTGTCGCCGCTCGCGCGCGAGCATTTCCTGGGCAATGCGGAGATCCTGCAGGTGTTCAACATCTCCAAGCTCGGCCGCGTCGCCGGCTGCCGGGTTTCCGAGGGCCTGGTGCGGCGCGGGTCGCGGGTGCGGCTGCTGCGCGACAACGTGGTGGTCCATGAAGGCACGCTGTCCAGCCTCAGGCGGTTCAAGGACGAGGTGCGCGAGGTCCGCGAAGGCTTCGAATGCGGCATGGCGTTCGAGAACTACCAGGATCTCAAGGAACGCGACGTCATCGAATGCTTCGACGTCGAGGAGGTCGCCCGGACGCTCTAGACCGGCTCCGGGCGCCACCCCGCAGCGGACGGCACCCATGGCACGGCGGCGGTATTCGGCTCGCAATCCTTCGCAACGACAGCTCAGGGTGGGCGAGATCGTGCGTCACGCTCTCAGTAGCGTGTTCGAGCGTGGACAGATCAGGGACCCCGACCTCGCCGGCATGCCGCTCACCGTCGCCGAGGTGGCGATGAGCCCCGATCTCAGGGTGGCCACGGTGTACGTCCTCCCGCTCGGCGCCGGCGAAGCGGAGAGGGAGGCGGCCGTGGCGGCGCTCAACCGGATCGGCCCCGCGCTCAGGCGTATGCTCGGGCCGATGGTCTCGCTCAAGTTCCTGCCCGATCTGCGGTTCGTCGCCGACACCCGCTTCGACCGGGCGGGACGGATCGAGGCGCTGCTGGACCGCGCGCGCGCGGGCTCCGAAGGACCGGACGGCGATGGGGCGTAGACGCAGGGGCCGGCCGATCCACGGCTGGATCGCGATCGACAAGCCGAAGGGCATATCGTCCGCCCATGCCGTCGCCCGGGTCCGCCGGATCACCGGCGCGGCCAAGGCGGGCCATGGCGGCACGCTGGACCCGCTGGCCACCGGGGTCCTCCCGATCGCGCTCGGAGAGGCGACCAAGACCGCGGCGTGGGCGATGGCGGGCGACAAGACCTATCGTTTCACGCTGCGCTGGGGCGAGAGCCGTGACACCGACGACGCCGAAGGCGCGGTGACCGGGTCCAGCGAAGCGCGGCCCGCCGCGGCCGAGGTGCTATCCGTCCTCGACCGCTTCACCGGCGACATCGACCAGCGCCCGCCGCGCTATTCCGCGCTCAAGCTGGACGGGCGGCGCTCTTACGACCTCGCCCGCGCCGCGGTCGATTTCGAGCTGCCGGAACGCGTCGTCGCGGTGCAAACCCTGGTTCTGCTCGACATGCCGGATGCCGATCGCGCGGTCTTCGAGATGCGCTGCGGCAAGGGCACCTATGTGCGCAGCCTCGCGCGCGATCTCGCGCTCGCGCTCGGCACCGTCGGCCATGCCGAGGAAATCCGCCGCCTCGCGGTCGGACCCTTCGCCGAGGCGGATTCGATTCCGCTGGATAAACTGGAGACGCTGGTGCATAGTGCGCCCGCGCAGGAATACCTGTTGCCGATCGAGGCCGCGCTGGACGACATCCCGGCCGTGCCCGTATCGGAGTTGCAGGCTTCCTTGCTCAGGCACGGCCAAGCTGTCCGCATATCCGCTCACGAGCGGTGTGTCATCGCGGCCGAACATGTCGCCGAAGGCGACACGGTGATCGCGATGGCCGACGGCATGCTGGTCGCGCTCGCGCGCGTCGAGAACGGAGCGATCCGCCCGACGCGCGTGATCAACCCGTAACCCGGAGTTCACGATGTCGATCACCTCCGCTCGCAAGGCCGAGCTCGTTACCGAATACGGCACCACCCCGGCCGATACCGGCTCGCCCGAGGTTCAGGTCGCGATCCTTTCCGAAAGGATTCTCAACCTGACCGAGCACCTCAAGGAGCACAAGAAGGATTTCCATTCGCGCCGCGGCCTGCTGATGATGGTGGGACAGCGGCGGCGCCTGCTTGACTATCTCAAGCGCGAGGACCAGCCCCGCTACACCACGCTGATCGGGCGTCTGGGGCTGCGGCGCTAGGCCCTCGCGGCCGGGCGGGTGCTAAACCGGTGATAATCGGCGAACGGAGACTGCGGCGCAGCGCCGCCGCGGCGCCGTCCGCTTGCGCCGAATGCCGGACGATTTCGTTTCGAACACGCATGCATGGCGCGTCGCAAAGGGCGGCGCGCCGTCAGGAAGGATGAAAGAATGTTTACGATTCACCGGAAGGAACTGACCTGGGGCGGCCGTCCGCTGGTCATCGAGACAGGCCGGATCGCCCGCCAGGCGGACGGCGCCGTGCTCGTGACCTATGGCGAAACCACCGTGCTCTGTACCGCGGTGGCGCAGAAGGAGGCCAGGCAAGGCATCGATTTCTTTCCGCTTACGGTCAACTACCAGGAAAAGGCCTTCGCGGCCGGACGCATCCCGGGCGGCTTCTTCAAGCGCGAAGGCCGCCCGTCGGAGAAGGAAACACTGACCTCGCGGCTCATCGACCGGCCGATCCGCCCGCTCTTCGCGAGCGGTTTCCGCAACGAGACACAGGTCATCTGCACGGTCCTGAGCCACGATCTCGAAAACGACCCGGACATCGCGGCTTTGGTCGGAGCCTCGGCGGCGCTGACCATCTCCGGCATCCCCTTCCTCGGTCCGATCGCCGGCGCCCGGGTCGGCTACGTCGCCGGCGAGTATGTGCTCAACCCGCGCGTGGACGAGCTTGAGAACTCGACCCTCGACATGGTGGTCGCCGGCACCGCCGATGCGGTGCTGATGGTCGAATCCGAAGCGCAGTCGCTGTCCGAGGCGGAGATGCTGGGCGCGGTGATGTTCGCCCAGAGGGAGAGCGGTCCGGTGATCGAGGCGATCATCTCGCTCGCCGAGGACTGCGCCAAGGAGCCCTGGGACCTGGCGCCGGCCGATCCGGCGCAGGCCGGGATCGAGGAGCAGGTGCGCGCGCTCGCCGAGGCCGGGCTGCGCGAGGCCTATGCCGAGCGGATCAAGCAGTCGCGGGTCGAGAAGCTCGCCCAGGCCAAGGCGGCGGCGAAGCAGGCGCTCGCCGAATCCCATCCCGCCGACGCCATCGCCGCCGCCCTCAAGGCGGTCGAGAAGGACATCGTCCGCAACGCCATTCTGGATACCGGCGAACGCATCGACGGCCGCGATACCAGCACCGTCCGGCCGATCCAGGCCGAGGTCGGAATCCTGCCGCGGCTGCACGGCAGCGCGCTGTTCACCCGCGGCGAGACCCAGGCCCTGGTGGCGGCGACGCTCGGCACCGGCCAGGACGAGCAGATCGTCGACGCTCTCGATGGCGAATATCGCGAGCATTTCATGCTGCATTACAACTTCCCGCCCTATTCGGTGGGCGAGGCGAGCTTCCTGCGCTCCCCCGGGCGGCGCGAGATCGGCCACGGCAAGCTCGCCTGGCGCGCGGTGCGCGCGATGATGCCGTCGAAGGACGACTTTCCCTACACCGTCCGCGTGGTCTCGGAGATCACCGAGTCCAACGGATCCTCCTCGATGGCCACCGTCTGCGGCGCCGCGCTGGCGATGATGGATGCCGGTGTCCCGATCAAGGCGCCGGTCGCCGGGATCGCCATGGGGCTGATCAAGGACGGTGACCGTTTCGCCGTCCTCTCCGACATCCTCGGCGACGAGGACCATCTGGGCGACATGGACTTCAAGGTCGCCGGCACCCGCGACGGGGTCACGGCCTTGCAGATGGACATCAAGATCACCGGGATCACCGAGGAAATCATGCAGGTCGCGCTGGGCCAGGCGCGCGATGGGCGGCTCCACATCCTCGACCGAATGGACATTGCGCTGGCGAGCGCGCGCGAGGGGATAAGCGAGCACGCGCCCAGGATCACCACCCTGTCCATCCCGAAGGACAAGATCCGCGAGGTCATCGGCACCGGAGGCAAGGTGATCCGCGAGATCTGCGAGGTGACCGGCGCCAAGATCGACATCGAGGATGACGGCACGATCAAGGTCGCGGCGGTCGATTCCGGGGCCGCCGACAAGGCGATCGAATGGATCCGCGGCATCGTCGCCGAGCCCGAGGTGGGCGTGATCTATGGCGGCAAGGTGGTCAAGGTCGTCGATTTCGGCGCCTTCGTGAACTTCCTCGGCGCGCGCGACGGTCTGGTGCATATCAGCGAGCTTGCGCCGCGCCGGGTCGGCAAGGTGACCGATGTGGTCAACGAGGGCGACGAGGTGAAGGTCAAGGTGCTGGGCATCGACGACCGCGGCAAGGTGCGGCTGTCGATGAAGGTCGTCGACCAGGAGAGCGGCGAGGACATTTCCGACAAGCCCGCAGCGCCGAAGGAGGCGGTGCCGAGCGGCGCCTGAATACGCAGGGCGCCGCGTTCCGCGGCGCTTGGGCGCGATATCGGAGCGAAATCGGCGCGCCGCGCGGGCGGTCCGAACGGTCTGTGCTGGCCGTCTGGGATTTCGTTCATATATTGACTTAAACCGGCGTTTGCGTCGGGTTTCGAGCGGGGTGCGCGGCTGAATCGGATTCGCCGCGCCGCTTCCCGGCCTGGAGGAGAGTGGAGCTGAGAGAGTTGACGCCCGTGATGATCTCCGGCAAGGAGGTTCCGCCTCTCGTCGAGGGCGGCAAGGGCATCGCCATCTCCAACGGCGAGAGCTGCGGCGCCTGGGCGTCGGCGGGCGGGGTCGGCACCTTCTCCGGCGTCAACGCCGATGCCTTCGATGCCGACGGCTCGCTGATCCCGGTCCGCTATCGCGGTCGGACGCGGCGCGAGCGTCACGAGGAGCTCCTCGCCTACGCCATCCAGGGCGGCATCACCCAGGCGCGCATTTCCCACGAGATGGCCAGCGGCCAGGGCCGCATCCACATGAACGTGCTGTGGGAGATGGCCGGGGCCGAACGGGTGCTGCGCGGCGTGCTCACCGGGGCGAAGGGGCTGATCCACGGCGTCACCTGCGGTGCCGGCATGCCTTACCGGATCGCCGAGATCGCCGCCGAGCACAAGGTCTACTACTACCCCATCGTCTCCTCCGCCCGGGCCTTCCGCGCGCTGTGGAAGCGCGCCTACCACAAATTCTCCCAGTGGCTGGGCGGGGTGGTCTACGAGGATCCGTGGCGCGCCGGAGGGCATAACGGCCTGTCCAACAGCGAAGACCCGAACGAACCGCAGGAGCCCTTCCCCCGGGTCAGCGAGCTGCGCCAGACCATGTCGCAGATGGGGCTCGACGAGACCCCGATCTTCATGGCCGGCGGGGTCTGGTATCTGCGCGAATGGGATCGCTGGTTCGACAATCCGGAGATCGGCCCCGTCGCCTTCCAGTTCGGCACCCGCCCGTTGCTCACCCAGGAGAGCCCGATCTCGCCGCAGTGGAAACGCCGGCTGCTCCAGCTCAGGGAAGGCGACATCTCGCTCAACAAGTTCAGCCCGACCGGGTTCTACTCCTCGGCGGTGTTCAACTCCTTTCTCGACGAACTCCGGATACGCTCGGAGCGCCAGATCACCTTCGCCAGCGAGCCCATGGGCGCGCTCGACTGCGAATTGCTGGTCGGCCCCCGCGCGCGGCGCATTTTCGTGACCGCGAACGACAAGCTCTGCGCCGAGGCGTGGATGAGGGAAGGCCACACCGAAGGGCTCAGGACGCCGGATTCGACGATCATCTTCACCACGCCCGAGAAGGCGCGCGAGATCCGCACCGATCAGGCCAATTGCATGGGCTGCCTGTCCGCCTGCTTCTTCTCCAACTGGTCTCAGAACGAGGCCGGCTCCACCGGACGCAAGGCCGACCCCCGCTCCTACTGCATCCAGAAGACGCTGCAGGACATCGCCCATGGCGGCGAGGTCGACGAGCAGCTCATGTTCGCCGGGCACAACGCATACCGCTTCCGCGACGACCCGTTCTATTCCAACGGTTTCGTCCCCACCGTCCGGCAGCTCGTGGAACGTCTGCAGACCGGCGACTGAGCGCCGGAATCGCCTTCGGCACGAATTCGACTTGTTCCAAACTGCGCCCGTCACTATTGTAATAGCAGTGTAATGACGCGCCCGGCTGACGAGTTTCCGCGATGGATCGACCCTACACGCCGCTGATCGAGCTGCTCAAGCGTCACGGCTTGCGCCCGACGCGCCAGCGCCTGGCGCTGGCGCGGCTGCTGTTCACCGGCGCCAACCGCCATGTCAGCGCCGAGAGCCTGCACGAGGAGGTGCTGCGCGACGGGGCGAGGGTTTCGCTGGCCACCGTCTACAACAGCCTGCACCAGTTCACCGCCGTCGGCCTGCTGCGCGAGGTGATGGTGGATCCGAACCGATCCTATTTCGACACCAACACGACAGATCACCACCACCTCTATTTCCAGGACACCGGCCGCCTCGAAGACCTCGAGCCCACCGCCGTGCGGATCGGCAACCTGCCCGATCCACCCGCCGGAACGACGATCAGCCGGGTCGATCTGGTCATCCGGGTCGCCGCCCGCGCCGACTGACCGTGCCGCCGCCGACGGTGGATCGCGATTGTTAGAACGATTCCAAGCTATTGACCAACCCATGCCGAGATCATATAAATGCGCCCGCCGACAGCTTCCGGCGGTGTCTTTGCGAGGCCGAGATCCGCGGGGGTTGGCGTGAACCCGTGAAACGCAGGGATGAATGCCTGCGCTCAAGGAAACCAAGCCAGACAGAGTGGCGAAACTCGGAACACGATCGGAGGGACTATGAGCACCGCAAGCAAGTGCCCGGTGATGGGCGCCGCCCATCAGGCGGTTGGCGAGACAGCGAACCAGCACTGGTGGCCGAACAAGTTGAACCTGCGGATCCTCCGCCAGAACCACCCCCAGGCCGATCCCAACGGCGAGGACTTCGACTACGCCGAGGAGTTCAACAGCCTCGACTTCGACGCTTTGGCGAAGGACGTCGATGCGCTGATGACCCAGTCGCAGGACTGGTGGCCGGCCGATTACGGCCATTACGGACCGCTCTTCATCCGGATGACGTGGCACGCCGCGGGCACCTACCGCATCGATGACGGGCGTGGCGGCGGCGGCTGCGGCGACCAGCGCTTCGCCCCCCTCAACAGCTGGCCCGACAATGTGAACCTCGACAAGGCGCGCCAGCTGCTCTGGCCGGTCAAGCAGAAATACGGCCGCAAGATCTCGTGGGCCGACCTGCTGATCTTCGCCGGCAACCGCGCCCTGGAGACGATGGGCTTCAAGACCTTCGGCTTCGGCGGCGGCCGCGCGGACATCTGGGCGCCCGACGAGGACGTCTACTGGGGTCCGGAGCGGATATGGCTCGACGACGAGCGCTACAGCGGCGACCGTGAGCTGGCGAACCCGCTCGGCGCAGTCCAGATGGGCCTGATCTACGTCAATCCGGAGGGGCCGAACGGCAATCCCGACCCGATGGCGGCGGCAAGGGACATCCGCGAGACGTTCCGCCGCATGGCGATGAACGACGAGGAAACGGTTGCCCTCATCGCCGGCGGACACACCTTCGGCAAAGCCCATGGCGCGGCCGAGGAGAAGTACAAGGGTCCCGAACCCGAGGGCGCCGGCATCGAGGACCAGGGCCTCGGCTGGACCAGCAGCTATGGCAGCGGCAAGGCCGGCGATCAGATCGGCAGCGGGCTCGAGGGAGCCTGGACCAAGAACCCGATCGCCTGGGACAACGGCTATTTCGAGAATCTGTTCGACTACGAGTGGGAGCTGACCAAGAGCCCCGCCGGTGCGAACCAGTGGACCCCGAAGAACCCCGAGGCGCAGGAGACCGTGCCGGACGCGCACGACCCGTCGAAGCGGCTCGCTCCGATGATGCTGACCACCGACCTCGCGCTGATTGTCGATCCGGCCTACAAGGAGATCTCCAGGCGCTTCTACGAGAACCCGGACGAGCTCGCCGACGCCTTCGCCCGGGCGTGGTTCAAGCTGCTGCACCGTGACATGGGCCCCGCCGCCCGGTATCTCGGCCCGTGGGTTCCCGAGGAGGCGCTGCCCTTCCAGGACCCGCTGCCCGCAGTCGCGCACGCACCGGTCGACGACGCGGACGTCGCCGCGCTCAAGGGCAAGATCCTCGATTCCGGCCTGTCCGTCTCCCAGCTGGTCTCGACCGCCTGGGCGTCGGCCTCGACCTACCGCAACACCGACAAGCGCGGCGGCGCGAACGGGGCGCGCATCCGCCTCTCGCCGCAGGCGGGGTGGGACGTGAATTTGAAGTCCGGCGTGCCGCAGGTGCTGGAGACCCTGGAGCGGATCCAGCGGGAGTTCAACGGCGCGCGGACGGGCGGGAAGATGGTCTCGCTCGCCGATCTGATCGTGCTGGGCGGCTGCGCAGCCGTCGAGGCGGCGGCGAAGCAGGCCGGGCACGACGTGCAGGTCGCCTTCACGCCGGGGCGCACCGACGCCACGGAGGAGATGACCGACGCCGAGTCGTTCGACGTGCTGGAGCCGACCGCCGACGGGTTCCGCAACTACCTGCAGAACGGCCACGCGCTCTCGTCGGAGCACCTGCTGGTGGACAAGGCGTTCATGCTGTCGCTCTCCGCTCCCGAGATGACGGCGCTGCTCGGCGGCATGCGCGCCCTGAACGCGAATGCCGGGCAGTCCGGGTTGGGGGTTTTCACCGACCGGCCCGGGACGCTGACCAACGACTTCTTCGTGAACCTGCTCGACATGGCGACGGAGTGGAAGGCGGCCTCGGATGCCGAGGACGTGTTCGAGGGCCGCGACCGCGGGACCGGCGAACTCAAATGGACCGGCAGCCGTGTCGACCTGGTCTTCGGTTCGAACTCCGAGCTCCGGGCCCTCGCCGAGGTCTATGGGAGCGACGACGCCGAGCGGAAATTGGTTCGCGACTTCGTCGCCGCGTGGGACAAGGTGATGAACCTCGATCGCTTCGACCTAGCCTGATCCCGGCTGCCAAATGCCACCTGATCTCCGCAGAAGATGCGGAGATCAGGTGGCTGGTTCGGCGCGGCCCGGGCCGGTAAACCGGCGGTTCGCGAAATTATGTTTCGCGCGGCTTGTTTTTTTACCAAATAAGACGTTTTCTTAAAGCGATAGATACGTCAGCACTGCTGACCTATGTTTCACGTGAAACATTAGCGCGTATCCGGGTCGGTTGGAGCCGTCGCCCGGTTCGCCTCGCGGCGCAAATGCGCTAGCGTGCGCGTTCTCCCACCAGAGCGGACGATTACCATGGACTGGACCAGACGACGCGAGCGCTACCGGGCGGTGCTCGAGGGCGAGCACTGCATCCACCCGGGCTCGGTCTACGACCCGATCTCGGCCCGCATCGCCGAGGATCTCGGTTTCGAGGTCGGCATGTTCGCCGGCTCCATCGCCTCGATGACGGTGCTCGGCGCGCCCGATCTGATCGTGCTGTCGCTGACCGAGTTCGCCGGCCAGGCCTACCGGATCTGCCGCGCCGGCGATCTCGCGCTGATGGTCGACGCCGATCACGGCTACGGCAACGCGCTCAACGCGATGCGCACGGTCGAGGAGCTGGAAGCCGCCGGAATCGCCGCGCTGACCATCGAGGACACCGAGCTCCCCGTCGCGTTCGCGGCCGACGGTGCGCGCCTGCTGACCCTCGAAGAGGGGGTGGGCAAGATGCAGGCCGCGCTGGCCGCCCGCAGCGATCCCCGCCTGGTAATCGTCGGGCGCACCAGCGCCGCCACGATCGCCGGCATGGACGATGCGATGCGCCGCATCCGGGCCTATGAGGCGGCCGGGGTCGACGCGGTGTTCCTGACCGGCATCAGGACCCGCGCCCAGATCGAGACCATCGCCGAAGCGGTGGATGTCCCCGTCATTCTCGGCGCGGCGGGGCCGGAGATCCAGGATCTCGACTATCTCGCGCGCAACGGCGTGCGCATCTGCCTGCAGGGGCACCAGCCCTTCATGGCCGCGATCGAGGCGGTCCACGCGACGCTGAAGGCGCTGCGCGAGGGCACGCCGCCGGCCGACCTCGAGGGCGTCGCCTCGCCCGAGCTGATGCGGCGCGTCACCCGCGATGACGACTACCGGCGCTGGATGAAGGACTATCTCGGCGGATGAGTTCGCGCCGCCACGCCGAGATCGCGGGCGCCGGCTTCGCCGGGCTGGTCGCCGCGGTGGCGCTGGCCGACCGCGGCTGGACGGTCAGGGTGCATGAGCGCGCCGACGCGCTGCGCGCCTTCGGCGCCGGCATCTTCATCTGGGAGAACGGGCTCCGCGTGCTGAAGGCGATCGGCGCCTGTGACGAGGCGGTCGCCGGCTCGCATGACGGCGCGGTCTACGAGGTCCGCGACCGCGACCGCGTGGTCGCCGAAACCAAGTTCAATATCGCCATGGGCAGCCGCATGCTGACCATGACCCGCCAGACCCTCTACGCCGCGATCCTCGGCCAGGCGGAACGCCGCGGCATCGAGATCCTGACCCGCTCCGAAGTCGTCGGCGCCGAGGCGGAGGGGGTGTTGCTGACCGCCGATGGCGCACGCCACGCGGCCGATCTCGTGGTCGGCGCCGACGGCGTGCATTCGCGCGTCCGCGACACCCTCGGTCTGCAGAAGGAACGCAACACCGGCACGCTCGGCCTGGTCCGCGTGCTCGCCCCGCGCTGCCTCGACGAGCTCGGCCCGGGCCGCTGGGACCGGGTGATCGATTTCTGGAACCTGCCGCACCGCTCGCTCCGCATCCTCTACGTGCCCTGCAACGCGCACGCCCTCTATCTGGCGATGATGGCGCCGGTCGAGGATCGCGAGGCGACCGCGGTTCCGGTGCGCGCCGATATCTGGGTGCCCGCCTTTCCGCAGCTCGAACCGGCGATCCGCCGCCTGTCGGCCGAGGGGCGCTACGACGCCTACGAGACCGGCAAGCTCACCCGCTGGTGGTCCGGCCGGGTCGCGATCGTGGGCGATTCCGCGCATGCCATGGTCCCCTCGCTGGGCCAGGGGGCGGGGCTCGCGATGGCCAACGCGCTCGGCCTCGCGGTGGCGCTCGACGAGGAGTCCGACATTCCGGACGCGCTCGCCCTCTGGGAGGCGCGGGAAAGGCCGCGCACCGAACATACCCAGGACATGTCGGCCAGGATCGCCCGCGACCGGCTGGACACGGCCGGGCGGATCTGGTCGGAAGAGACCATTCGCACCGCCCGCAGCATCCCCACCGGGACCGGACACCTGCCGCCGGTTCCCGACGGGTTGCCAGACGCCCGGGAGTCGCGGCTTGATGGCCCGGGACAAGCCGCGCGGACAGGAGGGTGAACCATGCGCCGCTATGACGGGCTCAAGGCGGTCGCGCCCCGGGTCGGCGACGCCCTGGTGGTGACCAACCTCGCCAACACGGCGACCGAGTGGCGCACGCTGCGCCCGCATGACGGCAATCTCTATTTCGTCGGCATGGGGATGGTGACGCCCTATGCGCTCGGGCTCGCCCTCGCTCTGCCGCACCGGCGCGTGCTCGCCTTCGACGGCGACGGCGGGATATTGTTCGAGATGAGCGTCCTCGGAACGCTCGCCCAGTCGGCGCCCCGGAATCTCTGCGTCGTCGTCCTCGACAACGAAGGCTATGTCTCGACCGGAAAGTGGCGATCGGTCGCCTCGCTGTCGGCCGGGCCGGTCGATATCGCCGGCGTCGCGCGCGCCTCGGGCCTCGCTTATGTCGCGGAAGTGCGCACGGTCGAGGAGTTCGAGGCCGCGGTCGCGGCGGGGATGGAGCGCGAGGACGGGCCCACCGTCATCGTCGCCAAGATCAGCGCCGAGCAGGCCTTCGTCGGCACCTCGCCCGGCGACGGCAAGGAGAACAAATACAGCTTCGTCCGCCATATCGAGGCGCTGGAGGGCAAGGCGATCCTCAAACCCTCGGCGCGCGAGCATGGCGAGCCGCCCAGGCCCGATCCCGAGTTCAGCCCGGTGGACGAGGACGACCCGTTCGGCGAGGTGCTGTTCGACGGGCTGCGCGAGAACCTGGTCGATTTCGTGATCGGCCTGCCCTGCAGCGGCTTCGCGCACACGCTCCAGCGCTGCATGGACGACCAGTCGATGCACTACGTCGCCGTCGCCAACGAGGGCACCGGGATCGGCATCTGCGCCGGCGCCTGGCTCGGCGGCAGGATACCGGCCGCGGTGATCGAGAATTTCGGCGTCTATGCCGCGACCTACCAGCTGATGCGCGGCCACTACACGTTCGGGATTCCAACGCTGCTGGTGACCGAGTACCGGGGCGATGCGGGGGAGACCGAGTTCTTCGGCGATTCCGGCGACATGACCGAGCCGCTTCTCCAGGCCGCGCGGATCAACTACCGCGTGGTGCGCGACATCCACGAGCTCAAGCCGGCGATCCGCGACGGGCTCCGGTGGATGAATTTCGGCCTCCGGCCCTACGCCGTGCTGCCGGGCTTCGACCTGTCCCGGCCCAGGCCGCCCAAACCCTCGGGACCGCCGCGATGATCTTCGAATGCCGCCGCTACACGCTGGCGGCCGGGCGGATGGGGGACTTCATCGCACTCCAGCACCGGCGCGGCTTCGACGGGCCCAATGCCGGGTTCATCTCCCGGGTGATCGGCTATTTCGAGACCGTCACCGGCACGCCGGAGCAGATAATCCACCTCTACCGCTATGACAGCTACGAGGACTGGATCGAGAAGCTGCACGGGCTCTACGCCATCCCCGAGCTCGGCTTCTACTTCACCGAGGCGCGGGCGCTCGTCGAGCGCCAGGAAACCGGTTTCTTCCAGCCCGCCCCGCTCGCAGAGCTCTGCCCGCTATGGCACGGCGAGACCGACTGGCTGCCCGGGCCGGGGCAGGAGCGCTGGGATCTCGGCGAGATGCCCGACCTCGTGGTCGAGGAGACGCTCGAGGCGTTGAAGCCGGGCGGGCTGCCCGCCTACTGGCAGGCGATGACCGAATGCGGGCTGGAAGCCACCGCCCCGCTGCGCGGCAACGTCATCGCCACCTGGTCGTCGATGACCGGCCGGCTCCATGTCGTCGCCTCCTGGCGCCTGTTCGCCTCGATCGCCGATCGCGAGCGATGCCGGGTGGAAGCCAGCCGAGGCGCCGCGACGGCGGCGTTCAACGACGCGCTCAGGCCGATCCTGCGCGAGCGCACGACAACCCTGCTCCGCCCCGTGCGGGTGCCGCAGATGAGCCCGCTGTTCCGCAACGCCTAACCCATCGTCCGCGGCAGCCAGAGCACGATCCCGGGGAAGGCGAGCAGCACGCCCACGGTCACCACGTCGGCGACGAAGAACGGCCCGATGCCGCGAAACACGTCCTGCAGCGGAATCGCCAGCGACCTTCCCTCGGCGTCGCGCAGTTCGCGCGAGACGCCTGCGACAACGAAGCAGTTGAGGCCGATCGGCGGGGTGATCAGGCAGATCTCCGCCATCTTGACGACGATGATGCCGAACCAGATCGGGTCGTAGCCGAGCGCCATCACCGCCGGGAACACCACCGGCAAGGTGAGCACCAGCATCCCGATCGCATCCATGAACATGCCGAGCACGGCATAGGCCAGCAGGATGCAGATCATGATCAGGATAGGCGGCATGTCGAGCGTCACCACCCAGTCGGCGAAGGCGCTCGGCAGGCCGGCGAAGCCGAGGAACCGGACGAACAGGAAGACGCCCCAGATCAGGGTGAAGATCATCACCGTGAGCTTCGCCGTCTCCACCAGCGCCTCGTGAAGCCTGCCGCGCATCTCGCGCAGCGCGCGTTCGCGCCAGGCCCTGAGCACGTAGAAGCAGAACACCACCATCGCGCCGAGCGCGCCGGCCTCGGTCGGGGTCGCGGCGCCGGTATAGAGCGCACCGAAGATGACCGCGACGACGATGAAGATCGGCAGCGTGCCCGGCAGGCTCTGGAACCGCTCCCGCCAGGTGAAGCCGGATATCGGCCGGCCGAGCCCGGGCCGGATCCGGCACATGCCGACGATCAGCGCGGCATAGATCAGCGCCGAGACGATTCCCGGCAGGAACCCGGCGAGCAGCAGCCGGCCGACCGATTCCTCGACGATGATCGCGTAGACGACGAGGATCGCCGATGGCGGGATCAGCGAGGCGAGGGTGCCGCCCGCCGCGATCACCCCCGCCGTCAGCCGCCGGTCATAGCCGTTCCGCAGCATGTCCGGGATGGCGACCCGGGAGAAGACGGCGGCGGTGGCGGTCGAGGCGCCGGACACCGCGGCGAAGCCGGCGGTCGCGAACACGGTCGACACCGCGAGCCCGCCCGGCACCCAGCCGAACCAGCGCCTGGCCGCCTCGAACAGACGCGAGGTGAGACCGGCATAGAAGGCGAGGAAGCCGATCAGGATGAACAAAGGCAGGACCGAGAGCGGGTAGGTGACGGTCTTCGAATGCGGGATCGTGCCGGCGATCGCCCCGGCCACGTCCCAGTTCTTGAGCGCCAACAGGCCGAGAAAGCCGGTCAGCGCCGCGGCGACGAAGACGCGGACGCCGATGATCACCATCGCGATCAGGAGGCAGACCCCCAGGATGCCGATGGTGAAGTTGTCGAGGCCGAACATCTATTCACCCCGCCCGGGCGCCGCTTCGAGGCGGTCGCGCGCGATGTCTTCCTCGGCGTGGCTGATTTCCTCGGCCGCGGTTTCCTCGACATCCTTCAGCAGCGGCACCGCGACCGGCTCCCGGCCGGGATGTACCGCGAGGCGCAGATAGCCGGCCAATTGCAGAACCAGCCGCAGCAGCAGGACGGACAGCGCGACCGGAACCGCCAGCTTGGCCGGCCAGGTGACGATCTCGATGTCGATCGTCGAGTCGCCGAAATAGAAGGCGCGTTCGAAATGGCGGTAGGCGTAGGGGATCAGCACGGCGACGATGAAGATGGCGAGCGCCGTTCCCACGGCCTCGGCGATCCACAGCGCCCGGCCCTTGAAACGGGCGACCACGAGCTCCATCCGCACATGCCCGCCGACCCGCTGGACGAAGGAGATCGCGAGCACCGCGAACCCCACCATCGACACCTCGACGACGTCGATGTAGCCGAAGATCGGCGCGCGGAAGACGGTGCGCAGCACGATCTGGGCGACCCCCAGAAACATCAGCGCGAAGATCAGGATGCCGGCCAGCAGGTTGAGCCGGTTCTCGACCCAGCCGAGCCGGGAATCGGCGCGCGCGAGGAAGCGGCTGAAGGCATCGCTCATGGCGGGATGGGTTTCCGCAATGGAGACCCCGGGTCCGGCGCCGGACCCGGGGTTTTCGGGAGCGGCCGCCTAGTAGGTCTGCCCGACGGCCTTGAAGATCGTCTGGATCACCCCGCGGGCGTCGAACTTGCCCTGGTTCTCCTTGATCCATTTCTCGATCACCGGCTTGCCGGCGGCGGCGCGGAACTTGGCGAGCTGATCATCGGAGTAGCGGACCTCCTTCAGCTTCTTCTTGAGCATCGGCAGGTTCTTCTTGTCCATCGCGATATAGGCCTGGATCTGGGTCCCGATCACGTCCTCCTTCACGTCGTCGAGCAGCTTCTTGTACTGCGCGGGGAGGGCGCTATAGGCCTTGATCGAAAACGCCAGCGGGCAGTCGGAGGTGCCCGGCGAGAGGTTGGCGGTATACCAGTCGGCCACCTCGGGAATCTTGTAGGCGACATGCGCGTAGGTGAAGGGGAAGGACGCCGCGTCCATCGTGCCCTGCTGCACGCCGGTATAGACCTCGGTCGCGGTCGAGCTGGTCGGCGTCGCGCCGAGCACCTTCATCGCGCGGGCGACACCGCCCCCGGCGCGGACGGTCAGACCCTTCCAGTCAGCCAGCGTCGCCGGCGGCTTGCCGCGGCCGAGGAACTCGTATTGCGGCAGATAGGAGGAGGTGTAGGTCATCGCGTTCCACTGCGCGAGCTCCTTCTTGACCGCCGGGTGGGCGTAGACCGCGTCGCGGATCTTGCGGTTGTTGGCCCAATCGCTCATCGGCAGGAACGGCATGGTGAGCGACATCAGCGCCGGGTTCTTCTTCGGGTGGTAGAAGTTGCAGAACATCGCCGCCTGGAACGCATTCACCGAGAGGCCGTCGAGGTTCTCGCGCGATTTCGACAGCGCGCCGCCATAGTGGAGCATGATGGTCCAGTTGCCGCCGGTCTTCTCCTTGACCAGCGCCGACAACCGCTCGACGCCCGCCGTGAAGGCGCGCTTCTTGCCCCAGAGCGAGACGTCCCATTTCAGCTTCGGCCCGTTCACCTCGGCCGCCTGCGCCCCCGGCGCGGCGAACCCGACGGCGGCGAACCCGAGGGCGGCGAGCAGAGCCAGTCCCGTTGCACCGATTCTCGTCATTGCACTTGCACTCCATTTGCGACGCCCTTGCGCGTCCCTCTCCAGCACGGCCGGACGACGCCCGGCCATCCAATGGGAATTTAGAATATTTCCACCCGGAGTCCACCCGGCGCGCGCGGCGCTATGGCGATTCCTCGTCGTCGATCGGGATACGTTCGGCGGCGCCGTCGAGGTCCTCGAACCGGCCCGACCGCAGCGCCCACGGGAAGGCGCCGAGGCCGAGGCAGCCGAGCAGCAGGGCCGCGGGTATCGGCCTGGCCAGCGCCGTCATCTTCCTCCCCTCAGGCGGAGCGCGTTGAGGGTGACCGCGATCGAGGAGGCCGACATCGCGGCGGCGGCGATCAGCGGCGTGACCAGCCCCGCCATCGCCAGCGGGACGGCGATCAGGTTGTAGCCCAACGCGATGGCGAAATTGCCCAGTATCAGCCGGCGGGCGCGCCGGGCGATCAGGATCGCATCCGGCACCGGCGCGAGCCGCGCGCCCTGGAACACCAGATCGGCCGCGGTCTGGGCGATCGCCGTTCCCTCCGCCGGCGACATCGAGGCGAACCCCGCGGCGAGGGCGGGCGCGTCGTTGAGCCCGTCGCCGACCATCAGCGGCCGGTCGCCCGCTTCCGCCATCGCCGCGAGCCGCATTACCTTGTCGGCGGGAGACATCGCGGCCTCCGCATCGTCGATGCCGAGCCCGCGGGCGATCGCGTCCACCGGCCCCCGGCGATCGCCCGAAAGCAGGGTGACCGGAAGCCCCGCGGCGCGAATCCGGGCGACCGCGTCGGCCGCGTCTTCGCGCGCCGCGTCGGCGAAGCGGAACCGTACCGGACCGCCGTCCAGGCCGGTCAGCCAGAGCTCGCTGTAGGCGCTTTCCCCGGATTCCCCGATACCGCACCAGCGGCGGCTGCCGAGCTTGAGCCGCTTGCCGCCGAGCGTGGCCTGGAGCCCCATCCCCGGCATCTCGGCGACGCAAGCGGCGACCTGCGCCGGTCCGGCGGCGCGCAGCAGCGCCCGGCACAGCGGGTGCTGGCTTGCCGCCGCCAGCGTGGCGGCCGCGGCGAGCGCCGCTGGCGGGACCGCCCCGGAATCGACCAGGGCCGGCCGTCCCTCGGTCAGCGTTCCGGTCTTGTCGAACACCACGCGGTCGACGGCCGCCAGCCGCTCCAGCCCGTCCGCCGATTTGAGCAGGATGCCGCGCTTCAGCAGCTCCGCCGCGGCGACCACATGGACCGCCGGCACCGCGAGGGCGAGCGCCCAGGGGCAGGTGACGATCAGCACCGCGACGGCGATCAAGAGCGCCGGTTGCCAGGACAGCCCGCCGATCAGGGTCCAGCCGAGGAAGGCGGCAAGCGCGAGCCCGTGGACGGCGGGCGCGTAGATCCGCGCGGCCCGGTCGGCGAGCCGGACATGACGCGCGCGGCCCTGTCCCGCGCTCTCGGTGAGCTGGGCGATCTCGGCCAGCAGCGAGCGGTCGTCCGACGTGCTGGCGCTGCGCAGCCGCCCGTCGGCGCCGACCACGTTCGCCGCGACCGAGCGGAGGGCGAGCAGATGCGCCGCCGTCGCGCATGCTTCGCCACGCGCACGGTTGTCGAGATAGCGCCCGATCAGGAGGAAGAAGAGCAGCGCCAGCGCCGCGTCGAAATAGACATGGTCGCCGCCGCTCGCGGTCTCGAACAGGCTCATCGCCGCGGCGATCGCGACGGCGAGCGAGATCGGCGTCTCCATGACCATCGCGCGGCGCCCGAGAGCGCGGAGCGCCGGGGCGAAGAACGGGCGGCCGGCATAGGCGATGGCCGGGAGCGCGATCAGCGCCGAGATCCAGTGCATCGACCCGCGCGTCGCGGCGCCCATATCGGCGCCCAGCCCGGACCAGACCGAGATCGAAAGCAGCATCACATTGCCGGCGGCGAATCCGGCAACCGCGATGGCCCGCAGCAAATGCCGGCTTTCGCGCTCCTCCAGCCGGGCCATCGCCTCGGCGTCGAACGGGACCGCGCCGAAGCCGAGCCCGCGCACGATCCAGAACGCGCCGGCCCGGAGCCAACCGGAAATGCCCGTCAAGCCCGCCCCCCGCTCGCGAATCCGCCGTCCACGCTACGCGGTTGGGCGCGCGCCGCATTGATCCAGATAAAGGCGGTCCGTTTCCGGCGCCGCGCGATTTCGGGGAATCGCTAGGAAGATCGGAGGGCCGGCATCACATGCGCTGCGAACAGCTCGACCGAACGCGTCGTCTCCTCGCGGGTGAGATCGCCGAACGCCATCTGGCCGACCATGTAATTCGCCTCCGCCTCCGCCATCCGCTCGGCGAGGAAGGCGGCGACGGTATCCGGGCTCCCCGCGACCGCGCGGCCCTGACCCGCCATCCCGTCGAAGCTGGGCGGGCGCTGATGCTTGGGCAGCGGGGTGTCGTGGCGGACGAAGAGATAGTTGAAGCTCTCATGCCAGACCGGGTAGGCGCGCCGCGCGGCAGCGAGCGCTTCGGCATCGGTCTCGCCCACCACCACGAACATCCCGAGCCCCACCAGCCCGGGCGCGCTGTCGGCGCCGTGCGCCTCGGCCCAGGCCGCGCGGTAGCTGCGCGCGAAGCCGCCGGTCTCCTCGGCGCTGTCGAGGCTCACGATATGGCTGCCGATCCGCGCCGCCCGCGCCGCGCTGTCGGTGGCATGGACGCCGTACCAGAGCGGCGGGTGGGGCTTCTGGTAAGGCTCGACGAAAAGCGGGATGTCGTCGAAGCCGATATATTTCCCCTGGTGGTGGAGCCTCCCCGTCGCGAGCCCGTTCAGGACGATGTCGAGATATTCTCGGTAGATGGGTTCGGCCTCGGCGTGGTCGTTGCCGAAATAGCCCGCCTCGATCGCAGATGCGCCGCGGCCGAAGCCGATCTCCAGCCGTCCGCCGCTCATCTGGT
Organism: Alphaproteobacteria bacterium; assembly: GCA_965205995.1. Taxonomy (GTDB): domain Bacteria; phylum Pseudomonadota; class Alphaproteobacteria; order MPNO01; family MPNO01; genus MPNO01. The sequence goes on along the minus strand of OZ242200.1, from coordinate 3,626,129 downwards.
CGAGCATGCAGATCTCCTGCACCAGCCGGAGCGGGTGGTAGAGCGGCAGCGCGAATACCAGCGGGCCGAAACGCAGCGTCTCGGTCTGCATCGCGACCGCGCTGAGAAACAGGTTCGGCGACGGCGCCATGCCGAGCGGCGTCGAGTGATGCTCGGCGATGTGGTAGCTGCGGAACCCGGAGCGGTCGAACCGGCGGATCAGCGCCAGCCGGTCGGCGTAATACGCATCGAGCGGCTGCCCGGTCGCGTCGAGATGGTCGAATATGCCGAATTCCACGCGGCGATCCTCTCCCACCGGGGAGAGGCCTCTCCCCGAGACCGGGGATTGTTGCAGGCGGGCGCGCAACCATCAATCATGGCCCGACGCCCACTCAGCGCGCGGAGGACACAGCATGTCACCCACACCCCCCAGCATACGCCGCATCGTTACCGGCCACGGCGAGGACCGGATCGCCCGCGCGATCGAGGACGGAGTCGCGACCAACGCCAAGCAGGCCGGAAACGGCGCCGTCTCGACCCTGATCTGGTCCACCGACCGGACGCCGGCCGACATAGCGGTCGGCGCCGATTTCGAGGACATGGGGGCGCGCGTCATCGGCACCCAGCCGCCGCCCTCGGGGACGCGGTTTGCCGTGATCGAGTTCCCGCCCGGCGCGCCGACCGCCATGCACCGGACGGAATCCATCGACTACGTCATCTGCCTCGCGGGCGAGATCGATATGGATATGGACGATTCGACCGTGACCATGCGGACCGGCGACGTGATGGTCCAGCGCGGCACCAACCATTCCTGGGTCAACCGCTCGTCGGGTCCGGCCCGGCTCGCCTTCGTGCTGATCGACGCCGAGCCGCTCGGGATCGGCGCGCCGGTGCAGCACGGGCTGAACGCGGGAGACAGCCAATGAAACCCCGGCGAATTCCGGATCTGCGGCCGGACGAGATGGACGACCGCCAGCGCGCTTTGTTCGAGGCGATCGCGGGGCCGCGCGGCGGCGTGGTGCGCGGGCCGTTCGCGATCTGGCTGCGCCATCCCGATCTGGTGGAGAAGGCGAACGAGTTCGGCAACCATCTGCGCGACGGGACCTCGCTGTCCAAGCGCCTCTCGGAACTCGCGATCCTGGTCACCGCGCGGTTCTGGGGCGCAAGCTATGAGTGGTTCGCGCATGAAGGCGCCGCGGCCGCCGCCGGTGTCCCTGCCGAGGTCATAGAAGCGATCCGCTCGGGACGGGAACCGGAATTCGACGACCCCGAATCCGCGATCGTCTACGAGGTCAGCCGCGAGATCTACCGTTCCAAGGAGATCCCGGACGAGACCTACGGGAAAGCGATCGCGGTGCTCGGCCAGACGAGGACCATCGACCTGGTCGCGATTCTCGGCTTCTACACCATGGTCGCGATGACGCTGAACGCCTTCAACGCGCCGCTTCCCGAGGGCGCGGCCGACCCCTTCGCGTGAGACAGGCGGACCAGATGGCAGGCTACGACCCGAAGACGCATTCCCTCATCGCCTTCCACGACCGCGTGGCCGCTTTCCGCGACGGGGCGGACACGCCGCGCGATTTTCTCGAGCGCTGCATCGGGAAAATCGAGGCGCGCGAGGACGAGATCATGGCCTGGGCCCATGTCGATTTCGACGGCGCGCGGAAGGCGGCGGACGCGGCGGGCGCGCGCTACCGGGCGGGCGCCCCGCTGTCGCCGGTCGACGGGCTGCCGGTCGGCATCAAGGACCTCATCGAGACCGCCGACATGCCGACCGAATACGGCTCGACGCTGTTCGCCGGTCACCGCCCGAAGCAGGATGCGGCGGTCGTGCACGCGCTCAGGGAAGGCGGCGCGGCGATCGTCGGCAAGACGGTGACGATCGCCTTCGGCGGCGGCGATCCGGCGCGCACCCGCAACCCGCATGACACGAGCCGCACCCCGGGCGGCTCGTCGAGCGGTTCCGCCGCCGCGGTCGGCGCGCCCACCATCCCGGCCGCCATCGGCACCCATGCGCGCGGCTCGACGATCCGCCCGGCGAGCTTCTGCGGCGCCTACGCCCTCAAGCCGACTTACGGGGCGATCAACCGGCAGGGGGTGTTTTCCGCCGCCGACAGCATGGACCATCTCGGAACCTTCGCCGGGTCGCTCAGCGATGTGTGGACGATCGCCCGGCACATGGCGCGGCTCGCCGGCGGCGACCCCGGCCATCCCGGGCTCTATGGCGGCGCCAGCCCACCGGCGCCCCGCAAGCCGATGCGGCTGATCCGGCTGGAGATGGCGGGCTGGGCCGAGACCGGCGACGCGACCAGGGCGGCCTTCGAGGAGGTGGTTCGGGGACTCGCCGGGGCGGGCGTCGAAATCTTCGCGAAGGGCGACGATCCCACCATCGCCGAATACGAAGCGCGGCTCGCCGAAATGCCCGAACTCTGGCGCGACCTCTACCGTTTCGAGATGCGCTGGCCGATGCTGCAATATCTCGCCCGCTATCCCGACGACGTGCCGCCCAGGCTCAAGCGCGGGCTGCAGGAGGGGGCGGGGCTGACCCAGGAGACCTACCGCGCGGCGCTGGTCCGCCGCGCCCATGTCAGGACCCTCCATGGCGAGCTCGCCAGCCGGGCCGACGGTTTCGTGACGCTCGCCTCGCCCGGCCCCGGGCCGGTGGGGATGGACCAGGGCAGCGCCGTGTTCAACGAGCCGTCCTCGGTGCTCGGCGCGCCGGCGCTGTCGCTGCCCCTGATGGCGGTGGACGGCGCGCCGGTCGGGGCGCAGCTCATGGGCCGGATCGGCGGCGACGAGGCGCTCACCGCCTGCGGGCTATGGGTCGCCGAACAGATCCTCGGCCGGCCCGCCTAGTCTCCCGCCGCTTCTCAGGTGATGGTCGGCGCGATCTCGGCGCGCCATTCCTCGACCGGGCGGAACGAGTCCTCGGCGCCGAACCGCGCCTTGGTGGTCTCGTTGATTTCCTCGTCCGAGAGCGAGAAATCGAGCACCTCGCGCTGCGGCTGCTGGACATACCAGGGCGTGTCCATGAACACTTCGAGCCGGTTGCCCTCGGGGTCGCGGAAATAGATCGACCAGGCGTTGCCGTGATCGGTGGGGTCGAAGCCGTCCACGCCCTCCGCCGTCAGCGCGTCGTGATAGACCCGGAGATCGTCGAGCGAGGACACCTTGAACGATATCTGGTTGATCGTGTTGTAGGACCCGGCCGGGCGGCCGGTGATGAACACGATCTGGTGGTGATGCCCGGCATTGCGGCTGAGAAACGCCATCCGGCTCTCGCCGAACGCGCCGCCGTCGGTGATCTTGAAGCCGAGAACCCGGCCGTAGAAATCCGTCATCCTGTCGAGATCGGTCACGTACACGCCGATATGGCCCATCTCGAATCTCGGGGCATCCGTCATCTCGGTTTCCTCCCTTTCGCGCGGACCGTCCAAGGGTTTTTCTTAACCGACCGCGGCACAAAAGACAAAGGCGTCGGGCGAGGGCGTATCCGTTTTGCTTGGAAGCGCCGACCCGGCCGAGGCGCGTCCTTCAATACGCGGCTTCGCCGCTACTCAGGATGAGGGTGGGTGGTGGCCGGCCAATACCTCATTCCAAGCAAGACGGAGGCCCCCTAAAAAAACGCGATGGTTCGAATCTCGATGCTCTCGCGCTCGGGCGCGCCGTCCGGCGTGTGCGGGTCGTCGAAGGCGGTGTGGGCGGTGAACCGCGCGCGGCCGTCCGTCTCGGATTCGTAGACCTTGAACACCAGCGCCTCGTCGCGGTTCATGCGCGGGAAATAGTACCACCGGTGGTCCGGGCCGTAGGCGACCTGGTAGGTCTCGCCCACCCGGTCGGGGTAGCGCCGCTCCGAGGCGACGAGGTTTTCGGGCGCGAGGCTCCTGGCGTCGGCGATGGCGAGCGGATGGGATTCGATCGGCCGCGTGATCGCGCGCCACACCTGGACGATGGCGAAACGCCGCTTCAGCAAATCCTCCGCCTCGTCGGGCAGCAGGTCGCGGACGCGCTGCGGGCCCGACCATTCGGTGTAGTCGTTGTGGACCTGGGTGACCGGCTCGCGCACCTTTCTCTCCTCGCGCGTCGCCTGGCTGCCCGAGCGCAGCGTGTGGTCGAAGATCAGCACCCGTTCGGCGCCGGTCTGCTCCTTGATCAGCTCTTCGACCTCCGGATAGTAGGTCGAGGCCAGATCTTCGGGGTTGAAGAAGTCTTCGGTCTCCGTCTTGTGGTCGACGAAGACGAACCCGGTCTCGTCGAGCGAGAAGCTGTCGCGCAGCCTCCGCCCGTCGCGGATCGTCATCTCGCGCGTCTCGTAGGTGCCGCTGCGGACGCGGGCCATATTGCCCGATTCCATGGTCCGGTTGACCGGCTTCACCCCGGTATCGACGACATAGTTCAGCGTGGCGGTCACGCTGTCGATCGCGGCGGTATCCGGCATGTCGCTGCTCCCGATGTCCCTGCAATTCCCTGCGCTGCCAGATAGGACGCCGCGCCCCCGCCGGCAACCCGTCCCGGTCACGACAGCTTCGGGCGCCGGTCGGTCGTCGGGTGCGCGGCCTCGTAGGCCCTCGCGGTCCGCAGCACCGTCGCCTCGTCGTAATACTGGCCGACGATCTGCAGACCGACCGGGAGCCCCGCTTCGGTGAAGCCGCAGGGGACCGAAATCGCCGGCTGGCCGGTCAGGTTGAACGGGTAGGTGAAGGGCGACCATTCCATCCAGTTTTCCGCATCGTAGCCATCCGGCGACAGCCTTCCCGCCTCGAAAGGCGGCACCGCCATGGTCGGCGTCACCAGGACATCGAAGGTTTCGAGAAACAGCCTGGCTGCCCGCGAGAAGGCGACGCGCCGGTCGATCGCCTCCATGTATTCGGTGCGGCCGATCGCGCGCGCCTGCTCGAGTATGGGAAGGATGCCGGGGTCGATCAGTCCGCGCCGATCGGGTGTCAGGTTTCTGAGCGCGTGCGATATGCCGGAGAAGAAATGGACCCGGAAGCAGGCGCTCGGGTCTTCGAACGGTTCTTCCACAAGCTCGACGCGGGCGCCGAGCGCCTCGAACGCCGCCGCCGCCTTGGAGACCAGAGCCGCAACCTCCGGGTCGACCCGGCCATAGCCGAGGGTGGGGCTGAAGGCGAGGCGGAGCCCTTCCACCCCGTCCTCGATACCCGCCCGGAAGTCGCGCCCGTCATAGGGCAGCCCCGCCGGGTCGCGCGCATCGGGCCTCGCGAGCAGGTTCAGTATCAGCGCGGTGTCGGCGACGGTACGGGTCATCGGGCCGATATGGCCGAGCGAGCCCGCCGCGCTCGGCGGATAGTTGGCGACGCGCCCGTAAGTCGCCTTGAGCGCGACCAGGCCCGAGAAGCTGCCCGGTATGCGCACCGAGCCGCCGGCATCGGTGCCGATCGCGGCATTGCCGATCCCCGCCGCCAGCGCCGCCGCCGACCCGCCGCTCGACCCGCCGGGGGTTTTCGAGAAATCCCAGGGGCTGCGGGTGATGCCGCTCAGCGGGCAGTCGGTGACCCCCTTCCAGCCGAATTCCGGCATGGTGGTCTTGCCGATGACGATCGCGCCGGCCTCGCGGGCGCGGGCGACCGAGGGCGAGTCCTCGCTATCCGGGGTGTCGGGGTCGGACAGTCGCGAGCCCCTGAGCGTCGCCCAGCCGGTGGCGAGGATGGCGTCCTTCACCGTGATCGGCACGCCGTCGAGCGGACCCGCGGGGGCGCCCTGCGACCATCTCGCCTCCGCCTCGCGCGCCGCGTCGAGCGCCTCGCTTTCGTCGAGCAGGTGGCAGAACGCGTTGAGGTCTTCTTCGTATCTCTCGATGCGCCGGTAGGCGGTCTGGACCGCCTCGACCGGGGACAGACGTTTCGCTTCGAAAGACGCGACCAGATCGGTCAGCGCCATGAAGGCGGTGGTTTCGTTCATCGGAACTCCACGCTGTTCGGTTGCCGCCCGTCGGACGGTCCCGGGGTTCGGTTGACTTGCCTGCGGGGGCGCAGGAAGATCGTCCCGGTACAAGCAGGATTATTGTTGGAATCCCGAAACCCGCAAGGGTCGTCCGTTCCGTTCCAATCAAGGAGGCGAGCATGAAACTGGCGAGACTCGTATTCGGTAGCGTGATCCTTTCCTTCGCGCTTTCCGCTTTGCCGGCGGCGGCGGCGAGCGTGTCGTGGAAGTCGATCACCGCCTTCCCGCGCAAGCACCCGTTCAACCCGCCGCTGCACGATTTCGCCAAGCGGGCGGCGCAGTACTCGAACAACGAGATCAGCATCCGCTATATCGGCGGGCCCGACGTCACCCCGGTGCCCGAGCAGATGAAGGGCATCTCGCGCGGCGTGATCGACGTCTATTACGGGCCGATGTCCTACTTCCTCGGCGAGATACCCGAGATCCAGGCGCTCAACGGCTCCAATTTGCACGCGATGGAAGTCCGCTCGACCGGCGGTCTGGCGTTGATGAACCAGCAGGTTCGCAAGCGCCTCAAGGCCGAGCTGCTCGGCTATTACGGATCGGGCTACACGTTCTACGTCTACCTGACCGAGAAGCCGAAATTCGCCGCCGACGGCGTGCCCGACTTCAACGGCATGAAGATCCGCGGCGTCGCGATCTACCGCGAGTTCCTCAAGCGGTTCGGCGGCTCAGCGGTGCCGATTCATGTGGCGGAAATGTATTCCGGCCTCGAACGCGGCATCGTCAAGGGCGCGGCGTGGATCGGCCCGGGGGTGACCAATTTCGGTTGGGACAAGTTCCTCAAATACCGGCTCACCCCGGCCTACTGGCAGGGCGACATCATCATCGCCGCCAACCAGGCCAAATGGGACAAGCTGTCGAGCGCCCACAAGCGGGCCATCACCCGGGCGGCGATCGAGTCCGAGATCTGGTCGCACAGCCTGTTCGCGAAGATGAGCGCCGACGAGAAGGTCAAGCTCAAGAAGCGCGGCATGGTCGATATCGATCTCAAGGGCAAGGCGGCGGAGACCTATCTCGACGCGGCCTACAATATCGGCGTGTGGCAGGCGCTCGCCAAGAACAAGATCCCCGCGGCGCTGATCGAGGACTTCAAGTCCAAGCTGTTCCGCAAGTAGCGGCGCCGGATGCCGGTACCCGCTACGCCGCGCGATGCGTAATCTTGCGCGGGCTTACGATGCGGTGATCACGGGGCTGGCCGTACTCGGCGGCTTCGTGCTCACCGCGATCTTTCTCGCCATCGTCTACGACGTGACGGTGCGCACGGCCGGCATCCCCTCGCCGCTGTGGACCGTCACCCTCGCCGAATACGGGCTCCTGCACTCCACCCTCTTCGCGACGCCATGGGTGCTCCGGCGCAAGAGCCACGTCTTCATCACCATTTTCATCGGCCGCCTCAAGGGCGCGCCCCGCCGCTGGGTCGAACGCCTGGTCTATGTCGCGGGAATCTCGATCTGCCTGCTGCTCGCCTGGTTCTCGCTCACCGTGGTGATCGCCGAATATATCCGCGGCTTCGACGACATCCGCTCGTTCGCCATGCCCGGCTGGATCGTGACCGCGCCGGTGCCGCTCGCCTTCTTCCTGCTGGCGACCGAGTTCGCCCGTTTCCTGTTCGGACCGGACTCGATGTGGGCCGTCGATCAGACCGGCGCCGAGGGGCTCTGAGATGGAGTGGTACACCGCCGGCATCCTGATGCTCGGCCTGGTGGTCGGGCTGATGGTGCTGTCGATCCCGGTCGCCTTCGCCTTCCTGATCGCCAACGTGGTCGGCGCGATGGTGTTCATGGGCGGCGCCGCCGGCATCGAGCAGCTGATCAACAACGGCACAAGGTCGATCTCCAACTTCCTGCTGATCCCGGTGCCGCTGTTCATCCTGATGGGCGAGCTGTTCTTCCACTGCGGCATCGCCGAGCGCATCTTCTCCACCCTCGACAAGGTGTTCGGGCGGGTGCCCGGCCGGCTGTCCTATATGGCGGTCGCCGGCGGGACCATATTCGCCGCGCTCTCGGGCTCCAGCATCTCGACCACCGCGATGATGGGCTCCTCGATGGTGCCCGAGATGACCCGGCGGGGTTACAAGAAGCACATGTCGATGGGGCCGATCCTGGGCTCCGGCAGCCTCGCCATCCTGATCCCGCCATCCGCGCTGGTCGTCCTCCTCGGCAGCCTGATGGGAGCCCTGACGACGATCGATATCGGCCGGCTCCTGATCGGCGGCGTCGTGCCGGGGCTGATCCTGGCGACCTTCTACGCGGTGCTGATCTTCGTCCAGGTCAAGCTCGATCCCGACGCCGCGCCGCGCTACGACGTGGAGGCTACGAGTTTCGGCACCAAGATCCTGCTCACCGTGGTCAACATCCTGCCGCTCGGCTTCGTCTTCTTCTGCGTCATCGGGCTGATCCTGATCGGCATCGCCACCCCGTCGGAGGCGGCCGCCTTCGGCGTCGTCGGGGTGCTGGTGCTGGCCGCCGCCTTCCGGGTTCTCAGCTGGCGGGTGATCCGCAAGTCGGTCGAGGGGACGCTGGTGGTGACCACGATGGTGTTCATGATCCTGTTGGCGTCGTCGACGTTCAGCCAGATCATGGCCTTTTCGGGCGCCAGCTCCGGGATCGTCGACTGGGTGACCGGGTTCGAGCTGCCGCGGCTGGCGATGCTGCTGTTCATGTTCGCGGTGCTTCTGTTCCTCGGCATGTTCGTCGACCAGATCTCGCAGATGATGTTGACCATCCCGATCTTCGTCCCGCTTGCGATCTCGCTCGGATTCGACCCGGTCTGGTTCGGCATCATCATCGTGCTGGCGCTCGAGATCTCGACCACCACGCCGCCGTTCGGCCTGCTGCTGTTCGTGATGATGGGGGTGGCGCCGCCGGGGACCACATTCTCGCAGGTGGTCTATGCGGGCCTGCCCTATATCGGCTGCGCCTTCGTGTTGCTGGCGTTGCTGATCGCGGTGCCGGACGTGGTGTTGTTCCTGCCCGGGCTGATGGGCTGACAAAGGCGGAGGAGAGAGGCAAATGACCGACAGATCGTTCCGCGATGCGCTGCAGGGCGTGGTCGACCGGCGCCACCAGGCCGACCACCCGCTGATCGACAGATGGGCGGCGGGCCAGGCCAGGCGCGAGACCATCGCCGGCGCCATCCGCGAGCACTGGTACTGGATCGGCAATCTGATCCCGACGGCGCTGTTCAACATCTGCGCCAACGCGCCGGACGACGTCGTCGAGATGGAGATGGAGAACTATCGCGAGGAGACCGATCCCGCCAACCCGCATGTCGAGCTGCTGCTGCGGTTCTGCGAGGCCTGCGGGATGACGCGCGAGCAGCTCGCCACCGAGCGCGGCCTGCCGACGACGGAGTGCTGGCTCAACTGGGAGCTCGCCACCACCGCGACCCAGCACTGGATCGCCGGCGTCGCCGGGGTCCATATCGCCAGCGAGGCGCAGGAGCCCAAGCTGTTCTCCAAGGTGCTGCCGGCGCTGCGCGGGACCTATGGTTTCACCGAGCACGAGCTCGAATACTGGTGGGTCCACGCCGAGGCCGATATCGAGCATGGCGGGCGCGCCTTCGAGGCCCTGGTCAAGCACTGCGACACGCGCGAGAAGCAGGACATGGCGCTCCACTACGCGAGCGAGGGCGCGCGCCTCAAATACATGTTCTGGGACGGAATCAACCTGCATTACGAAGTCGGCTACCGGCTGCAATAGCCGCGCCGCGGCCCGCGCGGTCAGAGCTTGATCGTGACCAGCCAGGTCGCGATCGGCGGGAACAGGATGATCAGGATCAGGACGAACAGCATCGCCAGCGCGAACGGCGCCGAGCCGATGAAGATGTCCTTGAGCGTGATGTCGGGGCGCGCCAGCGTCGAGTGCACCACAAAGACCGCGATCCCCAGAGGCGGGGTGAGCAGCCCGATCTCGGTCGCGATCACGGTCACGATCCCGAACCACACAAGGTCGATCTGGAAAAACTGGAGCGCCGCCAGGAACAGCGGCACCATGATCAGCATGATCGAGACCGAGTCGATGATGGTGCCGAGGACGATCACCACCAGCACGTAGAAGGCGAGCATGCCGTAGAACCCGGCGCCCAGATTGTCGAAGATCGCGGCCATCTCCGAGGGCAGGCCCGACATGCCGAGCATGCGGCTGTACATGCTCGCCGAGCAGATCAGGAACAGGAGCGTCGCGGTGATGTTCCCGGAGTCCAGCAGCACGTTCCAGAAGCTGCGCCAGGTGAGGGAGCGGCGGGCGAGCGCGAAGATCAGCGCCAGCAGCGCGCCGGCGGCGCCCGCCTCGACCGGGGTGAAGACCCCGCCATAGAGGCCGCCCAGCACCAAGAGGATGAGCGCCGTGATCGGCAGCGCCTTGCGCCACAGATCGGCCGCGCTGAGCGTCTCCTCCTCCTCGTCTCCACCCCCGCCCTCGTCGGCCACCCGGGCGGCCTGGACGGTGCGCGGAAAAAACGTCGCCATGATGTAGATCAGCCCGCAGAACGCGATCGTCAGCAGGATGCCGGGGCCGATACCGGCGATGAACAGATCGCCCACCGATTCCTCGGCGATCAGCGCATAGATGATCAGCAGCACGCTCGGCGGGATCAGCATGCCGAGAACCGACGACCCGGCGACCGTGCCGACCGCGAAGCGCCCATAATAGCCGTGCCGCATCATCTCCGGCACCGCGACCTTGGAGAAGACCGAGGCGGACGCCACCGAGGCGCCGGTGATCGAGGCGAAGATCGCGTTGGCGACGACGGTCGCCATGCCGAGCCCGCCGCGCACCCTGCGCAGCATGATCTGGCCGATATCGTAGGCATCCCGCCCCATCCCGGCGGCGGCGACGAGGAACCCCATCAGCACGAAAAGCGGGATGACGGCGAAGACGAAATTGTTCACCGTCTTCTCGGCGGCGATCAGCAACAGGCTGAAGGCGATCGTCGCGTTGCCCGTGATCACCCAGGCGCCGACGAAGGAAATCAGCGCCAGCGTGACCGCGATGTGCATGCCGAAATAGATCAGCAGCAGCATCGCGAACACCGACACCAGGGCGATTTCGAAGGCTTCCATCGCGACCGCCTAGGGCGCCGCTTCCGGCCGCAGCATCGCGCGAGCGCTGCGTGCGGCGAGGAGGAGGAACTGGAGCCCGGTCAGGGTGCAGCCGAGGAAGACGACGAAAAGCCTCGGCCAATCGGGAAAGGTGAACACGCCCACGATCCCGACATAGAAGTCGAGCTCGTAGGACTTGATCCATTTGGGCCAGGCGCCCTTCACGATCGCCCCCATCAGGGCGACGCCGGCGAGGTAGAAGACCAGCGACAGGAAGTGGCCGACGCGCGGATAGTTGGCGATCAGCCGGTTCAGCACCGTATCCGAGCGCGTCATGCTGCCCGAGCGCAGGGTATAGGCGAGCTGGAGATAGAGGACGGCGACGACCGACATGGTGACCAGCTCGGTCGTGCCGTTGATCGGGGCGCTGAACAGGAAGCGCATCGCGATGTCGGCCGAGATCATCAGCATCATCACGAAGATCCAGGCCGAGCCGAGGCTGTTGCCCGAGACGATGAGCGCCCCGAGGGCGCGATCCAGGGTGTTCAGCAACGGCCCGGGCGGGTCACGCCGGCAGCGGGGCGTCCCTCGATACGGCCCCTGCGGGGCCTACTCGGGATGAGGAAATTCTTCCCGGGCTCACCACCCTCTCCTCACCCTGAGTAGCCGCGAAGCGGCGTATCGAAGGGCGCGCAGGAAAATCGCGGGCTACTCGCGGTCCCAGTTGCGGGTCACGATCTGCTTCTTGTCCCGCATGTCGTTCATGTAGCTCACCAGCATCTTGGTGCCCGGCAGCCCCGCCTTGTCCTGACGCTTGGCCCATTGCTGCGCGATATTGGGAATCGCGAAGGCCCAGGTCTTCTTTTCCTCCGCCGACAGCGCGTGCGTCTCCTGGCCGTATTTCTTCTCGCACACCCCGACGCCCCACTTACCGCCGCCGATCAGCTTCTTGTTGGCGCCGGCCGACCATGTGGCCGAAGCCTCGGTGATCGCCGCCTGAACCTCGCGCGGGATCTTGGGCCATGAGTCCTTATTGGCGGTCAGCAGCGCGTTGGCGACCGCGCCGAACCCGGCCGCCAGCTTGTACTTGGTGATCTCGCAGAATTTGAACCCCGCCATCGCCTGCTGCCAGAGGACGCCGCCCTCATAGATGCCGGTCTTGAGCGCGTTGTACATCGTCGACAGGCCCTTGATGGTCACCGGCGTGGCGCCCGCCGCCGTCACCCACGGGATGTTCGAGCCGACGGCGCCGATCTTCATTCCCTTGAGGTCGGCGAACTTGGCGATCTTCTTGCGCGTCCACAGCTCGTAGAAATCCGCCGTCCCGGAGATTCCGAGGATCGACTGGTTGAAGCGCTGAACCTGCTTTTCCATCGCCGGGAACTCGGCGTAGAGGCGGTTCATCGCATCGGTCGCGACCTGGACGTCGAGCGTCGTGAACGGCGTCACATAGCCGATCTGGTAGAGCGACAGCTCCCCCGGGTGGAACGGCCCGGGTACCACGCCGAGGTCGCCCAGCCCGGCCTGCACGCCGTCGAGCTCGCCGCGCACCTTGACGATCTGCCCACCGAAGCCCTGCACCCAGGACACCTTGTACTTGCCGGTCTTGGCGAGGATCTCGTCGACCTTGGGGACGAAGTCCTTGATCGCCGCGCCGACCGGCGCGTAGTTGTGGTTGTTCCCCGAAATGATGGTGAGGCGAACCTTCTCGGCCGCCTCGGCCGTCCCCAGGGCAAGCGCCGCGATCGACAGAGAAGCGGCGATGAGTCCGGTCCTGCGCATGGTTTCCCCCTTCGCGTGTCCGTTGTCGTGCCGGATCGTCTTCCGCGATCTCGATGTCGATACCACAGCAATTGCGGAAACCGGTCAAGCGCGCCTGAGTGACAGCCCGCGGCGGTGCCCGCATAATCGGGCCGAGACGAATTCTTGAGAACCGCCCGATGGACGCCCCCATCCAGGACCTCACCGCGCTCGACACCGACGCCTGGCTCGCCCGGGTGGCGGAGGCCGGCCCGGTCGTCGAATCCCTGGCGCCCCAAGCCGACCGGGCCCGGCGGCTGACCGCCCGGGCGATGGCGGCGCTCCACGAACAGGCGCTGTTCCGCCTCCTCCTGCCGGTCGCCTATGGCGGCGCGGAGATGACGCTGCCGGTCTTTCTGCCGGTGATCGAGGCGGTGGCGCGCCATGACGGCAGTGCCGCCTGGTGCGTGGCCCAGGGCAATGGCTGCGCTTCGCTCGCCGGTTTCCTGGACCCCGCTTTGGCCCAGGCGATCTGGGGGCGGGACCCGTCGGGCGTGCTCGCCTGGGGGCCGGGCAGGGCCGAGGCGCGCGCCGTCGGGGGCGGCTACAGCGTGACCGCGCGCACCGGCTTCGCCAGCGGCAGCCATCACGCGATCTGGCTCGCCGCCCATTGCACGGTGTTCGAGAATGACGGCACGCCGAGGCTCGACGCCAATGGCGTGCCGGAGAACCGTTCGGTCCTGATCCCCGCCGACACCGTCGAGCTCTCCGACGGCTGGGATGCGGTCGGGCTCCGCGGCACCGGCAGCGACGGGTTCGCCTGCGACGATTTGTTCGTACCCGAGGAACGGACCATCGTCCGCGCCACCATGATCGAGGACCGGCCGGCGATCTCTTCCCTGCACGGCATGCCGCTGATGGCGATCTACGCCACCGGCTTCGCCGCCGTCGCGCTCGGCATCGCCCGCGGCATCTTCGATGCGTTCGTCGCACTCGCCGAGGACAAGCGCCCGCGCAGCGCCCGCCTGACGCTCAAGGAGAACCCGGCCGTCCATGAAGAGGTCGCCCGGGCCGATGCGAGGATCCGCGGCGCCCGGGCCTTTCTCGCCGAGGCGGCGGAGGCGGGGGCCGCCGATCTCGGTTCCGCGGGCCGCATCTCCGAGGACACGCTGATGACGATCCGGCTCGCCGGCACGCACGCGATCCACGAGGCCAAGGCGGCCACAGGCCCGCTTTTCGACACCGCCGGCACCAGCGCGGTCATGGCCTCCAGCCCGTTCGAGCGGCGGTTCCGGGACATCCACGCCGTCGGGCTGCAAATGCAGGCGCGGAAGACGCATTTGCAGACCTGGGGCGCCTGGGCGCTGGGCGCGACCGTCATTTACGACGGCGTCAATGTCGGCTGAATCAGAAGGCGAATACGGGGATCGGGGCATGGAGATCGAGCCGCTTCTCGATCGGCTGGACCGGCGTTTCCTGGTCGACACGCTGGTCGAGCTCGCGCAGGTTCCGGCCGACGTGCCGATGGGGACCGAGGTCTTCATCGAGCCGGACGACCCGAAGCTCGTCCACTATGTCCAGCACGTCCTGCGGCCGAAGCTCGCCGCGGCCGGCGCCTACGACCTGATCGACGTCCCCGGCAACCAGATCGTCGCGCGCTACGGCGCGGGGACGAGCGGGAAGACGCTTCTGGTCCAGGTCTATACCCCGGTGCAGCACCACAATCTGATGGACGATCCCTGGTCCGGGAAGATCGCCTCCGGCGCCGCCTGGGGGCGCGACGAGCCCTGCGTGTTCGGCATGGGGGTCGGCCAGAACAAGTCGCACCAGGCGATCGCGCTCGCCATCCTCAAGCTGCTGAACGACGCCGGCGCGGAGATCCCCGGCACCCTCTATGTCGCGATCAACAACGAGGGCCGCTCTAGCCACAAATGCTCCGAGGCGATCCTTGCCGCCCTCGATGCCAAGCCCGACTTCGCGCTGTTGATGACCGCGACCGGCGAGCGGATCTCGCTCGGCAATCGCGGCCGGGTCGATGTCAATGTCACGGTGCGCGGCAAGTCGGTCCATTCGAGCGTCCCCGATACCGGGCTGAGCGCCATCGACGGGGCGTGGGAGGTGATGAACCGCCTCAAGCGGATGACCTTCGAGGGGACCCACAAGCTTCTCGGCGGCCGCCATGTGCTGCCCTACCAGATCGCCTATTCGCCGCTCGCGCCGCACACGATTCCCGATACCGCGCGGATGCGGGTCGACCGGCGCCTGCTGCCGGGCGACGATCCGGCGGCGGCCACCGAAGAAGTAAGGGCGGCGATCGGCGATCTCTCCCCCTACGAGGTGACGGTGGAGCAAGGCCACCACATGTGGCCCGCGCTGGTCGATCCCGAAAACCCTGTGGTCCGGCTGCTCGCCGCTTCGCATGAATCGGTCCACGGCGCGCCGCCGGGGACGTATTACGGGCAGGGCACGTTCGATGCCGGCGGTCCGTGCGCGGCCGGGGTTCCGGCGGCGATGTACGGCGTCGGCGGCGGCCAGGGCGTGCTCGACGCCGATCTCGTCGCGCTCTCCTGCCTCGACCGGGTCGCGCGCGTGGTCGCGCGGACCGTCCTTTCCTGGCTCGGCGGCTGACATGGCCGAACCCGTTTCCATGAGGGCTAAGTTCGGCCTGTCGCTCTCGACCCGGGCGGTGCTGTTCGACTGGGGGTCGCTCGGCGATCTGCTCGACATGGCCGAAACGGCCGAGGATTCGGGCCTGTTCCACGGTGTCTGGGTCGGCGACAATCTGTTGTCCAAGCCCCGGATCGAGGCGGTGGTCGCGCTGTCCGCGATGGCCGTCCGCACCAGACGGGTGAAGCTCGGCACGGTCTGCCTGGCGAGCTTCCCGTTCCGCGATCCGCTGCTGTTCGCGCTGCAATGGGCGAGCCTCGACGTGCTGTCGGAGGGGCGGACGATCCTCGCCGTCTGCAATGGCGGCTCGCGCTTCGACGGCCCGCAATTCGCGCACGAGCTCGAGGTGATGGGCGTCAAGTCGAACGAGCGTCCCGCCCGCGTGGTGGAGGGGATCGCGATCCTCCGCAAGCTCTGGGGCGAGGGGCCGGCGAGCCACGACGGCGCGTTCCGCAGCTTTTCCGACGTCGATTTGCAGCCCAAGCCGGTTCAGCACCCGCCGCCCATCCATATCGCCGTCAACCCCAAGCGCGACGACGTGCCGGAAGAGGCGATGGACCGGATCCTCAGGCGCGTTGCCGAACACGCCGATGGCTGGCAGACCGACGGCACGCCGGTGGATCGGTTCAGGGAGCGCTTCCAAAAGATTCGGGCCTATGCCGGGGATCTCGGCCGGGATGTCGCCGGTTTCGATGGCTCGCTCCACATGATGGTCAATATCGACGAGGACCGGGACCGCGCGTTCGAGGAGGCGACGACCTTTCTCGGCACCTATTACGGCGCCGGCTACATCTCGCGCGACCAGGCCGAGACCTGGCTCGCCTACGGCTCGCCGCAGGCGGTGATCGACAAGCTCGCCGCCTATATCGAGGCCGGCTGCACGATGCCGATCATGCGCTTCGTCTCCGCCCGCCCGCGCGAGCAGCTCCAGAGATGCATCGAGGAGGTCCTGCCGGCCTTCCGGGGCTGAGGCCGGGGTCAGATCAGCGGCGAGTTGGGGTCGAGGCCGAAGGCGACCCGCCCGTAGGTCGTCCCCGCGACGTCCCAGTTGAGCGCGATGTGGTTGGCCGCCACCCTGACATCGCGGAATTTGCGCTGCGGGATGCTGGCCGAATAGACGCTCCTGGCGCCGCCCGCCTCGAACAGCCCCTCGACGGCGCGCTGGCAGAGCTGGGCGGCATAGGCCATGTCGCGCCGGTTGCGCGCGCGCCCGGCGAGCGTCAGCGACCGCCCGTCGCGCATCGCCTCCATCGCCTCGCGCGTGTCGCGCTCGACCAGCATGCGGGCGCAGTCGATCTCCGCCGATGCGGCAGCGACGCGGAGCTGCATCGTGGCGTATTCGGCGACGGGCGCGCCGAACGAGCGCCGGTCCGCCATGTCGGCGACGAAGTCCTCGAGCATGCTCTCGGCGATCCCGAGCGCGGTGGCGCAGAAATGGAACGGGATGGTGGTCACGTGGGGAAGCCGGTAGAGCGCCGGCACGTCGGGCTTGCCGCGCGCCTCCCAGCCGCCGCTCGACAGCCTGAGCGGGATCATCCGGTGGTTCGGCACGAACACCCCGTCGGCAACGACGGTCTTCGACCCGGTTCCGGCGAGCCCCATCACCCGCCAGTCGTCGTCGATCTCGACCTCGTCGATCGGCACCAGGCAGAGATAGGGTTCCGGCGCGTCCCCGACCGCGACGATGCTGCCCAAGAATACCCAGCGCGCGTGGTCGCAGCCGCTGGCAAACCCCCAGCTTCCGGTCAGCCGCCATCCGCCATCCGCCGGCGCGTTGGTGCCCGACGGAAAGAACCCGGCCGAGATCGACGCATCCGGGTCGTCGGCCCAGACCTCGTCCCCGACAAGCGGGTCCATCATGCCGACGATCATCGCGTGGTCGCTGTAGACGCCGCAGACCCAGGCGGTCGAGGCGCAGCCGCGGGCGAGCGTGGCCACGATGCCGACGATCGCATCGAGCGGCAGTTCCGCGCCGCCGAGGCGAAGCGGTTTTCCCATCACATGCAGCCCGGCGGCGCGGATGTCGGCGATGGTCTCCTCGGGCAGGCTGCGCAGCGCCTCCGTCGCCGCCGCGCGTTCGGCGAAAACCGGAACCAGCTCTTCCGCCCGGCGCAGGGTTGCTTCGGCACGGGCCTGCGGATCGTCGCTCATGGCTTCACCCCGGGATGCTGATGCGTCGGATTCATCTCTGTGCGAGACGGCGGGCGGGCTCGAAACGATCTTCGAGCCGGTTGGCGTGGCGATGGATCAGGCGCCACTCGCCGTCGATCAGGCGGAAGACATGGGTGACCCGGTTCGACCACCGGGCCGGTTCGTCCACCCCATCCATTGCGGTCTCGAAGCTCTCGATATCGGTGGCATAGGCGAGCTCGGAGGTGACGATCGTGGTCAGGTTCCGGTGACGGACGGTGCCGCCCTTGAACTGCTGTCCCGCCCAGTCCCAGCGCCGCGAGACCTGCTCCCAGCCCTTTTCGTAGCCGCCCCAGCCGTAAAAGCTGGTCGCGTCGTCGGTCTGGGCATAGAGCGCCTTGATCGCCGCGACGTCGCCATTGGCGACATCGGCGAGCGCCGCGCGGAGCCGCGCGAGCGCTTCCTCGAAGGGTGGTGCGTCTGTCATCTTCGTCGCGCCCTGGGGCCGGATCGCCCGTCTCCCATGGTTGTCCAGGCGGGTTTTCGCTGTCAAACCCGCACCCTGCGGCTCGCGTGAAGGGCGTATATCGCGAGGCTCAGCAGAACCGCTCCACCCGCCTGGTGGAGCGCCGCGGCGGCCAGCGGCACCCCCAGCACAAGGGTCGCGACGCCGAGCCCGGCCTGAAGGATGCCGATCCCGGCGAGAAGATCGAACGCCAGGCGTTCGCCCGGCGGCGCGCGGCGGACGCGCCACCAGAGCGCGACGATCGCGGCCAGGACCATGACCGCAAGCCAACGATGGACGAACTGGACCGTCACCGGGTTCTCCGTCAGATCGGCGGTCCAGGGCGAGATCGAAAAAGCCTCGAGCGGAACCAGCCGCCCGCCCATCAGGGGAAAGCTGGGATGGATATGGCCCGCGTCGAGCCCGGCGACGAACGCGCCCCAGGTCGCGGTGACCGCGATGCCGCCGATCACCAGGCCGAGATGCGTGCTCCGCGCGCCCTGTCGCGCCCGCTTCTGGGCGAGGCCGAGCGCCAGCCACAGGAGGTAGGCGTAGAGCGCCAGCGCCAGGACGAGATGGGCCGCGAGGCGGTAGTGGCTGATTTCGGGCCGGTCGACGAGCCCGCTTCGCACCATGTACCAGCCCAGCGCGCCTTGCGCGGCGCCGAGCAGGAAGGCGACGGCCAGCCCGATCCCGAGCCGGCGGCCGATCCGCCCGCGCAGCGCGAACCAGGCGGCCGGGACGACGAAGACCACGCCGATCAGACGGCCCCAGACACGGTGCAGGTATTCCAGCCAGAAGATCGAGCGGAAGTCGTCGACCGTCATCCAGAAATTGACGCGTTCGAACTCCGGCGTCTCGCGGTAAAGGGCGAACACGGCCTCCCACTCGGCGGCGTCGAGCGGCGGCAGCCAGCCGGTGACCGGCTGCCACGTCACCATCGAGAGCCCCGAACCGGTAAGCCGGGTCAGCCCCCCGAGCACGAACATCGCGAAGATCGTCGCGCAGCATGCGAAGAGCCACAGAGCGACGGCCCGGTCGGCGTTCGCGGCGGGCATCGCCGGGTCCGGAATGCTCAGATCTTCATGTGCCGCGCCCGCGCGCCGCGTTCGATCGCCGCCGCGGCCAGCCGGTCGATGGGAAGGCTCTGGGCCAGCATTTCGAGCAGGCGAAGCTCTTCCTGGGCCACCTTGCCATCGGCGACAACGATCTCGCAGGCCACCGCATAGGCGGTCTCGTGCAGCTTCTGCGGCAGGGCGCCGCGGATTGCCTCGAGCACGGCTTCGAGCCCGTCCTCGTCGTTGAGAAGCTCCGCGCACTCGGCCGCCCTCGCGGCGAGCGAGTCGGTATCGAAATCGTCGAACACCGGCAGGCGGTCGACGATCTGGCCGATCCGGCGGAGTTCGGTGTCGGTCATCTCGCGGTCGGCGGCGGATGCGAGAACCATGGAGTAGATCAGCGCGCTGTGATGGTCGGTCATTCTTTTCCCCGAAATGGCGGCGCTCGACGCGCTAGCCGGCAGATATGCGCTTATGCCCGCGGGATCAAGAGACGGGTTTCGGTTGGCTGCGCGGCGCCGTTGTGGCGGATCGGGTTCGCGTCACAATCGTCGGCGTCCAGCCCGGCGAGGAGGCGGCGATGAACCGACGCGTGGCTCTTTCCGATTTCCATTCGGCGATGGAGGCGGCGAACGTCGTCGCGCTGTGGGAGCTCGAGGACGCCACCAACCGGGCGCCCGAGCCGCCCCATATCTGGCGCTGGGAGACGCTGGAACCGTTGCTGGAGACGGCGATCGAGGCGACATCGATGTCCGACGCCGAGCGCCGGGTGCTGGTGCTCAACAACCCCGCGCTGCTCGAAACAGGGCGCAGCCGGGGCTCCGGCCTCACGCTCGGCTTCAACCTCCAGGTCCTGATGCCGGGCGAGGCGGCGCGCCCGCACCGCCATTCGATGAACGCGCTGCGCTTCGTCATGGAGGGGAAGGGCGCCACCACCATCGTCGACGGCAAGCCATGCCCGATGGAGCCCGGCGACATGGTCCTGACTCCCGGCTGGACCTGGCACGAGCATGTCCACGAGGGCGACGGGCGGATGATCTGGCTCGACGTGCTGGACGTGCCGTTCCACCACTATCTCGACACCGGCGCGTTCGAGCCGGGCCCGGCCTACGACCTGCCCGAGCTCGCGCCCGACGAGGCTTTCGCGGCGCCGGGGCTCGCCCCTGCCTCGGGCTCGGCGGACATGGCCTATTCGCCGCTGTTCCGCTACCCGTGGGAGTCCGCGCGCAGGGCGCTGGCCGCGCTTCCGCCGGCGCCCGACGGCAGCCGGCGCCTGCTCTACACCAACCCGCTCACCGGCGGTCCCACCATGGCGACGATGGAATGCTCGATCCTGTCGCTTGCCGAGGGCGAGCCGACGCGGGCCTACCGCTCGAACAGCAACTCGGCCTTCCTCGCGGTCGGCGGCGAGGGACGCTCTGAGATCGGCGAGACCACGATCGAGTGGCGCAAGCACGACATCGTCTCGCTGCCGCACGGCCACTGGATCGGCCATGTCGCCGGGGAAGCAGGCGCCCATCTGTTCGAGGTCTCCGACCGCGAGATGCTGAAGCGGCTGCACATCCTGCGCGACGAATTCGCGGGCTGACGGGCCGCCCGCCTCAATAGGGCCTGTCGCCCAGCACCGTCGTCCGGTGCATGGTGCGGATGTCGGGATAGAGGTAGCCGCCGGTCGCGTAGTGGATCACGCAGCGGTTGTCCCACATCAGCAAATCGCCCTCCCGCCATTTGTTCAGATAGACGAATTCCGGGCGGATCTGGTGGGCGAACAGGATGTCGAGAAGCGGCTGCGCCTCTTCGTCGTCCATGTCCTCGATGCCGATGGTGAAGCGCGGCTGGACGTAGAGCGATTTCTCGCCGGTCGCCGGGTGGGTCCTGACGATCGGGTGAGAGATTTCGGCAAAGCGCGCGCTCTGGCCGGCATAGAAGGCCGTCGCGTCCTTGCGCAGAGGGGAGATCGCCACCCGCGGATTGCGCAGCTTGCTCGGGTTGTGGGTCCCGCGCCTGCCTTCGATCCTGGTCTTGATCGCCGCAGGCAGCGCCGCATAGGCCCGGGTCATGCAGGCGAACGCGGTATCGCCGCCCGCTCTCGGCAGCGTCACCGCCTGCAGGACGGTGCAGAGGCTCGGCGTCTCCTTGAACGAAAGGTCGGTGTGCCAGGAATCCCCGGCATCGGGCACGCCGACCGGCTCGCCGTCCCTGAGGTCGTTCGACAGGACCATGACGCGGTCCTGGTCGGGCAGGTTGTATTGCCGGTTGTCATGCACCTCGAGCGGGCCGAAACGGGCCGCGAAGGCGACCTGGTCGGCGGGGCTCAGATATTGTTCGCGGAACACCAGCACGCGATAGCGGTGGAAGGCGTCGAGCACCGCCCGGAACGACGGCCCGTCCAGGTCGCGGGCGACGTGGATGCCGGAGATTTCCGCCCCGAGCACGTCCGACAGCGGCGCGATATCCATCCCCATCCCGGTCCCCGCCCTGCTCTCCGGCGGTAAGCTGGACACTCCAAGCGCGCCCAATATAATCCACCGGCACCACGATTGCAGTCATTCAGGGAGTCCGGGCGCATGGCGGATCGGTCAACGGAGGCGGGCGGCATCGAGGCCGGCACCAAAGACGCCGGCATCGGCCACAACCAGCCGAAGGAAGTCGTCTGGGAGCGCTGGCAGCGAAAGCGCACCTTCGTCCGCGCGCTCGAAGGCACTTACGGGGAGCTCCAGGAAGAGCTCTACAACCAGCCCCGGGTCTACAGCGCGACCGACCAGGAATGGCGCGGCGGGCCGCAGCTCTTCGACAAGTCGATCGTCAACCCGATGAAGACCGACATCGCGCAATCCATCGAGACCCATATCTCGGTGATCGCGCCCAGGGGCACCGGCCAGCGCCACGGCCACATGAACTCGGCGATCTTCTACTGCCTGCGCGGCAAGGGCTTCGACATCCATGACGGCAAGCGCTTCGACTACGAGGCGGGCGACATCATGGTGGTGGAGAACGGCTGCGTTCATCAGCACTTCAACGCCTCCGAGGACGAGGATCTGGTGCTGCTGGTGATGAAGGCGAAGCCGCTCTTCCTGTTCATGCACATGCTGTTCCAGAAGATCGCCAAATACCCGCCCAAGGAGCCCGTGCCCGGCTGGGAGGACTGGACGCCTCCTTCGGACATTTGACGGATTTGCGAGGAGCGACCGGAATGGCGGACGAAAAGGACATCGCGAGGCTCGGCGGCAGGAGCGCCGACATCTACGCCGAGTGGTTGCAGGAATCGGCCGATTTCCGCGCCGACTACCGGCAGCGGCTGACCGTGATCAAGGCCGGGGACATGCCGTTCGAGAACTCACCCGACGGCCTCCTCAAGCACATGGTCCACGAGAAGCTCAACACCACCGAGTGCTGCCTCGACATCTACATGCAGTTCCTGGAGCCCGGCGGGAGATCCGGCAAGTCGCGCAAGCTCGCCGAGCAGATCGTCTATGTCGCCGAAGGCTCGGGCTACGACCTCCACTGGGACGTCCGGTTCGAGGTCGATGTCGAGTTCGAATGGAGCTGGGCCGAAGAGCCCAGGAAATACGAGTGGACCCGGGGCGACTTCGTCTTCATCCCGGCCTACACCGTGAAGCAGCACGTCAACGCCGATCCCGACAACCCGGCGCGGCTGATCGTCATGACCAACCGGATCTTCAAGGCGATGGGACTCGACTGGGTCGAGCAGATCGAGAACGCCGAGGGCTACGCGGGCGATCTGCCGGCCGGGCTCGCCGGGCCCGGCTGGTCGCCCGACACGCGCTAGGCGACGCCCTCCGGTTTGCCGCCGGGGACCACGTTCCAGTCGTGGGTGGGGAGGATCGCATCGGCCCGCGACTTGATATCGATCAGCGCCCGGCGCATCGAATCGAGGTCGTAGTAGATGCCGGGCAGGATCTCCTGCTCGATGTTGAGGGCCACCTTCCGGGCGATATCGCCGATGATCGCGACGATGCCGTCGGCGGTTTCCACATAGACGCATTGATGGCCCGGCGTGTGCGAGTTGGCGTAAAGCACGCAACGGATGCCCGGATAGGGCTCGTAATCGCCTTCCATCAGATCGACCCGGCTCCATAGCGGGTCCACCAGATCGGCGACATCCGCGCGGTCGAAGAACAGGCCCTTGCCGCCGATGTCGAGCTGCTCCGGGCCCATCGGCGCGGCCGCCGCCATCAGCTCGGTCCGCTGCAGGACGAAGCGCGCGTTGGGCAAGAGGTTGCAGCCGCCCGCATGGTCGTAATGGAGGTGGGTCAGGTGGACGAATTTGATGTCCTCCGGCGCATAGCCGTGCTTGGCGAGCTGCGCCGGGATCGTCTGGTCCGCCGCGACATTGTGCGGGCCCAGCCCGTGGACTTCCTGCGCCCGCTCGGCGTCGCGCATGCCGGTGTCGATCAGCAGCGGCCCGTCCGGCGTCCCCTCGATGAGAAAGGCGAGGATCGGCACCGACGAGGCGTCGCGGGATTTCGACAGACTCCAGAACACGTCGAGCATGTCCGGGACCACGGCGTCTCCGAGGAGGAGCGGCGTCACGCGATAGGTCATGGGTCTGGCCTCTCCATTGGCTCTCCGATCCGATGGTAGAGCCTTATCGCGCCGCCTGGGAAGGATCCTTAGCCGTAGCCGGTGACCAGCCAGGGGAAGAAGATGATCAGCATCAGGACGACGAACATCACGACGGCGAACGGCGCCGCGCCGATGAAGATATCGGCGAGCGATATCTCGTCGGTGTCGAGCGTGCTCTTGATCACATAGGCCGACAGGCCGAGCGGCGGGGTCAGAAGGCCGATTTCGACCGCGATCACGGTGACGATCCCGAACCAGACCAGATCGACGCTGTGGCCCGCCAGCAGGGGCAGGAAGATGGGGATCATGATCAGCATGATCGAGATCCCGTCCAGGATGGTTCCCATGATCACGATGATCACGGCATAGAAGATCAGCAGGGTGAAGAATCCCAGCTCGAGCCCGTTGACGAAGTCGTTGATGAACACCGGAACCCCGGAGAGCGCGAGCAGCCTCGTGTAGATATTGGCGGCGATGATCAGCATCAGGATCGAGACCGTGATATGCCCGGTCTCCACCAGCACCTGCCACACACTCGCCCAGGTGAGCTTGCGGCGCGCAAACGCCAGCGCGAGCGCGCCGAGCGCGCCGACCGCGCCCGACTCGGTGGGGGTGAACCAGCCGAGATAAATCCCGCCGATCACCGCGAAGACGAGCGCCGGGAGCGGCCATAGCCGAATGATCGCCGCCGCCATGGATTCGCCGGGGTCTTCGGGACGGGCCGCGCTTGCGTCGGCGGCCGCCTTGTCCTGGCGCATGACCAGCCTGGGCAGGAAGGTCGCCATCCCGAGAATCGCGATCGCGAAGGCGAACGACAGCAGGAGGCCCGGCACGATGCCGGCGATGAACAGATCGCCGATCGACTGCTCCGCCAATATGCCGTAGACGATCAGCAGCAGGCTGGGCGGGATCAGCATGCCGAGAACCGATGAGCCGGCGACCACCCCGACGGCGAAGCGGGGGCGGTAGCCGAGCGCGATCATCTCCGGCACCGCGAGCTTGGTGAAGACGGCGGCGGAGGCGACGGAAATCCCCGTCACCGCGGCGAAGACGGCGTTGGCCGCGACCGTGGCGATGCCGAGCCCGCCGCGGATCCGCCGCATCAGAATGTTGGCGACGACATAGGCGTCCTTGCCGAGATCGGAGACGCTGACCAGCAGGCCCATCAGGACGAAGAGCGGGACCACGCCGAAGACGTAGCCCGCGACGGTATCGTAGGCGGCGATGGCGAGCAGCTTGGTCGCCAGGGTGACATTGCCCTTGACCGCCCAAACGCCGACCAGCGACACGACGCAGAGCGTCACCGCGACATGCATGCCGAGATAGATCAGCAGCAGGATCGCGCCGATCGAGATCAGCCCGATCTCGACGCCGCTCATTTGAGCATTTCCGTCATCCGCCTGCGGTCATCCGGGTCGGCGGGCGCCAGCCAGCCGGACACCACCGCCAGATCGCGCCAGGCGAACAGGCAGTACTGGATCGCGGCGACGGCGCAGCCGATCAGGATGATCAGCCGCACCGGCCAGACCGGGTAGCTGACATAGCCCTGGATCCCGGCATATTCGCCGGTGCTCCAGGCCTCGACGAAGAACGGGTAGCTCGCCTCGAACACCAGAACGAAGAGCCCGGCGCCCACCAGGTTGAAGACCAGCGTCAGCGCATGGGAGAGACGCGGGAGCCGCGTCCGGAAGATACGCAGAAGCCCGTCCGATCGGGTCATGCGGCCGGACCGCAGCGTGTGGCCGAGCTGGATGAACACGATGGCGACGATCGAAAGCTTCACCAG
This sequence comes from Alphaproteobacteria bacterium, assembly GCA_965205995.1. Taxonomy (GTDB): domain Bacteria; phylum Pseudomonadota; class Alphaproteobacteria; order MPNO01; family MPNO01; genus MPNO01. The sequence goes on along the minus strand of OZ242200.1, from coordinate 3,600,669 downwards.
CTCCGGCACGCCGCGCAGCGGCATGCTGAGCAGGGTCCTCCCCATGATGTCGATATTGATGACCACCATGAGGACGACGATCCACAGGCTTCCGAGCGAATTGAGCCCGGAAACCAGCGCCTCGAAGGTCAGCAAGCGATGCCAGGCGGGCGTCTTCGGCGGCTCCGCCCGATCGGTCATGGCGGGGCCGCCGGCCTTGCGCGCGGCCCCGGGCTACGGTGCCGGATGCCCTATTCCTTGTCCCACTCGCGCACCAGCGGGACCTTGTTGGCGCGGAGCTTGTCCATATAGGCCTTGAGCACCTTGTTGCCGGCGAAGCCCTTGGCTTCGGCGCGGGCCGCCCACTCCCTGGCGATGTTGGGCATCGCCTTGGCCCAGGCGAGCTTCTGGTCGAGCGGCATCTGCGAGAACACCACACCCTCGGCCTTCATCTTGGCTTCGAAGGTATCGACCAGGCGGGTCATCGTCTTGTCCTGGGCGTTGCGGTAATCGATCCCCGCTTCGCGCATGGCCTTCTTGACCGCGTTCGGCAGCTTGCCCCAGACCGACTTGTTGACCGTCACCCCGCCGCCCGGCATGGCGCCGAAATTCACCTTGGTGGCGTAGCGCGCGATCTCGTGCAGCTTGTTCGGGTAATAGCCGGTGGTAAACGCGATCAGCCCGTCATAGACCCCGGTCTTGAGATTGTTGAAATGGACCGCGAAGTTTCCCTGCACGGGCACGATGCCGATCGGCGCCTCCCAGAGCGAGACCGCCCCGGCGCCCGCGAGCTTGCGGCCTTTGAGGTCCTTGAGCGATTTGATCGGAAACTTGGTCAGCGGGTAGAATGTGTCGAACCCGATCGGGGCGACGAAGACTTGGCCGTGCTTTTCCCAGGACTCCGACATCTCCGGCAGTTCGTCGTGCATCTCCTGAAAGACCCGCAGCGCAAGGCCGAGGTCGTCGGAGCCGAAGGGCGCCATGTAGGCGACGTTCTGGAGCGGCAGCTTGGCCTGCTCGAACAGCGAATAGAGCATGCCGGCATCGGCGATGCCTTCCTCGATCACTTCCAGCGTGCCGCCCACCTTGGAGAGCGTGCCGCCATAGGCCGTGGTCCAGTTGATCTTGTGCTCGGTTCCCTCGAGCCGCTTGTCCACCCCGGCGATGAACACGCTCCGGGTCAGACCGATCCAGGGCATATGCTCGCCCTGCGGCGCGGCGAAGGTCAAGTTGAACGTCTTGGCGGTCGCCGGTCCGGCGACCATGGCGGCGGCGACGGCGACCGGCGCCAACAGCTTTCTGATTTCCGAATGCATTGCGGATCCTCCCAATTTTTTCGAGGGTAGAGCATCCTCGGCGCGATTGCCAAGCTGGCAAAGCCCGGCGGAGGGCATCTGGGCGGTTCAAGACCGGCCGGTTATGCACTAAGCTCGAACCGGACAGGAGGGTCGCCGCCATGGCTGAAATCGTTGCCGTTCTTGCGCTGTCGCACGCACCGGGGCTGACCGGCTGGCTCGACCGGGCGACACCGGAGGAACAGGAAAACCTCACCCAAGGCTTCCATGCGCTCGGCAGGATGCTGCGCGAGACCCGGCCCGACGTCATCGTCGGCATCGCCAACGACCATCTTCTCAACCTGCCGCTGGATTCATCGTCCGATTTCTGCGTCGGAACCGCCGCCCGCTGGACCGGTCCGGCGGAATGGTTTTCGGACTGGCTCAACGTCCCCGAATACGAAGTCGCCGGCCATCCCGACCTCGCCAGGACGCTGATCCGCGAGGGTGACCGGCGCGGACTTCGGCTGGCCTGGAAGGACCGGTTGCTGTTCGACGACAACTGGTCGGTGCCGCTGCTCTATCTGACGCCCGATCACGACATCCCGCTGGTCCCCATCCACATGAACTGCATCGTGCCGCCGCTGCCGAGCCCTGAGGAATGCTACCGCCTCGGCCAAGAGATCGCCGACATCGTCCGCACCTGCCGCCCCGCCGGCGAGCGGGTCGCCATCATGGGCACCGGCGGGCTCAGCCACGACCCCGGCGGCCCCAAATATTTCGATGTCGACGAAGCCTTCGACCGGGCCTTCCTCGCCCTCCTGGAAGACGGCGACCCGCAAAGGGTGGTGGCCGAGACGACGCTGGAGAAGATGGCCGCGGCCGGCGACGGCGGCACCACCGAGCTCCTGTCCTGGATGGCCGCGATGGGCGCCGTCGGCAACCGCAAGGCGCGCACGATCTGCTACGAGCCGGCGGTGGAGCTCCGCTGCGGCATGGGCTGCGTCTGGTGGGACATGTCGGAACAGGCGCCGGCGCCGGCCTGACCGCGCGGCGGCTTCCCGGTTCAGCCGTCCGCCGGACCGGTCCCCCAGACCGCGGTCTTGCGGATCCAGCCATTCCTTCCCGCGAACTCCACCGCGCACCAGGCGCCGTCGCACCGGATCAGCCGCCCGACGGCGCGGCGTTCGATCCGGGCCACCAGCCGCGCCTTCGCACCGGGTTGACGGTGAAGCCCCGCCGGCCCGTCGAGCACGATCACGCTGCGCCGTGGCGACAGCAGAGATTGATGGATCCAGCCCTCGCTTCCTTCCCAGTCCCGGATGCGGCGCCAGGTCTCGAACCTGCCGACGATCTGGACCGGCAAGCCGCGCCGCACGAATACCCATGCGATGGGATACCGCCTCCCGGGCCCGAACCGGACATTGGCCTTGGACGCGCGCAGCGAGGCGAAGCGGGCTTGCTGGGCGCTCTCCGCGGTTCCGGGCTTGCCCTCGGCGGCGACCGGGCCGCCCCATGCGATCAGGCAGATGACGGCGGCGATGGGCCAAAGACGCATGCAGGATTCCGGACTTCGATGCATCCCCGAGAGCAGTATAGCCGATACGAGCCCGAGCCCGTGCTCTGGACATCTCCGGGCCGGGTTGGTAGAGGCGTTGCAGCCCCGAGCCGACGATCGGACAGATGACGACCGAAAAGCCCACCGTCCTGGTTACGCGGAAACTGCCGCAGGCGACCGAAACCCGTCTCAAGGAGCTCTTCGAGACACGGCTCAACCCGACCGACGAGCCGATGTCGACCGAGGCGCTTGTCGCCGCGACGGCCGAGGTCGACGTGCTGGTGCCGACGGTGACCGACCGCCTCACCGCACCGGTCATCGGTTCGCTCTCCGGCCGGCTCAAGCTGATCGCCAATTTCGGCGTCGGCGTCGATCATATCGATCTCGCCGCCGCCGCCGCGCGCGGGATCATCGTGACCAACACGCCGGGCGTTCTCACCGAGGACACCGCCGACCTCACGATGGCGCTGATGTTGAGCGCGCCGCGCCGCATGGTCGAAGGCGACCGCATGGCGCGGGCCGGCGAATGGGTCGGCTGGACGCCGACCTTCATGATGGGCCACAGGGTGTCGGGAAAACGTCTCGGCATCGTCGGCATGGGCCGCATCGGCGCCGCGGTGGCGCGCCGGGCGCGCGGCTTCTCGATGTCGATCCACTACCACAACAGACGCCGTGTCCATCCCGGGATCGAGGCCGAGCTCGAAGCCACATGGTGGGAAGACCTCGATCAGATGCTGGCGCATATGGACTTCATTTCGATCAACTGCCCGCATACCAGCGAGACCCGCCATCTGCTGTCGGAGCGGCGTCTGCGCTCGCTCCAGCCCCACGCCTATATCGTCAACACCTCGCGCGGCGAAATCATCGACGAAGCCGCCCTCGCCCGCTGCCTTGCCGAAGGCGTGCTGGCCGGCGCCGGGCTCGACGTCTATGAGCGCGAGCCGGAAATCCACGAAGACCTGCGCCGTCTCGACAACGTGGTGCTTGCCCCGCATCTCGGCTCGGCGACCCGCGAGGGACGCATCGCGATGGGGGAGCGGGTGCTGATCAACATCAAGACCTTCGTCGACGGCCATTCGCCGCCCGACCGGGTGATCCCCGCCGACGGGTTGTAAGCCGGCTTGCGCTAGACGAACAGCATCTGGGCGTCGGCTCCGGCGTCGTTGAGGAAGGTCACGGCGCCGGCCTCCCGGATCCCGAGATCGTCGCGCAGGTCCTCCAGCGCCAGGCCGGCGGCCCTGAGCCCGAGCTCGCAGACGAGAAAACGAACATTGAGCTCGGCGGCGGCCGTGAGCAGCTCTTCGAGGGTCGCAAGCCCCTGTTCGCGCAACGTCCCGTCCTGTGCCGCCCAGCCGCCCAGCGCCGCCTGCGGGCGCAGCGCGCGGCAGCCGTCCATGGTGAAGAACAGCGTGACCTCTCGGTCGATCGCCGCCGCGGCGCTCGCCAGGACCAGCGCGTAGTGGACCCGTTCGAAAGCGCCCGAATGGACGATGAGCGAGAGCTTGGCCTTAGCCATCGCCGCAGGTCGCGCAGCGCGGGTTGGGCTTGAGCGCCATCTTGCGGATGGTCGTCGTCAGGGCATCATAGATCAGGAGGTGGCCGGCGAGGCTCTCGCCGATTCCCATCACCTCCTTGAGGATCTCGGTCGCCTGCAGCGATCCCATCGTGCCGGCGAGCGCACCGAGGACGCCGCCCTCGGCGCAGCTCGGGATCAGGCCCGGCGGCGGCGGCGACGGGTAGAGGCAGCGATAGCAGGGCAGACCCCCGCCGAGCCCCGACTTGAAGGTCGCGAGCTGCCCCTCGAAGCGGAGCATGGCGGCGGCGACCAGGATCTTGCCAGCGGCGTGGCAGGCGTCGTTGAGGGTGAACCGGGTCTCGAAATTGTCGCTGCCGTCGGCGATCGCGTCATAGCCGGCGATGAGTTCGGCGACATTGTCCGCATCCAGCCGCGCGGCATGCGCGACCAGCCGGATTTCGGGATTGACCGCGGCCACCGCCTCGGCCGCGCTGTCGACCTTCGGCATACCGATCCGGTCGGTCGCGTGGATGACCTGGCGCTGCAGGTTGGAGAGATCCACCGCATCGTCGTCCACCACGCCGATCGTGCCCACCCCCGCCGCCGCGAGATAGAGCAGGAGCGGCGCGCCCAGACCGCCGGCGCCGACCACCAGGACGCGGGCCCGCAACAGCTTCTCCTGGCCGATGCCGCCGATTTCGGGCAGGACGATGTGCCGCGCATAGCGCTGGAGCTGTTGTTCGGTCATCGTCATCGGACCGGTCCCGGCGAGCTCAGCCGCCGGTTCCGGTCGAGCCGAAACCGCCGGTGCTGCGGGCGCTTTCCGGCAGCGCCTCGACCTCGTCCCAGGCGATCCGGGTCACCGGGGCGATGACCATCTGGGCGATGCGCATGCCGCGCTCGACGGCGAAGGGCGCGGCGCCGAAATTGGCGAGAACCACCTTGATCTCGCCGCGATAGTCCGCATCGATGGTGCCCGGCGCGTTCAACACGGTCACGCCGCTCTTCGCGGCGAGACCCGAGCGCGGGCGGATCTGCGCCTCGTAGCCCGGCGGCAAAGCGATCGCCAGCCCGGTCGGGATCAGCGCCCGGCCGCCCGGCGCCAGCACCACGGCGCCCGCCACCGCCGCGGCGAGGTCGAGCCCGGCGGACTGCGCCGTCTCGTAGCGCGGCAACCCGATGTCGTCGTTCCCCGCGAGCCGGGTCACCGCGACCGCGATCTGGCTCATTCGGCCGCCTCGGCGCGGGCATCGAACCAGTCGGCGATCCGCGCCGCCAGCCGCTCGGCGACCGCGTCCTTGGAAAGCCTGGGCCAGTCCTCGACCCCTTCCCCGCTCACCAGGCGGATCGTGTTCTCATCGCCGCCGAAAGTTCCCGATTCCGGCGAGACGTCGTTGGCCAGGATCCAGTCGCAGCCCTTGGTGCCGAGCTTCTTGCGCGCGTTGCCGACGATGTCGTCGGTCTCGGCGGCAAAGCCGACGACGAGCGCCGGCCGTGCGTTGCCCGCCGCCGCGACGGACGCGAGCACGTCCGGATTCTCGACCAGATCGATGGCGCCCGGCGCCGCCGCCGATTTCTTCATCTTGCGGCTCGCCTTGCTGGCCGGGCGCCAATCCGATACCGCCGCGGCGAAGACGGCGATATCCGACGGAAGGGCGGCGTGGCAAGCCTCCAGCATCTCCTTGGCGGACTCGACGCGGACGATCTCCACCCCCGCCGGGTCCGGCTCGTGGGTCGGCCCGGTCACCAGCCGGGTCTTCGCGCCGGCCCGGGCCAGCGCCGCGGCGATCGCATGGCCCTGCTTGCCCGACGAGCGGCTGCCGATGAAGCGGACCGGATCGATCGCCTCGTAAGTCGGGCCGCTGGTCACCAGCGCCGCGCGCCCGCCGAGCCTGCCGCGGTCCGCGAAATAGGCCTCGATCGCATCCAGTATCGCCGCGGGCTCCGCCATCCGGCCCCAGCCATGCTCGCCGCAGGCCATCGGCCCCTCATCCGGCCCGACGACAGAGATGCCGCGCTCGCGGAGCGCGGCGAGATTGGCCCGGGTCGCGGCGTGCTCCCACATCCGTACATTCATCGCCGGCGCCGCCAGCACATCCTTGTCGGTCGCGAGCAGCAGCGTGGTCGCGAGGTCGCCCGCGAGTCCTGCGGTCATCTTGGCGAGGATGTCGGCCGTCGCCGGCGCGACCACGACGAGATCGGCATCGCGAGAGAGCCGGATATGCCCCATCTCGTGCTCGTCGGTGAGCGAGAAGAGGTCCCGGTAAACCTTGTCGCCGCTGAGCGCCGACAGCGCGAACGGGGTGACGAACTCCGCCCCCGCCGCGGTCAGGACGCAGCGCACCGCCGCGCCCCGCTCCACCAGGCGGCGGGTCAGTTCGAGCGTCTTGTAGGCGGCGATCCCGCCCGCGACGATCAGGAGTATGCGCTTGCCGTCCAGCATCGGCCCGTTTCGCCTTCCTCGAGCAGCCTCTCCATCATACCCGGCCTGCCGCCGCAATCGGAAGACATCGCATCGCTCTGCGTCCAGACCAGCACAACACCCGCAACCGCCAGCGCGAGAACGGCGATCCACAGACCGCGCCCCCGGCGGCGGCCCGCCAATCCCGTGCGCAGCGCGACAACCGTCTCGGGGTCGAGCTGGATGCGGTTCCGGCCAAGCACATCGACCGCCCGTTCGAGATCGCCCAGCGCCTTGGGCAGGCGGGCGAACGCGTCGGCGAGGGTTTCGACGTTCTCGCGTACCCGCGCCCTTGGTCCGAGCTGTTCGGCCATCCACTCCTCGATCAGCGGCCAGGCAAGCTCCCACATATTGGTTCCCGGGTGCAGCCCGCGCCCGACTCCTTCGGCGACCAGCATGGTTTTTTGCAGCAGCAGCAGTTGCGGCTGCACCTCCATCCTGAAGCGTTTCGCGACCTGGAAGAGCTGGCCGAACAGCCGCGCCAGCGAAATCTCGTTGAGCGGCAGCCCGAGAATCGGCTCCGCGATCGAGCGCGCGGCCTGGGCGAAGCCGGATACCGACTGGTCGGCCGGCACCAGCCCGGCCGAGACGTGGATTTCGGCGACCCGCCGGTAGTCGCGCACCAGGAACGAATGCAGCATGTCCGCGAGGTAGCGCCGGGTCGGCCGGTCGACCCGCCCCATGATGCCGAAATCGACCGCATGCACCCTGCCTTCCTTGTCGACCAGGAGGTTCCCCGGGTGGAGATCGGCATGGAAAAAGCCGTCGCGAAAGATCTGGAAGAAAAACACCGACGCCATCAGCGCGACGATCCCGGCGAGATCGTGCCCGTCGGCCTCCAGCCGTTCGCGGTCATGGATCGGCACGCCCTCGACCCAGCCCAATGTGAGCACGCGGCGCCCCGTCCGCCGCCAGTCGACCGTCGGCACCTCGAATCCTTCGGTGTCTTCGAAATTGGCCTGAAGCTCCTGCGCCGCCGCGGCCTCCAGACGGAGATCCATCTCCACCAGCGCGGTCTCGGCGAAGGTTTCGACCACTTCGATCGGCTTGAGCCGGTCCAGCGACGGGTGCAGGCGGGCGATGATTCGCGCGAGCCAGCGCATCAGGTCGATGTCGCGGTCGAAGGCGCTCTCGATGTTGGGCCTCAGCACCTTGACCGCGACCTCGGCGCCCTCGGTCGTCACCGCCCGGTGCACCTGGGCGATCGATGCCGCGGCGACCGCCTCGTCCTCGAAGGCGGCGAAGATTTCGTCGAGCTCGCGGCCGAGCTCGGCTTCGATCGTCGCCCGCGCGGCGGTGCTGGAGAAGGCGGGCAGACGGTCCTGCAGCTGGGCGAGATCGGCCGCGACCTCCTCGCCGACCAGGTCGGAGCGAACCGAAAGCGCCTGCCCCAGCTTTACGAATGTCGGTCCCAGCGCCTGAAACGCCACGGCCAGCCGTTGCCCCGGCCGCCGAGTCCGGGCGGCCTGGAATCGCGGCATCCCGAGGAGCCGAAGCGCGATCCGTACCCGCGCATGCGTCCTGACCACGTCGAAGGCCGACAGCGCGTCGTGCCGTGCGAGCGTGCGCAGGATCCGCCATATGCGCCGGAGATTTCGCAGCCCGTGGAACATCGGTCAGGTTCGCCAGGCGGAATGCAGGGCCGCGATGCCGGCGCTCAGATTGCGGTAGCGGACGACCCCGAACCCGGCGGCGCGAAACTCCGCCGCCAGGGCTTCCTGGTCCGGGAAGGAGCGAATGCTCTCCACCAGATAGCGATAGGCGTCTCCGTCGCCGGCCACCGCCGCTCCGAGACGGGGCAGGACGCGGTAGGAATAGGCGTCGTAAAGCGGGCGCAGGGCGGCCGCCACGGGCCGGCTGAACTCAAGGCATAGCAGCCGTCCGCCGGGCCTCAGGACGCGCCTCGCTTCCGAGAGTGCGGCCGCGCGGTCGGTAACGTTCCTGAGCCCGAAGGCGATGGTGCAGGCATCCGCCGCCGCCGGAGGGAAGGGCAGCGCCTCGGCCCTCCCCGCGACGAACCGGATGCCGGAGATCCGCCCGCGATCCAGCATGCGGTCGATCCCCGCGTTCAGCATCTCGAGGCTGGGATCGCAGACGATCACATCGGCCTCGACGCGGCGGAGAATGGCGTCGGCGACGTCGCCGGTGCCGCCCGCGACGTCGATCACCGTCCAGCCCGCCCGCGGCGCGAGCCAGTCGATCATCGACGCCTTCCAGAGCCGGTGCAGCCCGCCGCTCATCAAATCGTTCATCAGGTCGTAGCGCCCGGCGACCGAGGCGAAGACGCCGCGCACGCGCTCGGCGTGCTCCGCCGCGCCGAGTCTCTCGAACCCGAACAGCGCCTGGCCCGCCTCGGGAGCGCTGGGTTTCTCCACCATCGCGCCGACCATAGTCCGATGCAGGCGGTATCGCCAACGAGGTTGTATGGCTGGCGGACAGGCTCGACTTGGCGCGAAAATGCGCTAGTTTTCGGCATGCCCGAGCTTCCCGAGGTCGAAACCGTCCGCCGCGGCCTCGCGCGCGCGATGGAAGGCCGGCGCATCGACGGCGTGCGGGTCGCGCGCCGCGATCTGAGATGGCCCGTCCCCGCCGATTTCGAGGAGCGGCTCATTGGCCGGACCGTGACCGCGGTCGGCCGGCGGGCAAAATACCTGACGATCGTTCTGGATGACGGGGGGGTTCTGCTCGCCCATCTCGGCATGTCGGGGCGCATGATCGTCGACGAGGACGGGCCCGACGGGCAGAGCCGCGGCGGCCTCGGGAAGCACGAGCACGTCACCATCGTGCTCGGCAACCGGACATTCGTCCGCTTCGCCGATCCCAGGCGTTTCGGGATGATGGACTGGGTCGCGGAAGGGGGGCTTGCCGACCACCCTTTGATCGCGCATCTCGGACCCGAGCCCACTGGCGCGGATTTCGACGGGGCGCGGCTGTGGCCATTGCTGCAAGGCAAGCGCACGCCGATCAAGGCGGCGCTGCTCGACCAGCGCGTTGTCGCCGGGGTCGGCAATATCTATGCCTGCGAGAGCCTGTTCGCCGCCGGGATCTCGCCCCGGCGCCAGGCCGCCAATGTCGGACCGGTCCGCGCCGGTCGGCTGGCCCTGGCGATCCGCGAAACCCTGGCGGAGGCGATCGATGCCGGCGGGTCGTCGCTTCGCGACCATGTCGCGCCCGACGGCGAGCTCGGCTATTTCCAGCACTCGTTCAAGGTCTATGGGCGCGAGGGCGCGCCCTGCCCGGGATGCGACTGCGGCGGCGCGGTTCGCCGGATCGTCCAGTCGGGACGCTCCACCTTTTACTGCGCCGCGCGCCAGCGCTGAGAGATGGCCGTGCCCAGGGGACGTCTGGCGATTGCGGTTGCGCTGGTTGCGCTGCTGGCGATGCCGGCCGTCCGGGCCGGGGATTTCTTCTCCAGCATCCGCGATCTTCCGCTAATGGCGGGCCTTACCGAGCGGCCCGAGGCCGCAATCGTGTTCGACCATGAAGGCGGACAGGTGACGACCGCGCTCGCCTCCGGGCCGGTCGAGCCGGCCGCGATAAGGCGGTTCTACCGGCTCACCTTGCCGCCGCTCGGCTGGGCGCCCGAATGCGCCGAGCCCCGCTGTCCGCCGCCCGACCGGTACCGCCGCGACGGCGAGGCCCTCGAACTCGTACTCGCGGTGGAGCGCGGCGAGACCGAGGCGCGTTTCCTGATGACCCGAAATCTCTCCCCACCTCTGACCAAGTGAGGCGTCCATGGCTTACGAGAACATCACCGTCGAAACCCGCGATTCGGTCGGGCTCATCACGTTGAACCGCCCGAACGCGCTCAACGCGCTGTCGACGCCGCTGGTGCGCGAACTCGCCGCTGCGCTGACCGCTTTCGAGGCCGATGCGGCGATCGGCGCGATGGTGCTCACCGGATCCGAAAAGGCCTTCGCGGCCGGCGCCGACATCAAGGAGATGCAGACCAAGAACTGGCCCGACACCTATATCGAGGATTTCATCACCGCCGAGTGGGAATACATCCTGCGCTGCCGCAAGCCGGTGATCGCGGCGGTGGCGGGCTATGCGCTTGGCGGCGGCTGCGAGCTCGCGATGATGTGCGACTTCATCATCGCCGCCGACACCGCGCGCTTCGGCCAGCCCGAGATCGCGCTCGGCGTCACCCCCGGGGCCGGCGGCACCCAGCGCCTGACCCGTTTCGTCGGCAAGTCCAAGGCGATGGACATGTGCCTGACGGGGCGGATGATGGATGCCGCCGAGGCCGAGCGCGCCGGGCTGGTGAGCCGCATCGTCGCGCCCGACCGGCTGGTCGACGAGGCGGTCGAGACCGCGCAGAAAATCGCCGGCATGTCGCTTCCGATCGCGATGATGGTCAAGGAATCGGTCAACCGTTCCTACGAGGTATCGCTCAGCGAGGGCGTGCGCTTCGAGCGCCGGCTGTTCCAGGCGACCTTCGGCACCGCCGACCAGAGCGAAGGCATGGCGGCCTTCATCGAGAAGCGCAAGCCGAACTTCGCCGACCGGTGAGCCGCGATGGCGACTTCAGGACCCTGGCGCCAGCGCGTCCTCGACCCCGGCCGCCAGCCGCAGGAGCGCCGCGTCGCCGCCCCTGGCGCCCATCAGCATCAGCCCGACCGGCCCGGAGCCGGGCTCGTGGCAGGGCAGGGTGATCGCGCAGCGGTCGAGGAAATTGCCGACGAAGGTGTTGCGGAGCGTGCGGGAATTGGCGGCGAGCCATTCGTCGGCGCTGTTGCCGATCGAGGCGATCGGCGGTGCCACCCAGGCGAGCGTCGGCATGGCGACGGCATCGAAGGGGGCGGTCACGGCATCCGCGCGTGCGTTGAGGTCGCGCTGTCCCGCCAGCAGGTCGAGATAGACATGGGCCGGGATGCCGGCTCCGTTCCGCAGACGCTGCACGATGATCGGGTCGTAGAGGTCGCCCTTCGCCGCCAGCAATTCGCGGTGCCAGGCATGGCCCTCGATGATCGGCAGCGTCCCGTTGGCGTTGAGCGGCGCGATCTCGTCGAGCTCGGCGAATTCGATCTCGACGATCCGCGCGCCGGCGGCGGAGAGGCGGCTCAGCGCGGCCTCGAATGCGCCGGCGACCGCCCCGTCGAGGTCGTCGCAGACCAGGCGCCTGGGGACCGCGACGGTCGCGTGCTCGACCGGCTGGGCGACGACCGGTTCGGGCTTCTCGCCGGCGAACACCGCATCGACCAGCGCGCAGCACCGGACGCTGTTGCCGAGCGGCCCGACGCTGTCGAGGGTGGCGGCGAGCGGAACCAGGCCGTCGGTCGGAATACGTCCCGTGGTCGGCTTGAAGCCGGCAATGCCGCAGAACCCCGCCGGCATGCGGACCGATCCGGCGGTGTCGCTGCCGAGCGCCACCGCCGCCATGCCGTCGCTCACCGACACCGCGGCGCCCGACGACGACCCTCCCGGAATGCGCCCGGTCGCGCGGTCCCACGGGTTGCGCGGCGTATCGTAATGCGGGTTGAGGCCGAGCGCGCCGAAGGCGAACTCGGTCATGTTGGTGGTCCCCATGATCACCGCGCCGGCGGCCCGCAGGCGGGCGACCACGGGTGCGTCCTCGGTCGCGGGCGGCCGGCCTTGCAGCGCCTTCGAGCCGGCCAGGGTGGTGTAACCCCGAACGTCGCACAGATCCTTGATCGAGACCGGGATGCCGGCGAGCGGCGAGGGAACGATGCCGCGGCTGCGCGCTCTGTCCGATGCCTCGGCCGCTTCCATCGCGGCGTCCCTGAACAGGCGGATGAAGACGCGCGCGCCCTCCCCGTCGGGGTCGTCGATCCTGTCGAAGCATTCGGCGGCGAGCGCGGCCGCGGTCGTGCGGCCCCCGGCGAGATCCCCGGCCAGCTCCCAGAGCGGCTTCATCGGCATATGGGCTTTCTCCCTTTCGGCCCCGGTTGGGTGGCGGTCAGGCGGCGATTCCGGTCCCGGCTTCCCGTTCCAGCGCCTCGGCGTGCATCCGCTTGAAGGTGAGCGCCGGCGCATCGACGTTGATGTCGACCAGCGGCGCGTCCGGCCGGGAATCGAACACCCGCTGCTGGGCCTCCATGATCTCCAGATCCTCGTGGAACACGCGCAGGAAATCGGTGCGGAAGACCTCGTCCATCTCCGCGCTGTCTGTCCCGAAGAGGCGCGTATGGGCGTAGAAATGGTGGGTCGTGCGCCCGGTCTCGGGCGTCGGGCAGTTGGGAACGTGGAAGGCGGTTCCCTGCACCCGCTCGCCCTCCAGCGCGCCGCGCCCGACCTCCGTGCAGCCGACATCGACATCGACATAGCAGGGCAGGGCGGCCTCGACGATCTGCCAGCGGTCGACCTTGCCCGCGAAGCCGCCGGCCGAGCGGTAGAACGGCGGCGGCTCGACCGCGGGCATCAGCCGTTCCATGCGCACCAGCCCCTCTTCGCGCCCGGTCTGGCAGGGAAAGCGGGTGATCTCGTCATTGCCGATGGTGTCGGTGTGGACGAAGGTGAGGTGGGAGAGGTCGAGCAAATTGTCGACGATCAGGCGGTGGCTGCACCGCGAATAGAGCGGCTTGCCGTGGTTGCCGGGCACGGTCTTCCAGTCGGGATGGTCCATCCACCACCAGTCCGGCAGCAGGCTCTCGTCCGGCGTCGCCTCGCCCATCCAGATCCAGACCCATCCAGCCCGCTCCACCAGGGGGTAGGATCTGACCGCGCTGCCCGGTGGCGCACGGGTCTGCCCCGGCACCTCGACGCAGGCGCCGTCCCGGTCGAACAGGAGGCCGTGATAGGCGCAGCGCAGGTTTTCGCCCTCGATGGTGCCGAGCGAGAGCGGCAGCCCCCGGTGGCAGCAACGGTCTTCAAGCGCGACCGGGGCGCCGTCTTCGGTGCGGAACAGGGCGACGGCCTGGTTGAGCAGCGTGCGGGCCAGCGGTTCGTCGCCCACCTCGTGGCTCCACGCCGCCACGTACCAGCAATTGCGCAGGAACATCGCTTCTCTCCGCCCTCGGCCGCCGGGTTTGCGCGCGCCCGAGTCTACGGGGAATATGGCGCCGCGCCAATCGAGGGAGGATGACGTGTTCGATTTTCTGTTCCCCAATCACGCCTTCGGCTCGCAGACCCTGCGCCTGGTCGCCGAAGCCCAGCAGGGCGGCGGCGACGTGTTCGATATCGCGCGCTGTTGCCGCGAGATCGACGAGGGCGACACCGATAGCTGGGAACGGGGCTGGGTGGCGCTGGCCGAGCGCATCGAGGGCCTCGCGCGCGACGCCCTCGCCGACGGTCGGAACACGACGGCGATGAAATACTTCTTCCACGCCAACCAGTACTGGCGGATGGCGGATGTCTTCCTCGGCGAGGACCGCGCCGCCGACCGGGCGGATCGGTTCTCCAGGGCGCAGGCCTGCTTTCGCGAGGCGGCGAAGCTGCATTCGCCCAGGATCGAGGCGATCGAGGTCGTCTGCGGCGCCGACACCTATGACGGCTATTTCTGCCACCCGGTCGACCCCGCGCCGGGCGCGAAGTGGCCGGCGGTGTTCTTCATCGGCGGCGCGGACGCCTATGCCGAGGAAATCTATTTCTCCGGCAAGCAGATGTGCGAGCGCGGCATCGCGATGCTGCTGGTGGACACGCCGGGGCGCGGCTCGTCGATGTATCTGAAAGGCATCCCGACGCGGCCCGACTACGAGGTGCCGGGCATGGCCACGATCGACTACCTGGTCTCCCGCCCGGAAGTCGACCCCGAGCGGATCGGGCTGATGGGGATCTCGATGGCGGGGTACTACGCGCCGCGCGTCGCCGCCTTCGACAAGCGGGTCAAGGCGCTGATCGCCTGGTGCGGCTGCTACTCGCTGCTCGACGACATCTATCTCTTCTATGACGGGCTCAAGCCGACGCTGCGGCGCCTCCTCGCGGGGTCGGCCATGAGGAGGCGCTGGACATGCTCAGGGCCTACACGATGGAGGGGATCGCCGGGAACGTGACCTGCCCCACCCTGATCAACCACCCGCGGCCCGACCGGCTGATGGACGTGAGGGGCGCCGAGCGCCTGTTCGCCGAGATCGGCGCGGCCGACAAGACGCTCAAGATCTACGACGACCCCGGGACCGGCGGCATCGCGCATTGCGCCCATGACGCCTGGGCCCACAACGTGCCGCTGATGCTCGACTGGCTGGAGCGGCGGCTCTGAGGGAGGAGCCGGCGAAGGATGTCGCCATACCCGTAATGATTGTATTGCGTGATGAAGACGACAATCGAACTTCCCGACGCCTGTATTCGGCAGGCTCAAGGCGCTTGCCGCCGGGCGCGGCGTCGCGCTGGAGCGCTTCTTCACCGAAGCCCTCACGGAGCCGGCTCCGGCGCGGCGCCATAGAGCACCACGGAGGCTCGGCGCTCACAACGCGGAGCCGCCATGGATGGCCGGGTTCGGCGCGCTGTCCGATCTCGGCGATGACCACCGCCGCGTTCGCGAAGCGATCGAAGAGGAATTCGAGGGGCCGCGCCAGAGAATCTTGCGTGATTGTCGACATAAAGTGTCGTGCGTGCTGGCGGGAAATCGTTCGCGGGGCTGCCGCTCGCACGAATGGGACCGGTCATATTTCCCTCTTGCCGTCGTGGCGCTTTCGGTTTCTATAACGGTGTCGGGTTGCGGCAGCCCTATCGCATTGGGAGTCGTGTGAGTGACCCAAACTGACTTCATCATCCGTGCTGCGTTGTCGGATGAAACGAACAACGGGTGGGTCTGGATGCAGCTGACGGGGAAATCGTTTGCGCCCAGAACGATAGTCAGGATCGAACGGTGTGTGGGGAGGCGCCGGTTCCGCATCTACGTCGAAGTAAGAAAAATCGACGACAATTTCCGAGGGAACCACAACTGCGGCGCCAAGAGGGTCAGCTTGGTCCGGAATCTCGATACGCTCGTAATGGCGGAATGGTACCGCGAGGCCCTGGAAATCCCCCGCACCACGTCGCCGGATAACGAGACCGGCACGGTGCGTTTGGCCGTCGCACCCAGCCCGATACAAGTTTGGGGATCATTGCGCGCGGCGTGTCATCATCCCGATCTGGCCGTCAGGCTTGGAACCCGGCTCGGAATGGTCGGCGTTTGTCTCGGCGTGGTCGGTCTATGGCTCGGGGCGCTCGGGACGGGCGCACTACAAGACGTCAGGTACGGCAACGAGATCTTCGGTCTTGTCTGCTGCATAGTGTTCCCCATCGTTGCTATCGTGGCGGGACGCGGGCCGCGCCGGTCGAGGGATGCCGAATGACAGAACGAATCGCTTTGCTCGGTTGGGGCTCGCTCCTGTGGGACAAGGACGAGGAGTTCGACGATCGTCACGGGCGTTGGCGCCATGATGGACCCACGCTCAAACTCGAGTTCTCCCGTATTTCCAAAAGCCGGGGGGGTGCCTTGACGCTGGTGATCGACTCCGAAAACGGGAAGGACGCGCAGGTCAGATGGTCGCTGAGTCGACGCCCCGGGCTCGGCGACGCCATGGACGATCTCAAGAAGCGCGAGAAAACACGCCGGAAAAACATTGGCATGTATTCGGTTGCCGGCGACCGGCGCGGCCGCGATGAACATGCACTCTCCGCAATCGGAGACTGGGCTGGCAAACGCGGGTTGGATGGCGTGGTGTGGACCGATCTGCCCGGCAACTTCGAAGGTGAAACCGGCGAGCGCTTTTCGGTCGATGCCGCGATACGGTATCTCAAGACCCTGCGAGGCGATGACCGGGAGAAGGCATTTCGGTATATCGAGAATGCTCCCGCCTTCGTTCGGACGCCGCTGCGGAGCGCCTTTGTCGACATGTTGGAGCGCGTTCGAGGATAGACCTCGGGGTATCGTCCTTGTCGTTCCGCCCCCCTACTGCGACCGCCCCCGCGCGGCGATTTCCCAGACCTCCTCGACCTCGCCCTTGCGGGTGACGATGAACCGGTCGTGGAGGTTGACCGTGGTGTCGCAATGGCTCGGCAGCAGCATCGCCTTGTCGCCCACCTTGAGGGGCGCCTCGCCCGGAAAGCTGAGCTGGCCGTGCTCGTCGCCGCCGAAGCGGAATTCCGCCTCCGCATGGTCCGCCGCGCGCGGCGCGCCGCCGTCGCCGCTGATCGCCTTCATGCCGGAATCGAGGATCACGCGGTTTGCCGCCGGCTTGCTGAGCACGCCGGCGAGCAAAGTGAGCGCGTTCTCGAATGGGGGCGCCGGCGCGCCGTCCCATTCGATGGCGCTGTAATTCGTGTCCATGAAGATGTAGGAGCCCGGCTGGAGCTCGGTCAGCCCGCCCGCCGCGGCATCGATCGCCGAGGTTCCGGTGCCGCCGCCGGTGAGCACCTCCACCCCCAGCCCGGCCTCGCGCACCAACCGGGCCGAGAGCTCGGCCTTCTCCAGCGCCTGGGCGGCGGCGGCGCGGCGTTCCGCCAGATCTCCCGTCATCTGGATCGTGCCGTGATAGGTCTGGAGCCCGCGGAAACGGAGCCAGGGATGGCCCGCGATCAGCCGCGCGAGCTCGGCGGCGCGGGGGCCGGGCGGCACGCCGCAGCGGCCCTGTCCGACATCGACCTCCACCAGCACGTCGAGCCTGAGGCCCGCCGTCTGCGCCCCGGCCGCGAGGTCCGAGATGTTGTCGGGATCGTCGGCGACGACAGAGATACGCGACTGCCGGGCGGCGCCGGTGAGCCGCATGATCTTGGAGGCTCCGACGACCGGGGTGGTGATGTGGAGGTCCTCGATCCCGGCCGCCGCCATCACCTCCGCCTCGCCGAGCTTGGCGCAGCACATCCCGACCGCGCCCGCCTCCATCTGGATGCGCGCGATTTGGGGCGATTTGTGGGCCTTGGCGTGCGGCCGGCAGGCGACGCCGGCATCCGCGCAGAGCCTCGCCATCCGCGCGACGTTGCGCTCGAAGGCGTCCGCGTCGACGAGGAGCACCGGGGTGTCGAGCTCTTCGATCTTCATCGTCTACCGCTCATGGACGATCTTGCCGCCGACGATGACGGTCTCGGCGACGATGTCCTTGATCGCGTCCTCCGGGCAGGTGAGCGGGTCGTCCGACAGCACCGCCATGTCGGCGAGCTTGCCCGCCTCGAGCGAGCCCTTGCGGTCCTCCTCGAAGGTCAGCCATGCCCCCTCGACGGTGGCGCAGCGCAGCGCATCCTCGCGCGACAGCGCCTGGTCCGGGGCGATGCGCTCGCCGGTATGCAGGTTCTGCCGCGCGACCGATTGCCAGACCGGGAAGAACAGGCTGGTCGGCACGTTGTCGGTGGCGAGCGCGGTATGCACGCCGGCTTCCAGCAGGCTCCGGATCGGCACGATGTCGTTCTCGCGCTCGCGGCCGATCTCGTCGCGCGTGATATGCGACTGCTTGTGGATATAGCGGTTGGTGTGGGTGGTGAGCACCAGGCCGAGATCGGCCACGCGGCGGATCTCGTCCGGGCTCAGCGTGTTGATATGGCCGAGCACCCAGCGCAGACCGCCGATCGGCACCCGGCTAGCGACCTCCTCGAACAGCGGCAGGAATTCCGACCAGAGGGCGCAGACGCGGATGCCGTTCCGCGCCGCCTCGACCAGGAAGTCGACCATCCTGTCGCGCGGCACGCCGCAATCGTAGTTGAACCCCGACCAGCCGGTATAGGGTGAGGCCCGGGCGCGCAGCAGCGCATCCGGATCGAAGCCGAACTCGGTATAGAGCCCGCCCACCGCGAGCCAGGAATCGCCGAGCCCCCGCCCGCCGAGCCAGCCCGACCAGGACCTCAAGGCATGGGTGTAGTCGATGTCGCGCTCCGGCCCCCAGGACGGGCTGAAGACGAGGTTTGCGCGCACCGTCGCCTCGCCCGCCGCGTGGACCGCCTGATAGGCCTGGATCAGCTCCTGGGCGGCGCCGTGTTCCTCGAAGATGCTGGTGGTCCCGGTGCGGTTGTAGATCCGCATCGCCGCCTTTATGCCCGCCACCCGGTCGTCATGGGTGAAGCGCGGCGCCCGGCTGAAATGGCTGAGCTCCATCACCGGCATGTAGGTGTGCTCGTGGATGATGCCGTTGGGCTCTCCGGTCCCCGGGTCCCGCTCGATCTCGATCGAGGCCGACGGGTTTGACGTGTCGCGGCCGATCCCGGCCAGGCTGAGCGCAGCCGAGTTGGCGACCGAGGTCAGCGGCAGGATATGCCGCCAGAAGCCCCAGATCGGGCGGATATAGACCGGGTTGTCGGGCGAGACGCTGTCGAGCTCCCGGCGTGTCGGAAACCGCCCTTCGGCGAGATTGCCGGGAACGTCCCAGTAATAGGGCGGCTCGCCGATCGGCATGGTGACGATCCATTCGCCGGGCCCGGCGTCGGCGACCAGCGCCGCAATCCGCGCGAGCACGTCGTCGATCGACCGGCAGCCGGCGAGCGACGGGAAGACCGGCTTCAGCCCCTCGCGATCGAGATGGGCGTGGCCGTCGATCAGGCCCGGCGCGACCGCCCTGCCGCCGGCATCGATGCGCCTGGTCCCGGGTCCGATCAGGGCCTCGATTTCGGCGGCGCCGCCGACCGCGGCGACCCGCTCGCCGGTAACCGCGACCGCTTCGGCGATGCTGTTCTTCGGGTCGACCGTGATCACCTTGCCGCGGGTGACCACGAGGTCGGCCGGCGCCGCCATCAGGCGCCGACCGCGTAGGCCTCGCGGCGCGCATCGGCGGCCCCCATCAGCACACCGTCCTTCGCCACCTCGATCGTCTTGGCGGAGCCGAAATAGGCCGCCCCGGCCGCGCGCTTGACCGGGAACCCGGCATCGGCGAGCCGGTCGGCGACGCTGTCGTCGAACGCTTCGTCGAGCAGGGTTTCGCCCTGCAGGTTGATCGACCAGCGCGGCGCCTCTATCGCCGCCGTCAGCTCCATGCCCCGGTCGACCAAATTGTTGAGGATCTGGACATGCGACAGCGTCTGGCTTGGCCCGCCCGGCGTGGTCATCAGAAAGCGCAGCCTGGCGCCGTCGAGCACCGCCACCGGGTTGAGGGTGTGCGCCGGGCGCTTGTTGGGGGCAAGGACGTTGGCGCTCTCGGGATCGATGCTGAAGCCGGTCATCCGGTTGTTCATCAGGATGCCGGTACCGGGGTCGAGGAAGGCGCTGCCAAAGACGTGGAACACGCTCTGGACCACCGAGATGCCGTTGCCCTCGCCGTCGGCGATGGCGATGCAGGACGTGCCGCCGGCCGGGTGCGCCTCGGCGAGAGCGGGCGCGGCGGCGCCCCTCATTTCGGCGCGCAAAGCCGCCGTCGTCTCGTCGCTCAGCAGCCGGTCGAGGGGCGCGGGGTCGGTGCGCGGATCGGCGATGTATCTGCGCCCCGCGGCGAAGGCCGCGCGCTGGGCGCGCATCAGAAAAGCGAGCCGCCGGGCCTCGTCGCTGCCGAGCTCGGCCGGGTCGATCCCGTCGAGCGCGTTGAGCTGCATCAGCATCAGCACGCCGTAGGAGTTGGGCGGCATCACCTGGACGGTGAGCCCGCGATAGCCCGATTCCAGAGGCTCGACCCATTCCGGCTCGTAGCCGGCGAAGTCGGCGGCGGTCACCACCCCGCCCTGCGCCCGCGCGCAGTCGGCGATCGATTGCGCGATCTCGCCCTCGTAGAAAACCGAGCTCCCCTGTTCGGCGATCATGCCGACGGTGCGGGCGAGCGCGGGCTGGCGGACGATCGCGCCGGCCGGCAGCGGCGTCCCGTCCGGGTAGTAGACGTCCCGGCAGCCGGCATCGCCCTCGACATCCTCGCGGAACAGGCGGAGCGCCCCGGCGAGGACGCGCGACAGCGGGTGGGCCTCCGCGAGCGCCGCCGCATCGGCGAACAGATCGGCCCAGGGAAGTTTGCCGTAGCGGGCGTGCATCCGCTCCCAGCCGCGGATCATGCCCGGCACGCTGAAGGCGAGCGGGCCGCGATGCGGGATGCCGTCCGCATAAAGCCCGAGCGAGGCCCTCTCCGGCGCGTGGCCCGAGGCGTTCATGCCCACCGTCCGCCCGTCTTCGGCCCGGTGGTAGAGGATGAACGCATCGCCCCCGAGCGAGGTCGCATGCGGCACCACCACCGAGAGCGCGGCTGAGCAGGCGATCATCGCGTCCACCATCGAGCCGCCGCGCTCCAGCACCCGAAGCCCGGCGAGCGAGGCCAGCGAATGGCCGGAAACCACCATGCCCCTGGTGCCGTAAACCGGGGAGCGGGGGATCGTCACCCCCGCGAAGCTGTCTGTCTTCGCCATGGTTGCTGTCACCCCTTGCGCGGATTCGCGTTGGCCGAGACCGACATTCGATCGAGATTCCGATCTCGTCCCTTGCAACCTTCCGATTTGCTGGAAGGGTTTGTGCGGTGGCGGCGTGTTGCTTGCCTGAATATTTCAAACATACTGGGAGCGCTTGCGGCGTTCCAGCGTCGTGGGTTCGCGGCAATCAAATAGCGCCTGTGTGGGGTCGAAGCAGGGATGCCGTCCGCACCAGGCCGACGCGTTCGAGGGCGGCCAAATGATCGCTTGCCGAGCGCGGCGGGTTTCTCAACGCTGCACGATGCCCGCGCACGGCCGCCAGAACCTCGTCGGGGTTGGCCTCGAACAGACCGACGACGAACGCGTCCGGATGGTGCGCCGTAAGAGCGTTGGACGCCAGACGGTCAGCCGGGAAGTGCCGTAGGTTCCGGGTCACGATCTCGTCCGCCCGCCCCCGGATCGCCGCGGCCAATACGTGGCGGTCGCCCGGGTCGGGCAGATCGAGCGTCGCGGCGAGGGCGTCGTATCCTGTCACGACTGCTTCGGGAAAGTGCCTGTCCATCGCTGCGCGTGTCCGCTCCAGCGCATCGGCGGGCAGGTCCGGCCGGTCGGCGAGAAGACTCCGCATCCATTCCGAATGGATATCGGCGCTCCATAGCGGCGTATACAGATACCGGTCGGCCAGACGAAGGAGGAAGTCCCGAAGGCCGGCCGGGTAGAGGACATTGGCGTCAAGCAACGCCGTCGGGCCGGCCATCGTTTACTGCAAGCTGAGTTCCTGATCGCGGGCCGTCAGTTCGTCGAGCGCCTCGCGGCGACGGGACTCCGCCGCGCGGCGGTGGGCGAGGATGTCCTCGGTGCGGACGCGACGATGCGCGCCCACCTTCCGGCAGGGGATCCGTCCCTCGTCGAGCAACCGCACGAGGTGCGTCCGTGACACCTGCAGAAGGTCCGCCGCCTGCCGGGTCGTCAGCTCGGCGTGCAACGGCATCAGCGCGACACCGTTGCCGTGCGCCATCTGGTCCAGAATCTCCTTGAGCAGCCGCACCGCGGGCGTGGGGATATCGACGGTCTCGGTGGCGGTGCCGAACCGTGCAGGCAAAGGGTCCGTTCCCTCGACCCATGCCGCCAGCCGCTCGCCCGCCGGGCCCGCCAGCGCCGCATCCCGGTCGCTCGGAATGCCGCACTCCGTCCTCGTCACAATCTTGCTACCCATCACGGCGTCTCCGTCGTCCAGATACGAGATAGGCTGTAAATACCGTAAATGCAACAAATACCGCGAACAATACTTCTCACGGAGACTGGCCCGCAACTGCCGTTCTTGCCTGCCGCCATCCTCGCGTGCAGCGATTCTTGACACGTCAGTCCCGGTGATTGCGCGGACGCGCCGGCGCCCGGGTTGGCGGACTATCCCGGCGCGAGGCGGGTTTCCACCAGCCGGGCCCAGTAGCTCGCGCCGATCGGCAGCGCCTCGTCCCGGAAGTCGTAACGCGGGTTGTGCAGGAGGCAGCCGCCGTCGCCGGGCCCGTTGCCGAGCCAGACATAGCAGCCCGGCTTTTCGTTGAGCATGAAGGCGAAATCCTCCGCCGCGAGCTTGGGGTGGAGGCTGTCATGCACGTTCTCCGCCCCCACCACCTCCGCGGCGACCCGGGCGGCGAGCGCCGATTCGGCGTCATGGTTGATGGTCGGCGGGTAGCGCCGCTCGTAATCGATTGCGGTCTCGACTCCGTGGGCGGCGGCGATGCCGGCGACGATGCGCCTCAGCGAGGCTTCGGCGAGATCCTGGATTTCCGGCAGGAAGGCGCGCGCCGTCCCGCGCAGCACCACGTCTTCCGGGATCACGTTCCAGGTATCGCCGCCATGGATCTGGGTGACGGTGACGATCACCGCTTCCTGCGCATCGACGATGCGGCTCGCGATGGTCTGGAGCGCGGTGACCATCTCGGCTGCCGCGACGATCGCGTCGGTGCCGAGATGGGGCGCGGCGGCGTGGGTGCCGTGGCCGGTGACGCGGATCTCGAAGATGTCGAACGCCGCCATCATCGGGCCGGGGCGGACCGCCATCTCGCCGATCCCGACCCGCGGCATGTTGTGCATGCCGAAGACCTGGTCCATCGGGAATTGCTCGAACAGCCCCTCCTCGACCATCACCCGCGCGCCGCCTTCGTTCTCCTCGGCCGGCTGGAAGATGAACCGCACGGTGCCGGTGAAATTGCGCGTCTCGGCGAGGTACTTGGCGGCGCCGAGCAGCATCGAGGTATGCCCGTCATGCCCGCAGGCATGCATCTTTCCCGGTGTCTGCGAGCGGTGCCCGAACCCGTTCTTCTCCTCGATATGGAGCGCGTCCATATCGGCGCGGAGCCCGATCGACGGCCCCTCCCCGCGGGCCCCCGCGAGCGTGCCCACCACCCCGGTTCCGGCGAGGCCGCGATGCACCTCGACGCCGAACTCGGTCAGGCGGTCGGTGACGAATTGGGACGTGCGATGCTCCTCGAAGGCGGTCTCGGGATGGGCGTGGATGTCACGGCGCCACCCCGTCATCTCCTCGTGGAACTCGGCGATGCGGTTGATGATCGGCATGCCGGATGGTCCCCGCGGCGCCCCATCCTGTCAAGCGGATGCGCAAGGCGGGGTCTTGGAACCGCATGTCCATGGGCGTACAAACGGGCGCAATCGGGATCGGTCGGGACGATCGGGGAAAGATGGACGAATACCGGGAGATTCGCGACGCCGTCGCCAGGCTGTGCGCCAATTATCCGGGCGAGTACTGGCGCGAACTCGACCGCGACCGGACCTATCCGACCGCGTTCGTCAAGGAGCTGACGGATCACGGCTATCTTTCGGTCCTGATCCCCGAGGAATACGGCGGCAGCGGGCTCGGCATCTCCGCGGCGGCCGCGATCCTCGAGGAGATCCAGAAATCCGGCGGCAACGGCGCCGCCTGCCACGCCCAGATGTACACGATGGGAACCGTGCTCCGGCACGGCAGCGAGGCGCAGAAGCGGGACTATCTGCCCGGAATTGCGGCGGGCAGGCTCCGCCTCCAGGCCTTCGGCGTGACCGAGCCGACCAGCGGCACCGACACGCTCAGCCTCAGGACCACCGCCATGCACGACGACGCGGGCGGCTATGTCGTCAACGGGCAGAAGGTCTGGACCTCGCGGGCGGAACATTCGGATTTGATGCTGCTGCTGGCCCGCACCACGCCCAAGGAAGCGGTCGAGAGACGCACCGAGGGGCTTTCGGTGTTCATCATCGATATGCGCGAGGCGCTCGGGAACGGGCTCGAAATCCGCCCCATCCGCACCATGATCAACCACGCGACGACCGAGATCTTCTTCGACAATCTGCACATCCCGGCCGACAGCCTGATCGGCGAGGAGGGCAAGGGCTTTCGCTACATCATCGACGGGATGAATGCCGAGCGGATCCTGATCGCCGCCGAATGCATCGGCGACGCCCGCTGGTTCATCCGGAAGGCCACCGAATATGCCGGCGAGCGCCGCGTGTTCGACCGGCCGATCGGCCAGAACCAGGGGGTCCAGTTCCCGATCGCCGAGGCTTACGCGAAGACCGAGGCGGCGGATCTGATGGTCGGGAAGGCGGCGGCCCTGTTCGAGGCGGGCGAGCCCTGCGGCGAGCAGGCCAATATGGCCAAATACCTCGCCTCGGAGGCGTCCTGGCAGGCGGCCGATATGTGCATGCAGACCCATGGCGGCTTCGCCTTCGCCGAGGAATACGACGTCGAGCGCAAGTTCCGCGAGACGCGGCTCTACCGGATCGCGCCGATCTCCAACAATTTCGTGCTGTCCTTCATCGCCGAGCACGTGCTCGGCCTGCCGAGGTCCTATTGATGGCGGGCGGCGCGATGCGCCCGCTCGACGGCCTGCTGGTCGTGTCGATGGAACAGGCGGTGGCGGCGCCCTATTGCTCCTCGCGCCTCGCCGACGCCGGCGCGCGGGTCATCAAGATCGAGCGCGAGGGCGGCGATTTCGCGCGGAAATACGACAATTTCGCCAACGGCGAGAGCGCCTATTTCGTCTGGCTCAACCGCGGCAAGGAATCGCTCACCGCCGACATCAAGGATCCGGGCGACCGGGCGCTGCTCTACCGGATCCTGGAGCGGGCGGATGTGTTCATCCAGAACCTGGCGCCCGGAGCGGCGGCGCGCGCGGGGTTCGCTTCGGACGATCTGCGCGCCCGCAACCCGCGTCTGATCACGGTCGACATCAGCGGCTACGGCGCGGAGGGCGCCTATTCCGACATGAAGGCCTACGACCTCCTGGTGCAGGCCGAATCCGGCCTGTGCTCGGTGACCGGCGGGCCCGAGGGGCCGGGCCGCGTCGGGGTCTCTGTCTGCGACATCGCCTGCGGCATGTACAGCTACATGGCGGTGCTGGAGGCGGCGATCGCGCGCGCCGCCAGCGGCGCGGGCTGCGCCATCGAAACCTCGCTGTTCGCCGGCATGGCCGACTGGATGACGGTGCCGCTGCTGCACTGGGAGTCCGACGGCAGGGGGCCGCCCCGGATCGGGCTCAACCACCCCTCGATCCACCCCTACGGGGCCTATCCGACCAAGGGGGGCACGCCGATCCTGATCGCGATCCAGAACGAGCGCGAGTTCGCGCGGCTCTGCGCCGAGGTGCTGGAGCGGCCGGAGCTGCCGGGCGATGCGCGCTTCGAGAGCAACATCGCGCGGCTCGACAACCGCGAGCCCTTCGATGCGATTGTCCACGAGGTCTTCACCGCGATCGACCGGGGCGCGCTGATCGAAAGACTGCGCCGGGCGAGGATCGCCTTCGGCGAGGTCAACGATGTCGGCGGTCTCGCGCAGCACCCGGCGCTCCGGCGTGCCGGCATCGGTACCGCGAGCGGTCCGGTCGACCTCGTCGCGCCGCCGGCGCGGATCGACCGCGCCGCCCGCAGCCTCGGACCGGTGCCGGAGGCCGGCGCCGATAGCGAAACCATCCGCCGCGAGTTCGCCGCATGACCGGGCTGGACGAAGCGCTTGAGCGCGCGCGCGGCTGGATCGGGCGGGGTGAGACCGCGACCGGGCTTATCACCGCCGCCCCCGCCGACATTCTGGCCGCCACTTTCGACCGCGACGATCCGCAGTTGAAGGACGGCGATCCGATCCCGCCGGGCTGGCACTGGTACTACTTCCCGGAAGTCGTGAAGCTCTGCGACACCGGACCCGACGGGCACAAGGCGAAGGGCGGCTTCATGCCCCCGGTGCCGTTGCCGCGCCGCATGTGGGCGGGCGTGCACATGCGGTTCGACCGCCCCCTGCGCGTCGGAGAGACGGCGAGGCGGGTCTCCACGATCGTCGACGTGGTGCCGAAGAGCGGGCGGTCGGGCGTGCTTTGCTTCGTCACCGTGCACCACGAGATCTTCGGCGAGGACGGCCTCGCGACCCACGAGGAGCACAGCACCGTCTATCGCCCGGCCGATCCGGTCGGCACGGCGGCACCGCCGGCACCGCCGGCGCTGCGGGCGGCGCCCGAGATCGAGGCGGTCTGGTCGCGCGAGGTCGACCCGACGCCCGTTCTGCTGTTCCGCTATTCGGCGCTCACCATGAACAGCCACCGGATCCATTACGACCGCGACTACGTGACCGGGGTCGAGGGCTATCCGGGCCTGCTGGTGCACGGCAATCTGATCACCGCGCTGCTGCTCGACCTGTTCCGCCGCTCGCGGCCACGGGCGACACTCACGAGCTACGCGGTCCGCGCGCTCGCGCCGCTTTTCGACGGCACTCCCTTCACCGTCGCCGGCGCGCCGGGGCCGGGCGCGGGCGCGGGCCGGCTGTGGGCGCTCACCCCCGCCGGCGGCATCGCCCAGACGGCGGAAATCACTTTCGAGGATTAAGGTCCAAGGTCCCGGATCGCCTTGTCGATGCCGGCCTGGCGCCGTTCCGCCAGCACCGGCTTTTTCTCCATGGCCCAGCGATAGGCCTCTTCCTGCCGCCCTCCGCGGCCGTCGAAGCGCGGCATGACATAGCGGGCGATGAGCTCGTAGCTGCGCTTTGTCTGCTCGAAATCGGCCCAGTTATGCGCCATGTCCAGAAAGACGCCGAACCCGCCCGACTGGCGCTCCAGCCGCTCGATCTGGGCGATCATGTCGTCCGGCGTTCCGATCACCGCGACCCTGGAGCCGATCAGCGCATCGATGTCCGAATCCACGTCGCCCTCGCCGGTCGCGTCGAGCGGCAGGTGGGCGACATGGGCGAAGTAATGCAGCCATTCTTGGATGCCGAAGCGGACATTGGCGCGCGCCCGCTCGCGGGTCTCCGCGACATGGACCGGCCCGACCAGCCGCCAGCGCGCTCGCTCGGCAACCCGGCCATGCGCCTTCGCCTCGTCGGCGCAGATCCGCCAGGTGTCGGGCAGGGCCTCGAACGCGGCCTGGGTGGTGGCGGCGGTCGACAACAGGCTCATGCCGTATTTGCCGGCGGCGCGGGGGCCGGACGGGGACACCACCGAGGGGACGGCAAGCTCCACCCGCGGCCGGGTGAAGGGCGCGAGCTGGAGCCGGGCCTCGCGGAGCTCGAACCAGTCGGTCCTGCGGCTCACCGTCTCGCCGTCGAGCAGCGGGACGATAACGTCGAGCGCCTCCGTCATCATGTCGCGGATACGCTCGACATCGACCCCGATCATGTCGGCATCGTAGGGCAGCGCGCCGGCGCCGACGCCGAACATCACCCGCCCCCTGGTTTGATGATCGAGCTGGTTGATGCGCTCGGCGACCATGAACGGGTGATGGTAGGGCAGGGTGACAACGCCCGTCCCGAGCCCGATCCGCCCTGTCCGCTCGGCCGCCGCGGCGATGAAGATTTCGGGCGAGGCGACGATCTCCATCCCGCCCGAATGGTGCTCGCCCACCCAGATTTCGTCGAAGCCGAGCCGGTCGAGATGCTCGATCAATGCGAGATCGCGGTCGAGCGCGAGCGTCGGGTTCTCGCGCACCGAATGGAACGGCGCGAGGAAGCTCCCGAACCGAATCCGCCGCCGCTCCATCCCGCCTCACAGATCCCGCCGCGCCCAGCGAACGCTAGCAGCCGGCCCGCGGCCCGGCAATTTATCGTTTCCGCGCGCCCGTTCGCGCCTTAGCATTCGCGCCACGCCATTGAGGAGTAGGACAGATGGCCGGGCAGAAGCATTTCCTGCGCACGCCCTACGGCGCCTACCACAACCCGCCGGCGCCGCAAGAAGACACCGAACTCACCCATGTCGAGCGCGGCTCGGCCTGCGGCGAATATCTGAGGCGCTTCTGGCAGCCCATCGCACTCGCCTCCGAAGTCGGCGAACTGCCGCTCAAGCTGCGCATGTTCGGCGAGGATCTGGTGCTGTTCCGCAGCCGCGGCGGCGAATGGGGGCTTCTCGACCTGCATTGCAGCCATCGCGGCGCCTCGCTCGAATACGGCGTCGTCGAGCCCCGGGGCCTCCGCTGCTGCTATCATAGCTGGCTGTTCGCGCCCGACGGGCGGATCCTCGAGACGCCCGGCGAGCCGCCGGCCAGCACGCTCAAGGACCGGCTCTATCACGGCGCCTACCCGGTGGAGGAGCACGGCGGGCTGGTCTTCGCCTATATGGGACCGCCGGAAAAGCGACCGGAATTCGCGCCCTATGACAGCTTCGCCATGCCCGACGACCGGCTGGTCCCCTATTACATCACCTATCCCTGCAACTGGCTCCAGGTGCAGGAAAACGTGATGGACCCGGCGCATGCGGTGTTCCTGCATACGAGGATCAGCTTTTCCCAGTTCGCCGATGCCTGGGGCGAACTCCCGGTGACCGAGTTCCGCGACACCCCCACGGGTATGATCTACATCACCACGAGGCGCTGGGGCGACAATGTCTGGGTGCGCTCGAACGACATCGTTTTCGGCAATATCGCCCAGGTCGGCCATATCTGGGAGGACGGCCAGGAAACCAAGCTCTATATGCGGACCGGCATCACCCGCTGGACCACGCCGGTGGACAACCGGACCTGCCGCATCATCGGCTGGCGTCACTTCCACCCGGACGGCGATCCCGGCAACAACGCCGACGAGGACCAATGCGGCCCCGAGACCGTCGACTTCTTCGGCCAGGACGGCGCCCGGGGCCACGAGGACCGCCAGCGCATCCCGGGCGATTTCGACGCCCAGACCAGCCAGCGGCCGATCGCCGTCCATGCGCTCGAACACATGACCGCCACCGACAAGGGCGTGCTGATGCTGCGCAAGCTGCTGCGAAGCGAGATCCGGCGCGTCGCGGCGGGCGGCGATCCCAAGGCATCGGAAATCCGGGCCGGCGGCCGGATCCCGACCTATTGCCATGATACGGTGGTGCGAATCCCGCCCGCCGCCAATGGCGGGGACGATGCGCTGCTGCAGCGGGTCGGGGAGAAGATCACCGAGATCAATCTCGCTGGCGCGCATCAGGGCGCCGCCGACCGCGACGCACGTATCCGCCGGCTGATCGCCGCCTATGCGGAAAGCGAGAACGGCAGAGGACACTAGGGGGCAGAGATGGAGGCTTATGTCTATGGCGAACGCCGCGTCCTGCCGGACGGGTTCGAACTCTACGCCGATGCGGCCAAATCGGCGGTGGTGTCGATCGACATGCATCGGGGCCACCTCGCGGACACGCCCGACTGCCCGTGCCCGGCGCCCCGGGCGCGCGAGATCGTGGAACCGATCGATGCGTTCCACGACCGGACGCGCCGGCTCGGCGTTCCCATCGTCCATGTCAGGACGGTGCTGCGGAAAGGCGGGGTGGACGACGTCAACGGGCTGCGGTCGGCCTGGCGCCAGGTCTTCCCGCTCTATGTCGGGGAAATCCCCAACGCCGATGCGCACGCGATCGAGGGCAGCCGCTGGACCGAGTTCGAGACCCGGGTCGAGCCCGGCGACCAGATCGTCCAGACCAAGAAGCGGCTGTCGGTGTTCTACCCCACCGATCTCGACTTCCTGCTGCGCAATATGGGTATCCGGACGGTGGTGCTGAATGGCGGGTTCACCGATTGCTGCGTGCTCAACGCCGCCTTCGATGCGAGCAACCGCGACTACCGCGTCGTCGTGCTCCGCGACCTGGTGCGCGGCACCAATGACGAGATGGAGGATGCGGCGCTCAAGATGGTCTCGATCCATATGGGTCTGGTGATGGATTCGGCCGATCTGCTGGCCGAATGGGCCGCACAGGCCGCACCCGGCGAGGCCGTCGAGGCGCGCG
Organism: Alphaproteobacteria bacterium; assembly: GCA_965205995.1. Classification (GTDB taxonomy): domain Bacteria; phylum Pseudomonadota; class Alphaproteobacteria; order MPNO01; family MPNO01; genus MPNO01. The sequence goes on along the minus strand of OZ242200.1, from coordinate 3,570,479 downwards.
CGTTTGACGCCGTGGGCGGGTGACAATATCGTGATCCCGCCACGGATAGTGTGTTGATATAGCGGAAAAATCATGGCGCTTCGCATAGCCATCGACACCGGCGGCACGTTCACCGACGTGATCGCGCTCGACGACAAGACCGGCGATCAGTTCGCCATCAAGACGCCGAGCACGCCGGCCGATCCGAGTCTCGGGCTGCTCAACGGCATCGACGAGGTGCTGAGCGCGGCGGGCGCCGCGCGGAACGATATCGGCCAGATCCTGCACGGGACGACGACGGCCACCAACGCGGTGCTGGAGCACAAGTTCGAAGGCCTCGGCCTGCTGGTGACCAACGGCTTCCGCCATCTCATCGAGATCGCCCGCCAGTCGGTCCCCGACGGCTACGGCAATTCGTTCTTCTGGGTAAAGCCCAGGCGCCTGGTGCCGCTGCATCTGGTGCGCGAGGTGACCGGGCGCATGCGCCATGACGGCTCGGAGCTGGCGGCGCTCGAGGAGGAAAGCGTCATCGCCGCTTCGGACGAGCTGGTGGCGCTCGGGGTGACCCGGCTCGCCGTCTGCCTGCTCCACGCCTATGCCAACCCCGCGCACGAGGACCGGGTGGGCGCGCTGGTGGCCGGGCGCCACCCGGATATCCACATCTCCCTGTCCTCGATCGTGCTGCCGGAATACCGCGAATACGAGCGCGCCATGACGACCCTGATCGACGTCATGGTGAAGCCCTACTGCAAGACCTATCTCGGCCATGCCGAGCGCAGCATCCGGCAGCGTTCCGGCGCGGTGCCGTTCCTCATCATGCAGTCCAATGGCGGCATCGTTTCCAGCGCCAAGGCGGCCGAGAAACCCGTCACCATGCTGGTGTCCGGCCCTGCCGGCGGCGTCCTCGGCGCGACCCATATGGCGCGGCTCGCCGATTACCGGAATGTGCTCACCCTCGATGTCGGCGGCACGTCGACCGATGTCTCGCTGGTGCAGAATCTGACGCCGCAGCTCACCAGCCACGCGGTGATCGAGAGCTACCCCGTCAAGTCGCCGATGCTGGATATCGAGACCGTCGGCACCGGCGGCGGGTCTCTCGCCTGGATCGACGATTACGGCGCGCTCAAGGTGGGGCCGCAAAGCGCCGGCGCCGACCCGGGGCCGATCTGCTACCGGCGCGGCGGCAGCGAACCCACGGTGACCGATGCCGGGCTGGTGCTCGGCCGGCTGCCCGGGGCGCTGATCGGCGGCGGGCTCAAGCTCGATGCCGGGGCCGCCCGCACCGCTTACCAGGCGCTCGGCCGCAGGCTCGATATCCCGGCCGAGGAAGCGGCGGCCGGGGTGCTCGAAATCGCCTCGGCCAACCAGGTGCACGGCATCCGCCGCGTCACCACCTCGCGCGGTCTCGACCCCGGCGACTATGCGATGGTCGCCTTCGGCGGTGCCGGCGGTCTGTTCGCCGCCGAGGTCGCCGATTTTCTCGGCATCGCCACCGCCATCCTGCCGCCCAACCCGGGTAATCTGTCGGCCTTCGGGCTCCACGTGTCCGACATCAAGCGCGACTATGTCAGGACCTGCGTTCGCCAGCAGTCGACCCATGACGCGGAAGAGCTCGATGCGCTGTGGCGCGCGCTGGAAGAGACGGGGCGGGGCGAGATCATGGCCGAAGGCGCCGCGCGCGACGCCATCCAGGTCGTCCGCAGCGCCGATGTCCGCTATGTCGGGGAAGGCCATGAGGTGCCGGTGCCGATCCCGCCGGGCAAACTCGGCGCCGATGCGGTGGCGGCGATGTGGCGCGACTTCCACGACGTGCATGAGGCGACCTTCGGCTTCCACTACGAGGGCCGCCAGGATGTCGAGGTGGTGAGCCTCAGGGTCCAGGCGGTCGGGCGCGTGCACCGGCCCGATATCCGCCCCCTCGACGACAGCGGCGGCGACGCCGCGCCGGTCGCGTCGCGCCGGGTCTATTGGCGCGCGGGCGGCTGGATCGATTGCGGCATCTGGCAGCGCGGCGACCTCGGCGTCGGCGCCAGCGTCGCCGGCCCGGCGATTATCGAGGAATACGGATCGACCACCGTGGTCCCCGAGACCTGGCGGTCGACCACCGACCGCTACGGCAATCTCATCCTGGAGAAATCCCCATGAGCGAAGGACGGAACACGGCCCGCAAGCTCGGGCCGGTCGAGCTGGAGATTATCACCGGCACCATCCGCTCCGCCGAGCTCGAGATCGAGGCCGCCGTCGAGCGCACGTCGCGTTCGCCGATGATCCGCGACCAGCACGACTACCGGGTCGCCCTGTTCGACGCCAGGGGGCGCAAGCTCACCGGGCGCTCCTATTCGGCCCTGGTCGAGCCGGTGTTCGAGTATTTCGGCCCCGACGACATCGAGCCCGGCGATGTCTTCTTCTGGAACGACCCCTACAACTCGTCGGGCGGCATCGGCCACATCCCCGATCTCTGCTCGACCCTGCCGATCTTCCATGACGGCCGGCTGATCGGGTTCTCCCAGGTCTTCGGCCACCACGACGATGTCGGCGGGTCTGTGCCCGGGAGCCTGCCGGTGCATGCCGAGGACATGTGGACCGAGGGTCTGGTGATCCCGCCCATCAAGCTCTACGAGGGCGGCAAGGTGAACGAGGCGGCGTTCCGCATCATCGAGCGCAACTCGCGCCTGTCGGAACATCTCCGCGGCGATCTGGATGCCGAGATCGGCGCCGCCTTGCTCGGGACCAAGCGGGTGGTGGCGCTCGCCCAACGCTACGGCGCCGACATGCTGGAAGCGGCGTTCGACGCGATGATCGAGAACTGCGCCGAGACCATCCGGCGCGAGCTCCTGCCCAGGATCGAGGACGGGGTCTATAGCTGGGAAGACTATATCGAGAATGACGGGGTCGACGCGCCGCGGCTGCACGCGATGCGCGTCACCATGACCAAGACCGCCGACAGGATCCTGCTCGACTTCACCGGCACCAGCCGCGAGGCGAAGGGGCCGATCAACTGGGCGATCGACTATTCCGACGGCAAGTTCGTCCGCAAATGGATGGGTCCGGTGCTGCGCTCGCTCGCCGCCTCGCCGGAGCGCGCGGCCGAGATCGACATGAACGAAGGCGTGCTCGACGTCATCGACGTGAAATTCCCCGAGAAGGGGACCCTGATCACGCCCAATTTCGGCAAGGCGACCGGGATGCGGTTCTTCATCCTGCTGCGCTCGCTCGGCATCTTCGCCGCGCTATTGTCCAAGGCGACGGGCGGGCGGATGCCGGCGGATCACGAGACGATCCGGATCTGGGGGCTGCACGGCCGCGCCTCGAACAAGGATTTCTTCCTGTTCCGCGAGGTGCTCGGCGGCGGCGGTCCCGGCCGGCCCTGGGCCGACGGCTCGGACGTGGTTCACATCGTCCCCAACTCGCGCAACCTGCCGGCCGAGTTTTCGGAAACGCGATACCCGGTGCTGGTGGAGAAGCTCGCCCTTGCCCGCGATTCCGGCGGCGCCGGATTTCGCCGCGGCGGGTTCGGCTACGACAAGCGCATCCGCGCGCTGCAACCCTGCCGTTTGCTCTCCAACGCCGACCGCGCGCTGGTCAACACCTACGGGGTCAATGGCGGCAAGCCCGGCTCGACCTACCGGATCGCGGTCGAGGACGGCCCGGACGAGCTGCGCGAGATCGCCGGAATGGCGGACAATATCGAGGTGCCGGCGGGCGCGACGATCTGCATCCAGACCACCGGCGGCGGGGGCTGGGGCGATCCCTTGCTGCGCGAGCCCCGGCTGGTCGCCTATGACGTCGAATGCGGGCTGGTATCCGAACCATCCGCGGCCGAGGAATACGGCGTCATTCTCAAGCATGAAGGTCCGCGGCCCGGGGTCGACAAGGCGGCGACCGATGCGCGCCGGATGGAGCTTCGCGCCAGGCGCGGGGCGCTGCCGATGTTCGACCGCGGCCCCTATGTCGAGGCCGCGCGCGCCGCCGGGGGGATGGACTGGCCCGAGGGCTGGCAGGATCCCGACGCCGGCTGGTGGGCGGAGACGACGGCGGAGGCTGCCGAGTGAAGCCCGCGCTGTTCGACTACGTCGCGCCCGAGACCGTCGAGGCGGCGGTGGCGGCGCTCTCCGCCGATGAGACCGCGCGCCCGCTCGCCGGCGGGCAAAGCCTGATCCCGACGATGAATTTCCGCCTTTCGACCCCCGGCCGGCTGGTCGATCTGCGCAAGATCGCGGCGCTCAAGGGGATCGCAATGGAGGGCGGGACCATCCGCGTCGGCGCGATGACGCGGCACCGCGAGCTGGAGACCCACGCAGGAGCCAACGCGGCCAACCCGCTGATCGGCGAGGTTCTCGACAACGTCGCCCATATCGCGATCCGCAACCGGGGGACCGTCGGAGGCAGCATCGCCCATGCCGATGCCGCGGCCGAGCTCCCCTGCCTCCTGGTCGCGACCGGCGGCGCGGTGTCCGTTCAGGGCCCGAACGGCAGCCGCGATATCGCGGCCGAAGACCTGTTCGAGTTCCACATGACCACCGTCCTCGCCCAGACCGAAATCCTGACCGAGATCCGCATCCCCGCTTTGCCGCCGGCGACCGGGTATGCGTTCGAGGAGTTCGCCAGGCGCCGGGGCGACTATGCCCTTGCCGGCGTCTGCACCTTGCTCACCCTCGAAGACGGCCTCTGCCGCGAGGCGCGGATCGCGGCCTGCGGCATCGGCGCGAAGCCGGTTCGTCTCGCCGCCGCCGAGGACGCGCTCAGCGGCCGCGCCGTCGACGAAGCCGCGCGCGGGGAAGCCGGCGAGGCGGCCAAGGACTACGTGACCGCGGCTGCCGACATGCAGGCGAGCGTGGCCTATCGCCGGGACCTGCTGGCGGCCCTGGTGCGGCGGACCGCCGCCACGGCCTCAAGGCGGGCGGGACGCTAGACCATGGCCAGGACCGTGCTGAAGAAACCGATCCCCGTCTCCTCTTCCGATCCCAGGATCCCGGTGACGCTTACCGTCAACGGCGAGACCGTCACCCGCGAGATCAGCCCGCGCATGCTGCTGAGCGACTTCATCCGCCACGAGCTCCGCCTGACCGGCACCCATGTCGGCTGCGAGCACGGGGTGTGCGGGTGCTGCACGGTGATGATCGACGGCCGCGCCGGGCGGTCCTGCCTCGCTTTCGCGGTCCAGGCGGACGGCGCCGAGATCCGCACCATCGAGGGCGTTGCCGCACCGGACGGGACGCTGCACCCGATCCAGCAGGCGATGATGGAGTGCCACGGGCTGCAATGCGGCTACTGCACCCCCGGCTTCGTGATGTCGATGCTGAGCTATCTCGAGGAAACGCCGGAGCCCGACCTCTCGGACCGGGCGATCCGCGAAATGCTGTCGGGCAATCTCTGCCGCTGCACCGGCTATCGGAACATCGTCACCGCGTTCCGCCGCAGCGTCGAGCTGATGAACCCGGAAGCGGGCTGAGGAGAAGCGAATGTCGACACGGCAGTTCGGCGAGCCGGTCCAGCGCAACGCCGACCCCGGCCTGCTCAGGGGCGAGGGGGCCTTCATCGACGACATCTCGCTCCCCGGCGCCCTGCACGCGGCGTTCGTCCGGAGCGCGCATGCGCGGGCGAAAATCCGCTCGATCGACATATCGTCGGCGGAGGCGCTGCCCGATGTCGTCGCCGTCTACACCGCCGAGACTATCGGCGCGCTCGATGTCGAGCTGCCGATGCTGATCCCGCATCCCTGCATCGCGTCGGGCGGCAAGACCCAGCGCCCGCTCGCCCGCGGCGATGTGTTCTATGCCGGCCAGTGCATCGCGATGGTGGTCGCCGTCGACCGGTATGCCGCCGAGGATGCCTGCGCGACGATCGAGGTCGAGTACGAACAACTCCCGGTCGAGCTAGATCTGGAGAAGGCGATCGCCGACGCCGCGCCGCTGGTCCATGACGACATCCCCAATAACATCGCCGCCCATTTCATCCAGGAGAGCGGCGACGCCGAGGCCGCTTTCGCCGCGGCCGAGCACACCACCAAGCTGCGCGTCCGGCTCGAACGCTCGACCGCGGCGCCGATGGAGTGCCGCGCGGTCGCCGCCCGCTGGGACGGGGTGTCGGGCGAGCTCACGGTCTGGGATTCGACCCAGGCGACGATCTCGGTGCGCGGCGGGCTCGCCTCTCTGTTCGACATCGACGAGGACAGGATCCGCGTCATCGCCCCCAATGTCGGCGGCGGGTTCGGCCAGAAGATCATGATGTTCCACCCGGACGAGATCCTCGTCCCCTTTGCTGCGATGCAGCTCGACCGGCCGGTGAAGTATATCGAGGACCGGGTGGAGAACTTCATCGGCGCGAGCCAGGAGCGCGCCCAGATCCACGAGATCGCCCTGGCGGCGAAAAAGGACGGGACGGTCCTCGGCTTGCGCGACTCGTTCATCCACGACACCGGGGCCTTCATCCCCTATGGCATCGCGATCGCCCAGGTGGCGTCGACCTCGATCGCCGGCCCCTACCGGATTCCCGACATCTGGGTCGAGATGACCCTGGTCTACACGCCCTGCGTCCAGGTCACGCCCTATCGCGGCTGCGGCCGGCCGCAGGCCTGTTTCGCGATCGAGCGCGCTCTCGACCAGCTCGCCGACGAGCTCGGCATCGACCGGATCGAGATCCGCAGGCGCAACTTCATCGGTCCGGACGAGTTCCCCTACGAGCGGGCGGGGCTGCTCTTCGCCGACGGGCTCGCGGTCAACTACGATTCGGGCGAGTACGAGAAGGCGCTCGACCTGATCACCGGGACCGTCGACCTGGCGGCGTTCCGCAGGGAGCAGGAGGAGGCCCGCGCCGAGGGGCGCTATCTCGGCTTCGGGATCGGCTTCTATGTCGAGGGGACCGGGCTCGGCCCCTATGAGGGCGGCCACGTCAAGATCCACCCGATCACCGGCAAGGTCTATGTCACCACCGGCCTCACCAGCCAGGGCCAGGGCCACGAGACCGTGTTCGCCCAGATCGCGGCCGACCAGGTCGGCTGCGACGTCAAGGACGTGATCTTCGTCGAGGGCGATACCCAGGCGCATGAATGGGGGGTGGCGACATTCGCCAGCCGCGCCGCGGTGGTGAGCGGCAACGCCATCCACAAGGCGGCCGTCAGGGTGCGCACCCGGATCGTGCGAGCCGCCGCCAACATGCTGGAGACCGACGAGGACTCGATCGAGCTCCGCGACGGCCGCGCCTGGATCGTCGACGGCAACCGTTCGGTCTCCCTCGCCGAGATCGCCACCGCCTCGAACCCGCTGCGCTACGCCTTCAACGAGGCATCCCAGACCGCGACGCAGTTCGCCCCGGCCTCGACCCATGACGGCCCGCCGCTCGCCGAAGGGCAGTCGCCGGGGCTCGAGGAGACCGACTATTTCAGCCCGCCGCATGCGACCTGGGCCTACGGGGTCCATGCCGCGATCGTCGAGTTCTTTCCCGACATCTGCTCGATGGAGATCAGGCGCTATCTCTGCATCCACGACTGCGGCAACATGATCAACCCGATGATCGTCGAGGGGCAGGTGATGGGCGGCATCGGCCAGGGGATCGGCGGGGCGTTCTACGAGCGCTGCGCGTTCGACGAGAACGGCATCCCGCTCGCCGCCAATTTCATGGATTTCCTGATGCCCTACGCGACCGAGGTTCCGGACGCCGAGATCCTCCACATGGAAACGCCGTCGCCGCTGAACCCGCTCGGCATCAAGGGGGTGGGCGAGGCCGGCACGATCCCGGTCTCCCAGGTCGTGGCCTCGGCGATGGAAGACGCGTTGGCGCCGCTCGGCATCGCGCCGGTGCGCGAATCGCCGATGTCTCCCGACATGATCCACCGCCTGCTGTCGGAGGCGCAAGCGCGCTGATGGACGTCCGCATCGCCCATATGACCTATGACGAGGTGCGCGCGGCGATCGAGGCGAAGACGCTGGTCATCCTGCCCACCGGCGCCACCGAATCGCACGGGCCGCACATGCCCTGCGACACCGACACCCACCAGGCCGATCACATGGCCGTCCGCCTCGCCGAACGGGTCTGCGCGGTGGTCGCGCCCGCCTTGCCCTACGCGGTGTCCAAGACCTTCGAGCATTTCCCGGGGACGATATCGCTGTCCATCCCGACCTATCAGGAGCTGGTCTACGAAGTCGGCGCGGCGCTGATCAGGCAGGGCTTCCAGGACCTCCTCATCCTCAACGGCAACCGGCCGAACGGCACATCGAACGATGCCGTCGCGCGCCGCCTGGTCGACGATCTGGACGCGTCCTACGACTTCCAGGTGACGGCGGTGAGCTACTGGGAGCCCGGCGCGGCCGAAATCGATGCGCGGCGCAATTCGGAAATCGGCGGGATGGGCCATGGCGGGGAGTTCGAGACCTCGTTCCAGCTCGCGACGCGGCCCGATCTGGTCAAGATGGACCGCATCGAAGGGGTCTACACACCCCTCGTCGGCTGGGATCTGGTCGCCAGGGTCGAGCCGTCGCGCACCTATCGCCGGCGCCCCAGCCCCGAGACCAACCACGCGTCGATTTTCGGCAACCCGCATGTGGCGAGCGCCGAGCAGGGGACGGCCTTCATCGACGCAGCGCTCCAGGGGCTGGTGGCGATGATCGAAAACCTGCGCCCGTCCTACGAGGAACGGCGCTAGAGCATGTCCGCTTCGCGTTGAACCGCGCGGGCTCCGATCCGGCGATGATGTTCTCGGGCCGCGCGCTGGCCTGCATTCGCGGCGACCGCTGGGTGTTCTCCGGGCTCGACTTCGCGCTCGCTCCCGGCGAAACCCTGGTGCTGACCGGCCCCAACGGCAGCGGCAAGTCGAGCCTGTTGCGGATCATGGCCGGGCTCCTCCCGCCGGTTTCCGGCGCGATCGAATGGCAGGGCGCCGACATCGCGGAAGACCGCGACGCGCATGCGGCGCGGCTTCATTTCGTGGGTCATCTCGACGCGGTGAAGCTGGCGCTCACGGTGGCCGAGAATTTGCGTTTCTGGGCGGCCCTCCGCCCGGGCCGGGGCGAAATCGAACCGGCGCTCGAACGGTTCGGCCTGGCGGCGCTTGCCGATCTTCCCTCCCGGTTCCTGTCCGCCGGCCAGCGACGACGGCTCGCTCTGGCGCGCATCGCGGTATCGGCGGCCCCGCTCTGGCTGCTCGACGAACCGACGGTCGCGCTCGATGCCGACGGCGTCGCCGCGGTGCGGGCGGCGATCCGGGAGCATTGCGCGGGAGGCGGTTCCTGCGTGGTTTCGACCAACACCGCGCTCGATCTCGCCGGCGCCAGGGATCTCGATGTCGGCCGCTATAACGTCGTTCCGGCGGTCGAGCCATGAACCCGTTCGCCGCCGCCCTCGGCCGTGAGATCAGGCTCGCGATCCGCGAGCCCGGCGAGGCCGCGACCGCCGTGATGTTCTTCGTCCTCGCCACGATTCTGTTTCCGTTCGGTGTCGGGCCCGAGGCCAATCTGCTCGCCCGCATCGCCGCCGGCGTGCTCTGGGTCGCCGCGCTGCTCGCGGCGATGCTCTCGCTGGAGCGCCTTTTCCTCGGCGATTACGAGGACGGCAGTTTCGAAGTGCTGGCGCTGTCTCCGCTCGCGCTCTCGCTGGTCGTCGGGGCCAAGATGCTGGCGCACTGGCTCACCACCTGTATCCCGTTGATCGTCGCCAGCCCGCTGCTGGCGGCCCTGCTCGATCTCGGCACCGGCGGCTACGCCGCGCTGGTCGCGGCGATGGCGCTCGGGACGCCGGCGGTCAGCCTGATCGGCGGCCTCGGCGCGGCGCTGACGCTGGGGGCGAGGCGGGGCGGGGTGCTGCTCTCCGTCCTGGTTCTGCCGCTGCTTGTCCCGGTGCTGATATTCGGCGCCGCCGCGGTCGACGCGGCGATCGCCGGGCTGCCCATCCGGCAGCATCTGATGGTGCTGGCCGCCATGTCCCTCGCCGCCTCGGTGCTGTGCCCCTGGGCCGCCGCGGCCGCGGTCAGGCAGTCCCTCGAATGACGATGCGGATGCCTGCCCCGGCGCGCTTCGAAAACCCGCATTGAGCGTGCCGGAGGGGATCGCTATTGCCGTATAGTCGTAACTCGCCAGAGTAGCGGAAGAGTTCACGTGTCACGCCTGCACGGGTTTGCCAGTCCGGCGCGGTTCCTGCGCCTCGCCGATCGCGTCCAGCCCTGGACCGGTTGGGGGGCGGCGCTGCTTATCGGCGCGGGGCTGGTGCTCGGGTTCGGGTTCTCGCCGCCCGATTACCAGCAGGGCGATACCGTCCGGATCATGTATATCCACGTCCCGTCGGCGTGGATGGCGCTGTTCTGCTATGCGGCGATGGCGCTATGCGCCGCCGCCGGGCTGGTCTGGCGCCACCCGCTTGCGCATGTGATCGCCCACAGCGCGGCGCCGATCGGCGCCTGCTTCACGATCGTCTGCCTCGCCACCGGGATGCTGTGGGGCAAGCCGATGTGGGGGCGCTGGTGGGCGTGGGATGCGCGGCTGACATCGGTGCTGATCCTGCTGTTCCTCTATCTCGGCTATATCGCGCTCGCCAACGCGTTCGACAGCACCACCCGCGGCGACCGGTCGTCGGCGATTCTGGCGCTGGTCGGTGCGGTCAACCTGCCGGTCATCAAGTTCTCGGTGGATTGGTGGAACACGCTGCACCAACCCGCCAGCGTGACCAAATTCGGCGCGCCGTCGATCCATGTGTCGATGCTGATCCCGCTTCTCCTGATGGCGGCTGGCTTCATGTGCCTGTTCGCGACGCTCCTGTTCATACGCATCCGCGCGGCGCTGCTCGCCAGGCGCTTGCGCGCGCTGCGCCACGCCCGGGCGCACGCTCCGCTCGCGGACGCAATGGACAGCAGCGGGAGCTTGTCATAGAAGCATCGGCGTATGTGCGCGTCGCCGATGCGGATGTCGCGGAGCATGGCTGAGATCTACAAATTCCTCGCGATGGGCGGTTATGCGGGTTTCGTGTGGCCGGCCTATGCGATCGCCCTGCTCGTGATCGGCGGGCTCGCCGTCCAGAGCACGCGCAGCCTGCGGGCGCTGCAGCGCGAGGTCGCGGCGCTGGAGGAGGGCGGCCGCGGCAGGCGGGGGCGCGGAGCGCCGGGTCGCGGCACCGATGGTCCGGCGTAAACGGCGCCGGCTGGCCTTCCTCCTCTGCGGCATGGTGACGCTCGGCGCCGCCGCCGCCCTCGTCCTCAGCGCGTTCGAGGACAGCATCGTCTATTTCTACAGCCCGAGCGATGTCGCGGAGAACAAGCCCCCGCCCGACCGCCGGTTTCGCATCGGCGGGATCGTGGTCAGGGATTCGTTAGTGCGCGACACCGACGGCAAGACATTCGGGTTCCGGGTGACCGACACGGCGAACACCATCGAAATCGCCTATTCGGGTATCCTCCCCGACCTCTTTCGCGAGGGCCAGGGGGTCGTCGCCGAGGGACGGCTCGACGCCGACGGGCGGTTTCGCGCCGACGAGGTCCTCGCCAAGCATGACGAGACCTACATGCCGAAGGAAGTCGCCGACGCGCTGAAGAAATCGGGCCGATGGCGCGGCCCCTCGGAGGCCGGCGAATGATCGCCGAGATCGGCCATTTCGCGCTCATCCTCGCTTTCCTGCTCGCGTTGATCCAGGGGGTTGTGCCGATGATCGGCGCGGCCAAGGGCGAGGCCGCGATGATGGCGGTCGCCCGGCCCGCGGCGATGATGCAGTTCGCCCTGGTGGCCGCGTCCTTCCTCGCGCTTGTCCACGCCTTCGTGACGTCGGATTTCTCGGTGGAGCTCGTCGCCCGGCATTCCCACACCTTGAAGCCGCTGCTCTACAAGATCACCGGCGTCTGGGCCAACCATGAAGGCTCGATGGTGCTGTGGGTGCTGATCCTGACGCTCTTCGGCGCCATGATCGCGGGTTTCGGCAACAACCTCCCGGCGGCGCTCCGGGCCCGCGTGCTTGCCGTTCACGGGCTGGTGGCGGCGGGCTTCTTCGCCTTCATCCTGTTTACCTCCAACCCCTTCGTCCGCCTCGCCCCGGTGCCGGCCGAGGGTCAGGGGCTCAACCCCCTGCTCCAGGACCCCGGCCTCGCCTTCCACCCGCCCTTCCTCTATCTCGGCTATGTCGGGTTCTCGATCTCGTTTTCCTTCGCCGTGGCGGCGCTCATCGAGGGTCGCGTCGATCCCGCCTGGGCGCGCTGGGTCCGGCCGTGGACGCTGCTCGCCTGGTGCGCCCTGACCATCGGCATCGCCCTCGGCAGCTGGTGGGCGTATTACGAGCTCGGCTGGGGCGGCTGGTGGTTCTGGGATCCGGTCGAGAACGCCTCCTTCATGCCGTGGCTCGCCGGAACCGCGCTGCTCCATTCCGCGATCGTGGTGGAGAAGCGCGACGCGCTGAAGGGCTGGACGGTGCTGCTCGCGATCCTGACTTTCGGGCTCTCCTTGCTCGGCACCTTCCTGGTGCGCTCGGGCGTCCTCACCTCGGTCCACGTTTTCGCCACCGATCCCGGGCGCGGCGTCTTCATCCTCGGCCTCCTGGTCCTGATCACCGGCGGCGCGCTCACGCTCTACGCGATCCGCGCGCCGGGGCTCAAGGGCGGCGGGCTGTTCGCCCCGGTCTCGCGCGAGGGGGCGCTGGTGCTCAATAATTTGTTGCTCACCACGGCGGCCGCGGTGGTTCTCCTCGGCACGCTCTACCCCCTGATCCTCGACGCTCTCGGCGGCGGCAAGGTCTCGGTCGGCCCGCCCTTCTTCGAGGCGACCTTCGTCCCCATCATGGTGCCGCTGCTGATCGCCTGCGTCATCGGCGCGACGCTGGCATGGAAGAGGGGCGATCTTTCCGGCGTGTTCGGCCGGCTCGGCATCGCCTTCGTCGTCGCGGCGGCGGTGGCGCTGGCCGCCGCCTGGCGGGCCGGCGGCGGCGATCTCCTCGCCGCTCTCGGGCTCGGCCTCGCGGCCTGGCTTTTCTTCGGCGCGCTGGCCGAGCTTGCCGGGAAGATCGGCATCGGCCGAATTCCGCCCAGCGCGGTGCTGCGCCGCGCGGGCAATTTGCCGCGCAGCGCCTGGGGGATGACGGTGGCGCATGCCGGGGTCGGTATCGTGGTCGCCGGAATTACCGCGTCTTCCGCCTGGCAGTCCGAGCGGATCCAGTCGATGAACCCCGGCGACGCGGTCGACATCGCCGGTTACCGGCTGGTCTTTCGCGGCGTCGAGGAGACGGCGGGGCCGAACTACCGCGCGGTGACGGGACGCTTCGATCTTGAGCGCGGCGGCCGCGTCCTCGCCGTGCTCCGGCCCGAAAAGCGGAGCTACCCGGCCGAGAAGTCGCAGACCACGGAAGCGGCGATCCATACCACCTGGCTCGCCGACATCTACGCGGTTCTCGGCGACCGCTCGGCGACCGGCGCGTGGACGGCGCGGCTCTACCACAATCCCCTGGTGCCGTGGATCTGGGTCGGCGCGATCGTGATGGCGGCGGGCGGCGCGGTTTCCCTCACCGACCGCAGGCTCAGGGTGGGCGCGCCGCGCCGGGCGCGCGCGGGCAAGGCGGCCGAGGCCGCCGCGCGACCATGACCTCCGCGCGACTCTCGACCCTCATCCCCATCGCCGCCTTCGCCGCGCTCGCCGTCGTCTTCGGGGTCTATCTCCACCAGATCGGCAGCGGCGCGAAGAACGCCGCCGACATCCCCTCCGCGCTGATCGGCAAGCCGGCGCCGCAATTCGACCTGCCGCCGATCGAGGGCATGACCGGTGGGCTCAAGACGGCCGATCTTCGCGGCGAGACCGCGCTGGTCAATGTCTTCGCCTCGTGGTGCCCGCCCTGCCACCAGGAACACCCGTTTCTCATGCGGCTCGCCCGCGCCGGGGTTGCGATCTACGGCATCAACCACAAGGACGAGCCGAAGGCGGCCCGCGGCTTCCTCGACCGGCTCGGCAACCCGTATCGCCGCATCGGCGCCGACCGCGCCGGGCGCGTCTCCATCGACTGGGGGGTGTACGGCTACCCCGAGACCTTCATCGTCGACCGTGCGGGGCGCATCCGGTACAAGCATGTCGGCCCGATCCTGGCGCACGATCTCGAAACCCGGATCCTGCCTTTGCTCGAGGAGCTCGGCCGATGATCCGCCGGGCCGCGCTGCTCGCTTTGGGGTTGGTGTTGCTCGCGGCGCCGGCGGCGGCGGTCCAGCCCGACGAAATCCTGGCCGATCCGGCTCTCGAAAGCCGGGCGAGGACGATTTCCAAGCAGCTCCGCTGCCTGGTCTGCCAGAACCAGTCGATCGACGATTCCGATGCGCCGCTCGCCAGGGATCTGCGCATCGTCGTTCGCGAGCGCCTGACCGCCGGCGCCAGCGACGACGAGGTCATGCGCTTCGTCACCCTGCGCTATGGCGATTTCGTGCTCCTGTCTCCGCCGTTCAAGGCCACGACCTATGCGCTCTGGCTCGGCCCGGCGGCGATCGTGCTGATCGGAATTGCGGCGGTCGCGGTGTTCCTGCGCCGCCGCCGCGCCGCATCCCCGGGCGCCGGCGCGCTCAACCAGGCGGAGCGGGCCCGGCTTGCCCGGCTGCTCGACGAGGACCCGGCGCCGTGATCCTGTTCGCCGTCCTCGCCGGCATGGCGCTGATCGTCGTTCTCTCGGTCCTCGTTCCCTTGCTGCGGCCCCGGGCGCCGCCGCAACCGCGCGCGGAGCACGACATCGAGATCTATCGCGACCAGCTTGCGGAGGTCGAGCGCGACCGCGACCGCGGCCTCGTCGCCGATGATCAATTCGAAGCCTCGCGGGCGGAGATCGGCCGCCGGCTGCTTGCCGCCGATTCCGCGCGGGAAGAGCCGTTCGCGGGCGGCGACGCGCCTCACAGGCGGGCGATCCTGGCCGTCGTTCTCGCCGCCGTCCTGCCGCTGGCCGCCGGCGGGCTCTATTTCTGGCAGGGCGCACCGCTATTCTCCGGCCAGCCCGTATCCAGCGCCGCCGTGTTGCCGGCCCCGCAATCGCCGCTCCCCGACTCCCCCCCGGCCGAGCGCGACGCCGACGTGGCGACGCTGGTCGAGCGGCTCGCCGAGCGGATGAAGGAGCGGCCCGGCGACGCGCGCGGCTGGCGCCTGCTGGGGCGGTCCCTGGCCTCGCTCGGGCGCTATTCCGAGGCCGCCCGCGCCTATGGCCGCGCGGCGGCGCTGCTGCCGGCCGACGCCGATCTCAGATCGCTCCACGGCGAGGCGCTCGCCTCGGCCGGCGGAGGGACGATCGCGGGCGAGGCGGAACGGGCCTTCGCCGCCGCTCTCCAGATCGATCCCGGGGAGCCGCGGGCTCGCTTCTATCTCGGTCTCGCGGCGTTGCAGAAGGGGGATCCGAAGGCGGCGCTCATGCGCTGGCGGGCGCTGGAAGCGGCCTCGCCCGACGATGCCGAGTGGCTGCCGATACTGCGCCGGCGGATCGCCAGCCTCGCGCCCACATCGCGACCGCAGCCGCCACGCGGCCCGACTCGCGAGGATATCGCGGCGGCGCAGCAGATGTCGCCCGAAGAGCGGGCGGAGATGATCCGCGGCATGGTCGCGCGGCTCGCCCTCAGGCTCAAGGAGGAGCCCGACGACGCGGAAGGATGGGCCCGGCTCGCGCGCTCCTACCGCGTGCTCGGCGAGGCGGAAAAGGAGCGCGACGCGCTGCAGGCCGCCGGGGCGGCGGCATACCGGGCGGGCGACAGGGCGGGCGCGCTGCGCCACTGGTCGCGTCTGCGCCGGCTCCTGCCCGAGGGCTCGCCGGAGCGGGCCGAGATCGACTTGCGCATCGACGCGCTCGGCAAAGGCAGTTGAGCCCTCCCGTCGAGACCCGGCGGGTTTCAGTGGTCGTCGCCGGCGGCGGCCCGGTCGGCATGGTGGCGGCGATCGAGCTCGGCCGCCGCGGCATCCGCTGTGCGCTGCTCAACGACCGGCCGACCACGGCGACCCATCCCAAGGCCAACGCGATATCGAGCCGGACCATGGAGCATCTCCGCCGGCTCGGCCTCGCCGCAGCGGTGCGAGCGCGGGGCCTGGACGACGACCACCCGACCGACCTCGCCTATTTCACCCGGCTCACCGGCTATGAGCTCGGCCGCTACGCGCAGCCTTCGAGGCGCCTTGCCCTGGCCGAAGCCGCGGCGGGGACCGGGCGCTGGGCCTCGCCCGAGCCGCCGCATCGCTGCTCGCAGCTGTTTCTCGAAGCCGAGCTCAAGAAGGCGGTCGACGCGCTCCCCTCGGTGGAGGTGCGTTTCGGCTGGCGCATGGAGGAATTCCACGACCGCGGCGACGGCGTTACCGCGATCGCCCGGCGCGGCGACGGCAGCGCGGAGATCGTCTACGAGGCCGACTACCTGATCGGTTGCGACGGGGCGGGCAGCGGCGTGCGCGCCGCGCTCGGGGTCGAGCTGATGGGCGAGTCGGGGGTGATCCGCCCGATGATGGGCGGGCCGATGTACGCGACCTATTTCGAGGCCGATCCCCATGCCGGCTGGCTCGCGCAGCGCCCGGCCTGGCAGTACTGGATCCTCAACCCCGAAATCCGCGCCGTGTTCATCCCGGTCGACGGCAGGGACAAGTTCCTGTTTATCGCGGCGCTCGGCGCCGGGGACGGCGGCATGCGCGACCCGACCGCGATGATCCACCGTGCCGCCGGCGCGGACTTCCCGCTGCGCGTCATTTCCGCCCTCAACTGGACGGCGGGCTATGCGCTGGTCGCCGAGCGCTATCGCCAGGGCCGCGTGTTTCTCGCCGGCGACGCGGCGCATCTCTTCACGCCGACAGGCGGGATGGGCATGAACACCGGCATCGACGACGCGGTCAACCTAGGCTGGAAGCTGGCCGCGACGATCGCCGGCTGGGGCGGCCGGCGCCTGATCGACAGCTACGAGGCGGAGCGCCGGCCGATCGCCGAGCGCAACACCGCGTTTGCCAGCCGTTTCGCGGATTCGATCGGCGGCATGCCGGTCGGCGCGGCGGTCGAGGAGGACAGCGCCGCCGGCCGGGCCGCCCGCGCGGCGCTCAAGCCGCTGGTCGAGGACCACGCGCATTTCGAATTCACCATCCCCGGTATTTTCCTCGGCCTGTCCTATGCCGGCTCGCCGATCGTTGCCGGCGACGGCACCGTGGCGCCGCCCGACGATCCGAACGACTACACCCCCAATGCCTGCCCCGGCGCCCGCGCGCCCCATGCGCGGCTGGCGGACGGCGCGCTGCATGACGCGCTGGGGCCGGAATTCACGCTATTGCGGTTCCACGCCGCGTCCGACCCGGCGCCGCTCTTCGCGGCCGCCGCCTCCCGGGGGCTGCCGCTCGCCTCGAATGCGGTCGACGATGCGGCGGCGCGCGCGATCTACGGCGCCGATCTGGTGCTGATCCGGCCCGATCACCACGTTGCCTGGCGCGGCGACATTCTGCCGCGGGATTGCGGGACGCTGCTCGACCGGGTGCGCGGCGCGGGATAGGCCGATGCCGATCGGCTGCGGCGAAGATCAGACGCAGACCAGGACGTAAATCTGTTCGTCGCCGCTCGGGTCCATCGCATCGACCTTTTCGATCAGCCAGTGGCGCGTCAGGGCGACCAGCCCGTCGCCGACCTTGGGCCGCGGCTTGCCGGCGACGAGAAACACAGCCCTGTTTTCGGAGGCAGGGAGATCCCCGATAAGGAATTCCACGGCCTCGACCACTTGCCGCTCGACCTGGTTGTCCGGACCCGCGAGCGTGTCAACGGCCGGATCGTAGTCCCCGCTCCGTATCAGGTGCCAGCCGGTGAAGCCGAACTCCTTGAGGTGACGCGCCGCGGTCAGCGCCGCCGGGTCGCCGCCGGATCGCCCGCCCGTCATCGGACCGACCCGGCGTCTGCAGCGCTATCGAACGATCGTCGCGGTGTATCCCGATTTCTTCCATCGTGGCTCATAGGGGTCGATGTCCATTGTCCGATCAAGGCAGCCGACACATGTACTATAACGGATAAGACATGATCATTACGGTATAGTTGAGGGCTCCGGTATCCGGCGCGACCCGCCCCGCCCGACCGCCTCGTGCCCCGGCACCAGCGGCAGTCTGGGCGCCGCAAGCTTGCCGTCGACGATGTGCAGGTCGGTGCGGCAGACGCCGCAAGCCGGGATCCGGATCAGCACCTCGCCCGCGCCCGGCGAGGGTACGCCGCGCTCTCGCAGCGTCAGGGGTTGCCCGACACGGTCGAACACCATCGCACGCATGCAGGTCTCCCGTCGCGAAACCGCCTGCCGCCGGTCCTGGCCGCGGTCCGGGCGGCACAAAAGAAGGCCCGGAAATCGAGGATTTCCGGGCGAGTCTAACAGGGAGGCTTCACGTCTGGGAGACGTCGGGTCCGAAGACCCTTTCGGGCGAACCTACTTGCCCGAACTCATCGGCGATCCGGTGACTGGGGCCCGAGGGCCGCCAGTCGCCAAAGCGCCTACCGATCGACAGGAAATGGGCTTTGCCGCGCGCGAGGTCCATGCCGCATTTGACAACTCAGATATGCATAACTCGCATAAATGGGATCGGGCTGATATGGCTATTCCGCAATCCCGGGCGGTGTCCGCGCGGCTCATTCCGCGGCGGCGGCGGTGACCTGCTCGGCGATGAACTTCTCCGCCTCGAGCGCCGCCATGCAGCCGCTGCCCGCAGCCGTAACCGCCTGGCGGTAGATCTTGTCCTGGACATCGCCGGCGGCGAACACGCCCGGCACGCTGGTCACCGTCGAATCGGGGGCGGTGCGGATATAGCCGTCGGTGTCCATATCGACCTGGCCGCGAAACAGCGCCGTCGCCGGGTCGTGGCCGATGGCGACAAACATGCCGGCGACCGCGCGTTCCGACATTTCGCCCGACGCCACGTTGCGCAGCCTGATCCCGGTGACCTCCTTGGGATTCTCGGTGCCGAGCACCTCGTCCACCACCGTGTTCCAGACCACTTCGATCCGCTGGTTTGCAAACAGGCGCTGCTGGAGGATTTTCTCCGCCCGCAACGCGTCGCGCCGGTGGACCAGCGTCACCCTGGTCGCGTGGTTGGTGAGGTAGAGCGCCTCCTCGACCGCGGTGTTGCCGCCGCCGATGACCGCGACGTCCTTGCCCCGGAAGAAGAAGCCGTCGCAGGTCGCGCAGGCCGAGACCCCGAACCCCTGGAACGCCGCCTCGCTGTCGAGGCCGAGCCAGCGCGCCTGGGCGCCGGTCGAGATGACGATGGTGTCGGCGATGTAGACATCGCCGCCGTCGCCCGTGCAGCGGAACGGGCGGCGCGAAAGATCGACTTCGGCGATCAGGTCGTTGATCAGGGCGGTGCCGACCTTTTCCGCCTGCCGGTGCATCTGCTCCATCAGCCAGGGTCCCTGGACGATGTCCGCGAATCCCGGATAGTTCTCCACATCGGTGGTGATCGACATCTGCCCGCCGACCTCGATGCCGGTGACCAGCACCGGGTCGAGCGCCGCCCGCGCGGCGTACACCGCGGCCGTGTATCCGGCCGGGCCGGAGCCGATGATCAGGACTTTGGCATGGTGCGTCTGGGACATTGGCAATCCGCTCTGGGGCAATCCGCTCTGGGGCAACCCGCTCTGGGGCAATCCGCTCTGGGGCAATCCGCTCTGGGGCAACCCGCTCTGGGGCAATCCGCTCTGGGGCAATCCGCTCTGGGGCAATCCGCTCTGGGGCAATCCGCTCTGGGGCAATCCGGTTTGGGGCGCCGATCGAATAAGCGGCACATTAGGTTCGCGCTGGCGATATTTCCAGCGCCGAAGGACCTCGTGGTTGAAATATAATTGCCGATGTTGCTAATATAATTGCGCGACGCGAACCCGCCATCGACATGGAGAGTCTTCCATGGCCCGGGTCAAGCTGGACCGCATCGATCTCAGGATCCTCCGCGACCTCCAGCAGGAGGGGCGGATGACCAATGTCGAGCTTGCGCGCCGCGCCGGCATCTCGCCGCCGCCCTGCCTGCGCCGCGTGCGGGCGCTGGAACAGACCGGCTGCATCCTCGGTTACCACGCGGAGGTCGATCCCGAAGCGCTCGGCTTCGGGGTGACGGTGTTCGCCAATGTCGGGCTTCACAGCCAGGCGGAGGCGGACCTCACCGCGTTCGAGGCGCTGGTCGCTTCCTGGCCCGAGGTTCGCGAGTGCCACATGCTGGCGGGCGAAACCGATTTCCTGCTCAAGATCGTGGCGACCGACTGGGACGCCTATCAGCGTTTCCTGACGACGCGGCTGACCGCCGCCCCCAATGTCAGCGTGGTCAAATCGGCGCTCGCCGTGCGCAGCTCGAAATACGCCCCGGGCGTCCCCATCGCCATCGACGAACCGGGCTAACCCTGCATCCGCGAGGGGAAGCGGTCGATGCCGAGCCGGTCGCGGAGACCGGCGCTCGGTTCGACCCGCGCCTCGTCGATCGGGATGCCGGTCGCATCCGCTACCCGGTCGATCGCGTTGAAGGTCGCCGCGACGCCGCAGGAATCGACCAGAGCCCGTTCCCCGAGCGTATCGAGCACGGCCCGCCGCGCGTCCGCGAGCGCCTGCGCATCCTCGCCCACGACCGCCTCGGCGAACGCCACCAGCAGGTCGCCCCCCGGAATGCCGCCGTCGCCATCGGCAGCGCCGATGACCGCGTCGAGATCGATCGCCTGGCCGTTGTGCTCGCCGCTCGCACGGAGCAGCATCGCGTGGCTGGTGGTTCAATAGACGCATTGGTTGATCGCCGATATCCGGCCGGCGATCAGCTCGATCTGCGCGTGGGCGATGGCGCGGAACTCGTTGGCGAAGTCGCGCATCTGGTGGCGCTGCAAATACTGGGTCCCCACCAGGTCGAAGAAGCCGCGCGCCTCGGCCGGCACCAGGCTCATCGCCCGGTGGATGTTCGCGTGCTCGGGGCTGAACAGGTCGCGCTCGTCCTCCGCCGCGTCCCCGGGCGCGATCCACGGCACCCAGGCCGGACCCTGCGACGCGCTCGCCGGACGGACGCGTCCCGGCTCGCCCGCCACCGGTTGCGGCAGCGGCGGCGGGTCCATCCCCATCGCCCGGGCGAAGGTATCGATCGAAATCGTCGTGCACGCCACGCCGACGGTCTCGACGTATTCGGGAGCGGCCAGCCCGGCGTCGATCAGGCCCCGATACCATGCCCGCGTGAGCCGGCCCGGATCGGTCGCGATCCGGTGGATCGCCTCGACCATGACGTCGGGAAGGGCGCCCATATGGTCGTGGTCGCCCGCGACGCCGTAGGGCGAGAGCGCCTGCTTGCGGGTGGCGCAAAGCCCGCAATTCCCCGCGTTCCGGGTCTCCGCCGCGATGCGCACCCGGAGCTCTCCCGAATGCCAGGTACCCGCTTGCGCGATGCGCCGCCAGGCGCGGTCATGGGCCGCGATCATGTCCTCGCGCACCGGAACGGGCGCGTCGCCATAGTCGATCGCCGACATGCCGGATCCTCCAGACGGGTTTCCCGGTGGCGACTATGCCACGCGGGGCGCGGCTAGAGAATGACGCTGAGCGATCCGTCGAAGAGCACGTTGTGGTCGAGCCGGACCAGCCGGTCGGCGACGCGCAGCGAGCCGTCCACGCGCCTGAGCATGTCGCGCCGGCGCCCGGCGTAGAAATCTCCGTCCGGCGCGGTGCCGCGCTGGCGGTAGACCAGAAGGTTGCTGTGCGCGACATAGTCGTCGGGCGGCAAGGCGGTCTCCACCTCGAGATTGGAAACGAAACGCCGTGTCAGCGTGGCCGGGTTCTCCGCCCGGGTGAGTTTCGGATCGCCGATCTGCAGGACGCGCAGCCGCAGCGCGTCGGCGTCCTCGTCGATGATGGCGTAGTCGAGCGGACCGGACTCAGCGGGACGCGAGACCCGGGCGGTCACCGCGTAGTTGACGTCCCCGGTCAGCAGGCCGAACCATGCCGCGTAGTCGCGCTCATCGAGCAGCGCGGCCTCCCGGTTGAGGAAGCGCTGCACCTCCATGAACGCCGCGTCGCTCGCCGGCGCGAAGCCGCCCTCGCCGTCCATGTTCACCCCTGCGACCGCATCGCCCCGTCCCAGCGGCGCATGAAGGCGAACTGGGCGACCTCGGTGTTCGACGGCTGATACGCCCGGCCCGGCCATTTCACGTCCTCGCTCGGCGCATCGTCGAAGGGGAGGCTGGAGTGGAAGCTGTAGGGGTAAAGCTGCGCGACCGGATTGTCGCTCGCCTGGGTCGCCGACGCCCAGAGTTCGAGATCGTCCTGCTCGAACACGCCGGCCGCGCCGAAATTGTGGAACCCGTGCTTGAGCGCGCGCGCCTTGTATTCGGCCGAGGCCTCCCGTTCCGCCAGCACCCAGCTCAGGATTTCCATCTCGGTCCCGCCGACCGGCTGCCACTGGCGGATGATGACCGCCTTCTCGCCGAGCGCGACCTGGGATTCGATGAACGAGAAATTGGGAAAGACATTGCCGACGACGACCCGGAGATGGTGCAGCATCGCAAGCTGGTCCGCGCCGAGGACCTCCGCATAGGCCGCCCGCAGCGCCGGCGCGTGGGTGAGATAGTTCTGCTCCGGCATGCCGGGCGCGAGATAGGTGAGGGTGCAGCCATGGCCTTCCTCGGTGACCACCTGGAAGCTTTCGCCGCCGAGCTTGTAGAACCCCTCCTTTTCCGAGCGCACCCGGTCGAGGGTGACCGGCCCGGCATGGGTGGTGCGCACATGCTGGCTGTCGCCGATGAAGTTGAGCGCACCGATCTTCCAATTGGCCCGCGCGCGCCAGCGATGCGGCGGCGCGAGCACCTCCATCCCCTCCGGCGAGCGCCAGAACAGCGCGTCGAGATACCAGGCGATGTCGCCGAGATAGTCGCCGAGCGGCGGCGCGCCGGGGTCCCAGGCGGCGAAGACGAGACCCTTGTAGGTCTCCGCCCTCGGTGCCGGCACCAGGCCCCATTCCGCCTTGTCCATTGCGGGCGGCAGATGCTCATCGTAGCCGGTGGTGATGAGCCGCCCGTCGATCGCATAGCTCCAGCCGTGATACGGGCAGACGAAATGCCGGGCATTGCCGGCCTCCCCCCGGCACAGCTTGGTGCCCCGATGGCGGCAGGAATTGAGCAGGACGCGCACCGTCCCGCCGCTCCCCCGGACCACGATCACCGGCACCCGGCCCATGGTCCGCACGACATAGTCGCCCTCGTTCGGGATTTCGCTGTCGTGGGCGACGAAGACCCAGAGCCGGTGAAAGATCCGGTCGAGCTCCAGGCGGAACACATCCTCGCTCACGAAGGCCTCGCGGCGCACCGTGCCGTTCGCCGCGTCGACCCAGGACTCGCCCCGTGCGGTGTGCGTCATGTCATCCATGTCTCTTCCCGCGAAATCTCTCCCCGCCGGGCCGGTTCATCGCCTCCGGCCTCTCGTCGGTGGCCGGGAAATTGTATCATCGCGGCAAAGATAGTATCAGACCGCGTGAACGCGGATCGCCGGGCGCCGGCGCGTTCCGCCGATTCAAACCCGCTGTGAGAGAATGGGGTGCTGACGTGAGCGATGCTTCTGTGCATAACGGCCGCTGGCAGTTCTGGATCGACCGCGGCGGGACGTTCACCGATTTCGTCGCGCAGAAGCCGGATGGCGGGCTGGTCACCCACAAGCTGTTGTCGGAAAACCCCGAGCGCTACGAGGATGCGGCGCTCCAGGGCATCCGCGACCTGCTCGGCATCGAGGCCGCGGGCGAGATCCCGGCCGACGCCATCGAAACCGTCAAGATGGGTACCACGGTCGCCACCAACGCGCTGCTGGAGCGCAAGGGCGACCGCACGATCCTGCTGATCACCAGGGGGTTCCGCGACGCCCTCCGCATCGGCTACCAGAACCGGCCTCTCCTCTTCGCGCGGCACATCGTCCTGCCCGAGCTTCTCTACGAGCGCGTTGTCGAGATCGACGAGCGCTATTCGGCCGAGGGCGAGGAGCTCGTGCCGGTGGACCTCGACGGCGCGCGGCAGGCGCTGGAGGAGGCCAAGCGCGACGGCATCGAGTCGGTCGCCATCGTGTTCGTCCACGGCTACCGCCACCACGACCATGAGATCGAGGTCGCCCGGCTCGCGCGCGAGGTCGGCTTCGGCCAGGTCTCGGTCTCGCACGAGATCAGCCCGCTGATGAAGCTGGTCGGGCGCGGCGACACCACAGTCGTCGACGCCTATGTCTCGCCGATCCTCAGGCGCTATGTCGACCGCATCCGCGACGAGCTCGGCGAGACCCGGCTGATGTTCATGCAGTCGAATGGCGGGCTCGCCGATGCGCGTTTCTTCCGCGGCAAGGACAGCATCCTGTCCGGCCCGGCCGGCGGCATCGTCGGCGCGGTGCGCACCTCCGCCATGGCCGGCTACGACAAGATCGTCAGCTTCGACATGGGCGGCACCTCGACCGACGTTGCGCATTACGACGGCGAATACGAGCGTTCGTTCGAGACCCTGGTCGCCGGCGTGCGCATGCGCGCGCCGATGATGCAGATCCACACCGTCGCCGCCGGCGGCGGCTCGATCCTCCATTTCGACGGCACCCGCTACCGCGTCGGTCCGGATTCGGCGGGCGCCAATCCGGGCCCCGCCTGCTACCGCAGGGGCGGCCCGCTTTGCGTGACCGACGCCAATGTGATGGTGGGCAAGATTCGCGCGAGCGTCTTCCCCAGGGTGTTCGGCCCCAACGCGGACGAAGCCCTCGACGAGGAGGCGGTGCGCGGGAAATTCGCCGCGCTCGCCGCCCAGATCGAGCGCGAGACCGGAGACCGGCGCACCCCCGTCGAGGTCGCCGAAGGCTTCCTGATGATCGCCGTCGAGAACATGGCCAAGGCGATCAAGCAGATCTCGATCCAGCGCGGCCATGACGTGACCGGCTACACCCTCAACTGCTTCGGCGGGGCGGGCGGGCAGCATGCCTGCCTGGTGGCGGATTCCCTCGGTATCAGCCGCGTCTTCATCCACCCCTTCGCCGGCGTGCTTTCGGCCTACGGGATGGGGCTCGCCGACCTCCGGGTGATGCGCGAACGCGCGGTCGAGGCGATCCTCGACGATGCGCTGCTGGAAGACGTCGAGGCGATCCTCGACGAGATGGAAGAGCACGGCCGGGTCGAGATGACCCGCCAGGGCGGCGACCCGGCGCGGACCTATACGCTGCGCAAGGTGCATCTGCGCTACCAGGGGACCGATTCGCCGCTGATCGTCGATTTCGCCGACCGCAAGGCCATCGTCGCCGAGTTCGAGGCGGCGCATCACCTGCAATACGGCTTTATCGCGCCCGAGAAGAACCACATCGTCGAGGCGGTCACCGTCGAGGTGATCGCGAGCGCGCCGGATGTCGTCGACCCCGCCGTCGCCATGGGGTCCGCCGAGCCGCCGGCGCCGGTCGACGAGGTCGAGACCTATATGGCCGGCGAGCGGCACGCGACCCGACTCTACGACCGCGAGGAGATGAAGCCCGGCTGCAAGGTGAGCGGCCCGGCGGTGATCATCGAGGCCAACGCGACCACCGTCGTCGAGCCCGGCTGGGCGGCGGAGATCAACCGCTACGACCAGATGATCCTCAACCGCGTGGTGCCGCGGCCGGGCCAGGCATCGGTCGGCACCGAGGTCGATCCGGTGATGCTGGAGGTGTTCAACAACCTCTTCATGTCGATCGCCGAGCAGATGGGGGTGGTGCTCCAGAACACCTCCTATTCGGTCAACATCAAGGAGCGCCTCGACTTCTCCTGCGCGATCTTCGGCCCCGACGGCAGCCTGGTCGCCAACGCGCCCCATATCCCGGTGCATCTGGGCTCGATGAGCGAGAGCGTCCGCACCGTCTCCGAGCAGCGCGCCGGCACCATCGTCCCGGGCGACGTGTTCATGCTGAACACGCCCTATAACGGCGGGACCCATCTGCCGGACGTGACGGTGATCACCCCGGTGTTCGACGAGGCCGGCGAGGACATCCTGTTCTACGTCGCCGCGCGCGGGCATCACGCCGATATCGGCGGGACCACGCCGGGCTCGGTGCCGCCCGATTCCAAGCATATCGACGAGGAAGGCGTGCTGATCGACAACTTCCAGCTGGTCTCGGGCGGCCGGCTGCTGGAGAAGGAGACCGAGGCGCTGTTCACCGGCGCGCCCTACCCCACGCGCAACTTCAAGAACAACCTGGCCGACCTCAAGGCCCACATCGCGGGCAACGAGAAGGGCGTCCAGGAGCTGCGCAAGATGGTCGCCCATTTCGGGCTCGACGTCGTCCACGCCTATATGACGCACGTCCAGGACAATGCCGAGGAATGCGTTCGCCGGGTGCTCGGCGTGCTGACCGACGGGTCCTACGAATACGAGATGGATTCGGGCGCGAGGATCTGCGTCGACATCGAGGTCGACCGCGAGAACCGCGAGGCGATCATCGACTTCACCGGCACCTCGCCGCAGCAGAACAGCAACTTCAACGCCCCGTCCTCGGTCTGCATGGCGGCGGTGCTCTACGTGTTCCGGCTGATGGTGGACGACGAGATCCCGCTCAACGCGGGCTGTCTCAAGCCGCTCCGGGTGATCATCCCCGATGGCTGCATGCTGGCCCCGCGCTACCCGGCCGCCGTCGTCGCCGGCAATGTCGAGACCTCCCAGGCGGTCACCAACGCGCTGATCGGCGCGCTCGGCATCATGGGGGCGGGCCAGGGGACGATGAACAACTTCACCTTCGGCGACAACGCGGGCTATCAGAACTACGAGACGATCTGCGGCGGCGCCGGCGCGGGGCCCGGTTTCGACGGGGCGCACGCCGTCCATACCCATATGACCAACACGCGCGCCACCGACCCGGAGATCCTCGAATGGCGCTTCCCGGTGGTGCTGGAGTCGTTCTCGATCCGCGACGGCTCGGGCGGCGCCGGCGCGAACAAGGGGGGCAACGGGATCGTCCGCCGGGTGCTGTTCCAGGCGCCGATGACGGCGGCGATCGTCTCCAGCCACCGCCGCGTGGCGCCCTTCGGCATGGCCGGCGGAAGCCCGGGGAAGACGGGCCACAACTATGTCGAGCGCGCCGACGGCACGGTCGACGAGCTCACCGGAACCGACATGACGCAGATGAACGCGGGCGACCGGTTCATCATCGAAACGCCGGGCGGCGGGGGCTACGGCCCGCCGGCCCGATAGCCGACCGCCATCCGCGGGGCCGGGGAGTTTTCCCATCGGTGGCATGCCGCTATAGACTGCCTCCCGTCGATCACCCAGCGACACAGGGAGGAATCATGTCCCGGGGACTCGCGCTATCGGCCCTGGCGGCGGCGATGGCTTTCGCCGTTTCGGCCAACGCCCAGCACAACCTGACCGCGGAAACGGCGAGCGCCGGCGCCGCGCCCCACACCGCGGTCATCACCCTTGCCGAGCTCGCCTCGGCCGCCGGCGTCGCCAATTTCCAGGTCGCCGAGAACCAGACCCTGACCAATTCCCTGCAGAACGTGGCCCAGGGCAAGACCGATCTCGCCGCGGTGCCCTTCATCCTGCCCTTCCTGTTGTCGAAGGGGGCGGGCCCCTACGCCAAGCTCGGCAAGAAGAAGGGCGCCGAGCTCGCCGCCCAGACAGCGGTGCTCTACACCTATCGCTATGGCGCCGAGCTCGCCGCCCAGACAGCGGTGCTCTACACCTATCGCTATGGCGGCTACGGGCTCTACGCCTATGACAGTTCCAGCGTCAAAGGCTGGAAGGACATCAAGGGCAAGACGATCGTCAACGGCCCGCCGCGGGGCGCCGCTTTGAACATAGCCCGGGCACTGGTCAGGTTCACCACCGGCTATACCGACGGCAAGGACTACAAGGGCGTGCAGTCCAACTGGGGCCAGATGGTGAAGACCATCACCGACGGCACCGGCGAGGCGATGGTCCTGCCTGTCACCTTCCCCGACACCCGGATTATCCGTTCCCTTGGCTCGGGCAGCATGACCCTGTGGTCGGTGCCGCTGAAGACGTGGAACGGCAAGGGTATGCAGAAATATCTCAAGGCCCCGGGGATCGCGCCCTTCGTCGTCGATCTGAAGACGGTCAAGCCGGTCAAGGGTCTGACCATTGTCTCGGAAGACAATGTCTGGCGCAGCCCGGCGACGATCGGCGGCGAGATGGTGCAGACCTCGATGGACTTCAAGCTGGCGAAGGCGCTGACCAAGGTGTTCATCGACAATGTCGACGCCTACAAGAAGAAGGCGCCCTATATGCAATACACGGCTGTGGGCGAGACCGACCCCGCGATCACCGGCATGTGCGGTCCGATGCCGGCCAAGTATCACCCCGGCGCCGTGGCGGCGTGGGACGAGGCCGGCCACAAGATTCCGGATTGCGCGAAGCCGTGACCGTACGGCATACGCATACGAGGCCGAACACCAACACAACGAAACAGGAAGGCAATATGTCCAGAAAACTCGCTTTGCCCGCCTTGGCGGTCACGTTGGCGTTCTGCGTGTCCGCCAACGCCCAGCAAAATCTGACCGCGGAAACCGGCCCCCCGGGAGGCGCGCCTCACACCGCCGTCACGACCCTCGCCGAACTCGCCTCGGGCGCGGGCATCGCCGATTTCCAGGTCGCCGCCGGACAGACCCTGACCAATTCCGTGCAGAACGTGGTCGAGGGCAGGACCGACCTGGCGGCGGCCCCCCTTATCCTTCCGTTCCTGTTGTCGAAGGGGGCCGGGCCGTACGCCAAGCTCGGCAAGGAGAAGGGCGCCGAGCTCATCTCCCGGGCCTCGGTTCTTTACACCTACCGTTATGGCGGCTTCGGGCTCTTTGCCTATGACAGTTCGAACGTCAAGGGCTGGCTGGACCTCAAGGGCAAGACGGTCGTCAACGGCCCACCCCGCGGCGCCGCGCTGACCAACGCACGGGCGATGGTGAGGCTCATCACCGGCTATGCAGACGGCAAGGACTACAAGGGCGTCCAGGCCAACTGGGGCCAGATGGTGAAGACCATCACCGACGGCACCGGCGAGGCGATGGTGCTGCCCATCACGTTTCCCGACAGCCGGATCGTCCGCTCCCTCGGGTCCGGCAGCATGACCCTGTGGTCGGTGCCGGTGAAAGCGTGGAATTCCAAGGGCATGCAGAGATATCTCACGTCGCCGGGATCCGGGCCGCTTGTCGTGGATCTGAAGAAGGTGAAGCCGATCAAGGGGCTGACCATCGTTTCGGAAGACGGGATCTGGCGAAGCCCGGCGACTCTGGGTGCCGAGCTGGTCCAGACCTCGATGGACTTCAAGCTGGCCAAGGCGCTGACCAAGGTGTTCCTCGACAACCTCGACGCGTACGTAAAGAAAGCGCCCTATATGGCGTTTTCGGGTGTGGGCGAGTCCGACCCCGCGCAGACCGGCATGTGCGGTCCCGTGCCGGTGAAGTACCATCCCGGCGCTGTCGCGGCGTGGGAGGAGTCCGGCCGCAAGATCCCCGATTGCGCAAAGCCGTAGCCCGATGCGATCCGGAGGGCCGCGCTTTTCCCGCGGCCCTCCCGCCCACAGCGGGTGAATAGCGAAGTGACCGACCCGGAACTCCCGCGTTCCCACCGCAAGGGCTTTAGCGAGCGCATCGTCTACTTTCTGGCGATCGCAATCGTTCTGATCGGCTTGCTCAACGCGATGCCGGGGATCCCGGGCATCGACGAGCTGGCCAGGGACATCGTCGGCGACCCCCGCTTCGTCATCCGCAAGTTCCGGTTTGAGTATTACTACCCGTTCTTCTTCGCATTGATGATGCTGACGGTCGCGCTGCATCACTCGATGTGGCGCTCCTGGACCGACAAGAGCCGTCTTCGCCGCTATTTCGGCCTGTTCATGGACCTCGCGCTCGTCACCATGGCGATCGCCATTTCGCTGACCTACATCATCGAGATCGAGTCCGTTTGCGTCATCGACCAGATCACCGGCGACCGCGCGCGGCTGCTCGCCGAGAGCCTGACGATCGAGAAGGAGAATGCCGAGATCTTCGGCCTGCCCGTGCCCGAGACGGTGGAAGACCCGCAATGTCTATACACCACGCAGGGCTGGATCGTCGCCATCGTCGGGCTCGCGGTCGTCGTCTTCCTCTCCTACAACATCAAGGTGTGGGGATTTCCACTGGTCCTGGTCGCGATACTGATCGCGGCCTACACCCTCGGCACCGTCCTGATCTGGTATGTCTTCGGCCCGGAAGGCATGGACAAATACCTCGTCACCAAGCTGGGCGGCGACCCGCGCTCGCTCTGGGACGGGCGACCGCGCGTCCACGACATCCTGACCAATAACGCGTCGGGCCTGCTCGGCCGTTTCATCGACATCATTCTCAACGAGATTTTCCCCTATCTGATCCTGGGCTCCCTGTTCGGCGCCTCGGCGGGCGGCAAATCCCTGATCAAGCTCGCGTTCCGCTTGACCCGGCGCCTCCGGGGCGGGCCCGCGCATGCGGCCATCGTGTCCTCCGCCATGTTCGGGACGATCTCGGGCGGGCCGATCGTCAACGTGCTGTCGACCGGCGTCCTCACCATCCCGATGATGATCCGGCGCGGATTTTCCCCGGTCTTTGCCGGTGGGGTGGAAGCGGCCGCCTCGTCCGGCGGCTCGATCATGCCGCCGGTGATGGGGGTCGCGGCCTTCGTCCTCGCCGCGCTCACCGCGGTCCCCTATGGCGAGGTGATCGTCGCCGCCGCGATCCCGGCGGTCGCCTATTTCCTGTGCCTGTTCCTGTCGGCGATCTTCCAGTCGCGCAAGCAGAAGATCGAAGCCTTCGGCGAGATGACGCCGGAGATGCACCTGTCGCGCCAGGACCTCTACAACCTGCTGATGATCTTCGGGCCGATCCTGGTAATCCTGTTCCTGCTGCTGACGTCGAAGGAGAACGTGGGATGCGGCTGGTTCGACGGGCTGCTCGGAGCCGAGCGCGTATTCGCCGACGGAACCTGCAAGGTTGCCGAGCTTCCGTGGTTCCTGAAGACGATGCAGAACGCCGCCGGCGATGCCGGGAGCGCCGGCTGGTGGGCCGTCGCGCTGCTCTGCGGGCTCCTGTTCCTGGATCCCGAAATGCGCGTGCGTCCGCGCAAGCTGCTGGACGCGTTCTCGAACGCGGGCATCCTGATTTCCACCCTCTATCTGATGTTCCTGGCGGTCTCGATCATCGATTTCTGCCTCAGCTTCACCGGCCTGCCCTTCTTCATCTCGCTCGACGTGCTGCAATGGCTGCAGAGCCTCGACCTGGGGTCGGGCGGTTCGGTCATCTTCCAGTTCATGGCGCTGGCGATGACCATGCTGCTGGCGGTGCTGCTCGGCATGGGGATGCCGGCGGTGCCGGCCTATGTGAACGTCGCCCTGCTGATGGGGCCGGTGCTTGCCGGGCTCGGCATCTCGATCTTCACCGCGCATATGTTCATCTTCTATTTCGCGGTCGCGTCCGCCATCACCCCGCCGGTGGCGCTCGCCGCATTCGCGGCAAGCTCGATCACCAAGGCCGAGCCCATGGCGACGGGCTTCTCCGCCGTCCGGTCGGGCATCGTCATCTTCGTGATCCCGTTCGTCTTCGCGATCTATCCCGAGCTGCTGCTGATCGAGGCCGCGGTCGTGGACCCGACATCGACCGGCGCCACGATCGCCTATCTGCCCGGACATGACGGGACGGTGGCATTGGCGCCGCTGCTGTGGCTGCTCGTCCGTCTCGTTCTGGCGCTTTATTTGCTGGCGAGCGCGCTTGCGCGCTTCGACCGGGCGGCGCTGCCGCTCTGGGAGATGGGGCTCCGCCTCGCCCTCGCCCTCTTCGTGGTATCGAGCGACGCCGCCATCTACGGGCCGGCAATCGCCGCCGCCGCGCTGTGGATCGGCTGGCACGTCTTCCGCACCCGCGGAAAGCGCGCCGCGAGCTAGGGCGCTGAAGCCGGCGGCCTGCGGTGGCTGCTTGCCTGCTCGTAGGCATGGGCGAAGCGGATCATCCGCGCATCGTCATAGCCGCGCCCGAGAAAGGTGATGCCGGCCGGCAGCCCGTCCGAGGTAAACCCCGCCGGGACCACGATCGAGGGCACGAAGACCACGAAGGTGTTGAGATAGGGCGCGCCCTTCTGGTCGACGAAAGGCGGGTTGACGCCGTCCTCGATCAGGGTCGGCTGGTGCTCCACCGCCTTGTGGACGATCGCATCGAGCCGGTAATCGGCCATGACGGCGAGCAAATTGGTCATCAGCCGCTCGCGCGCGATCAGGAAGGCGCGATGCGCCTGCCCGGTCGCCGTGACGGCCCAGCGGGTGCGGACGCCGCGGCTGGTCTCGGCGAATAGCGGCGATGCCATCGCCTCGTCGCGCGAGGCGAAGGGCGCATCGGCGCTTCCCGAGACGTATTCGCGGAACGCCGCGTCCTCTTCCGCCCGGTCGTTGACCCGCGTGGCGAGCAGCTCGGCGAGGTCCGGAATCACCACCGGGTCGACGATCTCGGCGCCGCAGGCGGCAAGCTCTTCGACGGCGCGGCCGAACACCGCCTCGACCTTGGCGAAATCCGCGGATTCCGGTTCGCTCGCGAAGCCCATCGGCTGGCGCAATATGCCGATACGCGCGCCCTTCAGCGCATCCGCGTCGAGCCCGGCGGCATAGCTCTCCGGCGCATGGCCGACGCCGCGGGCGGTGATCGGATCGGCCGGGTCGTAGCCCACCATTGCATCGAGCAGACGTGCCGCGTCGGCCACGTTGCGGCACATCGGCCCGAGCGAGCCGTTGATCGTCGGCCAGCCGGCATAGACGCCGCCCCGGCTCACCAGCCCGGCGGTCGGGCGCATCCCGACCACGCCGTTCCACGCCGCCGGCCGCCGGATCGAGGCGAACCCCTCCTGGCCGATGGCGACCGCCGCCAGGTTGGCGGAGACCGCGGCGCCCGACCCGCCGGACGACCCGCCGGCGGTGCGGGCGAGGTCGTAGACGTTGCGCGTCGAGCCGAACAGCGAGCCATGGGTGTCGCCCGCGCCCATCTCGCCCAGCGTCGCCTTGGCGAGGAAAATCGCGCCGGCCGCCCTGAGGCGCGATGCGACAAAGCAATCGCGCCGCGGAAAATGGTCCCTGAACAGGACCGATCCCATCGTCGTCGGCATGCCGTCGACATCGGCCTGGTCCTTCATGATCACCGGGATGCCGTGCAGCGGGCCGGCCGGGCCGGCCTTCTCGAAGGCCGCGTCGAGGCGCGCGGCCTGGTCCAACGCGTTGGGGTTCAGCGAGACGATCGAATTGAGCGCCGGGCCGTTCCGGTCATAGGCCTCGATCCGCTCGAGATAGGCTTCGACCAGCGCCCGCGCCGTCAGCGTTCCCGCGCCATAGGCCGCGTGGATGTCCGCGATGGTGGTTTCCGGAACCGTGAACCCGCCATCCGCCGTCATGTCGTCCCCCCCGCGCCTCAGCCGATCTCCGGCAGGATCTCCTCGGCGATCTGCGCGATCTGGTCCATGTCGAAGCGATAGGGCACCAGGGTGATCTGCTGCACCCCCGCGTCGAGATGGGCGCGGAGCTGCTCGATGCACTCCTCCGCCGTGCCGAGCACCGCGCTTTCGGTGGTCGAGTCGCTCCACCCGGCGAAATCCCATTCGGTGGTCAGCCACTCATACATCGGCTTCTCGACCTCGGCGCGCGACTTGCCCACCATGATCGGCAGCTGGTTGATGCTCTTGAGGGTATCGGGGTCCTTGCCGGCTTCCTCGGCGAAGCGGCGCACCTTGTCCCAGGATTTCACGAAACCGTCGACGGTGTAGTAATAGGTGAGCCAGCCGTCGCCGGCGACGGCGGCGCGCTTGAGGACCCGGTCGACATAGCCGCCGATCAGGATCGGCGGGCGCGGCTTCTGCACCGGCTTGGGCGACATCACCGCAGCGCGCAGCTCGTAAGGCGGGTAGCTGCCGGTCACCGAGTCCTCGGTGAACAGCCGGGTCAGGATCTCGAGATTCTGGTCCATGATGTCGCCGCGCTTGTTGAACGGCACGCCCATGGCGTCGAACTCGCGCTTGTACCAGCCCGACGCCATGCCGAGGGTAAGCCGCCCGTTCGAGATCCGGTCGAGGCTGGAGAGCTGCTTCGCCAGCACCACCGGGTTGCGCGACGGCAGCACGAGTATGCCGGTGCCGATGCGGATCTCGGTGGTTCGCGCCGCCACCGCCGCGAGCACGGTGAGCGAATCGAGGATCGGGAAATAGGGGTCGACGCCGAGCAGGACGTGGTCCCAGACCCAGACCGACTCATAGCCCAGCTCCTCCATCCGGACCGCGTAGTCGATCAGCCCCTGCGGATCGGGCATCTCGGGCGCGGCGGTGAAGTTCTGCATCGCGATGCCGACGATCTTGCTGCCCATCTCTCTCCCCTGTGCTGGTCCTGCGGGCGTGCGCCGCTCAGGCGATATAGACCCGGTCCGGGTCCATCTCGCGCAGCACCGCCAGCTCTTCCGCGGTCGGCGGCTCGGTGGTTCCGATCTCGTCGCCGAACATCAGCTCGAATCCGGTCGCGTCCTGCACCTGTTCGGCTACGACGCCCTCATGCAGGGCCTCGACCTTCATCCGCCTGGTTTCCTCGTCGAAGCCGAGGACTGCGAGATCGGTGATCACCCGGTACGGCCCGCCCGTCGTCAGCCCCGAATCGCGGCGGCTGGTGCCGCCGTGCCAGTAGCCGGTGGAGGTCACGAAGTCGACGTTTTCGACGAAGCGCCGCTTCTCGTGGATCATCGACACGATCATCCTGGTCAGGCTGGCGATGTCGTTGCCGCCGCCGGTTCCCGGCAGCCGGATCCTGGGGTCTTCGGCATCGCCGATGAACGAGCTGTTGAGATTGCCGTACCGGTCGATCTGCGCCCCGCCCATGAAGCCGATATCGACATAGCCGCGCTGCAGGAGAAGCAGCACATCGGTGTTGGACAGCACCATGTTGGCCTGGCGCGTGCAGCGCTGCTCGTTGGTCGAGGGCGGCAACTCGCCGGGGACGATGAACGGCCCGAGCACCCCGCCCTCGAACAGGATGGTGAGCCCCGGCGCATGGGTCCGCTGGGCAAGCGTCGCCGCGAGCAGGGGGATTCCGACGCCGGCGAAGACGGTCTGCCCGTCCTCCAGCGCCCGGCCGCTCATCACCGCAAGAAGCTCGGAAGCGCTGTAGGATCCGTTCTCAGTCATTGTAGACGCTCCTGCCGCGCCGGGCCGCGTCGATCACGTTGTCCATACCCAACAGATCGAGATAGGCGACCCAGTCCCTGGGTTCGTGGACGTAACGCTCGATATACTCCTTCACCCCCGCCTCGGCGTCGCGGCCGATCTGCGCCGCATAGGCGTCGAGATTGGGCAGGAAGGGCTCGTAGACGCCGTAGCATTCATGCGGCGCGCAGCCATAGGGCGCCTCCACCACCGCTTCGACGGCGATGAACGGAATCCTGGTCCGGTCGGGAGCGCGGCGGATCTGGCTGTTGGAGACGATGCGCTCGGTGGTCAGGATGACCCGGTTGGCGGCCATCGCGATGTCGGCGTCCATGAACGGAAGCCCGTCCATCTGCGCGTTTCCATAGGCGTCGCAGCGCTGGACGTGGATCAGCGCGACATCGGGGTTGAGCGCGGGCACCAGCAGCAGCTTTTCCCCGGTGAACGGGCAGTCCATCTCCTTCGGCCCGTCGATCCGCCCGGTCAGGTCCGAGCCCAGCATGCTGCGGATCGGGATGAACGGCACCCCCATCGCGCCGGCGCGGTAGCGCACGCCGATCGCCATATGGCTCCACTCCTCGAAGACCGCCTGCCTGGTCTCGGTGTAGTGGCGCATCACCTTGGAAACGCCCCAGACGATGCCCTGCGAAAACCAGCTGGTGAGGACGTGCCTGCTGGCGCCCGAGCCGTAGAGCAGGTCGCCCTCGGTCGAGGTGATGCTGCGCGAGACGACGAGGTCCTTCTTGCGCGCCCGGATCAGCGCCCAGACCATCGCCATCGGCGTGCGCGACAGCGTGCAGCCGCCGAGCGCGACATGGTCGCCGTCATTGACCAGCGCCGCCGCCTCCTCCAGCGACATCACCTTCTCGCGCAGGCTGCGGTCCCGCATCTCGGTCTCGCGCCTGAGATCGGCATAGGGCTTGGTCACGTCGTCACCTCCTCAGCCCGGCCGGTTGACGCCGGTTTCGGCGTTGAACGCCCGGATCGTCTCGTCCCATTGCGGCAGAACGTCGTGGAGCCCGGTCCAGAAGCGCTGATCGCGGCGCTCGTCGAACGCCTCAAGCTCCACCCCGCGCTGCTCGACCCAGGTAAAATAGCCGAGATTGAAGATCCGCGTGCGCTCGGCCCAGCCGGTCTCCAACACGTGGTCGGTGCCGATCGCGGCGAGGTCGCGGCCGAAGGTCTCCGCCGCGGCGACGGCGTCGTAACCGCCGGCGAACTCGGCCCCGACGGTCTTCGCCCGCTCGCTTTCGTACATCGAGGCCCCGTCGGTCGCGACCGTCACGATCAGATCGTCCGGACCGAGGCCGTAATGTTTCGCGGTCTTTATCGAGGCCAGCACATTGGCGATGGACGACAGGCCGAAATCCGCAAGCCGCGCGACGATCGCCGCATCGACGCCGCATCTTCCCACCAGATACGCGCGCCCGGAAGCGGTGTTGAAGAGCGCGTTCAGCCGGTCGCAATTCCGGTCCGAGACGCCGACCACGGCGTCGGTGTTCATCGCGTTCTGGATCAGCGGGATGTGCTTGTCGCCGATTCCCTGGATGTTGTGGGCGCCGTAGCCGTTATAGAGCATGGTCGGGCATTCCAACGGCTCGACCGCGACGATCCGCGCGCCATGCGCCTGCTTCAGGAGGTCCCCGGCGCCGAGCGTCCCGCCCGAGCCGGTGCCGGCGACGAAGGCGGCGAGCGACAGTTCGGGTTCGCTCTGGCGAAGATGCGCGTAGACCGCGTCCAGCGCCGGTCCCGTGCAGCGGTAGTGACCGAGATAGTTGGCGAATTCCGAGAACTGGTTGAGGATCACATTGGCCGGGTCGCGGTCCAGCGCATCGCACGCGTCGTAGATTTCCTTGACGTTGCTCTCCGAGCCCGGGGTGCGGACGATGTCGTCGGGGTGCTCGATCCAGTCGCTGAGCCAGTCGAACCTCTCGGCGCTCATCCCCTCCGGCAGCACCGCGACGCCGCGCACCCCCATGATGCGCGAGATCGCGACCCCGCCCCGGCAGTAATTTCCCGTCGACGGCCAGACCGCCTTGTTGCGGGCCGGATCGAACCGGCCGGTGACCAGCCGCCAGACCAGACAGGCATAGGCGGCGAGCACCTTGTGCGCGCCGATCATCGGGAAGCTGTTGCCGAGCGCGACCGCGATCGGCGCATCGACCCCGGTCAGCGAGCCGGGCAGCACGACATGCGGCGGGACCGGGCGGATGCCGCCGGTCGCGACATCGTTGAACCAATGGACCCGGAACAGGTTGGAGGGATCGGCCGCGTCGCGGTCCACGCCCACGATCCGGGTCGCGATATCGGCGGGGATCGCCGCCGGGTCGGAGAGCTCCGCGAAGGTCGGCAGCACCACCCGCGCATTGCGCAGATGGCGGATGGCGCTTTCATAGGCCGCCCGGTCCTCGATCGCGGTCGGAAGCGCCGCGCCGGTCATTTGGCCTGCCGCCACCGGGGGGTGCGCGAAGCGGGGTCAGGGCGAATTGCCGACATGCTCCATCACCGCACGAACGATGTTGACATAGCCGGTGCAGCGGCAGAGATGGCCGCTCAGCATGTCGCGCAGCTCGGCCTCGCCCGGCTTCGGGTTCTCTTCCAGATAGGCGCTCAGCGACATCAGGATGCCGGGCGTGCAGTAGCCGCATTGCAGCCCGTGGTTCTTGCGGAAGGATTTCTGCAGCTCGTCGAGGCCGCCCTCTTCGGGGGTGAGGCTCTCGACGGTATCCACCCGCTTGCCGTCGACCTGGACCGCGAAGGTGAGGCAGGCCCGGCTCACCACGCCGTCGACGCGCACCGTGCAGGCGCCGCAGACGCCGTGCTCGCAGCCCACATGCACGCTGGTCAAGCCCAGCTCGTGGGCCAGGAAATCCGACAACAGCATGCGCGGCTCGGCGTGGCCGGTCGCCGCCTTGCCGTTGAGGGCGAACGAAACCGCGTGCCGCGTATCCCGGCTCAGCTGCGGCATGATCTGGCCTCCTCGATGACTTTCCTGCCCAGCCGGCGCACCAGCTCGCGGCGGTACCGCGCCGACGCGTGAACGTCGTCATAGCCGCCGAGATCCCACGCGAAGGCGTTGAGGGCGTCGTCGAGCGCGCTGCCCTCCAGCCCGTCCCATTCGCGCATCGTTGGGTGGTCGGCGACGCCGCCGACGCCGAGCCGGATCTTCCCGCCCGAGGCCGCCGCGGCGAGGGCGACGATCGCGAAGTCGCCGCGCCGCTGGGCCATCTCGGCGAAGGCGTAGCCGCAGCCCGGATCCGCCACCGGAAAGCGGACGGCGCCGACCATCTCGTCGCCGCGCTTGGCGGTGGTCAGCATTCCGGTCTGGAAATCCCCGCCGGCGACGCGGCGCTCGCCGGCGGCCGAGCGCAGCACCACCTCGCCGCCCAGCGTGGCCAGGCATAGCGGCAGCTCCGAGCTCGGGTCGGCATGGGCGACCGAGCCGCACACCGTCCCCCGGCTGCGGGTCTGGTAATGGCCGATATAGGGGAATGCCTTGTGCAGCAGCGGCAGCCTGCCGGCGATGCCGTCCCAATGTTCCAGCGCGCTCTGGCGGGTCGCGGCGCCGATCTCGACCGCATTGCCGTCGAGGCGGATGTAGTCGAGCGGCCCGATGCCGGAAATGTCGATCAGCATCGCCGGTTCGACGAGGCGGAAATTGAGCATCGGCACCAGCGACAGCCCGCCGGCGAGGATCCGCGCGTCGTCGCCGGCGGAGGCGAGGCCGCCGAGCGCCTCCTCGGTCGAGGCGGCGCGGAGATAGTCGAACGGGGCCGGCTTCATCGGCCGATCCCCAGCATGGCCAGCAGCCGCGTCCACCAGGACGAGGCCGTCTGGTCCGCCGCCTCGACCGCGCCGCCGCCCAGCACCGTGGCGAAGCGCTCGAAGAACTGCCGCACCAGCGCCCGGGCGGCGCCTTCCAGCATCCGCCCGCCGATTGCCGCCACGGTGCCCGAGACCTCGATCCTGTAGTCGTAGCCGAGCGCCGTCCCGCCGTCCTTCGGCGACAGCGTCACCCGCCCGCTGCCTTCGGAGATCCCGAGCAGGCCGGTGAGCGCGCCCGACAAGGTCGCCGCGTTGGGCGGGTCCATGTCGGTCAGCCTGACAGTCGCCTTGAAGCGGCCCTTGACCGGACCGGCGCCGATCGAGACCTCGGCGCGGTAGTCGTTCTCGCCCACAAGGTCGAGCGCGTGGCAGCCCGGGACGATCGAGGCGAGCTTCTCCGGGTCGAGCAGCGCCGCCCAGACCGCCCCGGGTGGAGCCGGGACGAACGCTTCGCCGGTTCCCGCGATCACGTTCCCTGTATCGTCTCGCGCGGCCGGAAGGGATCGGGCGCCGTCGGGCGGCGGCCGTTCCTCGCCGTGGATCAGCCCGGCCACCTTGTTGGGGCTGAGCGGCAGGGTCACGTTCTCGATCCCGAGCGCGTCGCATACCGCGTTCGCGATGCACACCGGGGTGGACATGC
The DNA here is from genome assembly GCA_965205995.1 of Alphaproteobacteria bacterium. Classification (GTDB taxonomy): domain Bacteria; phylum Pseudomonadota; class Alphaproteobacteria; order MPNO01; family MPNO01; genus MPNO01. The sequence continues at coordinate 3,530,971 of OZ242200.1, read as the reverse complement.
AGTTGCCCTCGCCCACCCCCTTGGCGCCGAGCGGGGTGACCAGCGACGGAGTCGCCATGTGGACGATCTGGGGTTCCGGCACTTCCCAGGCCGTCGGCACCAGGTAGTCGGCGAAGGTGCCGTTGAGGAAGCTGCCGTCGTCGCCATAGGCGAACTCCTCGTAGAGCGCGCAGCCCACGCCCCAGGCGAAGGCGCCGTGGACCTGCCCTTCGGCGAGCTTTGGATTCAGCAGCGTGCCCGAATCGTGCATCGTCACATATCTGTCGATCTTCACCTCGCCGGTGTCGCGGTCGATCTCGACGCCGCAGAAATCGAACACGAAACCGTAAGTGAGCGAGGAGTTGATCTGGTCCTTGTCGTTGGGCGGCTCCAGCTCGGGCGGCGACCAGGACCCCATCTCGCGGATCCCGGGCTCCATGTCGTCCGGCAAATTGCCGGGCGTCCAATGCGCCGAGCCCGCCACGCGGTAGAGGTTGATGGCGTTGTCCGGGTTGTCGGCGGCATAGATCTTGCCGTTGCCGAATTCGAGGTCTTCCGGCGGCACGTTGAGGGTCTGGCTCGCGATCCTGGCGAGCTTGGCGCGCGCCTTCTTGGCCGCGCGGTCGGCGGCGACCGCGGTCGACGAGGTGAAGCGCGAGGAATAATTCCCGGTCGCGATCGACCACGCATCCTTCGCCGTGTCGTGCTCCAGATTGACATGGATGTCGCCGGGCTTGAGCCCCAGATTGTCGGCGACGATCTGCGACAGCACCGTCATGTGGCCCTGGCCCTGGGGGATCGAGTCCGCGGTGACGTTGACCGTCCCCAGCGGGTCGATATTGACCGTGGCGTTCGACACCGCGCCGCCCTTGGGGTTCTTCTGGCGTTCTTCGCGCGACAGGATGTTCGAGAGATAGCCCATATTGGACTGCGCCGGCTCGACGATCGCGGCATAGCCGATGCCGTAAAGCCGGCCTTCGGCGCGGGCCTCGTCGCGGCGTTTCCTGAGCGCGTCCAGGGCGCCCTCCCGCGCCGCCTTTTCGAGCGCCGCCGGATAGTCGCCCGAATCGAGCAAGGCGCCCGCCGCGGCGCGGTAGGGGAAGACGCCGGCCGGCACCAGGTTCTTGCGGATCACCTCGTAGTGGTCGAGGCCGAGCTCGACCGCGATCCGCTGCACCAGGCGTTCGATGGCGTAGTACATCTGCGGTCCGCCGAAGCCGCGGATCATCCCCGACGGGCATTTGTTGGTCAGCACCAGCCGGTTGGTGACGGCCAGGTTCTTGACGTCATAGGCCCCGGTCAGGATGCCGTGCATGCGGTAGAGCGGCCCCGGCATCGGCGCGCGCAGGAAGGCGCCGTAATCGTCGAGCTGGTCGAATTTGAAGCCGGTGATGGTGCCGTCGTTCCTGACCGACGCCTCGATCGAGATCACCCGGTTGGGCGCCGCGGCCGCCGCGGTCAGATGTTCGAGCCGGTCCTCCACCCATTTGACCGGCCGCCCGACGATCTTCGACGCCGCCCCCATCAGGACGATATAGGGAAAGACCTGGACCTTCACCCCGAACCCGCCGCCGGAGAAGGCCGGGGTGCGCATGCGGAGCTTGGAGCTGGAGACCCGGAGCGCCTTCGAGATCACCGTGTGGGTCGAGTACGGGCCCTGGAAATTGGACTGGACGTCGTAGGATTCGGTCGCGGCGTCGTAGCCGACCGTCGCCACGAAGCCCTCGATCGGCGTGTGCGAGTTGCGCGGGTAGGAGATTTTCAGCTTCACCACCCGGTCGGCTTCGGCGAACGCCGCATCGGGATCGCCGTAGACGAAGTCGCGGACCGAGACGATGTTGGACCCGACGTCTTCATGGACCAGCGGCGCGCCTTCCTTCGCCGCCGCCTCCGGGTCGACGGCGGGTTCGAGCGTCTTGTAGCTCACCTCGACCGCGGACAGCGCATCCTCGGCCCGGTAGCGGTCCGTCGCCAGCGCGACGACGACCGGCTCGCCGACATAGCGGACCTTGCCGACGGCGAGCGCCCATTGGAGGATCGGCTGGCGCAGGACGATCAGGAAGGGATCGGAAATATCCCGCAGATCCTCGCCCGTCAGCACCTCGGCGACGCCCGGCATCGCCCTGGCGCGGGAGACGTCGATCGCGGCGATCTCGGCATGGGCGTGGGGCGAGCGCAGGATCGCGGCATGCAGCGTTCCGGTCCGCGTCGGCAAATGGTCCGAGAACAAGGCGCTGCCGGTCAGGAGCGCCGCGTCCTCGACCCGGTCGATCGGCTGGCCGACGTATTTTTCCTGGGTCTGGCTCATCGCTTCCTTCTTCCCGCCGAGGCGTTCCGCCGCAGGCCGCCGCCGCTCCGCTGTTCCGATTGCGCGCCCGAATTTGGGAGATGCGGCACCGATCCGGCGCGTCGGGTCCGGCGCGGCGGGCGCTCGCAAATCGCGCGCTCGGGATGGTGTGGATTCGGCGCCTATCAATACGATTTTGCGTTGCGGCGTCAACCCGCGGAATCCCGGGTTCCGCGACTTGCCCGGCGGCTCCGAAGAACCCAAGATGCGCACCGGATGAGCGGCTGCCGGAGGGAAATGTGAAGCACAACATTGTGCGTGTCGACGAGACCGTGGCCCCGGCGGGGCTGGTCTTTTCGGACGTCTTCAACGCCGCGATCCCGTTCATCGACCGGCATCTGGAGGCCGGCCGCGGCGACAAGGCCGCGATCAGGACCGTCGACGGCGAGACCAGCTACCGCGCGCTTGCCGAGCAGGTCGCGCGCTCGGGCAACGCGCTGCTCGCCGCGGGGATCGGGCCGGGCGACCGGCTGCTGATGGTGGTCAAGGACTGCCCCGACTTCGTCGCCTGCTTCTTCGGCGCCGTCAAGGCGGGGATCGTCCCGGTCCCGGTCAACACGATGATGCGGCCCGAGGACTACAGCTTCGTGATCGACGATTCGGGCTGCGCCGGCATCGTCTACAGCCGCGAATGGGCCGAAGCGGTCGAGGCCGGGCTCGATGCGGTCGACCGGAAGCCGCCGGTGGTGCTGCGGATCGACGGCGCCGGCGGGCTCCGGGAGAAGGCGGCGGCCGCCTCCGCCGATCTCGCGCCGGCGCCGACCGCGGCGCTCGACGACTGTTTCTGGCTCTACTCCTCGGGCTCGACCGGAAACCCCAAGGGCGTCGTCCACGCCCATCGCGACATGGTCTGCACCAGCGAGCGCTACGGCCGGCCGATCGCCGGTCTCCGCGAGGACGACATCGTGTTCTCGGTGAGCAAGCTGTTCCACTCCTACGGCTTCGGCAACGCGATGACCTTCCCGCTCTGGGTCGGCGCGACGATCGGGCTCTCAGACCGCCGGCCGACGCCGCAGATGACCTTCGAGGAGATCGAGGCGCTGCGCCCCACCGTGTTCTTCGGCGTGCCGACGATGTACGCCCAGCAATTGCACGCGATGGAGCAGGCGAGCCCCGATCTGTCGTCGATCCGGATCTGCATCTCGGCCGGCGAGGCGCTGCCGGGCGACGTGATGCTGCGCTGGAAGGAAAAGACCGGGACGCTGATCCTCGACGGGCTCGGCTCGACCGAGATGCTCCACATCTTCGTCTCCAACACCGAGGACGACTGGAAACCCGGATCGTCGGGGCGCCCGGTGCCGGGCTACGACGTGCGGCTGGTGGACGAGGACGGCAACGACGTGCCGGCCGGCGAGATGGGAACCCTGCTGGTGCGTGGGGAATCGGCGGCCAAGCTCTACTGGAACAACCCGGAAAAGACCGCCGCCACCATGCTCGGCGACGACTGGCTCGACACCGGCGACATGTATTACCGGGACCAGGACGGCTATTTCATCAATTGCGGGCGCGGCGACGACATGATCAAGGTCGGCGGGCTCTGGTGCTCGCCGTTCGAGATCGAGGCCCGGCTGATCGAGCATCCCAAGGTGCTGGAGGCCGCGGTGGTCGGCCGGCCCGACGAGGACGGGCTGATCAAGCCCGAGGCGAATATCGTCCTCAACGACCCGGGCGATGCGGGAGCTGCGCTGGAGGACGAGCTGAAGGCGCATTGCCGGGAAGCGCTCGCCCACTACAAATACCCGCGCTGGTTCAACTTCGTCGACACCCTGCCCAAGACGGTGACCGGAAAGATCCAGCGCTTCCGGCTGCGTGGCGGCTGAAACGAAAGAGGCGGCCCGAAGGCCGCCTCGTCGATCCGTCTGTCGCTTGCCCGGGTCAGCGGCCGGTCCGCGCCAGCGAGTGGACCCAGCCCTTCATCCGGCCCTTGGCGTTGGCGATCTGGTCGTCGTCGAAGAAGGTCTCCAGATCGACCTTCTCGATCGGATAGACCGGCCGCATGAAGTCGCTTTCGAAGCCGAACGGCACCGTGGCGTCGATCCCCATGCCGCCCTCGAACCGGGTGTTGGACGCCGTCCATTCCCGGTCGCCGGCGGTCATCCGCTCGGCCGGCATGAAGGTCTGGCCGCGGCCGCCCGGGATCGGGTTGAGGATGTCGGTATGCGGGTTGACCCGGGTGGTCAGGCACCACATCACGTCATCCATGTCGTAGGGGTCGGTGTCCTCGGAGACCGCGAAGCACAGCCTGGAGCCCTGCGAGGTCGACAGGATCGCCGACATGAAGTTGCGCTGCCAGCCCTCGTCGATCCGGTTGCGCTTCTTGACCTGGATGACCGCGCCGCCCCAGTCGGTCATGCAATAGGGGATCACGCAGTCCTGGATGATGCCGGGCTGCATGCGCTCGCACAGCTCGAACATCGCGGATTCGCGCACCGTGGTGTCGATATTGTGGTCGTCGAGGGTGTGGACGCCGAGCGCGAAGATGATCGGCTTGGTCGCCGGGTCGCGCATGGTGACGCCGGTGACGTGGAAGGTCGGCGCCTTGTAGGCCTTGCCCATATAGCCGGCCCATTCGGGGTGGAAGTGGAACCGCCCCTGGACCCCGGCCTCCTCGGACTCGGCGGTCTCGTAGCGCCGGTCGCGCGGGTTGACATAGCCTTCGAGGACCAGCTCGCAATCGGCCAGCGCCAGCGCATCGACGGTGCGCGCCTTGACCATGCGGACCGGCGATCCCTGGACCGCGCCGGCGATGCCGATCTCGTCGCAGCCCTGCGGCAGGATCACGTAGTCGAAGCCCGCCCCGGCGAGCAGCGTGCAGGACGGCGGCACGCCGAAGCACATGGTGATCGGCACCGGCTTGTCGTCCTTGTAGTGCTTGGAGACGACCTGCCACATATGCGAGCCGGGCGAGATCTGGAAGGTGCCGACATTGCCCCAGCGGAAGTTCATCCGGTTGTAGCCGAGGTCCGAGCCGCCGTCGAAATACTCGCCGGTCACCACCCGGTTGCCCGACCCGACGGTGAGCTCGGGCTCGTAGGTGGTGTGGCGGATCGGCACCATGTGCTCGTTGACGTCGACCGGGTTCTCGATGACGTGCTGCTGGCAGGGCGCCTGGTCCTGCGGGACGATCTCCGGCGGCACCGGGTGCGACAGCGCGTGCGCGAGCCTGCGCGTGCGGTCGGTGTTGTCGGTCCAGCCGAACATCTTGTTGATCACCTCGATGTCACCGAACAGGTTGGTGAGCAGGCGGTGATTGGGCTTGCCCTTGACGTTGTTGAACAGGATCGGGCAGCCGCCATCCATCTGCTTCTGGATCGCGGTGAGCTCGAGATCGGGATCGACCTCCTTGTCGGTCTCGATCAGGTCTCCCTCCGATTTCAGCCACTCCAGCGAATTGCGCAAATCGTTGATCGCGTCGACGGGCGCGCCGATCGCTTCTTTCTTGGCCGTGCTCATGGGGTCTCCTCCTGGCGTCTCCGTGTGACCGCGTTTGTCGGCGGTCGGAGCGGTGTGTTGCCGCGTTAGTCGGCGGCTTCAACGAGCGGCGGGCCCATCCCGCCGCCACGCGCCTTGCTCTCGTGCAAGAACCGGCCCGGGCCGCGACCCGAGCGGGGCCCGAATTTACGTCTCCGGGCGCGAATTGCAAAGAAAACCGGCATTTCCAGCGAAACAATCGATCACCGGTTGCCATAGCGAGAACAAACCGGTTCAGGGAATCCGGTCTGATTTCGCTCTAACCGGACCGCGCCTGTTCCCACAGCGCGCGGAGGTCGGGCCGGCGCACCTTGCCGCGGTCGTTCTTGGGCAGCGCGTCGATGAAATGGACCTCCTTCGGCACCCGGTAGTCCGGCAGGGCGGCCTTGCAATGCTCGGCGATCTCGGCCGCCGTCAGGCTCTCGCCGGTGCGGCCGACGACGTAGCAGACCACCTCCTCGCCATAGATCGCGTCCGGCACGCCGACGGCGGCGGCCTCGTGCACGCCGGGGTGGCGCAGCAGCACGTTGTCGATCTCGGCCGGCGCGATATTGACGCCGCCGCGGATGATCAGATCCTTGAGCCGTCCGGTCACGGTGATGAAGCCGTCCTCGTCCATCGTCGCGAGGTCGCCGAGATGGATGCGCTGTCCCTTCAAATCCTCGCGCTCGCCGTCGACCGACATCGAGGCGACCACGCATTGCGGGCCGCCCAGCGTGACCTCGCCCTCGACGCCCGGCGGGCAGCGCTCGCCCGCCTCGTCGACGATCAGGAATTCCTGGTGCTTGGCCGGCGGGCCGACGGTTCCCTTGCGGCAATAGTCGTGCCGGTTGCCGCATACCCAGCCGCCCTCCGAACAGCCATAGAACTGGAGCAGCGCAATCCCGTACCGGTCCTCGAATTGCCGCCAGCGCTCCGGCGCCAGCGGGGCGGTGCTCGAGCTCATGAATTTGAGCGAGGCGATCTCTTCGCGGGCGATCTCGACCGGATCGTCGAGCAGCATGTTGATCGCCGTCGGGATTCCGATCGAGAAGGTGATCGCGTTATCCCTGACCCATCCGAAGAACCGGCTGTGCGAGAAGCGCCGCGCGAAATGCAGCGTGCAGCCGGTCTGCATCCACGGCAGCAGGCTCGCGCCCTGGGCCGAGTTCCAGCCGAAGGAGCGGTATTCGAGCGTGCGGTCGTTCTCGGTGAGGCCGAGGAAGTCGATCGTCGACAGCCCGAACAGCCAATGCCCCAGCATGTCGCAGACGAACAATTTGGGCAGATCGGTGGTGCCCGAGGTGCAGTAGATGCTGCCGATATCCTCGGCCGCGTTGTCGAAATCGAGCTCGGGCTCGGCCGCCACCGAAGCGAGCCGGGCGAAGAACCCGTCCGCATCCGGGCCGCCCGCCGCGCCCGTCTTCCAGCGCCCGAAGCGGATTATCTCCCCGCCCACGCCTTCGGTCATTCTCGGGCCGTCCATCGCCTCGTGCCACAATGTGAGCTTCGGCTCGATGCCGCGCAGGATGCGGGCGACATGGCCGATGTTCATCTCGACATTGATCGGGCAGATCACCGCGCCCGCCCGCCAGATTCCGATCCAGAGGATCAGCTTCTCCAGCCGTTCCTCCGACAGCACCGCGACATGGTCGCCCCGGCCGATGCCGCGGGCGTCGAGGAAATTGGCGATGCGGTTGGCCTCGCGATGCAGTTCGCCCCAGGTGATCGAGCTTCCCTGGTCCAGATCGACCAGCGCGACCCGGTCGGCATCGCGCGCCTTGTAGGCGTCGAGCAGCGCCCTCACCGGGGCGAAGGGGATTGCCAGGTCGTGCTCGGCACCGGGCTCGGTGCCGCCAGCGCGCCGTTTCATGCCGGATATCCCGTGTTCCAAGATCCGGCGCGATAGTCGTCGGGCGCCCGGCGGCGGTCAAGCCGGGCCCGGGTTCCGCGGCGCAGGGCCGGATGATAGGTTCCCCGCCGCAATCCGCAGGGGGAGAACGTCATGCGCGGTGTGGTCATCCACGAGTTCGGGCCGCTCGATAGCCACAGGCTGGAAGAAATCGCCGATCCCGCGCCCGGGCCGGACGAGGTGCTGATCGACATCCACGCCATCGGGCTCAACTACCCCGACACGCTGATGATGCAGGGCCGCTACCAGGTGAAGCCCGCGACGCCGTTCGTGCCGGGGCGCGACGCGGCCGGGGTGGTCGCTTCCGTCGGCGCCAATGTGAGCCACGTCAAGCCCGGCGACCGGGTGGCCTCGGTCTATACCTTCGGCGCCTATGCCGAGCGCCGGGTGGTGCCGAAGGAGCGCTGCTGGCGGCTGCCGGACAAGGTCGATTTCGTCACCGGCGCCGGGATGATGACGACCTATCTGACGTCTTACGTCGCGCTCATCGTCCGCGCCCGGCTCGCCGCCGGCGACACGGTCCTGGTCCTCGGCGCGTCCGGCGGGGTGGGGCTCGCGGCGATCGAGATCGCCAAGGCCAAGGGGGCGACGGCGATCGCCGGTTCGACGACGATGTCGCCCGAGCGGGTGGCGCTGATCGAGGCGCATGGCGCCGACCGCATCGTCGATCTGTCGGGCGACGATGTCCGCGACTCGCTGCGCGACCAGGTCTACGCGGCGACCGGCAATCGCGGCGTCGACATCGTCCTCGACCCGATCGGCGGCGACTTCTTCGATGCCGCGATCCGGGCGCTCGCGTTTTCCGGCCGCATCCTCGCGGTCGGCTTCGCCGCCGGGCGCATCCCCGAGGCCAAGGCGGGGTATTTCAACATCCGCAATTTGACGATGATGGGGGTCGCGCTCGACCTCCATTTCCGCCACCGGCCCGATCTGATGGAAGGCGCGGTGGCCGAGGTGATGGCGATGTGCGAGCGCGGCGAGATCAACCCGCAGGTCACCGGCGTCCATCCGATCGAGGACTTCCAGTCGGCGATCGGCTTGTTCCCCGAGCACGGGGTGCGGGGTAAGATGGTGCTTACGACGGGGCGTTAGTCCCTGCGCGAACCGGAGGAAGAGATGGCGGCGAGCCGTGAGGAGTTGGCAGAGTGGGTCCAGGATTTCACCGAGGCCTTCAACCGCGACAGCATCGACGAGGTGATGGCCTATTTCGCCGACGACGCGATCTATGACGAGTTCCACGGCGAGCGTCATGTCGGCAAACCCGCGATCCGCGCCGCCTTCGAGCCGCAATTCGAGGGCAAATACGGCCGGATGCGCTTCCATACCGAGGACATGTTCCTCGATGTCGAGACCGGCAAGGCGATGATCAGCTGGATGCTTACCGTCGAGAGCGGCGATCGCGCCGGCGGCTGGCGCGGGCTCGATCTGCTCCATTTCCGCGACGGCAGACTGGTCGAGAAGCACACCTACGCCAAGACCCAGCGCCCCCTGATCGCCAAGAAGCAGGACTCCGACGCCGTCCGCCGGGCGATCGAGGGAAGCTAGGGTCTTCCGCCCGCCCTTCGATACGCCGCTTCGCGGCTACTCGGGGTGAGGGGTTTTCTTGTGTCCTCATCCTGAGTAGCCCCGCAGGGGCGTATCGAAGGACGCCCCCGTTCAGTGGCGGAAATGGCGGCGGCCGGTGAAGACCATCGCGATGTCGCGGGCGTCGGCGGCGGCGATCACCTCGTCGTCGCGGATCGACCCGCCCGGCTGGATCATCGCCGTCGCGCCCGCCTCGGCGGCCGCGACCAGACCGTCGGCGAAGGGCAGGAAGGCGTCCGAGGCGGCGACCGAACCCTCGGTCAGGGGCGCGGCCGCGCCGGCCTCGCGCGCCGCGTCGACGGCCTTGGCGGCGGCGACGCGGGTCGAATCGACCCGGCTCATCTGGCCCGCGCCGATGCCCGCGGTCGCCCCGTCCCGGGCGAAGACGATCGCGTTCGACTTGACGTGCTTGGCAACCGCGAAGGCGAACACGAGATCGCGGCGCTCGCCTTCGGTCGGCGCCCGGCGCGTCACCACCCGGAGATCCGCGGCGCCGGTGCTCGCGCCGTCGCGGTCCTGCACCAGGAACCCGCCGGCGATCGAGCGGATAGCAAGGCCGGGCGCGCCCGGATCGGGCATCGCGCCCGCGTTCAACACGCGGATATTGGGCTTTGCCGCGAACACCGCGCGCGCGGCCTCGTCGATGCCGGGCGCGATCACCACCTCGACGAAGATCCCGGCGATCGCCGCGGCCGCCGCCTCGTCGATGGTGCGGTTGGCGGCCACCACCCCGCCGAAGGCGCTGACGGAATCGCAGGCAAGCGCGCTGGCATAGGCGTCGGCCAAGCTATCGGCGAGCGCCGCGCCGCAGGGGTTGGCGTGCTTGACGATGGCGATCGCCGGGCGGTCGAACTCGGCCACCAGCTCGAATGCCGCCTCGGCGTCGCCGAGATTGTTGTAGCTGAGCGCCTTGCCCTGGAGCAGGGCGGCGGAGGCGGCGCCGGGGCGGGCGGGAAGACCGCGATAGAACGCGGCCTCCTGATGCGGGTTCTCGCCATAGCGCAGGGTCTCGGCGCGCGCCCCCCCGAAGGCGATGTGGCGGGGGAACGGAATATCGACCGCGCGCGCGAACCATTGCGAGATCGCCGCGTCATAGGAAGCGGTGCGCGCATAGGCCGCGGCCGCGAGGCATTTGCGGAAATCGAGCGTGGTGCGGCCGTCATTCTCCGCGAGCTCGCGGAGGATTGCCGCATAGTCGTCCGGGTCGGTGGCGACGGCAACGAAAGCGTGGTTCTTCGCCGCCGCGCGGATCAGCGCGGGCCCGCCGATATCGATCTGCTCGACCGCCTCGTCGTGGTCCGCCCCGCCGGCGACGGTCTCCTCGAACGGGTAGAGGTTGACGACCACGAGGTCGATCGGGGCGATGTCGTTGGCCTGCATCGCCGCGCGGTGGGTGGCGAGGTCGCGCCGGGCGAGGATGCCGCCATGGACCGCCGGATGCAGCGTCTTGACGCGGCCGTCCATCATTTCGGGATAGCCGGTGAGGGCGGAGACGTCGCTCGCCGCGATCCCGGCATCGGCGAGCGCCCGCCCGGTGCCGCCGCTCGCCACCAGGGCGACGCCGCGCGCCGCCAGCGCCGAGGCGAAATCCACCAGCCCGGTCTTGTCGGAGACCGAGAACAGCGCCCGTGCGATGGGGATCGAATCGTTCATGCCCGTTCCCCGCCGGCCCCGCCGGATTTTCGCCCGTCGAGCAGCCATTCGGCGAATTCGCGCACCGCGCCCCCGCCGCCCGCCCGCCGGGTGGTGTAGCGCGCGACCGCATGCACCGCCGGCACCGCGTTGGGCACCGTCGCCGGCAGCGCCACCGCCTGCAGGACCGGAAGATCGTTGAGATCGTCGCCCATATGGGCCACCGCGTCGAAGCCGATGCCGAGGCGGCCGCACAGCGCGGCGAGGGCCTCCTTCTTGTCGCCGACGCCGACGAGGCAGTGCGGCACGTCGAGCGCCTCGGCCCGGCGCAGAATCGCGTCCGTCCGGCTGGCGCTGACGAAGGCGACCTCCAGCCCGGCCTCGATCAGCATGCGGATGCCGACCCCGTCATGCACGTGGAAGGCGCGCCATTGCCGCCCGTCCTCGCCGTAATAGAGCGTCCCGTCGGTCATCACCCCGTCGCAGTCGAGGCTGACCAGCCGGATGCGCTGGCGGATCCCGGCCGGGTCGTTCATGGCGTCGTTCATCTTGCGCCCTCCGCGGCGAGCGCCGCCTCGACCAGGGCCACATCCCCGGGCCGGTCGACCCCGATGGAGCCGGGCGGCACCGGCGCGCAGGCGATGCGCTCGCCATGCTCGATGACGCGGATCAGCTCGACGCTCTCGGCGCGCTCGACCGGTCCGCGCTCCCAGGCCTGGAACCGGGCGAGCGCCGGCGCGGTGAAGGCGAACATGCCGACATGGATCTTCCGCCTTGCGTTCTCGGCGAAATCGAGCGGCACCGGCAGGCGGGTGAACATCATCACGCAGCCGTCGAGGCCGGGCACCAGATGGACCACCGAGGAATCGGCGCATTGCTCTTGCGTCGCGCCGTCGAGATAGCAGGTGGAGACCTCGATCCCCCGGTCACGGACGCCGCGCAGCGCCGACACCACGATGTCGATGCTGGCCGGGTCGATCAGCGGCTCGTCGCCCTGCACGTTGACATAGATCTCCGCCGGCCGCCGTCCCGCGACCTCGGCGAGCCGGTCGGTTCCGGTGGCGTGGCCCGGATCCGTCATCTCGCAGTCGATGCCGTTTTCGCGGCAGACGGCGGCGATGCGCGCGTCGTCGGTCGCCACCACCGCATGATCGACGGTGCCGGCGCGGCGCGCGCGCTCCCAGACCCGGACCACCATCGGCGTGCCGGCGATCAGGGCGAGCGGCTTGCCGGGAAACCGGGTCGAGGCGTAGCGCGCCGGGATGACGGCGAGGACGGGCAGGCTGCCGGCCATGGAAGGTCCTTGCGGGATCGGTCGCGGGTGAGAATAGTCGCGCCGGACAGGATTCGCGAGGGTAGTACGACCGGCATGACCGAGACCGTAGTCTTCGACCTCGACGGGACCCTCGTCGATACCTTGCCCGACATCGAAACGGCGGCGAACGCGGCGCTCGCCGCGGCGGGCCGCCGGGCGCTGACCCGGCAAGAGGTGCGCGAGCTGATCGGCAGCGGCGGCCGCGTGCTGATGGCGAACGCCTTCAGGGCGACCGGCGAGCCGGGGTCGGAGGCGCGGATCGACGCCGCCTTCGCCGCCTATATCGCCGCCTACGAGGCCGCGCCGGTCGCGGCGAGCGCGCTTTTCCCCGGGGTGCGCGCGGCGCTGGAGGGGCTCGCCGGGCGCGGCGCGCGGCTCGCGGTCTGCACCAACAAGCCGGGCCATCTCGCCGAAATCGTGCTGCAGACCTTCGACCTCGCGGGATTCTTCGCCGCCGTTGTCGCCGGCGACACGCTCCCCGTCCGCAAGCCGCGTCCCGAGCCGCTGCTGGAGGCGGTGGCGCGCGCCGGCGGCGCCTTGCGTCCGGCGGTAATGGTCGGCGACAGCCCGATCGACGCCGACGCCGCGCGCGCCGCCCGGATCCCCTTCATCGCGGTCAGCTTCGGCTACTGCCCGATGCCGGCCTCCGCGCTCGGGGCCGACGCGGTGATCGACAGCTTCGATGCGCTCGCCGGCGCGATCGACGGGCTTTCCCGGGAAGCGAGGATGGCATATCTACCTCAAAACCCGTCCCGAGTCAAGCAGAAATTTTCATCAGAAGAATAAGTCAGCGATGTTGACCTATGTTTCACGTGAAACATTAGCCTGAAACGATAGGATTCTCCCGTCCTCCGCGGCGACCCCGGGCGGGGGGAAATCCGCCGGGCGGGTTGGTCGGCTGCCGCGGCAATCCTATGTTCAGGGAGCCGGCCCCGCAGGGAGACGATGACATGTCGGAATTCGCCTACCACGCGCTGTTCCCGCTCGCGGACGACGCGACCCCCTATCGCAAGCTCTCGTCCGACCATGTCGGCGTCGACCGGTTCCGCGGCGAGGACATGCTGACGGTGGAGCCGCAGGCGCTCGGCCTTCTCGCGGAGCGGGCATTCTTCGACATCTCGCATTTCCTGAGGCCGGGCCATCTCGCCCAGCTCGCCGCCATCCTCGACGACAAGGAAGCCTCGGACAACGACCGGTTCGTCGCCTACGACCTGCTGAAGAACGCCAATATCGCCGCCGGCGGGGTGCTGCCGATGTGCCAGGACACCGGCACCGCGATCGTCATGGGCAAGAAGGGCGAGCGTGTGTGGACCGGGGGCGGCGACACCGCGGCGCTCGCCGCCGGCATCCACAAGACCTACACCGAGCGCAATCTGCGCTATTCCAACCTCGCGCCGATCTCCATGTACGAGGAGGTGAACACCGGGACCAACTTGCCGGCGCAGATCGAGATCTACGCCGGCGAGGGCGGCGAGTACGGGTTCCTGTTCATCGCCAAGGGCGGCGGCTCGGCCAACAAGTCCTTCCTGTTCCAGGAGACCCCGGCGCGGCTCAACCCCGAGGCGATGCTCGCCTTCCTCGACGAGAAGATCCGCACAATCGGCACCGCGGCGTGCCCGCCTTATCACCTCGCCATCTGCATCGGCGGCATGTCGGCCGAGTTCAACCTGAAGACGGTCAAGCTCGCCAGCACGCGCTATCTCGACACCCTCCCGACGAAGGGCTCGGAGCGGGCGCACGCCTTCCGCGACCTGGAGATGGAACAGCAAATCCTCGAACTCACCCGCAATACGGGGATCGGCGCCCAGTTCGGCGGCAAGTATTTCTGCCACGACGTCCGGGTCATCCGCCTGCCGCGCCACGGCGCGTCGCTGCCGATCGGGCTCGGGGTCTCGTGCTCGGCGGACCGCCAGGCGCTCGGCAAGATCACCCGGGACGGGATCTTCCTCGAGGAGCTGGAGACCAACCCCGCCCGCTATCTGCCGGATATCGACGAGGCGAGCCTCGGCGGCGAGGTGGTGAAGATCGATCTCGACCGGCCGATGGCGGAGATCCGCAAGACCCTCAGCCAGCACCCGATCAAGACCCGTCTTGCGCTCACCGGCTCGATGGTGGTCGCGCGCGACGCGGCCCATGCCAGGATCAAGGCGAGGCTCGACGCGGGCGAGGCGATGCCCGGCTATCTGCGCGACCACATGGTCTACTACGCCGGGCCGGCGAAGACGCCCGAGGGCTACGCGTCGGGCTCCTTCGGCCCGACCACCGCGGGGCGCATGGATTCCTATGTCGCCCAGTTCCAGGAGGCGGGCGGCAGCCATGTCATGCTGGCCAAGGGCAACCGCTCGCCCGCGGTCACCGCCGCCTGCAAGGAAAATGGCGGCTTCTATCTCGGCTCGATCGGCGGCTCGGCGGCACGGCTCGCCCTGGACTGCATCACCAGGGTCGACTGCATCGAGTACCAGGAGCTCGGGATGGAGGCGGTCTGGCGCATCGAGGTGCGGGACTTCCCGGCCTTCATCGTGGTCGACGACAAGGGCAACGACTTCTTCCGTGCCCTCTGACGCGCCGGTCCTTCCCGACACCATCGAGCCCGGGGTGGTGACGCTGCTCTGCGGCAGCGCCGCCGGCGCCGTCTCGGCCAGGCTCGGCCTGCCCTATGCCGGGCCGGGCAACAAGTTCTGGGCCATACTCGCCGAGGCCGGGCTGACCGGGCGGCGGCTTTCCCCGGCCGAGTTCGGCGAGCTGCCGCGCCACGGCCTCGGCCTGACCGACATCAACAAGACCGAGTGGGGCGCGGATGCGGATCTGACCGGACGCGGCGACGACGCCGCGGCGCTCGGCGCCAAGATCGAGGCGTTCCGCCCGGCCATCCTCGCCTTCACCGCCAAGCGCCCGGCGCAGGTCTTCTTGCGCGCCGCGTTCGGCCTCAAACGGGTCGATTACGGGGTGCAGGAGGTGCATCCGGGCGGGACCGAAATCCACGTCCTGCCGTCGCCGTCCGGCCTCGCGGTGCGCTGGTGGGACCCGTCTTACTGGCACGCGCTCGGCGCGCGGCACCGCCAGCGCATGGCGGGCAAGGGGGTCTAGCGCCGCCGGGCGCTGACGACCAGGGCCGCGACCGTCTCCTCGCCGAGCGCGCGGACCGCTTCCAGGCGGTGCAGCCCCTCCAACAGGACGAAGCGCTCCTCGTCGCGGCGCACGAGGATCGGATTCTTGAGGCCGTTTTCCAGGATGTCGAGGGCGAGCGCGTCGACCCTGGCGTCGTCCCGGGTGCGGCGCCGCTTGGCCGGAACGTAGATTTCTTCGAGCGCGATCGGCACCGGGTCGAGCACGGCGTTTCCTTTTGGCGCCCCGGCCCCGCGCGGATTCGTGTAGACTCGCCACCGCCTCCGGGCGGATCGCCATCTTCATCTTCGGCGAACAATCGGGCTCGGTCAAACAGGGTAGACAGGATGGAGCCGGTCAAGGTCACACTTTATCGTTGGGCGGGCGCGTGGGGGCCGTTCAAGGTGAAGATCCCCTGCGGCGAATGCTCGCTGACCCGGGACGTGATCGCCGACGTGGTCGAAACCGAGCTCGGCGGCGTCCCGGTCGAGGTCGATACAAGGGACTGGCTGTCGGAGTGGTGGAAGCCGCTGCCCAAAGGCGGCTGGCACGCGCCGATCGTCCTGGTGGAGGGCCGCATCGTCAGCCAGGGCGCGGCGCTCAACCGCGGCGTGCTGACCCAGGCGATCATCGAGGCGCATGCCAGGCGCGCGCCGATCGGCGGCAACCGGGTGTTCGGCAAGGCGACCTGCCCGCATTGCGTCCGCGCCAAGGGCTATCTCGACCAGGCGGGGATCGACTACGCCTATCACGACGTGGTGCGCGAGCCGGGGTCGCTCTACGAGATGCTGGCGCGGGTTAAGCCGATCGTCGGCCCCAAGACGCCGATCACGGTGCCGCAGATCTGGATCGAGGGAAACTATGTCGGCGGCGCCGACGCGCTGGCCGAGATCGTCGACCGCGAGGTCGAGCCCAACCCGGACCGCGGCCAGTGCTCGATCTCGCCCGGCCGGCGCGGACCCGAAAAGCGCGCGGCTTAAGGCAAGGGCTGGGGGGGCGGGCTTGCGCTGCGAAGTGGTCGCCATCGGCACCGAGCTGCTGCTCGGCCAGATCGTCGACACCAACTCGTCCTGGATCGGCGAGCGGCTGGCGCTGATCGGCATCGACTCCCATTTCCAGGTCAAGGTCGGCGACAATGCCGGGCGCATGGAGTTCTGCATCCGCCAGGCGCTCGACCGCAGCGAGGCGGTGATCTGCTGCGGCGGGCTCGGCCCGACCCAGGACGACATCACCCGCGAGTCGATCGCCCGGGTGATGGGGGTGGAGCTGCGCCGCGACCCGGAGGTCGAGCAGCGCATCGTCGCGCTGTTCAGCGCGCGCGGCCGGGTCATGACCGAGAACAACCGGCGCCAGGCCGACATCCCGGCCGGCGGCCGCCCCATCGAGCAGATGCCGGGCACCGCGCCCGGCCTGGTCTGCCCGGTCGGCGACAGGGTGATCTACGCCGTGCCGGGGGTGCCCTACGAGATGCGGACGATGATGGAGGGAACGGTGCTGCCCGACCTCCTGAAACGCTCCGGCGGGGCGGCGGTGATCCGCAGCCGGGTGCTGCGCACCTGGGGGCAGAGCGAATCCGGGCTCGCCGAGATCCTCGCCGACCGTATCGATGCGCTCGACGATATCGGCAACCCGACGCTCGCCTTCCAGGCCTCGGGCGCCGACGGCCTCAAGGTGCGGATCACCGCCAAGGCCCCCGACGAGGCCGCCGCCGCCGGCATGCTGGCCGAGGAGGAGGCGCTGATCCGCGGCCTGCTCGGCGATGCGATCTTCGGCGTCGACGACGAGACGATGGAATCGGTGGTGCTCGCGGCGCTCCGCGAATCGGGCCGGACGCTCGCGGTGGCGGAAGGTTTCACCGGCGGGCTCGCCGCTTCGCGGCTGACCCGGATCGACCCCGGGATGGAGATTTTCATCGGCGGCACGCTGGGCCCCTGGGGCGGCGCGCCGGCAGCCTCTTCCGCCACCGGCGAGGCCCGCGCGGCGGAGGCGGCGAACCGGGTGCGGGCCGATTTCGGCGCCTCGGTCGGGATCGCGGCGATCGGCCGCGAGCCCGACGAGGACGTCCCGCCCGGGCTCGCCCGCATGGCAATCGCCACCGGCGCCGGCACGCTGACCCAGAGCATCGCCCTGCCGGGCGACCGGGGCCAGGTGCGCGAATACGCGGTGATCCACCTGCTGAGTTTCCTGCGGCGCACCCTGCTCGCCTAGCTTATCGAGCGCCTAATGTTTCACGTGAAACATAAGTCAGCATTGTTGACCTATGTTTCACGTGAAACATTGTCCCGAAACGGTACTATTTTCGCGTCCCCCGGGGACAGGACGGCCCTTCGATGCACGGCTTTCCGGCGACCGGCGATCCCTGTCCCGGGCAGGCGCGCCAGCGCCTTGTCGGGGAATCCTGATGCTACGGTTCAGACCGCCCGGTCGCCTTGGAGCCGGCAATGCGATAATCTTGGCGATGAAATTGCGGTCGCGGCGGACCGCTTACCGGGGAGGCGGCGCGATGTCGCGTCTTTCGATCGGCCATGTCGGGCTTCATGTCCGCGACCTCGACGAGGAAATCGCGTTCCTGGAGACGATCGGCGGCGAGCTCACCAGCATCGACCTTGCGCCGGTGGGCCGGGTCGCCTTCGTCTCGCTCGACGGCGAGCGCCACCACTCGCTCGCCTTGTTCGAGGACGGCGAGCGCCTGGCGAGCGGCAATTCCAAGACCGAGCCCACAGGCGTCCACCACATCGCGCTGCCGGCGGCGAGCGTCGCCGAGGTGAAGGCCTGGGAAGCGAGGCTCGCGGCGGCCGGAATCGAGATCGACGGCCCCTATGTCCAGGGACCCGAGGGCGGCGGGCTCGACGGCGGCAGCGGCAGCTACGCGATCTTCTTCAACGATCCCAACGGCATCTGCTTCGAGATCTATGCCGGCGCGATGACGCTCGGGGAGTTCCGCCGCGCCGGGGCGGCCAAAGCGGGCGCGGAGAAATAAATTGTCTCAGCGAGATGCAGCGTGATTCGGCTGTGAATGCGATACTATGAAAACGGAATCTATGTTGGTCTACAGGCGAAGCACACCCGTACATGTAGCGCGAAACTGTCAGGATGCCTGTGCTTTATTGGTTCGCAAGAAAACTAGCTCGCAACAAGGTGCCGCAGCATGACGAGAAACGCTCAAGCGATAATGGACCCCGATGGTGAGACAAACCAAAGGTCGCAGGCAACAGTATTTTCGGGTCAGAGGACTGTCGAGGCACCGCTGTTCGAATTACCACCAGACTTGATACCGAATGAGCGCCTCAAGATGGATGGGTTGGATTTTCTCTCCAGCCTACCGGAAGCAGCTATCCCGGTAGCGTTTCTCGATCCGCAGTATCGCGGACTACTCGAGAAGCTCAAATACGGCAATGAAGGTGAACAGCGCGGGAAACGTCGTGCTTTGCTGGAGCAAATGTCAGAAGCGACGATTGGCCGATTTGTTCGCGGCATAGATCGTGTGCTCCTGCCATCCGGTCACCTTTTCCTCTGGATGGACAAATTCCACCTTTGCCAAGGCTTTCGGGATTGGCTCGGCGGTACACGCTTAGACGTTGTCGATTTGGTCACTTGGGACAAGGGAACCTTCGGGATGGGCTACCGCACGAGACGACGAGCCGAGTACTGTGTTGTCCTTCAGAAGGAGCCTCGACGAGCAAAGGGAGTATGGAAGATACACACTATTACTGACATCGTCGAAGAGAAGGTTGATAGAAAAGCGCACCCACACGCGAAACCGGTGGACCTCCAACGGTCGCTGATGTCCGCAGTGAGCAACGAGGGGGATTTCGTCATTGACCCGGCCGCGGGAGCCTTCACCGTATTTGAAGCCGCTCGCCAATGCGGTCGGACGTTCTTGGGTTGCGACATCAAAGGGTGACCATGGCACGACTTAGAGACGCAGCGCCCAAGAACGCCTCAGGAGCCTACGAACGGCTATTTGGTGATCCGGAACTAGGCGCGCTAATCAGCAAAATACAATCGACTGTGATCGCATCTGGCAATGAGCTGGAGCGTATCATTGCCAATATGGTGCCCACCGTTCCGGACCTTGATACCTTCCTGCAGCAAGAAATCATGGACGATGGCGTGCGTCTCGTCAGGAAGAAGCAGATGAAGGACTGCCGGACGCTTGATTTCTCTGGTGCCGAGCCGGACTTTATGGTGTTCAAGAGACGTCACGGCAGGCAAAATTGCTATATTATCGAACTTAAAGATGGGCATGTCTTCGATACAAAAAAGGCAAGCGCCGAACATCAGGCTATTCACCGTTTCATTGAACGAAATGCACGGCACATCCAATATACGGTCTCAGCACATTTTTGTGCATTCAATCAAGAAGGTAACATAGCGATATATGAGGGCAAGAAAAAAATCTCAGTGGAAGAAGCAATGACAGGCCGGGAGTTCTGTGAGTTGCTGGAGATCGACTACGACGAAATAGTGGCGGCGCGGATGGCACATGCACCTGACAATGTTGAATTTCTATTGACAGAATTGGTGGGAATCGATGATGTCCGGCAGCGCCTAGTCGAGTTGCTGAGCTAAATGATAGATTTCTTGCATGGCAATAAGTGCAAAATGCCTCTACGCCATATGGATCAGGTAGTCGCACCTCCAATCGTAAGACACTTTGCCATTTTGGCTTCGTGTCTGACCTGCGTTCCAGAGCCGTCATGCTGAAAACCGGCGCGGAGCATCTGGAAAGCCTGCGGGACGGGCGCAAGGTCTATATCGGGGGTGAGCAGGTGGACGACGTGACCGTCCACCCCGCGTTCAGGAACGGCGCCCGGTCCTTCGCGATGCTCTACGACCGCAAGCGCGCGCCCGAGAACGTCGACACCATGTCGTTCGAGGAGGACGGCGAGCGCTACTCGAGCTGGTTCCTGATGCCGAAGACCAAGGACGACCTCCGCAAGCGGCTGGAGACCCACCGCCGGATCGCCTCCTGGACCCACGGGCTGCTCGGCCGCTCCCCCGACCATGTCGCCAGCTTCGTCACCGGGCTCGCCATGCGCCCGGACATATTCGAGGCCATCGGCCAGGGTTTCGGCCGCAACATGGTCGCCTATTACCGGCACATGCGCGAGAACGATGTGTGCGCGACCTATACCGTCCTGCCGCCCCAGGGCGCCCGCAAGCCGGAGATGTACGAGCGCGAGGGGATGATCGTGCCGACGCTCCGGGTGACCGGCGAGGACGATGCCGGCGTCACCCTCAACGGGATGAAGATGCTGGGGACCTCGGCGATCTTCGCCAATGAGACCTGGGTGGGGAATTTGCTGCCGCTCGGCCCGAGCCAGGTCAAGGAATCGATCACCTGCGGCGTGCCCCTCAATGCCGAGGGGATCTCGATCTGGTCGCGCAAACCGTTCGAGCAGCACGCCGTCAGCGAGTTCGACAACCCGCTCGCCTGGCGCTTCGACGAGACCGATTCGATGGTCATCTTCAAGGACGTGAAGGTGCCGTGGGAGCGGGTCGTGGTCCACGACAACGCCGAGATGTCGCGCGAGATCTATGTCCGCTCGCCGAGCCACGCGATGGGCAACCACCAGTCCAACATCCGCTTCCTGGAGAAGCTGAAGCTGATCCTCGCGGTCGCCCGGCGGGTGACCGACATGAACAATGTCGGCCACATCCCGGCGGTCCAGACCACGCTCGGCAATCTTGCCGCCAGGCTGTCGGGGCTGGAGGCGATGATCGAAGGCCAGATCGAGAATTTCGAGGAATACGCGCCGGGCTATGTCAACGTGAACCGGCGCTACATGTATGCCGCGCTCCATTTCTGCACCATGGCCTACGGCCAGATCTGCGACGAGGTGCGCGAACTCCTGGGCGGCGGCCCGTTCCAGATGCCGGCCGACATCTCGGTGGTCCGCGACCCCGAGATGCGCGAGATTTTCGAGACCTACTGGTCGGTCCCCGGGCAGAGCGCCATCGAGCGCATGAAGGTGCTCAAGCTCGCCTGGGATCTGCTGGGCTCGGAATTCGCCGGCCGCCACGCGCAATACGAGAAATTCTATGCCGGACCCGGCTTCGTGATCTCCGGCTACAGCTACAACCATCTGCCGTGGCAGGAATACGAGGCGGGGCTCGACGAGACGATGAGCCGCTACGGCGTTCCCGAGGGCTGGATCGAGGGCGGCGATTGAACGGCCGCGCGGTCGCCATCGCGCTCGACGGCGCGCGGCTCCACGGCGAATGGTGCGCCGAGCCGGTCGCCGGCAGGCCGGCGCTGGTCTTTCTCCATGACGGGCTCGGCTCGGTCGAGACCTGGCGCGGCCTGCCGGCGCGGCTCGGCCGCCGGCTCGGCACCGGCGCCTTCGCCTATGACCGCCGGGGCTACGGCCGGTCCGACGGGCGTGCCCCCTTCCCGATCGACTTCATCGAGCAGGAGGCCGCGCGGCTGCCGGAAATCCTCCGCCTCGCCGGCATCCGGGACCACGCCGCGATCGGCCACAGCGACGGCGGCACGATCGCCCTGCTCCACGCGGCCGGGAACCCGGCCGGGTTGAAGGCGACGGTGAGCCTGTCGTCCCACGTCCACCGCGATCCGCGCGCGGAGGCGCATCTCCACCGTTTCCGGAAACACGCCGCCGAGGGAACCCTGCCGGCATGGATGGCCCGGTTTCACGGCGCCAAGGCGGCGGATGTCGCTGCGTGCTGGTCGGCGACCTGGCTCGAAATCTTCGCCGCCGACTGGGACATCGTGCCGGCGCTCGCGGGGATCGCGGGACCGCTGCTCGCGCTGCACGGCGGGAACGACGCCTATGGCGTCGCCGGACAGCTCGAAAACATCGCCCGCGCCGTGCCCCATGCCGAGGCGCGGCTGCTCGCCGGGATCGACCATTTCCCCCATCTCGAAGACCCGGCGGGAACCGATGAGGCGATCGCGGCCTTCCTCGCCGGCGCGCTGGGGCTGTAGGGGGCGTCCCTCGATACGGCGCTCGCGCGCCTACTCGGGATGAGGAAAAAACCCTCACCCTGAGGGCGGGCAACCGCGCGGGCTTCCGCCCTAGCGTCTGGGCGCGGCGACCAGGGTCATCAGCGCGAACCCGATTACGAAGAAGGCGATGATCGTCGCCATTCCGGCGCGCTGCGATTCGAAGGCGAGCGTCGCCCAGGCGAGCACCGCGGGTCCGGCGAAGGAGGTGACCTTGCCCGACAGCGCGAAGAGCCCGAACATCTCGGTCCGCAGATCGACCGGGGCGAGATGGGCCATCAGGGTCCGGCTCGCCGCCTGGACCGGCCCCATGAAGATGCCGAGCGGCAACGCCAGCAGCCAGAACGCGGTCTTGGTTTCGACCACCAGCAGCGGCACGCCGAAGGCGATCAGCCCGAGAATGCCGATCTGGACCGTGCGCTTGGACCCGATCCGGTCGTCGAGCCAGGCGAAGCCGGCCGCGCCCAGCCCGGCGGTGACGTTGAGCGCGATGCCGAACTGGATGATTTCCTCGAACGACATGCCGAACGTGCCGGCGGCGTAGATGCCGCCGAAGGCGAACATGGTGTTCATCCCGTCGACATAGAACAGCCGGGCCAGCAGGAAGCGCACGATATTGGCGTGCTGCCGGATCTCGCGCAGCGTGCCGACGAGCTGGGCAAGACCCTCGCGGATCGCCTTTCCGGCGGCGACCTTGCCTCCCGCCTCGTCGGGCACCCAGAGGAAGATCGGGATGGCGAAAACCGCGAACCAGAGCGCCACCATCGGCCCGACGATGCGGATGTGCTCGGCCTGCTCCTTGTCGAGCCCGAAAAGCGGGGTCTCGGCCTGGACGAACAGCACCAGCAGCAGGCCGAGACAACAAAGCCCGCCGAGATAGCCGAGGCCCCAGCTCCAGCCCGACAGCCGCCCGATCCGCTCCTTCGTCGCCAGCCCGGGGAGCATCGCGTTGTAGAACACGTTGCCGATCTCGAAGGCGGTGTTGGCGATGACGAAGAACGCCAGCGCCCAGAGCGCATCCGCCGGGTCGGGGCGGGTTTCCCAGAGGAACGCCGTGGCGACGATGGTGATCGCGGCAAAGACGCCGAGCCATGGCTTGCGCCGTCCGCTGCGGTCGGCGATCGAGCCGAGGATCGGGCTGATGACGGCGATCAGCACGCCCGAGACGGCGAGCGCCTGGCCCCAGGCGGCGGTGCCCTGGATGGTGTTCTCGGCCACCGCGCGCGAGAAATAGGCGGCGAAGACGAAGGTGACGATGACGGTGGGAAAGCCCGAATTGGCCCAATCGTAGAGGCACCAGGCGAACTGCGCGCGCTTGCCGGCGGGCGGCGGGTCGGTCGGGGCGGAATCGGCCATGGGTCGAGACTAGCACCGTTCCCGGCCCTTGTGGCACCATGGATCGGAGACCGTTCCAGAGAGCGAGGGAGCAAGAGACATGGCTTACACGCTGGAAGAGTTCTGTCAGGACTGCCGCAGGCATCTCGGCGAGGATCCCGGCCCTGGAGGCCGCGAAAAGATCCGCAGCGACCTCGAACGGCTGCTGCAGGTGCCCGAATTCGTCGACGAATATTGCGGGCCGGGCGTCGAGCGCGGGGTTCGGGTGCTGTACGACGACCCCGGGCTGGGCTTCCAGGTGCTGTCCCATATCAACGCCGAGGCGCGGACCTCCCCGCCGCACGATCACGGCGCGTCCTGGGCGATCTACGGCCAGGCGACCGAATACACCGACATGGTCGAATGGGAGCGTCTCGACGACGGGTCCGATGCCGGCCACGGCGCGGTCAAGCCGGAAAAATCCTACCGCCTGATGCCGGGCCACGCGGGGATCTATGCCGACGGCAAGATCCATTCGATCGACTACCCCGACGATGCGCGCTTCATCCGGGTGACCGGAACCAATCTGGACCGGATCAACCGGATCGCCTTCAACCTCGAGACCGGCGCGATCAACCAGATGGGCCCGCAGCTCGCGAGCTAGCAGTCTGTCCGGTTCGGTTGGAGCCTTGGCGGCGTCCCTCGATACGCCCCGGATCAAGTCCGGGGCTACTCGGGATGAGGAAAACCGGTTTGCTTTGCCCCTCCCTCACCCCGAGTAGCCGTGAAGCGGCGTATCGAAGGGCGGGCGACCAGGCTCCTGATCTCCCGGTTGGCGACGGTGAGCATCGCCAGGTCGGCAGTGCCGGCGGCGCGGAGGTCGGCGACGACGCTCTCCGCGCGGCTCACGCTCCGCTGGTTCGCGGTCCACCAGCGCTCGGCCGCGGGGTCCCGGGCGCGGCCGGCGTCGTCGAGGATGCGGAGTGTCAGCTCGCTCTGCTGGAGATAGAAATCGTCGACCACCGCGGCGGCGGCCGCCCCCTGCCATTCGGTGTCGGCGGGCAGCATGGCCGCGCATCGGCGCAGCCAGTCGAGCCCGAGCCTGCGGCCGATGGTGAAATAGACCCGCGCCACGTCTTCGACGCCGCGCTTGCGCCCGGTCGCGATACGGACGATGTCGCAGCCCGAATAAAGCGGCTCCAGCCTGGCGATTTCGCGCGCCAGCGGTTCCGGCACGCCCGCCTCGACCGCCTGCCGCACCTCGCGTTCGATCTCCGCCCGGGTTTCCTCGGCGATGAACCGGTCGAGCTTGCCGGCAAGGGTCCGGATTCCCCCGGAAAAACGTTCGATCGTCAGATTGATCTCGAGCGGCCGCGGACCGTTGCGTAGCAGCCAGATCGTGCTGCGCTCGATCAGCCGCAGGATGTCGAGGTTGAGCCGGGTCTGAATCGCCGCGCTCGCGATAGTGTCGAGCGCCTCGATTTCCCGCCACAGGCGGGAAAGATCGAAGATGCGCCGGCTGATCAGATAGGCCTTCACCACCTCGGCCGGCGCGGCGCCGGTCCGGTCCACCGCCTCCTGCACGAAGGTCGGCCCGGCCCGGTTGGTCATGCTGTTGACGACATAGGTGGCGCTGATCTCCCGGCGCAGCCGGTGGCCCGGGATCAGGTCGCCGAACCTGTCGCGGATCGGTCGCGGGAAGTAGTAGCCGACATCCTGGATGAGCGACGGATCGTCGGGGATGTCGCTCGCCAGGATGTCGTCATAGAGCGCGAGCTTGGCGTAGGAGAGCAGCACCGCGAGTTCGGGCCGGGTGAGGCCGAGGCCGGCGGCCTTGCGCTCGTCGAGGGTTTCGTCGTCGGGAAGGAACTCGGACCCGCGGTCGAGATGGCCCGCCCGTTCGAGGGCGCGGATCAGGCGGGACGCCTTGCCGATCAGCCGGCCGCCCTCGGTCTCGAAATGGGTCAGGGCCATGCTCTGGCGGTAATTGTCGCCCAGCACCTGCCGGGCGACCTCGCCGGTCATCTCGGCGAGCAGCCTGTCGCGCCCGGCGCGCGAGAGCCTGCCGGCGGC
The DNA here is from genome assembly GCA_965205995.1 of Alphaproteobacteria bacterium. Taxonomy (GTDB): domain Bacteria; phylum Pseudomonadota; class Alphaproteobacteria; order MPNO01; family MPNO01; genus MPNO01. The sequence continues at coordinate 3,505,293 of OZ242200.1, read as the reverse complement.
GAGCGCCTCGCCGAGCAGGATCTTGATGTTGACCTCGCGGTCGGAGGTCGATACGCCGCCCGAGTTGTCGATGAAGTCGGCGTTGATCCGCCCGCCGCCGAGCGCGTAGGCGATACGCCCGCGCTGGGTGAAGCCGAGATTGGCGCCCTCGCCGACGACGCGGCAGCGCAGCGCGTCCGCATCGACGCGGACCGGGTCGTTCACCCGGTCCCCGACATCCTGGTGGGTCTCCCGCGGCGCCTTGACATAGGTGCCGATGCCGCCGAACCAGAGCAGATCCACCGGCGCCCTTATCAGCGCCCGGATCAGCTGGTTCGGCGTCAGGCTGTCGCCCGGCGGCAGGTCGAGCGCGCGGCGCATCTCCGGCGTCACCGCGATCGCCTTGGCACGGCGCTCGAACACGCCGCCGCCCGCCGAGATCGATTTCGCGTCGTAGTCGGTCCACGCGCTGCGCGGCATTTCGAAGAGCCGTTTGCGCTCGGTGAGGCCCGCCGCCGGGTCCGGGTCCGGATCGACGAAGATGTGCAGGTGGTTGAAGGCGCCGACCAGCCTGATGCGTCCGGAGAGCAGCATGGCGTTGCCGAACACGTCGCCGCTCATGTCGCCGATGCCGACGCAGGTGAAGTCGCCGGACTGGATATCGGCGCCCAGCTCGCGGAAATGGCGCTTGACCGATTCCCAGGCGCCGCGGGCGGTGATCCCCATGCCCTTGTGGTCGTAGCCGATCGACCCGCCCGAGGCGAAGGCGTCGTCGAGCCAGAAGCCGTAGAGGCGGGCGACCTCGTTGGCGATATCGGAGAAGCTGGCGGTCCCCTTGTCGGCGGCGACCACGAGATAGGGATCGTCGCCGTCGCGGCGGACGACGCGGTCGGGGTGGACCACGCCGCCGGGGGTTATGGTGTCGGTCAGGTCGAGCAGACCCGAGATCATCGTCCGGTAGCAGGCGATGCCCTCGGCGATGACGGCGTCGCGCCCGGCGTCCGCCGGCGGCGGGCGCTTGACCACGAACCCGCCCTTGGAGCCGGTCGGAACGATGACGGCGTTCTTGGTCATCTGCGCCTTCATCAGCCCGAGAATCTCGGTGCGGAAGTCCTCCCGCCGGTCGGACCAGCGGATGCCGCCGCGCGCGACCCTGCCGCCGCGCAGATGGATCGCCTCCATGCGCGGCGCGTAGACGAAAATCTCGAACATGGGCGCGGGCCGGGGCAGGTCCTCGACGGCGTTCGAGTCGATCTTGAAGGAGATATGGGGCTTCGGCGCCCCGTCGGCGCCGCGCTGGTAGTAGTTGGTCCTCAGCGTCGCCAGCACCAGGTTCAGATAGCGCCTGAGAATGCGGTCCTGGTCGAGGTCCTCCACCGCATCGAGCGCGGCGGCGAGGCGGTTGCGGATACGCGAGGACCGGCGGCCGCGGCGGTCCGGCGCAAGATCGGGATCGAAGATCGACCCGAAGAGCGCGACGATCGCCTCGGCGATCTCCGGATTGGCGAGAAGCGTTTCCTCCATATAGGACTGGCTGAACGGGATCGCGGCCTGGCGCAGATATTTGCAATAGGCCCGCAGCATGGCGATCTGGCGCCAGTGGAGCCCGGTCGCCAGCGCCAGGGCGTTGAAGCCGTCGTTCTCGATCCCGCCGCGCCGGATTTCGATGAACTGGGCTTCGAAATTGTGCTTCGCGCGGTCGAGATCGACCGGCCGCCGGTGCTTCGTCTGCATGCCGAAATCGTGCAGCCAGACGTCCCGCCCGGCGCCCTTGCGGACGATCCTGTGCGCGGTCTCGCCGATCACGCGGAGGCCCATATTCTCCAGCATCGGCAGGACGTCGGACAGCGGCAGCGGCTGGTCCGGGTGGTAGATCCTGAAATGGACCCAGAAATCGTCAAGGCCGGCAGGGCGGCAGAGGTCGGCCGCGATCGTACCCGTGCGGAGGACGCTCTCGATCTTCGCGATATCGGTCAGCGCCTGCCCGGCGCCGTGGCGTTCGCGATAGCTCGCCGGGAAAGCGTCCTCGTAGAGCTCGTAAACCTCCAGCCCTTCGGCCTCGCCATGGGTCTCGGCGAGGGCCTGGCTGAACGCGTCCCGCCAGTCGCTTCCCGCCTCGGCGAGCCGGTTCTCGATCGCTTGCAGATCGAATTCGACCGGCCCCTCCGCCGGGGTGGGGACGATGAACTGCACTCTCGCATGCGCCTCGTCGGAGACCTCGAGGTAGATCACCGAGACCCGGGCGCCGAACCCCTGCTCGACGATCTCCCGCATGATTCCCCGCAGCTGCGCGGTGTAGCGTTCGCGCGGCACGTAGATCAGGCAGGAGACGAACCGGTTGAAGGCGTCGCGCCTGGCGAACAGCGCGACCTTCTGGCTGCCGCGGATCTGCAGGACGCCGAGCGCGGTCCGCAGCAGGTCGTCGTCGGAATACTGGAACAGATCGCTGCGCGGCAGCGATTCGAGGATCTGCAGCAGCGACATCGCGTTATGGCTGTCCGGCGGGAAGCCCGAGCGCGCGACCACCGTCGCCGCCTTGCGGGCGAGCATGGGGATGTCCGAGAGGCTTTGTCGATGGACCAGCGGGGTGAACAGGCCGACGAAGATGCGGACGCCGGAAACCCGGCCGCCCCGCCCGAATTTCTTGACCATCACGGTGTCGAGATGGACCGACCGGTGGACCGGCGAGCGGCCGTTCGCCTTGGAGACCGAGAGCGGGCGCGGATCCTCGCAATAGGCCGCGATTTCGGGCAGAACCGCGCCGTCCCGCCAGCCGGTCAACACGCTGCGCGCCGGGTTGCGCAGGATCCCGAGCCCGGGCGCCCGCGCCCGCTTCAGCCGGACCGCCCCGCCCCGCCTGGCGAAGTCGTATTCGCGGTAGCCGATGAAGGTGAAGCTGCTGTCATCGAGCCAGCGGAGAAACGCCCCCGCCTCGGCGATTTCCTCTCGGGAGGCCCGCGACGGGTCGCTTTCCAGATCCTCGGCGGCCTCGGCGAGCCGCGCCTGCATCGCGGTCAAATTCTCGACCGCGGCGCGGACATCGACAAGAACCGCTTCCAGCCCCGAGCGCAGCCGTTCGAGGGAATCGGGCCGGCGCAGCTCGGTGATCTCGAAATGCATCACCGATTCGGCCCTCGCGGCGCCGGTCCCGCAGAGTTTTTTCAGCCGCCCCGCCCGGTCCCGCTCGACCGCCACGATCGGGTGAACCACCAGATGGATCGAAAAATTCTGCCGGTTGATCTCCGCGGTCACCGAATCGACGAGAAACGGCATGTCGTCGTTGACGATGTCGACCACGGTGTGCGGCGAGGTCCATCCGTCCGCCCGGGTGTCGGGGTTGAAGACCCGGATATTCGGCTTGCCGCGCTCGCGGGTCCGCAGCAGCTCCCAGAGCGACATCGCGCCGCCGAGCGCCCGGCGATCGCCGGCCGCCGCGAGATCGGCCTCCGCCACGTCTCGATAGAATTGCGCGACGAACCGGGCGGCCCCGGCGCCGCCGCCCTTGCGCCGCCGCGCCCTTGCGGCAAGCGCTTCGACGATCCGGGACTTGTTTTCGGTCTCGATCCTCACGCGCCTGCTCTCGCCCGGTTCGACCGGGCCGGCAGAGGGTGGAGTGACCGGCGCCGGCTAAATCCGAACGTCTATTGCTTCCAGATGCCGGCTTCCTTGTAGTATTTCATGGCGCCGGGATGGAACTCCATGTTCCCCTTCTGGGTGGCGAATTCGAGCGACACCGCGTCCATATAGGGCGCGCTTGAGCGGAGACCCTCGAGGTTCGACCAGAACAGCTTGGTCATCGCGTAGACGGTGTCGTTGTCGAGCCCCTCGCGCGCCGTGACGCCGAGGATCGCGCCGTTGCTGTAGACATCGGCCTCGTTCGCCTGGGCCGAGCCGTAGGCGCCCTTCTTGATGACTCCGTCGATCCGGCCGAGCGGCTTGAAGAATTTCTTCAGCGCCGGCGTCTTGCGGAGGTCGGCCGCGTTCGGCAGGCCGAGGAACCGGATCTTGGAGGTTGCCGCGACCTGCTGGAGCTGCGCGCAGGGATCGAGGCAGGCGATGGTGTAGACGTCGATCTGGCGGTCCTGGAACCCCTGCAGGGCCGAGGCGAAGTTGAGGTTCACGCTCTTGAAGTCGCCCTTCTTGGGGTCGAGCCCGGTCACCGCCTTGACGAAGGCGAGCCCGGTCACGAGCTGGCCGCCGGACGGCGGACCGATATAGGCGCGCTTGCCCTTGAGGTCGGCGAGCGTCTTGATGCCGGAACTCTCATAGACCGTGAAGTGGTAGGCGCCGGCCGGAAACCAGAACACGATCCTCAGCTTCTTGGCCAGTTCCTTGACGCCCTTGAGCTTCTTGTAGACCCGGGTTCCGTTTTTCATCCACGTAATAGCGACCGGCGCGGTCATCGACATGTCGATCGACCCGCGCGCCACGTCGACCATGTGCTTGGTCGCGGTGCCGGTGGCGTCGACGGTGATCTCGAAATCCTTCTGGCCCTGGTTCACCAGAGTGGCGAACGTCGTCATGACCAGGTACATCGACGAGCCCGGCGCGATCGTCGACATCTTGATCTGCCGCCTCTGCGCCTCGGCAGGCATTGCGACCGCGGCCGCCAGCAGGCCGGCAACGGCCAATACGCTGCAACGCTTCAACATCTCTAGCCTCCCTTTTGTTGGTTCTCCGTCCGCCGCTGGACGGATGAAGCGGACATCCGGCTTTCGACCAGCAACGCCGCCGCTACCACGGCGGCGCTAACCCCCGCGATCGGGAGATCGGGAACCAGGACCGCAACCCCGGCGGCAATCCGCGCGAGGCGTTGCACCGGCCCGATCGGCCCGAAGGAGTAGCCGCCAAGCCCCGTCGCCAGCGCAACGGTCGAGACGATAAAGGCGCCTATTCCCCAAGCCAGCCCGGAATAGGTGAAACCGGGCTCCATCAGCACGATGCTGGAATGATAGACGAAGATGAACGGGATCAGGAAGCCTGCGATAGCCAGCCTCACAGCGACGACAGCGGTCTCGATCGGTTTCGATCCGGCGATGGGCGCCGCGGCGAAGGCGGCGATCGCCACCGGCGGGGTGATCGCCGACAGCACCGCGTAGTAGATGACGAACAGATGGGTGAGCAGCAGCGAAAGCCCCAGCTTGCCGAGGGCGGGTCCGATGACCAGGACGATGATCAGATAGGCCGCGCCCACCGGCACCCCCATGCCGAGAAGCAGGCACCCGATCGCCATCACCACCAGCGACAGGAACAGGCTGTCTCCGGCGATGGAAAGAATGGTCGCGGCGAATTTGATGCCGAGACCCGACATGTTGACCATCCCGACGACGAAGCCGATCGCGGCGACGACGATCATGATGGTCGCGCAGGTGCGCCCCCCCCGGATCAGGGCGTGCCGGATCTTCCCGAGCGACCGGAACTCGGGGTAGAGGACGAGCGAGAGCACGAACGCGGCGATCAGCCCGTAGAAGCCGGCGTTCTGCGCCGTTCGCCCGGTCATCAGCACGGAGACGATGACGCCGAGCGGCACGAAGAACGAGATCGAGCGGATCCAGTCCCTCGCGTCCAGCCTGGCGCGCTCCGCCTTCGGCGTGGGGCGCAGCCCCTGCCTCCTCGCCTCCAGCCAGACGACCGAGAACAGGCTCAGGTAATACATCAGGGCGGGAATCGCCGCGGCGGCGATGATGGTGAGATAGGGGATGCCGGTGAGGTCGGCCATCAGGAAGGCGACGGCGCCCATCACCGGAGGCATGATCTGGCCGCCGGTCGAGGCCGCCGCCTCGACGGCGCCCGCGAATTTGGCCGGGAAACCGGTCCGCTTGATCATCGGAATGGTGAAGACGCCGGTGGTCACCACGTTGGCGACGGCGGCGCCGTTCATCGTGCCGAAGCTGGCGCTGCCGATGATCGCGGCATGCGCCGGACCGCCGCGCAGCCTCCCGGTGACCGCGAAGGCGAATTTGAGGAGCGTCGCGCCGGCCCCCGAGGTCTCGAGAATGGCGCCGAAGAGGATGAACACCAGCACGACCTGTCCGACGACGGCGACGGGCCGGCCAAACACGCCGTCCGTGCTGTACCACAGCTTTTCGGAAATCAGGAACCACTCGACCTCCGGGATGTTCAACGTGCCCGGGACGAGGTTTCCGAAAAGCAGGATGACCAGCGACAGCAGGCAGACGAGGAACAGCGGAACGCCGAAATGCCGGAAGGTCAGGTAGAAGATCAACGCAATCCCGGCAAAACCGACCAGATATTCGAAGACGGTGAAATCGACGAAGAAATCGAGCTGCTCCGTCATCAGCGTGATCCACAGATAGTAGATCAGCCCGAACGCCCCGAGCATCCCCGCGTTCAGCGCGATCGAGCCCCATCCGACGTCGTCGCGCCGCACGTCCATGTTCTGGGTGGAGAAGTGGAGGAGCGAGACCAGGATGGGGAGCCCGGTCGTGCCGGCGCGCACCCAGACCTCGTCGAACACGCCGAAGCCGGCGATGTAGATCGCGAAGGCGGCAAGCCCCAGCGCCAGAATATCGGCGACCGTCCGGCTGCACGCGACAATGCGGTCCCTGGGCGACACGCTCTCTCCTCCCGCCCGGGCGATGGGCAGCCGGGCCCGACACGTTCCGACTATAGCGGCTGCCCCGGCTGCACGCGCTCCGCTTGCCTTGGCACGGTCTGACGCCGTAGACCACGGTAGCAATCACAGGGAGGACGGCAAGCCGTTCGTCCGGCGATCCGTATAGCGAATGGATGAATGAAGTCACCCCGTCGGTCCACCCCGACCTCGCGCGTCACCAGGCATCGATGGAGCCCCGGATCTATACCCTCGGGGGCTCCATCCACTGCGCTTTCGGCTATTCGGTCGTCAACTGCACGCTGATCGAGGGGGAGGAGTCCTGCATCCTGGTCGACACCATGACCGGCATGGACAACGCCGGCGTCGTGGCGGCGGAGTTCCGCAAGATCACCGACAAGCCGATCCGGACCATCGTCTACACCCATTTCCACGCCGATCACGTGAGCGGGGCGGCGGCGTTCGTGTCCGCCGACGATGTCGCCTCGGGCAGGGTCGAGATCGTCGCGCAGCAGGACCTGGTCAGCCATGTGATGCGGGACGTCGGCCCGATCGCCCCGATCCTCGGGCGCCGCGCGATGTACCAGTTCGGCATGCGGCTCCCCATCGGGGAGAGCGGCACCGTGGGCGCCGGGCTCGGCCCGCCGCAGCGCCCCGGCCCACGCTCGTTCTTCCCGCCGACGGTGACCTTCGAGGACAGCTATAGCGGCGAGACCGGCGGCGTCGCATTCGAGATCCACCTGATCCCGTCGGAAACCGAAGACCAGTGCGCGGTCTGGCTTCCCGATCGGCGGGTGCTGCTGTCGGCGGACGCGGTTTACGAATCGTTCCCCAATGTCTACGCGCTGCGCGGCACCCGGTTTCGCGACCCGATGGCCTGGGCGCGCGGCCTCGACCGGTTGAAGGCGTTCGGCGCCGAAACCCTGGTGCCGCATCACGGGCGACCGGTGGAGGGCGCGGAACGCATCGCCGCGTTGCTGACCGACTACCGCGACGCCGTGCAATACGTCCACGATCAGACGCTCCGCTACATGAACAAGGGCTATGCGCCCGACGAGATCGCGGCCCTCGTCGCGATGCCGGAGCGGCTGCGGAACCACCCCTGGCTCGGCGAGTATTACGGCTCCTACAAGCACTCGATTCCGGCGATCTATGCCGGATATCTCGGCTGGTACCAGGGCGACCCGGTGGCGCTCGACCTTGCTGCGGGCGGCATGGTTCTGGGTACGCCCGAGCAGGTGCGCGGATTCCCGCTGTCGGCGATCATGAACGTCATGACGGTCCGGCTGATGGCGGAGGAATGCCGGGAAACCCATCTGCGCGTGGCGTTCGAAACCACCGATTCGGGTGAAAGCTGCGCGTTGGAGATACGCCGCGGCGTCTGCCAGTTCTACGAGACCCCGCCGCCGGAGCGCGACGCCACGGCGCGGTTCGACCGCGGCTTCCTGCTCGACTGGGTGTTCGGGCGAACCGCGTTCGAGGACGCGGTCGCCGCCAAACGGGTCTCGGTCGAAGGCGATGCCGCCGTCGTGGCGGAATTTCTGGCGAAGTTCGAGCCCTTCAACCAGCAGGACGAGATGGCGATCGCGGCGCGCTGACTTCCCGCCGTCCCCGCCATTCGATCGAGGAAACCGAGCCATGTGGTCCGATTTCACCATCAAGCGGGTCGACCCCGACCGGCGCAGCGGCGGCGTGGTGCTGCTGACCGTGGGACGGAACACGCGCTCGATCAACAAGACCAGCGACCGCGAGGCGGTGATCGCCATCGACCGCCAGGGGCGGATCGTCCTGAAGGAAGTCGCGCTCGACGGAACGGTTGCGTTCGAGGCCGGGATGGCGGATCCCGGGGCGGGGCCGGACCGGGGCTGGAACGGCTTTCGCCCGGAATATCTGCCGGCCGATGTCGCGGACAAGCTGCGCCCGCATGCCGGATGAGGCCGCCAAATCGTCTATCGCGTCGCGGCTCGGCTCCGCATCCCCGATCGCGCCTCTCTTCGTCTTTGTCTGGGCCCTCGTCCTCGTCCGGATCCTGTGGCGCGAGGCGCCGGTCGGCGATGCGGCGACGCTGGCGCTGGCGGCGCTGTTCTGCATCGGCTTCACCCGGCTCCGGCGCCAGGCGCTGGTTCTCGCCGTTTCCCTGACGGCCGCCGCGTTCGGTCTCGCCGCCGCGCTCGGCGACTGGCGCGCGCTCTGGGTCGGGCTCGGCGAGGCGACGATTTTCGCCGCCTTCTTCGTCACCCTGGTGGTTCTGCGGACCACCGCGGAACGGCGCCCGGAGACGGTGCGGACGCGCCGCCTGATGGCGCTGCTGGAGCCGCGACAGAGAACCGCCGCGACGCTCTACGGCGCCAACGTCATGGGGTCGGTGCTGGTGGTCGGCGCCCACGCCATCCTGGCCCCGGTGCACGACCGGAACGCGTCGGAACGCGAGCGCGAGCGGGTCGCCATCATCGCGCTGCGCGGCATGGGTCTCGCCGGGTTCTGGTCGCCGTTCTGGGTCGCGATGGCCATCGGCTTGCAGCATTTGCCGGACGTGCCGCTTTGGTCGGTGATGGCGCTCGGCCTGACCCTCGCGGTTCCCGCCCTGGTCCTGGGGCAAATCATGGCCGGAGCGCTCCAGGGCGGCACGCGGACCGCGCTGGCGGCGCTTCTGCCGGTGGTCCCGCCGGTCGCGACCGCGGCGGCCACGGTCGTTGCGCTGGCGAGCTTCACCCCGCTGCGGCCGCTCGAGGCGCTGCTGCTGGGGATCCCCGTGGTCAGCGCGGCAGCCCAGCTGCAGCTCGGCCGCCGCGCCCTTTGGGAGGTCGTTCGCGTCTCCTACGGGCGCACGCCGTCGGTGCTCGGCGAGATAGTGATCGTCACCTGCGCATTCGTGCTCGGCCGCGTTCTGGTGAGCGGGCTCGGCGCGGTGGATAGCTCGGCCTGGCTCGATCTGGCGACACTCCCGGTACCCGCCATCGTCGCCGCGGTGATCGCCATTCCTCCGGCGCTCGCGCTGATCGGCATCCACCAGATCGTCACCATCACCGTGCTGCTGGTGCTGTTCACCCAGGCGCCGACGGGGGTTGCCGATCTGGTCCTGTTCGAGAGCGCGCTTATCGCATGGTCGATTTCCTCGATGGTCGGGTTGTCGGCGATATCCACGGTGGCGGCGGCGTCCTTCTTCCGCGTCCGGCTGGAGCGCGTCGCCTTCGGCGCCAATCTGGTCTACGGCGCGGCGATCGCCGTTCTGGGAACCGCCGCGCTCTCGCTGCTCAACCCCATGCTCGTCTGAATCGGTTGCCGGAGGGGGCGAAATTCGTTGGTGTACATACAAATTTCGGCCTAAGCTTCCGACCGTCTCGAAGACCCAACGTGGCCCCGGGGGAACCGTCATGAGCTTCGTCAGGAACGCGTGGTACGTCGCCGCATGGGCGAGCGAAATCACGCGGACGCTCCAGCGCCGGACCATCCTCGGCGAGGATGTGGTCCTCTACCGCAGCGGCGACGGGGAGCCGGTCGCGCTCCGCGACCGCTGCCCGCACCGGCTGCTGCCGCTTTCCCAGGGGCGTCTCGTCGAGGACCGGATCCAGTGCGGCTATCACGGGCTTCAGTTCGATGCCTCGGGCGCCTGCGTCCGTGTGCCCGGGCAGGAGGCGATACCGCGCAACGCCCGGGTGAAGAGCTACAAGGTGGCCGAGCGGCTGGGGCTGGTCTGGATCTGGATGGGCGATGCGGAAGCGGCCGACACGGCGGAAATCTACGACCTGGCGGAATATCACCTTCCCGAATGGGGCGTGGCCCATGGCGATGCGCTCCACGTCGAGGCCGATTACCTGCTGCTGTGCGACAATCTCAGCGATCCCTCGCATGTCGAATACGTCCACCCGACCACGCTCGGCAGTCCGAGCGCGGAAGGCGTCGGCGTCGAGTTCGAGGAAGTGGATTGGGGCGTGACCATCCGCCGCTGGTCGCTCGAATCGGAGCCGATCGGCTTCGCCAGGGCGTTCGGCAATTTCGACGGGCTGGTCGACCGGTGGCAGTACTACCACATGCACACGCCGTCGATCGCGATCATCGATTTCGGCACCGCACCCGCCGGGTCCGGCGCGCAGCAGGGGAATCTCGATACCTGCATCCGCGTGTTCTCCTGCCACTTCATGACGCCCGAGACCGCGACCAGCTGCCTCGACTACTGGCTGCATGTGCGGAATTTCGGCGCCGACGACCCAGCGGTGGGGGAGGGGATTTCCGATCAGTTCCGCATCGCCTTCGCCGAGGACAAGACGGTGCTGGAAGCGATCCAGCGCGAAGAGGATAAGTTCGAGGGCGGCACCCGCGTCGGGCTCGGCCTCGATGCGCCGGCGGCGCTGTTCCGGCGCAAGATCGACCAGCGGGTCAGGGCAGAAGCAGCGTGAGGAGGGAGCGATGGGCGCCGAAATCAGAAAGACCAGCGTCATCGTCGAGGAGATCCGCACCGAGATCGGCCGCCCGGTCGACCCGCCGACCCGCAAGGCGGCCGCCATCGCGGTGATCGCCAACCCGTTCGCCGGGCGCTACGAGGAAGACCTGACGCCGCTGATGGATATCGGCGCCGAGCTGGGCGGCATGCTGGGGGATATGTGCGTGGCCGCGCTCGGCATCCGCCCCGAGGCGGCCGAGAGCTACGGCAAGGCGGCGATCGTCGGCGAGCGCGGCGAGTGGGAGCACGCGGCCGCGATCCTGCACCCCAAGCTCGGCGCGCCGCTGCGCAAGGCGGTCGAGAAGGGCGCGGCGCTGGTCCCCTCGGTCAAGAAGATGGGCGGGCCCGGCACCGCGATCGACATCCCGCTCGGCCACAAGGACGCGGCCTATGTGCGGAGCCATTTCGACGGGATCGAGGTGCGCCTCGCGGACGCCCCGCGCGCCGACGAGATCCTGGTCGCGGTCGCGGTCACCGACTCGGGCCGCCCGTTCCCCCGCGTCGGCGGCCTGACCACTGGCGAGGCCAAGGGCGAGGACGGGCTGCGATAGGCGCGGGCGCGGGGCCTACAGCACTTCCGGCAGGCGGTCGGCGGGCGGGGTGTTGCGGCTCCGGCCCGCGGCGACCTTGCCGTCGATGATCACCATGCCGAGGCCGGGAATGTCGCCCTTGCGGACGGAGTCCAGCAGATCCGCGCCGGCGCTGTGCTGGGCGCGGTCGAGCAGGGCGAAATCGGCGCTCCGGCCTTCCTCGATCAGCCCGCAATCGAGCTCCCGCATGCGCGCGGTGTTGCCGGTGGCGAAGCAGAACGCGATCTCCGCCGGCACGTCGCCGAGCGCCGACAGCATCGCGACCATCCTTAGAATACCGAGCGGCTGAACGCCCGAACCCGCCGGCCCGTCGGTGCCGAGGATGACCCGGTGGAGCTGGTCCAGCTCGCGCGCGGTGCGCAGCGCGAACAGGGCCGAGGCCTCGTTGCCGTTATGGACGATCTCGATCCCGGCCTGGCACTGCTCGCACAGGCAGGCGATCTGGTCGAGCGGCAGCGAGGTGTGCCCGCCATTGATATGGCCGATGATGTCGGGCCCGGTCTCCAGCACGATGTCGGCGTCGATCAGCCCGGAGCCCGGGATCGACGGGCCGCCGGTGTGGATCGTCGACTGGATGCCGTATTTGCGCGCCCAGCCGACCATCTTCTTCGCCTCCTCGCCGGTCTTCACCCCGCCGAGTCCGACCTCGCCCAGGAGCTTGACGCCGGCTTCGGCGAGGAACCGGAAATCCTCCTCCTCCATCCCGGTCTCGAGGATCGGCGCGCCGGCGCGGACCTTGACCCCGCCCGGCGGGAAGGACGAGAAGGCGCGCTGGGCGGTGATGCCGAGCGCGACCACCCCCTTGGGATCGCGCGGCCGCCCGGGAAGATGGACCTCGCCGGCGGAGATCATCGTCGTCACCCCGCCATGCATCGACGAGTCGATCCAGTTGAGCTGGTTCTGGCGCGGCGTCCAGTCGCCGAACACCGGGTGGACGTGGCTGTCGATCAGCCCGGGGCAAAGCGCCACCCCCTTGGCGTCGACCACGATATCGGCGCCGGCGGTGTTGCAGTCGGCTTCCTTGCCGAAGGCGGCGATCCTTCCGTCCTCGGCGACCAGCGTGTCGGCGTCGAGGACCGGGTTCTCCAGCGCCCCCGACAGGAGCAAGCCGATATTCCTGATGACCAGCTTTTCAGCCATGGCGCGAGCCCCCTCGGATCGGTGTTTTCAGGCGGCGAAGGGTTTCGGCCCGCCGCCTATTCGCCGGCGGCGGCGATCGGCGCGGCGCCCCGTTCGGCGGCGATCCGGCCCTCGATGATGCGGCGCGCCTGGATGCCGCCGCCGTCGTGGTTGACATCGATCCGCGCCCTGTCGGGAGCCGTGTCGATGTTGTGCTGCTGGAGCTGGATGATCTCCAGATCCTCGAGAAACGCGGTGTGCACGTTCTCGTAGAGGAGATCGGTCAGCCACGGCTCGTCGATCCGGAAATCATGCGCCTGGGCCCAGAAATAGTGGGTCGTCGTCGCGGTCTCCGGGGTGATCGCGTTGAGGTTCCGCATGGTGAAGCCCTGGCTGCGGTCGCCCTGCGGCGCGCCGGTGCCGGCGACGGCGCCGCCGACATCGAGGCGGACGAAGGCCGGCGGGGTGAATTCGATGATCTGCCAGCGATCGATCGGCTGGTCCGGCGCGAAGCCGCCCACCTTCTGGAAGAAGGGCGGCGGCGGGCTGTCGAGAACCCAGCGCGTGACGCGGACGAGCTCGCCCTCGCGTTCCGCCTTCATCGGCGTCTCGGCGATCGCATCGGTGCCCAGCGTGGTCGGGTGGATGTAGCTGAGATGGGACAGATCGAGCAGGTTCTCGACCAGCAGAACGTAGTTGCCCTGAAGATCGAGCCGCTCGCCGCGGGCGCGCCACCCGGGATCGTCGATCCAGTGGAAATCCTCGATCAAATCGGGATCCGCCGCCGCCGGGTCGCCCATCCAGATCCAGATCCAGTGATTGCGCTCGACGGTGGGAAAGCCCCTGACCCTGGCGCCCGGCGGGATCGACGTCTGGCCCGGAACCCGGATGCACTGGCCGGTGGGATCGTAGAGCAGGCCGTGATAGGGGCACTCGACGTTGTCGCCCCTGAGCCTGCCCTTCGACAAGGGCGCGTGGCGGTGGCAGCAGCGGTCCTCGAGCGCGACCGGCGTGCCGTCCTCCCTGCGGTAGAGCACGACCGGGGTGTCGAGCAGCGTCCGCCGCATCATGTTCTGGCGGCCCACCTCGTGGTCCCAGGCGGCGACATACCAGGCGTTCTCGATGAACATCGTGCTCTCCCGACTTCCTCGTATTGGGCCCAGAAAAGCGAAGGGCGGCACCGGGGCGCCGCCGTATCGCCGTCGTACTGGCGGGTGTTACTCGGCCGCGATGGCAGCCCCCTCGGCCGCCCGTTCGGCCGCGATCTCGCGGTCGATCAGGGCGCGCGCCGCGATGCCGCCGGCGTCCTGGTTGGTCTCGATCGTCGGCCCGTCGTCCCAGTTTTCCTGCTGCAGGTCGAAGACTTCCCAGTCCTGGTGGAAAGCCTGCCAGATCTGCTTGTACTGCATCTCGACGAAATCCGGCTCGATCGGCTTGCCGGGGACCTGGTATGCGTTGGACCAGAAATAATGCGTCGAGCTTTCGGTCTCCGGGGTGACGAAGTTGAGATTGTGGAAGGCGAACCCGTCGCTCGGCACGTCGCGGTCGAGCTCGGTATGGCCGAACTCCCTGCCCTCCGCCGCGCCCGGGGCCGCGCCGGTGAACAGCCGCACCGCGCCCGGCATGCGGAACTCGATGATCTGCCAGCGGTCGACGATCGTCTCTTCCGGCCAGTTGCACATCTTCTGATAGGTCGGCGGCGGGTTCTGGCCGACGGTCCAGCGCGCCACGGTCACCGAATCCTCGTCCTTGAGGGTCTTGAGGATCGCGTGCTCGGCCACCGCGGCGTTGCCGATCGTCGAACGGTGGACGAAGGCCAGATGCGACAGATCCAGCAGATTGTCGATGACCAGCCTGTAGTTGCCGTTGACGTGGAAATAGGTGCCCTTGTCGCCCCAGTCCTCGGCGGTCTTCCAGCGATAGGGCACGATCAGGCTCTCATCGGCGAGCGCCGGATCGCCCATCCAGATCCACACCCAGTTGTATTTCTGCACCGCCGGATAGGTACGGACCTGCGCGCCCGGCGGGATCGTGGTCTGGCCCGGCACATGGACGCATTTGCCGGCGACGTCGAATTGCAGCCCGTGATAGAAGCAGGACAGGATATTGCCCTGCACGCTGCCCTTCCTGAGCGGCATGCGGCGGTGGCAGCAGCGGTCCTCGAACGCCACCGGGTCGCCATCCTCGGTACGCCAGAAGACGATGTTCTCGTTGCAGATCGTGCGGCCAAAGGGCTGGTGGGTGATCTCATGCGGCTCGGCGGCCACATACCAGCAATTTTTGAAGAACATTTCGGGGCTCCCTCCGATCGGGCGTATTCCCATTCTCTTGAAGCAGCGATTATTCGCCATCGCGGCCCCCCAAGTCAATCTCGGCGCGGGAGGGCGGGCCGGTTATAGTCGGGGCGATCGAGGAAGCGCAGATACCCAAGGGAGGCTGCCATGCAGAACCGCGCGATGTATCCCGAAACCATCCATCCGCCGATCGGCGCCTACGCGCATGCGGTCGAGGTGCCGGACACCGCCAAGACGGTGTTCATCGCCGGCCAGGTCGGGATCGACATCGACGGCAACGTGCCGGCCGACTTCACCGCCCAGGCGGATCGCGCCTGGCAGAACCTGATGGCGATCCTGGAATTCAACGGGATGCGGATGAAGGACGTGGTCAAGATCACCCACTTCCTGACCGATGCGGCGAACATTGCGGCCTATGGCGAGGTCAGGGCCAAATATCTCGGCGAGGAACGGCCGGCCTCGACGCTGCTGATCGTCGCCGGGCTCGCCCGGCCCGACCTGCTGGTCGAGGTCGAGATGGTTGCGGCGCTCCAGCGCTAGGCGGCCGCCTGGCGCTTCGTCGGCGCGGCAGGCGGGACGCGAGAGAGTGTCGGATCGCGGCACCGTTCTCGAACGACAGGCCGTAGGCTGCGCCCAAGACACACGACAAACAGGGAGGAATTCATGATTTTCATCAGATATTTGACCATCGGTCTGACGGCGCTCAGCGTCGCCGGTGCCGCGCACGCTCAATCCGTCGGCATCGGCACCGGGCCGCAGGCCTCGCTCACCAACCGGCTCGGCTCGGGCATCGCCAAGGTGATCGCCGACGGCACCGGGCTCAACACCCGTGCGATCCCGCACACGTCGAATGCGCACCACGCGCCGCTCGTCGCCAAGGGCACGCTCGTCTTCGGCATCAACTCGACCGGCGACATCAACGACGCGATCGCCGGAACCGGCGGATTCAAGGGCCATCCGATCTCCAAGGACTGGGTCGCCGCGGCCCGCATGGTGCCGCTCCCGGTCGGTACGCTGGTGCGCAAGGATTCGCCGTTCCAGACCCTGAAGGACCTGAAAGGCAAGAAATACACCGTCGGCTACACCGCGCAGAAAACCGTGCTCGATGTCCTCGGCGCCTTCATCGGGAACGCCGGCATGACGCTCGCCGACTTCAAGGGCGTGCCGGTTCCCAACACGACGGCCGGCGCCGAGCTGTTCCTCAAGGGTTCGGTCGACGGCACCCTGTCTTCGCTGGGCGGAGCACGGCTGCGCAACGCCTCCGCCAAGGTGGGCGGGATCCGCATCCTCAAGATGTTCAACACGCCCGAGGCCGTCGCGGCGATGCAGAAGGCGTATCCCAACTCCTATCTCGTCAAGCTCGACGACAAGATCGTCGGGGTCGAGGGCGAGACCTGGACCATGGCTTTCGACATGCTGTTGATGACCTCGACCACGGCGCCCGCCGATGTCGTCTACAAGTCGGTCAAGGCGCTGCATGCGGGCAAGAAGGGACTCGTTTCCATCTCGCCGGTGTTTCGCGGGTTCCACCCGAAGAACATGGTGCCCGAGTTCAAGGGCGTGGCGATCCACCCGGGTGCGGAGAAGTTCTACCGCGAAGCCGGGCTGACGAAGGGCAAGATGTAGCCGTCCCCGGCGGAGATCCAACCGCAGACCCCGCCCGCGGCCGGTACCGGATATCGGCCGCCGGCGGGGTCGGCCGCTGCCCCTGCGGTCGGCGCCTGACACAGACATGGAAGACCGGACCGCCAGCGAGGAAGCCAGGCTGATCTCACCGGCCGCGCCGCGTGTGCGGTTGCTGGTGATAACGCTCGCCGCGATCCTCGTCGTCGCGGCGATATTCAAATCCCTCGACCTCTTTCGCGGCCTGCTCGGGCTCCAGCTCTACGATCAGCAGTTCCTGTTCCCGATGATCGGGACGGCGCTTCTGCTCACCTTCGTCCACGTTCCGGCCGGTCAGGGAAAACGCGCCGGGCCTGTGCCGTGGTACGACTGGCTGGCCGGCCTCTCGGGGCTCCTGGCCTGTGTCTATCTCGCGGTCGAGTATGCCCGGCTTGCCGACATCGTGGTCTATCAGCCGTTCGACGCGGTGCTGTGCGCGATCGTGGTGCTGTCGCTCTGCGCCGAGGGGCTGCGCCGCACCGTAGGGATGGTGCTGATGTCGGTGCTGATCGCGTTCATCCTGTTCGGCGTCGCCGGGCAGTACATCCCCGGCAAGCTGCAGGGGCAGATGATCGAGTTCGGCGACCTCGTCACCTATCTCACCTTCGACACCAACGCGCTCATGGGGTTGCCGACGCAGATCGTCACGACGATCGTCGTCGCCTTCCTCTTGATGGCGTCGCTGATGCACCGCTCCGGCGCCGGCGAATTTCTGAACGACGTATCCATCGCGTTGATGGGCCGCTACCGCGGTGGCGCCGCCAAGGTGGCGATTACCGGATCGAGCCTGTTCGGCTCCATCTCGGGCTCGACCGTCTCGAACGTCATGTCGACCGGGGCGGTCACCATCCCGCTGATGAAGCGCGGAGGCTACCGCGCCGTATCGGCGGGTGCGATCGAGGCCGTCGCCTCGACCGGCGGACAGCTCATGCCGCCGGTGATGGGCGCGGTGGCTTTCCTGATGGCCGAGGATCTCGATGTCGAATATCGCGAGGTCGCCATCGCCGCCTTGGTCCCCTCGCTCCTTTACTATGTCGGGCTGTTCGTCCAGGCCGACCTCGAGGCGGCGCGCGAGGGCATTTCGCGCGTCGAGGAAGCGCTGATCCCCCGGCTGTGGACCGTGATGAAGCAGGGCTGGATCTTTCTGATCCCGTTTGCCGTCCTGATCTTCGGGCTGTTCTGGCTCAACTTCGAGCCCGACGAGGCGGCGCTCGATGCCTGTCTGGTGCTGATCGTGCTCGGTCTATTGTTCGGATACAAGGGCCGTCGCATGACCTTCCGCGACATCTTCTGGTCGGTGGCCGAGACCGGGGTCCTGGTGATCGACCTCGTGATGATCGGCGCCGCGGTCGGCATGATCATCGGCATCATATCCAAGTCGGGACTCGGCTTCGCGCTGACTTTGGTCCTTTCGCAGATCGGCTCCGGCAATTTCCCGCTCCTGCTCGCGCTGGCCGCAATCGTCTGCATCGTGCTCGGCATGGGCATGCCCACGATCGGGGTCTACGTGCTGGTCTCGGCGCTGGTGGCGCCGGCGATGATCGAGGTGGGCGTGACGCCGATGGCGGCGCATATGTATGTGCTTTA
The DNA here is from genome assembly GCA_965205995.1 of Alphaproteobacteria bacterium. Lineage (GTDB taxonomy): Bacteria > Pseudomonadota > Alphaproteobacteria > MPNO01 > MPNO01 > MPNO01. The sequence continues at coordinate 3,487,047 of OZ242200.1, read as the reverse complement.
TTTCGGCATGCTCTCGTTCATCACGCCGCCGATCTGCATCGCCGCCTTCGCCGCGGCCAAGCTGGCCGGCAGCCACCCCATAACCACGGGCTGGTCGGCGACGCGGTTCGGCTGGTCGGCCTTCGTGGTGCCGATCCTCTTTATCTTCTCGCCGAGCCTCTTGCTCGACGGCACGCCGGTCGAGTTGATGCACGACATCCCGACAGCCATCGCGGGGGTGTGGCTGGTGTCGATCGGAATCGTCGGCTATTACCGCCGGCTCCTGTCCGTGACCGTGAGGCTGCTCTTCACCCTGGCCGGGTTTTGCCTCTTGATCCCGGCCGCGGCCTTGCCGGGCGGCATCTGGACCGACGTTTTCGGCGTCGGCGTGGCGGGGCTCCTGCTGGCCCGTGAATATGTGGCGACACGCGGCAGGGCTCCCGCGTCGGCAGAATGATCGGGCGCGCGCCGGGCTCGGAGGGTCGAGGTAGCCGCGTCACCGCTCCGCCGCGCTGCCCGACAAACAGGCCCGACACAACCGGTATTTCATTTGCTTGACGGGGATTCTCCGTTCGATAACATGGGCGTCCGTGGCGATTTGGCCCGACCGGCTTGCGGCCACGTAAAACAACCAGCTAAAAGGTCGGAGGCGCGATACCCCCGACTTTCCGGTCGGGGGTTTTATTTTGCGCCCAGGGAGGGCACGAAGATGGACGGTCACGCGCCAAAGGAATCGAGCTGGCGGCCCCAGACCAGGCTGGTGCGCGGCGGGTTGAAGCGCTCGGCCTTCGCCGAGACGTCGGAGGCGATCTACCTCACTTCGGGCTTCGTCTATGACTCCGCGGAGGAGGCCGAGGACGCGTTCGCCAACCGGGTCGACCGGTTCATCTACTCGCGCTACGACAACCCGACGGTCGCCATGTTCGAAGAGCGCCTGCGCCTGACCGAGGGCGCCGAGGCATGCCGCGCGACGGCGTCCGGGATGGCGGCGGTCTTCGCCTCGCTCGCCTGTATGGTCGAATCCGGCGATCATGTCGTCGGCGCGCGGGCGCTGTTCGGCTCCTGCCTCTATATCCTGACCGATATCCTGCCGCGGCTGGGGGTGGAGACGACCATCGTCGAGAGCCCGGACCTCGCCGCCTGGCAGGCCGCGCTCGACCGTCCCACCCGGGCGGTGTTCCTGGAATCGCCGTCCAACCCGGGCCTCGACATCTTCGACATCCGGGCGATCTCCGCGCTGGCGCATGACGCCGGGGCGATGGTGATCATCGACAACGTCTTCGCCACGCCCCTGCTCCAGCGCCCGCTCGATCTCGGCGCCGACATCGTCGTCTATTCGGCGACCAAGCATATCGACGGGCAGGGCCGCTGCCTCGGCGGCGCCGTTCTCGGCAGCGAGGAATACTGCATGGGCACGCTGAAGACGTTCATGCGCCACACCGGCCCCTCGATGAGCCCGTTCAACGCCTGGGTGCTCCTCAAGGGGCTCGAAACGCTGGACCTTCGCCTGCGCCAGCATTGCCGGTCGGCGCACGACGTGGCGACCGCCCTGTCGGCGCGCGGCGATCTGGACCGGGTGCTCTATCCCGGCCTCGAAAGCCACCCCCAGCATGCTCTGGCCAAGGCGCAGATGACGGATTTCGGCAGCGTCGTCACCATCGATGTCGCCGGCGGCAAGGACCGCGCCTTCCGCTTCATGAACGCGCTCGGGCTGATCGATATCTCCAACAATCTCGGCGATGCGAAGAGCCTCGCGACCCATCCGGCGACCACCACCCATCAGCGCCTGTCGCCCGGAGAGCGGGAGAATCTCGGTATCACCGACGGGCTGGTGCGGCTCTCCATCGGGCTTGAGGACCCGCTGGATCTGCTCGAAGATATCGTCGGAGCGCTCGACCGCGCATAATCGGCCGATCGGCGCGCGATTGACGCCGGGCCCGCGCACCCTACATTTTGGGGCTGCGGGCCGGCAGATCGAGGACGGCCAGGGAGAACCAATGTACACAGCCATTACCCGGGCGATCCGCGTGTCCGTCGAGCCGGTTTATCTCGACCAGCAATCCTCTCCGTCCGAAGCCCATTACGTCTGGGCCTATCACGTCAAGATCTGCAACGAGGGCTCCGCGACGGTGCAGCTGCTGACCCGCCACTGGCGGATCACCGACGCGCTGGGCAGGAGCCAGGAGGTGCGCGGCGCCGGCGTCGTCGGCGAACAGCCCGTGCTTGCGCCCGGCGAGACCTACGAATACACCTCGGGCACGCCGCTGCCGACGCCGTCCGGGATCATGCTCGGCAGCTATGGCATGAAGGGCGAGAACGGCGAACGCTTCGATATCGAGATCCCCGCCTTCTCCCTCGACTGCCCCGACGAGCCCCAGCGACTCAACTAGCCTGCGGGGGTCCGGGCCTCCAACACCAACGGGAAACCAATAGCAGTGTCGACACACCGAAGCCCGCTCACCGCGGTCGAGCCGCCCCTCGAACGGCCCTCCTTCGACGAGGTCGCGGAGGCGGTCCGCACCCTGATCCGCTGGGCCGGCGACGACCCGGGCCGCGAGGGGTTGCGCGAGACCCCCGCCCGCGTGGTGCGCGCCTTCGACGAGTGGTTCTCCGGCTATCGCGAGGACCCGGCGCAGATCCTCGCCAAGACCTTCGAGGAGACCGACGGCTATGACGAGATGGTGGTGCTGCGCAACATCCGCTTCACCTCCCATTGCGAGCACCATATGGCGCCCATCGTCGGCCGCGCCCATATCGGCTACCTGCCGACCCGGAGGGTGGTCGGCATTTCGAAGCTCGCCCGGCTGGTCGAGGTCTACGCCAAGCGGTTGCAGATCCAGGAAAAGATGACCGCCCAGATCGCCAACACCATCAACGACATCCTGCAGCCGCAGGGCGCGGCGGTGGTGATCGAGGCGACCCACCAATGCATGACGACGCGCGGCGTGGACAAGCCGGGTTCGACGCTGATCACCAGCCAAATGACGGGCGCGTTCCGCGACGACGCGTCCACCCGGCGCGAATTCCTGTCGGCCATCGGCAATCCGCAGATGGGACAGGTCTGGTCGGCCTAGACCGGCTGGGCGCCGGCGCGCTTCACCGGGGTCGAGGCGGCTCCGGACCGGCTCACGGGCAAGGACGATGATGTGGTCGATTTCCGCCCCATCTTCTTCGTCGTCGGGATACTGCTGACCACGCTCGCCGTCGCGATGCTGGTGCCGATGGCGGCGGATCTCGTCGACGGCCACGGCGACTGGCAGGTCTTCGCGGGCTCCAGCGGGCTCACCCTTTTCGTCGGCGGCGCCATGATGCTGACCTCCCGCGCGCCCCGCTTCAGCCTCAATATCCGCCAGGCTTTCCTGCTCACCGCGGGAAGCTGGCTGGTGCTGACGGCCTTTGCCGCCCTGCCCTTCACCTTCTCGGAGATGCGGCTCAGCTACACCGACGCCTTCTTCGAGGCGATGTCCGGGATCACCACCACCGGATCGACGGTGATCACCGGGCTCGGCGACGCGCCATCGGGAATCCTGCTGTGGCGCGCCTTGCTCCAATGGCTGGGCGGGATCGGCATCATCGTCATGGCGGTGGCCGTGATGCCGTTGCTGCAGATCGGCGGCATGCAGCTCTTCCACACGGAATCTTCCGACCGCTCCGACAAGGTGATGCCGCGGATGACCCAGATCGCGAGCGGCATCGGGCTGACCTATCTCGGTCTCACGGTTGCCTGCGTGCTGTTTCTCATCGCCGTCGGCGTCGGCGGTTTCGACGCCGTGGTCCACGCCATGACGACGATCGCCACCGGCGGGTTCTCGACCTCCGATTCCTCGGTCGGCGGTCTGGGCAACGCCGCCGCTGAGGTCATCATCATCGTGTTCATGATCGTCGGCTCGCTGCCCTTCGTCCTCTATCTGCGGGCGATCGGCGGCCAGCCATCCGCGCTGTTCAACGACATCCAGGTCCGCGCGTTTCTTGCCCTCGTTCTCATCATCGTGTTGGCGATGGCGGTCTGGCGGGCCCATTCGGGCGGCGTCACGATTGTCGAAGCGGTCCGCACGACGAGCTTCAACGTGGTCTCGATCATCACCGGAACCGGCTACAGCACGACCGGCTATGACGGCTGGGGCGCGTTCGCGACGGCGACGTTCTTCTTCATCATGTTCATCGGCGGCTGCGCCGGCTCGACGACCTGCGGAATCAAGGTGTTCCGCTTCCAGGTGCTCTACGTCACCGCGCAGGCCCAGCTGCGCCGGCTGATCCAACCCCACGGCGTTTTCGTGCCCCACTTCAACCGGCGCCCCATAGAGCAGGACGTGGCGAGCTCGGTGATGAGCTTCTTCTTCCTGTTCGTCGTATCCTTCGGCGTGCTGGCGCTCGCCCTCGGCGCGCTCGGCCTCGATTTCATCACCGCCGTGTCGGGCGCGGCCACGGCGATCTGCAATGTCGGACCCGCGCTGGGCGAGACCATCGGGCCGTCCGGCACCTTCGCGCCGCTGCCCGATGCCGCCAAATGGGTCCTCGCCGCCGGCATGTTGCTCGGCCGTCTGGAGCTATTTACCATCCTGGTATTGTTCACGCCGTCTTTCTGGAGGGGGTAGAGCGTGCCCGTCACAGGCCGCGCCGAGCAGCGCGCGATGAGCGATGTCGAGGCGATCGGCTGGCTGGTCGGATTCGACACCACCTCCGCCAAGCCCAACAAACCCCTGATCGACGCCGTCGCGGGCTATCTGTCGAGCCACGGCGCCTCGGTGCGCCAGGTGCCGGACGAGACCGGCGACAAGGCCAATCTGTTCGCCACCTTCGGCCCGCCCGAACCCGGCGGGATCGTCTTGTCGGGCCATTCCGATGTGGTTCCGGTCGACGGCCAGCCCTGGACCGGCGATCCCTTCGCCATGGTCGAGCGCGAGGGCAGGCTCTATGGCCGCGGCACCACCGACATGAAGGGGTTCATCGGCTGCGTGCTGGCGCTGGCGCCCCGGCTCGGCGCCGCCCGGCTGGCCCGTCCGGTTCACATCGTGCTGTCGTATGACGAGGAGGTCGGCTGCGTCGGGGTCCGTTCGCTGATCGCGCTGATCGGCAACGAGCTGCCGAAACCCGCCTTCGCCATCGTCGGCGAGCCCACCGACATGCGGGTGGTCAACGCCCACAAGGGCATCTCCCAGCAGCACACCAGCGTGCTCGGCCGCGACGGGCATTCGAGCCGCCCCGCCGCCGGGGTGAACGCGATCCTGTTCGCGGCCGAATACATCCGCGAGATCGAAGCCATCGTCTCCTCCCTGCCCCGGGACGGGATCGCCGCGTCCTTCGACCCTCCCGGGACGACCTTCAATATCGGCAGGATCGACGGCGGCGCGGCGGTCAACATCATCGCCCGGCATTGCGATTTCCGCTGGGAGATGCGCCCGACGCCGGATGTCGATCCCGCCGAGGTGCTCGCCCGGCTCGGCGCGTTCGCCGAGGATGCGCTGATGCCGCGCATGCGGGCGGTCGATCCGGAGGCCGGCATCCGGACCACGGTCGACATCACCGCGCCCACTTTGGGACCGGTTCCCGGATCCGAAGCCGAGGAATTCGCGCTCCGCCTCACCGGCCAGAACCAGCCGTCGACCGCGCCTTATGTCTGCGAGGCCGGGCTGTTCGCCGCGGCCGGGGTGCCGTCGATCGTCTGCGGCCCGGGCAGCGTCAGCCAGGCGCACCAGCCCGACGAATTCGTGGCGCTCGACCAGATCGCCGCGTGCAGCGCCTTTCTGAGACGCATCGTCGAGACCGTAAGCCTGTAAACCGGGCTATTTGAGAAACTCCGCCAGGCTCTTTCTCATCCTTCCCTCCAGCGCCTCGTCCAGCGCGCGCATCGTCGCCGCCGTCATGCGGTACCACGCCCGCTCCCGGTCGTTGAGCGTGATGTCCTCGGCCACCGTCCGGGACCCGCGCGCCGTCGCCGAGGCGTATGCGCGCTCGTTCCCCGCGTCATCGAAGATGCGCACGGCGATGCTGATCTCGGCGTCGTAGCGCTCCGTCTGGTCCGTGGTGAAGGCGCCGCGGATCCCCTCGGTGCGTTCGAGCGCGGTCTCGGTCACCGATGCGTTGCGGATGATGGCCTCGGCCCAGCCCGTGGCGCCCGCGGGACGCAACCGGTCGCGGGCCCATTGCCGTGCGGCGTCGGGCGGCCTTACCGGGAACAGATGCTCCACATTGGGAGGTTTCAGGGGCGGCCGGTAGGCCTCGACGATGTCGATCCTGGCGACATCGAGGCGGATCGGCGGCTTGTCGGTGAAGCGGATCTCGGCAAAAGACGGGATCGGCGGCGTGGACGCGCAGGCGGCAGCGAAGAGCGCCGCAAGCATCGCGGCGACGCGGGGGAAGGGAAGCATCGGCAGCCTCGGCATAGGGTGCGCGGACCGGGCCCGGGCGGGTGCCCCTCAAATTCCCGTCTCGCTCAATTGGTCCGGTAAATGCGGTCGATGCCGGCGTCGTCGAAGGCGTAGCGGGCACCGCAAAACTCGCAGGTGACGACGACCTGCCCGTCGATCTCCAGATCCACGATTTCCTCGCGCGGAAAGGATCGCAGCGTGGCCTCCACCCTGTCGCGCGAACAGCGGCAGCCATGCGCCAGCGCGTGGGGCTCGAACACCCGCACCCCGTCCTCGTGGAACAGGCGGTAGAGCAGGTCGTGCGGATGCAGCCGGTCGTCGACCAGCTCGTCGGTCGTGCAGGCGGCCATGAGCACAATGGCGCGGCGCCAGCCCTCCTCCAGCTCGTCGTCCGGCGCCTCGCCCGACAGCCGGGTCCGGCCGCTTTCCGGCAGGCGCTGCATCATCATGCCGCCGGCGCGCCAGGTGCCGCTCGGCCCGGTCGGCGCGACGGCGAGTTTGAACACCGCCTGGTTCTGGTCGGATTCGAGGAAATGGCGGTGCGCGCACTCGGCGAGCGACCCGCCGCTGAGCTCGACGATGCCCTGGTAACGCTCCACCTCCGGTCCGCGATCGATGGTGAAGGCGAGATAGCCGGCCCCCAGCAGGCGCGGAATCGGGGCGGTGCGCCAATTCCCCGCGGTCACCCGGTCGAGCGTCGCCGAATCGAACGCGGCATAGGCGCGGATCTCGCCCGCCGAGGTGGCATCGGCGACCAGCATGCGCACCGGGCCGTCGCCCTTCGCCTGGACCGTCAGCACCCCGTCATATTTGAGCGCCGAGGAGACCAGCGCCGCCAGCACCGCGAGCTCGCCGAGCAGCGTCGCCACCGGCGCCGGATAGTTCCGCTGCGAAACGATCCTGTCGACCGTCCCGCCGAGGCGAACCAGCTTGCCGCGGGCCGCCTGGTTCTCGATCTGGAACGGCTGGACGATGTCGTTCTCGACCAGCCGGACCGGTCCGGCTTGCTCCGCGGAAGCCCCGGGAGGAGTCATTCGAGACACCACAAAAGGATCGCCTTCTGCGCGTGCATCCGGTTCTCGGCTTCGTCCCAGACCACCGATTGCGGCCCGTCGATGACTTCGGCCGTCACCTCCTCGCCGCGATGGGCGGGCAGGCAATGCATGAAGATCGCCTCCGGCTTGGCGAGCGCCATCAGGCGCTCGTCGACCTGGTAGGGCGCGAGAATGTTGTGGCGGTGATCCTCCGCGTCGTCGCCCATCGACACCCAGGTGTCGGTCACCACGCAGTCCGCGCCGCGCACCGCCTTGCACGGATCGTCGGTGAGCGCGATCCGCCCGCCGTTCCGTTCCGCCAATTCGACGATCGCCTCCGGCGGCGCCAGCACCGGAGGGCAGGCGAGGCGCAGCTCGAATTTGAACGCCGCCGCCGCCTCGATCCAGGAGCAGGCCACGTTGTTGCCGTCCCCCGACCAGGCGACGACGCGATCCCGGATCGGTCCGCGGTGCTCCTCGAACGTCATCACGTCGGCCATCAACTGGCAGGGATGCGAGCGGCTGGTGAGCCCGTTGATCACCGGGACCGTCGCATGCTCGGCGAAGGCGGCGAGCGTGTCCGCCTCGAAGGTGCGGATCATGATCGCATCGACATAGCGCGACAGCACGCGCGCGGTGTCCTCGATCGTCTCGCCGCGGCCGATCTGCATGTCGTTGGGGTTGAGCACCATGACATTGCCGCCGAGGCTCCGCATCGCCACCTCGAAGGACACCCGCGTCCGGGTCGAGGGCTTTTCGAAGATCATCGCCAGCGTCCGGTCGGCGAGCGGCGCCGCACCGTTCAGCGCGCCCGGGTCCGACTTGATGGCGAGCGAACGGTCGATCATCCGGCGCAGCACCGCCGGCTCGTTCTCGGCGAGGTCGAGAAAATGCCGGGGCCGGCTCATTTCGCGATCTCGGCGCAGCAGGCTTCGAGCGTCTCCAGCGCCTCCCCGATATGGTCGTCTCCCGCGATCAAAGGCGGCAGCAGGCGTACCATGTTGTCGGCGGCGAGCACGTTGAGAAGCCCCTTCTCGAACAGCTTCCCGCCGAGCTCGGCATTGGGGCCGACGCATTTGATGCCCCACATGAAGCCGATCCCGCGCACCTCCTCGATGACCCCCCGATAGCGCCGGGCGAGCGCTTCCAGCGCCGTCCCGAGGGCGGCTCCGCGCCGCCTGACACCCTCGAGAAATCCGTCCGCCAGCACGATGTCGAGCACCGCGTTGGCCGCCGCGCTGGCCAGCGGGTTGCCTCCGAAGGTGCTGCCATGGGTGCCCGGGACCATGCCCACCGCCGCCTCCTCGTCGACCAGGCAGGCGCCGATCGGGAACCCGCCGCCGAGCCCCTTGGCGACCGCCATGATGTCGGGCGTGGCGCCCGAATCCTCATGCGCGAACAGGCGCCCCGTCCGGCCGATGCCGCACTGCACCTCGTCATAGATCAGCGCCAGCGCGTGCCCGTCGGCGAGCGCGCGCAGGCCGCGCAGGAAACCGGCATCGGCCGGGCGGATACCGCCTTCGCCCTGGACCGGCTCGACGACGATGCCGGCGGTCTCCGGGCCGATCGCCGCCTTCACCGCGTCGAGATCGCCATAGGGCGCGCGGTCGAAGGAATCGAGCATCGGGCCGAAACCGCGGCGATGCGCGTCGTTGCCGCCGGCCGCGATCAGCGCCAGCGTCCGGCCGTGGAAGCTGTCCTCGAAGACCACGAAGCGGTAGCGCTCCTCCCGCCCGGACTCGAACTGGTACTTGCGCGCGGTCTTGAGCGACGCCTCCATCGCCTCGGCGCCCGAGTTGCAGAAGAACACCGTGTCGGCGAAGCTCGCGGCGGTCAGGCGCTCGGCAAGCCGGGTCTGCTCCGGGATCCGGTAGAGGTTCGATGTGTGCCACAGGCGCTGCGCCTGGCGGGTCAGCGCATCCACCAGATGGGGATGGCAATGGCCCGCCACGGTGACCGCGATGCCGGCGCCGAAATCGAGGAATCGTCGGCCGTCCGTGGCGTAGAGATAGGGGCCCTCGCCGCGTTCGAACGCGATGTCCAGACGCGCATAGCTCGGCATGACGGCCGGAATCATGACTGTTCCCCGATTCTGGGCGGGCGTCGCGGCCCGCGGGACGCGCATATATGTTTGCCGCCCGCGATTTAGTCAACGCCGTCGCCGGTGCGAACCCGCTCTATCGCCCGCCTTTCTCCGAGTCCGGCGGGACGAAAATTTCCGGCGCATCGCCGCCGGTCTCGATATAGAGCGACCGGGACGGGAAGGCGAAACCGCTGCCGGCCTCCTCGACGATCGCCATGATGCGGTAGGCCAGCCGTTCCTTGATCGCCAGCCACTCGCCCCAGGAGGTCGTCACCGTGAAGCAATAGACCATGATGTCGATCGAGGACTCCGACAGCCTGTCGATGCGGACGAAGGTCGGAACCTCGGGCGGGTGGGCGAAGGCCTCGTCCTCCAGCAGGAACGCCTCGATCCCGTCGCGGATCCGGCGGAGCTGGTCCACCGTCGCGCGGTATTCGATCCCGATCATCCAGTAGATGCGCCGGTGGGTCATCCGCGTGTAGTTGACCAGCGCGGTATCGGACAGCTTGGAGTTGGGGACGTAGACCGGCGCCTTGTCGAACTGTCTGACCCGGGTCGAGCGAAACCCGATCGCCTCGACCGTGCCCTCGACGCCGCCGTCGACCTTGATCCAATCGCCATGGGTGAGGCGGCGCTCGCCGATGATCAGCAGCCCGGCGATCAGGTTGCGGAACAAATCCTGCGCGCCGAGCGCCACGGCGACCCCGATCAGCCCCAGACCGGCGAGGATCGGCCCGACCTCGATCCCCCAGATCTCCAGGATCGCTATCGCACCGGCCGCGACGAAGGCGATCTTGAGGCCGCGGATTGCCCAATCGACGACCTCGGCGCCGATCTTCTTCTCCAGCCGGCCGGACAGCCCGCGCAGCGGCTCGGCGACGCGGTAGAGAGCCCAGAAAAGGACGATCGCGGCCAGCGAGCGCAGCAAATCGTCGGCGATGCGTTCCGCCAGCCCGGCGAGCGGCAATATCTCCTTGGCGAGGAACAGCCCGGCAACCAGGGGCAGGAAGCGGAGCGGCGGCTCCAGCGCCCGAACCGACGCGTCGTCGATCTTGTTCTCGGTCTTTTCCGCCCAGCGCGCGAGACGCCGGACGACCACGCGCGAGAAGAAGCCGCGCACCGCCAGGCAGGCGAGGAATGCCAGCACCGCGCCCAGGAGGGTCCCCAACTCTACGCCCAGCACGCCCGATTGCCAGACATCGGCGGCGATGCCGAAAACCTCCGCGAAAGCGCGGCGCGTCTCTTCCATCCCGACTTCTCACCCAGGATTCTCGGGCCCGATGGCGGCGTTGTTGCCGCCCGGTGCTTCCCCTATCATCCGGCGTCCGCAGATAACAGCGTCGAATCCGGCGGCCGTGAATTTCATCGCCGCCCCGGGAGGGATTCGGCCGGCGAGCGAGTGGGAAGGGTTTCATGACCAAGTTCGGCATCGGCCAGGGCGTGCCGCGTTGGGAAGACCCGCGCCTGCTGCGCGGCGGCGGGCGCTACAGCGACGACCTCAACCGCCCCGGCCAGGCCTATGGCTACGTGCTGCGCTCGCCGCACGCCCATGCCGGGATCCGCTCGATCGACACCGCCGCCGCCGAGGCCGCCCCCGGCGTGCTCGCGGTCTATACCCATGCCGATGTCGAGGCGGCCGGGCTCGGCAGCATCCCCTGCGCGGTGCCGCGCAACAAGCCCGACGGCTCGCCGATGTTCACCCCGCCGAACCTGCCGCTCCGCAAGGACCGGGTGCGGCTGGTCGGCGACTATGTCGCTTTCGTCGTCGCCGGGACCCATGACCTGGCGCGCGACGCGGCCGAGCTGATCGAGGTCGATTACGAGCCGTTGCCGTCGGTCACCGCCACCGCGGATGCCCTGGCCGCCGGCGCCCCCGCGGTCTGGCCGGAGGCGCCCGACAATGTCTGCTTCGTCTTCGAGCAGGGCGACAGCGACGCGGTCGAGGACGCCTTCGCCAAGGCCGACCATGTCACCAGGCTCGACTTCATCGTCACCCGCGTCGCCGTTGCCCCGATGGAGCCGCGCGCCTGCATCGGCGAGTTCGACCCCTTCGCCGGGCGCTACACCCTCTATACCGGAACCCAGGGACCGCACGGGGTGCGCATGGCGACCGCTGCCCCGATCCTCAAGGTGCCGGAAGGCGATTTGCGCGTGGTCAGCCACGACATGGGCGGCGCCTTCGGGATGCGGTCCGGCCCCTATTGCGAATACACGCTCTGCCTGCACGCCTCGAAGACGCTCGGCCGGCCGGTCAAGTGGACCGGCGACCGGGCCGAGGGGTTCATGGTCGACGACCAGGCGCGCGACAACATCTCCAGCGCCGAGCTGGCGCTTGCCCGGGACGGCGAGTTCCTCGGGCTCAGGGTCCGCACGACCGCCAATCTCGGCGCCTACCTGACCCTGCTCGGCCCCCATTCCTCGACCAACAATCTCGGCTCGCTCGCCGGCCCCTATCGGACGCCCGCGATCTACACCCATGTGACGGGGGTGTTCACCAACACCGCCTCGACCGGGCCCTATCGCGGCGCCGGGCGGCCCGAGGCGGCCTATGCGATCGAGCGGGCGATCGACACCGCCGCGGACGAGCTCGGCATCGACCCGGCCGAGCTCCGGCGGCGCAACTACATCGCCGCCGATTCCTTCCCCTACGCGACCGGCCTCGTCTTCACCTACGATTCCGGCGAGTTCGAGACCAACATGGACCGCGCGCTGGCGCTGGTCGATTACGCCGGGCGCGACGACCGCCGGGCCCGGGCCGGGGGGCGCGGCAGGCTGTTCGGGATCGGGATTTCCAACGTGATCGAGCAATCCGCCGGCGGTCCGCCGGAATGGGCGCAGATCCGTTTCGACTCCTCGGGGTCGCTGACGCTGACCATGGGCACCCACAACCACGGCCAGGGGCACGAGACGGTGTTCCGCCAGATGCTGTCGGACAGGCTCGGCCTCGAATTCGAGCAGATCCGCATCTCCCAGGGCGATTCCGACGAGGTCATGGCCGGGACCGGGACCTTCGGTTCGCGCTCATCCGGGGTCGGCGGCGCGTCCATCATGATGGCGGCCGACAAGGTGGTCGACAGATGCCGCAAGATCGCCGCCCACAAGCTCGAGGCGGCGGAAGAGGATATCGAATTCTCCGACGGCAGCTTCACCGTCGCCGGCACCGACCGGACGATCGGCCTGGTCGATGCGGCGAAGCTCGCCCAGTCCTTCATGACCGTGCCGCCGGGCTTCGAGCCCGGGATCAACGAATGGGCCGCCTGGACGCCGCCGGCGCCGACCTTCCCCAATGGCTGCCATGTCTGCGAGGTCGAGATCGACCGCGAGACCGGCGAGGTCGAGATTCTGCGCTACGCCGCGGTCGACGACGTCGGCACCGTCCTCAACCCGCTCCTCATGGAGGGCCAGCTACACGGCGGGATCGTCCAGGGGGTGGGGCAGATCCTCATGGAGAACGTGGTATGGGACCGCGACTCGGGCCAGCTCGTCGCCGGTTCCTTCATGGACTACACGATGCCGCGCGCGGATAATCTGCCGAGCTTCGAGATGGAGATCAACGAGGTTCCGACCCCCACCAACCCGCTCGGCATCAAGGGGGCCGGCGAGGCGGGGTGCGTCGGCGCGATGCCCGCGCTGATGAATGCGGTCGTCGATGCGTTGAGCCCGCTCGGCGTCACCGCGATCGACATGCCCGCCAGCCCCGAAACCGTGTGGCGCGCGATCAACCGGGCCGGACGCTAAATCCGGGCCCAGGGGAGGCAGAGTTGGAGTTCGAGAATTCATTCACCGTTCCGGTTCCGGTCGACGAGGCCTGGGCCATCCTGACCGATGTCGAGCGCATCGCGCCCTGCATGCCGGGGGCCGAGCTCACCGAGTTGATCGACGAGAACAGCTTCAAGGGCAAGGTGTCGGTCCGGCTCGGGCCGGTGGCGCTGACCTTCGCCGGCGACGCCAGGTTCGAGGACCGGGACGATGTCGGCCATTCCGCCCGGGTCAAGGCCCAGGGGCGCGACGCCAAGGGCCGCGGCGGCGCCAACGCCAATGTCGATTTCCGGCTGATCCCGGCCGAGGACGGGACGACCGAGGTCCGCATCCATACCAATTTGCAGCTCTCCGGCTCGGTCGCCCAGTACGGCCGCGGCGTCGGCATGATCAAGGATGTCGCGACGCAGCTTATCGACCGGTTCGCCGACGCGCTGCATGAGCAGATCGTGGCCGAGCGCGGCCCGTCCGGCGAGGTCGAAGAAGCTGCCGCGGACGCCGGCGACGCCCAGCCCGCGCCGCCCCCGGCATCCGCGGCCAAGCCGATCTCGGGCGTCTCCCTCGGCGCCAGCGTGATGTGGAACGCCTTCGTGCGCTGGCTCAAGGGCCTGTTCGGCGCGCGTTCAGGCGCCTGAGTCGGTCCCCGCCGCCGCCATCAGGCCGAGGATCCGGTCCGGGGTGAGCGGCAGCCTTATGTCGGCGCATCCGAGGCCGAGCGCGTCCATCACCGCGCCCGCGATCGCCGCCGGCGCGCCGATGGTGCCGCTTTCGCCCACCCCCTTGTAGCCGCCCTCGGTGATCGGCGACGGCGTTTCCTGGTGGACGATATCGATCCGCGGCGCCTCGAACGCACCCGGGATCATGTAGTCGGCGAAATTGGCCGATTGCAGCTGTCCCGCCGCGTCGTAGCGGATTTCCTCCAGAAGCGCCGCGCCGATCCCCTGCAGGACGCCGCCCCAGGTCTGCCCTTCCACCACCGCCATATCGGCGATGCGGCCGCAATCCTCGGCGACGACGTAGTTGAGGATTTCGACCTCCCCGGTCTCGGTGTCGACGGCGACGATTGCGATATGCATCGCCGCCGAGGTCGCCGCGCCCGGCGTGTCGTAGGTCGCCGTGGCCTGCAACCCGTGCGACAGCCCGTCGGGCAGGTTGGGGCTGGGCGAATGGGCGAAATCGGCGATTTCCTCGAAGGTCGCGAACCGGTTCGAATTCTTCCCATCGGCGAAGCGTCCGTCGGCGAAGACGATATCCGCGGCGTCGAGTTCGAGCTTGATCGCGGCGAACCGCTTCATCTGGTCGATCGCCTGACGCGCCGCGCGTTGCAGCGCGCCGCCGCCCGAAACCAGGCCGCGGCTTGCGAACGCGCCCGAGCCGTGCGGCATCGTCTCGGTGTCGGCGCAGGCGACATGGACGCGCGAGGGGTCGATACCGAACATCCCGGCCACGATTGCACGCATCGCCTTGAAGGGCTGCTGGCCCATCGACGGGGTGGTGACATAGGCTTCGACGGCGCCCGACCGGGCGACCCGCAGGACCGCCGAATCGTAACCCGGAATGTCGGTCATCCCGCGTCCCCGGAATACCGTGCATCCCATGCCGGTCGGCTCGATGAAGCAGGACACGCCAATTCCTGTCCTGCGCCCGTCCGCGTCCGGCTTGCCGTCGATGTTCGCGGTTTGCAGCAGCTTCGCGAGCAGCCCCTCATAGTCGCCGCTGTCGATGATCCCGCCGGTCGCGGTCCTGAACGGAAAGGCGCCCCTCGGCACCAGATTGCGGCGTCTCACGGCGATGCGGTCGGCGCCGATCCTGCGGGCAAGCGCGTCGACCAGGCTCTCCGTCACCAGCGGGGTGAGGGCGAACCCGACGCCGCGATAGGGCCCGGTCGGGCATTTGTTGGTCGCGACCGCGCGGGAGCTGTACTCGACAAAGGGAATCGCGTAGGGCCCCGGCAGGCCGACCAGCGCCGTGTGCGGTTCGAGCGACGGGCCCAGCGGGTAGGGGCAGTAGGCGCCGGAATCGCACCGGAGCTCCGCCTTCAGGCCGAGAATCCGGCCGTCCCCGTCGGCCGCGAGCGAGGCCTCGATCACCGCATCGCGGGCGTGATAGCCGCGCTCCAGATGCTGCAGCCGATCCTGGGTCCATTTGACCGCGCCGCCGAGCCTGCGCGCCGCGAAGGCGGTGATCGCCTCCTCGGGGTAGAGCAGCATCTTCACCCCGAACCCGCCGCCGATATCGGTCACCCGGACCCTGATCCTGGACTCCGGCAGGCGCAGGAACTGGGCGATGCCGTCCCTCAGCATATGCGGCACCTGGGTGGGCGAGCGGATCTCGGTCACGTCGTCGCGGCGGTCATGAACCGCGACACAGCCGCAGCATTCGATCGGCGACGGCGCGACCCGGGGATGGCGGAACCGGCCCGACACCACGACCGGCGCCGTGGCGAAGGGATCGGCGTCGGGATCGCTGACGAAGCGGCTTTCGAACAGCGTGTTGCCGGCGACCGTCTCGTGGACCAAAGGGGCGCCGTCCGCGAGCGCCGCGGCGACATCGGCAACCGGGTCTTCGGGCTCGTAGGCGACATCGATCAGCGCGGCGGCGTCTTCCGCCGCGTAGGGATCGCGCGCGACGATAGCGGCGACGATCTCGCCGGCGAAGCGGATCTCGGTGTCGGCGATCAGCGGCCAGGCGGTGGGGCGGTAGCGGTACCAGTCGGCCTCGTCCATGCGGGCGGCGAT
Source organism: Alphaproteobacteria bacterium (assembly GCA_965205995.1). Classification (GTDB taxonomy): domain Bacteria; phylum Pseudomonadota; class Alphaproteobacteria; order MPNO01; family MPNO01; genus MPNO01. Next base: position 3,471,086 of record OZ242200.1, on the reverse strand, counting down.
CGGCGCGGTCGCGCCGGCGAGGTCGCTGCCGAGGAAGATTTCGACCACGCCGTCCGCGGCGCGCGCCGTGCGGCAGTCGATGCCGGTAATCCGTGCCCGCGCGAACGGACTCCTCAGGAAATAGACATGCAGGCATCCGGGCGGGTCGAAATCGTCGAAGAAGCGCCCGCGGCCGAGAACCAGCGGCCTGCGGTCGTCGGTGTCATCGCGCGTGCTCAACCCCCACCCCCTACCAATATTCCGCCCGATCGCGATGATAGTTCGGGAGCCATGCCAAAGGGAGTTTCATGATGTCGAATCGTCACCAGGGCCGGGTCGCGGCGGTGACCGGCGGCGCCACCGGGATCGGCCGGGCCTTCGCGCGGCGTCTCGCCGCGGACGGCGCGGCGGTCGCGATCGTCGATCTCGAACCGGCGGCGGACACGCTGGAGATGCTGCGCGGCGGCGGGGCGGAGGCCGAGGCGTTCTCCGGCGACGTCACCTCCGAGGACGATGTCGCGCGTATTTCCGGCGAGATCGGCGAACGCTTCGGGCGCTGCGACATCCTGGTCAACAATGTCGGGATCTACCCCAACGAGCCCTTCGAGGAGGTCACCTTCGCCAAGTGGCGGCGGGTGATGGCGATCAACCTCGATTCCATGTTCCTGACGGCCAAGGCCCTCACGCCGGGCATGGCCGAGCGCGGCTGGGGCCGGATCGTCAACATGGCGTCCAACACCTTCGGCACGCCGGTGACCGGCTACAGCCACTATATCGCGAGCAAGGGGGGCGTGATCGGCTTCACTCGGGCGCTCGCCAGCGATTTGGCCGACAGGGGCATCACCGTCAACGCGATCGCGCCCAGCCTGGTGCGCACGCATGGGACCGAGGTGACCAACCCGCGCTCGGACGAGCGCTTCGCCGCCGTCTCGTCGATGCAGGCGATCAAGCGGACCCAGATGCCGGAAGACCTGGCCGGCACGCTGTCGTTCCTGGCGAGCGACGATGCCGCGTTCATCACCGGCCAGACGCTCTATGTCGACGGCGGCTGGGTGAGGCCGTGACCCCGGCCGGATTCCGGGGCGGCGCGCATTGACCGCCGTCCCCGACGAGTCCCACCCTCTCGGCAAGCCGCTCCCGCGCATCGAGGACCCGGCGCTGCTGCGCGGACGGGCTTGTTTCGTGGACGATCTGCGCTTCCCCGACCTCCTCCACGCGGTGTTCGTCAGGAGCGGCGAGGCGCATGCCCGGATTCGCGGCATCGACAGCGCGGCCGCCGAGGCTTCGCCGGGGGTCCGGGCGGTCCTCGCCCTCGACGACCTGCGGCCGCATGTCACGCGGGTGACCATGCCGCTGGCCCAGCCCTCGGGCGCGATCCGGCATGTGCTGGACCCGCCGATCCTCGCCGATGGCGAGGTCCGCTATGTCGGCGAGCCGGTGGCGGTCGCGATCGCGGACAGTGCGTATCGCGCCGAGGACGCCGCCGCCCTGGTCGCGATCGACTACGAACCCCTGGCGCCCGCGATCGATTGCCGCCGCGCGCTGGAGGCGGGCGCGCCCCCCGCCCACGGCGCGATTCCCGACAATCTGGTCGCCGCGCTCGTCATGGCCTATGGCGATTGCGGCCGGGCCTTCGCCGCCGCGCGCCACGTCGTCCGCGCCGAGATGCACCAGAACAAGGGGCTGGGGCACGCAATCGAGTGCCGCGGCGTGCTCGCCCGGCTCGACCCCAATGACGGCAAGCTCACCGTATGGAGCGGCACCCAGATGCCGCATCGCGCGCATGCGGTGCTCTCGGACCTGCTCGGCTGCGGCGAGGACGCGCTCCGCGTGATCGCCCCCGATGTCGGCGGCGGGTTCGGTCCCAAATTCGTCTTCTACGCCGAAGAGGCGGTGGTCGCGCTCGCCGCCCGCATCGTCGGCCGCCCGGTGAAGTGGATCGAGGACCGGCGCGAGCATTTCACCGCCACCACCCAGGAGCGCGACCAGTTCTGGGACATGGAGATGGCGCTCGACGCCGACGGGCGGATGCTGGGGATCCGCGGCACGCTGATCCACGACCACGGCGCCTACACGCCCTACGGCGTCAACCTGCCCTACAACGCGGCCACCAACCTGCTCGGCCCCTATGTCGTGCCGGCGTTCTCGCTCGAGATGAAACTCGCCGCGACCAACAAGGTGCCGGTGACGCCGGTGCGCGGCGCCGGCCGCCCGCAGGGCACGTTCGCCATGGAACGGCTGCTCGACCGGGCCGCCGACCGGCTCGGCATCGACCGGGCGGAGATCCGCCGCCGCAACCTGATCCGGCCCGACGCCATGCCCTACGTGACCCCGGTGAAGAACCGCGACGGCACCGCGATGACCTATGACAGCGGCGATTATCCGGCGACCCTGGCGCTGGCGCTGGAGGCGGCGGGATATGCCGGTTTTCGCGACCGGCAGGCGGCGCTGCGCCAGACCGGGCGCCATGTCGGGATCGGCATCGGCAACTATGTCGAGGGGACCGGGCGGGGCCCCTTCGAATCCGCGCGGATCCGGATCAACCCGTCGGGCCGGGTGAGTATCGCCACCGGGGCGACGGCGCAGGGCCAGGGGCTCAAGACCGCGCTCGCCCAGGTCTGCGCCTCGGTCCTCGGGCTCGATCCCGCCGCCGTCGAGGTCACAGCCGGAGATACAGATGCGGTTTCCCTCGGTCTCGGCGCGTTCGCCAGCCGGCAGGCGGTGACCGCCGGGTCCTCGGTCCACGTCGCCGCCTCCGCGCTCGCCGAGAAGGCGATCCGGGCCGCCGCCCACATGCTGGAGGCGGCGCCCGCGGATCTCGAGCTTGCCGGCGGCAGCGTCAGGGTCCGCGGGGTGCCGGATATGGCGATCGGGCTCGGCGAGATCGCCCGCGCGCTGGCCGGGCAGCCGGGCTACGCGCTGCCCGGCGGGATGGAGCCGGGGATGGAGGCGCTCGGCGCCTTCACCCCGGAAACCGTGACCTATTGCAATGGCTGCCATGTCGCCGAGGTCGAAATCGACATCGAGACCGGGGCGGTCGAGATCCTGCGCTACGAAATCGTCCACGATTGCGGGCGGATGATCAACCCGATGATCGTCGACGGCCAGGTGATCGGCGGGGCGGTCCACGGCATCGGCAGCGCGCTCTATGAGCGCATGGTGTTCGACGATGCCGGGCAGCCGATGACCGTCAATTTCGGCGAGTACCTGATGCCCGGCGCCTGCGAGACTCCGAGACTCGGCCTGACCCACACCGAGTCGCCGACCCCGCTCAACCCGCTCGGCGCCAAGGGCGCGGGCGAGGGCGGGGTGATCCCGGCGCCCGCCGCCATCGCCGCGGCGGTCGAGGACGCACTTGCGCCATTCGGCATCCTCATCGACGATGTGCCGATCGCCCCCGACCGGATCGCCGCGGCGGTCGCCGCCGCGCGAGGCTGACGGAGCGCCGCATGGGCTTTCTCAGGAACTGCTGGTACGCCGCTTCGTGGGACGACGAGATCGGCGAAGCGCCGCTGGCGCGGCGCATCCTCGATCGGCCGGTGGTGCTGTTCCGCGGCGAGGACGGGGGGATCGCAGCGCTCGCCGATCGCTGCATCCACCGCCAGGCCCCGCTCTCGCATGGCCGCATCGAGCAAAGCGGGATACGCTGCGGCTATCACGGCCTCCTGTTCGCCAAAGACGGGCGCTGTATCGAGGTGCCGGGCCAGACCGGGGTGCCGCCGGGCGCCCGGGTGGAATCCTACCCCGTGGTCGAGCGCGACCGCTTCGTCTGGATCTGGATGGGCGATCCCGCGCGCGCCGATGCGGCGCTGGTCCCCGACTATCGCTGGAACGACGACCCGGCGTGGAAATCGGTCCACGGCCGGTTCCATGTCGCCGGCGGCTACCGCCTGATCGTCGACAATCTGCTCGACCTGTCGCATGTGCAGTTCGTCCACGGGGCGACCCTCGGCACCGACCGGGTCGCCGAGTTCCCGGTCGAGGTCAGCCGCGAAGGCGACCGGGTCCATGTCGACCGCTGGATCATGGGCGGCAAGCCGCCGGGGATGTTCTCGCGCGCCGGCGGAATCGACTACGACGTCGACCGCTGGCAGCTCATCACCTGGACGCCGCCGAGCCATGTCGTGATCGATGTCGGCTGCGCCCCGGAAGGGGCGGGCGCCCGCGAGGGGAACCGGGCGGGCGGGATCGAGATGTATTCCAACCACACCATCACCCCGGAGACCGCAACCACGGCGCATTATTTCTGGCACCACGCGCGCGGCTTCAATCTCGGCGACGATTCGGTCACCGCCTATCTGGCGGAGGCCGCGGAGACGACGTTCGGCGAGGATGTCGGGCTGATCGAGGCGCAGCAGCGGAGCATCGAGACGATGCCCGCCGGATTGCCGCAGATCGACATCAACGCCGATGCCGGGGTGCTCGCCGCCCGCCGCGTGCTCGACCGGCTGATCGCCGAAGAGGGCTGAGGGCCGCCCGTCCCTCGATACGGCCCCTTGATGTCTGGCGGATCCATCGGCCCGCCGCGATGGCCGCGACGATTTGCCTCAGGCGAGACCTGCCCGTTCCGCACTAATTCCCTGTATGCGCATGAGACGTCAGTCCTCCGAGCGCCGATCGGCGGCGATACCCGTTGTCCCCTCCCGGCAGTATTCGAGATGAACGCGAAGCAATACCGACCCGAGACCGCGAAGCCGGACCCCCGCCAGCGAGCCGGCGCTGCGGCGGAAGCGCAAATCGCGCACTACCTGAACCGCAGTTTCGGGCAAGACCCGGAGGTGCAGCTGTTCAACGGTCTGCGGCTCGTGGATCCGCACCAGCCGGACCGGGACGGCGCCCACGGGGTGTGCCGGATCGACCACCTGATCGTGCATCGCTGGGGGATGTTCATCGTCGAGAGCAAGTCGGCGATGCAGGACGTGCGGGTTTCAACCGATGGCTCGGGCGGCGACGGCTGGCGTCGCGTGGATCCGCAGAGCGGGACGTGTGCGGCCACTCCCATTCGACAGGCGCGGCGGCAGTCCGAATTCCTCAGAACGCTCCTGCAGCGCCATCGGAAGGAATTGGTCGGAAGGCGGTTCTTCGGGCTGCCCGCCATCGCCGGGCTGGGGCGTGGAAGGGACCAGCGCGGCTTCGCGCAAGCACCGATCCAGCTGGTCATCGCGATGCCTTACAGGGGGATGATCAGGCTCGATGGTCGGAAAGAGCCCCGGAAACCGCTTAGGCTGATCCTCACCCGGGCGGAGCTGGTCCCCGACAAGGTCGTCCAGGAACTCGATCGGCATCGCAGCGGCTCCTGGCTATCGGGCTATCGACCGGCCGGCGAATACGGGCTGTGGAGCTTGGAGCCGCGGGAAGCCGCGAAGGTGGCAAGGTTTCTCGGGGCGCGGCATGCGGAGTGCTCCGGCAATTCGTCTCCCGCGCAATTTCCGAAGGAAGACAAAGGCGATTGCGTTCGCGCCATGCGGACACACGAAGCAGTGTGCAATTTTTGCACCGGGAAGGAGCTCACCGCGCGCTGGGGGCAGAATTCCTATCACTGGCGATGCGGCGCCTGCGGACGGGACACGCCGATGCCTGCGGTGTGCGCTTCATGCGGCGCCAAAGGACGCCGGGGCAGGGGGGTGCGGATCCGCAAGCGGAACACGGAGTATTCCCGGGACTGCGAAGCCTGCGGATTTTCCGAGACGATATGGACCGTGCTGTAAGCGAAGACCGCTATCGACCCGTACCGCTTGCCGTTCAGCCATCCTCGGCGAGATGGGCGTCGAGGCGCTCCTTGGGCGGCACGATATCGGTCACCAGGTCGCGGATCAGCGCCTTGTTGTCGAGCGGCTCGATCAACGCGCCGCCGGCGGAGAGGCGGGAGGTGCAGGCATAGCCGGTCTTGCCGTCGACCCGGACCATGCATTCCTTGCAGGCATTGGCGTTGATGCAGGCGTAGCGGATGGCGAGCGTCGAATCGACATGGCCCCGCACCCACATCACCGCGTCCAGCACCGACATGCCGTCGGTATAGGGGATGGTGAAGGTCTCGATGCGGGACGGCTCGTCGGGGGTCCCGCGGCGGACCCGGATGGTGACGCTGTCGCCGCTCATTCCGCCGCCTCCAGCGGCGCCCGCGCGTGCGGCGCTTCGACGATCCCGGCCCAGCCGCATTCGAGCGCGCCGTCATCCGACAGACGCACGATCTGGTTCCGCGCATAGGCCGGGTCGGTCGCGACGAAATCCTCGCGCTGATGCGCGCCCCGGCTCTCCTTGCGGTTGAGCGCGGCGAGCGCCACCGATTCCGCGGCCAGCACCGAGGCCCGCAAATCCAGCCAGTCGAGCAGGGCGTGATCGAAACGGGTCTTGCGCCCGGGCGCGAGGGAAGGCAGGTCGCGACTCCGCATCTCGCGGATCCGGCCGAGCGCGCTTGCCAGCCCTCGTCCGGTGCGGAGCAGGCCCACATCGTCCCACATCAGCGCCTGGAGCTCGCGCAGCAGCCCGCCGAGACCGGCCGCGTCGCCGCCGCCGCTGCCATGCGCGGCGTCCACCAGCCGCTCCGCCCGCGCATCGTCCTTGCCTCGCCAGGCCCCGGCTTCCTCTCGGCGCTCCGCAGCGAAGCGCCCGGCGCGCTCGCCGAACACGAAGGCCTCCGGGATCGCGTTTCCCGACAACCGGTTGGCGCCGTTCGCGCCGCCGACCGCCTCTCCGGCGGCGTACAGCCCCTGGATGCGGGTCTCCATCCGGTCGTCGACCCGGATCCCGCCCATATGGTAGTGGGCGATCGGCGCCACCTCGATGGGGCGCTCGGTCAGGTCGATCCCGTTCTTCGCCAGCCGGTCGATGACCGGGCCGAAGGCGAGCCTTAGCTCCGGTTCCGGGATGTGCTCGAAGCTGAGATACGCCCCGCCATTGGGGGAGCCCCGCCCGGCCTCGCATTCCTTGACGATGGCGTAGGAGGTGACGTCGCGCGGCGCGGTATAGACGCCCGAATCCCGCTCGCCGTAGTTCTCGATGAACTCGTCCATATTGCCGTTGAGCAGCCGCCCGCCGAGCTTGTAGCGGAACGGGTCCCACATGATCGGGTCCATGCCGACCAGCCGCGGCGCCAGATGGCCGATCGGGAAGAACTGGGGAAACTCCATGTCGATCAACTCGGCGCCCGCGTTCAGCGCGAGCGCGTAGCCATCGCCGCCCATATTGGCCGAGGCGCTGTTGCGCCGGAACAGCCGGGTGAGGCCGCCGGCGGCGAGGATCACCGCCGATGCCGCGATGCCGACCGGCCGGCCGTCTTCGAGATTGATCCCGACCGCGCCCGCGGCCCGGTCGCCGTGCACCACGAGATCGGCGATCGAAACCCCGCTCACCCGCGCGATCCCCGCGCCCTGCGCCACCCGGGTGCGGAGCGTCTTGGCGACCGCCGGGCCGGTATTGAGGAAATCGACATAGACGCAGCGCGGGATCTTGTGGCCGGGCGCCATCACCGCCCGCATGCGGCCGTCCTCGCGCGCCCAGCCCACGCGCCAGGAATCCATCTCCGCGATCCTGACCGGCGCCTCCTCGCAGAGGATCGCCGCGAGGCGCTCGTTGCAAAGGCCGCGCCCGGCTTCGACGGTGTCGGCGAGGTGGTGGGTCCAGTGATCGGGCTCCCACTCGCCGACCGCGGCGGCGACGGTCATCTGGGCCATGATCGTCGCCCCGCCGCGCCCGACCAGGCTCTTGTCGACCAGCACCACGCGCGCGCCCGCGCGGGCGGCGGCGACCGCGGCGTACATGCCGGCGCCGCCGGCGCCGATCACCAGCACGTCGGTTTCGAGTTGCGGCATCGGCGCATTCTCTCAAAGCGCCGGAAGACCCGCAACGTTTGCCGCCGGCGCGGCCGCGGCTATCATCGCGGCGGAATTGCGGAGAAAGACATGACGGCAACCGAGCACGCCTTGCTCGCCGCCGCCTGGCCCTACTGGGAGGCCGAGGGCGAGATCGCGAGGCGTTTCTACGCGACGGCCGGCGAGGACGATCACGTCTTCTATCTCAGGGCCCAGCTCTGGAAGGAGCTCAACCCGGTCGACGGCTATTTCAACGGGCTGCATCGCGAGCTCGCCCTGCTGGTCGAGTGCTTTCCCGAGGTCGACAAGACCATCCCGCGGCGCGAGTTCCATTTCCGCCTCACCCAGCTGGCGGACGAGTTCAACCACTATTCGCTGCTCGCCGACGTGTTCGAGCATCTGGTCGGCCGGCCGATCTCGCCGGACGACACGGCTCAGCTCCCCGAGGAAAAGAAGCTCGGCGATCTGCGCCGGTCCTATGTCCAGTCGGGTTCCGCCATCGAACGCGCGGCCGTCGGCTTCACCGAGGGCGGCGGCGCGCGGCTGTTCCGCGAGGGCGCGAAGCTCTCCGGCAGCACGCTCAACGAGATGACCGCGCGGGCGATGAAGGTGATCTATGACGACGAGCGCGACCACTACAAGGAAATGGCGCGCGAGGCGGTATCGCTGATCGGCGGCGAGGCCGATCTCGCCGGGATGACGGACGCGATCCGGGCGATCAGCGCGCAGCGGGTGTCGATGCGCCGGGAGATGTTCCGGGGCGCGATGACCGAGGACGAGGCGGAAGCCTTCGTCGACGCGGCCGAACGGGCCTTCGCCGGGGGCGGGGTCGATCTCGACGCCGGCATCGCCGGGCGCGTCTGACTCCCCGGTTTCGCGCCGGCCGGTCAGTCGTCCTGCCAGCGCGCGCGTTTGTCGACCGGCGCGCCGGGGTGATAGACCGGCGCGCGCTTCTCCAGGAACGCCTCGATTCCCTCCGCGCAATCGGCGGTGCGGGTGATCTCGAAGATGCGGTCCATCTCGACCTCGCCATGCTCCTTGAGCCGGTTCTGGTTCTGGTAGAGCCGGATGGTCTCTTTCGCGTATTTGAGCCCGAGCGCTGGATAGGTGCACATCCGCCCGGCCCAGGCGCGGGCCTCGTCGAGCAGGGACTCCGCCGGCACCGCCTTGTTGACCAGGCCGATCCGTTCGGCCTCCTCGGCGAAGACGAAGCGGCCGGTCAGGATCATCTCGTTGGCCCTGGTCTGGCCGATCAGCCCGGGCAGGCTGCGCGGCGCGCTCCATTCGCTCATGAACCCCGCCGGCACCGCGATCTCGGCGAAGCGGACGCGGTCCGCGACGATCCTCAAGTCGCAGGAGACCGCCATCTCCAGCCCGATGCCGACGGCGATTCCGTCGACCGCGGCAATGGTCACCTGCGGCAGATCCTCCAGCTTGCGGCACATGCGCTGGGCGACGATGTGGAAATAGTCATTGGCGAACCAGACCAGCATCTCGCCGTACTCGCCCTTGACCCCGTAATCGGTCCACTCGTCCTTCTGGTCCTCCATCGGCATGGTCTCGATCTGCAGGTCGCCGCCGCCCGAGAAATTGCCGCCGGCGCCGGTGACGATGACCACCCGGACGGAGGAATGGGCGATCTCGTCGACCAGTTGATGCAGCTCCATGGTCATGCGGGGGCCGATGGCGTTGGCGTGGTCGGGCCGGTTGAGGGTGAGAATGCCGATCGCATTGTCGCCGGGGTTCTGGGCCGAGGATTCGATCGACCAGTCCAAATAGCGGTATTTCATGCTCGGGGTCTTTCGCTGGTTCGGGGGGCCGGGCAGCGATCCTAGGGAGCCGGCGGTAAGGCGACAACGCGGCCTCGTTGTTGCCCCGGCGCGCGGCGTGCTAAACGCTCCCACGCCGGGGGCGAATTGGCGGGGTTGGCGGTTATGAATGTCAGGCGTTTCGAGACCGATGTGGCGATCGTGGGCGCGGGCGGCGCGGGCATTGCCGCCGGCATCGAGGCCCGCGAGGCCGGCGCGCGGGCGATCGCCTTCGAGATGGCGGCCGAGCCCGGGGGGGCGTCGATCATCTCCGGCGGCGGGTGCCTGATCGTCGGTTCGCCGCTACAGCGCGAGAAGGGGATCGAGGACAGCCCCGACCTTGCCTTCGACGACTGGATGCGATGGGGCGGGCCCTCGGCCGATGCCGTCTGGGCACGCTACTATATCGAGCACTCGCTCAACGATCTGTATTTCTGGGCCGAGCGGCTCGGCGTCGAGTGGTCCTTCATGCTGCCGCAGGAGGGCAACTCGGTCATCCGCTGGACCCGCCCGGGCGGAAACGGGCACGAGCTCACCAGCCGGCTGATCGAGGCCTATCATGCGCGCGGCGGCGAGATCGTCCCGAATGTCGAGATCACCGGCATTCGCATCGAGGACGGCCGCGCCGCCGGGCTCGAAGGCCGCGATGCCGGGACCGGCGACGCGGTCGAGGTGGCGTGCCGGACCGTCCTGGTGGCGACCGGCGGGTTCAACTCCAATCTCGAAATGATCCTCGAAGCCAGGCCCGATCTCGCGGGGCACCGGATCATGGAGGGATCCGGCCCCAACGCCACCGGATCGGGCCATGCGCTGGTCCGCGAGGCGGGCGGCTACCTCACCCATCTCGGGAATATCTGGCTCTATGTCTACGCCACCCCCGACTACCGCGACCCGCGCGGCCGCCGCGGCCTCGTCTTCCGCGGCACCCCCGGCTACATATGGGTCAACCGGCAGGGGCGGCGCTTCCACAACGAGGCGCGGTCCGGCGCCGCCTCGGCGACGCCCGCGCTGTTGCGGCAGGACCCGTGCCACGCCTGGGCGATCCTCGACGCCGCGATGACCGGGACGATGGAGGTCGCCGATCCCCATTACCGGGAGGGTGACAAGGTCTCGCGCAGCCGGATCGCCGAGCTGTTCGCGGACTCTCCCTTCATCGCCAATGCCGGCACGCTCGACGCGCTGGCCAGGGAGATCGGGGTCGATGAGGCCGCCTTTCTCGATACCGTCGCACGGTACAACCGCGCCTTCGACGACGGGCTCGATGCCGAGCCCGAGTTCGGCAAGCCGCTCGGCGCCGTGAAGAAATTCGACACCCCGCCGTTTTCCGCGGTCCAGCTCTTCCCGCTCGCGCGCAAGAATTTCGGCGGCGTGAAGACCGATCTCAGATGCCGCGTCCTCGACAAGCATTTCGAGCCAATCCCCCGGCTCTACGCGGCGGGCGAGGTCGCCGGCATGGCCGGCGGGCATATCAACGGCGAGGCCGGTCTGGAGGGAACCATGCTGGGCCCCGCCGTCTTCAGCGGCCGCGTCGCCGGCGGCTGGGCGGCCGAGGAGGCGGGTTTCGGCGCGGGCTTCAGCGGAAACCCCGACCGGCGTTAGGGCGTGTCCGTTTTAGTTGGAAGCGCGGCGGATAGCCCTACGGTGGCGCGTCCCTCGATACGGCGCTGGCGCGCCTACTCGGGATGAGGGGAAAGAAGAGAATCCCTCACCCTGAGTAGCCGCGAAGCGGCGTATCGAAGGGCGGCAACGGTTCCGACCGAACCGGATACGCCTTAGCCGCCGAGCGCCGCGACGCCCGGGAGGGTCTTGCCCTCCAGCCATTCGAGGAACGCCCCGCCGGCGGTCGAGAGGTAGCTGAAATCGCCCGCGACTCCGGCATGGGAGAGGGCGGCGACGGTATCGCCGCCGCCGGCGACGCTGCGCAGCGATCCCGCCTTGGTGAGCGCCGCCGCGGCCCTGGCGACCGCGACCGTCGCCGCGTCGAAGGGCGGCACCTCGAAGGCGCCGAGCGGGCCGTTCCAGACCAGGGTCCCGCATCGCGCGAGCCGGGCGGAGAGCGCGTTCGCGGTGGCCGGCCCGAGATCCAGGATCATCGCGTCGCGGGGGACCGCGGCGACCGGGACCGTGTCCGCCGGCGCGCCGGCTTCCAGAGCCCACGCGACGACGACATCCGACGGCAGCGCGATCTCGCAACCCGCCGAATCCGCGTCGGCGAGGATCGCGCGCGCCTCCCTTGCCATGCCGTGCTCGCAGAGCGATGCGCCGACATCGGTGCCGAGCGCGTGGAGGAAGGTGTTGGCCATCGCGCCGCCGATGACCAGCAAATCGACCTTGTCCAGGAGGTTTCCCAGCAGATCGAGCTTGGTGGAGATCTTGGCGCCGCCGACGATCGCGGCGAGCGGCCGCGCGGGCGCCATCAGCGCGCTCGCCAGCGCCTCGAGCTCGGCCTCCATCAACCGGCCCGCGGCGGCGGGCAGCAATCGCGCGAGCCCGGCGGTCGAGGCATGGGCGCGGTGGGCGGCGGAGAAGGCGTCGTTGACGAAGATGTCGCCGAGCGCGGCGAGCGCCCCGGCGAAGCCCGGATCGTTCGCTTCCTCGCCCGCGTGGAAGCGGAGATTTTCGAGCAGCAGCACCTCGCCCGGGGCGAGCGCCGCTACCGCCCGTTCGGCGGTCGTCCCGATACAGTCTTCCGCGAACGCCACCCGCCGCCCGCCGAGCGCCCGGCTCAGCGGCTCGACCAGCGCACGCAGCGAGAGCGCTTCCTCGCGCGCTCCCCGCGGCCGGCCGAAATGGGAAAGGACGACGACCGAGGCGCCTTTGCCGCAGATCTCCCCGATGGTGGGCGCGAGGCGGTCGAGCCGGGCGGTATCCGCGACGGCGCCGTCCTTCATGGGAACGTTGAGATCGCCGCGCAGCAGCACCCGCTTGCCGGCGAGCGCCAGCGCGTCGATCGACCGTGGCATCGGCCGCGCCGGTTCAGCCCAGCCGGCCGAGCGCCGCCGCCACGTCGAGCATCCGGTTGGAAAAGCCCCACTCGTTGTCGTACCAGCTCAGCACCCGGACCAGCGTGCCATCGACCACCTGGGTCTGGGTCAGGTCGAACACCGAGCTCGCGGCGCTGTGGTTGAAATCGGTCGACACCAGCGGCGCGTCGTTGGTCGTCAGCACGCCCTTCAGCCGCCTGGTCTTCGCCGCCTTCTCGATCGCCGCGTTGACCTCTTCCGCGCTCGTCTTCCTCGACGCGACGAACTTGAAGTCGATCATCGAGACGTTCTGGGTCGGCACCCGGATGGCGGTGCCGTCGAGCTTGCCGTCGAGCTCCGGCAGGACGCGGCCCACCGCCTTGGCGGCGCCGGTCGAGGTCGGGATCAGGGACTGGCCCGCCGCGCGCGCGCGCCTGAGATCGCTGTGCAGCGTATCGAGGATGCGCTGGTCGCCGGTATAGGCGTGGATCGTCGTCATATAGCCCTTGGAGACGCCCACCGCCTTGTCGAGGACGGCGGCGACCGGGGCGAGGCAGTTGGTGGTGCAGGACGCGTTGGAGACGATCTTGTGCGACTTGCGGAGCTTGTCGTCGTTCACCCCGTAGACGACGGTGATGTCCTCGTCGGTCGCCGGCGCCGAGATCAGCACGCGCCCGGCGCCGGCGGCGAGATGCTTCCCCGCGTCCGCCCGCTTGGTGAACAGCCCGGTGCATTCCATCGCCACGTCGATACCGAGCTTCGCCCAGGGCAGGGCGGCCGGGTCGCGCTCGGCGAAGACCCCGATGGCGTCGCCGTTCACGTTGAAGCCGGTCTTGGTGACCCTGATCCGGGCGTCGAAACGCCCGTGGCTGGAATCGTATTCGAGCAGATGGGCGTTCACGTCGGGCGCGCCGAGATCGTTGATCGCGACGACCTTGATGTCGTCGCGCCCCGATTCGTAGAGCGCCCGCAGAACGAGACGCCCGATGCGGCCGAACCCGTTGATCGCGACCTGGACAGCCATATCGTTCCCTCCCGAATTACCCCGCCAGACGGGACCGCGCCGCTTCGGCCACCGCGCCCGCCGTCAGCCCGAAATGCTCGTAAAGATCGTCATGCGGCGCCGACGCCCCGAACCCGGTCATGCCGATGAAGCCGCCGCCGGGGCCCAGATACCGTTCCCAGCCGAGTTGGCAAGCCGCCTCGATGCCGACGCGGACGACGTCGGCGCCGAGCACGGTTTCGCGCCAGGAAGCCGGCTGTTCGTCGAAAATCTCCCAACAGGGAAGCGAGCTCACCTGGGTCGGGATTCCCTCGTCCTCAAGGGTGGTCCGGGCCTCTACCGCGATGGAAACCTCCGACCCGGTGGCGAGCAGCACCACACGGGGCGCGCCGCCGCTTGCCTCCGCGACCACATAGCCGCCCTTCGCGCCGAGACCGCGGTCGTGCTCCCGCCGGCGCAGCGCGGGCAGCGCCTGCCGGGTGAGCGCGAGCACCGAAGGTCCGGTCCGGTGGGCCAGCGCCGCGGCCCAGCATTCCGCCGTCTCCACCGCATCGGCGGGGCGAAAGACCCGCACATTGGGGATCGCGCGCAGGCTCGCCAGATGCTCGACCGGCTGGTGGGTGGGGCCGTCCTCGCCGAGCCCGATGGAATCGTGGGTCAGCACATAGATCGCCTGCCGGCGCATCAGCGCGGCGAGGCGAAGCGCCGGCTTCAGGTAGTCGGAAAAGATCAGGAAGGTCCCGGCATAGGGGACGATCCCGCCATGCAGCGCCATCCCGTTCATCGCCGCGGCCATGCCGTGTTCGCGCACGCCGTAATGGATGTAGCGGCCGGAAAAATCCTCCCGGGTGACGATGCCGGCGCCCTTGAACAGGGTGTTGTTCGATCCCGTCAAATCGGCCGACCCGCCGATCAGCTCTGGGATCGCCGGCGCGATGACGTTGAGCACCTCGCCCGAGGACTGGCGCGTGGCGCGGCTGGGCGCGGCCTCGACGAGTTCGTCGATATGGGCATCCAGCACCGCCTCCCAGCCTTCCGGCAACTCGCCCGAGACCGCCCGGTCGAACCCGGTCCTGCGGTCGGCGGACAGGGTGTCCAGGCGGGCGCGCCAGGCCGCGTGTTCCGGCTGCGAGCGCATCCCCGCCGCCCGCCAGGCGGCGAGCACGTCTTCCGGCACGGCGAAGGGCGGCAGGTCCCAATCGAGGGCCTTGCGCGCGCCGGCGATCTCGTCCGGTCCCAGCGGGGCGCCATGCGCGCCGGCGGTGCCCGCCTTGTTGGGCGCGCCGTAGCCGATGACGGTGCGGCAGGCGATCAGCGACGGGCGGTCGTCCGCCTGAGCCGCCTCGATGGCGGCGGCGACCGCGTCGGCGTCGTGGCCGTCGATGGCGTCGGTGTGCCAGCCATAGGCGGCGAACCGCGCCGGCACGTCGTCGCCCAAGGAGAGCGCGGTCGGGCCGTCGATCGAGATGGCGTTGTCGTCGAACAGCACGATCAGCTTGCCGAGGCCGAGATGGCCGGCCAGCGAGGCGGCTTCGTGGCTGATCCCCTCCATCAGGTCGCCGTCCGAGGCAATCGCGTAGGTCCGGTGATCGACCGCCGCGTCGCCGAAGCGGGCGGCCAGCATGCGTTCGGCGAGCGCCATGCCGATCGCCGTGGCGATGCCCTGGCCGAGCGGGCCGGTCGTCGTCTCGATCCCCGCCGCGTGGCCGTATTCCGGGTGGCCGGCGGTGCGGCTGCCGAGCTGGCGGAACCGGCGGATCTCATCCATCGTCATGTCGGCATAGCCGGTCAGGTGGAGGAGCGCATAGAGCAGCATCGAGCCGTGGCCGGCGGACAGGACGAAGCGGTCGCGGTCGGGCCAGCCCGGCGCGGACGCGTCGAATTTCAGATAGCGCGTGAACAGCACCGTGGCCGCGTCGGCCATCCCCATCGGCATGCCCGGATGGCCGGACTTGGCCGCTTCCACCGCGTCCATGGCGAGCGCGCGGATCGCGTTGGCCATGCGGAGCGGGGGGATGCCGGCGGCGCAGCCGGCGGTCGGTGCTCGTTCGGTTCTGGTCGGCATGACGGTCTCACATAAAAAAGGCCCGCGAGCGCGATTTCGGGCGGTCGAACGGTATCGAATCGAGACCCGTCGGGGCGCCGCAATGTGTCTCCGACGCCACGGCGATGCAAGCCTTTTGGCTCAGCGGGGACGGCTTCTCAACGCGCGGTCGTGGCGAGCGGCACGCCCAGCCTGGCGCGGCGGGTCAGCCACGGGCTCGGGCGGTAGCGTGGATCGCGATAGAAGTCGTGCAGCGCTTCGAGGATGGCCAGAACCCGGGCGGGGCCGAGAAACTCGCCCCAGGCGATCGGCCCGCGCGGATAGGCCAGGCCGAGCTCGACCGCGGCGTCGATGTCGGCGGGCGTGGCGATGCCCTGCTGGGCGATGTCGCAGCCGATATTGACGATGGTCGCGATCACCCGCTGGGCGATGAAGCCCGGGCTGTCGCCGATCGCCGTGACCGGCGTGCCGTCGGCGGCAAGCAGCGCATGGGCAAGGTCGCGCCAGCGCGGCTCGGTGACCGGGGTGGTCATCATTGTGCGCCTGCCGGCGAGCCCAAACGCCGTGTCGACCGCCACCGTGCGCTCGGGCGGGAGGCCCTGGTCGAGCGCGGCGGTCGTCGCGTCGGATCCGGTCGGGGTGACGATGCAGAGCGTCCCCGGGTCGGGGCTCGCGCCGCTCTCGATCGCCGCCGCGTCGGCGATCGCCGCCATCACCGCTTTCTGGCCCTCCGGGTCGGCCGGGCTCACCCAGACCAAGGCGGGCGCCGCTTCGGGGATCTCCGCCGCCTCCGGCGCAACCCTCCTGCCGTCCTCATAGGCATAGAACCCGCTTCCGGTCTTGCGCCCGTAGAGCCCGGCCGCCATGCGCTGGCGGGCGATCGGCACCGGGCGGAAGCGGGGCTCCTCGTAGAATTGCCGGTAGATCGATTCCATCACCACGCCGGAAACGTCGAGCCCGGTGGTGTCCATCAGCTCGAACGGACCCATGCGGAACCCCGTGCCGCCGTCGCGCAGCACGTCGTCGACCTCGCGGGGCGACGCGATGCCTTCCTGGACGATCCGCAAACCCTCGGTGTTGAGCCCGCGCCCGGCGTGGTTGACCAGGAAGCCCGGCGAATCCTTGGCGCGGACCGGGCGGTGGCCGCATCGCCTGGCGACCGCGTCGAGGAAATCGCCGACCCAGGGCGCGGTCAGGAGGCCGTCGACCACCTCGACCACCTTGAGCAGCGGCACCGGGTTGAAGAAATGGTAGCCGGCGACGCGCTCGGGGCGCGCGCAATCGGCGGCAATCGCCGTCACCGAGAGCGACGAGGTGTTGGTGGCGAGGATGCAGTCGGCGGACACGATCGCCTCCAGCTCGGCGAACAGGCGCTGCTTGGGCTCCAGCTCCTCGACGATCGCCTCGACGACGACATCGGCGCCGGCCATGGCGCCGAGCCCGTCGACGATCTCCAGCCGGCCGATCGCCGCTTCCGCCGCCGCCTTCGTCATGCCGCCCTTTTCCGCGGCCCGGCGCAGCATCCGCGCAACGAAGCCCGAAGCCTCCGCCGCCGCGCCGTCCTGCATATCGAACAGCCTGACAGCGATACCGCCCGCCGCCGCGATCTGGGCGATGCCGCGGCCCATCGTCCCGGTGCCGATGACGCCGAGCGCGAGGCTGGGCGATTGCGGGTCGATGGTCATGCTGTGCTCCCTAGGAACGCCGGAAATCCGGTGCGCGCTTTTCCCGGAACGCGGCCCGGCCCTCGGCGAAGTCGGCGGTGGTGAAGTTGGAGGCCTGGGCAAGCGCCTCCATCTCCAGCGCCGCCTCGAGGCTCACCGGGGCGAGCCCGATCTGCTGCTTGGCGAGTGCGAAGGCCAGAGCCGGCATGGCGGCGAGCTCGCGCGCGCGTTCGAGCGCGACGGCCTCCGCCCCGCCTCCCGGCGCGAGCGCGTCGGCGAGCCCGGCATCGACGGCTTCCGCGCCCCTCAGCATGCGCGCATATAGGAGGATCTGGCGCGCCTTGGCCGCGCCCACCCGGCGCGGCAGGGTGTGGAGGATCGCGTAGTCGGGGATCAGCCCGACCTTGAAGAAGGGAAAGCCGATCGCGCCGGTCTCGGCCAGTACGATTGTGTCGGCCAGGAGGGCGATCCCCGCGCCGGCGCCGACGGCATAGCCCTCGACCGCGGCGACGATGGGCTTCTCCGCGTCCGCGATCAGCCGCACCATGCGATGGTTCGATTTCATCCGGGCGCGCCCCGCCGCCGCGTCGAGACCCTCCATCGACGCGATGTCGCCGCCGGCGCAGAAATGCCCGCCATTGCCGGCGAGGACCAGGGCGCGCACCGCCGGATCCGCGAGCGCCGCGTCGATCCCGTCGATCAGCGCCAGCCTGAGCTCTGGGTCGAGCGCGTTGCGCTTCTCCGGCCGGTTGAGCCCGATACGGGCGATTCCCGCTTCCGGCCGGTCGATCGTCAGCACCGTCTCTCCAGCACTCATGTCATGCGCCTCGCTTCCGGGTCCGCGGGACTATCCCGATTCGCGAGCGCGGCGACAAGGCGGCGGTCGACGGCCAGCAGATGGGCCTCGCAGCGCCTGCAATCGGATGCGCCGAAGCGGGGGACCGGGACGCCGGCGCCGGGTAGAGCGGCGACGATGGCGCATTCCCGCGCGCCGGGAAACGCGATGACATCCTCGACCGCCGCCGCCTCGGTCAGATGGTCGATATGCCAGACCCGCGACTTGGGATGCCGCAGATGGCGGG
Source organism: Alphaproteobacteria bacterium (assembly GCA_965205995.1). GTDB lineage: Bacteria > Pseudomonadota > Alphaproteobacteria > MPNO01 > MPNO01 > MPNO01. The sequence continues at coordinate 3,452,732 of OZ242200.1, read as the reverse complement.
CGACGCGGGCGCGGATCCCGCCCGGACCCCAGGCGCTGCCGGCGTAGAGATAGAGGCCCGGGGGCAGCACCGGGCGCCCGAGGGTGGCGATGTCGAGCCGCCTGGCGCGCGCGAGCCGCAGCACCAGCGCGTAGGCGCCGCTTGCATCGGGCAGGTCGCCCGGGTTCAGGACGCGCCGTCCCAATTCCGCCGGTCGGCCAGAGCGGCCGCGAGCGCCGCCATCAAATCGTCGTCGGCTATCCCTGCGAACTCCACGTCGTCGCGGGCGAGGAAGGCTTCGACGGCTGCGCGCAAGCGTGCCGGTTCGGCCGCCACGCCGGCGAGCGCGGTCTCCAGCCAGGCGATGCTTTCGAGCGGGCGCGGGTGCCAGTCGCCGTTGACGATCGCATCGAGCACGCGGCCGTCCCGGAGCGCCAGCGTCGCCCGGATCATCCCGCCCATCGCCTTTTCGCGGCCCCGTCCCAGCATGTCGCCGGGGCGGAGCGTATCGGCGAAGCGGATGCGCTCGGACTTGCCGAACAGCCAGACCTCCGTGTCGAGCTCGGCCCGGAACGCGTCCGCATAGACCCGTTCCGCCGCGCCCAGGGTTCCGCGCGCAAGCCCCGCCTCTCCGAAAGCGCGTTCGGTGCAGGCGATCGCGAAGGCGGCGAGCTCCGCCTCGTCGATCTCCCGTCCCGCCTCCCTCTCCAGCCAGGTGAACCGCGATTCCAGCGTCTTCAGCGCCTTGTCGCGCACCTTCTCCGGCGGCATCGGCATCGCCCGGCCGGCGAGCGCGGTGTCGATCGGCTTGACGTTGACGACGATGCGCAGCGTCATCACCCCGTCCTCGATCTTGAGCGAGGTGGGAACCAGCTTCCGCCCCTCGACCTGGATGTCGTTGAGCGGGCGGTATTCGGCCGGGAAGCCGTAGCGGTCGCGGAAGGCATCGGCGACCGCGGTCAGGATTTTCGCAAACGCCGCCTCGGTGGTGGCCGGCACTTCGGGGTGAGATACCGGGAGGAAATAGATCAGGAAGGCCGACCCGGCACCGGCATAGATCGGCCCGCCGCCATTGACCCGGCGGCGGAAATCGATCCCGCGGGCGCGGCAGAAATCGAGATCGAGCACCTGTTCGGGATCCTCGTTGACGCCGATGGTGATCGAGTCCGAATCGAAGATGTTGAGAAACACCGTCGGCGGCGCTTCGCCGCGCACCACCGCCTTCTCGACCGCGGGCGAGACGGAAACCGAAAAATCGGCGTAGGAGCCGCGGTCGACGACCAGACGCCAGCCGCTCATGCGCAACCCCTGCGGTCGACGGTCACCGGGCCGTCTTCGAGCGCGGCCGCGATGTCGATCCGGTCGGCGCCGATCAGGGTCTGGCGCCTGAACCGCCGGGCGACGGCCTCCAGCGCATCGTCGTCCGCGCTGCCCTCCAGCGTCAGGCCGAGCCGGTCGCGGCCCCGCTCGCTCTCGACGGTGATGCGGTATTTCCCGGTCAGCCCGTCGATGCCGAGGAGGACCGCGCGGATCTCGGACGGATAGATCTTGACCCCCTTCACCTTCACCATCTCGTCGGTGCGGCCGAAGACGACGCGCGGCAGGCTCACCGTCCGGCCGTGCACCGGCGCCGTAGCCTGCCTTATGGTGAGGTCGCCGGTGCGGTAGCGGATCAGCGGCTGCGCTTCCTTGACCAGATGGGTCAGCACCAACTCGCCCCGTTCCCCGTCGGGGACGGGTTCGAGCGTCTCGGGGTCGATGACCTCGGCATGGACCAGCTCGTCGAACACATGGACGCCCTTACCGCCCGGGAAGCTGCGCGCGACCGGCAGGAATTCCGATAGCGAGAACGCATCGACCAGAACGGTTTCCGGCATCGCCGCCCGCACCCGGGCGTAGAGCGCCTCGTTGCCGGTGAAAGCCTCGCCGCCGGCGAAGAACACCCTGGGCGGTCTGAGCCCGGCCTCGATCAGCCGCAGCGAAAAGCTGGGATTGCCGGCGAGCACGGTGACGCCATGGGTGTTGCAGATTTCCACGGCGCGTTCCGCCTCGCCGGGGCCGAGCGGGATGCAGGCGACGCCGTGCGCCTCCATCTGCGACTGGTAGAACAGCCCGGCGACGAACAGATGGTAGCCGAAGGTCACCGCGCAGATATCGCCCTCGCCGATGCCGCAGGCGGCGAGATGCGTGCCAGCCGCCCGGATCATGCGGTCGAGATCGCCGCTGGTCTGGAACACCGGCACCAGGGTCGGCCCCATCGGGGTCAGGTTGACGCGGACCGGCCGCGCCCCGCCGAACGCGCCATAGCCCGGCTTCCCCATCTCGGCGACGAAATCCGCCCGCGTCGTCAACGGCACCGAGGATGCGAAGTCGTCCTCATCGGCGACCGCCTGCGGCAGGCGGCCGCGATAGAACGGGTGGGCGCCGAGACGTTCCAGCGCCCGGTTGATCGCTTCCCTCGGGAAGCCCATCAGCGCTTGGAATCGGCGAGCGCGGCCGCGTCGTCGTAGCTGGTACGCACGTTCAGCACCGCCTGGCGCCCATCCACCTCGACCGCCGTGAGGGCGCGTTCGAGCGCGCCGGGCAGCGCGTCCGGCGTCTCGACCTCCTCGCCATAGCCGCCCGACGCCTCGACCACCTTGTGATAGGCGGGCGCGGGTTCGAGATAGGTGAGCGGCGCCCGGTTGGTGCGCGACGCCGCGCCGTCGGGATGCAGCCCGAGCGTCGCCTTGCGGACCGATCCCCACATCCGGTTGTTGAGGATCACGGTGACGACCGGCAGGTCGTTGGCGGCGGAGACGAAATGCGCCGGCGTCGGGTTGCCGAACATGTAGGAGCCGTCGCCGACGACGCAGAACACCCGGCGGTCGCCGTAGCCCAGCTTGGCGCCGAGCGAGGCGCCCATCCCCCAGCCCAGCCCGCCGGCCGGGCTGGTGGCGAAATACGTGCCGGGCTTGCGGAAATCGATATTGCCGAGGGCGAGCTGCGATTCGCTCACCATCACGTCGTCGTCGTCCTTGATCTCGTCGATGCAGTGGGCGATCCAGGCCGCGTCGGCGGTGCTCGCCGTCCTGGCGGCCTGGACGCGCGCCGCGCGGGCCTCGGCCGCCGCCGCCTTGCGCTCGGCGGCGCGCGCCCGGCGCTCGCCCATGCGCCCGTTCATCCCGCCGTCCAGCGCTGCGCCGAGCGCCGCCAGGCCGAGGCTCGACTCCGAGGTGATCGCGAGGTCGCAGGGAAAGCCTCGCACCGGATAGCTGCTGAACAGCGGATCGACGCCCATATGGATCACCTTGGCGTCGGGGTTCGGGTTGTGCAGGCTGGGGATCCAGGGAACGTCGCAATCGACCACCAGGATCAGATCGGCCTCGTCGACCAGCCCGCCCGGCTCGAAACCCATATGCATCTCGTGGTCGGTGGGCAGCGAGACATAGCGCGGCCGGTAGGTGACCACCGGCAGCGCGAATTGCTCGGCGAGCGCGGTGAGCGCGTTGGCCGAGGCCGGGTTCCGGCCGGCGCTCGCGGTGATCACCAGCGGCTTCTCGGCCGCCCGGATCCATTCCGCGGCCCGGTCGATCGCGTTGGGGTCGGGCGCGGGGCTCGACGCGGAGAGCCGGCGCGACGGGCTCTCATAGGCGAACTCGCCCGGATTCTCGGCCAGCACCTCGCGCGGCAAGGTGAGGTAGACCGGCCCCCGCGGTTCGTTCATCGCCACGTTCACCGCGCGGTCGACGATGGTCTCGAGCTGGCGCGCGTTGCGCAGCTCGTAATCCCACTTGACCATCTCGCGCACCATGCCCGCCTGGTCGAACATCTCCTGGCCCCAGTGGATGTAGATCGACCGCGCCCCCGGGGCGCCGGTCTCGGTCAGCGGCGTCCGGCCCGAGGTGAAGATGATCGGCACGTTCTCGCGCGCCGCGTTGGTGATGCCGCAGATCGCGTTGGCGGTCCCCACATTGACATGCACCATCACCGCCTGCGGCTTGCCGGTGGCGAGGAAATAGCCATGCGCCATCGCCACCGCGAGGTTCTCGTGCGGAACCGTCATCGGAATCGGCGCGCTGGTCCCCTCGGTGGCGGATTTGGACAGCGCCTCGATGACCGAGGCGAAATCGGTCCCCGCATTGCCGAACAAATAGTCGACGCCCCGATTCTTGAGGAGCGCGAGATAGGCTTCCGCCAGGCTGTCGACCTGGATTCGTTCCTGCGGCATGGGGGTCTCCCTTCGCGGCGGCTGCGGGTTGGCCCACTATAGGAGTTCGCTGCGGGCGAGTGAATTCGGGTAACGGGATCGGCGATGGCGATACGCTTGGCTCTCTTCTACGCGGCGGTGTTTCTGTTCGTCGGCGTATCGCTGCCGTTCTGGCCGGTATGGCTGACAGCGAAGGGGTTGAGCGCGACCGAGATCGGGCTGCTGATCACCGCCGGCACCTGGGTGCGCATCGCCGCGCCGCCGATCGCCGCCCATTTCTCCGACCGCAGGGGGCGGCGGCGCTCAGTCCTGATCCTGCTCGCCGGCGCGTCCCTCGCGATCCATCTCCTGTTCCTGGTCGCGGAGGGGTTCGCGGCGCTGCTCGCCGTCAGCATCCTCGCCGCCATCGCCTTCACCCCGATCATCCCGATGGGCGAGAACATGACCCTGCTGGCCAGCCGCGACCGCGGGTTCGACTACGCCCGGGTCAGGCTGTGGGGGTCGATCGCCTTCATCGTCGGCGCGATCGCCGGCGGCCGGTTTGTCGGCGGTGCCGGCGCCGAGGCGATCCTCTGGCTGGTCCTCGGCACGCTCGCGCTGACCGTGCTGGCGACCGCGGCGATGCCGGAGACCGGATCGCCGCCTGCGCGCCACCGCGTGCCGGTCGCGGCCCTGCTATCCGATCCTACGATGATCGTGTTCCTGGTCACCGCCTCGCTGATCCAGGCGAGCCACGCCGCCGCCTACGGCTTCGCGACGCTGGCCTGGCGCGCATCGGGGATCGAGGACGACGTGATCGGCCTGCTCTGGGCCGAGGGCGTGCTTGCCGAGATCGTCCTGTTCGCGCTCGGCGGCGGGCTCGCGGCGCGGCTGGGGCCGGCCCGGCTGCTGGCGATCGGCGCCATCGCGGGAATCGTCCGCTGGGTCGGGTTCGCGACCGAGCCCGGGCTCGGACTGCTCGTCGTCCTCCAGGCGCTGCACGCGCTGACCTTCGGCGCGGCGCATCTCGGCGCCATGCTCTACCTCGTCCGCGCGATTCCGCCCGAGCACTCGGCGAGCGCCCAGGCGCTCTATTCGGGCGCGGCGATGGGGCTGGTCATGGGCGGGGCGACGATCCTCGCCGGCGCGCTCTACGACGATGTCGGCGCCGGCGCGTTCTACGCCATGGCGGCGATGTCGGCGGCCGGCCTGCTGGGCGCAATGTTGCTCGCGCGGATTATGCCGAGCGTTGCCCGGAACGCAGGAAGTCGCGCCTGACCTCGTAGAACCCGCCGAGCCAGAGCGGGTAATACACGTGGTCGTCATGGGCGTCGTCCGCCTCGGGATGGACCAGGACGACCAGCCCGTCGCGGTTATACATCAGCCACGGCACGAACTCGGCGAACAGCTCCTTGTCGAAGGCGACCTGGTACATCGGTTCCGGGTGCGGGCCGACCGGGCGGTCCCGGAACCGGCCCATGACGATGTCGAACCCCCATTTCTCCCAGATCCGGCCGCGCAGCCGGGCGGCGGTCTCCCTTGTGTCCTCGTCGTAATAGATATGGGCGTGGTAGCCGGTGATCCTGGTGTGATCGCCGGGCGGAAAGTCGATATCGGTCACGATCCTGTCCTCGCGTTCGGAGAAAGCCTAGCTCATCCCCGCTCGTCGCGCACGCGCTTGGCCTTGAACTCGGTCTTGGGCAGCGTGTCGGGCGGCAGCACCTCGACCCCGACCCGGATTTCGCAGCGGCTGCGCACCGCCGCGCCGACCTCTCCGGCGACATCGCCGGAGCCATGCTCGACCCTGAGATCCATCACGTCCAGCCCGTCCTCGTTGGTGCGGAGCACGATCTCGAACTCGTCGCCGATGCCGTCGATCGAGCGCACCGCCTGCTCGACCTGGCTCGGGAAGAACTTGACCCCGCGCAGATTGATCAAATCGTCGGCGCGGCCGGTGAACGATCCCATGGCGCGCACATGGGTCCGCCCGCAGGCGCAAACCCCGCTGTCATAGACCGTGTAGTCGCCGACCAGGAAGCGGAGCTGGGGCGAGCTTTCGGAGTTGAGCGAGGTGCAGACGGTGAGGCCGCGCTCGCCTTCCGGGACGCGCGCGCGGCTGTCCGCATCGACGAGCTCCCAGATCTGCACGTCCTCCAGCAGATGGGTGAATGTGGTCTCGCCGGGGCGGACCGAGGCGTCGCAGGAAAACCCGCCGACATGGGGCGAGACCTCGGTGCAGCCGTAGAACTCGACCACCCGGCAGCCCCAGAGCTCCTCAAGCCGTTCGCGGGTGCGGTCGATTCCCATCGCCGGCTCCCCGGCGGTGAACAGCGTCCCGACCGAGCTTCCACGCGGGTCGAGGCCGAGCCGTTCCATCGTGCGGCCGAGATAGAGCGCGTAAGACGGGGTGCCGGCGATCACCGTCGGGCGGAAGCGGTCGATCGCCCGCGCCCGCGCCTCGGCATCCATGCCGCCGCCCGGGATGACCGCGATCCCCATCCGCGCGAAGGCGTACATCGCCCCCCAGATCCACACATGGGGGCCGAACCCGACCATCGGGAACACGCTGTCGCCGCGCCTGATCCCCATCGAATAGAGCGCCCGCGCGTTCGCCCATTCCCAGTAGAGGCGGTCGGTATGGGTGTAGCGGAAGACCCGCGGCACCCCGGTGCTGCCGGAGGAGGAGAACAGCATCCAGCCGCGATCCGCCCAGTCGGCCTCGCCGATCGTCGAATAGGTTCCATAGGGCGGGTTGGCGGTCGCGTCCGCCATCATCTCCGACTTGTCGACCACCGGCCATTTCTCCAGATCGTCGACCGTTTGGATATCGGTCGGCGCGAGGCCGAGGCGGTCGAAGCGCCGGCGGTAGAAGGCGCTGTTCTCGTAAAGGAACGGGGTGAGCGCCCGGAGCTTGTCGTTCTGGATGGCGACCAGCTCGTCGCGCGAGCAGGTCTCCAGCGCCTCGGACCAGTACGTGTCGCTTGCCGGGGACTCGACATCGCGGCGGTGGCGTTCAAGGGTCTCCAGCCAGACCTGCCGGGTCCTGTCCATCGTTTCGCGTCACGCTTTCCGCCGGTTGGCGTCGAGCCAGGCATCGACGCGGGCGACGGTCTCGTCGACGATATCGTTTCGCATGCCCTTCTGCGCCGCGAGCGCCTGCACCAGCCGGTCGGCGCGCTCGATATTGACCGCGCCCGCGTCCAGCGCCCGCGCCGCCGACGAGGGCCGGATGAGCCCGTTCGCGGCGGCCGCGTATTTCTCGAACGGCACCAGATCGCCCGCCGCCGCGCCGAGCGCGCGGCAAACCTCGCACACCCAGCCGTAGACGCTTTGCGACAGCGCGAGGTCGCTGTGCACCGCCTCGCGGATCGGCCGCATGCCGTCCTCCTGCACGCAACGATAATTGCCGGTGAGCAGCATCGCCCATTTGGCGAGCGGAACGAAGATCGAGTCATGGACCTTGAGCTTCACCGGCAGCGCGATCTCGCCCGCGCCGTCGTCGAACGTCGCCGCCTCGATATCGGCCTGCAGCCCGCGCAGCAGGGCGGTCGAGTCCTCGGACTCGAACCGCGCCGCCTTGAAATTGGTCGGCAGGCTGACCTGCAGCACGTTGGTCTTCTCGTCCGGCGGGCGGAAGGCCTGCGGGTCGGGGCTGCACAGCGTGATGCGCGGCGGCTCGAAGCCGTCCCACACCGAGGCGTCGGTGTAGCATCCGTCGAGCGCGCCGGTGTCGATCCCCGGAATCCGCCGGACATAGGCGAGCGGCGGCATGTTCATGATCGACATCACCGGCTTTTTCGACGCGGCCACCCGGTCGAGAAGCTCGCGGACGCCCGGCGCGCGGTATTGCGGCTCCTGCATGGCGAGCACGATCAGGTGGTAATCGGCCGGGTCCACATCGGCGGGCGTCGCCGCCGAGAGCGTGCCGGGAAGCCGGTTCGAATGGACCTCGACGAGCCCGTCCCGCCCCTTCGCCGGCATGCGGACCAGCTGGCCCTCGTCGTTGATCAGCGCCGCCTCGTCGGGCAGGCAGACGAGCTTCGCGTTGTGCCCGGCGAGCAGCAGCTTGATCGCAAGCAGGGAGCCGTAGGACGCTCCCATGATCATCGTGTCGGTCATCTGGCTGACGCCTCCTTCCAGGACCCGTTCTCAGTATTCGAGCACCGGGTCGACGCGGTTCTCGAGCGGCTGGCCGGCGAGAAACCGGCGCATGTTCTCGAACATCGAATCGAGCGTGCGGGGGATATAGAGATCGGTGTCGTCGGACGAGCAATGCGGCGTGACGACCAGATTGGGGGTGTGCCAGAGCGGCGAGTCGGCGGGCAGCGGCTCCGGGTCGAACACGTCGAGGATGGCGCTGATCTCGCGCCGCTCCAGCCGCGCGCGCAGTGCCTCGTAATCGACCACCCGGGCGCGGCCGTAATTGACGATGCCGCCGCCGGGCCTGATCGCGGCGATCTCGGCGGCGCCGATCAAATGACGGGTATCCGACGTCGCGGGCACGGTGGCGATGATGTAGTCGGCGCGCGGGATCAGCTCCAGCAGCGCCTCGGGCCCGCGCATCTCGTCGACCGCATGGTGGGGTTTCGCCGTCCGGCGCACGCCGATGACCCGCATGCCGAAGCGCTTGGCCCATTCGGCGACGCCGCCGCCGACGCTGCCCACGCCGACCACCAGCAGGGTCTTGCCGGCGATCCCGGTGTTGAAGGTCTGCTCCCAGCGCCCCGCGCGCTGATTGGTGACCATCTCGGGCACCCGGTTGTTGAGCATCAGCACCGACATGATCGCGTACTCGTGGGCGCGCGCGCCGTGGACCCCGCGGTTGTTGGTGAACACGACGTTGTCGGGCAGCCAGTCGAAGGGCGTGAAATGCTCGACTCCGGCGCCGGTGGCGTGGATCCAGCGCAGCTTGGGCGCCCTGGCGGCGATGTCGCCGTGATCGATATCCCAGCACACCAGCGCGTCGGCATCGGCGATCCGGCGGTCGAAATCGGCGCAATCGTAGCCGATGCTGCAATCGACCCGGTCGGCGAGGTCGGGAAAGCGCGAGAACGCCGCCGCCAGGCGGTCCTCGGTGACCTCGAAGACCGCGCCGAGGCCGGAATCGTTCTCGATATGCAGGCGGACTCTCTGATACGGCATCGCCACTCCCGCCCCTATCGCAGGGTCCGTTCGACCCACCACTGGGCGAGCTGCGGGATCAGCGGTTCGAGATGCGAGAACCGGCCGCGCGGCGCGAGCGGCGATCTCAGCCCGCGCTGCTGCAGGGCGGCGACAGCGTTGTCCTCGGCGAGGGTGGTGTCCCAGCGCTTGTAGTAATAGGGCACCTTGGCCTCGAAATCGGGCCGCGCCACGGATTGTCGCGGGAAGCAGGCGCCGTGGATCACCCGGGTACGGTTGGGGCCCTGCGGCTGGAGCTCCAGATACCAGATCGAATCGAGCGTCATGCCGAGCATGGTCGACGGGTTGAGGCAGACATAGTTGGTGCCGAGCGCGGCCCTTCCCTCCAGCCCTTCGATATGCGGCAGCTCGTGCTCCAGATCCTCGATCAGGAGCGAACGCGTGTGCGCGTCATGATGCTCGCGGATGTCGAGCCAGGCGCCCTCGGTGGGCGCCGCCGAATGCTCCATCTCCTTGGGGTTGAGCGTCGCCCCGTGGACCATCGGCAAATGGTATTCCTCCATCGCGTTCTCGATGTGCACCTTCCAGTTGCAGTCCACCTCGTGGACCCGCTTGCGGACCAGAGCGAGGTCGTCAAGCCGGTATGAGCCCATGAGCTCCGGGAAGTCGCCGAGATAGTCCACGAGCGGCGCCGCGTCGTCGTCGAAATTGACGAAGATGAAGCATCCGCAGGTCTCCAGCCGGAGCCGGCGCAGCCCGTACCCGGCGGGATCGAAGTTCCGCGCCCGCTCCATCCCCGGCGCGCTGTGGAGCTTGCCGTCGAGGTCGTACACCCAGCCGTGATAGGGGCAGGTGAAGGCGCGGCACTTGCCCTCGCCGCTTGCCACCGGGGTTCCGCGGTGGCGGCAGTTGTTGGCGAATGCCCGGATCTCGCCGTCGCCGCCCCGGACGATCAGGATCGGCACGCCGACATAATCGACCGCGATGTAGTCGCCCGGCGCCGCCACCTGATCGACATGGCCGAAGAAATTCCAGGTCCGCGAGAACATGTTGCGGACTTCCAGCCGGTAATACTCCTCCGAGGTGTAGCACCAGGCCGGCAGGGACTCCGCCTCGTCGACGGTCCTGAACACGCTGTCGAAGCTTGCGCGGTCGATGGTCGCTGGTTCGAACATCGTCTTCTTCCCCGATCAGCGGGCCCGATCCTCGGGTCTCGCCCGGAAAGGCTAGCCAAACGCCCGCCTCCGGTCCAATGATGCCGGCTGCGGCGGCGGATCGACGGAGGAGAGGAAGATGGCGACATTCGTCCTGGTGCATGGCGCCTGGCACGGCGGCTGGTGCTGGCGCGACGTGCGGGCGATCCTGCGCGCGCAAGGTCACGAGGTGTTCACCCCGACGCTGACCGGGCTCGGCGAGCGCTCGCATCTGCTGTCGCGCGATATCGGCATGGACACCCATGTCACCGATGTCGCCAACGTGATCGTCTGGGAGGAGCTCGACGACGTGGTGCTGGTCGGACACTCCTATGGCGGCAACGTGATTACCGGCGTCGCCGACCGCATCAAGGACCGGCTCGGCCACGCGGTCTATCTCGATGCCTTCGTGCCGGGGGACGGAGACAGCCCGGCCTCGATGGCGGTGACCATCCCCAACCCCGATGCGACCGAGGCGGATATCGGCGCCGAGATAAAACGCCGCCTGGACCGCGCGAACGAACAGGGCGGGTCGACGACGCATTACACCAACCTGTTCGACATCCCGGAGGACCCGCCCGAGCCCTATCGCTGGGTCGAGCGCCGCATCACCCGGCATCCGGTGCGCACCCAGATCGAGCCCATCCGGCTGGTGAACGGCGGCTCCGACGGTCTCCCGCGCACCTATATCCTGTGCGCCGGCTCCGAAGGGCCGACGCCGTTCAAGATCCTGGCGAAGCGCTTCCGCGGCGACCCCAGCTGGCGCTGCCGCGAGTTGCCGACCGGCCACGACGCGATGGTGACCATGCCGGAGGAGACCGCTGCGCTGCTGATCGAGGCGGCGGAAAGCTGAACCGGGGGGAGACAACGCTTCGCGGCCCTTCGTCAGGCGTCGCAATCGACCCAGACATCGGACGACCGGGGCACGGCCTGACACAGGAGAATATAGCCCTTCTCCTTGTCGCGTCTGGACAGGACAGTGCTCTTGTGCATCGCGACCTGGCCGGATTTCCTGATCACCATGCAGGAGCCGCAATGGGCATCCTTGCATGAGTAGGCGGCATCGAGACCTTGGGACAGCATGCACTCGAGCAGCGTCTCTCCGGCCAGATAGGGTACCTCGTGATCCTCGCCGTCGAGCGTGGCGCGGAACGACGCGACGTCGCCGTCGTCAGCTGTCGGAACCGCCTCGTCGGCGGCGGTATCGGGGTCGTCCGGCATGGTGAAACGCTCGATGAACACATGCCTTGCGTCAACGCCCAATTCGGCCAGTACGTCTTCCGCAAGGTCCATGAACGGCCCCGGCCCGCAGATGAAGAAATCGCGTTCGGTGTCAGGGCCCGCGAACGCCGCGATGGTATCGGCGTCGACCAGCCCGCTTTGCGCGTCGAGATGGTGATGGCAGTCCAGCCGGCCGGGAAACCGGGCGCCGAGCTCGTCGAGTTCGCGCCGGAAGATGATCCGGTCGCGATCCGTATTGGCGTAGAAAAGGCGCGGCGACAACACGGTCTCATGCAGGGCCTGCTTGATCAGCGAGATCACCGGCGTGATCCCGCTGCCGCCGGCGAACAGGACGGGCGGCCGGTCCCGGCTGCGCAGGACGAAGCGACCGCTGGGCGGCGCGACATCGATGACGTCGCCCGGTTTCGGGACGTCGTTGAACCAGTTGGAGCCGATTCCGTCCCTGACCCGCTTGACGGTAATTTTAAGCTCGGCGTCGCTGGCTGGCGCGCTCGACAGCGAGTAGCAGCGCTCGATCCAGCGGTCTTGCCAGGGAATGCGAAACGTCAGGAATTGCCCGGGCCGGTAGGCGAATAGAGGCACATGCTCGCCATCCGGGCTGAGCTTGAACGAGCGTGCGTCCACGGTCTCGTCGACGATCCGGCTTATCGTGAGCGGATAAAAATTCACCAGTCCATCGATGCGGCAGGAATTCCCTCACGCGCCGGCGGCTGAGTCCGGATAACCGCCGGCGCGGGCCGGCCTAGAACGAAGCCCCGGCAGCCCTGCCTTCCTCGATCATCTGCGCCCGTGTTGCCGCCACTTCGTCCGCCGGCGAGAGCATCGGCTCGACGACCAGGGAACGGATATCCTCGAACCCGATGAAGCTGAGCAGGAAATCCAGATACCGCTTCTGGAAATCGACTTCGAAGAAATCGGAACCGGGCGGATAGGCGGCGCCGCGCGCGACGATCACCATCGCCGGCTTGCCCTTGACCAGCCCTTCGTAACCGCCTTCCACGACGGCGAACGCCAGGTCCGGCTGGACCACGATGTCGATCAGATGCTTCAGCTTGTAGGGAACGTTGAAGTTCCACATCGGCGTGCTGATCACGATCTTGTCGGCGGAATTCAGGCGGTTGAAGGTTTCCTCCACAATCTGCCAGGCCGTTGCTTCCCGCTCGTCGAGTTCGTCGCCGGCAAGAAGCCGGTACTTCGCATCGATCATCGCCATATCGAGTTCAGGCAGCTCGGTATCCCACAGATCCATCGTGTCGATCTCGTGATCGGGATTGGCCGAGCGGTAGGCGTCCATGAACGCCCGGGCCACGGCGATCGAGTGCGACCGCTCCTTGCGGGGAGAGACTTCGATATAAAGGAGTTTGGTCATTTTTGGCCTCGTCTCTTCGTTTTATCGCCTGTCGGGTTGCGACGATCGTCAATCCGCCAAAGCGATGGCGTCTCCCTTCTTGACGGGGCCTTCCTTGATCACCGCCGCATAGACGCCCGCAAATCCTTCGTGCGCCCTGGTCACGTGCCGCAGCAGAGCCGGGTCTGTCTCAGCGGTTTCCGGATGGATCGTGATGAACTTGCAGCGCGGGTCGCGCTCGACGACCATCACCTCGACCGTGTCGCCGATCTTGACCGTCTTGCCGACCAGCTCGTCTTCGTAGAATCCGCCCTGGTCGTTCCAGTTCACATAGAAGTTGGCGCGGAATTGCAGCTTGTGGATGTCCTTGCCGGTCTCTTCCGAGAGTTGTTCGACCGTCTGCAACGAGAACAGCGTCACCGGCCGGCAGTCGACGATGCTGCGCTGGGTATGGTGCAGCGCCAGCTCGCCCTCCGACTTGTCCTTGAGGCCGTCCAGGAAGGCCGGGTCCTCGATATCCACCACCGCGCCGTCCGGGGTCTCGACCTCGACCGCGAAGGCGCCCGCGCTTGTCGGGAACGGCGCATGGATATTGGCCGGATGCCCCATCGCCTCTTCCATGTTGTCGGGCTTCAGGGTTCCGTCGCGTTGCTTGTAGCGGCCCTGATAGAGCACATAGTCTTCCTGCTCGCGGGCGGTATGCCAGGGAAAGGCCTTCGGGGCGGCTGTCGAGGAAACCGCGTAGACCCGGTCGCCCATCAAGCCGGTGAAGGCGACGAATATTTCATCGACTTCTTCTCCGCGCATGCTTTTGACAGGATAGCGCCAAATGCTTTCCAGCTTACCCAACATCGATCCGCCCTCGCTGTTGTAGGTTGAAGGTTGAGTGCCCACCGCCATACCTGCGACGCGCTGCTCGCATTCGGAAAAACCGTGGTGACGCGCCGCTTGGATCTTGCGTCGTCAATGCCGCACTCCGTTGCGTTCCGAATGACCGCGAGCAAACGAACGATCGGTCACCCGTCCAAGCAGATAGCATCATCTGCCTACCAAACGCCGATCCCTGAGATTTTACGCAATAAGCAACATCGGCCCCGGTGATCCGATCAAATTGCTGCATATCAGCGACTTATCGCATTCCAAATGGATCCCGCACAGAAAGCGTATCATCGGCCTGCATGGCTGTAAACCCGCTTGTCCTGCTCCGGTACGTATCGGAAGGCGGGTTTTCTTCTGCTGCGAGACCGTTCGGAACGTCTCGGAGCGTCGTGTTCGGGATCGAGCTCCTCTCGGATGGCGCGTTCCCGACGCGGCTCAAGTTCGCGGAACCGCATGGTTCGCCGGCGCCGGGCGGCAACACATAAAGCCGTTTACCGCAACGGGATTGCGACGAAAATTCCATATTGTCCCTGATTCCCGAAAGCCGAAACTATCGTGATTGTGAAAGAAAGGAAGACCTGATCTTTCTATCAAGGGATAACCGATTCGTTCACGGAGGGTTTCCGGACTTTACTTCCATAGAAGCAACTGGCGACGCACATAATAACGATATTTGTGTCTATTCGAAGAACCCGGAGTCGTCCTTGATCGATGCGAAATGCCAAGATATATTAGCGCCTTGACGGGAAGAAATTGCGACTCGACCGAATTAAACCCGCACGCAAAAGTCGCTTTCGCACGATCGCACTCATACCCCCGACATCGAGACTCCGATCGTCTGGGAGGAGCTCGATGGCGTCGTGCCGGTCGGCCACGACGCGATGGTGACCATGCCGGAGGAGACCGCGGCGCGCCGGGCGAGGCGGCGGGGGCCTGAGCGCCCCGGGAAGGAGGCTGCAGCATGCAAGACGACGACACTCCGCTCGGCGCCGAGATCATCGATGCGCTGAAGGCCGCCGGGGTCGGCCATGTCGCGGCGCTGCCCGACATCGTCACCAGCCAAGGCATCCTCTGGCCGCTCTCGCAGGACCCCGATATCCGCCTGATCCGCCTCTGCAAGGAGGACGAAGGGGTCTCGATCTGCGCCGGGCTCTCCTATTGCGACACGCGCGCGGTGCTGCTGATGCAGCAGACCGGGCTGATGGATTCGCTCAATTCGATCCGCGCCACTGGGGTCGAATACGGGCTGCCGGTCTGCATGGTGGTCGGGATGCTCGGCAAGGAACCCGACCGGCCGGCCGCGGAATCGGAGAATTACGGCGTCAGGATCGTCGAGCCCGTGCTGGATGCGATGGGGATCGACCGGGTGAGCATCGAGACATCGGCGGACGTGGCGCGCCTCGCGCCGGCGATCGACCGCGCCTATGCCGAGTCGCGCCCCGTGGTCGCGCTGATCGGCCGGAGGATCGAGCGATGATGCGCCGCGACGAATGCTTCCGCAAACTCGCCGAGCACCGCGGCGGCGCCATCGTGGTGGCGGCCTACACGTCGGCCTTCGAGTGGATGGCGATCGACCCGAGCCCGCTCAACTTCGTCAGCGTCGGCGCGATGGGGCAGGCCTCCTCGCACGCGCTCGGACTCGCCATCGGGCTGCCCGACCGCAGGATCGTCGTGCTCGACGGCGACGGCAGCCTGTTGATGAATCTCGGCAGCCTGGTGACCATCGCCGAGGCGGAGCCCGAAAACCTGGTCCATTTCGTGGTCGAGAACGGCACCTACGAGGCCAATGGCAGCCACCCGATCCCGGGGAGCGGGCGCGTCGATTTCGCTGGTTTCGCGCGCGCTGCCGGCTACCCCGAAGTCCATTCCTTCGACGGGCTCAACCGGTTCTCGGCGATGCTGCCCGAACTCCTCGCCGCCAAGGGACCGGTTTTCGGCTGCCTAAAGATCGCGCCCGGCCCGCCGCCCGAATACGACTACCCCCTGATCCACAGCCCCCGCATGCGCGAGACCTTCCGCCAGGCGATCCGCCCGTTCCTCGGCGGCGCGGACGGCGCGGCGGGGGAGGACTAACCCAGCCCGTAGAGCGCCTTGGCGTTGTCGTCGAGGATCTTGTCGACGACATGCGGCGCGACGCGGCCGTCGTTCTTGAGGAGGCGGAGCGCCTCGATCTCGCTTGCCGTGTCGGCGTGGCCGTAATCGGTGCCGATCACCACATGGTCCTCGCCGGTATAGGAGAGCACATAGGGGAGGTCGTCGGTCACCTGGCAGGCGACATAGATGTTGTTGCGCCGGAGCACGTCGTCGCCGAGCGGCTTGCCCTTCCTCTGGAAGCGGATCGAGAGGTCGTTGATGACATAGGGCACCCACTGGCTCGACACCTCGATGAAGCCCCAGCGCACGCCGGGGAAGCGGTCGGGTATGCCGTGATAGATCAGGGTGTGGAAGGCGCCGATGGTTGCCAGCTTGAACTTGCTGAAGCCGGAATCGTCGAGGAAGAAGCGGTGCATCGTCGGGCTGTTGGTCGCCGAGTGGATGCAGACCGGCAGGTTGCGCTCCTGCGCCGCCTCGTAGAGCGGGAAGAAATAGGGATCGTTGAGCGTGCGGTCGCATTCGAGCCCGCGCAGGAAGATGCCGACCGCCCCGTTGTCCTGGGCGAAGTCGAGCTCTTCGTCGAGCCGGTCCATCGACAGCAGCGGCGGCGACATCACCCAGCGCAGCCGCTCCGGCGCCTGGCGCCAGATATCGGCGAGCCAGCGGTTGTAGCTCCGGCTGAGCGCCATCTCGACGCCCGCCTTCATGGTGATCGGACGCAGGAAGAGCGTCGGGTAGAGCACCTGGATATCCACCTCGAGCGCGTCCATATGGGCGAGCCGCGCCGGAATGTCGCGCATCTCCCGCGTGTCCACGGTGGTGTCGCTGCCGACATTGTCCTCCTTGGGCAGGATCGAGCCGTCGATCACCCAGTATTCGTCGACCGCCTGGCCCTCGAGCCCGCGATCCTGCACGCCGGATGCGCGGGTGACGACCATCGGCGTGTAGCCCGCTTCGTCGTCGCGGAGATAGCGCCAGGTCTCCGGCGTCTCCAGAACATGGGCATCGGAATCGATCGTCGTCATCGCCAACCTCGCTCTCGGCCGCTCTCCCCCATCTTGCGGCCCCGGCCCGGGCCTGGCAACGCGCCGGCCGGCCGGTGGCCCGCGCCCTACTCGGCGGCCTGCGCGAGCAGCGCCTCCGGCGCGAACAGCAGAGCGCGCAGCCAGTCGGACTGCGCGCCCGACACCTTGGCCAGATGTTCGTTGTTCGCATAAAGGCTCATGTGGTCGACGCCCTCGACGATCGCGAGTTGCTTGTTCGGACAGGGAATCGCGTTGAACACATCGATCTCCAGATCCGCCGACGTGATGTTGTCGCCCTTGGCGATGGCCATCATGTACGGCGTCTCATAGAGGCGCCTGGCATAGGGCATCACGTCGTACTGCATCAGCAGCTCGACGGATTCGAGCGTGTTCTCGTGGATGTGGTTCGGCGCCTCGCGCTCCTTGATCTCGTTGAAGATGGTCCTGACATGGGCGAACGGCCACGAGCAGATTTCGTTGTCCGGGTCCGCGGATGACATCGGCACCATCTTGGCCGGGGCGCCGCGCTGGCGCGCCTCGCGATCCTCGAGGATCAGCTTCTGGAGCGCCGCGAACCTGCGCTCGCCGTGACACCGGCGCATGGTCGGGAAGCCGTCGACCACGGGCACCACCGACAGCGCGAACTTCACCCGCGGGTCCAGCGCCGCGACGCAGATCGCGTGACCCCCCGAATAGGAGATGCCCCAGACACCGATCCGGTCGGTGTCGATATCGTCGAGGGTCTTCGCATAGCTGACGGCGTTGCGATAATCCTCGATCTGGTCCCAGGGATCGATGTGCTGGCGCGGCTCGCCGCCGCTGGCGCCGAAACGCCGGTAGTCGAAAATCAGGCAGGCGCAGCCGATCGCCACGAAATCGGCCGCGTAATACGGCATGACGATTTCCTTCACGTAGCACCAGCCGCCCGCCATCACGAGAAGCGGCGGGTTCTTGACGCCGTCGGGCGTATAGAGGGTGCCGCGGATCGTATCGCCGCAACTGTTGAACTCGACATCGCGTGTCTGCATTGGGTCCTCTCGCGACAGGTGGATATTCGCCCGGGTGAAGCGGATTTGCTCTCGACGAGGAAGCTGTCCTGCATGCCGGGGGCTGTCAACCGGGGGAAGATGGCGGGATCGGGCGGCCGGACGCCTCCGAAGCGAGAATTTCGGCGATCCGGTCGCGCAGGACGTTCTTGCGGATTTCCCCCGCCGCCGTGCGCGGAAACTCATCGACGATCTCGACGCGCTCGGGGTATTTCTGCCTGGCCATTCCCGTCCCGTCGAGGAACGACACCAGGGACGGCAGATCGAGTTCCCCGCCGTCCTCGAGAACGACATAGGCGCAGCCCGCTTCTCCCATGCGCTTGTGCGGCATGGCGACCACCGCCGCCTCGTGGATCGCGGGATGTTGGTGGAGCGCGTCTTCGATCTCGCGCGGGCTTATGTTCTCGCCGCCGCGGATGATCAAATCCTTGGAACGTCCGGTGATCGCCAGCGTACCGTCGCCGTTCATGAAGGCCAGATCGCCGGTGCGGAAATACCCGTCCTCGTCGAACGCCTCGGCATTGTGTTCGCCGTCGGCGTAGCCCAGGCACATCTCCGGGCCGCGGGACAGGATCTCCCCCTCTTCGCCGGGACCGAGCACGCGACCGTCGGCCGGGTCCACGATCTTCACCTCATGGCCCACGATGCGGCCTTCCGTCGTGGCGCCCAGCGCCTCTTCGCCGCGGCTGTTGACCCCCAGCGTGACGGTCGGCGCCTCGGTCGATCCGTAGACTCGCGAGCACACGCATCGGGCAAGCGCCTTGTGCGCGTTGTAGATGACCTCGGGCGGCACCGGCGCGCCGCCGCACGGGAAGAATCGCAGGCTCGGCAGGGTTCGAGCGTTGTTCCGGGCGAATGTCGTCAATTCCTGCAGGAACACGGTCGCCGCCACGGTGAACGTCACCCCGTGTTCGTCGATCAGCGCGCCCGCGGCATCGGCGTTCCATCGCTCCATGAAGACGGCGGGCGCGTTCAGCGTGAACGGCATCTGGATGCCGTAGAGATATCCGGTAATATGCGATACCGGCGACGGCATCAGGATCACGTCGTCCGCGTCGAGATCGAGGAAATTCGAGATCGCCCGGATTTCGGTGTCGATGGTGTTGTGGCTGTGCAGCACGCCCTTGGGCCGGCCGGTCGTGCCCGACGTATACATGATCAGCTTGACCGCGTTGGGATCGACTTCGGGCCGGACGAACCCGTCCGGGTCGGCCTCGGCCAGCAAATCCCCGAACCCCGTCGCGCCCGCGGCGCTGCCGCGTACCGTCGCCACCAAATCGAGATCGGGCAGGTCCGCGCGGAGCCGGGCGATCATGCCGGCATAGTCGAAATCGCGGAACGTTGTGGGGATGAACACGGCCCGGGCGCCCGCGTCGCGCAGGATGTAGGACACCTCGGCGTCCCGGTAGATCGGGACGATCGGGTTGCAGACCAGCCCCGACATGGCGCAGGCGAGGTCGATCGCCGCCGTCTCGGGCCAGTTGGGCAAACAGAAGCTCACCACGTCGCCCGCCGTCAGGCCGCGCCGTTGCAAGGCGCCGGCCAGCGCCCGCGCCTGCCGGTCGATCTCAGCCACCGTAAGCCGGCGATCGCCCTCGATCAGCAGGATCTTGCGCGGATTTTTCGCGAGCACATCGTCCAGCCGGTCCGCCAGGGTCCGGTTGCGCCAGATCCCGGCGGCCGTGTACCCGGCGATCGACTCGTCGGTCAGCCGTGTCGTCCAGCCGCTCTGGTCGGTCCGCATCGGATCGCCCTTACTCCCGGGCCAGACGCAACCGGTTGGCGATGTTGTTCTTCTGGATCGCCGACGAACCGCCGATGATCGGCATCAGCAAGGCCTCGCGCACATAGCGTTCCATGTCGAAGTCCTCGATGTAGCCGTAGGCGCCCATGACCTGCTGGCAGGTCAGCACGATCTCCTTGGTGACGTCGCTGACATAGAGCTTCGCCATCGAGGTCTCGACCGACGCCGGCTGCCTTTCGTCGAGCAGCCACGCGGCGTGATAGGTCATCAGCCGGCAGGCGTGAAGTCCGGTCTTGCAGTCCACCAGCATGTGGCGGATCGACTGATAGGCGGAGACCGGCTTGCCGAACTGCTTGCGCTCCTCCGCGTATCGCCACGCGTCATCGACCGCGGCCGCGGCATTGCCGAGCGCCAGGGCCGCGACCTCGATCTTCTCCACATCCAGCCCCGGTCCCACGATCCGGCTCCAGCCGTCGTTCCAGCCGGCCTCGCCGCCGACGATATTCGCCGCCGGCACTTCGACGTCCTCGAAGGTGACGTCGCAGGTGGGCGCCCCCTTCATCCCCATCGCGTTCTGAAACTCGATGGTCACGCCCGGCGAATCCGGCGGGACCAGCACGATCGAGAGGTTCCTGTAACGCTCGGCGTCGGGGTCGCTCCTGACGACGGTGTAGATGTAGTCGGCGATGTTCGCGCCGGAACAGAAGCGCTTGGCGCCGTTGATCGTGACGACCGCGCCGTTTCCCCTGCGCACCGCGGTGGTGCGCACGCTGGCGACGTCGGCGCCCACATCGGGTTCGGAAATGCCATAGGCGAACAACAGCTCGCCGGCCGCCAGCTTCGGCAGCAAATCCCGCTTCTGCTCGTCGCTGCCGACGCCTTCGATGTTCATGCCGCCGTAGCACGCGCACATGATGTAGGGCACGGCGACGGCCATGGACCGGCGGGCGAGCTCCTCGATCACCACCATGGTCGCGGTGATGTCGCGCCCGGCCCCGCCATACTCCTCGGGCACGGTGAGGGAATTGAGCCCGAGCGCGGACAGCTTGTCGAACACCTCCCGGGGGAAATGGTTCTCCCGGTCCCATTCCTGCGCCAGCGGGCGCGGCATCTCGTTCTCGACGAACCGCCGGACCGTGTCGCGGAGCATGGTGACATGCTCGGCTTCCCGGAAGTGTTCCATCGCGGCGCCTACTTCCCCGTGAACTTCGGGTCTTTCTTGTTCAGGAACGCCTCGGTCGCGATGCGGTGGTCCTCCGTCATCTGGGACATGGCCTCGAAGTTGAAAGCCGTGTCGAGGACCGCGTTGGCCGCCTGCTTGAGGCCGGCATTGACCGACGCCTTGGTCCACTTGATGGCGTTGATCGCGCCGCCGGCGAGGCGCTTGGCCATGGTCTGCACGGCCGCGTCGAGCCGGTCCGCCGGCACCGCATGGTTGATCAGCCCGATCGCGGCGGCGTCGGCCGCGCTCAGCAGATCGCCGGTCATCAGGAACTCCTTGGCGCGGGCATAGCCGATCAGCTGCGGCCAGATCACCGCGCCGCCGTCCCCGGCCACCAGACCGACCGCCACATGGGGATCGCCGATCCTGGCGCGTTCCGCGGCGTAGACGATGTCGCAATAGAGCGCGATCGTGCAGCCGAGCCCGATGGCGTGGCCGGGCAGGCGGGCGATGATCGGTTTCTGCAGGTCGAGCAGGCTGTTCACCAGGCGCTTGCCCTCCCAGACCGTGCGCGCGAACGCGGCCGGGTCGCCATGCATGTCGTTGAGCCATTGCAGATCGCCGCCCGCACAAAAGGCGTCGCCCGCCCCGGTCAGGATGACCACGTCGGTTTCTTCGTCGGCGTCGACGTCGAGGAAAATGCGCGACAATTCTTCGTGCAGCACCGCGTCGACCGCGTTGAGCGTGCCCGGCCGGGACATGGTCAGCGTCAGAATCCGGCCGTCGCGCGAAGCCTCGATCGCCTCATATGCGTCGTAATTCACCGGTTCTCCCCGTCTCGCGCTCCGCCGCCCCGCACCCGGCTACGCCCATGGATCGTAGCTGCCGAAGTTCCACAGATTGCCTTCCGGGTCGCGGCAGGAGTAGAGCCGGCCGCCATAGTCCTGGTCCTCGGGCGCCATCACCACGCGGGCGTCGGCGGCTACGGCCCTCGCATGGTGCGCGTCGACATCGTCGACGATCACATAGGCGCTCTTCGATACCGGGCTGTCCGGGGTGTCGAGCGGCTTCTGGATCCGCCCGAACGCGTCGTCGCGGGCGGAGCCCAGCATGATCATCCCGTTGCCGAACACCAGCTGTGCGTGGGCGATCGTCCCGTCCCCGCCCGGCACGACGAGATGCTTCTCGAAGCCGAACGCTTCGCAGAGCCATTCGATGGCGGCCGGCGCGTCGCGGTAGCGCAGCGACGGAACGATGGTGGCCGTGGTGTTCTTCGCCAGACCCGTCATGGGCACAGATCTCCCGGCCGCCGCATTCGCCGGCGCCATCTTGGGGGCCCGGACCGGGTCTGGCAACGCGCCCGCGCGGCCGCCACAATCGCCGTTCCCGCCGCCGAGACGAGGACGGACATGGAACCCGGCGCCTACGGTCCCTACGCTTACGAGCCGATCATCGACCGGCCGCCGCTCGCCTGGCCGAACGGCGCGCGGATCGCGTTCTGGATCATCCCCAATATCGAGGTCTTCGCGCTCGACGAGCGCATGCCCGACGGGCCGGGGTCGATCCCCGACGTGTCGGCCTGGGGCAGGCGGGATTACGGCAACCGGGTCGGCGTGTTCCGCATGATGGAGGCGATGGAGCGCCACGACGTGAGGGGGACCGCGGCGCTCAACAGCGAGGTGTGCGACGCCTGCCCCCGCATCGTCGAGGAATGCGTGAAGCTCGGCTGGGAGATCATGGGCCATTGCGAGAGCAACACCAGGCGGCTCAGCGAGGCGGGCTCGGAAGAGGCGGCGGGGCGCATCGTCTCCCGCACGCTCGCGCGAATCGAGCGCGCGACGGGCAGGCGCCCGGCCGGCTGGCTCGGCGCCGGGCGGCAGGAAACCTGGGGGACGCTCGACCGGCTGGTCGCCGAGGGCTGCCGCTACGTGGTCGACTGGGACAGCGACGACCAGCCGGTTCTGATGCGGCTCGCCGGCGGGCCGATCGTCTCGATGCCCTACGGGGCGGGCGTCTCGGACAAGCAGGCCTTCGAGGGCAACGGTTTTTCCGCCGACGACTTCGAGCGCATGATCCGCAGCGCCTTCGACGTGCTCTATGCCGAGAGCGCGTCGTCCGGGCGGGTCGCCTCGATCTCGCTCCACCCCTATATCGTCGGCCTTCCCCACCGGATCGGCGCGCTCGACCGGGCGCTCGCCCATATCCGAAGCCACGACGACGTGTGGTTCGCGACCGGGGAGGAGATCGTCGACCATTTCCTCGAATGGAAGGCGGGGTCCGGTTGAGGGATATCCGCGGCGCCTCCGCCCGTTCGCCGCGGCCGCCTCCATGCCGACCGGGCATGGAAATTGTCCCAATCGGCATTTCCATTTCCGGCGACAGCGCGTTAACCCGTTCCTCTCGGCAGGCGATTGCGCCGGTTCGGGCGGGAGGGGTACCAAGCGTTGACTCATATCCCGCTGGCAACGCCGGGGTCCGGGGCGGATCGGGTGTCCCGCGACCTTGCGGCCCGGATCGCCGCGTCGCAGGCCGACCGGCGGCACGTCCGGTTATGCGCCATGAGTAAGCGTAGCCGGCGCTTCCGGCCGTGCCGCCGCGCCCTGTTCGCCCTTGCGATACTGCTCTGTTCGGCCGCCCCGATGGCGCCGGCTGGCGCCCAGGCGCCCGCGGTGCCCCTGGTGAGCGTCCACCACAGCTGGGACCATCACTGGTTCGCCTGGCTGCCCCGCCATCCGGTGTATGAGGCCGCGGAGATCATGTCGATCGACGCGGCCGGCAGCCCCTATCGCGCGGTCTGGGTGTTCTTCACCGAACGCCGGGGCGGCAAGCGCCAGACCCACTTCCTCGACGACAGGCGGATCGTCGAGCGCTTCGCAGAAAGCCACTACCGGCCGATCTCCTATGAGCGATCCGGCGCGGAAGGGCGCGCGCAAAGCGTTCGGGTGGCGCTCGACGGCCTCGACGGCGTGCCGATCGAGATCGCCGTCGATCTCGCAGACCGGAAGCTGACCCGGGAAGAGGCCGGGCTGACCGACCAGTCCGGGCACAATGCGGACACACTCTTTCTCTTGTTCCATCGCGACTTCTCTTGTTCCATCGCGACCGCAGCGCCCTGGCGCGGGCCAACGAAATTCGGATCGGCGGGCGCGACTACTCGTTCCGCAGCGGCGACGATCCGGCGGGGAAGCATCGGTTCATCGCCGCCTACAGCGCAGGCATCCAGATCGCGGTCCTGCCGTTCGGGCGCTGGTCGGTCTCCCGCCAGGGGGCGCGGCTGGACGCTCCGGCGGCCGGTCTCTCATTCGCCGTCGCGGCGCGGAACCGGGGCTGGCGGTTGACGGCGGACCCGCCGGGGTATCGCAATCGGATAACCGTCGATCTCGATTCGCGCGGCGCGCTCACCGCATACCGGCACGACACGGGGCCGCACCGGCTGGCGCTCGGCTTCGATGCGCCCCTGCCGCTCGTCCCCGATGCGCCACCCACCGCGCGCCGGTTCGCGATCCGCATGAACCCGGACGCGCCGGTCGCAAGCGGCGAGGTGGTCTCGGAGCGGGCGGAGGGCGGGCGCCGCCTGTCCTGGCGCTTTTCCTCGCCGCGCTGGGCGGCCGGCTACCCCTTCCAATCGGTCATCCAGCCCAATGGCGGCGGACAGGCCCTGACCGTCCGGTCGCTGCGTCCCTGACCGGAGGCTCCTGCCCGGCGGCCAGGATGCGGACGGCGCGCCGGCCGTGCACAATGCGCCGTGGCGGCGCGCGGCCGGACCCCGTTGGCAATGCCGCGCTGCCCTTCGGCCGGGCTGTGGGACACGAGCGTGACAGAACCCCGATCCTTCGCGGCGCTTCGCCATCCCGGCGGGCGCGCCTATCTGAGTTTCGCGATGCTGGCCATGATGGCCGACAACATCGAGCATGTGATCAGCTACTGGATCATCTTCCAGAAGTTCGAGTCGCCCGCGCTCGGCGGGTTCGCGGTGTTCTCCCACTGGGTGCCGTTCCTGCTGTTCTCGGTCTATGCCGGGGCGCTCGCCGACCGGTTCGATCCGCGCAGGATCATCCAGCTCGGCATGCTGCTGTTCATGGCGGTCTCGCTCGGCTGGGGCATATTGTTCCTGACGGATTCGCTGGAGATGTGGCACGCCGTGGTGCTTCTGGTCGTCCACGGCCTCGCCGGGGTGATCTGGGCGCCGGCGGCGCAGCTTCTGGTCCACGATATCGTCGGCCCGGCCCAGCTTCAGAGCGCGGTGCGGATGATCGCCTCGGGCCGGACGCTCGGCGTCCTGCTCGGCCCGGCGGTCGGCGGCGGGCTGATGCTGGCCTTCGGTCCCGCCTGGGGCATCCTGTTGAACATCTTCATATACCTGCCGCTGACGCTGTGGCTGTGGAAGGCGCCCTACGGGCCGGCCTTTCGCGCCGGGCCCCGCACGCCCGGCCGGGCGATCTCCGGACTCGCCGATATCCTGGAAACCCTGCGCAGCATCGCGTCCGACCGAACCATCGTCTCCATGATCATGCTGGCGGGCTGCGCCTCCTTCCTGGTGGGCAACGCCCATCAGGCGCAGATGCCGGAATTCTCCCGCGATTTGGGCCACGATGGCGGCCTGCACTACAGCGCGCTGCTCGCCGCCACCGCGGCGGGCGCGCTGCTCGCGGGGATCGTGCTGGAGAGCCGGGGGCTTCTCGCGGCGCGTGCGAGGACCGCCTTCATCCTGGTCCTGCTTTGGTGCGGCATGATCGCGGGCTTCGCCTCCGCGACGAGCTATCCGCTGGCGCTGGCGCTGCTGTTCGCCGCGGGGTTTCTCGATCTTTCCTACAACTCGATGGCGATGACCCTGGTCCAGCTCAACGCGCCCCCCGCGATCCGCGGCCGGGTGGTGGGGCTCTACAACATGTCCTCGCTGGGGCTGCGCTCCTTCAGCGGAATCACCGTCGGGCTCGGCGGCAGCCTGATCGGAATCCACTGGTCGCTGGGGCTCAGCGCCGGCGCGCTGCTGATCGCGACGATCGTGCTGCTGTCCCTGATGCTGGGCGGCGCGCGGCGCGGCTGAGGGCCCGGCGAGACGCCGGGACCGCGGGACCGCGCGGGCCATGGCTTTGTCTAATCGTTTGGCCCCCCGTCATAAGATTACATTTCCGATTATCGCTTGGATTTCGCCGCCCGAGGAGTCACCATCCCTGCGCTGGACCTCGCGCGCGGGCGCGGATCGAACGGACGAAGCCGAGGGACGACGAGACCATGGATGTGACGGTCGAACGGAACGA
This sequence comes from Alphaproteobacteria bacterium, assembly GCA_965205995.1. Taxonomy (GTDB): domain Bacteria; phylum Pseudomonadota; class Alphaproteobacteria; order MPNO01; family MPNO01; genus MPNO01. The sequence continues at coordinate 3,426,470 of OZ242200.1, read as the reverse complement.
CGACGTCCTGTCCCTGGGCGTGAGGGGCCGCATCGACTACACCACCGCCCCCGCTTTCGACGAGGCGGTCGAGGACGCGATGGCGGAAACCGATCGCGCCCTGATCCTCGATTTCGGGGAGCTCGCCTTTATCGGCAGCGCGGGCCTCCGCGTCCTCCTCGTGAAGGCGAAGGCGTTGCAGGCCCGGGACGTCAAGCTGGTGCTGTGCGCGCTTTCCGATCCGGTTCGCCAGGTGTTCCAGATCACCGGCTTCGAACGGATCCTGCAGATTCACGCCGATTTGGGGGAAGCCCGCGCATCCCTCGACGCCTGATCCCGCGGCGCGCGATCCCTAGTCCGGCAATATCGCGTTGATCACGTGGCTGCGTCCCTCGGCGGTTTCGCCGAGCGCCGTCTCCAGCGCCGCGGCCAATTCGTCACCGGTCTCCGCGCGGGTTCCGCCGATCCCGAACGGCGCTCCCATGTCCTCGTAGACCGGCGGGTCGATGCGGTAGCCGAGGGTCAGGTCGGTCCGCTTGGCCATGCCGTCGGCATAATAGAGGCGTTGGCCGTTCAGCATCGCCCGGTAGCCCCGGTTGTTCATGATCAGCACGATGACCGGCAGGCCGTAATCCCGCGAAGCGCCGAACGCCTGGGGGATGGGGTTGTAGAGAAAACTGCCGTCGCCGACGACCAGCACCACCGGGCGCTCGGGCGCGCCCAGCTTGATCCCGAGAGCGAGCCCGAGCCCCTGGCCGAGGCCGCTCACCGTCATCTTGTAGAGCGACTTCGCACGGGTCAGCGGCAAATGGTGCCGCATGGTCAGGAAATGGGTGATGGTCTCGTCGACATAGACGGCATCGGCCGGCATCGCCCGTTCGAGAGCGCGACAGACCGACAGCGTATCCAGCGCGCCGCCCGCGGAAGCGTCCCGTTCCGCCTTCAACCTCGACATCAGCGCGGCGTGCTCGCCGGCCCATTTTTCCCGCCGCGCCCGCTTGAGCCCTTCCGCCGGTCCCCGTTGGCGCAACAGGGCGGCGAGCGCATCGAGCGTCGCCGCGATATCCCCTTCGAGATAGGCGTCGGCGTGCATCACCTGGTAGACCAGCCATTCCTTGTGGGGATGGTCGCCGATGGAGACGATCCTGCCGGAGGTGGGGCGGTCGGTCGGCGGGTACCACGGCGTCCGGGCGCCCACCAGGAGCACGAGGTCGGCGTCCTTCAGATGGGCGTAGGTCTCCACCCCCTGCCACAGATCGTGGTCGGTGGGGAAGTTTCCGTAGCACGCGGTGCGCCCGCCGATCACCGGGATGGCGCCGGCTTCGGCGAAATCGACCAGCGCCTCGAAGGCGCCGGGCTCGCGGCCTGAAAATTCGGTGACGATGACCGGGTTCCGGGCGCCGGCGATGTCTTCGACGAGGCTCTCGAGCTCCGCCGCCACCGGCTGGGTCCGGGACGCCGGCGGCACCCGGCCGGGCCGGTCCTCGGGGTTCCAGCCCTCCAGCATGAATTCCAGCGGCACGTCGAGGAAGACCGGCCCGCGCGGGGCGCGCCGCGCCATTTCGCCGGCCCGGATGACGCTGTGGTAGAGGGTGGGAGCGCTCTGGATCAGCCCCGACCATTTGACCGATCTGGAGACCAGCTTGTCGATGCCGCCCGGGCTCACGCCGCCATACCACTGCGCCTCCATCCTGAGGTTGGGATCGGCGCCGAGCGTGACCGACTCGCCGGCCAGCACCAGCATCGGCACCTCCGACTGCATGGCGGCGTTGATCGCCATGAGCCCCTGCATCGGCCCGACGCCGGCATGCAGCAGCACCGCCTGGGGGAGGCCGGTCATGAAGGTGTAGCCGGTGGCCATGTTGACCGCGAGGGTCTCGTGCCAGATCTGCATATAGGCCGGGCCCGGGATGTTCTCGACGCGCTGGCGGGTCAGCGCCTCCCAGACCGGCGACCATTCGGAACCCGGGGACATGATGACGTGCTCGATCCCCAAATTGCGGATCGCCTCGACGACGGCCTCGCCGCCGTCCAGATTGTTCTTCATCGTCCGGCCTCCGCCGCTACAAGGGTCGCCCCGCCGCGACCGTCACGGTATGTCTTCCGGCGGCACCGCACAACGCGCCCGACTTCGAGGCGGCGGCCTGCGCGATCGAACCCGCAATGCAAGCCGGAGGAGCGGAATGCAAATACCGGAACCGGGGCTGAGGACCCATGACAGAGAGCGCGCGACGCCGGGCTTGACGCTGTTCTCGCCGATACGGGGCGACCGGGTTTTTCTGATCGATATGGACGGCCGACCGGTCCATGAGTGGAAACTTCAGGGGCTCGGCGGCATCAATCGCTGCCGGCTGACGGATGACGGCAATTTGTTCGTGGCCCAGGCCACCCGCGAAGGCCCGCCGCTGATGGCGGGCAAGGGCGGTCTGCTGCGGGAATACGATTGGCACGGCGATATCGTCTGGGAGCATTACGACGAAAACCACCATCACGACGCGCGCCGGCTCGGCAATGGAAACACCCTCTATATCGCCTGGGACCCGCTCGACGACGCGACCGCCGGGCGCGTGCAGGGCGGTCTGCCCGGCACCGAAAAAGACGGAAAGATATACGGCGATCTGGTTCGCGAGATCGACCCTGCGGGCAATACCGTCTGGGAGTGGCGGATCCGCGACATCGAGATCGAAAAATATCCGATCTGCGGCGTCTGCGACCGGGTCGAGTTCGGTCATGCGAATACCTGCGCGCCGCTTGCCGACGGCAATGTGATGCTGAGCTTCAGGGTGCTCAACCTGATCTGCATCGTCGACAGGGAAACCGGACAGATCGTCTGGGAGATGTGCGACCCCATCCTCGGCCACCAGCACGACTGCCACATCATCGACAACGGCAATATCCTGGTCTTCGCCAATGGATTTCACGGACGTTCCGAGGACATGTTCTCGCATATTTTCGAGATCGATCCCGGGACCAGGGAGATCGTCTGGCGTTTCGACGGCAAACCGCCGCAGAGCTTCTATTCGGCCAATATTTCCGGCGTGCAGCGCCTGTGGAGCGGCAATACGTTGATCTGCGAGGGGGCCAGGGGTTGCCTCTTCGAGGTCACCCCGGAGGGCGATGTGGTGTGGGAATACGTTTCCCCCTACACCGCCCACTCGAAATTGTTCGACACCGAGCTCAACTGGATTTTCCGCGCCTATCGCTACGCGCCCGACGCGCCGCAGCTGAAAGGACGTCAGGTAAAGATCCCATGAAGCGAACCTATCGGGGCTACTGTCATTGTGGGAAAGTCCGTTTCGAGGTCGATGCCGATATCGACCACGTACGGGTTTGCAACTGCTCGATCTGCCACCGGCGCGGCGCCCTCATCCATCGGGTGTCCGAAGACGCGGTTCGCCTGCTGACGCCGCTGGACGAGCTCACCCTTTACCGCTGGGGATCCTTCACCGCGGAGGACTATTTCTGCCCCGAATGCGGCATCCTGCCGTTCCGCCGGCCGAGCTATCCGACCGAAGCGGAAATGGCGCGCGGCCTCAGGCCGTTCACCGGCTGGGCGATCAACACCCGCTGCCTGGAGGGCTTCGACGCCGCCAACGCACTGGTCAAGCCGATCGAACGACGCGATACGCCGATCGAAGACGTTCGGGCAAGCTTCGACCGGAACCAGGGGAAATTTCGCCCGGGTCCCTGACCGGACTACTCCAACCCCAGCCGGCCGGCGAAGCGGGCGCGCCATTCCTCGATCGGTTCGGTCGAGGGGTCGTCGTCGAGCATCCGCTCGGTGCGCGCGGCGATCTCCTCGTCGCTCAGCGCGAGGTCGAGGTCGCCGGAATAATAAGGCTGGTTGACGTGCCAGGGGGTGTCGACGAAGGCTTCGGTGCGGTTGCCCTCGGGGTCGTTGCAATAGACCGACCAGGCGACGCCGTGATTGACGGTGAGGATGTTGGTCACCCCGGGATAGGCCTGGAGCGCCCGGTGGATCTCCCTCAGCCGGTCGAGGTCGCCCACCTCGAAGGACAAATGGTTGTGGTGGACCCCGTCCTGCGCCGTGCGCCCCGCATAGAGCGCAAGCTGGTGGTGGTCCCGCGGGTCGGCGCCGAGGAAGGCGATCTCGCCCCGCTCCGCGAGCGTGCCGCGGTCGGTGACTTCAAGACCGTAGACCGCGGTGAAGAAGCCCACCATCCGGTCCAAGTCGAAGACGTGAAACCCGGAATGGCTGAGGCGGACCGACGGGTTCTGGCTCATGGGACCCTCCCGGTTTTGGATACAACCGCCAAGCGGTCGCTCCGGTCCAGTATACAGTCACGTGGTGCCGGACGATGAGGGCGAGCGCCGCCAGGGTCGCCATGAGGGCGCCGGCCCGGTCAGGGAGTCACGAGAGCGTCGCCGACTACCTCCCGCGCTTCCTCCACCAGCTCCATACCCGCATCCGTGGTGGCCTCGGCCAGGAGGTCGATCCAGCGCTGACCCTGATAGACGGCACGGTGGACGAGACCGATTTGCCGCGAGGGCTCCGGCTCGGAGAAACGGAGCAGCCTGAGCTCGGGCGCGGCCGCGCCCTCGGAAAGCGCCGCGGTCTCCGGAAGCAGAGTTAGCCCGGCGCCGTTCGCGACCAGCTTGGCGAGCGTGGCCAGCGACGCGGCGCCGCGGCGAACCTCCTGGATCCGCCACATGGAGCAGGCCCCGAGAACCTGGTTGGCCAGGCAATGGCCATCCCCCAGCGTGAGCAGCGGCCCGATATCGGCGCGCGCCAGGTCCGCCGGCTGCGGATCGTCGCCGAGCGCGCGGATTGCGGCGAGCCGCCTGGCGCGGCCCGCGAGCAGGAAGCGATCCTCGAACAGCACCCGCTCGGGCAGCTCCAGCAATCCGAGCGGCAGGGAAACGATCGCCGCGTCGAGGCGCCCGGCCAGCAAATGGGTGACCAGATCCTGGCCCGAACCTTCCACGACGTTGAGCTCGACGCGGGGCGAGGACGCTTGCAAACGCCCCAGCAAGCCCGACAGCAGATAGGGGGCGAGGGTGGAGAGCACCCCGACCGAGAACCGCAACGGGCCTTCCTCGAAGCGCTTGCCCATGGTCTCGAGCAGCAGCGTTTCGTCGAGAATTCTCAGGGTTTGTTCATGCGCCTCGCGGCCCAGCCGGGTGAGTTGGATGCCACGGCTCTCGCGTTCCACCACCGGCCCGCCGAGACCGGCTTCGAACTCGCGGATCTGCAGCGAAAGCGCGGGCTGCGACACGTGGACGCTCTCGGCCGCGCGGCTGAACGAGCCGTGTTCGACCAGCGCTTGAAAATAACGCAGTTGGCGTAGTGTAACTGGCATACCTCTACTCCCCTCGGCACGATTGCCCCGATAAAACCTTCCGCCGCGGCCTCGTCGCACGGCCGGGGCTTCCTGTCCGTCGTTTCCAGGCGCTAGAGCCTTTTCATGTCGCTTCCCTATGCAAAACGGCTGTATTTCCAGGACGCGCCTATCAAGGCGCCTTACGGTTCTAGCCCCGCCTCATCATAAAAACTAATACCGTTTTCTCCTGTAATACATAAGTTTTTCTAATAGATAATCCGGGGCAACCGGCGCCGCCACTCGCGCGGCCAGATGCGGCATGGTAAGACCGGCGCCGAACATCGATCTACGGCAAGACAGGGGAGGTTCCGGCATGAGCGATGTGCTTCAGGCGATGCGCGACGTGGTGGTCGCCAACCGCATATTGGCGCGGGAGGGGGTGGTCGACGCCTACGGCCATGTCACCGTGCGCCATCCCGACAACCCCGAGCGCTACATCATGTCGTGCTCGCGCGCGCCCGAGCTGGTCTCGCTCGACGACATCATGGAATTCACCCTCGACGGCGAGCCGGTCGACGACTCAGGCCGGGTGCCCTACGCCGAGCGCTTCATCCACGGCGCCATCTACGAACAACGGCCCGACGTCAACTCGGTGGTCCACAACCACTCGCACGCGGTCATCCCGTTCGGGGTGACCGGGGTGAAGCTGCGCCCGATCGTCCATGTCGGCGCGACGATCGGAACAGACATCCCGGTCTGGGATATCCGCGACGGGTTCGGCGACACCAACCTCCTGGTGGTCAACATGGACCAGGGGCGCGACCTCGCCGACTGCCTCGGTGGCAACCGGGTGGCGCTGATGCGCGGCCATGGCTGCGTGGTGGCGGGCACCTCGCACCGGCAATCCGTGATGACGTCGGTCTACCTCCAGGTCGCCGCCGAATTGCAGCGCGCGGCGATGCAGATGGGCGAGGTCACCTATCTCTCCGACGCCGAGATCGAGCACTGCTCGGCGACCTTCGCCAGCGAGATATCGGTCAACCGGGCGTGGCAGTATCTCCGCCACCGCGCCGGCGTGAGCGATCTCTAGGAGGCCGCGATGGCCGGGCCCAGCCGCGAGGTCGCCGCCGCCATCGCCGGGGAGGCGGCGGGTTGCGGGATCGAGCTCGTCGCCAGCCTGCCCGACGGCTGGATCGCCGCGCTGATCGAGGAGTTCGAGACCGACGCGCGCTTCGACCACATCCCGGTCAACCGCGAGGAATCGGCGATCGGTCTGTGCTCCGGCGCGTTCTTCGGCGGCAAGGGTTCGCTCGCCCTGATGGGCGCGTCCGGGCTGATGACCTGCATCTACGCGATCACCAAGATCAACTACACCTATATGGTGCCCATGCTGATCTTCATCACCATGCGGGGGCGGCTCGGCGACCGCGCCAAGTTCCATGTCTCCAACGGGCTCTATCTTGAGCCGGTGATGCAGTCGATCGACCTCCCCTATACGGTGATCGAGCGGCGCGACCAGCTGGGCGAAATCCGCCGCGCCGAATCCCATGCCCGGACCATCTCGCGGCCGGTGGTGGTCGGCTTCACCCGCGACCTGCTCTACGGGGAGAGCGCGTGATGGCGATGGAGATGGAGGCCTGTTTCGCCCATCTGGTCGAGCGCTGGTCGGACCAGGTCGTCGTCACCTCGGCGGGCAACGCGTCCGAGATGTGGTGGAAGCTCACCGGCGAGACCGAGAAGGTGTTCTACCTCGAAGCGTCGATGAGCCTCGCCTCGCTGTTCGCCGCCGGTATCGCCTACGGCATCCCGCAGGCCAATGTCTGGGCGTTCTCGGGCGACGGTGCCTTCCTGATGAACCCGGGCATGCTGATGGTCGAGCGCCGGCTCGGCCTCCCCAACCTGACCCATTTCCTGGTCGATAACGGGGTCTATGGCGCCACCTTCGAGATCGACATGGCGGACCAGGGCGAGACCGACTACGCCGCGCTGGCGCGCGCCTGCGGGCTGCAAAACGTGTTCCATTTCGCCACGCTCGCGGATCTGCGCACGGGCATGGACGAGGTCGAGCGGGTCAACGGCGAGGCCTTCGTGGTGCTCGACGTAGAGCCGCTCGGCGGCGCGCTGCCCGACCCGCCGATGGACGGCCCGGAATGCAAGTTCCGCTTCGGCCGCTATCTGGAGCGCGCCTACGGGGTGAGGATCTTCGACGCGAGGGTGTGAGGCGGGATCCGGCCATGAAGATCGCCCGCGTCGAAACCATCCCGCTCGCCATCCCGCACGAGCATGGCGGCCCGCCGCCGGCCTGGGGCGGGCAGGCCTGGGAGGCGCTCAATATCCTGCTGGTCCGCGTGGACACCGAGGACGGCGCCACCGGCTGGGGCGAGGCGTTCAGCTATAACTGCATGCCGGCGGTCCGGGCGGTGGTCGACGCGACGGTGGCGCCCATACTGGTCGGGCGCGACGCGACCGATATCGCGGCGCTCAACCGCGACCTGCAGCAGGCGCTCCACCTGTTCGGGCGCTACGGCATCACCATGTTCGGGATCTCGGCGATCGACATCGCGCTCTGGGATCTCGCCGGCAAGCGGGCCGGGCTGCCGCTCGGCCAACTGCTCGGCGGGCCGGCCGCCCCGCCTCCGGTTCCCGGATATGCGAGCCTGCTCAAATACCGCGACCGGGAGCTTGTGGCGGACAATGTGCGCGCCGCGCTCGGCGAGGGCTACAAGGCGATCAAGCTGCACGAGACCGGGGAGGCCGAGATCGCCGCGGCGCGCGCGGCGATGGGCGAGGGCGTGCCGCTCTGCGTCGATGTCAACTGCCCCTGGACGCCGGAAGAGGCGCGGGCGATGGCGGCCCGGCTCAAGCCCTACGACCTCCACTGGCTGGAAGAGCCGATCTTTCCGCCGGAGGATTTTCAGGCGCTCGCGCGGCTTCAGCGCGAGTCCGGTATCGACCTCGCCTGCGGCGAGAACGCCTGCACGTCGTTCGAGTTCCGCCTCCTGCTGGAGGCCGGGGCGGCGCGCTATATCCAGCCGAGCGTGACCAAGCTCGGCGGGGTGACCGAGTTCCTCAAGGTGCTGGCGCTCACCGAGGCGCATGGCGAGACGGCGATGCCGCATTCGCCCTATTTCGGACCGGGCTGGCTCGCCACCCTGCAACTCCTCGCTGCGATGCCGCTGACCGGCCGTCCCGGCGGCGGCTGGATCGAGCGCTTCTACACGAGGCTCGAGGCGACGCTCTACCCCGACTTCGTCTCCCCCGTCGAGGGCGGCCAATTCCGCATCCCCACCGGCCCCGGCCTCGGCGCCGAGCCCGACGCGCACGTCATCCGCGACTACCGGGCGAAGGGGTAGGGCGGGAATTCCCGCCGGCGAATTGCAGGCTGTTTCTCGGTGGGCGTGCGCCCTTCGATACGCCCCCTTCGGGGGCTACTCAGGGTGAGGGATTCTCTTCTGTCACCTCATCCCGAGTAGGCGCGCAGCGCCGTATCGAGGGACGCCATCGGCGCGCCCTAGACCGGGAACACCAGGCAGTTGTTGATGATCACCGAGTCGTAGACGCAGCGGCGTTCCCTGATCAGGAGCCTGCCGTCGACGCGCTCGAAGAGGTCGTAATACTTGCCGACCTGCTGGATGCGGCTCGGCTCCTCGACCAGGGTTTCGAGCAGCAGGTAGCTGGCCTCGGCGCGGATCGTCGATGCGTGCGCCTCGTGCACCCGCACATTGGCGATCTGCAAATTGAGGTAGCGCGGCGCGTACATCTCGGTGTTGCGGAGCGCGAAGGCGCGGTCCTTGAGCATGCCCTTGCCCTCGCAATAGACGAGGCCGAGCGGCAGGCCGGATTCGTGATTGTCGCGGGCGATGATGCAGTAGAACGCATCGTCGGTGAAAAACTCGCACCATTGCTCGACCTCGCCGCGCTCCAGCGCATCGGCGTAGTCGTAATGGAACTCCTCGATCTCCAGCCTGAGGTCGCGGAAGGCGGCGCGGTCGGCGCGGGCCTCGCTCGGCTTGTCGGCAGTCGCGGCGCCGCTCACAGCGCCATCGTCTCGCGGTAATAGCGGTACATCGCGCGGATCGCGCGTTCGGTGATGATGGTGTCGGTCTCCTCGTCGTCGTCGCCGAGTAGCGCAAGCCCAACCCGGGGCATCGAGCGCCTGAGCCCGTCCTGGACGAATTTGAGCACCTCGTTGTCCTCGATGCCCAGAAACCCGCCGGGGCCGAAGATGTTGTTCTGGCGCAGCCGGTGGCGGGTCATCTCCTCGTCGTCGGTGGCGCGGCCGAACACCGCCCAGATCATCATCAGCTCGTTCGGCCCGCGCGGCACGATCAGCCGCGTGTTGAGGATGTTGGTCTGGCGCAGCGCCGTCATGTTGGGCCAGATCGTCATCGCCGCCCCCGACCACGAGGAATCGAACTCGCGGACGAAGTTGAGCACGCGCTCGTCGTTCAGCTTGAGCCCCTCGCGATAGGCCTGGATCTGCGCCTGGTCCTCCTTGCTGACTTCCGGGCGGCCCTGCGGCCGGCGCGACAGCAGCGCGCTGTGGCGCCCGATCGGGTCGACCAGGATGTCGGATTCGTTGCTGGTCACGAACAGCCCGAAGGTCGTCAGGTACGTGTGCAGCAAAGTCGCGTGGTAGGGGTCCTTGAGGTTCTCCTGATAGAGCTTCCAGTTGCCCGGCAGGATGTTGCGGTGGAGGCCGAGCAGCACCTGCTCGGTGCCGTCGAAGATGATGTCGAACTGGGCCCGGATCTCGGGGCCGAGATAGTCCTCGATCGGCTCCATGTCCTCGCAGGCGGTGGCGAAGATCACCCCCCTGTATGCGCTGACGGCGAACCGCCTGAGCCCGTGCTCCGCCATGTCGAAGCCGGGCGGCATGCCGCCCTTGCCCTTGACCCCGCGGCGGAACGGGACCGCCACCAGATCGCCCGCGAGGTCGTAGGTCCAGTTGTGGTAGGGGCAGACGAAGCGCTCGGTGTTGCCGCGGTATTCGCGGCAATACTCGGCGCCGCGATGGGCGCAGCGGTTCTCGAAGACGTGGAATCCGTTATCCATGTCGCGGGTGACGACGACCGGCACCGCGCCGACATAGGAGCGGATATAGTCGCCCGGCTTCGGCACCTCGCATTCCAGGCCGACGAAGTTCCAGTGCCGGCCGAAGAAGATGCGCTCCTGCTCGCGTTCGTAGATCCGCCGATCGGTATAGACCCAGTCCGGCACCTGGCAGTCGTCTTCCGGCCATGTCAGATCGGCCGGCGCGCCGGCCCCTTCGCCGTTGGCCTGGAAACGGCCTGTTCCGTCCATACCCCGTCTCCTTGTCGCGGGTTCGCTCCGAGTATCGGACGGTTGCCGCCCGATCACAAGCGCGCGCCCGGGCTATGTCTCGCGGGTCGCCTCCTGCGCCACCGCGCGGTCGTTATAGCCGGCGAGGCTGCGCTCCATGGTCTCGACGCAGACCGGGTCGAGGTCGAAGCGCGGCTCGGGGTCCGCGTCCCAGTGGCCGTAACGGTCCTCGCCCCGGACCAGCAGTGCCGAGCGTCGGCCGATCGCGGAGGTGACATGGGTCGGGATGTAGATGAACGAAATCCCCATCCGCCGCCAGGCGCTTCGGTTCGGGTCCGAGCCGTGGACCAGCCGCTCGTGGTGGATCGAGAACTGCCCCGCCCGGAGCACCAGATCGACGGCGCTTCCGTCGTCGATCCCCTCGAGCGTCTGGCCGCGCGAGAGCATGTTGTCCTTGTCGTAGGTCTCGACATGGACCAGCTCCTCGCCGCGATGGCTGCCCGGGATCACCCGCACGCAGCCGCTCTCCGGCGTCGAGTCGCTGAAGGCGAACCAGACCGTCGCCTCCTCATGCGGGTCGAGGCCGTAATAGGCCGAGTCCTGGTGCCAGGAGACATAGGACGGATCGCCCGCCCCCTTGAACCAGAAGGTCGACAGATAGACCAGCAGATCGGGGCCAAGCAGGTCCTCGACCGCATCGAGGATGGCGGGATTGCGCGCGAGCTCGACCAGCCAGGGAAACACCAGATGGCCTTTCACGCGGAGCTCCCTGGTCGCGTCGACCCCGTTCGCGCGCTCGTAATCCTCGATCCGCCGGCCCAGCGCCTCGGCTTCCCGGGCGCTCATCGCCTCGACCGGGAAGACATAGCCGTCGCGCTCGAAGGCGGCGATTTGTTCCGCGCTCAATATCTTGCCCATGGCGTGCTCCCCCGCGCCGCTCCGGTCACAGCCCCATCGCCGCGCGCACCGCGCGGGTCAGGCGCCCGTCCGGGTTCCGGTAGTCGAAGACGATGTCGAAATGGTTGGCCTCCGACATGTCGACATAGGTCGCGGCGAAGCCCCTGGCGCGCCACGCGTCCGCGTAGTCGTCGGTCTGGCGCTTGAACTCCGCGGTCTCGTTGCCGCCATAGGAGACGATCAGCGGGCAGCCCGCCTCCGGAATATGGTGGATCGGGCTGTTGCGCCGCGCCGATTCCGCGTCGAGCTTCGCCCATTCGTTGACCTCGCAGAGGCGGATCGGCTCAAGGTCGAAGATTCCCGAGATTGCGCAGGCGCCATTGACGATGTTCGCGGGCACCCCGAAATCCCCGTGCCAGCCGCCCGAGATCATCGCGCCCGAGAGATGCCCGCCGGCCGAGCTCCCGGTCACGAGGATTTTTTCGGGATCGCCGCCGAAAGAGGCGGCGTTCTTGTACGTCCAGGCGAGCGCCCGGCGGCACTGCGCGACGATGGTATCGAGGCTCGCCGCCGGCGCCAGGCTGTAATTGACCGTGACCACGGCGGCGCCGAGGCCGACGAAGCATTCGGCCATGAAGGCGCTTTCCTTCTGGCTCAGCATCCGCCAGTAGCCGCCATGGATGTAGAACAGGACCGGTGCGCCGGCGCCCGCCGGGAAGATATCGACCACCTCATCGGCGGTGTCGCCATAGCGGATATCGGCCCGGCATTCGAGGGTCTCGCGCGCCCGCGCGCTGTCGGAGGCGTAGCGCGCGACCGCTTCCTCGAACACCTCCGCGGGAACGGTCCCCCGCGCCCGGTATTCCCTGTCCAGGGTCTCCTGATCGAAGCCGCGATAGACCGCCATTCCGGTTTCCCTTCCGTGTTCACCGCGCCCGTTATACGCGCCGGATGGGGGCGCGCGGGATCCCCAGCAGGTCGGCAGCCCGGTCCAGCACCCGGTCGAGCCGACCGCGCCGGACGATCTCGCGATGGGCGTACCAGGCCAAGGCGATGACGAACACACCGGCGAAGAACACATCGCTCAGGAAATGCGCGCCCATCATCATGCGCACCGCCCCCACCGCCGAGCCGAACCCGACCGCCGCCCAGAATACCCGCCGCCGGAAGCGCGGCGCCACGAGAAACGCCAACGCAACATAGGCGAAGCCGTAGCTCGCCTCGCCGGAGACGAAGGAGCAGTTGCGCGCGCACTGGTCCGTGATGACCAGAGGCGGGGTGAATATCTTCTCCCCGCCGAACTCCACGATCGCGCGCGGCCGCGCCCGGTCCCAGTGATCCTTGAACACAGTGTTGACGATCAGACCGGGGCCGAGGATCGAGAAGACGACCAGGAAACAGATCGACCGCCGCGTGAGCCCGAACGGATAGCGGCCCCAGAGATGGCGCGCCGCGACCGAGAGCAACAGCCCCGCGAGCACGACATAGCCGATCCAGATGAACGACCTGCGGAGCAGTTGGACGTCCGGGTCCCGCGCCGCCGGGAACCCGCTCTCCGGCTGGAAGAACAGCCCGGCGAAGAACAGGTCGATCTCCGGAAACCGGTAGAGAATTGCGCCGACGATCGCCGAGACCGCGCAGAACGCGAGCAGGCTTGGCCGCCCGACCGGTCCGGTTTCGCGAATTGCCGCTGCGTCGCCCATGGAACCCTGCGCCTCCCGCGGGAGGCGCAGGGTATCGCCGCCCGGCGCCGATTGCATCAGCCTCGTCGCCGCCTATGATGAGCCGCCGTTTCGGGAGGATTGCGTGCCGAGCAGGCGTCTCGTTGCTGCCGCGTTGTCGCTGGTCGCCGGACTCGCAATCGTCCCATCCGGGACGGCGCGCGCCGACAAGGCGACCATTGGCCTCATCTCCGCTGGCGCCGCGTTCCTTGCCTACAGCGCGATCGCCAACCCGGCGCAGGACGAAGAGCCCGACGTACTTTCCGTCGGCACCGGGGTGTCGGATCCCGTCGACAGGCAACATGTGGGGGGGCTGTTCCAGGTCGAGTACCGGCCCGCGCTATGGGGTGCGCGCACCGGGGCGCTGGTCGGCCTCGCCGGGACCACCGATCGGCGCGTGATGGGCTATGCCGGGCTGCGCCACGACATCGTCTTCGTCCAGAGTTTGCTGGTTTCGTTCAACCTCTCGCTCGCCGCCTACCGCATCCACGGCGATGGCGAGGACCTCGCCCGCCTGCCCCAGTTCCGCACCGGTTTCGACATCCACTACAAACTCCCCGGCGGGTCCAGGGTGGGGTTCTCGTTCCAGCACTTCTCGAATGCCGAGGTGTTCGAAAAAAGCAACCCGGGCACCGAGACGCTCGCCTTCACCTACACGATTCCGATCGGCCGGCTCTAGGCCCTCCAGGGTCGCTGTCAGCCGCCTGCGCCGCCGATGAAATCGGGGCGGCGCTTCTCCTTCAGGCTCGCCACCCCTTCCCGGACCTCGGGTCCGCCGAAGCCGAGGAATTCGAGCGCCAGCGAGGCATCGAAGGTCGGGCCGGCCAGCCGCAGCCAGTTGTTGAGGGTGTATTTGGTCCAGCGGATCGCGCTCGGCGCGCCGCGGGCGAGCTTGCGGGCGACGTCGTAGGCGGTCTCGAACACCGCATCGTCGTCGACCGCGAGCGAGACCAGGCCGATCCGCTCCGCCTCCTCGCCGCTCACCGTCTCGCAGAGCAGGAGGTAGTATTTCGCCTTGGCCATGCCGCAGAGCAGGGGCCAGACGATCGTCGCGTGATCGCCCGCCGCGACGCCGAGCCTGGTGTGACCGTCGATCAGCCGGGCCGTTTTGGCGGCGACCGAAATATCGGCCAGCAGCGCGACGACCAGCCCGGCGCCTACCGCCGGGCCCCTGATCGCCGAGACCACCGGCGTCGAGCACTCGATCATCCCGTAGACCATGTCCCTCGCCTCGTGCCAGACGCGGATGCGGGTCTCGTAATCGAGGGTCATCTCCTCGACCAGGTCGAGGTCTCCGCCGGCGGAGAACGCCTCGCCCGCGCCCCGGATCAGGGCGACCCGCGTATCCGGGTCCCGGTCCACGTCGCCCCAGACCCTGGAGAGTTCCCCGTGCATCGCCGCGTCCGCCGCGTTCAGGCGCCCCGGGTTGTTGAGGACGATTTCGAGGATCCCGGGTTCCGGCCGGGAGAATTCGAGGCGCTGGTAGCTCGCATATCTGTCTGACATGGGTATCGGTGGCTCCTGCTCCGCGTGGCTCTGGACGCTCCGGCGAAGCTACCCTAGAACGACGGCCGGAAACACAGGGAGGGGGCCGGCATGGCGCTCAAGCTCAGCTTCGCCTGCGGCAACTACGACCGCATGGACGCGCTCAAATCGGGCGAAATCGGACCGCGGGGGATCGACCTCGAGTTCATCGGCATCGACGCGCCGCGCGAGATCTTCGACCGGATGATGGGGGAGGGCGCCTTCGACGTTTCCGAGCTCTCCTCGTCGGAGTTCATCTCGATGACGGCCGCCGGCGACCGCCGCTTCGTCGCGATTCCGGTATTCCCATCCAAGGCCTACCGCCACGGGTTCTTCTGCATCAACCGGAATGCCGGCATCGCGCGGCCCAGGGATCTGGAAGGCAAGCGCATCGGCCTGCCGCTCTATACCCAGACCGCGGCGGTGTGGTGCCGCGGGCATCTCGCCGAGGATTACGGCGTCGACCTTTCGACCGTCGAATGGGTCCAGGGCGCGGTCGAGAAAATGGGCACCCATGGCACGCCGTCCGCCCCGCCGCTTCTGAAACCGGCGCGCATCGTCCAGAACGAGACCGGGCGCTCGCTCAGCGACATGCTGGCAGATGGCGAGATCGACGCGCTGCTCGGCTCGCGCCTGCCGGAATCGCTCCGCACCCACGCGGATGTCGTCCGCCTGTTCCCCGATTTCCGCGAGGTCGAGAAGGAGCTCTACCGCACCAGGCGGATCCACCCGATCATGCATCTCGTGGCGATCAAGCGGGAGATCCACGAAAAAGATCCCTGGATCGCGAAATCCCTCTACGACGCCTTCGAGGCGTCGAAGGCGCTGGCGCTGATGCGCATGCGGAACTCGGCCGCCCAGCGCTACATGCTGCCCTTCCTGGTTTCCGACCTCGAGGAGATCGACGAGATCTTCGACGGCGATCCCTGGCCCTACGGCGTCGAGCCCAACCGCGCGACGCTGGAGGCGCTGGTGCGCTATCTGAAGGACCAGGATTTCATCGCCCGGGAGATGCCGGTCGAAAGCCTGTTCGTTCCGGTCGAAGCCTGAACCGGCGGGGCGCGGCCCGGTTCGCGCCGGCCGGCAAATGCCCTAACTTGTCGCCAGCCAAAAAATATCCGTAAGCGAGGAGCCGCCGCCATGACCGAGGCCTTTATCTGCGATGCCGTGAGGACGCCCATCGGCCGGTATGGCGGCGCGCTGAGCGCGGTGCGCCCCGACGATCTCGGCGCGGTGCCGATCTCGGCGCTGATGGCGCGCAACGGGGACGTCGACTGGGAAGCGGTCGACGACGTCTATTTCGGCAACGCCAACCAGGCCGGCGAGGACAACCGCAACGTCGCGCGCATGTCGGGGCTGTTGGCCGGGCTTCCGCTGGAGGTCGGCGGCGCCACCGTCAACCGGCTTTGCGGCTCGGGGCTGGAGGCGGTGTCCCAGGCCGGGCGCATGATCCGGACGGGCGAGGCGGGGCTCGCCATCGCCGGCGGGGTCGAGAGCATGTCGCGCGCGCCTTTCGTGATGGGCAAGGCGGATCAGCCGTTCTCGCGCAAGGCGGAGATCCACGACACCACCATCGGCTGGCGTTTCGTCAACCCGAAGATGGAAGAGATCTACGGCGTCGATTCGATGGGCGAGACAGCCGAGAACCTCGCCGAGGAACGCCAGATCACCCGCGAGGACCAGGACAATTTCGCGCTGTGGAGCCAGCACAAGACCCGCGACGCGCAGGAGGCCGGACGGCTCGCGCCCGAAATCGTCCCCGTCACCGTGCGCAAGCGGCGCGGCGATCCCATCGTCGTCTCGGTCGACGAGCACCCGAGGGGCGATACCACGATGGAGACGCTGGCCAGGCTCCGCCCGGCATTCAGGAAGGGCGGCAGCGTGACCGCCGGCAACGCGTCCGGCGTCAATGACGGCGCGGCGGCGCTGATCGTCGCCGACGAGGCCGCGGCGAGGCGCCACGGGCTGACGCCCAGGGCGCGCATCGTCGCCACGGCCTCGGCCGGGGTGCCGCCCCGGATCATGGGGATCGGCCCGGCGCCGGCGACCCGCAAGGTGTTGGAGATCGCCGGCCTCTCGCTCGACGGCATCGACGTGATCGAGCTCAACGAGGCCTTCGCCGCGCAATCGCTCGCGGTGACGCGCGAGCTCGGCATCGCCGACGACGACGCGCGGGTCAATCCGAACGGCGGCGCGATCGCGCTCGGCCATCCCCTGGGGTGCAGCGGGGCGCGGCTGGCGACCACGGCGCTCTACGAGCTCGAACGGCGCGGCGGGCGCTACGCGCTCTGCACCATGTGCATCGGCGTCGGCCAGGGCATCGCCATGGTGCTGGAGCGGGTGTAGCCCGGGGCTTTCGCCCGGTTCGGTTCGGCGGCACAATACGCGGACAAACCGCCCCAGGAGGGTCGCGATGCCTAAGATCCTGACGCAAAGCGAGGTCGATCGGTTCTGGAACCAGGGATATTGCTTTCCCTTCGACTGCATGACCGCGCAAGAGGCCGCCGAGGCGCGGGCCAGATTCGAGGCCTTCGAGGCCGAGATCGACGACGACATCCACAAGCATCTCAGGGTCAAGGTCCATCTCGGCTTCATGTGGCTGTGGGAGCTCGCCCACCATCCCAGGATCCTCGACGCGGTCGAGGACCTGATCGGCCCCAACATCCTGCTCTATCTGTCGACGCTGTGGTTCAAGGACGCCGGCGACGGCAAGCGGGTCTCCTGGCACCAGGACTCGGCCTATTACGGGCTCGAACCCCATGACGTGATCACGCTGTGGCTCGGCTTCACCGATTCGAACGAGGAAAACGGCTGCGTGCAGATCATCCCGGGCACCCACAAGGAGCCCGACTACGTCCATGTCGAGACCTATGCGGATAACAATTTGCTGGCGCGGGGCCAGACCATCGAGGAGATCGACGACTCGAAGGCCGTGAAGCTCGAACTCAAGGCGGGGCAGTTCTCGCTCCACCACGAACGGCTGGTGCACGGCTCGGCGCCCAACCGGTCGGACGACCGCCGGCTCGGCATGTCGTTCACCTATCTTCCGACCCATGTGCGCTGCAACCTGGCCAACCGGACGGCGGTGCTGTGCCGGGGCGTCGACGAGTACAACTACTGGCAGCGCGATCCCGAGCCGCTATGCGACCGCGACCCGGTGTGCTGGGAGGCGATCCGGTTCTGGATCAAGGGCTACGCCGACCCCAACGTCACCCAGGAAGCGCTGGTGACGCGCTGACGGCGGCGGAGTCTTCCGCCGTCAGCCGAGCGCGTCGATATCGGCCAGCACCCGGTCCGGGTGTTCGGCCGGCCTCACCGTCGCGTAGGACACGGCGACGGTTCCGTCCGGCCCGATCAGCACCGACCTGCGCGGGGTGCGCGGATCCTCCGCCGTCGCCACGCCGTAGGCGATGCTCGCCTGCTTGTCGCTGTCGCTCAGCAGGTCGTAGGGAAACGCGTGCTTCACCTTGAACGCCTTGTTCGCCTCGGTGCTGTCGAAGCTCACCCCGAGGATGACCGCGTCCCTGTCGTCGAAGTCCTGGATTCGATCACGGAACCCCTGGCCTTCGATGGTTCACCCGGGCGTCGAGGCCTTCGGGTACCACCAGAGCAGCACATAGCGGCCCGCGAACTCGTCGAGGCTCACCGCCTGTCCGTCCTGGTTGGTCATCGAGAAGGCGGGCGCCGTGGCGCCGACTTCGATCAGACTCATGCTCCATCCCCGCTGCTTGTCGCTCCGCTTCGCGCGGCCGGGGCAGGGTAGGGCGAATCGCGGCGCGGCGAAACCGCCGCAGGTGAGCCTCGACCGCGGACTCTTCGAAAGAAAACCTGTTCAACTTCGGGTTCGCCATCGACCCGGGAGGAGGCGGCGGACCCTACGACTCTTCCGACAAATTCAAACCGGGGAAGTCGATCTACCCGACCGCAAACTTTCGCTGCCGTCACGGCGCTCCGCGATGGCGGAGCGTCACGGGCGTCTGCTCAAATCGACGGGAACCGCGTCGCGTGGTTGGGCGATCGGATCGCCCGGCATCGAGCGCTCCATGAAGGTTATGCTTTCGTAGAAATCGTCCAGTGCGACGAACTTGCCATTCTGTTCGGCCCATTCACGCATCCGGCGGTTGCAGCTATGCCGCCAGGACAACACCTCGATCCGCCATCCCCGCCCGTGCATGCGTTCAAGGTCGGCGTGGAAGCCGACGCCATCGATAAAGCCGCTTCCGTCTCCGGTCAGCAATACCGCGACGCCAGGATTCCCGTTGTAGTCGAAGGCATCGCGGTTTGCAGGGTCTGATCCACGCCTTGTTCTCGACCGTCCAACGCCCCCCGTTCCAGCAGTTGTACAGTCACTCCTTCGTTTTCCAAACGATTCCAGACGTGCCGTAGCTCCGGCGGAACGGAACCGACAGCGATCGCGTGCTCGATATCGCGGCCGGCGCGGGCCAACTCCAGCAGATGTCGGAACTGAACGCGCACACGGTGACGGGCGGTCGATCCTTCCCGCTCTACGGCGACTTCACGAGCGCTGATGAAAATGTTGGAGTTGTCCCAGTAGAGGAAGACTCGTTCCATTGCGATTCCTAGGAGCCCGCCTCAGCCGGCCCATTGCGTTCCCGACCACCCCCCGGATTGGCGAGCGTTAGGGCGTGGCGAAGGGTGTTGGATCGGAGCGGCGACCACAACCGGAATCCATCGTCCGCCGCTTCGATCAGTAGTGGAAAACGTCAGGATCGTCAAACTTTGGAGTTGGCCCGACCGGGTATTCGATTGCGGGACCGGCGTGGCCACACGTCCAGTGTCTTCGCTGTTTCCCGCGTTGGATCGGGGTTGCCCGCCGGGCTTTCGCGCAGGCCGTCAACCCGCGTACCATCCGCCATCGACCTTCGCGCAGGAGACGACCCATGGCGAGCGACGTCCGCACCATCGCGACCACCGATATCGCGTATCTGCATCACGGCGACACGCCGCTGACGATGCGCGTGTTCGCGCCCGAAGGCGACGGGCCGTTCCCGGCGGCGATCGATCTCCATGGCGGCGCCTGGAACCGGAGCGATCTGACGACCTGCCGGGACCGGGACGAGGCCCTGGCGGAAGCCGGTATCGTCGCCGCGGCGATCGATTTCCGCCATGCCGGGGACGGCTACCCGACCTCGCTGGTCGACATCAACTACGCGATCCGGTGGTTCAAGGCCCATGCCGGCGAGTTCGGCGCCGACCCCGACCGCATCGGCCTGTCCGGTCAGTCGAGCGGCGGCCATCTGGCGATGCTCGCGGCGATGCGCCCCGACGATCCGCGCTACGCCGCGATCCCCCTCGACGGGCCCGCCGGTATCGACGCAAGCGTGCGCTGCGTCGGCATGTCCTGGCCGGTGATCAACCCGCTGTCCCGCTACCGCCACGCCAAACGGGTGCAGGCGCGCCCGGCGCCGCCGGACTGGGTGGCGGAGATCCCGGAGTGCCATGACCGCTACTGGGTCACCGAGGAGGCGATGGCGGAGGGCAACCCGATGCTCGCTTTGGAGCGCGGCGAGAAGGTCGAGACGCCGCCCGCGCTCTGGGTTCAGGGCCGGCCCGACGAGGTGCATGACTACCGCGACCTCGACAGCGATGCCGGGGTCAACGAGCCCGAGCGCTTCGCGCGCAACTACCGCGCCGCCGGCGGCGAGATCGAAATGGTCTATATCGACAACGCGACGCGGTCCTCGCCGACCTCCTTCGATCCCCTGGCCCGGTTCTTCCACCGCCACCTCGCGGCGTAGCCCGTCCCGCGCGGGCGCTATCGCTGCGCCCGCATCGCCGTCTGGTAACGCGTCCAGGCCACGTCGAGGGCGGCGAGGCAGGCGGGGTCGAATTCCGCCCCGGGCTCGGGGTCGGGCAGCCAGTTGCCTTCCCGGTCCTCGCCCCGCAGCAGGATCGCGGTGGCGCCGTCGAACTGAATCTGGCGCACGCGGGTCGCCGCGAAATGGACCGCGAAGCCGATGCGCGGCCAGCCCGCCCGGTTGGGCTCCGACGAATGGATGGTCTTGTTGTGGTGGATCGACATCTGGCCCGCCGCGAGCGGCATCTCGAGCGCCAGGCTCTCGTCGACCTCGCGCACCGTCTGGCCGCGCACCAGCATGTTGTCGGGGTCGGGGATCTCGTCATGGACCAGGATCTCGGGGCCGAGATGCGAGCCCGCGACGATCTTCATGCAGCCCGCCTCGCTGGTCGCATCGGTAAAGGCGATCCAGGCGGTCACCGATTCCGGCGGTTCGAGGCCATAATAGGTCGAATCCTGGTGCCACGAGATGAAGCTCGGGTCGTGCGCCTTCTTGGCGAAGAAGGACGAGCCCCAGCACACGAAATCGGGCCCCAGCAGGTCCTCGATCGCAGCGATCAGCCGCGGCCGCCGGATCACCTCCCAGAGCCAGGGAAAGGGAAGATGCGCCTTGATCCGGTAGCGGGCCTGCGCGCCGCCTTCGGTGCTCTCGTCGAGCGCCTCGTAGCGCGCCCTGAGCGCATCCGCCTCCTCGGCCGACAGCAGATCGACCGGCCAGACCGCGCCGCAGCGCCGCCACTGCTCGAACTGGGCATCGTTCAGGATTTTGGCCATCGGATCAGCCTTCCGCGCCGGCGTGCCGGTTTTCGGGCCGCTTGAGCCCGAGATTCTCGCGCAGCGTAGCCCCTTCGTATTCGACGCGAAACAGCCCGCGCCGCTGCAGGATCGGCACCACGCGGTCGACGAAATCGTCGAGCCCTTCCGGCAGATAGGGGAACATCAGGTTGAACCCGTCGCTGCCCCTTGTCTCCAGCCATTCCTCCATCTCGTCGGCGATCGTCTCCGGCGTGCCGAGGATGCAGAGCCCGGAATAGCCGCCGAGGCGCTGGGCCAGCTGGCGCACCGTCAGGTCTTCGCGCCTGGCCAGCGCAATGGCCCGCTCGCGCCCCGATTTGGTCTGGTTGCTCTCCGGGATCTCGGGCAGCGGGCCGTCGGGGTCGAACTTCGACGCATCGTGGCCGAGCGAGATCGACAGCGAGGCGATCGCGCTGTCGGAATGGACCTTGCTGTCGAGCAGGGCGCGTTTCTCCTTCGCCTCGTCGAGCGAATCGCCGACCACCACCATGCAGCCCGGCAGGATCTTCATCTGGCCGGGGTCGCGCCCGGCCGTCTCCATCCGGCCCTTGACGTCGGCATAGAACGCCTGCCCCGCTTCGAGATCGCTCTGCGAGGTGAACACCGCCTCGGCGGTCTCCGCGGCGAGCTGGCGCCCGGCATCCGAGGCCCCCGCCTGGACGATGACCGGCCAGCCCTGGACCGGCCGGGCGATGTTGAGCGGCCCGCGCACGTCGAAATACTCGCCCTTGTGGGAGAGCCTATGGAGCTTGCCCGGGTCGAAGAAGATTCCGGTTTCCTGGTCGCGCAGGAACGCATCGTCCTCCCAGCTGTCCCACAGCCCGGTGACCACGTCGAAGAACTCGCGCGCCCGCCTGTAGCGCAGCGCGTGTTCGAGATGGTCGTCGCGGCCGAAATTGCGCGACGCGTCCGGGTTCGACGTGGTGACCACGTTCCAACCGGCCCGCCCGCCGCTGATATGGTCGAGCGAAGCGAAGCGCCGCGCGACGTGGTAAGGCTCGTCATAGGTGGTCGAGCCGGTGGCGATCAGCCCGAGATGCTCGGTCACCATGGCGAGCGCCGGCAGCAGCGTCATCGGCTCGAACGAGGTGACGGTGGCGCTCCGCTTGAGCGCCTCCATCGGCATGTTCAGGACGGCGAGGTGGTCGGCCATGAAGAAGGCGTCGAACCGCCCGCGTTCGAGCGTCTGGGCGAAGCGCTTGATGTGCGCGAAATTGAAATTGGCGTCCGCATAGGCGCCCGGATAGCGCCACGACCCGGTATGGATGGTCACCGGCCGCATGAAGGCGCCGAGGCGCAGCATTCTGTTTTCCGCCATGGCCCTGCCGCCCTTGCAATCGGGAGCCCGTTCTCCCGCGGCGCGATGATAGGTCCCCGCGAGGCGGCGTCAAAGCGCCGGCGATAAAGCCCTTCCCGCGCCGGCCCGGGGCGCTATGATCATGCTTTGTTCCGGTTGCGACGGGATCGATGTTCGACGCCGCGCCCGCATTGACCGCCTTGGGGAGGGACACCGCCGAAGCCCGCATACGGCGCGGCGTCGGACGTCTGCTCACCGATCTCGGCTATGGCGTGCTCTATGAGTTCCGGCTGACCAGCGGCCGGAGGGTCGATGTGATCGGCCTCAATGACGAGACCGAGTTTGTCATCGTC
This sequence comes from Alphaproteobacteria bacterium, assembly GCA_965205995.1. Classification (GTDB taxonomy): domain Bacteria; phylum Pseudomonadota; class Alphaproteobacteria; order MPNO01; family MPNO01; genus MPNO01. Next base: position 3,403,521 of record OZ242200.1, on the reverse strand, counting down.
GAGATCAAGTCGTCGGTCGAGGATTTTCGCAGCGACCGCAAGTGGCGCGAATATTTGCCGTTCTGCGAGCGTTTCTATTTCGCGGTCTCCGAGAGGTTTCCCGACCGGCTGCTGCCCGGCGATTGCGGCGTCATCGTCGCCGATGCCTATGGCGGCGCGGTCCGCCGGGAAACCGCGCCGCTGCGGATCGACGGCACCCGCAAGCGGCGCCAGGTCGTGCGTTTCGCGCTGGCGGCGGCGGGGCGGTTGCAGCGTCGGATCGACCCCGGCCTCTGAACGCCGGCGCACCGCAACGGAAGCGAAGGTCCGCGGCCGTGGCCGCGGACCTTTCTCTTCCGGCGCCGGCGTTCAGGTCGCCTTTTCCATCGGCGCCCGTTTGGCGAGGATCCGCTGCAGCGTGCGGCGGTGCATGTTGAGACGCCGCGCGGTCTCGGACACGTTTCGCTCGCACTGTTCGTAGACCCGCTGGATATGCTCCCAGCGGACACGGTCGGCCGACATGGGCTGCTCAGGCGGCGGCGGCAGATCGCCCTCGGCGAGCAGAGCGGCCTCGATCGAATTGGCGTCGGCCGGCTTCGAGAGATAGTCGACCGCGCCCACCTTGACCGCCGCAACCGCCGTGGCGATGTTGCCGTAGCCCGTCAGCATGACCACCTTGGTGGGGTGCCCCCGGGCGTGTATCGCCTTGGCGATGTCGAGCCCGCTGCCGTCCTCCAGCCTGAGGTCGAGCAGCGCATAGGAGGGCGGGCGCCGTTTGACGGCGATCACCCCTTCGGCCACCGACGAGGCGACTTCGCAGTCGAAGCCGCGCGATTCCATGATGCGGGCGAGCCGGGTCCGGAACGGCGTGTCGTCGTCGACGATCAGCAGCGTCCGGTCGCGGCGCGTCGTGCTCGCCGGCGGGTGCCGGTCGCTCACGCCGTTGTTGCCGCCCCATCCCGGGGCGCGGTCCGGAACCGCCGCGCGGGCGCCGATGTGGCCGCCGTGCGCCGCGTTGGGGCGTTCGAGGATTTGGGTTTCATGTCCGCCCGTTTCCGCTCGGCTCGTGTCTTTCGTGGTCATCTCAATTTCTCCCTTCGTGAACTACTCTCTGATTTCTCGCTCCGTTCCGGCCGTTCCGGCCGAAGGTTTCATCCGCCTCGGCGCCGACGAGGGCCGGCGTCTCCTTTCGGGAGGTCGAGCCTCCTGCCTTGCCTCTTCAATCATCGCAGCTTCTCCTTACTCACAAGTAGGTGAACTGATCCGAACCTCAACGTCAGATTGCAGTTTCGCCGACACCTAGAATAATTTCTAATACTGATTAATCATCCTATTAATAAGTTTTTCTTATAGTCTTTCCAGAGGGTCGCGCTGGCATCGGGGGGCGGGACGGCGCGCGATTCTTGCAAACCGGCGAAGATCGCCCATCTTATCGGCGTAGGGGAGCGAACCCGCCAATCCCCGTTCCGCCGGAGATTTCGATGCGTACACACCTGACCCGGAGAACCGCTGGCACGGCGCTGGCGGCGGCTGTTTTCCTGACGGTTGCGGCGGTTCCGGTACCGGCGGCGGCCAACCCGCAGGCACTGGTCGACAAGGCGCGCCACACGGTCGAGAAGATGCTCCGCAATCCCGAGCTCAAGCCGCTTCCGGGCCTTCTCGGGAAAGCGAAGGCGGTGCTGATCGTCCCCAGCCTGCTCAAGGCGGGCTTTCTGATCGGCGGCGAAGGCGGGAGCGGAGTCCTGCTTGCGCGCGACAAGGCGGGCAATTGGAGCAATCCCGCCTTCTACGACATCGGCTCGGGCAGCTTCGGGCTGCAGGTCGGGTTCCAGGACTCCGAGGTCATGTTCCTGATCATGTCGCACAGGACGCTGGACACGATGCTCGATGCGACCGTCAAGCTGGGCGCCGACGCCTCCGTCGCCGCCGGCCCGTTCGGGATCGGCTACGAAGGGTCGACGGCGATCAATCTCCGCGCCGACATCTATTCCTACGCGCTGTCGCGCGGCGCCTTTTTGGGCGCCTCGTTCGAGGGTTCGATCGCCGTCGAGGACAAGGAGCGCAACCGCGCCTATTACGGTCCCGGAGCGACGGCGCGGAAGATCGTGCTCGGACGCGAATTCACCAACCCGGCCGCCGCCGCCCTGCTCCGCGCGCTGCAGACGCCCTAGCCGAGCCTCGCGCGCTGTCCGGGCCAGGCTGCGGAACCGGCGGGGACGGGAGGCGGCAGATGATCGAGCTCTATCATTTCTGGGATTCCCCCTGCTGCTTCAAGGTGCGGATCGTGCTGGCCGAAAAGGGGGTGGACTGGGCCGAGCGCTACATCGCCACGCACCGGTTCGAGCATTTCCAGCCCGACTATCGCAAGCTGAACCGCCACTATCGGGTTCCCACCCTGGTGCATGACGGGAGGCCGGTCATCCAGTCCTCGGATATCGCCTTCTATCTCGATGAGACGCTTGCCGGACCGTCGCTGCAGCCGCAGGACCCCGGGGCGCGCGTCGTCATGCGCGAGTGGATCGCGGAGGAAGGCGAATACCTGTTTCCCCTTGTCGTGACGCTCAGCTTCAACCTGATGATGAAGCTGCGAAGCCAGGGTTTCGGCATCGACCGGTTGCGGGAATGGTCATCGCGCCATCCCGACCAGGAGCGCGCGCAGCATTACCTCAGACGCGTTTCCGGTCCGCCGGATCTGGCCGCGGTCGACGCCGCCGCGACCAGGTTCAACTGGCACATGACGCATCTGGAGGAAACCCTGCGCAGCAGCGGCGGGCCATGGATCTGCGGCCGGGCGTATTCGCTCGCCGACATCTGCGTGGCGCCCATCCTCGACCGGGTGGAGCATCTCGACCTCGCCCGGCTGTGGCGCGATCTGCCGGCGGTCGGCGCGTGGTACCGACGGATGACGGAACGGCCCGCCTTCCGCAGTTCGGCGCCGCCGGCCGAATATCGCATGTGGGGCCCGACGAAGCCGGTTCCCGCCGGCGGCGTCGATCCGGACGCCGCCGGCAACATTTTCCCCGCGGCCTGAAATCCGGGCTACGGGCCGAGCGCCAGGGTGGCGTTGAGGAAAACCGTGCGCCCGGTAACCGAGTCCAGCCGCAACAGCGGCGCGTTGGGTTCGGCCGGGTTGGTGGACGGGCCGCGATTGCCGACATTGAGGACCCCGGCCACGATTTCCAGCCCGTTCAGCCCGAGCGCCCCCCGCCAGCGCAGCGCCAGATCGTGTCCGATCCACGAGTCCCAGCGCCCCGTATCCGTCGCGTTGTCAAAACCGGAAACCGCATGAACGGTCCAGCTCGCCGCCAGGCCGCCGCGGCCGGCGCGCAGCGTGGCGTGGACCCGGTCGCGGGGATAGTCGCCCGGCTGCACCAGCCCGGCCACTTTTACCCTGTAATGAGTGGTGCGTAGACCGCGGACATCCAGCGCCAACTTCGCCCAGTCGGTTTCCCAGCCGGCGCCCGCCTGGATCGCGATGCCGGTAAGCTCGACCTCGCCGCTCTGTATATAGGGGCTGTCGAGCCGGGCGATCCGTCCGCCCTCGCGCACGACGCCGACGCCCGCCGGCAGGGTTCCCGCAGCTTCGAGGTCGACGATGGATTGCGGAGACAACCGGCGCGGCTCCTCGTCGATCCCGATCCTGAACCAGTCCGCGCCGAGCGAGAACGCGCCCAAACGCGCCGCGGCTCCGACGCCGAAACGTTCCGCCCGGTCCGGCCTGAGATTCGGGTTGCCGACGCTCCGGCGTTCCACCTGCTCGAACCGGCAATCCGGCCGCGTGGTGTCGCATACCGAGGGATAGTCCAGCGTTTCCGGCGCGTGCAGGGCGCGCAGACCGGGCGGCGTCCGGCTTCGGCTCCAGGAGGCGCGCAGGGTCACAACATCGTTCAGGCGGTAGCTGTTCGCGATCCGCCAGGAGAAAGCCTCGCCCACATCGTCGTAATCGTCGCCGCGGCCCGCGAGGACGAGATCCCAGCCCTTGAGCAGCGGCAGGGAAGCCTCCGCCAAAACCGACAACCGCCGGCGTTCGCCGGAAACCGAGTTGCCGGCGCTGCCGAGCACGTCGGTCGGTGCGTGCGCGATATTCCCCGCGTCGCGGTAATCGTAAACGTCCCGCCAATCCTCCTGCGCCGCCTCGACGCCCGCAATCCACCGGATCGCGCCGCCGGGAATCTCGAACGCGGCGCCCTCCAGCGCCGCCCCCGCGGTCGCGTATTCGGTCCCGGTGTCGTGGGTCAGCCGAAGCCCGGTGTCGCGGATGGCCGCGCGATGGCGCTCGGTCTCTGCAAGCGGATCGACGATGTCGTAATCGCCGTTCTCGATGGCCGCACGGGCCAGGCTCTCGCTCACGAAGGTATCGCCGGTTTCGCGAGCCTCGTGCCGGTAGTAGCGCGCATGGGCGTCGTAGCCGAGAGCGTCGGAAATCCTGCCGCGGACGCCGAGCGTGACGTCGGAGTCGTCGTATTTCGTCCGCCAGTCCCGGTTGCCGTGGCCGACAAAGCGGTGGACCACGGTGACCGCGCCGCTATCGGGGAAGTTCTCCGCGGTCAGGCCGTCGACGCCGTCGATCAGCCGCGTTTTGACATCGCCCTCGGGCGTGAAGGAGAAAGTTCCGACAGACGGCGCGTAGCGGAAATCGGTCTCCGCCTGCCCGATCCGGGCATCGACATAGGCATCCGCGGCGTCGCCGATCGGGTGCTCGGCGTGGAGGAACAGGCTCTCGCGCGAACGCCGTTCATAGCCGTCGAGCCATTTGACATCGCCATAGGCGAAGCCGCAGCCGCTGCCGAGGGCGTGGGAAAGGACGCCGGTGTAGACGCTCTCGTCGCAATCGCCGAGAGGACGGGCCACGGCCGCATCGGCATCGGCGGGCACGAAGAGGATGGTGTTGCCACCGTCCGAGACCCCTTGCGTCCCCGCGAAGGCGCCGCCGGGTGTCCACCTGGCACGGCTGTAGCCGCGGTCCGCGTCGCGCACTTCCTGACGTCCGATGTGGTCGAAGCCGACCGTCAGGCGGCCGCGCCCCAGCGTGCCGCCCCACAAGGCGCCGACGTGGCCGGCGCCGCCTCCCTTCAGCTCCGGCCGGGCGGCCGCGGCCGAGGCTTCGGCGCCCTCAAAGCCGCGCCGGAGCACGATATTGACGGTCCCGGCGATGGCATGCCCGCCATGCCGGGCGACTCCCTTCTCGAGGATCTCGATGCGCTCGATGGCGGAAACCGGCAGCATGTCGAGATCGATGGCGGTGTCGGAGATGCGGCGCCCGTCGACGAGAATCGCGGCGCGGCCCGCCCCCAGCACCAGGGGCCGACGCAGCCCGAAGGCGTTATATGCCTGCCGGCTGAGCAGCAATTCGCGGATATTGGCGAGCCCCGACATGGCGATATCCGCCCGGTCGATCACGGCGAGCGGCCGCATCGGCGCGGCGGCCGGTGCTTTGCCGCCGGCGAACGCTCCGGTCGCCGCCGCGCCGAGGGCGGTTCCGAATACTGCGACGGCAAAATACTTCTTGCACCCAAATCTCATCGGACATGTCCCGATACTTGGTTGGACGAAGTCAGCGCTGACCCGCGCTTACAATTGACCGATCATGTACTATATCTGCGTCCTCCGCCGCTGTCGCCAACCGGCGGAGACCTTGAAACGGAAAGAGCGGAGATCGTGCAGGTGGCCGAGCCAGGTCGCGAGTCCGGCGCCCGGGACGCCCGGCAATGGCAATACCAGATCCGCGTCGAGCTGGAGGACGCGGCCGCCGAGGCGGCGCGCCGCGGGGCCGACCACCCGGCCCTCGAACCGGTCGACCGCATCCTCGCCCGGCACAGCGCGATGCTGGTCTGCCAATACGATGCGTTCGTCGGCTATTGCGAGGAAGCGGAGCGGCGGGGTATCGCCGGCTACCCGCTATACGCCTGGACCAAGGCGACGATCGAACAGCCCGCCAAGAAGGCGAAATACACCAGGTCGTTCTCGGTCCGCATCGACGGCGAGGAGGTCTATGCCGGCGAAACGGCCGATGCCCTGGAAGCGGAGCTGCGGCCTCTGGCCGGGGGCGCGGCCGTCAGGCGGATCGCGAAACACGACACCGACCCGGCGAACAACCCGCAGCCGCCCGAGCGCTATCGCTCCTGAGCTCCGGCATCGCCGGACTCTTCCGGCTTCACGGGGCGGCGATCGGCTCGATGCAGCGCGGGTCGTCGTTGGCGGGCTTGTTGACGAGGGTGCTCACCGGATGGACGCCCATCCCTTCCGCCGGGTAGGGGCCGAGCGGCACCTCGCCGCCCCGGAGCCAGGCATCGAACGCCTCCGGCGGCAGGATCGCCGGCATGCGGTCATGGACCCGGGAAACGACCTCGTTCGCCGCGGTGGTGAGCACGGTGCAGGTCTCGATCTCCTCGCCCGGGGCGAATTCGCCGAGCGATCCCCGGAGCGCCGCGCCCGGCGGCACCGTCCAGCGCTCCCACAACCCGGCGAAGACGAACGGCGCGCCGTCCCCGGGCCCGATCAGCCAGGGCTGCCTGGCCTTGCCGTTTCGCGTCCATTCGTAAAACCCGTCGGCCGGAATCAGGCACCTGCGGGCGCGCATGGCGGCGCGGAATGCCGGTTTCGCGCCCGCCGTTTCCGACCGGGCGTTGATCAGCCTGTAGCCGATATTCGCTTCCTTGGCCCATGACGGGATCAGCCCCCAACGCAGCATCGAAAGGCGGCGGCCGTCCCCGTCGATGCGCACCGCCGCGACAGCCTGGCCCGGCGCCACGTTGTAGCGCGGCCGGAGGTTCGCGGCCGGGCCGGTCAGGCCGAGGAGCGCGTGAATCTCCTGCCACGAAGAGAACTGGGCGAAACGGCCGCACATGTCCCCAGACTATCCCGGATTTGCCGCCGGGGTCAGCCCTGCCGCCCGCCTTGCGTCGTCGGCAGGCTTGCGGAAAGCCCGGCAAAATGCGTTTGCTGTCCGCCGATGACGCCGAACCCCTCCTTCCGCCGGCGCTGGCCATGGGTCACGGCCGATCTCCAGACGATACGGAACGTGCTTCCCGGCAGGCTCCCGGGGATCCCGCCCGAATCCGGCAGGCGCTTCGAGATTGCGCTCGGCGACGGCAGCGGGGACCGGCTCGTCGCCCGCTACCACGCGGCAAGCGGTCCGGCGCCGGCGGTGATCCTGGTGCCCGGGCTGACGGGCTGCGAGGCAAGCCGGCACGTGCTGCAATCGACGGGCGCCTTGCTGGCGGACGGCGCCGCGGTGCTGCGCCTCAACCTCAGGGGCTCGCCGCCCGGCCGGTCGCTCGCCCGCGGCCACTACCACATGGACCGGGTGCGGGACCTTGCCGATGCCTGCCTGGCGCTCGCCCGGCTCGACCCCGCCATCCGCGAACGCGGCATCGCCATTCTCGGCTTTTCGCTGGGCGGCGCGCTCGCTCTCCGCCTCGCCTCCTCCCCCGACCTGCCGCCGTTCGTCAGGGCGGTGGTCGCCGTCTCGGCGCCGGTCGATTTGGCGGCGGCGGCGGACCGGATCGCCCGGCCGCGAAACCGGGTCTACGAACGATGGCTGCTCGCGCGGCTGCGGGAGGAGACGGAACCGCTCTGGCGGCGGGCGCCGGCAGCGGTGCGCCAGGCGCTGCTGCGCGCGCGCCATATCCGCGATTTCGACGACGCGTTTACCGCAGGGCAGGCGGGGTTCCGCGACGCGGCCGGGTACTACGCCCGATGCTCGCCGGTGCGCGCCATCGACGGGTTGCGCGTGCCCACGCTGCTGCTGCACGCCGACGACGACCCCTGGGTTCCGCCGCCCGCCATCGCCGCCCGTCCGCCGCTTGAAATCGTCGTCACGGCCGGCGGCGGCCATGTCGGTTTTCACGGCAAGGGAAGCCGGTTGCCCTGGTATCTCGGTGCCGCCGCCGAATTCATCCGGGCATGCGCAGCCTTGCCCTCCGCGCCGGATCCCGCGTGACTTTCGGCGGCGCGATGCGCTCTCCGGCCGGCCCCGGCAAGCTCCGCTATGTCACTAGTCGAAGGAGGCGAGCGCTTCGGCCTTGGACGGGTGGATCGCGACGATCTTGTCGAAACCGCTGATCTGGAAGACTTCCCGGATCGGATCGGACATCGAGCACAGCGCGAACTTGGCGTTGCGGGTCGACAGGCTCTTGGCGGTCATCAGCACGGCGCGCAGCCCCGCACTGCTGATATAGCCGAGATTCTCGCAATCGATCAGCACCGCGCGATCGCTCTCCTCGATCGCGGTCCTGATCGCCTCCTCGAACTGGGCGACATTCGAGCCGTCGATACGGCCGCCAACCTGGGCGGTCAAAACGCCTTCCTGACGTTCGGTCATCACATCCATCGTCTTGCTCTCCAACCTGCGTCCGCTGTGTGTCGTACCTGGTGGCGCGGCCGCCGGGACAACCCGTGACCGACCGGGCCGTCGCGCGTCAGTGCATCGGCATCGCTACCGCCATGGCAAGGGAGGCTTCGATCTCCCGTACCGCGTTGGTGACCTCCCGGCCCAGCAAATCCAGCTTGCGGACCTGTCCGATCCGCTCGGCGGCCGCATCCAGTTCGGCATTGGATAGCAGGCTTGAGAAAATGCCGCAAACGTCGGACAGGGAAATCAGCAATGTATCGCGCGCATCGGGAATGTCGGCGCTGAACAGCACGCCCATCAGCCTGAGCTTTACTTCCCGGACGGTGCTGTTGTCGATGATCGGGTAACGGCGCGACTTGAACACCCACATGAAGCGATCTTCTTCGCGCCTGAGGATGCCGCGCTCGATGAGCCGGTCGAGGGACCGGTTGTGGATGTCGTCGGCCTGGTCGGTGACTGTCCTGATCCAGTGGGCGGTGTCATGCGTGTCCGCGGACCCGACAATGCGGGCGAGCGTCGGGTCGAGCAGATCGTCGCCGAGCGGCGTCGGATCGACGACGAACAGCCGCTGCGGATCGGTATCGATCCGGTTCTCCATGGCCAGATCCATCAGAACCGCGCCGGCGAGAGCGCAATCGAGCGACGGTGCCGGGACGTCGACGAATTTCCCGCCGCTGTCGTTCAATAAGAGAAGCATGACCTCTTCCGAAAATCTGAGCATGCGCTCAATCTCCCGATCCAAAGACATAAAAGGTGAAGTGAGAAGCGGCATAATTGCATGCGGGCCGCGGCGGTTCCATCCCAAATGCATCCCTGCTTGCCGGGGACCCGGCAGCCCGGCGGGGTCGATTGACAGCGACTCCGGCATCGGGCACCGTTTCGACCGTGAGGGCCACCGCAACCGCCCCAGGGGAGGAATGAATGAGATCGACGTTTATCGCCGCCGCGATGGCGGCCGGCGCCGTCTGCGCCGCCACCGTCGCCACAGCCGCCGAAGTCAACTTCAAGGCCGGCTACTTCATCAGCAACAAGGGGTCCCTCACCCGGCAGGCCTTCGACAAGTTCGTCGCCAGGGTCAACGCCGACGGCAAGGGCCTGGTGCAGATCGGGCAGGTCGTGGGGCCCGAGGCGATTCCGTCGCGCCAGCTCGGCAACGCGGTCAAGACCGGGCTGCTCGACCTCGCGGGGACGCCGCCGGCCTATATGGCCAACCTGGTCAAGCTCGCGACCGGGTTCACGCCCACCACCAAGAGCGCGTCGGAGATGCGCAAGAACGGCGCCTGGGACATCTTCGCGGAACTGTTCGCCAAGCAGGCCAACATGCAGCTGCTCTGCATGTATGGCGGCGACATCGTCTTCCACATCTACACCAACAAGGAGATCAAGTCGCTCGCCGACTTCAAGGGTCTCAAGATGCGCACCTCGAACACCTACAAGGCGTTCTTCGATGCGCTGGGCGCCAGGACCCTCAACATGCCGCGGCGCGAGATCTTCACCGCCATGGAGCGCGGCGCGGTCGATGCCTATGCGAATCTCGACAGCGAGGTCATGTCGCAGGGCTGGTTCGAGGTCTCCAAATACAAGCTGGTGCCGGGCTTCTACCACCCGATCATCGTCGTCGGCACCAATCTCGACAAATGGAAGAAGCTGGACGCCAAGCAGCAGGGCGTGCTGACCAAGGCGGCCATCCATCTGGAGACCGAGCTGTCGGCGGATCTGGGCAGGAAGGACCGCGAGATCGGCGGCAAGCTGATCAGCGAAAAGGGGATGAAGCTGCTCAAGCTGCCCGACGCCGATGCCGCGAAATTCCTCGAACTCGCCTATACCGCGCAATGGGATGTGGTGGAGAAGCGCGACCCGGTGGTCGGCAAGAAGCTGCGGGCGCTGATCGGCAAGTAGGCCCGCCGGGCGGGCGGCGGCACAAGCGCAGGCGGGAGCGCATGCCGCCGCGAACCCCGTAGGGGCGGTCGGATGTGGAAACCCGGCGGTTTGTTCGACCGGCTGCTCGCGCTCACCGGGGTGGTGCCTGGGGTGATCGTGGCGCTGCTGGCGGTCGGCGTCGCCGCCGAGGTGTTCGCGCGCAATTTCGGGCTCTCCGGCTTCTACTGGATGCTGGAAGCCGTCGAGTACGGGCTCTTGACGCTGACCATGGTCGGCGCCGCCTATATTCTCAGCCTCGGGCGCCACGTCACCGTCGACCTCGTGCTCGGCGTCCTCGCGCCCGGCATCCGCCGCTATTTCCGCATCGTCATCAATCTCGTCACCGTCGCCGTCGCCGCGGTCATCCTCTATTACGGCGTGGTCACCACCCATCTCGCCTGGGTCGAGGACTCGACGCTCTACAAATCCTTCGACATCAAGGAATGGATGCCGATGGCGGTGGTGCCGGGCGGGATGGCGCTGTTCCTGGTCGAGGCGGTGCGCCAGCTCGTCCGCTCGCTCGGCCGGGACGCCGGCGACCAGGCCCCGCGCGGCGGCCGGCCCGAGGCGTTCTGAGCGATGGAATGGTACTGGGCGCTGGTCTTCCTGCTCGGCATGGTGCTGGTGCCGATGTTCCTCGGCGTGCCCGTCGCGATCGCCTTCTTCGCCGCCAATATCGTCGGCGCGCTGATTTTCCTCGGCGGCGGGGCGGGGCTGATCCAGCTCGAGCGCAACGTGGTCGACGGGCTGGTGCGGTTCGCGCTCGCGCCCGTGGCGATGTTCATCCTGATGGGCGAGATCCTGTTCCATACCGGCGTCGCGATCCGCGCCATCGACGCGGTCGACCAGCTCATCGCCCGGGTGCCGGGAAGGCTCTCGCTGGTCGCGGTCGCCGGCGGCACCGTGTTCTCGACGCTGTCGGGCTCCAGCATGGCGAACACGGCGCTGCTCGGCACCACGCTGATGCCGGAGATGCGGCGCCGCGGCTACCACAACTCGATGGCGATGGGGCCGATCCTCGGCACCGGCGGGATCGCCATGCTGATCCCGCCGTCGAGCCTGGCGGTGCTGCTCGGCAGCCTGTCGGGGATCTCGATCGCGGCGATCCTGATCGCCGGCGCGATCCCCGGGCTGATCATGGCGGCGGTCCATTTCTCCTATGTGGTGATCCGCTGCCGGCTCAACCCGTCTTTGGCGCCGCGCTACGACATGCCGGAGATGAGCGCGTGGCAGCGCATCCGCCCGTCGCTGATCTATGTGGTGCCGCTGCTCGGCCTGTTCGCGGTGGTCGTCGGCAGCATCCTGGTGGGGGTGGCGACGCCGACCGAATCCGCCTCGCTCGGGGCGATCGGGGCGGTGCTCGCGGCGGTGTGCTACCGCTCGCTGACCTGGAAGGGCCTCTGGACCGCGATGGTCGAGACCGGGAAGCTCGCGGTGATGATCTATTTCATCATCGCCGCCTCGCTGACCTTCTCGCAGATCCTGTCGTTTTCCGGCGCCACCGCCGGGCTGCTCTCGCTGATCCAGCAGGTCGACCCGACGCCGTTCTCGCTGCTGGTCGCGATGATGGGGCTGATGCTGCTGATGGGCTGCTTCATGGACCCGGTGAGCATCATGCTGATCACGCTGCCCTTCTTCATCCCGCTGGCCGAGCTGATCCGGATCGACCTGATCTGGTTCGGCGTCCTGATGCTGCTGGCGCTCGAGATCGGCCAGACCACGCCGCCCTTCGGCATGCTGCTCTTCGTGATGCGCGGCGTGGCGCCGCCCGACACCACGATGGGCCAGATCTACGCCGCCGTCGCGCCCTTCGTGCTTCTCGAGATCGGCATCCTCGCCTTCCTGATGGCGGTCCCCGCCGCGGTCACCTGGCTGCCCCGGCTGATGGCGGGGTAGGCGGCGGGCTTGCGCCGCCGGGCGGCGCAACTTAGGGTTGCTCGCGGCTCGCCGCCGCGGGCCTCCGCAGGCAGTTCCAGTCACGCCAGGGTAAAAATTCGATGTGCGGTATCGCGGGAGTGGTAGAGCGCGGCGTGCGCTCGGCGGCGTTGCTTGAGGAGACCGCCCGCAAGATGGCCGCGCCGCTGGTGCATCGGGGGCCGGACGCGGACGGGGCGTGGATCGACGCCGAAGCCGGCGTCGGCATCGGGCACCGGCGGCTTTCGATCATCGACCTCTCGCCGGCCGGCGCGCAGCCGATGGTCTCCGCCTCGGGGCGCCTTGCGATCTCCTATAACGGCGAGATCTACAACGCGGCCGAACTGCGGGCCGAGCTCGAAGCGCGCGGCGTCCGGTTCCGCGGCCATTCGGACACCGAAATCCTGCTCGAGGCCTGCGCCGCCTGGGGCGTCGAGCGGGCCTCCAGGCGCCTGATCGGCATGTTCGCCTTCGCGGTTTGGGACCCACCAACACGAACACTACGTCACGCCCGAGAAAATCCGCGAGCACCCACCCGCCATCATCGGCCATCATGACGAGTCCTTCGCCGATACGTCGTTGCTGCCCACCCGGCCTTATCTCGCACAAAGACCTTGATCCCGCACAATAGAGTCACGGAATGGCGCATATTTGTTGGGTTGTCAGGGATTTGCGGGGAGGTGGCGCCGAGAGGACGATCCTCCGGGTCGTCAGCGGCCTCTGCGAGCGGGGGCATCGCGTCGACCTCGTGCTGTTCTTTCCGATCAGCGACTACCCCGACGAAATGCCGGATGGCGCATCGGTTTTCGTTCTCGCCCGGCCTCCCGGCCGGTGGAGTCGGATGCGGAGACGGGCGGCGAACCTGTTGCGGAAGAACAAGAAGCGTTACCGGAGCGTCGGCGTTCCCGAGCACGCCAGATGGACAAGCCGGACGTTGCCGTTAAGCAGGCTGCCAATTCTGTTGTTTCTCCTTGTGAAGGGCCCGCGGTGGCCGATTCGGGATCTCGCAAGACGGGTCAGGCGGGCAGACTTCATACGGGCATTGCGCCTTGGCCGGTATCTGGAAGAACGAAAGCCCGATGTCGTGTTTTCCAATCTGTGGCAAGCAGACATGGCGGGATTCTTTGCGTCGTTCATTACACGCAATTGTCCGGCGATTGTTCCGGTGGTACGTGACACTCTGGAGAGCGGCCGGACAGCGCATATCGACCTGATCCGGCATGTATTCCCGGCGGCCGCCCATGTCGTGGCGGTTTCCCGGGGCGTGGCGGAAAACGTGTCGACCGTAGTTGGTATCCCGGAAAACAGGATCGCCGTCATTCACAATCCGGCGGTCGCGCCGGAGATAGTCGGGCGGGCGGGGGCTGCGCCGGACCACCTTTGGTTCCGGGATGGCGGGCCGCCTGTGGTTTTGGGCGTCGGGCGCCTGGCGCCGCAAAAGGACTTCCCGGCCCTGATCGAGGCCTTCCGCCGCGTGCTGTCCCAGCGTCCCTGCCGTCTGGTTATCCTGGGCGAAGGCCCGATGCGACACGACCTTGAAGAGCGGGTGAGCGCGCTTGGCCTGGAGGACTCGGTGTTGCTGCCGGGTTGGGTGGAGAACCCCTATGCCTTCATGGCCCGTGCCGCGCTTTTCGTGCTTTCTTCACGGCATGAGGGTTTTCCCGGCGCGTTGGTCGAGGCGCTCGCCTGCGGTTGCCCCGCCGTCTCGACCGACTGCCCGGCGGGCCCGTCGGAAATCCTCGAGGACCCCGATTTGCTTGCCCCGGTGGGCGACCCGGAGGCGCTGGCGCGGGTCATGCTGCGGGCGCTCGCCCGGCCGACGGACAAGACGGCCTTGCGCGCCAGCGCCGCCCGGTTCGACCTGGAAAGCGCAATGGACGGATACGGCAAAGTCGTTGCCGCGCTTACGGTGCGCGACGGAGAGAGGAAGCAAGGATGACAAGGCGGGCGATATCGAATGGGTCGCGATGGTCACGGTTCGACCGATCGCACGCCCACCCTCCTCGCCCGTCGGCAACCGCGCCTTCGACAGCATCGATGCACGAGCGACCGCCGTCTCCGCGCCCCCACGTCGGCATCGTTCTGCCCGACCTGGGGGGAGGGGGCGCGGAAAGGGCGACGCTGACGCTGGCCGCGTCCCTGATCGACCGGGGATACCGCGTCGACCTCGTTCTATTGCGGCTCAGCGGGCAGTACCGGGCCACAATGCCCGACGGAATGGCCGTCTACTACCATCGCAGCCGCACGCCCGACAGGGAATTCGCCGGATATTGCCGGGAGCGCGGCATCGACCTGCGGATGCTGCCCACCGGCCCGCTGGAGGCGGTCAGGGCCTGGTGGTTCCTGCGGCGGCGATTCCCGCGGATCGGAGACAGGCTTTCGCGGGTGCGGGCGGCTCTGGGCGTGGCCCGCTATATCCGCGAAGCGGAACCCCAGCTCCTGTTTTCGGCGCTCCACCTCGCCAACGATGGATCCGTCCTCGCCGCGGCACTGACGGGCCGTACCGTGCCGGTGGTCGTTTCGCTGCGCAGCAATATCGGTGTGAGTTACAGCCAGAGGCAAAAGGCCTTCGCCCGCCTGCTCACGCCCGAGGCCGACGCCGTGGTCGCGGTATCGCAAGGTGTCGCCGCCGATGCGGTCGAGACGCTCGGTCTCGATGCCCGCCTGGTGCATCCGATCTACAATCCCAAGCCGCTCGGGGATATCCGGCGCCTGGCCCAAGAGGCGGTGGACCACACCTGGTTCGAAGGCGGCGAACCGCCGGTGATCCTGGCCGTGCTCCGGTGGGGGCGGCAAAAGGACTGGCCCACCCTGGTCGAGGCTTTCGGCCATGTCCGCCGCGGGATCCCGGCACGCCTCGCCATCCTGGGCCATCTGTCCGAGGCCAACCGGCATGAACTCATGGCGTTTGCCGACAGTTTCGGGGTGGCGGAAGAAATCGCATTTCTCGGCTTCGACGAGAATCCGTTCCGCTACATGCGGCGGGCCGCGCTGTTCGTTCTCTCCTCGCGCTCCGAGGGGTTGCCGAACGTCCTGATAGAGGCGATGGCATGCGGAACCCCGGTGGTGAGCACCGATGCGCCTTTCGGGCCGACCGAGATTCTCGAAGGCGGCCGTTGGGGCCGCCTGACCCCGGTCGGCGACGCGCCGGCGCTGGCGCAGGCCATCGTCGAGACCCTGGCGGGAGAATCGGTCCCGGCGGACGCGCTCAGGCGCCGCGCCGACGACTTCTCGGCGGAAAGAGCGGTCGCGGCCTACGAGTCCCTGTTCGAAAAGCTGATCCGGCGGAACGCCCGCGACACCGTCGCGGAACGGGGGCTTGATCCGTCATGAACGAGACCTGGACGCGGCGGCTTCTGCCCAAGACCCTGTGGGGCGACCGGATCTATGGCCTGAATCGCTTCTACAAGAGGTTAGGGCGTTTTCCGGAAAAGCGCCCGGTCCGCTTCAACGACCACCTCTTCGCCCTGAAGACGAGCGGTATGGGTTACGATCCGCTCGTCCAGTTCGTTACCGACAAGGAGTATGCGAAACTATATTTTTCTTCGGTCCTGGGCAGCGAATATACAATCGATACTTATCGAATCCTGCGGAGCGTTGAAGAGTTGGAGAATTACGTCCCCGACCGTTTTCCATGCGTGGTCAAAGCGACGCATTCGAGCGGTCAGGCGGTGATCTGTACCGATCCGTCCGTTCCCCTGGATCGGGACCGGCTGGGTAAATGGTTTTCGATCCGCTATTACTTGCGTTCCCGGGAACAGAACTATCGCCATCTTGTCCCCAAGATCATCGTCGAGGAGTTCTTTTCGGAGGATGGAAAATCCGTTCCGGACGATTACAAGATCTTCTGTTTTCGGGGCGTCCCGAAATTCATTCACGTCGATTCGGATCGTTTCACAAGGCATACCCGGAATCTGTACGATACGGCGTGGAACCGAATTCCCGCAACCCTTCTCTATCCGAACCGGAAGGAAGACCATCCGAAACCGGCAATGCTGGACGACATGCTCCATGCCGCCGAGAAACTGTCCGCGGCCTTCGACTTCGTCAGGGTCGATCTTTACGCGACACGGACCGACATACGGGTCGGGGAACTCACATTCATCCCCGGAAGCGCATCGGAAAGGCTCGAACCGCCGGAGGCTGAATTCACTTTAGGGGCGTATTTTTCCGACGACGGCGATTGCTGAAGTATCCGCCCGGGGGAACCCCTTTCCCGCCCCCTCCCGCCGCCGCCCCGCGCCGCGCTATAGTCCCCATACCCGCAACCGCCTTGGACCCGGCATGAGACAGGACCGCATCGACGTTCACCATCATGTGCTGCCGCAATTCTTCCGCGACGCGCAGACCGCGGGCGGCTATCCGTCGACCGCGTACCGCCCGTTCCCCGACTGGTCGCCCGAGACCTCGCTCGCGCTGATGGACCGGCTGGGGATCGCCACCGCGGTCCTCTCCTTCTCCGCCCCCGGGCTCTATTACGGCGACCGGGCGGCGTGCCGCGACCTCGCGCGGCGCTGCAACGACTATCTCGCCGAGCTGATCGCCCGCCACGGAACGCGCTTCGGCGCCCTCGCCGCGCTCCCGTTCCCCGATGTCGACGATTGCCTGGCCGAGATCGAGCGCGCCGCCGGGATCGGGCTCGACGGGTTCATGCATCTGACCCGGAACGACGACCGCCCGGCCGGCCATGCCGATTTCGAGGAGATCTACCGCGAGCTCGACCGGCGCCGGGCCGTGGTGCTGCTGCACCCGACCTACCCGGCCGCGAGCGCCGAGCGCGACTACGTCGTGCCGCGGCCGATCGTCGACTACCCCTGCGAGACCGCGCGGGCCACCGCGAGCCTGCTGTTCAACGGGGTGCTGGCGCGCATGCCCGATATCCGCTTCATCCTGTCCCATGCCGGCGGCGCGCTGCCGGCGCTCGCCCACCGGATCGAGATCTTCGACGGGCTCACCCGGTTCCGCGAGAACTACCCCGACGGCGCCAGGGCCTATTTCGGGCGGCTCTATTACGACACCGCGCTCTCGGGCGATGCTGCGGTGCTGGCCGCGCTGCAAAGCCTCGCCGGGCCGGATCGGATAGTGTTCGGCACCGACTACCCCTATATTCCCGATGCGGTCGCCGAGGGCGAGACCGCCGGCACCGACGCCTATGCGGGGTTCGACGAGGCGGCGCGGGCGATGATGGAACACGGCAACGCGCGGGTCCTGTTCCCCCGGCTGGCGGGGGGCTGAGGATGTTCCTGAGGAATTGCTGGTACGCCGCCGCCTGGGACGACGAGGTCACGGAAACCCCGCTGGCGCGCACCATCCTGGGGGAGCCGGTGGTCCTCTACCGCACCGCCGAAGGCCGGCCCGCCGCGCTCGCGGACCGCTGCTGCCACCGCGCACTTCCGCTCTCGATGGGCCGCCTCGTCGGCGAGACCCTGCAATGCGGCTATCACGGGCTCCGCTTCGATACGGAAGGGCGCTGCGTCGCGGTGCCGGGCCAGACGACGATCCCGCCCGGCGCGCGGGTTCGCGCCTTCCCCCTGGCCGAGCGCCATGGCTGGGTGTGGATCTGGATGGGCGATTCCGGGGCTGCCGATCCGGCGCTCATCCCCGACTGGTGGTGGATGGACCACCCGCACTGGCGCCCGGTCAAAGGCGGCGCGCCGTTTCACGTCGAGGCGAGCTATTTGCTGCTCAACGACAATCTGCTCGACCTCTCGCATGTCGCCTATGTGCATGCGGGCTCGATCGGCACCGACAACGTCGCCGACTTCCCGATCGAGACCGCGCGCGGCGAGGATTTCGTCAGCATGTCGCGGGTGGTGGCCGATTCCCCGGCGCCGCCGCTCTATGCCGAGATGGGCGGGTTCGACGGCAATGTCGACCGCTGGCAGGTCGCGGTCTCGACGCTTCCGGCCTACAACACCGTGCATGCCGGCTGCGCGCCGCCCGGCGCCGGCGCCGCCGACGCGCCGCAGGGCGCCAAGGTCGAGTTCTTCAACCTCAACGCCATGACGCCCGAGACCGAAACCACCACGCATTATTTCTACGCCCATGCGCGGAGCTTCGCGCTCGACGACCCTGCGGTGGACGAGAGCTTCCGGGTCGATTTCCGCCGCGTGTTCGGCGAGGACATCTCGATCCTCGGCGCCCAGCAGGCGAATATCGACCGCCGCCCGGGCGCGGCCTCGATCGACATCGGTGTCGACGGGCCGGGGCTTGCCTTCCGCCGCATGCTCGCCCGGCGGATCGCGGCCGAGGCGGGCTGAGGGGGGAGGGAGGTATGAAGCGCGGCACGGGTTTGCTGCTGCTGCCGCTATTGGGCCTCGTCGTCCTCGCGGCGGGAAGCCGCGCGGAGGACAGGGTTCTGGTCGCGTGGGAGTCCGGGGAAAGCATCGCGCGGCTTGCCCGCTCCGCCCACAAGACGGATTTCTTCCCGCTCAGCAACAATTACGTCAGCCAGGACAACAAGATCTTCTGCGGCCCGACATCCTCGGCGATCGTGCTGAACGCGCTGCGGCTGGGCAGACGCGAGGGCCTGCCCGAGGACAGGCAATCCATCGCCGAGGACGAGCGCGCCTGGCTGCCCAAGGGTCTCAACCCGTTCTTCGGCAAGTACACGGCGGGCAACGTCCTCAACGAGCGGACCAAGAAGAGGATCGAGGTCCTCGGCAAGCCGATCGAGATCGAGGGCAGGCTCAGGCGCGACTTCGGCTTGCAGCTTCGCCAGCTCGCCCGGGTCCTGCGGGTTCACGGACTCGATGTGGCCGTCCGGGTGGTGGACCCGAATGCCGATGCCGAGGCGATCGGGCGGGAGATCGCCCGCAACCTCGCCACCAGGGACGACTACGTGCTGGTCAACTATGCGCGCAAGGCGCTCGGCCAGACCGGCGGCGGCCACATCTCCCCGCTCGGGGCCTATGACGAGGCCACCGATTCCTTCCTGATCATGGACGTCAACCCCAACCGGGCGCCCTGGGTCTGGGTCAGATCCGCCGACCTGATTCGGGCGATGCGGACCTTCGATACCGTCGAGAACCGCGGCTATCTGCTGATTTCCGAAGCGGGGTAGGATCGGCGACGGCGCGGACCGGGAGCGGCGGACCCTCGCCACGTTCGTCGCGGCCGGGCCGGGAGCCGGATATTTCGGATCGGGAGTTGTCGCCCGGGCGGTACGGCAATAGAACGGCATTGCGATGACAGACGAGCGAACCGTCGGCGGGCGCAGGCTCGGCGCCACGCGGGGAAATTCCTGGGGCGTCGGCACGGGTCATGCCGATCTCGTGCGTCCGCCGAACCCGTCGAGGCCCCTCTCCTTCCGGGCCGACCCCCAGTCGCTGACCGTCGACCTGAACCGGACCGCCATCCTCGTCATCGACATGCAGAACGATTTCTGTTCGAAAGGCGGCTGGTCGGACTTGCGCGGGATCGATATTTCGCCGGTTCGCGCGCCGATCGACCCGCTCAACGCCTTGCTGCCCGCGCTGCGCAGGGCGCGGGTGCCGGTGGTCTGGCTCAACTGGGGCAATCGGGCGGATCTGATGAATCTGAACCCCACCGTCCTGCACGCGGGCAATCCGACGGGCGACGGCGTCGGCTACGGCGACACGCCGAAGGGCGGACGGTCGCCAGTTCTGAAAAAGGGCGGCTGGGGCGCGCGCATTTGCGACGGGCTGAAGACCGCCCGCGGCGACATTCATGTGGACAAGTACCGTCTGAGCGGTTTCTGGGACAACGAGCTCGACAGCGTTCTCAGAAATCTCGATGCGAAGACCCTGCTGTTCGCCGGCGTCAATATGGACCGATGCGTCCTGGCGACGATGCAGGACGCCGGTTTCCTCGGCTATGACTGCATCCTGATCGACGACTGCGCGGCGACCACTTCGCCCGACTACGTCGTTCGGGCGGTGAAATTTCTGATACGCGGCATGTACGGCTTCATCGCCCGCTCCGGCGATATCGCGCGCGCCCTCGATGACGGCTGACCCGGCCGACCCCGGCCGGAACCGGGCGCCGGCGGTCCGCCGGGAAATTTTGCCGAAGTTGCTTGGCGGTGGGCACGGTTCGCGCGGATAATGGGGCGACCGGTTCGCAAGGTTGCACAGGGCCGGAGACATGAAACGACAGGGAGGCGGACAATGACACCGGATATTTTGCGGCGCGGGATTCTCGCGGGGCTCGGCCTCGCCGCGATCGCCGCGCTCGGCGGCGGGACGACCGGACCGGCGCAGGCGGCCGATCCGCTCAAGGTTCGCTTCATCCTCAACTGGAAATACCAGGGTCCCCAAGCCTGGTTCTTCCTCGCCGACGACAAGGGATACTTCAAGCAGGCCGGCATCGACATTCAACTGGACCAGGGGGCGGGTTCGGGCGCCGCCGTGCCCAAGGTGGCGAGTACCGCCTACGACGCGGGTTTCGGCGACATCAACGCGATTACGCGCTTCGCCTCGAAGAACCAGGGCAAACAGCCGGTTGCCGTCTACATGATCTACAACCAGACGCCCTTCGTCATCGCGACGCCGAAATCCGCCAAGGTCGTGAAGCCGAAGCAGCTTGAGGGCATGACCCTCGGCGCGCCCGCGAATGACGGTGCGTTCAAGCTGTTTCCCGCCTTTGCCAATATCGCGGGCATCGACGCGAGCAAGGTCAACTGGCAGCACATGAAGCCCAATCTGCGGGTTACCATGCTCAAGCGGGGCAAGGTACAGGGTGTATCGGGCTACCACCTGACGGTTCTGTTCGACGCGATGCGCGTCGGCATGAACCCCGACCGGGATCTCGATTTCATGCGGTTCGCCGATTTCGGCATGGACCTCTATTCCAATGCCGTGATGGTGAGCCAGGAAATGCTCAGCAAGCATCCCGACAAGGTCAAGGGAATGGTCGGGGCCATCAACAAGGCGTTCTGGGAAGTCGTGGCGAATCCGGAGGTCGGCCTCGATGCGGTGATGCGCCGCGAGCCGCTGCTCAAGCGGGCCTCGGAAAAGGAACGGATGCTGGCGACGCTGGAACACCTCATTATTTCGCCCGAAATGAAGAAGGTCGGCATGGGCGATATCGATCCCGTCCGGCTCAAGCGGTCCATCGAAATCGTCATCAGGGCCTTCAAGCTGGAGCGGACGCCCGAACCCGATGAGGTATTCCAGTCGCGCTTCCTGCCGCCTTTGAAGGACCGTATGGGCCAGTGAACGATCCGGTCCGGGCCCGGCCGGCGGACATCGACGATCCGCCGGCCGGCGCGGGGTCGCCGGCGGGCGCGACCGTCACGCTCGAGAACGTCGCGCTCCGCTACGGCGATGCCGAAACCGGCACCCTCGCGCTGAAGGAGACGGAGCTCGCCGTCGAAGCCGGCGAGTTCGTCGCCATTGTCGGACCCAGCGGGTGCGGCAAGTCGACCCTGATGAAGCTCGTCTCCGGGCTGAACCCCGCAACCGAAGGCGTGGTGTCCGTCGCCGGGGAGATCGTGACGCGGCCGATCAAGATCGTCGGCATGGCTTTTCAGAATCCGACCATGCTGCCGTGGCGGAGGACGATCGACAATGTGTTGCTGCCGCTCAAGATCGTACGCCCCTACCGGGAAAATTTCCGTCGCGACCGGGAACGGAATATCGCCCGCGCCGAGGCGCTTTTGCGCCGCGTGGGGCTGCACGGCTTCAGCCAGAAATTCCCCTGGCAACTATCCGGCGGAATGCTGCAGCGCGCCTCCCTCTGCCGCGCGCTGATCCATGAGCCGAGCCTTCTGCTGCTGGACGAGCCGTTCGGCGCCCTGGACGCCTTCACCCGCGAAGAGCTGTGGGGCGTATTGCAGGCGCTCTGGATGGACCGGCGCCCCACCGTCCTGCTGGTCACCCACGATCTGCGCGAAGCGGTCTATCTCGCCGACCGCGCCGTGGTGATGAGCGCCCGGCCCGGGCATATCATACTGGACCGTCGGGTCGAGCTGCCGCGCCCGCGCAAGCTCGACCACCTCTTCAACGATACCGCCGTGCAGCTGGTCCACGACCTGCGCGCCCGGATCGAACACTTTCAGCTCGACGGCAATGTCGAGGAAGCATCGGAAACATGAAGAAACTCAAGGATTTGAACTGGTTCTGGTCGACCCTCATCATCCTTGGGTTCTTCCTTTTCTGGGAATTGCTGTGCCTGGCCACCGCCATGCCGGATTTCATTCTGCCGCGGCCGAGCCAGTTTATTTTCGTCCTGATCGATCAATTTCACGGCATCCAGCGTCACGGCGTGCAGACGCTGATGACGACGACGACCGGCTTCGCCGGCGGGGTAATGGTGGGCGTCATCATCGGCGCGGTCATCGGGTCTTCGAAGGTTCTGTACAACGCGTGCTACCCGATGCTGGTCGGCTTCTATTCGATCCCCAAGGTCGCGCTTGTCCCGGTTTTCGTGGTCTGGTTCGGGATCGGCACCGTGCCGGCCATTCTCACCTCGCTGGTGATCTGCATTTTTCCCGTTGTCGTCAACGTCGCCACCGGTCTCGCGACAACCGAACCGGAGCTCGAAGACATCCTGCGCGCCCTGGGCGCGAACAAGCTCGACATCCTGTGGCATGTCGGGCTGCCGCGATCGTTGCCGTATTTCTTCGCGTCGCTGAAAATCGCCATCACGCTGAGCTTCGTCGGCACCGTCGTTTCGGAAACGGTGGCCGCCAATCTCGGCATCGGCAGCATGATGGTTCTGGCAAGCTCGGACTTCAACATGCCGCTCGTCTTCGCCGGCCTGTTCATGCTCGCCTCCATGGGGATCGCGCTCTATGCGTGTTTCGCGGGGCTTGAGCGTCGTCTGACCGGATGGGCCCAGCGCAAGACCGAGTTCGTATCCGGCTGAAACGGGATCGATCCGGAATTCCCGCCTCGACCGCGTTCTAACCCGCGGGCGGGCCCTCGGCGCGCCGGTCGAGGCGGGCGGTGCGGATCAGCTTCAGCACCCAAAGTCCGACGATCGAGCCGATACAGGCCGCCACCACGATCGGCGGGCCGAGCCCGAACAGCGTCGCCAGGGCGCCGAACAGCGCCGCGCTCGCCGCCGGCACGGCGCGGAAGGTGAGGCCGACCAGGCTCATCACCCGCGCCCGCATCGCCGGGTCGACGCAGTTCTGGATCAGGATCTGGCTGCAGATCGAATTGACGTTGGCGAGCAGCCCGTAGACCGTCATCAGCGCGACGGCGAGCCAGAACGCATCGGTCGAGGCGAAGCCGGCGAGCGCGATGCCGGCGGCGATGCCGGTCGCCCCGAACAGCCGGGTGAGGCCGCTTGCGGCGCCGCGCCGGGCGATCCAGAGCGAGCCCACGATCGCCCCCGCCCCGGCCGCCGAGAGCAGCGTCGCCAGCCCGTCCGCGCCGCGCCCGAACACCTCGGAGACGAAGGCCGGCAGGAGCTCGACCACCGGGCGCAGCAGCACCGAAAAGGCGATCGTCAGCAGCAGCAGAATGCGGATCGCCTGGTGGCCGGCGACATAGCGCAGCCCCTGGGCCACGTCGCCGAGCAGCCCGCCGCCCATGCCCGCCGGCCTCGCCGGGTCGCGATACGACAGCGCGAGCAGCGCCGCCACCATGCCGAGATAGGACACCGCGTTGACCGCGAACGCCGCCGCCGCGCCCTGCCAGAGCAGCAGCGCGCCGGCGATCGCCGGGCCGATGAAGCGGGCGGTCTGGACCATCGAGGATTGCAGCGCCACCGCCGAGGAGAGGTCCTCGCGCGGCACCAGATTGGCCACCAGGGCGAAATAGGACGGCTGCATGAACGACATGTTGATGCCGTTGAGGACGACCAGCGCCAGCAGCAGCTCGATCGTCATCCAGTCCAGCGCGGTCGCCAGCGCCAGCGCCACCATGACGCCCGAGCCCGAGATCTGGCCGGCCCGGAAGATCCGGTAGGCGCCGAGCCGGTCGGTCACCGCGCCGGTAAACGGCACCAGCACGATGATCGGCACCACCTCGCAGAACACGACGATGCCGAGCCAGGCCGGCGATTGGGTCAGCTCCCAGGCGAACCAGCCGAGCCCGGTGCGGTAGATCCAGGTGCCGAGGAAGGACGCCGAGGCGCCGATCGAGTAGATGCGGTAATCGCGGTGCCCGAGCGCGGGGCCGATACCGCCGAGCCAGGACGCCACCGCGGGCTACCCGGCGTCCGGCGGGGCCGCGCACCCGGCGCGACGCCGCTTCAGGATGAAGTCGGTTCTCACCTTGCCATGTTAAGGCGGGCCGGACGCGAAGTCCCGCCCGGCCCGGGCTCCCGTCTCGTCACCGACCCGGATTTCTCGCGAGCGTTCCGCGCCGGGCGCTTGTCCGGCTGCGAGCAGGTTCGACGACGCCCGCGTCGCGCTGCTCGCCCCGGGCTTGTCCCGGGGCCCAATGCCGCAAATCGGGTGCCGGGCCGATCTGCGCCTGCCCCGGGGTCACGCGCAGTCCGGCCGCTCGGTACCGCGCGAACCGGTGGGCGTCATGGAGACGGGGTGGGAGGAGGCAGCGGACCCTCGACGGCGGTTCTCGTCCGACGCCATGGAACGCTTCGAGAAGCGGGGCGGTACTGCCGCCCGCCACGAGGCACATGTCGACCGAGGTCGTCGAGCACGGAAACGACCCGAAGACGCGCCGGATACCCCGCAAGGCCCGCCCCCCGGCGACAACCACCGCATCGAAATCTACGGCATGCCAGATCCCGGTAAGGGTGTATGATGCCTGTGTTATTCTATCTTGGAGAGCGCTGCGATGGACGCCGACGTCGCGAACTCTACCGGGCAGGGCGGATCCGGTCGGACACGCCGCGGCTTCACCGAGGCGGCGATCCGGCTTTACCTGTCGGGCGGGCTCACCATCGTCTTCGCCGCCCTCGCCATGGGGTTCACCCTGGCGGTGACCCATGCCTTCGTCTCCGACCTGATCGTCGCGGTGGGCGTGGCGCAGGGCGACTTCTTCCTGACCTGGGCCTATTGGGGGATGCTGCTGCTCGGCTTCATCTCGGTCCTGCTGCATCTCAAGGCGGCGACGCTGGCCTCCAACATCTCGGGCGCCAATGACGGCGCCGGCCCGGCCGCCGCGACGATCGTCGGCGCCAAGCTCGCGGTCGCCGCGACCGCGGCCACCGCCTTCAAGGCGATGGGCGGTCCCGCCACCGCCGGCTTCATCGGCGGCAAGGTCGGCAACCTCACCGGCGGCTACGGCGTGCCCGGCGCGGTGGTCGGGGTCTGCCGCCGGCGCGACCAGATATGTGAGCCCCCGCATGGCCGATATGGCGCGCCGCCTGGCCGCCGGGCGCGGCCAGGACGTCTAGGAGGATGGAAGCATGAAACGGATCGTTACGGCCGCGGCGCTCACGGTTGTCCTGGCCACGCCGGCCGCCGCCGCGCCGCCAAGTGGATCAATCTGCGCGATTACTGGATCCTCGGCGAGATCCACAACCCGGAGACCGGGCGAGCGCGCCGTCATCCGGGGCGATTGCAGCGAGCAGTCGCCGGTGCGCTGCCATGTCGGCCCCACCCCCGGGCCCTATCTGCTCATGATGGTCAGGAAGCAATGCGGGCTGAAGCCGCCGCGAGGCGCGAACCCGGAGCACCTGAAGAAGTGGCCGGAATTCATCCGCGTCGTGACCAGCGCGTCCGCCCCGCCCGGCATCGTCGGCTTTGTCGCCTCCGGCGCGCATGGCTGGGCGATCCGCGACCAGGGCTACAAGCAGGCCTGCCGCCGCGGGCGGCGCCCTTTGTCGAGCTGCGCTCGGCGAAGGGGTTCTCGGCCGGCCTCTCGACGGTGCGCGGCTGCGAGTTCTCCAACAAAACCGACATCCGCCTGACCCTGTGGCTGGTCACGCCCGAGGAGCTCGCCGAGCGCGACGCGGCGGCGGACACGCCCGCCGCCAAGGCGGCCAAGGCGGCCAAGCGTCGCGCGCTCGGCGGGCGCGGCAAGCGCCGCTGATCCGCCGCCTCGCCCGCCTGTTCGGCCTCGGCCTCGGCTCGGCCGCGCTCGCCGGCGCCCTGCTCTGGGGCGCCCAGGACGCGCTCTGGGGTTTCGACCCCGCCGCCGCGGCGCATTGGCGCCACGCCGGCGAGGTGTTCCGCGGCGCCGGGCTCAGGCTCGACTTCGCCGCCTCCTCCCCCGCCGAGGCCGCGGCGGGGGCGCACGGCGCGGCGCTCGCCGAGGAGATCGAGGCGCTCAGCAACGGCAGGCTGCTGCTGCTCGGGCTCGGCGAGCGCGACGACGGGCTGCCCCGGCTCGACGCGACCGTCGAGCGCGCCGATCCCGGCCGGGCGATCCCCGACGACCTCGCCTCCTATGCCGAGCGCCGGATCGCCTGAGGGGAGCTCACTCGGCGGTTTTCTCGGCGGCTTGGGCGGTCATCCCGGCGGCGGCCTCCGGCGCTTCGGCGGGCCCCTCGCCGGGATCTTCCGCCGCTCCGGCTTGCGGGCCGGCGTCCGCCTTCAGGCTCTTCTCCAACGCGCCGATCTTCTTGTCGGTCTTGAACTGTCCCAACGCGTGCACCGCCCAGATGGCCGCCGGGATCCAGCCGACGACGAGCAGCTGGAGGAGCACGCAGACGACGCCGGCGATCGGACGCTTGATGGTGAAAAACAGGAACCACGGAACCATTACGGCTAGAAAAAGACGCATACGACCTCTCCAACAGGTTGTGTCACGGGCCAGACTAGCACAGGCTTGACACGGGGCCGTTCGCCGGCCGCGAAGAGCGGCCGAAGGGAGCGTGGGATGATCCGAACGACGTCGCCGGTCTCGCTCGCCCGCGCCGGACAAGGCGATGGCCGCGAGGGCGGGCGGTGAACGACAACGTGCCGCCCGCCACCCTGGAGTGCCAGCGCTGCCGGCATAGCGGGCCGGAGGACGAACGCCACGTCCGGCCCTCGACATGCAGGCATTCGGGTGTCCGCCTGGACGGGTGCTGGACGGCTTTCGGCGGGGAGGAGCTGGCCGGAGGCGAGGACCTGGAAGAGCTCTGGTCGACGGGCTTGGTGCTGTGCGGCGCCTGCCGCAAGGGGCTGAGCACGATCCGCCACCTCACGCGGGAGGAGGATCTCGCCGGTGAAGTCGTCGATGCGCTCCGCAAGAAAACCCCGTCCGGCCGCACCCGACTCCGCCGGCAAGATGACGCCGGAGGAGATCGCGGCGGAGCTGCCGGCCTTTGCGATGACCGACCAGCCGCCATTCGGGTCGAGGAGCGTCGTGCTGCATCTCTTCCCTGCGCGTGGACGGCGGCGGCGGCCGATCGGGGCCGAGGCGAGGACTTCGGAAGAATCCCCGCAACGGGAATTGCGCGACTTTGGAGGAGACGCACGATGAGCGCCGACAAACCGGAAAACGAGGACTTTCTCGACCATCTCCCGGCCTTCAGGAAGGAGAGCAGCACCACGTATCGCGGCCCCGTTCCGACGGCGCCCGCCGCGACCGGTCCGCGACGGTGCTATACGATTGAGTGGATGGACCGCGGCCTGCGCGCGGCCGAAGGGGTCTTGGCCGAGGATCCTGACGGCAAATAGTCCCAGGACTCAGTCGAACAAGCGGCGCCAGAATGGTCGCCGCGCGGCCGGGCGCTCCAGCAGCGGCCGGTGCGCTTGGTCGCGCCAGGCGTCGCGGACCTGGCGGAGTTCCTCGATCTGCCCCTCGAGGACCCGCGCCGTGATACGCAGGTCCCCGTCGCCTGTCGTTGCCCGATCCGCCGCCGGGCGGGCGGCGTTGCGGGACGCCCACGCCGAAAAAGGGCATCCCGGACTTCATTTATGCCTGCTGCTGGACCGCCCTGACCGGGTCGGCGGCTTCGCGCAAGGCGGCAATGACGGAGTCTCGAATGGTCATCGCTGGCGTGCCGTTGCCAAGCTTGGCGTGCTTCGGCGGAGTGTCGCCCTTACGTCATCGGCGGACTCGTTCCGCCCATCCACGCAGCCCACCGCCCGCACCGCATGTGGCGGAGGGAGATGCCCGGAACAAGTCCACTGGTGTCCGGTTTAGATTTTCGACGCAGCCTCCGCGCCCATGAACGAGAAGATCTCCGTCCCCTTCTTGTCACCCCGGCCGGAGCGCAGCGGAGAGCCGGGGCCCAGGCCTGCCCCGGATCAGCCCGGGGTGACAAGAGGGGAAACCGGGGCGACAGAGGGGAACGAGGACGGGAGCCGGGCGCGCCGCAATCCGCGTCCCGGCTCGGCCGATGCGCCGGTAACCCGCCCGTACCCAAGCCTTCCACTCGGTCCAACTCACCTGAACCGGACACCAGTGGAACAAGTCCGGGCATGACGGCTTGGGGCGATTGCCGGGGCGGAGGGTGCGCCGCCGCTACTCGGCGGCTTCGGCGGTCTTCGGGCTGTTGGCCGCGATGGTGCCCATGTTGTTGCGCTGGGTGACGAACTTCTCCGGCCCCTCATAGACGCCGTCGGGGATGTCGTAATATCCCTCCTGGAACTGGGTCTCGTCGGTGAGTTTCATCGTGATCGAGTCGAACGGGCAGACATCCAGGCAGAGCTCGCAGCCGATGCAGCTCTCGGCATGGACGTCGATCCTGCCCGCCGGGTTCTGCGACAGCGCCTCGTAGAAGCACATCTGGATACAGACCGTGCAGGTCGGGTTCTGGCAGGTCTCCTCGTTGACCGCCGCGTGCATCCGCGACCGCGCGAACTGGTCGGCATAGTCCTTCGCCGCCCGCTTCGACGCGATGCCCTGCATCGAGGCCACGTCCGGGTAGCCGTGCTCGTCCATGAAGCGCTCGACCCCGGTGATGATGTTGGGCAGCCATTTCATGCCCTTGATCATCAGCACCGAGCCGATCTCGACGATGTTCGCGCCGGTCATCAGGAACTCGACCGCGTCGCGGTGGTCGAAGATGCCGTTCGAGCCGGCGATCGGGATGCCGACCTGGGTGTAGATATTGTGCACCCAGCGCAGCGTCAGCGGCTTGACCCAGGTGCCGCCGATGCCGGCGGTGCCGGCGAGCCGGGGCTCGGCCGCCTCGATATCGACCGCGAAGCCGGTATGGCGGTTGGTGGCGGTGACCGCCGCCGCGCCCGCCCTCTGCACCGCGCGGGCGATCTCGACCGGGCGCGACTGGTCGGGGGTGAGCTTGACCACGACCGGGATGTCGAGCGCCTCGACCACCTGGCGGGTGACCTCGTAGGCGACCTCCTCCTCCTGGCCGATCATGCTGCCGCCGTGCACGCCCGGCATCATCGCCGGGTGCGGGCAGCCGAAATTGAGCTCGACCATCGGCAGGCCGCAATCCTCGATGGTGCGGCAGATGTCCTTCCAGCCGTCGATGTCCTTGGCGCCGGCGCTGCCGATCAGATGGGCGTCGCGCTCGGCGGCATAGGCGCCGATCTCCTTGAGATAGGGGATCCAGTCCTTGTAATAGGTGCTCGAATAGCCCGACCGGCTGTAGAACACGAAGTCGCGCGGCACCTTGCCCTTGATGATGTCGCCGCGGTCGTTGAGGATCGCGTATTTCGAGTTCTGGGTGAGCCGCGCCATGTCCTCGATATCGGTCAGCGTCTTGATGATGGCGCCCGCCGCCCCGTAGTCGAAGCACTGCTTCATCAGATCCGGGCTGTTGGTGGTCTCGAGCGAGGCGACCACCACCGGGTTCTTGAACGGGATGCCGCAAAACTCGACTGCCATGTCTGCCATCGGATATCTCCGCTTTTCGGGGCGGCCCGGCCGCCGTTAAGCTCAGTATACTGACATTATCCCCGGCGCCGTCCATCGCGCTCATTCCTCGGGCTCGGTGGTGAACATCAGCGGATGGCCGTGCTCGCGCGCGAGATCGGTGGCCTCGGTCGCCTTGGTCTCGGCGATGTCGCGGGTATAGACGGCGACCACGCAGGAGCCCTTGGTATGCGCCGTCGCCATCACCCGATAGGCGTCTTCATCGCCCATCCGGAAAATCGCCCGGAGCACCAGCATGACGAATTCGCGCGGCGTGTAGTCGTCGTTGAGCAGGATGACCTTGTGCAGCCGCGGCCGCTCGGTCTTGGGCTCGACCTTCGTCCTGGTGCGTTGATCGGTGTCCGAATCCCTCATCGCGCCAACCCAGAATCGCACGGTTCGGGGTTCCGGTCCAGCGTCCTCCGCCAGGTCAGCCGCCGTTCCGCAGCCGCGCGCGCAGCGCTTCGGTCGCCGCCTCGTCGACCGCGCTTCCGTCCGCTGCGGCCACCACGCCGTAGACCTCCCGCATGGTGTCGGCGGAGACGATCCCGTCGCGCCGGTCCCTGAGCACGCTTTCGGGCGCGCGCTCCAGCGGGTCGCCCCAGCCGCCGCCGCCCGGGGACTGGGTGACGAAGCGCACCGGCCCGGTCGATTCCAGCCCGAATTTGGGCGCGCGCCTGGTCTCCCCGTCGGCGAAGCGGAGATGCATGTGGCCCGCCGCGCCGGCGCCGCCGCCATTGACGCCGTAGCCGGTCTCGTATTCCAGCCCCTCGCCCCTGAATGAGTGGGTGGCGTCGGTCAGCATCTCGACCTCGTAATCGGCGCCGCTGCCGCCCCGCCAGCGCCCCGGCCCGGCGGCGTCCAGGCGGAACTCCTGGCGGTGGAACAGCACCGGGTAGAGCTGCTCGTAGACCTCGATATTGGGCATGGTGAGCCCGCCGAGGGTGCAGACATGGCCGATCTGGTTGAACCCGTCGCGCCCGTCGACCGCCCCCGCTCCCGCCGCCGCCGCGCCGTGGTAGAAGACGTAGCGGTCGCCATTCGCCTCGCGCCCGACCGAGATGCCGAACACGTTCTTGGCCCAGCCGGCGCAGCCCCGCCCCGGGTCGGCCTTCGCCAGCGCCTTCCACACAGCGTGGATGATCTCGTGGGCGCAGAAGACGGTGCACATCGTCGTCGCCGCGCCCTCGCGGGCGTTGACGATGCTGCCCTCGGGCGCGTTTATGTCGACGCAGCGGAACGCGCCCTCGTTATGCGGCAGGCCGGGGTCGAGGAAGGAGGCGAGCGCGGTATAGACCGCCGAATGGGTGTTGCCGAGCGATGAGTTCTTGAACCCCCGGATCTGGTCGTCGGTGCCGGTGAAGTCGATCGCCAGCCGGTCGCCGGCGATCGTCGCGGCGACCCGGATCGTGACGTCGCGGAGCTCGAAGCAATCGTTGTCCGAACGGTCCTCGCCCGCATACACCCCGTCCGGCATTTTGGCGATCTCGGCGCGGAAGCAGCGGTCGGCGTGGTCGAGCACGCCGGTGAAATAGGAGAGCGCGGTCTCCGGGCCGAGCTCGCAGGCCAAGGCGGCGACCCGCTCCATGCCGATCCGTGTCGAGCCCAGCATCGCCCGCAAATCGCCGTCGAGCAGATGCGGGGTCCGCGTGTTGAGCATCAGGAGCTTCCACAGATCCTCGCGCATCGCGCCGGCCTCGACCAGGCGCAGCACCGGCAGGCGGATGCCCTCGTGGAACACCTCGGTGGCGGCGGGGTTGTAGGCGCCCGCCGCGCCGCCGCCGATATCCGACTGGTGCGCCCGGTTGCAGGTGAGCCCGACGAATTCCCCGCCGGCGTAGATCGGCCGCGCGATCACCCAGTCCGGCAGATGGTTGCCGCCCGCCGCCCACGGGTCGTTGAGCAGATAGACGTCGCCCTCCTGCATCGCGTCGCCGAAATCGCGCAGGATCGCGCGCACCCCGAACCCGCCGCTGCCGGTATGGATCGGGATGCCGTCGGCCTGGCTCACCACCTCGCCGTTGGGCCCGGCGATGAAGCAGGAAAAATCATGCGCCTGGCTGAAGATCGGGCTGCGCGCGGTGCGCACCATCACCCAGCCCATCTGGTGCGAGATGTGGTCGAGCCGGTTCTGGGTCAGCGCGAGGATGACGGGATCGAGTTCCATCTAGCCCTTCTCCGCAAAGGTGATGAAATAGTTGTCGAGCTTGTCGACCCGGGCGCGCTCGCCGGAGCCGACGACGATTGTGGTGGTCTCCTCCTCGATCACCGCCGGGCCGTCGACGAAATCGCCGGGCCGGAGCGCGGCGCCGTCGTATATCGCGGTGTCGAGGAAGCCGGCGGACGCCTCGTCATAGACCGGGCGCGCCGACACCGGCTCGGCCCGGCGCTCGACGATTTCGAAGACGATCTCGGCGAGCGGCGGCAGCTTGCCGACGCCGACCACCCGGAGGTTGGAGACGACGATCCGCCCGCCCGGGTTGGTGTGGCCGTATTGGCGGTCGTATTCGGTCTCGAAGGCGGTCCGGATCTCGCCCGGCGCGGCGTCGGGGGCGAGCGCCACGCGCACGTCCCATTGCTGGCCCTCGTAATGCAGATCGAGCTCGTGGCCGAAGCGCACCTCGCCGGGCTCGAACCCCTCGCGGCGGAGCGCATCCGCCGCCTGCACCTCCAGCGCGGCGTAGCCGTCGGCCAGCGCCTGGCCCACGCCGTCGTCGAGCTGGCGCATCACCACATGGACGAAATCGCGCCTGACATCGGCGTGCTGCATGCCGATCGCGCAGAAGGCGCCGGCCTGGCGCGGCACATAGACCGCGCGCGCCCCCAGCATCCGCCCGACGCTCGCCCCGTGCATCGGCCCCGCCCCGCCGCAGGCGATCAGCATGAAGCGGCCGGGGTTGTAGCCGCGCTGGATCGAGATGCGCTCGACCGCGTGCAGCAGGTTCTGCTCGACGATGCGGATGATCCCGGCCGCCGCCTCGGTGAGCGGGATGCCGAGCGGCTCGGCGATTTGGGTCGCGACGGCGCGCTTGGCGGCGTCGAGGTCGAGCGAGACCGAGCCCCCGGCATAGGGGCCGGGGCGCAGCCGGCCGAGCACCAGATGGGCGTCGGTGACGGTCGGGCGCGTGCCGCCGAACCCGTAGGCCGCCGGTCCCGGCCGGGCGCCGGCGCCTTGCGGGCCGGCATACATCATGCCGGCGGTATCGATCCCGGCGATGGTGCCGCCGCCGGCGCCGACGGTGTGGATGTCGACCGAGGGGGTGACCAGATCGTAGTCGTTGACCGAGAGCGCGTCGGTGATCGCGACCCGCCCTTCGTTCATCAGCATCACGTCGCAGCTGGTGCCGCCGATCTCCATGCTGACCAGATTGCCCTCGCCGAGCCCGCGCGCGAGGTGCTGGATCGCGCCGACCCCGGCCGACGGGCCCGACAGCAGCAGGTTCACCGGCTGCTCGATGAGCTGGTCGAGCGAGGCCGCGCCGCCATTGCTCTGCAGCATCAGGAGGCGGGTCTTGAGCCCGAGTTCGGCCAGCCGGTCGGCGAGCGCCGAGAGATAGTCGGCGACCCGCGGCATCACATAGGCGTTGACCGCGATGGTCGAGGCGCGCTCGTACTCGCCCATGATCGGCACGATGTCGGCCGAGACCGAGACCCAGCGGCAGAGCCCGGACTGGCGCACGATCTCCGCCGCCGCGTGCTCATGCGCCGGGTTGGCGAAGCTGTTGATCAGGCAGAGCGCGACCGAGTCCACACCCTCGGCGCGGAAGGTCTCGATCGCCGCGCGCACGTCGTCGAGGTCGACCGGCTCGATCTCGCCCCCGTCGGCGCCGATCCGCCCGCGGACGGGCAGGCGGAGATAGCGCGGCACCAGGACCGGCGGGTAGGGGGTGCGATGGTCCCACGGGTCCTTGCGCAGGCCGCGCCGGGCTTCGAGCGAGTCGCGGAACCCGGCGGTGGTGAGCAGCCCGACGCGCCCGCCCTTGCCCTCGAGCAGCGTGTTGGTCGCCACCGTCGAGCCGTGCAGGAAGAACGCGCACTCGCCGAGGAACGCGGCCAGCGGAGAGCCCGAGCGCCGCGCACGCCTTCTCCAGCGCCGCGATCGCCCCCTTGCCGGGATCGTCGGGCACCGAGGGCACCTTGAACACCGCCGTCCGCCCACCCGAATCGGCGACCACGAGGTCGGTAAACGTCCCCCCCACATCGACGCCCACGCGCCAGGGCGGCGCCTTCAACCCGTGAGTCCCATCCATCGCCAAGGCTCAATCGTCAGTATGCTGACAGTCTCGCCGGGAGCCTAGGCGGGCAGGGCCCCCGGCGCAAGGGGAGTGTAGCAGGCGGGGGCGGGTGGGGGAGAGGGGGGGAAGGGCGGCAGAGGTTGCGTCCGAACCCGCGGATTTCTCATGCGAGGTCAACATATGGAGGGGTCCAACGCGAGAACGCGTTTCCGTGAAAGCCACCTGGACGGTCGCGCGCCGGTTGGGCGCCCGTTGTCGCGCCGGACGGTTGTGTCCCCTGAGGTGGTGTAGGAGTTCTCGCTATCCCGGTAGTTGTGGGTAACCGGCTTGGCGACGCGACCGCCGCGCTGGTGCTCGAATGTGACGATCCGGCTGCCATGCAGCCCCGTATGGTGATGCTCCCCGACTCGCACCGGATTGTCTGGCGCGTAGCGAATGGTCACGCTCATCCCGTAACTGCCACCCTGCCGCCCATGATCGAGTGAGCGTGCAGGGCGACTTCTTGGTGAGGAGATGACCGACGATGCACGAATGTCGGGAAATATGCTAGATTTCTGCACAAGGGCCGCGAATTCCGTTAGGCGTGTGTCAATACGAGGGAGAGTCGCATGCTGCTGCAATTCGGCGTATCCAACCGTCTTTCGATGCGTGATCGGCAGGAACTGTCGTTGACGGCATCGTCGCTGAAGGACCCGGACGAGGGGCTGATCGACTGCCCTTCGTCGCCCAGCGGGTCGGTGCTCCCGGCCGCGTTGATCTACGGCGCCAACGCCTCGGGGAAGACCAACTTCGTCGATTCGTTACGCGTCATGAGGGAAATGGTTTTGACCTCTCACAGACAGGGCGAGCCCGGGGGCGGGGTGCCGTTGCACCGGCCCTTCGCGCTGGACCCGGAGAACGCCGAGAGCCCGACGCGTTTCGATGTCGACTTCGTGATGGACGGTGTGCGTCACCACTACGGCTTCGAGGCGTCGGACGAGGCCTTTCTGTCGGAGTGGCTCTACGCCTTCCCCAAGGCGCATCGCAGGATGCTGTTCGAGCGCGAGGGAGACGAATTTCACTTCGGTCGGTCGTTGGGCGGACAGAACAAGACCATCGCCGACCTGGTCAGGCCCAACAGCCTGTTCGTGTCCGCGGCCGCGCAGAACGACCACGAGCAGCTCTCCGGCGTCTACGCGTATTTCAGGTCGATCCGTGGCGTCGACGGAAATCCCATCCACGGGAACGCAATTTCGGCGTACTTCGTCGAGGACGAGCCGGACGACCGGGTGATCGACTTTCTCACGAAGATCGGTACCGGCATCATCGATCATCGACGCGAGGAACACGAGGTCCCGGAAAAATTCCGAGCTTTCGAGCGCGAGATGGAGGCAGCGGCGCGAAGGGTGCTGAACACGTCCATCAGCTTCAACAGCGATGCCCCCAAGAAGAACATCACCATCGAGTTGGGACATCGTGGTCATGACGGCAGCCCCGTCTTTCTGAGCCTGGACAGCGAGAGCGCCGGGACGCGCCGGCTGCTGGTCGTGCTGGACTTTGTGTTCCGGGCGCTGGACGAAGGCGTGCCCCTCTGCGTCGACGAGTTGGACGCGAGCCTCCACACCTATGCCGGCGAGGCCGTGCTCGCACTGTTCTGCTCGCGGGAAACCAACTCCAAGGGCGCGCAGCTTATCGCGACGACCCACGACACCAATTTGATGAGGTCACGGGTGCTGCGCCGGGATCAGGTGTGGCTTGCCGACAAAGACGCCGGCGGAGCGACCCGGCTCTATCCCCTGACCGACATTCGAACCCGCAGTGGCGACGACTTCTCGAAGGGCTATCTTCAGGGCCGCTACGGGGCGGTGCCACTCGTTCAACCGATTGCAGCTCGTGGCTCGCAAAGCCCAGCGTAAACCCGGACGGCGATCCCTTCCGGACCTGAAGCGCCGCGCGGCTCGACTGGAAGCCAGGCGGCGCTTCATTCTCTTTCTTGAGGGCGGCAGGACCGAGCCGGCCTACTTCACCGCGCTCATGCGCGCGTGCCGGAGTGCGCTCATCGAGCTGGAAATTCATCGTGGCGTGGGAGTTCCCTACACCATTGCGGAGAAGGCGGTCGAGCGCGCCTGCGAACTCGGACTCAGTCCACGAAGTCGCCGCAAGAAAGATTCGTTCGAGGATCAAGATCAGGTCTGGGCGGTATTCGATCGGGACGAGCATCCGCATTTCAACGAAGCGGTGGAGCTGTGCCGGGTCCACGGCATCGGCGTCGGGCGTTCCGATCCGTGCTTCGAACTCTGGCTGGTTTTGCACGAGCAGGATTACGATCGGCCGAACGACCGCCACGCGATGCAGGCGGAGTTGATGGCGTTGCGCCCGGAATACGATGTGGACGGAGCGAAGACGCCGGACTGCGACGACCTGATGGCGCGGGTCGATGACGCCGAGCGGCGCGGCGAAGAACAGTTGCTGCGCCGGGACCGGGAGCGCGATCCGTTCGGAAACCCGTCGACAACCGTCGGACGGCTGACCGGCGCGATCCGTGCGGCTGCCGAACTCGCGCCGTAGCGGCGAACGATTGAAGCCGCGCCGGGAAGTCGGCGGCAAATACGTTCGGGTCTCGGTCGAGGACTACGACAAGTACGATCGCGCGGTCGGCACTGTGACCTGCAACGGCGGGGATGTCGGGGAATGGCTCGTCCGCGAGGGGCACGCGATCGCCGCCTACAGCGACCGGTACAAGCACATTGAACGGGAAGCGAGGCAGGCGCAGCGCGGCATGTGGGGTCATGCCGCCAACATCGACCCGAGGGCGTGGCGGCACCGGAAGACGGCCAGGGGTTGATGCCGCGGTCGCGCGGTGTTCTTCGTCCTGCTGTCACCCCGGACCTGTTCCGGGGCCCAGAGCGACCGCTCCGACGCCTGGGACCTTGGCCCTGGACCCCGGAACAAGTCCGGGGTGACATCGGGGCGGGGAGGGGCGGGCATTTCCGAATCTGCCGGCAGCCGGACAAGCGGCGGTCACGGAAACACGGCGACGCGCCCCCGGCCGCCCCGGGCCTCAAATCAGATCGCCCGGCTCCACTTCCAGCGCCTTCGCGATGGCGGCGAGCGTCTTCAGCGAGCCCGCGCGCTTGCCGGTCTCGATCTGCGACATGTAGACGGCGTTGATGCCGGCGGCAGTCGCGAGCTGCTTCTGGGTCACGCCGCGGTATTTGCGATAGACCGCGACCGGTCTCTCCCCGGCGAGCAGGCGGTCGACGATTTCGGCCGGGAAGAGCTCGCCGCCCTCGGCCTTGGCGCGGTCGTACAGCGCCTCGTCGCTGGCGGCGGCGGGTACAGTGGGCTGCGGCGTTGTCATGGCGAAATCCTTTCTTCCCGTATTCCTTAACATACCGGACGGGTAGTGCGTCCGGTTGCCGTCGCGGCGGCATGCCCCGAGGGGTTGTCCGCCCTTCGATACGCCCCGGATCGAGTCCGGGGCTACTCAGGGTGAGGTGTGTACCTGCTTTTCCTCATCCCGAGCGGGCGCCGGGCAGCCTGCCCCGGTCTTTTCGCTCGGGCCGCCGCGGCCCTCCGTCTCAGCCCGGCGCATGGGGCGGCTCCTCGTCGGGTTCGCCCGCGATGACGAAGGGCGTTTCGGGTCGCCTCAGCGCGTGGGCGGGCATGGCGAGCGCCCGGGCGATGGCGGCCCGCGTCGCCGGCGAGCCCCAGGACCTGCCGGTCTCGATATGCGACAGATGGGCGGTGCTGATACCGGCGGCTTCCGCCAGCTGCTTCATCGCGACGCCGAGGCTCAGCCGGCGGACCCTGATCGGGTTCTCGTCCAGCGGGAGCGAGTCCAGCCCATCCCCCGGAAGGAGGGACTCGTCGTCCGGGTCGTCCGGGCACCCGACGGGTGGAGACCGGTCGCGCGGTCCGGCGAGGACGGTGAACAAAGGCGCGACCCGGGAGGCGTCTATTTTCCACAGCCGCATCTCGACGGCAAAGCAGGAGAACGCGGTGCCGACGGACCGGTTCATCCGGTCGAGGACGGCCCGGTGTTCGGCGTGGAACCGGGCGGCGAGCCAGACCGCGGTGCCGCCCCCGAGACCCACCGCATAGGTCAGGAGCTTGCCGAGATGGCTGTGATCGGAGGCCCCGAGCTGGGCCTCGATCACCGCCAACGCCCCGGTCCCGCGGTCGCGGCATATCAGGTCGGCGCGGAACCGCCCGACCGTGGCTTCCCGCGCCAGCGGTTCGAGGTCGAGCCCGAGCGCGTCGCCGAGACGGCCCAAATTATCGGTCATCGCGAGCCAGGGGACGAAATCGCCGGCCTCGCTGCTCCACACGGTTGCGGGGTCGACGTGTTCGAGACGCCCGAGAGGCCTGTCCATCGGGAACTCCGTTTCAGCGGCGGGAAGGGATGCGGCACGAAAAAGGGCGCCGGCAGTTCCGGCGCCCCATTTCGCGACCGTGGCAAATCTACGCCAAAACGCGTCCCGAGTCAAGTAATTTATTCATATATGAGTAATTTTGCCGGCGGTCCTTCGATACGCGGCTTCGCCGCTACTCAGGATGAGGGGTGGGCGAGGCGGCCGGGAGAATACCCTCATCCTGAGTAGCCCCCGAAGGGGGCGTATCGAAGGACGCCCTTGTCCGCCGCCACGCCCGTCGCCATGTTGGGCGCACCCCCTCGGGAGACGCCCGCCATGCTGCCCGACCTTGCGGCCATCGAAGCGGCGGCCGGGATCGTCCACGCGGCGATGCCGCCGACCCCGGCGCATTGCTGGCCGCTGCTCGCATCCCGCATCGGCGCGGAGATCTGGGTCAAGCACGAGAACCACACGCCGATCGGCGCCTTCAAGCTGCGCGGCGGGCTGGTCTATATGGACCGGCTGCGCCGCGAGAACCCGGCGGCGCAGGGGGTGATCGCGGCGACACGGGGCAATTTCGGCCAGAGCGTCGCGGTGGCGGCGCGGCTGGGCGGGCTGCGCGCGGTCATCGTGGTGCCGCGCGGCAACAGCCGCGAGAAGAACGCCGCGATGGAAGCCCAGGGCGCCGAGCTGGTGGTGCATGGCGGCGATTTCCAGGAATCGCTCGAACATGCCGCGGGCCTGGCCGATGCGCGCGGCCTCCACATGGTGCCCTCCTTCGCCGAACCGCTGGTGCAGGGGACGGCGACCTATGCGCTGGAGCTGTTCCGCGGCGTCCCCGATCTCGACGCGGTCTATGTGCCGATCGGGCTCGGCTCGGGCATCTGCGGGGTCATCGCGGCGCGCGATGCGCTCGGGCTCGCGACCGAGATCGTCGGCGTCTGCGCCGAGCGCGCGGCGGCCTACGCGCTTTCCTTCGAGGCGGGGCGGCCGGTCTCGACCGATTCGGCCGACACCATGGCCGACGGCATGGCCTGCCGGGTGCCTGCGCCCGAGGCGGTCGCCATCGTCAACCGCGGCGCGGCGCGGGTCCTGGCGGTGAGCGAGGACGGGATCGCCGCCGCGATGCGCGCCTATTACACCGACACCCACAACATCGCCGAGGGCGCCGGCGCCGCCCCGCTCGCCGCGCTGATGCAGGAGCGCCAGGCGATGCAGGGCCGCAAGGTGGCGCTCATACTTAGCGGCGGCAATATCGACCGCGAGGTCTATCTCAGGGTGCTGGGCGGGGCGGATTGACCCCGCGCGCGCCTCAGAGCGGGATGACGATCAGCGTGTCGACGATCTCGGAATCGCAGACCGCTATGCGCTCGGCGTAGCGCAGCTCGGCCGCCGCCTCGACCACGATGTCGAGATAGCGCCCGGTGCAGAACAGCGCCGTCGCCGCCATCTGCATGGTGCGGTAGACCGCGAAATTGGTCCGCACGGTCCAGCGGCCGGGGCGGGCGAGGGCGATGGTCGGCGGGTCGATCAGATGGCGGTAACGATGCGGCTCGAACACGTTGGCCTCGCGCAGCGCCTTGATCCGGTCCGCCATCATGCCGTGGCCCTCGCACGTCATCGGCCCGACCGGCATGCCGGCGGCGTGGTTGGCCCGCGTGGCGATGCGGTAGATGCCGTCCTCGGTGAAGAAGCCCGGCCATTGCTCCAGCGCGTCCTCGTCGATCGCATGCGCGTAGGCGCGGTTGAGCGCGTCGATCCGGCGGATCAGCGCCGGGTCGGCGTCGGTCATCGCGGGCAGTGGCGGGGTCAAGTCTCTCTACCGTCGCGGGCGCCCGCGCCAAGCCGCCGGAGCCGCGCCGCCGGAGGGGCCGGCTATTCGGCGGGGACGGCCGCCCTGGCCTCCCGCTCCTCCTTCTCCTTGCGCAGCCTGCCGACCGGCTCGGTGGCCCAGCCGTGCTCGGAGATGTCGAAGACGACGCCGTTGATGTCCTTGTACTTCTCCTCCGCCTGGAGCCCTTCGTAGTCGCCCTCCAGCGTGTAGTAATAGGACCCGCCGGCGTCCTTGATCTTCTGCGCGGTCGCCTCGGCGTCGTCGACCACGAACCCGACATGGTGCATGCCGGCCCAGTCGGGGCCGTTGATCATCCCCTTGGTCCCCTCGGGGAATTGCAGCAAAGTGAGGTTCATCACCCCGTCCGAGAGCATCAGCGCGTTGCCGAACGGCGTGTTGCCGCGGCAGACGAGCTCCATGTCGAACACGGTCTCGTAGAACCGGCCCGCCTGCTCGAGGTCGGGCACCTGAATCGCGACGTGGCGCAGCTTGGCCATTGGTCCGCTCCGAAGCTGGTTGCGTGGGCCGATAGTGGACCATGCGCGGGCGCGCCGCAACTGTGATCCAAGGTACCACGCACGTGTGGAGGAGGAGCCAAGTTCGTGGCACGAGCTCCACGCGCCTGGAGAATTACTCGACCTATGCACAAACCCGCGGCGAAGAGGCTGCACTGTGACCAGAATCTGGGTGTGCAGGCTCATGTATTCACGATACACTAGTGGTGCTGGCGTCCCACTCTCTGGTCTTTGGGTAATGGACGATGTCTGAACAGAAGATGATTGACGAACAAATCGACGAATTGGAGAGGCGGGCTGAATATTTGCATTCGATATTAGAACAGGCTTCCAGGGCTTTCGTGGTCGAGTTTGCGGGCACGCCGAAGTCGGGCAAGAGCACATCCGTCGAAGCAATTAGGCATTTCTTTAGGCGGCACGGCTTTACCGTGCACGTCCTGACGGAACGGGCGGATCACTGTCCAATCCCCATGAAGGGACACCTGTTCTTTAATACTTGGTGCGCTACCAGCATGCTGGCCGAATTGCTCGAAAATGTTGACACTCCAACAGACATCATCATCGTTGATCGAGGTCTCTTCGATGCGCTAATTTGGTTCCAAACTCAGGCCAAACGTGGGGAGTTGTCGGACGATGAATTGAGCAAAATCGAGAGCTTCCTTTTGATGGATCGCTGGAAGAACCTTTTTGATCTGGTAGCAGTCTTGCACGCTAGTGCTTGCACCGCGGTCGGGCGCGAAAATGAACAACGGATAACTACGCGACCTGGCAGCATCATGAACATATCGATGCTTGAAACATTGTCCGATGCGGTGAACGATGCGGTTGCTCGCTACAGGGAAGCGTTCAAGAAGATCATCGTCAAGAATACAGACGATGGTAATGTTCGGGAAGTTAATGTCGATCTTCTTGGTCAGATCCTCGATTGCTTCGAGTCTTTCGTGAATCCAGATACTGGTAGTTCCTATGGAAGACATGCGGGACCTTCTTTCAAGTGCGCCCAGTGCATTTTCCCCTGCTACTGAAACGAGCCAGTTACAAGAAATCATCGAATCAAAAGGGCAATACCGAAAGAGGGCCGAGGTCGAGGCGGATACATCCTTCCTTCAGATAGTCCCTTGTGGCGTCCTTGTGCACGACGGCCGCGTTTTCCTGTTTAAAAGGCACGAGGAGAATCCCAAGTCGGAACTTTACGGAACGTTCACAATCTGGCAGGGGTGCCATGTGGAACGGCCCCCCGATGGAAACCGGTCACAGGATGCAATTCTGGCCGCGCTTCAAAATAGGATTGCCGTTGTTCATTTCAAAACAACTCGATAGTCGGTATGTGGGATATACATGGGACCCCTCCAGCACAAGTGATGGGAAACATCTGGGTCTGATCTTTCGACTGGATATAGAAAATCCGGAACTGGCGGAGAGCTTGAAGAAGAAGGAGTTTCGTCGAAGCAGAGGTCACAACTTGGCGGGCGAACTCACGAAAATTGAGGAGCTTGCTTCCAATATGGACGGAGTCGGGCTCGAACCATGGTCAAGAGCGGTGCTCGACAATTGCGAGGCTCTCTTGGGATGAGCAAGTACAGGCAAACGCGCTGCGCTTTCGTTGTTATCAAACTCCTGATACACAACACGGATTATTTCATATTACGACGAGACAAGGATTGGAATGACCTGAATTTAATCGGTGGCCATCAAGAAGAAAAGGACAACGGCAAGTTCAAGCGGACCGCGAGACGAGAGATGTTTGAAGAACTGAGTGCTTTGAGAGGCATGGCCGAAGTGGAGTTGAAGCCAATAACAGAACCAATTTTGTACGGCCCGGTTTGGTCAAAATCAGCCAAATGTGAATCCATATATCATCTTGCGTTTTATCTGGCGCTGCTCGACGCCGACCCAAACATAATTGCAAAGACACTTTGTTCGCAATCCATGAACTATCTCGTAGAATTTAAGTCTCTTAAGGAGGCAATGAAGCGTAAGGACGTGTCTGCATTTCTTCATCTTCTGGAATCGAATGTGCCCGGCGGACTCGAGGCTATCCCGTACTCTTGGGGCCGTGACTTAGCGGATGTACTAAACAGCAAGATTCTGTCGAAAAGCTTTCAAAAGCAATTGTCCTTGTTTCCCGAGACAATGCACTAAACTTTTTTGATTTCTCGTACACAAGACGATGTATCGATAGCGGCATCGGCTAATGGTTGCCGCTGCCGATGATGTAGCTGATTCAGGCGGCTTCTACACTATGTGTCTTAGCTGTGGTTCGATTGTTGTTAGAAGTCCTGTGGCTGATGGAGAAGTCGTTGGATGAGGGTTCAATGGGCATCTTCATCTCACGCATTGGGAAGGAGACGGGAAGCGGCGCCGGGTTGCCCCCCTCCCCTGCAGCCGCTATGCAACCGGTCAAGTCGTGCGAGCAGGGGGACATCATGAAGATCGGCGTGACCATCGGCTATTCGGGCTCCAGCTTCGCGGTGCCGCCCGGGGAGCTGCGCGAGATCGAGAGCCTGGGATACGATTCGGTCTGGACCTCGGAGGCCTACGGCTCGGACGCGCTGACGCCGGCCGCCTGGGCGCTCGCCCACACGTCGCGGATCACCGTCGGCACCGCGATCATCCAGATGGGCGCGCGCACCCCGACCGCGGCGGCGATGGCGGCGATGACCTTGCAGGCGCTGTCGGGCGACCGCTTCGTCCTCGGCATCGGCCCGTCGGGGCCGCAGGTGATCGAGGGCTGGTACGGCATCCCCTACGGCAAGCCGCTGACGAGGACCCGCGAATATATCGGGATCGTGCGCAAGATCCTCGCCCGCGAGGCCCCGCTGGAGCACCAGGGCGAGCACTACACCATCCCCGCCAGCGGCCCCGGCACCACCGGGCTCGGCCGCCCGCTCAAGAGCATCCTGCACGCGAAGCCGGGGCTCAGGATCTTCACCGGCGCCTTCACCCCGGCCGGGGTGCGGATTGCGGCCGAGCTCGCCGACGGCTTCTTCCCGGTGTTCATGAACCCCGAGCGCTTCGACCTGTTCGAGGCCCCGCTGAACGAGGGGTTCCGGGCGGCCGGCGGCGGCAAGGGCCTCGCCGGTTTCGACATCTCGCCCTTCGTCCCGGTCCATGTCGGCGACGACCTCGATGC
Source organism: Alphaproteobacteria bacterium (assembly GCA_965205995.1). Lineage (GTDB taxonomy): Bacteria > Pseudomonadota > Alphaproteobacteria > MPNO01 > MPNO01 > MPNO01. The sequence continues at coordinate 3,359,668 of OZ242200.1, read as the reverse complement.
CTGCCGCATGGAGGTCAAGAAGCATCTCGCCCTCTATGTCGGCGGGATGGGGGCGCGGTCGAAGAATTTCTACAACGACTACGCCGTCCGGCTGGGCTACGAGGCGGCGGCGGCGGAGGTGCAGGATCTGTTCCTCGGCGGCAAGCGGCAAGAGGCGGCCGCCGCGATCCCCGATTCCTTCGTCGACGACATCGCCCTCGTGGGCCCGCGCGAGCGGATCCGCGAACGGCTCTCGGTGTGGAAGGCGGCGGCGGCGAAGGGCCATGTCGCGACCCTGATCGCCAACCGCTCCGACCCGGAGGCGCTCCGCGTGCTCGCCGAAGAGGCGCTGTAGAAGGCGCTCCCCGATGGAGCTGACCGACGAGGATTTGCGCGAGATCCTAGAGCTGATCGACTCCTCGAAATTCGACTATTTCGAGATCGAGTATCGCGGCCTCAAGCTCACCGTCAGCAAGACGCCCGTCTCGGCGCCCGCGCGGACCGCGGCCCCAGCGACCGCAGCCGCGCCGGAGTCCGCGCCCGGCCCGCGCAAGCACCGCGAGATCCCGGACGGGCTCGCCGCCATCCCGGCGCCGATGGTCGGCATTTTCTACCCCGCGCCCGAGCCCGGCGCGCCGCCCTTCGTCAGCCCCGGCGACCGGGTCGAGCCCGACACCACGGTCGGGCTGATCGAGGTGATGAAGGTCTTCACCGCCGTCACCGCGGGCATCGGCGGGACGATCGAGGAAGCGCTCGCGGCCGACGCCCGGGGCGTCGAATACGGCGAGCCGCTGTTCCTGGTCCGCCCGGACGAGGATTAGGCGATGGCGGAGATCCGCTTCGTCGACACCACCATCCGCGACGGGCATCTGAGCCTCTGGGCGTCGGGGATGACCACGGGGATGATGCTTCCCGCGATCGGGGCGCTCGACGATGCCGGGTTCGAGGCGATCGAAATCCTCTCCGACGGCCAGATGGGGAAGGCCCTGCGCGAGCTCGGGGACGACCCGTTCGAGCGCATCCGCCTGGTCGCCGAACGGGCGAGGAAGACGCCGCTCCGCCTGATCGCCGGGCGCATCGCCACATTCGGCTACGAGCCGCCCGAGGCGTTCGCGCTGTTCCTCGACCTCGCGGCCAGGAACGGCATCTCGGAGGTGCGGATTTCCGACCCGTGGAACGAAGTCGCCGGCTGGAAGCGCCGCCTCGATGCCGCGCACGCCGCCGGGCTCAGGGTCATCCTCAACCTGGTCTACTCGATCTCGCCGGTCCACACGGATTCCTACTATGCCGAGCGCTGCCGCGAGGCCGCCTCGCTCGGCGCCTGGCGGCTCTGCTTCAAGGACCCGGGCGGGCTGCTGACGCCCGACCGCACCAGGGCGCTGGTGCCGATCATGCTGGCGAACGCGGGCGCCACACCGGTCGAGTTCCACACCCACTGCACCACCGGGCTCGGCCCGCTCTGCTGCCTGGAGGCCATCGCGGGCGGCATGACGATCGTCAATACCGCTCTGCCGCCGCTGTCCGACGGCTCGTCCAACCCGTCGACCGTCGACGTCGCGGCCAATGCGAGCGCGCTCGGCCACACGCCCGCGCTCGACCTCGACTCTCTCAAGCCGGTCTCCCAGCATTTCGCCACCGTGGCCCGGCGCGAGGGCTTCCCCATCGGCCGGCCGCTCGCCTTCGACGCGGCCCAGCACCGCCACCAGATCCCCGGCGGGATGATCTCCAACCTCGCCTTCCAGCTCCGCAAGATGGGGATGGAGGATCGGCTGGAAGAGACGCTGGAGGAGACCGTCCGGGTCCGCGCCGAGCTCGGCTATCCGGTCATGGTGACGCCGCTCTCGCAATTCGTCGGCAGCCAGGCGGCGATCAACGTGATCGCCGGCGAACGCTATCGCGAGGTCACCGACCAGGCGATCGAATACGCGCTCGGTTATTACGGCGAGACCGCGATCGGGGCGATGGATCCCGACATCCGCGCCCGCATCCTCGACCGCAGGCGCGCCGACGAGCTCCGGCGCCGCGACGAGCCCACTTTCGACGACCTCCGCCGGCGCTTCGGCGGCCCCGGCGCGACGGACGAGGAGACGATGCTGCGCTGGCTGTTCGGCGCGGACGCGGTCGAGGCGCAGCGCCGCGCCGGCCCGCCCGTCCCCTATCCGAGCGGCCGCCACAAGGTGGTCGAGCTGGTCGACCGGCTCACCCAGCGCGACGACCGGGCGCTGATCGCGGTCGAGAGGCCGGGGCTGAGGCTCCGGCTGGAGCGGCGCGCGCGGTGATCGACTCCCACCGCGTCACGCCCGGCGCGGTCGGCTGCCCCGAGCGAAGTCGACGGGTGGCTGGTCGGAGGGTACCGTGGAGGTGGCGCCCCCTCATCCCGAGCAGGCCCGAAGGGCCGTACGGACGATCATTCCGGCTACCGAGGCAAGCGCTTCGACCACGAAACCGTCAAGCACTCGGTCTCCGAATATGTCTGGAACCAGGCGCACACGAACGGAATCGAGTCGTTCTGGGGCACCTTGAAGCGCGGCTACCACGGGACCTTTCACCATATCTCCCCGAAGCATTTACACCGCTATGTCAATGAGTTCGCGACCCGGCACAACATGCGGTCGAGCGATACGGACGCCATGATGGGCGAGACCGTTGCCAGAATGGTCGGAAAGCGGCTGATTTATCGGGACCTCGTAGCCAACTGAAATTTTTTCTCCCCTAGATTCCACTAACTGGTTGATATATATGTAGATTCTGGGAGGGTCCCTCCAACAAAGGAGGGACCCGTGGAATATGCAGATTGGCCTAGAGTGCCCATTACAATTCCCCCAGCCCCGCCCGGTCTGTCGCTTGAGGAAACAGATCAAGCTCTCTTGGCTGTCTGCCAACACCTATGGGAAGAAGAAAAAATTCCGGTGGTGGCTTGGGGGTGCGACTTCGACGGTCTGGAGCTTCATCCCCCTATCTATCATTGAGACCGCGCTAATCGTTGTCGAAGTCCTTCAGGAACTCGCGACCATTTTCGGTGATCTGGTAGCCGCCACCAGGAATGTGTTCCATGTAGCCCAGCCGAATGAAGTTGTTCGGGCTTGTGTGGTGCGACTGGATGTTCCTGAGAAGCTGCTCCCAAAGACATTCCTTGGGGCGTGTTGGGGAGTCCTGCATGTCACCGCGAGTCAGATCGATATAGTAAGGGATCGCCGCCCTGAGTTCTTCCAAGCTGGCACAGCCATCTGGCTGCTTGCTCAAGTGCCTTAGAACGGCGACGGACATGTCGAACTCGGTGGTACGTCCTGTTTTGCTGGGCACGATTCGCCCTCCTTTCCCTTTTTAAGGGAACGCGCACTTGACGGCTTGCGGAAGACCGGTATGATGCCTTTCGCAGAAATTGACCGTCCGGTGCGCCTTCCACAGCTTCACCGGGCTACCTCTTTGGAAGGTCGGGGCACAACCCAGCCTTCTGCATTTGGTAGCCAAGATTCAGTCTACCACAAGAAAGTGTGTTCACGCAAGATCATAAGGTGAACATGGAAGACTGCCCGGCCTCCAAGCACGCCACACCCAAAAAGGCCGACAAAGGCCCGTCCGGCGTCACCCTCCCGCCCATCGACGCGACCCCAGAAGAGATCGCGAAGGCGCTGTTCAGGCTGAAGCCGGAAGGCGAGCGCTCGACCGATGAATAGGTGGAGCCGGTGGCGCCCGTTTCCCGACCCAAGATTAGGCGGCTACCTGTCCGCACCGTTCGGGTCAGGCGTGTACGAATTGCGCAATCGAACGACCCGGAAATTGGTCTATTGCGGGGAAGGTGGAAACGTTGCCAAAAGAATGACCTCTCTCCTGCCCGACCGTGCAGGTGGGGCAGGAACACGAAAAAATGTGGGCTTAAGAGAGTATGTGTGCGCCAATCTTGTCGACATCGAATTTCGAACCAAAGCGTGTTCGGACAAGGCTGCTGCAAGGACAGAAGAGAACAAAATGCACAACGAAAACGACTATTACTTCTATAAAGCCAGCCCCGCATAGTCAGCTATATCATTCCCATTTTTTACCCGCTCCCTGTCCTGTGCCCGGTTGTCGCCCCGGACTTGTTCCGGGGTCCAGAGCAGGCGCTCCGACGCTCGACCGGTGGCCCTGGACCCCGGCTCTCCGCTGCGCTCCGGCCGGGGTGACATGCCTGGCTTCCCCGGGGCGACCGAGTTGACATCGCCGCGCCGGTGACGCACCTGTCGCAGCGGAGGTGCTCATGGCTGGCTACGACTACGATCTCTTTGTCATCGGCGCGGGTTCGGGCGGGGTTCGGGCGGCGCGGATGTCGGCATCCTACGGCGCGCGGGTCGCGGTCGCCGAGGAGCGGTTCCTGGGCGGCACCTGCGTCAATGTCGGCTGCATCCCCAAGAAGCTCTTCGCCTATGGCGCGCATTACCGCGAGGACGCCGGGGACGCGGCCGCGTTCGGCTGGACCTCCCCTGAACCCGAGCTGCACTGGCCGACGCTGATCGCCAACAAGAACAGGGAGATCGAGCGCCTCAACGCCATCTACCGGCGCATCCTCGAAACCAACGACGTGCGGATCTACGAGAGCCGGGCGATTTTCATCGATGCCCACACGCTCGATGTCGGCGGCGAGCTTGTGACCGCCGAGACCGTCCTGGTCGCCACCGGCGGCCGGCCGCAGCGCGCCCTTGTGCCGGGCGCCGAGCACGCGATCACCTCGGAGGAGGCGTTCTACCTCGAACAGCGGCCGGACCGGGTGATGATCGTCGGCGGCGGCTATATCGCGGTCGAGTTCGCGGGCATCTTCAACGGCTACGGAGCGCAGGTCATCCAGGCCTATCGCGGCCCGCTTTTCATGCGCGGCTTCGACGACGACGTCCGCACCCACCTCGCGGACGAGATGGCGAAGAAGGGCGTCGACATCCGCTGGCGGACGAATGTCGAGAGGATCGAGCGGACCGATGGCGGGCTGGCCGTGGCGCTGTCGACGGGCGAGACGGTCACCGTCGATCAGGTCATGTACGCGATCGGCCGGGCGCCCAATGTCGCGGATATGGGGCTCGAGGCGGCCGGCGTCGCGATGCGCGACAACGGCGCCATCATGGTCGACGACCGGTTCCGCACCAGCGTCGACACCGTCTACGCGATCGGCGACGTGACCGACCGGCTGCAGCTCACCCCGGTCGCCATCGCCGAGGCGATGGTGCTCGCGGCCAACCTCTATGACGGCAAGGACCGCCGCATGGATTACGCCGATATCGCGACGGCGGTGTTCTCCAGCCCCAATGTCGGCACCGTCGGGCTGACCGAGGAGCAGGCGCGCTCCCGCTACGGCGCGCTCGACATCTATCGCGAGGCGTTCCGCCCGCTCAAGCACACGCTGACGCTTGCCGAAGACCGCACGATGATGAAGCTCGTCGTCGACCGCGCGTCGGACCGGGTGGTCGGCTGCCACATGGTGGGGCCGGACGCCGCCGAGATCGTCCAGGGCCTCGGCATCGCCCTCAAATGCGGGGCGACCAAGGCGCAGTTCGACGCCACGGTCGGAATCCACCCCACCGCGGCCGAGGAATTCGTCACCATGCGGACCCCCGTAGCCGAGCCCGAGGCGCAGGCGGCGGAGTAGGGTGGCGGGGGCTGGGGTGGAGACCGCGTGACGACCGGCGGCGCGCCCGCGATTTGAACCGGCGATGATTTGCTGGCAATTTCGGCGGGTCTGGCGTATAGGGCGGCGCTTCCGAGCGTCCTGTCTAAACTGGGAGTAGCGCGCGATGAGCGGGGAATGGACCCCCGATTCCTGGCGGTCGAAGCCGATCCGCCAGGTCCCCGAATACCCCGACCAGGCGGTGCTTGCCGGCCGAGGACCGGCTGCGCGGCTATCCGCCGCTGGTCTTCGCCGGCGAGGCCAGGCGCCTGCGCGCGCAGCTCGCCGACGTGGCGAAGGGCAAGGCCTTCCTGCTCCAGGGCGGCGACTGCGCGGAGAGCTTCGCCGAGTTCCATCCCGACAATATCCGCGACACCTTCCGGGTGATCCTGCAGATGGCGGTGGTGCTGATATTCGGCGGCGGCCGCCCGGTGGTGAAAGTCGGGCGCCTCGCAGGCCAGTTCGCCAAGCCGCGCTCGGCCGATATCGAGACCGTCGACGGGGTCGATCTGCCGAGCTATCGCGGCGACATGATCAACGACATGCCGTTCGACGCCGAGGCGCGCATTCCCGACCCGTGGCGCATGGTGCGCGCCTACAACCAGGCGGCGGCGACGCTCAACCTGCTGCGCGCCTTCGCCCAGGGCGGCTATGCCGACCTCCACCAGGTCCACCGGTGGAACCTCGACTTCGTCTCGACCGGGCCGGAGGCCGCCCGCTACGCCGATCTCGCCGACCGGATCGACGAGGCGCTGGGCTTCATGGAGGCCTGCGGGGTGACGTCGGAGAACGTCGCCCAGATCCGCGAGACCGAACTCTACACCTCGCACGAGGCGCTGCTGCTGGGCTACGAGGAGGCGATGACCCGGGTCGATTCGACCACCGGCGACTGGTACGACACCTCCGCCCATCTGCTGTGGATCGGCGACCGGACGCGCCAGCTCGACGGCGCCCATGTGGAATTCCTCCGCGGCGTCGCCAACCCGCTGGGGCTCAAGATCGGCCCGAGCTCCGAGGTCGACGATCTCAAGCGCCTGATCGACCGGCTCAACCCGGACGATATTCCGGGCCGGCTCACCCTCTATGCGCGCATGGGGGCGGACAAGGTGGCCGAGATGCTGCCGCCTTTGGTGCGCGCCGTGAAGCAGGCGGGGCGGTGCGTGGTCTGGGCCTGCGACCCGATGCACGGCAACACGATCAAGGCGGGGAACGGCTACAAGACCCGGCGTTTCGAGGCGATCGTCTCCGAGGTGCGCGACTTCTTCGACATTCTCCGCGCCGAGGGGACCCATCCCGGCGGCATCCATGTCGAGCTCACCGGGCAGAACGTCACCGAATGCATCGGCGGCGCGCAGCCGGTGACCGAGGCCAGCCTGGGCGACCGCTACCACACCCATTGCGACCCGAGGCTCAACGCGAGCCAGTCGCTCGAGCTCGCTTTCTCGGTCGCCGAGGCGTTGAAGGCCGAACGCGACAGGATCAACGGCAACGCCCGATCCGCCGCCGCGGCCGAATAGTCCGGGCGCCGCATTACCGGCGAACCAGAGATGACCGACGCGCTGTCCATCGCCCTCGCGCAGCTCAACCCGACCGTCGGCGACGTGGTCGGCAACGCGGCGCGGCTGCGCGCCGCCCACGAAAAGGCGACGCTGCTCGGCGCCGATCTGATGGTCACCTCGGAGCTGGCGCTTTCCGGCTACCCGCCGGAGGATCTGGTGGTGCGGCCGTCCTTCCAGGAGACCGTCCAGCGCGAGCTTGAGGGGCTGGCGGCGGCGACCGCAAACGGCGGGCCCGGGATACTGGTGGGCGCGCCCTGGACGGAGGACGGGATTGTCTACAACGCCGCCGTGCTGCTCGATGGCGGCGCGATCGCCGATGTCAGGCGCAAATACGAGCTTCCGAATTACGGCGTGTTCGACGAGAAGCGCGTGTTTTCCGCCGGGCCGCTCCCCGGGCCGGTCAATTTCCGCGGCGTGCGCCTCGGGGTGATGATCTGCGAGGACATGTGGACCGACGAGGTCACCGAATGCCTCGAGGAATCGGGCGCCGAGATCCTGGTGGTCATCAACGGCTCGCCGTTCGATGTCGACAAGGTGGACCAGCGCCTCAACCTCGCGGTGGCCCGGGTCACCGAATCGCGCCTGCCGATCGTCTATGTCAACCAGGTCGGCGGGCAGGACGAGCTGGTGTTCGACGGCAGCTCGTTCGTGCTCGACGCCGACGCCGCGCTCAAGGGGCAGGCGCCGAGCTGGCGCGAGGATGTGCTGGAGACGGCGTGGCGGCGCGAGAACGGCGCCTGGCAGTGCGAGACCGCCAAGCGCCACCCCCCGCCGGAGGGCCTCGCCGCGATCTACGAGGCGATGACGCTGGGCTTGCGCGACTATGTCGCCAAGAACGGGTTCCCCGGCGTCATCATCGGCCTGTCGGGCGGCATCGATTCCGCGCTCACCGCCGCGGTGGCGGCCGACGCGCTCGGCCCGGAGCGGGTGCGCTGCGTGATGATGCCCTCGCCCTACACCTCCGCCGAGAGCCTGGAGGATGCCGCCGAGGCCGCGCGTCTGCTCGGCGTCGCCCTCGACGAGGTCTCGATCGAGCCCGCGATGGACGCCTTCGAGACCATGCTGCGCCCGCTCTTCGGCAACGCCCGGGCCGACACCACGGAAGAGAACATCCAGGCGCGGTCGCGCGGCATGACCCTGATGGCGCTCTCCAACAAGACCGGCAGCATGGTGCTGTCCACCGGCAACAAGTCGGAGATGTCGGTCGGCTACGCCACCCTCTATGGCGACATGTGCGGCGGCTATTCGGTGCTCAAGGACGTCTACAAGACGACCGTTTTCGCGCTGGCGCGCTGGCGCAACCAGAACCGGCCGCCGGGGATGCTCGGGCCCGACGGCCGGGCGATCCCCGAACGCGTCATCGTCAAGCCGCCCTCGGCCGAGCTCAAGCCCGACCAGCGCGACGACGACACGCTGCCGCCTTATGAGGTGCTCGACCGCATCCTCGACGGGCTGGTCGAGCGCGACTTAGGCGTCGATGCGGTGGTCGACGAAGGCTTCGACCGGGCGCTCGTGCTCCGGGTCTGGCGGATGCTGCTCGGCGCCGAATACAAGCGCCGCCAGGCGCCGCCCGGGGTCAAGATCACCCGCCGGTCGTTCGGCCGCGACCGCCGCTATCCCATCGTCAACGCCTTCAGGGGCCGGGACTGAGCCGGCGCGCGCCGATGGCGATCTCCCTCTACAACACGCTGAGCCGCGGCAAGGAAATGTTCCAGCCCATCGATCCGGGCAATGTCCGCCTCTATGTCTGCGGGCCGACGGTCTACGACCATGCCCATATCGGCAATGCGCGCCCGGTCGTCGTGTTCGACGTGCTGTACCGCCTGCTGCGTCATGTCTATGGCGAGGGCTGCGTCACCTATGCGCGCAACATCACCGATGTCGACGACAAGATCATCGAGGCGGCGCGCCGCTCGGGCGAGCCGATCGATGCGGTCACCGGGCGCTACACGGCGGTGTTTCAGGCCGACATGGCGGCGCTCGGCGCGCTCGAACCCAGTGTCGAGCCGCGGGCGACCGAGCATATCGCCGGGATGATCGCGATGGTCGAAGAGCTGATCGCCAGGGAGCACGCCTATGCCGCCGACGGGCATGTGCTGTTCTCGGTCGCGACGATGGCGGATTACGGCAGGCTGTCGCGCCACGGCCGGGACGAGCTGATCGCCGGCGCGCGGGTCGAAATCGCGCCCTACAAGCGCGACCCGGCCGATTTCGTCCTCTGGAAGCCGTCGGATGCCGACCAGCCCGGCTGGGAGAGCCCGTGGGGGCGGGGCCGGCCCGGCTGGCATCTCGAATGCTCGGCGATGTCGAAGCGGCATCTCGGCGAGACCTTCGACATCCATGGCGGCGGGCAGGATTTGATCTTCCCGCATCACGAGAACGAGATCGCCCAGTCGACCTGCGCCCACGGCGCCAAGTTCGTCAATCTCTGGATGCATAACGGCTACGTCACCGTCAACGGCGAGAAGATGTCGAAATCGGCGGGCAATTTTCACACCGTCCACGATTTGCTCGACCGCGCCCCGGGCGAGGCGATCCGGCTCTCACTCCTCGCCGCCCAGTACCGCCAGCCGCTGGACTTCTCGCTCGACGGGCTCGACCGCGCGAAGAGCGCGCTCGACCGCCTATATACCGCGCTCGCCGGCGCCCGCGACGTCGCGCCGGCCGAGGAAAACGACGCCGCGCAGCCGGTAATCGAGGCGCTTTCCGACGACCTCAACACGCCGAAGGCGCTCGCCGAAATGCATTTGCTCGCCGGCACCCTCAACCGGAGCGATGACGCGCCGGAACGCGCTTGCGCCAAGGCCGGACTCCTGTTCGCGGGCGGGCTGACGGGCCTCCTGGCGCAGGACCCGGAAACCTGGTTCAAGGGCGATGGCGGCGAGGAGACGATCGAAATCCTGGTCGCCGCGCGGTCGCGGGCGCGCTCGGAAAAGGACTTCGCCGAGGCCGACCGGATCCGCGACGAGCTGATGAGCATCCACAATGTCGTCGTCGAGGACCGGCCCGACGGCTCAAGCGAATGGCGGCGGGCATGAGCAGCGACAAGCGCATCTTTCTCTTCGATTCCACATTGCGCGACGGCGCGCAGACCCAGGGCGTCGATTTCGGGGTCGCCGACAAGGCCGCGGTCGCGCGTGCGCTGGACCGCCTCGGCATCGACTATGTCGAGGGCGGCTGGCCCGGCGCCAACCCGACCGACGATGCGTTCTTCGCCGAACCGCCGAACCTGGCCCGGGCGAAATTTACCGCCTTCGGCATGACCCGGAGGCCGGGGCGAAGCGCCGAGAACGATCCCGGGCTGGCGTCGCTGGTCAACGCCAGGACGCCGGCCGCCTGCATCGTCGGCAAGACCTGGGATTTCCATGTCGACCTCGCGCTGGGCATCGCGCGGGACGAGAACATCGCGATGATCGCCGACTCGATCGCCCATCTGGCGCGCTCGAAGGACGAGGCGATGTTCGATGCCGAGCATTTCTTCGACGGCTACAAGGCGAATCCCGAGTTCGCGCTCGCCTGCGTCAGGGCGGCGCACGAGGCGGGCGCGCGCTGGGTGGTGCTGTGCGACACCAATGGCGGCACGCTGCCCCACGAGATCGAGCGCATCGTCGGCGAGGTGGCCCGTCACATCCCGGGCAGCGCGCTCGGAATCCACTGCCACAACGACACCGAGAACGCGGTCGCCAACAGCCTCGCCGCGGTGCGCGCCGGCGCCCGCCAAATTCAGGGGACGCTCAACGGCCTCGGCGAGCGCTGCGGCAACGCCAACCTGGTCTCGCTGATCCCGAGCCTGATGCTCAAGATGGGCTACGAGACCGGGATCGACGAGGCCGGGCTCGCCGAGCTCACCGCGGTCTCGCGGCTGCTCGACGAGCGGCTCAACCGGGCGCCGGTGCGCAACGCGGCCTATGTCGGCGCGTCGGCCTTCGCCCACAAGGGCGGGCTCCACGTCTCGGCGATCGAGAAGGACCCCAGGACCTACGAGCACATCGACCCCACTTTGGTCGGCAACGAGCGCCAGATCGTGGTTTCCGACCAGGCCGGACGGTCCAACATCCTCGCCCGGTTCCGCAAGATCGGGCTCGACATCGATCCGAAGAACCCAAAGCTGCCGCGCCTGCTCGAAGAGGTGAAGCGGCGCGAGTTCGAGGGCTACGCCTATGACGGGGCGGGGCGAGCTTCGAGCTCCTGGCCCGGCGCACCCTCGACGCCGTTCCCGAGTTCTTCCGGCTGCACAGTTTTCGGATCTTCGACGAGCGGCGCTGGAACGCGCGCGGCGAGCTCGTCACCCTCTCCGAGGCCACGGTCAAGGTCGATATGGGGGATGACAGGCACATGGCGGTGGCCGAGGGGAACGGGCCGGTCAACGCGCTCGACGGCGCGCTGCGCAAGGTGCTGATCCCGTTCTATCCGGGGCTCGGCGGGCTCCGGCTGGTCGACTACAAGGTCCGTATCCTGACCCCCGGCGACGGCACCGCCGCGGTCACCAGGGTGATGATCGAGAGCGGCGACGACGATGGCGAGACCTGGTCCTCGGTCGGCGTCTCGACCAACGTGATCGATGCCTCCTACAACGCGCTCAACGACTCGATCACCTACAAGCTGATGCGCGACGGCGTCGGCGCCGCCTGATGGCGGGGACCGACCGCAGCCGCCTCGCGGTCGCCGCCGCCGATGCGGGCGCGCCGGCGGTGGTCCTGGTCGAGCCGCAGCTCGGCGAGAATATCGGCGCCGCCGCGCGCGCGATGCTCAATTTCGGCCTGACCGATCTGCGCCTGGTGGCGCCGCGCGGCGACTGGCCCAACCAGAAGGCGATCAATACCGCCTCGGGGGCCGAGGCGGTGCTGGGCGAGGCGGGCCTGTTCCCGACCGCGGAAGCGGCGATCGGCGATATCCGCCACGTGTTCGCGACCACCGCGCGGGTGCGCGACATGGTCAAGCCGGTGCTGACCCCGCGCGCGGCGGCCCGCCGGCTGCGCGATTACCGCAGCGCGGGCGAGCGCTCCGCCCTCCTGTTCGGGCGCGAGAAGAGCGGGCTCGACAACGACGACGCGGCGCGCGCCGAGGCGCTGGTGATCGTGCCGGCCAACCCGGCCTATTCGTCGATCAACCTCGCCCAGGCGGTGCTGCTGATCGGCTATGAGTGGTTTCAGGCGGACCCGGCGCTCGAAGCCGGCGCCGACCGGCTCACCAGGAAGGGCGCCCAGGCCGCCACCCAGCAGGAAATGCAGGATCTGTTCTCCCATCTCGAGGCCGAGCTCGACGATTGCGGCTTCCTCTACCCGCCCGACAAGCGGCCCCGGATGGTGCGCAACATCCGCAACATCTTCACCCGCGCCGAGCTCACCGACCAGGAGGTGCGGACGCTCAGGGGGATTATCGCCGGGCTTTCCGGGGCGGTGCGCGACCGGGGTCGCGGGCGATGAATGAGCTGGCGCCCGGGATGCGGGTGCGCCACCCCGGCCAGCCGGATTGGGGGCTCGGCCAGGTCCAGTCGGTCGACGGCGCCCGGGTGACCGTCAATTTCGAGCACGCCGGCAAGCTGCTGATCAACGCCGAAATCGTTTCGCTGGAGGCGGTCGAGGAGCTCGGCTGACCGCCGGGACCGGGCGGGCGCGCAATATTTTGACGGCGACCGGTGCGAGCCGTTAGGTTCGCGGCGGAACAAGGGTCGGGGAGCCCGGCAAGGTCATGGCGGAAGGCGCGCGCGTGGTTCGCGCATATGGGCACCCCGGTTCGGCCCGCACCCGGGCGCGGCCCCAGACCAAGGGGCGCCAGGTCGGCCCGGCCGCGGCGCTGCGCGTGCGCGCGCTGCTCGGCGACCGGCCGCGGCGGCGCGACCTGCTGATCGAGCATCTGCATCTGATCCAGGATTCCGAGGGCTGCCTCGCGCCGGACGACATGGCGGCGCTCGCCGAGGCGATGAAGCTCTCGCTCACCGAGATCTACGAGGTGGCGACGTTCTACGCCCATTTCGACGTCCTCGGCGACGAGGATGCGCGCCCGCCGCCCCTCACAATCCGGGTCTGCGACTCGCTCACCTGCGAGATGATGGGCGCCGATGCGCTGATCGAAGCGCTGGAGAACGGCGTCGGCGCGGGCGTGCGGATCGTCCGGGCGCCCTGCATCGGCGCCTGCGACCGGGCGCCGGCGGCCGAGATCGGCCACAACCAGATGCCGGACGCGACGCCGGAGCGCATCGCCGCGGCGATCGCCGACGGCAGGACCGCGCCCGAGATCCCCGACTATGTGGGGTTCGACGACTATGTTGCCGGCGGCGGCTATGCGGTGCTCAGGGAATGCCGCGAGGGTGCGCGCCTCGTCGACGGGGTGATCGAGGCGCTCAACGAGTCGGGGCTGCGCGGTCTCGGCGGCGCCGGCTTCCCGACCGGGCGCAAGTGGACCTTCGTCCGCGCCGAGCCCGGCCCGCGCTACTTCGCGGTCAATGCCGACGAGGGCGAGCCCGGCACCTTCAAGGACCGCTACTTCCTCGAGACCGACCCGCACCGCTTTCTCGAAGGCATGCTGATCGCCGACTGGGCGGTCGAGGCGGAGGAGACCTATGTCTATCTCCGCGACGAGTACCCGGTGGCCCGCGAGATCCTGATCCGCGAGATCGCCCGGCTCGAGCGGGAAGGCCTCGCGAGGCCGGGCTCCATCGTGCTGCGCCGCGGCGCCGGCGCCTATATCTGCGGCGAGGAATCGGCGATGCTCGAAAGCATCGAGGGCAAGCGCGGCCTGCCGCGGCACAAGCCGCCTTTCCCCGCCCAAATCGGGCTGTTCGGCCGGCCGACGCTGATCAACAACGTCGAGACGCTCTACTGGGTGCCCGACATCCTCGCCAACGGCCCCGACTGGTTCGCCGCCAAGGGCCGCAACGGGCGCAAGGGTCTCCGCACCTTCTCGGTCTCCGGCCGGGTCAGGGAGCCCGGCGTCAAGATCGCCGAGGCCGGGATCACGGTGCAGGAGCTGATCGACGAGCATTGCGGCGGCATGGCGGACGGCCACGTCTTCAAGGGCTACCTCCCCGGCGGCGCCTCGGGCGGCATCCTGCCGGCGAGCATGGCGGATATCCCGCTCGATTTCGGCACGCTCGAAGAGCATGGCTGCCTGATCGGCTCGGCCGCGGTGATCGTGCTGTCGGACCGCGACTCGGCCGCTTCGGCGGCGCTCAACCTGATGCGCTTCTTCGAGGACGAGAGCTGCGGCCAATGCACGCCGTGCCGCGCCGGCTGCGAGAAATCGGTCGGGCTGATGCGCCAGCCGAAATGGGACGAGGCGTTGCTGCGGGAGCTCAGCCGGGCGATGATCGACGCCTCGATCTGCGGCCTCGGCCAGGCGGCGCCGAACGGGCTATTGTCGGCGCTCAGGCATTTCCCCCAGGACATACCGGACGGTTAGAAAATGCCAAAGGACCAGGAAGCCGGGATCGCCTTCACCCTCAACGGCGCGCGGGTCGCCGCCCGGCCGGGCGAGACCATCTGGCAGGTCGCGCAGCGGCTGGGGATCGAGATCCCGCATCTCTGCTACTCGCCGGAGCCGGGCTACCGCGCCGACGGCAATTGCCGCGCCTGCATGGTCGAGATCGAGGGCGAGCGGGTGCTCGCCGCCTCCTGCATCCGCGCCCCGACCGAGGGCATGACGGTCGACACCGCCTCCGACCGCGCGGCATCGGCGCGGCGCATGGTGTTCGAGCTGCTGATCGCCGACCAGCCGGGGCGCGCGGCGGCGCATGATTCCGATTCCAAGCTGTGGCGCTGGGCCGACCGGATCGGCATCGCCGACAGCCGCTTCGATGCCAGGACCGCGCCCGCCGCCGATCCGAGCCACCCGGCGATGGCGGTCAATCTCGACGCCTGCATCAACTGCACGCTTTGCGTCCGCGCCTGCCGCGAGGTCCAGGTCAACGACGTCATCGGCATGGCCCATCGCGGCTCCGGGGCGAAGATCGTCTTCGATTTCGACGACCCGATGGGCGACAGCACCTGCGTTGCCTGCGGCGAATGCGTCCAGGCCTGCCCGACCGGCGCGCTGATGCCGGCGGCGATGATGAACGCGGACGGCCCGGGCGCCGTCAGCCCCGACCGCAGCGTCGAAAGCCTCTGCCCCTATTGCGGCGTCGGCTGCCAGCTCACCTACCACATCAAGGACGACCGGCTGGTCAAGGTCGAGGGCCGCGACGGCCCGGCCAATCGCGGCAGGCTGTGCGTCAAGGGCCGGTTCGGGTTCGACTACGTGCACCACCCGCAGCGGATCGTCAGGCCGATGATCCGCCGGGAAGGCGTTGGCAAGGACGATCTCGCGAGCCTCGATCCGGCGAACCCGCTGGCGCTGTTCCGCGAGGCGAGCTGGGAGGAGGCGCTGGATGCCGCCGCCGCCGGGCTCGCCCGCATCCGCGACGCCCATGGCGGCAAGGCGCTGGCCGGGTTCGGCTCGGCCAAGGGCTCGAACGAGGAAGCCTATCTCTTCCAGAAGCTGGTGCGGGCGGGATTCGGCACCAACAATGTCGACCATTGCACGCGGCTCTGCCACGCCTCCTCGGTGGCCGCGCTGATGGAGACCATCAACTCGGGCGCCGTGACCGCGCCGTTCTTCGAATGCGCCAACGCGGATGTCATCGTCGTCATCGGCGCCAACCCGGCGGTGAACCACCCGGTCGCCGCGACCTTCTTCAAGAACGCGGCGAAGGCCGGCAAGACCCTGATCGTCATGGACCCGCGCGGCCAGGCGCTCAGCCGGCACGCCACGCACATGCTCCAGTTCAAGTCCGGCACCGACGTTGCGTTGCTGAACGCGATCATGAACACGATCGTCGCCGAGGGGCTGCACGACACCGGCTATATCGACCGCTACACCGAGGGCTTCGAATCGCTGAAGGCGCATATCGAGCCCTTCACGCCCGAGGAGATGGCGCCGATCTGCGGTATCGACGCGGAGGTCATTCGCACGGTCGCGCGCAAATTCGCGACCGCGCCGGCCTCGATGATCTTCTGGGGGATGGGCATCTCGCAGCACATCCACGGCACCGACAACGCGCGCTGCCTGATCTCGCTCGCGCTGATGACCGGCCAGGTCGGCCGGCCCGGCACCGGGCTGCACCCGCTGCGCGGCCAGAACAACGTCCAGGGCGCCTCGGATGTCGGGCTGGTCCCGATGTTCTACCCCGACTACCGCTCGGTGGCGGGCGCCGAAATCCGCCAGGTTTTCGAGACCGCGTGGAAGACGTCGCTCGACCCCGAGCGCGGGCTGACCGTGGTCGAGATCGTCAACGCCATCCATGCCGGCGAGATCCGCGGCATGTACGTCATGGGCGAGAACCCGGCGATGTCGGACCCCGATGTCGGCCACGCCCGCGAGGCGCTGTCCAGGCTGGACCATCTCGTCGTGCAGGAGCTGTTCCTCACCGAGACCGCCTATTTCGCCGATGTCGTGCTGCCGGCATCGGCGTTTCCCGAGAAGGACGGCACCTATACCAACACCAACCGCCAGGTGCAGATCGGCCGCGCCGCTTTGCCTTTGCCGGGCGAGGCGCGCCAGGATCTGTGGATCGTGCAGGAGATCGCGCGCCGCCTCGGCCTCGACTGGTCCTATGACGGGCCCGCCGACGTGTTCGCCGAAATGCACGCGTTGATGCCCTCGCTCAACGGGATCTCGTGGGAGCGCCTGCAGCGCGAGGACTCGGTCACCTACCCGGTCGCGTCGTTCGACGTGCCGGGCGACGATGTGATCTTCGGCGACGGTTTCCCGACCGCCAGCGGTCGCGGCAAGTTCGTCCCCGCGTCGGTCGTGCCGCCGGACGAGGTGCCCGACGCCGAGTATCCGATGATCCTGACGACCGGCCGGGTGCTGGAGCATTGGCATACCGGCGCGATGACCCGGCGCGCCGGCGTTCTCGACGCCATCGAGCCCGAGGCGATCGCCCATCTGGCGCCCGCCGATCTCGAACGCATGGGCCTCGCACCCGGCGCCAAGATCCGGGTCGAGACAAGGCGCGGGGCGATCGAGCTGACCAGCCGGATCGACAAGGATGTGCCCGGCGGGGTGGTGTTCATCCCGTTCTGCTTCTCCGAGGCCGCCGCCAATCTGCTGACCAACGACGCGCTCGACCCGTTCGGCAAGATTCCCGAGTTCAAGTTCTGCGCCGCCAGGGTCGAGGCGGCGCCGTCGAACGAGCCCGTGCCGGTTTCGGGCTGAACATCCGCCCCGGCGCCGGCCGGCATTGCTGCGAAAGAGGGGAATGCCATGTATCTGCGCGATTGCTGGTATGTCGCCGCCTGGGACCACGAGGTCGGACGCGAGCCGATGGCCCGCACTTTCCTCGGCCAGCCGGTGGTGCTCTACCGCCGCGAGGACGGGACCCCGGTCGCGCTGGAGGACCGCTGCTGCCACCGCAACCTGCCGCTCTCGATGGGGCGGGTGCGGGGCGACGACCTCCAATGCGGCTATCACGGGCTGACCTTCGATGCCACCGGCACCTGCATCCTGGTCCCCGGCCAGACCACGATCCCGCCGGGCGCGGCGGTGCGGAGCTTCCCGGTCCGCGAACGGCATCGCTGGATCTGGATCTGGATGGGCGACCCCGCTTGCGCCGACGAGGCGTCGATCCCGGACCTGTTCTGGAACGACGGCCCCGACTGGCGGACCACCGGCGACTATCACCCGGTCGCGGCCGAATACCGTCTGCTGACCGATATCCAGCTCGACGCGACGCATGTGACCTACATCCATCCCGACACCCTCGGCAGCGACGCCGTCCAGGACACCCCGCCCAGGGTCGAGCGCAGGGACGGGGAGATCGCGATCTCGCGCTGGCTGCTCGGCGTCGAGGCGCCGCCGATCTGGAAAATCGCCGGCGGCTTCACCGGGCCGGTCGACCGCTGGATCCTCGCCACCTTCGTGCCGCCCACGGGATGCATCTTCGACATCGGCGCCGCCGAAGCCGGAACCGGCGCGCCGGAGGGCGACCGCAGAAGCGGCATCACCAACCGGACGTCGCATTTCTCGACCCCCGAGGATGAGGCGTCCTGCCACTATTTCTGGGTGTTCGCGCGCAACTACCGGCTGGATGACGACGATCTCGACGCCCGCCTCCACCCCGGCGTCCACCGGACCTTCCGGGAAGACGTCGACGCGGTGGAGGCGCAGCAGCGCGGGATCGATCGGCGGCCCGTCGCGGTGCAGATCGACGTCAACGCCGACCAGCCGACGATCCAGGCCCGCCGCATGCTCGCGAGCCTGATCGAGGGCAACACCCCGTCCTACGCGGCCTCGCCGGCGGAATAGACCTCGTTCCCGGCGAGGTAGGTGCCGACCGCGCGGGTCTCCCTGATCTCGTCCTCGGGACAGGTCAGCGGGTCCCGGTCGAGCACGGCGAAATCGGCGTCCATGCCCGGGGCGATCGCGCCGCGCCGGTCCTCGTCCCAGGTGAGCTGATGGCCGGTCCTGGCGATCAGGTTCAGCGTCTCCTCGCGGGTAAGAAAGCTCTCTCCGAGCCGCGCATCCAAATCGGCGGCGTAGCGGGTGAGCGCCGACCACATCGCCCAGAACATCGACACCGGCACGTTGTCCGACGACAGCGCGACCGGGATCCCGGCGTCCAGCACGCGCCGGATCGGCGTCCCCTCGGCGCCGAGCTCGGCGAGGCCGAGGCGGGTCGTCGCGTGGTACATGAAATTGGGCGTGATGGTGACGATCAGCCCGAGCGCCTCGATCCGCCGGAGCTGGTCGTCGGTCGCCCGCGTCAGATGCATGATCACCCAGCGCTTGTCGGCGATGGGAGATTTGCGGTCGACCGCCTCGAAGGCCCGCAGCAGCGCCTCGATGTCGTAGGCGATACAGGCCAGCCGGATGCCGAGCCCGGCGGCGAGGGTGGCGATCTCGACCAGCCGGTCGAAGGCGACCGATTGGTAGAAATGCCCCGCCCATTGCTCATAGGGATAGCCGGTGGCGATGATGCGGGCCACGTCGGGGTCGCCGAAATCGAGACAGATCCCGTCCGTCGTGAGATTGCCTTCGCGCCCCCCGGGCGCCGCGATCCGATCCGCCCAGAGACGCAGGAAATCGCCGACGCCGCGATCGTCCATCGCCCCGCTGGGCACGCTGATCGTGGTCGCAAGCCGGACCGTGAGGTCGCCCGCCTCGTCGGCGCGGCGATAGCTCTCGACGATCGCCGGCGTCAGCCCGTGGCCTTCATAGCCCGCCGTGGTGCCGAACGCGTTATAGAGACGCGGGGCGGTCCGCGCGGCGGCGAGGCGGTCTTCGAAGGTGAAGCGCGGCAGGCAGCCGAACAGCGTGTATTCCAGGATCGGCGCGCGGTTGGTCTCGCGCATCACTCCGGTCGGCTCGCCGGTCTCGTCGCGCTCGATCGCGGTTCCGTGGGGCGCCCTGGTGTCCCGGTCTATGCCGGCGAGCGCGAGCGCGGCCGAGTTGGCGGCCGACGGAAAAGGCGGTGCGCCCCACCAGCCCCAGATGCCGCGGATCAGCACCGGATGACCCGGCGCCGCTTCGTCGAGGTCCCGGCGGTCGGGGAACCGGCCTTCGGCGAGCTGGTCCGGTTGGTTGACGTAAAGCGGCATTCCGTGTTTCGGCGCGAGCTCCATCGGCATCGTCACGATCCATTCGCCCGCCGGTGTCCGCGACGCCGCCGCGCGCACCGCCTCGACGATCTCGGCGACCGAGGAGAGCCCGCCGATGGCGATCCCGCCGCGCGCCTTCAGCCCCTCGCGGTCCATATGCGGATGGGCATCGAAGATGCCGGGCGTCACGCAGCGCCCGCCGGCATCGACGATGCGGGTCGCCCGCCCGCGCCCGCGCAGGATCTCGGCGGCGGCGCCCACCGCGGCGATCCGGCCGTCGCGCACCGCGAACGCCCGGGCTTCCGGCCGCGCCGGATCGAGGGTGAGGATGCGTCCGTTGTGGAGGATGAAATCGGGTTCGGCCATTGTCGGGTCTCGCATTCAGTCGCCTTTGACGCGCCACTGCCTGTACTTGGCATCGGTCGAAGCGCAGGGCGCCAGCTCAAGGTCGCGGGACATGAACGGCCCGGCGGCGCTGCCCATGACCACACGGGGACGCACAGCATCGCGAGAATAGCCACTCTCGAAAAGTGTCCGACGGCCCTCGCAGGCTGCGCCGGTACCGGCTCCAGTCGATATTACGAAGGAGGGGGCGGCGGCAAAAGCCGCGCTGCCGCAGGAACGCGGGTGCCGTGCGGATCATTGCCGCCCCGCGAGAGCCGCCGCTATGTCCGCCAGAGCCAACGCCTTGTCGGAAGCGCGTTCGATCTTCCCGGCGGTCGCGAGCGCGCCCCCGCGATCGCCCGACCTGGCCTGCGCCGACGCTATAAGCCGGAGCGGCCAGCCCCTGTTGTAGGGGCGTTCGATCTTCCCGGCGGTCGCGAGCGCGCCCCCGTGATCGCCCGACCTGACCTGCGCTTTCGCTATTCGCGTGAGAGCCCCGTTCCTGAACCGGGCGATTTCGATCGAGTCGGCGGTCGCGAGCGCGCCCTTCGTATCGCCCGCCTCGGCCAGCGCCCCGGCCACACTGGAGAGAGCCCGGGCCTTCCCCTGGGGGCGTTCGATCCTTTCGACGGTCGCGCGCGCCCCCTTCAAGTCGCCGGCCTCCGCCTGCCACTTCGCTATCTCTTCGAGAGCCCGGGCGCCGGGAACGGAGCTTGCCATCTTCGCGGTGATGGCGACCGAGCCCTTCAGAACCCCCGCCTTGACCTGGGCCACGGCTATGGCCCCACGAAGCGAGTCCCTGACGGAAGCGATTTCGATCTTCTCCGCGGTTGTGCGTGCGCCCTCGGGATCGCCCGTCGCGACCTGTGCCGCGCCTATACCGATGAGAGCCAGGGCCCTGACATCGGCGCGCCCGATCTTCCCGGCGCTCGCGAGCGCCGCCTCCAGGGTCGCGCGTGCGTCCTTCCGGTCGCCCCACCCTGCCTGCGCCTTGGCAATTTGCAAGAGGGCCACGGCTCTGCCGTAAGCGTTCCCGATCTTCCTGGCGGTGGCGTGCGCCGCCTCCAGCGTCATGCGCGCACCCCCGAGGTCGCCCGTCTCCGCCTGCGCCAGCGCAATACGTTCGAGCGCTCCGGCCCTGGGGCCGGCGCGTTCGATCTTCCCGGCGGTCGCGCGCGCGCCCTCGGGATCGCCCGCCTCGGCCTGCGCCGCCGCCATACGCGCGAGAGCCAGGGCCTTGCCATGAGGGCTGTCGATCTTCCCGGCGGTGGCGCGCGCGCGCGCGAGATCGCCCGCCCTGGCCTGTGCCTCCGCTATGTGCCCGAGAGCCAAGACCTTGCCATGCGGGCGCTCGATTCGTTCGGCGTTTACGAGCGCATGCTCGAAGTCGCCCGCCTCGGCCTGCACCTTCGCGACAAGCCGGAAGGCCCGGGCCCTGTATTTCGCGTCTTCGATCTTTCCGGCGGTGGCGCGCGCACCCTCGGTGTCGCCCGCTTGGGCCTGCGCCGGCGCGATCCGTGCAAGATCCTGGTCCCTGGCGAAAGCGTCGTCGAGCCTGTCGAGCGCCGCGCGCGCCGCCATCAGGGTCGCGCGCGCGCCCCGCCGATCGCCTGCCCTGGCCTGCACCGCCGCTACATCCTTGAGCGTCCCGGCTCTGCGCCGGAGGTCTTCGATCCCTTCGGCGGTCGCGCGCGCGTAGCCGATCAGGCAGGCATAGTCGGGTGCGGCGACACAGCTGCCTGGCGCGGCCGCGACCGGGGTGACGAACAGGCAAACCAGGCATACGACGACCCTGTTCGCCGTCCGCCCCGCTATCGGTTTCGCGGCCATCATGCATGATCTCCTCGACAAGTGATATGACTTTAGCGATATGGGCAATACGGGAGCCATTCCAAGCCATGGGGTCTTCCGACCCTGGCGTTCACGCCCCCCTCCCCGTTATTTCGACCGACCGCCGTGCTGGCGCACCGCTGCGGTGGATATGACGGGTGTGGGGTGCGTCAACGGGGTTGTACGGACCCGCAAGCGAGGCCAGAATCGGCGGACCACGGGGAAAGGACGGGGCATGTTCCTGCGCAATGCCTGGTATGTCGCGGCGCTCGCGCGCGATCTCGGCGGGGAGCTGGCGGCGCGGACGATCTGCAAGGAGCCGGTCGTCTTGTTCCGCACCCCGGACGGGACGCCGGCCGCGCTCGCCGACCGCTGCTGCCACCGCCATCTGCCGCTTTCGCTCGGCGTGCATCTGGGCGAGCGGATCCGCTGCGGCTATCACGGGCTCGAATTCGATGCCGGGGGCGTTTGCGTCCAGGTTCCCGGCCAGTCGACGATCCCGCCGGGCGCCGCGGTCCGGGCCTATCCGACGGTCGAGCGGCATGGATTCGTCTGGATCTGGATGGGCGATCCCGCGCTCGCCGATTCCGGGACGATCCCCGACTATCGCTGGAACGCCGATCCCGACTGGGCGCCGCCGCGGGGAGACGCCATCGGCGGCGCGGCGGAGGTCGGCTGTCACTACATGCTGTCGATCGACAATCTCCTCGACCTGACGCACGAGATCTATATCCACCGCTCCACGCTGGCCGCCCATTCGATCGCCGAGAGCCCGATGAAGACCGCCCGCACCGATTCGTCGGTCACCATCGAGCGCTGGATGATCGACGAGGACCCGGGGGTGCTCTGGAGCACGGCGCTCTGGGGCGATGCGCCGCCCGCGAAAAAGCGCGCCGACCGCTGGCAGATCGTCCACTACTTCCCGCCGTCGCACACATTGCTCGATGTCGGCGCCGCGCCCACCGGCACCGGCGCTCCCGAGGGCAGGCGCGCCGGTGCCGCGGAGGCGCGGATCGCGATCACCCTCACCCCGGTCGACGAGACGCGCTCGGTCTATTACTGGATGTTTCCCAACAATTTTACCCGCGACCGGGCGATGGCGGACTGGCTGCAACAGGCGATTTCGGGCGCCTATGTCGAGGATTTCACCGCTCTGGAGGCGCAGCAGAAATCGATGAACGGCCGTCCGGATGCGTGGAAGATCGACGTGAACGCCGATGCCGGCCAGCTCGCCGCGCGGCTGCTGCACGACCGGCTGGTCGCCGGTGAGCGGGCGCGCGAAAGCGCGGCGGCCTAGGGGTGGACAGGCTCGCCATCACCGTCAACGGAACGCGCCGCGAAATCGAGGCGGACCCGGCAACGCCGCTGATCTACGTGCTGCGCAACCAGCTCGGGCTGGTCGGCGCCAAGCTCGGCTGCGGGCTGGAGCAATGCGGGGCCTGCGCGGTGATCGCCGACGGCGAGAAGGTGCTGAGCTGCGTCCGCGCCGTCTCCGAATTCGCCGGCAAAGAGATCGTCACCGTCGAAGGCCTCGCCGGGGACGGGGAGCTCAACCCGGTGCAGCGCGCCTTCCTCGAGGAGGGCGCGGCCCAGTGCGGCTATTGCACGGGTGGGCTGATCGTCGCGATTGCCGCGTTCCTCGGGACCGCGCCGCAGCCCGACCGGCAGGGCGCGATCGAAGCGCTCGACGGCCATCTCTGCCGCTGCGGCGCGCATGCGGACGTTCTCAGGGCGATCGACCGGCTGCTCGCGGAGGCTGGCGATGGCGTCTAACCCCAGCGTGCAGAACAACCCGGCGCTCGACGACTGGCTCACCATCGGCCCGGGCGAGACCGTTATCGTCCGCAGCGGCAAGGTCGATATCGGCCAGCGCATCTCGACCGCGGTCGCGATGCTGGTCGCCGACGAGCTCGATGTCGATCTCGCCCGGGTGGAGACAATGCGCACCGAAACCGGGCTTTCGCCGGACGAGGGCATCACGTCGGGCAGCTACTCGATGACCCAGACCGGCGGCGCGGTGCGCCTGGCGGCGGCGACCGCGCGCCGCCATCTGCTCCAGCGCGCGGCGCGCCTGCTCGATGTCGACCCCGCCACGCTCGAGGTCGACGACGGCACCGTCCATTCGCGCGCCACCAACCGGACGACCAGCTATTGGGAGCTCGCGGAGGGAGAGCCGTTCGGGATCGACATCGACGCGGACGCGCCGCTCAAGCCGCGCGAGGCGCTGCGCCATGTCGGCACCGCGGCGGCGGCGCGGGGGATGGAGGATATCGTCTGCGGCCGGCCCTGGTTCCTGCACGACATGAGCCGTCCCGGCATGCTGCACGCGCGCGTGGTCCGCCCGCCGCATTACCACGCGCGGTTCGTCGGGTTCGACCCGAGGGTGTTCAGCCGGTTTGCCGAAGAAGGCGTCGATGTCGTGCGCGACGGCAGCTTCTTCGCGGTCGCCGCGGATGACGAGTATCGCGCGGTGAAGGCGGCGGAACGTCTCGCGGCCGCGGTCGTGTGGGATAAGGGCGACGGGCTTGCCGTCGCGGACATCTACGAAAGCCTGCGCGGCAACGAGCGGGTCAGCCTTCCGGTCGTCGACGGCGCGCCGGTCGAGGCGCCGGTGCCGCCGCTCGGCGATGCGCCGGACGGTGCCGCGATCACCCTCGAAGCGCGCTACGAGCGGCCCTACCAGATGCACGCCTCGCTCGGCCCCTCGGCGGCGATGGCGGAGTTCACGGGTGGCCGGCTCACCATCGTCACGCACAGCCAGGGGATCTACTTCCTGCGCGCCGCGCTCGCCGAGGCGCTGGAAATGGCGCCGGAGGAGATCCGTATCGTCCATGCGCCGGGGGCCGGCTGCTACGGCCATAACGGCGCCGACGATGCGGCCTTCGATGCCGCGATCGTCGCCCGCGCGCTCCCCGGCGCGCCGGTGATGCTCAAATGGACGCGCGAGGAGGAGCACGCCTGGGAGCCCTACGGCTCGTGTGCGTCGATGGATCTGCGGGCGAGCCTGGACGCCGGGGGCGGGATCGTCCAATGGTCGCATGAGAGCTTCAGCGACACCTATATGATGCGGCCGCGTTCGGGACCCGACAGGATCGGCCCCGCGCGCCTTCTTTCGAGCCGGTTCCGCGACGAGCCGCTCCCTCCGCCGGTCATGGGCCCGGCGATGGGGCCGCATATCGGCATCCACCGCAATCTCGACCCGCTTTACGACCTGCCGGACAAGCGGCTGGTGAAGCATCTGGTCCGCGGCATGCCGCTCCGGGTCTCGGCGCTCAGATCGCTCGGCGCCTATGCCAACGTGTTTGCCATCGAGTCCTTCATGGACGAGCTGGCGGAGGCAGCCGGCATCGACCCGGCCGCTTTCCGGCTCAGCCATCTCTCCGACCCGCGCGGCCGCGCGGTGATCGAGGCGGCGGCGGGGCGCCTCGACCCCGCCGGCGCGGACTGCCCGGCGGGGCGCGGGCGCGGGATCGCGTTCTCCCGCTACAAGAACATCGCCGCCTATGCGGCCGTGGTCATCGAGGTCTCGGTGACCGATGCCGCCGAGATCCGGCTGGAACGCTGCACCATCGCCGCCGATGCCGGGGAGATCGTCGACCGGGCCGGGCTCGCGGCGCAGCTCGAGGGCGGCGTCGTCCAGGCGGCGAGCTGGACCCTCCACGAGGCGGTGACCTTCGACCGCGACGGTATCGTCAGCCGCGACTGGGAGACCTATCCGATCCTCGGCTTCGACAACGTGCCGGCGTTCGAGACCGTGCTGATCGACCCGGGGCGCGAACCCTTCCTCGGCGCCGGCGAGGCCACCGCCGGTCCCACCGCCGCCGCCATCGCCAACGCCGTCCATGCGGCGACCGGGCTCAGGCTCAGGCGGGTCCCCTTCACCCCCGACGCGCTGCGCGCCGCCGCGCTCGCCTAGCGCGGACTAACGTTTCGCGCCCAATTGCCGGCGGATTGCGACGAAAAGCGGCCAGGCGAACAATGCGATCGCGGTCGCCATGATGATCGCCGAGATCGGGCGGTCGAAGAAGATGCCGAACGAGCCATGCGCCATGATCAGCGACTGGCGCACCGAGGCTTCGGCGAGCGGTCCGAGGACGATCGCCAGCACGGCGGGGGCGAGCGGGTAGTCGAGCTTGCGCATCAGATAGCCGACGACGCCGAAGATCAGCATCAGCCAGACGTCGTGCATGTCCTGGGTCGGCGCGTAGCCGCCCACCACGCAGAGTATGAAGATGATCGGCGCAAGCACGGTGAACGGCATCCTGAGCACCATCAGGAAGGCCGGGATGAAGGCGATGTTGATCAGCAGCGCGAACAGATTGGCCGCGTAGAGGCTGGCGATCAGCCCCCACACGAACTCCTTGTGCTCGATGAACAGCAAGGGGCCGGGTTCCAGCCCCCAGATCACCATGCCGCCGAGCAGGATCGCGGTGGTCGGCGAGCCCGGGATGCCGAGCGTCAGCATCGGCAGCATCGAGCCCGTGCTGGCCGCGTTGTTGGCCGATTCGGGCGCGACGACGCCGTCGACATTGCCCTTGCCGAAGGTCTCCGGGTTTTTCGACATCGTGCGGGCCACGCCATAGGCCATCAGCGAGCCCGGCGTCGCCCCGGCCGCCGGCAGGATGCCGACGAAATAGCCGAGGAAGGAGCCCATCAGCATCGAGCGGATGTTGTGGCGGAGATCGGCGAGCGCGCGAACGACGCCGCGGACGGTCACCGCCGCGCGGCTCACCACCATCTCGCCCCTGGTGGTCTCGACGGTCCACAGGATCTCGCCGATGCCGTAGATGCCGATCGCCAGCACCAGGAAGTTGATGCCGTGATAGAAGCCCGGCAGGTCGAAGAAGATCAGCCGGGGCTGGCCGCTGACGATGTCGAGCCCGACGGCTGAGAACATCAGCCCGATGAAAATCGAGAAGAACGTCTTCGGGAGATCGTCGCCGCCGAGCCCGATGAAGGTGGCGAAGGCGAGCAGCAGGAGGGCGAACTCCTCCGGCGGGCCGAAGGCGAGCGCGAAATCGGCCAGCGGCGGCGCGAACAGGGTGAACAGGACCACCGAGATCGTGCCGCCGACGAAGGACGCCGTGGCGGCGGCGACCAGCGCCTTGTCCGCCTTGCCCTGGAGCGCCATCGGGCGACCGTCGAAGGTCGTCGCCACCGCCGTCGAGGCGCCCGGGATGCCCAGCATGATCGAGCTGATCGCCCCGCCATACATGGCGCCGTAATAGAGCGAGCCGAGGAATATGATGGCCGAGGTCGGCGGCACCAGGAAGGTCATCGGCAGCAGGATCGCCACCCCGTTGACCGATCCCAGCCCCGGCATCGCGCCGATGAACAGCCCGGCGATGCACCCCGCGACGATCAGCGCCAGGTTGAGCGGCTCCAGCGCGATCGCGAAGCCTTCCATGAGAAGCCCCAGGATCTCCATCAGAGGAGCATCTCGTAGAGCGGGTAGAAGGCGGGCTCGGTATACCCCTTGGGCAAAGTGATCTTGAGCGCGATCTCGAAGAACAGGAAGGTCGCCACCGGCATGGCGAGCGCCAGCGGGGCGGTCACCGACCAGGCATGCCGGCCGATCCCGCGCATGTAGAAAATCAGATAGAGCGGGATCACCACATAGACGCCGACGAAGTGGATCAGCCCGATCATGACCAGAAGCGAGCCGGCGCCGATGGCGAAGACCCTGAGCGCCGTCTTGTCCATATAGGGGGCTTCGGAGCGCGAGGGCGCGCTCTGGCGCCGCGCCCAGCGCAGCACGATCCAGCCGCAGCACACCAGCATCCCCGCGGCGAGCCAGAACGGGAAGGCGCCGCCGCCGGGTCCCTCGCCCTCGATCCAGCCGATCGGCAGCTCGGTCGATTTCCACATGATGTAGAGCGAGAACGCCGCCATGACCAAGGCCATGACGAGCTCCGCACGACGCATCGGGGCGGCTCCTCTGTCGGGTCGGCTGAGACTATCCGGCCCGGCGGCGCTGCGCCGGGCCGGATCGTGACGTGTCGGCTACTTGATCTCGCCCATCGCCATCAGCAGCTTGCGATGCGCTTCACGCTCCGCGATGAAATAGTCCTGCAGCGCCTTCCCGGTCAGCCAGCCGGGCAGGAGCCCCTTGCTCGACACGTAGTCCTGCCAGTCCTTGGACTTGTAGACCTTGTCGAACAGCTCGACGTAATAGGCCTGCGCGTCGGCCGGAATGCCGCCCGGCGCGACGACGCTCCGCTGCATGAAGTAGGACAGGTTCTGGCCGAGCTCGCCGAAGGTGGGAACGTCGGGGAAGGCCTTCAGCCGTTTCGGCGTGAAGGTCGCGAGCGCCCGCGACTTACCCGCCTTCCAGAAGCCGATCTGCTCGGACGGGTTGTTCACCGTCGAGTCGATGTGCTTGCCGATGAGCTGCTTGGCGACGGTTCCTCCGCCCTTGAACGGGACATAGGTGACCTTGATGCCGTACGCCTTCTCCAGCATCGCGGTGACCAGCGAATCCTCCTGGCCCTTGCCGGTGCCGCCCATCTTCCAGCTTTTGGCGCCCGCCTTCTTGACCGCGGCGACATAGTCCGTGACCGACATGATCTTGGTGTCGGAATGGACCCAGAGCTGGAACGTGTCCTCGGCGAGCCGCGCGATCGGGGTGAGTTTGGCGATGTCGACGCCGAGCCCCGGGTTGCGCAGCGGGGTCGTGTAGTAGCTGTTGAGCGTCGCCATGATCACATGCGGATCGCCCTGCTTGTCCTTGAGGTAGCGCAGCGCCTCGGCGCCCGAACCGCCGCCCTTGTTGATCGGCACCAGCGGCAGCGCGGCGAGATTGTGCTTCTTGATGATGCCCTGGATGAAGCGGGCGAGCCGGTCGGCGCCGCCGCCCTTGCCGGCCATGATGACGAACTCGACCGGTTTGCGGGGCTTCCATGCCGCCTCCGCGTCCGTCGATGCCGCGATCGTGGCGGCGCCCGCCGCCATCGACACGGCCGCAGCCAACGCTGCCGTCTTGCCAATGTGTTTCACGTTTTCCCCCCTATCGTCGGTTCTTGAAATTCCGCGCGCGGGCCGTCCCGCCCGACGGAGCGAGCACTATGTCGCGCCTCCCGGCGCCTGGCAATCGTGGCGCTGTGGTCCCGACCGACTGACCGCCCCCCTCGCCATGGGCTAGACTCCGCGGGAAACCGTGAAGGGCGGGGGCATGGATTCTGCGCCGATCTGGATTACCGAGGCCGAGGTAACCGCGACGATGGCGCTGCCGGACGCGATCGCCGCGCTCGAACGGGCGCTCGCCATGGAGGCGGAAGGCGCCGCCGCCAACATGCCCAAGACCCATCTGATGGTCGCCGCCAACGATGCGATGCACGCCATCGGCGCTTCGGTCGCCGGCGCCGGGATTTGCGGCACCAAGACCTGGGTGAATGTCGGCGGCAAGTCGCAGACGGTGCTGATCCTGTTCTCGCTCGAGGACGGGCGTCTGCGCGCCGTCGTCGAGGCGACGGCGCTCGGCCAGATGCGCACCGCCGCGATGACCGGTGTCGGCACCGCGCGGCTCGCCCCCGACGACGCGCGCCGCCTCGCCTTGATCGGCACCGGCAAGCAGGCGCTGCCCAACGCCGCGGCCTGCGCCGCGGTCAGGGAGATCGAGGAGATCCGGGTCTTCAGCCGCCGGGAAGAGGCGCGGGAAGCGCTCGCCGCACGCATCGAGAACGAGCTCGGGATTCGCGCCGTTGCGGCCGCCAGCGTCGAGGACGCGGCGGCGGACGCCGCCATTGTCACCGCGATCACCAACGCCACCGAGCCGTTCCTTTCCGCCGCGGCGATCGCGCCCGGCGCCCATCTGAACGCGATGGGGGCGATCGTGCCCGCGCGTGTCGAGTTCGCCCAGGACGTGTTCGCGCGCTGCGGCGTGATCGCCGTCGACACAATGGAGGGCGTGCGCGCGCTTTCGGCGGAGTTCCGCGAGCGCTTCGGCGACGACGATGCCGCCTGGGAGACCGTGCGGCCGATCTCCCGGCTGATCGCCGAGGATGTGCGCCGCCCGGCCGGTTGCGACCTGACCCTGTTCAAGGCCGTCGGCATGGGAATGTCGGACCTCGCCCTCGGCATCGAGGTGCTGGCCCGCGCCGAGGCCGGAGGTCTGGGAACGCCGGTTCCCGAAAGGGTTCGCGTGCCGCCGCGCCTCCGGTGACGGGCGCTACGGGTCGGGTCGCGGCTTCACGAACAGGAGTTGCGAGGCGCCGTAGCTGCGCCGCCTGACCACCGGGAAACCCGTCGCGTCCAGCGTTTCGCCGCGCCCGATCTCGACGATCGCCCAGGTGTCCGGGCCGATCCACCCCGCCTCCCGGAGCGCCTCCAGCGCCTTCCCGGCGAGGCCGAGCCCGTATGGCGGGTCGAGGAAGGCGAGGGCGACCGGGCGCGGCGCCGGCGGCGGGATGAGCACGTCGCCCGCGATTGCCACGACATTGTCCTCGCCGAGCGCCTCGGCATTGCGCCGGACCCAGTGAATGTCGCGGTCGATGAAGGTCGCGCGCCCCGCCCCGCGGGACAGCGCTTCGAGCCCGAACGCGCCGGTGCCGGCGAAGGCATCGAGGATTTCGGCGGCTTCGATGTCGGGAAAGTCGCCGTGGAGCAGGATGTTGAACAGCGCCTCCCGCAGCCGGTCGCTCGACGGCCGGATTGCCGTTCCGTCGGGCGAGGCGAGACGCCGCCCGCGATGCCTACCGCCCACGATCCGCACGGCCAAGCTGTTCCCCCAGCACCTTCTCCTTCACCTCGTCGAGCGCCCCGCGCGCGAGCCCGCCGAGCAGGAACGGCCCGTACCCGGTGCGGATCAGGCGGTTGACCGCCAGCCCCAGGCTCTCGAACACGCGCTTGATCTCGCGGTTGCGGCCCTCGGTGAGGCTGACGGTGAGCCACGCGTTGCGCCCCTCCTTGCTGTCGAGCCGCGCGGCGATCGGACCGTAGGCGATGCCGTCGACCACAATGCCCTTGGCGAGCCCCGCGAGGCGGGTCTCGTCGACAATTCCGAAGGCGCGCACCCGGTAACGCCTTGTCCAGTCGCCGCGTTCCAGGGTGCCGGCGAGCCCGCCGTCATTGGTGAGCAGCAGAAGCCCCTCCGAGGCGATGTCGAGCCGCCCGACCGACATCACCCGCGGCAGATCCTCGGGCAGCGCGTCGAACACCGTCGGCCGACCCTCCGGATCGTCATTGGTGCAGATCAGCCCGCGCGGCTTGTGATAGCGCCAGACCCGCCGCCGGTCCGGCGGTCCGACCGGTTTGCCGTCGACCGTGACGACGCTGCGTCCGTCGACCAGCGTGGCCGGGGTCGACAGCACCGCGCCATCGACCGCGACGCGGCCGGCGGCGATCCAGCGCTCGGCTTCGCGGCGCGAGCACAGGCCGGCGCGCGCCAGATATTTGGCGACCCGCTCGCCGGCCGACGCCGCCGCGTCCGCGGTTCCGGCGCGGCGCCGCTCAACCCCGGGCCGACGCGTCCTGGAGGCAGGCCTCGATGAAGGCTTTGAAGATTTTGGCATCCCCCCGATCAATCTCATATTCCGGGTGCCATTGCACGCCGAGGCAGAAGCGGTGCCGCGTGCTCTCGATCCCCTCGATCACCCCGTCGGGCGCGATTGCGTCGATCAGCACGCCGTCGCCGACATCCAGCGCGGCCTGGTGGTGGGCGCTGTTGACCGCCATCTCGGTCGCGCCCACCACCTTGTGGAGCAGGCTGTCGGGGACGACGGCGACCGTGTGGCCGGGCTCGGTGCGCGGGTTCGGCTGCTCATGGGCGAGCGCGCCTTCGACCTCGTCCGGGATGTGCTGGATCAGGGTGCCGCCGAGGACCACGTTGAGGAGCTGCTGCCCGCCGCAGATGCCGAGCACCGGCATGTCGCGCTCAAGCGCCCCTTCGGTCGCCGATCTCTCGAACGCCGTGCGCCGGTCCTTGGTCGTCACGCTGGCGTGCCTTGTGTCCGCGCCGAACAGCGCGGGGTCGACGTCGAACGCTCCGCCGGTGACGATCAGCCCGTCGATCCGCTCGAGATAGTCCGCCGCCTGCTCGGGTTCGTGCGGCAGCAGGAAGGGCAGCCCGCCCGCCCGGATCACCGCGCCGCAATAGTTCTCCCGGATCGCGTACCACGGCTGGCCGGCATACCCGCCGGCGGGCTCGGAATCGAGGGTGAGGCCTATGACCGGTCGTTTCATCGACGGCACTCTACCCCGATTTCGGATTCCGCGCCGCCGCTCCCGAATCGCCGGCGCGGGCTTGACCGCTTGCCGGGCGCGCCGGATGGTTCGGCGATGCCCGGTTCCGACGAAAGCTGGATGGACCGCGCGCTGGCGCTCGCGCAAGCCGCCGGCGAAGCGGGCGAGGTGCCGGTGGGCGCGGTGATCGTCGACGCCCGCAGCGGGGAAATACTGGCCGAAGCCGCCAACCGCACCGAGCGGGACGCCGATCCCACCGCGCACGCCGAGATGCTGGCGATCCGCGCCGCCGCCCGCCGCCTCGGGGGGAAGCGGCTTGCCGGCTGCGATCTCTATGTCACGCTGGAGCCGTGCCCGATGTGCGCCCAGGCGATCGCGTTTGCGCGCATCCGCCGGCTCTATTTCGGCGCCGCCGACCGCAAGGGCGGCGGCGTCGAGAACGGGGCGCGGATCTTCGACCGGCCGTCCTGCCACCACAGCCCGGAGATCTATGGCGGCATCGGGGAGGTCCGGGCGGCGGCGCTGTTGCAGGCCTTCTTCCGCGAGCGGCGCTAGCCTCACTCCTCGGGCTCGAAGCCGTACTCCTCCCAGCGGGTGTTGACGCGTTCCATGTCCTCGTCGTGGGGGATCACCATCGGCGGATAGCGCTCGCCGCCATAGGCCTCTTCCGGCTCGAAGTCGAGATTGACCGTGGCGTCGATCAGCACCCGGCACCACTTGCCGGTGCCGTAGAGCATCGGGTCGCGGTCCTTGAGGCGGGTCGAGGGGTCGAGCAGCGAACCCCAGGAGCCCGGGAAGAACACGATGTCGTCCTCGGCCGCGTTGACCCGGTAGGCGAAGGCCCAGTCGAGCGCGCCGTAGTCGTGGATGTCGATATCCTCATCGACCACCCAGATGTTCTTGTAGCGGAGATGCGACGCGTTCGATCCCCAGATCGCCGCCGCCGCCTGCTTGGCCTGGCCGCGATAGGTCTGGCGCATCTGGATCATCAGCGTGGTGCCGTTATTGGCCGGCGCGCAGTGGGCATCGGTGATCCCCGGGACGCCGGCGCGCTCGAGCACGTTCCAGGCGACGCCGGCGCGCTGGATCGAGCTGGTGATCGAGTTCTCGTTGAGCATCTTGGGCAGCGTGCCCTCCAGCGTGCCGCGATGGATCGAGCCGTCGCGATAGGTGACGCAAGTCACCTTGGTGACGTGCTTGGGTCCCTGATCGCCGCCGAAATACCCGGTGTACTCGCCGAACGGCCCCTCCTGCTCGAAGGTCGCCGGGTCGGGATCGATATAGCCTTCGATCACCATCTCGGCGTCGGCCGGCACCATCAAATCGGAGGTCTCGCATTTGACCACCGGCACCGGCTCGCCGCGGATCGCGCCCATCACGTCGTACTCGGAAACCCCCGTCGGCACCGGCGCCGAGGCGCAATAGGGCATCGCCGGTTCCCAGCCATAGACATGGGCGACCGGCATCTTCATCCCCCGGTCGGCCCATTTCTGGAAATGGACGCCCCAGTTCTGCGCCCGCCACAGGAGGATCGGCATCGTGTCCTTCTGGCCCAGCATGCCGCGATAGATGCCGACATTGTGGACCCCGGTATCGGGGTCCATGGTCACCGTCGCCTGGTAGGTGTTGATGTAGCGCCCGCCGTCCTCCCGGTGCCAGCGCGGCACCGGGACCTTGTAGATGTCGATGTCGTCGCCGGTGACCACGTTCTCCTTGACCCTGCCGGTCTTGACCTCTTTCGGCGGCACGCTCTGCTGCAGATAATGCCGGGTCGCCAGCACCAGGTCGCGCACCGGCGCGTCCTGCGGCAGGCCCAGCATCATCGCGACCCTCGAATAGTTCGACAGCCCGCCGGTAAAGACGGCGCGCGACCAGACGTCGTCTTCCGGCCCGTAGCCCTCGATATTGTCGAACAGCAGCGCCCGGCCGTGCCCGGTCCCGAAGGTCTTGCGGGCGATCGTTCCGAGCTCGCAATCCCAGTCCACCCTGGCGCCTACGCGCTGCAGCTCGCCGGCGATGTCGAGCGCCTCGATCCAGCCGCGGAGATCGCCGAACTGGCGCGGCTGCAGGCGGTTGGAAAGACCTTCGGGCTGGTCCATCGCGTACTCCCTTCGGATATTGGGGCGGTCTATTTCAGGTCGTCGAGCCCGAGCGCCGACCAGCGGGCGAGCGCGGCGCGCTTGTCCTCTTCCATCGGCTTCGACCGTCGGCGGGTAGCGGCGGCCGTCGCGCTCGGGCGGGTAGTCGAGGTTGATCGTCGCGTCGATCAGCACCCGGTGCCACTTGCCGGTGCCGAACAGATGGACATCGGCGTCGCGCCGGCGGACCGAGGGGTCGAGCCCGGCGCCCCAGGTGCCGGGAAAGATCACGATGTCGCCCTCGCCGGCATTGACCCGCCAGGCGAGCGCCCAGTCGACGGCGGCGTAGTCGTGGATGTCGATGTCCTCGTCGACGACGATGACGTGCTTGTAGCGGACATGGGACGACGAATCGCCCCAAAGAGCGGCCGCGACCTGCTTGGCCTGGCCGCGATAGGTCTGGCGGATCTGCACCGACATGTTGACCCCGGCATGGATCGGCATGCCGAAGACGTCGGTCACCCCGGGCACGCCCGCCCGTTCGAGCGCGTTCCACGCCGTCGCCGAGCGCTGGATCGAACTCATGATCGCGTTCTCGGCAAAGCTGTAGGGGAGCGCCCCTTCGACGGTGCCGCGAAAGATCGGGTCGTTGCGATGGGTGATGCAGGTCACTTGCGCGGTGTGCTTGGGGGTTCGCTCGGTCGCGTAGTAACCGGTGAACTCGGCATAGGGCCCCTCCGCCATGAAGGTCGCGGGGTCCGGGTCGATCCAGCCCTCGATGACGATCTCGGCGCTCGCCGGCACCTTGAGCGGCACCGTCTCGCAGGGGACCAGCTCAACGGGCGCGCCGCGTATGGCGCCCATCACGTCGTATTCGGAGATCTGGCGCGGCACCGGCGCGCCGGCGGTGAAGCCGAGCGAGGGCTCCCAGCCGAGCACGAAGGCGACCGGCATCTTCTCGCCTCTCTCCTCGTATTTGGTGAAATGCCCGCCCCAGTGCTGGGCCCGCCACATCAGGACGGGGATTTTGTCCCTGCCGCCCACCATGCCGCGATAGATGCCGACATTGTGCAGCCCGCTATCCGGGTCCTTGGTCACGCAGCCGGCATAGGTGAGCACGTAGCGGCCGCCATCCAGCCGGTTCCACTTGGGCACCGGGAACGACAACAGGTCGATATCCTCTCCGGTAAGGATGTTCTCCTTCACCGGGCCGTGCTCCACGGTGACCGGCGGGATGCGTTCGTTGAAGATGGTGCGGCAGATCCAGACCAGATCCTGGATCGGCGTATCCGGGGGCAGGCCGAACATCATGGCGAGGCGCGAATAGGCGCCCTGACCGCCGACGAACACCTCCCGGCAGCGCGCGTCCTCGCCGTTATAGTCCTTGATGTTCTGGAACAGGAACGCCGGGCGGTCGCCCTTGCCCTGCGCCATGCGGTGGATCGTGCCGAGCTCGACGTCCCAGTCGACCTCGGCGGCGATCTCGCGCAGCTCGCCCGCCGCCCGCAACGCCTCGATCCAGCCGCGCATGTCGCCGAACGCGACCGGCTTTCGGGCGCCGGCTAGCCCGCCGCTTGCATTCACACGCTTGTCCTTCCCCTCAGAAGCAGCCGCGGCGCATCTTAGTCACGACATCCGCGCCGTCCAGTTGACAGCGGAGGCGGCGGCCCGGACCATCGGCGCCCGAAATGACCGATAGCCCCGTCCAGGACTTCGTCGACGACCGCCCCGCAGACGGCGTGTTCCGGGTCAGGCGCGCCGCCTTCGTCGAGCCCGGCCTGTTCGAGCGCGAAATCGAGCGGATCTTCCGGCGCTGCTGGAGCTATATCTGCCACGACAGCCAGCTTCGCGAACGCGGCCGCTATGTGCGGGGCACGATCGGGCGCTACCCGGTATTCGCGATCCGCGGCCTCGACGGCGAAATCCGCTGCTTTCACGATTCCTGCCCGCATCGCGGCTCGATGCTGACGCGCGGGCGCAGCGGGGTTCAGCCCACCATCACCTGCCGCTATCACGGCTGGGCGTTCAACGCCGACGGCAGGTGCATCCGCGTGCGGGGGCGCGATACGGGCTACAGCCGGGAAGCGCTGGAGCGGCTCGGCACCGATCTCAAGCCGGTCCCCCGGGTCGCCGCCTATCGCGGCTTCGTCTTCGCCTGTCTCGACGCGGATGTCGAGGATCTCGAGTCCTTCCTCGGCGGCGCCCGGCCGTTCATCGACCTGATGGCCGACCAGTCGGAACAGGGCATGGAGGTGCTGAAGGGCGAGAGCACCTATGTCATGCGCGCCAACTGGAAGCTGCAGACGGAGAATTCGACCGACGGCTATCACGTCGCCACGGTGCACCGGAACTTCGCCCACACGGTGCGCCAGCGCGAGGCGCTGGCGGGCGGCAACGGCGATGCCCGGGAGAAGACCGAGGCGAGCCGCATCCTCGACCTCGAAAGCATCCGGTCGGGCGGCTACGACGTCGGCAACGGCCACATGATCAACTGGTCGGACCGGGGCTCACCCGGGTCCGCCCCGCTGAACGAGGCGCGCGAAGCGATCGCGGCGCGTTTCGGCGCCGGCAAGGCGCGCTGGATGATCGACCGCGGCCGCACGGTGACGGTGTTCCCCAATTTCTTCCTCAACGATGTCGCCTCGACCTGTATCCGGCTGTGGCGGCCGGTCGCCGTCGACCTCACCGAGATCGACACCTGGTGCCTGGCGCCGATCGGGGAGAGCCGGGAGGCGCGGCGCGCGCGGATCCGCAAATACGAGGACTTCTTCCTGCCGTCCAGCCTCGCCGTGCCCGACGACGTGCGCGCGATGGAGGTCGCCCATGCCGGTTCGATGGCGGCCGGCGGGGCGGCTTGGAACGACCTCGCGCTCGGCCATGCGACGATGGTCGAGGGCGCCGACGATGCCGCCCGCGAGCTCGGCGCGGAACCGCTCTACAGCAATCCCGGGCGCGAGAGCGAGACCCCGTTCCATGGCTTCTGGCGCGAGTGGCGGCGCCGGCTGGACCGGCCGTGAGCGGCTTCGACGCGGCGCTGACCGCCGAGGCGGCCGACCTGCTGCACCGCGAGGCCTACCATCTCGACCA
Source organism: Alphaproteobacteria bacterium (assembly GCA_965205995.1). Classification (GTDB taxonomy): domain Bacteria; phylum Pseudomonadota; class Alphaproteobacteria; order MPNO01; family MPNO01; genus MPNO01. The sequence goes on along the minus strand of OZ242200.1, from coordinate 3,322,365 downwards.
CCGGGAGTGGCAGGCGTGGCTCGCGCTCTACACCGACGACGCGGTTTACTGGGCGCCGGCGATGGTGGGCGAGGAGGGTTTCAGCGAGGACCCGGACAACGATGTCAGCCTGATCTATCTCGACCGCGCCGGGCTGGAGGCGCGCATCTTCCGCATCGAAGGCGGGGATTCATTCGCCAACGCGCCGCTGCCCCATACCGCCCATCTCGTAAGCAATGTCCGGGCGGTCGAAACCGGGGGCGGCGAAATCGGGGTGTCCGCCACCTGGCTGGTCAACAGCTTCCGCCGGACAGACCCGCCGATCCTCCGCGCCGGACGCTACGCCTACACGCTCAGGCGGACCGGAGCCGGGTTGACGATCGCGCAGAAGACGGTGTTCGTGCTCGACGACCGCATCGTCGGGCCGATCGATATCTTCAACCTCTGACGGGCGGTCAGCGGCCCCCAAGGTCAGCGAATCGTGCGGAATTCCATCGGCAATCGGCCGAGCCTCCGCGCGCCGCTCTGTTCCACCACGATGGTGTTGCCGGCGCGGACCGCGCGTTCGCCGTCGGCGGAGGTCGCCCAGGGTTTGAGGATGAGGCAATGCCCGGCCTCGACGATGCGGCCCTGCCCATCGCCGCCCGCCCGGGTGGTCGGGCCGTCCTGGCCGAGGCCGACCCCGTGGCCCATGGTGGGCGCGGCCCTGAACCCCGCCTTCTCCATGTGCTCGCCCCAGAGACCGATCGGCTCCGCGTAAGCGACGCCCGGGCGGATCGCCCCAATCAGCATCTCGAAGCATGACAGCGAGGCCTCGAACATTCGCTCGTAATCGGCCCCGGGCGGGCCGAGCGATACCGACTCGATGCTTTGCGCCATATAGCCCGCATATTTGATCTCGGATTCGCAGATCAGGATGTCGCCTTGCTCCAGCGCGCGGAAGGTCGGCAGCAGGTAGGTCTGGCTCGGCGCCTTGCCGATCCCGAGCAGCAGCATGGCCGGCACCTCGCCGCCGCTCCGGATATGGGCCGCCATCATCTCGGCATAGAGCTCGTGCTCGGTCACGCCGGCCCGGGCGTGTTCGAAGACCGCCTCGCTGATCGCATCGGCGCAGATTTGCGCGCGCTCGATCAGCGCGATCTCCTCGGCGCTCTTGACCTGCCGGACGTCGTGCATCAGCGCGGTCGCATCGACGAACCCGGCTTCCGGGAAGGCCTGTTGGAGGGCGCGAAGCTCGCCCGACGACATCGTGCCGTCGGGAAACCGCAGCACGCCTTCGAGCCCGGCGATGCCGACCCGCGCCCTTCCGCCGCAACGATCGCCGAGCGCGGCCGCCATCGCCTCGCCCCAGCGGCCCTCGCGGGTCGCGCGGATGTCGGCGACCCAGTCCTGGGCCGCCTGCCAGAACTCGACCCGCCGGGGCTCGCGGACGATCGCAACGGGCGCGCCGGTGGCCGGAAAGATCGCCGCCACAGCGGTGCCGCCGCCGCCGATCGCGGTCAAATAGCGCCCATCCGGCTGGCAGGCGTCCCACTCGCCGGTGTTCTCGGGCGCGACGATGCAGTCGAGGCCGGCCTCCGCCATCGCCGCGCGCACGGCGGCGTAGCGGCGGTCGCGTTCGGCCAGGCTGAGCCGCGGCAGCGATACAGGTTCCATCGCCCGATTGTGCTTGCTTGTTGGCCCTTCCGCCAGCCGATAGTCTCGATCGCGACGGCGCGCGCGGGCGCGCGGCGAGGATTTGCCGACTATCGGGAAGCCGTTGCGCCCTGCGCAGGTTCAGACCGCCCAACCGGTATCGCGGTTTGGACTTCTCTGCCGCCATCGACTTGCCATTGGCGCTCAATGCCGCCAAGACGCTTGGCGACCTGAGCCCACTCAAGAGCGTGGGCTTGCACAAGCTCAAATGACCCGCGCAGGTCAATGGGCGATGACGGTCAACGGGTCCTGGCGGATTTGCTTCGAGTTTCGGACGGGTGACGCCTACGAAGTCGAGATTGTCGATTATCACAGGGGATGAACGCCATGCTCCCGATATCGCACCCCGGCAGACTGCTGAAGCGCGAACTCGAGGCGAGGGGCTTGAGCGCCAACAGGCTGGCGCTGGACCTCGGCGTTCCGTCGGGCCGGGTGACGGACATTCTGAACGGCCGCCGTTCGATAACCGCCGACACGGCGGTGCGGCTCGGTCTCTATTTCGGCAACGGCGCGCCGTTCTGGATCGGTCTCCAGAGCCAGTACGACATCGCGCGAGTAGAACAGGAGCGCGGAGCGGAGATCGCTCGACGCGTGCGGCCAGCCGACGCCGCGTGATATTGCCCCGCCTGGATGTTGCGGGCACGAGCCGCTCGTCAACGACTCGCCAAGACCTCGTCGACGATCGGAACGGCCGCTCTCCCTACCCCGACCAAGCGACGGCTGAAGTAGTCCGTCAATTTTCCCAATTTTCCCGCGTTCCGCGACTCCTCGTGCAGCCGGGCCATCAGCGGCCCTCAATCCCGATGCTCCTCCAAGTAACGGTACCAGAGCCAGAGGCGGGAGTGGGCTCCACCCTGCATGGCGCGACGCAGAGGTTCCTTCAAACGTTCCTCGGCATCGGCGTCGCCGTCCAGTCCCAACAGCTCCGACAGGGAGCCCGTTCCCTGACCGTGTGTGCCGCGCGGATCGAGCATATCCGCCACGATCCTCGACAACCCGTGCTCATCCGCGCGCAGGTAGTCGAGAGCGTTGAACCTGCGGGCGAGCAGCCGGTCCAACTCGCGCGCCACCGCCCGCGCGCCTTCGACCCGCGCACCCAGCGCCGCGAAAAATCGTCCGTAGCGGTGCAGATCGGACTGTCGCGCTGTGGCGAGGCGGGCGGAAAGTTGCCCGAGGCGATTTGCGACGGCGGCCGGTGTGCTCATGCCGTTTCGGTCTGCCCCATCACGGGCCATGCCAATGCTGCGAGACCCCGATTCGCGCCGCGGTACGACCGCCAGCGATTACGGTCCGGCAAGGCAAGTCCGGCCGGCAGGCGTCCCACTCGCCCGATTGTGGTCGCTTGTTGGCCTTTCCGCCAGCCGATAGTCTCGTTTCCGGCAGCGCGGGAGGCGGCGCATGAAATCCAGGGTGATGGTGCAGGTTGCGGACCGCCGCATCGAGCCCGACGAACACGAGGTGCCGCCGGTCGGGGCCAAGGAAGCGCTGCTCCGGGTCGAGGCCTGCGGCCTGTGCGGTTCGGATGTCGACCAGTATCGCGGCAATTTCGCCGCCAAGGGCATCATGCGCTATCCCGTCATCCCCGGCCACGAGCCGGTCGGACGCATCGCCGAGATCGGCGAGGAGGCGGCCCGGCTATGGGGCGTCGCGGTCGGCGACAGGGTGGCGCTGGAGCCGCATCTCTCCTGCGGGCGCTGCGCGCTCTGCCTCGGCGGCGCCTACCACAACTGCCGGTCGCTGATGCCGCCCGGCGCGCCGCCCTGCTACGGCTACACGCCGCGCGACGTGGGCCACGGGCTGTGGGGCGGCTACAGCGAATATATCCACCTGCACGAGCGCACCATGCTGCACAGGGTGCCGGAGACCATGCCGCTCGCCCTGGCGCTGCTCTACCAGCCGATCGCGGCGGGGATCCGCTGGGCGGTGCATGTGCCGGCGACCGGGATGGGCGACACCGTGCTGATCCTCGGCCACGGCCAGCGCGGGCTCGGCGCCGTGGTCGCCGCCAGCGAGGCCGGGGCGGGCACGATCATCGTCACCGGGACCTCGCGCAGCGCCTACAAGCTCCGCCTGGCAGAGGCGCTCGGCGCCGACCACACCATCGAAGCCGACCGCGAGGATGTGGTCGAACGCGTCATGGCGATCACCGGCGGGCGGGGCGTCGATGTCGCGCTCGACGTGGTGCCGGGCGCGGCGTCCGCGGTCGAGCACGCGGTCGCGGCGACCCGGATCGGCGGAACCGTTGTGCTGAGCGGGATCAAGGCCAAGGACCAGACCGTCAGGCTCGATGTCGAGGCGGTGATCTACAAGGAGCTCGTCCTCAAGGGCGTCTATTCCCAGGCCCGAGACGCCTATGTCGAGGCGTTCCGCATGCTGGCAGAGAACAAATACCGGCTGGAACGGCTGCACACCCACGAATTCGCCCTCGACGCCGCCGAGGAGGCCCTCCAGACCCTGGGGCGCGAGCGAAACCCGGGCGAGGAGCCGATCTGCGTGTCGCTCCACCCCTAGCGCCGCCGTTCGCTGCCGGCCCGCCGGCGCACGCATAGGAAGGCGAGCAGCCCGGCGACCGACGCCGCGGCGATGCCGACCGCAAGCGGCATCTGCGTCCCGTCGTCGAGGCCGGCGACGATGGCGCCCGCCAGCGCGCCGGCGCCGAGCTGGGTGACGCCGAGGAGCGACGAAGCGGCGCCGGCAACCCGGGGAAACGGCGACAACGCGCCCGCCGTCGCCGGCGGCAGGATCAGCGCGAAGGAGAACATATAGGCGAAGACCGGCACGACGATCGCCCACGGGCTGGCGACGCCGCCGATGGCGAGGCCGGCGATGGCAAGACCCGATGCGAGCCCGCCCAGCGTGCCGCACATCAGCAGCCGGTCGATGCCGAGACGGACGACCAGACGGCTGCCCACCGGGTAGCCGATCAGGTTTCCCACCATCACCAGCGCAAAGAAATAGCCGAACGATTCCGGGGTTTCGCCGAGATGGACGATGAAGGCGGCGGGCGAGCCGCTGAGGAAGGCGAACAGCGCGCAGAACGCCGCCGCCCCGCAGGCGACATAGGACCAGAAGAGGCCGTTCCCGGCGACATGCGAAAACGCCGCGAACAGCCGTTCGGGCGAAAGCGCATCGCGGTCGGGCGCCTCGTTGGTCTCGGGCAGCCATCGCCAGTGGATCAGCAGCGCCGCCGCCCCATAGGCGAGCATCACCGTGAAGACCGACCGCCATCCCACGGACTCGGTCAGCCAGGCGCCGATCACCGGGGTCACGATCGGCATGATCCCGAGGACCAGGAAGACATGCGAGAGAACCCGCGACGCCGCTTCGCGGTCGAGCCGGTCGCGGACGATGGCGCGCGATATCACCTGGGTCGCCGCGGCCGCGAGGCCCTGGACCAGCCGGGCGATCACCAGCATCTCGATACCGGGCGAAATCACCAGAGCGGCAGAGGCGCCGACATAGAGGACGAGCGCGAACAGGAGCACCGGGCGGCGCCCGAAACGGTCCGACATCGTCCCGTAGACGAGCTGCCCCGCCGCCATGCCGAAAACGAACAGGCTGAGGCTGAGCTGGATCGAGGAGAGATCGGTGCCGAGGTCCGACGCCATTTCCTGCGCCGCCGGCAGTGCGATGTCGATCGACAGCGGATCGAGCCCGACCACGAGGCCGAGGAGGAGGGCGAAGAAAAGCCGTTCCCGCGCGGTCACGCGCCGGCGCCGATCTCGGCCAGGAAGAGATCGGCGAAGGCCTTGAGCTTGGCCGCCCCGACGCCGTGGATTTCGGCGAAGCCTTCGCGGCTTTGCGGGCGTTTGCGCGCCATCTCGGTCAGCGAGCGGTCCGGGAAGACGGCGAATGCCGGCACCCCGCGCTCCTTTGCAAGCCGCAGGCGGAGCTGCTTGAGGCGGGAGAACAGGGCGGTATCGGCGTCGGTCAACGGGGGCGTGGCCGGCCCGGATGCCGGCTCGCCGGATGTCGGCTCGCCCGGCGTCCGCTTCGGCTTTGCCGTCTCCGCGCGGCGCTGGAACCCGCTTTCGCCGCGGAGCAGCGCCTGCCCGGGTTCGGTGGTGCTGAGCCCGCCATAGCCCGCGATGTCGAGATGCAGGTGCCCGGCGGCGGTGAGTTGGCGGAAGATGCTGCGCCAGACCGTCTTGGTGTGATGCGACCCGCCGCCGAAGACCTCGCGGAGATGGTGGTCGAACTTGACAACCTTTTCGGTCCGGGCGCCCGCGAGCACGTCGATGACATGGGCGGCGCCGAAGCGCTGGCCGGTCTGCACCACGGCGGAGAGCGCGAGGCGTGCATCGTCGGTCGCCTCGACCAGGGCGACGGGATCGAGACAGGTATCGCAATTGCCGCAGGGCCCCGTGCGCTCGCCGAAATAGGCCAGCAACGTCACCCGGCGGCAGCCCGGCGTCTCGCAAAACCCGACCAGGGCGTCGAGCCGCTTGTGCGCGCGCCGCTTGTGGTCGTCGCCGCTGTCATCGCCGTCGATGAACATCCGGCGCATGCGGATGTCGTCGAGCCCGTAGAGCATGCACGCCTCGCCGGGGGCTCCGTCGCGGGCCGCGCGGCCGATCTCCTGGTAATAGGCCTCGATCCCCGACGGGATGTCGGTGTGGAAGACGTAGCGGACATCGGGCTTGTCGATGCCCATGCCGAAGGCGATGGTCGCGACGATCACCACCCCCGGCTCGGCGATGAAGATGTCCTGGTTGGCGTTTCGGTCCTCCGCGGCCATTCCGGCATGGTAGGGGAGCGCGCGGAACCCTTCGCTTTCCAGCAACGCCGCGGTTTGCTCGACCTTGCGGCGCGACAGGCAGTAGACGATGCCGCTCTGCCCGCGGCGCTGCTTGACGAAGGCGAGAAGCTGGCGCCTTGCCGAGTTTCGCGGCTCCACGGCGAGCCGGATATTGGGCCGGTCGAAACCGGCGACGAATTGCGCGGCGTCGGGCGACAGCAGCCGGGCCGAGATGTCCTCGCGCGTCACCTCGTCCGCCGTCGCGGTCAGCGCCAGTATCGGCACGTCGGGGAACCGCGGGCGGAGGGCGGAGAGCGCCGCGTATTCAGGCCGGAAGGACGGGCCCCATTGCGAAACGCAGTGCGCCTCGTCGACGGCAAACAACGAAATCGGCAGGCGTGAGAGCGCCGCCAGCATCCGTTCGGTCATCAGCCGCTCCGGAGCGAGATAGAGCAGCCGGGTCTCGCCGGCGGCGACGCGGCGCCAGATGGCGACGTTTTCCGCGCGCGGGTGCAGGGAATGGATCGCATCCGCCGCGACGCCCGCCAAGCGGAGCGCCGCCACCTGATCCTGCATGAGGGCGACCAGCGGGGAGACCACCACCGTCAACCCGCCGCGAACCAGAGCCGGAACCTGGAAGCACAGCGACTTGCCGCCGCCGGTCGGCATCACCGCCAGCGCGTCGCGCCCGGCGAGCACGGCGTCGATCACCGCCTCCTGGCCGAGCCGGAAGGAATCGAAGCCGAAGACGTCCTGAAGAACCTGGTACTTCACTACTCGATCCCACCCAGCCGCGGCGCCAACTTGCCCGGTTTTGTCGCTGCCGGTCCAGCCCCGCGAATACTCGCCTTGGTCCCCCCGATACCGTGCTAGAGTCGAGACCGGTAGCACGCGGCCGCGGGACGGAGACCGGACGATGGCCGGCGATACGGCAGTCGACGTCGAGGCGATGCGCAAGCTGCTCCTCGAAGAACGCGAGGCGCTGCTTCACGCAAGCGCGTCGACGGCCGAGGACCGCGCTCCGGTAGAGCTCGATCAGCAGGCGATCGGGCGGCTGTCGCGAATGGACGCCATCCAGGTCCGCGCGATGGCCGAAGCCACCGAGACCAGACGCCACGGCCGGCTGCAGCGCATCGAGGCCGCTTTCAAGCGGATCGACGACGGCAGCTACGGCGAGTGCCTCGAATGCGGCGAGCCGATCCCGCCGCGACGCCTCGAAATCGACCCCGCCGTCACCCATTGCGTTCCCTGCGTCGGCTGAGCCGGCGCGGCAGCGCTCCCCGAAGATGCGATGGTTTGCGCGCTATCGAGGCGCGGGCTAGGTTTCCGGCTCCGAAGCCGGGAGGCGTCGATGTGCGGCATTGTCGGATTGTTTCTCAAGAACCCCGCGCTCCGGGGCGAGCTCGGCGCCCGGTTCGCGACGATGCTCGCCGGCATGGCCGATCGCGGCCCCGACAGCGCCGGGCTCGCCGTATTTCACGACCCGGTCCCCGAAGCCGATTGCAAGCTCACGCTGTTCGCGCCCGAACCGGACCATGACTGGAACGCGCTCGGCGGAGCGCTTGCCGCCGCGCTCGGCGCGTCGCCCGAAATCGACGTGCGGGCGAACCACGCGGTGCTGCGCATCGCGGGGACCGCCGGCCGGGTGGTCGACTGGATCGCCGGAAACCGTTCCGATATCCGGGTCATGGGGTACGGGCGGCTGATCGAGGTGTTCAAGGACAAGGGCCTGCCCGGCGATATCACCGCGCGCTTCGGGGTCGGGGAGATGGCCGGCACCCACGCCATCGGACATACAAGGATGGCGACCGAGAGCGCGGTCACGACGGAGCATTCGCACCCCTTCATCGCGGCCGACGACGTCTGCCTGGTGCATAACGGCTCGCTCAGCAACCACAACCGGCTGCGGCTGCGTCTGCAGCGGCGCGGGCTCAGATTCGAATCGGACAACGACACCGAGGTCGCGGCCCGCTATTTCGCCTACCGTCTCGGCGAAGGCGCCAGCCTCAGGGAGGCGATGGAGGCCGGGCTCGAGGATCTGGACGGTTTCTACACCTTCGCGGTCGGCACGGCGGACGGCTTCGCGGTGCTGCGCGACGCCTTCGCCTGCAAGCCCGCCGTCCTTGCCGAAACCGACGACTGGGTGGCGATGGCGTCCGAATTCCGCTCCCTCGCCGAGCTTCCCGGGGTCAACCAGGCGAAGATCTGGGAGCCCGAACCCTCGACGGTCTATATGTGGTCGCTCGAGGCGGGGTCATGACCAGGGTCGACCTCTCGACCTCATCGGTCCGCGAGCTCAACGCGCGGCTGCATGCGCTCGCCGCCGATACCAACCAAACCGCGTGGCGCATCGCCCAACCGAAGGGGGCGCATGCGGTCGCCGCGGGCCTCACCGTCCCGGTCTCGATCGAGATCGACGGCCATGTCGGGTATTACTGCGGCGGCATGAACCAGGCCGCCGCGCTGACGATAAACGGGCACTGCGGCACCGGTGTCGGCGAGAACATGATGTCGGGGACGGTGCGGGTCCGCGGCAACGCCTCGCAATGCGCCGGCGCGTCGGCCCATGGCGGCCTGCTGGTGATCGAGGGCGATGCCGGGCCGCGCTGCGGCATCTCGATGAAGGGCGTCGACATCGTCGTCGGCGGATCGGTCGGCCATATGAGCGCGTTCATGGCGCAGTCCGGCAATCTGGTGGTGTGCGGCGATGCCGGCGAGGATCTGGGCGATTCGATCTACGAGGCGGCGATCTTTGTCGGCGGCAGGACCGGGCGTCTCGGCGCCGACTGCATCGAAAAGGAGATGACCCCGGAGCATTGCGACCGCCTTTGCGCGCTCCTCGAACGGGCCGAAATAGATGCCGATCCGGCGGCGTTCCGGCGCTTCGGTTCGGCCCGCAGGCTCTATCATTTCAACGTAGACAACGCGGACGCCTATCGATGAGCGTCGACCGCCGCGCGCTGCGCCCGTCCGCCGCCTTCCCCGACCATGTGCTGGCCGAGATCCACCGCGCGGCCGACCGGGGCGTCTACGAGATCCGCGGTTTCGGCGGCAAGCGCCCTCTGCCGAGCTTCGACGATTTGCTGTTTCTCGGCGCATCGATGTCGCGCTACCCGCTCGAAGGCTATCGCGAGCGCTGCGATACCGATGTCGTGCTCGGCGACCGCTTCGCCTCCAAACCCGTCGAGCTCGCCATCCCCATCACCGTGGCGGGGATGAGCTTCGGCGCGCTCGGCGCCAACGCCAAGGAAGCGATCGGGCGGGCCTGCACCGCGATGGGCACGAGCTCGACCACCGGCGACGGCGGGATGACCGAGGAAGAGCGGCAATCCTCCAAGACCCTGGTCTATCAGGTCCTGCCGTCGCGCTACGGCATGAACCCCGACGATCTGCGCCGGGCGGACGCGATCGAGGTCGTCGTCGGCCAGGGCGCCAAGCCCGGCGGCGGCGGCATGCTGCTCGGCCAGAAGATCACCGAGCGGGTGGCCAGAATGCGCGATCTTCCGGTCGGCATCGACCAGCGCAGCGCCTGCCGCCATCCCGACTGGACCGGGCCCGACGACCTGGCGATCAAGATCCGGGAGCTGCGCGAGATCACCGACTGGGAGAAGCCGGTTTACGTGAAGATCGGCGCCTCCAGGCCGCAATTCGACGTGCCGCTCGCGGTCAAGTCGGGCGCCGACGTGGTCGTGCTCGACGGCATGCAGGGGGGCACCGCCGCGACCCAGGACGTCTTCATCGAGCATGTCGGCATCCCCACGCTGCCCGCCGTCCGCCGGGCGGTCGAGGCGCTGCAGGAGCTCGACATGCACCGCAAGGTGCAGCTTGTCGTCTCCGGCGGCATCAGGACCGGCGCCGATGTCGCCAAGGCGCTCGCTCTGGGCGCCGACGCGGTTTCGATCGGTTCGGCGGCGATGGTGGCGCTCGGCTGCAACCGCCCGGTCTATCTCGAGGACTACCGCGCCATCGGCACCGAGCCCGGCGCCTGCCACCATTGTCACACCGGCCGCTGCCCGGTGGGGGTGACCACCCAGGACGCCGATCTCGAAGCCCGTCTCGATCCGGAACAGGGCGCGAGATGGCTCAGGAACTATCTCACCGTGATGGTGCTGGAGCTTCAGACGATCGCCAGGGCCAATGGCAAGAGCCATGTGCTCAACCTCGAGCCCGAGGATCTCGTGGCGCTCACCGTCGAGGCGGCGGCGATGGCGGGCGTGCCGCTCGCCGGGACCGACTGGATACCGGGGCGCGGTTAGCAAGGCCGCGTTTCCAACAAGGGGAGGGACATGACCATCGATCTCGCCAAGGTGGCCGAGGACAAGGGCATCCGCTATTTCCTGATCAGCTTCGTCGATCTGTTCGGCGTGCTCCGCTCGAAGCTGGTGCCGGCGCGGGCGATCGGCCAAATGCAGAACGAGGGCGCGGGTTTCGCGGGTTTCGCCGCCTGGCTCGACATGACCCCCGCCGATCCCGACATGTTCGCGATCCCCGACCCGGAAAGCCTGGTCCAGCTCCCCTGGAACCGCGAGGTCGGCTGGCTCGCCTCCGATCTGTGGATGGACGGCGCACCCGTCGAAGCCTCGCCCCGGGTGGTGCTGAAACGCCAGATCGCGCGCGCGGAAGCCGCCGGATACCGGATGAAGACCGGCGTCGAGTGCGAGTACTTCCTTCTCGCGCCGGACGAGATCGCGGTTTCCGATCCGCGCGACCTGCAGGAGAAACCCTGCTACGACCAGGCCGCGTTGATGCGGCGTTTCGACGTCATCGGCGAGATCTGCGATGCGATGATCGAGCTCGGCTGGAAGCCCTATCAGAACGACCACGAGGACGCGAACGGCCAGTTCGAGATGAACTGGGAATACGACGATTGCCTGGTCACCGCCGACCGCCACGCGTTCTTCAAATTCATGGTCAAGACGATCGCCGAGCGCCACACCTACCGCGCGACCTTCATGCCCAAGCCGTTCCCCACCCTCACCGGCAATGGCTGCCACGCCCATGTGTCGCTGTGGGACGGGGAAGGCCGGAACCTGTTCCTCGACGAGGATGGCGAGCTCGGACTGTCGGCGCTCGCCTACAGCTTCCTCGGCGGGATCGTCCACTCGGCGGACGCGCTGTGCGCGCTGTTCAACCCGACGGTCAACAGCTACAAGCGGATCGACGCCACGGTGACGCTGTCGGGCGCCACCTGGTCGCCCAGCGCGATCAGCTATTCCGGCAACAACCGCACCCACATGATCCGCATCCCCGAGGCCGGACGGTTCGAGCTGCGCCTGATGGACGGGGCGGCCAACCCCTATCTGGCGCAGGCGGGCGTGCTCGCCGCGGGCCTCGACGGTATCGAGAACGGGCGGGATCCGGGCAAGCGCCTCGACATCAACATGTATACCGAGGGGGATCGGCTGCGCCGCATCCGCCGGCTCCCGCTCAACCTTCTCGACGCGCTCCGCCTGTTCGACAGGAATAAAATGGCGCGCGCGGCGTTTGGCGATGTATTCGTGAACAGCTACGTAAAGCTCAAGCTGGACGAATGGCGAAGCTATTCGACCACGCTCTCGCAATGGGAATACGACCACACGCTGGACGCTTGAGTCTGGCGGGCGAAGACGCAACGGATCGTCAAGGGAGCCGGCTGCCGCGATGCCATTCGGTCTGATCAAATACGGGTTGCCGGGCCGCCGCAGGCGGCGCCGCGCGATGCCGCCCGCAATCCGGCTTCGGCCGCGCTACGACGTGGTGATCGTGGGCGCCGGCGGGCACGGACTCGCCGCCGCCTACTACCTCGCCAAGGACCACGGGATCACCGATGTCGCGGTGCTCGACAAGGGCTGGCTCGGCGGCGGCAATACCGCGCGCAACACCGCCATCATCCGCTCCAACTACCTGACGCCGGAAGGGGTGCGGTTCTACGACGAGTCGATCCGCCTGTTTCGCAACCTCTCGAACGAGCTCGGTTTCAACATCCTCTATTCCGAGCGCGGCCACCTGACGCTCGCCCATAACGACGCCGCGCTGAGGACCATGCGCTGGCGGGCGGAGGTCAACAAGCATCTCGGGGTCGAATCCGAGGTCGTGGACCGGGACGAGCTGGCGCGGCTCTGCCCGCCGCTCAACCTCGACCGCGGCGCGCGTTTCCCGATCCTCGGCGCCCTCTACCACAAACCCGGCGCCATCGCGCGCCATGACGCGGTGGCCTGGGGCTACGCGATGGGCGCGGCCAGGCGCGGGGTCGAGGTCCACCAACAGACCGAAGTGACCGGAATTCTCACCGACAAGGGTCGTGTCACCGGGGTCGAGACCACGCGCGGGCGGATCGTCTGCGGCAAGGTCCTGCAGGCGGTCGCCGGGTTGAGCGCGCCAGTCGCGGCGATGGCGGGCTTCCGCCTGCCGATCCACACGGTCCCGCTCCAGGCCTGCGTCACCGAGCCGCTAAAACCCTTCCTCGACCCGATCGTGGTGTCGGGGTCGCTCCACGTCTATGTCTCCCAGTCCGCCCGCGGCGAGCTGGTGATGGGGGGGCCGACCGATCCCTACGCGCTCTATTCGCAGCGCTCGACGCTCGAATTCAAGGAAGGGCTCGCCGCGCCGATGCTCACCCTCTTCCCCTTCCTCGCCGAGGTCAGGGTGTTGCGCCAATGGGCGGGACTCGCGGATATGACGCCCGATTTCAGCCCCATCATGGGACTCACCCCGGTCGCGAACTACTACATCGATTCCGGCTGGGGGACCTGGGGTTTCAAGGCGACGCCGGTGTGCGGCAAGCGCATGGCGGAAACCGTCGCCCGCGGCGAGGCGCCCGAGCTGATCAAGCCCTTCGCGCTCGAGCGGTTCGCCGCCTTCCAGCAGCTCGGAGAGCGGGGCGCCGCCTCGGTCGGGCATTGAGAACGGTGCGATGAAGATCCTGGATTGCCCGCTCAACGGCCCGCGCAACATCTCGGAATTCGTCTCCGGCGGCGAGGTGGTCGAGATCGCCGACCCCGCCGCCGTCACCGACGGGGAGTGGGCGGATTACGTCTTCGGCGCCGGCAGCCTGCGCGGGGTGGTGCGCGAATGGTGGTTCCACGCGCCGACCGCCTACTGGTTCATCGCGGAGCGGGATACCGGCACCGACGAGATCCTGAGGACTTACCCCGCCTCCGAGATTTTCGGGCCGGGGTCGGCGGCCAGGACGGGCGTTGCCGAACCCGGAGAGCAGGCGTGACCGGCGGCGCAAACCGCCTGCCGCCTTTGCCCGGGGAACGGATCGACCGTTCGCGCATCCTGCGCTTCGCCTTCGAGGGCCGAACCTATGACGGCGTCGCCGGCGATACCGTGGCGAGCGCGCTTGCGGCGAACGGGGTCTCCATCCTGTCGCGCTCGTTCAAGTACCGGCGGCCGCGCGGCATCTTCGCCATGGCGGAGAAGGACGCCAATTCCCTGGTGCAGCTGCCGGGCGAGCCCAACGTGTCGGCCGCGACCCGTGTGATCGAGGACGGTCTCGTCGTCTCGGGGCAGAACCGCGACGGCAGTCTCGAACGCGACCGGGGCGCCTGGATCGGGCTTTTCTCCCGGTTTCTCCCGGTCGGGTTCTACTACAAGGCGTTCTACCGACCGGCCGGCGTGTGGCAGCGCTGGGAGCCGGTGTTCCGCGCCCGCGCGGGTCTGGGCGAGGTCGACCCTGCCGCCAGGCCCGGGCGTTTCGACAAGAAATACGGTTTCTACGACGCGGTCGTCGTCGGCGCCGGGCCGGCGGGCCTCGCCGCCGCCGCGAGCGCCGCCGAGGCCGGAGCGCGTGTCCTGCTGGTCGACGATCAACCGGTGCTGGGCGGCGCGCTTACCTATGCGCGCTTCGGCGCCGATCGCGGACCGCAGGACCGCGAGCTTGGCGCCCTCGTTGCGGCGGTCGAGCGCGCTGAAAACGTCGACGTGATGACCGGCGCTGTCTGCGAAGGCCGGTTCGCCGACAACTGGCTCGCGATCGTCCGCGGCCGGCGGCTGCACAAGATCCGCGCCGGCAAGACGATAATGGCCACCGGCGCGATCGAGCAGCCTATCGTCTTTCGCAACAACGACCTTCCCGGGGTGATGCTCCCGTCGGCGGCGCTGAGGCTGATCCGGCATTACCGGGTCAGGCCGGGCAGACGCGCGGTGGTTGCGACCGCCAGCCGGGACGGCTACGCCGCCGCGCTCGATCTGCTCGACGCCGGCGTCGAGGTGGCGGCGGTGGTCGATCTCCGCCGCCACCCGAAGCCGTCCGCCGAAGCCGCGGCGGTCGCGGAGCAGGGGATCCGGGTGCTCGCCGGGCATACACCGTCCGAGGCGCGAAAAAGCCGCCGGACCGGCCGCGTCCGGTCGGTCAGGATCTCGCCGATTATCGCCCCCGGGCGGTTCGGCAAGGGCGGGGAGAGCATCGCCTGCGATCTGGTCTGCATGGGTGCCGGCTACACGCCTGCCGCCCATATCGCCTGCCACGCCGGCGCCCGGCTCGGCTACGACCGGGCGATATCGGGCCTCCGTCTCGTCGATGTGCCGGACGGTATCTTCGTCGCCGGCGCGGCCAATGGCAGCCACGACCTCGCCGCGGTGATCGCCGAGGGACGCCATGCCGGCTGGGCGGCCGCGGACTCGCTCGGCCTCGATCCCGGGAACGCCCCCGCCCTGCCGGACGAGCGGGGCCGGGGACGCAACCATAGCTGGCCGATCTTCGCCCACCCCAAGGGCAAGGAGTTCGTCGATTTCGACGAGGACCTGGACATCCACGACCTGCGGGATACGGCCGATGAGGGCTATGCCGATGTCGAGTTGATGAAGCGCTACTCGACCGTCGGCATGGGGCCGTCGCAAGGCCGGTTTTCGGCCGTCAACACCCTTCGCATCGCCGCCGATGCCACCGGCCGCGAGATTTCGGAGACCGGCACGACGACGGTTCGGCCGCCGGCCACCGGCGAGAAGCTCGGCGTGCTTGCCGGGCGCAGCTTCGAGCCCGTCCGGCTCACCCCGATGCATCACCGCCATATCGAGGCAGGGGCGCAGATGCTGCTCGCCGGCGACTGGCTGCGGCCCGCCTTCTATGGCGCCGAGGCCGATCGCGACCGGCTGATCGCCGAGGAGGCGGCGCATGTCCGCAGGGCGGTCGGGCTGATCGACGTCTCGACGCTCGGCGGGATCGAGATCCGCGGCCCCGACGCGGCCGCGTTCCTGGACCGCATGTACACCTTCACCTATCGGCGTCAGCCGGCCGGCCGGCTGCGCTATGTGCTGATGTGCGACGAAGCCGGGGCGATCATCGACGACGGCGTCGCCTGCCGCCTGGGCGCGGAGCATTTCTACGTCACCGCCACCACCGGCGGGGCCGAGCGCGTCTACCGGGAGATGTTGTGGCACAACGCCCAGTGGCGTCTCGATGTCGACATCGCCAACGTCACCGCCGCCTGGTGCGGCGTCAATATCGCGGGCCCGCTCGCGCGGCAGGTGCTGACCGGACTCGCCCCCGAAATCGATCTTTCGCCCGACGGCTTTCCCTATCTCGGGGTGCGCGAAGGCCCGGTCGCGGAGATTCCCGCCCGCCTGCTGCGCGTCGGATTCGTCGGCGAGCTGGGCTACGAGATCCATGTTCCCGCCGGTTGCGGCGAGGCGCTCTGGGATCGCCTGATGGAGGCGGGAGAGGCCGCGGGCCTAAGGCCCTTCGGGGTCGAGGCACAGCGCCTGCTGCGGCTCGAAAAGGGCCACATCATCGTCGGCCAGGACACCGACGGTCTGACCACCCCGATGGAGGCCGACATGGGCTGGGCGGTCACCCGAAGCAAGCCGTTCTTCATCGGCGGCCGGGCGTTGAAAATCCAAGACGCGAACGCCATCGCCCGCAAGCTGGTGGGGTTCGTGCTGGACGATGCCGAAGCCGACCCACCCGGGGAGTGCTGTCTCGTCATCCGCGGCGGCGAGATCGAGGGGCGGGTGACCTCGGCCATGCGTTCGCCCCATCTCGGCAGGGTCGTCGGCCTGGCCTTTGTCCCGCCGGAGCACGCCGAGCCCGGCGAACCCATCGATATCCGCCGGGCGAACGGCGAGACGGTGGCCGCCGAGATCGCGGCGCTGCCGTTCTACGATCCCGAAAACGCGCGCCAGGAGGTCTAGTGCCCGAGACCGAGACCCGCCGCAGCTTCGTCTACCGCGAACTCGCGGCCCGCGGCGCGCGTTTCCGTAAGCTCGCCGGAGCCGCGTTCGCGCTCGATTTCGGCGAACCCGAAGACGAACGCCGCGCTCTGGAAAGCCTCGGCCTGTGCGACCTCTCGCCGCTCCCGCGCATCGGCTTCAAGGGCCATGCCGCGCTCGACTGGCTGCGGACCAGGCGGGTCGGCGGGCTCGCGCGCGACAATCGGGCGGATATTATGAAAGACGGTGCGCTTGCCGCCCGGCTGGCGCCGACCGAAGCGCTGCTCCTGGGCAATCTGCGGGGCCGGGGCAATCTCTGCGCCCGGCTCGAAGCGGAGCTCGACGCTCATCCCCGTCCCGGCTGCTACAAGGTGATGCGGCGCGACGGAAGCTTCCATTTCCTGCTCGGCGGCGCGCATGCGGCCGACGCCATGGCGACGCTCTGCGGAGTCGATCTCAGGGGGCGGGTTTTCCCCGCCGGCAGCGTCGCCCAGACCTCGGTCGCGCGGATGTCGATGATCGTGATTGCCGTCGCGCTCGGCGGGACGCCGGCTCTCCACCTGCTCGGCGACAGCGCCTCGGCCGCCTATGCCTGGGGCGTCCTTCTCGACGCGATGGCGGAGTTCGACGGTATCCCCGTTGGCCTCGATGCGGTCCGGAACGCCGCCGATGCTAAGTCCGGGTGAAATGCGGGATGACCTTCTCTCCGAACAGCTGCACCGAGCGCTCCGCGAACGCGTAGGGCATGTCGTTGAAGTTGACCTGCATCGAGGTGTGATCGCAGCCGCCCATCGCCGCGTCGAATTGGTGCAGCTGCTCGACGATGTCGTCCGGCGTGCCCACGAAGGCGGCGTGGTGCTCGATTTGCGACTCGAAGGTCTCTTCCGCCATCCTCGCCCGCATCCTGTCGTAGTTCTCGTAGCCCGAAGGCGGCGCGCCCTCGGCATAGCCCGTGGTCGCGTCGACGATCGATTCGAAATGGCGTTCGATCCGCGGCTTGGCGATGCGGATCGCTTCTTCCCGGTCCTCGCTGCAATACATGAACACGGCGAGCATCACCGTCGGCTTGCCGGGGTGCCCGGCCTGGCTCCAGGCCTCGCGATAGATCCCGATCAATTCCGACGGGGTCGAGCCGACGCCGGGGATCGCCATCACCGCGTGGCCGAGCCTGCCCGCGCGCTCGAACGAGGCCGGCGTTCCGACGGCCGCGACATAGATCGGCGGGCGCGGCTTCTGCGTCGGGCGCGGTAGCGAGGTGACGTCCTCGAAGCTGTGAAAACGCCCGCGGCAGGTGACGTTCTCGCCTTCGAGCAGCAGGCGGACCTGGTCGAGCCCCTCCTCGAAGCGGGCCACGCTCTCCTCCATGTCGACGCCGAAATGCGTGTATTCGTGATGCAGGAATGCGCGCGCGAACCCGACATCGAGCCGCCCGCCCGAGATGGCGTCGAGCATGCCGATCTCGCCGGCAAGCTTGAGCGGGTTGTTGAACACCGGCAGCACCGCGCCGGTCACCATGCGGGCGGTCTTGCTGCGCTGCGAGGCGGCGGTGAGGAACACGATCGGGTTCGGGCTGTAGCCGCCCCAGCGGTGGAAATAATGTTCGACGATCCGCACATGGGTGTAACCGTAGCGGTCGCACAGCCCGACCAGATCGAGCGCCTCGGCGAAATATTGGGCGGCGGACTTCTCGCCGGGTCTGACATCGGGAAAGAACTGCATACCGAACTGCACCGGCCACCTCCCGGTCGTTTCGAACCGTCCCGGCATGTTAGCCCAATCGGCGGCGCGGTATAGCGGGGCGGACGGATTGACGCGGCGGATGGGCTTCGGGCATTTGTCGGCGGGCGAACGCGCCAACTCTGCCGGGAGGCTCGGATGAAGGTCTACTACGCGCCCTATACGCGTGCGGTCCGCACGGTGTGGCTGTTGAACGAGCTCGGGCTCGAATACGAACTCGAGCGGTACAAGCTCGGCGAAACGGCGATGCGCTCGCCCGAATATCTGGCGGTCAATCCCAATGGCCGGGTGCCGACGCTCGACGACGGCGACATCCGCATGTCCGAAAGCACCGCGATCGCCCAGTATCTGGTGGCGCGCTATGGCGATGGCGGGCTCGCGCGCAGCCCCGATTCGCCCGACTTCCCGGCCTATCTCCAATGGCTCCATTACGGCGAGGGCATGATCATGCCGTCGATCAACACCATCGTGGTCGAGACCTTCCTGCTGCCGCCCGAACGGCGCAGCCAGACCCATGCCGACCGTGCGCTGCGCCTCCTCAACCGCACATTGGGGCCGATCGAAGCCCAGCTGGAGGGGCGTGACTATCTCGTGGGGTCTTTCAGCGTGGCCGACACGATCACCGGCCATGCCTGCATCATGTCGGAGAAGCGCGGCGCGGATCTGTCCGACAAGCCCAACATCAAGGCCTATAACGAGCGCCTGCTGGCCCGCCCGGCCCTCGAAGCGGCGTGGGACGCCTGAGCCCGGCACCCTTCTCTTCCATGCGCCGCGGGGGGCTCGTCTCGCTTCGCGCGGCCCTATGGTCTACGGTACTCAAGGGATTCGACCATGGCCGAGGCCGACGCAAATCCGACGCCGGGCGAACCGGCCGGCCAGATCTACGTGCTCGTCGCCTCGGTGCTCACTCTGCTGATCGGCTCGGGCGCCATGTTCCTGATCGTCGTCGCGCTCAAGCCGATCGCCGCGGAGTTTTCCTGGCCCCGCGCCGTGCCGTCCCTCGCCTTTTCGCTCCAGTTCATCGGCGCGGGGTTCGGCGGCTTCGTCATGGGCCGGGTGCTCGACCGCTACGGCATGGGGCCGCCCGCCTTCGTCGCCGCGGTGATGATCCCGTCCGGTGCTCTCCTGTTGAGTCAGTTCGACGCGGCCTGGCAGCTCTATCTCATCTACGGGCTGATGATCGGATTTCTCGGGACCGGCGCGCTCGCCGCGCCGGCGATGGCGAATATAACCCGCTGGTATATCCGCCGCCGCGGGATGGCAGTCGGCATGGTGGCCGGCGGCCAGGCGCTCGCCGGCATCATGTGGCCGCCGATCTTCGTGCTGATAATGGAGGCGTATGGCTGGCGCACGATGGCGCTCGCCTTCGGTGCGGTGGCGATCGTTTTCCTGCCGCCGCTCGCCTACGTGCTGCGGCGGCGCCCGCAGAGCCCGCCACCGGCGCCGGAAGCGCCCGCAAGGGCCGGCCGGCGAACCGCTGCCCGGCCCGGCTCCCCAATGTCGGTGGGCGCCCTGCAGGCGGGGCTGTGCTGCGCGATCGTCGGATGCTGCGTCGCGATGGGGCTGCCGCTCGGCCACCTCGTCTCCTATGTCACCGACCTCGGCCATCCGGCGAGCAGCGCGGCGGGGGTGCTGTCGATGATGCTTATGTCGGCGTTCGTCAGCCGTGCGGTCTGCGTCGGATTGCTGGCAGACAGCATCGGCGGGCTCAAGGCGCTGTTCATATTCTGCGGCACCCAGGCGGCGATGCTCGCGGCCTTCACCACGGTCGATGGGCTGGTCGGGCTCTATGTCGTCGCAATCCTGTTCGGCCTGGGCTATGGCGGCATCTTCCCGGTCTACGCGGTGACGATCCGCGAGCTGATGCCGTTCACCGAGGCCGGGCGGCGCACCGGGCTGGTGTTCCTGTTCGGCGCGCTGGCGATGGGGTTCGGAAGCTGGATCGGCGGGGTGCTGTTCGATGCGACCGGGACCTACGTTCCGGCCTTCCTGCTCGGGGTGGCCTTCAACGTCGCGAATCTTGCCGTTCTCTCCGTCCTGCTCTACAGGATCGGGCCCGGGCGGTTGCGGCCCGCGGCCGCGTGACCCGTCATGCCGAACCCCGCGCAGAACCCCGATGACCGCGAAGCCGCGTTCCACGCGCGCATCGGGGACGAGAATCTAGGCGCGCTCTGGGTGGGGCGGCGGGGCGTCGACCTTTCCCGCCCCGGGACACCGGCCAGACCGGCGATCTGGCGCTTCGACGAATTGCGGCCGCGGCTGATGGAAGCCGGCCGTCTGGTCAGCGCGGAGGATGCCTTCCGCCGCGTGCTGGTCCTGCAGAACCCGGGCTTCGCCGGCGCCATGCGGGCGACGCAGACGCTCTATGCCGGGCTTCAACTGGTGCTGCCCGGCGAGGTCGCGCCGTGCCACCGCCACAGCCAGACCGCGATCCGCTTCGTCGTCGAGGGCAGGGGGGCGCTGACCACCGTCGATGGGGCGGCGATGGCGATGGCGCCGAACGACATGGTCGTCACGCCGCAATGGAGCTGGCACGACCACCGCAACCCGGGCGGGGAGCCGGTGATCTGGCTCGACATACTCGATACGCCGCTGATCGACGCTCTCGATACCGTCTTCCGCGAAACCCATGCGGACACCCTGCAACCGCTCACCCGATCCGAAACCGAAATGCGCCCGGCACTGAACCGCCGCGCCGGGCCGGCACGCGCCGCGCTCGAACGGATGGCGGGCAAATCGGCGCCCGACCCCTGTCTTGGCTGGCGCTTCCGCTATGACGATCCCAGCCCGACGATGGCCGCCTTCCTGCAGCGCCTTCCCGGCGGGTTCGCAGGCCTGCCGCGCCGCGCCACCGACGGCGCGGTCTACTGTGTCGTCGAGGGGCGGGGCGAAACCGAAATCGAGGACGGGGTCATCGCGTGGCGCCAGCATGACGTTTTCGTGCTGCCCGGATGGTGCCGGCACCGCCACGCATCGGCGGACGGCGCGGTTCTGTTCAGCGTCAGCGACCTGGCGGTCCAGGAGCGGCTCGGCCTGTGGCGCGAAGAACGGTTCGACGGAAGGGTCGCAAACGCGGGAAACAATAGCGGACCGTCGTGATCGTGCAGGTCTCTCCGGTCCTGCCCGGTCCATGGCATGCCGCGAAAGATCCGGAAAAATCACAAGAACAATTTATGAATAATGGCTTTCTTATAAAAATAACTTTTAGCGACCGATATTTTGGGCATCGCAAGTCCAGATTTTGATTTTCTTGCATGTTTCATGTATCGATACGGTTATGGCCAAGCGGGGACCATTTCAGATCCCGGCGACGAGCACCCTGATCGCCTTCGAGAGTGCTGCCCGGCACGGTAACTTCTCGCGCGCAGCGGAGGAGCTGCGTACCTCCCAGTCCGCGATCAGCCGCCACATCGCCAAACTCGAGGGTCAACTCTCGACGCGGGTGTTCACCCGGTCCCGTACCGGGGTCAGCCTGACCGAGGCGGGAAGCCGCCTGCGCGACGCCGTATCCGACGGGCTCCGATTGATTCACCGGGGCGTCATGGAAGCCGGCGAAGTGCCGAGCGACGAACAGGTGGTGATCGCCTGCTCGCACGATTCGTGGCAGCTCGTCTGCATGCCTCGGCTCGACGCGCTGCGAAAGGCGCTCGGCGAGGAGATCCGGGTACGCGCCCGCCTCTTCCACCGTGACCTGCCGACGCTGCAATCGGATCAGAACGCCGATGTCGTGTTCACTTGCTATGCAAGTGAAGCCGGTTCCGCGGCCTTTGCCCTCAAGGAAGCGGTGAGGCCGGTCTGTTCGCCCGGCTATGCGGCGGCCAACGCGGATATCCTGAACGGTCCCGTGAACGGCTGGGGTGCGTTGACCTTACTCGATTTCGCACCGCCCGATCGGCGCTGGGCGTCTTGGGAGGACTGGTTCGCGGTCGTCGGAAGCCCCGACCTCGCTCCGGGTTACGTCGGTTTGGACAGCTATACCCATGTCGTCGAAGCGGCCGTCGCCGGGCGCGGCATCGCACTGGGCCGCCGCTACTATATCGAGCGGTACCTCGATACAGGCGCGCTGGTGACGCTCGCCGACGGGTTCGTCGAATTCGAAAATTATCTATACGGTCTCCTCACCGAGAAGGGGCGGGCAAAACCGTTCGCCCGCAGGTCTCTCGCGTTCTTCGACGAGGCGGCCCGGCGCTGAACCAGCGACCCCTCTGGCGGAATTTCCCGTCACGGTTCCCACCGGCGTGCCCCCCCGGCGCACCGCGCGGGGTATTCCGTTGACCGGGCTGCGGACGGATCGGACCGGAGCGACCGGGATGGAAGACTCGAACCGGCGGGTGGCGTTGGACTGCACGATTGTCGATGTGTTCGCCGAGCGACCGCTCGCCGGCAACCAGTTGGCGGTGCTGCGCGGCTGCGCCCGTCTCGATACCGCGGAGATGCAAGCCATCGCCCGGGAGATGAATTTCTCGGAGACGACATTCGTCGTCGATGAGCGTCCCGGCGAGGCAACGACCCGCATCTTCACCCGGGACCGGGAACTGCCCTTCGCCGGGCACCCGACCCTGGGTACCGCCTGGGTGCTGGGTCGGCACCGGGAGACCTATGTGCTGGACTTGCCCGCCGGACGCGTCCCGGTGACCTTCGGGGCCGGCGGCATCGTCTGGATGGAGCCTCCGCCCGTGGAGCTGGGGGATTTCGTGGAGCCGCGAAGGGTGGCCACGCTGCTCGGCCTCGACACGGCCGATCTGGATGACCGCTACCCGAGCCGCTTCGCCACGGTGGGTCCGTGGTTCCTGCTGGCCGGGATCGGGACGCTCGATGCACTGCGGCGGGTCGTCGTCGATCCCGTCGCACACCGGGAGATCGCCGCGGGCGGCTGGCTCTCCCTGTTCGTCTTCGCCGAGGAGCCCTATAACGACGATGCCGATTTCGCCGCCCGCATGTTGACCTTCCAGCAAGGGCTCCATGAAGACCCGGCGACGGGGAGCGCGAACACCGCGTTCGCGGCGCATCTGCGCTCCCTCGGCACCGTCGGATCGGTCGTGGTGGAGCAGGGCTTCGAGATCGAGCGTCCGTCCCGGCTGTATCTGGAGGTTGCCGACCCGATCCGGGTCGGCGGCAAGGTGCGCCCGGTGCTGACCGGGACCCTCGAATACTGAACCGGCGATTTGCGGCGGTTCTGTTTGAACGCGGCTGTGGAAGTATCTATTGTCCTCATTTATCAATGAGTTATCGACGCTTGACGAGGATTGACGGGGTGGGTTCATGAACGGGGCGGAGAGACGGGCATTCGTCCGGGGTCACCGCACTGCGGTGTTCGGCTATGCCCGCAAGGCGGACGGGCCGTCGATGTCGGTTTGCTACTATGTGATGGACGGCGACGACATTCTGGTGTCGACGATGATCGGCCGCGCCAAGGCGAAGGCGGTCAGGCGCGGCCCCAAGGTCTCGCTCTGCATTCTCGATGAGCACTGGCCGCCGACCTATCTCCTGGTCTATGGCGATGCCGCGATCGAGGAGCAGGGCGGCGACGACCTCCTGATCAGGATCTGCGAGCTCATGGCAGGCGCGGAGATGCCGGAACCCGAGCGCGCGGATCTTCGCAAGCTGGCGGTCGAGGAGGGCCGGGTGACGGTTCGCATCAAACCCTATGCGACGTTCGAGACCCCGCCGCGTCACGTCTACAACCCGGACGACGTCAAGACGCTGACCCACGGCTACGGCGCCACACTTCCGTGGGACGCCGACTAGGAGAAAGGCGTTGGACGCCACCGACGGCAGAGTTTCGGCCGAAACGCTGATCGCCCGCGCGCGGGCGATGGTGCCGGTCCTGCGCGAACGCCAGGAACGTACCGAGTCCGACCGGCGGATCTCCGACGAGATTTTCGGGGAGATGATCGACGCCGATTTATACCGCCTGTTGCTGCCCGCGCGGTTCGGCGGTTTCGAGCACGGTCTCGACACCTATGTCGACGTCGTCTTCGAGATCGCCCGCGGCTGCGGCTCGACGGGATGGGTCTATTCGGTGACCGCCAAGTACCACCTCTTCCTCGGCATGTTCGAGAAGGAGGCCCAGGACGACGTCTGGGGAAGCGATCCGAACGCCGTAATCGTCGTCTCCATAGTCCCCAACGGCACGGCGGTACCGGTCGATGGCGGCTACAGCCTGTCCGGCAACTGGATGTACTGCTCGGGTATCGATAACAGCGCATGGACGATCGTCGCCACCACCGTTCCGGATGCCGACGGCGGCGAGGGGGTGCGGGGCTATGCGCTCGCGCCGACCGCGGATTTCGGGATCGAGGACAACTGGTCCGTGGTCGGCCTCGCCGGCACCGGGTCGAAGACGGCCTATAGCGACGGCCTGTTCGTTCCCGCGCACCGCTTCCTCTCGCTCGCCGATTCCATGACCGGCAATCCGCCCGGCGCGGCGGTCAATCCGGGGCCGATGTTCCGGATTCCCCTGTTCTCGATGATTTCGATCAGCCTGTGCGCGCCGATTCTCGGCATGGCGCAGGGCGCCTATGAGGAATTCGTCGACGCGACGCGCGCCCGCGTGACCCGTGGCGCGGCGCTGTCCGAGCCGGTGCCGATGGCCTCCCTACCCAATATCCACATGAAAATCGGCGACGCCGCCGCCTCGATCGACGCCGCCCGGCTGCTCGTCGACCGCGACTGCAAGACGCTGATGCGGACGGTTTCCGCGGGCGATGAACTCACCGTCGAGGCGCGCGCCCGCAACAAGCGCAACCTCGCCTTCGCGGCCCGGCTCTCGACCCGCGCGGCGGATCTGATGTTCGAAGCCGGCGGCGGCGGCGGGCTGTTCACCGCGGCGCGGATCCAGCGCTACTGGCGGGACATCCATGCCGCGTCGATGCATATCAGCATGAACTTCGATGCGGTGTCGGCGCTCTACGGACGGGTGGCGCTCGGCCTGCCCCCGGGTCCGGCCCAGTTCTGAACCCGGTCGCCACGCGCTAGTCGAACACCGTGTCGTCGTAATGAGCGGGGTCGACGAAGGCCTCGATGACGCGCGGTTCGTCTGCGGCGAGCGCCTCGGCGAGCGCGTCGCCGAGCGCCTCGGGGGTGTGGACGCCGACCGCCCTCACCCCGAAATAGTGCTCGGGAGTAGACCCTTCTTCCGGTCCTGACGCGGTGCCGAGCGCGGTCCCGACATGAGCGTATTGGCGGCGCATCTGCTTGACCTTGATCAGGCCGAGCCAGCCGTCGTTGAGCACCACGACCGGGAGCGCGAGCCCCATCCGCCTGGCGGTCGCAATCTCGCCGCAGGTCATCTGGAAGCAGCCGTCGCCGATCAGGCAGACCGCCGGACGGTCCGGCATGGCGAGCTTGGCGGCGATCGCCGCCGGCAGTCCGAACCCCATCGACGACCAGCCATTGGTGATCAGGAAGCTATTCCGCGCATGCGCGGTCCACTGGCTCGCGATCTGGTGGGTGTGGGCGCCGACATCGAAGGCGAGGATGCCGTCCGACGGCAGCACCCGGCGCACGACATCGATCGCCCGATGGGGCACGAAGCCCGGCGCTTCCGGCCTCAGCGAGGCCTGGAAAACGTCGCGATGGGCGGCGATCTCCGGCTCGGTCCACTCGTTGGCGGTGGGCTTGGCCCGGAGCAGTTCGAGCAGAATCTCGTCGAGATCGCCGACCGCCTGGTGTGCGATGTCGACCGACCCGTCGGTATCGGCCGCCTCGATATCGAGATGGACCAGCGGCGTCGCGCCGATCCAGGCCTCGTACTCGACCTCGATCGGGTCGTAGCCGAGCCCGACGATGAGATCCGCGCGGGCCAGCAGGCGCCGCTGGATTTGCCGCCGGGCGCGTTCGATGCAGCCGATCGAAAGCGGATGATCCTCGTCGATCATCCCCTTGGCCATCGTCGTCGAGGCGAAGGGGAGCCGGTGCCGCTCGACGACGGCGCGCAGCCTCCCGGGATCGCCCAGCCGCATCGCGGTGCTGCCGATCACCGCGAGCGGGCGCTTCGCCGCGGCGATCCGGGCCGCCGCGGCGGCGACCGAACCGGGCGGCGGCGGGTCGGGGGCGGGGATGTCGCCGAGCGCCGGCACCGCCTCCCGGGCCGGGCCCAGCGCGACGTCTTCCGGCAGGTCGAGATGCACCGGGCCCCGCGGCTCGGTCAGCGCGATGCGGATCGCCGCGGCCACGGTCTCGCCGATGCGCCCCGGGCGGAGCGCGAGGCTCGCCTTGGTGATCGGCCGGAACAGGGTGTGGTGGTCGATCAGCATCTGGATGCGCCGGCCGAGGAGATCCAGGTTGAGATTGCAGGTGATCGCGATCATCGGCGACCGGTCGAGAAAGGCATCGCCCACGCCGGTCGCGAGGTTCGTGGCGCCGGGTCCCAGCGTCGCGATGCCGAGACCCGGCCGGCCGGTGAGACGGCCCATGACATCGGCGGCGAACCCCGCCGAGCCCTCATGCGCGGTGAGCACGAATTCGATGCCGCCTTGCCGCATCGCCTCGATCAGCGGCAGCACGTTGCCGCTCGGGATGCCGAAACCGCGGTCGATCCCGGCGGATTTGAGGGTGGCGACGATCAGGTCAGCGTTGTTCACGCCCGGACCTTGGCCGAGCCGGCGATCTCTGGCAAGGTCCGGCCGGTCGCGGGAAGACAGGCGGGCGCGATGCCGGACCCACAGATCGAGACCACGCTGGTCGGCTCCTATCCCTGGCCCGAATGGCTGCACGCCCATCCGACGGCCGAGGCGATCGACGATGCGACGCGGATGGTCATCCAGCTTCAGGAGACGGCCGGGATCGACATCGTCTGCGAGGGCGAGTTCGTGCGCTTCGACCCCAACCACCCGCAGACCAACGGCATGATCGAGTATTTCGTGCACCCGATGGGCGGCGTGCGCGCCCGGATGGCGTTCGACGAAATCGTCGCCTTCGAGTCGCAGCCCACCATGGGCTTCCGGACCCGCCCCGCCGCGGTCGTCGAAGGTCCGCTCACCAGCGGCACGCTCGACCTCGCCGCGCCCTGCCGGCGGGCCAAGGCGCTGGCCGCCCGGCCGCTCAAATTCGCGCTGACCGGCCCGCACATGCTCGCCAAGACGCTGATCGACCGCCATTACGGCGACCGGGTGGCGCTCGCCGAGGCGATCGCGCATGTGCTGGCCGAGCAGGTCGCCCGCCTCGATGCCGATATTGTCCAGATCGACGAGGCCAACCTGCCCGGCGCGCCCGAAGAATGGGAATGGGCGGCGCGGGTGATGAACATCGTCCTCGACGCGGTTCCCACGATACCGGCGGTCCATCTTTGCTTCGGCAATTACGGCGGGCAGGTGTCGCAGAAAAACGCGCAATGGGAACCGTTGCTCGCCTATCTCAACGCGCTGCATGCCGACCATGTGGTGTGCGAGAACGCCCACCGGCCGATCGAGGAGCTGGTCCATTTTCGCGCGCTCCGCCCGGAAATCGGGATGGGGCTCGGCGTGATCGACGTCAAGGCGACCGAGATCGAGAGCGCGGAGACCGTGGCCCGGCGGATCGAGCACGCCGCCAGCGTCATCGGACCCGACAGGATCCGCTATATTCATCCCGATTGCGGCCTGTGGAACTTGCGGCGCTCCATGGCGGACGGAAAGATCGCGGCGATCGTCGCCGGGCGCGACCTCTATGAGGGCCGCCGGACGCGGTCGGTCGCCTGACAGGGGAGGGAACCATGGCGAGCATGAGCGGCATCCGCGAGGTCGGGCATATCGACTGCGCCGGCGGCGGCCAGATTCGGGTGGAAGGCACGACGGCCTATGTCGGGCACATGGCGGCGCCATTCGGAACGTCGATTTTCGACGTTTCGGATCCGGCGTCACCGCGGCTTCTCGCCGAAATCGGCATGCCGCCCGGCAGCCATTCGCACAAGGTGCGCGCCCAGGACGGGCTGATGGTGGTCAACCACGAACGGATGGGCGGGCCGCAGACCGAGGGTTTCGAGGGCGGGCTCGGCATCTACGACGTGGAGGACCCGGCCAGGCCGCGCCACATCGGCAACTGGGAAACCTGGGGGAAAGGCGTCCACCGCTTCGATTTCGACGGGCGCTTCGCCTATATCTCGCCGACGGTCGAGGGCTTTGTCGGCAATATCATGACGATCCTCGACCTCAAGGACCCGGAAAACCCCGACGAGGTCGGGCGCTGGTGGATTCCCGGCCAGTGGGAGGCAGGGGGAGAGGAGTATCGCTGGGACGGCGGACCGGCTCCGCGCTGCCACCATCCGCTCAGGCTGGGCGACCGGCTCTACACCAGCTACTGGCATCACGGGGTGTTCATCCTGGGGATCGAGGACATGGCGAGCCCCCGGATGATCTCCGAATACGGGATCAGCCCCGCCTATCCGCATCCGCAGCACACCGCCCTGCCGATACCGTTCGAGGTGCAGGGCAAGCGCCTCATGGTCGTCGCCGACGAGGATGTCGCCAAGCTGCGCCCCGCCGCGCCCGCGATCGCCTGGGTGTTCGACATAACCGACGAGGAGCGTCCGATCCCGATTTCCACCTTTCAGGTCGACGGGATCGATCCCGATGGCGCGCCGCAGATGCCGATGACCGGCTGTCACCAGCCGTCCGAGGTGGTGACCGGCACCGAGATCCCGTTCGCCTGGTTCGCCCAGGGGCTGCGGGTGATCGATATCGCCGATCCGCGAAAGCCGGTCGAGGTCGCCCATTTCCTGCCCGATCCGCCGGCGGGCGCGGACCGGGTCTGCGCCAACGACGTGACCGTCGACGGCCGCGGCCTGATCTATCTGATCGACCGGGTTCGCGGGGTCCACGTTCTCGAACGGGTCTGAATCCGCCGGGCGACGGAAGGCCGCCCCGTCCAGCGTGGACTCTGTGACCTCGGCCCGGTTCGGGCTATTGTCTTGCGGTCAAGAGGTCCTAATTCCTTGCGGCGCACGGGTAAATTGCAGTCGGTGGGGATGAAACGCGCGATGGGCGTCGGTAACAGCCGGGCCGGGGGCGGGCCGTGGAGGCGCGCCCTCGTTTTGCCCTGCGCGGCTCTGGTTCTGGCCGCGCTGGCGATTCCCGCATCCGCGCAGGACAAGCCGCCGCTCTCCGGGCGCGCCCAGGCGGCCGACGCCAACGGTAACGGCGTGATCGACCGCGACGAGGCGGGCGGCCCGCTCGCCGCCAATTTCGAGCAGATGGACTGCAACAAGAGCAATTCGCTCGACGGCAACGAGATTCGCGCCTTCTTCAGCGGCGGCGGCTGCAAGTCGATCGCCGCGGCGGCGACATCCGGGCCGGCCGCCTCGGTCCCTGCGCCGAACCGGCGGCAGGGCAGCCCGCCGCGCGGCGGCGGGCGTCCGCCGGCGATGGTCACGCTCGACAGCGTGATCGCCGAGCCGCTTGCTCAGACCATCCCGGTCATCGGGCGGCTGGTCGCCCGCCAGTCGGGCGTCGTTGCAAGCCAGGTGCGCGGGATGGTGGTCGAGATGAGGGTCGATGTCGGCGACCGGGTCGAGCGCGGCCAGATCGTCGCCGTGCTTGCCGCCGGCCGGATGGAGGCCGCGCGCGACCGGGCGGCCGCCTCGATCGCGCGTTTCCGCGGTCTGGTCGCCGCCGCCGAGGCCGAGTACAGGAAGAAGCGCCGTGAGCTGGAGCGGCTCGCCGGCCTGCGCAAGTCGGCGGCGTTTTCACGGGCCCGGTTTGAGGATATGGAGCGCGACGTCCAGGCGCGGCGCGGCGCGCTGGACGACCGCCGCGGCCAGCTCCAGGACGCGCAGGTGCAGCTTCGCCAGGCCGAGATCGACCTCGCCGACACCCGCATCGCGGCGCCGTTTCCCGGCGTGGTCATCGAGAAGCATATCGACATCGGCACCTATCTCAATGTCGGCGCACGGGTGGTCAGCATCCTCAACGACACCGATCTGGAGGCCGAGGCCGAGGTGCCCTCGGACCGGTTGAACGGGCTCTCGGTTGGCGCGCTGGTCACGCTCACGCTGGACGATGGCTCGCGCCATCAGGCGTCGGTGCGCGCCGTCGTCCCGACCGAGAATGTCAGGACGCGCACCCGCCCCGTGCGCTTCACCCCCGATTTCGGCAAGACCGGGATGAGGCTCGCCGCCGACCAGAGCGTAACCGTGCTGATCCCCGTCGGCGGTCGCGGCCAGATGGCGACGGTGCACAAGGATGCCGTGATACGCAGCGGTGCCGACGCCTTCGTGTTCGTCGTGACGGAAAACATCGCCCGGCGGGTCAAGGTCCGTCTCGGCGACGGAATCGGCGGGCGCTTCGTCGTCCTCGACGGCCTGAAGCCGGGGCAGGAGGTTGTCGTCCGCGGCAACGAATCGCTAGGCCGCGGAGGTCCGGTAAGGATCCGCGGCGCCACCGGAAGTTGAAGGCCATGACGGGCTGTTCCGCATGAACCTCATCCGGCTGTCGATCGACCGGCCCATGGCGATCGTCGCCATGGTTCTGATGATCGTCCTGTTCGGCTATGTGGCGCTGCAGCGGATCCCGATCCAGATGGCGCCCGACGTGCGCCAGCCGGTGATCATCGTCACCACGAACTGGCGCGGCGCGGCGCCGGCCGAGGTGGAGCGCGAGATCATCATCCCGCAGGAGGACGAGCTGAAGCGCCTCGAAGGAGTCCAGCGGGTGCTCTCCGAGGCGAGTCACGGCCGGGGCAAGATCACGCTCGAATTCTCCCCGGGCGTCAGTTTCGACCGCATGCTGCTGCTCGTTTCCAATCGGCTGGACCGGGTCACCGGCTATCCCGAGGAGGCCGAGGAACCGGTGCTCGGGACCTCGGGAACCGAGGACAACGCCATCGCGTGGTTCGTCTTCACCCGGGTCGAGGGCAACGACCGGTCGATGATCGAGTACGGCGACTTCCTGCGCGACATCGTTCAGGAACGCCTCGAACGGGTGCCCGGTATCGGCGGGGTCAACATCTTCGGCGAGACCGAACGCGAAATGCAGATCGTCATCGATCCCCAGCGTCTGGCGCGCTACCGCCTGACCGTGGGAGACGTCATCAACCGTTTGCGCGCGGCGAACGCGTCGGTCACGGGCGGCGATATCGACGAAGGCAAGCGCCGCTACGTGGTCCGCACCGAAGGCGATTTCGCGGTGACGAGCCAGGTCGAAGCCGTGGTTCTGAGATCGAACGCGCAGGGCGCCGGGCTCGGCCGGGTAACGGTCGGCGATATCGCCACCGTCGCCCTCGACTACAAGGAGCCGCGCGCGAGGCTTTTCTCGAACGGCATTCCCGCTCTTGGCCTCAACCTCACCCGCGAGCAGGGCGCCAACGTGATCGAGACGATGAGGCGGGTCCAGGCGACGATGGACGGGCTTCGCACCGGCCCGATCAAAGACGTCGGGTTGCGGGTGCAGCAGGTCTATGACGAGACCGACTACATCAACTCCTCGATCGCCCTGGTGCTGCAGAACATCTATTTCGGCGGTGCTCTGGCGATCGTCATCCTGATCGTATTCCTCCGGTCGTGGCGCCCGACCGTGGTTGTCGCGTTTGCGATTCCAGTCTCCGTAGTCGGGTCGTTCGTCGCCATGGCGCTGCTCGGGCGGTCGCTCAACGTGATCAGCCTCGCGGGCATCGCTTTCGCCGTCGGTATGGTGGTCGATGCCGCGATCGTGGTGCTGGAGAACATCTACCGCCTGCGCCAGGGGGGCATGGGCCGCTCGGAGGCCGCCTATCACGGCACCGCCCAGGTCTGGCCGGCGGTGCTGGTGTCGGCGCTCACCACGGTGATGGTGTTCATCCCGATCCTGATCATGGATCTGGAGGTCGGGCAGCTGTTCCGCGACATCGCCGTGGCGATCTCGGTGTCGGTGCTGTTGTCGCTGCTGGTCTCGGTGACGCTGATCCCCGCGCTCTCGAACCGGATGCTGGCGGGGCGAGTAGCGACGAAGAGTTCGATGCTGCGCCTGCCTCTCATCGACCACTTTGCGCGCGGTTTCGGCAATTTCTGGCGTTACTTCGCCCGCCTTGTCGTGCGCTCGAAGTTGCTGGCGCTGCTCGTGGTCGGCGCAATCACCGCGGCCGCCAGCGTGTTCGCCATTGCCTACCTGCCCAAGCTCGACTACCTGCCCGTCGGCAACCGCAATTTCGTCATCGGATTTGTGCTCCCGCCGGCCGGCTACAACCTCGACACGACGGAAAATATTGCCCGCGGGGTTGCCGAGCAAACGCGCAAATACTGGTCCGATGCGGCGCTTGCCGAGTCCGGCGGCGCACACCCTCCCGGAACCGACGAAGCGCAGAAGGTGATCGACCGGTTCTTCTTCGTCGCCCTGCAGGGCCGCGCCTTCATCGCCGCGCGCCATGTCGACGAGCAAAAGGCGCCCGAGCTGATCCCGATCCTCCAGTCCCCGGCCCGCCAGGAACCGGGGACCCTCGGATTCGTCTTTCAGCCCTCGCTCTTCGGCCGGTCGATCGGCAGCGGCCGGTCGATCGACATCGATATCTCGGGCCCAGAGCTGGAAACCATCTTCGCCACCGGGCGGCAGGTATTTTTCCGCACCATGTCGGCGCTGTCGCCGCGCGACGGCCACCGCACCCGGCCGAAACCCGCGCTCACCCTCGGCGAGCCCGAGGTCCGGGTGCTGCCCGACCGGGTCAAGCTTGCCGATAACGGCCTGTCGGCGCGCGACCTCGGCCAGGCGGTCGATGCGTTCAATGACGGGATTCGCGTCGCCGAGATCAATGTCGACGGCAAACGGATCGACCTCACCCTCAAGGGTCCGGCGCAGGAGCATGAGTCGACGCAGTCGATCGCGGTTCTCCCGGTGGTCACCAAGGATGGGCGCATCCTGCCGGTGCGCAGCCTGTCGGATGTGAAGGTGACCTCCGGGCCGACCCAGATCCGGCGCACCGACCGGGTGCGGACGGTGACGATGTCGGTTTCCCCCGCCCGCGAGATGCCGCTTCAGGCGGCGATGGAGAAGATCCGGTCCGGGGTGATCGAGCCGCTTCAGAAAAGCGGCCTGCCCGAAGGCGTGCATATCCGTATGTCGGGCTCGGCCGACAAATTGACCGTCACCTGGAACGAGATCGTGCTCGATCTCGCGCTTGCCGTCGTCATCGTCTATCTGGTGATGGCGGTTCTGTTCGAGAGCTTCGTCTACCCCCTGATCGTCCTGTTGTCGGTGCCCATCGCCGCGGCCGGGGGGCTCGCCGGTCTGTCGGCGCTCAACACCTACGTCACCCAGCCGCTCGACATGCTGACCATGCTCGGCTTCGTCATATTGGTCGGCATTGTCGTCAACAACGCCATCCTTCTGGTCCACCAGACCCTCTACCACATCCGTCGCGAGGGCATGACGGCGGGCGATGCGATCGAGGCGGCGACCGAGAACCGCATCCGGCCGATCTTCATGTCGACCCTGACCTCGGTCTTCGGAATGCTGCCGCTGGTGGTGTTCCCCGGCGCGGGCTCCGAGCTCTATCGCGGGCTCGGATCGGTCGTGCTGGGCGGGCTGTCGCTATCGGCGGTCCTCACCATGGCGGTGGTCCCGCCGATGATGTCGATCACGGTCGGGGTTCTCGAACGCCGGGCGGGAAAAAAGGACCGGGCGCCGCGGGGCGATGTCGCGCCGGCCGAGTAAGCCGCTTGGCGCGGCTGCCGGGCGACCGCTATAGTGTTCGACAGCATCGCCATTGACCCCCATTGCGGAGGCCGCAATCCATGACCAGCGAGACCACACGCGCGCTCGACGAGATCACCGTCAGGACGGATACACGGGATGTCCTCGCCCACGCTTCGCGCCAGGCGGAGAAACACCGTTTCGACGAGATGATGATCGTCGACGTCGACGCGCATATCACCGAGACTGCGTTCTGGGGCGAGATCGTCGACCGCATCGACAGCGACGTCTACCGGCAGATGGCGGCGTCGTTCCGCGACCGCACCGGTTCCCCGCCCGGCCTCCTGAACGCGGTGCCGGGGATGTCCTATCAGGACGTGTTCGGCCGTATCCCGCATCAGCAGAGCCAGGCCGAGGTGATCGAGGATACCGATGTCCACCGGCAGGTGACGCTGACCCGCCGGGCGATCGATGCGATGAACATCGACTACATGGTGGTGTTCCCGACGCCGATGCTGCTGCTCGGCACCCATCCCCAGGCCGAGGTCGAGGTCGAGCTCGCCTGGGCCTTCAACCGGTGGCTGACCGAGGAGGTGCTGCCCCAGGAACCGCGGATGAGGGGGTTGCTGTATCTGCCCTTCAACACCCCCGAGGCCTGCCCGCGCTTCGTCGAGGAATTCGGCGACAAGCCCGGGACGATGGGTTTCACCGTCACCTCCACGCGCTTCCGGGCGGTGCATCACAACTCCTACATGCCGCTCTACGCCGCGCTCGAGGAGCGCAACCTGCCGCTCGCCTTCCATGCCGGGTTCAACTGGAACGATGGCTCGATGGCGCAGCTCAACCGGTTCCTGTCGATGCACGCGCTGAGCTTCGTCCACTGCAGCCTGATCCATATGACCAACTGGGTGATCAACGGCCTGCCGGTGCGTTTCCCCAAGCTCAAGACGCTGTGGGTCGAGAGCGGCATTGCCTGGCTTCCCTATCTGATGCAGCGGCTGGACTCCGAATACATGATGCGGTCGTCCGAGGCGCCGCTGCTCACCCGCAAGCCGAGCGAGTACATCAAGGAGATGTACTTCTCCAGCCAGCCGCTCGAGACCCAGCACCCCAAGCTGATGGAAGCGACGTTCGAGGCGATCGATGCCGAGACCCAGCTCCTCTGGTGCTCGGACTGGCCGCACTGGGACTTCGACTCGCCGTCGGTGATCTGGGACCTGCCGTTCCTCAACGAGCGGCAGAAGCGCAGGATCATGGGCGAAAACGCGGCCGAGCTGTTCGGCCTCGAAAACCCCTATCTCGCCCGCCAGGCCGCCGAATAGACGGGGCGGCGGTGCCGAGGCGGCGTCCCCGGGCGGCCGCGGTCAACCGGGGCCGGTGCTCCTGAGGAAGTCCTCGACGACGTCGACGAACGCGTCGGGCCGGTCGGCATGCACCCAGTGCCCGGCGCCCGGGATCCGGCGCTGTTGCGCGTTCGGGAAGTAGCGCCCGACGACCGGCGCATGATCGGGGCGGATATAGTCCGATGCGCCGCCGCCGATCAGCAGCGTCGGCCCGTCGAACACCGCCGAAGGCGGCAGGTCGGGGAAGTCCCAGAGCGCGTCTTGCGCGGCGGCGATCGCCGCCAGGTTGAGGCGCCAGGCATAGCGCCCGTCGCGCAGCACCAGGTTCTGCAGGAGGAAACCCCGGATCGTCGCATCCGGCACCGCTTCGGCGAGGCGTTCATCGGCGTCGCTTCGCCGGCCGATCCCGTCGAGCTCGAACTCGACCAGCGCTTTCACCAGCGATGCGAAGCCGTGGCGGTAGCGGACCGGTGCGATATCGACCACGATGAGGCGGCCGATCCGTTCCGGTGCCGCCATCGCGGCCGCCATCGCCGCCTTGCCGCCCATGCTGTGGCCGATCAGCGTCGGCCGCGACAGCCCGTGAGCCCCGATATAGCGCAGCAGGTCCTCGGCCATCGCCGGATAGGTCATTTCGGCCGTCCAGGGCGAGGCCCCGTGGTTGCGCATGTCGAGCGCATGCAGGGTGCGGCCGACGGCCAGCCGGCGGGCGATCGAGCTCCAGTTTCGCGCCGAGCCGAACAGTCCGTGAGCGATGACCACCGACGGGCCTTCGCCGGAGCGGGTCGCATGGAGCTCGACCGGCGGCATCAGAGCGCCCCGATCCGGTTCGGAAATCCGGTTCGGTTCATGTCCAATCCGATCGGTCGCGGATATGCCGGGCTTCGTCGTGCAAGCGTGCGGTTTCCGTCTCTATCCGCTCGCGCAGCCCGCTCATGAACGGTTCGCGGGCGAGGCCCGGCGGGATCGCGGGCAGCATCGCGACGGCGATCCGGCCGGGCCGTTTGGTGAACGCGCGGCGCGCCCAGTACAAACCTGAGTTGAGCGCCACCGGCACCACAGGGAGGTCCAGCGCCGCATAGAGCGCCGCGATGCCCGGACGGTAGGGGCGCTCCCGCCCCGGGGCGGTTCGCGTTCCCTCGGGGAAGACGACGACATCCCGTCCCTCCGCAATTCTGGCCTTCGCCATTCGCACCATCCGCCTCAGCGCCACGGCGCCTGACCGGCGGTCGATGGGAATCATGCCCAGCCGGACCAGATACCACCCGACAAACGGCATCCAGGCCAACTCGCCCTTCATGACGATGGCCGGATCGCGGAACAGGCGCATGAGCATCAGCGTATCCCAGGCCGATTGGTGCTTGATCGCATAGATCGCCCGGCCCGATGCGCAATGCTCGCGGCCGCGGATCTCGTATGTCAGCCCGACGATGCCGGCGAGCAGCCAGAACGTGACGTCGATCCACAGCCGTGCGACGCCAAGCACGGCGGGGCGGGGCAGGAGCAGAACCGGCAGGGTGAGGAGCCCCAGCCCCGCGGTCCAGGCGTAGAACGCGGCCTGGAAGACCAGCGAGCGCAGCCAGGTCATCGGCTTGCCCGGCCGGGAGAGGAAAGACCGGCGAGGGCGGCGAGATATTTGTGAAACTCGCTCACCACGAGCAGCAGCGAGTTGCGCCAGCACCACCAGCAGTCGCGCTTGAATGCTTCGGGGAAGACCGGATGGGCGACGATTGCGATGTCGGGCAATGCGCGGCGGAACTCCAGCAGGCTGCGCGGCATGTGGTAGTTCGCGGTCACCAGGCGGAGCGAACGGTTGCCCGCCGAACGCATCCATTGCGCGGTCTCGCGCGCGTTGCCGGCGGTGTTGTCGGCGGCGTAGCCGATGGTGATGCAGCATTCCACGTCGTCGGGTTTCCGCCGCGCCAATTGCAGCAACGCGTCCACGTCTATACCGCGGTAGACGCCGGAGACGAACAGCCTCTTGCCGCGCCCCTCGGCGAGCAGCCGCAGGCCCTCGGTCAGCCGGCCGCTGCCGCCGGTCAGCACGACGATGGCGTCGGTATGCTCCCCGGGCGACGGCGGTACGGCGGGGATCCGGTCGGCGTACCAGACCAGACCGGCGAGCCACCCGGCGAGGACCAGCACGGCAAGGCCGAGAGACTGGAACAGCCACCGGGCTGCTGAACGCTTTTTGCCGCCGAACCGGATCGGCCGGAAGAACATCCCGCCGTCAGGTCACCCGCGACAGCGCGCGCATGACCGTCAGCCGCGCGGTTGCCATGCCGAGCGCCGCAACGATCAGCGGCAGGCCGGCGAGTGCGGCCCATTGGATCGGGGATAGCGTCATGTCGGGCAGCATAAGGGCACTTCCACCGGGCGCATACCGGGCGAGCAGGATCAGCGTCGCCGCCGCGAGCGCGCTGCCGACGATCCCGCCCTTCAACGCAAGATTGCGGGAATGGGCCACGAACGGGCGCGCGATATGGCTGTCCTGGGCGCCGATAAGCCGCAGGATCCCGATCGCCTCGCCATGCGCCGCGAGCCCGGCCCGGGTCGCGAAAACCGCGGTCGCCACCGCGGTCAGGCCGAACAGGACCGCGAGCGCCGCGCCGAAAGCCTGAAGGGCGCGGGTGAAGCGCAGCATTCGTGCCAGCCACAGCCCATGGTCGTCGATCCGTGCGCCGGGAACCGCCGCGTCGAGCGCGACCTCCAGGGCGACGATGTCGAGCTGGACGTCGGGCCGGAGGCGAACGTCGATCAGCGTCGGCAGCGGCAGGGTGTCGAGCTTGGCGCCGGCGCCGAGCCAGGGTTCGAGCAGCGAGCGCGACACCGCCTCGTCGATCGGCGCGGCTTCCTCGATTGCGGGTGTGGCGCGAAGCAGAGCGACGACTTCCGCGACCGGATTTTCCATGCCGTCGGACGGCGGCGGGACCTGGACCGAGATCCTGCCGGCGAGCGCGCTGTTCCAGCTCTGCTCGGCCGAAGCGATCGCCATCGCCGCGGCCAGCGCCAGCGCCGCGACGTAGACCGTCGCCGCGACGATCCAGGGGCCGTAGCGGCTCGATGCGCCACGGCCCAGCGGAAGGATCCGGGCCCTGTGGCCGCGCCCGCCGTTCATCCCGGGTGCTGGGCGTTGCGCATGCGCGCCAGTGGGTCGGCGCGGCGCAGCTCGCCGCCATCGAGCGCATAGGCGGGGTGGCCGAACCGGTTGACCAGCGATTCGTCATGGGTCGCCACGAGGACGGTCGTTCCCACTTTGTTAAGCTCCTCCAGCAGATGTATCAGCCGCATCGCCACGTTGTCGTCAACGCTGCCCGTCGGCTCGTCCGCGACCAGCAGGTCGGGCCGGGCGATGACGGCGCGCGCGACAGCCACCCGTTGCTTCTGTCCGTCCGACAGGGCCGACGGCAGCTCATCGACATCCTGCCCCAGCCCCACCCAGCGCAACAGCTCCGTCACGTATTCCCGAATCTGCGGCTCCCTCGCGTTCGAGATGCGGAGCGGCAGCGCCACATTCTCGGCCGCCGTCAAATGCGCGATCAGGCCGCATTCCTGGGACACGACGCCGATCCGTCGCCGCAGCGCCGGCCGCTGCTTGCGCCCGGTGGCCGAGACGTCCTGGTCGAACAGACGCACCACGCCGCGACTCGGACGAAGCGCGAGATAGAGCAGCCGCAAGAGCGAAGTCTTCCCCGCCCCGCTCGCGCCGGTCAGGAAATGGAAGGACCCGGCCTCCAGCGTCAGCGATATGTCGCGAAGGACTTCCGGCCCCGAGCCGTATTGCAGACCGACATTTTCAAGTTGGACAACCTCTGTCTCCGCCGTCACCAAGCCCTCCGCGGTAGGAATGAGGGAAATTCGCATGAGCGGGCGTCATGCGCAAACTTTCCGGTCGCCTTGCCTCCCTGCCTCCCCAAGCCCTATAAACCGGGATGTTCAAGCAGGCTGAAATAGCATGATACTTGCCTGCCTCAACTGCTCTGCCCGGTTTCTGGTCTCCGCCCACGCGATCGGCGCGCGGGGCAGGGTGGTACGCTGCGGTCGCTGCGACCATGTATGGTTCGCTGCGCCCTCGCCCGAGCTTGTACGGGCCGCCGCTGAGTCGGCGGTCAGCCCGGCGCCGCAGATTCCCGAACCCCTGGCCGCGTCGGCGGGCGGCGCCCACGAGGACTTTCCTGCCCCTCCGCTGCGAGACCCGGATGAACTCCGGATCGACGGGCCGCCCTCGCGAGCCCAGCTTCCGGTGCTCAGGCAGGAGCGAAGGCGTTGGCCCGCACGCATCGCATGGGCGGCATTGGTGGCGATCGCGATCGGCCTCGTCGTCGCCGCCGCGTGGCGCTATCGCGCCGAGATCGCGGCATACTCGCCGGACGCCGAAGCCTATTATGCCGCCATCGGCATCGACGCGCTGCCGCTAGGATTCGGCCTCGAATTGACGATCGAAAAGTCGGAAAACACGGTCAGGAACGGCACCCGCGTGCTGGCGGTCGTCGGCCGGATCGAAAACACGACGTCGCGCTCGCGCGGCGTTCCGGGTCTCCGCGGCGCGCTTTTCGACGAGAAGGGGAGCGAGCTGCGGCACTGGACAATTTCCGCTCCGGCGACCAATCTCGGGCCCGACCAGGAGGTCGATTTCAAGACCGAGATCGCCGACCCGCCGGAAGACGCGGTTCGGCTATCGATCGTATTTCACGAATCCGGGTGATATGTCGGACGCCAGGCCTGCCATCGAAACGCTGATCACGGAGGAGGATATCGCGGGCCGTGTCGTTGGTTTGGCCGGGGACATCGCCGAAACCGCCGGCAAGAACCTGCTGATCGTCGTCATCCTCAAGGGCAGCTTCGTATTCGCCGCCGACCTGCTCCGCGCGCTGGAACGCGCCGGTGTGGAGCCTCAGGTCGATTTCATGACCCTGTCCAGCTATGGCGCGGGTACCGAGAGCTCGGGCTCGGTCGCGCTGTTGCGCGATATCTCCGAGGATGTCGCCGGCCGCGACGTGCTGATCGTCGACGACATTCTCGAATCGGGCCGCACCCTCGCCCATGCCCGCGACCTGATGCGCAAGCGCGGGGCGTCCACCGTCAAGACATGCCTCCTGCTCGACAAGGCGGGCAAGCGCAACGTGCCGATCGAGGCCGATTATTGCGGGTTCGAGATCGGCGACCGCTTCGTCGTCGGGTACGGGCTCGACTATGCCCACCACTATCGCGGCCTGCCCTATATCGCGGTCGTCCAGCGCTGAGGCGAGCCGCGCTAGAACCGTCGCAACAGCCGGTCGATGTAGTCGAGCTCCGGCTGCGACCGGTGGCGCTGCCCGGCACGGTGGCGGAGTTCATCGAGGATGCGCTGGGCGCGTTCGACGGCGCTTTCGTCGGGGATATCCATGTCGCGGGTATCGATCCCCATCTCGTTGGGCAAGAAACGGCCCAGGGGATCGCGGCGCAGCTGCAAGGGCTGGAAATCGCGGTTCAGGCCGATCCCGGTCCCCCGGCCCATCTGCTGCATCATCTGCTGAACGATGCCCTGCCCGGCGCGCCGGAGGGCGTCGATCGCGCGGCCCTGGGGCGCCACCGAATCGCCCGGCGCGTTGCGGTCGAGCGCGCCCGCCGAATCTCCCATATTCCGATCGGCCTCGTCGAACGCCCGGCCGGGCGATTGCGGTCCCCCTCGGCCCGGCTGCATCCCCAGCTGGCG
This sequence comes from Alphaproteobacteria bacterium, assembly GCA_965205995.1. GTDB lineage: Bacteria > Pseudomonadota > Alphaproteobacteria > MPNO01 > MPNO01 > MPNO01. Next base: position 3,281,472 of record OZ242200.1, on the reverse strand, counting down.
CAACGCTTCGCGCAGCCGTCGAAGCGCTTCGCGAATTTCGCGCTGCGTCGCGGCTCCCTGCTGCGAGCCCTGCGCGCTGGGCCGGCCGCTCTGCGGTTGCGATTGACGGAAGCTGCGGTTCATCAACCCTTTCTGCCGTTCGATCAGCTCGCGCAGCTGCCGCAGCGCCTGATTGCCGGCTTGCGCCTGGGGGCTCATCTGCTGTGCGCGGCCCGCGCGCAAATTCTCCAGCATATTCTGCAGCGCGGCCAGCATCTGCCGCGCCGCGTCGCGCGCCCCCGAGCGCATGAGGTCGCGTATCTGCTGCAGAACGCGTTGAAGATCGGTGCTCTCGAGCAGGCGCTGGCTGGGGTCGAAGGGCAGCGCTTGCTGCTGGTCCGGCCGATCGCGCATCTGCTGTGCGAGTTGCCGCAGGAAGCGGTCCAATGCGCGCTGAAGCGCGTCCATCAACCGCTCCAGCTCCGCGTCCGGCGCGTTTCGGGCGAGCGCCTCCATCAGGTCTTGCTGGGTCTGCCGGAGTTCGCGCTCGGCGATGGACAGCTCGCCGTCCTCGATGCCCAGCGCGGTGTCCCATAACAGGTCCCTCACGCTGTCGAGCGCACCCTCTCCCGGCTCGTAGGCAAGCCGTCGCTGCGCGGCCGTCAACGCGAGGAAGGTCGCCGTCCGGTTCTGGTAGGCGCTCGGGTAGAGCGCGATCGCACGCAGCGCATCCGCGATCGCCGCCCTGCGTTCGGGCTCGGTGGTGAGGCGCTTGCGCTGCTCGATGACCTGCCGTGCGACCGGGTGGCGGAACATGCGCTCGGGCAGGGTGACCCGGGCGTCGTCGCTCGTTGTCGTCTGGCCCGCGCCGTCGCGCGCGTAAAGTCGGATCGCCACCGGCAGCCCCGCCCAGCGATGCGGCGTGAGGTCGTGATAGCTCGCCGCCTCGGCGGTCTTCGCCCCCGGCCGGGGCAAGGCGAGGTCCAGCGTCTCGACTTCCTTGCCGATCACGGTCCCGCGTTCGTAGCTGCGGCGAATCTCCGCCCGGACGCGGTCGAGCCCGTAATCGTCGCTCGCCTTGTACCCGATCGCCAGCGCCTTGCGTTCGCTCGCCTGCGGCGGCTTGGCGAACGCGATGTCCGGCGGCCGATCCGGAACCACCTCGATCCGCCAATCCCCGAGAACGCTCCCGTCGCCTTCGATGGCCAGACGGCCCGTCTCCGCGATCGGCGCGGCGATCGACGCGTTGCCGGAATCGACTCGCTCGAACGGCATGCGCGATGCGCCGAGGACCAGCTCGGACTTTTCCGGTGCGTTGGCGAGCCGCGCGGTGAGGATGCTACCCGCCGGAACCCGGATCGGCGGCGCGGGGTCCAGCACCGGGTTGCCGTCGCCGAGGGCCGGATCAGTCGCTGGAAGTTTGGGAAAGATCGGCGCTTCCCCGGTATAGGCCGGCGGCGTAATCCAGACTTCGAGCACCGGTTCCGCGACCGGAGCGCCGCCCGACAATACCGGGCTCACCGCCTCGCGGAGCCGCTTGCCGGCGTCAGGCCAGGCAGCGGTCGCCGCGATGACGACCAGCAGGGCCGCCGCGAACCTGATTGCCATCGGATCGCGCGCGGCCACGCCGGGCCGCGGCAGCCCTATCCTGATGCGCCTGGCCGATCGCGCGACGCGTTCCCGGTGTTCCTGCCAAAGCGCTTCGGCATCGGGTCCGCCCACCCCGTCGGCCAAACGGTCCTCCAGGGTCTGCAGCGGGCGGTGCCGGAACCCGCTCTCGCGTTCCAGCCGCCGGCGTCCCGCGTCCGTGTCCGGGACGCCGACGCCGCGAACGCCAGTCCACAACAGAACCAGGAATCCGCCGAGAAGCGCGGCGAGCGCGAGCGCGTGCAACCAGCCCGGCAGCAGCGGCAGGACGCCGGACAGCGCGAGCGCCAGGAACAGGACGGCTACCGACAGCGCCGGCCAGAGGCCGCGCCAGAGCTGTTCCCAGACCATCGAGACACGCGCGAGAAGGAGCTTGCCGCCGTAGCGCAGCGGCGGTTCCCGTTCGGTTCCGATTCGTCCGTCCGTCCGGGTCATCGACCCTCGAGCCCTTTCGCGCTCTCCGCCACCCCCTATTCGAGCCAGCACGGCAAGCGGTCGAGCGCCTGCAGCGTGGCCGGATCCTGAAACGGCCGGATCGCGGCATGTGCGTCACAATGAACCATAACCTCTCCGACGAGGCCACGGCCATTGTAATACGATGCCATCACGGCTCCGTAAGCGCCGGCGCCGGCGATCGCGACCAGGTCGCCCTCTTCGAGCGCGGGCAGAACGACCCCCCGCGCGAGCCAGTCGCCGGTTTCGCAGACCGGGCCCACCACGTCGACCCGGCGGGTCTCTTCCCCCGGTACCCGCCCGGCCACCGGGATCACGGCATGTTCGGCGCCGTAGAGCGTCGGACGCAGCAGGTCGTTCATCGCCGCATCGACGATCACGAACCGCCTGACCGGCGTTTCCTTCGAATAGAGCACCCTGCTCAACAGAACCCCGGCATTGCCGACCAGCCGCCGGCCGGGCTCGACCGTGATTTCGCAGCCCAGCCCGCCGACGGTACGGCGCACGATATCGGCGAAATCGGCGAGGCTCGGTGCGGTCTCGTCGATATAGGTGATGCCGAGCCCGCCGCCGAGGTCGAGGCGCTCGACCGCAAACCCCGCCCGCCGCACCCCCTGCACACTCTCGGCGAGCGCGGCGAAGGCGCTCTCGAACGGGGAGAGATCCAGGATCTGCGAGCCGATATGGGCCGCAAGCCCGACCATGCGGATGCCCGGCGTTCTGGATCCGCGCTCGTAGATCCTGGCCGCGTCTTCGATCGGAATGCCGAATTTGTGCTCGTAGCGGCCGGTCGCGATCTTGTCTGCCGTGTCGACGGCGATATCGGGGTTGACGCGAATCGCCGTGGGCGCGCTCACGCCCAGGCTCTCGGCGACTTGGCCGAGCGCGGCCAACTCCGCCTCCGATTCGACATTCAACTGGCCGATTCCCGTCTTCAGCGCCTGCGCCATCTCGTCCCGCGTCTTGCCGACGCCGGAGAAGACGATGTCTTCGGGGCGAATGCCGGCCGCCGTCGCCCGCGCCAGCTCGCCGCCCGAGACCACGTCCGCGCCGGCGCCGAGACGGCCGAGGGCACGGATCACGGCGAGGTTGCCGTTGGCTTTCACCCCGTAACAGATCTTGGCGTCGAGACCGTCCAGCGCCGCCGCGAACTCGCGATACGCGTCCTCGATGGCGGCCTGGGAATAGACATAGACGGGCGTGCCGTAGGTCTCCGCAATCGTTTCCAGCGAGACGTTCTCGGCGTGGAGGCCCCCGTCCCGGTACGCGAACGCGTTCATGACGGCGGCGGGCCCGACGGATAGTTGCGCGGATACGAATCCTTTCGCTCGTCCGGAAGCTCGGGATCGCCTTTCCTGCCGCAAGCGGCCGGGAGACAGGCGGCCAGGGCGCCGGCCAGCAACAGGAGGGCGCGGCGCCGGTTCACAGGAAGCGCTCCCGCGCGCTCCGCACGGCTTCGAGGACCCGTTCGGGCGCGGTGCCGCCTAGGCTGTCGCGCGCCGCGACCGCATTGTCGATCCGCAGCACGTCATAGACCTCCTCGGTCAGCCCCGGCTCGACGCTTCTGAAGGTTTCGAGCGGAAGCCCGGCGAGGTCGCACCCGGCCTCCTCGGCGCATTTCACCAGCGCGCCGGTGATCCGGTGCGCCTCGCGAAACGGCATATCGCGTTCGCGCACCAGCCAGTCGGCGAGATCGGTGGCGGTGACGAAGCCCTTCTCCGCCGCTTTTCGCATCGCGCCGGTGTCGAACTCGGCATCCCGCATCATTCCGGTCATCGCCGAGATCGCGAGGCCCAGCGTGTCGGCCGCGTCGAACAGCGGCTCCTTGTCCTCCTGCATGTCCTTCGAATAGGCCAGCGGCAATCCTTTCATGACGATCAGCAGCGTGGTCAGCGCGCCCACGATGCGGCCGGTCTTGGCGCGAACCAGCTCGGCCGCGTCCGGATTGCGCTTCTGCGGCATGATCGACGAGCCCGTGGTAAAGGCATCGCCCAGCCGGACGAACCCGAACTGCGCCGAGCACCACAGCACCAGCTCTTCGCCGAGGCGCGAAAGATGGGACGCGGCGATCGCCGCGGCGGCCAGGAATTCGAGGACGAAATCGCGATCCGAGACCGCGTCCAGCGCGTTCGCCGCCGGCCGGTCGAAGCCGAGCGCGGCCGCCGTCCTGTTCCGGTCGATCGGATAGGGCGTGCCGGCAAGCGCCGCCGCGCCCAGCGGGGATTCGTTGAGCCGCCTCCGCGCGTCCGCCAACCGGCCGCGGTCGCGCCCCAACATCTCGACATAGGCGAGCAGATGGTGGCCGAGGGTGATCGGCTGCGCCGCCTGCAGATGGGTAAGCCCCGGCATGACGCTGGCCGCGTGCTGTTCCGCCCGGTCGATCAGGACGGCTTGCAGCGCCCCCAGCGCCATATCCGCCTCGTCGATCGTGTCGCGCAGCCAGAGCCGCAAATCGGTCGCCACCTGGTCGTTGCGCGACCGCGCGGTGTGAAGGCGTCCGGCGGCCGGACCGATCAGCTCCGTCAGCCGAGCCTCGACATTCATGTGAATGTCCTCGCGCTGGCGCGAAAAGGCGAAGCTGCCCGCCTCGATATCGGCCTTGATCCGGTCGAGGCCCGAAAGGATCGCTTCGCCGTCCGCTTCGCCCACGATCCCGCAGGCAACCAGCATCTCGCAATGCGCTTTCGAAGCCCCTATATCATGCGCGTAGAGCCGCTTGTCGACGTCGATGGAGGCATTGATCCGCTCCATCGTCTCGCTGGGCTCGGCAGCGAAGCGGCCCCCCCAGAGCGCCGACGAGCCGGCAGGGACGGTTTTGCCATGGGATCGAGTATCGGTCATAGGCCTTCGAGACATTTGAGGCTGCGCGCAATTGGCGCCGCTCTATTCCTTGCGGCGACCGGTTGGTCTCTCCTCCCGGTGGACGCCGCTGCGTCCACCCCGCCCCGCACCGGCTGGATGCAGAACTTTACCGTCGCCGAGGCGGGCCCGCCAGCGCCGGGCACGGCATTCACCCGTCGGAACGGCGAGAGCTATACGCTGGAAAAGTTCCGCGGCAAAGTCGTTCTGGTAAATTTCTGGGCCACTTGGTGCGGCCCCTGCGTCCGTGAACTCCCCTCGCTGAAACGCCTCAACGCCCGGCTCGGCGGGGATCGGCTCGCCATCCTCGCATTGTCGCAGGATCGCGGCGGCTGGGACCGGATAACGCCGTTTTGGGAAAAGCACGGCCTCGACGGGCTACCGGTGTTTCACGACGCCAAGGCGCTCGCGGCACGCGCCGCCGGGGTACGCGCGCTTCCGACGACGGTGCTCTACGGCCGCGACGGGCGCGAGCTCGGCCGGCTCACCGGCCACGCGGAATGGGACTCCGACGAAGCCCTGGCGCTGCTGCGGCATTACACCGGAGGCTAGACGCGCCACTCCGCCAGGCCGCAGCCGATCAGCGCCTCGGGCATCGGGATGTAGTCGACCATGTCGAAGCCCTTGCTGTCCGCGGCGGCGTGCGAAACCACCCAGGCGCGCAGCTCCGCCCCGCCATTGCCGGTGTTTTCCAGCAAGGCGTCGAGCTCGGCCGCGAGCCGCTCGTCGGGAGCGTTGCGGAACAGCTCGATACAGGCGTGGTCGAACGGCTCGTCGATCCACCCCATGGTGGTCTCGCCGATCGAATGGCTGAGCCCGCCGGTGCCGAGCACCGCGACCCGGATGTCCTCGGGATAGCTCTCGATCGCGCGGCGCACCATCTTGCCCCAGGCGAGGCAGCGCCTGGGCGAGGGGAAGGGCTTCTCCACCAGGTTGATGAAGATCGGCACGATGGGCAGGGCGGGATCGAGGCCGAACTGCCAGATCGGCACGCACATGCCGTGATCGAGCTTGAGCCGCAGCGAATAGGCGGGGTCGAAATCGTGGGCGAAGGCCTCGTCGAGGATATGACGGCCGAGCCCTGCATGTCCGGGAAGCGTCTCGTGCGGATAGACCGGTTTCATGAAGGGCTCCGGCGGACCTTCGTGCTCGGCGCCGATGCCGACGCAGAACGCGGGCATCGCGTCGAGGAAGAAATTGACCCAGTGGTCGGTCGAATGGATGACCAGGACATCGGGCCTGGCCGCCTTCAGCCGGTTGCCGAGATCGCCGAAGCGGGTCACCACCCAGTCCCGCGTCTCGTCCTTGAGGGTATCCCAGTTGCGCGCGATGTTCGGCCCGTGCGAGGCCGCGAAGCTGCCGACGAATTCAGCCATTGGCCGCCTCTCCCTCTTCCTTGCCGGACTCCAGCGCGCTCAGCGCCTCGATCGACGCCGCATCGTCATAGCCGCAGATCAGCAGATAGAACCGCAGCAGATACGGGTTCGCGTGCGGCTGGATCTTCGCCAGATCGTCGTCGACCAGGGCCTGGCGCATCTCGGGCGGGAACGGGTAGGCGTCGAGCACCGCCTCGCGGTCGTCGCGCCACCGCTCCTTCCCCCCCGGACCCTGGAGGTCGAACATCAGCTTGTTGAGCCAATAGTCGGTCATTGCAGCCTCCGCCTCGCGCTCATCGTCGCATCGGCGGGATTGTAGACCCCGCGGGCAGCGATGCCGACCGGAAAACGACTCAACGGGTGGGGGTCGGGCGGTCGCCGGAGTAGTCGTAGAAGCCGCGCCCCGATTTTCGCCCGAGCCAGCCGGCCTCGACATATTTCACCAGCAGGGGGCAGGGCCTGTATTTGGTGTCGGCCAGGCCTTCATAGAGCACCTGCATGACCGACAGGCAGGTGTCGAGACCGATGAAGTCGGCGAGCTGCAACGGTCCCATGGGATGGTTGGCGCCGAGCCGCATGGCGTTGTCGATCGCCTCGACGCTGCCGACTCCCTCGTGCAGGGTATAGACCGCCTCGTTGAGCATCGGCAGCAGGATGCGATTGACGATGAAGGCGGGGAAATCCTCGGAATTTACCGGCGTCTTGCCGAGCGCGAAGGTGAGCGCCTCGATCGCGTCGAAGGTCTCCTGCGCGGTCGCGATCCCGGGGATCAGCTCGACCAGCTGCATCGCCGGCACCGGGTTCATGAAATGCATTCCCATGAACCGCGCCGGCCGGTCGGTCGCGGCGCCGAGGCGGGTAATCGAAATCGACGACGTGTTGGAGGCGAGGATCGCATCGTCCCTGATCTCGGGGACGACGCGCTTGTAGATCTCCCGCTTGACCTCCTCGCTCTCGGTCGCCGCCTCCACGATCAGGTCGCAATCCGCGAAGATGCGGTATCCGGACCCCGTGCCGATACGCGCGAGCGCGTCGAGCTTCTCGTCCTCGGTCATCCGACCGCGCCCGACCTGGCGGTCGTAGTTGGCCGAAATCGTATCCAGCGCCTTGCCGACCTGATCCTTGGAAATGTCCCCCAGCACGACATCGAAGCCGTGCGCGGCGCAGACATTGGCGATGCCGCTGCCCATCTGGCCGGCGCCGACGATGCCCACCTTGCGAATCGCAACCGCGTCGATCGACACCGGATCGGCCGCCAGGCGCGCTATCCCTTTCATCGTGTGGTTCCTTCCATTCGCCGGTTCAGCCCATTCGCCGGCTCAGCGCGGCTTCACCCCGGCCTTGTCCAGCGCCTCGGCGAGGGCCGGCAGGGCCTTGAACAGGTCGTCGACCAGCCCGTAATCGGCGATCTGGACCATCGGCGCTTCTTCGTCCTTGTTGATGGCGACGATGACCTTGCTGTCTTTCATGCCCGCCAAATGCTGGATCGCGCCGGAAATGCCGACGGCGATATAGAGCTCGGGCGCCACCACCTTCCCGGTCTGGCCGACCTGGAAGTCGTTGGGCCGGTATCCGGCGTCCACCGCGGCGCGCGAGGCGCCGACCGCGGCGCCGAGACGGTCGGCGATTTCCTCCACCAGATGGAAATTCTCCGAGGACTGCATGCCGCGCCCGCCCGAGACCACGACCCGCGCCCCGGTGAGCTCGGGACGCTCGGACCTGGAAAGCTCCTGACGCAGGAATCTCGACAGTGCCTGCCCTCCGCCGGCGGCGACCGGCTCGATCACGGCGCTTCCGCCCTCGGCGGCCGCGGCAAAGGCGGTGCCGCGCACGGTCATCACCTTGATCGCATCGCGCGACCGGACGGTCGCCATCGCGTTGCCGGCATAGATCGGGCGCACGAAAATGTCCGCCGCGACCACCTCGGTGACGTCGGAGATCTGGGCGACGTCGAGCAGCGCCGCCACCCGCGGGGCGAGGTTCTTGCCCGTAGTATTGGCGGGGAACAGGATCTCCGAATACTCGGCCGCGAGAGCCACCACCAGCGGCGCCACCGCCTCGGCGAGCAGATGGTCGTAGGCCGCGTCGTCGGCATGCCGGACACGCGCGACGCCGGCGATCCTTGCGGCCGCCTCGGCGACCGCCGCGGTCCCGCTGCCGGCCACCAGAACGTCGATATCGCCGGCGAACGCGGCGGCGGCGGTGACGGTGTTGAGCGTCGCCGGGTCGAGCGCCGCGCCGTCATGGGCGGCGATGACAAGAGCCGCCATCAGATCACCCCCGCCTCGTTCCTGAGCTTGTCGACCAGCTCCTCGACATCGGCGACCCTGCGCCCGCCCGCCCGGGCGGGCGGATCTTCCACCGTCAAAGTCTCCAGCCGGGGCGCCACGTCGACGCCGAGCTCATCGACGGCGATCTGGTCGATCGGCTTCTTCTTCGCCTTCATGATGTTGGGCAGCGACGCGTAGCGCGGCTCGTTCAGCCGCAGGTCGGTGGTGATGACGGCCGGAATCGCGATACCCACGGTCTCGAGCCCGCCATCGACCTCGCGCGTGACCTCGGCGCCGCCTTCGGCGAGCACGATGTCGGAGGCGAAGGTGCCCTGGGGCCAGCCCAGCAGGGCCGCCAGCATCTGGCCGGTCTGGTTGCTGTCGTCGTCGATCGCCTGCTTGCCCAGGATCACCAGGCCCGGGCTCTCGCGTTCGACCAGCGCCTTGAACAGCTTGGCGATGGCGAGCGGCTGAAGCTCCTCGTCGGTCATCACGTGGATGCCGCGGTCCGCGCCCATGGCAAGCGCGGTCCGGATGGTCTCCTGGCATTGCCGGACACCCATCGAGACGGCGACGATCTCGTCCGCCGTTCCCGCCTCCTTCATGCGGATCGCTTCTTCGACCGCAATTTCGTCGAACGGGTTCATCGACATCTTGACATTGGCCGTCTCGACGCCGGTCCGGTCGGCCTTGACGCGGACCTTGACGTTGTAGTCGACGACCCGTTTGACACCGACGAGTACCTTCATGGAAGGGCTTTCCCGAATCCTGAAAGGGTCATGGAGGGAATGCCGCGGCGGCGCATCAGGCCACCCAACCACCGGCTTCCCGACAAGGCGCCGAAGATAATGTCCGGCGGTTCAAACTGTCAACGAGCCCGCCCGCTTCTCACCCGCGGCCAAACAGCACGGCAATGGCGAGCAAGGCGATCGCGCCGAATTGCAGGATCACCCGGGCCTGCATGAACTTGTTGCCGTATTTGCGGTTGAACTCGCCGCCCCGCGCCATGCTGAACAGACCGATGGCGAGGACGCCCAGGACCGCGGCGAGGGCGATAGCCAACAGCACCGAGCCCATGGTCGTCATAAGCGAGATATACGGGTCCCGCTTCATCCCCGCCAGCGGAATCGGGCGCCCCGGAGCCATGCTATAACGCGGCCATGAGCTTTCTCGACCGTATCGAGGAGTGCAACGCGCACGATCTGGGAGGCTTCGTGCCGTTCCGTATCGGCGCGGAGCAGCCGGGCTGGATCCGGCCCGGCTTCGCCCGCCGGCTGGCGGACTATCCCGAGGCGTTCGCGGTCGATGAGTCGGGTGTCCGGACGGCGCCCGCGCTCGACAGCTGCGAGAGCCGGACCGAAGCCGTGGCATCGGTTCTGCACAGCCTCTCCGATTCCGGGGCGATCGGGCGGTTGCGCGATGAAGCCTACCCCGTGGGCGGCGCCCTTTTCGGCCCGCATCTGATGCTGATGGACCGGACGGCGATCCCTTTTTTCGGCATCCGCGCCCGCGGCGTCCATGTCAACGGCTATCGCCGCGACGGCGAACGCATCCTGATGTGGATCGCCCGCCGCGCCCGGGACCGGCCGAGTTTTCCCGGCATGCTCGACAATTTCGTCGCCGGCGGGCAGCCGGCCGGGATCGGGCTGCTGGAGAACGCGATCAAGGAAGCGGGCGAGGAAGCCGGGATTCCGCAGGATCTCGCCGCCACCGCCCGCCCGGTGGGGGCGGTCTCCTACTGCCAGGAGACCAGGGAGGGGCTGAAGCCCGATGTCATGTATTGCTACGACCTCGAATTGCCCGCCGCCTTCGAGCCCGGGAACCGGGACGGCGAGATCGAGGCGTTCTATTTGTGGCCGGTCGAGCGGGTGATGGAGATCGTGGCCGGCACCGCCGAATTCAAGCTCAACTGCAACCTCGTCTGCATCGACTTTTTCATCCGCCACGGGCTGATAGACCCGGAAACCGCCGACTATCTCGACATCGTCCGCGGGCTCAGGCGCTGAATTCGGGTAATGCGCGGCTGCCGCAAGTTTTGTAGGGTGCGCGCCTTCCAGCCGACGGGCTAACCCCACGGGAGCGGCCGATGCTTCGGAACGCCTATCCCAGCCTCGATTTCGACCTCGGCGAGACCGCCGGGATGTTGCGCGAGAGCGTCGCCGATTTCGCGGCGGTCGAGATCGCCCCGCGCGCAGCCGAGATCGACGAGGCCAACGACTTCCCGGCCGATCTCTGGCGCAAGATGGGCGGCCTCGGCCTTCTCGGCATCACCGTGGAGGAGGAGTATGGCGGCGCCGGGATGGGCTATCTCGAACATGTCGTCGCGATGGAGGAGGTGAGCCGCGGCTCGGCCTCGGTCGGGCTCTCCTACGGCGCGCACTCCAATCTCTGCGTCAACCAGATCCGCCGCAACGGCTCAGAGGCGCAGAAGCGGCGCTATTTGCCGAAGCTGATTTCCGGCGAGCATGTCGGCGCGCTGGCGATGAGCGAGACCGGCGCCGGGTCGGACGTGGTCGGCATGCGGCTCCGCGCCGAACGCAAGGGCGACCGCTTCGTCCTCGACGGCACCAAGATGTGGATCACCAACGGGCCCGACGCCGACACGCTGGCGGTCTACGCCAAGACCGACCCCGAGGCCGGGCCGCGCGGCATCACCGCCTTCCTGGTCGAGAAGGGGTTCGCCGGCTTCTCGACCGCGCAGAAGCTCGACAAGCTCGGAATGCGCGGCTCCAACACCTGCGAGCTGGTCTTCGAGGGCTGCGAGGTGCCGGAGGAGAACGTCCTCGGCGCCGTCGGCGGGGGCGTCAACGTGCTCATGAGCGGGCTCGACTACGAGCGCGCGGTGCTCGCGGGCGGCCCGCTCGGCATCATGCAGTCCTGCCTCGACACCGTGCTCCCCTATGTCCACGAGCGCCGGCAATTCGGCCAGGCGATCGGCGAGTTCCAGCTCATCCAGGGCAAGATCGCCGACATGTACACAATCGCCAATGCCAGCCGCGCCTATGTCTATGCCGTCGCCAAGGCCTGCGACCGCGGCGAGACCTCGCGCAAGGACGCCGCCGGCGCCATTCTCTACGCGGCCGAGCGCGCCACCGCGCTGGCGCTGGACGCGATCCAGATCCTGGGCGGCAACGGTTACATCAACGACTATCCCACCGGCCGGCTGCTGCGCGACGCCAAGCTCTACGAGATCGGCGCGGGGACCAGCGAGATCCGCCGCATGCTGATCGGCCGGGAGCTGTTTCGCGAGACCGCCTGATGCCGGTACTCGAAAGCGCGATCGACCGGCGCTCGGCGGCGTTCGAGGCCAACCGCGCGGCGATGGAAGAGGCGGTGGCCGAACTTCGCCGCGTAGTCTCCTCGATCGCCGAGGGCGGCGGCGAGCGGGCGCGGCAGCGGCATACCTCCCGCGGCAAGATGCTGCCGCGCGAGCGCATCGATCGCCTGATCGACCCGGGCGCGCCGTTTCTCGAACTGTCCCAGCTCGCCGCCTGGCGGGTCTATGACGAGGACGTCCCGGCGGCGGGGCTGATCGCCGGCATCGGGCCGGTGATGGGGGCCGAGTGCGTCGTCATCGCCAACGACGCGACGGTGAAGGGCGGCACCTATTTCCCCCTGACGGTCAAGAAGCACCTGCGCGCCCAGGACATCGCGCGGGAGAACGACCTGCCCTGCATCTATCTCGTCGATTCCGGAGGCGCCAACCTGCCGCGCCAGGACGAGGTCTTTCCCGACCGCGACCATTTCGGCCGCATCTTCTACAACCAGGCCACCATGTCCGCCGCCGGGATCCCGCAGATCGCCGCCGTGATGGGCTCATGCACCGCGGGCGGCGCCTATGTCCCGGCGATGTCGGACGAGGCCGTGATCGTCCGCAACCAGGGCACCATCTTCCTCGGCGGCCCGCCGCTGGTGAAGGCCGCGACCGGCGAGGTGGTCAGCGCCGAAGAGCTCGGCGGCGCCGATGTGCATGCCCGCGAATCCGGCGTCGCCGACCACTACGCCGAGAACGACGCGCATGCGATCGCCATCGTCCGCCGCGCGGTGGCTGCGCTCAACCGCAGCAAGCGGGTCGAGCTGGTCTGCCGCGCCCCGGCCGATCCCGCGCACGACCCGGCCGAGCTCGCCGGCATCGTCCCGGCGGATTACCGCAAGCCCTATGACGTGCGCGAGGTCATCGCACGCATCGTCGACGGCAGCGAATTCGACGAATTCAAGGCGCTATACGGGACCACGCTGGTGACCGGCTTCGCCCATATCTTCGGCTACCCGGTCGGTATCCTCGCCAATAACGGCATCCTGTTCTCGGAATCGGCGCTCAAGGGAGCGCATTTCGTCGAGCTCTGCTGCCAGCGCGGCATCCCGCTGGTCTTTCTGCAGAACATCACCGGCTTCATGATCGGGCGCAGATACGAGGCCGGCGGCATCGCCAAGGACGGCGCCAAGCTGGTGACCGCGGTCGCCTGCGCCAGGGTGCCCAAGTTCACCGTCATCGTCGGCGGCAGCTTCGGTGCCGGCAATTACGGCATGTGCGGCCGGGCCTACGGGCCGCGGTTCCTCTATATGTGGCCCAACGCGCGGATCTCGGTGATGGGGGGCGAGCAGGCCGCCAGCGTTCTTGGCCAGCTCCGCCGCGACGCGCTGGAGGCGCGGGGCGAATCCTGGGCGGATGAGGAAGAGGACGCCTTCAAGGCGCCGATCCGCGCGCAATACGAACACCAGGGCAACCCGTTCTACGCCAGCGCCAGGCTGTGGGACGACGGCGTGATCGAGCCCGCCCAGACCCGGGCGGTGCTCGGCCTCAGCCTGTCGGCGGCGCTGAACGCCCCCATCGAGCGCACCCGTTTCGGCGTCTTCAGGATGTAGCGGCGGGTGTTCCGCACCCTGCTCATCGCCAATCGCGGCGAGATCGCCTGCCGCATCGCCCGCACCTGCCGAGGGCTCGGACTCCGGACGGTCGCGGTCTATTCCGACGCCGATGCCGGTTCTCTCCACGTCCGCGCCTGCGATGCGGCGATGCGCATCGGCCCGCCGCCGGCCCGCGAGAGCTATCTCGACGGCGAGGCGATTATTGCCGCCGCCAGGGATAGCGGGGCCGAGGCCATCCACCCGGGCTACGGCTTCCTGTCGGAGAATGCGGACTTCGCCGAGGCGGTCGCCGCCGCCGGGCTAGCCTTCGTCGGCGCGCCGCCGGCGGCGATGCGGGCGCTGGGCTCGAAGAGCGCGGCCCGGGCGCTGATGGCGCGCGCCGGGATCCCGATCCTGGGGGGCTATCACGGCGACGCCCAGGACGATGCGACGCTCGCCGCCGAGGCCGACCGGGTCGGCTATCCGCTTCTCGTCAAGCCTTCGGCCGGCGGCGGCGGGCGCGGCATGCGGATCGTCGCGGATGCCGATGCGCTCGGCACCGCGCTCGAATCGGCGCGGCGCGAGGCCGCTTCTTCCTTCGGCGACGACCGGCTGTTGCTGGAGCATTATCTGGCGAAATCCCGCCATATCGAGGTCCAGGTTTTCGCCGACAACGAAGGCAACACGGTCCATCTCTTCGAGCGGGACTGCTCCGCCCAGCGCCGCCACCAGAAGGTGATCGAGGAAGCCCCGGCGCCGGCGCTCTCCCCCGCCATGCGCGCCGCTCTCGGCGAGACCGCGGTCGCCGCCGCCCGGGCGGTCGGCTATGCCGGCGCGGGCACGGTCGAGTTCCTGCTCGACGGCAGCGGGTTCTACTTCATCGAGATGAACACCCGCCTCCAGGTCGAGCATCCGGTGACCGAAGCCATCACCGGCTACGATCTCGTCGAATGGCAGCTCCGCGTCGCCGCCGGCGAGGCGCTGCCGGCCGCCCAGGAGGCGATCGCGGGCGACGGCCACGCGATCGAGGCGCGGCTCTATGCCGAGGATCCGGCGGCCGGGTTCCTGCCGTCGACCGGGCCGATCCGGCTGATGCGTCTGCCCGGCGAAGACGCGCGCGTCGATACCGGCTTCGAGGCGGGCGATGCGGTCACGCCGCATTACGATTCCCTGCTCGCCAAGGTCATCGTGCACGCGCCCACGCGCGACGCCGCCCGCGCCCGGCTGGTCACGGCGCTCGCCGAGGTCGCCGTGGTCGGCCCGCTCACCAACCGCGATTTTCTCATCCGAATCCTCGCCGATGACGCATTCGCCGCCGGCACCCTCGATACCGGCCATCTCGACCGCAACCTCGACGCGCTGACCGCGCGCGAGGACCGTCCGCCCGAGCCGGTCCTGGCGCTGGCGGCGCTGGCGGCGATGCGGGATCAGGACGATGCGGCCGGCGACCCGGCCTCGCCCTGGGCCGCTTTGCGCGGCTGGCGGCTCAACGCCCCCGCCCGGCGCGCGGTTTCCTTCCACCTGGGCGAGGATATCGCGACCGTGCTCTCGGAAGGGTCGGCGTTCCGCTTTCCCGGCGGGCGTACCCGGCAGCTCCGCTCGCTGCCTGCCGAGGCGCCCTGGCTCGCGGCCGAGATCGACGGCAAGGCGTCGACCGCGGTGGCGGTCTGCGATGCCGGCACGGCGATCGTCTTCGCTTCCGACAGGACCTGGCGGCTTCCCTTGTTCGATCCGGTGGCCGAGGCCGAGGCCGGCGCCGGCGAGGCCGCGACGGGGGTCCCGCTCGCTCCCATGCCGGGGGTGGTCGTCGCCGTCGCCGTGGCGGGCGGCGACAGAGTGGAGAAGGACCAGCCGCTGCTGGTGATCGAGGCGATGAAGGTCGAGCACACCATCCGCGCACCCTGCGCCGGAACCGTGGATGCGGTGCACTACGCGGTCGGCGACCGTGTCGACGAGGGCGCGGAACTCGCCGCCTTCACCCCCGAGGAGGTGTAGCCGCGGCCCTCCTACCCGCCGAAACCGTAAAGACGCTGGGGATTGTCGACCAGGATCTTGCGGCGCACCGCTTCATCCGGGGCGTAAGACAGAAGCAGGTCCGCCAGGTCGCCGTCATTGGGCATTTTCCCGTCCACATTGGGGTGCGGCCAGTCGGTGCCCCACAGCACCCGGTCGGGCGCGGCCTCGATCAGCGCGGCGGCGAAGGGCGTCACATCGTCGAAGGGCGGGCCGGCGGACGAAAGGCGCTCGGCGCAGGAAATCTTGACCCAGAAATCGGCGTCGCGGAGAAAATCGAGGAGTTGGCGAAATGGGGCCTGGTCGAGCCCGTCGGGGATGCGCACCCGCGCCATGTGATCGATCACCACCGGAAGCCCGAGCCGCCCCAGCGCGGCGGCGTTCTCCACCACGTCCCCGGCCTCCAGATAGAGCACGAGGTGCCAGCCGAGCGGCGCGATGCGTCCGGCGATGCGCTCGACCCGGGAGAAATCCGGCGGGCCGCTCAAATGGCGGGCGAAGCTCATCCTCACCCCGCGCACGCCGCCCTCGTGCAGCGCCTCGAGCTCGGCGTCGGTGACGGTCTCCTCGATCATGGCGACACCGCGATAGCGTCCGCCGGACCGGGCGATCGCATCCAGCATCGCGCGGTTGTCGTCGCCGTGGCAGGTCGCCTGGACGATCACCGCGCGGTCGAGCCCGAGCATCGCGTGGAGCCTGGCCAGCGCTTCATAGGGCGCATCCGGCGGTGTGTATGAGCGCTTCGGATGGTAGGGAAAGACATCGCCCGGGCCGAAAACGTGGCAATGCGAATCGCAGGCGCCCGGCGGCAGCGCGAAGGACGGCGCGCGCGGATTCGGATCCGGCGGCTGGCAGGTCTTCATCGGGCCGCACCCGGCGGCGGGAGCCCCGAACTCCCGTCCCATATGTCGCGCGGGATGAGCACATTGCCGTCGAACAACCGGCGCGCGGTGCGCAGCAGGGCGGCGCGCCTCACCGTCAGGGACTCCGCGTCGCCCTCGGCTTCGAGCTCGACCGAGAATTCGCCCGAGGGATGCTCGACCGAGATCATTCGCAGCGGTCCCAGCGGCAGGCGCGCGACGTCGTGGGCAACCGAGCCCTCGAGCACCGCGGCGGTGGCCACCGTGACCGCGGCGAGCACGCCGATCGCGGCGTGGCAGCGATGCGGGATGAAGCAGCGCGTGTTGATTGTCCCGCCCGCCGCCGGCGCGGAAACGAGGCACAGCTTCGGCACCACCTTGTCCGTGACATCGCCGAGATTCATCGCCGGCCCGACGGCGAGGCGGATCGCTTCGATTCGCGACCGCAGCGCCGCATTCGCTTCCAGCGCCGCCGGCGTCTCCTTTCCCGTCAGGCCGAAGGCCGAGGCGGCCATGATCGCCACCGGCATGCCGTTGTCGATGCAGGTCGCCTCGACCCCGTCGAGGGTATCGCGGAGCGCGCCGGTGGGAAGCAGGCTGCCGCAGGCGGATCCGGCGACGTCGAGGAAGTCGATGAGGATCGGCGCCGCGGTTCCCGGCGCGCCGTCGATACTGGCGTCGCCGTCATAGGTCACCGTCCCGCCCGGGGTTTCCACCGTCTGGTCGCAGAGGCTGCCGGAATTCACCATCCGGATGCGCAGGGTCGAGCGGTCGCCGGAGGCCTCGACGAGCCCCTGCTCCAGCGCAAACGGGCCGACGCCCGCCAGCATGTTGCCGCAATTGGGGGCGGTATCGACCCGCGCTTCGCCGACCACGATTTGGGCGAAGAGGTAGTCGAGATCGACTCCCGGCGCGGCCGATGGGCCGACGATCGCGACCTTGCTGGTCAGCGGGTCGGCGCCGCCGACGCCGTCGATCTGGCGCAAATCGGCCGAGCCCATGGCCGCCAGCAGCACCCGGTCGCGGTGCGCCGGGTCGGCGGGAAGGTCGGAGGCGAGGAAATAGAGCCCTTTCGACGTGCCTCCGCGCATCAGCGCTGCGGGTATGCGGGTCTGCATGATCGGCCTGGTTCGCCCCGGAGTGGAATTCGGCGTCCAACCGGGATACAACCCGTGCCGGTCGCGGGCAAGCGGCGCGGGTCGAACCGGCGGCTGGCGCCGAAGATCGCCGTCCCTATCATGGCCACAGGGTGGCGGGAAAGATGATCGATGTTCCGCAGTAACCCAGCTCCGTTTCCCGGCATTGCCGGGCCTGCCGCGCTCGCCGCCCTGCTGTTCTCGGGACCCGTCCTCGCCGCGGCGGAGGTGCGCATCGCCGCCGGACACCACGGCACCGCGTGGCGCGCTTTCGCTGCCGTGCTCGCGCAGCAATTCGAAGCCTCCGCCCCGGGCGCGGGCGCCACGCTGGTCCGCGGGGGCAACGGCTACTGGAACCCCATCGTCGTCAACGCGCGACGCGCCGAGTTCGGCCTTTCCAACACCGCCTCGGCGGCCTGGGCCTTTGCTGGCGACGAAACCGCCTACGGCAAGACGAAATACCGAGATATCCGCGCGGTGATGGCCGGGCTTCGGCCGGTCTGGATCGCCGTCATGCTGCGTGAAGGCTACATTCGTGGGACCGGGTTCTCCACCCTTCGCCGGGTATTGCGGGCGAAGCGCGGGGCGCCGCGGATCGTCATGCGGCCCGCCGGCAGCGTCGTGCCGGTCGTCGCCGCGAAGATCCTCGCGGCGATGGGCTCGAGCCGGCAAATCCTGCGAGAACGCGGCGGCGACGTGCTCCAGGTCGGCGCCGCCCAGATTCCCTCGATGATCCGCGGCGGACGCGTCGACCTCTATTTCGAGGCCGCGGGGCCGGACCGGGTCGCGGCTCTCGGGGCGGTGCTGCTTGGCCATGCGCGCTTCGTCGGTCTGCCGCCGGGCGCGGTCGACGCGCTCGGCGGGGCCGGTCCGGCGCCGCTTGCCCTGCCGCTCCGATCGGAGGGCCGCAGGCAGCCGGTCCGCACGGTCGATCTCGACACCATGCTCATCGTCCACCGGGATGTCGGGAACGAAGCGGTGTACCGGATGCTGGAGACCCTGATCGGCGGCCGCGAAGCGCTCGCCCAGAGCCATCCCGCCTGGCGCGACTACGCGCCGAGCCCCTTCAAGGCGCTGAAGACGCGCGGCATCCCGATGCACCCGGCGGCGCGCCGCTTCTACCGCGAGCGCGGCTGGCCCGAGCAAGCGAAACGGGGACCGATTCCGCTGCCCCGGTCGAAACCGGATCCTTGAACGGCAACGCGTCATCCTTCGCGCCGCGGGCGCGGCGATTGACCGTCCTCCCCGCCCCGCCTATCGTCGCCCGCCTCCGTATCCGCTCCGGGTTCGCACCGCGATGGCCGATTCTTCCTCGCCGATGATCGCGCTGGCAGGCGTGAGCAAGCGGTTCGAAGGTCTAGATGTCCTCAGGGATGTCGATCTCGAAATCGGCAGGGGCGAGCTGGTCGCGCTGAGCGGCCCGTCGGGCAGCGGCAAGACGGTGCTGCTCAAATCCATCATCGGGTTGATCGCCCCGGACAGCGGCAGCATCAGGATCGACGGACAGGAGACGGCAGGAATCCTCCCCGCCGCGCGCGCGGCGGCCACCAGGCGCATCGGCATGCTGTTCCAGCGTTCGGCGCTGTTCGACAGCATGCCGATCTGGGAGAACGTCGTCTTCCGGTCGATCAACGATGGCTCGCTCGACCGCAAGTCGGGTTTCGAGGCCGCCGTCGAGAAGATCGCCGCTGTCGGGCTCGCGCCCGAGACGGCGGAGCTCTACCCGGCCGATCTCTCGGGCGGGATGCAGAAACGCGCCGCGCTCGCCCGGGCCATCGCCCGCGATCCGGAGATCGTCCTGCTCGACGAGCCGACGGCCGGCCTCGACCCGATCACGTCGAACGTCATCAACGACCTGATCCGCGAGACGGCATCCCGGCTGGGCGCGACGGTGCTGCTGGTGACCAGCGACATGGCGGGCGCGCGCCGGACCACGGACCGGTTCGCGATGATGCACGCGGGCAGCGTGGTCTGGCAGGGCCCGACCGAGGCGATCGGCGACAGCGGCAACCCCTTCGTCGATCAGTTCGTCCACCGCCGTGCCGACGGACCGATCGAGACGCTGGTCGACTGAATGGAGAAAAACGGTTTGACCGGAACCGGCCCGACATGACCGCAAAGCTGGTTTTTCCCGACGACGTGCGCCCGGATTTCGAGGGCTTCTCGGACGCCGCATTCGGCTTCCTCGAGGGGCTCGCGCGCAACAACCAGCGCGGCTGGTTCGTCGAGAACCGCGATACCTACGAGACCGAAATCCGGTTTCCGCTCGAATGCCTGGTCGCCGAGTTCCGGCCCGGCGGCGCGGGAAAGGGTCTGCCGGTGCGCGGCGACCCGACCAGGGCGATCTTTCGCATCTACCGCGACGTCCGGTTCTCGAAGAACAAGCAGCCCTACAAGATCCATGCCGGCGCGGTGCTGTCGCGGACCGGCGGGCGCAGCGAGCCCGGCGTCGTCTATATCCACATCCAGCCGGAGAATTGCTTCATCTCTGCCGGGTTCTGGCGCGTCGACCCGCCGACGCTGACGGCCTGGCGCCGGCGCATGGTCGACGATCCGGAGGAATGGCTCGCCATCGTCGCGCCCTATTGCGACGACAGGGATGCCGCCTATATGCGGACCATCTCCGCGCTCAAGACGATGCCGCGCGGCTTCAAGCAGGACTCCGAATCGCCGGTCGCGGAGTGGTTGAAGTGGAAGTCGTTCCTGTTGACCCGGGCGGTGGACGACAGCGACGCAAGATCCCGCGGCCTGGTCGAGAAAATCCGCGAGCATGCGGAGAAGGCGATCCCGCTGCTCGAATACGGCTGGGAGATCGCCGACATGCCGGCCGACGACGACCCGCGCCGGCACATGCGCGCGCCGCGTGCGGGGGACGCGGATTGGGCCTAGACTGGGCTGGATGAAGGATCCGACCGAAAACATTCCCGACCTCAGGACATTCCTCGCCGCCAACCCGGCGCTGGTCTTCCGCCCCGGCGGCCCGCTTTCGGTGGTCGAGGAGATCACCGCCGTGCTGCACGCGCTGGAGGCGGCGAAGCGCCAGCCGGTCGTCCTGGTCGACGATCCGGTCCGGGCCGACGGCACGAAAAGCGACATGCCGGTGCTCTGCAATCTGACCGGCAGCCGCGAAATCTGCGCGGCGGCGCTCGGCCTTGCCGATCACCGGGACAGCGCGCGCCACTTCGCGGACCTCGCCGCCGGCGAAATCGCCCCGGTCACCGTCGGGCGCGCCGACGCCCCGGTCCAGGCGATCGTCGCCGAGGGGGACCAGGCCGATCTGGGGGCGCTCCCCGCGCTCAAGCAGCATGGCGGCGATGTCGGCCATTACATCACCGCGGGCCACGCGGTCACCGCCGACCCGGAGACCGGTATCGACAACATGGCGATCCAGCGCTGCTGGGTGCGCGAGGCGCGGCTGATGGGGATCTACCCTTATCTGACGTCGCATAACTGGCTCAATGTCGAGAAATACTGGGACCGGGGCGAGCCCTGCCCGGTCGCGATCTGGATCGGCCACCACCCGGCGCTGGTCATCGGCACCCAGGCCAAGTTCGCCTATCCGAAAAGCCACTGGGACGCGGCGGGGGCGGCGCTCGGCGCGCCGGTGCGGCTGGTGCCCAGCATCACCCATGGCGATCTGATCAAGGTGCCGGCGGACGCGGAGATCGTCATCGAGGGGTTCATCCCGCCGCACCGGCTGGAGGCGGAGGGCCCGTTCGCCGAGTTCACCGGCTATCAGGGTCCGCAGGTCCCCAACCCGGTCGTCGAGGTGACCGCGATCACCCGGCGCGCCGATGCGATCTATCACGATTGCGGCTCCGGCCTCGCCGATCACCTGGTGCCCGACAACATGGCGATGGAGGGGGCGATCTTCGCCATGTGCCGCAACGCGGCGCCGGCGCTCCGGCGGGTGCATGTGCCGATTTCCGGGCGCCGCTTCCACGCCTATCTCCAATTCGCCGATCCGCGCCCGGGCGAGGTGCGGGACGCGCTGACCGCCGCGCTTTCCTATCGCCGGCTCAAGGCGGCGATGGCCTTCGACGAGGACATCGACATCTTCGACGACTCCCAGGCGATGTGGGCGCTCGCGACCCGGCTGCAATGGGACCGGGACACGATCCGGATCGACCGGCTGTCCGAAGCCAATCTCGATCCCTCGACACCGCCCGGGGTCAACTCGACCACCAAAATGGCGCTCGATGCGACCCTGCCGCCGCCGCGGCGCCCCGGCGCGCCGAAGCCGGTGCCCCGGGTCAACCGGGTGAACGAGGAAGCGCTCGGGACCGCGAGGACCGCCGTCGCCGCGGCCGACGATTCCGGCTGGCCCCAGGCCTGACGATGGCCGAAAAGGAAGGGAGCGCGGTGTTCGTGTGCTGCCCGTCCTGCGCGGGATGGTTCAACGCCGCCGCCTCGCTGATTGACCGGGGCGACATTCCGCTGTACTGCCCCTCCTGCACCCACCGCTTTCTCCCCGAAGAGGCGGCCGAGATCGACCGGCCGTAACCCGCATGTCGTCCGCCAGCTGGCGCACTCCATTCGTCGTTCTCCTCTGCGGCACGATGGTCATGCTGATCGCGTTCGGCATCCGCATGACCTACGGGCTGTGGCTCGGACCGGCGAGCAGCGGGCTCGGCTGGGGGCTGGAGAGCCTGAGCTTCGCGATGGCCGCGCAGGCGCTGATCTGGGGGTTCGCGACGCCGGTCATGGGGGCCATAGCGGACCGCTACGGGACCGGGCGGGTGATCGCCGCCTGCGGCGTCGCCTTCGCCCTCGGATTCATTGTGACCGCGAATGCGACGACCCGGATCGAGGCGTTTCTCGGGATCGGGGTGCTGACCGGCATCGCCATGGGCGGGTTGACGGCGCCGATCATCCTGACGGCGATCAGCAAGGTCGTGGAGGACGAGAAAAAGCGCGGTCTCTATGCCGGTATCGCGAGCGCCGGCGGCTCGTCGGGGCAGGTGGTGCTGGTTCCGGTCATCCAGTCCGTGCTCGATGCGACCGACTGGATGACCGCGTTGCTCATTCTTGCCGCGGTCACCGCGCTGATCGTTCCGCTTGCCTATACGATGGTCTCGAAACGCGAGCATCTCGCGACCGCGATCGGGCAGTCCCTGGGCGAGGCGCTCGGGGAGGCGTTCCGGCATCCCGGATATCTGCTTCTCTCGGCCGGCTATTTCGTCTGCGGCTTCCAGACGCTCTTCATCGTGACCCACCTCCCGCCGATGCTGGAGACCTACGACGTCTCGCCCGAGATGGGGGCTTGGTCGATCGCGCTGATCGGCTTGTTCAACATCATGGGCTGCGTGATCTTCGGCGCCGCCGGCGGGCGCTGGCGCAAGAAGCATTTGCTCGCCTGGATCTATATCGGGCGCGCCGCGGCGATGACGGCATTCATCCTCCTCCCCGTCACCGACACCAGCATCGTCGTCTTCTCCGCGGTGATGGGTATTCTGTGGCTCGGCGTGGTGCCGCTCACCGGCGGCGTCGTCGCCCAGATCTTCGGCACCCGCTACATGGCGACGCTGTTCGGCTGTTCCTTCGTGTCGCATCAGCTCGGCGGGTTCATCGGCATCTGGGCCGGCGGCTGGCTGTTCGACGCGTTCGGAAACTTCCTCATCGTCTGGTGGGCTTCGGTCGCGCTGGGCGTGGTTGCCGCGGCGTTCAACCTGCCGATCGACGACAGGCCGGTCGAGCGCCGTCCGCTGGTTGCCCGCGACGCCGTCTGACCGGCTGCGGCCGCCCGCTACCGGTTGTCGGGCTCGCCCTGGCGCACCGTCTGGGCGCAGGGATTGACCCCGAACCAGTAGCAGAGCTCGGCCGGCTGGCCGATATCCCAGAGCGCCAGATCCGCCCGTTTTCCGACTTCGAGCGTGCCGCGATCGTCGCCGAGCCCGAGCGCCTGCGCGGCCACACGGGTGACGCCCGACAGCGCCTCCTCCGGGGTCAGCCGGAACAGGGTGCAGGCCATGTTGAGCATCAGGATCAGGGACAATGCCGGCGAGGACCCCGGGTTGAAATCGGTGGCGATGGCGATGCCGGCACCTGATTTGCGCATCGCCTCGAGCGGCGGCAGTTTGGTTTCGCGAAGCGTGTAGAACGCGCCCGGCAGGAGGACGCCGACGGTGCCCGCCGCCGCCAGCGCCGCGATGCCTTCCTCCGAGGTGTATTCGAGGTGGTCGGCCGACAGCGCATCGTAGCGCGCAGCCAGCGCCGCGCCGCCGAGGTCGGAGAGCTGGTCGGCGTGGAGCTTGACCGGCAGGCCGTGCGCGCGCGCGGCCGAAAACACCCGGTCGGTCTCCTCCGGGGTGAAGCCGATCCCCTCGCAGAACGCATCCACCGCGTCCGCGAGGCCGGATTCGGCGACCGCCGGCAGCATCTCCTCGACCACGAGGTCGATATAGGCGCCCTGCCGGCCGGCATATTCCGGGGGCAGGGCGTGCGCGCCGAGGAAGGTGGTTTGGATATCGACCGGCAGTGCCTCGCCGAGCCGCCGGGCGACGCGGAGCTGCTTGAGCTCGGTGTCGGTGTCGAGCCCGTAGCCCGACTTGACCTCGACCGTGGTGACCCCTTCGTCCATCAGATTGCGGAGTCTCGGCACCGCCGCTTCGTAGAGCGTTTCGTCGTCGGCCTCCCGTGTAGCCCGCATGGTCGAGACGATCCCGCCGCCCGCCTTGGCGACCTCCTCGTAGCTCGCGCCGTTGAGCCGCATCTCGAACTCACCAGCCCGGCTGCCGCCGAAGACCAGATGGGTGTGGCAGTCGATCAGCCCCGGGGTGATCCAGCGCCCGCTTGCGTCATGCACAATTTCGGCCAGGGAAGCAGGGTCGCCGGGCAGGTCCGCGGCCGCGCCGACCCAGGCGATGCGCCCGCCCTCGACCGCGATGGCGGCATCGCGGATCGCGCCATAGGGGGCGCCGCCCGAGACCATCGTCGCCAGATCGGCGCCGGTCCAGAGCCTGTCCCATTTGCTCCCGCTCGGTTGCCCGCGCGCCATGGCGTCTCCTCCGCTTCGTCGACCGAGGATAGCATGGCCGGAGCGTTCCACCTCCCGGCGATATGCTCTAGGCTCCGGCGCAAGACAGCCCAGGGGGCGGCGATGAGCGGTTCGACGCGGCGCGACAATACGCGCGAGATCCATGCACCGACCGGTGCCGCGCTCAACGCGCTGAGCTGGCAGACCGAGGCGCCGCTCCGCATGCTGATGAACAATCTCGACCCGGCGGTGGCGGAGAAGCCCGAAGAGCTCACCGTCTATGGCGGCATCGGCCGGGCGGCGCGCAACTGGGAGTGTTTCGACACGATCGTCGCGGTCCTCAAGCGGCTGCGCGACGACCAGACGCTGCTCGTCCAGTCCGGCAAGCCGGTCGGCGTGTTCGAGACCCACGCGGACGCCCCGCGGGTCCTGATCGCCAACTCGAATTTGGTCGCGCGCTGGTCCGACTGGGACCATTTCAACGAGCTCGACCGCGCCGGGCTGATGATGTACGGCCAGATGACGGCGGGGTCGTGGATCTATATCGGCAGCCAGGGCATCGTCCAGGGCACCTACGAGACCTTCGTCGAGGCCGGCCGGCAGCATTACGGCGGCACGCTCCGGGGGCGCTGGATCCTGACCGGCGGGCTCGGCGGCATGGGGGGCGCCCAGCCGCTCGCCGCGACCATGGCGGGCGCCTCGCTGCTCGCCGTCGAATGCCGGGCGAGCCATATCGAGCGGCGGATCGAAGGTGGCTATCTCGATCGCATGAGCACCGACCTCGACGAGGCTCTGGCGATCGTGCGCGCCGCCTGCGACCGCAAGGAGGCTGTCTCGGTCGGGCTGCTGGGCAACGCGGCGGAAGTGTTTCCGGCGCTCGTCGAACGCGGGGTCCGGCCCGATCTGGTGACCGACCAGACCGCGGCCCACGACCCGGCCAACGGCTATCTGCCCGCCGGCTGGTCGCTGCACGAATGGGAGGAGCGCCGCGCGAGCGATCCCAAGGGGGTGGGGGAGGAGGCGAGAAAGAGCATGGCGGTCCAGGTGCGCGCGATGCTCGCCTTCAGGGCCGCGGGCGTCCCGACGGTCGATTACGGCAACAATATCCGTGCCTGGGCGAAAGAGGAGGGGGTCGCGGACGCCTTCGACTTCCCGGGTTTCGTGCCGGCCTATATCCGGCCCATGTTCTGCAGCGGCAAGGGGCCGTTCCGCTGGGCCGCGCTGTCCGGCGATCCAGAGGACATCTACCGGACCGACGAGACGATCTGCGAGCTGTTCCCCGACGACGCGGATCTGATCAACTGGATAACCATGGCGCGAGAGCGGATAAGGTTTCAGGGATTGCCGGCGCGGATCTGCTGGCTCGGCCTCGGCGCGCGCGCCAAGGCCGGGCTCGCCTTCAACGACCTCGTCGCGCGCGGTGCGGTTGCCGGGCCCATCGTCATCGGCCGCGACCATCTCGATTCCGGCTCGGTCGCCAGCCCCAACCGGGAGACCGAGTCGATGCGCGACGGCTCCGACGCGGTCGCCGACTGGCCGCTCCTGAACGCGCTGCTCAACACCGCCTCCGGCGCCACTTGGGTCAGCATCCACCACGGCGGCGGGGTCGGCATCGGCTATTCCCAGCACGCCGGCATGGTGATCGTCTGCGACGGCACCGAGGATGCCGCGCGGCGCCTCAAGCGGGTGCTGACCAACGATCCCGGCAGCGGCGTCATGCGCCACGCCGATGCGGGCTACGAGGAGGCGATCGCCTGCGCCCGGGCGCACGGGCTCGACCTGCCGATGATCGGCGGCTGAGACGTGGCCGCCGGCGACATCTTCGACTTCACGCCGGGGACGACGCCGCTTCTCGTCAGCATTCCCCATGACGGGCGGTCGATCCCCGACGACATCGCGGCGCGGATGACCGACGCGGCGCTGCGCATTCCCGATACCGACTGGCATGTCCGCCGGCTCTACGACTTCGCCGCCGGGCTCGGGGCCGGCGTGCTGGCGGCGCGCCATTCGCGCTATGTCGTCGACCTCAACCGCGACCCGGAAGGCGCCGCGCTCTACCCCGGCGCCGACAACACCGAGATCCTGCCGCTGCTCACCTTCGACCGCGAGCCGATCTACCGGGACGGCGCGGAGCCGGACGCCGGTGAGACCGGGGACCGGATCGAACGCTACTGGCACCCCTACCATCGCCGCCTCGCGGCCGAGACCGCGGCGCTCCGCGAACGCCACGGCCATGCCGTCCTGTTCGACGCGCATTCGATCCGGAGCGTCGTGCCGCGGTTTTTCGAGGGCACCCTGCCCGATTTCAATTTCGGCACCGCGCGCGGGGCGAGCGCCGATTCCGGTCTTGCCGCATCCGCCTTCCGGGTGCTCGCCTCCGCCGAGGGCTACACCGCGGTCGACAACGGGCGGTTTACCGGGGGCTACATCACCCGGCGCTACGGCGCGCCCGCCGACGGGATCCACACCATCCAGCTCGAACTCACGCAGCGCAGCTATATGGACGAGGCCTATCCGTTCGGCTACCGGCCCGACCTCGCCGATGGGGTGAAGCCGGTGCTCCGCGATTTGCTGGCCGCCATGATCGATTGGGCGCGGGCGGGCTGATGCCGGCCTATGCGTTCGACCGGGTCCTGACCCCGGAGGGCTGGCTTGCCCCCGGGCGGATCGAGACCGGGATCGACGGGCGGATCCTCGCCGTCGAGGCGGGGGAAGGCGGCGAGCAGATCGGCGGCATCGCGATTCCCGGCATGCCCAATCTGCACAGCCATGCCTTCCAGCGGGCGATGGCGGGGCTTACCGAGCGCGCCGGGCCGGGCGCGGACAGCTTCTGGACCTGGCGCGAGGTGATGTATCGCTTCGTCTCCCGGCTCGCCCCCGAAGACGTTGAAGCCATCGCGGCCCAGCTCTACTGCGAGATGCTGAAGGCGGGCTACACCGCCGTCGCCGAGTTCCACTATCTGCACCACGCGCCGGACGGCGGCCCCTATGACGACCTCGCCGAGATGGCGGAACGGGTGGCCGGTGCGGCCGGGCGGACCGGCATTGCGCTCACCTTGCTGCCCGTGCTCTACAACGCGGGCGGCTTCGGCGGGACGCCGGTCGGCGGCGCCCAGCGCCGGTTCGCCAACGACGCGGAACGGCTCTTGCGGATCGTCGAGACCATGCGGCGGCGCCACGGCGCGGAGCCCGACTTCCGCGTCGGCCTCGCCCCGCACAGCCTGCGGGCGGCGGGGCCGGAAAGCCTCGCCGAGGCTATCGCCGGGCTTGAATCCATCGACGCGGACGCGCCGATACACATCCATATCGCCGAACAGACCAGGGAGGTAGAAGACTGCCTCGCGTGGTCGGGCAAGCGCCCGGTCGAGTGGCTGCTCGACAATCACGAACCGGGGCCGCGCTGGTGCCTCGTCCACGCCACCCACATGAGCGCAGACGAGACGCGGGCGCTCGCCGCCAGCGGCACCGTCGCCGGGCTCTGCCCGACGACGGAAGCCAATCTCGGCGACGGGCTGTTCCCGCTGGAACCCTGGCTGGAGGCGGGGGGCCGCCTCGGCATCGGGTCCGACAGCCACGTGTCGGTGAGCCCGGTCGAGGAGCTGCGCTGGCTCGAATACGGCCAGCGCCTCGCCGCGCGCAGCCGCAACGTCGCCGCCCTGCCCCGGGGCTCGACCGGCGCGAGGCTGCACGCGACAGCGCTCGACGGCGGCGCCCGGGCCACGGCGCGGGACGCAGGCGCGATAGAGGCGGGACGGATGGCCGATATCGTGACCCTCGATGCCGCCCACCCGCTGCTCGCCGGCAAGACGGGGGACGAGATCGTCGATTCCTACATCTTCGCCGGCAACGCGAACCTGGTGCGCGACGTCATGGTCGGCGGGCGCTGGGCGGTGCGCGACGGCCGCCACCCGGAGGAGGACGCGATTGCGCGCGACTTCGTCCGGACGATGGAGCGGCTGGCGGGGTAGGCGCCCGGCGACGATCGGCCCGGAGAAACTCCATGAAGCTGTTCACCATCGGGTTCACCAGGAAGAGCGCTCAAAAATTCTTCGGGCTCCTGTCCTCGTCCGGCGTCGAGCGCGTGGTCGATGTGAGGCTCAACAACGTCTCCCAACTGGCCGGCTTCGCCAAGCGGG
The DNA here is from genome assembly GCA_965205995.1 of Alphaproteobacteria bacterium. Lineage (GTDB taxonomy): Bacteria > Pseudomonadota > Alphaproteobacteria > MPNO01 > MPNO01 > MPNO01. The sequence continues at coordinate 3,252,919 of OZ242200.1, read as the reverse complement.
ACGACCTCGAATACTTCCTTCGCCGGGTGTGCGGTATCGCCTACGTCCACCTTCCCGCCCTCGCCCCTACGCAGGAAATGCTGGCGGCCTACCGGAAGGATCACAAGGACTGGAACACCTACGAGACGCGGTTCCTCGATCTGATGCGGGACCGCCGCATCGAAGACAGCATCCCCAGAGAGGTCATCGACGGGGGATGCCTGCTTTGCAGCGAGGACAAGCCGCATCGCTGCCATCGGCGGCTCGTCGCCCAATACCTCGACGAACACTGGGGCGGTGTCGAAGTCCGGCATCTCGGTTAGCGGACGCCCTCTCGCAATTCTCATACGTCACCCCCCATCTCCAGCGCATGGACCCCATTCCCCCATCGTGTTACGCATGTTTCGACTCAAAGAACGAGGCATACGCCTCCGGGACGGATCGCCATGAACAGACGCCGAGCCCGAATCGACGACCCGGGCGAGCTTCCCGCCTACACGATCTCCGAGGCCGCCCACTACCTTTCGGTGCCGGCGGCCACGATCCGGTACTGGTCGGTGGGCCGGGACGGCTATGCGCCGCTGATTGGGGTTCCCGAGCGATCCCCGACATTGCTGTCTTTCCTCAACCTCGCCGAGCTTCATGTCCTGGCGGCGATCCGGCGCAAGCACGAAGTCAAGATGCGGAGCATTCGAGAAGCGATTCGTTACCTGGGCAAGCAGGCGAGGCAGCAGGCCGACAAGCGGCATCCGCTCATCAGCCGCGAACTGGAAACGGACGGTCTCGACCTGTTTACCGAGCGATACGGGCGGCTCATCAATATCAGCCGGGCGGGCCAGACGGCGATGCGGGATGTCATCAGCGCTGCCCTGCGCCGCATCGATCGCGATCCCGAAGGCATACCCATCAAGCTCTACCCGTTTACCCGCGCCGCACTGGACGATGCACCGGCGATGGTGGTCATCGACCCCGCCCTTTCCGCCGGACGTCCCGTCATCGCCGGCACCGGACTTGCCACGCAGGTGATCGCCGAGCGCTACAAGGCCGGCGAGTCGGTCAGGGACCTGGCGCGGGACTACGCGCGCGCGGGTGCGGAAATCGAGGAAGCGATTCGGTGTGAGCTCCAGACCGCCGCCTGACGAACCGACCCTTTTCCTCGATCGCAATCTCGGAAGACACGTCGTCGCGGACCGCCTTCGCTCCGAGGGAATGCCGGTCGAGATACATGACGACCATCTCCCGCCGAATGCGCCGGACGAGGAATGGATAGCGCTTGTCGGTCGAAAGGGCTGGGTCGCCGTCACAAAGGACAAGAACGTGCGCTACCGGGCGGCCGAACTCGCTTCCGTCAGGAGGCATTCGGCGCGGGTCCTCGTTGTCCGGGCGAAGAACGCAACCGGTTCCGACATCGCTGCCCTGCTGGTCGCAGGGCGAGCGCGGATCGCCCGCTTCGCCGCGAGGACGCCGGCGCCGTTCGTGGCTGGGATATATCGAAGCGGTCAGGTGAAGGGCTACGAGGGACTCTAGCTTCCGATTCCAGTTCCCGACAATCGGGTGTTTGAGAACGGCGCGAAAGCGGCTATGTCCCACCCGGCACGCCTTCAACCGTCGGGAATTCGCCATGTCCGCACCGCCCTCCACCGACCGGGTCCGTCTGCGCCGCCGTCATGACCGGGGCGGCTATGACGCGACCACCATCTACCCGATCCTCGATGCCATGCCGCTGTGCTCGGTCGGCTATGTGTTCGACGGGCAGCCTTATGTGACCCCGACGCTGCAATGGCGCGAAGGCGACCAACTTTTCTGGCACGGCTCGTCGGCCAGCCGGATGCTGCGGGCGGTCGAGGAGGCGGAGGTGTGCGTGACCGTGGCCCTGCTGGACGGGTTCGTGCTGGCGCGCTCGGGCTTCCATCACTCGATCAACTACCGCTCGGTGATGATGCTGGGGACGGCGCGACAGGTCTCCGACCCCGCCGAGAAGGAGGCCCGGTTGCAGACCTTCGTCGACGGTCTTCTTCCCGGACGCTGGGACATGCTGCGCCCGGCCACGCCGCAGGAGATGACGGCGACGACGGTGATGACCATGTCGATCGACGAGGCCTCGTCCAAGATCCGCACCGGCCCGCCGGGCGACGAAGAGGAAGACTACGACCTACCCATCTGGGCCGGCGTGGTTCCGGTTCGGATGGAGGTGCTCGACCCGGTGCCCGACCCGCGAAACATCGAAGCCGTCGAGCCGCCCGACCATGTGCTGAACTTCCGCCTCGGCTGACCGAGCGCGATAGCCGAAACCGTCCCGTCAGCCGGGATTTGCGCCCCTGAAGCCGAACCGGCGCAATACCCGGAAATCCGCTCCCGGCGACGCCTGCCCGAACAGGCATAGCTCCTCGATGACGATTGGCTCCGCGACGGCGGGCAGGACCATCCGCGCGATCTCGCCGCCGAATTTCGCCCGGCCGGCTTCGTCGAGCCGGTCGGTGAGCGTCAGATGGAAGCGGTACTCCTCCTCGACATAGGGGTATCCCCAGCGCTCCAGATGGGCCTTCTGTCGCGCCGTCAACCGATCCGGCCCTCGGCGCGCGATCTCCGACGCAGTCAACGGCGCGCGGAAGGATTCGAACCCCCGCACGCAATCGGAAGCGAGATCCGCGACCGGGTCGGGTTCGCCCACCTCCATCGGGGCGAGGACGAGAAAACCGGCCAACACCCTGAGCGCCAGCTTCCCCACCGGCGTCGGGCCGCGCGCCCGGCAGAAGCCTTCGAGCGCATCGAGGAGGGATCGCTCGTCGCGCCCCTCGGCCAGTCGGAAGGGCGCCTTCAGCGTCGCGTGAAACCCGTATCGCCGGGGCGCCGCCACCGCGCGGCGCCACTCGTCCGCCGTCACCCGGGCGAGCTCCGGCAAGGCGGGCGCCTCCGCGCCGTCCGGATCCCGACCCAGCCAGCGCGCGCCGAACCCGGCGAGCGCCGTGCCGGGCGGCGGCGCGTAGTAGAGGGCGTAGCGATACATTGCACCAGTCCGCTGGACGAGCCGGAAGGGCGTGCTGTTGACGCCGGAGACCGCCTACAACACCATGCCGCCAGCCATCATAGCGGGATCGCTTCATGCACGATGTGACCGTCCGGCAGGAAATCGTCGACCGGGTTCTGGCCCGGCGCGGGCGCTACCACCTCTACGACGCGCTCGACCCGGGCGGGACGGCCTTCGTGGTGATCGACATGCAGAACATGTTCTGCGAGCCGGGGGCGCCGGCCGAGGTGCCGGCCTCGCGCGGGGTCTGCGGCAACATCGACCGGCTGGCCGGGGAAGTGCGGGAACTCGGCGGGCTGGTGATCTGGGTCACCAGCGCCGCCACCTTCGCCAACGGCAAGAGCGACTGGGAATCCTTCATCCGCAATTTCGTCGCCGAGGACGTGCAGGAACGCACGATCGAGGCGATGAAGCCGGGCGGCCATGGCGAGCGGATCTGGCATGAGCTCGAGCCCGACGAACGCGACCTGTTCGTGCGCAAGAACCGCTACTCGGCGCTCACCCCGGGCGCCTCGATGCTGCAATCGGTGCTCGCCAGCCACCGCATCCGCAACGTGCTGATCGGCGGCACCAAGACCAATATCTGCTGCGAATCGACCTCGCGCGATGCGATGCAGCTCGACTACCGGGTCGTCATGGTCGAGGACTGCAACGCCGCACTCTCGGACGACGAGCACCGCGCGGCGCTCGAAAACACGATCCAGCAATTCGGCGACGTCATGACCGCGGACGAGGTCATCGCCGCGCTTCGAAACCGCCCCAATGAGCAATAGGGACCTCGCCGATTTCTCGGCCCTCACCTTCGACTGCTACGGGACGCTGATCGACTGGGAGACCGGCATCTGGGATGCGCTCCAGCCGCTCCTGATGGGAAACCCGGGCCACGACGTCACCCGCATCGCCGCGCTCGCCGCCTTTGCGGAGGCGGAGACCGCGCAACAGGTCGAGACCCCCGGTCTGCTCTATCCCGGGATCCTGACCGAGGTCCACAGGACGATCGCCGCCGGTTTCGCGCTCCGGACCGAAACCGCGCTGGACGAGGCGTTCGGCGCCTCGGTCCCGCATTGGCCGGCCTTCCCCGATACCGCCGAGGCGCTGCGCCGTCTGAAGGCGCGCTACAAGCTGGTGATCCTGTCGAATGTCGACCGCGCCGGCATCGCCGCCTCCAACCGCAAGCTCGGGGTCGCCTTCGACGGGATCTACACCGCCCAGGACATCGGCAGCTACAAGCCCGAGCCGGGCAATTTCGCCTATATGATCGAGCGTATGGCCGAGCTCGGGCTCGGCGCCGGCGAAATCCTCCACACCGCGCAGAGCCTGCACCACGATCACGTGCCGGCGCGCGCCGCCGGTCTCGCCAATGCCTGGATCGACCGTCAGGGGCTTTCCGGCGGCGGCGACTGGGGCGCCACCGCGCCGGTCGCCGACCTCCCGGAATTCGACTTCATCTTTCCAACTCTGGGGGCGATGGCCGACGCGGCCGGTCTATGATCCGCCCTTGATTTCGGCGATCGCCATCTCGATCGCGTCGACGATGCCGATATAGCCGGTGCAGCGGCAGAGATTGCCGGCCAGCTCCAGGCGGATGCGGTCGCGGTCGGCGTCCGGCAGGCGGGTGACGATGTCATAGGCCGTCGCCAGCATGCCCGGCGTGCAATAACCGCACTGCACCGCGTGCGCCGTCTTGAAGCAGTCGCGGATCGTCGCCATGACCGTATCGTCGCCATAGCCCTCGACGGTCCGCAGCTCGGCGCCGTGGGCGGCGACGGCGAGCGTGATGCAGGACCGCGCGGGGCGGCCGTCGAGCATGATCGTGCATGCCCCGCATACCCCGTGCTCGCAGGCGGTGTGGGTGCCGGTCAGCCCCTGGTGCTCGCGGATGAAATCGGCGAGCGACAGGCGGGGCTCGATATCCGCGCTGACCGTCCGGCCGTTGACGCAGAAGGTGGTTGCGGTCATTGGGAAAGCGCCTCCCGGGCGGCGCGGACGATCACGGTCGCATGGAGGTTCATGGCATAGCGGTCGTCGGGCTCGGCGAACCCCGTGGCGATCGCGGCGCCGGCGGCCCGCTTGATCTCCGCGGCGAGGGTGTCGGACCAGCCGTCCGCATCGGCAACCAGATCGGCGACGCCTTCGAGCAGGATCGGTGCGTGGGTCGGGCCGGCGAGGGCCGCGCGGCAATGGCCCCGGTCGGGATCGCGAACCACGACGGCGAGCGACTCGGCGAAATCGCCCGGCTTCACGCAGAACTTGTAGTGGCCCCAGCGCGCGGCGTCCGACAGCCGGGGGACACGGATCGCCTCGAGAATCTCGCCCCGCTCCAGCACCGTGGTCAGCGGATCGGTGATGAACGCCTCGGCGTCCACGCTGCGCCCGCCCTCCGGCCCCCTGATGCCGAAGCTCGCGCCGAGCGCCATCATTACCGGCGGCCAGTCGGCGGCGGGATCGGCATGGGCGAGGCTGCCGCCGATGGTGCCGCGGTTGCGCACCGCGCGATAGGCGATGCCCGACGCCGCCCGGCGCATCAGCCCGCCGGTCACGTCCGGCACCTCGCCGTCCTCGATCGCCGAATGGACCACCGAGGCGCCGATGGCGATCCCGTCTTCGTCCTCGGAAACCTCGCGCAGCTCCGCGACCGGAGACAGATCGACGAGGAGCGAGGGCCGCGCGATCCTGAGGTTGAGCATCGGTCCCAGCGACTGGCCGCCGGCCAGCGGCCGCGCCTCGCCGTCGGCCGCGTCGAGCAGGCCGATCGCCTCGTCCAGGCTTGCGGCGCGGGCGTAGTCGAACGGCGCCGGCTTCATTGCGCGCCCCCCCGCAGAATCGCGTCGAACACCCGGCGCGGGGTGATCGGGGTCTCGGCGATTTCGACGCCGAGCCCCTTGAGCGCGTCGTTGACCGCGTTGCCGATGGCGCCCACCGGGCCGATCGCGCCCGATTCGCCCACCCCCTTGATCCCCATCGTCGAATAGGGCGAGGGCGATTCCATGTAGTCGTATTTGACGTCGGGCACCATCGGCGCCGCCGGCACGTGGTAGTCGGCAAGCGTCACCGAGAGCGGCTGGCCGTTCTCGTCGTAATCCGATTCCTCGTAGAGCGCGTTGCCGATTCCCTGCGCGTAGCCGCCGATCACCTGGCCCTTGACGAGGAGCGGGTTCACCCTTGTGCCGCAATCGTCGACGATGGCGTAGTCGAGGATCTCGATCTGCCCGGTTTCCGGATCGATCGCCACCACCGCGCCGTGCGCGCCGAAGCCGAACACCCCGCCATGGACCTCGTCGTTGTAACCGGTGGTCACGGTGAGCCCGGCGCGGTCGGTGTCGTCGGGCAGGTTTTCCGGATGGTGGTAGAACGCTTCGGCGATTTCGGCGAAGCTCACCGAGCCGCCCGGCCCGCGCACCTCGGCGTTTTCCACCGCCACGTCTTCCTCGTCGCATTGCAGCAGATGGGCGCCGATCCGGGCGAGCTTGGGCTTGAGCTCGCGGCAGCCCTGGGCGATCGCGCCGCCGGCGACGACGATGCTGCGCGAGGCATAGGTGCCGGTCCCGGCATAGGCGGTCGCGGTGTCGCCGTGGCGGATGGCGATCCGGTCGGGGTCGAGGCCGAGCTCGCTGCTCGCCACCTGGGCCAGGGTTGTCTCCAGCCCCTGGCCGTGGCACTGGATCCCGACCGAGGCCCAGAGGCCGCCATCGGGGGTGAGCTTCACCGTCGCCATCTCCATCCCCGGCACCAGCTCGATGCCCCAGGCGGAATAGCCGAACGGCCCGGTGCCGTAGGCGGTCTGCTCGTAGAAACAGGCGAAGCCGACGCCGATCAGCCTGCCGTCGGGCTCCGCCGTCTTCTGGCGCTCGCGCACCGCTTCTGGGTCGATCGCCGCGACGCATCTGCGGAACGCCTCCGGATAGTCGCCGCTGTCGAGATGCTTGCGGGTGACGGTGTCGTAGGGCATCGCCTCCGGCGGCACCAGATTGTCGAGCCTGACCTCCCACGGTTCGCGCCCGACGGTCCGGGCGATCGCGTCCATGGTGAGCTCGTCGGTGAAGCAGGCGCCCGGCCGGGCGACGCCGCGGAAGGGCTGGCTCGGCGGCTTGTTGGTGCAGACCGTGACCGAGCGGCCCTTGAACGCTTGCACCGTGTAGGGGCCCTGCAGATTGCCGACGCCGGTCGCCGCCTCGACGCCCACCGGCCACGGCCACGGCGAATAGGCGCCGGCATCGACGACGCACTCGACCTCCATGCCGAGGATCCTGCCGGCGGCGTCGGTATGGGCGGTCATCGTGTACTGGTGCTCGCGGCAATCGGCGTCGCAGGTCAGGTGCTCCAGCCGGTCCTGGATCCACTTGATCGGCCGGCCCAGCCTGAGCGAGGTCCAGCAGACCGCCATCGTCTCGCCGTCGAGATGGGTCTTCAGGCCGAACCCGCCGCCGACATCGGGGCAGATCACCCGCACCCGGTTGATCTCAAGCCCGAGGAAATGGGCGATGCCGCGCTGCATCGGGTGCGGAAGCTGGTGCGACATCCAGACCACCAGCTCGTCGAGCCTCCCGTCGTAATGGGCGAGGGTGCCGCGCCCCTCCATCGGGAACGGCGTCTGCCGCGCCATGCGGAAGCGGCGTCGGATTGTGTGGACCGAGGAGGCCTTCGCCGCTTCGAGATCGCCGTTCTCGAACCCGGTCTCGCAGACCACGTTGTCGGCCCAGCCGTCATGGACCAGCGCGGCAGATGCTTCGCGCCCGTCATTGAGGTCGACGACCGCGGGCAGCGCCTCGTACTCGACCGCGATCGCATCGGCGATGTCCTCGGCCTCGGCGCGGGTCGGCGCCACCGCGATGGCGACCTGTTCGCCGGCATAGCGGACCTTGTTCCTGGCGAGCACCGGAAAATCGGACGGCTTGAAGCCGGGGAAGGAGGCGGTGGAGCGGATCGGCTTGATGTCGGCCATGTCGGCCGCCGCGAACACCTGCCCCTCGGCGCCCCTGGGCGCCGTCACCGACAAGAGCCGCCCGTGGGCGATCGGCGCCCGGTTGAACGCGGCGTGCCACATGCCGGCGATCTGGACGTCCGGGGTGAACTGCCCGGTGCCCATGAGGAACCGGTCATCCTCCTTGCGCGGGATGCTCGCGCCGACGCCACGGTCACTCAAACCCGCCTCCCAAAGCTATTCCCGCGACGGGCAGTAGCCCTTCGTTCGGCGCCCAGACTAGTGCACTGTCTGGCCGCCGTCGACGACCAGCGCCGTGCCGTGGATGTAAGACGCGGCATCGGAGGCGAGGAAGATGGCCGCGTTCGCCACCTCGTCGCAGGTGGCGAGTCGCTTGAGCAGCGCGAGCTCCTCGACCGCCTTGCCGTCGACCATGCCCGAATCGATGTAGTGCTTGACCCGCGGCGACAGCGTGGCGCCCGGGCAGAGCGAATTGACCCGGATGTTATCGGTTCCGTAATCGACTGCGAGTTGGCGGGTGAGCGAGACCAGCCCGCCCTTGGCCGCGCAATAGACCGGCATCTCGGGATGGCCGATCAGCCCGAAGGTGGAGGCCACGTTGACGATCGACCCGCCGCCGGGCACCCCCTTCATCATCGGGATGAAGGCGCGGCACATGTAGAAGACGCTGGTGAGATCGGTGGCGATGATCCGGTTCCAGTCCGCGGTCTCGAGATCGGTGATCTTCTTCACGAAGTTGGTGCCGGCGTTGTTGATCACCGCCTTGATGCGGTCGTGACGGCCGGCGAGCGTTTCCCGCAGCGCTTCGATCTCGGACTCGACCGAGACGTCGACCTGGTAGGACTCGCAGGCGGCGCCGGCGATCAGCGCCTCCGTTTCCTTCAGCTTTGCCATCGTCTTGCCGACCAGGATCACCGTCGCGCCCAGCTCCGCGAGCGCCTCGCAGCAGGCCTGGCCGATGCCCGACCCGGCGCCGGTGACGATCACCGGCTGGCCGTCGAATTTGAGCTTGTCCAGCATGGCGAATCCTATTCGGCGGCGGCGGCGCGTTCGAACCCGCGATAGGCCTCGTCGCCGACCGACTGCAGCGCCGGCATCACCTCGCTCGCGAACAGGCGGATGTTCGTCTCCGTCAGATCCGCCGGCAGGGTGCCAAAATGCAGGAGCGCGATGAAATTGGCGAAGCCGAGCTCGCGGTGGCAGTGGAGAATGCGCTGGCGCACCGTGTCGGGGCTGCCGACGATGACGATGCCGAGCTCCATCATCTTCTCGATCGTCTGGTCCCCGGTGATCGAGCGCTTGTGCTGGCGCACCCGCTTGAACGAGTTCGGGGCGAGATAGCCCGGCGGGAACAGGATCTCGAAGGGCAGGGCGAGAAACCTGTTGAACAGCGCCTCCATGTGCTCCTTCGCCTCGGCGACGGCTTGCGCGTCGGTCTCGGCGACATAGACCGGCGCGGTCCAGCCGAGCTGCTCCGACGAGGCGGCATACCCGTATTTGGCCTCGCAGGTCTCGCGGTAGAAATTGAGGAACCGGCTCACCGACTCGAACGGGCTGTAATTCTGCAGATAGACATAGCGCCGGTCGGGATGGGCGGCCCATTCGATGGTCTCGGTCGAGCCCAGCGACGGGCACCAGATCGGCGGGTGCGGCTGCTGGTAGGGCCGGGGCCAGACATTGACGTATTCGAAGTGGAAATGCTTGCCCTCGAAGGCGAACGGGCCGGTCTCGGTCCACGCCCGGACGATCAGATCGTGCGCCTCGACATGGCGCTCGTGCGAGGTGGTCGGGTTGGCCGCGAGCGACCAGAACTCCGCGCCGATGCCGCGGACGAAGCCGGTGATCAGGCGCCCGCCGGAGATGCAGTCGATCATCGCGTGCTCTTCGGCGAGCGTCAGCGGGTGTTCGCGCAGCGCAAACGCGTTGCCGAGGATGGCGAGCTTGCAGCGTTCGGTGCGCCGCGCCAGCGCGGCGGCCATCACCACCGGCGAGGGCATCAGCCCGTAGGCGTTCTGGTGGTGCTCGTTGACGCTGATCCCGTCGAAACCGAGCTCGGCGGCGAGCTCCAGCTCGTCGAGATAGCGGTTGTAGAGCGCGGCCCCCTTCTTCGGGTCGAAATCCGAGTTGGGATAGGTGACCCAGGCGGATTTGTGCCTGGCCCGGAGCGCCATATCCATATGCGCATAGGGCATCAGATGGAACATCGTGATCTTCATGCGCCGTGCTCCTTGCCTTGCGGCGTGATCAGGCGGCGTGGCGGTCGCAAAATCCCGTCACCGCGTCCACAAACGTCCCGGTCTGCTCGATATTGGGCAGATGGCCGCAATCCTCGATCATGGTCACCGTCGCGCCCGCGATCAGGCCGCCGAACTCTCCGGCATAGTCGGGCGGGATGATGCGGTCGGAATCGCCCCAGATCACATGCGTCGGCACGTCGATCCGGTGCAGCCATTTGCGCAGCGCCGGGTTGAACAGCCGCGGCTGCCAGGCCAGGCGGGCGGTGGCGACCTTGTTCTTCATGATGATGTCCTGCTGTTCCTCGGTCAGCTCCATCGCCAGCATCTGATCGGCCAGCGCGTCCGACTTGAACAGCGCCCGGGCGAGCTCCTCGTCGTCCATGATGAACAGGTCGGCGGCGGGCTGGCCCTTGATCCGGATCCCGGCGGACCCGACGAGGGTCAGCGAGGCGAGGCTGTGGGTCGAGCGCACCGCGATCTCGAGCGCGATCCAGCCGCCGAGCGACTGGCCGACGAGATGCACGTTCTCCAGCCCGTGCTCCTTGATGAAGTCGAGATAGAAATAGGCCACATCGTCGACCTTCTCGACCCAGCCCGGCTCGTCCGATTGCCCGAAGGTCGGATGGTCCGGGGCGATGACGTCGAAATGGTCGGACAGGCCGTCCAGATAGGGCAGCCAGGCGGGGATGCCGCCGGCGCCGTGCAGGAACAAGAGCGGCTGGCCGCTTCCGCCCCGGCGCAGGAAGACCTTGCCGTCCTTGTAGTCGATTGTGCTCTCGCTGCATGCTGCCATTACATCTCTCCCGAACGCGGACCGGCGGCGCTGCGCCCGGTCATGACTTGATCTGCTCGTGACCGCCGAGCCCCGGACGGAATTTCTTGTCGAGGAAATCGCCGATCCCTTCCTTGCGGAAGGCGTCGTCCTGGCGCCGCGTGTGCTGCGCCTCCATCGCCGAGGCGTAGTTCATCGCCGTGTCCCAATCCATCCCGAGCGAGTGGCGGTAGGCTTCCTTGGTCGCGCGCAGGGCCGACGGGTCCTTCGCGGCGATCTCGTGGGCGGCCTCCATCACGGTTTCGCGCAGCTTCTCGAGCGGCACCGAGAAATTCACGAAACCGATATCGGCGGCGGTCTTGCCGTCGAACGGCCGGCCGGTCATCGCGTACCAGAGATAGTCGCGCGGCCGCAGCAAATTGCCCATCGACTTGGACACGCTGCCGCCCGGAAACATCTTGAAATTGATCTCGCTCAGCGCGAACCGCGCCTCGTCGGCGGCGACCGCGAGGTCGCAGGCCTCGACGATGGTGAACGCCCCGCCATAGCAATGCCCGTTGATCATGGCGATGGTGGGCTTCGGGAAATAGCGGATCGTCCGCCCGCGCCACTCGATCGAGACCCGGGTCACCCGGTCGTACTCGGCCGGCTTCTCCTTGAGCTCGATGAAGAACTCCTTCAGATCCATGCCGGCGGAAAAGGCGTCTCCCGCCCCGGTGATCACCAGCACCTGCGCCTGGTCGTCATAGCGCAGCGCTTCGAGAGCGTCCGTCACCTCGTCATGGAGGAGCGGGTTCATGGCGTTTTTCTTTTCCGGCCGGTTGAGCGTCAGAACCGCGACACCGCCGTCGCAATCGACGCGAATCGTTTGGTATGCCATCCCGTCCTCTCCCGCCCCCGCGCGGCCTGCGGGGAATTCGTTAGTGACCTAACGACCGCCGCTTTGGCTGTCAATCCGACCGCCCATGATGCGGGCGCCGCCGGCTGCGCCTGTTCCCCGTGCCGCGAGGTGTTATCTTAACCGCCATGCTGCCCGACGACCAATTGGCCCCGGAAGACACCGTGGGGTTCCTGCTCTGGGACACCACCAGGGCGTTCACCACGCGATTTTCGCGGCGGCTCGCCCGCCACGGCCTGACCTTCGGGTTGTGGCCCTTCCTGCGCGCGCTCTGGGAGGAGGACGGGCTGACCCAGCGCCAGCTCTCTGAACGCGTGCGGATGAAGGGCCCGACGACAGTGGCCGCGGTCAACCGGCTGGAGCAGCGCGGCCTCGTCAAGCGCTCCCACAACGAGCATGACGGGCGCAAGATCAACGTCTTTCTCACCCCCGAGGGCAGGCGCATCTACGACCTGGTGATGCCCGAGGTCGCGGCGATCAACCGCCAGGGCATCGCCGGGCTTTCGGACTCTGAACAGGCGGACCTCAAGCGCCTGCTGCGGGGCTTGCGCGGCAACATGATGGCGGACGGCGAGAACGGTGCGTGACCGGGTCCGCGGACCGTAGACACCGGCTCGGATTCGTCGCCACCGCGGTGCTGCTCAGCGTGCTGATGGCGTCGCTGTCGTTCTCGATCGATTCCACCCTGCCGTCGATGCCGCTGGCAGCGGCCGATTTCGGCGTCTCCGACGGCACGATCCAGCTCAGCCTCAGCGTCTTCCTGGCCGGGATCGCGGCGGGTCAGCTGATATACGGCCCGATCTCCGACCGCTTCGGCCGGCGGCAGGTCCTGCTCGTCGCGTTCACCGTGTTCGTGGCGGCGGTGGCGGGCTGCGCGCTCTCGGCCTCGATCGAATCCTTCCTCGCCTTCCGCTTCGTCCAGGGGCTCGCGGCCTGCGCCGCTTCGGTGTTGTCGCGTGCGATCGTCCGGGATTTGTTCGACCGCGAACGGGCGGCGAAGATGTTCGCCTATGTCATGGCGCTGCACGGAATCGCGCCGGTCGTCGGGCCCATCCTGGGCGCGCATCTGGCGGTCGCCTTCGGCTGGCGCGCGGTCTTCTGGTTCCTCGTGGTCTATGGCGTCATAGCTCTCGTCACAGTGTGGCGCGCGCTGGGGGAAACCGCTCCCGCGCTCAGGCCCGACGCGATCCGGCCCGGCCCGCTGCTGCGCACCTATCTGCGGGTCCTCGGCAACCGCGTCTTCGTCGGTTACATGCTGATGCTGAGCACGTGCTATTGCGGGCTGTTCGCCTTTCTCACGGCCTCCTCCACAAGCCTGATCGGCCATATCGGCGTCTCGGTCGAGGAATACGGCTATCTCTTCGCCGGCTGCATGCTGGCCTATATCTCCGGGAGCTGGCTGGCCGCACGTTTGCTCGGGCGCTATTCCATCCGCTCCATGATCACGGCCGGCGGCATGATGATGCCGATCCCCGGGGTCGTCATCGCCGCGCTCGCCCTGGCCGGGGTCGACACCGCCGCCGCGATCGTCCTGCCGATGGCGGCCTATATGTTCGCCTTCAGCTTCGTCGTTCCCGCCGGCCAGGCCGCCGCGATGCAGGTCTTTCCCGAGATCGCGGGCGCGGCCTCTTCCGTGCTCGGGTTCGTCCAGCTCACCCTGAGCGCGCTCGCCGGGCTGGCGATCGGGCATTTCGCGGACGGGACCCAGGTGCCGATGACGGTGGCGATCGGCATCGCCTCGTTCGGCCCGATCCTGATCTATCCTGTGGTCGTTCGCGCCCGGGCGTGAGCCGCGTTCCTATCGCCCGCTCGATCTGCTAAACCCCTCGGCGCCGGGAGGTCGGGGCAGGGCCTATGATTCCGCGCTATTCGCGAAAAGAGATGGCGGCGCTCTGGGCGCCCGAAACCAGGTTCCGCATCTGGTTCGAGATCGAGGCCCATGCCTGCGACGCACAGGCCGCGCTCGGCCTGATCCCCAAATCGGCGGCGGCGGCGGTGTGGGAACGCGGCGCCTTCGAGGTCGCGCGCATCGATGAGATCGAGCGCGAGACCCGTCACGACGTGATCGCGTTCCTGACCAACCTCGCCGAGCATGTCGGGCCGGAGGCCCGGTTCGTCCACCAGGGGATGACCTCGTCCGACGTGCTCGACACCTGTCTCGCGGTGCAACTCGCCCGCGCCGCCGATCTGCTGGATGCCGGTATCGGGGCGGTGATGGACGCTCTCGAACGCCGCGCGCGCGAGCACCGGCTGACGCCCTGCATCGGGCGCAGCCACGGCATCCATGCCGAGCCCACGACGTTCGGGCTCAAGCTCGCCGGCCACCATGCGGAGTTTGCGCGCAACCGTGCCCGCCTCGCCGCGGCGCGGGCGGAGATCGCGACCTGCGCGATATCCGGCGCGGTCGGGACCTTTGCGAATATCGACCCCCGCGTCGAGGCGCATGTCGCCGAACGCCTGGGGCTCGCCGTCGAGCCGATCTCGACGCAAATCGTGCCGCGCGACCGGCACGCGATGTTCTTCGCCACGCTCGGCCTGATCGCCAGCGCGGTCGAGCGCCTGGCGACCGAGATCCGCCATTTGCAGCGCACCGAGCTGCGCGAGGCCGAGGAATATTTCGCGCCCGGCCAGAAGGGCTCCTCGGCGATGCCGCACAAGCGCAACCCGGTGCTGACCGAGAACCTGACGGGTCTCGCCCGGATCGTCCGCTCGCATGTCGCGCCGGCGCTGGAAAACGTCGTCCTGTGGCACGAGCGCGACATCTCGCATTCCTCGGTGGAGCGGATGATCGCCCCCGACGCGACGGTCACTCTCGACTTCGCGCTGGCGCGGCTCGCCGGCGTCGTCGACCGGCTGCTGGTCTATCCCGACCGCATGCGCGAGAATCTCGAAGCGCTCGGCGGCCTCATCCACTCGCAGCGCGTGCTGCTGGCGCTGGTCGAGGCCGGGATGTCGCGCGAGGACGCCTATGCCGTGGTCCAGCGCAACGCCATGAGGGTGTGGCAGGACGGCGGCGATTTCCTGGCGCTGCTGGAGGGCGACGGCGAGGTCGCCCGATATCTGGAAGGCGACGCGCTCGGCGGGCTGTTCGACCTCGACTACCACCTCGCCCATGTCGACACGATCTTCGACCGCGTCTTCGGGGCCGGGAAATGAATTATCGGCGATCGAGTGTCGACCGGCCCTCGGCGATCCATTTCGCGATCCCGCCGCGGAAATTGTAGACGCGCCGGTATCCGAAACGTCCGTCGAGCAGCCGGCTGACCGCGTTGCTCCGCCGGCCGCTGTGGCAGATGACGGCGACGGGCCGGTCGGGCGCGGCGATCGCGGCGAGTTTCGACATGAAGGCGCCCACGTCGTAGCGCCCCTCCGCATCGAAGAAGGTCAGCAAGTGGCTCCCCTCGATGACGCCGGTCCGGTTCCATTCCGCCGGAGTCCGGACATCGACCACCGGCACCCCTTTGGCGATCAGTCCCTGGAGGGTGGCGCCGTCGATATGGGCGATCTCCGCGCGTACCGGCGCACTGAGCGCGAACAACGCGGCGATCGGCAATAACCATCTCAGCATCGATCCATCTCCCGCGTTCGGGTCCCCGGCCGGCAACCGGAACGCGGAGAACCACAGGGCCGAGCCTACCGTCACCCGGGCCACCGTCAAGACGCTCATGCCCCGCCGGACCGATTGCGGCATCCACCACGGCTCGCCGGCAGGCGTCCGGTTGCGGCGCATCGGGGGCGGTGCGACAATCGATGGTCAGGCCTCCGGGCGATCGTCAGGCCACAGGGCGCCTGGACCGCGAGGGAGCCGCGATGGTGGGAGAACGATGACCAGACCCTGCCCCGGACCACTGCCGCCGCTTCCGCCCGCGACCCGGGCGCCGCCCGGGACCTGCGACACCCACGCCCACATCGTCGGGCCCTATGACCGCTTCCCGCTCGATGACGGGCGGTTCTACACCGCACCGGAGTCGCCACTGGAAGCCTATGCCGCCATGCAGGAGGCGTTGGGCATCGAGCGGGCGGTGATCGTCCATCCGAGCTGCTATGGCACCGATCTCGCGGTGACCGTCGACGGGCTGGCCCGGCTGGGGGAAAGGGCGCGGGGCGTGGCGGTGGTCGCCCCCGATATCGACGACGAAAGACTGCGCGAGCTCGACGGGCTCGGGTTCCGCGGTGTCCGCTTCGCGCCGGTCCTGCTGGGCGGCGATCCGATGCCGGTCATCCAGGCCTTCGCGCCGCGCGCCGCCCGGCTGGGCTGGCATATCGACCTGTTCATCGACGGGCCGCGGGAAATGACCGGCATGCTGGCCGGGCTCAAGGCGCTCGACATCGACCTGGTGCTCGACCACTTCGCCCATTTCGGCGGCGCGGACGGCGTCGATGATCCGGGATTCGCCGCGCTGATCGAGCTGGTTGCGGCCGGCCGCTGTTGGGTGAAGCTGTCCTGCCCCGACCGGTTGAGCGCGACGGGGCCGCCTTACGAGGACATGGTGCCGCTGGCCAAGGCGCTGATCGGCGCCAGGCCGGATCGCATGCTGTGGGCGACCGACTGGCCGCATGTCGGGCATTGGGACCAGCCGATCCCGGAAGACGCGGGCCTGGTCGACTGGCTCTCCGGCTGGGGCGTCGACGAACGCACGCTCGAGTCGATGCTGGTCGACAACCCGGCCGCGCTTTTCGGATTTGCCTAGGCTCTGCACGTGACGTCCGCCCGCTGTCTGCAGGCCGGCGACGACCAACCAGGGAGGAAAACGACATGGCGTCTTCGATCCTGACGGTTTCACGCATTGTGTTGATTGCTGCGGCGTCGGCGGTTGTCGCCGGCAATGTCGCCGCGGCGACGATGTCGCTCAGATTCGGCCAACCCTCTCAGCCCGACCCCAGTCGAGGGCCGTATGCCGACGCACCGCATCAGTTCACCCTGGCGCTGGAGAAGCTGCTGCCCGGCCAGTTCAAGATCAAGGTCTACCCCAACCGCCAGCTCGGGGACGAGAAGGAGATGCTCGAGCAGGTCCGTTTCGGCACGCTCGACATGGACATCACCACCAACGCGGTCGTCGCCAACGTCGAGTCCAGCCTGTTGGCCAACGACTTGCCGTTCCTCTATCCCGACGCCCCGACTGCGCACCGGGTGCTCGACGGACCGATCGGCCGGGGCATGCTGGCCAAGCTCGAACCGAAGAACCTGATCGGTCTGGCGTTTTTCGAGGGCGGATTCCGCCACATGATGAACAACGCCCGTCCGGTGATGACCCCGGCCGACGTGAAGGGGGTGAAGTATCGGGTGATGCAGAACCCGGTGTTCATCGGCATGTTCAATTCGCTCGGCGGCAACGCCATCCCGATGGCTTTCGGCGATCTGTTCACCGCTTTGCGTCAAGGCACGGTCGACGGTATGGAACTGCCGATTACCGCCGGCTTCGCGGTCAAGGCGAACGAGGTGACCAAGTATCTGTCGCTGACTTCGCACACCTATTCGGCGCTGGTCATGACGCTCTCCAAGCGGACCTTCAAGAAGCTCGGGAAAGACCAGCAGCAGGCCTTCCGCAAGGCTGCCCTGATGGCGAACAAGGTACAGCGGGCCAACAACGCCAAGCGCGAATCCGCCGCCCTCGACGGGCTCAAGAAGCGCGGGATGACGATCAATCCGGTCAAGGACCTGGGCGAGTTCCGGGCGATGGTGACGCCGGTCTACGACCAGTTCCGCGACCGGATCGGCTCCGCCCTGCTGGATTCGCTGCTCGCCGAGGTCAAGAAGTAAGTCCGGTCCGGCAACGCGCGGCGGCCGCCGCCGGCCCGCGCACCGCCGCGTCATGACCCGGATCGTCGAGACCGTTTCGCACCTCTTTGCGCGGTTGACCCAGGGTCTCGCCATCGCGATGGCGGCGGTCATGGTGGTTTGCCTGCTGCTGCAGATCTTCTTCCGCTACGCGCTGTCGAGCCCTCTGACCTGGACCGAGGAGCTGGCGGTGCTGATGTTCGCCTGGATCATCATGCTGATGGGAAGCCTCGGCGTGCGCGAGGACTTCCATGTCCGGCTCACGCTGTTGCTCGACCGGATTTCCGATTCGGCGCGGCTGTGGGTCGAACGGGTGACGCTGGCGGCCATCCTCGGCTTCGGCGTGTTGCTGGCGATCGCCGGCTATGACTATGTCGAGGGAACGCTCGGCGTGGTCTCCGCCGCCATCGGGTTCCCCATCGAGGCGCTCCATTTGGCGGCGCCGGTCTGCGGCGTCCTGATCGTCCTCCACGCCGCGGCCCGGCTGCTCGGCGGCGGGCGGCCGCCGTGAGCGAGACTGCCTGGGTTCTGACGCTGGGCACCGGCGCGCTGTTCATCCTCGGCGTGCCGATCGTCTTCGCGATCGGTATCGCCTCGCTCGGGGCAATGGTGCTGGCCGATGTCGGCATCGTGATCCTGAGCCAGAAGATGATCCAGGGTTCGACGATCTTCAGCCTGCTCGCGGTGCCGTGCTTCATCCTGGCAGGCGACATCATGCAGACCGGCGGGCTGGCCTCGCGGCTGATCAACGTCGCCCGGGTCCTGGTCCGCCATCTGACCGGCGGGCTTGGCATGGTGACCGTGTTGTCGGCGACCTTCTTCGCGGCGTTGTCCGGGTCTTCGCCCGCGACCACGGCCGCCATCGGCAGCATCATGATTCCGGAGATGGAGAAGCGCGGCTACCGGCGCGATTTCTCCACCGCGCTGGCGGCCTCCGCCGGGCCGCTGGGCCAGATGATCCCGCCGTCGATCCCCATGGTGATCTGGGGTGTGATCTCCGAGACCTCGATCACCGCCCTGTTTTTCGCGGGCATCGTTCCGGGCCTGCTGACGTCCTTCGGGCTGATGGTGGTGTGCTACCTGGTCGCCCGCTCACAGGGTGTCCTGGGTGACGAGCACCGCGCCAGCGGGCGCGAGCTTGTCGCGGCGATCGCCGACGGCAAATGGGCGTTGCTGACGCCCTTGATCATCCTCGGCGGGATCTATGGCGGGGTGTTCACGCCGACCGAGGCGGGCGCGGTCGCCGTCGCCTATAGCCTGGTGATCGGCGTATTCGTCCACCGCGAGATGAAGCTGTCCCAGCTGCCGGGGATCCTGCTGAAATCGATGCGGACGACGGCGATCGCGGTATTCATCCTGACCACGGCGCTCTCCTTCGGATTCCTGATCGCCCTGGAGGACCTGCCCGCCAAGGTCACCCAGGTGATGTTCGCGGTCTCCGACGACCCGGTGGTCGTGCTGCTGATGCTCAACCTGCTGCTGCTGATCATCGGCGCCTTCATGGACACCATCTCGGCGATGGTCATCCTGGCGACCGTGCTGATCGCCATCGGCAGGCAGCTCGGGCTCGATCCGGTGCATCTGGGGGCGATCGTCGTGATCAATCTGGCGATCGGCTTTCTCACGCCGCCCTTCGGAATCAACCTGTTCGTCGGCGCCGCCATCTCGGGGCTGCGGGTCGAGGCGATCGCCAGGGCAATCTGGCCGATGCTGCTGGTCGAGATCCTGGTACTGATGGCGGTCACCTACATTCCGGCGGTCACCCTCACCATTCCCCGGCTGTTGGAGTGACCCGACCGGTGCCGCCCAGCGCATGGCCCGGTTCCGGCGCCGGCCGTGCGATTCCCGGGTTGCAGCGGGGCGCCGTGGTTTGTAATGCCGGGCATTCGCCATCGCCTTGGGGGAACGGCCATGACCCGCGTCGACACCATCGATCCTGCAATCGTCGAAGCAAGCCGACGCGCTGCCGCCGTCTCGCCCGGGCTCGATTCGAAAGCGCTGGCCGATGCGCCGGTCGAAGAGATCCGCGCCGCCTACGACGCATCCTCGACCTACTGGAACGCCAATCCCCCACCGCTCGCCGCCGTCGTCACTCTCGCTTTGGCCGGGCCGCACGGCGATCTCCGGGTGCGGGTCTATAGGCCGCGCGAGGAGACCGGCCTGCCGGGACTGCTCTATTTGCATGGCGGCGGCTTCATGCTCGGCAGCCTGGAGACGCACGACACGCTCTGCCGCTTGCTGGCGAGGGAGGCCGATGCGGTCGTGGTATCGGTCGACTACCGCCTCGCTCCCGAGCATCGGTTCCCGATCCCGGTGGAAGACTGCATCTTTGCCTGCGACTGGCTGGCGGAGCACGGCGCCGACATCGGCGTGGACGCCTCAAGGCTGGCGGTAGGCGGCGATTCCGCGGGGGCCAACCTGGCGCTCGCCGTGCTGGACCGGCGGCGCAAGGCGCTCCGGACGGGGTTGCTGTTCTACGGCTGCTACGGCCATATGCCGGAATACGGCTATGCGCCCGGGCCCGCCGCCGCGGCTTACGGAGACGGCCGCTACGGCCTCGGCCTCGACATCATGCGGCGCTTCTACAAGGACTATTTGCGCGGCGAGGACGACGGCCGCAATCCGCTGTTCTGCTCCCTCAACATGGATCTCCGCGACCTGCCGCCGGTCCTCCTGGCGGCGGCCGCGCTCGACCCGTTGCGCGACGATGCGGAGGCGCTGGACCTGAAGCTGGCCGCGGCTCAGGTGCCCCACCGCTACATCCTCTATCCGGGCGTGCCGCACGGTTTCCTGAAACTGGCGCCCGAAGTCGAGGTCGCGGCGCGCGCCGTTCGCGACGCCGCGGACCATTTGAAGGAGCACTGGGCGGGATAACCGCGCCGGATCGGATTGGTCCATCCTCAGGTTCGGGAACGAGGAAGCCAAGACGGTGAGCGCCGAGCTCCTGAACGGAACGGAGAACTCCTACACCCCGAAGGTGAAGCGGCTCCCCAGGTTGGAGGCGACCAGCCGTTCGGGCATGCGCCGGCGCATGGAATCGATGAAGGCGGCGCCGGTGCAGTGCATCGGGACCACCACGTCGGGGGACAGCCGCTCCAGCTCGTCGACCGTGTGCTCGATATAGTCGGGCTTCGCGGTCGTCAGGTGGAACCCGCCGATCACGGCGTGCAGCTTGTCGACGCCCGAGACCGCCATCGCCGTCTTCACCGAGTTCACGATCCCGGCATGGCCGCAGGACGAGATCACCACCAGCCCGCGCCCCTTGACGATGTAGCAGGTCGCGTGCTCCTCGGGATGGCTGTCGCCCATCAGCTCGCCGCGCCGCTCGGCGTCCGAGAAATGGTCGTAGGGCGCGACCATCGACCCGCCGGTGACCACCTCGAAGGTGTCGCGCGCGATATAGCCGCTGGTGAACGGCCCGGCGAGCGCGTGCGGCTCGGGGCAGCACACCGGAACCACCTCCTGCGCCATCAGCCCGGTCCGGTCGGGCGCGCCCCAGCAGACGAATTCCGGCTTGGCGCCGGGGCTGGCCGGCGGGCCCGCCGGCACCCAGCGGACGGCGAAGGCGTCCTCGGCGCCGACATAGAGCGCGAGGTCGTCGCGCATGGTGCTGCGGTGCTGGGTCACGAACCCGTCCATCCCGCCATAGTGGTCGCGGTGGCCATGGCTCAGGATCAGCCCGTCAAGCCGGGCCGGCTCGATGCCGAGCAGCGAGACGTTGCGGTTGAGGATTTCGGGCGTGTAGCCGAAATCCAGCATGTACTGCGCACCCGCCCCGCCGGCGCGGGATTCGAGATGCAGCGCAAGCCCCCATTCGCCGGCCAGGGTGGTCATCGGCCGGCCCGGGATGCTGCCCACATGCTCGATCGCGACGTGGGCATGCTCGGCCCGCGGCAGGAACCGTTCATAGTGCGAATCGACCACCACCCGGACCGCGAGATGGTCCACCACCGGCGCCTTGAACGGACTCTGTTCCACCGTGCTCATCATGGCCCTCCGTCGGCCCGGGGGCTCAGGCGTCGACCGGGGCGGGCACCGGCTTGGCGCCGTCGACGGTGTTTTCCCTGAGGTTGAAGCGGCGCTGGACAACCGTGTCGAGGTCGGTGCCGGTCACCCGGACGAAGCGCGCGCCGTCGGGGAACTTGATCGAGTGGATGTCGCGCGGGTGGAAGATCCCGACCATGCCCGGGTCGAGCCGGTAGCGCTCGGCCGGTTCGACGATCGGCTCGTCCCCGCCTGGCGATTTTCCGGTCTCGCGCCACACCGTCATTTCGGTGTGCTCTACCGCCTGGCCGTAGATCGCCCAGGACGGGCCGTGGTCGTGCGGCGGCGATTCGACGCCGTTCTCGTAGATATGGGCGAGCACCACGAACCCGAGTTCGGGATCCTCGTAGAGCCGGTGGATGCCGCGCTCGGCATCGGGCCCGCAATGGGCGGCGACGAACGCGCCGTTGTCGAGCAGCCGTCCCAGATTGGTGCGCACGGCCTCGCGCGCGCCATCCCCGTCATCGGCGCCGAGCGCCGCGCGTGTTTCCTCGCAAAACTCCTCGAGCGTGTACGCCATCGTCCGGCCTCCTTCGAATTCACCTCTGCCCGGTCCCGGATATCCGAACCGGCCTTCCTGCACCGCAGGGTACCCGTATCGGCGCCACTTCACCAAACCGTTTGCCGACAGGCGGGCCGGCGGGCTGCGGTGTCATGTATCTCATTCGTGGCGGGAAAGGCTTGGGCCGCCCGGCCAGGCGGTCAGAAATCGAACAGCAGATCGCCTTCCGAGAGCACGCCGGAGGCGCGTTTGAGCCGGAGAACGTCGAGCAGGTAGCGGTAGCGCGCTGCGGAAAGATCGCGGCGGGCGCGAAAGAGGTTGCGCTGGGCATCCAGCACGTCTACCGAGGTCCGGATTCCCACTCGGTATCCCGTCTCGATCGCATCTGCGGCGGTCTCGCTGGAACGAACCGCCTGCCCGAGTGCGCGCACTCGGGAAATGCCCGAGCTGACGCCGAGATAGGCTTCACGCGTCTCGCGCTGCGCGCGGCGTCTTTCTCGTTCGAGCGCATGGAGGGCGCGCTGGTAGCGTAGCCGGCTCTCCCGGCTCTGCCAGCTATCCGAACCCGGGGAAAAAAGGGTCATGTTCAGCCGCAGACCGACGGTTCCCTGCCAGCTGTCGCCGATTCTGGACTCTCTGTCGTAGAGACCGAGCGAGGCGAAGGCGTCGAGGGTCGGATAGCTACTGGCCCTTATGCGCTCGATCTCCAGGCTGGCGGTCTCCGTGTCGCGGCGCGCGGCCAGCAGGCGCAGGTTTCGCTCCAGCGCGATTTCGGTCCACCGGCCGATGTCGGGCGGATCGGGTATCACGGGCCGCCCGTAACCCAGCGCCACAGGCGTCAACCCGTCCTCGCCCGTCGTCTCGCGCAGCACCTCTCGGGCGGTGTCGAGCGCGTTCTCCCCCGCGATGAGCAGCGCTATCGAGAGGTCGTATCCCGCTTGGGCTTCGGCGACGTCCGTACTCGCAATCAACCCGATCTCGAACCGCTTCCGGGCCTCCGCAAGCTGTTGCTTGGAGGCCCCCAGCGTCGCCCGTGCAAAGCTGAGTTCGTCCTGCGCCACCAGAACCCCGAAATACCGTTCGGCCACACGCACCATGAGATCCTGGTGTGCCGCGGCGTAAAGGCTATTGGCCATCGCGATTCGGCTGTCGGCTTGGTGGAGCGCGATGCGCCGGCCCCGATGATAGATGGGTTGCTCGACTTGGAGCTGGAGGCTTTCGGATCGATAGTCGCGGCGTGTATGTCTCTCGTTCCATGCCGTCTCCAGGAACGTGCGTGCGCTCGGCAGGAGTGGATCGATCGCCTGGCCGCGGATCTCCTGGGCGACGCGATGGTTCGCTTCGGCGATCAGGAATTCAGGGTCGCTCGCGAGTGCAATCTGGAAAACGTCAAGGAGGTTTTCCCCGCACGCGTGCGGAATGGGTGCGAGCAGAACCGCGCCGAGCGCGAAGACGAGTCGTGTCGCAGGAGCGCCGGCGCGACGAGTCGGCGAAGCGCTCGATTTCATACCGGTGGCGGCTTCGTCGCGAAATCGGTCGTTTCCTTCCATTCGCGATTTCGGGCTTGCCGGCGCTTCGTCCTTTGCACCGACGGAGCCATGCCTGCGACGACGGAGAGCCCTCCGCCAGCCGCGTGCTCGCGAAGCACGCCCACGATCCGCGCGATCGGTATACCGTTTCCGCCTAACCGCGGGTCGCCCTGACCTTCCCCCATCTTCAGGCCAAGCCGACTGAGAGTTTTCGGTTTCCATCATGGGTCCATCCATGGCATCTCATTTCAACTATACATATATAAGCTTTTCGCATACCGTGCCCCCATTCTGTGCTGCACGACCAAATAAGAAGAAGCGAATCGAGTTCATGAAGTCGGGAGAAGGAACGTGGCGAGTGGCGTACGCGGGAGCGTAGTGTTTCAAGGACTCCGCGAGGTGTCGGTTACCGGCACGACGGAGGTAGGGCCGCACAGGCCCCTGGCGCGGCTTCGCCGCCCCAGGGGCGCCCGCATGCGCGGCATCGGAACATCGATCGTCCCGGTCCGGTCACCCAGGTTTCGTCTCCGTCGCTGTCCTCCCGGAAAAACCTAGGGGGTCGAAATGGCACTGCCGTTCCTGCGGAACGCGCCCAAGCAGGGCATTCGAGATCCACAATTTCGATGTCGCGCGAGCCTGGCGACGTGTCTCGGCAATGGCGGGAGGCCCGCCGGAAGACACGGAGAAGTTGCACCCTATCGCCCGGAGCCGCTGTATTCCAACCTCCGGCGGATCGTCATGGAGGTGCTGGAACCGCGGCTCCTCCTCAACGCCGACCTGCTTCTCGACCTGAGCGGGCAGTCGGCCGAGCAACACGACAACTCGCTGCTGGTGCGTCTCTGGGAGGACGAGAGCGCCATCGAAGGCCAGTCCGGCGCCGCACAGGTCGTGCAGATTCTGGACACCGACGACGACGGCCGGGTCCTGGCCCAGCAGCGGCTGGACACCATCGGGGCGGTGGAAATCCGCACGGGGCAGGGCCGTGACAGGGTCGTCCTCGACATCGGCTCGTTCTCCCTCGACGGGGGAGAAAGAAGCGGCGCGATTCCGAACATCGTCATCCACGCGGGGACCGGGGAAGACACGCTCTCCGTCATCAACGAGCATTCCACGCTCTGGGACATGACCGTGCAGAACGAGTTCGGCGTGACCTTCATCCGCGCCGCGCTGGGGGCCGGCGACAATCCCGCCACGGTCTACACGGCCGTCACCGGGGTGGAGAACGTCGAGGGCGGCGAGGGCGAGGACACCCTGCTGGCCCCCCTGACCGACAATCTCTGGGAGCTGGACGGTCCCGGGGCGGGGCGCCTCTACTCCGTGCCCCCGCCGGAGCTGGCCGGCGATCGGTTCGTTCCAGACTCGCGGTCCGAACCGTCGTTGCCGCCGGACTCCCGGCGGCTGGCCTTCTCGGGCATGGACAATCTGGTCGGCAGCGACCGGAACGACTGGTTCTACCTGAGGCCCGGGGGCGGCGTTCCCGGACTGATCAGAGGAGCCGATCCGGGTTCGGACACGGGTATCGACGCCCTGTTCGTCATCAAGTTCCCGGGCGATGAAGTTACGGTCTCGGGCGACCCCGAGGACGGCGGCACGGTCACGGCGAACGGGCATGTGGTCCTGTCGCATGAAGGCATCGACCAGATCGAGACGGTTCTCACGATCGAACGGGACGAGCTGCAGGCGACGGGGGTGGCGCAGGAGGACGACCCGCGTGCAGCCGTGGCGACAGGCAAGCTCGGCCTGTCCGACCCGGATGCGGGGCAAGGGGGTTATAAGGCCCAGGTGGATACCGAGGGCGCCTACGGTTCGTTCTCGCTCAGCGCCGATGGCCGCTGGATCTACAGGCTGGACAACGCCAAACCGGCGACCGACGCGCTGGAGGCGGGCCAGACGTCCACGGACAGCTTCCGGACGATCAGCGCCGAGGGCACGCCTACCGTGGTCCTGATCACCGTGGTGGGCGCGGACGAGGTCGGCTCGGCGAGCACCGCCGATGCGACCATCCACGGCAAGTTCACGGGCAGCGTGACGGAGGACGACGCGAACGCAGGCGAGGCGATCGGAAAGTTGACCGTGACCGATGAGGACGACGGGGAGGCGTCGTTCGCGCCGCTGATGGAAGC
This sequence comes from Alphaproteobacteria bacterium, assembly GCA_965205995.1. Lineage (GTDB taxonomy): Bacteria > Pseudomonadota > Alphaproteobacteria > MPNO01 > MPNO01 > MPNO01. Next base: position 3,227,086 of record OZ242200.1, on the reverse strand, counting down.
GGCCGCCGTCTACGGGGCCGCCAGGGTTGGCGCGGCGACGGACTCGCGCACCAGGCGGCCGATCGAGGGCACCTACGGGACCTTCGCGCTGGAAGAGGACGGCGCGTGGACCTACACGCTCAACAATGAGGATCCGGACACCAACGCGCTGCGCGCCGACCAGACCGCGATCGAACGGTTCTACGCGTTCAGCGCCGACGGCACTCGCGCCGAGGTGCTCATCACGGTGACGGGCGCCGGCGATGGGGCGGTCATCGATGGCGACGACGCGGGCGCGGCGGCCGTTGACGATCCGGTGGCGACGGGGGCGCTGAGTGTGTCGGACCCGGACGCCGGCGACGGGGGATTCCAGGCCCAGGCGCACACCCAGGGGACCTATGGGGCGTTCTCCCTGGGCGCCAGGGGCAAGTGGGTCTACACGCTCGACAGGGGGGACGGGGCGGCCATCGACACGCTGGCCGCGGGAGACACGGAGACGGACAGGTTCGAACTGTTCAGCGCCGACGGCGCACGCTTCGAGGTGGCCATCACCGTGACGGGGGCGGACGAAGCGGCGTCCCCGGCGACCGCGAACGCGACCGTCGGCGGCGCGATGGCGGGCGCGGTGACGGAGGACGATCCGGCCGCGGCCCGGGCGGAGAAAACGCTGACCGTGGATGACCTCGACGCGGGCGAGGAGGAATTCCAGGCGCAGACGAACACCGTGGGCACCTACGGGACGTTCTCCCTCGGGAGCAACGGGGCGTGGGTCTACACGCTCGACAACTCGGATGTCGACACCGACGCGCTGCGCGCGGGCCAGACGGCGACGGACATCTTCGAGGTGCTCACCGCCGACGGCACCCGCGCCGAGGTGATCGTCACGGTGACCGGTGCGAACGATCGGGCGGCCGTCGGCGGCATCGGCTACGAGGATCAAGTGCTGGTGGTGACGCTGGTCGAGGACGGCGACGGCACGCGCAGGATCCGGGTCCTCGACCGGAACGACAACGATCGGGTGGTCGCCGACGAAGCGTTTGGCGACATCTCCCAGCTGGACATCCGCACCGGTCCCGGAGCGGACACCATCGTCGTCGACGGGGAGTCATTCGCCGAGCTGCTCGAGAGCGACGATATCGTCCTCCTTCCGAGCATTGCCGTAGACACCGGCACGGGTCGCGACAGGCTGGTCGTGGGAACCCCGGAGACCATGTTCGCCACGTGGCGTCTGCAGGGGCAGGGCCGCGGAAACGTATACGGAAACCCGAACGACGACGCCGTGGCCGCAATCCCCGCCCTGTCCTTCGCGGGCGTTGAACACATCCGGGGCGTCGGGGGCAGCCATACCCTGGTCGGTCCGAACCACGCCAACTGGTGGCGGATGACCGGCGAGCGCGCCGGCAGCGTGGACGGGTACAGCTTCGAGAACTTCGACGCGATCGTCGGCGGCGGGGACCGGGACCTCCTGACCGGAACCGAGGTCGACACCATCTGGCGCATCTCCGGCACCGGCGCAGGCGAAATCGCCGGTCTCGGGATCAGCTTCGCGGGAATGGAGGCCATCACCGGCTCGGGCGCCGACGACACGCTGGTCGGCCCGGCCGAAAACACGGTCTGGCATCTCGACGGGCCCGATTCCGGCACGGTGCACGGGATGGACTTCAGCGGCATGGAGAACCTGACCGGCGCGGACGACACCCTGGACCAGTTCTACCTCGGCGGGCGCGCGAGCCTGACCGGCGTCATCGCCGGCGGCGAAGGCGGCTTCGACACGCTGTTCTTTCACGAGGACCGGTTCTCTAGCACCGGCGTCAACCCGGACCCGCAGGAGACCGGCGCGGGCAATGTCGAGCTGGACGGCACCGTCATCCGTTATACCGGCATGGAGACGCCGCAAATCACCGTCGAAGGAACCGACGAAGAACGCGAACTGACCGCCACCCCCAACGCCGACGAGCTGGTTCTGCGGTGGTCGGAGGACGGCACCAAGCTCGTGCTCGACAGCAAGAACGGCTTCATGAGCGACGTGGAATTCGATCACCCGACCGGCTCGCTGGTCATCTTGCTCGGGCCCGGCAACGACCGTATCACCATCGAGGCCTTCGGAGACGGCAGAGGGGCGTCGCTCTACGTCAGGGGCGAGACGCAGGCAGCATCGTCGAATACCTCCGACGTCATCGTGGTAGCCGAAAACGCCCTGATTTCGACCCGCATGCTCGGCGATCCGTACGGCGATCCGATGACGGCCTATTCGATCGGCGATTCCGGACACGTGGATCTCGATGCCGAGAGGGTTCATATCCGCCAGGGTGCGCGGATCCTGACGCATGTCGTGCCCGGGAGCCGGATGCAGGACGGGGTCACGATCCCCGAGGCCGGAGACATCACGCTGGGCGACGGCACGGGCGGCGACGCCGCCTTGATACATAAGAGGACCAGGGAGGTCACCATCGAGTCCCGGACCGTGGTCGGGGCGTTCGATCCGTCGAATTCCGTCGACCACGGCGCCGACACGATCGACTTCGGGAGCGATCACGATCTGGAGACCGGCAGCGCTGTGCGCTATTTCACCGGTGGCGGCGACGCGGTTCCCGGTCTTGAAGACGGCACGACCTATTTCGCGATCGTCGATACGGATCGGAAGATCAGGCTCGCCGAGAGCTATGCCAAGGCGAAGGCGGGGCTTTCGATCGACATCGACGACGTCGGCGCGACCGGCGCCAACCACCGTATAACCGCGGGCGTGCTGATCGACGCCTCCGGCGACCCCGCGGGGACCGCCGGCGCGGTGACCATCCAGGCCGTGAACCGCCCGGCCGCGGTTGCGTCGCCCGTCGTCGACTTCTATGTGCTCGATTCGCGCATCGAAATCACCGGCGCCACCATCCGGGCCGGCGATGTCACCATCAATAGCGAGGCCAACGCCCGCTTGCCGACAGTGGATGGATGGGCCGCGGGGATTCTCTTCGGCTTGCAATCGTTCGCCTCGGCGCTGCCGGGCATGGTGCTCTCGATGCTGACGGGTATGAGCGTCGCGGTCAGCGTTCGCCACACGAGCGCTCTGGTCGAGTTGCACGACACCGAAGTGATCAGCTCCGGAGCGGTCACGATCAACTCCGACGCGCAGTCGGAAGCGCTGGCATATGCGCTTACGACCAGCCTGTTCAAGACCCCCAATCCAGTGCTGATTGCCGCCTCCTACGGCCGAGGCGCGGCGACTTCGGAGGCGCTGATCACCGGCGCGACATCCATCAGCGCCACCGGGACCGTCCTGGTAAAGGCTAACGGGCACAGTCAGGCCCGGTCCTTTGCGCGGACCTCGAACCAGATCGAGGCCATTGCGCAAAGAAAGAACCCGGACAAATTCGATGGCTCGCGGTGGACGATCACCATCGCGGTCGTGCACGTCGAATTGACTGTACGCGCCACGGTCGGGCCGGCGGCGGAGATACGTTCAGAGGCCGGCAACGTCAAGGTTATCGCCACCGGCAAACAGCCGGCCTACGTCACCGGGACCACCGACCTGTATGTCGGGGGCCGCGGGACCCTGAGCATCGTGGCCACGCTCGGCTTCGCGGATGTGAAGACGACTGTCGACGGCAGGATATACGCCGCCGGCGCGCCGGATTCGTCGGACGACGGGGTCGAGGAATTCGACCTGACCGGGGTCGACTTTGCCCGAGACGCCATCCGCGTTCCCGGTCATGGGTACGCCACGGGAGACGAGATCGTCTACAGGGCCGGAGGCGACCGGCCGTCGCCGATCGACGGGCTGGTGGATGGCGAGACTTATATCGTCCTGGTAGTGGACGACGAAACGATCCAGCTGGCCAGGGCTGCGCCCGTCGACCTGCATCCGGGCAATGCGAAGGAGACATCGGAGCACGAATTCCTGAGTCCCGCGCGCACCGGACTCCTGCTTAACGCCGTCGACGAGGAGAGGGACGCAATCTGGCTTCCCGGTCATTCGTTCGTATCCGGCGATACCGTGACGTACACGCATGACAGCCAATTCGGCGCCATCGAGGGACTCGAAAAGGGAAAGCGGTACCTCGTCGACGTCGACGTCGACTGGATAAGCCTTCGCTCAATGACCGCACCGCCGGACGCGCCGGTGATCGAACTGCGCCAGGGGCGCGCGCTTGGCGACCACCGGTTTTCGGCTGGCGGATCGAAGCTCCACACGCTCGAACTCGGGAGGATCGACGCGGAGACCGACACCGTGCACCGGGAGGGCCACGGGCTCGACAACGCCATATGGGGCAAGGGCGTGTATTGGCGCGAAAGCGCGGATGGACTTCCCGATCTCGAGTCCGGCTCTCAGTTCGAAATCGAGGTGCTGGACGAAAACTCGTTCCGGTTCCGCGATGAGCAGACCGGGGAGACGGTGGACATCTCCGACGGTCGCACGCCCAGCGAACATCAGGTTGCCTACGCGGAGACGGACACGCGAAAAGCGATCACACCCAATGCCGACGCCATCGACGCTGTCCGCGACACGATCAGGGTCGAGGATCACGGCTGGGAGACCGGACAGACCGTGATTTACGGCACCGACCCGAACGGGATAACTCACAGATCCGTGCCGGTCGTGGACGCGAGCGCTCCGGGGCTGGCGAATGCGCTGAGCATTCCCGAGCCCGATCCGGAAATCGGCGGTTTGAGGCACGGCGCCGTCTATCGGGTCGTCGTAGTCGACGAGCATACGGTCCGGCTGCTCGAGATCGCCACTCCGCTGGACGCAGCCCAGGCGATCGATCTGTCCAACGCCGGCGCGCCGGGCGGCGAACACAGCCTGGCGCCGGCCGACCAGGCCGAACGCAAGGGCGGAATCACCGTATCGTCGAAATTGTCCGGCAGCCACGTCAGCACGTTATGGTCGGCCTCCGGTCAGAAAGGTTTCAGTCCCACCAAGAACACCGCACTCGCGGGGCACTATCACGACTACACGATAGCGGCGCCGTTGCTGGCCATACAATGGATCGCGGGAATGGGCGGTCCCTTGGGCAGCCTCAGCGCCGATCTGAAAAACGTCGCCAACAAGACGACCAAAGGGAACGCCGGAAAAACCTCCATCGGCGCCAACTTCACGATCCGGTACATCGAACAGGAGGCCATTACCGAGATCGGCGACGCGGCGGATCTCGATTCGGGCGCGGACATCTCGGTCACCGCAAACCTGTCCCACCATCAGAATCACTACACGCGAGGGAGGGGCTCCGTCACTGGCGGCGGGGCCAACACGGCACCCAGCGCCGACCGCCCCGATACCTCCGAGGACGAAGGCGGGGGCAAGGCCATCGCGTTGACGGGAGCGTTCTCGCTAATCCGCAACACCGCGGAGGCGATCGTCCACGGCGGAGCTACCCTGGACGCGGCAAATGCGATTTCGGTCACCGCGGTGGCCGAGCAGCCCTCTATGTTCGACCCCGCCAAATACCTTGTGCACGAGCGCCTTCAGACCTCGGGCTGGATCAGCACTTTCTGGATATGGACGGGTGTGTTGGGTCTGGGCAGGTACACCATCAACAGTTGGACCGATACATTCGTCGCCATACCGAAGAGCACGGTCGAGGGCAAGCAGCCATCGGTTACTGCGTTCGCGTTCGATATCCACCTGCAGTTTTTCAAAGCCCGGGCGATCGTAAAATCGGGTGTTGAAATAAACCAGGATCCGATCTTCGCAGCGACCGACACACAGAGCGTCGACGTGGCTGCGGAGACGAGCATTGTCCAGGTCGCCGTGACTGGCGGGAGCGTCTGGGAGAAAACCTTTAACGCCACCCATGTCGTATCGGTGATGCGGACCAGATCCCATGGCCTGACCGGGAACCCGCAGACCCGCTCCAGCGCGTCCTCGGTCGGCGGACTGCTCGGCGTGCAATATTTGCAGACCACGACTATCGCCCTGATCGAACAGGGCGTGGCGATCAGCATCGGCCCCCTGGGCCATCTGGATGTCGACGCGCGCGAAGACGTCCTCCGGATAAACGTCGCAGGCCGGGCCGCGGAGGTCGCGAACGAGGGCCGGTCGAGCGACAGCGGATTCGTGTTTATCGGCACGGCGCTGGCGGTCGCACATGTGAGCGTGACCCGAGCCGCCATAGAGTCGACTGCCGGCGGCGTGGTCGATATCGACGGCGGCGGGAACGTCTCCGTGAACGCGGAGAGCGATGTCCTGAACATCAACCTGGCGGGGTCGTTCGCGCTCGGAGGCGACGGCGCTTCGGCAGTCGGGATCAGCCTCGTGGTGGCGGTGGTCCTGCGAACCACCGAGGCATATGTCGGCCACCTGTCGGACGAGGAAGATCAAGACTACGCCCCGTACGCCCTAAACGACCGGGACTCGCAGAATTCGTCCATAGGCGCCCTGGCCATCGCCGCGGTAAGCAGGGGCGGGGTCTACAGCTTCGTTCTAGCGGGCAGCGTGGGGGCCGGCACCGGCAAGAACGCCAAGACGCCCCAGCGCAGGCGCGCCACCCCCGAAGACCACGATAGGCTCTTCGAGCTGAACCTGCCGAGGGAAGAGTTTATCCCCGCGGCGCATCGCGACACCGCGAATCAGAACAGCGGCGGATTCACCCTCGCCGGGAGTATGGGGGTGAACTACATCGAGCACTCGACGGTGGCCGCCCTCGATGGCGGCGGGACGTTCGGCGTCACGACCGTCGACGTCGGCGCCGAGGACACCACCGATGTGGTCATGACGACCGGCGGCGCCGCGGTCAGCTATCAGCGCGGCGATGCCGGCGGGGGCTCGAACAGCAGCGATTCCCAGTCTCTCTCCGGCGCGATCAGCGCAAACATCGTCCAAACCGGGGCCCGCGCCTTCATCCGCGGCGCCGGGCTGAAAAGCACCGCCGCCGACGAAGACGGCGAAGACGGCGACGCCACGGACATCCGGGTACGCGCGCGGCGCGATGGCCATGTGTTCTCCTTCGCCATCGCGCTTTCCGCGGACGGGTCGTCGAACGCCACCGCGTTCGCCGGATCCGCCTCGTTCAACCTCGTCGAGGGCGTGACGCATGCGTTCATCGACCGAGCGCATATCACCGCGCCCGGCGATGTGGACGTGTACTCGAAGAACAAGGTCAACCTCTGGTCCATCGGCGGCGGGGTGGCGGGCTCGCGCAAGACCGGCGTCGGCGCCTCCATCAGCTACAACCACCTCTCCCACGACACGCGGGCATGGATCACGGGCGAGCGGTGGGCGAGCGACGGGCCAGCGACGACGCAGCTGAATCTCGGGGGCGGCCTGACGGTGCGCGCGCAGAACGAGACGACCATAGTCGCCGTCGCCGTCAGCCTGGGCCTGAGTGTGGGTAGCCGAGCCGGCGACGCAGCCAACACCGACGCCGGCGACGCAGACGATCTCTTCGACGACGCAGACAGCATCGGCGACGCAGACGATCTCTTCGACGACGCTGAATCGATAGGCGCCAGCGCCACCGGTTCGTCAGGCGGCAGCAGCACCGGTTCGTCAGGCGGCAGCGCCACCGGTTCGTCAGGCGGCAGCGCCACCGGTTCGTCAGGCGGCAGCAGCACCGGTTCGTCAGGCGGCAGCGACGCCGGTTCGTCAGGCGGCAGCGACGCCGGTTCGTCAGGCGGCAGCGACGCCGGTTCGTCCGGTTCGTCAGGCGGCAGCGACGCCGGTTCGTCAGGCGGCAGCGGCACCGGTTCGTCAGGCGGCAGCGACACCGGTTCGTCAGGCGGCAGCGACACCGGTTCGTCAGGTGGCAGCGGCACCGGTTCGTCAGGTGGCAGCGACGCCGGTTCGTCAGGCGGCAGCGACGCCGGTTCGATAGCCGGCAGCGGTTCGCCGGCAGCGACGCTGGTTCGGCAGCCGGCAGCGACGCCCCCGCACAGGGGTCGCAAAAGAAGGCGCGGGGGTTCGCCGGCGCCGTCACGATCGCGATCAACATCATCGCTCCCGAGTGGTCCATCTTCGGGCGCGTGCGAGGCGAGGACGTTTCGAAGCGCGGCACCGCGGCGACCATCGAGCATGTGGATGTGGTGACCGGCGGGGATGTCCAGATCGTCGCCACGGACAACCCTTCGATCGCGGCGCTCGCCGGCGCGGTGGGCATCGGGCTCGAGGCGCGCGCCTTCGGGGCCGCGCTGGGCTGGAACCAGGTCAACGGCGGCGCGCGCGCGGCCGTCACCGATACGAGAATCTCGTCGAGCGGAGCGGTCTCGCTGAAGGCCGAGAAGGGAACGACGAAACATTCCGGACAGGCCACGATCACGGCCTTGGCGATCGGTGGCGCCGGCAGCAAGACCGGTGGCGCGGTGGGCATCAGCGCGGCCGTCAACGGCGTGATCGCCCGGGTCGATGCGGCGGTCACCGACGGGTCGGTGATCCGGGCGGACCGGGGGGTCTCCATCGAGGCGAGGGATACCTCGTCCATCAACGCCCTGACCGGCGCCGCCGGGGTCTCGCTGAGGTCGTACGCCGGCGGGGTCGCCGCCTCGGGCAACTACATCGACAGCCGGGTGAAGGCGCAGATCGACGCCTCCACCGTCGAGTCCCGGTTGGGCTCTGTCGACATCCACGCGAAGCAGGAGGCCAATATACGCGTGGCGACCGTGGGGGTGGCCGTCGCGGCCAAGGGCGTCGCCCTCGCCGGGTCGATCGGTGTGCAGGTGGTCACCGTCGAGACCGTCGCGAGCATCGAGGGCGACTCGCTGGTCACCGCCGCCCACAACGTCCTGGTCCGGGCCGAGACCGACCTCACGGTCGGCGCCGGCGCCGGACAGATCTCCATCAGCGGCAGCGGTCGCTTCGCGGGCGGGGCGGCGCTCAACTTCACGGTGATTTCCAACCGCACCGAAGCCTTGATCGAGGAGGCGGCGAGGATCGCCACCACCTCCGCCGCCGGACCGACGCTGCGAGACGTCACCGGCAAATCGGTCGCGGGGGTCTCGGTGGAGGCGTCGTCGGAAATCTTCGTGCTGGGGATTGCCGTCGGCGGCGCCGTCGGCGCAGGTGTGAGCGCATCGGGCTCCGGCACTCTGAACGTGATCTCCAGCACCACCCGGGCCCGGGTGAAGGCCACGGGCAATTCGCAGCACAAGGGCGTGAATTCCGCGCGCGATCTCAATGTCGTCGCCGAGAGCGACCTCTGGGTTTCCGGAATCGCCGGGGCGCTCGGCGCCGGCAAGGTGGGCGTGGGGATCGGCGCGGATATCGGGGTGATTACCCACCACACCTCGGCGGATATCGAATCCGAGACCACGGTCGAGGCGGACGGTTCCGTGTTCGTGCAGGCGCTGGCGACCGAGTCCGTCGTCTCGGTGTCCGCCGCGGTCGCGTTGGCGGGGAGCGTCGCGATCGGCGGCAGCGCCGGCGTCGGGGTGCTCAGGTCGCATACCCGCGCCCATATCGGCGACAAGGCGACGGTGTGGGCGCTCGGGAACGTGCTGGTGTCCGCCGACAGCGACACGAAGTCGTGGATCGCATCCGCCAGCCTGGCCGCGTCGGGAACGGCGGCGGTCGGCATCGGCTTCCAGATCGGCGTGCTCGAGAAATCGACCAAGGCATATATCGGGCACGCAACGGTCACCGCGCTCGCCCACGACGACGGGGTCGAGACGAACACCGGCGGCTTCCGCGAGGCTCTCGGGTTCAGCGGCGCGGAGGTGGACGCCCCCGGCGACCGGATCACCATCCGGAACCACAACCTCAACGACGGCGACCGGGTGGTCTACAGGGGTTCCACCGCGCTGACCGGCCTGCAGGACGGCACGATCTACCACGTCATCCGCGTCGACGCCGACACGATCCGGCTCGCCGCGTCGAGCAGCAATGCCAAGAACCGCGTGGCCGTCAACATCGGCACCACCAACGGATCGGCGGGCGCCGCCCATCTCCTGCGCCGGGTCGTCAGCGACGAGGGCGGCGACGCGCACGCGGACTTCAAGACCTCGGCGGTGGATGCCCGGTCGGACGCGATCTTCGCCGAAGACCACGGCTTCACGGACGGACAGGAGGTGCTGTACTTCACCGACGCGCGCGTCCTCGGCGGCATGGACTCGGAGGGGCGCTACTGGGTGATCAGGGTCGACGACGACCGCTTCAAGCTCGCCGCGACCCGGGAAGACGCAATCGAGGGGAGGGCCATCGACCTCGACACCGCCGACATGGACATGGAACAGGCCCACCACGTCAAGGCGCTGGCGGACGAGTCCCTGCCGGAGGTGGACAACGCCGAGGCGGATCCGACGATCCTGTCGGCCAGGAGCGGGCGGGAACCGGAGACGACGTCGCGCAAGGGAGTGATCGTCGTCGCCGTGAGCACCAACGACCTCGGGGCCATCGGCGCCGGGATGGCCTTCGCCAAGACCGGGACGGGGGCGCTGACCGGTTCGGTCACGGTGCACACGATCGACACCAGCGCCCATATCGCCGAGGGCGCCCGGATCAACTTCGTCAACCCCGGCCAGCGCACCGCCGCCAGCGACCAGGATGTGCATGTGAACGCCGCGCGGTTCTACCGCGCGTTCAATGTCGGGCTCTCGGTCGCCGGGGCTGGCGCGTTCGCCGCCGCGCCCGCCTTTGCGGTCCCGATACTGAAGGGCTCGACGGTCGCGTACATCCAGGGAAAGACGACCGGCGGGACCTACGACACGACGGTCGACGCGCGGCGCGACGTGACGGTCACCGCACAGGCAGAATCCGAGATTTACGCCGTCACCGCCGGCGCCGCGCTCGCGGTCGGCGGCGTCGCCCTTGCCGGATCGGTCAACGTCCTCGTCGTGAACACGGAAACCCTCGCATCCATCGCCGGCCGGGCCCGGGTGACGGCCGGAGGCAATGTCCTGGTCGCGGCGAGCGACGATACCCGTACGATCAACGTCGCGGGCGGGATCGGGCTGGTAGGCAAGGGCGTCGCCGGCGCCGGCGCGATTCCGGTGACGGTCATCACCAAGCGCACGACCGCGCAGATCGGCGACCATACGATCGTGGACGCCGCCGGCCGCGGGGAGAATGCGATCGGGCTCGCCGGCGCGCGCCCGAAGGAGACGGCGCTGCGCGAAGCGACGGATCGAGACGGAGCCCAAGGCCTGATCGACGCGATCGGCGACGATCAGCTGAGCGACGACAACCATCGCAAGATCGATACCACGTCCGAAGCCGATGCCGCCCGGGACGCCGGGTCGCCGATTCGCGGGGTCGCGGTGCAGGCCAGGTCGAGCGAGGACATCTATGTCCTTTCGGCGAGCGTTTCCGGCGGCATATTGGGGGTTGCCGTCGGCATCGCGGTCTCGGTCACGGTCGTCGACTCCGACACGGTGGCGGCGGTCGGAGCCGGGGCTCGTATCAACCAGAACACCCTCGATCCGCACGAGAAGCAGTCGGTCGACGTCGATGCCCGTAACGTGCTCGAAATCCAGAGCGTCGCGGGAGCCCTCGGCGCAAGCCTGTTCGCCGGCGTCGGGGCCGGCGTGGATATCGGCATCGTTCGCAACGACACCCAGGCGCTCGTCGGCGACGACGCGAGCATAGGCGCGAAAGCCGATGTCAAGATCAACGCGGTGTCCATCTGGCGCATCAACAGCGCTGCGATCGCGGCCGCCCTCAGCGGCGGTCCGGGACTTGCCGGCGCTATCATCGTTTACGCGATCGGCGGGAATTTCCGCGACCGCCACGACCACGGGGGAGCCCTGACCGGCAGCAACGGCGATGCCGGCAGCTTCGGCGACAACATGGTCAACAGCATGCTCGAGGAGGTCCAGGAGGAGGAGGATGAAGCCATCCGGTTCCAGCCCGATCTGGCCGTGGACAGCGGTGCCGACACGATCGATCTCGGCAGTACGCACGGGCTGTCGACGGGCGACGCGGTGCTCTACCACAGCGGCGAGGGCGAGGCGATCGGCGGGCTCGAGGATGGCGCCGTCTACTTCCCGATCGTGGATTCGAACGACCCGCGCAAGGTCCGGCTCGCCGCGACCCACGCCGACGCGCTGGCCGGGCGCTCCGTCGACATCGACGCGAGTGACGCGACAGGCAACTCCCACCGTCTGAGCAACGACTCGGCGGGGCTCGGCAACGCGGTTCGCGTCGAGAACCGGGATTCGCTGCCCGACGGCCGGGTGGGCCGGTCCATCAACAGCCGGAGCGGCGCCACCAGCGGCACGGTGGCCGGGGTGGGGAGGGGGGTCGAGATCCGGGCGCACAATGTCGCCGTGACCACGCTTCAGATCCTCGACGTCCGCGCCGTCGCCGGGGCAGGCGCGGTGGGCGTGGCCGCAGTCGCCATCGGGGTCGGAGCCGTGGTTCTCAACGTCGATGCCGACGTGGTCTCGTATATTCGCCCCGGCGGACGGATCACCGGCGACGGAACGGGCGCCCTCGGCGTGACCGCCCATTCATCCTCGGAGTTCGACACCCGAGCCTACGCGGGCGCGGCGGCCCTCGGGGGCGCCGTCGCCGCCTCCGTCGTCTCCGTCAGCGATTCGAGCTCGGTCGACGCGCTGCTCGGGGCCGGGCTGCGCGGTCGCGCGATCAACGAAGCCACGGGGCCCGCCGGGGCCCTGGTCGTTCGCGGCTTCGACGTCGTCTCCGTGGTCGCGCGGGGCTATTTCCACCACGAGATGCTGGCCGGCGTCGTCGCCGGCGCGGGAATCATAGCCGGCGCGCCCGGATTCACGGCCAGCCGAATGGAGCCCGAAATCCGCGCCGCCGTCGGGGCCTATACCGAGCTCGGTCCGGATGACCAGGGCACGGAGGCCTCGCGGGTGGACGATGTCCGGGTCGAGGCTTTCGCCGATGTCAATTCCATCCCCGCCGACGACAAAATCTCCGTGTTCGCTCTCGGCCTCGGCGGCATCGCCGCGCTCGGCGCCGGTTTCGCCCGGACCAATCTTTCCCCCGTGGTCGGCGCCACGATCGGGACCGCCGCCCTCATAGACGCCAGCGGGACGGTCGAGGTTACGGCCCATGCAGACGTCAACGCGCGCATCAACGCCGACGGCGGGGCCGGAAGCTTCGTCATCGGCATCGGCGCCATGCTGGGCAGGATCGCGATCGATAGCGAGGTCCGCGCGCGGGTCGGGTCGCAAGCCCGGGTCAAGGGCTCGTCGATCCGAATCCGGGCCGATAACACGGTCGAGGGGCGGACCGAGACCACGCCGTCGGCCGGCGGAATTCTGGCCGGGACGGGCTCGGATGCGGAGACCGACATCGATGCGGTAACCAAAGTCGAAATCGACGAGCGGGCGGTGCTCCAGGCGGTGGGGCTGCGCGATACGGAGACCGGCGAGGGAGGCGACATCGACATCGAGGCGGTCTCCACCACCGAGGCGCACGCGACCGCCCGCGGCCACGCCTACGGCGTCATCGCCGCCGCCGGCATCAGCCGGGCGGATGCGGAGACGCGCAACCAGACCTCCGTCAATGTCAGGGCCAACGCGGCGATCGAGTCGCTCGATGGGGACGTCCGCCTCGACGCACACGCGTACGACCGGCTGGACGTGACCTCCCAGATCAGGGGGGGAGCGGCGATCCAGGTATCCGAGGCCCGCGCCGACGGCCAGATCGGCACGGGCACTCAGGAGAATCCCTGGGGCGGGGCCCAGATCGTGGTCGGCCAGGGCGCGAGAATCGCCGCGACCAGGGGCGACGTCGATATCGGGGCCCGTCTGAAGGCCCGCGCCGAGATCGACGCCGACGGCCGGAACGGCGGGTTGGGAACCGGGGTCGACGCGGACGCCGACCTCGAAGTGCTGAGCTGGGCCCGGACCGATATCGGCCGCGACGTCGCCATCGATGCCCTGAATATCCGCATCGGGGCGTCGGTCTACAGCCTCGACCTCGAAGTGGATGCCGACGCGGATTCGGACGCGTTGATCGGGTTCGTCGAAGCGACCGCCTACATCGACGTGGCGTCCGTCGCCTCCGTCACTGTCGGCTCCGGTGCGGCCATCACGGGCCGCGAGAGCGTCGTCATCGAGGCGTTGCACGGCAGTCTCGACGAGGAGGACAATTTGGACGGCTTGTCGGCCGAAACCGATGCGGATGCCGACGCCGCCGCAATCGAAAGCGCCAATGAGCGTGCCATCACCGTCCTGAACACGGAAACCCGGGTGGAGGTCGCCTCCGGCGTCGAGATCGCTGCCAGGAGTCTGCTGGTGGAGGCCTCCGCGGACCCCCATCCGGAATTTTCCTCGAACGAGCTGACTCTCGACCGATCCATCGACTTCAACGCCAGGGTCGTGCTTCTTCCCGCGCGCAGCCCCCTGCTCGTGATCGACGATCAGGGCCGCGTGGTGACCAATGTCGGCGACACCGCCGTCACTCTGACCGCCGACGGCGGCGTGGAGATCGGCGATATCCGGCTGGGAGACCGCACGCTCGGGACGGTTGAGTTCAAGATCCGGGCATCGGATCACGACTCCGACGATGACGGCGACACGACCACCTCACGGGTGCTGCGCGGTCGACCGGTCATCGTGGGCTCCAACAGCTTCGAGAGCGTGACGATCGTCAATCGTTCGGAACGGTATCTGCGAATCAACGACATCGCGGTTCAGCACCGGCGCGCTGTCGAGAGCCTGGCGCCCGCGATCACCGGCGGGATCAGCACCAGCGGGTTCCAGGCGACGTATGGAGAGACGACCAGCCCCACCAAGGTGGTCATCGAGCACACCGGCGCCGCCACCGCCGGCGTCATCCTCGCAGGCGTCATCGACAACGCGATCGGCTCGACCGCCATCACCGCAATGCATGGCGACATCTCCTCGACGGGAACGGAAATCTCGATCCACACCGGCTCGCTCGCTCTGAGCGCGGCTGGGGACATTGCCGGCGGCACCGGTGCCGATCCGCTGCTCGTCGCCACCCGCATTCTCGAAGCCGACGCCGCGACGATCCGCATCGAGGACCGGGGCACCCCTGGGGTGGACGCGGTGGATATCGTGCGCATCGCCGCCACCGCCGTGCACTTCAAGGCCCTCAAGTCGATCCGCGGCGCAAGGGGCGGGAGCCAGGCCCATATCGATGCGGACACGATAGAGCTTGTCTCGGTCGAGGGCGCCGTCGGCGAGGTGTGGCGGGCGTTGCGCATCGATGCAGGCGCCGCCGGCGACGCGCTGTCGATCGCCGCCGCGCAGGGCATCCATGTGAGCGACGTCGCGAACGGTCTGAGCATCGGCCGCGTGAGGTCGGATAGCGGCGACATCGTGTTGACTGTCGAGAACACCGCCGCGGCAACCGACCACCTCACGCTCGACGCATCCGCGCGGATCCAGGCCACGTCCGGCTCGGTCATCTTGCAGGCCGGCGACCGTATCGACCTGCAGCAGGGCAGCAGCATCGTCGCCGCGGGGGGGGTCGAGCTGATCGGCGACGCGACCCGGAGCATCGAGTTCGCGCTCAACGCCATCGCCGCCGCCGAAAACAAGATCTGGCTTGCCGGCCATTCGTTTGCGGTCGGAGACATCGTCACCTACGCCGATCGCAGCCGCTTCGGCGCGATCGGGGGGCTTGAGGCCGGGGCCCGATACGAGGTGATCGAGGTCGACGGCGACTGGATCGGCCTCAGGGAGGAGGGGGCCGCGACGGACGATCCGCCCGCCGCCCTGAGCCAGGGCGAGGCCCTCGGCCTGCACGTCTTCACCGCCGACGATGGACGGGCATTCACGCTCTTGCTCGGACGAGTCGATGCCGACGGCACCGTTCGCGTTGGAGACCACGGGCTGGACGGGTCGGTGGAGCACTCGGTCCAGTATCGCCGCGCCGGGGGCGCGGGGGCGATACAGGGTCTCCGGCCCGAGGGCTGGTATCTGTTGAAGGCGAACGATCCGCACGCCTTCTCGATACTCGACGGGTCGACGTCCGCGCGGCTGGGCGTCTCCGCCGGCAACGACGCCGGCATCTTCGCCCTCGTGCACCGGGACGCCGACGAGGGCGAGGGCGCTACCATTGTCGTCAGCGGCAGCATCTCGGGCAGCTCGCTCACCATCAAAGGCGGTCGCGACCGCGACCAGATCGATGTCGACGCCGCCTCCATCGCGACCCGGATCGAGGCCGGAGAGGCGGACGACACGATCCGTCTCGGCGCCCGCAGCGCGGTGCTGGGCACGTCCCGCGCGATCGCCGCCGCGGTGACCGTGGTCGGCGGCGGCGGCAGAGACACCTTGTGGCTCGACGATTCCGCCAACACCGGCCGGGAGACGGCGACGCTGACGGGGACGACGGTCACGGGCCTCGGGATGGCCGGGGGAGGCGTGGGCTACGAGGAGATCGAGAGGGTGGACCTCGCGCTCGGCAGCGGGGGCACCGAGATCGAGATTCTCGGAACCCGATCCGGGACGGTGGTCTCGATTCGCGGCGGCGCCGGCGACGACGTCTTCAATGTGGGGAACGGGACGCTCGACCGCCTCGACGGCCTGCTCGAGATCAGGGGCGAGGGGGGCGAAGACCGGCTCGCGGTCGACCGCTCGGCAGGCAGCGGCGCGAGCTCGGGGACGCTGACCCGAGATCGGCTGACCGGTCTCGGCATGGAGGTCGGGGTCGACTATGGCGGGGTCGAGGCGGTGAGCGTGCTTCTCGGCGCCGGTTCGAGCGACTTCACCGTCTCCGGCCTGTCGGCCGACACGACCGTGGATACCGGCGCCGGCGCCGACAGCTTGACTTTCGATCTCGGTCTCCTGGGCAGCGGCCACAGGGTGACGTTGTGGGGGGGCGCTGAAGAGGACACGGTCACGTTCACGACCGCCGCCGCCGCCGACCTGACATTTGCCGTCGAGGAGGACCGGGACGGGATCGTTTTCGGTGTCGTGACCGCCGCGGGCATGGCCGGGGAGGTGCGGTTCGCCGGCTACGAGAGTGTCGTGCTGCGGATGGGGGACGGCGCCGACCGGCTGACGATCGCCGGCACGGCGGCGCCGATTGCGGTGTATGCCGGCGGCGGCGCCGACAGCATCCGAATCGAAGGCGCGAGCCACGCCGTCACCCTGGATTCCGGCGCCGGGGGCGACACCGTGACGCTGCTCGATCTCGACGCCGGTGTCGACATCGGGGGAGACGGCAGTTCCGACGATGGCGATCGGCTTGTCGTCGATCTGTCGGCGACGACGGCGGCGACGGAGGGCGGCGCCCTGACCGACGGCGAAAGCGTCGATGTCGAGTTCGACGGCGCGATATCGGGACTCTTCGGCGGCACCGCGCGCTTTGCGGGCCTCGACTCGATCGACATCCTGCTCGGCAGCGGCAACGACGTCTTCCGGATGGACTATTCGTTCGACGACGTGGTCGTGACCGTCCGGGGCGGCGAGGGCCGGGATGTGTTCAACGTCGACAACCCGGGCCGCTTCGCCGGGGGCGCGGACGGCGAGACCGTCATTTACGGAGAGGGGCAGGAGGATACCGTCCGACTGCGCATCCCGGGCGCGCCGCAAGCCAACGGGTTCAGCACGCTGTCGCCGAATGTCGAGCGGCTGATCGTCGACAACTCGGACAATGACGGGGCTGCCAATGACTGGATCCTGATCGACGGCGCGACGCTTCGCACCGCCGTGACCGACGCGGTGCTCGACACCTCTCCTGCGGAGCGGGTCGAGATCATCGGCTCGGCTTCCGGGGCGGACACGCTGACGGTCGAATCCACCACACCCCGGAACGTGGACGGCGAGATCGACGTCGATCGGGGCCGCGTCACGCTGACCACCCAACTCGATGTCCTGTCCAGCGAGCAATTCGCCCGGTACCGGCTGTACGGCGGCGAGGCCGTCACCTTCTCCAGCCTCAAGGCCGCCGCCAGCTCCTACACCGAGAACGGCGTGCGTTTCGATTTCGACCATGGAATGGGCGTCGTCGACACGCCGACCGCCGGACTCACCGGCGGCGGGACCGACAGCACGGTGACGATGCAGGCCGTCTCGGGCGCTGCGTTCGCCCTGCGCTCGATGACCCTGAGAGCGATCGCGCCCGGGCCCCAGCAGGTGACCTTTGCCGCGACCACGGCCAACGGCCAGACGGTGACCCGGTCGTTCACCGTCATCGCAGAGCACGGGGCGACGGTGTTCGACGGCGGGGAGTTCGCCGCGCTCGGGGCGGTCACCTCGGTGACCTGGGACACCGACGGCGTCGTCTTCGACGACATCGTGCTCCGGCAGGCCTTCGGCGGCGTTCCCGCAACCGCGGAGGCGACGACCCAGATACCGATCTACACGATCAGGTCCTCGATCACCTTCAACACGGGCGGCATGATCGCGAGGGGATCGATCGACGTCGACTTGGATCGAGACGGCCAGACCGATCAGACGCTCTCAGCCGGGACGGGGCGCTGGGTCTTCGAGGCGCTCGGCATCCGCGCGTATTCCATCGACTCCGGAAAGGTCCGCGAATTCCGCTTCGCGGGCGACCTGAGATTCGTCGGCGATATCACCGTGAACGCGTTGGGTCCGCTCGGCCTGTCGCTCTATGCGTCGAACGATGTCTTCATCGGATCCGACGTAAAATTCGACTTCTCGGCCACGGACATCGAGCCTGGATCGGGCGGTTATTGGGGTGCTCTCACCCGTGTCGGTGGCGATGGCGGACACGGCGGGAACTTGGGCCAGGCCGGGGCGGGCGGACTTCCTGGCGGAGTAGACGGGAGGGAGAGTGGCGGAGACGGAACCGATGGGGGTTCCGGCGGCGACGGGGGCGGCGGCAGCCCCAGCCGGCCGGGGTCTGCGGGCAGAGGGCCGGGCGGAGGCGCCGCGGGCCAGGGGTCGACGGTGCTCGGCTCGGGCGGCTCGGGCGGCTCGGGCGGCTCGGGCGGTGGCGGCGGCGAGTATGCCGAGGGCGGCGGTACCCCCGCGTGGGAGAACGGAGAATCGGGCAGCGACGGCACACTCGGCGGGTCCGGCACGGATGGCGGCGATGGCGGCAACGCCGGCTCCGGCACGGGAGGACGCAACACCGGAACAGGATCTCGCATCACCGGCGGCAGCAGCGGCGGCGGGCGAGGGCCACGACGCCGGGGTCGAAGAGGCCGGGCCCGAGGGCGGCTGGGGCGCCTATGGCGGTTGGGGCGGCTATGGCGGTGGGGGCGTTTGGGGCGGCCCGGGGGGGGCCGGCGGTCACGGCGGCGGTGGCGGCGGCGCGCTCCAGATAGTCGCTCGTGGCGCGATCGAGATCGATGCCAGCTCGCCCGGCAAGGGCTTGCACGCCAGTGGCGGCGATGGCGCCGACGGCGGACTCGGCGATCGCCCGGCCAGGGATCCCTATGCGGGTGGGGAGGGCGGTCAGGGCGGCAAGGGGGAACAATTCACTGTCCGTCCGAATGGCGGAGATGGCGGAGACGGCGGCGACGGGGGCTTCGGCGGAGATGGAGGCGCGGGCGGCGATGGCGGCGGCGGCGGCGGCGGCGCCGGAGGGACGGTCAAGCTCGTGGGGACGGTCATCACCGCTCCGTCCGCCTACATCGATGTCCTCGGCGGCTCCGGCGGCAAGCATGGCGATCCCCCGCTGGGCCCGCGCGGCGATGGCCTGTCCGGAGGCTCCATTTCCCTTCTTCCGCCCTGGCTCGGCGGCTTCGGCGGCCAGCATGGCGATCCCGCGCTGGGCCCGGGCGGCGATGGCCGGTCCGGACGCATCATTCTCGGGAGCAATGCGGGTCTGAACTTCGACGACAGCGGCCGGATCGTTTCGATCGCGGGCGCACCGCTTGCCGCATCCCGCGCCGGCGGGCCGCCCGAATATTTCCGCGGACCGGTGGCGGCCAACCCGTATCTGGCCGGTGGCGCGTGGAACGGGAACACTCCCATCATCGCCGGGCTTTCCGGCGGAGCCGATCCGTTCGGTCTGGTCGACGGCGGCCACATCAGCGCCCTCGACTACGTGCCCCTGGACGAAGACCCGGGAGGCGTCCCCGATGCGCCGCCGCCGCACGCGCTGGCGGCGGTCTATCGCTTCGACACCGCGGCCGACGCCCTGGCGGCGGGGTACTCCGGCCCGCTCGCCGCGGACTACACGGGGTACGACCTCGTCCTGTTCATCAACCTCACCTCCACGACCCTGGTCAATCCCCGGCTCGGCCTTCTGTCGGCGGGCGACACCGGCTCCCACATGACGCAGCTTAAGACCGGGTGGGGGCGCGTCACGATCGAAGGGCTGGGAGCCGGCCAGGTCTGGGCGACGCTGGTGCCGGACCTCGACCCCGGAGTGCTCAGCGTCAATGCCGCCGTCGATTCCAGCGCAGACTTCGAAACCACCCTTGCGGGCGCCACCCTGGACAAGGGCCGCGTGGCGTTCATCGAGGCAGCGGCGGTGGGACGCGGCGGGGACAGCCTGCTCCAGCGGTTCGACGACACCGCGGCCGCCCCCGACGGGCGATTCATCTTTGGCCTCAGCGCCGCGGATTCCACTCTGGTTGTCATCGATACGAGCCACATGAAAATTCGGCAGGAGATCGTCGAGGGCCTCGCGATCGACGATGGCGGCACTCCCGTCTCCGGCCTTGCCGGCGCCGACAACCTGGTCGTCTCCCCCGACGGACAATTCGTCTTCGCCTTTGACGAAGGGTCCGCCACCGTCGCGGCCTTCAGGCTCGACGCAACGGCCGGGACGCTGTCCTTCGCCGGTACGCAGGGCTTCGACGTGGCGGGCGGGGTGAGGGCGCTCGAGATCTTCCGCACCCCTTCGACGAGCCCCAGCTACTCCTTCCTGAGGCTCGACCACTCCTTCCTGCTGCTCGGCGGCGACGGGCAATCGGTCGAGACGGGCAGCTACGACGCGGCGACAGGGACATTCCAGAGCGGCGGCCCGGCCTCGAAGACGGACACGGTGCTCGCGCAGGTGACGGTCAGCAACGACGGCGAGCTCTACTACGCAATCAGCGACTCGGGCGTCTCATTCGAGGTGCGTTCCACGAGCGATCATGCGCGGATCGCGGAATTCGTGGGACCGGAATACGGATTCCTGGGCGCGGCGGGCATGGCGGTCTCGCCGGACGATCGTTTCGTCTACCTGTTCGGAAAGCTGAGCCATTCCATATCTGTGTTCGAGCGGGGCGCCGGCAACGCCATGACGTTCGTCGAGACGCTGCAAGAGGGCGTGGACGGCGTGCGCGGCTTGCTGCGTCCGTCCGCTGTCGCCGTCTCGACGCCACAAGCCGGTTCGGAACATCGGTCTTTCTTGTTTGCGGCCGGAGAAGACGGCAACTCCGTGGGGGTGTTCCTGCGCGACGAGGCGACGGGCCGGCTGCAGTTCGTCCAGACGGTGGTCCAAAACGCCGACGGGGTGGAAGGCCTGCGCCGCCCGACGGGCCTGATGCTTTCTCCCGGGGGGGACAGGCTCTACGTATCGACCGCGGGGCAGCCCGGTATCCCGGGCGGGTTGGTCACGTTCCTCCTCGACGCCGACCCGGACGAACTCAATGCAAGGAGCATGGATGTCTCCTTCACCAACATTGCGAGCCTCACGGTAACCACGGCGGGCGGTGACGACAGCCTTGCCATGCTCGGCGGACAGCCGAATTCAGCCAACGGCCTTTCGCGGGTGACGGTGGATCTTGGGGAGGGCGACGATCACATATCGGTGACGTCACTCGTCGGCAGGACATCCATCCGCATGGGCGGTGGCGACGACAGCGTCCTCATCGCGGCGGGTTCGCCCCGGGTCGAGCTCGAAGTCCATCTGGATGCCGGAAACGACGAGGTCAGCTTGCTGGGCGCGGGATCGGGATCGCGCATGTTCCTGCACGGGGACGACGGCGACGACACGTTCCGCGTCGACATCCGCGCTCTCGCCCCCGACATGGCGGACCTCATGATCCATGGCGGGGAGCCGTTCCCGACCGCCGAGACCGACAGGCTTTTCTTTCAGAACTGGCACGCCCAGCCGGGCCAGACCGGTCCCGATCCGGTGGAGGACCCGGACTTCAATGCCATCCGGCTCCGCCACGACCCGTTCGTGCTGGGTCAGGTGCGCGAGGGCGATCCTGCGCTCCAATCCGCGCAGGGCATGCTGGGCGTGACCGATCCGGATGCCGGCCAGAGCCGTTTCGCCGCGCAGACGGTGGCCGGCGTGTATGGCGCCTTCACGATCGACGCCCTGGGGGCCTGGCGTTACACGCTCGACGAGACCGACCCGGACATCCGTCTGCTGAACGACGGGCAGGCGGCGGTCGAAACCTTTGTCGTGAACAGCATCGACGGCACCGGAGGAGCGGAGGTGTCGATCCAGGTGTTCGGGGCGGGCGAGCAGCAAGAGGGCACGCCCGTAACTCCGCAGTTGAGCTCCCGGTTCGTCCTGCCGGCGGCGACGCCAGATGCGAACAGTCCGGCGGTCATATCGGGTGACCTGACCGGCGCGGTGTCCGCCGACGACCCGGCGCGCCGCACGGCAGCGGGCAGCTTGAGCGCGAGCGATGCGGATGCCGGGGAGGACCTGTTCCTGGCCCAGGCCGCCACTCCCGGACGTTACGGTCGCTTTACGCTGCAATCCGACGGTAGCTGGTCCTACGTGCTGGAAGGCGACGCGGCGGATTCGCTCCAGGCGGGGCAGACGGCGGCCGACGCCTTCATCGTGGCCAGCGCGGACGGCACCGAGAGCGTGGTGGTCGTCACCGTGACCCAAGAAGGGCCGGCATTGAACACGGAGAATCGGGCGGCGGCGATCTCGGGCGATCTGGCCGGCGAGGCGATCGAGGACGATCCGGTGCGCCACACGGCAGCCGGCCAACTGAGCGTCACCGACCCGGACGCGGGCGAGCAAGGCTTCCGGTCCCAGACCGCCACTCCCGGACGTTACGGTCGCTTTACGCTGCAATCCGACGGCAGCTGGTCCTACGTCCTGGACGACTACGCCGTCGATGCGCTCGCGGCGGGGCAGAAGGCGGCCGACGCCTTCATCGTGGCCAGCACGGACGGCACCGAGAGCGTGGTGGTCGTCACCGTGACTGGCGCGAACGACCCTGCGCGCGTCTTCGGCGGCCACGCGGTCAGGCATGCGTCCGTCGACATCTCCTTCGAGCGGCCTCCCGTCGTCTCGCTGAACCAGCCGCTGAGCACCTACGAAGGCGACGGTCTGGTGATCGAAGCGCAAGTGGTGCCGTACGGCGCGCGCGACGAGCTCCTCGGCGAGCTCGAATGGGACCTCAACGGGGACGGCGTGTTCGGTGACCGGACCGGCGAGACCATCACGCTTACATGGCAGGAACTCGTTCACTACGGCTTCGACGACGACGGCAGCGACTATCCGCCGATCGTGGTCCGCGCCACCAACATGGACGCCCAGGGCAACCCCGGCCAAACGAGCCATGCGCAGTTCCATGTGACCATCCACAACACGCCGCCGGAGATCAGCGTTCACGGCGAGGAGACCGCGACTCTAGGTGCGCCCTACACGATCTCCTTCGATGCATACGATCCCGGCGATGACACGGTCGTCCGGTGGCGGATCGACTGGGGCGACGGACAATCGGCGGGCGGGCCCGGCACCTCGACAATAGAGGAGTTCGGCGCCGGCACCAGAAGCGCGCAGCACATCTACGACGAGGTAGGCCTCAAGTCGATCCTGGTCACGGCGATCGACGAAGACGGGGAGACGCTGGGTCCGGTCCACAGCGTGAGCGTCGTCGTTGACGCCATCCAGCTGGACGCCGGCGGGCCTTACACGGTCCGGGAGGGCGAGGATCTGGTCCTCCATACTTCCGCACCTGGCGCGCCATCCTATCATGCTGTGTACAGCCCGTCATTCACAATCTCCCCGATCACCCCGGTCAACGTGCCGCTTTGGTCGGGGCCGTCCACCGGCGATGCCATCACGATCCCCTGGGACTCGTTGCAGTTCTACCGAATGGGGGATGACGGCGAATACACCCTCCGCTACCGGGCCCAATATTCCGACGAACAGACCGCGGAGGTCGATTTCGACGTCGTGGTGACGAACGCCCCTCCCGTGGCGGATATGGTCGTCTCGGCCACGTCGGTCGACGAGGGCGGCGAGGTCGAGATCGTGGTCAGTGCGTCCGACCCGGCGCTGGTCGACACGCTGACCTACAATTTCGATATCGACAACGACGGCGTCTACGAGCGGGTGGACCAGGATGGAGGTTCCGAGTCCAGGCATACGTTCACCTTCCCCGACAACGCCGAACAGATCGCCATTCGCGTGCTGGTTTCCGATGATGACGGGGGCCACACGGAGGTGTTCGGCGTCCTCACCGTCGACGAGGTGGCGCCAATCCTGAATGTCGAGCCCGTGAGCGGAGCGTTCGGCGCTACCGAAGGCGGCGATTTCTCGGTCCGGCTCAGCGCGACGGACCCCGGCGACGACACCATCAGCCACTGGGTGGTCGATTGGGGAGACGGCAGCCCCCGCACGACCCACGAAGGCGCCGCGCCCACCGTGGTGCATCGGTTCCGCGAGAGCGGTCCGACCGCCATCCGGTTCTGGGCCTACGACGAGGACGGCGCCTACCACGTGTCGAAATCCATGACCGTCGCCAACGCCGCTCCGACGCTGGCGAATGTGATCGTGACCCCCGGGACAGAAGGCGCCGAGACGAGACTCTCGGGCAGGTTCTCCGATCCAGGGGCGGAAGAGAGCTTCGAAGCCCTGGTCGACTGGGGCGACGGCAGCCGGGAGACCCATCGTCTCGACGGCCAGGCCGACGACTTCGATTTCAATCACGTCTACGCCCGTGACGGGACCTACACAATCGTCATTACCCTGCGCGACGCCGACGCTGCCGAGGACACTGCGACGGCGAAAGCCGTCGTCGTCAACGCGGTTCCGGAGATATCGCTCAACGCCGAACGCTACGTAATCCAGGAGGGCGAGGCCGTCACCGTCTTCGGCACCGTCGCGGATCTCGGCAGCCACGATACCCACACCGTCGTCATCGACTGGGGTGACGGGACCGCCGCGTCGTCCGCCGCGGCGGATACGTCGACGGGCTACTATACGGCGACGCATGTCTACGGGGACGACGCTTCCTCGGCATTCACCATCGCCGCGACCGTCACGGACAGCGACGGCGCGACAAACCAGGCTTCCGTCGAGCTGCAGGTCGAAAACATCGCGCCCGCGTTCCAATACTTCTACCTCTCCAGCGTCGACGACGTCGATTACCCACCGCCTCGTATCAATGTCGTCTGGGACGATGCAGAGTTCACGACCGTCATCGCCACTTCCGCGGTCAACACCGTGACCGTGACAGGCTCGTACAGCGACTACGACGCCGATGTGAGGACCATCAACGTGCGTTGGGGTGACGGCAACATCACCAGCGCCGTTCTTGACGAAAATGCCGAAACCTTCGCCGCAACCTACTCGTACGACAGTGACCCATCCGCCTTCGTGGATGACATCGCGCTGCTGATGTCGACGCCTCAGGCGCGCCTGGACGAGGGATCCCGGATCGCCGTAACGGGGCGCGTCCGAGACGTCGGTGCCGATGTCGTCGCGGTGAGAATTGACTGGGGAGACGATGCCGCGGATGACGTCGAGGTCGACCCCGCGACCGGCGAATTTACCATGGAGCACACCTATTCCGCGGAGCAGGGAACCGCGGGCTTCTACCTCATCGCCGCTGTCGCAACGGACGATGACGGCGGCGCGCGGAGCTCGACAATCGCGGTGCCGGTCGACAGAGCGCCGGTGTTCTCGCGGGAGCGGTATACGTTTGACCTGAGCGAGAACCGGGACGGCAGCCAAACTCCGGTGGGGCTGGGCGCCGTAGAGGCGACCGACGTGAATCCCGGCGACGAGATTACCTACAGCATTGAACCCCTGCTGGAGCTGGACCTCCTGGCGGCGCCCGACGTGAATCCCGGCGACGGGAATACCTACGGCATTTCGAACGACCCGAGCAATTTCGCCATCGACCCCACGACCGGGATGTTGCGATATGTCGGGACGGGCGAGGACTTCGAGTCTGCGCCGTTTTCCTATGAGTTGACGGTGCGGGCGACCGATCTAACCGGCCGCAGCCACTCGGCGCGGGTGACGATCGCGGTGACCGGGGCCAACGACGCGGCGGTTATCGGCGGCGAGCTGACCGGGGCGGCGACCGAGGACGCGGCGCTCATCGGCGGCGCAGGGCAGGCTGACCGTGACCGCGACCCGGATGCCGACCAGGACGCGGCGGAGACCGCGGCGCAGGGCAGGCTTCGCGGCGGCAGACCGAGGTGGCGGGGACCTACGGAACCTTCTCGCTGGACGAGGACGGTTCGTGGATCTACCGGCTCGACAACGCGGACCCGGACACCGACGCGCTGGCGGCGGGGCAGACGGCGGCCGACAGCTTCGCGGTGACCAGCGCCGACGGCACGGCGGCGCGGTGACGATCGCGGTGACGGGGCGCGAACGACGCGGCGGTTCAATCGGCGGCGACCTGACCGGGGCGGCGACCGAGGACGCGGCCTCATCGGCGGCGCAGGGCAGGCTGACCGTCCGCGACCCGGATGCCGACCAGGACACGTTCGCGGCGCGGACCGAGGTGGCGGGGACCTACGGAACCTTCTCGCTGGACGAGGACGGTTCGTGGATCTACCGGCTCGACAACGCGGACCCGGACACCGACGCGCTGGCGGCGGGGCAGACGGCGACCGACAGCTTCGCGGTGACCAGCGCCGACGGCACGGCGGCGACGGTCGCGGTGACGGTGACCGGGGCCAACGACGCGGCGGTTATCGGCGGCGACCTGACCGGGGCGGCGACCGAGGACGCGGCGGAGACCGCGGCAACCGGCCGGCTGACCGTGAGCGACCCGGACGGCGAGGACGGGTTCGCGGCGGAGACCGGGGTGGCGGGGACCTACGGAACCTTCTCGCTGGATGCGGACGGTTCGTGGATCTACCGGCTCGACAACGCGGACCCGGACACCGACGCGCTGGCGGCGTCACGGCGGCGTCGGTCGCGTTGTGACCGGTGACCACGGGGTCCAACGACGCGGCGGGTCCCCGCCATCGGCGGCGACCGGTCCGGGGCGGCGACCGAGGACGCGGCCTCATCGGCGGCGCAGGGCAGGCTGGTCGTCCGCGATCCGGATGCCGACCGAGGACCGCCGGTCGTCGCGGCGACCGGACCGTCGGCCGGCCGTCGACGCTACGGAACCTTCGGGTCGCTGTCTGCCCGGCGGCGCGTCGGTGTCCGGGACCGCGTTGTCGAGCCGGCTCGACGAACGTCCGAGACAGGTTCCGATCCGCCAGGCTCGATCCGCCGGGCGAACGACCTGGCCAGGACATGTTCCGGCGTCAGCGGATCGGTGGCGGGGACCTACGCCGAACCTTCTCGCGGCGAGGACGGTTCGTGGATCTACCGGCTCGACAACGCGGACCCGGACACCGACGCGGTCATGATCGCCGGGGACGGCGACCGACAGCTTCTGACCAGCCGACGGCACGGCGGCGCGGGTGACGATCGCGGTGACCGGGGCAACGACGCGGCGGTCAATCGGCGGCGACCTGACCGGGGCGGCGACCGAGGACGCGGCGGTCCGCGGCGCGCGGCAGGCTGACCGTGAGCGATCCACGGATGCCGACCAGGGCCCAGCGAGAAGGTTCGGGTGTCCGGCCGGCATCCGGGCGACCGGTCCTGGCCGGCATCCGGCGGGGACCTACAGAACCTTCTCGCTGGGCGAGGACGGTTCGTGGATCTACCGGCTCGGTCAACGCGGACCCGGACACCGACGCGCTGACCGCCGGGCAGACGGCGACCGACAGCTTCGCGGTGACCAGCGCCGACGGCACGGCGGCGACGGTCGCGATCTGCGGTGACCGGGGCCAGCGCGGCGGTGTCCGGGTCGCGTTGTCGAGCGGCGATCCACGAACCGTCCTCGGCGGCCAGCGAGAAGGTTCCGTAGGTCCCCGCCACCTCGGATCCGCGCCGCGACACGTGTCCGGCCGGCATCCGGGTCGCGGACGGTCAGCCTGCCGCTGCGCCGCGGTCTCGCCGATCCTCGGTCGACCGACCCGGACAGCTCGCCGACGCGATTCGCGGTCGTTGGCCCCGGTCACCGCGATCGCGGTGACCAGCGCCGCCGGCCGTCGGCGCTGGTGACGAAGCTGTCGGTCGCCGTCTGGCGAGCGCGTCGGTGTCGGGTCCGCGTTGTCGAGCCGGTACCGAACCGCCTCGGCGAGAAGCCGTAGGTCCCCGCCACCCGGACGGCGACCGCGAGGACGTGTCCTGGCCGGCGACCGAGGTCGCGGTGACCAGCCTGCCGCTGCGCAGACCGGCCTCGGTCGACGCCCCGGTCAGCTCGCCGCCGATGACCGCCGGGTCGAACGGCGACCGGTCACCGCGGTCGACCAGCGCCGACGGCCGTCGGCGCTGGTCACCGAGAAGCTCAATCGGTCGCCGTCTGCCCGGCGCCGAGCGCGTCGGTGGCCGGGTCCGCGGTCCGGATGCCGGTAGATCCACGAACACGTCCTCGCGGCAGCGAGAAGGTTCCGAGGTGGCGGGGACCTACGGAACCTTCTCGCTGGGTCGAGGACGGTTCGTGGATCTACCGGCTCGACAACGCGGACCCGGACACCGACGCGCTGACCGCCGGGCAGACGGCGACCGACAGCTTGCCGCGGTGACCGCGAGCGCGGCGACGGCACGGCGGCGCGGGTGACGATCGCGGTGACCGGTAGCCACGACGCGGCGTCCATCGGCGGTTCCGAGGACCCCGCCACCGGGCAGGCTGACCGCCGCGACCCGGATGCCGACCAGGACACGTTCCGGATCCGGGTGGCGGGGACCTACGGCCACCTCGATCCGTGGGTCCTGGCCGGCATCGGGATCTCACGGCCGGAACCGGCGCCGCGGTCTCCGCCGCGTCCTCGGACGCCGCCCCGGTCAGGTCGCCGCCGATAACCGCCGCGTCGTTGGACCTACGGAACCTTCGCCGCTGTGCCGTCGGACGGTTCGTGGATCTACCGGCTCGAAACGCGGACCCGGACACCGACGCGCTGGTGTCCGGGTCCGGTTGTCGAGCCGGTAGACCACGGCGGCCGCGACAAGGTTCTAGGTCCCCGCCACCGCGGTGACCGCGAGCCTGCGGCGATCCGGGTCGCGGCGGACGGTCAGCGGCGGCGCGACCGGTCCTCGGTCGCCGCCCCGGTCA
This sequence comes from Alphaproteobacteria bacterium, assembly GCA_965205995.1. Taxonomy (GTDB): domain Bacteria; phylum Pseudomonadota; class Alphaproteobacteria; order MPNO01; family MPNO01; genus MPNO01. The sequence continues at coordinate 3,198,059 of OZ242200.1, read as the reverse complement.
GCTCGCCGCCGATGACCGGCGTCGTTGGCCCCGGTCACCGCGACGGACCCGCCGCGTGCCGTCGGCGCTGGTCACCGAGAAGCTGTCGGTCGCCGCTGCCCGGCCGGCAGCGCGTCGGTGTCCGGGTCAGATCGCGGTCGAGCCGGTAGGCCACGAACCGTCCTCGACCAGCGAGAAGGTTCCGGCCCCGCCACCTCGGTCGCGGCGAACGGACCTGGCGGGGACCGGACGGAAGCCTGCCCTGCGCTGCGGATCGGCCGGTCCTCGGTCGCCGCCCCGGTCAGGTCGGCCGACAACGCCGCGACCCCCCGGTCACCGCGATCGCGCGCCGCCGTGCCGTCGGCAGACTGGTCACCGAGAAGCTGTCGGTCGCCGCTGCCCGGCGGTCAGCGCGTCGGTGTCCGGGTCCGCGTTGTCGCCGGTAGACGGAACCGTCCTCGCGAGAAGGTTCGTAGGACGGTTCGTGGCGAACTACCGGCTCGGCACCGGGTCGCGGACGGTCAGCGGACCCTGGCGCCGCGGTCTCCGGCCGCGTCTCGGTCGCCGCGACCCGGTCAGGTCGCCGCCGATTGACGCCGCGGTCGTTGACCGGCCAACGACGCGGCGGTTATCGGCGTGACCGGGGCGGCGACCGAGGACGCGGCCTCACCGCGATGCCGGCGGACACGTTCGCGGCGCACCGGAACGCCGCTGGGCGTGCCGTCGGCGCTGGATCTACCGGCTCGACAACGCGGACCCGGACACCGATGCGTCTGCCGGCGGCGGCAGCGCGGTGACCGGGTCCGCGTTGTCGAGCCGGTAGATCCACGACCGCCTCGCCCAGCGAGAAGGTTCCGTAGGTCGGCGGCGACCTGACCGGGGCGGCGACCGAGGACGCGGCCTCATCGGCGGCGCAGGGCAGGCTGACCGTCCGCGATCCCGCGATGCCGGCCAGGACACGTTCGCGGCGCCCCGCCGCCGAGGTGGCGGGGACCTACGGAACCGTCCTCGATCGCGAGAAGGTTCCGTACCCCGCCACCGGCGGAACGGCCGGCATCCGTCCCCGCCACCTCGTGGGTCGCTCACGGTCAGCCTGCCGCGCCGCCGCGGTCTCCGCCGGTCCTCGGTCAACGCGGTCACCGCCGGACACGACGCGTCGTTGGCGGCGGCGGCAGACGGCGTGCCGACGGCGCTGGTCACCGAGAGCTGCGGTCGACCGTCTGCCCGGCGGCCAGCGCGTCGGTGTCGATCCGCGGTGAGCCGGGGATCCACGAACCGTCCTCGTCCAGCGAGCGGTTCGTAGGTCCCCGCCACCGGGCCGCGAACCGATGTCCTGGCCGGGGCAGGGTCGCGGCGGAGCCGCGGCTGCGCGGCCGACGGCTGCGTCCTCGGTGAGCGACCCGGTCACGGCCGAGGACGCCGGTTATCGTTGGCCCCGGTCACCGCGATCGAGGACCGTCGCCGCCGTGCCGTCGGCGCTGGTCACCGAGAAGCTGTCGGTCGCCGTCTGCCCCAGGCGGTCAGCGCGTCGGTGTCCGGGTCCGCGTTGTCGAGCCGGTACCTACGGAACCTTCTCTCGCCCAGCGAGACGGTTCCGTAGGATCTACCGGCTCGACAACGCGGACCCGGACACCGACGCGCTGGCGCGGGGCAGACGGCGACCGACAGCTTCGGTCGCCAGCGCCGACGGCACGGCGGCGCGGTTGGCCCCGGTCGATCGCGGTGACCGGGGCCAACGACGCGGCTGGTTACGACTGCGGCGCCGTTGCGACCGAGGACGCGGCCTCATCGGCATCGGTGACCGGGTCCGCGTTGTCGAGCCGGTAGGATCGCGGCGAACCGCCTCGTCCAGCGGCAGGCTGACCGTGGTCCCCGCCACCTCGGCTCTGCGCCGCGACGGCGGCGGCGGGGCACCGGGTCGCGGACGGTCAGCCTTCGCGCCGACGAGGCCGCCGCGTCCTCGGTCGCCGCCTACCGGTCAGGTCGACGCCGCGCGTTGGCCCCGGTCACCGTCGATCGCGACCGCGGCCGGCCGAGGAGCGCGTTCGGTGCGGCGCGGTGGCCGGGGATCCACGAACCTTCGGCGAGGACGGTTCCGTAGGATCCCCGCCACCGGCGGCGACAACCGGGCCGGACACCGGGACGCGGCGGAGACCGCCGGGCAGACGGCGGCCGACCGCTTCTCGGTGACGCGCCGACGGCACGGCGGTCGACCCGCCGATAACCGCGGCGGTTATCGGCGGCGAGCTGACCGGACGGCGACCGAGGACGCGGCCGCATCGTGGCGTCGGCGGCGACCGGATGCCGGCCAGGACACGTTCGCGGCGCGGACGGGTGGCGGGGACCGGTACGGAACCTTCCTCGCTGGGCGAGGACGGTTCCGTAGGATCCCCGGCTCGACAACGCGGACCCGGACACCGATGCGCTGGCGGCGGGGCAGACGGCGACCGACAGCTTCCGCGGTGGTCACCGCGAGCGCCGACGTCTGCACGGCGCCGCCAGCGGTCGCGGTCGCGACGCGGTGACCGGGGACCACGAACCTTCGCTGGAGCGGACGGTTCCGTGGATCGGCGCGGCGACACCGATGTCCTGACCGGGGCAGCGGCGACGAGGACCGACGCGGCGCCGATGGCAGGCCGACGTCCGCGGTGACCGGATGCCGGCCAGGACAGCGCGCCGCCGATTGGCGGCGACCTACGGAACCTTCTCGCTGGACGACCGGTTCGATGACCGGCGACGCGGACTCATCGGCGGCGCAGGGCAGGCTGACGGGCGCTGGTCACGGCGCGAAGCGAGGTGTCGGTCGACCGCTGCCCTCGCTGGTCAGCGCGGGGTCCGGGTCCGCGTTGTCGAGCCCGGTACGGCACGAACCGCGCGAGAAGGTTCGTGACGATCGCGGTGACCGGGGCGAACGACGCGGCGTCCTCGGCGGCGAGCTGACCGGGGCGGCGACCGCGCGGCCTCATCGGCCGCAGGGCAGGCTGACCGTCCGCGGTCCCGGATGCCGGCCAGGACACGTTCGCGGCGCGATTGACCGAGGTGGCGGGGACCTACGGAACCTTCTCGCTGGGCGCCGGACGGTTCGTGGATCTACCGGCTCGACAACGCGGACCGCGGACACCGACGCGCTGACCGGGGCAGACGGCGACCGGCGAGAAGGTTCTCGGTGACGGCGAGGTGACCGACCGCGGTCGCGGCGGATCGGCGGCGACCCGGACGGCAGGACGGGTTCGCGGCGTGACGATCGCGGTGACCGGGGCCAACGACGCGGCGGTTATCGGCGGCGAGCTCTACCGGGGCGGCGACCGAGGACGCGGCCTGCCGGCGGCGCAGGGCAGGCTGACCGTGAGCGACCCGGATGCCGGCCAGGACACGTTCGCGGCGCAGGGCGAGGTGGCGGGGACCTACGGAACCTTCTCGCTGGGCGAGGACGGTTCGTGGATCTACCGGCTCGACAACGCGGACCCGGACACCGACGCGCTGACCGCCGGGCAGACGGCGACCGACAGCTTCTCGGTGACCAGCGCCGACGGCACGGCGGCGACGGTCGCGATCGCGGTGACCGGGGCCAACGACGCGGCGGTTATCGGCGGCGAGCTGACCGGGGCGGCGACCGAGGACGCGGCCTCATCGGCGGCGCAGGGCAGGCTGACCGTCCGCGACCCGGATGCCGGCCAGGACACGTTCGCGGCGGTGACGGACGACGAGGTGGCGGGGACCTACGGAACCTTCTCGCTGGGCGAGGACGGTTCGTGGATCTACCGGCTCGACAACGCGGACCCGGACACCGACGCGCTGACGGCCGGGCAGACGGCGGCCGACAGCTTCGCGGTGACCAGCGCCGACGGCACGGCGGCGACGGTCGACGATCGCGGTGACCGGGGCCAACGACGCGGCGGTTATCGGCGGCGAGCTGACCGGGGCGGCGACCGAGGACGCGGCGGAGACCGCGGCGCAGGGCAGGCTGACCGTCCGCGACCCGGATGCCGGCCAGGACATGTTCGCGGCGCAGAGCGAGGTGGCGGGGACCTACGGAACCTTCTCGCTGGACGAGGACGGTTCGTGGATCTACCGGCTCGACAACGCGGACCCGGACACCGACGCGCTGACCGCCGGGCAGACGGCGGCCGACAGCTTCGCGGTGACCAGCGCCGACGGCACGGCGGCGACGGTGACGATCGCGGTGACCGGGGCCAACGACGCGGCGGTTATCGGCGGCGACCTGACCGGGGCGGTGACCGAGGACGCGGCGGAGACCGCGGCGCAGCGGCAGGCTGACCGTGAGCGACCCGGATGAACCGGCCCGGATGCCGACCAGGACATGTTCGCGGCGACGGATCTGGCGGGGACCTACGGAACCTTCTCGCTGGGCGAGGACGGTTCGTGGATCTACCGGCTCGACAACGCGGACCCGGACACCGACGCGCTGACCGCCGGGCAGACGGCGGCCGACAGCTTCGCGGTGACCAGCGCCGACGGCACGGCGGCGACGGTGACGATCGCGGTGACCGGGGCCAACGACGCGGCGGTTATCGGCGGCGAGCTGACCGGGGCGGCGACCGAGGACGCGGCCTCATCGGCGGCGCAGGGCAGGCTGACCGTCCGCGATCCGGATGCCGGCCAGGACACGTTCGCGGCGCAGAGCGAGGTGGCGGGGACCTACGGAACTTTCTCGCTGGACGAGGACGGTTCGTGGATCTACCGGCTCGACAACGCGGACCCGGACACCGACGCGCTGACCGCCGGGCAGACGGCGACCGACAGCTTCTCGGTGACCAGCGCCGACGGCACGGCGGCGACGGTCGCGGTGACGGTGACCGGGGCCAACGACGTCGATGCGACCCCCAGGCCGGATCCGGAAGTCGAAGCTGAGATCATCCTGGCGCCGCACACACCTATTCACGTTGACATCGGCGAACCGGATTCGAGCCCAGTGCCGGCCCCGGATCGGAACGGGGAGGAATTCGAAGCGCCTCATGAAGAGATCTTCGACGACTCCTACCTGATTGCGGTGCATGTAGACGAAAGCAGTGGGCTTGAGCTCATCGCTCACTGGTCCATGGACGAGTTAATCGGGAAGGTATTTCCGGGCGGCGCCGACGGACGAAATAACGCCATCTTCTTTTCCGGTGACGGCACTCCCGAACTTGTCGAACTGGATGCAGCGACCGAACGCGGGTTGAAGACCACAGGAGCGGCCGCGCGTCTCGATGGAAACGACAAGAGCTATATCGCCATTGCCCACAACAAGGAGTTTGAAGTCGAAAAAGGAACCATCATGTTCTGGTTCAATGCCGACGATATCGGTGGCAGACAAGTTTTGTTCGCAAAGGATGCTGCCGGACCTGGAAACCACCTGAAAATCGGGCTGAATGGTGCGAGCCTGGAAGTCCGCATGCAGGATGGTGCCGATAACCATGTAATCGCTACAGACAACATCATTGAGGCGGGCGCGTGGCATCACCTGGCCTTCAGCTTCGGTCCGGACGGAATGAAACTATTTCTGAATGGTGTCCAGGTGGGCGAGAATGCGGCTACGGCTGGTTTGTCCGACAACCTGGAACCGATCGTCATCGGCGGTTCGAACCACCTGAACAATGATCAGTCGGGTGCTCTGTCCAAGCTCAGAATCGACGATTCCTTCAGCGGCCTTGTCGACGAGGTGATGGTGTACGGGCAAAATTTCGACGCCCGGCAAATCGCTCATCTAAACGAAATGGATCCCACCACGTCTGCGAATTCCGAGAGCGCGGGTTTCGTGTCCGCGCGGACGGGAGAAGAATGGGCCTGGGATGTCGAAATTTCCAAGGACGGTGGCGAGGGTGCATACGACATCCTGGTGCCGGCGTCCGAATACGTACCGGTTCCCGATGTGCCCGATTGGTTGATGGAGGTGCACGAAACAGGTTTCGATGACGGCTACGGCCTGAAACTTCTTGCAGGGGCGTTGATTGGCCCGGCCGTTCGAGGACTCCGATCATCTGCACGATGTAGGCAAGACAACGGTACGGGTGAAGTGATTGATTAAAGTCATGCCCGACCAGGAGTCCCGTTCACGGGAGAACCTGCTGCAGCGGGAGGTATACTTCCCTACATACATATACTTCAAGGATCTGCCGATTGGCGAAGCGGCCGCGTTCAACGGGGACATAAAGAGACACATCCAGGCATGGCGTGGCATGAACCCCGAGGGTATCGTTCGATCGAATGTCAAGAGCATGGGTGCCTGGCACAGCGATGTGGATATGGAGACAAGGCCGGAATTTCATCCGCTATGCGAGTTGATCCTGTCATCCGTGACCGAAGTATTTCGCGACCTTGGTTATCATTCGGACTGGAGACCCGTAATTGTCAACATGTGGTCCAACGTGTCTTGCAAATATTCCTTCAATCGAAGCCACATACATCCTAATTCTTTGTGGAGTGGTGTATACTACGTACAGGCACCGACAGGGGCGGGCCGAATCGTATTTACAGAGCCTCGACCCCAGGTACGGATGGCCTCACCCGTATATGAACGTCCGTCGCAAGAGAGGCCGGAGAGTTGGGATCAAGTATTCTTCGAACCGTCGGAAGGACGAATGATCATCTTTCCATCGTGGCTTCTGCACGAGGTGGAGCCCAATATGTGTGAAACCGAAGGTCAGTTGGGAGAACGTATCAGTGTGAGCTTCAACATTGGGCAGCGATACCAGCCGCCAGCATGAAACGCGAAAAAACAGCTGCAATGGGATGGACGGGCCACGAAGACCAATCCGATGTGCCCTTGCATGGATCACCGTAAACTCAGGAGAACTCGATGACGGATGCTCAAATACGCGACAACAAGAAATCGGACAAGCCGGTACAAAAGACGCCGCCCCTGATCACGACAGCGGGAGAGGAGACAGAGGTCGTACGCGAAGAAGCCGGGCAACCCGAAGTTTCTTGGGACGACAGCAAGATGACGACCAACTTCGCCAACGTCGTGAACATTCAGAGCAGTGCGGAGCAAGTCGATATCTGTTTCGGCACCAATCATACGTGGAGCCTTACCGGGGATCGCCGCGTCAAAGTGGAGTTGACGAACCGCGTGATCATGAGCCCGCCGGCGGCGAAACGCCTGCTCAATGCCCTTGAAAGAGTACTCAAGGAACATGAGTCGCGGCACGGAAGACTTCCAGTCGTGTGAGGATTGTCAACTGACTGTACCAGAGCTTTGAGCTTCCAGACTCACCATGTTCGGATCGGAGGATTCTGTACAGGCTAGTTCGTTGGAATCGCAGTACGCTGCGCCACAGGCCGAGGGATCGGTGTCGATACTCGAGCCGGTGTTGTGGCAACGCCTGCTCGATGCCCGCGGTATCGAGCAAGTGGCGGCCGCTTGGCTCGCATTGCAATGCGAGATGATCGATGGAGTCGTCTTGGGTGCGGTGGTCCTTGACGAAGACGGAGAGCGTCGTCATGGCATGGCGGTGTGGCCTTCCGGATCGAACGATGTTACTTCGCTGGCGTCAACGGTGGACCTGGCGTTGAAACAACAGCGTGGTGTGGTTCAGCGCGCGCCTCCCGATGCGATCGATCGGAACGACCATAGCGAACGCGAGGGTTCGAAAGTTTCGCGGCTGGCTTATCCGCTCAGGGTCGATGGTGCCGCCGCAATTGTGGTGGCTCTGGAAATCGATACGGTCGCCGCCGATTCTTTGCGCAAGTGCATGCGCGACCTGCAATGGGGTGTGGCGTGGCTACGCGAAAGTCTGTTGGATGCGCTCGCGGCAAACTACCGGCGTACGGCCGAGCATGCCGCCTCGGCACTGGAGTTGATTGGCACGGCGCTTGAAGGAGAGCGGTTCCAGGACGCTTGCCGGGCCGTCATCACGGAGATGGCGCTAAGCTTGAAGTGCGACCGCGCGTCGGTGGGATTTCGCCGCCGCGGTCACAGCGTCGTTGTCTCCATCTCGCACAGCGCCAAGTTCGGCAAGCGAATGAACCTCGTGCACATGCTCGGCGCCGTCATGGACGAGGCCATCGACCAGCGGGCGGTGATTTGTTACCCGCAAGCGGACGATGTGCATCTTCTATGCCGCGCACACAAGGAACTTGCGCGAATGCATGTATCCGGGGCGATTCTGACGGTCCCGATATTTGTACGGGACTCGTTCGTCGGGGCGGTTTGCCTCGAGCGGGAGGAGGAGGCGCCTTTCAACGACGATGATGTGACGTACGGCGAGAGCGTGTGTGCGGTGGTTGGTTCGATCCTCGAGGAAAAGCGAAAAAACGATCGTTGGATCATCATTAAGATAGTGGAGTCCGGGCTGATTCAACTCCAACGGCTCCTGGGTCCCGGCTACTTCAAACGCAAGCTCGCCGCCCTCGTGATATTGGCCGCGGTCACGTTTTTCTCCTTTGCAAAATCGGACTACCATGTGACCGCGGACGCGGCCGTCGAGGGTCGCATCCAGCGTGCGGTGGTCGCAGCGTTTGACGGATTCATCAAGGATGCAACGGTACGGGTCGGCGATTTCGTGACAAAAGGCGAATTGATGGTGAGCCTTGATGACCGCGATTTCCTGCTCGAGCGTCTGCGGTGGGTGACGGAACGCCAAAGGAGTTTGTATCAGTACGAGCGTGCACTGGGCGAACGCAATCGGGTCGAGAGTCGCATTGCACAATCCAGGGCGGGACAGGCGGAAGCTTGGATCGACTCGATCGATCAAAAGATCGCGCGAACGCGCATGGCGGCGCCGTTCGACGGAGTTATCGTTTCCGGCGATCTCAGTCGTTCCATCGGGTCGGCGGTGCAACGAGGGGAAGTGCTCTTCGAGGTCGCGCCTCTCGATTCCTATCGGGTCATGCTCGACGTGGACGAGAGCCAGATTCGAGAAGTGGAGCGGGGCTCACGGGGCAGGCTCCGGGTTGCCTCGCTGCCGGATGAAGCGTTCAGCCTGATCGTCGCCAAGGTCACCCCGGTCGCCATCGCGGAAGAGGGGCGAAACTTCCTGCGGGTCGAGGCCCACGTCAAGGGCGACGCGACGCTTCTGCGCCCCGGCATGAGCGGCGTCGGCCATATCGACGCGGGCAAACGCCGATTGATCTGGATTTGGACAAGGGAATTCCAGGAGTGGATCCGCGTTGTCGCCTGGCGGTGGTTCGGCTAAGGGAAACGCGGCGGCGATGACCAAGTCGTTTTTCAGCTCTTCCTGGTATCGGGTGGCCGGCATCAAGCCCCGCCTTGCGGCGCACGCGCAAATTCACCGACAGCGCTTTCGCGGTCAGACCTGGTATGTGCTTCAGGACTATCAATCCGGGCAGTTCCATCGGCTTTCGCCGGCGGCCAACCAGATCGTGTGCATGATGAACGGCCGGCGCAGCGTGCAGGAGATCTGGGACAGGCTCAGCGAGCTAATCGGAGACGTCGAGGAACAGCCGACCCAGGACGAAGTCATTCGCCTGCTGGCACAGCTTCACCAGGCCGATCTCCTGCACGGAGGCCTGCCTCCGGACATGGATGAACTCGCGGACCGGTCCCGCCGGCGAACGCGGCGGGAATTGCTCATGCGGGCGACGAATCCCATGGCGGTGCGCATACCATTGTTCGATCCCGAGCGATTTCTGGCGCGTACCATGCCCATCATGCGGCCGGTCTTTACGACGGCCGGATTTGTCGTGTGGCTGCTTGTTGTCGGATTCGGAGCGATGCTGGCGATCCGGCACTGGCAGGCTCTGACGAGCGATGCCCTAGCACATGCGTTTGCGACGCAGAACCTGTTGTTGATGGTGATCGTATATCCCTTGATCAAGGCGATTCACGAGCTGGGGCACGGCTACGCGGCCAAGGCCTGGGGAGGAGAGGTTCACGAACTCGGTATAATGTTGTTGGTCTTGATGCCCGTACCATATATCGACGCGTCATCGGCGTCTGCGTTTCAGCAGAAATGGAGGCGGGCGCTGGTGTCAGCTGCCGGCATCATGATCGAGGCATTGCTCGCCGCGTTGGCGATGATATTCTGGGTGCTCGCGGAGCCGGGCCTCGCGCGTGCCATTGCCTTTAATGTGGTGTTGATCGGTGGCGTGTCGACGCTGTTGTTCAACGGCAATCCACTGCTTCGATTCGACGGCTACTACGCGCTGTGCGATGTGATTGAAATTCCCAACCTGGGAAGCCGATCAAATCGTTACTTTTTCTATCTGACGCGGCGCTGGGCCTTGGGAATGCGGGACGAGGATTCGCCGCCGGTGGCGCGTGGCGAGGCGGGTTGGTTCCTGTTCTACGCAATTGTATCTTTCCTGTATCGATTGTTCATAATGATCACTATAGCTCTGTTCATAGCTAGCCAGCTGTTTTTCTTCGGTGTGATGTTGGCGGTGTTGACGATCGTGCATTCGCTGATCTGGCCGATTGTAAAGGGACTTCGGTATTTGGCCACGGCCCCTGCCGTTCGCCGTCATCGTGGGCGTGCCATTGTGGCCGGCGCGACCGCGGGCGTGACAATATGGGGCATGTTCTTCCTGGTCCCGCTGCCGTACAGCACGGTCTCCCAGGGTGTCGTTCTACTGCCGGAAAGTTCCTTCGTTCCCGCCCTGACCGGCGGGTTCGTCACCGAGATCAAGGCTGTCCCCGGACAAGCGGTTGTGGCAGACATGCCGCTGATCCAGATGCAGGATATTGAGCTTCACAACCGGCTCGCAATCCAGATGAAGACGTTGGAAGAGCTTAAAGTCCGCAAACACGCATCAAACACAACCGAGCGAATTCAGGCGCGGCTGCTGGCGGAGCAGATACGGCACACGGAGGGCGACATCGCGCTGACGAGGCGGCAGTTGGGCGAACTGACGATCCGCTCAACCAAGCCAGGACGCTTCATCATGCCGCGAGCGGAGGACTGGCCGGGCCGTTTCGTGCCGAAGGGGCAGACTCTGGCATATATCGTGGCGCCGGACGATCCGGTGGTCCGCGTGGCCATCGAACAGGCGAGGGTGGATCTCGTTCTGAGACAGACACGAAGCATATCGGTACGGCTGATCGAAGACATGGACACCGTCTTGGAGGCCCATGTGGTCCGGGAGGTACCGATGGCTCGGAAGTTGCTGCCTAGCGCGGCGCTCAGCACACACGGGGGAGGGCAGATCGTGTCTGAAGGGGATGCGGGGGCACAACAGGCGTTCGAGGGTATGTTCAATTTCGACTTGGCCCTATCCGGGGCGCCGCACACCGCCTTCATCGGAACCCGTGCATATGTGCGCTTCGATCATGGGCGAACCACTCTCGCAGCCCGAATCGGCAGAGAGGTGCAACAACTGTTTCTGCGTCGTTTCGGCGTTTAGCCCGCAGCCGGGAATCGATGAAATCCGCGGCAGAGGTTCCAGGCGGAACCGATGGAAGCAGAGAACGGATCCGGATGAAACCGCCACCTTCCAGCTTCGGACCGTATCCGGAGCGGCATTTGCCCAAGACGGATGCCGTGGAAACGTTATGGCGCGTCGGTCAGGCGTGGGCGGTCTCGGCAGCCGGGGCGCAGAGAACCAAGAAACTGGCGAGAATCGTCCCACTGGCGGGTGCGCTGAAGGATGACGCGGCCAGAATGGATGACGAAACGCTTCGCGCCGAGACAGTTGCGATGCGGCGGATATTGAGGGCAACGGGTTGCGACGACATTGGTGCGGTTGCACGGTGTTTTGCCCTCGTGCGCGAGGCTTCGGGCCGCGTTCTCGGAATGCGGCACCGCGACGTACAGGTCATTGGAGCCTATGCACTGCTACGCGGCATGATCGCCGAAATGGAAACCGGTGAAGGCAAGACGCTGACCGCGTCGCTTGCCGCGATTGCGGGTGCTCTTGCGGGTTGGCCGGTGCACGTGATCACGGTCAACGATTATCTGGTGGAGCGCGATGCCGATGATCTCCGACCGCTGTACGAATTCTTCGGACTGCCGGTCGGCGTCGTCATCGGCGGGCAACAGCCGGACAAGCGACGCGCCGCATACGCGCACGACATCGTATACTGCACGAACAAGGAAATTGCATTCGACTACCTGCGGGATCGTATCGTGTTGGGTCGACGCACCGGCAACCTGCCTCTCCATGTGGAGAGGCTGGCGAAGCGCGGCCGCCCGGTCACCGATCGGCTCCTGTTGCGCGGACTGCACTTTGCGATTGTCGACGAAGCGGACAGTGTCATGATCGACGAAGCCCGCACACCACTGATCATATCCGGGACCGAAGGGGAGATGTCCGGGGACGTCGATGTGTACAGGCAGGCATTGGAGTTTGCCGGACGGCTGCAAGAGGGGACCGATTTCCGCGTCCGCGAAGACGAGCGCGACATGGCGTTGACGGAGAGCGGAAGGGCAGCGCTTGCGGAAATGCCCAACCGCCTGGGGGGTGGCTGGGCCAGTCGCGTGCTTCGAGAGGAACTTGCTATTAAGGCGCTCATGGCCCGAATTCTATACCGCAAGGACGAACAATATATTGTCCGGAACGGAAAGATCGAAATCATTGATGAGTACACTGGCCGAGCCATGCCGGATCGGTTCTGGGGCGAAGGCATTCACCAGATGGTGGAGCTGAAAGAGGGATGCGCGGTGACGAGACCTCGGACCACGCTTGCGCGCGTGACATATCAACGTTTCTTTCGAAGATACCGACGCCTTTCGGGAATGACCGGCACCGCGAGTGAGGCTTCGAGAGAACTGTGGCGCGTCTATCGGCTCGCCGTTACAAAGGTTCCCCTGCATGGTCCGAGACGCCTTCTCCTGCATCGGTCCCGAGTCGTGTCGACCGGAGATGCGAAGTGGCGTGTCATCGTCGAAGCCGTTCAACGTCTCCACGAACTTGGCGCGCCTGTCCTGCTCGGAACGCGAACCGTCGCCGCGTCCGAGGCCGCGGCCCGATACCTCTCCGAAGTGGGGGTACCATTCGAGTTGTTGAACGCCGAGCAGAGTGGGCGGGAAGCAGAGATCGTGGCACAGGCCGGACAATGCGGCCGCGTCACGATCGCGACCAACATGAGCGGGCGAGGAACGGATATCCACGTCGGAGATGATGCCGCGGATCTCGGGGGCCTGCATGTAATCATGTCGGAACGTCACGATTCGGCTCGAATCGACCGACAGCTTGCGGGCCGGGCGGGTCGTCAAGGGCGACCGGGCAGCTTTCAGCCAATTCTCTCGCTGGACGATCCGCTGATGGAGACCATGGACCGCAACGGTATCGTCAAAGCCATTGCACGAGGCCTGTTGCCTCTTACGGGGCAATGGGTGGGCCGCCTCGCATTGCTGCATGCACAGACGCGGGCAGAGAAACTACATGCCCGAATGAGAAACGACCTCTTCAAACAGGACGAACATCTCGGAACCGCTCTTGCGTTCAGTGGAAAATCCGAATAACGCCGTGCTGCGGGTACTGGCGTTCGGCTTAGCCCTCGTTTCGGTGGCGGCGCGTGCGGATCAGCCGACCTTCGATTGTGTGCTCGAGCCCTCACAATCGGTCAGAGTCGGCAGCTCCGCCGTCGGCATTCTCGACTCGGTCATGGTGAAGCGGGGCGTCGAGATACACCGTGCGCAGTCGGTCAGCACCGCCAGGATCAAGGCGCAGGAGGCTCGAGTCGAATTTGTGCGAAAGAGACTCAAACGTGCGAAAATTCTTTGGAAGAAACAGATGTTGTCGCCCGACGCATACGACGAGTTGGTGTCGGAACTTTCGCTTGCGGAAAACGAGTTGAGGCGGGAGCGGTTGAAGCATCGGATTGCACAACTCGAATACGCCCAGTCCAAGATAATCCTGGAACAACTCACAATTCGCAGCCCCAGTAGCGGCGTTGTGACTGAACGGGCGCTATCGGCGGGAGAATTCTTCCATCAGGAGGGTCACGTCGTCACTATAGCGACGCTCGACCCGCTGCACGTGGAAGTCTTCCTACCGGTTACGATGTTCCCGAAGATCGAAGTGGGCATGAGCGTCGTCGTCGAGCCGTCCGCGCCGGTGACGGGCCGATACGAGGCGACCGTAATCGCCGTTGACCGTGTCTTCGATGCGGCCAGCAGCTCATTCGGCGTACGCCTGTCTCTGGCAAATACGAACGGTGCGCTTCCTGCCGGACATCTATGTAAAGTTTCGTTCGTGCCCAGACGCTCGCTTGCCAGCGGATCGGAAAATCAGTGACATTGCTCAAGCCGAACTCGCAACGGCAGCGCTGAGAAGCTGAAATCCGGCTGCGCCAGGATGCCTTAGACGCCACCCGGGCGTTCGATCCGGACCCGCTGGTCGGCAACCAGGATGGTGAAGCGGATCGACGTGCTGTTCGTTAGCGTGTGGGCTGTAAAGGCAAGAAATTCGGCTGACGTGCCGGCTGCATGGATTAGGCTTGCAGAGCATCCGGGGCGCGAGAGGGCTTCGAACCGGCTGATGGAGCCGGGGTCGTGCGCCTCGACCCCGGCCGGGTTGCAGACCGCGATCGAGGAAGGATTTATGGAGGACGGGCCGATTCCGATCGAATTTCCGATAAAGACGGGGGGCGAGGCCTCGCCCCGGCTTGCCACCCATCCGGCGACGGGTCGATAGCCCGCGATGGGCCGGGAAGACTTTCGATCCTATGTCCCCTCCGCCGCGCAGTCGCGGATTGCCGGCGCCACGCCGGCCGAACATACGGCGAACAGAACGCGGGCCGGACGCGCGCAGGAACTTCTGAGGGGCTGGTCGGAGCTGAGCGAACGGCCGTTTACCGGCATCGCCACGGACGGCACCGTCCGCGCCGGGCTGTTCTCCCTCGCACCCGAGGGCGCGCCTTCGCAGGCCATGGCGGCAGCCGGTCGCGCTCTTCTGGACAGGATGTCGTCCGTTCAGCGGGAGAAGGCGCATTTCCCCGTCGGGTCCGGGATGTGGCGGCGCTGGCAGAATACCGAGCTCTATCTGGAGAACCACGGCCTCCGTCTCGACGAAGTCGGGTCCGGGCTGCGCGAAGCGGTGCTCGACATTCTGCGGGCCGGCCTCAGCGCTCGCGGTTTCGAAAAGGCGCGTGCGGTGATGCGGCTCAACGCCTTTCTCGGCGAGCTGGTCGGCGGATCGGCTGTCCTCGGCGAGTGGAGCTTCACTTTCTGCCTCTTCGGCACGCCCTCGCCCGCGGAGCCCTGGGGCTGGCAACTCTTCGGCCACCATTTGAGCCTCAACTGCTTCGTGCTCGGCGAGCAGATGGTGTTGACCCCCTGCTTCATGGGGGCCGAGCCGGCCCATGCCGATGCCGGGCCGCACGCGGGGACGTGCCTGTTCGAGGACGAGGAGCACAAGGGCCTCGCCCTGATGCGCTCACTCCCGCCGGACATGCGCGGCCGGGCGATCGTCTCGCACTCGATGAAAGGCGAGGACCACCCTCCCGGCCGCTGGCATTTCGCCGACCATCTCCATCTTGGCGGCGCGCATCGGGACAACCGGGTCGTGCCTTACGAGGGCCTGCCCTGCGATGCGCTGTCCGCCCGGCGGAAGCGCGATCTGCTCGATCTGGTCGAGTGCTTCGTCGAACCGCTTCCCGCGGGGCCCCGGAAGGCGCGCATCGACGAGGTCGAGCGGCATCTCTCCGAGACGCATTTTTGCTGGATCGGCGGCACCGGAGAGGCGAGCACCTTCTACTACCGGATCCAGAGCCCGGTCGTCTTCATCGAATTCGACCACCATTCGGGGGTCTTCCTGACCAATCCCGAACCCGCGCGTTTCCACGTCCACACGATCGTGCGCACGCCCAACGGCAACGATTACGGCGTCGACCTGCTGCGCCAGCACTACGCGCGATCCGAACATCACCACGGGGATCGGTAGGCGGCCGGCCCCGCGCCCTTTTTTCCGGCGAGAGCCGGTCGAGCGGACGCCTGGCCGCCGCGATCCGGCGGCTCGTTCCCGCGCTTCTGGCGGGTTCGGCGGTGCCGGCGAGCGCGGCCGCATTCGCCAACGACAAGATCGCGGTGGGCGCTGCGCTTCACGTCCCATTCCGCGAGCTTCATCGCTTTCGAGAAGGGGTATTTCAAGGAGGCCGGGCTCGGCGTCGAGTTCAAGTACTTCCAGGCCGCCGCGCCGATGGCCGTCGCGATCGCCTCAGGCGACATCGATTACGGCATCACCGCGATCACCGGCGGGCTGATCAATCTCGCCGACAAGGGCGCGATCCAGGTCATCGGCGGCGCGCTGCACGAGGAGAAGGGGATCGACGGGTCGGCGATCCTGGTCTCCGAGGCCGCCTGGAAGGCCGGCGTGACCTCGCCGGCGAAGCTCGCCGGGCGGAGCTTCGGGATCACCCAGGCGGGATCCTCCTTCTACTACATGGCGTCGCGCATCGCCCGGAAAGAAGGCATCCCGATGGACCGGATCAAGCTGCGGCCGCTGCAGAAGGTCGGCGCGATCATCGCCGCCCGCAAATCCGGCCAGATCGATTCCTGGGCGATCGTGCCGCATATCGCCAAGGCGCTCGCCAAGGGCGGCAAGATCCGCATCGTCGGATGGGTCAGGGACTACGCGCCGGACTACCAGGTGACGACCGTGTTCACCTCGGCGAAGACGGCGGCCGGGCAACGCGACCGCACCAAGCGTTTCCTCGCGGCGTTCGCGCGCGGCGCGGCCGACTTCAACGCCGCCCTGGTCGACAAGACCGCCGGCCGGGCGGCGGCCGAGGCGACGGTCAGGCTGATCCACAAATACGTCTATACCAGCCGGCCCTTCGAGAAGGCCGCGCCGTCGATCCGCAACGGTGCGATGCGGCTCAACAAGGGCGCCCGCCTCAACCTGTCGAGCGTCAAGGCGCAGCTCGACTGGTTCAAGGCGGCGGGGCTGGTCAAGGGCGATATCGGCATCGACAAGCTGGTCGACGGGAGCTACGTCGAGACCTACTGACCCGACGGGGGAAGGCCGCGCGATGGAGCTGCGCCTCGCCGGCCTTCACCACGCCTATGGCGATGTCGAGGTGCTGCGGGGGATCGATCTGGCGATCCCCTCGGGGCGCATCGTCTGCATCATCGGCCCCTCGGGATGCGGCAAGTCGACTTTGCTCCGCCTGATCGGCGGGCTTGAGCGGCCGGACCGGGGGCGCGTGATCCAGATCGGCGAGACGCCGCCCGGTTCCCTCAACCCGCTGACCTACATCTTCCAGGATTTCGCGCTGCTGCCCTGGCGCACGGTCGAGGGCAATGTGCGGCTCGCGTTGGAGGATCACGGCCTCGGGCGCGGCGAGACGGCGCGCATCGTCGACGACGTGCTGTCCCGCACCCGGCTTTCCGAGTTCCGCGCCGCCTACCCAAGGCAGCTCTCGGGCGGCATGAAACAGCGCGTCGCCATCGCCCGCGCGCTCTCGGTATCGCCGTCCTTCCTGCTGATGGACGAGCCGCTGTCGGCGCTCGACGCCCAGACCCGCGAACTGCTGATGGACGATCTGATCGATTTGTGGACGCGCGAGGGTTTCTCCGCCGTCTATATCACCCACAACCTCCAGGAGGCGGTGCGGCTCGGCCACCGGGTGGTGGTTCTCTCCCGGCGCCCCGGCCGGGTTCGCGAAATCCTCGAGATCGACTGCCGCTCGGGGCGCGCGCCGCGCATGCCCGGGACCTGGAAGCGCATCGGCAACGCCTCTGGGCCCTGATCCGGGACGAGGCCCAGGCGGCCGAGCTGGAGCTGGTCGGTGGCTGAGCCGGGCGCCGGCAAGCCCGTACCGTTCCGCGGCGGCGGGTTCCTGCCGCGGCGTATCGGCGGGGTGGGGCCGCTGGTGTTTGTCGCGGTCATCGGGATCTGGGAAGCCGGGTGCCGCACCGGGCTGATCCCGCCGCTGGTGCTGCCGGCGCCGTCCGAAGCGCTGGCCGCGCTCGCGCATCTGCTGGAGAGCGGGCTGCTGTGGAAGCATCTCGGCGCCTCGCTGCAGCGGCTGGCGGCCGGCTGGACGCTGGGAACCCTGCTCGGGGTTGCCGTGGGCGTCTCCATCGGGCTGTTCTCGCTGGCCCGCGCCGGCCTGGGGCCGATGGTCGCGGCGCTCTTCCCGATCCCCAAGATCGCGCTGCTGCCGCTCTTCGTGATCTGGTTCGGCATCGGCGAGGGCTCGAAGGTCGCGACCATCCTCTTCGGCACGTTCTTTCCCACCGTGATCGCGACCTATGGCGGGGTGGACAATGTCGACCGGAGCCTGATCCGGATGGGGCAGTCCTTCGGGCTCACCTGGTGGTCGATCGTGCGCAAGATCATCCTGCCGGGCGCGCTGCCGGCGATCCTGCCCGGCTTCCGGATCTCGGCCGCCATCGCCATCGTGCTGCTGGTCGCCGCCGAGATGATCGGCGCCGAGTTCGGCATCGGCGCCTATATCCTGCTGGCCGGCAGCCTGATGGCCACCGACGAGCTGCTCGCCGGCGTCGCCATCCTGTCGGTCCTCGGGCTCACCGTGAACTGGCTGATCGCCCGGGCCGAGCGTTTCCTGCTCCGCTGGCGCCTCTGATCGGGGCAGGCGGTTCGCCCGGCGCCAGTCGCCGATCTCGCCGCCTCTCGTCACCCACACCTCCTACCGCTCCCCGATATAGCCGAGTGCCTTGTCGGGATGCCTGACCCGGGCCAGCGTCGGATGACAAAGATATTACCTATAAGATATATCTATTATGCCATGTTATCCAATGATGATATTGGTTGAGAAATGGGAGGACGCGTGTCCGGAGTCGGGGATCGCCGATGCTCCGGCCCTCCATGCGCGTGCGGTCGCGCGAATTGTCCGGTCAGCAGGAAGCCGGCCAGAGACGCGCTCGAGCGGGCGGCAGCGGGGGCCGCGGAGCGCGGCGGGCTCTAATTTGGCGAGGCGGACCAGGCGAGCGGTTCGCCGGCAGGAGACAAGGCGTTGTCGACCCGGCCTCGATTGGCGCCGCCTGGCCGGGGCTGTTGCGGGCCTTCGTTCCGCCTCGCCCGCGCGCGTGGCGCCGCTTGCGCAGCCCGTCGGTGGCGCAGCCTTCCTCATGCTTGCGTGCCTGGCGTTCGGCCCGCAGGCCGCGGCGCAGACCCCCCCCACGGCGTCGGACAACACGGTCACCACGACCGAGGACACGGCCTACAGCTTCACCGCCGCCGACTTCAACTTCGCCGACGCCGACACCGGCGACACGCTGGCGAGCGTGAAGATCGTGACGCTGCCGGCCCTGGGCGCGCTGACCAATGACGACACGGCGGTGACGGCGAACCAGGAGATCGCCAGGGCCGACATCGATTCGAACAGGCTGGTCTTCACCCCGGCGGCGGACGGCAACGGCGATTCCTATACCAGCTTTACCTTCAAGGTGAGCGACGGTGCCGACGAGAGCGCGTCGGCCTACACCATGACCGTCGACGTGACCGCGGCGAACGACGCGCCCACGGCGTCGGACAACACGGTCACCACGACCGAGGACACGGCCTACACTTTAGCCGCCGCCGACTTCAACTTCTCCGACACCGACACCGGCGACATGCTGGCGAGCGTGAAAATAGTGACGCTGCCGGGCCTGGGCGCGCTGACCAATGACGGCACGGCGGTGAGGGCGAACCAGTCGATCGCCAGGGCCGACATCGACGCGAACGAGCTGGTCTTCACCCCGGTGGCGGACGCCCATGGCGATTCCTATACCAGCTTTACCTTCAAGGTGAGCGACGGCGCCGACGAGAGCGCCTCGGCCTACACCATCACCGTCGACGTGACCGCGGTGACCGACGCGCCCACGGCGTCGGACAACACGGTCACCACGACCGAGGACACGGCCTACACTTTCACCGCCGCCGACTTCAACTTCTCCGACGCCGACACCGGCGACACGCTGGCGAGCGTGAAGATCGTGACGCTGCCGGCCCTGGGCTTGCTGACCAATGGCGGCACGGCGGTGAGGGCGGACGAGTCGATCGCCAAGGCCGACATCGATGCGAACAGGCTGGTCTTCACTCCGGTGGCGGACGGCAACGGCGATTCCTATACCAGCTTCACCTTCAAGGTGAGCGACGGCACCGACGAGAGCGCGTCGGCCTACACCATGACCGTCGACGTGACCGCGGCGAACGCCGTGCCCACGGCGTCGGACAGCACGGTCACCACGACCGAGGACACGGCCTACACTTTCACCGCCGCCGACTTCAACTTCGCCGACGCCGACACCGGCGACACGCTGGCGAGCGTGAAGATCGTGACGCTGCCGGCCCTGGGCTCGCTGACCAATGACGACACGGCGGTGAGGGCGGACCAGTCGATCGCCAGGGCCGACATCGACGCGAACAGGCTGGTCTTCACTCCGGTGGCGGACGGCAACGGCGATCACTATACCAGCTTCACCTTCAAGGTGAGCGACGGCGCCGACGAGAGCGCGTCAGCCTACACCGTGACCGTCGACGTGACCGCGGTGACTGACGCGCCCACGGCCTCCGACAGCACGGTCACCGCGACCGAGGACACGGCCTACGCTTTCGCCGCCGCCGACTTCAACTTCTTCGACGCCGACACCGGCGACACGCTTTCGAGCGTGAAAATAGTGACGCTGCCGGCCCTGGGCTCGCTGACCAATGACGACACGGCGGTGAGGGCGGACCAGTCGATCGCCAGGGCCGACATCGACGCGAACAGGCTGGTCTTCACCCCGGCGGCGGACGGCAACGGCGATCCCTATACCAGCTTCACCTTCAAGGTGAGCGACGGTGCCGACGAGAGCGCGTCGGCCTACACCATGACCGTCGGCGTGACCGCGGTGAACGACGTGCCCACGGCGTCGGACAGCACGGTCACCGCAACCCAGGACACGGCCTACAGCTTCGCCGCAGCCGACTTCAACTTCGCCTCCGGCGACACCGGCGACACGCTTTCGAGCGTGAAGATCGTGACGCTGCCGGCCCTGGGCTCGCTGACCAATGACGACACGGCGGTGACGGCGAACCAGGAGATCGCCAAGGCCGACATCGATGCGAACAGGCTGGTCTTCACCCCGGCAGCGAATGTCCATGGCGATTCCTATACCAGCTTCACCTTCAAGGTGAGCGACGGCGCCGACGAGAGCGCGTCGGCCTACACCATGACCGTCGACGTGACCGCGGCGAACGACGCGCCCACGGCGTCGGACAACACGGTCACCACGACCGAGGACACGGCCTACACTTTAGCCGCCGCCGACTTCAACTTCTCCGACACCGACACCGGCGACATGCTGGCGAGCGTGAAAATAGTGACGCTGCCGGGCCTGGGCGCGCTGACCAATGACGGCACGGCGGTGAGGGCGAACCAGTCGATCGCCAGGGCCGACATCGATGCGAACAAGCTGGTCTTCATCCCGGTGGCGGACGCCCATGGCGATTCCTATACCAGCTTCACCTTCAAGGTGAGCGACGGCGCCGACGAGAGCGCGTCGGCCTACACCATGACCGTCGACGTGACCGCGGTGACCGACGCGCCCACGGCGTCGGACAGCACGGTCACCGCGACCGAGGACACGGCCTACAGCTTCGCCGCAGCCGACTTCAACTTCGCCTCCGGCGACACCGGCGACGCGCTGGCGAGCGTGAAGATCGTGACGCTGCCGGCCCTGGGCTCGCTGACCAATGGCGGCACGGCGGTGACGGCGAACCAGGAGATCGCCAAGGCCGACATCGATGCGAACAGGCTGGTCTTCACCCCGGCAGCGAACGTCCATGGCGATTCCTATACCAGCTTCACCTTCAAGGTGAGCGACGGCACCGACGAGAGCGCGTCGGCCTACACCATGACCGTCGACGTGGACGCGGCGAACGACGCGCCCACGGCGTCGAACAGCACGGTCACCGCGACCGAGGACACGGCCTACGCTTTCACCGCCGCCGACTTCAACTTCTCCGACACCGACACCGACACCGGCGACATGCTGGCGAGCGTGAAAATAGTGACGCTGCCGGGCCTGGGCTCGCTGACCAATGGCGGCACGGCGGTGACGGCGAACCAGGAGATCGCCAAGGTCGAAATCGATGCGAACAGGCTGGTCTTCACCCCGGCGGCGGACGGCAACGGCGATCCCTATACCAGCTTCACCTTCAAGGTGAGCGACGGCACCGACGAGAGCGCCTCGGCCAACACCATGACCGTCCGCGTGACCGCGGTGAACGACGCGCCGACCGCGGCCCACGGGGGAGTGACAACGCTCGAGGACACGGATTACGCCTTCGCCGCAGCCGACTTCAACTTCTCCGACGTCGAGGTGGACGACACGCTTTCGAGCGTGAGGATCGTGACGCTGCCGGCCTTGGGCTCGCTGGCCAATGACGGCACGGCGGTGACGGCGAACCAGACTATCGCCAGGGCCGACATCGATTCGGGCAGGCTGGTCTTTTCCCCGGCGGCAAACGCCGATGGCGATCGCTATGCCAGATTCACTTTCAAGGTGAGCGACGGCGACCGCGAGAGCGCCTCGACCTACACCATGACCATCAACGTGACCGCGACCGTCGAGACCGGAATGGTTCAGGGCTGGAACGCGCGCTTCGGGCGCACCATCGGGGGCCAGTTGGTGGATGCGGTGACGGCGCGGTTCGAGTTTGGCGGCGGGTCGCAGGTGACGCTCGGCGGCGAGCGCATCGGCGGTTTCGGGCCTGGCGAACCGGAGGAGGCCGCAGGTTTCGCGGATCAACTGGGCTGGATGAAGGATGCGGAGAACGCGGCCGGTCCCCGCGCGACCCGCGGGATGACCGGCAAGGAGTTGCTGCGCGGCAGCGCGTTCCACCTGTCGGGAGGCGAGGCCGAGGGGGACGGTGGCTACGTGGTCTGGGGCCACGTGGCGGTGGGCGCCTTCGAGGCGCGAGCGGACGATATGAAGATGGACGGCGACGTAACCACGAGGCTCCTCGGCGTCGACGGCAAGTGGGGGCGCGTGCTGGCCGGCTTCGCGCTCGCGCGGAGCGAGGGCGAAGGCAGCTTCCGGCAGGTCGTGTTGCAGAGCGACAGGGGCGGCCGAGGCACGATCGACAGCAGCCTCTCAGGCGTCTACCCATATGCGCGGCTCGCCTTCGGCGAAGGGCTGACCGCCTGGGCGCTGGCCGGCTATGGCGCCGGCAGTCTCACGCTGACGCCAAAGGACGAGGAGGCCTTCAGGACGAGCCTCGCGATGCAGATTGGCACGCTCGGCGTGAAGGGCCTGATTCTCGGCGGCGAGGAGATGGGCGCCCTGCGCATCTCGGTCAAGTCGGATGCGATGTGGGTGCACACCGCGTCCGACGGGGCGCGGGGCCTGAACGAAGCCGAGGGCAATGCAAGGCGGCTCAGGCTGATGCTCGACGCGGAGCGCAGCTTCGGCGCCGGAGAGGATGCGGCCATAACGCCGTCGGGCGAGATCGGCCTGCGCCATGACGGAGGCGACGCGGAGACCGGGGCCGGATTGGAGCTGGGCGGAGGGTTCCGCTACGTGGTGGGCGGGTTCACGGCGGCAGGCCGGGCGCGCCTGTTGGTCTCGCACGATGCGGCCGGCCACAAGGAGTGGGGCGCCTCGGGCTCGTTGGCGCTGTCGCCGGATGCGTTGGCCCGGGGCCTCTCGTATTCGCTCCGACCGGTCTGGGGCCAGGCGGATAGCGGGACCGGAGCGCTCTGGTCGCTGGACGATGCGCGGGACCTCGGCACCGGGCGCGCGTTCGAGGCGGAGGGCCGGCTGGAAGCACGGCTGGGTTACGGGTTCGCGGCAATCGGCGACCGCTTCACGGCGACACCCGAGCTCCGGCTGAGGCTTGCCGAGTCGCATCGGCGATACAGCGCGGGCTGGCGGCTCGAGCATGCCCGGCGCGAGCGGGTGGACTTCGACCTCCTGTTCGAGGCGACCCGTCGCGGCAGCGACGACCGGCAGCCCGAGTACGGGCTCGGGGTCAGGGGCTCAATGCGCTGGTAGGCGAGCCTGCGCGGCTCACCGATCCCGGCCGCCATCGCGGCCGCGCCCCGGTCGCCCGGGCCGAGCGTTTCCTGCTCCGCTGGCGGCTCTGATCAGGCGAGGCGGTTCGCCCGGTACCAGTCGTTGATCTCGCCGCCCCGGGTGACCCACACCTCGGCGCGCTGGCGGATATAGCCGAGCGCCTTGTCGAGATACTTGGCCCGGAAGGCGTGGCCGATCAGGAACGGGTGCAGGCAGATCGCCATCACCCGGCCCGAGGCGGCGCCGTCCTCGTAGAGCACGTCGAACTGGTCGACGATCATCCGGTAGAACTCCTCCGCGCCCAGCCCGCGATCCAGGAAGGCCGGGATGTCGTTGATCTCGATCGAGTAGGGGACCGAGATCAGCGAGCCGGATTTGACGTTCATCGCGTAAGGCTGCTCGTCATTGACCCAGTCGCAGACATATTCGATGCCGTTCTCGGCGAGGATGTCGGGCGTGTTGAAGCTCTCGCTCAGCGCCGGGCCGAGCCAGCCCCTGGGCGCGGTTCCGGTGCCGTCCGCGATGGTGGAGACGATGTCGCGGATCAGCCCGCGCTCCTCGTCCTCCGTCTGGTCGTTGAACAGCACCGAATTCGTGCTGCCATGCCCCATCCATTCCCAGCCGAGATCGTTGCCGGCCTCGATGATGCGGGGGTATTGGCCGCAGACCTCGGAGTTGAGGGCGACCGTGCCCTTGACCCCGTGGCGCTCCATTACCTCCATCATGCGCCAGATGCCGACCCGCACGCCGAAATCGCGCCACGAATAGTTCAGCACGTCGGGCTTGAGATGGGCGGTAACCGCGGTGACCGAGGTCGAGGGCCTGTCCCAGTGGAAATGCTCGATATTGGGGATTACCCAGACCGCGATCCGCGCGCCGTTCGGGAAGCGCAGCGTCTCCCGGTCGACGATCGGCGAATAGTCGAAGCGTCCGTGTTCCATGTCTGCCTCCCAGTGCGGCGCCTAGCCGGATGCCGCCGGCCGGTTGTGGCCGATTGTCGAGAGGTATTGCAGCGCCTCGTCGAGCGAGACCACGTCGGCGTATTTGGCGTTGAGGTCGAACAGGCTCTGGTCGTGCGCCGCTTGCGAGCGGTCGCCGACCGCCTCGCGCACCACCATCGGCCGGAACCCGATTTGACAGGCATCGACGGCGGTCGCGCGGACGCAGCCCGAGGTGGTGCAGCCGGTGATGATCAGCGTGTCCACGCCATGCGCCATCAGCCGCGAGACGATGTCGGTGCCGTAGAAGCAGGACGCGTATTTCTTGACCAGGAGGGTGTCGCCCGGGCGAAAATCGAGCCTGGAATCGACCTCGACGCCGTCGTCGCCGGCCTTCAGCGTGACCACGCCCTTCTGCTTGAGCGCCCAGATGCCGGCATCCTTGAGGTCGTCGTCCTCGTAGATCACGGTGGAGAAGATCACCGGGATGTCGCGCTCATGCGCGGCGTCGAGCAGCGGCCGGATCGCCTCGATCTCCCCGTCCAGATCGGCGCCCAGCATCCGCTCGGGATCGGTGAACGCTTTCAGCATGTCGATCACGATCAGCGCCGGCCGTTCGCCGAAGCCGATCTTGAGCCCGAACCCCCGCTCGGCGAAGAACGCCTCGTCGCTCTTCTCGGTCTGTCCTGCCATCTCGTCCTCCCTGATGCGCCGCCTCGCAGGCGGTGCCAGTCATCCGAACGTTACGACTTTTCGCGTAGGCGGGTACAGGGCGCGACGGAGGCGTTGTCCCGCCGCCACGGCAAGGGTCATACTCCCGGCGGGAGAAAACGTCCGGGCGGCATGGCCCGCCCGGCGAGACAAGGAGGTTGCGCGATGAAGAGACCCACCCGCTTCTGTGCTCGCGTGTCGTTGGCCACCGCCGGCGTGCTGGCGGTCGCCATCGCCGGCCCCGCCATGGCCCAGAAGACCTACGAGATCAAGATCGGCTTCGTGACCATCAACGATTCCAACCACCGCTCGTCGGAATTGTTCAAGGCGGCGCTCGAGAAGCGGACCGCAGGCAAGCTCAAGGTGAGAATCTTCCCGGCCGCCCAGCTCGGCACCATCCCGCGCCAGCTCGAGGGAATCCAGCTCGGCACCCAGGCGTTCTTCTTCACCCCGCCCGGCTTCTTCCAGGGCATCAACCCGGCCTTCCAGGCGCCCGACGCGCCGGGCATGTTCGATTCGCAGTGGCACCAGCATCTGACGCTCAACCACCCCACGGTGCGCGGCGAGTTCAGCAAGCTGGGCGAGAAGGCGGGCATCGTGCCGGTCTATCTGTGGTGCGCGGGGGTCGGCGCGATCGCCTCGCGCGAGCCGATCCGCACGCTTGCCGACCTCAAGGGCAAGAAGCTCCGCGTGCTCGCGACCAAGATGGAGATCGCGCTGATGAAGACCTTCGGCGCGGCCGGCATACCGATTCCGTATTCTCAGGTCGTTCCCTCGATCCAGAAGCGGGTCGTCGACGGCGCGCGCAGCGCGATCATCGTCATGGGACCGTCGAAGTTCTACACGGTGGCCAAGTACCTGACCCGGACGGCGGGCGGCTATATCCCGGTCGGCGCCTATGCCAGCCTGAAGGTGCTGAAGAAATTGCCGGCCGATCTCCGGACCGCGATCTGGGAGGAGGGCGCGAAGCTGACCGACCCGACGGTCGAGATCGCCCTCGACATAACCACCCACTGGGAAAAACAGTGGATCAAGGAGGGCGGCGAGGTGATCGATTTCTCCGACGCCGACCGCAAGGAGTTCTACCGCCGCGCGAATCCGCTCGGCGACAAGATCCTGGGCTCCAATCCCAAGATCGCCCCCATGTACAACCTCATCAAGGCGGCCGCCCTGAAGACCCGCGCCGCCGCGGCCGAGAAGACCAAGGCCTCGATGATGCGGCTGAACAAGAAGTAGCGTATCCCACGCGGCCCGGCCGGGGCGTCCGCCCCGGCCGGTTCCGCTTCGTCGACGTGAGTAAACGGGTATGCGCGACCGGATCGAGGTCTTCGAGGGCGATATAACCGTCCTGGCGGTCGATGCGATTGTCAATGCGGCCAACAACGCCCTGCTGGGCGGCGGCGGCGTCGACGGCGCGATCCACCGCGCGGCGGGACCGCGCCTCTTGGAGGAATGCCGGACGCTCGGCGGATGCGGCACCGGCGATGCCAAGGCGACCGGCGCCTATGATCTTCCCGCCCGGTTCGTGATCCACACCGTCGGCCCGGTCTGGCAGGGCGGGGACCGGGGCGAGCCGGATCTGCTGGCGTCCTGCTATCGCCGCTGTTTCGAAATCGCCGGCGAAAAGGGGATCGCGTCGATCGCCTTCCCGGCGATCGGCACGGGCGTCTACGGCTACCCGCTCGACCGGGCGACCCGCATCGCCGTGACCGAGACCGTGACGCACCTCGAACGCGGCAGCGCGCTGGAAAAAATCGTTTTCGCCTGTTTCGGCGGCGACGCCAGGGACATGTACACCGCCATGATCGACGACATCGTCCCGGACTGACCTGGACCGCGCCGTGAGCGATTTCGACAAGCGCGGACCGCCCGACAGGCGCACCGAGGGGGAGACCGGCCGATGATGGACGCCGTGCTGGGCGGTCTCGTCCTGGTTTTCCAGTGGCCGGCGATCGGCTTTCTGGTTCTGGGCGTGCTTCTGGGTATCTGGCTCGGCGCGGTCCCCGGGCTCGGCGGCATCATCGGCCTGGTGATCCTGCTGCCCTTCACCTACGGCATGGAGCCGGTTTCCGCGTTCGCCCTGCTTCTGGGGATGTTCGCGGTGACCTCGACCAGCGACACCATCGCCTCGGTGTTGCTCGGGATTCCCGGCACGGCTGCGTCGCAGGCGACGATCCTCGACGGCTACCCCATGGCGCAGCAGGGCAAGGCCGCCCGCGCCTTCGGCGCCGCCTTCACCGTGTCGGCTTTCGGCGGCGTGTTCGGCGCGCTGATCCTGGCGGTGTCGATCCCGCTGGTGCTGCCCATCATCCTCGCCTTCGGGTCGCCCGAATTGCTCATGCTGGGCGTGCTCGGGCTCGCCATGGTGGGCTCGCTCAGCGGCGGCTCGATCCTCAAGGGGCTGATCGTTGCGCTGCTCGGGCTGATGATGTCGATGATCGGCTATGCCGAGACCGCGCCGGTTCCGCGCTACTGGCTGGGGACCTCCTATCTGCTCGACGGGCTTCCGCTGATCCCGGTGGTCCTCGGCCTGTTCGCGATCCCCGAGCTGATGGAGCTCGCGATCCGCGATTCTTCCATCGCCCGCATTCCCAAGGAGCAGAGCCAGGGCGGCGGCATGCTGGAGGGAATCAAGGACGCCTTCCGGCACTGGTGGCTGACGCTTCGCTGCGCCGCGCTCGGCACCTATGTCGGCATGCTTCCGGGGCTGGGCGCGGCGGTCGTCGACTGGATCGCCTATGGCCACGCCGTCCAGTCGGCCAAGGACCAGTCGATGTTCGGGCGCGGGGATATCCGCGGCGTCATCGCGCCGGAGGCGGCCAACAACGCCACCCGCGGCGGCGCCCTCCTGCCCATGGTCGCCTTCGGCATTCCCGGCAGCCTCGGGACCGCCATCCTCATGGGCGCGCTCTTGATCCAGGGCCTCAAGCCCGGCCCCGAAATGCTGACCGACAAGCTCGACATCACCTTCAGCATGATCTGGACCATCGTCGTCGCCAACATCCTGGTCGCCGGGCTGCTGATGATGTGGAGCAACCAGGTCGCGAAGGTCGCCTTCATCCGGGGTCACCTGATCGTTCCCGGAGTGATCGTGTTCGTGTTCATGGGCGCGTGGCTCGGCGGCGCGTCGATGGGCGACTGGATCGCCTGCCTCACGATGGGGATCGTCGGGTTCCTGATGAAGCGCGGCGGCTGGCCCCGCCCACCGCTGGTTCTCGCCCTGATCCTCGGGCCGATCCTCGAGAACGCCTACCAGATCAGCATGCGGGTGCATGACGGGCTGGGCTGGTTCGGCCGGCCCATCGTCCTGGTGATCTCGGCCCTGGTCGTGCTGACGCTGGCGATGTCGGTCTACCGGGTCGCCAAGTCGAAACGCCGTCCCGATACCCCGGTCCTGGGCGAGGGTACGGAGCGCAATCTTGTCATCTCTACCCCGCTTGCCCTTGCCCTGACGGCGCTGTTCGTCTGGGCGGCGCTGGAATCCCTGGCCTGGCCCATGGTCGTGCGGCAGTTCCCGCTGACCGCCGCGATCCCGGCCGCGGCCCTGTCGATCGCCGTCCTGTGCGTGGAAGGGCGCGCGCTCAACGCCGCGATCCGCAAGGCCGGGGGCTTCCGCGCCGTCGCCGCCGCCGACGCGGAGCGCGCCATCCTCGGACGCGCCACGGTGTTTTTCTTCTATCTGTTCGCCCTGCTCGTCGTCGGCTACCTGTTCGGCCAGATGGTGGCGCTGCCTCTGTTCATCGCCGTCTATCTATGGCGCTGGGGCGGATACGGGTGGATCGTATCGCTCGGCTATGCGGCGGGCGGCTGGGCGTTCCTCTATCTGTTCTACGACAAGGTGATGAACGTGTTCTGGCACATTCCGCTGCTGTTCGGCTGAACCGGGCGCCGGAACGAAAGGCGGGGCCACGCGGGCCCCGCCAATCCGCAAACCGAACCGGGACGCCGTTACTTCTGCCCGATCCTGGTCATTTTCTTGAGCGTCGCCAGGATCTCGGCGTCCACCTTGCGGAACGTCCTCTGGATCCGGAGCGCTTCCTCGATACCGATGAAGTTGATCTCGGTGCCGCCCAGACGCTTCTTTTCCGGCTCGACATAGGCGGGATCCTTCGTCGTCGCCTGGTAGGACGCGCGCAGGATATCGGCCACGTCCCTGGGCGTTCCCGGCGCCGCGAAGACCGTCATCGTCGCATTGCTCAGCGCCATGGAATACCATTTGTAGGTCTTCCAGAGGGGTCCGCCGGGCATCTTCCCATGCACCTCCTTGTAGACCTCCTCGAAGCTCGGCACGCCCTCGAAGGACTTTGCCTTCACGATGTTCCCGTCCTTGTCGAAGTTCGGGTGCGACCACAGCGCGATCGCCGATCCGTCCTTCAGCATCGTGTCCTTGAAAAACACGAAATAGCCGATGCTGCCGCTATTGGCGGCCTGCACCTCGTTGGACATGAAGGCCGGGCGGATCTTGGCCATGCCGCGATAACCGCCGACGAAGCGGTAATTGGCGCCGATCATCTCCATCGTGAGGTTGCCCATGAAGTCCAGCATCCGGTCCGCCCGCCGTCCCCCGACATTGAAGGACTTCACCTTCATCACGTCCGCGGATGTCTTGATTCCGGGCGCCACGTCCGTCCTCATCAGGGTGACGCGGTCGAGACCGCCGGCGCCGATCATCACCAGCTCCTCCGGGACATAGCGCAGCGCCGGATCGCCGGCGATGATGCCGGGCGCGCTCCACGGACCCAGATACAGCGTCAACCCGTCCGGGCGGGCGCGTTCCTGAAGCAGGTTCAGCCCCTTCGCGCCGCCGCCGCCCGGCATGTTCTTGACGATCATCTTCGGATTGCCGGGAATGTGTTTCGGCCAGTGCCTGACGAATGCGCGCGTCAGCCGGTCAAGCCCGCTGCCGCCCGGCACCGGGCTGAGGACGGCGATCGTCTTGCCCTCGAAATAATCCGCGGCCTTCGCCACGCCGCCCGAGCAGATCAGAATTGCGGCGGCGAACGCCGCCATAAAACGGTGTACCATCCTGCACCTCCCAACTTTCGTGTTTCCCCCCCGCGTTGTGGCACCGATCCGCCGGTTACGCTAGAGGGATCGGGGGGAGCCGCCGGATTTCGCGCGTCCGGCGACGGGACCCACGGCGACAGCGTTCATATAGGGGACACGCATGAAGTTTTCATCCATCCCGGCAATCGCGGCCAACCCGAACCCGCGGGCACCGCTTGCCGCCGTCGTCGAATTCGCCACCGACGCGCCTTCGCGGGCGATCGTGGAGGTGTCGGGCTCGGATCGCAGGTGGCGGGCGCGGACCGGCGATGCGGCGCGCAGCCAGCACCGCGTGCCGCTGGTCGGTATCCGCCCCGGCGAGACCTGCACCGTATCGGTCGCGGCCGAGGACGAGGATGGAAACCGGATCGCGGGGCCTGCGCCGCTCGCCTTCACCGCGCCGCGACTCCCCGGCGATTTTCCGCCGTTACAGGTGACGACCCGCGTGCCGGAGAAGCGCGAGCCCGGCGCGATGCTGTTCAATATCCGCTACTCGCCGGCTTCCGAACATCTCCCCGGGTTCGGTCTCATCGTCGCTCTCGACCGCGCGGGGGAGATCGCCTGGTTCTACCGGATCGACGAGGCGGTCGGCGATGTGCGCCGGCTTGCGAACGGCAACATCCTCTATGTCGCCGACGGGCGGCTCTGCGAGATCGACCTGCTCGGCGATACCGTGGCCGAGTGGTATGCGGCCGGCCGGTGGGAGGGCAAGACGCCCCCTGCCGGCGCGATCCCGGTGGCGACCGAGATGTTCCACCACTCCGCCATCGAGCTGCCGTCGGGAAATATCCTGGTGTGCAGCATGGAGATCCGCGACATCGAGGGATTTCCGGTGAAAGAGGAAGATCCCGGCGGCGAGACCGAAACCGCGCGCGTGGTCGGCGACGTGATCGTCGAGTTCGCGCGCGACGGATCGGTGGTCAACGAGTACCGGATGCTGGACCTGCTCGACCCCCGCCGGGTGTGCTACGGCAGCCGCGCCGGCTACTGGGTGCGCCGCGGCTATCCCGATACCTGCGACTGGAGCCACGTCAACGGGCTTGCCTATGACGCGGACCGCGACCGGATCGTCGCGTCGGTGCGCCATCAGGACTGCCTGATCGGGATCGACCGGTCGACCGGCGCGCTCGACTGGATCCTCGGCACCCCTGCCAACTGGCGCGCGCCCTGGTCCGAACGTCTGCTGACCCCGGCGGACGGGCTCGAATGGCAATACCACCAGCATGATTGTTCGGTGTCGCGGGCGGGCACCATCCTCTGCTTCGACAACGGCAATGAGCGCGCCGCACCGCCCGATGCGAAGATGGAGGGCGCCGCGAGCTACAGC
This sequence comes from Alphaproteobacteria bacterium, assembly GCA_965205995.1. Lineage (GTDB taxonomy): Bacteria > Pseudomonadota > Alphaproteobacteria > MPNO01 > MPNO01 > MPNO01. The sequence continues at coordinate 3,166,206 of OZ242200.1, read as the reverse complement.
CGGGCCGTCGAGTTCGCCGTCGATGCGGACGCCCGGACGGCAAGCCAGGTCTGGTGCCGCGGGCAGCGCGACGACGGCACCTTCTCGGCCTATCAGAGCGGCGTGTTCCGGCTGCCGCGAACCGGCAACACGTTCATCAACTATGGCGGGGTCTGTACCGTCGACGGGGTGCCGTCCGCCAGCGTCTATGCCGGCCACTGCCTGGCGCGGCTGATCGAGGTGACGCCGGGATCGCCGGGCGAAATCGTGTTCGAGCTGGTCGTCAACGACCGTTCGGCCGACGACCCGGTGGCGCTGTCGTCGTTCCGCACCGAGCACTATCCCGATTTCGGGACCGAGCCCGCCTGATAGGGTTTGTCGGCGCGGTCGCCGGGCCGCGACTACTCCATCAGCCCGGGGAGCCAGAGGACGCTGCCGGGGAAGGCGATCATCACCGCCATGACGATCAGGTTCAGCCCGACGAAGGGAAGGGCGGCGCGATAGATGTCGTTCATCGTCGTGTCCGGCGACGCGATGCCCTTCATGACGAACAGCGACAGGCCGAAGGGCGGCGAGATGGTCGCCATTTCCAGGTTCAGCACCATGATCGCGCCGAACCACACCGGGTCCCAGCCCATCGCCCCGACGATCGGCATGAAGATCGGAATGGTCACCATGACGATGGATGTCTGCTCGATGAACATGCCGAGAAAGATCACCACGAGCTGCATCAGGATCAGGATGACGATCGGATCCACCGGCAGGTCGGTGGCGAGGCGGGTGATCGCCGGCGTGACGCCGGAGAAGCTGAGGAGCTGGCCGAAGGCGGCCGAGCCGGTCAGGATCAGCAGCACCATCACCGAGAGCGAGGTCGCCGAGCCGACCGCTTTCTTGGTCACCTCCCAGGTCAGGCGGCGGTAGAGCGCGGCCACCGCGAAGCTCAGAAGAGCGCCCACCGCCGCGGCTTCGGTGGGCGTGGCGATGCCGAGAAAGATCGTGCCGATCACCAGCAGAATGATCGAGACCGGCGGCAGGACGTAGCGCGCGGAATCTGCGAGGCGGCGCGGCAGCGGCGTCGGCGCCACGCTGTAGACCGGCGCGAGCGACGGTTGCAGGTGGCAGCGGATGACGATGTAGGCGACATAGATGACCGCCAGCAACAGCCCCGGCACGATGATGGCGATGAGCAGCTTGCCCACCGAGAACCGGCCCAGGCTCGCCAGGATGACGGCGAGCGCGCTCGGCGGGATCATGATCGCCAGGCTGCCGCTCGCCAGGATGGGGCCGAGCGACATCGATTTCGCGTAGCCCCGGCGCTCCATGTCGGGGGCGAGCGTCGAGCCCAGCATGGCGACGCTTCCCATCGCAACGCCGGTCAACGTCGCGAACAGCGCCCCGGCGGCGACCGCGAGCACGGCCAGCCGCCCGGCGATCCGGCCGAGCCACTGGTCGAGCACGTCGATCATCTTGTACGCGACGCCGGAATGGAACATCACCGATCCCATGAGGATGAACATCGGCAGCGGCACCAGGACGAAGGTCGAGACCGAGCTGTCGATGCTGAGGATCAGCTGGTTGAGCCCCATGGCGCCGCCCCAGAACACATAGACCCCGACCAGATTGACCAGCATGAAGGCGACCGCCACGGGAATGCCGGCGAGCAGCAGGACGCCGAGCCCGCCGAAGAAGCACAGCAGATGGAACCACCACTCCATCGCCGCTCAACCGCCCCCCGCGGACGCGGCCGGTGCGGCCCGCTGCCAATGGCGCCAGGCGCGGCGCACGAACTGGAGGCCGAGGAACAGGCAGCCGACCGGGATCACCACCAGGTTGATCGCCCGCGGCATCTCAAGCTCGGCCGGGATCCGGATCCCCCTCTGCCACGACGTGACGGTCTCGAAGGTTCCGAACCCCGACACCGTGAGGCAGACCAGCGCGCCCACGACGGAACCCCAGATCAACAGATGCCGGCGGACCCCCGGCGCCATCCGGCCGACCAGCAGATCGAGCGTCACATGCTCCTCGCGGCGCAGCACCCAGGCGGCGCCGAGGAAGGTGATGTAGAGCAGCATGGTGCCGCTGACCTGGTCGATCCCGATCAGGCCTTCGCGGAGGCCGTAGCGGAAGACGACCTTGACGGTTGTGGTCAGCATGACCGCGACCATCAGCACGGCGGCCAGTATCGCCCCGCCATCGACGATCAGGTCGAACACGCGCACCGCGCGCGGGCGGCGCGGGTCCGTCGCCAATCCCTCAGAGGGGCTGTCGGTCAATGAACCGGGACTTGAAGAGGGACCGGCCGGCGGGCCCGCATCCGCGCGGGTCCGCCGGCCGGCCATTCAACGCTTACTTGTATCCCAGCAGACGCCGGGCGGTTGCGTAGTCGTCCGCGCTCATCACCGACTTGAACTGGGCCCAGAGCGCCTCGTTGGCGGTGGTCTCCCAGTGCGCGGCCTCCTCGTCCGAGAACGTCACCAGCTTCATGCCGCCCTTCAGCATGTCCTTGAGCTGCACCGCCTGGTAGGCCGACACCCAGCCCTGCGACCACGCTTGGGTCCGGCTCACTGCTTCCAGCATGATTTTCTGCTGATCGCCGGACAGCTTGTTCCACTTGGCGAGGTTCATCTTGACGCTGACGCCGTCCCGGTAGAGCGGATGGGCGATGACGAATTTCGATATCTTGTGCCATCCGAAAGCGGTGAAGCCGTCGTAATACGGCCAGGTGAACCCCTCGACGGTGCCGCGATCCAGCGCCAGATAGACCTCGCTCGGCGGCAGGGTCACCGGCTCCGCGCCGATATTCTTGACGAAGAAGCGGGTCAGCGGCGGCACGCGGATTTTGCGCCCCTTGAGATCGCCGATGCCGGAGATCTTTTTCTGCGTGTACAAGAAGTGGTTGCCGGTATCCGGCTCACCCGAGAAATGACCGAGATAGCGCACGCCGTGACGCTCGAACATCTTGACGATGAACGCGAACAGCTCGCTGCCCGGCCCGTTATCCGGGATCTCGTAAGGCGACAATTCGGAGAAATAGCCGCCCGGGACGACGCCGGCCCAGTAGTTGGGCGCGCCGTACCAGACGTCGAACAGGCCGCGCACCAGCGCCTCGGGCTGATCGAAGGTCGGCACCACGTCGCGCGATCCCTTGAAGGCGATCTCGATCTCGCCCTTGGCGAGCTTGTTCACCGTCTCCAGGTACTTGATGCCGATATCGGCCGCCGAGGACACCTTGGGCGGCCAGGAGCCGACCATGGTCAGCTTGGCCGGCGCGGCGCGGAGCTCGGCGCTCCCACCCGCCACCAGGGCGAGCGCCAGCAATCCGGTTCCGATCGCGCTGCTCGCGCGGGTCGCGTATTTCATCGAACAGTTCCTCCCCGGTGGTGACCCCTGCCGACGCGGCGAACCGTCTTGCGGAGCGCCGGCCGTGGGGTCGTTCTTGTCGGGATGAAGTCTAGAGCGGCCCGAAACGCGCCAGCAAGCGATTTCCCGGCCGGCGGTTCCCTGGCGAACGCTTGACGCGGTTCCCGCCGGGCGGTCTTGTACCCCGATGAACGCCACCCACCGCCCGTCCGAGATCCTGGAAACCCTGGAGCGTATCGGCATGAGCGCCGCCGTGACGGTGCCGGACGGCTGGCTCGGCGAGTTCCTGGTCAGGATCGAGCAGGCGCCCTGGATCGCGCTGACCCGCGCCACCCATGAGGAAGAAGCCCTCGCCATCGCCTGCGGCGCGCGGCTCGGCGGCGCCCGCACCGCCCTGATCATCCAGAATGTGGGCCTGTTGAGCATGGGCGCGGGCATGGTCTGCCTCGCCCAGCGCTACCAGTTCCCGCTGCTGATTTTGGCATCCTACCGCGGAACGCCGGCCGATCCGGTGTTCTACCATGTGCCCAAGGGAAGGGTGACGGAACCCGTGCTGCGCGGGTTCGGCCTCGGCTACGCCGTCGCCGACGGCGGCCGGCCGATCGGCCCCCAGGTGGAGCAGGCGGCGACCTATGCCGAGGAGGCGTCCTCGCCGTTCGTCCTGCTGCTCGGCCGCGAGGACGTGCAATGGTGAGGCGATCGCCGCCGACCCGCGAGGCCTATTACCGCGTGCTGGCCGATGCGCTGCCGGCGGAGACGCTGGTCGTCACCTCGCTCGGCAATGCGTCCTATCTGTGGGCGGTGGTCCGCGACCGGGGGGAGAATTTCTACCTCGAAGACGCCATGGGGCTCGCTCTGCCGCTGGCGCTCGGGCTCGCGGTCGCGCGGCCCGACCGCGAGGTCGTCGTCGTCGAGGGCGACGGCGGGCTTCTCATGCATATGGGCGGTCTCGTAACCGTGGGCGCCGCCGCGCCCGGCAACCTCACCGTCCTGCTGATCCAGAACGGGGTTCACGGGGCTTCGGGCGGCCAGGCATTGACCAATACCGGGCTCGACTTCGCCGCCCTCGCCCGCGCCGCCGGCCTGCCGAGCGCCCGCAACATCGAAACCGACGATGCCCTTCGCCCGGCGCTAACCGAGGCGCTGGACGGGCCCGGGCCGTCGCTCCTCGCGCTGGCGACCGCGCCCGACCTCGAAATCGTGGTCCCGCCTTCCGGTTTCGATCCGGTGGCGACCAAGCGCCGTTTTCAGGACTGCATCGACGCGCCCCGCTACCTCCCCACCCTGTTCGGCGGCGGCAGGCTGGTGGCTAGTTCTCGCTCGCCACCTGTTCGGCGGCTATCGGCATCAGCCGCTCCATCTCGTGGCGGACATCCGGTGCGCCGACGCCCTTGGCTTCGAGGTCCCCGGCGACCTTGCGGAGCACGTCATCGTCCCCCGGCTCCTCGAAATCCGCGACCACGACCTCCTTGGCATAGGCCTCCGCATCGTTGCCCGAGAGCCCGAGCTTCTCCGCGGCCCAGAGGCCGAGCAGCTTGTTGCGCCGGGCGGTGGCCTTGAACTGGAACTCCTGGTCGTGCTTGAACTTGGCCTCGTAGCCCTTTTCTCGATCTTCGAAGGCGGACATCGCGCTCTTTCTCCTCTGGGACCGGTCTCCGGCCCCGTGAGGGCCGATTCGTCCTATATATGTTGGGCGCCACGCCGCCTGCAACGACCGATATGCGCCGATGTGTACACTTGTCATCCTCAGACGGCCCGGCCATGACTGGCCGGTGCTGGTCGCGGCGAACCGGGACGAGAGCGCCGACCGGCCCTGGCTGGCGCCGGGGCGGCACTGGCCGGACCGCCCGGACGTGGTTGCCGGGATGGACGAGCTCGCCGGCGGAACCTGGCTCGGGCTCAACGATCACGGCGTGCTCGCCGGCGTGCTCAACCGGCCGGATTCGCTGGGCCCGGATCCGCATTTGCGCTCGCGCGGCGAGCTGGTGCTCGAAGCCCTCGACCACGCCGACGCCGTCGCGGCGGCGAGCGCGCTTTCCGCCATCGACGGGCGCAGCTACCGGAGCTTCAACCTCGTCATCGCCGACAACCGGGATGCCTACTGGCTGCGCGGGTTCGGAGCCGATGGCGACGGGCGGATCGCGCTGCACGAGATCGGCGAGGGCCTGTCGATGGTCACCGCCCATGACCTCAACGACGCGGCGGGCTCGGCCCGGACCGGGCTCTATCTGCCGCTTTTCCGCGACGCCGCGGCGCCGGATCCCGCATCCGGCGACTGGACCTCCTGGACCGAGCTTCTGGCGGCGCGCGAGAGCCTGCCCGAGGCCGGGCCGCGGGAAGCGATGACGGTGGTGACCGGGACGCCGTTCGGAACCCTGTCGAGCTCGTTGATCGCCCTCGCGGCGCCGCAAATCGACGGCCGCAGGGCGGTGTTCCTGTTCGCCGCCGGCCGCCCCGGGGAGGCCCCCTACCGGCCCGTGGAGTAGCCGATTCTCGCCGTTTCGCGCCGCGATCCATCGTCGCCATTGTTCGCGACCCGACAAATTGTTATATCCACCCGGCGGCCGACACGCGCGCCGCTTTCCTTTCCCCTGGTTTCGAGCCCCAAGCCATGGCCCGCCGCAGACGGATTTACGAGGGCAAGGCCAAGGTCCTTTTCGAAGGGCCGGAGCCGGGTACCCTCGTCCAGTACTTCAAGGACGACGCGAGCGCGTTCAACAACGCCAAGACCGGCACGATCACCGGCAAGGGGGTCCTGAACAACCGGATCTCCGAATATCTGATGCTCAAGCTCGCCGAGATCGGGATTCCGACCCATTTCGTGCGGCGCCTCAACATGCGCGAGCAGTTGATCCGCGAGGTCGAGATCATTCCGATCGAGATCGTCGTGCGCAACGTCGCCGCCGGCTCGATCGCCGAGCGCTTCGGCATTGCCGAGGGCACGCCGCTGCCGCGCTCCATCGTGGAATATTATTACAAGTCCGACGAGCTGTCCGATCCGCTGGTCGCCGAGGAGCACATCACCGCCTTCGGCTGGTCGACGCCGCAGGAGCTCGACGAGATCATGCACATGTCGCTCCGGGTGAACGACTTCCTGACCGGGCTGCTGATCACGGTCGGCATCCGGCTGGTCGATTTCAAGCTCGAATACGGGCGGCTGTGGACCAACGACGAGATGCGCATCGTGCTCGCCGACGAGATCAGCCCCGACAACTGCCGGCTGTGGGATCTCAAGACCAACGAGAAGATGGACAAGGATCGCTTCCGCCGCGATCTCGGCGCCGTCGAAGAGGCCTATCAGGAGGTCGCGCGCCGTCTCGGCATCCTTCCCGAGCGCGCCCCCGGCGACCTGAAGGGCCCGGCGGTGATGCAATAGCGCCCCGGTGCGGGCGCGGATCCATATCACGCTCAAGGACGGCGTGCTCGACCCCCAGGGAAAGGCCGTCGGCCAGGCGCTGGCCGCGCTCGGCTTCGCCGGCATCGGCGAGGTGCGCCAGGGCAAGGTGATCGATATCGACCTTGCCGAGACCGACGCCGCCCGCGCCCGGGAGAGCCTGGAGACGATGTGCGAGCGGCTGCTCGCCAACACGGTGATCGAGGACTACGAGATCACCCTGACGGGATGACTTGCGCGAACCGCGGAGATCGGTAAGGCCATGACCCCGCTCGTCACACCGGCGGCGTGAAAACCGCCGTCATCGTCTTCCCGGGATCCAACTGCGACCGCGACAGCGCGGTGGCGATCGAAGCGGTTGCCGGGCGGGCGCCGGCGATGGTGTGGCACGCCGACGCCGCGCTGCCCCCGGTCGATCTGATCGTCATCCCGGGCGGCTTCGCCTATGGCGATTACCTGCGTTCCGGCGCGATGGCGGCCCATTCCCCGGTGATGCGCGAAGTCGCGGCGCGGGCGCGCGCGGGCGTGGCGGTGCTCGGCATCTGCAACGGCTTCCAGGTGTTGACCGAGGCCGGGCTGTTGCCGGGCGTGCTGATGCGGAACGCAAGGCTGCGCTTCATCTGCCGCGACGTGGCGCTCCGGGTCGAGCGCACCGACACCATCTTCACCCGCGGCTACCGGCCCGGCGCCACCCTGACCATGCCGGTCGCCCATAATGACGGGAACTACGTCGCCGATAGCGAGACCCTCGCCCGGCTCGAGGGCGAGGGGCTTGTCGCCTTCCGCTACCGGGACAACCCCAACGGTTCGGCCGCCGCCATCGCCGGTATCCTCGATCCGGCCTGCCGCATCCTCGGCATGATGCCGCATCCCGAACGCGCCGCCGAGGCCGTGCTCGGCGGGACCGACGGCCGCGCGCTGTTCGAGGCGCTCGCCGACAGCCTCGCCGCCTGACATGGCCTTCGTTCCCCTCAACGACGACAACCCGCGGATCTGGATCCGCTATCACTTCGTGACGATGGCGACGATCGCGGGCTGCGTGCTCGCCTTCCTGTGGCAGCTCGGGCTGAGCGAGCGGGAGTACGAGATCGCCTTCTTCCGCTACGGCGTGATCCCGGCGGTGCTGTGGGGGGACGCGGCGCTTCCGCCCGAAGCCGCAATCCTGCCCGCGCCGGCGACGCTGTTGACGAGCATGTTCATGCATGGCGGCTGGCTGCACCTGATCGGCAACATGATGTTCCTCTGGGTGTTCGGCGACAATGTCGAGGACGCGATGGGCCATCGCCGCTTTATCGTCTTCTACGTCGTTTGCGGCGCGATCGCCGGGCTCGCCCATGCGCTCAGCGTTCCGGGATCGACAATCCCCACCGTGGGGGCGAGCGGCGCCGTCGCCGGCGTGCTCGGCGCCTATTTCATGCTGCATCCGCGGGTCGGCGTATGGGGGCTCCTGTTCGGGATCATTCCGATCCGGCTGCCCACGGTGATCGTGCTGGGGGGGTGGATCGGGCTCGAAGTGCTCAACGCGCTGACCGAGCGGAGCGACGGCGCCGGCATCGCCTGGTGGGCCCATGTCGGCGGCTTCGCCGCCGGCGCGGTTCTGATCCTCTTTTTCAAGCGCGCCCATGTTCCGCTGTGGGACAGAAGGCCGGGCGCGCGAATCCGCCGGCCGATCTCATTCGCTTCCCGTCGCGGGCCGTGGGGGCGGCGTCGGTGATCGCGCCGGAGATCGCACCGGAGATCGTCGCCGAGCACGGTCTCACCGAGGACGAGTACGCCCGCCTCCTCGACATCCTCGGGCGCGAGCCCAATCTGGTCGAGCTCGGCATCGTCTCGGCGATGTGGTCCGAGCACTGCTCCTACAAGTCATCCCGCGCCTGGCTGGCGACATTGCCGACCGAGGCGCCCTGGGTGATCTGCGGCCCCGGCGAGAACGCCGGCGTGGTCGATATCGGCGACGGAAAGGCCGCGGTCTTCAAGATCGAGAGCCACAACCATCCCTCCTTCATCGAGCCCTATCAGGGCGCGGCGACCGGCGTCGGCGGCATCCTGCGCGACGTGTTCACCATGGGCGCGCGGCCGGTCGCGGTGCTGAACGCGCTGCGCTTCGGCAGCCCGGACCATCCGCGGACCCGCCACCTCGTCTCCGGCGTGGTCTCCGGCATCGGCGGCTACGGCAATTGCATCGGAATCCCCACCGTCGGCGGGGAGACCGGGTTCGACCCCGCCTATGACGGCAATATCCTGGTCAACGCGATGGCCGTCGGCATCGCCGATGCCGGCCGGATCTTCTACGCCCGGGCGACCGGCGTCGGGAACCCGGTGGTCTATGTCGGATCGAAGACCGGGCGCGACGGCATCCACGGCGCCACCATGGCCTCCGCCGCCTTCGACGCCGACGCGGAAGCCAGGCGGCCGACCGTCCAGGTCGGCGATCCGTTCACCGAAAAATTGCTGCTCGAAGCCTGTCTCGAGTTGATGGCGACCGATGCGATCGTCGCGATCCAGGACATGGGGGCGGCGGGGCTGACCTCCTCGGCGCTGGAGATGGCGGCCAAGGGCGGCGTCGGCATCGCCCTCGATCTCGACCTCGTGCCGACCCGCGAGGCCGGGATGAACGCCTACGAAATCATGCTGTCCGAGAGCCAGGAACGGATGCTGATGGTGCTGCGCCCGGAAGCCGAGCCGGCCGCCGCGCGCGTATTCCGCAAATGGGGGCTCGATTTCGCGGTCATCGGCCGGCTGACCGATACCGGCCGCGTCACGCTCACCCATGCAGGCGAAACCGCGGCGGACATACCCGTCGACCCCCTGGTCGAGGCGGCGCCCCGCTACCGGCGTCCCCATGTCGTGACCCCGCCCTGCGCCATGCCGCCGGCGGGGGAGGCCGGAATCGCGCCCCTCGAAGCGCTCGAAAGGCTGATCGCCACCCCGGATCTGGCATCGCGGCGCTGGATCTGGGAGCAGTACGACCACATGGTGATGGGCGACACCGTGATGCGGCCGGGCGGCGACGCGGCGGTGATCCGCATCCACGGCAGCGCCCGGGCGATCGCCCTGACCACGGATTGCACGCCGCGCTACTGCGCCGCCGATCCGCGCGAAGGCGGGCGCCAGGCGGTGGCCGAGGCCTGGCGCAATTTGGTGGCGGCGGGCGCGCGCCCGCTCGCGGTGACCGACAACCTCAATTTCGGCAACCCGGAACGGCCCGAGATCATGGGCCAGCTCGTGGGCTGCATCGAGGGCATCGGCGAGGCGTGCCGCGCGCTCGACTTCCCCGTGGTCTCGGGCAATGTCTCGCTCTACAACGAGACCGACGGGCGCGCCATCCTGCCGACGCCGGTGATCGGCGGGCTCGGTCTCGTGGACGATGTTTCCCGCCGCACGACGATCGCCTTCGCCGCCGATCGCGAGATCGTCGCGATCGGCGCGACCGCGGGCCATCTCGGCCAGTCGCTGTTCCTGCGCGACGTCCTGGGGACCCCGGGCGGGCCGCCGCCGCCGGTGGATCTCGAAATCGAGCGCCGCAACGGCCTTTTCGTTCGCGGCCTGATCGAAGCCGGTGGCGTCGAAGTCTGCCACGACATCTCCGACGGCGGGCTGCTGGTGGCGGTTGCGGAAATGGCGCTCGCGTCGGGGATCGGCGCCGAGATCGCGCCGCCGCCGGATACGGACCCGCTGGCCTGGCTGTTCGGGGAGGACCAGGGCCGCTATTTGGTGGCGGTGCCCGACGCCGCCTTGCTGCTCGCCGCGGCCGCCGCATCCGGCGTGCCGGCGGCCGCGATCGGCCGCAGCGCGGGGGCGGCGTTGACTGTCTCCGGTCACGGTCGTATATCCCTTGGCAGGCTGAGAGAAGCGCACGAGGCGTGGTTCCCGCGCTTCATGGAGGGGCGTCAGCCCCGCCGGCTATAAAATCGAGGATCGCAGCTGTGCCCATGGACCCAGGCGACATCGAGCGCCTGATCAAGGAGACCCTTCCCGACGCGGTGGTCAGCATCCAGGACCTCGCGGGGGATGGCGACCACTACGCGGCGCATGTCGTCTCCGGGGCGTTCAAGGGCAAGACGAGAGTTCAGCAACACCAGATGGTCTATCAGGCGCTTCAGGGGCGGATGGGCGGCGAGCTACACGCGCTCGCGCTGCAGACCGCGCTTCCGGAAGACGGCTGAGGCATGTATTGCAACAGGAGCCCGAGATGAGCGAACCCGCCGTGTTCGACCGCATTCGCGAAGATATCGGGGAAACCGATGTCGTTCTGTTCATGAAAGGTACGCCGGTGTTCCCGCAATGCGGGTTCTCGTCCACGGTGGTTCAGGCCTTGAGCAATCTGGGCGTGCCGTTCAAGGGCGTCGACGTGCTGCGCGATCCCGAGCTCCGCGAGGGCATCAAGCACTTCTCGAGCTGGCCGACGATCCCGCAGCTCTACGTCAAGGGCGAATTCGTCGGCGGCTGCGACATCATCCGCGAGATGTACGAGACCGGCGAGCTGATGGAGCTGCTCTCGACCCGCGGCATCGACGTCCAGCTCGCCAACCCCGAATAGGGGAAGGCCCGCCCCGCGCGCGGCGGGCTAACGCGAGTAGAACTCGATGACCAGGTTGGGTTCCATCTGGACCGGGTAGGGGATCTCGGCGAGCTGCGGGATGCGCAGCATCTTGCCGACCATCTTGTTGTAGTCGACCTCGAAATAGTCCGGCACGTCCCGCTCCGGCGAATCCGTCGCCTCCAGCACCAGCCCCATGCCGCGCGAGCGTTCGCGCACCTCGATCTCGTCGCCGACCTGGACCCGGTATGACGGGATCGTCACCCGGCGCCCGTTGACGCTGACATGGCCGTGGTTGATGAACTGGCGCGAGGCAAAGACGGTCGGCACGAATTTGAGCCGGTAAACCACCGCATCGAGCCGTTGCTCCAGCAGCCCCACCAGGTTCTCGACCGTGTCGCCGCGCCGCCTGACGGCTTCCTGGTAAAGCCGGCGGAACTGTTTCTCGGTGATATTGCCGTAATACCCCCGCAGCTTCTGCTTGGCTTGCAGCTGGGTGCCGAAATCGGACACCTTGCGGCGGCGTTGACCGTGCTCGCCCGGCGGGTAGTCCCGCCTGTTGACCGGGCTCTTGGGCCGGCCCCAGAGATTGACCCGGAGCCTCCGGTTGATCTTGTATTTGGAGCGTACTCGCTTCGTCATTGTCCATGTCCTTGTTCGGTTCTTTTTTGTCCCGATCGGCCCGCCGCAAGCGCGGAGGACGGGGCGTTTCCGCCCGCGTTCTCGGGAAGACCGCGGAGTATAGACGCCGCATCCGGGCTGTCAAACGCAGCCGATTCCGCGCCTTCCCGCCCCATGTTTCCGGGTTGCGCCGGCGGGCGTTCTGGTTGTTGCGGCGTCCGAGGCGGTGCCCCTATACTCCCGCGCCGACAAAACGGGGAGCGGCGGTGGCGAAGCGGATCAGCCTGCCGAAGGGGTATCGTCCACGCGAGGACGAGCCGTTCATGAATAAGAGGCAGCGCGACTATTTTCGCGACAAGCTGCTGTCCTGGCGGGACGAGTTGCTTCAGGAAAGTTCGGCCACGCTGGAGAACCTGCAGGAGGATCATACCCCCGCGGCCGATCTCGCCGACCGGGCGACCATCGAAGCCGACCGGTCCATCGAGCTCAGGACGCGGGATCGAGAACGCAAGCTGATCGCCAAGATCGATTCGGCCCTGATGCGGATCGAGGACGGCTCCTACGGCTATTGCGAGGAGACCGCCGAGCCGATCGGACTCAAACGGCTCGAGGCGCGGCCCATCGCGACCCTCAGCATCGAGGCCCAGGAACGCCACGAGCGGCGCGAGCGCACCTATCGCGACGACTGACCCGCTCGCCGCCCGCCGCGCTGGCCCGGGCCGGGGCGCGGCACTGTTTTCCTGCGGTTCCGGGAGCGGGGGTCGATGAAACCGCAAGCGCCCGTCGTCAAGGATCTGGTCCTGGTCGGCGGCGGTCACAGCCATGTCGCCGTCCTCAAGGCGTTCGCCATGAAGCCCCTGCCGGGGGTCAGGACGACGCTGATAACCCGCGACGTGCATACCCCCTATTCGGGCATGCTGCCGGGCCACATCGCCGGGCATTACCACCTCGACGACTGCCATATCGATTTGCGTCCGCTTGCCAATCTGGCCGGGGCGCGGATCTATCGCCAGGCGGTCACCGGGATCGATCTCGACGCCCGGCTCGTGCTGTCCGCCGCGCGCCCGCCCGTCCCCTATGACGTGGTGTCGATCGACATCGGCGCCGCGCCGCGCAGCGACGACGTTCCGGGTGCGGCGGAACACGCGGTGCCGGTCAAGCCGATCGGCCGCTTCATCGCGCACTGGGAGGCGCTCGCCGAGCGGGTGAGCCGGCGCGGCGGCACGGCGAACATCGCCGTGGTCGGCGGCGGGGCCGGCGGGGTCGAGCTCGCGCTGTCGGTGCAGCATCGCCTGTCGCGCGGATCGGAGAGGCCGGGCGCGGTGGCGATGACGATCGTCGATGCGGCGGCTGAGCTGCTTCCCGCCCACAACGCCGCCACCCGCGACAAGTTCGCGCGGATCCTCGCCGCGCGGGGAATCGCGGCGGTGACCGGCCGCGCGGTGACCCGGGTCGAGCCGGGCGCGCTGGTGCTCGAGGGCGGCGAAACCGTCGCCGCCGACGAGATCCTCTGGGTCACCGGCGCCGCCGCCGAGTCCTGGCCGGCGGATGCGGGGCTCGACGTCGACGGGGACGGGTTTATCCGCGTCGACGGGTTTCTGCGCTCCACGTCGCACACCGATGTCTTCGCCTGCGGCGACGTGGCGACGATGATCGACCACAAGAGGCCGAGGGCCGGCGTGTTCGCGGTCCGCCAGGGACCGCCGCTTGCCGAGAATTTGCGCCGGGCGCTGACCGGGCGGCCGCTCCGCGCCTACCGGCCGCAACGCGCCTATCTGAGCCTGATCTCCACCGGAGACGCCTACGCGGTCGCCTCGCGCGGCCGGTTCGCCGTCGGCGGACGCTTTGTGTGGCGGGCGAAGGACTGGATCGACCGGCGCTGGATGCGGAAATACACCGATCTGCCCGAGATGGCGGCCGAGCCGGCGCCGGCGCCTTCCCCCGGCCTGCCGCAGCTCGCCGACCTCGAAATGCGCTGCGGCGGCTGCGGCGCCAAGATCGGCCAGGACGTGCTCGAACGGGTGATCGCCGGGGTCGAGCCGCGGGCCCGCGACGACATCCTGATCGGCCTGCGCGACCCCGACGATGCGGCGGTGTTCCAGGTGCCCGAGGGCAAGTCGGTGGTCCAGACGGTCGATCATTTCCGCTCCTTCATCGACGATCCCTATCTGTTCGGCCGAATCGCTGCCAACCACGCGCTCGGCGACATCTATGCGATGGGCGCGGCGCCGCAAACCGCGCTCGCCATCGTCACCGTTCCCTACGGGCCGGAAGACAAGATCGCGACCGAGATCGCCGACATGATGCAGGGCGTGAACGAGGTGCTCGCCGATGCCGGGGCGGCGCTGGTGGGGGGCCATACGGGGGAGGGGGCCGAGCGCGCGCTGGGGCTCGCGGTCAGCGGGCCGGTCGATCTGTCCCGCGTGCTGCGCAAGGCGGGGATGCGCCCCGGCGACCGGCTGATCCTGACCAAGGCGCTCGGCACCGGCACGCTGTTCGCCGCCGACATGCGGTGCAGGGCGAAGGGAAGATGGATCGACCGCGCGATCGCCTCGATGCTGGCGTCAAACCGGGCGGCGGCCGAAATCCTGTCGCTGCACGGGGCGCGCGCCTGCACCGACGTGACCGGGTTCGGCCTGGCCGGCCATTTGGTCGAGATGGTCCGCGCCTCGGCGGTCGGCATCGTCCTGGCCGCCGCCGATCTGCCGATCCTGGAGGGCGCGCGCGACTGTCTCGCCGCCGGGATCGAGAGCTCGCTCCACAAGCAGAACGCGCGCCAGGCGCGCGCGATCCGGGGGGAGGGGGCGGCGGCGCTCTACCCGATCCTGTTCGATCCGCAGACCGCGGGCGGCCTGCTCGCGAGCCTGCCGGGCGACCGCGCGGCGGATTGCCTCGCGGCGCTGCGCGAGGCCGGCTGCACCGACGCCGCGATCGTCGGCGTCGTCGAGCCGCAAGGCGATGCCGCCGTGCCGATCCGGGTCCATCCCGGCGCGCTATCCGGGATCGAAGCCGCCCCCGGCGCGCTTCAGGCGGAGCCCGGCGTCCAGTCCTCCGCGGCGGGCGCATAGGCGCCGTCCTCGCGCCGGGGCGGCAATCGCGCGGTTGCGCCCGGCCGGAGGCTGGAAGACACTTGGCCAGCAGGGAGGACCAAGATGGCAGAGATCAAGACATCCGGCCCCGGGCCCGGCTTTGCGAAGAACCCGGACCACTATGTCCGCGTCGAGCCGAGCCCGCGCCGCGTCCGCGCGGTCATCGGCGGCGAGACGATCGCCGATTCGACGCGGATGTCGCTGCTGCACGAGGCCAACCATTTGCCGGTCTATTACTTCCCCCTCGAGGACGTCCGGCTCGATCTGATGGCGAAGACCGACACCAGCACGCACTGCCCCTATAAGGGGGACGCCTCCTACCGGTCGCTCACCCTCGGCGGGCGGAATGTCGACGACATCCTCTGGAGCTACGAGACGCCGTTCGACGAGGTGCCGGAGCTCGCCGGGCTCGCCGCGTTCTACTGGCGCAAGGTCGATCGCTGGTACGAGGAGGACGAGGAGATCTTCGTCCACGCGCGCGACCCCTATAAGCGCATCGACGCGATCCCGTCGTCGCGCAAGGTGCGGGTGGTGCTCGGCGGCGAGACGGTGGCGCAGACGACGAAAGCCCACTTCCTGTTCGAGACCAGGCTGCCGGTGCGCTACTACATCCCGCGCGAGGACGTGCGCATGGACCTGCTCGCGCCGACCGACAGCGCGACGCGCTGCCCCTATAAGGGCGAGGCGGTCTACTGGTCGGCCGCGATCGGCGGGCGGAGCCATGAGGACATCGTCTGGAGCTACCCCGACCCGATCCCCGAATGCCCGAAGATCAGGGATCTGATGTGCTTCTACAACGAGAACGTCGACGCGATCTTCGTCGACGGGGTGGAGGTCGGGAAGCCGAAGACCAAGTGGTCGAAATAGGGCGCCCTACTCGACCGGCGGGCCGTCCCCGGCGATCTGGCAGCGGCGCAGCAGCCGGCGTTCGCCGGGCGGGAAATCGGTGCGCGCGTGGGACGAGCAGAGATTGTCCCAGACCAGCAGATCGCCCGGCGTCCAGACATGCTCGTAGACCAGGTCCTCGCGCTCGGCGATGTCGAACATCCGGTCCAGGATTTCGTCGCTTTCCGGTTCCGGCACGCCGTCGATCCGCATCGTCATCAGCCGGTCGACATAGAGCGCCGTCCGGCCGCTCGCCGGGTGGGTGATGCAGACCGGATGGGCCGAGCCGTCGACCGTCTCCGCCTGCTCGCCCTTGCCCTCGCGGCTGTTGTAGACGACGTAATCGTAGAGGTGGTACGCGGTCCGGCCCCGGACCCGCTCCCTGATCCGTTCGGGCAGCGCCTCGTAAGCGAGATAGTGGTTGGCGAATTTTGTGTTGCCGCCCTGGCCCGGCACCTCGATCGCGTACAGGGCGGTGCCGCGATTGGGCACCTGCTTGAAGATCGTGTCGTGGTGGAAAAACATCTCGCCGTCCGGCAGCGAGCCGATCGGCTTGCCGTCGATGCGGATGTTGGAGATCAGCATCATCGCGTCGTCGACCGAGGCCGCGTCCTCCGGCCGCTCGCCCTTGGGCCGGGGGCGGGTGCCGATACTGCCGAACGCCCCGACGAAGCGGAGCTGCTGCTCCTGGGTGAGGCCGGGCGCGCGGAACAGGAGCACGATGTGGTCGCGCCACGCCGCCCGCAGCGCCCGGGCGGTGTCCGCGTCGACCGGCGCGGCGATGTCGAGCCCGACGATCTCCGCGCCGAGCGCATCCGACAGCGTCCTGATCTCGAAGCCCTGCACGCCGCCCCTCCGTCTGCCCGAACGGTCCGGCGATGATGGCCCGGGCGCCGGCGCCGCGCAACCGCGCTCAGCCGGGCTCAGCCCCGCGCCGGGCCGCGCCGCGCCTCCAGCCCGGCCATGGTGACGATGCCGGCGAGGATGACGGCGCCGCCGACCCAGACCCAGATATCGGGGAACTCGCCGAAGGCGAGCAGGCCGATCAGCGCCGAAAAGATCAGCCGGGTGAACTCGAAGGGCAGCACCACGGTGGCATCCGCCGCCTCGTAGGCGCGGGCGAGCGCCCGCTGGGTGAGGGTGCCGGCGCACCCCATGGCGACCAATGCGCCGATCGCCCCCCAGCTCGGCGTCGTCCAGACCAGCAGCGCCGGCACCAGCGAGGCCGGGACGAAGACGACCATCTGCCATGTCGCCATCGCATCCGGGCGTTCGGTGCGCGCGAGCGACTTCATGATGATCGCCACCGCGACCATGGCGAAGACCCCGATGAAGGCGAGCAGCGCGCCGGTCGACATCTCGACCAGCCCGGGGCGGAGGATGATCAGCGCGCCGACGAAGCCGAGGGCCGCCGCCGACCAGCGCCGCCCGTGCGAGGCTTCGTGCAGGATCAGGATCGCCGCCGCCGAGGCGAAGATCGGCCGCGTGGTCATGATCGCCGCGATGCTGCCGAGCGAATCGAGGGTGATCGCGGTGAAGATCAGATAGGCCGCGACCAGGCCGAAGAAGGAGCGCGCGAAATGCATCCCGAAGCGCTGGGTGTAGAGCCCCTTGAGCCCCGACCGGTAGAGCCAGGGCAGCAGGAACAGCATGCCGAACAGGCTGCGCAGGAAGACGATCTCGAAGGCGTGGATCTCGTCCGAGACATAGCGGATCAGCGTCGCCATGACCGCCCATGAGGCGGTCGAGCCCATCATCCAGAGGGCGCCCCGGACCGGCGCGGGGATCGCGGCCAGCCGCCGCGCCAGGTCACCCGGCATCGCTGCGCGCGCGCCGGCCCGGGGTCAGGACGCGCTCGCGATCGCCAGCGCGACGCTGATATGCGACAGCGGGCGGCCGCATTCTGCGGCCCAGGCGTTGAACGCTTCCTGCACCGCCGCCTGGGCCCGCTTGCCCTTGGGCGTCCCCTCACAGGCGCCGTGGGCGTTGAGCCCGCGCACCACGTCGGGGGTCAGGATGAAGCTGTCCTTGCCGGCCATGCGCAGGAACCTGGCGGCCGAGTTGCCGCCGAGCTGGGAGAAGCGCCTGGCGAGGTCGGCCCAGAGGCCGACGATGTCGGCGCCCGGCCAGCCGGCGATGTAGTCGCCGAAACAGCCGAACTCATCCGCCGCCCGGCACATCGCGGCGGCGTTGCCGCGCGTCGCCTTGATCTTGCCCCAGTGCCGGATGATGCGCTCATCGCCGGTCAGGGCTTCGAGCTCCTCGTCGCTCATCGCCCGGACGGCGTTCGGATCGAAGCCCCGGAATACCTCCTCGAAGGCGGGCCAGCGGGCATCGACGACGCTGTGCCGTATGCCGGCGCGGAAGACGCGGAGCGACATCAGCGACAGGTATCGGTCGTCCGGGATGCGCCTGAGCGCCTCCGGCGGGGCGATTTCGGGCATGCGATCGGCGAGCCTCTCCGCCCCGCCCGCACGGGCCTCCGCCCGGGCCAGAATTTCGCCGAACGGCGTCATCCCCCGAGCCGGTCGGCGATCGCCACCACCCGGTGCATGGTGCGCAGCACCGGGAGTTCGATCAGCTCGTCGTCGACCACCAGCAGCCCGGTCGTGTTCTCCCGGAACGCCGCGATGATCCGCCTTGCGCGCTCGATCTCCGCCGGCGAGGGGGAGAAGATCTCGTTGATCGCCGGGATCTGGTTGGGATGGATCGCCGCCTTGCCGGTGAAGCCGAGCGCGGCGGCGGCGCGCGCCTCGACGAGGAGCCCGTCCGGGTCGCCGAGATTGAGCCAGGGGACGTCCAGCAGGTCGAGCCCGTTCCTTGCGGCGGCGTGGACCACCGCCGAGCGCGCATAGAGCAGCGCTTCCCAGGTCTTTTCCGCGCGCAGGTCGGCCGACATGTCGACCGCGCCGAACAGCAGGGAATCGATCCGCGCAGATGCCCGGGCGATCTCCTGGACATTGGCGAGCCCGTCGGTCGATTCGACGATCACGTGGTAGCGGATATTCGCGCAGTTGCCGTCGAGCAGCGCATCGTAGAGCCCGATCTCCTCCGCCGAGCCCACCTTCGCCAGCATCAGCGCCGGCGGCGGCGCGGCGGAGGCGCGGAGCGCCAGGATGTCCCGCAGGCCCTCTTCGGTCGACAGCGGGTTGATGCGCAGCATGCACTCGACATCGCCGCCGACATCGCTGTCCCGGGCCGCCGCGAACAAAGGCAAAGCGAGGCCGCGCGCTTCCTCCTTGCGCGGCAGCGCCACCGCGTCCTCGATGTCGACGCAGACGATGTCGGCGCCCGCCGCCAGCGCCTTTTCGAACCGGTCCGGCCGCAGCCCCGGCACGAACAGGAGGCTGCGGCGGGGCCGCATTCCGGTTTCGCTCACCTCGAACTCCCTGTCTTCGCGGCGGCAAGATCGCACCCGGCCCGATCACTGGCAAGGCGGCGGCTTGGGTGCGATGATCCGCCATCGGCAAGCGCTGGGAGGGCGCCATGTTTTCGGTCGAGCACAGCGTTCCGGTCAACGCGGACCTCGCCCCGGGCGCGCCTGCGCTGACCCGCCACCATGTCTGGCTCGGCCTGGTGCTCAAGGCGGAGGACGCGGTGCCGTTCGTGCCGGCGATGAGCTATTGCAAGGTGACCGGGCGGTTCGACAACGGGCTCTTCCGCGACATCGTCTTCGGCGGCCAGGCGATGACCGAAAAGATCCTCTTCCACCCCGAGGAGAAGGTCGAGTTCATCCGCACCGCCGGCATCGAGATGGGCACCATCGTCAACCAGATCCTGGAGGACGAGACGGGCGCGCTCCGCCTCCGCTTCGCCTTCACCCTGGAACGCGAGGGCATGGCGCATGGCAGCCCCGAGGAGCGGGAATTCGCCGACGGGATGGCGCGCGGCTATCTGATCGCCGTGCAGGCGACGGTGGACGAGATCAGGAAGCGGGTGGCGGACGGGGTGATCGCGGCGTAGGGGGCGCCCCCTCAGAATGCGTAGCGCAGGGCGAGCCGGACCCCGTGCCCCGCGAGCCGCGCTTTGGTCGCGCCGAGGTCGAGCGGCAGCGGCGCGCGGCTGCCGTCGCGCCAGACCACCCGGCCCGCGCCTTGCCCGGTGCGGGCCTCGCCGAGATCGGTGTAGCGCCAGGCCAGATCGAGCGTCGCGCGCTCATCCAGCGCCATTGCCACCCCGGCCGTCAGCATCCAGGCGAGGTCGATCCGGCGCGCCCCCGGCACCACGGTCGTGGTCGCCGGAAAGTGCATGCGGGTTTCGCCGGTCCTCGTGCGCACGCCGCCGACGCCGGCGCCGACGAACGGCTCGAACGGGCCGGGCCGCGGCAGGCCCAGCCCGGGCAGGTCGACATAGGCGGCCAGCATGGCGGCGAACGACGACAGCGTCGCCGCCACCGACTGCCGTCGCCCGGGCTCCAGGAAGTTGGCGCGGCCCTCGAAGGCGAGGCGCGGCCGGTATTCGACCAGCGCTTCCAGCCGCAGCGCGGGCATGGCGGCGTAGCCGAGCCCGAGTTCGATCGCGGGCGCGGTGCCGAAATCGCCCACCGAACGCCGCGCCGCCCCGTCGCCGCCTGTGCCGCAGCCATAGAGCGCCGCCGGGGAGGCGCGCGAACAGTCGAGATCGGTGAAAACCGTCTCGGCCGGGCGGTCGAGACCGAACCCGGCCCGCAAATAGAGCCCGTCCGCACCCGCCGCCCCGCCCGCCGCCGCCCAGGCGACGATCGCCAGCGATGCCAGCCGGCGCCGGGCCCCGGCAAATTGCGGTCTCCGTGTCACTTGCGTCCCGGGCTCCATCGCAATGGCATCGTTCCGCGACCGCAGGCGGCGTCGCGGGGCGTTCTCCGGACCACGAGGCGGCCCCGCGCCAGCCGCGCAAGATCGCACCCGGCCGGATGGCTGGCAAGACGGCGGCGGGGAGAGCCGCCGTCCCTCGATACGCCCCGGATCGAGTCCGGGGCTACTCGGGATGAGGAAATACCCCTCATCCCTGAGTAGCCGCGAAGCGGCGTATCGAAGGGCCAGCGGTGGATGCGCGCCCCAATATAGTCTATATTGGACCATCTTCGCCGCGCGGAGGAACCATGCCCGACCCGCATTCGAAGCCCGGCCGAATCTGGACCGTCGCCGAGGCCAAGGCGCGCCTGTCCGAGGTGCTGCGATTGTCCGAGGAGGAGGGACCGCAGCATATCGGCAGGAGGCGGTCCTTCGTGGTGGTGTCCGCCGCGGACTGGTATGCGAAGACGCCGCGCCGCCCGCCGCTCGGGCAGTGGCTGGTCGACAACATGCCGCGCGGCGCGAATCTCGATCCTCCCGGCGACAGGAAGTCGGCGAGAGCGATTCCCTTCGCCGCCGGCGAGGCGGCCGGCGAGTCGGATTGAAGGGCTTTCTCCTCGATACGAACGTGGTGTCGGAGCCGACGCGGGACGCGCCGGACCCGCGGGTCGTCGCGTTCCTTTCCCGACAAGACGAGCTGTGGCTGTCGGCGATCGTTCTCCACGAGCTGGAGTTCGGCCTCGGCCTCCTCCCGCCGGGGCGCCGCCGCGACGGCATCGACGCCGCGTTGTCGGCGTTCGTGGCGCTTTACGAGGACCGGATCCTGCCGCTCGGGCGCGCGGAAGCCTCGCATGCCGCCGCCCTGCGGGCGCGGGCGCGGCGCTCGGGACGCGTGCTCGACCTCGGAGACGCGCTCATCGCCGGAACGGCGAGCGCGCACGACCTCGCGGTCGCGACCCGGAATGTCCGCGATTTCGAGGGCCTCGGCCTCGACCTGGTGGATCCGTGGCAGACGGCGTGACGCGGGGCGGGTGGGCAGGCGATGAGCTGGTGCAAGGTGACCCGGCGGTTCGAGAACCGGCTTTTTCGCGACATCGTCTTCGGCGGCGAGGAGATGACAGAAAAGATCCTCTTCCACCCCGAAG
The DNA here is from genome assembly GCA_965205995.1 of Alphaproteobacteria bacterium. Lineage (GTDB taxonomy): Bacteria > Pseudomonadota > Alphaproteobacteria > MPNO01 > MPNO01 > MPNO01. Next base: position 3,144,421 of record OZ242200.1, on the reverse strand, counting down.
AGAAGGTCGAGTTCATCCGCACCGCCGGATCGAGATGGCCACCATCGTCAACGAGATCCTGGAGGACGCGGCGGGCGCGCCGCACCTCCGCTTCGCCTTCACCCCCGAACGCGAAAACATGGCCACAGCAGCCCCGAGGATCAGGAATTCGCCGACGGGATGGTGCGCGGTTACCTGGTCGCGGTGCGCGCGAAGGTGGACGAGATCCGGAAGCGGGTGGCCGACAGGGTTGTCGCGGCGGGGTAGGGGGCTTCGCGTCCCTCGATACGGCCCCTTCGGGACCTACTCGGGATGAAGAAACACAACAAACACACCTCACCCTGAGTAGCCCCGAAGGGCCGTATCGAAGGGCCACGCCTTCCTCTAATATACCGAACGGCTCCACCAGGGCCGGGGCATAAGGGGAAGGACGCCCGCCGACGTCTTCGTCCGCTGCTTGCCCAAACCCAGAACTCCAAGGAAGGAAAATGTGAGGAAGGCCGCCTGAACCGTCCCCTTCCCGGGAGCGCCTACAGTCAGGCAATTACCCTATCCGTACAACCGACGTCCTGCCGGAAGCGGCAATTGTCGGATGGATCCCCTGTCTGTAGACACAGAATTATTGAGGTGGGCGATCATTTAAGACCCCAGTATTGCATCGCCGCCTCTTGTACAATTCGGGTAAGTGCGGTTATCCCGCCTTGTAGTCCGGCATCCAAACCCTTCGTGATGCGATCCGCCAACCATTTCCTCACACCAGCATTCAAACCACTATCCTTTAAATCCATCGGTTTATGTTGAGCAATGAGTGTGGCCAATTCACGAGAGTCTTCTTCCGAAAGTCCAAACTTGGATAAACCATTCTTTAGGCTTTCGCGGTCTTTTTCATAAATTGTTACTTCAATAATTGCATCAGAGCCGCTACTTTGAATATTGGTCATGCTTCCGTGAATGGTCTGATAAAAAATTTGTCTTGCCACCTCAGGTTCTCGCTTGATCGACGCAAGCTCTTCTCCCTCAGCACTAGGGATCTTACTTGCGATTTCGATTGTGATTTCGAGCAATCTAGTTCTAATGGCATTGGACGCCCCTATGAGTACGGTTTGAGAAACATACCCGACAATCTGCGCAGGTGAGTAGTCTGGATAAACTTTCCCTTGAAGGACGACCATGAGATTGGCGAGATCAAGATGCAGACCATCCTTCTGATTTGCCATATTTTCGACCGCAGCGGCACTTTCCCGAATTTTCATTGTGACCCAATCCTCACCAGCAAACTTCTTAATCAGCAAAGGAGGAATAGGAGCGTTTTTGACACCGCTGCCAAATGGGCCATGAAAAGTGCCAGAAAAGGAAATCGGCACTACCCTATATGTCGGAATGTCGGCATCCTGTGGATAACCCTCAGCTTCGTACTTGATCCACTCCGTTAATTCATCGCTTCCGAGCTTGGCCGCGAGCAATCGAAGCTTCAATAGCGCGCTCGCGATGGACATATTGTGATCAACAAGTTCCGCTTGAAGACTATTAAGAAATCCCACCTTTAGTCCTCCGATTCAGTGGTCATAAAAATTCTGTCGATTGTCAATTAGTAGTTCTCCTTTCTTGAGTGATCGCTCGATATTCCGTAGATATCTTATCATTTTCTAGTGTTGAGGCCAGTGCCAAGGGTATCTTCGACAAGGGTAAAATAACTTGGCGTTTTCGCGGGCAAGGCGGGCATCGCGAACGGTTATCTAGATTTGGGTGTGACCCAGAAACCTCCGGATCATGGCAGCCGATCGCCAAGGGCCAGGGTCCTGCCAGAGACGGAATGTCCGAGATCACGAAGTCGAGCGGCGTCGATTCTTGCCCGGGCGCAAATGCGGCACAAGGGGTGCTGGAGGTTGATCGGCTAGGCGCCCGTTTTCCTGCTGACGACTTCCCTGGGATTGTCGTCGGCAAGACATAGAGGCATCGGTCAGCCTGGAAGGGCGTGCGTCCGCGCCTGCCATGCTGAGCGGCAGGATGTTTCTGCTCTACTTCGTCAATCCCCATTGCGCCGAACTGCCCCGGGACCACAAAGTCCCCATCCCCGCTACTCACCCCTCGGCGGGTGCTCGAACGGCGCGTCGAGGCCGGGGGCCTAGGTATACCGCTCGTGGCCCCCGAACGTGCCGAGCGGCAGGATCTCGTAGTTGACATGTGTCTTGATCGGCAGTGGGGCTCGAGCAGGGTGTGGATACGGTTGTTCCTCTCGACGTCCATCGGGAACGCACATTCGGCGATGTCCTCGACCAGACGGTGGACTATCGCGCCGCGCTCTTGGCGCGGGCGCTTGAGCTTTGCGGCGGTGCCCGCGTGGTCGAGGTCGGAATCGCGGACACACTTTAGCCCGCGATCGCGGCCCGGGTAGGCAGGCGGCGGATCCCCGCGCCGGCGGCCTTGTGGGCCTGGGCCAAGTCGTACTGGGACTGGAGGTTGAGCCAGAACTGGGGATCGGCGCCGAACCAGTGACCGAGGCGGAGCGCGGTGTCCCCGGTGATCGAGCGCTTGCCGGCGACGATCTGGCCGATGCGGTTGGGCGGCACGGCGATCTGGCGGGCGAATTCGGTCGGGGTAATCCCGAGCTCTTCCAGTTCGTCCCTGAGGATTTCGCCCGGATGGACGGCTCTCATGAACATCGGCGTTGCTCCCCTCATCCGTGGTAGTCCACGATTTCCACGTTGTGCGGCCCCGGCTGGCCGTCCGGCCATTCGAAGCACAGCCTCCATTGCCGATTGATGCGGATGGAGTACTGACCCGCCCTGTCCCCGCCGAGCGCTTCGAGACGGTTGCTCCGCAAGGACCGCAGGGTATCGAGCGACGGCGCGGCGTTCAGGATCGAAAGCCCGCCTTGCGGCCTGCCTCTCGAAACCCTGGTAGGCCCGGATTCGCCGACCTTCGGCGAACGCCCGGGTGTCCCTGTCTCGATACCCGAGGATCATTTGCGGGCATGATGAAAGATCGAGACGATGGACGTCGCGTACATGGGGTCGCCGACCAAAATTACAACCCCCGCCACCGCGCCCCCTACCGCCCCCAAAGCTCCGCAGAAGCGATCTCGGCGCCCTCGCAGAGCGAGCGCAGCTTGGCCCACATGATGCTGCGGTGGACGCGCCCGGCGAGCGGGCTCTGGCAGAAGCCGCAATCGGTGCCGGCGACCACGTTCTCGCGGCCGACCTCGCCGGCGAAGCGGATCAGGCGTTCGGCCACCAGCTCGGGGTGCTCGACCACGTTGGTGGAGTGCGCGATGACACCCGGCATCAGCTTTCTTCCCGCCGGCGGCTTGACGGTCTTCCAGACCTGCCACTCGTGCTCGTGGCGCGGGTTGGCGGCCTCGAAGGCGTAGGTGCCGACATTCACCCCGAGCACCAGATCGACGATGTCCTTCATCGGCACGTCGAAGACGTGCGGGCCGTTCCAGCTGCCCCAGCAGATGTGGTAGCGGGTGCGCTCGGGCGGCAGCCCGTCGAGCGCCCGGTTGAGCGCGGCGATGCGCAACTTGGCCCAGCCCCGGTACTCCGCCAGCGTCATCGGCGGCACCAGCTTCTCGTACATATAGGGCAGGAACGCGTCGTCCACCTGGAGGATGAGCCCGGCATCGACGATCGCCCGGTACTCCTCGCCGAGCGCGTCGGCCAGCGCGAACAGGAGCGTTTCCTCGTCGTCGTAGTAATCGTCGCGCGCATTGGGCAGCGCGCTCGCCGGCGCGACCACGGGCAGGAACCCCTCTACTCCGTCGGGGCCGTCGGGGCCGTCCGCCCCGGCGAGCCCGGCGAGCCCCGCCTTGAGGTTGGCGATGTCGCGCCCGAGCTCGGCATGGCCGCGATAGGCGATCGGCCCGGTCACCACGGGGCGGATCGGGGCCGAGGCCGCGCGCATCACCCTGCCGTCATATTCCTCGTAGAACTCCGGGAACGCCTGGCGGTCGCGCCCGCCGAGGGTGAAGCTCATCGGGTCGGCGGCTTCGTCGGGCGTCATCTCCCGGCGCTCGACCCCGGCCAGCCGGTTGTGGATGTAGAACGCCCAGTTGATGGATTTGCCGTATTCGCCGTCGCTGACCACGTCGATGCCGGCCTCGGCCTGGAGGCGCACCGCCTCGGCGACCGACCCGGCGAGGCAGGCCTGGAAGCCGTCCTCGTCGTAGGGCTCGCCGGCCTGCGCCTTTTCGAGGAAGTCGATCAGCGCCGGCGGCCTGACCAGGCTGCCGATATGGCTCACCGGTATGCGCTCGTCCTGCGCGGCCATGCCTCACCCCCTTCCACGGTCGATCGGCGGGGACCGTAGCACCCGGCCGCGACCGGCCAAAGGGTCCCGGCCGGTCCCCGGGGGACACAAAATTAGTCGCATATCGGAACTATGCACAAAATTAGTTTCACGTGAAACATTTTTGGCCGTTTCCGGCAATTTCTTCATGTAAAGGATAAGTCAGCACTGCTGTCCTATGTTTCACGTGAAACATTAGACGCTGCCCGGCGCCCTCCTGCGGTCGTGCAGCACCGAGAGGATGCCGAACAGGCAGGATGCCGACGCCGCGCCGATCACCACGACCACCATCGGCAGCGCGGTGCCGTCATGGAAGTGGGCGACCGCCTGGGTGAGGAGGGCGCCCATCAGGAACTGGGCGAAGACCACGATGCCGGATGCGGTGCCGGTCAGCGCCGGGTCGACCGACATGGCGGCGGCCTGGGCCTGGGGCATCGACAGGCCCTGGCCGATCGACAGCACCATGACCGGGATGAACAGCGCCAGCGGGGTCAGCGCGAAACCGACCGCCGGGGTCGCCGCCGAAACCGCGCCGAGGAGGTTGATCGCCGCCCCGCCGACGATCAGCGAGGCGGCGGAGACCCGCCCGCTCAGCCGGCCCGACAGATAGTTGCCGAGCATGAAGCCGAGCGGGCCGAGCATGAAGTAGAGCCCGTACTCGGTGGCGGGGCGCTCCAGCACCTCGATCATCAGCAGCGCGGCGCCGGCGTTGATCGACATGAAGGTCGCCGAGCCGAAGGCCGGGTTGAGCATGTGGAAGACGAAGCGGCGCCGGCCGAACAGCCGGGCGTATCCCGCCGCCAGCCCGGCGCGGCGCGCCGCATTGCCCGGCCGGGTCTCGCCGATGACGACGACCGCGAGCAGGATCGCCGCCAGCCCGAACCCCGCCGGGACGATCATGATCGACTGCCAGCCGAGGGTGTCGGCGAGCCCGCCGCCGATCGCCGGCGCGATCATCGGGCCGACGACATAGGCGGTGGTCAGGTAAGCGATCATCTGCGGCAGCCGGTCGGCGCCATAGACGTCGCTCACCATGGTGCGGGCGAGAACCACCCCGCAGGCGCCGCCGAGCCCCTGCAGGACGCGCCCGGCGATCAGCACCTCCATGCTCGGCGCCGCCGCGCCGATCGCCGCCCCGCCGGAGAACAGCACGAGCCCGCCGATCAGCGCCGGCAGCCGCCCGATGCGGTCGGAGAGCGTGCCGTAGACCAGGGTGCCCAGCGCCATCGCGAACATCGACAGGCTGAAGGCGAGCTGCGCGGTGCCGGCATCGACCGCGAAGGCGCGCCTGACGAAGGGGACCGCCGGGAAGAACAGGTGGATCGACAGCGGCCCGATCAGCGTGACGCCGACCAGGGCCGCGAACAGGACCGCGCCGGGGGCGCGCGCGGGCCGGGCCATCGGCGCCGGTCAGTGCATCACCAGCCCGCCATCGACCAGGATGGTCTGGCCGGTCATGAAGTCGCTCTCCGCCGAGGCCAGGAAGACCATCGTGCCGAGCAGGTCCTCGGGCATCTCGTCGCGCTTGAAGGCGCGCCCGGCGAGGTTCATGTCGATGTTGAACTGGAGCTCCTCGCGCTGGGTCTCGATCTGCTCGCTCATGGTGAAGCCGGGGGCGATCGAGTTGACGCGGATGCCGTGATCGCCGAGCTCGCGCGCCGCGGCGCGGGTCATCGCGTCGACCGCGCCCTTCGAGGAGACATAGTGCAGCATCCAGGGCACCCCGGCCTGGACGGTGCCGGACGAGATGTTGACGATCTTGCCGTAGCCCTGCTGCTTCATCTGCGGCACCACCGCCTTGATGCAGACGAAGACGCCGCGGACATTGACCTGCATCAGCCGGTCCCATTCCTCGACCCCGATATCGAGGAACGACCGCCGCTTGACGGTCGCGAAGATCGCCGCGTTGGGCACCATGATGTCGATCCTGCCGAATTTCTCGACGGTCCTGGCGACCATCTCGGCGATTTGGGCCTCGTCGGCGACGTCGACGGTCATGCCCAACGCCTTGCCGCCCGATTGCTCGATCGTGTTGACGACGTTGGTGCAGTCCTTGACGTCGCAGATCGCGACGCTCGCGCCTTCCCCGGCGAAGCGCTTGGCATAGGCGGCGCCGATCCCCTGCGCCGCGCCGGTGACGATCGCGACCCGGCCGTCAAGACGTCCCATCCGTCATTCCCCTCTTCGATATGGTTGAAAACGCCGAGCCGGGAGGATACCCGAAGCCGCGGCGGGGTGCGATACTGGCCCAGGGAGGCGCCATGAGCAAACCGGAAGTCGTCGCCGGCGGCAACGCGATATTGGGCGAAAGCCCGCTCTGGTCGCCCGCCGAGGCGGCGCTCTACTGGGTCGATATAAACAACCCGACGATCCACCGGCTCGACCCGGCGACCGGGGCGCGCGAACGCTGGCCGATCGAGACCGAGATCGGCTCGATCGGCCTCGCCGGGCCGCGCCGCATGATCGCCGGGCTCAGGACCGGCGCCCATTACGTCGACCTGGAGACCGGCAGGATCGAGCCGATCTGCGACCCCGAGGGCGAGGGCCGGTTCAACCGGAACCGGATGAACGACGGCAAGATCGACCGCGCCGGGCGGTTCTGGGTGGGGACGATGAACGACCCCGGCCACGAACCCCTCGGCACGCTCTATCGCATCGATCGCGACGGCGGCGCCGCGCCCGTCCTCGGCGGCATCCGGGTGCCCAACGCGCTCTGCTGGAGCCCGGACTCGAGCGTGATGTATTTCACCGACAGCTATTCGCACCAGATCTGGGCGTTCGACTTCGACCTCGCGACCGGCGCGATGGAGAACAAGCGGGTCTTCGCCGCGATCGCCGAGGAGACCGGCGTGCCCGACGGCGCCACGGTGGACGCCGACGGGTTCCTCTGGTGCGCCCATATGTTCGGCTCCCGGGTCAGCCGCTACGCGCCCGACGGCTCGCTCGACCGCGCGATCGCGCTGCCGGTGCCGCAGGTCACCTCATGCGCCTTCGGCGGGGCGGATCTGGAGACGCTCTACATCACCACCGCCTCGCTCCGCATGGACCGGGCGGCGCTCGCCGAACAGCCGCTCGCCGGCGCGCTGTTCGCCGTCGACCCCGGCGTGCGCGGCCTGCCGGAGCCGGTCTTCGGCGCCTGACCCGCCGGCGCGGATGACCGGCAACCCCGCGCAGACCACCTCCTGGCCGGCGGTGGCGCTGATCGCCATCGCCGGCATCGTGGCCGCCTTCCAGATCGGCAAGCTGCCGGCGGCGCTGCCCGCCTTGCGCGCCGATCTCGACCTCACTCTGGTGGAGGCGGGATGGGTGATCTCGGCGCTCGCCGCGGTCGGCGTGGCGACCGGGATGATCTGGGGCTTCGTCGCCGACCGCTTCGGGCACCGCCGGATCCTGCTGTCGGGGATGGCGGTGATCGCCCTCGGCACCGTGCTCGGCAGCTTCGCCGGGACCGGGGCCGAGCTGTTCGCCACCCGCCTCGTCGAGGGCTGCGGCTACGTCGCCGTGCTGACCGCGGGCCCGACCCTGATCGGCGCCTTCTGCAGCGAGCGCGACCGCTCGATGGCGCTCGGCCTGTGGGCGTTCTACATGCCGTTCGGGCTCGCCGGGATGGTGGTGATCTCGCCGGCGACGATCGAGGCGGCATCCTGGCAGGGGCTGTGGCTGTTGAACGGCGTCCTCGCGCTCGCCGCGCTCGCCGCCGCCGCTTTCGCCACCAAAGGGGAGCGCGGCTCGCGCGCGGCGACCGGCGGCGGCGGCGGCGCCTCCATGCCGGCCGCCATCCGAAAGACCGTCACCAGCCCCGGCCCGCCGGTGCTGGCGGTCTGCTTCGCCGCCTATTCGCTGGTCTACCTCACGGTCTCGGCCTTCCTGCCGACCTTCCTGATCGAGCATCGCGGCTACCCGCACGATGCCGCCGCCTACTGGGTCGCCGCCTCGATGGCGGTCAACGCGCCGGGCTGCGTGCTCGGCGGCTGGCTGCTCAGGCGCGGCTGGCCGGCCGCGCGGGTGATCGCCATCGCCTATCTCGGCATGCTGGTCTGCATGCCGGGCATCTTCGCCGACGACATCGACCCGGCGCTCCGGCTCACGCTGGCCATCGCGATGCCGTTCATGGGCGGGCTGATCCCGCCCGCCGTGCTCGCCCGCACCGGCGCGCTGGCGGCCGCCCCCGGCCTCGCCTCGACCTGCGTCGGGCTGGTCAGCCAGATGCTGATGCTGAGCCAGCTCGCCGGCCCGCCGATCCTCGCCGCCCTGGTCTCGGGCCTCGCCTCCTGGGAGCGCGCCAACTGGCTCACCATGCCGATGATCCTGCTCGGCCTCGCCGCCGCCTGGGTGCTGTCGCGGCTCGACCGCAAGCCCTAATGTTTCACGTGAAACATAGGTCAGCATTGCTGACTTATGCTCGGTGTGAAGAACCCGCGCCAAACGGCCAAACGAAGCCTATTGCGAACCCTTGTTCGGAAACGGGACCGGTTTTGCGTCCCCGGGGGACGCGGCTTCCCCGGCGATCCGGCTTGAGAGCACTTTTTCGAAGCGGTAGTCGCCATAGGTCACCGGCGGGTGCCTGATCGGATTGCCGGGACCGTGGCAGGTCTCGATACAGCGGATCTCGACATCGTGGCCCGGCTGGTGGAAGAAGGCGATCGAAAGCCGCTCGGCCCGGTCCTCGCTGCGCGGCGGGTTGACCACCCGATGCAGCGTCGACACCCAGCGGTCGTTGGTCCAGCGCGCCATCATGTCGCCGATATTGACCACGAACGCGCCGCTCGCCGGCCGGACATCGACCCACCCGCCATCCGGGGAGCGGGCCTGCAGCCCGCCCGGCCGGTCCTCGCCATAGAGGATGGTCAGCGTTCCGTAGTCGGTATGGGCGCCGGCGCGAAGCTGGCCGGGCTTGGGCGCCTCCGTCTGGGCCATGTATTTGTTGAAGCGGATATGGCTGATCGAGCGCGCGATCTTGTCGTCGAAGAAGCGCTCGTCGATCCCGAGCGCGAGCGCGAAGACCCGCATCAGCGCGTCGCCGATGCCGCCGAGCGCCCGGTAATAGGCCTCGCAGGCCGGCCGCATCCGGGCCGGGCGTTCGGGCCACAGATTGGGCGAGAAGAAATCCTTGCCGTGACCCTCGGTGTAATAGGGCCGGTCCGGCAGGTCGAAATCGCCCATGCCGAACATTTCCTGCAAATCGGGCGGGGTTTCGTTGCCGAGCGTGGCCGCCAGCTTCTGGTTGGCCGGCGGGTCGTAGCCCCTGGTCGCGGCGACGCTGGGCCTGGGCACCCGCATCTTCTCCGCCAGCGGCAGGGCGAAGAACTCGTAGGCCGCATCGCGCGCGTCGCGGACCACGGCTTCGGGGACGCCGTGGCCGACGATGGTGAAGAAGCCGATCGTCTCCAGCGCGTCCCCGACCTGCTCGGCGATCCGCCGCTTGCCCGCCGGATCTCCCGCGAGCATCGGCGCGACGTCGATCTGGGGAATGCCGTTCGATGCCATCGGAAATCTCTCCTACCTCGCCGCCCGGATCGAACCATGTTCGCCGGCGCCGGCGCAACCGGCATCGGTTCGCGCGCGCCCGCCGCTGCCGAATCACCGCGCCGCCGGAGGTGGGTTATACTTCCGGCGAGGTCCGGGATCGGGAGGACGGGCGCCGTGAAATCCGCCAGCCTCGCCTGCGCCGCGCTCGCCGCGGCCATGCTCGCGACGGGATGCGCGTCGTCCCCGCCCGAGCGGCAGGCGGATCTGTGCGCGGTGTTCGAGCAAAATCCCGACTGGTACGACTACGCGCGCAGCTCGGCCGAGAAATGGGGCACGCCGGCGCATATCCAGATGGCGTTCGTGCGCCACGAATCGAGCTACCGGTCCCATGCGCGGCCGCCGCGCAAGTGGTTCCTGTTCATCCCGCTGGGGCGCGCATCGTCGGCCAAGGGCTATGCCCAGGCCCAGGACCCGGTGTGGGGGGAATACCAGAAGGAGCGCGGCCGGCTGTTCAGGAGCCGTTCGGACATGGAAGACGCGCTCGACTTCATCGGCTGGTACAACCACAAGACCTGGCGCCACCTGCGCATTCCCCGGACCGATGCGTACCGGCTCTATCTCGCCTATCACGAAGGCCGCGGCGGCTACAGCCGCGGCAGCTGGAAGAAGAAACCCGGGGTGCGCCGCACCGCGGAGCGGGTAAGGGATACCGCCCGCAGCTACAAGGCGCAGCTCGCGCGCTGCGAGAAGCGCTTCCGTTGCGATTCCTGGTATCAGGTCTGGCCATTCTGCAGCTGACGGCCGGGGCCGAAAGGCTCGGGCCACCGGTTCGGCAAGGCGGGCTTCCCGAACGCTTCCTGGCGCGGGCCGCGAGGCGATATAACGGCACCCCGGCCGGAGGCAACGACATGCGCGTTCTCGTCCTGCAGCACATCGCGTGCGAGCACCCCGGTATCTTCCGCGACTTCATGGCCGAGGACGGCATCGAGTGGCGGGCGGTGGAGCTCGACGAGGGCGAACCGATCCCGGAGCTGGACGGCTTCGACGTGCTCCTCAGCATGGGCGGCCCGATGGATGTGTGGCAGCAGGACGCCCACCCCTGGATCGCATCCGAGCTCGCCGCGATCCGCGACTGGGTAAGCGGGTCCCGGCGCCCCTTCCTCGGCTTCTGCCTCGGTCACCAGCTCCTGGCGGAGGCCATGGGCGGCGAGGTGGGGCCGGCCGCTGAGCCCGAGATCGGGGTGATGCCGGTGCGGCTCACCGATGCGGGACGCGCGAGCCCCTTCCTCCGGGGCGTCCCCGACGAATTCCCCTGCCTGCAATGGCACAGCGCGGAAGTCGCCCGGGTCCCGGCGGGCGCCGAGGTCCTGGTCTCGTCTCCCGCTTGCGCGGTCAATGCGCTGTCCTGGGCGGAGCACGCCTTCTCGGTGCAGTTCCATGTCGAGCTCACGCCGAGCACGGTCTCTGAATGGGGAGAGATCCCGGAATACGCCCGCGCGCTCGAAGCCGCGCTCGGCGCGGGCGCGCTTGCCCGCCTCGATGCCGGGGCCGCTGCGCGCATGCCGGGCTTCGCCGCGCTCGCGCGCATTCTCTACCGCAACTTCATGGCCATGGCGCGCCGGAGCGCGTCCTGAACCGCGGCCGCTCAACGGCGCACCGCTGCCCCGGCCCCGTCATGCTTCGGCCAGCAGGGCCTCGACTTCGGGCCAGGCGCTCTCGCCGCGTTCGATCAGCAAATCGTCGTAGTCGACCGGGCCATAGGCGGTGTAGGCCTCATCGTAGCTCGGCCGGGCGCGGATGCGGGCGAACCAGTCGGTCAGACGCGGCCGCGCCCGGGTCCACATCGGCGACAGCCCGAGACGGTTGAGGCGGTCGAGATAGGGCGTCAGCGCGATGTCGGCCAGGCTGAAGCTCTGCCCGGCGAGCCAGGGCCCGTCGCCGAGCGCCTCTTCCATCGCCCGGTATGTCGCGTCGAACAGCAGGACCGCGTCCTTGACGAAGGGCGCATCGAAGCCCTGCTCGACGATCGCGCGCTGGCGCCCGGCGCGCGCCCGGTCGGGCATGCCGGCGAGCCTCCGCTCCAGCGCCGCCGGGGTGAACCGGGTTTGCAGCTGCCTGGCGAACGCCGCGGCGAAGCTCACCGAGGCGCAGGCGACGTGGATGCCCTCGTCGGGGATTTTGGTCCACAACCGCATGCGCGCCCTGCCGCGCGCGTCTTCCGGCTTGAGCGGCGGCGCGGCGAAGGCGTCGTCGAGATATTCGTTGATCACCGTCGATTCGACGATCGGGACGCCATCGTGCACCAAAGTCGGCACCAGCGCCCTCGGGTTGAGCCTGAGATAGTCCGGCGCCGTCTGGTCGCCGTCGATCAGCCCGAGATGGCGGCCGGTCCAGTCCAGCCCCTTCTCCGCCAGCGCGTGGCGGACCTTCTGCGAGCAGACCGAGATGTTGTTGTGATAGAGCTCCAGCATCGCCACCCCCTTCCGGCAGTCGCCGCCGTCTCAGGCGGCGACCGACAAATCGGGCTGGAACCGCAAATCGACGAAATCCTCCGCCTTCATGGGCCGCGCGATCCCGCCCAGCTCGTGCTGCATGTCGACCGCGACCTGCAGCCCCGGCATGTCGATCTGGCAATCGAGGTGGAGATGGGGCAGCTCGCGCTCGATCCCGCGTCGCGCCGCCGCCTGGCTGGCGCCGAACTGCCGCGCCGCGAACGCCACCCATTCGTCGACATGTCGGGCGGCGTAATGGGCCGACCGGCGGCAGCCGCGCATGACCGCCGCGACCAGCTCCGGATCGCTTTCGATCAAATCGTCGCGGGCGACGCGGACGATCCACTGATAATGCGGCAGATAGGGCTCGTCGAAACCCGCCGCCCAGACATCCAGCAGGCCCTTCTCCTCGCCGATCGACAAATTGGGCTCGATGGCGAGACAGGCGTCGATGCGGCCTTCCTCCATGATGTCGACGATCCGGGGGTACTGGTCCAGCAGCGGCACGAAAATGACGTCCCGGTCGGGCTCCAGCCCGTGTCTCCTGAGGATCTTGCGCGCGATCCAGTCGGGGCAGCTGCCGATGCCGAGGAGGCCGAGCCGCTTGCCCTTCAGCTCCTCGAAAGACCCGATCCCCTTGCGGACGCCGAAGAACATATGCGCCCGCCGGCGGCAGCCGCTGGCGACGATCCTGAACGGCATGCCGGCCGCGATCGCGTTGATCGCCGGCGGCGATCCGATTTCGCCGATCCGCAGCGCGCCCGATTCATAGGCCGCCGCGATCTCCGGGCCGCCGAACACGACCGTCACCGACAGGTCCAGCCCCTCTTCCTCGAAGATGCCCTTTTCGATGCCGAGCCGCACCGTATCCGCGCTCTTGTCGGTCGGCGCGCCGTATTCGATTTTCCTCAGCCCGGTCATCGGTGTCCTCCGTCCGTGAAGCAGCCGCGCTCGCGATGCCTCTGGTTTGCCGTTCAACAGGTATTTGACACCCTGTTCGACCCGGCATCAATCGTCGGTGTCCCCGATCGCCCCGTTCGCTTTTCTTGTGGCGCGGCGTTTCAACCGATACCGTGGTTGCCGGATCGGCGGGAGGCCAGACATGACCGGAAACGCGCTGCATCGGGATCGGCACGGGCTCACGATCGGCACCGCCGACGGCGAGGCCGCCTCACGGTATCAGGCGGGCGTCGACCTCTTCATGTCCGGCAACCCGGGCGGCGAGGCGGCGCTGAGGGAGGCGGCGGCGGCGGACCCCGGGTTCGCCCTCGCCCCCGCCGCGCTGACCATGGTGCTGCGGGATACCGGCCGGCGCGACGAGGCGAGGGAGACCGCCGATCTGGCGCGGTCCCTGGCCGCCGGAGCCACAAGGCGCGAAAGGCAGCATGTCGAGGCGATCGCGGTCCTGGCCCACGGCGACGGGCCGCGCGCGTTCGCGCTGATGCGGGACCATCTCGCGGAATTCCCGCGCGACGCCCTGATCCTGCTGGGCGCCGACCGTTATTTGTTCTACAGCGGCGGCGAAAACCGCCAGCAATTGCAGTTCGAGCTGCTCGACGGGTTCGCCGAGGCCTATGACGGCGATTGGTGGTTTCCGGGCCAGTTCGGCTTCGCGCTCGGCGAATGCGGTCACTACGAAAAGGCCGTCGGCGCGGCGCGAAGCTCGCTCGCGCTCAACCCGAAGAACCTCTGGGCCGCGCATACGCTCGCCCATGTCTATGCCGACACCAAGGACGATGAGAACGGGGCGGCCTTTCTCGGCCCATGGCTTGGCGACTTCGATCCGCGGGCGCCGATGTTCGGGCACTCGTCGTGGCATCTCACGCTGTTCGAGCTGGGGTGCGGACGCCACGCGCGGGCGATGGAGATCTACCGGACCGGGGTTCGCCCCGCGGCCTGCAAGCACCGCAGCACGCTCAACAATTCGGCCTCGTTCCTGTGGCGCTGCATGGTGTACGGCTACGCGCCGACCGCCGGGGAGTGGGACGAGCTTCAGCCGCTGGCCGACGGCATCGCCGGGCCCGCGCAGGGCGAATGGGATGGCATGAACGCCGCGCTCGCCTTCGCCGGCGCCGGTAACGAGGCGGGAAAGAACCGCCTGGCCGCCGGTATCCGAAGCTCGGCGAGGACGGCCGGAAGAACGCGGTCGAGGTCGGGCTTCCGCTGGTCGAAGGCGCCTGGGCGTTCGCCCGCGAAGACTACGACGCGACGATCCGGTCGATGGCGCCGGCGATCGGTCGCATCCAAGGCGTCGGCGGCAGCAACGCCCAGCACGAGGTGTTCTGGGACGCCCTGATCGAGGCCTATTTGCGGACCGGCCGGTTCGCCGAGGCCGAGGAACTGCAGCGGAGCCGCCTCGACCCGCGCCCGACCGTTCGCGACCTGTTCCGGCTGGGCCGGGCGCAGATCGGCGCCGGCAGGCTGGAACAGGGGGCCGGCAATCTGCGCCGCGCCGCCGCAGGCTGGCGGGACGCGGATCCCGGCTCGCCCGAGGTCGCGGCGATCGATGCGCTGTTGCACCGAATGGCGGCGTCCGTTGACGCCACCCCATCCCCGTTCTAGCCTCGAACGGTCGTCTCGACGCGGGACTTAGGGAGAAGCCGATGGCTGAAGCGCCCACCCTGTCCGAGCGCGCCGATGAACTCGAGCATCGTCAGATGCAGGAGTTCGGCGAGCGCATTGTCGGCACGTCCCTGCTCTACAGCCTCTCCAACGGGGAGCGCAGCCTCGGCGATCGCGCGTTCGGCGGCCGGATGCTGATGGGGGAAGATTCCCGCCTGCCGGCGATGCCCGACAAGCCCAATTTGCTCGACTTCTTCCGCTGCCGCTTCGACATCCCCGCGCTGGCCCATCTGTTGCAGAGCGCGAACCTGGCGCAGAAGAACGGCCTTTCGGACAAGATGGTGCTCGCCTGCCTGCTGCACGACATCGCGGTGGCCGGCTTCATCCGCACCGATCACGGCTATTGGGGCGCGCAGCTCATCGAACCCTATGTCGACGAGGAGGTGAGCTGGGCGATCCGGGCCCACCAGGCTCTCCGGTTCTTCGCCGACGAGTCCGTCGGCTACGCCTATCCCGAGAATTACCGCAAGATGTTCGGCGACGATTACCAGCCCGAACCCTATGTCGTGGCCGCCTACGAGGAGGCGCGAAAGCACAAGTGGTACATGTCGGCCCGGATCATCTGCGTGAACGACCTCTATTCCTTCGATCCCGACGTCCATGTCGAGCTCGAGCAGTTCGAGGACGTCATCGGCCGGGAGTTCCGCCAGCCCGCCCAGGGTCTCGGCAACGACAACACCCCGGCCTCGCATATGTGGCGCACGCTGCGCTGGCCCTGCAACGCGCTCTGACGACCTATCCGGCCTCCCGGCCGCGCCACGGCGTGTGGTAGTTCCGCTCGTTGTGCTCGATCGTGTTGACGAAGCCGAGCGCCAGCTTGCGCTTCGCGGCTTCGGCGGCCGAGGCGAGTTCGGCCGCCAGATCGCGGCGCGGGCAGAAACGGCCATAGCCCGCAGCGACCGAGCTCGGCGGCAATGCCGATGACCGTCTCCCCAGCCGCTCCGCGGCGGTCGTCCCGCACCCCGATGTCACCCCGGCACGAGATCTGTCGCGGGTCCGAACGTCTGCGTGAACATGGCCGTTTCAGCGGACGCCAATCGTGAAATCCGCATTGCCGCTCGCCGGCTCGAACTTGGAAAAGAAATCGACGACGATGGAGGGGTCGCCCCCGACGGAAACATCGCCGCTCTCGATGCCCTCCTCGAAGCTCGGACCGCCCCCTGCCCAGGCGCTCAGAAATTGCCGCGGGAATGACAGCAATGCGTCGCATTTGTCCGGCGGCGTCGCGTGAAACTGGCAAATGCCGCGGCGAATTTCCAAGGCGTAAGACTCCTCCGTATCGGTTGTCGCGAAGCCGAGGGTCATCCGGCTTTCCATGCATTCCTCAGCCCTGAGACGCACGGTCAGGAGTTCGAGCAATCCGCCCATCGGATAGTTGCGCGCCTGGTTGGGCTGAATTCGATGCCCGCCGCGTTGCGCGCCAAGGCGGTTCTCCAACTCGAGCGCCTGACACAGCGCCCAGTTACGCCAGGTACTCGTCTTCTGCCTGTAGCCCCAAGCGCGCAACGCCGTCGCCTTCACGCCTCTCGCTTCCATGTCGGCGTTGTCCGCCCGCACGGCCCAGGTGGCGATGTCGGCCGCCCACTGAAACTCCTCGTCTTCGATCGCCTTGCGCGCTTCGGCGAGCACGGCATCGCGCCCACCCATCGCGCGGAGGTAGCGCCGCGCCCGTTCGCGCCAGGGTAGCGGGTCCAACTCCACCGCGTCGCCCTGAAACCAGCCGACATAGCCCGTATAGACGCTGCGGACCGAGTGCTTGTAACTGCCGTAAAACTCGCCCAACCACGGATGCGAGGCGAGATGCGGCGGCATGGTCACCTTCTCGGCCAACTCGTCCCAGGTGTAGCCCTTGTTGATCCATCGCACGGCCTGGTCGTGCAGGTATTGAATCGCATCCCGATAGGCGGTCAACAGGCTCTCGACGGCATCCGCGCCTTCGACGGTGGGCCCATGATGGGGGATCAGGATCTCCGCCTTGAACTCGCGCAGCCGATCTATGCCCTTCGCCCATTGCATGGGGTTGCGATACTGCGTGCCGCGGAGCGCGTAGACGTTGGGAAAAGTCATGCCCTGGATGGCGTCGGCGGAGATCAGCACTTTTTCGTCGGGCAACCAGACGACACTTTGGTCGTCCGTTTCACTGGGCACGTGAACGACTTGCAGCTTGATGCCCGCGATCTCGACTTCGAGGCTGTCCTCGAACGTCCGGGTCGGACTGCCGAAGCCCGACTTGCCGCGCCGCGGCGGTCCGCCGATGGCGCTGCCGAAGGTGCCGGTCTCGCCGAATTCCAGATGCCCACCGAATTGATAGGGCCCGCGGCGGCGCCGAATGGGTGCCAGAATGCCTTCGTCGCGCAGCAGGTTTTCGGTCAGCTCGGCCTGGGCGATGATCTCCATTTTGCCCGCCCGCACGTCGTCCTCGGAGACGAAGCTGAAGATGCCGCTCACGTGATCGCCGTGAAAATGGGTGACGATCACGGCCTCGATCGGCAGGTCGGTGATCTCGCGGAAGGCCGCCGCGGCTTCGTCGCCGGGGAGTTCGCCGCTCAGCGTATCCACAAGGACGCAGCCGTCCCTGCCGACGATGAGGGTGCAGTTCGAGCCGGTATAGCAGTGTGCCGTATGGATGTGGCCCAGCGTCGTGATGATGCGGGGCGTCTCATAGAGCGCCATCTGGGCCGCAAGTTCGGGATGCACCCCTGGAATCGTCGGGTCTCTCGGTGGCATCGGATCGCTCCCGCAGGAAATAAAGGAGACCGTCAGTATAGTCGCCCGAAGGGCTGTCCGGCCGGGGTGTCAGTCGAGAAAATCCTCCAGCCGGACCTCGTTCCTGTGCGGCGCCAGCGTGCGCTCGAACACCGCGCGGGCCTCGCGCCGGGCAGGTAGTAGAGCGCCTGCGACGGTCCGGGCCCGTCGTCGTGGCGAATACCGGGCCGCACCCAGCCTTCGATGACCGCCTCGGCATGGGCCGGAACGTCCAGCGGCACGGTCTGGCAGGGCACCGTCTCGACCGCCTCGCCGATCAGGTTTCCGACCATTTCGAGCTCGCCGAATTCCGCCAGGTGGCTCGGCACCCTGTAGGACGCCATGATCTCGTAAGCCGGGTGGGTGCCGATCACACACGCCATCGGCATCGCCTCGCCGCGCTCCTCCCAGGCCGCCAGGATGGCGCGCTGGCGGGGCGAGGAGCCGATCAGATAGGTCGCCCGGCGGCGGCCGATCGGCGTCATCCGGGTGAACGAGAAGTTGACCGCGCCGGCATCCGGCTCGCGGCAGATATTCATCGCGATCAGGGCCGGCGCCGGCGGCTTGTCCGGGGCGGCCGCCAGACTCGCACGGACGTTGTCCGCGGCGGTGTCGAGGACCCGCGCCTGGGCGCGCCGGTCCACGAACAGGAGATCGAGAACCCGCCACCCGGGAAAGCCGTCGACCGCATCGAACATCACCGGCCGGCCGGCCTGGACGATCGGCGCGCTCAGATGCTCGCGCGCCACCGGCCTCGGCACCCGCAGGATCGAATCGGCGTTGGCCTCGACGAAGCCGCGCAGGTCCTTCGGCATCCCACCTCACGCCCTTGCACGCAGATTAGGCGATAACTATCTGAAATAATGCTCTAACATTCAAATCGGACCACTCGATGGGGACCGATCGACGCCTTCCCTGACCATGCAGTATTCGATAGTAGCAAGGAGGCTGGGATCCGTCGGAAGGCGACCCGTGATGCTGACGATCGTCGCGGGACTCGCTCTCATGTGGATCGGTTACCGGGCGGCGGAGAACTACTATGTCGGCCGCGGCGTCGAGGCCGCGGCCAGACAGGCGGCGCCGCATCTGGCGTCGTTGATTTCCGTTCTGGAGCGGTACCAGACGCTTCCGCCGATCCTCTCCGAGGACCGGGCAATCATCGAGGCCGCGCTGGGATCGCCTGAAGGCACGCTCAACGAGCGCTTGGCGCGGTTCGCGGAAACCACGGGCGCGGACGCGGTCTACCTGATGGACGAGAACGGATGGACCATCGCCGCATCCAATTGGCGCCAGCCGAAGACTTTCCTCGGACAGAACTACGGTTTCCGGCCCTACTTCAAGACGGCGCTCAAGGGCCGCCCGGGCGAGTACTACGCGGTCGGCGCGACAACCGGCGTGCCGGGCTATTTCGTGTCACACCCGGTCGCGGACGAAACTACGAGAATAGTCGGCGTTATCGCGGTCAAGGTCGACCTGCGGAGCCTGGAGGCCAATTGGGCGACTCCGGAGGGAAAGATCTTCATCACCGACAGGAACGGCGTCATCGTGCTTTCGGGCGAGGCCTCATGGCGGTTTCGAATCGTGGCCGCGCTGGACGACCAGACAAGGAATCTGATCGCCACGCGCCGTCAGTTCGGGGCCGCGGATTTGTCCCTGATCGACATGGAGCGCCGGGGGCGTGTGGTGACGATCGGCGGCGCGCGGTTCGTCGAGCATGTCGCCGAGGTCGGGAGGCTGGGATGGATGTTCCATTTCCTGTCCCCGTATCATCAGGTCCAGGAGCGCAGCAGGCTGATCGTGGCGATCATTGCCGTCCTGCTTTCGTCGCTTGCGGCCTTTGTCCTCTTCCGGCGATCGCAGCGGGCGCACGGCCTGCTGATCAGTTCGGAGCGGGAGCGCGACGAGCTCAACCGCCTCAATCTGGACCTGGAGCGCGAAATCGTCGAACGCAGGGAGGCCGAGACCCGGCTGAAGCGCGCGCAGGACGAGCTGAAGCGAACATCCAAGCTCGCGGCACTCGGCCAGCTCGCCGCATCGGTCAGCCACGAATTGGGGCAGCCGCTCTCGGCGATGAAGACATATATCGCCGGGGCGCATTTGCCGGAAACGGCAGCCGAGGGCGCGCGGCCCCGGGAAATGGATGACTCCGGCGAAGTGCTGCAACGACTCGACCGCCTTGTCGACCGAATGAGCGAAACCACGCGGCAGCTCAGGTTCTTCGCAAGGCGCGGGGGCGAGGCCTTCGATGACGTCGTGTTGGCCGATGTCGTCGCGGGCGCGCTGGAGACCATGCGCCCGGCAATCCGGTCCGAAGGCGTGGAACTGCGATGCAGGATCGCCAGCCCGGCGACCGTTGTCCGGGGCGGGAGAATGCGGTTGGAGCAGGTCCTGGTCAACATGATCCGCAACGCGCTCGATTCGATGCAGGACAGCCCGAGGAAGCACTTGTCGATAGCGATGGAAGAGAACGGGGGAAGCGTCAAGATCGTCGTTCGGGATACCGGTACAGGGATCAAAGGCGGATCGGAGAAAACCATCTTCGAGCCGTTCGTGACGAACAAGGCATCCGGCGAGGGCATGGGTCTCGGTTTGGCGATCTCGGCCGAAATCGTCAAGGAACATGGCGGAAGCCTGTCGGCACGCAACAACGAGAGCGGCGGGGCCGGGTTCGCGATGGAACTGCCCTTGCCGGAGAGAGCCGATGACCGGACCGAGTGACGCGCCGCCGCGCATCGTCGTCGTCGACGACGACCGGGAGATGCGCCAGTCCCTGGTCCAGTTTCTGTCCAGATCCGGATGCCGGGCCGTCGCTTTCCATGGCGCCGAAGACGCATTGAAACGGCTGGAGACCGAGCTTCCGGACGTCGTTGTCAGCGATGTCCGGATGCCCGGCATGAACGGGCTGGAGTTGCTGAACGCGATAGCGTCGCTGCGGTCCGCGCCCCAGGTGCTTCTGATCACCGCGCACGGCGACGTTCCGATGGCGGTCGAGGCCATGAAGGCCGGTGCATTCGACTTCGTCGAGAAGCCGTTTCAACCGACCCGGCTCCTCGATGCCATCAAGCGAGCGATATCTTACGGCCGGCTCAAGCGTGAGAACGCCGCGCTCAGGGAAAGTCTCAGGCGTTTGTCGGGCCTCGACTCCATCCTGATCGGCGACAGCCCGGACATGCGCCGCCTGCGCGAGGACATCGCGGACATCGCCCTGAGCGACGCCCCGGTGCTGATCCTGGGTGAGACCGGCACCGGCAAGGAACTCGTGGCCCGCGCGCTCCACAATCTCGGTCCGCGTTCGGGACATCCCTTCGTTCCGGTCAACTGCGCCACGATTGCCCTGCAGGATTTCGGGGCCGGGGCCGGCAGCGTCCCCGCTGCCTTCTCGGGTGCCGAGACCGGAACCCTGTTCCTTGACGAAGTGGCCGACTGCGCGCCGGAGGTCCAGGCGAAGCTGCTTCGTGTCATCGAACGGAACGGAACCGAACCGGCCCCGGGAACGGAACCGCGGGAACCCGATTTCCGCATCCTTTCCGCCTCGAACAGGCACCTCGAAGCGGAGGAAGACACCGGTGTCCTCCGCCAGGATCTGTACTACCGGCTGAATACCGTGATCATCCGCATTCCGCCCCTGCGCGACCGTGGTGACGACATCCCCCTGCTGTATTCGCATTACATCGGCCACTACGCGGAACTCTACGGGGTCGACGCGCCCGAGCCGACGAATGAGGACATCGCGGCGCTGATGAGCCACGACTGGTTGGGCAATGTCCGCGAGCTCCGCCACGTTGCCGAGCGCCGCATTCTTGCCTGGCGGCGCGGCCGGGGTTCCGCGAACGAGGCGATCCGCAAGGACGGCGTCATCGATGACCTGCCGCCGACCCTGCGCGAGGCAGTCGCCGCCTTCGAACGGCAATTGGTCGCGAAGGCGATCCGAAGCCACGGGGGACACATGGACGCGGTCGCGGAAGCGCTTGGAATCGGCCGGAGAACATTGAACGAGAAAATCGTCAAGCTCGGGATCGACAAGAGCGATCTCCTGTGAACCTGCGGGATTCCGCAAGGTGATTCCGGCCATTCCGGCGAATTTCATCAGGGGTACCGTTCGATATCCGACCTAGCCTTCTCCCGAACCGCCAACCGGGTTGGCTGCAAATCGGGAGGATGTCATGAAACGGACCTGTCTGAATCTTGTAGTCGCTGGCGGCCTGTCGCTTGTCCTCGCAGGCGAAGCGGCTGCGGCGGCGTGGAACGTCTCGTTATGGGGTAAACGCCGCGCCTTCACCGAGCATGTGGAAAAACTGGCCGAGCTCGTCAGCGCGAAAACAAACGGCGAATTCACCCTCAATCTCTCATACGGCGGCCTCTCGAAGAACCGGGAGAACCTGGACGGCATATCGATCGGCGCCTTCGAGATGGCCCAGTTCTGCGCCGGCTACCATTACGACAAGAACCCCTCGATCACGGTTCTGGAGCTTCCGTTCCTGGGTGTGTCCTCGCTCGAGCAGGAGGTGAAGATCTCCCGCGCCGTCTACCGGCATCCCGCCGTCGTCGCGGACATGGCCCGGTGGAACGCCACCCTCCTGATGCCGTCGCCCTTGCCGCAATACAATATTGCCGGTGTCGGCAAAGCGCCCCTGACGTTGAAGGATTTTCAGGGGCTGGCGGTCAGGGCCACGGGCGGCATCGGCAAGGCCATGAAGGCGATCGGCGCCGTCCCGACATCGATGTCGGCGACGGAGGTGCGCCAGGCGCTGGACAGCGGCGTCGTCAAGGCGGTCGCATTCGCACCCCATGCCCATATGGCCTTCGGAACCGTCCAGAGTGCGAAATGGTGGACCACGAACCTCAACCCGGGCACGGTCAACTGTCCGGTCGTGGCTAACACCGATGCGCTGAAGGCGCTGACCGAGTCCCAACGCGCGGCACTCTTCGGCTCCGTCGACGAGGCGCTCGCGCATTACGTGTCCCACTACGACAAGAAAACCATGGCGAAATGGGGTCCGACGCTCGAGGCGAAGGGGATCTCGAGGATCACCTATACGGACCGGGAGCTCGCCGCGTTCCGTGGATCGGTCGCCGGGCCGGCGGCCGCTGCCTGGGTCGAGGAAAACACGGCGCGCGGCCTCCCCGCAGCAGAGCTCCTCGACCTCGTGACGCGCACTGTCGCCGGCAGTTGATTCTCCCTGCGGCTGTCGGCTTTCCCTGTCCCGCCGGCCCATAAGGGCCGGCGGGACCTTTTCCCGGGAAGACTAGTGACAGGCGCGTCGCCGGTCCTCGAAGACGACACGGTCCTCAGCAGGTTCGATCGTCATCTCCACCGCGTCGAATCTGTGTTCGCGCTTTCCGGCGGACTCGCGGTCTTCGCGTTGATGCTCCTTGCCGTCACCAGCGTCGGCGGGCGCAATTTCCTCAATCATCCGGTTCCCGGCTATGTCGACTGGATCGAGCAGGCAATGCCGGTCATCGCTTTCATCGGCATTTCGTACTGCCAGCGGCTCGGCGGCCATATCCGCATGGACATGTTCGTCGGCAGGCTCGACGGCCGCGCTCTCTGGGCCGCGGAGCTCATCGGGACGCTCATGGTCCTTGTCCTGATGTTGCTGATGGTCTGGGGGAGTTGGGCGCATTTCGAGAGGTCCTTCGACTGGAACGAACCGTTCTGGAGCCGCGATTCCAGCCTGGACATCCGGCTGCCCCTCTGGCCCGCCAAACTCCTCGTTCCCCTGGCTTTCGGCGTCCTCGGCCTCCGGCTTTCGATTCAAACCTGGGGCTACGGCCGGGCCTTGCTGTCCGGGTCCGCGAGGCCCGTCGCCGTGCCGCTCATCGAAGACGCATCGACGGTCGCCGCCCGGGAAGCGCAAAGCGTCTCCGGCCTCGAGGATGACGCCGCGCCCGGCGGCGGATGAGGTTCGTCGCCGATGGAGCCCATCGATATCGGCCTTGTCGTTTCCGGCCTCCTGCTCATCGTGGTGTTCCTGGGCGTTCGGGTCGCCTTTGCCGCGGCCATGGCCGGCGTGACGGGCCTCATTTGGATCTTCTGGGCCAAGCGCGGTCATGACCCGGAACAGTTTCTCTGGGCGCTCACGGTGGCGGCGAAAACGGCGGGCCAGGTGCCCCACTCCAAGATCGCGTCACAGGCTCTGTCTCTCATCCCGACATTCATCCTGATCGGCTTCCTCGCCTATCATGCCGGGCTCACCCGGTCGCTGTTCGAGGCCGCCAGGCGGTGGGTCGGATGGCTGCCGGGCGGGCTTGCGGTCTCGACCGTGTTCGCGACCGCCGGTTTCGCGGCGGTCTCCGGGGCCTCGGTCGCGACATCGGCGGTCTTCGCCCGTATCGCGATTCCGGAAATGCTCGCCATCGGATACGACAAGCGGTTCGCCGCCGGCGTGGTCGCGTCCGCCGGCACGCTCGCTTCCCTCATACCGCCCTCGGCGATCCTGGTGATCTATGCGATCATCGTCGAACAGGATGTCGGCGCGCTGCTCCTCGCCGGGTTTCTGCCGGGCGCGTTTTCCGCCCTCGTCTATGGCGGCCTCATCGTCGGACTCGCCGTCGTCTTCCCGAATCTCGGCCCGCCGAGCGGCGGCTTCACCTGGGTCGAGCGGCTCAGGTCGTTGCCGGCCGTCTTTCCGATCTTCTTCGTTGTCGCGATCATCATCTTGTTCATCTACAACCCGTTCGGCGGCGATGCATGGGGAACACCGACCGAAGGCGGCGCGCTCGGCGCTTTCGTGGTCTTTGCGATGGCGCTCTGGCGCGGCATGCGCTGGCCGCAATTCAGGAGCGCTCTGATGGAAACCGCAAAACTCTCCGTGATGATATTCACGATTATCTGGGGGGTCCTGGTCTATGTGCGGTTTCTCGGCTTTGCCGATCTGCCCAGCGCGTTCGCGGATTGGATCACGTCTCTCGACCAGAGCCCGTTTCTCACCCTGATCCTGATCCTCCTGGCCTACGCCGTGCTCGGCATGTTCATGGATGCGATCGGCATGCTCATCCTGACGCTCCCGGTCGTCTATCCAGCCGTGATTGCGTTGAATGGCGGCGAGTCCGTAGCGGCAGCCGACAGTGCGTTCGGAATGTCCGGTGTCGGCTGCGCGATCTGGTTCGGCATCATCGTGGTCAAGATGGCCGAGCTCTGCCTGATAACGCCGCCGATCGGGTTGAACTGCTTCGTGGTTGCGGGGGTTCACCCGGAACTTTCGGTGCAGGATGTCTTCAAGGGGGCGGCCCCCTTCTTTGTCGCGGATGCCCTGACCGTCGCCGGTCTGCTCGTCTTTCCGGCCATCGTGCTGTTCCTGCCGAACCTGCTTCTGGGCGGGTGACCGGGACGGACAGGGCCGGCCGGAACCGGTTGCGCCGGTTGGGTGGGCAATCTACGCTCATCGATGCTGACTTTCTCCCGAAAGCGGAGGTCACCATGAGCCTTTCAGTAGAAGCGGCAACCGGGTTCTATCACGCCTGCGAAAGCGGCAAGGGCTGGTCCGGTTGCGCTGAATTTTGTAACCCGGATGCGGGGTTTTCCGCGCAGGCCGGAGCTATTGCAGAGATGAAAACGCTGGAAACCTATTGCGACTGGATGAAGGGAGTTCTGACAATCCTGCCGGACGCCAGCTATGACCTCAAGTCAATGGGGATAGATGAAGACAACAACAGGGTCACGATATTCGGGGTTTTTTCCGGAACGCATACCGCTGACGGCGGTCCGGTCCCGCCTACCGGAAAGAAGACCGAATCGGACTATGTCTACGTGGCGGATATGCGCGATGGCAAAATCTCGCACGTTACCAAAATCTGGAACGACGGATGGGCATTTAACCAGCTTGGGTGGGCCTAGCCAGTATTCGAGGAATCGAGGTTGCCGCGCGGATTGGAATCGCCTGGTAAGCCGCGGGATCGGCGCACGGTGGTGACGACGGCGGAATAATACCCCGCGCCAGGCGGTCGATTTGACCGGCTTGCGGGGCTGTCCTTCTTCGAAGCGGTTGGGGCTCAGGTAGCCGATTGCCGAGTGCAGGCGCCTCTCGTTGTAGCTGTCGATGAAGCGGCCGCGGAACAGATACGGCGCATCGGATCTTCGAGCGGCTGCGGGACGGGCACGGATTCACCGGCGGCTGCCCACATTCAATCTTGTTGCTCATACAGAGAAAGCATATTGGCAATCGTCCTCGGCCGATCCGACCTGCGATTCAGACACCGAGATGTGTCCACAGGAGGCAAGGATGGCCAATCTGGGCGGCGCGAGCGAGGGGAGCAACATCCTCAGCGGCGGCGGGAACGACATCATCGAACAACACAACTCGAACCAAAGACCCCGCAAAGTTCGTGTCAAGCAAATCCGCCGGCTAGCAGGTTGACGGGAATTCCGCGCGGCGCCCGGGCGATTCGATGAGCGGCCCCTCGCGCGACGACGATGCGGCGGCGCGGCAGGCTGCCGCCGTCACCCTCGCGGAATATGACAGCATGGCGGCCGCCTACCGCCTCGGCACCGCCGACCACGACGTGCGCCAGAACATCGCGGCCCTGCTGGACGCCATCGAGGGCGCGCCGCCGCATGCGATCCTCGATTTCGGCTGCGGGCCGGGCCGCGATCTCCGCGCCTTCGCCGCGCTCGGTCATCGGGTGACGGGGCTCGACGGCTCGGCCGGGCTGGTCGCCATCGCCCGCAGCGAGACCGGCTGCCCGGTGCTGCATCAGGATTTCCTCGACCTCGACCTGCCGCCCGCCGGCTTCGACGGCATCTTCGCCAACGCCGCTTTGTTCCACGTGCCGAGCAGCCAGATCGCGCGGGTGCTCGCCGATCTCGCGGCCGCGCTGAAGCCCGGCGGCGCGCTGTTCTGCTCGAACCCGCGCGGCAGGAACGAGGAAGGCTGGGTCGGCGGCCGCTACGGCTGCTTCTACGATCTGGAGACCTGGCGCGGCCTCGCCACCGGCGCGGGCTTCACGGAGCTCCACCACTACTACCGCCCGCCCGGCCGCCCCCGCGCCCAGCAGCCCTGGCTCGCCACGGTCTGGCGCAAGGGCGACGGAGGTTGATCGCGCCCATCGAAACGGTGAACTTCACCCCATGGCGATCGGGGCCGCCGCCGCATCAGATGGGCGTCGCCTCGCCGCCCTCGACGATGACCTGTTCCACCTCCCCGGCGCCATTGCGCCGATGGCCGGCCGCGGCCTGATACTCGGGCGATCGGTGACAGGCGACGGCCCGGTCGAAGGACGGGAACTCGACGACCACGAATCGCTCGAAATGTTCCGGCCCCTCCATGATCTGGAACGCACCGCCGCGGGCCAGCACCCTGCCGCCGTATTTTTCCAGGATCGCCGGAACCTGGTCGGTGTATCGCTTGTATTGCACCGGGTCGTGGATCTTCGAGCGGGCTACCCAATAGGCTGGCATGGCCGGTCTCCGTTATTGGATGGGCGATCTGGCTCGCGTTCGAGGCGCTCCCCGAATATGCTGGGCATGGTGGCCGACCGGATTATCGCGCGCCCCGGCGCGGCGCCGGGACGGTCGCCGCACCGCATGGCGGGAGGAGAAGCATGGCCCTGTCGCATCTCGAACATTTCCTCGTCCAGACCGAGGATATCGAACGAACCAGGGATTGGTACTGCGACATACTCGGCATGACGCACGGCCCGACCCCGGATTTCAAGTTTCCCGTCGTCTGGCTCTATATCGGCGACCGCGACGTGGTGCACGTGACCGAAGGCGGCAAGGACGTTTCCGAGAACCGGATGGCCTATCTCGGCCAGCAATCCGACGCCACGTCCGGCACCGGCGTGGTCGACCACATCGCGTTCAGGGCGACCGGGCTGAGGAAGACGATGTCTCATCTGACCGGCCTCGGGGTCGCGTTTTCGCAGCGCCAGGTCGATTCCCAGGGTCTGTTCCAGCTGTTCCTGTTCGACCCCAACGGCATCAAGATCGAGCTCAATTTCGACGTCGAAGAGGCGATGGGGATCGTGCCGGAGGTGATGGCCTCCGATCTCGACCCGGCGAACGCGGAATAGCCGGCGGCGCCCCTTTCGCCTGCGTTCCCGACTCCAGGGGATCGTCCGACGTCTGTGAGCCGGCATGCGGCCGGGAATTTCAGCCGATCCGGCCGGAGGGGAGGACCTTGGCACTTCTGATCAGCAACCTCATGATGGGAACGGAAGCGGACTGGCGCGTGGCGATCCATGCCGAGTTGCCGGATCTGGAAGTGCGGTTCTGGCCCGATATCGGCGACCCGGCCGACATCGAATATCTGGCCTTCACCCGCCCCAGCCCGGACGATTGGCCGGAACTGCCGAACCTCAAGGCGATGCTGACCCGCCAGGCAGGGGTCGACGGCTTCATCCGGCATCCCAGGCTGCCGGACGTTCCGCTCTCCAAGCTGGAACCGCAGGACGGCGATCCGATGATGACCGAATACGCCGTCATGCATGTGCTCCGGCTGCACCGCAAAATGCCGACCTACCGGGAGCGCCAGGCGCGCAGGGAATGGCGGCAAATAGAGCAGAAGCGGCCGGAGGAACGCACGATCGGTTTTCTCGGCTACGGGGTGATGGCGCGGAAGCCGGCGCGTATCCTGGGCGAGATGGGGTTCGACGTCGCCGCCTGGACCCGGACCCCGAAGCCCGATGCCGAAATCCCCGTCTATGCCGGCGCCGACCGCCTCGGCGCGATCCTCGAACGCTCGGACATCGTCGTCTGCCTGCTACCCCTGACCGGGGAGACACGCGGCATCCTGAACGCCGAGGCGTTCGCGAAGATGCCCGCGGGCGGCAGCGTCATCAATATCGGCCGCGGCGAGCATGTGGCGATCGACGATCTGATCGCGGCGCTGGATTCGGGCCATCTCTACCACGCCGCGCTCGATGCGCATTCCCCCGAACCGCTGCCGCCGGAAAGCCAGCTCTGGGTCCATCCCAGGGTGACCGTCATGCCGCATGTCGCCAGACGCCCCAACATCGCGCAGCTGGCGCCGCAGATCGTCGCAAACATCAGGCGCTGCGAGGCCGGCCAGAGGCTGCTCCAGGAAGTCGACCGCGCCGCTGGCTATTAGCGGCCCTTCCCCATGGCGGGGGGCGGGCGGCCGTGCGGTAAACTGCGCGTGTCCCGCATACCGGACCGCGATCGCTACAAACGGAAAGACAGGAGGGCATCGTGACGCTCAACAAATACATCATCGAACGCGATATTCCCGCGGTCGGAACCCTGGAACGCCAGCAGCTGGCCGAGGCCGCCGCCAAGTCGAACGAGGCCCTGGCCCAGCTCGCTCCCGACATCCAGTGGGTGGAAAGCTACGTCGCCGCGGACAAGACGTTCTGCGTCTATCTGGCGAAGGACGAGGCCGTCATCCACCGGCATGCGGAAATCAGCGGGTTTCCCGCGACCAGGGTCACCGCGATCGGCAAGACGATCGATCCGACCACCGAAAAGACCGGCTGACGGAACCCTTCGACTTGCCGTCGCCGCGCCCGGCCGTCAGCCGTCGGTGGTACGGTTGTAGAGGGGTTCGAGCTCGGCCCGCCAATCGACGTCCCGGTCGATCACCCGCTCGATGGCCCTGACCCCGTAATAGGTCGGCGCCACGCCGGGCGGGTCCTCGCCCGGCGGCGCGTCCTTCAGCCGGCGCAGCAGGATGCGGCGCGTGGCGATCACCGCGGCGTCGGTGGTGCCGAGATTCTCCTTCGACCGGTCGACGATCGGACCCATGCTTTCCTGCACCGCGTGGTCCTGGTTGTTGATCCCGTCGATGCCGCTATAGGTCTCGGTCTTCTGCACCTGGCGGTCGATCAGCCAGTCGACGTCGCGGTTGCGCCGCTTGCGGTGCCCTTCGTCGACCTCGCCCGGCGCGCGCCCGCGGCTCCATTCCAGCACCTCGCGCTCGCCGTCGGTCAGCGCATCGGCGCCGTATTTGCCGATCCAGTTGTAGACCATGGTGTTCTCGTCATCCATCGGCACGAATATGTGGCCGTTGACGATGGGCTGCAGGGTCTCGCCGTCATTGCCGAGCTGAAACGGGAAGAAGGTGTGGCAGGGCATGACGTAGTGATAGACCTTGACCCACTTGCGGTTGTCCGGCATCGGCCGGATCGAGGCATAGGCATGGCCGTAATCGGTCACCTCGACCTCGTCCTTGAGCGGCACCGGCACCGTCCAGAGGCCGCTCAGCCCGGCGCGCTTCGTCGCGGGCGTCAGCGTGGTGTGCAGGGCCGAGGCGTGCATGCTGTCGATGCCGCCCTCCAGCGCCTGCAGCCAGTTGCATTCCTGCCAGGTCCGGGTCATCACGCGCTGATCGTCGCGCAGCCCGGTCCACTCGAAGCGAGGCGGGGCGGGCGGCTCGCCGTCGCCGAGATAGGCCCAGACCACCCCGCCGAGCTCGACCGTCGGGTAGGCGGCGAGCCGGATGCGGGATCTGAAGTCGGTCTCCGGCGGCTCGGTCGGCATGTCGACGCAGCGCCCGTCCACGTCGAACTTCCAGCCGTGATAGACGCAGCGCAGCCCGCACTCCTCGTTGCGCCCCAGGAACAGCGACACCCGGCGATGGGCGCAGAACTCCTCCAGCAGCCCGATCCGCCCCTCGGTGTCGCGGAACGCCACCAGCGATTCGCCGAGCAGCCGGACGCGGACCGGCGGGCAATCCGCCTCGGCGATCTCGCTTGCCAGCAGCGCGGGCAGCCAGTAGCGGCGCATCAGCCGCCCCAGTGGCGCCTCCGGGCCCACCCGGGTGACGAGCTCGTTGTCTTCTTGCGAAAGCATGTTCTCCTCTCCGGCGCGTCCCCGGCCGCCACCGGTCCTATTCGGCGGCGGCGGCGATTTCTTCCGCGCGCAGCCGGTCCATCAGGCGGTGCGCTTCCAGATGGGCCGCATCGGCGTTGATGTCGATCCGCGCGGCGTCCGCGCCGGCCTCGTTGCGCTCCTGCTGGGCTTCGAGGAAGGCGATGTCCTCGAGGAACGCCGTCCGCACCTGGTCGTGCATCCCCTCGGTGATGCCGGGCGCCGTCAGCCGGGCGCTGTGCGCCTGGGCCCAGAACTGGTGCAGGCTGGTTTCGGTCTCCGGGGTGATGGCGTTGAGGTTGCAGTTCGACATGCCCCGGCTGCGGTCGCCCTCGGGCGCGCCGGTGCCGGTGGGGGCGCCGCCGACGTCGAGGATCACCGCCCCGGGGGCGATGAAGTCGACGATCTGCCAGCGGTCGATATTGCCGGTGAAACCGCCGAGCCGGGCGAGCATCGGCGGCGGCGGCCGGTCGACGATCCAGCGGGTGGTGCGCACGCCCTGCGCCGTGCGCTCGGTCATGGCCGGGGTCTCGGCGACCCCCATCTCGCCCAGCGTCGTCGGGTGGACGAAGGGCAAATGCGAAAGGTCGAGCAGATTGTCGATCAGCAGCTGATAGTTGCAGCCTATGTGGAGATAGGACGGCTTGGCCCGCCAGTCCGGGTGATCGAGCCAGTGGAAATCGGGGATGCCGGCCGGGTCCATGCGGTCCGCCTCGCCCATCCAGATCCAGACCAGGCGGTCGCGCTCGACCAGCGCGTAGCGGGCGACGCGCGCGCCCGGCGGGATCCGGCTCTGGCCGGGGACCGCGACGCACGCCCCGGCGGCGTCGAACTGGAGCCCGTGATAGCCGCATTCGATCCGGTCGCCCAGGACCCGGCCCATGGAGAGCGGCAGCCGGCGGTGGCAGCAGCGGTCTTCGAGCGCCACCGGGGTTCCATCCGACGTCCGATAGAGCACGACCGGCGTCCCGAGGAGCGTCCGGGCGAGGGTTTTTCCGGCCGCCAGCTCATGCTGCCAGGCCGCCGCATACCAAGCGTTTCGAACCAACCCGCCCATCGCTCCCGACCGCTTGTGCGAACCGCGCCGATGGTTGCACCGAACGGCCCGGCGGACAAGCCGGGGCGGCGGGGCCCAACTCGTCAGCCCGTCACGGTCAGCGCAGGCCTATACGGCCTTGCCGTCCGGAAGTCGGCGTCTTGCGGGCCGTAACCGCGCCCGCCCGACTTCGCGGCGGGGCGACACGTTATCTCCCGATCCGGGCAGTGGCCTATTTCCACTCCCTCAAGGCGGGCAATCTCATAGACCTTCCCTTGCGCCACAAGCGGCCGATCTGGGGTCACCTGGTCGGGCTTGAGCCCCTGCGGCTCGGCGCTGTCGAGTTTACGCGCGGCACGACGCTCGACCTCGAGCGCCTTGCCGCGGACGCGCTGCGCGATGCCGAGCGATACCGCGGACGACCTTGCGGCCGACTATCCGGAGGTTCCGCGCGAGGCGTTCGCGGCCGCCGAGCTCTACGCCAGGGCCCACCCGCTTCGCGGACGCCCGTCCGGGAGGCCCTGGCGAAACGTCGCCTGACGGCGGGCCGCGCGGACCATGCGCCTGTTTCTCGACGAGTGCCTGTCGCCGAGGATCGGACAGGCGCTCAATGCCGTGGGCGCACATCTCGCCGTGTATCCCCGCGACTTCGGCGGGCTGGGCGCGCCCGACCGCGAGGTCCTGGCCCGATGCGACCGTTAGGGTTCCTCAAAGAGAACGCCCACGACGGACAATAGACTTGCGAGCGCCGGATAGCGCCGAGGGACAAGAGCTCCGACCGTGTCCACGCGTCTGAGTTTGCACTCTCCAAAATAATCAGGTCTTCTCGGTGTCGAAGTCGCTTGAAATACTTCGCTCCGTTCTCATCTATCGCAATAATTAGCCTTCCTTCCAAACGACTCAACGTCGCCTCATTGACTGTTTCCTCCCGCGTGATGACGAACTGCTCTTCAAGCGCAATGGGCTCCATGCTTCGTCCCGACACTTGAAGAAGCCGTGCGCCTTCGAGGGCACCCACAACCATCGAGGCATTATCCAATAGTGAGACCTCCCCCACCGTCGCAGGCGGCGGCCTACCGTTAGACATGAACACAGTTCCCACGACTTTGCGCATCGGGAGATTGTCGAGGGGAGCGATGATCGGCTGAGGCAGCATGTAGGGATTTGTGCTTTGGCCTGTCAGCACGACCATCCCAGGATGATCATCGGAGAGATTGAGTCGTCGGGCGACGAAGTGATCTCCGTAGCCGGCAACAACAAGATTGCGAGCGTTCGGTTTACCGTAGTTCCTCACCAAGAGGACATCGCCGACGGTCACAATCGGCTCCAAGGTCGAAGTGGTAAGCATCATGATTGTGCGGATTAGCGTTTGCCCATTCCTGAATGGAGATCGTACCATCCCCGACATAGCCATCACTCGCCGCGGCAGCCGCGATCCCGGTCTTAAGGAGCGTTGCTCCGGAGATGGCGTTGGACCGCGATGCCGGAAAATCGACAACGGTCTCCGAGTATGTGTACAACCTGGGGTCATTAGCAAACGCATCATAGTCAGCCGCCAGCATGAAAGCATTGGAAAAGCGTTTCTCCAGCGTTGTGTTCCAATATTGCTCCACATCCTCTGCTTGGGCGAGCCCGATTGTGCCGTCATCCGTATGGCTCGTTGCGTTCATATAAACAATCGCTTGGTTAGCACCTTCCTTGAGCGCTTCTGTCAACTTCTTGAAGATCGGGCGATTGAAGGGCGGAACGTTATCTTGACGATACTTCGTGAGTAGGTCAGTCAACGCTCCAAGCGTGTTCGTCGTAAGTTCGTATGATTCCGGACGTAGCATAATTCGAAGCAAGTCCTCGCAATACACGCGAACCTCACGCACGTACGCCTTGGTTATCTGATTGATCGCTTTTCGCTTTGGCAAAGAGGCGCTCAAGCTTCAATCCATTTAAGATTTGTGCGACGCCGGCCTCCCCGTGAGGCCGCGCAATTATGCCTGCCTGACCGTTAAGCTTGCATGTCCCTGTGATATCGAAAAACTGGCGTTCATGAGTAGTGAGGAACAATTGGAAGCCATTCGACTGTGTCGCGTCCACATTCGCCAGCTTCACAATCTTTTGTGCCCACTTTCGTTTGTTCTTCGGATCGAAGGTTATTTGAGGATCGTCCAACACCATGAGAGGGAAGTTGCAACAATTTCGCCTTGGATTGCTTCATCGCGCATTGCGAATATAAACGCCCATAATACGGCGCGCAGCCATGAGGCATTGGCGACGAGCCCGGCATCGATCTTATAGTCTTGACTAAAACGTCCATGGACAAAGACTTGGCGTCGGTCCAGCTCCGCGTTTCCGAAAGTAAATCGTTCTTTGAGGCGGATGTCTTCGAGAATGGAACGTACACGTTCCGACAGCGAGTCGATGGTACGATGGGTTTCGGCATCAACGAGGTTCCTCAGTGCCTTAAGGGGTTCGAGAGCTTCTGCGATAGCCTCACGCATCCTTTGCTCTGTATGAATATTGTTCCATTCAGCCGCAGTCTCTTTAGCCTCCTTCAGATGACGTGCAATGTTGTCAAGCGGATTAGCCTTGTCGCTCGCCTCTTCAAGCTTTTTGATCATGCCCTCTAGGCTTTCCGGCGGCCATTCGCCCGCAGCATCTACTTCGCCCAGAAGTTTCGACCAAACGCTTACAAACGCTCCTCGGTGACTTGCCCACCAATCGGCGAGTGCCACGATCCTTCCGATGGAATGAATGAACTTCCGCAATTCGGCTGCGGCGACAGGCTCTGACGGATCAGATGGGTCCAACTGAGGGTACTGAAAATTGGGAAGCGTGTCGGCCTGTGTTGCGATTTTTTCTTCGACCGAACGGGCAATGCCCACGAGTACATCGGAGAACGGCGGTGGTGTCACAAAGCGATCGTGAACAGCCATCTGGTAGTCGGCGGCCGGATCCATTGATGCAAGCCACTTGAAATGTTCCTGTATCGGCTGTGGCAAGAGGGTACGAAGCGCTTTGTCGATGTCTGAGCAGGCGTCATCAATGGAACGTTCCGCGGCATCGGCATTCGCGTTGCGAGCGCGCGTTGATCTTCTGTCTCGAGATGCCGCAGAGCGGGCAAGTGGCCGACAGAGTGAGTTCTTCAGGAGGTAGGAAAAAACGTGAAGCCCTTCAGCCTCAGTTTTTCTCATCGGTGAGTTGCCGGCGTTCCAATCGAGCGCAGCATCCAACCTGACCTGCGACTCCACCAGTGCGCTCTGTAGTCTGTTGAATGTTTCATCCTCAGAAGAGGTCTTAAGCGCCGCCAACGCCGTAAAAAGCGGAACGCCTCTAGTTTTTTGCGCCACAACGTCTCGCGCACTATTCACAGCGCGAGACAATTTCTTCCTGCCTTCGATGGCGGAAAGGTCGATGTCGTCTACGATTGATCGTCGACCAGCCTCTGAGCGATCGCCAGGCCAATTTGCCAGCCTCGCCTGGTGATGCGGCGACTGTCTGATTTGAGGAGGCTTTGAAGCCCCAGCTCTCCAAGGCATCTCGTTACCCAGTGCCACTTCCCAGCGCCCGATGGGCGTCAAGGCCGGGTACGTGCAAGGCCGTTTGTCAGGTTTCCAATGTTAGAGGCTCTCCAGATGATTGCACTGGTGCGAGCCTGATCCGGGCGGAGGCTTCTTTCAAGCGGCCGGCCGTGCGGTGCGGATGGTTTTGGATCACGAGGGCGAACACGCCTCGCGTTGGGCGGCTGTTTCCTCGATAGCCGGGAAGATCGGCTGCACCGCAGACGCTCAATGAGTGGGTGAAGAGGTTCGAGCGCGACGGCGTGCCGCCGGCGTACCCAGCGAGGTCGCCGAGCGGTTGAAAGCCCTGGAGCGGGAGAACCGGACCTCCGGCAGGTCAACGAGATCCTGCGCAAAGCGAGCGCCTATTTTGCCCAGGCGGAGCTCGACCGCCGGTTCAAGCCATGATCGCGTTCATCGACGCTCACCGCGAGGCGCACGGGGTCGAGCCGATCTGCAAGGTGCTGCAGATCGCCCCGTCGACCTACTACGGTGGCCAGGCGGCGCGATCCGGCCAGGCTGTCGGCACGGGCGAAGCGGGATATGGCTCTCAAGGTCGAGGTCCGACGCGTCTTCGAAGAGAACCCGTGTCTACGGCGTGCGCAAGGCGTGGCGGCAATTGCAGCCTTCGATGTCGCTCGCTGCGTTGAGCGGCTGATGCGGGAGATGGGCTTGCAAGGGGTGATCCGCGGCAAGCCGATCGGACAGTCAGCTGCCCGCTCGACAAGGTCAATCGCAGTTCCACGCTCCGGCACCGAACAGGCTTGGGTCTCGGACGTTACCTACGACTTGGGCTGGCTTCGTCTAGTCGCCTTTGCGGAAGCCCGCCGCATCGTCGGCTGGCGGGTGGCCGGACAGCCCATGCCGGCTTTGTTCTCGATGCTCGAACAAGCGCTTCATGCGCGGCGACCCGTCCGCGGTGGGCTGATCCAACAGCGATAGAGGGAGCCAATATGTCTCGATCAAATATACCGAGCGCCTGGCGGAAGCGTCGAACCCTCGTGGGCAGCGTCGGCGAGCCCTGGCCGAGACCGTCAATGGTCTTTACAAAGCCGAGGTCATTCACCGGCGCGGGCCGTGGCGCTCATTCGAGGCCGTCGAGCTCGCTACTCTGGAATG
This sequence comes from Alphaproteobacteria bacterium, assembly GCA_965205995.1. Lineage (GTDB taxonomy): Bacteria > Pseudomonadota > Alphaproteobacteria > MPNO01 > MPNO01 > MPNO01. The sequence goes on along the minus strand of OZ242200.1, from coordinate 3,108,355 downwards.
GGTCGATTGGTTCAACAACCGGCGGCTCCTGGAGCCCATCGCATCCCGCCGGCCGAAGCCGAGGAACGCCACTACGCCATGCTCGAGCAGTCAGACATGGCGGCCACCAAACAAAATGGCCTCCGACAAACCCGGGGCGGTGTTGAGCCCGCCGAAATTTCTTGTTGCGATCTTGTGAAGAATCCAAGGGCCATCATTAGTATCAGACCCAGTGTCAGAGACATCTGGAGTGGATCGGAGTCTTCATCTCTCCAAACGGTGATCAGACCGTCGAATAGCGTATCAGAACCCTCGGTTACGTCCCGTGGGTTCGCATCCAATAAGTACCGAAAGAGTCGCCGTTGTCCCGAAGTCGCAAGCGTGATAGAGCCCGCTCCCGCGCCACCAGAGGCTGACCAATAGAGGTTTTCTCCAGAAAGAAGGCGTTCAGTTGCTTCACCGAATGAAATTGACATGTCATCTATAACCTTTGCTTAACGGTAATACCTAAAATAATTCAGTACGGAAGACCTCTACGGAAAGTACAGGCCCGCGTGGCGTCAGAATCTACACGCGAATAGGTGCTCACGGCGTTGTCTCCGCCTCGCCGTTTCTACAGAACGGTGCCGATTTCCCGCAACCCCTACCGCCCGTCCGCCACCGGCGGCGGCGCGTGCACCGCCACCGGCGGGACCGGGCCTTCCCAGCGTTCCATCTCGACCAGCGCGGAATGCGCCGCCGTGGCCTGGCCGAGGCGGGAGGTGCCGTGGTCGTGGGTGAGCACGTTGGGGTTGCCGTGGCGTTCCAGCGTGCCGACGGTGCCGGGCTCGGCCGGGTCGTACCAGGCGCCGGTCGGCAGCACCACGACGCCCGGGCGCACGCTGTCGCGCACCCGCGCGCCGGCGAGGCATTGGCCGCGGTCGTTGTAGAGGCGCACCACGTCGCCGTCGGCGATGCCCCGCGGCGCGGCGTCGTCGGGGTGGATGGTCACCGCCTCGCGCCCCCCCACCTTGGCCTTTGTGCTGACCGAGGAGGCATCGAGCTGGCTGTGCAGCCGGGTCGCCGGCTGGTTGGAGACGAGGTGCAGCGGGAAGCGGGCGGCGAGCGCGCCGCCGAGCCATTCGCGCGGCTCGATCCACACCGGATGGCCGGGGCAGTCGTCATACCCGAAGCCGTCGACGGTCGCTGAAAAGATCTCGATCCGGCCGGACGGCGTCTTGAGCGGGTTGGCCTCGGGATCGGCGCGGAAATCGGCGAACAGCACGAAGTCTTCCTCCGGCTCCGCCACGCGCAGCCGGCCGTCGCGCCAGAATTCCTCGAAGGGCGGCAGCGCCGCGCCGTCCCGCGCCATGCGGGCGGCGAAGGTCTCGTAGGTCTCGCGGATCCAGTCGAGCTCGCTCTTGCCGTCGGTGAAGCGCTCGGCGAGGCCGAGGCGAGCCGCCAGCGCCGTCACGATGTCGTAGTCGCTCCGCGACTCGCCCGCCGGCTCGACCGCCTGTTGCATCGCGTAGATTGTGGAATCGTAGGAGCCCGCGCCGATGTCGTTGCGCTCCAGCGCGGTCGCCGCCGGCAGCACGATGTCGGCGTGGCGCGCCGCCGGGGTCCAGAACGGGTCCTGCACGACGATGGTCTCGGGCTTGCGCCAGGCGCGCAGCAGCCGGTTCAGATCCTGGTGGTGGTGGAACGGGTTGCCGCCGGCCCAGTAGACCATGCGGATATCGGGGTAGGTCCGCCGTTCGCCGTTGAAGTCGTAGCCGCCGCCGGGATCGAGCAGCATGTCGGCGATGCGGGCGACCGGGATGAAGCTCTTCGTCGGGTCGATGCCGGTCGGCAGGCCGCGGAGCCCGGCCGCGATGTGGTTGGTGCCGATCGAGCCCATGGCGCCGTAGCCGATGCCGAACCCGCCCCCCGGCAGGCCGATCTGGCCCAGCATGGCGGCCAGCGCGATCCCCATCCACATCGGCTGCTCGCCCCGATCGGCGCGCTGCAGGGAATAGCTGAGGGTGATCATGGTGCGCGCAGCCGCCATGCGCCGGGCGAGCGCGCGGATGTCGTCGGCCGCTATCCCTGTGCGCGCGGCCGCCCAGTCCGCGTCCTTGGCGACGCCGTCGCTGCCGCCGTCGAGATAGGCGGCGAAGCGTTCGAAGCCGGTGCAGTAGCGCGCGAGGAAGGCGCGGTCGTGCAGATCCTCGGCGAGCAGCGTGTGGGCGAGGCCGAGCATCAGCGCGGTGTCGCTGTTGGGCCGGATCGGCAGCCAGCGCGCGCCCAGCGCCTCGACCGTGTCGTCGCGGAGCGGGCTGATCGACACCGTCTCGATGCCGGCGGCGCCGAGCCTGGCCATCCAGCCGCGCCCGCGATGCGGGCCGAGCCCGCCGAAGGAGATCTGCAAATTCTTCGGCGCCATGCCGCCGAAGCTGACGATCAGCCTCGTGTGCGCGGCGATGTTGCGCCACTCGGTCGCCTGCATACCGACCGGCGCCGCGGTCCCCAATATGTGCGGGACGATGGCCAGCGCCGCGCCGCAGCTGTAATTGCCGACATGGTCGGTCGCGCCGCCATAGAGGTTGAGCAGCCGGCGGATCAGTGTGCGCGGGTGGTGCAGCTTGCCCGAGCTCGCCCAACCGTAGCTGCCGGCGTAGATCGCGGTATTGCCATGCGCGCGCTTCACCCGGTCGAGCTCGCCGGCGACGAGGTCGAGCGCGCGCTCCCATGAGGTCGGCACGAAGGGCTCGGCGCCGCGCCCCGCCGTGTCCGAACCCGGCCCGGCATTGTGGTAGCCCGCGCGCACCATCGGCCGGGTCACCCGGACCGGATGATCGACCATCTCCGGCAGCGCGGCATGCAGCGGCGCCGGGTCGGGGTCCTCCTCCCAGGGCCTGGAGCCGACAATGCGCCCGTCCTCGACCAGCACATCGTACACCCCCCAATGCGCCCCCGTCGGGATCGCTTCCGCCCGGTCCGTCATGCGTATCTCCCCTGTCCGCCTCTCAACGATAGCCCATTGCCGGCGGTGCGCCGCGCGACGCAGCGGGTTCCGCTCGGCTCCGCCCTAAGCGCCGGCCTCCCGGATCGCCCGCCAGACCTTTTCCGCGGTCGCCGGCATTTCGATCCCGGGCGCGCCGATGCGGTGCAGCGCGTCGTTGACGGCGTTCATGATCGAGGGCATGGCGCCGGTGGTGCCGGCCTCGCCCACGCCCTTGACGCCGAGCGGGTTGCGCGCGGTCGGGACCTCGTTGGCGGCGAGCGTGAAATCGCAGAAATCGTCGGCCCGCGGCATCGCGTAGTCCATGAAGGAGCCGCTCAGCAACTGGCCGTCCGCGTCGTAGTTGACGTCCTCCATCAGGATCTGCCCGGCGCCCTGGGCGATGCCGCCATGCACCTGGCCGTCGAACAGCAGCGGGTTGAGCACCACCCCGGCATCGTCGACGCAGTTGTAGCGCACCAGCCGGACGCGCCCGGTCTCGCGGTCGATCTCGATTTCGGCAAGATGGAACCCGTTCGGATAGACCGGCCCGTCATCGCTGCCGAAATCGCCGCGCTCGTAGAGCCCGGGCTCGATGTCATTGGGCAGTTTCGGCTTCTGGAACGCGTTCCGCGCGACGTCTGCGAGCGCGACCGATCTGTCGGTGCCGACCACGCCGAACCGTCCCTCGGCGTATTCGATATCGACCGCGGGCACCTCCAGCATATGGCCGGCGATCCGCTTGCCCTTGTCTATGATCTTGTCGGCGGCTTCGACGACCGCGGAGCCGGCCAGCGCCGCGCAGCGGGCGTTGAAGGTGCCGACCCCGGCGGTTATCGCGTCGGTATCGCCGTAGCGGTAGCGGATATCGTCCATGTCGATGCCGAGCCGGTCGGCCAGCACCTGGCGGAAGGTCGTCCCGTGGGACTGGCCGTGATCCATCGCGCCGCAGAGGAGGGCGATGCCGCCGCCTGAGTCGAAACGGATTTCGGCGTGCTCGTAATTGGTCATCGCGACGCCGGAAATCGTCTGCGACATGCCGATGCCCAAGAGCTTTCCGCCTCCGAGCGCTGCCGCCCGGCGCGGCTCGAAATCGTCATACGCGCCGGTTTCCAGCGCGCGCGCCTGGTTGGCCGGGAACTCGCCGCAATCGTATGACGCCCCGAGACAGGTGGTGTGGGGGAGCTCGTCCGGGGTGAGCGTGTTGATCAGGCGGAGCCGGGCCGGGTCCACGCCGAGCTCGCGCGCGGCCTGGTCGACCATCACCTCGATCACGTGGCAGGGCTCCGGCTTGGCGCCGCCGCGATACTGGGCGTTGGTCATGGTGTTGGTGAAGGCGCCGGTGACGGTCGCGTGGATCGCCGGCGTCCGGTACACCCCGGCGAGCCCGCCGAGCCCGGTGACGGTGGCTCCGAAATTGCGGTCCGACGTGTAGTAGGCGCCGATCGGCACCTTGGTGTGGGTGCGCAGCGCGAGAAACCGGTACTCGGCATCGAGCGCGAGGGCGGCATCGACGAAACCGCCCCGCGCCTGCTCGTCGGTGAGCAGGCTTTCGGAGCGTTCCGCCACCCATTTCACCGGCCGGCCGACGACTTCCGATGCCCAGAGCGACAGCGCGTATTCCGCCAGGCAGCCGCCGCGGGTCCCGAAACCGCCGCCCATGTTGTCGCAGATCACGCGAAACCGGGTCTGGGGCAGGTCGAAGATCTGCGCCGCCAGGACCGCGCGGATGCCATGCGCCGACTGGATGGTGGCGCGGATCGTGTAGCGTTCCTCGTAAGGATCGTAGTTGGCGAGGCAGCCGCGGGGCTCCATAGGGTTTCCGGTCACCCGGTTGACGCAGACGCGGTGGCGCACGATGTGAGCCGCCCGGGCGAGGGCCGTTCCTACCGCCGCTTCGTCGCCGACCCGGTGGGTGAAGGCCTCGTTGCCGGGATTGTCGTCCCAGATCGCCGGCGCGCCGGGGGCCAGCGCGTCGTCCGCGGTGACCAGCGCCGGCAGCGGCGCATAATCGACCTCAACCAGCTCGGCGGCGTCCTTGGCCGCATCCACGGTCTCGGCGACGACGAAGGCGACCGCCTGGCCGGCCATGCGCGCGCGGCCCTGGGCCAGCAGCGGCTGCGGCGTCTTGAACCCCGGCGAGCCGTCGGCGCGGCGGCTCGGCACCGCCGCCCTCACCGTGCCGAGACCGCGCGCGGCGAGGTCGTCTCCGGTCAGGATCGCCAGAACTCCGGGCGCCGCGAGCGCCGCCTTGGTGTCGATCGCATCGATGTCCGCGTGCGCGTGGGGCGAGCGCAGGACCCAGGCGCGCGCCTGGTTGGCCGCGTTGACGTCGTCGAGATAGCGGCCCCCGCCCTTGATCAGCCGGTAATCCTCGTCCCGCCGGACGGCGTCGCCGATACGCACCATGGTCATCTCAGGCTTCCTCTCCCGGTTCGCGACAGGGTGTTGGGTCCGGGCCGGAGCATAGCGCATGGGGTCGCGGGGCGCGCGCCATCGACCTTGCGGCCCCGACGGCCGGGACCGGTACATCGCATCCGATGCGGACATTCTCGGGGGTACGCCGGTCTTCGCGGGAACGCGGCTTGCGCGGTCTGGGCGCTCACCGGCACGGCAGCCGCCGGGTCGATATACGATCCGAATCTTGACAATCGTTTCATTTGTTTCATTTAATTCATTAGCGCTCGATTCCATCGGGCGAAGGTTTCCACGGAGGCATGCATGAACGCGTTGGCTCATCGGCAGCTCCCCCCCACATCGCGGGATGCCGCAATCGCCCGTAGTTCCGGCCGGATTCTTGCTCACTACGCCGGCACGGACCGGCCCTTGGAGCTTCGCGTCAGGGATAGCGGACGCGAACAACCGATCGAACTCCCAGCGGGCGCGGTCGAACTGCTGTTGAATGTTCTGGAGGCCATGGCCGCGGGACAGGGCGTTACGCTAATTCCGGAGAGCGCCGAGCTGACCACGGTACAGGCGGCGGAAGTGCTGAACGTCTCTCGTCCGTTTCTCATCAAACTTCTCGACCGGCAAGCCATCCCGCACCGGAAGGTCGGCAAGCACCGTCGCATCCGCATGGAAGACGTCATGGCATACAAGGATGCCATCGACCGTGAACGCGAACAGGTGCTCGAGCGGTTGACCCGGGAAGCCCAGGCTCGTGACATGGGCTATGGCGCTCGGTGACCCGCCTCACGGCTCTCCTCGACGCCAATATTCTTTATCCTGCGCCAACGCGGGATATTTTTCTGCAATTGGCCGTCGACGATGTCTTTCGGGCGAAATGGACCAGAGACATCCATCGGGAGTGGATCGCTGCCCTTCTTCGCAACGAACCGCATCGCGAGCGTGCGGCCCTCGAACGCACTCGTGATTTCATGAACCAGGCAACACGCGATTGCTTGGTCACTGGTTATGAAACGCTGATTTCCTCGCTCGAACTTCCCGACCCCCAAGACCGACACGTTCTTGCCGCGGCCATAGTCGGACGCTGCGACGTGATCGTCACATTTAACCTTCGGGACTTTCCGGAAACAGCGGTCACGCCTTTCGAGATCGAAGTCCAACACCCCGACGCCTTTCTTTCCAGCCACCTCGACCTGATGCCCGAGTCATTCCGCGACGCCGTCAGAAAGATACGGGCGCGTCTGGTGGCGCCGTCCCTCAGCGTTCAAGACTATCTTGCCATCCTCGCCGGACAAGGACTTGTAGCCACTGCCGCCGAACTCTCACGGTCGTCGGCGCTGCTCTGATCGGTCCCTTCCGCAGGCCGCGTTTCGGGGGGGCGGGAAGAACGACCGCCGCCCAGCGACCCTACGCCCTGTTCGTCGGCAACGGGCTGCGGTCGACGAGCTCGATCTGGCGGCGGGTGAGGCGTTCCATGCAGTCTGCCCTGGCGTTGCCGGCGGCCGGGTCGTCCCACAGATTGACCAGCTCCGAGGGGTCGTTCTCGAGGTCGTAGAGCTCGCCCCAGTCGACGCCCTGGTAGAGCGTCATGCGCCATCCTCCGGTGACCAGCGTGCGCGTGCGGGGCGGCTCCGAGAAACCGAGGATGGTGCGCTGCTGGTCGTCCTCGATCACCATATCCGCGTCCGGGTCGTCCGCCGCGCCGTCGATCAGCGGCATCAGCGACTTGCCCTGGATGCCGTTATAGGGGGCGATCCTGGCGCGATCGAGAACGGTGCGGGCGATGTCGAGCGTGCCCGACAGCGTCGATGTCGCGCCCATCGGCGCCGCGCGGTCGGCGGTGTCCTTCCACAGGAACGGCACCCGGATCAGGCTCTGATAGTGGATCGGGCCCTTGAGCATGATCCGGTGATCGCCCAGATAGTCGCCGTGATCGGCGGTGAAGATCACCACCGTGTCCTCGGCGAGGCCGAGGCGGTCGAGGGTGGCGAGGATCTCGCCCACCGCATCGTCGATCATCGCGATCATGCCGCAGGTCAGCGCGCAGGCCTCCCGCGCCTCGCGCTCCGAGACCGCGAACAGCGACTGGCTGTCGGTGACCGCGTTCCCCGCCTCGCGGGTCTCGCGCGCCCATCTGACATGCGGCGGCGGCTCGTTGTTGGCGGAGAAGGACGCATCGAGCGTCATGTCGTCCGGGCTGTACATCCCCCAGTATTTGCCCGGCGGGGTGAAGGGGTGGTGCGGGTCGGGGAACGAGGCCATGGCGAAGAACGGCGCATCGCCGCCCCCGGCCGCGTGGGATTCGAGAAAATCGACCGTGCGCCCGGCCACGTAGCGGGTCGGGTAAAGCTCCTCCGGCACCGCCGTCCGCCAGGCCTGCGGCATCGTGTAGTCGTGCGGCAGGGCGTTCTTGGGGCCCCGCAGGCTGTCCGGGTCGGCGTGGCGCTGCTTGAGCCATTGCCAGTAATGCCCGCCCACCTTGTCGCCGTGCTCGGTGCAGAGATCGACGTGCTCGAAGCCGTAGAACGGGTAGTGCAGATCCCAGCCCGGGTCGTCGTGCCAGCCCTGCGGCGATTCCGCGTCGACCGGCCCGTCCTCGTCGCTGCGCCGCATCGCCTCCATGAACGGGGCGGGCGGCGGCAGATGGTCTTCGGGCGCCTCCGGGCGCTCGACGATCGCCGGCATGCCGGTCATGTTCTGGAGATGGCTCTTGCCCAGGAGCGCCGTCCGGTAGCCATGCGTCCGCATCAGATCGACGAAGGTGTTGGCGCGCAAAGTGAGCGCGGTGCCGTTCGAGCGCACGCCGTGCAAAGACGGCATGCGGCCGGTCATCAGGGTCGAGCGGTTGGGCATGCAGACCGGGGTCGCGACGTAGAACCGGTCGAAGCGCCGGCCGCCCTCGGCGATCGAATCGATATTGGGCGTGCGCAGCACCGGGTGGCCGGCGCAGGCCAGGTAATCCGCCCGCTGCTGGTCGGTAATGAAGAAAAGGAAGTTCGGGCGTTTGGCCATTTGCGTGTCCTGACAATGGGGTAACCGGGGAGCTTCAGGAGGTCCGTCCGTTGAACCTCTCGGTCGCGTCGACGTCGAATTTGCGCGGCTCGACGTCGACGCGTTCGTTCTTGACGCTGCGGTCGAAGGCGACGACCTGGAGGAGTTCGAGCGTCTCCTCGCCGACGGATTCGAACCAGTATTTCGCGTTGCGCGGCATGACGATGCCCTCATGGACGCCGAACTCGCCGATCGGCCCGTCCGGGCCGTGCCAGCGCACCCGGCCCTTGAGCACCATCCAGAACCCGTCCATGCCCTTGTGCGAATGGAGGTTGTTGTCGCCGCCCTCGCGCACCACCTGGACCGCGCCGCGGATGATGTCGGTCTGGCAGAGCGAAACGATCGCCTTGTCGTCCGACTGCGCTGCCGGCTTCTCGTAGCGGAAGGTCTGCGGCGGGCGGGTTCGGGCCTGCCCGGCGGTCTCGGTTCCGTCCATTCGATCCCTCCTCACGCGGGGGCGGCGGCTTGCCGGCCGCCCCGCCAGTCTGCGACCAGGGCCTGGCGGTCCAACTTGCCGCGCCCCGTCTTCGGAAGCCCGGCCCGCAGGATCGCCTCCTTGGGCCGCTTGGCATGCGGCAGCGCGGCCTCGCAATGGGCGAGTATGGCGGCCTCGGTGAGCGCCGCGCCGGGCCTCGGCACGACATACACCACGACCTCCTCGCCGTATATGCGGTCGGGAACGCCGACGGCGGCCGCTTCGGCGACCTCCGGCATCTGCAGCACCAAATTGTCGATCTCGGTCGGCGCGATGTTGATGCCGCCGCGGATGATCAGATCCTTGCTCCGCCCGGTGATGTGGAGATACCCGTCGGCGTCGAGATAGCCGAGATCGCCGGTGCGCGCGCGGCCTCGGGCGTTGACCCGGTAGCTCCCGTCTTCCGCGAGGTAGCGGAATTCGTTGTCGGGGTGGCGGCCGAGCTCGATGGCGCCGATCTCGCCCGCGGGCAGTTCGTTTCCCGCGTCGTCGACGATGGCGAGGTTCTGGTAGCAATGCGGCCGGCCGGCCGAGCCCATGCGCCGCGTGCGCTCGTTCGACCCCGCGATCCAGCCTGTCTCGCTGGAGCCGTAGCCCTGGGCGATGGGGATTCCGTACATCTCCTCGAACGCCTTCCAGTCGGCGACCATCAGCGCCGCCGAGCTCGAGGTGACATAGCGGAGATGCGGCAGGTCGCGGCCGGCGATCGGGATCGGCCGGTTGACCAGCATGTTGATCGCGGTCGGGTTGCAGGCGGCGACGGTGACGCCGAAGTCGCGGATCCAGTCGAAATACCGGCTCTGGGAGAACTTGCGGGCCATGCAGAGCGTCGCCCCGCGGCACAGCGGCCCGAGGAAGCTCAGCACCTGCGCCGACATCCAGTTATAGGAGCGGAAGTCGAGCACAAGGTCGGCCTCGCCGATCCCGAAGGCGTCCGCCGTGGGTTCGACGTTCTCCAGCAGCTCGGCGAAGCTGCAGACCACGCCCTTGGGCTTCGAGGCGGTGCCGGAGGTGTAGAAGATCGAGGCGACGTCGTCATAGGCGTTGAGCGGGTCTTGCGGCGCGCCGGGCCGGAGGGCGAGCTCGGCGAAGAAGCCGCTGGCGCCGTTCCAGCGCCCGAGCGTCTGCCATTCGCCCGGCGAGGCGGCGGCCAGCGCGCCGAGGCCGAGCGCCTCCTCGTGCAGCACCAGCGCCGGGTCGAGCGCCCGCAGGATCTCGTCGAAATAGGCCTGGTTCATCTCGACCTGCACCGTGCAGACCGTCGCGCCGTGGCACATCGCGCCGAGATAGACGATCAGATGCTCCAGCGCGTTGTTCGACAGCAGCGCCACCCGGTCGTTGGCGCCGATGCCGCGCGCCCGCATGGCGGCGCCGACGCGCCCGACCATGTCGTGCATCTCCGCATAGGCGATCGCCCGGCCCTGGTCGATGCTGTGGACGAAGACCTTGTCCGGGAGCCTCGCCACGGCATCCTCCAGCCAGGCGAGAAGCGCATGTTCCCGGGGCCGCGCCGTGGACGAAGCGGGGCCTGGTGCTGCTTGCGGCATGTTCTCGGTGTGTCTTAGGTTACCCGTCGCGCCAAGGGTATAGCGCGGGGGCGGGTCCCCTCAAGTGCAGTTTGTCACGCCACCAATTGTTGACAACTAAACAATTGGTGGCTAAATCATCTCAATTGGAACGCGAAACCGGAGAAGGGCAATGGCCGAAACCGCTGGCGATCTCCGCACCAACCAGGACACCGGCCACGACACCGGTCGGATCGACATCCAGACCCATCCCGATTCCTATCGCCACTGGAAGCTGAGCATGGACGGCAATGTCGCACGGCTCGCGATGGACGTCGACGAGACCGCGAGCCTGGTGCCGGGCTATGCGCTCAAGCTCAACTCCTACGACCTCGGGGTCGATATCGAGCTCTACGACGCGATCCAGCGCCTGCGTTTCGAGCACCCCGAAATCGGCTGCGTCGTCGTCACCTCCGACAAGCCGCGGGTGTTCTGCGCCGGCGCCAACATCAACATGCTCGGCCAGTCGACGCACGCCCACAAGGTCAATTTCTGCAAGTTCACCAACGAGACCCGCAACGGGATCGAGGACGCCACCGGCAACTCGCGCCAGAGCTATATCTGCGCGATCAACGGCACCGCGGCGGGCGGCGGCTACGAGCTGGCGCTGGCCTGCGACTACATCATGCTGATCGACGACGGCTCCTCGACGGTCTCCCTGCCCGAGCTGCCGCTGCTCGCGGTTCTCCCCGGGACCGGCGGGCTGACCCGGCTGGTCGACAAGCGGAAGGTCCGCCACGACCACGCCGATTTCTTCTGCACCACCTCGGAAGGCATGCGCGGCAGGCGCGCGGTCGACTGGAACCTGATCGACGAGCTGGTGCCCGGCGCGCGCTTCCAGGAGATCGTCTCCGAGCGCGCGAAAGAATTCGCCGGCAAATCCGACCGTCCGAAGGACGCCAAGGGTATCGCGCTCACCCCGCTAAACCGGACCATCGGCGGCGGGCGCATCGTCTACGACCATGTGACGGTCGCCATCGACCATGCCGATTCCACCGCGACCATCGCCATCCGCGCGCCGGAAAGCGCGCCGCCGGCGACAGCCGCCGCGATCCACGCCGCCGGCACGTCGTTCTGGCCGTTCGCGCTCGCCCGCGAGCTCGACGACGCGATCATGGAGCTCCGGCTCAACGAGCAGGAGGTCGGCACCTGGGTGTTCAAGACCGAAGGCGATGCGGCGATGGTCGCCGCCGCCGACAAGGCGCTGCTCGACAACGCCGGCGACTGGCTGGTGCGCGAGATCGCGCTCTATCTCAAGCGGGTGCTCAAGCGGGTCGACGTGAGCTCGCGCAGCCTGATCGCGGTGATCGAGCCCGGCAGCTGCTTCGCCGGCACGCTGCTGGAACTCGTACTGGCGAGCGATCGTTCCTACATGTTGGACGGTGTCTTCGAGGGCGGCAACGAGCCGCCCGCGACGGTGCTCCTGACGGGGATGAATTTCGGCCCCTATACGATGTCGAGCGACCTGACCCGCATGGAGAGCCGCCTCCTCGCCGCGCCCGGAAGGGTCGACGAGGCCAGGGAGCGCATCGGCCAGGCGCTCGCGGCCGAGGAGGCCGAGGCGCTCGGGCTGGTCACCTTCATCCCCGACGACATCGACTGGGATGACGAGATCCGCATCGCCATCGAGGAGCGCGCGAGCTTCTCCCCCGATGCGCTGACCGGCATGGAGGCGAGCCTCCGCTTCGCCGGCCCCGAGACCCTGGAGACCAAGATCTTCGGGCGGTTGAGCGCCTGGCAGAACTGGATCTTCCAGCGCCCCAACGCCGCCGGCGAGCACGGCGCGCTCAAGCTCTATGGCACCGGCCGCAAGAGCCAATACGACAAACGGAGGGTTTGACCATGGCGATCAACTACAACGAGCGGATCCCCAACAATGTCGACCTGGCCGGCAACCGCAGGCTGCAGCGCGCGCTGGAGGCGTGGCAGCCCGGATTCCTGAACTGGTGGCACGAGCTCGGCCCCGAAGGGACAAGGAATTTCGACATCTATCTGCGCACCGCCATCAGCGTCGAGCCCGACGGCTGGGCGAATTACGGCTTCGTCAAGATGCCGGATTACCGCTGGGGCATCTTCGTCAACCCGGCCGAGGCGGACAAGAAGATCACCTTCGGCGAGCACAAGGGCGAGGACGTCTGGCAGGAGGTGCCGGGCGAGTACCGCTCGACGCTGCGCCGCCTCATCGTCACCCAGGGCGACACCGAGCCCGCCTCGGTCGAGCAGCAGCGCATGCTCGGGCTGACCTGCCCCTCGCTCTACGATTTGCGCAACATCTTCCAGGTGAATGTCGAGGAGGGCAGGCATCTCTGGGCGATGGTCTATCTGCTGCACGCCTATTTCGGCCGCGACGGGCGCGAGGAGGCGGAAGCCATGCTGGAGCGCCATTCCGGCGACCCCGACAAGCCCCGGATCCTCGGCGCGTTCAACGAGAAGACGCCGGACTGGCTGTCCTTCTTCATGTTCACCTATTTCACCGACCGCGACGGCAAGTACCAGCTCGCCTCGCTCGCCGAATCCGGTTTCGATCCGCTGGCCCGCACCTGTCAGTTCATGCTGACCGAGGAAGGCCACCACATGTTCATCGGCGAGACCGGGCTCGGCCGTGTGATCCAGCGAACCTGCGAGGTGATGCAGGAGCTCAAGACCGACGACCCCGAGCGCGTGCGCGCGGCCGGCGCGGTCGACCTGCCGACCCTGCAGAAATTCATGAACTTCCACTTCAGCGTGTCGCTCGATCTGTTCGGCCAGGAAACCTCGACCAACGCGGCGAGCTACTTCAACCAGAGCCTGAAGGGCCGCTTCCAGGAAACCATGATCGAGGACGACCATCGCCTGCTCGACGGCGTCTGGCCGGTCCATGCGGTGAAGGGCGACGAGATCGTCGCCGAGGAGCAGCCGGCGCTCAACGCGGTCAACGAACGGCTGCGCGATGAGTACATCAAGGACTGCCAGCGCGGCATGACGCGGTGGAACCGCCACATCAAGCGGGCCGGGACCGACTTCCAGTTCAGGCTGCCGCACCGCGCCTTCAACCGCCGCATCGGCAATTTCGGCGATGTCCGGGTCTCGCCGAAGGGCAGGATCCGGTCCGAGGCGGACTGGACCCGCCGGCACGCCGACTGGCTGCCCAGCGAGGAGGACCGCGGCTTCGTCCAGTCGCTGATGAAGCGCGTCGTCGAGCCCGGCAAGATCGCGAGCTGGGTCGCGCCGCCGGCCCGCGGAATCAACCACGAGGACCCGTCGAGCTTCGAATACGTCCGCTTTAACTAGGAGGCCGGCGATGAGCGAGGCACTCAACGAGCTCGACGCCACCGAGGCGGCCGCGAGGCTCGCCGACGGGCGCACGACGTCGCGGGCGCTGGTCGCCGCCTGCCTCGATCGCATCGCCAGCCGCGACGGCGTGATCGGCGCCTGGGCGCATCTCGAGCCCGCCCATGCCCTCGGCCAGGCCTGCATGTCGGACGCCGCCGGGGGTGGGCCGCTGAGGGGGATTCCGGTCGGGATCAAGGACGTCTTCGATACCGCCGACCTGCCGACGGAATACGGTTCGCCGATCCACGCCGGCCATCGGCCGGCGCAGGACTCGGCCTGCGTCGCCGCGTTGCGGCGGGCCGGCGCGGTGATCCTCGGCAAGGCGACCACCACCGAGTTCGCGAGTCCGGTCCCGGTCGGGGTGAAAAACCCGCGCGACTTCTCTCGCAGCCCCGGCGTTTCCTCCTCCGGCTCGGCCGCGGCGGTCGCCGATTTCATGGTCCCCGTCACGCTCGGCAGCCAGACCGGCGGATCGGTGATCATGCCGGCCGCTTCCTGCGGCGTGGTTGGCTACAAGGCGAGCCTCGACGGGATCGATCGCGGCGGCATCCGGCATCTCCGCCCGAGCCTGGATACGATCGGCGTTTTCGCCCGCTCGGTCCGCGACATAGCGCTGGTCCGCGCGGCGATGACCGAAACCCCTCCCGTTCCGCTCGACGAGGAGCCCGGCGCCCTCCGCGTCGCCGTCTGCCGCGCGCCCAACTGGGAAGACGCCGAGGCGGCGACGATCGAGGCGGTCGACGCGGCGGAAGCGGCGCTGCAACGGGCGGGGGCGAAGGTGACCGGCCTCGACTTGCCGCCCGTCTTCGACGCCGCCGAAGACGCGTTCGGGATCGTCACCGCAATGGAGGGCGGCCAGGCGCTCGCTTACGAGATCGCCGATCACCGCGACCGGCTCAACCACTGGGTCCAGGGCCAGGTGTCGCTCGGCGAGAGCGCTTCGGAATCCGCTTACGCCGCCGCCTGCGAGACCGCCGCCGCGTGCCGCGCGGAGATGGCGCGGATTTTCCAGCGGTTCGACTTCATCCTCACGGCCAGCACGCCGGGCGAGCCGACCGACGATCTGACCGGGATCCAGAAATCCTCGTTCAACCGGATATGGACGATGATGCACGGACCCTGCATCACCCTCCCGGCCTTCACCGGCCCCAACGGGCTCCCGGTCGGGGTGCAGCTGGTTGGGCCCGTAGGCGGCGACGACCGGCTGATCCGGCTCGCGGGCTGGGCCTGGAAGGCGATCGAGGCGGGGTAGCGCGGATCCGGTTCGGATAGAACCGCCGCCTCCCCCGGTCTCCTCCCGTCATGGCCGGCTGAGGCCGGCCATGCGGTATCTGTTGGAGTTATTGGGCCGCCGTCGTACGACCTTGTTCACGGTCGATCAGGAACTTGGTCAAGAGGTCGACCGCACCTTCCATCCGGGCCATACGCTCCCGCACCCCAGGCTCAGGCGGCGGTGCTCTTCCTCATCAGATACGCCGCCGTCAGGTGCTCGGCGCAGAACTGGCGCCCCGGCTGGACGGTCTTGCCGCAAATGTGGAGCCCGAAACGACCCGGTTCGTCGAGCCGCCAGCGGCACATCCAGTTCTTGACCTCCGGCATCGGCGTGATCGGGTAATCGATCCGGGGCGGCGGCGGTTCGGGCACCGGCTCCGGCGTGGGCGCTCCGCGCTGCAGGTTGAGGCGGTGCGCCTTGCCGATGACGGCGTTCCTCGTGACCCCGCCAAGCTTGTCCGCGATCTGACGCGCCGACAACCCGTCCGACCAAAGCCGAACCAGACCGTCAACCCTCTCCAGTGTCCAGGTCATCGAAAATCCCCCCTGTAAGCACGCTACATGTCGTGTCTTGTGGAAATGCGACAACTATATGTCGGGTTTTGTCGGACGCAAGGGAAATCCCGCGAATTTCCCGAATTCGTGATGGGAAAACCGGGGAAATCGCCGCGGCAAGGGTTTCGCCGTCGCCCCGCCTCTTCGCTCGACACGGGCGGGAAACCGGCCAGCCCGGATTTCCCGCCACGGTCATGGTCTGCGCGGCGCGGTCCGGCCGACAGGGCAGGAAAGCCGCGCCGCGCGATGCGGCACATCGGGCAAGCGGCTTGACGCATCCTGTCGGCCGGACCGCGCCGCCCTCCGGGTCGCGCCCGGGCGCCCGCCCGCTGCGTCGCGGGCCTCGACCGTAGTCCCCGCTACGCTCTTCGGCCCGCTCCTTGCGGGACGAACGCCTGGGCGCGACGCAGGCCGTGACCGTGGCGGGAAATCCGGGCTACGTTGTCCCCATCCGGGAGGAGGAAAGCCAATGCAGGATCGTATCGTCCCCAAGACCCGTGCCCTGGCCGAACGGCTGCGGTCCGGCGAATTCATCGCCGCGCCCGGCGTCTACGACATGATCTCGGCGCGCGTCGCGGATTCGATGGGCTTTCCCGCGATCTACATGACCGGGTCGGGGGTCGTCGCCTCGCATCTCGGCCTCCCCGATGCCGGGATCGCGACCTATACCGAGATGGTCGCCCGCGCCGGGCAGATCGCCGCCGGCACCGTCACGCCGCTGATCGCCGACGCCGATACCGGCTATGGCGGGACCGTCAACGTGCGCCACACGGTGCAGGGTTACGAGCGCGCCGGGGTTGCCGCGATCCAGATCGAGGACCAGGCCTTCCCCAAGAAATGCGGCCACACCGAAGGCCAGCGCCTGATCCCGCTCGCCGACATGCTGCGCAAGATCAAGGTCGCGCTCGATTCACGGCTGAGCGACGATTTCCTCGTCATCGCCCGCACCGACGCCCGCAAGGCGGACAGCAAGGACGAGGCGCTGCGCCGGCTGGAGGCCTTTCAGGAGGCCGGCGCCGACATCCTGTTCTACGAGGCGCCGGCCTCGGTCGAGGAGATGGAGGAGGCCGCAAGGCTGTTCGACTCGCCGCTGATGGCCAACATGGTCGAGGGCGGGCTGACGCCCGTGCTGACGCCGGACGAGCTGGCGGCGATCGGGTTCAGCGTCGCGATCTTCCCGGCCGCCGGCTTCCTCGCGGCCACCGAGGCGCTGAGCCGGGTCTACCGCGCGCTGCGCGATCACGGCGCCTCCAGCGCCGCCGACACCGCGCTCCACCCGTTCGGCGACTTCAACGAGCTGATGGGCTTCCGCGAGGTGATCGCCTTCGAGAACCGTTTCGAAGGCCCCTGAGGGGCGGTCAGCTGAGGCGCCGGCGGGCGAGAACGCTCGCCTGCTCGACCAGCACCACCATCGCCAGCACCACCAGGGTGAGGGTCGCGACCTTCTCGTAGTGGAAGGCGCGCGCATAGAGCTGGATGTAGAAGCCGATCCCGCCCGCGCCGACCAGGCCGAGGACCAGCGACTCGCGCAGATTGAGCTCGAAACGGAACAGCGTGTCGCGGGCGAGCTCCGGCGCGATCTGGGGCAGCACCGCGAACCGGACGATCTGCGGCCAGGCAGCGCCGGTGGTCCTCAACGCCTCGATCGGGCCGGGCCGGGCGGCCTCGAACGCCTCGGCGTAGAACTTGCCCAGCATGCCCGACGAATGGAGCGCGATCGCCGCGACGCCGGGCAGCGGGCCGAGCCCGTAGGCGCTGACGAACATCAGCGCCAGCAGGATGACGGGCACGCCGCGGATCGCGCCCAGGATCCACTTGACCGGCTGGTGGATATAGCCCGGCGTCAGATTGGCGGCGGCCAGCAGGCCGAGCCCGATCGCCAGCCCGGCTCCGAAGACGGTGCCGAGCAGCGCGATCTGCACCGTCTCCAGCATCGCCCGGAAGACGACGCCCGCGATGCTGAGGTCGGGCGGCGCCATGCGGGTAAGGAACTCGCCCAGCCTGGGCAGCCCGGCGCCCAGCCGCGCCGGGTCGAACCCGGTCCCCGCCCAGGCCCAGGCGACCAGAAGGACGATGCCCAGCAGCGCCGCGAAGCGGCCGGCGCTGCTACGCCACGTTGCGAGGGGAGCGTCTCTGCTCATCGTCGCCGTCGTCTCGGGCGTTGACGTCCTGGACGATCTGCGGCGGCAGGCTGCGGCCGTAGATCCGCCGGAGCGCCGATGCGTCGAGCGGCGTCCCGTCGGCGCTGTCATAGACGATCCCGCCCCCGGCGAGCCCGATCACCCGGTCCGCATGCGCGGTGGCGAGCGCCGGGTGGTGGACCACCGCGAGCACGGTGATCGCGTTCTCGCGGGCCGATCCCACCAGAGCGCGCAGGATGTCGTCGGCAATCACCGGGTCGAGATTGCTGACCGGCTCGTCGGCGGTGACCAGGGCCGGCGCCTGGGCCAGGGCGCGGGCGACCGCGACGCGCTGGCGCTGGCCGCCGGACAGCGTGTCCACCCGGCGATGGACATAGTCCGCGAGCCCGGTCGCCTCGATCGCGGCGAGCGCCGCCTCCCGGTCGGCAGCGGCGAACCGCCCGAGCAGGCTGCGCACCACCGGCGCGTGGCCGAGCCGGCCGCACAGCACGTTGCCGAGGACGGTGGCGCGCTCGACAAGCTGGAATTCCTGGAACACGGCGGCATGCCGGCGCCGGAAGCCACGGCTTCGCGCGGTCCGGGACACCGTCGGGATCCCGCCGATGGTCACCGAGCCCGCGCTCGGCGCCACCAGACCGTGAACCGCCCGCAAGAGGGTCGTCTTGCCCGAGCCGCTCGGCCCGATCACGGCGACCCGTTCGCCGGTCGCGACGGAGAGGGCGTCGATCGCCAAAGCGGGCTGCCCGCCCGCGGCGTAGCGGATCGTGAGGTCCGATATGCGAAGCGTTTCCTGCGTCACCTGATCAACCCGTATTTGCGCGCCATCGCCGCGACCCCGTCATAGGCCGCATGGTCCGGCATGACATAGCCGTCCGGCCCGTAGACATGCTTCAGCAAGTGGCGCTTCCCCGGCGCGTTGAGCGCCATCATCGCCTCGACGAAGGCGGCGCGCAGACCGGGATCGAGCCCACCCCGGGCGACCACAACGTGAGACGGGATCGGCGGCGTCCTGGCGATCGCCAGGACGGTTCCGCGCTGACCGGGATCGAGCAGCAGCGTGGCGTAAATGCTCACCCCGGCCGCCTCGACCAGCCCGTTGGCCACCGCCTGGATCGCCTGCTGATAACCGCCGGCGAAATAGACTTGGCCGAAGAACGCCCTGGGGTCGTCGCGCGGCGCGAGCAGCCCGGCCTCGACGAACAGATCGAACGGGTAGAGGAAGCCCGACTCGGAGATCGGGTCGGCGAAGGCGATCGACTTGCCGCGGAGGTCTTGCAGGCTGGAGATCCCGCTGTCGCTGCGCACGAAGACCGCGCCCCGGTAGGTCGGCTTTCCCCGATACACTTCCGACAGCAGCGCCGCCGCCCCGATCCGCGCGCGCGCCATCACATAGGGGAGCGCGCCCATGAAGGCGATGTCGGCGCTTGCCGCCGCCAGGCTCTCGATCGCCGCCGCGTGGTCGGTGGTGACGCGGGCCTGGATGCGCCTTCCGGTCGCGGTCTCCAGATAGGCGCCGATCGCGCGAAAATCGCCGAGCAGCTTTTCCGGGTTCTCCTGCGGCACGAAGGCGATCACGAGCGGCCGGTCGTCCGCCGCCGGTTGCGCGGCGAGCGCGGCCAGCGCGAGCGCCGCCGCCGCGAAGGCTTTAGTAAAGCTCGGCCGCATGACGCGCCTCCGCTTCCTTGTAGCGCGCCCACAATCTTTCCGCCGTCGTCCAGTCCTCCGCCGAAACCGCATCCGAAATGGCGTCGATCTTGCCGGCCAGATCCGACACCCGGCCCAGCGCCGCGATGTTGCCCATCGCCGCCGCGTCGGCGCGCAAATCGCGGCCGACCGTGCGCAGCAGGACCAGGGCATGGCGGCGGTCCCTGGCCGGGATCAGCGTCTCCAGCGTCGCGAGAAAGGTCGAGGCCTCGTCGAAGCCGAGCCGGAAGCGCGTGTTCTTCGCATCGAACGCCTCGTAGGGGTCCTCGCCGGTGCCGACCGCCTCCAGATAGGCGGCGAGGTCCGCGCGCTCGCCCGCCTCCAGGCCGAGGCGATAGCGCCGGTCGAACCACGCGACCACGGCGGCGAGGCTGGGCAGCGAGCCGTCATGGAAATAGGGCGCGGTGTAGCGGATGCCGAGCAGCGTCGGCGTATCCAGGGCGCCGTCGCGCGCCTGCGGCGAGGACGGCGCCACCGATCCGATGTCGTGGCGCCGCCCGTCGACGAAATTGCCGTCCGGGACATGGCAGGTCGCGCAGGACCGCCCCGCCATGCCCGCGAAGGGGCGGTTGAAGATCGCCTCGCCGCGTCTGGCCTCCTGGCCGGCGCGCCGGTTGAGAGACCCGTCGCGCGCGAGCAGCGGCGCCGGCAGGAAATCGAACGCGTTCATATAGGCGGCCAGCGCATCGAGCATCAGCGGGGTCGGTTCCGGGCCGCCGAACTCGCCCACGATCACGTTGCGGGTGAATTCGCGCAGGCTCGCGATCCGCCCGTCCCGCCCATAAGGCGCGGTGAAGCGGATGCCGCGCAGGCTCGGTATATCGAGCGGGTCCAGCCTCCCGTCGCTGCCGCGCGGGTTGAAGAAACCGTTATCGACGTCGATCCCCCCCTTGCGGCGGCTGAGCCCGGGGACGAAGAGCGCCCGGTTGATGTCGCCCCGGTTGTGGCAGGACGAACAGGCGAGGCCGAGGGTTCGGGCGCGCGGGCCGAGGATTTCCGGCGAATCGAACAACATGTCGCCATAGGCAACGAGAAAGAGCCGTTTCTCGTCCACCCCGCGCTGCTCGAAATTGAGCACCAGCCGGGGCAGGGGCTCCTGCTCGCGCAGCGCGCCGCCCGGCGGCAGCCGGTCGGCGGGGGGCAGGGGCGCCGTCCCGGCCTCGAACCTTGAGCGGATTTCCGCGCCGAGCACCCCGATCAACCGTTCCGCCTCGCCCCTGTCGCCCTTGGCCGAAAGCAGGGTGGCGAGCGAAAGCCAAGCCAGCCCGAGACGCCGATGCGCCGCAGGGTCGCGGGCGTGCAGGCCGATCTCGAAACCCCGGTAGATCCCGCGGGCGGCGCGGAGTTCCGCGAGCGCTTCGCGCGGCCGGTCGAGCAGGCCGCGCACCGTCTCCAGCCGGGCGCGCAGCGCGATCGCATTGGCCCGCGCCGCCGCCGCCCTCAGCCCCACCGCGTCGCGCGCGGCGATCGCCCGGCGGATCGCCGCCCCGGGGTCGGTTCCGGCGAAGGACGAGAGTTGCGCCAGCGCGGCGAAGGCCGAAACCGGGCCGACATGGCCGAACACGGGATCGGCGCTGCCATAGCGGCGCGCGATACCCTGCCAGTCGACCGGGGCGATCCGGCTTGCGAAAACCGTGTCGAGCCAGGCCGCGGCCAGCGGATGCCACTGCTCGCGGCTCGCGACATGGGCGGAAGCCGCGCCCGCCAGGCCCGCCAGGAAGACAGCGAGACAAAGCATCGCGGCCGCCCATGCGGCCGGCCGGGCCGGTCCCGGGCAGCGTATCCGTCGCAACGCCAATCTTGCCCCACGCTGGAATATTTAACCTTGGCTAACTTATTTGGCCTCGGCCAAGAATTGTCAAGCGGCTCCGGCTCCGGCATAGTCGGCTCGCGGCGGGCAGGGGCTGCGGCTCGAGCAACGCGAGGGACCCGGGTGGCAAAGGACACGCCGAGGAGGTCGGCGAAGGCGCCGCCGGTGCTCGTCGAGCCCGACGAACAGGCGGGACATCACCGCCAGACCCGGCTCGCGCGGCAGACCGAGATCGCCGAGGACTATGTCGAGCTGATCGCCGATCTCATCGACTCGACCGGCGAGGCGCGCTCGGCCGACATATCGCGCCGGATCGGGGTGACCCATGCGAGCGTCACCAAGATGGTCGCCAGGCTGCAGCAGAGCGGTCTGGTCACCACCCAGCCCTATCGCGCGATCTTTCTCACCCAGGAAGGGCGGCGCATCGCCGAGACCTCGCGGCGGCGGCACCAGATCGTGGTCGCCTTCCTCCAGGCGATCGGCGTCAGCGAGGACGTCGCCCGCGCCGACGCCGAGGGCATCGAGCACCATGTCAGCGAGGAGACCCTCGCCGCGTTCGAGCGCGTGGTGACCGAGCGGGGACGGCAAAGCTGAGCGGCGCGCTGATCGGCAAGCCGATCAAGCGGCTCGAGGACCCGGCGCTGCTGCGCGGCGCCGGGCGGTTCGTCGATGACATCCATCTGCCGGGGATGCTGCACGCGTGTTTCGTCCGCAGCCCCTTCGCCCATGCCGAAATCGGCGGCATCGACATAGCGGCGGCGGCTGCGATGCCGGGGGTGGAAGCGGTGCTGAGCCATGCCGAGCTCGCGCCGCATCTCGCCGCCAGCCGGCTGGTCACCGCGCTGCCGAGCCCGTCCTACCGCCATATCCTGGATCGGCAGATCCTGGCCGGGGACGAGGTCTGCCATGTCGGGGAGGCGGTCGCCGTGGTGGTCGCCGAGAGCCGCTACGCCGCCGAGGACGCGGCCGGGCTGGTCGAAATCGACTACCGAGCGCTCCCCGCGGTCGCCGATTGCCGCGACGCGCTCGCCCCGGGCGCGGCGGTCGCGCATCGCCATCTCGACGACAATTTGCTCGCCGAATACGAGATCGGCTATGGCGATGTCGAGGCGGCGTTCGCCGCCGCCGCGCACCATGTGCGGGTCTCGCTGCGGCAGCACAAGGGGCTCGGGCTCGCCATCGAATGCCGTGGCGCCGTGGCGATCCCCGACCCGCTCGACGACCGCCTGACGCTCTGGCTGTCCTGCCAGGCGCCGCATGGCGCGCTCCGCGCTTTGGTCGCGACGCTCGGGCTCGACGAGCACCGGATCGTCGTCCGCGCCGCCGATCTCGGCGGCGGGTTCGGGCCCAAGCTCGTCGTCTACCCCGAGGATATCGTGATCGCGCACACCGCGCGCCTGCTGCGCCGTCCGGTGAAGTGGATCGAGGACCGGCGCGAGCACTTCACCGCCACCACCCAGGAGCGCGACCAGTACTGGGAGATGGAGGCGGCGACCGACGGGGACGGCCGCCTCCTCGCCGTCCGCGGGGCGATGATCCACGACCACGGCGCCTATACCGCGCGCGGGCTCAACCTGTCCTACAACGCCGCCACCGTGGTGCCCGGCCCCTATCGGCTTCCCGCCTATCGCTTGTGCGTGCGGGTGGCGGTGACCAACAAGGTGCCGACCACGCCGGTGCGCGGCGCCGGGCACCCGCAAGGGACGTTCGCGATGGAGCGGCTCGTCGACCGCATCGCAACCACGCTCGGCCTGGAGCGCGACGAGGTGCGCCGGCGCAATTTCATCGCCGCCGCGGACATGCCCTATGCGCGCGCGCTCACCGCCCGCAGCGGCACCGGCATCGTGCTCGACAGCGGCGACTACCCCGCCTGCCTGGAGGCGGCGCTCGACGCAGCCCGTATTCCCGATTTCCGCGCGCGACAGGCGGCGGCGCGCGCCGCGGGGCGCCATCTCGGAATCGGGTTCGCCAACTATGTGAAAGGCACCGGGCGCGGCCCGTTCGAGGCGGTGACCGTGCGCGTGGCCCCGTCCGGACGGGTCAGCCTGATCACCGGCGCGACGGCGATCGGCCAGGGGACGCGGACCATGCTGGCGCAGATCTGCGCCGACAGAATCGGCGTCGACCCCGGATCGATCGAGGTGATCATGGGCGATACCGGCGCGATCGCCATGGGCATCGGCGCCTCGGCCAGCCGCCAGGCGGTGAATGCCGGCTCATCCGCCCTCGAGGCCGCGGGCGAGGTCGCGGACAAGCTGCGGGCGCTCGCCGCCGGCCGGCTCGAGACGGCGCCCGACGACATCGAGCTCGTGGACGGTCGCGCGCGGGTGCGCGGCGTCGCGGAGCTCTCGGTCGGCTTCCGGGACCTCGCCAACGCGGTCTACGGCACGCCCGGCTACGCGCTGCCGGCGGGCGCGGCGCCCGGGCTGGAGGCCACCAAGGCGGTGCCCTTCGACGCGCTGAGCTACGCCAACGGATGCCATGTGGCCGAAATCGAGGTCGATCCGGAGACCGGCCGGGTGGCGATCGTCCGCTACATCGCGGTTCACGATTGCGGGCGCATGATCAACCCGCTCATCGTCGACGGCCAGGTGCGGGGCGGCGTCGCCCAGGGTCTCGGCAATGCGATCCTGGAGCGAATCGAATTCGACCGCGACGCGCAGCCGCTGACCACGACGCTCGCCGACTACATGATAGCGGGCGCGTGCGACCTGCCGTCGATCGCGATCCATCACCTCGAATCGCCGACCGATCACAACCCGCTGGGCGTCAAGGGGGTGGGCGAGAGCGGCACGGTGCCGGCGACCGCCGCGGTGGCCGCGGCGATCGAGGACGCTCTTGCCCCCTTCGCGGTCGAGGTGAACGAAGTCCCGGTTCGCCCGGATGTGCTGGCCCGGGACGTGGCGGCCCGGCGCGGTTCGCGCTGACGGCCCGGCGGGCCGACACCATATCTGGGGGGCGATCCCCGGGATTCACACAATTCGAATCGCGAACAGACCCGGAACAGTCATTTGAGCCGGCGAACATAGATGATACAATTGCCATACAAAACCAGAACACTATTTTAGGGTGGGCGAATTTGTCCCCGGCGATAACACAATGTTTGGTAGGTTTGTTCTTGCTACACCACAATTTCTTGTGCAAGCTGAAGGTTCGCGGTGCTTCAGCAACCGATTCGCTGTCCGCACCGTTCGGGGGATTTGGTAACGATTCGGGTGAACGCGGGGGTGACGGGTGCTAGATCTGGTTTCTTCGAAGCATGAATTGCTTCAGTCCAAGCGCGAAGTCACGGTCGAGATCGATCGCAGCCGGGATGGGCTGCTGACCGCGTTCGGCAAGGCGGTTCTCGACGACCGCTACCTGTTGCCGGGCGAGAGCTACCAGGACCTGTACTACCGCGTGAGCTCCCATTACGGCGACGACTCGCAGCACGCGCAGCGGCTCTACGACTACATGTCCAGGCTCTGGTTCATGCCGTCGACGCCGGTGCTGTCGAACGGCGGCACCAGCCGCGGCCTGCCGATCTCGTGCTTCCTCAACGAGGCCTCGGACAGCCTCGACGGCATCGTCGATCTGTGGAACGAGAATGTCTGGCTGGCCGCGCGCGGCGGCGGCATCGGCAGCTACTGGGGCAATCTCCGCTCGATCGGCGAGAAGGTCAGCGCCAACGGCAAGACCTCGGGCATCATCCCGTTCATCCGGGTGATGGATTCGCTCACGCTGGCGATCTCCCAGGGCTCGCTCCGGCGCGGCTCGGCGGCGGTCTATATCGGCATCGACCATCCCGAGATCGAGGAATTCATCGAGATCCGCCGGCCGACCGGCGGCGATCCCAACCGCAAGGCGCTCAATTTGCATCACGGCGTGGTGATCACCGACGCCTTCATGCGCGCGGTCGAGAACGACGAGGAATGGGCGCTGGTCAGCCCCAAGGACAGGACGGTGGTGCGCCGCATCAAGGCGCGCTCGCTGTGGATCCGGCTGCTGACCAGCCGCGTCGAGACCGGCGAGCCCTATTTCATCTTCATCGACCACGTCAACCGCGCCGCGCCCGAGCATCACAAGCTCGCCGGGCTGCAGGTCCGGATGTCGAATCTGTGCAGCGAGATCACCCTGCCGACCGGGCCCGACCATTACGGCGAGGAGCGCACCGCGGTCTGCTGCCTGTCCTCGCTCAACCTCGAGACCTATCTCGAATGGCGCAGCGATCCCCTGTTCATCGAGGATGTGATGCGCTTCCTCGACAACGTGCTCGAGGATTTCATCGAAACCGCGCCGGAGAGCATGGCGCGGGCGCGATACGCGGCCCAGCGCGAGCGCTCGGTCGGGCTCGGCGTGATGGGCTTCCACTCCTTCCTGCAGAGCCAGGACGTGCCGATCGAATCGGCCGCGGCCAAGGCGTGGAACCGCAACATCTTCCGTCATATCAGGGGCCATGCCGACGCGGCGTCGAGGACGCTCGCCGGCGAGCGCGGGCCGTGCCCGGACGCGGCCGATTACGGCTTCGACGAACGCTTCTCCAACAAGCTCGCGATCGCGCCGACCGCCTCGATCTCGATCATCTGCGGCGGCTGCTCGCCGGGGATCGAGCCCAATGTCGCCAACGCCTTCACCCACAAGACGCTGTCGGGCTCGTTCAGCGTGCGCAACAAGTACCTGAAGGCGCTGCTCGCCGAGAAGGGGCGGGACACCGACGACGTCTGGACCTCGATCACCGTCAACGAGGGCTCGGTCGCCCATCTCGATTTCCTCACCGATGACGAGAAGGACGTCTTCAAGACCGCGTTCGAAATCGACCAGCGCTGGCTGGTCGATTTCGCGGCGGACCGGGCGCCGTTCGTGTGCCAGTCGCAATCCCTCAACGTGTTCCTGCCGGCCGACGTGCACAAGAAGACGCTGCACGACATCCATTTCCAGGCCTGGAAGAAGGGCGTGAAGTCGCTCTATTATTGCCGCTCGCGCTCGATCCAGCGCGCCGACAAGGTGGGGAACACGGTCGACGTCGCGGACGTCGGCAACGGCGCCACGCTCGCCGCCGACGAGGCCCCGCTGGCGCTGAGGGCGGCGAACGGCAGTGCCGCGGGGGGCACGACGAACGATTACGAGGAATGCCTCGCCTGCCAGTAGGCCCGTACAGGAACGCCGATGTCGCTGCTCGATTCGAATGGAGTCTACAAGCCCTTCCGCTATCCCTGGGCCTATGACGCCTGGCTCACCCAGCAGCGCATCCACTGGCTGCCCGAAGAGGTGCCGCTGGCCGACGACGTCAAGGACTGGCACAACAAGCTGAGCGCGCAAGAGCGCCACACGCTCACCCAGATCTTCCGCTTCTTCACCCAGTCCGACATCGAGGTGAACAACTGCTACATGCGGCACTACTCCCGCGTGTTCGAGCCCACGGAAATCCAGATGATGCTGGCGGCGTTCTCCAACATGGAGACCGTCCACATCGCCGCCTACTCGCATCTCCTCGACACCATCGGCATGCCGGAGACCGAGTACCAAGCCTTCTTCCGCTACAAGGAGATGAAGGACAAGTACGACTTCATGCAGCAATTCGGCACCGAGACCAAGGAGGATATCGCCAAGACGCTCGCCGTGTTCGGCGCCTTCACCGAAGGGGTGCAACTGTTCGCGAGCTTCGCGATCCTGTTGAACTTCCCGCGCGTCAACAAGATGAAGGGGATGGGCCAGATCGTTTCCTGGTCGGTGCGCGACGAATCCCTTCACACCGAATCGATCATCCATCTGTTCCGCACTTTCATCGACGAGAACCAGGAGATCTGGACCGACGCGTTCCGGCGCGACCTCTACACGATCTGCAACACCGTGATCGAACACGAGGACGCCTTCATCGACCTCGCCTTCGAGCTCGGCGGGGTCGAGGGGCTGACCGGGGCGGAGGTCAAGCAATACATCCGCTATATCGCCGATCGCCGCCTGTCCCAGCTCGGCTTGCAGCCGATCTACCGCCTCGAGCGCAACCCGCTGCCCTGGATGGACGAGATGCTCAACGGCATGGAGCACACCAACTTCTTCGAGAACCGGTCGACGGAGTATTCGAAGGCGGCGACCCAGGGGAGCTGGGACGAAGTCTGGGACGACTGAGCGCGCCCGCCCGATGGCCGCGCCGCCACCCGGCCAGACACCGCCGGCGGGCGGGATCTTCCTCGACCATATCGGCTGGTTCGTCTCCGACATGGACGCGGCGTTCGCGGCGTTCCACCGTCTCGGCTTCCCGCTCACCCCGTTCACGATCCACCGCAACGCCGATGCGGCGGGCAACCGGGTGCCGACCGGAACCGCCAACCGCTGCGCTATGCTGGGCCGCGGCTATCTCGAGATCCTGACCGAAATCGACGGGCTCGATACGCCGTTTTCGCGCGCCCACCGGGCGGCGATCGCCCGCTATGAGGGGCTCCATCTGATCGCCTTCGCGGTCGACGACGCCGAGGCCGAGGCAAGGCGGCTGGACGCCGCCGGGTTCGCGCCCCAACCGGTGGCGAATCTGCGCCGGCCGATGCCGGTCGATGGCGGCGGCGAGGCCGAGGCCGCATTCTCGGTCCTCCGCGTGCCGCCCGGGACCATGGCGGAAGGCCGCATGCAGATCCTGCGCCACGAGACGCCCGACCTCGTCTGGCAGCCCTCGACGATCGCCCGCGACAACGCGGTGTCCGGGCTTTCCGGCGTGGTGATCTGCACCGACGATCCCGCGGAGTCCGCCGCCCGCTATGCCCGCTTCACCGGGCGCCGCGAGGATGGCGCGGGGATCGCCCTCGACCGCGGCCGGCTCGACTTCGTCGCCCCCGACGAACTCGCGCGCATCGTTCCCACCGCTCGCCCGCCCGGCCTGCCGTTCATCGCCGCCGCGGTCCTCGAAAGCGCCGACAAGCCCTCGCGGCGACGCGGCGCTTCGTCGAGGCCGCCGGGGTCCCGGTCGAAGCCCTGTCCGACGAGGCGATCGCGATCGCGCCGGAATTCGCGATGGGAGCGTGGATGGTGGTGAAGGGAACGGGCGCCGCCTGGCCGGGCTAGAGCGTATCCGACTTGGGTGGAACCGCGGCGGCGTGGCGTCCCTCGATACGGCCTTTCGGGCCTACTCGGGATGAGGACATTTAATTCCCCTCATCCTGAGTAGCCCGCGCAGCGGGCGTATCGAAGGGCGGGGCTACTCGGGATGAGGGGGATTTTTGGCCACCCAAAACCCATCCCTCACCCTGAGTAGCCCCGGACTTGATCCGGGGCGTATCGAAGGGCGCGCCTCGGCATCGTTGGCGGTTCCAAGTAAAACGGACACGCTCTAAAGCGCGCCCTCGCGGACCAGGCGCCGCACTTCCTCGCGGTCGAGCAGCACCGAATCCGGGACCCCGGCCTCGTAGAGCGCGGCCAGCTTGTCGGGATCGAAATTGCCTTCCGACGTCGCCCCGAACTCGTCGCTGAACTGGTAGTGGCGCTTGTAGGTCTGGCTGTCCAGCGTCGAGAAATTGTCCATCATGGCCTCGATCTCGTTGCCGTCGGGGTCGCGGTAGTAGAACGAGGTCGAGTTGCCGTGGCTGACCGTCCGGTACGGCGGATAGCCCCATTCCTTCATTTTCTTGTAGACGTAGATCAGCTCGCCCAGGCTCCGGTAGCAGAACGCGAGGTGGGAGACCCCGACCGCCCGTTCCGGCTTGGCGCCCCAGCCCGGCCGCTTGACGATCACCACCCGGTGGTCGTGGTCGTCGAAGGAGAGGAAGGTCATCGGCGGGCCGCCGCCGTCCTGGACGGCGATGGTCTCGCCGTTGAAGAAGCGGGTGTAGAACGCGATCGTCGCCTCGTAGTTCTCGTCCGAGTAGATGTGGAAATGGTGCAGGCGGTGGGGCGAGGGCATCGCCCGTACCGCGCCCGGCGCGTCCTGGCGCATCGGGTTGACGGATTTGGGGACGTAGCGGTCGCGCAGCGTGGTCGCCATGCCGGCCTCCGGCGCTCGAATGGGCGGCCATGATCGGCAACCCCCGGCCGCAAGTCCAGACATCCGGTTGTTCGGGCGGATCGTCCCGGGTAAGTTCCGCGCGCCCGAAAGACCGCGATGGAGGAATTTGTGGCGGAGCCATTGGCCGGCAAGGTTGCGATCGTCACCGGCGGCGGCGGCGGCATGGGCACAGCGATGTCGCTCGGCCTGATCGGCGACGGGGCCGACGTGCTGGCCGTCGATGTCCGCGCCGAACCGCTGCAAGCGCTGGCCGAGACCGCGCGGGCGCGGAACGGGCCGGGCCGGCTCGAGATCCTCGACGCCGACATCACCGACCCCGCCTCCTGCGCCGGTCTGGTGGAGCGCGCGAGGAGCGCGTTCGGCGGGCTGCACATGGTGGTCAACAACGCCGGCATCGGCATGCAGACCATCCGCGAGACCTATATGACCGAGCCGGTCTCGTTCTGGGAGGCCGATATCGACCGCTGGCAGCGCATGATGGACGTCAATTTCAAGGCGCCCTTCATGATCGCCAAGTTCGCCGCGCCGCATCTGGTGGCGCAGGGCTGGGGCCGTATCGTCAACGTCACCACCAGCCTCGATACCATGCACCGCAAGGCCTACACCCCCTATGGCCAGTCCAAGGCGGCGCTGGAGGCGGCGACCGCGACCTGGGCCAAGGATCTGGCCGGCACCGGGGTGACCGCCAACGTGCTGGTCCCGGGCGGGCCCACCAATACCGGCTTCATCCCCGCCAACGCCCCATTCGACCGCGATACCCTGGTACAGCCGGAGGTGATGGTGGCGCCGCTCCTGTGGCTCGCGTCGGAGGATTCCGACGGGGTGACCGATTGCCGCTTCGTCGGCAATGACTGGGATTCCGCGCTGCCGCCGGCCGAGGCCGCCGACGCCGCCCGCGCGCCGGCCGCCTGGCCCGGGGCCGGAACCGTCGCCGCCTGGCCCGGGGCGCGTTGAGGACGCCCCTGCTCGATCGCGTCGCCGCGATCGCCGAAGACGCGGGGCTGGCGATTCTCGGCCACTACCGCACCGGAATCGCCGTCGAGCGCAAGGCGGACTCCTCTCCCGTCACCGCCGCCGACCGCGATGCGGAGGCGCTGATCGTCCGGGCGCTCCGGGAGATCGATCCCGCCACCCCGGTCATCGCCGAGGAGGCGGTGGCCGCCGGCGCCGCGCCGCGCGAAGGCGGCGCGCGGTTCTGGCTGGTCGATCCGCTGGACGGAACCAGGGAGTTCATCCGCGGGACCGACGAGTTCACCGTCAATATCGCTTTGGTCGAGGACGGGGTGCCGGTGCTGGGCGCGGTGCATGCGCCGGCGCTCGGCGAGACCTATGGCGGCATCGCGCCGGGCGCCGCGTGGCGGTCGCGGGGGGGCGGCGCGCGCGAGGCGATTGCGGCGCGGCCGATCCCCGCCGATGGCCCGGTGGTCCTGTCGAGCCGCATGCATGGCGACCGCGACAAGCTCGCCGGCCTCCTGGCCAGCATGGATGTCGCCGCGCACCGGACGATCGGAAGCTCGCTCAAATTCTGCCTGGTCGCCGCCGGCGAGGGCGACATCTATCCCCGCTACGGCGCGACCTCGGAGTGGGACACCGCCGCCGGCCACGCCGTCCTCCTGGCCGCCGGCGGCAGCGTCAGGACCATCGAGGGCGCGCCGCTCGGCTACGGCAAGCCGGGGTTCCTCAACCCCGAGTTCATCGCCCGTGGGCGCGATTAGGCAGGCAGCCCAGCCGGGCGCGATCGCCGAAGCGGCCCGTATTCTCCGGCGCGGCGGCCTCGTCGCCTTCCCGACCGAAACCGTCTACGGCCTCGGCGCCGATGCGACCGACGACCGCGCCGTCGCCCGCGTGTTCGCGGCCAAGCGACGCCCCGAATTCAACCCGCTGATCGTCCACGTCCCGGGGATCGACGAAGCCCGGAAGCTGGTCGAATGGACCGGCGAGGCGCAAACCCTCGCCGAACGATTCTGGCCGGGCCCGCTCTCCCTGGTCCTGCCGAGGCGCGCCTCCTGCCCGGTCTCGATGCTCGCCGCTTCCGGCCTGCCGACGCTCGCCGTGCGCGTGCCGCGGGGCGAGACGGCCCAGGCGCTGCTCGCGCAAACCGGACGCCCGGTCGCCGCGCCGAGCGCCAACCCGGCCGGCGCCGTCAGCCCGACCCGCGCCCGGCACGTCGCGGACGCGCTGGGCGATGCGGTCGATCTGGTTCTGGACGGCGGGCCGTGCAGGCTGGGAATCGAGTCCACCGTGGTCGACCTCAGCAGCGCGAGCCCCGCGCTCCTGCGCCCGGGCGGCACCCCGGCGGAGGAGATCGAGGCCCTGATCGGCCCGCTGGCCGAGCCCGGAAGCGGCGACGCGCCGCGCTCGCCCGGGCAGCTCGCCAGCCATTACGCGCCCACCCTGCCGCTCAGGATCGACGCCGGCGGCGCCGGGCCCGGCGAGGCGCTGCTTTCCTTCGGGCCCGACACGCCGGCGGGCGCGGCGATCGAGCGCAATCTGAGCCCTTCCGCCGATCTGCTGGAGGCGGCGGCCAAGCTGTTCGCCGCGCTGCACGAGCTCGACCGGAGCGGCTGCGCCGGGATCGTCGCCATGCCGGTCCCGGAGACCGGTCTCGGCCGCGCGATCATGGACCGGCTGCGCCGGGCCGCCGCGCCCCGGCCGCTTGTCGATCCGCCGCACCCCAACTAAAAGTCAGGCATGGAAGCGAAACTTCAAACCGCGCTGCGCGAGCGCCTGACCGAAATCGTCGGCGCGGCGGGCGTGCTGACCGAGCCCGCCGACATGGCGCCGTTCCTGGTCGATGAGCGGGCGCGCTATCGCGGGGCGACGCCGGCGGTGGTCCGCCCGTCGACGACCGAAGAGGTCGCCCGCGTGGTCGCGCTGTGCGCGGCCGAGAAGATCCCCATCGTTCCGCAGGGCGGCAATACCGGGCTCTGCGGCGGCGCGACGCCGCATGCGAGCGGCCGGGAGCTGGTGGTGAGCCTCGCCAGGCTCAACCGGGTGCGCGAGGTCGATCCCCTCAACTACACCATCACCGTCGAGGCGGGCGTCATCCTGGCCGATGTGCAGAAGGCGGCGGCCGAGGCCGACCGCCTGTTTCCGCTCTCTCTCGGCGGCGAGGGGACGGCGCGGATCGGCGGCAACCTGTCGACCAATGCGGGCGGCACCGGCGTGCTGCGCTACGGCAACGCCCGCGACCTGGCGCTCGGGCTCGAGGTGGTGCTGCCCGACGGGCGGGTCTGGGACGGGTTGTCGGCGCTGCGCAAGGACAACACGGGCTACGACCTCAAGCATCTGTTCATCGGCGCGGAAGGGACGCTCGGCATCATCACCGCGGCGGTCCTGAAACTGTTTCCCCGCCCCCACGCGGTCGAGACCGCGCTGGTCGCGCTCGACGATCCGGCGGCCGCCGTCGCCCTGCTCGCCCGGGCGCGGGCGGCCACGGGGGACCGGGTGACGGCGTTCGAGCTCATTCTCCGCCTGCCCTTCGAACTGGTGCTGGCCGAGATCCCCGGCACCCGCGACCCGTTCGCCGGGCGGCATCCCTGCTACGTGCTCGCCGAGCTCTCCGCCGGCGCCGGGGAAGACGACGTGCGCGGCCAGATGGAATCGCTCCTCGCCGGGGCGATGGAGGATGGGCTGGTGCGCGATGCGGTGATCGCCGGGAGCGGCGCCCAGGCCGCCGATTTCTGGAAGCTGCGGGAAACCATCCCCGAGGCCCAGAAGCAGGACGGGGCCTCGATCAAGCACGACATCTCGGTCCCGGTATCGCGTATCCCCGGGTTCATGGAGGAGGCGGCGGCGGCGGCCGAGGCGGCGGTGGACGGCGTCCGGGTCTGCGCCTTCGGCCATGTCGGCGACGGCAACCTCCATTTCAACATGAACCAGCCGGTCGGCGGCGATCCGGCGGCGTTCCTGGAGCGCGAAGACGAGCTCAACACGATCGTCCACGACGCCGCTTCGCGCCACGGCGGCAGCATCAGCGCCGAGCACGGGATCGGCCAGCTCAAGCGCGAGGCCCTGATCCACTA
The DNA here is from genome assembly GCA_965205995.1 of Alphaproteobacteria bacterium. Taxonomy (GTDB): domain Bacteria; phylum Pseudomonadota; class Alphaproteobacteria; order MPNO01; family MPNO01; genus MPNO01. Next base: position 3,075,126 of record OZ242200.1, on the reverse strand, counting down.
CAAGCCCGCCGTCGCCATCGAGCTGATGCGCCGGATCAAGGCGGCGCTCGACCCCGACAATCTGATGAACCCGGGCAAGGTGCTGGCCCCGCCGGACCGCTGACCCGCCGCAAGGACGACCGCCATGACCGACTACGCAGCCCCGGTTCGCGACATGAGCTTCGTCATCGAGGAGCTGATCGGGCTCGAGACGATCAACACTTTGCCCGGTCTCGACTGGGTGACCGGGGATCTGGTGCGCGCGGTCCTGACCGAGGCCGGCAAGTTCGGCGCCGAGGTGCTGGCGCCGCTCAACCGGGTGGGCGACATGCAGGGCTGCGAACTGAAGAACGGCGTCGTCACCACCCCGGACGGGTTCGCCGACGCCTACCGGCAGTTCGCCGCGGGCGGTTGGAACGGCCTCATCGCGACCCCCGAATATGGCGGCCAGGGCATGCCCTGGCTGGTCACGACCGCGCTCGGGGAGATCTGGGAATCGGCCAATCTCGCCTTCAGCCTGTGCCCGATGCTGACCCAGAGCGGGATCTGGGCGCTCTCGATCCACGGCTCGCCCGAACTGAAGGACATCTGGCTTCCCAAGCTGGTGAGCGGCGAATGGGCGGGGACGATGAACCTCACCGAGCCGCATGCCGGTTCGGATGTCGGCGCGCTCAGGACCCGCGCCGTGCGCGAGGGCGACCGCTACCGGATTACCGGCCAGAAGATCTTCATCACCTGGGGCGAACACGACATGGCCGAGAACATCGTCCATATGGTGCTGGCCAGGATCGACGGCGCGCCGGAGGGAACGCGCGGAGTCTCGCTGTTCATCGTCCCCAAATACCCGGTCAACCCGGACGGCTCGCTCGGGCCGCGCAACGATCTGCGCTGCGCCGCGCTGGAGCACAAGCTCGGCATCCATGCGAGCCCCACCGCGGTGATGTCCTATGGCGACGACGGGGGCGCGATCGGCTACCTCCTCGGCCAGGAGAACCGCGGCATGGAGTACATGTTCACGATGATGAACAACGCCCGGCTCGGGGTCGGGCGCGAAGGGCTGGCGATGGCGGAACGCGCCTTCCAGCAGGCCCGCGACTATGCCGCCGGGCGGGTTCAGGGGCGCTCGGTCGACGATCCCGCCGCCGGGCCGGTGGCGATCGTCGACCACCCCGACGTGCAGCGCATGCTGATGACCATGAAGGCCGAGATCGAGGCGATGCGGGCGCTGACCTATTCGGTCGCCGCCGAACTCGACATCGCGCGCCGCCACGACGATCCCGAGACCCGCGCCCGCCGCCAGGCCCGCGTCGATTTGCTGGTCCCGGTGGTCAAGGCGTGGTGCAGCGATACCGGCGTCGCCGTCACCTCGGAGGCCGTCCAGGTCCATGGCGGGGCGGGCTTCATCGAGGAAACCGGCGCCGCCCAGCATTACCGCGATTCGCGCATCACGCCGATCTACGAGGGGACCAACGGGATCCAGGCGCTCGACCTCGTCCGGCGCAAGATCCTGGGCGACCGCGGCGCCGCCCTCGATGGGCTGATGGCCGAGATGGGCGCGCTCGCCCGCAGCAACGGCAGCACCGCGACGGCGCCGATCCTGGACGCGCTGGCCGGCGGGCTGGCGGAGCTCCGCGAGGCGACCGACTGGCTGCTCGCCGACCGGCCGGCCCGGGCCTCCGCCGCCGCCGCCACCCCCTATCTCGCCCTTCTCGGCACGGTGGCCGGCGGATATCTGCTCGCGCGCTCGGCGATTATCGCCGATTCCAGGGCCGCGGCCGCCGACGCAGATGACCCGTTCTACCGCTCCAAGGTCGAGACCGCCCGGTTCTACGCCGAATGCGTGCTGCCCAGGGCCGCGTCCCTCAAACATGCCGCGATCGGCGGCGCCGAGCTGCTGCAGGGGTTCGACCGGCAGCGTCTCTGGCACTGACCGCGCCGCTCTCCCGGACCGGCGCTCCCAATCCATATCGGGCTCTTGCATCGGCCGCGGATTTGAGCCAGAACCGCGTCCTTGTTTTCCGCGCCGCGACCCGTCCGGAGGCCCCTTGAATGGACGTTGATACCGCGCTTCCCCCGCGAGGCCCGATGGCCGCCGGCGGCCCGCGATCCGACACGCCCGGGGACTACCTGGTGCGCAGCGAGGGGGTGGTCCACGCGGGCACCCATCTGCTGGTCGATTTCTGGGGCGCGTCCCCTCTCGACGACCTCCCGGTGGCCGAGGGCGCGCTGCGCGAGGCGGTCCGCGCCTGCAACGCGACGCTGCTCCATATCCACCTGCATCCGTTCTCCGGCAATGGCGGCGTGTCGGGGGTTGCGGTGCTCGCCGAATCCCATATCAGCATCCATACCTGGCCGGAGATCGGCTACGCCGCGTTCGACGTCTTCATGTGCGGCCAGTGCGACCCGCACGCGGCGGTCCCGGTGCTCAGGCGCTGGTTCCGGCCCGGCCGCGAGACCGTCACGGTGCAGCGGCGGGGCGTCCTCGAATGAGCGGGGAGTGGTTCACCGAAAGGCTCTACAAGGACTACCAGCAGCGCCTCAGGGTCGGCAAAATCCTGCATTGCGAGAAGACCGGGCATCAGGACCTGATGATCTTCGAGAACCCCTATTTCGGACGGGTCCTGGCGCTCGACGGGATCGTCCAGACCACCGAGGGCGATGAATTCGCCTATCACGAGATGCTGGTCCATGTGCCGATCCTCGCCCACGGCGACGCCAGGCGGGTGGCGATCGTCGGCGGCGGCGACGGCGGCGCGCTGGAAGAGGTCCTCAAGCACGACGTCGAGCGGGTGGTGATGATCGAGCTCGACCCCGGCGTGGTCGAGCTGTCGCGGCGCTTTCTGCCGTCGATCTGCGGCGATGCCTTCGACGACCCGCGCGCCGAGGTGATATTTCAGGACGGCACCGCCTGGATGAAGACCGCCGACGAGGTGTTCGACGTCATCGTCGTCGATTCGACCGATCCCGTCGGCCCCTCCGTCGCCCTGTTCGAACATCCGTTCTACGCCGACTGCCGCGCCCGGCTCGGCGAGAACGGCATCCTGGTCACCCAGTCCGGCGTGACCTTCATGCAGGAGGAAGAGGCCCGCGACACCCATGCGCGGATGAAAGCGCTCTTCGCCGATGCGTGGCTCTATCTCACCCAGGTCCCGACCTACGGGGCGGGCTTCATGACGCTCGGCTGGGGCAGCCGCAGCACCGCTCCCCGGGCGACCCCGCTCGAGGAAATCGAACGGCGGTTCCGCGCCGCCGACATCGAGACCCGCTACTACAACCCCGAGGTCCACGTGGCCGCCTTCGGGCTGCCCACATATATCCGCGCCCTGATGGGCTGAGCGCGGCGGCCCGGCCTCACCCCGCGGTCCCGCTGTCGCGCGCCGCCGCCGCGGCGCGGCCCTCCAGGAACCGGCGGTCGATCTTGTTGGTGCCGGAAAGCGGCAGCGCCTCGACGAAGAACACGCGGCGCGGATGGGCGTAGGCCGGCCCGTTGGCAAGCGCGTGGCGCTTGACCGCCGGCTCGTCGATCCCGGCATGCGGCCGGGCGACGACGAAGGCGACCGGGACATGCGCCTTGAGCGCGTTGGGCGCCGGCACCACCACCGCCTGCATGATGTCGGGGTGGCGCTCCAGCATCGCTTCGACCGCGCCGGGATAGATGTTCTCGCCCGCGGTGACGAACATGTCGTCGACCCGCCCGACGAAATAGTACCAGCCGTCCGCGTCGCGCCTCAGCACGTCGCCGGTGTCGAGCCACCCGTCGGCGAGCACGCGCCCGGTGTCGTCGGGCAGATTGTGGTAGCCCGCCATCACCCCCGGGCTCCTGACATGCAGCGTGCCGCGATCCGCGTCCGCCCCGCCGACCAGCCTGAGCTCGACCCCCTCGATCGGGTAGCCCACCGTCATCCGCGGCCGCTCCAGCCCGTCCGGATGGGTCCAGGAGAACATGATCGGCCCGCCCTCGGTAATGCCGTAATTGAGGTTGAGCGCGGCGTTGGGGAAGGTCCCGGCGAGCGAATCGAGCAGATTGTCGGACGCCGGGGCCGAGCCCATCGAGCAGGCGCGGACCGAGCCCAGATCGGTCTCCCGCAGCAGCTTTTCCTCCTGCAGGATGAGAGCGTACATCGTCGGCACGCCGGTCAGCATGGTGAGGCCGTATTCCCCGATGGCGCGGATATAGCGCCTTGCGTCGAAGCGGGCGAACAGGACGATGGCCCCGCCCGCGGCAAGCGCCGACTTGACCGCGAGCAGGGCGTTCTTGTGGTAGAGCGGCGCCGAGATCACGCTCGCGTCGTCGGCCTTGAGGCCGCGGGTCTCGACCAGCTTGCCGATCATCCAGCACTGCCCTTCATGGTTGAGCAGCACCCCCTTGGGCCGGCCGGTCGAGCCCGAGGTATAAGGCTGTTCGGCGATGTCGCCGGGCTGCGGGACATAGGCCGGCACCGGCTCCGGCGCGGTGAACGCGCTCCAGCCGGAATCGTCGAAGGAAACCAGCGCCGCGCCGTCGGGAGGATCGAAGGCGAAATCCCCGTCCGCGAAGACGATCCGCGCGCCCGAATCCTCGACGATGAAGCGGATGGTCTCGACCGGCAGCTTGACGTTGACCATCACCGGCACGCAGCCCGCCCGCATCGCGCCGAACAGCGCCACCAGATATTCGAGCCGGTTGACCGCGCAGATCGCCACCCGGTCGCCGCGCCCCAGACCGCGGCCGGCCAGCCCCGCCGCCATCGCGCCGCAGGCGCGGTCGAGCTCGCGGTGGCTGAGAGTGCGCGGCCGGTCCGGGTCGAACAGGTCGACCACCGCCGGGCGGTCGCTCCCGGCATGGGCGGCGAAGACGCAGCCCAGATTGCCGGTCGGCGTCATGGCTCGATGACGATCTTTCCGATGACTTCGCGGTCGCGCAGCCGGCGCACGCCTTCGCGCGTCTCCTCCAGCGGGAGGGTGCTGTCGATGACGGGATCGAGCCTGCCGTCCCGGATCAGCTCCATCAGCCGGGTCAGATCCTCCGGCGCCCAGCTGTTGGAGCCCAGCACCTTGAGCTCGAAGGTCCAGATATAGCGGAGATCGGTGTTGGGGCCGTACCCCGCCGTCGCGCCGCAGGTCATCAGCCGGCCGCCGCGCTTGAGCGCCTTCAGGCTCGGCACCCAGGTGTCGCCGCCGGTGAAATTGACCACCATGTCGACGCCGCCGGTGAAGCGCCGCCGGTGCGGCTTGTCGTAGAGCTTCCAGATCTCGCGCTCGAACTGGGTCTCGCTGTAGTCGATCGCGTGATCGGCGCCCCAGGCCTTGAGCGCCTCCAGCTTTTCCGGGGTCGAGCCGCAGGCGACCACCTCGGCGCCGACCAGCTTGGCGAGCAGCACGCAGCACGAGCCGACCCCGCCGCTGGCGCCGAGGATGAGGATGCGCTCGCCCTCCTTGAGCCCGCCATGGGTGAACAGCATGCGGTGCGCGGTGCCGTAGGCGACCGGGAGCGAGGCGGCCTGGGCATGGCTGACGCCGTCCGGGATCGGGATCAGCCGGGTCGCGTCGACCAGGCAGTATTCGGCGGTGCCGCCGAGCACCATCTCCCCCATCAGCCCCTTCTCGGGGGCGGTCGGGTCGAGCGGGTTGATCAGCACGTTGTCGCCGACGCTCCAGCCCTCGACGCCCGGGCCGATCTCGGCGATCTCGCCCGCGATGTCGAGCCCGATGATCATCGGCATCGGCACCTTGATGCCCGGCATGCCGTCGCAGGTGAACACGTCGTGATAGTTGAGCGAGGTCGCGCGGACCCGGATCACCACCTGGCCCTCGCCGACCTCCGGGTCGGGAAAGTCGGTCTCGAGCCTGAGCGCATCGATCCCGCCGTGTTCGCGCAAGCACACCGCACGCATCACTGATACCCCGCTGCGGCCGCGCTGCGCGGCCGGTGGTTCGATTTGTCCCCGAAGCCCCAGAATCTTCACCCGCATGGGCGGCGTCAACCCTGGCGGGGCGACGGCTATGCGGCCCGCGTCACGACTACCAGCCGCTGGCCGAGCGCGTGGAGCGCGGTCTCGACCTGGCCGATATGGGAACGGTGGTCGAGATCGATCAGGCGCCGCACCGCCCCTTCCACGGTACCGAGCTGCCGGGCCAGGGCCGCGTTGCTCAGGCCGCGCTCGCGCATCGTGCAATAGAGGGCGACCTTGGCGGCGGCCAGTGCCGGGAGGGCGACCAGCGGGAGCCCGCGCCCCGGTGACGGGTTGGGGATGTTTCGCCGGCCGTCGATGTAGCCGCCGAGAGCGGCGATGAGGCAGTCTTGCGCTTCCGCCAACGCTTCCTGCTCCGTGGCGCCTTCGGTCAACGCCTCGGGAATGTCGGGGAACGACACCAGCACGGCGCCGGGATCGTCCGTCTCCAGTCTGACGGGGTAGGCTAGCTGCGTCGATCGTGCCATCCGATTCTTCCTTGTCTCGCTCACAGATCCTCGCGGGATATCCCCAACTGCCGCACCATGGCCGCAAGCAGACCTTGGCCGATTTCCTTGCGAAGGTCCTTGACCGTGGCGAAACGATCCCCGTAATGCAGGCGGCCGTGGCTTCCCTTGCCCTGTCGCGAATCGAATCGGACTGCGACGCCGCGCTCGCGGCCGAGCTGTCTAACGCGCCGCACGAATTCGCTACCGGTCACGATACCGCGTACATATCTGTACGAATGAGGACGCAATTCGCGCTCGTTGTCAAGTTGGCTGGCGGAGTTCCGGTCCGCCCGCGGACCAATGCTTCGCATCGTCACGGTCGGGCTTGGCCGACCTTGACGGCAGGAAGACGATGGCGGGCGGTAGCGGCCCGGTTCCGAAGTTTCGTGGATAGCCATGCCGTGTCGCTTCACCCGTCATGCCTGGCCCCCGAAACGAGTCCGGGGGCGTTCCGGGCATCTCCCGACCGCTTGCCGTGCGGGCGGCGTGGATGGCCGGAACAAGTCCGGCCATGACGGAGAGGGGCCATTGGGCAAAACCTGCCCGCTTACGGGACCCCGCCAACGCCCGCCCAATCGTCATGCCCGGACTCGTTCCATTGCTGTCCGGTTTAACCTTCGGGGCGGGCTCTGCCGCAATGGGCGAGACCGCCGCCGCCCCCCTGTTGTCACCCCGGACTTGTTCCGGGGCCCAGGGAAGCCGGGCGGGGGCGGTGCCTGTGGCCCCCGGATCGGTGTCCGGGGCAGGCCTGGGCCCCGGAACAAGTCCGGGGTGACAAGGGGAGAACAAGGAAGGCAGGTGAGAGCGTGCCGCAATCCGTGTCCCGATCCGGCGAATGCGCCGGTAATCCGCCTGTACCAACGCCTTGCACCCGGTCCAGCCCATCCAAACCGGACAGCAGTGGACTCGTTCCGGGCATCCATGGACGGCGACCGGACAGGATGCGAAAGCGCATGAAATTCCGAAACAGGACGCCCCGCGCCTCTTCCCGCTCGTCAGGGCGGCGCCCGGCTCGAGGATCGATCGGAAAGAGAGAAAAAATCCCGAGAAATCAGAGGGCTGAGGATGATTTTATTCAGAACACACTTTTTTGCTTGACCCGGGACGCGTTTTGGGGTATATTCCGCACAGTCGGGAAGTGGGGGCGCCGAAGGTTTCGGCGCCCCTTTTTCGTGCCCGCGCCCCCCGCATCGCAGAACGGAGTATTGCCCCGATGGTAGATCGGCCTGTCGGGCATCTCGATCCCGTCGACCCCGCGACCGTCTGGAAAAGCGAGCCGGGCGATTTCGTCCCCTGGCTCTTGCAGCCGGACAACCTTCGCCGTCTCGGCGACGCGCTCGGGCTCGGTCTGGAGCCCCTGGCGCGGGAAGCCCCGGTGGGGCGGTTCCGCGCGGACATCGTGTGCCGCGACCGCCACACCGATGGCGCGGTGGTGATCGAGGCGCAGCTCGGGACCTCCGACCACAGCCATCTCGGCCAGCTCCTGACCTATGCGGAGGGGCTCGAAGCCGATGTCGTCGTCTGGCTCGGCACAAGGTTCCACGACGAGCACCGCGCCGCGGTCGGTCGGCTGAACCGGTCCGGCGATCTCGCCCTCCGCTGGTTCGTCGTGGCGATCGACTTGTGGAAGATCGACGCTTCGCGCACCGCGGCGCAATTTACCGTGCTCGCGGCGCCCCGCGACTGGCCCGGCCCCGCGGCCGGCACGCCCGGCCACCGCCCGGCCCCGGCGCAGGCGGACGCCGCCCCGGCGGGAGCGGCCGCCCGCCCGCCGCTGGGCGGCAACCCGATCAGGAGCCGCCGGCTGGGCCGGGGCCTGTCGTTGAAGCAGCTGGCGAAGGTCGCCGGCCTCAGCCCGGCCTGCGTGGCGCATATCGAGACCGGCAGGAACAAGGGTACGCCGAAGACGCTGGCCGCCATCGAATACGCGCTGAACACGCCGCCCGGCGCGCTGGCCGGATGCGGGCAGCACCGCGCCAAGGAGCCCGAAACCGGCAAGCGGCGGGAGGCGGCGGAATGACCGTCTCCGCCGCGCCCGCCCCGAAGCGTCCTTCGATACGCCCCCTGCGGGGGCTACTCAGGATGAGGGTATTTCTTGGGGCCACACTACTTTCCCCTCATCCTGAGTAGCGGCGAAGCCGCGTATCGAAGGGCGCGCCCGACCTTTGGCCCCCTACAACAGCGCGTTGGTCGGCTTCAGCCCGGCGGCGATGCGGCCGAATTCGGCGCCGTTGATGTCCCAGGAGAGGTGGATCTGGTGCGCCGCCGCGTGGATGTCGCGGTGCTGGCGCTGGAGGTCGTGGTCGAGGTAGTTGGCCCGCGCGCCGCACAGGCTGTGGATCAGGTCGACCGCCTTGACGCAGCACCCCGCCGCATACGCCCCGTTGCGCCGCCAGCGCGCGCGGTCGATCAGCGGCAGAGGCGCGCCGCTTGCGATCAGCCGCTGGGCCTCCATCCAGTCCTCGCGCACCAGCAGCCGCGCGACGTCGACCATCTGCGCGGCCTCGGCGAGCTTGAGCTGCACCGTCACGTGTTCGGCGACGCGCGAGCGGTTGAAGGTCGAGACCTGGTCCCTGAGATAGGCGGCGTGGTCGTCATAGGCGGCCCGGGCGGTTCCGATCATCGGCGCCGCGACGAGATGGGGGATCAGCGGCAGCAGCGGCAGCCGGTAGGCGTCGCTCATCCCCTCGGTCTCCGGCGGGTAGCCCTCCTGCGATGGCGCCAGGTCGAGCACCATGTGGGCGGGGAGGAACAGGTCCCGGCAGGCGACATCCTTGCTGCCGGTCCCGACCAGGCCGGAGACGCGCCAGGTATCGATAATTTCGATGTCGGAGGCGCGCACCACCACGATACGCGGGCCGGGCTTCCCGTCCGCCGGTCCCTGTCCGATCGCGCCCAGCATCATCCAGTCGCTCGAATCCACCCCGCTCGCATAGGGCCAGCGCCCGGTCAGCAGATAGCCGCCCTCGGCGGGGGCGAGCCTGCCGGCCGGGAAGACCAGGGTCGAGCCGATCAGCGCGCCGGGGTCCTCGCCCCAGACCTCCTCGGCGGCGCGGGCCGGCCAGTAGGGCAGCATCCAGTTGTGGGCGACCAGGTTGATATAGACCCAGGAGGTGGCGGCGCAGCCGCGGCCGAGCTCGATGGCGACGTCGATCATCAGGCCGAAATCAGTCTCGACCCCGCCGAAGCGCTCTGGCCTCAGGATCCGCCACAGACCGGCCCGGCGCAGATCCTCGATGGTCTCGTCGGGAATGCGGCGGATGCGCTCGGCCTCCGGCGCGCGCTCGCGCAGCACCGGGATGAGCGCGCGCGCGGCCTCGACGAATTGTTCGCGGGTGGGATCTGTCATCGGGTCGAGCCGGGTTCGCGGAACGCGCGCACAACGATTGCGGAATACTACGGATTCGCCGCTATGGGGTCCATCGCGGCGATCCCCTAAGATGGCCGCCAGGCGGTTCCCGACAGGGAGGAATCATTGGCGAACGAGCTCAACCTGACGCTGGCGACCGGCGACTACGAGAGCATCCGCGCCCTCAAGGAGGGGAGCGGTGGCGCCCGACGGGGTGGCGCTGAACGTGCTGACCGACATGGATTCGTCCACCCGGCACTGGCGCATGCTGAGAAACCGCGACTTCGATATCTGCGAGCTCTCGCTGTCGTCCTATCTGGTCGCCAGGGACCAGGACTATCCGCTGGAGGCCATACCGGTCTTCCTCCACCGGCGCTTCCGCCACGGTTTCGTCTTCATCAACACCGCTTCCGGCATAAGCGAGCCCGGGGATCTGATCGGCAAGCGGATCGGGATAAAGACCTTCCAGACCACGGCGATCCTCTGGCTGCGCGGCATGCTGGAGCATGAATACGGCGTGCCCCATACCGCGGTGACATGGGTGTCCGAGCTGATCGAGGACGTGGCGTTCACCCCCGGTCCCGACCTCACGCTGGAACGCGCACCGGCCGGCAGGCGGGTCGAGGACATGCTGGCCGAGGGCGAGATCGATGCCTGCCTGCATGCCGATCTGATCGACCCCATCGTCGTCGGCGATCCGCGGGTGGGGCGGCTGTTCGAGAACTACGCCGATATCGAGCGGGACTATTTCAAGCGCACCGGGATATTCCCGATCATGCACGTGACCGCGATCCGGAAGGAGCTGGTCGACGCCCATCCCTGGCTCGCGCAAAACCTGATCGACGCCTTCGAGGCATCGAAAGCCGCCTCCTATGCCAGGCTGCGCAACCCGCGGATCGTCCCGCTCGCCTGGTATACGAGCTATCGCGACGAGGAGATCGCGTTCTTCGGCGGCGAGGATCCCTGGCAGTACGGACTCGGCGAGGCCAACCGCCGCAATCTCGAAACCGCGATCGGCTATTCGCACGAATGCGGGCTGATCCGAAAGCGCCTCCCGGTGGACGACATCTTCATCGAGCCGGCCGCCGATTCCGGCCGCGCGAAGGCGAAGCGGGTACGATGAGCCGCGCGCAAATTCCGGGAGACCGCCGGTGACCGACACCTGGCGGATCAGGGCCGCGGTCAAGATGCATCTTGCGCGGCCCGACGACCGGGTCGGGCGGCCGATCCCGCTCAGGACCGCCGCGATCTGGTGGTGCGTCCTGATGGCGGTCTGCCTGCCGGGCGCGGCCTATTTCCTGGGCTGGCTCTAGGCCGCGCTGCGCGCCTCGGCATAGCTCCGGTTCACGAGCCCGTCACCGGGCATTGCGCCGCGCCGAGGATCGGCCCCGCGTCGCCCGCCTGCACCAGCACCGCGCAGCCCGTCTTCTCGTCGTTCGGTACCGATGCGACATCGATCGTCTTGTCCTCGCCGTCCCAGTCGCCGATGCGGCGCATGTCGGTGACGATGTGGTGGCTGACCAGCTGCTTGCCCTGGTTCTCGCCGCGCAGCACGCGGGTGGCCTCCTGCCTCAGGAAGGACACCAGCCAGACCCCGCCCGAACGGCCGGGGCCGTCCTTCAGCGAGACCTTCAGCCCGCCCCCAATCGGCTTCGCGGCGACCTTGACGCGCTTGCCGCTGCGGCTCTCCGCATCCTCGATGACGTTCTCCACGGCGCCCACGCGGCTGCCGACGACCTCGAATTTGCCATCGACGATCATCTGCGGGGTATAAACCCCCGCGCGCTTTCGGATCTGTACGTTGTAGTCGCGCTGGCGCGCGGTGTAGGCGGGGTCCGAGAACGGGTCCTTCCACTTGCCGGCCGCGCCATGGACCAGATCGTCCCAGTAGTCGACGTGGAATTCGAGCGCGAGGATCCCGTCGCGGTTGGCCAGCTCACCGAGGAAACGCTCGGCCGGCGGGCAGGAATAGCAGCCCTGCGAGGTGAACAGCTCGACCACCGTAGGGCTGTCGGCGCGGGCCGTCTGCGGCCCCAATGCAAGCGCGCCGAGAACCGGGGCGAGGGCGAGAACGGCAGGCAGGCGTTTCATGAACTTGGGCATCTGTTTCTCCGTTGGCAGCGGACAGGGCGTCGGCCCGCCTCCATCCGAGTCCATATCGGTCGGGCGCCACGCATTGGCAAGACCTCGATTTGCCAACCGGATCGCCCGCCCCGCGGCGATGGCTCGAACCCGGCCGGCGGGGCTAGAATGCCGGCCGCGCAAACCCGCATCGGGAGAACGGGAATGAAATTGCTGACGCTCGACACCGGCGGTCCGGGCCACCCTGCGGTGCTGATCGACGAAGAGACGGCGCTCGACCTCGTGCTGGCCGCCGATACGGTGGCGCCGGCCCGCGAGGTGCCCGACAGCGTGCGCGGGATCTTCGCCGCCGGCGACGGCGGGCTCGAGGCGGTGCGGCGGACGGTCGACGCGGTGGACGCCATGGCCGGCGCCGACCGGGACCGGCTTCGCGAAACCGGCGCGCTGAGAGATTTCGACGATGCGCCGCTTCTCGCGCCGATCCCCAACCCCAATCTGATTCTCTCCGAGGGGCTCAACTACCGGCGCCATCTGGCCGAGATGTCGGGCACCCCCACCCCCTCCAACCCGACCGCCTTCATCAAGGCGGCGTGTTCGCTGACCGGCTCCGGCAAGCCGATCCCGGTGCCGCCGCAATGCCCGTCGATGATCGATTTCGAGGGCGAGTTCACCTTCGTGGTCGGGCGGCGCTGCCACAATGTCGGGGTCGAGGACGCGATGTCCTATATCGGCGGCTACACGATCTGCAACGACGTTTCCGCCCGCGACTGGGTGGGCGAGGTGTTCAACGCCGAGGGCAAGTTCGGCGCCATCCAGGCCTGGGAACGCAACATCATGGGCAAGCAGCTGCCGGGCTTCACCCCCTCGGGCCCGGTGGTGGCGACCGCCGACGAGATCGCCGACCCGCACGACCTCCAGCTCGCCACCACGCTCAACGGCGAGGTCGTCCAGTCGACCGGGACCGACGACCTGATCTTCGGCGTCGCCGAAATCCTCTCTTATTTCTCCCGATGGTACCGGTTCGAGCCCGGCGATCTGTTCACCACCGGCTCGCCCGCCGGCGTCGGCTTCGGCCGCGACCCGAAGCTGTTCATGAAGCCGGGCGACACCATCGAGGTCGAGGTCGAAAACATCGGCCGGCTCAGCAACACGCTTCAAGCGGGCTAGGGCAAGCAGGGCCGGGCATCCCCCTCTCCAATCCGGTGTCCGGTCGCTCGTCGAGCACGCTGCGGGGCGTCGCGTGGATGACGCTCGCCGCTTTTTTCTTCGCCATGCTGATCGTCGCCGCGCGCCGGGTGAACCATCTGCCGTCGGTCGAGATCGCCTTCTTCCAGACCGGCGGCGCGGTGGCCTGCCTCCTGCCCTGGCTGTTCGCGCGCGGGCCGGGCGGGCTGCGCACCCACAACCCCGCGATGCACCTGATCCGCGGGCTGGCCGCCTTCGTCGGCATGTCGGCCCTGTTCTACGCGGCCCGGTTCACCCCGGCCGCGGATATCACGGCGCTCTTGTTCCTGTCGGTCCTCTGCACCGTGCTGCTGGCCGCGATCTTCCTCGGGGAGAAGGTGGGGCTGGGGCGCGGGATCGCCATCCTGGTCGGCTTCGCCGGCGCGCTGATCGTCATCCGCCCCGGTTTCGAGACCGCGTCATGGCCGGCGCTGATCATGCTGTTCGTCGCGCTCGCCTTCGGGGCGGTCAATACCGCGACCCGGTTCCTCGCCGGCGCCGAAGATCCCAACGCGATCGTCTTCTACATGTACGGGCTGATATTCCTCTACGCGCTGGTGCCGACGGCGCTGGTCTGGCAGACCCCGTCCTGGGCGGACGTGCCGTGGCTCGCCGCGATCGGCGTGTTCTCCGCCATCGCCCAGCAGGGCATCACGCGCTCGCTCTCAATGGCGCCCACCGCGATCGCCATGCCGGCCTATTACCTGCAGCTCCCCTTCGCCGCGGTCGCCGGGTACTTCCTGTTCGGCGATGCGCCGGATGCCTGGATCTGGGTCGGCGCCGCGGTGATTTGCGGGGCGACCTATTACGTCATCCGCACCGCGCCGCCGGAGACGCGGTAGGGCTAATTCGCGGCGGTCGCGGATACCCGCATGAGCAGAGTGTCGAGCTTGGCGTCCATCCGGTCCAGCTTGACGTCCATCCGGTCGAACCTGTCGTCCATCCGGTCGAGCCTGGCGCTTATCTGCCGGATCAGTTCGAGGTTGGTTTCCACCCGGTTGTCGAGTCGCTTGACCTCGGTTTCGGCCTTTTCCTCGACGCGGCGAATGGCGGATTCGGCGACGGCGGACACCTTCTCCACCTTGGCGTTCTGCCTGGCGTCCTGCGCGTTGAGACCCCAGACGCCCATCCCTCCCACCGTACCGAGGAGAGCAAGAAGGAAGAGGCCGAAGGTCCAGTAACCGCCGTGCTTTTTCAGCCATTCACGCATGGGTTGAATATGCCTTCGGCAGGGATGAGCGTCAAGGGAATCCGCATCGCCCGCACGGGTCGGCGCCACGCAGTCCACGCCTCCCGATTGGTCGAACCGCCCCCGCCGGGTACAGTCCCGCCGCCACAGCGATCGGAGGGAAAATGACCGACGAAGAGGCCGCGGCGGTGTTCGAGCGCCTGCCGGCTTTGGTCAACGGGGACATCGCGCTGGTCAGGCGCGGCAGGCATTTGTCGACCGCCTTCCTGATCGGCGCCGGCGCCCTGCCGGTGCTGGTCGCGGTGCGCGAGGGTGCGATCGCCGACGTGGCGGTTTCGCCGCCTCCCATGCGCTCCTGGCGTTTCGCGGTGCGCGCCGGGGCGGATGCCTGGCGCCGGTTCTGGCAAAAAGTGCCGGAGCCCGGCTATCACGATTTGCTGGCGATGACCCGGTTCGGCACCGCCCGGATCGAGGGCGATTTGCACCCGCTGATGGCCAACCTCCGCTATATCAAGGAGGTGCTGGAGGCGCCGCGCCGCGCCGGGCTCGGAGGCGGCGATGGCGGTTGAGTTCGAACCGATCGCCGGGCGCTACGCGACCGTCGCGCTCGGCGGCCGCCCGTGCCGCCTGTTCTTCGAGGAGGCGGGGCAGGGGATCCCGCTGCTCTGCCTCCACACCGCCGGCGCCGACAGCCGGCAATACCGTCACCTGATGCTCGACGAGGCGGTGACCGAACACTACCGGGTGATCGCCTTCGACATGCCGTGGCACGGCAAGTCCTTCCCGCCGCCGGGCTACCAGGACGAGGAATACCGCCTCACCACCGAGGCCTATACCGGGGCGATCCTGACCGTCGCCGATGCGCTGGAGCTCGACCGCCCGGTGCTGCTCGGCTGCTCGATCGGCGGGCGGATCGTGCTCAACATCGCCGCCCGCCATGCCGAGCGGTTCCGCGCCCTGATCGGCCTCGAGGCGGCCGACCACCAGACGCCGTGGTACGACGCCCAATGGCTCGACCGCGCGGACGTGCATGGCGGGGAGGTCTGCGCGGCGATGATCTCGGGGCTGGTCGCGCCCCAGGCGCCGGAGATCCATCGCTGGGAAACGCTCTGGGCCTATCTGCAAAGCGGCCCCGGCGTGTTCCGCGGCGACCTCCATTTCTACCGCGAGGATTCCGACTACCGCGACCGCACGCGGCTGATCGACACGGCGCGCTGCCCGCTTTATCTGCTGACCGGCGAGTACGACTATTCCTGCACGCCGGAAGACACGATCCGCACCGCCGGAGCGATCGCCGGCGCCCGCGTCGACATCATGCCCGGGCTCGGCCATTTCCCGATGAGCGAGAACCCGGAGGCCTTCCGCCGGCACATCCTGCCGGTGCTCGACGAGATCCGGGGGACCTGACTACTCGGCGAAGAAATCCGCGACCAGGCGGCAGAAGCGCTGGTTCCGCTCGATCTGGGTCCAGTGCCCGCATTGTCCGAAGACGTGGAGCTGCGAGCGCGGGATCAGGCGGTGCAGCGCGATGCTGGACTCCAGCGGGATGATCCGGTCGTCCCGCCCATGCACGATCAGGGTCTCGTGCGCGAGGCCGCGCAGCGCGTCTTCGCTCTGCGCCATCGCCTCGACATGGCGCTGGCGCGGCGCGGGGAACATCGAGGCGTAGGATTCCTGGTAGCCGGGACGGATGCTGGCCTCGTAGCGCAGCCGGACCAGGTCGTCGGTGGCGATCGAGGAGTCCCAGGCGAACAGCCCGATCAGCTCCCGCATCCGCTCCGGCGACGGCTCGTACCCCCAGACCGCGTCGAGCCCCGGGGTGATCGGGAACGGGTAGCCGGCCGAGCCCATCAGCACCAGCCGGTCGACCCGTTCGGGATGCGCCGCCGCCATCGCCAGCGCCAGCCCGCCGCCGAAGGAGTTGCCGACGATGCCGCAGGACTCGATCCCGAGCGCATCGAGCACGGCGAATGCGTGGTCGCGCCAATAGGCCATCGCATAGACCGCGCCCGCCGGCCGCTCGGTATAGCCGAAGCCGACGATATCCGGCGCGACGACGCGGAAGCGGTCTTCCAGCCGGGGGAGGACCGTGCGCCAGTTGGCCCAGGCGGTCACCCCCGGCCCCGAGCCGTGCAGCAGCAGGACCGGCGGCCCGTCGCCGGAGTCGAGCAGATTGGTCGCGACACCCCCGGCATCGACGGTCCGGCCGATCTCGGGGTTGTCCATCGGCGCTGCGCCCGGCGCTACTTGCGGGATTCGTAGAAGTTGACCAGCTTGACCACGTCCGACCCCTCGACCCGGCCGAGCGGGCCGTCGCTGTAGGACGACAGCACCACCTCGTTGTCGGCGTTGAGCAGGAACTCGGACGGCTGGACGATCGAGCGCCGGTCTTCCCACCACGAGCCCAGCTTGTCGGCGATCTCGCGGGTCACCCCGAAGCCGACCGGGAAGCCGACCTCGCCGGCGACCTCTTCCGCCTTGTCGAGCGGATCGACGCTGGCCGCGACCAGGCCGACGCCCATGCCCTCAAGCGTCTCTCTTTCCTTTTCGAAGCCGACCAACTGCCGGCGGCAGAACGGTCACCAATGGCCCCGGTAGAACAGGATGACCTTGTATTTGGTATCGAGCCCGTCGGGCAGGCTCAGACTGCCCCCGCCGACCAGATCGAGTTGAAGGCCGGGGAACGCATCCCCGATGCCGAGCTTCGCAGCCATCTTCCCTCGTTTCCTCCTCTAGCGTTCCGGCGGGATGCCGTTGCCCCGGTTTTGTCAGAACCGCGAGGCGGTGGCAATGTCGCGCCGGCCTTCCCTTCGCCTACATCGTCTGGCCCATCGGGTTGACGACGACCAGCTCGGGACAGGCGTTGGGCGACGCGCCGGCCGCGGCGATCGCCGCCTCGGCGATGTCGGCCGGGCGGAGCGGCGGGTGGGTGCGC
The DNA here is from genome assembly GCA_965205995.1 of Alphaproteobacteria bacterium. Taxonomy (GTDB): domain Bacteria; phylum Pseudomonadota; class Alphaproteobacteria; order MPNO01; family MPNO01; genus MPNO01. The sequence goes on along the minus strand of OZ242200.1, from coordinate 3,057,929 downwards.
GCCGCGTAGGCCGCCAGCACGTCGGGATGGTCGACGCCGTCGAGCAGGCCGGTCTCGACCAGCCCCGGCGCGATTTCCGTGACCTTGATGCCGTGTTCGGCGAGTTCGAGGCGGAGCCCCCGGCAAATGCCGCGCAGCGCGTGCTTGGTCGCGGCGTAGAACAGGGTGTAGCGGTAGACCCTGTCGCCGAGAACCGAGCCGAGATTGACGATATGGCCGGTCTTGCGCGCCGCCATGCCGCGGGCCACCAGCCGGGTCAGCACCAGCATCGAATGGACGTTGATGCGCCAGGATTTCTCCCAATCGGCCGGGTCGCTTTCGAGGAACGGCGCGTGGCGCACCCAGCCGACGCTGTTGACCAGGATATCGACCGGCGCGGCCGCCGCGGCGAGCCGCGCGGCGAAGGCCTCGTCCGCGAGGTCGCCCGCGACGGACTCGATCCCGCCCGGCGCGTCCCGGCAGCGCTCGACGAGCGCGGCGAGCCTGTCGGCGTCGCGGCCCGTCGCGATGACGGTTTCGCCCTCCCTCGCGAACGCCTCGGCGATCGCGCCGCCGATCCCGCCGCTCGCCCCGGTGACGAGTACGCGCTTCCTTGCCGCCATCGGCCGATTCCTCCCCCTGATGCGCTCCCGGGGATCATAACGGGTTTCGCCTCCGATCCTCCGCCGACCATGACAATGGGGGAGAATGACGCTAGATGTTGTAGGCAGACGCGATCGAACACCCATATATCGTTGACAGGCCGCTCGGCCGCTGTCATACAGGCGCCTGCCAAGTGCAAGGACGCGGGTTCGATATGTCCTGACGGGGAAGGCCCGGCGCGGAAACGCGGCGGGCCTTTTCCATGCGGGAATCCGGATCGCGATCGGGGGGAGTCGGGGCCCCAAAAAGGGTGGAGACGCCAGGTGCCTGGACGCGGGGTCCTGCAACGCGCTCCGAGGAACGCTCCTGACGCCTCCTGAACCCTTCCGCTCCGGGGCTTCCCTGTCCAGTGTTCCGCGAACCCGAAGGCCCTCTTCCTACTCGACCGTTCTACCCCAGCCCTTCCGGGCTCTCGTGGCCCTCGGACCCGAAGGCCCGTTTCCACATCGTCACGGTACCCCCCAATCGATCGGCGATACAAATATTTTTCGTCTCCCATCGATTTTTTTTGGGGATTATTCAGTGGATAAACAGTTGAATTACAACATGTTTTGGATAAGTCGGTGGAAAACCGGTGGACAATTGACTCCTCAACCACCTTCCTGTGTGCGCCGCCGCCCGGCGAGCTTCTCCCCGGTCTCGAAATAGCGTCCGGTCACGGCGAGCTCGGCCTCCTCCCGGTTCTCCGCGGTCCAGCCGTCGAGCGCGTAGCCGTGCCACGGCGTGCCGAGATCGAGCGGCGGCAGGGACAGCGCCCGCCAGCGCCGCAGCGCCGCCTCCATGAAATCCTTGCGCGGCAGCGACACCGGCAGATAGGGGTGCTCGCGGCAGGCGTTGATCAGGATCGACGACGCGCCCGCCCCGTCCGGATAGGCGAATTGCCGCGCATCCGCCGACGGCGCGATCGAGGGGTCGAGCCGGGGCACCTTGCCGCGGATCACCTCGGTGTCGCGATGCGGCTGCATGCTGTAGGAGAGCGCCCACAGCACCGCATCCATCGAATCCGGGTCGACATCCGAATCGACGGCGATAAACATCTTGCCGAGCGACGGGTCGAAGGCGGCGGCGGCGCGCAGCGCCTGCCAGGGCTGCCCGAGCTCCGGCCGGTCGAGCTGGATGACGAACAGCATGTTGCAGCTCGCCATCTCGTGGCAGGCGACCTTGGTCACCGAGGGGATATTGCACGCCCCCTTGAGGTGGTTGAGATAGATCCCGTCGAACGCGGCCTTGCGGATCACCGTGCTCTCGCTCGGCGGGAATTCGCTGATGATCCCCTGGTAGACCGGCGCCGCGCGGTGGGTGATGGCGGTCACCTCGAGCACCTTTTCCATCTTGCGCGGGCCGAGATAGCCGGACGCCTCGCCGAACGGCGCCTCGGGCTCCAGGAAATCGGTGCGGATGCGGCCTTCGATGACGATCTCGGCCGCCGCCGGCACCAGGCAGTCGACGGTCTCGGCCTCGACCACCTCGATCGGCGCGCCGTTGAGCGCGCCGGCGATGCCGTATTCGTCGACGCCGTAGGGCACCTTGCTCGCGGCGGCGAACAGCAGCGTCGGCGGACCGCCGATGAACACCGCCACCTCCAGATGGCGCCCGAGCCGGCGCGCCTTCTCCCACTGGATCGCGAGATGCTGGGTCGACACGTCGGTCGCGCAGCCGACGCGGTCCGGCGCCTTGATCATCCCCCGGTAGATGCCGAGATTGTAGGATCCGGTCTCCGGGTCGCGGGTCACCCAGACGCCCGCGGTGATGAACGGCGCCGGGTCGAAGCCCGGGGTCGAGATCAGATGCGGAAAGAGATCGACCCCGGCGCCGAGATCGGGCGCCCTGACCGCGACCTCCTTGACCGGGGCGGAGCCGGAAGCGGCCGCGACCGGGGCGAGGTGGTTTCCCTGCACCGCGGCCCATTTGCCGGCGATCCCGTCGGCGTCCACGCCAAGCGCCGCGCCGTAGATCTCCCGCGAGCTGCCGAGCGAGCCGAGCACCACCGAGCCCGGATAGCGGCGGTCCCTCGGGTCGGTCACGTTGCGGAACCAGAACGCCTTGCGCGCGGGCTCGGGCAAGCCGCGGAACTGGAGGCGGACCAGCGGCACCAGCTCGGTGTCCTTGCAGACCGGCTCGTCGATGACATGCAGCAGCTTGCGCCGGTTCAAGGCATCGATGTAATCGCGGAGATCCGTATACGGCATCGTCACGCCCCGTTGCTGTCGGCGACCGTCCGATCGCTACATTACCGCATCGTTCGAGACCGGAAGCGCCCGCCCGGCGCCGTCCCTCGATACGGCGCTGGCGCGCCCGCTCCGGCTGAGGGCGATTGTTGGATTCCCTCACCCTGAGTAGCGGCGCAGCCGCGTATCGAAGGGCGGGCAACCGCTTCGGTGGAGAAGGACAGGTTCTACCCCGCCGGCCGGGCGAGCTCCAGCATCGCCCGCCCCAGCGGCGTCTCCGGGCGCGCCATGTCCCCCATGATCGAGAAGTGGTCGTGCCCCTCGGCGGCGATCAGGGTAACCTGGCAGCCCGCTTCCTCGAGCGCCGCCGCGTACTCCCCCGACTGGCGCCGGAATTCTTCCGACTCCCTGGCGCCCCAGGCGACGACGACCGGAATCGGCGCCGCCGGCGGGCGGAGGACCGGCGAGTTGCGCGCCGCCATCTCTTCGTCGAGGGCGAGAATCTCCCGGTGGCTGGTGATCCGCATCGGCGCGAGGTCGAACAGCCCGCTCATCGGGCAGGCGCCCTTGACGAGGTCTTCCGGCACCCCGTAATCGGCGTGCCAGCCGGGCGCGAGCGCCATCCCGGTCAGGTGGCCGCCGGCCGAGCTGCCGGCGAGGTGGATGCGGTCCGGGTCCACCCCGTGATCGGCCGCGTTGCGGTGAATCCAGGCGAGCGCGCTCCGGACGTCGGCGACGATCTCGTCCATCGTGCAGCCGGGCGCGAGCCGGTAGTCGATCGCCGCCCAGGCGATGCCGGCCTCGTTATAGACCGGGGCCGGAAAGCGGCGGCCGATCTTGTCGCCGCCCATCCAGTAGCCGCCATGGACATAGACCATGACCGGCGCCGGATCGGCGGCCGCCGCCGGGAACAGGTCGAGCCGCTGCAAGGGGTCCGGCCCGTATGCGAGGTCGAGCCGGCCGCGCCCCGCGGCGCTGACCTCGTCGGACGCCTTGCGATAGGCTTCCTGGATCGCCTCCACGTCGTCGACGCCGATGGTGACGTCGTATTGCCTTTCGAGCTCATCGGCGCTGTAGTGGGGGCGGGCCGCCATCCGGCGATGCTATCCGAGCCAGGGAGGAAACGCCAATTGTGCGCGGGTTTCGTCTACCGGCCGCATGTCGAGACCGCCGAGGGCGTGTTCACGCCCGATATCGTGCTCGACCGGCTTGTCGTCGCCGCCGGCAACCGGCGTTTCCCGGTGTCGGTCGAACGGCTGAGCTGCGGCGACACGATCGAGGTGTTGGGCGACGAGACCCGCGGCCGGGGGGCGGTCGCGCTGATCGCCGCCAGCGCCGGCTCGCTGATCGGTATCGGCTCGGACCACAGCGACGGCGCGCTCGCCGCCGCGGAGCCGGGGCGGGCCCGGCAGATCTGCGCCAAGCCGCTCGCCCGCGGCGTCTGGCGGTTCGCCGAAATCGCCGATCACCTGGACGCGCTGGTGCTCAGGACCCGGTCGGTCGACGGCGCCGGCCGGGCGCATGAAACCGAGTGCGCGGTCTCCTCCATCGCCGCCCTGCCCGGCGACGGCGCGGTGCCGCCGGCGACCGTCATCCTCGCCCATCCCGGCGATTACGGGGATGCCTCGCTTGGGCCGGTGAGCGTGACCGTGACGCTCGAAGACCGGCGCCTCGCGCGCCGCCTCGTCCACCGCTACGCGGTGCGCGTGCTCGGCTAGCCCGCATCCGGTTCGGGCGGAAGCCTGGCCGCCATCCAGAGGCTCTTGCGCCGGTCGGTTCTCAAAATGCGAGAGACGGGTCGCTACTTGCGCCCGCTCCCGGATTTGGAGCCGGATGACCGCGCCGCGCCCGCCCTCCACGCGGACTTCCTCTTGCAGCGTGGGCAGACCCGCTCGCCAGACCATTCGCTTTCGAATTCGGATTGGCACGAAAGGCAATGACGAAGCTTGGGTGCCTCCTTCGCAGGAAGCTCGGCTGGTGTTTTCGACACCGAAGAAATTGTCACGAATTCTCCTTCGCGCGGTCGGATAGCCGGGAGAGGTCTTCGAGCACGCCCGCGATGAGCTTTGACGGCGCGGGTCAAGAGCGCACGGCGTGTCGAGTGGGCACGGCGTGGCGGCGGCGAGCTGGATGAGCGACTCGCATGTTCGGCCGCCCGTTCGGGTCGGCCGGTCTCGTCGAACCCGGCATCCGATATTCGTCAACACCTTAATTGGGGAGCGGCGCCAGGGATTTCAACCGGGTTTCCCCGCGTCGAGCCCTCCCAAGGGCGTTGCGGATCGCCATCCGCCTGCGCGGCGGCGGAGAGTGCGAACAACCCGGCCGTACAACCGGGACGATCGTCTGTTGACATCGGGTTTGCCAGCGACCATAGTTTTGGCACTCGCCATGATCGAGTGCTAATCGACTGGCGCACTCGCAACTGGCGGATCGCTCAAACGGATATTTTGCGGCCCGCGATCGCCGAGCCACCGATGACGGTCCGGCTCGGCACCGGCTCGTTATCAACCTGCCCGCCACGGCGGGCTACCGACAACAGGAGATGGTTTCATGAACCTCAAGCCGTTGCACGACCGGGTGCTGGTCGAACCTCTGGAAGCCGAGGAGAAGTCGGCCGGCGGGATCATCATCCCCGATACCGCCAAGGAAAAGCCGATGGAAGGCAAGATCAAGGCCGTCGGATCCGGCGCGCGCGGCGAGGATGGCAAGATCACCCCGCTCGACGTCAAGAAGGGCGACCGGGTCCTCTACGGCAAGTGGTCCGGCACGGAAGTGAAGATCGAAGGTGCCGACCTTCTGATCATGAAGGAGTCGGACATCATGGGCATTATTGAATAGGACACCCCAGAACATGACAGCCAAGGACGTTAAATTTAGCACCGATGCCCGGACGCGCATGCTCCACGGCATCGACACTCTCTCCAACGCGGTCAAGATCACGCTGGGCCCAAAGGGCCGCAACGTCATCCTCGACAAGGCCTATGGAGCGCCACGGATCACCAAGGACGGGGTGACTGTCGCCAAGGAAATCGAGCTTGAGGACAAGTTCGAGAACATGGGCGCCCAGATGGTGCGCGAAGTGGCCTCGAAGACCAACGACGACGCCGGCGACGGCACCACCACGGCCACTGTGCTGGCGCACGAGATCGTTCGCGGGGGCGTGAAGGCGGTCGCCGCGGGGATGAATCCGATGGATCTCAAGCGCGGCATCGATATCGCGGTCGCGGCGGTCGTCAAGAATGTCGAGAGCCGGTCGAAGAAGGTCAAGACCGAGGAGGAGATCGGTCAGGTCGGCACCGTCTCGGCCAATGGCGAAAAGGAGATCGGCGACATGATCTCCGAGGCCATGCAGAAAGTCGGCCAGGAAGGCGTGATCACGGTCGAGGAAGCCAAGAGCATGGCGACCGAGCTCGACGTGGTCGAGGGCATGCAGTTCGACCGCGGCTATATCTCGCCCTATTTCATCACCAACGCCGAGAAGATGGTCGCCGACCTCGAGAACCCATACATTCTGCTGCACGAGAAGAAGCTCACCGGGCTGCAATCCATGCTTCCGATTCTGGAAGCGATCGTGCAGTCGAGCCGGCCGCTGCTGATCCTCGCCGAGGATGTCGAGGGCGATGTGCTGGCGACGCTGGTGGTCAACCGCCTGCGCGGCGGGCTCAAGGTCGCCGCCGTCAAGGCGCCGGGCTTCGGCGATCGCCGCAAGGCGATGCTCGAGGACATCGCGATCCTGACCGGAGGCCAGCTGGTCAGCGAGGAACTCGGCATCAAGCTCGAGAACGTCACCCTCGACATGCTGGGCACGGCGAAGAAGATTTCCATCACCAAGGACGAAACCACCATCGTCGACGGCGGCGGCAAAAAGTCCGATATCTCCGGCCGCTGCAATCAGATGCGGGCGCAGATCGAGGAGACCAGCTCGGATTACGACCGCGAGAAACTGCAGGAGCGGCTGGCCAAGCTTTCCGGCGGGGTTGCCGTCATCCGGGTCGGCGGCGCCACCGAGATCGAGGTCAAGGAGAAGCGCGACCGCGTCGAGGATGCGATGAACTCGACGCGCGCGGCGGTTGAAGAGGGGATCGTTCCCGGCGGTGGGGTTGCCCTGCTCAGGGCAACGACCGCGCTGTCCAAGATCGCGCTCGACAATCCCGACCAGCAGACCGGCGTCGATATCGTCCGGCGCGCGATCCAGGCGCCGGTCCGGCAGATCGCCGAGAATGCCGGCGCCGAAGGCTCGATCGTGGTCGGCAAGATCCTGGACTCCAAGATTCCCAATTTCGGGTTCGATGCCGCGAACGACGAGTATACCGATCTGGTGAAGGCCGGGATCATCGACCCGACCAAGGTGGTTCGCACGGAGATCCAAAACGCGGCTTCGATCGCCGGGTTGCTCATCACCACCGAAACCATGGTGGCCGAGAGGCCCGCCGACAAGTCCATGCCCGGAATGCCGCCAGGCGGGATGGGCGACATGGGCGGCATGGGCGGCATGGGCGGCATGGGCGGCATGATGTAGCCAGCCGCCACACGGCCGGTTCCGATCGGCCGAAAACAGCAGGAAGGGCCGTCATCGACGGCCCTTCTTGTTGTCGCCGCAGGACCTGTCACCAGCGGCTCGGCCGGCCGTCACGCCGCGATCGACGGTTCGCGGTCCTTGAGCCTCGGGATCACCTCGTTGGCAAAGAGACGCAGCGAGCGCTCCGCCTGTTCGTGGGTCACGCCGCCGAAGAAGAAGGTGCAGTCGCAATGGGTGAAGCCCAGAGCGTCCTGCGCGCGTTCCAGCAGCGCGACCGTCTCGTCGGGCGTGCAGGCGACGGTCTCCAGTCGCTCGACCATCCTGTCGATGTCGGGGGGCGGCCGGCCGCCTGGTCCCTGGCCCGACGCGGCGGGGCCGTCGCGGTCCATCCGTTGCCGGTCGCGGGTGTGGGTCGTCGCCTGGTGATAGCGCCGCCATGCCTCGCGCCCGATCGCGCGCGCCTCGTCCCTGCTCTCGCTCAGCACGCAATGGAAATGGGCCCCGTTGCGCCATTGGCCGGCGGGATGACCGGCCGCCGACCAGGAATCGCGATAGATCCCGTTCAGCCCCGCCAGCGGCTCGACGCCGAGATAGGGGACGGTCAGGATGCTGTAGCCCATGCGCCCGGCCCATTCGAAGCTCGCCGGCGTCCCCGAGCACGACAGCCAGATCGGCGGATGCGGGCGCTGCTCGGGCCTCGGCCAGACCTCCAGCTTCTTGTAGGTGTAGTACCTGCCGTCATGCGCGAAGGGCTCGCCCGACCAGGATTTGACGATGATTTCGAGCTGTTCGTACATGCGCGCTTGCGCGTCGTCGCGCGACACGCCGAGCCGGTCGTAGTCGAATTCGACGAAGCCTCGGCCGATCCCGAACTCGACCCGCCCGCCCGACATCAGATCGACCATGGCGAGCTGCTCGGCGATTTCGATCGGATCGTGCAAGGGAAGGACGACGATCGACGTGCCCAAGCGCACCTGCGTCGTGCGCTGCGAGAGCGCCGCCAGCATCGTCGGCGGCGACGGGACAAGGCCGCCATAAGCGTCGAAGTGATGCTCGTTCGCCCACAGGAAGTCGAAGCCGAGCGCCTCGCTTTCGGCCATCAGGCCGAGCCAGCGGCGCATCAGCAGCCCGACATCCCCGTCCACGTCGGGAAAAAACGTCGGCAAGCAGAAATGACCGAACTTCATGGCCGGCGCTCCGAGGTCCCCACAAGAGTTCATTCAAGGTCCGGGCGCGGGCGCGTCACACCCCCAGCCGCGGGATGAGCCGCTCGGCATTGCCGCGATAGACTTTTTGTACGTCGTCCGCGTCGAGGCCGAAGGCCTCGAGCCCGCTCATGGTTTCGGCGGTGCTGCCGAACGGGTAATCGGTGCCGAGAAGCACCTGCGAAACCGGCACGTAGCCGAACAGCGCGAGCAGCGCCGGGCGGTTGGCGGCAAGCGCGATGTCGTAGTGGATCCGCCGCAGCTCGTGATCGATGCCGTTGGGCACCCGTTCGGCGTGCGCCCGCGCCAGCCCCATGACCTCGGCCCGACCGGCGAAGATCGGCACCGAGGCGCCGGCGTGACAGATGATGAAGCGGATATCGGGGCAGCGCGCCAGGGTGCCGCTGAACAGCAGGCTGAATACGCAGCGCGTGGTGTCGGCCGTGAACTCGACCAGCGCGGGCGGCACCCAGTCGATCAGCCCGGCGCAGCAGCCGGGTTCCAGCGGGTGGATGAATACCACGGCCTTGCGCCGGTTGAGCTCGTCGAACACCGCGTCGAATTCGGGAAAGCCCGGCCATTTGTCGCCATAGCTGGTCATCAGCTGGATACCGTCGGCGCCCAGGCTGTCCATGGCGTATTCGATCTCGGCCAGGGTCCCCTCGACGTCGGGCAACGGCACCGAGGCGAAATGGCCGAATTTCGCGGGCCGCTCGGCGCGCAACGCGGCGGCATGTTCGTTGACCGTGCGGGCAAGCGCCCGGTTCTCCGCCTCCGTCCGGTGGTGGATGCCCGGCGGCGAGAGCGACAGCATCGCGGTATCGACGTCGTTCCTGTCGAGCTCCTCCAGCGTCCGGTCGAGCGTCCAGTCGCGCACCGGCGGCATCCTGATCATGCCGCCCATGTTGGCGAAATATTCCGGCGGAAAGAAATGGTGGTGGACGTCGATATGTCCCGAGCCCGCGCCATCGGCCATTGGTGTTCCTCGTTTTTCGGTCGCCGGGACGCTAGCACCCGGGCCGGGCCCGCGCTACCGCGCGGAGCGCCGGCCCGGGCCGGCGAGGAACGCAGACAGGCCGAGGCCGGCGAGAACGGTCATGACAAGCGCGACCGGCCGCATGGTTCCGTCGTAGAGATATCCGCTTATCAGGATGACCGTCGAGCTGGCGGCGAGCTGGCTGAATCCGAGAAACGACGACGCGGTGCCCGCCATCCACGGGAACGGCACGATGGCCGCGGCGGCGGCCGGCGGCAGGACGAAGCCGACCCCGAACATGAAGATCGTGACCGGCGCGATCATCAGTGGCGCCGATTGCCCCGCCCAATAAGCGGGAGCCAGGGCGAGCGCCGCCGAGGACAGGCATATCAGGTTGCCGGCGTTGATGAGGCGCGTGCTGCCCAGGCGGTTCGCAATACGTCCGGCAATTGCGGAGCCGAGAATGAAGCCGCCGAGCGAGAGCGAGATGAATGTCCCGGCCAGGCTCGGTGAGGCGCCGTACGATTCGATGAACACGAGGATGCTCCCCGACAGCCAACCGAACATCGCGCCGTGGACGCAGCATGTGCATATGGTAATCGCAACGAAACCGCGGTCGGTGAGCAGCACGCGGTAGTTCCGCAGCAATCCCGTCAACCGCAGCCCTTGCGGATCCCGGACCGGAAGCGTCTCGGCGAGGCGATGCCAGACGAGAAAGACGATGATGGTCCCATAGGCCGTCATGTAGACAAAGATCGCGCGCCAGCCGAACCAATCGGTGAGGACGCCGCCGACGATCGGGTTGGCGACCGCGATACAGCCGAACCCGGCCATGATGTAGCTCATGACCTGCCCCGAGCGCTCCGCACCGTAGATGTCGCGGATCACCGCACGGGCGACCGCCGGAGCGGCGCCCGCGCCGATCCCCTGCAGGACCCGGGAGGCCACGAGGGTTTCGAACGAACCGGCGACGACGGCCAGAATCGCGCCGAGCGTGAACAGGCTCATCGACCACAGCAGCACGGGCCGCCGGCCGAAGCGGTCGGACAGGGGTCCATACACCAGCTGGACCGCCGCAAAGGCATAGACGAAGGCGCTCATCGAGAGCTGTGCGGCGCCGGCGCCAACCCCGAACTCCGAACGAATGTCGGGTATCCCGGGAAACAGGGTATCGATCGTCGACGCGTGCAGCGCCAACAGCATGGTGAGGGTGGTGCCGAGAAGCACTGGGTGCAGTTTCATGCGGAGCGATGGAACTCCGAGGGTCGGGCGTTCGGAACCTTGCTATCGGATGACGGGTGGCGTGACGCTGCAGTGAGCCCCCTGGGGCGGACAGTTTCAAGCGGCCGATTCGGCCCGCAGGCGCGGCGACCGACAATCGCGGCTGGAATCGGTTGGCGCCGTTTTGCCTGGCACGGCGATTGCGGCATGATGCGCGCCGCGCATCTGAACCGGGATGGGAGACGGGCTATGGACGGCGGCAAGGCGACGGGTTGGACCGAGGTGCAGGCCGAGGACGTGGGCGACGCCCTCGTCGCGGGGTTGGCCGCCGGTGGGGTCGATCACCTGTTCTTTACCTCCGGATCGGAGATCGGCTTCTTCCAGGAGGCGACGGCGAAGGCGCGCGCCCGGGGGCACAACAACCCGATCCGGCTGATCACCGTGCCGCACGAGCACGCCAGCCTCAACGCGGCGCTCGGCTTCGCCGCGGTCAGCGGCCGGCCCGCCGTCACCGCGGCCCATGTCGATTGCGGCACGATGCACTATGGCGGCGCGGTCCACACCGCGGCCCGCAGCGGTCTTCCGGTGGTCATCACCGCCGGCTTTCCGCCGACGGCCTATGCCGGGACCATGAAGGGCGGCCGCGACGAAGGCGGGCATCTGTGGATGCAGGAGACCTTCGACCAGAACGGGATCGTGCGCAACTACGTCAAATGGGACCACCGCCTGACCTATCAGGACAACCCCGGGCTGATCGCGAGCCGGGCGGTCCAGGTCACCAGGAGCGAACCCTGCGGCCCGGTCTATCTGAGCTTCCCCAAGGAGCTGACGCTGCTGCCGGTCGACGGCGCCCGCTTCCCCAGCGCCGACCAGCTCGGCATTCCACGCCCCAGCGCGCCTTCCCGCGAAGACGCGGACGAGATCGCCCGCAGGCTGATCGCCGCTTCCCATCCCGTCGTCGTGGTGTCCGCATCCGGCCGCGATCCGGCGACGGTCCCGGCTCTGGTGGAGTTGTGCGAGCTTCTGGGCCTCGCCGTCGCCGACTCGGTCCAGCGCAGCTATATGAGCTTCCCCTTCCGCCATCCCAGCTTCCAGACCCAGGCGACGCTCAAGGACGCCGATGTGGTCCTGGCCCTGGAGGCGGTGGTGCCCTGGGTGCCCGGGCGCAACGCGCCGGGACCGGAGGCCTTTGTCGTCTCGGTCGGGCGCGATCCGATCGAGGTCAGAATCCCGACCTTCGAGTTCACCGCCGACCTGCGGCTCGCAACCGATTCTCTGACGACGATCCTGGCGATTACCGAGGCGGCGCGGGATCGCTTGAGCGACGGCGACCGCGAGCGGATCACGGCGCGCAAGGAACGGCTCGCGGCTTCGTCCCGGGCCTGGATCGCCGCGGCGGAAGATGCCGCGAAGGCCCAGGCGAAGACCGCTCCGATAGACCGGTACTGGGCGAGCTATCGGATCGGGCAGCTGCTCGACGACAATTGCATCGTGCTCGACGAGACGCTTCCGCCCAACCGGACGCGGGACTATTTCGACCGCAGCGTGCCGGGCTCCTATTTCGCCAATCCGGGGTCGAGCGGCGGCTGGGCGACCGGTGCGGCGCTGGGCGCCAAGCTCGCCGCGCCCGAGCGCGACGTCATCGCCGTCAGCGGCGATGGCTTCTACATGTTCGGGACGCCGGCCCCGGCGTTGTGGGCGGCCGCCCATCACGATGCGCCATTCCTGCAGATCGTCTACACCAACCGCAGCTACACCACCGGGACCGAGCGCATCGCGGCCAGTTACGGCGCCGACGGCTACGCCGCCCAGGCCGGTTTCGAGGGCGGCTGGTTCGATCCGCCGATCGACTTCGCCAAGGAAGCCGAGGCCGCCGGCGCCCATGGCGAGACGGTCCGCGATCCCGCCGCCCTGGAAGGCGCGCTCGCCCGCGGCCTGCAACAAATCCGCAACGGCAAGCCGGCCCTGGTGTCGATCTGGCTCAAGCGCCTGCAGGGCGAGGACTGACCGGAGCCGGGCCCGAGGCGGCGGCGCCGCGCCCGGCCGATTTGTGCCGGCGCGCTCAGCCGGTTCCCGCCCCGAGCCAATCGAGGCTTTGGCGGCGGAGCGCTTCCTCCTCGGGGCTGTAGACGGCGATCACGGGGACCGAGGCGACGCCGGTCTTCGACTGGCGGAAGCTGAGAAAACGGGTCTCCGGCGGGAACGGCGCGAGGTCCATGGCGTCGTAGAAGCCGGCCGGCACGCCGCGCGGGTCGACCGGGACCATCCAGTCCTTTTCGTAGACGCCGGTCCGCCTGAGAATGCGCCAGACGCCGTTCCGCTTCTCCAGCAGGTCGAAGAACCGGAAGAGCGACTGGAAATCGAACTCGTGGGCGTCGATGACCGCGCGGGCGAAGAGCGTTGCGTGGCAGCGGCTGAAGGCGCGCTCGCCGTTCACCAGGATCAGCGGCCCGCTGAACAGGTGCTTGACGTGGGTTCCGGGACGTCGCCTGGCGGCCATGGCTTTCGAGCCTTCGACGAAATCGCGCGCCGAACCGGATATCCAGGAAATGCCGATCGTCGCGTCGTCGTGGAAGCACGCCGCGAGGGTTTCCCAGTCATCGGAGTCCCGCGCGTGGCCCCAGCGCATCAGCAAGCCGGCGATCTCGTGCTCATCCTGCATCGCTCGCCCCTTGTCCGCAGCCGTCATTTCACCCGTCTTGGTAGCTGGTCCCGCCGCGATCATAAGGCCGCGCGGGCCGGGGCGCACACCCGCGTGTTACGGGGCTATGATCCGGGGGTAACCGCGACAGGAGCGATCGGGACATGGCAATTTTCGTCGTAGCCCACGGCGCCTGGTCGGCTGGCTGGGCGTGGCGGAAGATGCACCCGCCGATGCGTGCGGCGGGGCATGAGTTGTGGACGCCGACCATGACCGGGATCGGCGAGCGAGGCCACCTGGCGGCCAGGACGGTCGATCTCGAAACCCATATCGCCGACATGCTGGCCGTGCTCGAATTCGAAGATCTGCGCGATGTCGTCCTGGTCGGCCATAGCTATGGCGGTATCGTCGCCACCGCGGTCGCGGACCGTGCGCGCGACCGCGTCGCCCGGCTGGTCTATCTCGATGCCTTCGTGCCCGAGGACGGCCAAAGCCTCCTCGATCTGGCGCCGCGGGAAACCCGCCAGGCCATGCGGGCGGCGGCGCGGGACGAGGGCGAGGGCTGGCTGGTGCCGCCCAACCCGATCCCGGCCGATACCGCGGACGCCGATGCCGAATGGATCCGGCGGCGCCGCATGCCGCACCCGCTCGCGAGCTTCGAGGCGCCGTTGCGGATGACCGGCGGCGCGATCGCCCAGCCGCGCAGCTACATCTACTGCACGCGCGTCGTCCCCGGCGATCCGTTCCGCCGGTTCGCCGAGCACGCGCGCACATCGCCGGGCTGGACCGGTCATGAGCTCGACGCCAGCCACAGCCCCCACGTCACCGCCCCGGAACGCTTGCGCGACCTGCTGATCCGGACGCTTGAGGATCGCGGCTGAGGACAACCGAGGCCCGCTCCGGCGGGGGCCGATTACCGAAATCACGATGGAGGGAAGGACATGGACCGAAGCGAGAACGGCAAATCGCTGGACGCGCGATTGCGGGATATCGAAGACCGGCTCGAGATTTACAATCTGATCGCGTCGCACCCGCCGAGCGCCGATACCGGGGCCGACTATTACACCCGCGTCGTCTACACCGAAGACGGCAGCTTCGACCGCGGCGAGGGTCTCGACAGCGCGGCCGGCAACGAGGCGATCGCCGCGATGACCCAGTCGCCCGGGCACCAGCGCGCGATCCAGGGCGGCCTCGCGCATTTTGCCGGATTGCCGCATATCGCGCTCGACGGCGATACGGCGACTGTCACGTCCTATCTGCAGATCCTCTACCCGGACACGCTCGGCGATGCCCGGGAACTGCCCAATCACGGAACTTCGCCGGGCTTTCGCATCCACCGGGTCTCCGCCAACCGATGGACCCTGACGCGAACCCCCGAAGGGTGGAAGATCGAGAGTCGCAAGTTGCGTCCGCTCGACGGGTCGCCGCCCGCCCGCGAGATCCTCGAACAGGCCCTCGCCGGCTATCGTCCGACGGGTTGAGGGGGTCGAAAGCGGAGACCTCCCCCGCCCGGATGAAGCTCACCTGGTCGGGACCATCCCGGTGCGCCGCGCGACCGTCCAGTAGACCACCAGGATGGGCGCCATGAGCGCTGTCATGATCGCGGCCACGGCCGATGCCTGGCCGTATTCCGAGGTGAGAACGTAGCTCCAGACCACCATCGACAGCGGCTGGTTGTCGCCTGTCGCCAACACCACCGGGAGGGTCAACTCGCGGTAGCTCAACAGCGCAATCCAGATCCACGCATACATCATCGCCGGCGTCAGCAGCGGCAGCAGCACCCGGCGCATGACGCCCGCGGTGCTTGCCCCGCTCATCCGCGCCGATTCCTCGAGTTCGGGATGGATCTGGATCATGCCGCTGTTGGTCATCCGCGTGCCGTAGCTCAGCCGCGCAACCACATACACCAGGACAAGGATCCAGATCGTGCCGTAGATCGGCACGACATCGCTCAGCAGGAACAAAGCGAGCAGCCATGCGGCGACGCTGAACACGATGGCCGGCACCGTATGCGGCAGAAAGGCGAAGAAATCGAACACCGCGCGGCCCGGGACCTTCGAACGGACGACCACCCAGGAGATCGCCACGCTGAAGACCACGGTGACGGTCGGGACCAGCACCATCAGCGCGGCCGTGTTGCCGAGCGCGTTGGAGATCAGCTCCCGGGGCAGGTTGCGGAAATGGTCGAACGAAAGCTGGGCGATGGCTTCCGCCGAGACCGGCTGGATGAACGGCAGGCCCGCCGCCCACAGCAGCGTCAGCACCGGCAGCAATTGGCTGACGATGAAGAACAGCACGAAAAACGCGATCGCCGGCGCCTTGTAGCGCCCGAGCCTGACCAGGGTCGGCCGGTAGCCCTTGCCGGTGATCACCGCGTAGCGCGAGGACTCGCGCTGCACCCTGGTGTACCACCAGGTCAGGAAACCGGCGAAAACCACCATCATCATACTGAGCCCGGCCACGCCGCCATATTCCGGCAGCCCGTCGGCCGGGCTGATCTCGCTGTAGACATAAGTCGAAAAGGTGAAGATCCGGTTCGACAGGCCGAGGATCGCCGGCACGTCGAAGGCGGCGAAGCCGATGGTGTAGACATAGATGCTGGCCGCGAGGATGCCGGGCCAGGCGAGCGGCAGGGTTATCCGGCGAAGGGTCTGAAAAAGGCTGGCGCCGCCCATGCCGGCGGCTTCCTCCATCGCCGGATCCATGGTCCGGAACACGATGGCGGTCATGATGAACGTCACCGGGGTAAGGCTCAGCCCCTCGACCATGCCCATGCCGAGGATCGTCGCGATGTTGAACGGCGCCTCGCTCAGCCCGAACGCCGCCATCGCGAGATGGTTGACGATGCCGATCTTGGGGTGGAGCAGGAACAGCCAGCCGAGCGCGACCGAGAAGCTGGGGATCAGCAGCGCGATGGTCAGCAGGGTGAAGACGATCGGCTTGCCCGGGAAGTCCGTGCGCTCGACGATCCACGCCATCGGCAGCGCCAGGGTCAGCGCGACGGCCAGCGTGATCGTCGAGAACAGGACGGTGTTGAAGAGCACCCGGTAGGTGAACGGGTCCAGGAAGATCTCGGAGTAGAACGAGAGCGTGTAGGTGAGGTCGTCGTCGCCCGGCGAGCCGTCGACGAAGCTGAGCCAGAAGATGACGACGAGGAGCGAGAAGACCGTGAGGCTCGCCAGCACGGCAGCGCCGACCATGATCGGCGGCAGGATGTCGCGCCGGGCGCTGGTGGAGACGGCCCCGAACCGACCCCCCGCGAGGATGGCCATGGCGGCTCCCCGTATGGGCTAGCGCCGCCCGGGCGCTCCAGGCCCGGGCGGCTAGCGCCTGTCTCCTAGCGCTTCACCTTGGAGCGCAGCAGCTTGATGTTCCGGCGGTGCTGTTTGATGACGCCCTTCTGCGAGCCCCACCAATCGATGGTCACGTCGCGGAACTTGTAACCCTTGGCGGTATAGCCGGCGATCTCCTTCGCGTAGCGCGATCCCGGCAGGTCGGTCATGTCGTAGCCCATGTATTGGCGCATCGCGTCCTGACCCTCGGGCGAGGCGTACCACAGCGCGTACAGGATCGATGCGTTGGGCGAGCGCGCGTTCTTCGGGATCGCGACGTAGCCGAAGCGGTGGAACGCGGTCTCCTTCAGCACGTGGAGCCCGATGACCTTCATCATTTTCGGCTCGAAGGCCGCCGAGCCCGAGCAGTCGATCAAGTGGACCGGCATTTCGCCCGAGGCGATCCGGCTCTCCGCGCCGCAGCCGAGCAATCCGCTGACCTGTTGCGACATCTTGAGCACATAGTCCTCGGTGCGCTTGGCGCCCCAGATGTCCTCCGAGATCAGCACGTCGAACCCGGCAAGATAGGGCGTGGTGACGAACTTGCCCTTCCATTCCGGCTTCAGGAAGTCTTCGAGCGACGTGGTCTTGGTGACCCGGTCGGCGGCCAGCTTCTTGTTGTAGATGACCCCCGGCAGCGACGTGTAGTGCCGCACCGCGCGGCCATCGGCCTCGACCATGACCGGCTTGATCCGCTCGGGGTAGAGACCCGCTCAGTCGACCTTGATGAACAGGTCGCGACGCAGCAGCGGTACGAGCTGGATCGCGGTCGCGATGTAGACATCCGACGACGCCGGCTGTTTGGCCTGGTGTTCGGTGAGGATCTTGGCGCCCAGCGCGGCATAGGCCGGGCCCGGGCTGTAGGAGAGCTTGATCTTGGTGCCGAACATCTTGTTGATGCCGGCCTCGGCGGCCTTGATCCCGTCCGGGCCGCCGACCGGCGACGTGCCCATATGGAAGCGGATCCCGCCTTCCGCGTTCGCCGCGGCGGTAATCTTCTTGAGCGCCGGGGTCATTTCGATGGCCCCGGCGGCGGCCGGGACCAGCAGCGACAGGGCGCCGGCTGCGGCCCCCAAGAGCGCGATGCGGGAAAGCTTCGTGTCTCGCAATTGCATTTTCAATTCCCTCCCGATGTTATTGCTCACCCTTGAACCCCCGATGGCGCAGGGGGAAGTATGGACGCAGCTTCGAAACCCTTACAAGCCGCCCGCCATGTCCCGGCCGAACCGGTCGCGCAGCCGCGCGGTCTCCTCCTCGTCGATCGCAAGGGTCTCCGCGTCGAGCGCCACGCCGTAGCGGTTCCTGGCGGCGTCGGCGGTGACATAGCCCTGACGGACGTCCTCGCGGACCTTGTCGACCGGCCGCTCCCAGGCCGGGCCGAACCCGCCGCCGCCGCCGCCCCGGGCGATGAGCCGATCGCCCGGTTTGAGCTGGCGGCTGATCACCTTGGCGTTGGGCAGGTTGTCGTTGAGGGCGCCGTCGAGCTGGAGCGAGACCCGGTTGGCCGCCCCCTCGCCGCCGCCCATCAGCCCCCAGGGAGCGCAGCGGGTGCGGTCCATATGCGTCGTCACCCTGAGGTCGATCAGCGGGCGGACCACGCGTTCCGCCCCGACCCCGCCGCGGAACTTGCCCGGCCCGCCCGAATCGGGCAGCAGCGCATAGCGGTCGATGACGAACGGGTATTTGGTCTCCATCATCTCGACCGGGCCGTTATGGGTGTCGCCGTCGTTCATGGCGATGGTGCAGTTGATCCCGTCCTCGGTCATCTTCGCGCCCCAGCCGCCGCCGACATGGCTGATCGAGGCGATCACCAGCCGCCGGTCCCTGGGCGAGATGCCGAACAGGGTGGCCAGGATCAGATCGGCGTGGTGGCCCGCGATCACCCGGTCGGGAATCGCCGGCGCCAGGGCCTTGAACACGGTGTCGACCACCGTCATCGGAAAGGTCATCCACCAGCGCATCGGCGCCGGCCGAATTGCGCTCACCACCCGGCCGGGCGGAATGATCACCGTCAAGGGGCGGAAGCTGCCGTCGTTGATCGGATAGTCGGTGGGCGAGGCCAGGCACTTGTATGCGACCTGGGCGCAGGCGTAGCCGGTGGTGATGCCCGAGTTGTAGAACCCCCGCACCTGGCCGGAGACATCGGACAAATCGACCGTCATCCGGTCGTCTTCCACGATGACCTTGACCCGGATCGGGATGTCCTTGCCGATGTCGATCCCGTCGTCGTCCATGAACGATTCCGCATCGTAGACGCCGTCGGGGATGGTTCGGGTTCGCGCGCGCGCCGCCGCCTCGGACTTGTCCATGATGTCCTCGATCGCGCCGAGGACGGGCGCCTTGCCGTAGCGGCCGAGCAGCTCGAGGAAGCGCCGCTCGCCGGTGCGCACCGCGGTGAGCTGGGCGCGGAGGTCGCCCATCGCGCGCTCCTCGATGCGCACGTTCATCTTGATGATTTCGACGATGTCCTGGTTCAGGACGCCGCGTTTCTGGAGCTTGAGGATCGGAAGCTGCAGCCCCTCGGAGAAGATGTCCGTGGTCATGCCGCCGAGCACGCCGCCGATATCCAGCCAGTGCGCCATGCAGCACGAGAAGCCGACGAGCTCGTCCTCGAAGAAGACCGGCAGGCTCAGCGTGACGTGGTTGAGATGGCTCCCGGTAATGTAGGAATCGTTGGTCACCAGGATGTCGCCGGGCTCGATGTCGTCGCCGAAATGCGCGAGTTTCGCCTTTACCGTCTCGGCCATGCCGCGGATGAACATCGGCAGGCCGAGCCCGATCGAGACCGTCCTGCCGTCGGCGGTGAACAGACCGGTGGTGAAGTCCAGCGCCTCGTAGATGATGACGTTGTAGGCGGTGCGCATCAGGTTGGTCTTCATCTCCTCGGTCACCGCCATGACGCCGTTGCGCACCAGCTCGGTGACCACAGGATCGACGCGCGGCTTGGCGCGGGGCGTTTCCCGTTCGTCCATCGGTGCGCTCCCTCTTCTCAATGACGTCCGGGGCGTCCGGCGACCGCGATCACCAAATTGCCGAACCGGTCGACCTCCAGCGCGTCGCCCGGCATGACGACAGTGGTGGACGCGTGTTCCTCCACCAGCGCCGGCCCGGCAATGCGGTTGCCGGCCAGAAGGGCGTCCCGTGCATAGGTCGGGGTATCGAGAAAACCCCCGGCCTCATCGAAATAGACCGGCCGCGCGCCGCTCCGCGCGGACCCGGGCGGCTCTGCCCCGCCGGCGGCGGCGGTCTCGTGGGCGGGCTTGCGCATCACCCCGGTGACCGTCGTGCGGAGACTCACGATCTCGGCCATTTCGGCCGGCGCGTTGGTGCCGTAGCGCAACTCGTGCATGGCGTCGAAATGGGCCTTGATCGCCTCGCGGTCCCGATCCTCGAAGACCTCCATCGGCAGGTCGACGGTCACCGCATGCTCCTGCCCGACATAGCGCATGTCGGCGGCGCGCTTGACGGTGATCTCGTCGGGCGAGACCGATGCCGCTCCGATCGCCGCCCGCCCCTCTTTCTCCATGGCGCGATAGATCGCTTCGACCTCGTCGAAGGGCGCGGTTTCGAGCGCGGTGAACCATGTGCGGACGAAATCGTAGCGGAGGTCCGAGAACAGCATGCCGAAGGCGGAAAACAGCCCCGGCGCGCGCGGGACGACGACCGTCGAGATGCCGAGCTCGCGGGCGACGGCCGAGGCGTGGAGCGGCCCCGCCCCGCCATAGGCGACGAGTGCGAAATCCCCCACGTCGAGCCCGCGCTCCGTGGTCACGCCCTTGACCGCGTATGACATCGCCGTGGTGGCGATCCGGAGGATCCCGTCGGCGGCGCGGATCGTCTCCATGTCGAGCGGCTCGGCGATGCGGCTCCGCATCGCGGCTTCGGCGGCGGCTACGTCGAGCACCATCTCGCCGCCGAGGAATCGTTCGGCGCCGAGGCGGCCGAGCAGCAGATTCGCATCCGTCACCGTGGGCTCGGCCCCCCCGCCGCCGTAACAGGCCGGGCCGGGCACCGCGCCCGCGCTATAGGGGCCGACATGGAGCGCGCCGTCCTCGTCGATCCGGGCGATCGAGCCCCCGCCGGCGGAGACCTCGAAGATGTCCATCATCGCGATCTGCACCGGCAGCGCCTTCTCGTAGCCGCCGAGAAGCGCGGCCCCGGTGGTCAGCGCCTCGCCCTTGTAGATCACCCCGGCTTTCGCGGTCGTCCCGCCCATGTCGAAGGCGATCGCGTTGTCCAGCCCGAGCGCCACGCACAAAGCCTGGGTGCCGATCACCCCGGCGGCCGGACCCGATTCCAGCATCCGCACGCAGTAGCGCCGCGCCTCGTCGGCCTCGTAGAGCCCGCCGGTGGATTGCACGACCAGAAACGACCCGGCGAAGCCCGCCTGCTTCAGGTGGTCGTCGATCTCGCCGATATAGGCGTCCACCTTCGGGCCGATATAGGCATTGGCGACGACGGTGGAGGTGCGTTCGAACTCCCGATACTCCTGGGACAACTCGTGGGAGGCCGACACGAAGAGGTGAGGGTGGGCGTCTTCCAGGATCGCCTTCGCCCGGAGCTCGTGCTCGGGGTTGCGGTAGCAGTGCAAAAACAGGATCGCCACCGCCTCCATGCCCAGCGCGTCGATCCTGCGGCCCAGCGCCGCGATTTCGGCATCGTCGAGCGGGCGCTCGATCTCTCCCGACGCCAGCACCCGTTCGCTGGCTTCGAAGCGGAGTGCGCGCTCGACCAAAGGTTCGTGCTTCTGGAAGAAAAGGTTGTAGGAATCGGGCCGGTTGATCCGGCCGATCTCGTATACGTCGCGGAACCCTTCCGTGGTGATCAGCGCGGTCCTGGCGCCGGTGCGCTCCAGGATGGTGTTGACCGCGATCGTCGAGCCGTGCAGGAACAGTGCCGCGTCGGTGAACTCGGTGCCGGCCCTCGCGACCGCGCTTTCGATCCCGTCGACCAGGCGCTCGGGTGTCGACAGCGTCTTGCCGAGAAGAAGCGTGCCCGCCTCCTCGTCGAACGCCGCGACGTCGGTAAATGTCCCGCCGATATCCGCGGCCAGCCGGATGCGCGAACGCACGCCACCACTCTCAGCCATTCCTCGTTTCCTCTCGATAGCCGTGTTTTGTCGAAGATGTCGCGGCCGCCGCCCCGATCACGACCGCATCGCCAGCACATGTTCGGCCGGTAAATGCAGCCCGACCCTGCTGCCGGTTGCCGGCGGCGCGGCCGGGTGAAGCTGGACGTGGATTCGCAGATCGCCCGCCCGGACCACGCAGTCGAGCATGTTGCCGAGAAAGGTGATTGTCTCGACCTCGCCCTCGGTAGCGTTGCCGTCCATCGCCGCCCCGGGCGGGCACAGCGCGACGTTCTCCGGGCGCACCGCGACCTTGACCGCATCGCCCACCGCGGCGCCGCCCGGGATGCGGCATTCGAGCCTGCCGAGCGGGGTGGCGATCGTCGCACTTGTCGCCTCGTCGGCGCTGCCGCCCAGCGCCTCGACGCTGCCCTCGAAGAAATTGGTCTTGCCGATGAAGTCGGCGACGAAGGATCCGCCGGGAGCCGCGTATATCTGCTGCGGCGAGCCTTCCTGGACGATGAGGCCATCGCTCATCACGCCCATGACGTCGGACATGGTCAGCGCCTCGATCTGCTCATGGGTGACGAACAGCGTGGTGACATTCAACCGCTTGACCAGATCCGCGAGCTCGAAGCGCATCTCCTCGCGCAGCTTCGCATCGAGGTTCGACAAGGGCTCGTCGAGCAGCAGGACCTTCGGTTCGCCGACCAGGGCGCGGGCAAGCGCGAGGCGCTGCTGCTGACCGCCCGACAGGAACGGGGCCGGGCGATCCTCCAGCCCGTCGAGCTTGACGAGGGCGAGTGCCGCGCGCACGCGTTCGCGAATCCGGTCCGCGCTTGGGCGGGGCCGGGCGTGGATCAACGGGAAGGCGACGTTGTCGGCGACCGACATGTGCGGCCAGATCGCATAGGACTGGAAGACCATCCCGATATTGCGCTCGTTGGGCGGGACCCAGACATTCTTCGACGCGGAGAACACGACTTCGCCGCCGACGACGATCTCGCCTTCGTCCGGCCGTTCCAGCCCGGCGACGCAGCGCAGCGTGGTCGTCTTGCCGCAGCCGGAGGGTCCCAGAAGCGTGTAGAACTGCGCCTGCTCCAACGTGATCGAAACCCCGCGCACCGCGTGATGCTCCACCCCCGCCGAGCGGTAGGTCAAAGACAGGTTTTCGATCCGGATCACTGCTTTCCCTGCGTGTGTCGTTCGTCGTCGGGGTCAGACCGCCTGTGCGGCGGCGAGGCGGCCGCGCAGGCGATCCGTTTCGGCGAAGTCGATGTCGAACGTGTCGGCGTCGAGCGCGACGCCGAAATCCTCCAGCGCGCATTCCAGCGACACGTAGCCCTGGCGCACATCCTCGCGCACCCGCTCGGCGGGCCGCTCCCAGGGCGGGCCGAACCCGCCGCCGCCGCCGCCCAGCACCTTGAACACGTCGCCGGGCGCCATCCGCGCGGTGAACACCTTGGCGTTGACCAAATCGGTCTTGGGCTCGCCCCCCATGGTCAGTTCGACCCGGTTGCCGCGCCCTTCCTTGCCGCCTTCGAGCCCCCAGGGCTGACAATGCATGCGCTCGATCCGGGTCGACAGGTTCAGACCCTTCTGCATGCGCACCGCGGCCTCGGTGCCGAGCCCGCCGCGCTTGCGCCCCGGCCCGCCGGAATCCTGGATCAGCCCGTAGCGCTGGTAGACCACGGGGTACTTCGCTTCCATCAGCTCGACCGGGCTGTTGTGGGTGTCGCCGTCGTTGATGCAGACCGTCGCGCTCATCCCGTCCTCGGATCGCTTGGCGCCCCAGCCGCCGCCGATCGGTCCCGTGGACGTGATGATCATGCGCTTCTCGTCGGGCACGTAGCCGTAGAGCTGGGCGACCCCGAGATCGGCGAAATGGCCCGCCGCGACCCGGTCCGGGACCGCCGGTGCGAGCGCTCTGAAGACGGTGTCGACCACCGTCATCGGGATCGTCATCCACAGCCGGAGCGGCGCCGGGCGGACCGCGCTCACCACCCGGCCCGGCGGGTTGATCACCTCCAGCGAGCGGAAGCTCCCGTCGTTGATCGGGTAGTCGGTCGGCGAGGTCAGGCATTTATACGCGACCTGGCAGGCGCCGAAGCCTGCGGTGGGACCGGAGTTGTAGAAACCGCGCACCTGCTCCGAGACCTCCGACAGGTCGACGGTCATCCGGTCGCCGGCCACCGTCGCCTTCACCCGGATCGGGATGCGCTTGCCGATGTCGACCCCGTCATCGTCCATGTAGGACTCGGCTTCGTAGACGCCGTCGGGAATGGTGCGCGTGCGCTCGCGCGCCGACCGCTCGGACTTGTCCATGATCGCGTCCATCGCCGCCAGCACATCCTCGCGTCCGTAGCGATCGAGCAGCTCGGTGAAGCGCCGCTCGCCGGTGCGCACCGCGGTGAGCTGGGCCCGCAAATCGCCCATCGCCCGGTCGGGCAGGTGGACGTTCATCTTGATGATGTCGACCAGGTCCCGGTTGAGCTCGCCGCGCCGCTGGAGCTTGAGGATCGGGATCTGGAGACCCTCGGAGTAGATGTCGGTGGTCATCCCGCCCAGGACGCCGCCGATATCGAGCCAGTGCGCCATGCAGACCGCGAACGCAGTCAGCTTCCCGCCGTGGAAGATCGGCAGGCTCAGGGTGACGTGGTTGAGATGGCTGCCGGTGATGTAGCCGTCATTGGTGACCAGGATGTCGCCGGGCTCGATGTCGTCGCCGAAATAGGCGAGCTTGGCCTTCAGGGTCTCCGCCATTCCGCGGATGAACATCGGCAGCCCGAGCCCGATCGACAGGGTCTCGCCGCGCGCGTTGAACAGCCCGGTGGTGAAATCCAGCGCCTCGTAGATGATCATGTTGTAGGCGGTGCGCATGAGGTTGGTTTTCATTTCCTCGGTCACCGCCATCACACCGTTGCGGACGATTTCGGTGGTGACGGGATCGGCGCGAAGCGGCTGTTCGACTGTCATGGAGATCGGTTCCCGGTGGGTGCCGTGCGGATATTGCGGGAATGCTAGATCAACGCCAAGCGGCGCGCCATTGTCGGCGCCTCGTGCCCGTCTTACACTCCCCAAGGCATAAATCAGCGACGACGACAGGACCGGAATGACCGACGGGACGAAAAGGCCCGATGCGACCGTCCGGGGCGCGACACCCGAGGCCGCCGCCCCCGAGCCGATAATGTTCGGCGACGTTTCGGGCCATCTCGCCTTTCAGCAAGAGATCGCGGCGATGCTCGCGGAAGCCGACATCACCGAGGAGCAGCGCCAGCAGTTCCTGATCGCGGCAAGCTGTCCATGCTGCGGCGCGGGCGGCCTGTCGCTCAGCCTTTCGCTGAAGCCGGACGCGAAGCCGAAGTTCTGAGCGGCCGGGCCGCGGGATGCCGTTTTCCATCGCCGTCGACATCGGCGGGACGTTCACCGACCTCGTCGCGATCGACCGCGCCACCCGGGCGGTGCGCTACGCCAAGAGCCCCACGACCTACGACAACTTCGTCACCGGCATCTCCGCCTGCCTCGACAAGGCCGATCTAACCCCGTCCGGGATAGAACTCGTCAACCACGGCACGACGCTGGTCATCAACGCCCTCGTCCAGCGAAGCGGCAGCCGCGCCGCGCTGGTCACCACGCGGGGCTTTCGCGACGTGCTCGAGATCGCGCGCGGCAACCGGCCGGACCCGTTCGACCTCTACTACCGCCGCGATCCGCCGCTGATCCCGCGCGAATGGCGCTTCGAGGTCGGCGAGCGCATCGGCACCGACGGCTCGGTGATCGCGCCGCTCGACGAGGACGATCTCGCGGCCGCGGCGACCGCCATCGCCGACCTGGGCCTCGACGCCGTGGCGGTATCCTTTCTCAACGCCTATGCGAACCCCGAGAACGAGGAGCGCGCGGTCTCGTTGCTCCGCGAGCGCCTGCCCGGCGTCTATGTCTGCGGCGGGGTCGACCTGTGCCGCGAATGGTACGAATACGAGCGCACCGCGACGGCGGCGGCCAACGCCTTTGTCGGACCTCTGGTCTCGGGCTACATCCGCCGGCTGGAGAGCGATCTTGCAAGCGGCGGGTTCGACGGCACGCTGTTCATGATGGGCTCGAACGGCGGGGTTCTGTCGGCCGAACGCGCCTGCCGCGAGCCCATCGCGCTGGTCGAATCCGGGCCGATCGGCGGGTGCATCGGCACCGCTTCCTATGCCGGGGCGCTGGGTCTCGACAACGTCATCTCCTTCGACATGGGCGGGACGACGGCGAAATGCGCGCTCGTCGAGGCGGGGCGGTTCGAGGTGGGCTCGGTCTACTATGCCGGCGGCTATGTCGCCGGCTTCCCGATCAAATCGCCGGTGGTCGACATCATCGAGGTCGGTTCCGGCGGCGGATCGGTCGCCTGGCTCGACACGGAAAACCGTCTGCATGTCGGGCCGCGCTCCGCGGGTTCGGCCCCCGGGCCGGCATGCTATGGCCGCGGCGGGACAGACCCCACGGTGACCGACGCCAATTTGCTGCTCGGCCGGCTCGCGCCCGATCGGTTTCTCGGCGGCGAGCTCGCGCTCGACCGATCCGCGGCCGAGGCGGCCATGCTCTCCGGCGTCGCCGGGACGCTTGGCTATTCCGGCGCCGACGGCGCCGTCGCGCTCGCCGACGGCATCGTTGCGATCGCCATAGTGGCGATGGCCGGCGCGATCCGCCGCCAGACCGTCGAGCACGGCCGCGATCCGCGCGATTTCGTGCTGTTCGCCTATGGCGGGGCCGGACCGCTGCACGCCGTGGCGCTCGCCCGTGAGCTCGCGATCCCGACGGTCGTGGTGCCGCCCGAGCCGGGCAATTTCTCGGCCACCGGCATGATGCTGGCCGACGCGCGGCTGGACAGCTCGGTGACCTTCACCGGCGCCCTCGACGAGACCGCGGTGGCGGCGATGGACGAGCGCTTCGCCGGGATGGAACGCGCGGCCGAAGCGGCGCTCCGCCGCGAGGTCGGGGCGGCGGAGGTGTATTTCGAACGGGCGGCCGAGATGCGCTATCGCGGCCAGCGCCACAACATCAAGGTCGCGCTGTCGGGCGCGGGCGTCACCGGGGAGATCCGGGCCGTCTTCGACCGGGACTACGAACGCCGCTACGGCCATGCCGACAGGCGGGCCGTGGCCGAGATCCAGGCGCTGCACCTTTCGGCGTTCGCGCGCATGCCGCGGCCCGAGCTCGCCGGGCTGCACCGGCCCCCGCGCCAGGATGGCGGCGCTGCTCGGTCCCGGCCGGTCCTGTTCGACCGCCGGAGCGCATGGGTCGAGACCGCGGTGTTCGACCGCTATACGCTCGCGCCGGGTTACTGCGGCGAGGGGCCGGCAATCGTCGAGGAATACGGCGCGACCACCGTGATCCGGCCGGGTGACCGGTTCGAAGTCGGCGCGCACCGGGAACTTCGCATCGACTGCAAGGGAGGCTAGCGATGGCCACGACGCACGCGGCCGCAACCGAGGACGCCAATGCGGTCGATCCGATAACGCTGGAGGTCATCCGCCACGGTATCGTCTCGATCAACGACCAGATCGACGCCAACATCACGCGCACCGCGTTCAGCCCCTATATCTACGAGTACAAGGACTATGCCGTCGGCATGACCGACGCCGACGGCCGGCTGATCGCCCAGTGCAATGGCGGCATGCCGGTGTTCGTCGCGGACGCCGTCGGGGCGGCGGTGCGCGACGGGCTTTCGGTCTACGGCAAGGACCGCTTCCACCCGGGCGACGTCGTGCTCTGCAACCACGCCGCGGTCCAGGGGCAGCACCTCAACAACACCGTCATGTACACGCCGGTCTTCGCCGGGCCGGGCCGGCAGCCGATCGGCTTCTTCGCCATCAATTGCCACTGGATCGATATCGGCGGGGAGGTCGGCACCTACAAGGCGTCCGACATTTTCGCCGAGGGCATCCAGTACCGCTCGGTCAAGCTGTGGTCGAAGGGCGAGCCGATCGAGGAAGTCTATCGGATCGTCGAGTGCAACACGCGATACCCCGACGAGCTGATGGGCGACATCGAGGCCCAGCTCGGCGGCTGCCTGCTGGGACGCGACCTGACCGCGAAGCTCGCCGAGAAGTTCGGTCTCGATACCTGGCGGCGCGGGCTCGACATCATCCTCGACCGGTGCGAGGCGGCCAGCCGCAAGCGCATCGCTTCCATCCCCGACGGAATCTACGAGGCCGAGTCGTTCCTCGACAACGATGGAATGGTCGAGCACCGCATCCCGATCAGGGTCCGCATCCTGGTCGAGGGATCGGAGATGACGATCGACTACTCAAACATGCCGGGACAGGTCGCGGGCCGGATCAACTCCGGCCGCCATGGCGGCGGGGTGACGACCGCGCGCGTCGCGTTCATGTATCTGGTCGCGCGCGGCGAGCCGGCAAACGACGGGACGTTCCGCCCGCTCAAGCTGATCCTGCCCGACGGAACCCTGGTCAGCGCACACCCGACCGCGCCGATGGGCCATTACGGCTTCCCGTTCCCGACCATCATCGACACCCTGATCAAGGCGCTCGAACCGGCGATGCCGGACGATGTGACCGGCGCGCATTTCGGCACCTATTCCTCGGTCCGCATATACGGGCGGCGGCCCGACGGCCGGCCGTTCGACTGTTACGATTCGGCGCATGGCGGCTGGGGGGCGTGCGCCCGGCACGACGGATCCGGGCCCTTCCGCACCATGGCGCACGGCGATTCGCGGATCATCCCGATGGAGCTCCAGGAATCGATCTACCCCTTCCGCTACGAGGAGCTCGCGCTGCGCGAGGGCTCGGGAGGGGCGGGGACGTGGCGCGGCGGGATGGGCTTCCGCAAGCGCTACCGCATACTCCAACCGTGCAATTTGTGGGTCAATTTCGACCGGATCGGCTGCCCGCCCTGGGGTGTGCGCGGAGGCCGGGACGGCTTGCCCGGCAGGGTCCAGGTGTGGCGCCGCGAAGGCGGCGAGCCCGAAACCTATTACAAGGCCGATTCGGTCGCGCTCGAGCCGGGCGATGCGGTCTGCATCGAAGCGGGCGGCGGCGGCGGTTACGGACCGCCGGAGGCCCGCCCGGCCGATCTGGTGGCGCTCGACGTCATGCGGGGCTATGTCTCGGCCGACAGCGCGGCCACGGATTACGGGGTGGCGATCCTGCCCGACGGAAGCGGCGTCCGCGGACCCTGAAGCGTATCGGATATAGAAACCGCACAAAGAGGGGGCCGCGACCATGGCCGATGAGATTCTGACGGGCAGGACGGCGGCGGTCACCGGCGGGGCGCGCGGGCTCGGCCTGGCGATGGCGCTCGGGCTCGCGCGCGCAGGCGCCAATGTGAGCCTGCTCGATGTCGATTCCGGGGCGCTCGACGGCGCGCGCGCCGAAATCGCCGCCGCGGTCGGCGACGGCCGGGTGATTGCCGTCGCGACCGATGTGAGCGACGAGGCGGCGGTCAGCGTGGCGGTCGCGGCGACGTTGAAGGCGTTCGACAGCCTCGACATCGTGGTCAATGACGCGGGCATCGGCCCGCCGGCCAACGGCCGCAGCCTGTTCAACAACCCGGAGAAGTTCTGGGAAAACGATCTCGGCCGATGGCGCCGCACGGTCGAGGTCAACACGATCGGCAGCCACATCATGGCCGCGCTCGCCGCGCCCGGGATGGTCGCGCGCGGATGGGGCCGGATCGTCAACGTCACCACGTCGATGAACGCGATGTACATGGCGGGCTGCGGCGCCTATGGCCCGTCGAAGGCCGCGCTCGAGGCCAACACGGCAATCATGGCGAAGGACCTTGGGGGAACCGGCGTGACCGCGAACGTTCTGGTCCCGGGAGGACCCGCCGACACAAGGATGATCCCGGCCGATTCCGGCGTCGACCGCGCACAGCTGATCCCGCCCGAGCGCATGGTCCCGCCGATCCTATGGCTCGCCTCGCCCGACTCCGACGGGGTGACCGGCATGCGCTTCCAGGCCGCGCTCTGGGATCAGGCGCTGCCGCCCGCCGAGGCGGCCGGGCGCGCCGGAGCGCCTGCCGCCTGGCCCCAGCTCGGCGCCCAGGCGATCATGCCGCAGGACTAGGGTGCCGGCCCGCGGGCCAACGGTGACCGCACCGCGCTTCTATCGACGCATCCCGAGGACGGCCTGGGTCGTGATGCTGCCGAGCAGGATGGCCCCGCCGATGAGGGTGAGCCCGCTCGGCACCTCCCCGAACGCGAGCGCGACCCAGATCGGCCCGAACACCACCTCCGTCAGCGACAACACGACAAGCTCTGCCGCGGGCACATGCCGGGCGCCGACGGTCAACATGAAGATGCCGGCCCCGATCACCAGCACGCCATAGGTCGCGGCCAGACTCACATCCGCGACCGGCACGTCCAGCCCGGCGCCGCTCGCCAGCGCCATCGTCCCGCTGACGACGGCGGTGATCGCGGCGGCGATCAGGATCGTCGGGCTCATGTCGGTGTGCCGGCCGCGCCGGATGCAGACCGAGAAGCCGGCGAAGCCCACCGCGGCGGCGAGCGCCGCCAGATCGCCGAAGAGATCGGCCTCGGCCAGACCCTCGCCGATCATGATCGCGACACCGGTCATCACGCCGCCCATGGCGAACCACATCGAACGGGACACAGGCTCGCGCATCACCAGCCAGCCGAAGAAAGCCGCAAACAACGGCGAGGCGCTCAACAGAAAGAGCGCGTTCGCCACCGTGGAGTTCATCACCCCCCACACATAGCCGGTGAAGCCGACCGCGAGGCAGAGACCCGCCACCAGCCCGGTCGCACCGGTGCGGCGGATCGTGTAGAGCAGCGGACGGCGGGTGACAAGGACATAGAGCAGGACCGCCAGCGCCGCGCCAAGCGAGCGGTAGAACAGGAATTGCCACTCCGTGCTCTCGTCGGCGAGCCGGATGATCGGCCCGCCGACGCTCATGCAGAGCCCGGCCGAGAGCACCCACAGCCGGCCGGCGATACGGCCACGATCGGGAGCGGATCCCGGAGGCGCGGTCAAGAGGCCTCCTCACGAGCTGCGAGACGCGCCGTGAATGTCAGACAAGGAAGCCGCGAACCGCGGCGATGAAATCTTCCGGGTTGTCCTCGAACACCATGTGCTCGGCGCGTTCGATCTCGACCAGCCGGCCATCGGGCAAGGTCTCGATCATCCTCCGGGCGACGTCGAGGTCCAGGATATCGGTTTCCGCCGCGCGAACCACCAGGGTCGGGCAGGCGATCCTGGGCAGGACCGGCCACAAATCGAGCGGCGCGACCGGGTCGCCCCGGCGACGCGCCTCGCGGATCTCGATGTCGTAACGCCAGCCGATCTTGCCGTTCGGCAGTTCCCTGGTGGCATGGAGCTCGCGCCGCCGCATGACCGGTTCGGAGGCGTAGCGATTGAACTGCGCCATGTAGGCGATCGCATCTTCGAGGGTCTCGAATTCCTCCGGCGCGTCGATCAGTTCCTTGCCGATCCGCTGCGCCCCCTTCGGATTGACCTGGGGGCCGAATTCGCTGAGGACGAGCTTTTCCAGCATGTGGCCGTGCCGGCCGGCGAAGGCCATGCTGTTGCGCGCGCCCATGGAATGGCCCATCAGGATGAACCTCTCCAGACCCAGCGCGCGGCAGAAGCCCACCAGGTCGCCGACGAAGGCATCGATGCCGTAATCGCCGTCGGTGGCCCAATCGGTCAGGCCGCGACCGCGCTGGTCCAGTGCGAGCACGTGGAAATCGGGGCTCAGCGCCAGGGAGACGTCGTCCCAGGAATGGGCATGGCCGCGCAGGCCGTGCAGCAACACGATCGTCGGCTTTGCCCGGTTGCCCCACTCCAGATAGTGCATCGACAAACCGCCGACATCGACGACCCGGTCACGAGGCTCGAGAACGGTATTCATTGTGCCCCCAATACGCGAACATGCGCGGTGCGAAGGAAGATCCGAGTTTAGGTATGCGTCGAACCGATTCTAGCGCGACCACAGCCGCTCCGTGGCGATCCGCGCGCCCTCCGCCAGGGCCCTGAACTTGGACCAGACGATAGACGTGGCGACCTGGGGCACGGCGGCGGCGAAGGTGCCGAAGCCGCAATCGGCGCTGGCGATCACCCGTTCGCGCCCGACGATATCGGCGTAGCGGCAGAGCCGCTGGGCGATCAGGCGGGGGTGCTCGACGAAGTTCGACGTCGAATCGATCACGCCCGGGATCAGCACCTTGTCGTCGGGGACGATGCCGTTGGCCAGATCCTCCCATTCATGCTCGTGGCGCGGGTTGGCGCCCTCGAACAGGAAGCCGGCGGGGCGGGCCTTCATGCAGATCGGCAGCATTTTGGCCAGCGCCACGTCATGGGTGTGCGGGCCCTCGTAATTGCCCCAGCAGATATGCAGCCGCATGCGGTCGGCCGGGATGTTGGCGGTGGCATGGTTGACCGCCTCGACATTGCGCTCGGCGATCTTGAGGAAGGCCGCATCGTCCAGATGCTGGTACTGGTTGTGCCGCGCCGAGCCGAGATCGGGGCAATCGATCTGCAACAGATAGCCGGCGTCGACGATCGCCTCGTACTCGGTCTTCATCGCATCGGCGAGCGCCGCGACATAGGCGTCCTCGTTCCGGTAATGGGCGTCGGGCACGAACTTGGTCAGCACCCCCGGCGAGGCGGCATTCATGAACGCCTCGACCGGCCTGGCGGCCGCCACCGCCTCGCCGAGATTGGCCAGGTCGCGCTCCACGGGGAGGCGGTCGGCATAGGCGACCGGCCCGATGCAGTAAGGACGTTCGAACGCCCGGATCCATTGTCCCTGCCAGGCGGTCACCCGGTCGAGGAAATCGGGGTGGTCCAGCATATCGCGGCCCGGCAGCGCGCCGGTGCCCTGGTCGACGCCGGGCCCGGCGGCGCCAATGCCATCCAGCCGGTGCTTGACGTAGAAGGTGTAGGCGATCTTGCTCATCTCACCGTCGCTGACGATGTCGATCCCGGCATCGACCTGCCGGGCGACCGCTGCCGCGACCTCCGCTTTCGCCCGCGCCGCGAGCGCCGCCGCGTCGTGGCCGTGGCCCTGCTCCTCGGCCTGCAGCAGCGCCAGCAAGTCGTCGGGCCTTGGCAGGCTGCCGACATGGGTGGTCAGGATGCGATCGGTGCTGAGCTTCAATTTGGCGCCCTTCTGCGTGTTGCTGCGCCCATCCTAGCACCGCGACGCTATCGATTTGCGGGAATGCGGCATCAGGCGGCGCTCTCCGGTCGGGGCGCTCAACCCGGTTTCCGTGCCGCCTTCGCCTCGACGCGGGCGAGATAGGTGGTGCTGGCGATGATGATCAGCGCACCGAGGACGGTCCAGAGATCGGGAGTCTCGCTGAAGATCAGCAGGCCCAGCAGCGCCGCATAGACCAGCCGGGTGTATTCCATCGGCCCGATCACGCTCGCCTCGCCCACCGCGAAGCCGCGCACGAAGGCGATCATTCCGAGCGTGGTGAGCAGCCCGATGCCGGCGGCCATCGACCACTCGATCCCCACCGGAGAACGCCAGACCAGGATCGCCGGGACCAGAAAGACCAGGACGCCCCCGATGTGATAGTAGAACAGGATCCTGACCGCCGGCTCGGTGCTCGCGAGCATCCGGATCATCACATTGGCGACTGCGAACGACATCGCCGCGCCGACGGCGACCGCCGCGATCGGATCGATCCCTTCGGGGCCGGGGCGAAGCATCACGATCACCCCGAGGAAGCCCAACCCGGTCGCCCACCAGCGCTGACGCGTGACCACCTCGCGCAGCAGCACGATCGCGACGATGGTGGTGAACACGATCCTCGAGAACGACAGCGAGGTCGCGCTTGCCAGCGGCAGGTTGATCACCGAGACGAGCGTGCCGATCTGGGCTATCGAGGCGATGACGAGCCGCGTCGCGTGCATGCCGAGCCGCCGGGTCTTGAGACCGGCAAGCCCGGCGCGCCAGAACAGCGGCGCGAGCAGGAACACGCCGACCAGGTAGCGAAACAGCGCGAGCTCGAAGGCATCGATCGAGCGGCCCAGTGTCTTGATGAACACGTCGTTGAGCGCGAACGCGACGCTGCCCAGCGTGATCCAGATTATGCCCCGCAAATTGGGCGGCAGCCCGCGCCATGGCGCGAGCAGCGGCTCCAAATTCGCCTTCAATCGCTCAACGACGCCGGCACTCGCGCGGCAAGCTCGGCATTGAAGGCGGCATAGGCGCGGAATCCGGGGGCTGCCCGGCACATCGCCTCGGTCTCGCTCAACAGATCTTCGTCCGATTTCGAAAAATCGATCGGCCTTAGGAAGGGCTGCGTGATGTACCACGGCGTGTCGGCGAAGAATTCCAGCGAATTGCCTTCCGGGTCGGTGGTGTAGATCGCCCAGCAAACGCCGTGGGTGACCGTCTCGATCCGACGCTCGGAGTCCGCACCGAGCCGGTCGAACATCCGGCGCAGCTCCGCCAGCGAGGCCAGCCGGAACGACAAATGGTGCAGCACCGGGCCGATCCCCGGCATGAACCGGTTGGCCGGAAGCTCGCCGTCCGGCTTGCCGTCGACCAGGAAGACCTGATGATGCTCCTCCGGGTCGAGCGTCATGAACGCCATCGTGGCGCCGCTGCCGGTCATTCCCCTGTCGGTAAGCGCAAATCCGAGCACCCGGGTATAGAAGTCCTGCATCGTCTCGAGGTCGGAGACGACCAGCCCGAGATGGCTGAACTTTATCCTTGGCGCCCTGTCGGCGGTTCCGGTCACGCTCATCGGTCCCCTCCCGCGTTCGCGTTGCGGATCGCCTCCTCGCCCGACCGCGGGTTCGCGACCTCGCGGTTGTTCGGCCTCCGCTGACCGGTCCGGTTCGAATGTTAGTGCATCGCCGGTTTTTCCGCCAAGCCGGGCTGCCGGCGAAGCGTTGCGGCGACATGGCGGTTCGCATCGACCGCCGGACGATGAAGGCCTTTCCTGCCGCCTTTCCGATGGCCTGCGGGCCGATCCTCAGCCGACGAGCGCCGGCCGGATGCGATCGGCGATCAGGTCGATCGACGCCATCCGGTCGGGGCCCAGGACGTGGTAGAGGACCGGGGTCTTGAGCCCGGCGGCGGCGTACGGTTTCAGCCCCTCGATGCATTCATCCGGGGTGCCGGCGACCGCGAGCGCGGCGACCACATCGTCGTCCAGGGCATCGACCGCCCGGCCGAACCGGTTCTCGGCGAACGCGGCCTTGAGCCCGGCCTGCAGGGATTGCATGCGGGCGACGTCGAGGCCGGCGAATTCGAAGCGGATCGTGTCCGGGATCCGCATCAAATAGTGAGCGATCAGCCCCTTGGCCGCGGCGCGCGCGGCATCGCCGTCTTCGTCGACGGAGAAGATGATGTAGCAGGCGACATCGATGTCTTCGATCGTGCGATCGGAGCCGGCGAGCGCCGCGCGCACATGGCCCAGGCAGTGTTCGGCGAAGGACGGGCTGGTAAAGACGCTGAAGAACACCCCGTCCGCCAACGGGGCGCCCATCTTGAGGGTGCGCGGCCCCATGGAGCCGAAATAGAGCGGCACATCGGGCCGTGCCGGCGCGAAGCTGAGCCGCGCGCCGGGCGCGGGCAGGCGATAGAGCGCGCCCTCGAACGCAACGCGATCGCCGCGCAGCATGCCCCGGCAGATCGCCGCCGCCTCTTTCAGCGCGGTGATCGGGCGCGGGTTTTCCAGACCATGGGCCGCGATCGACGACCAGCCGGCGCCCAGGCCGAGGATGAAGCGCGGCCCGGCCAGCTCCTCCAGATCGGCGACCGCCATGGCGATCTGGGCCGGGTGCCGGGTATAGGGGTTGACGATCCCAAGGCCGATCTCGATCGCCTCGGTTGCCGTGCCGATCGCGGTGGCCAGGACGAAGATGTCCCGGCTGTGATGATCCTCGGCAAGCCACAACCGGCGAAATCCCCGCGCCTCGGCCTTCTGCGCCACGGCGCGGTTATCGGCGGTGGACGAGACGCTGTAGAGCCCGATCTCGATCGCCTGGAATCGTGTCCCGGTCATGTCGATCCCCTTGCCCGCTTGCGCCCTACGCGTTCTCTTCCCGTTGCAGGGCAGGGCGGCCGCGGATCATGTCGGAGGCCTTTTCCGCCATCATCAGGACGCAGGCGTTGATGTTGCCCGAGACCAGGTCGGGCATCGCCGCGGCGTCGATCACGCGGAGCCCGTCGGCGCCGCGGACGCGGAGCTCGGCATCGAGAACCGCCCCCTCGTCGATCCCCATGCGGCAGGTGCAGGACGGGTGGTGGGCGGTGACCGCGGTTTGGCGGATCCAGGAATCGATCTCGGCGTCGGTCCTGACGCCGGGTCCCGGCTCCACCTCCGCCTTGCGATAGCCGCCGAGCGCGGGCTGCGCGAACACCTCCCGGCCGGCCTTGATGCCGGCGCGGAGGGTTTCGAGGTCCGCGCGGCTGGTGAGGAAATTCGGGCGGATGCGCACCGGCGCCGCAGGGTCGGAGGAGCGCAGCCTGACCTCGCCGGTGCTCTCCGGATGCAGGAGGACGGGACGCATGCCGTACTGGTCCGGCGCCGCCGGGCGGATACCCGGCAGCCACGGCCGCGCGTCGAGACCGGCGCCGCGGGTGAGGAACTGGATGTCCGGCACCGCGAGCTCGGGCCGGGTCTTGACGAAGCCGTGCATCCCGTTGGGCAGCCAGGTCGCCGGCCCGGTGCCGAAGAAATAGGCGCGCGGCAGGTTGACCGCCAGCCGGTCGAGGCGGAGCTCGCCGTGGAAATGGCCGTTGCCTTCGCGCGCGTTCATCAACTGGACCGCGAGATGGTCCTGCAGGTTTTGCCCCACCCCCGGCAGGTCGAGCGCGACCTCGATTCCCATCTCGCGCAGATGGTCGGCCGGCCCGATGCCGGACAGCATCAGCAGCTGGGGCGAGTTGTACACCCCGCCGGACAGCAGGATTTCGCGTTCGGCATGGGCAACGCGCTCACGCCCGCCCCGGAGATAGGCGACGCCGCGCGCCCGGGCGCCGTCCAGAACGACGCGCGTGGCCAGGGCTTCGGTCCTGACGGTGAGGTTGGGGCGGCGCATCGCCGGCCGCAGGAACGCCACCGCCGCGCTGCAGCGCCTTCCGCCCTGAATGGTCCACTGGCTGCGGCCGAACCCTTCCTGCCGCTCGCCGTTATAGTCGGGGGTGACGCCGAAGCCCGATTCCTCGCCGGCCTCCATCCAGGCGTCGAACAGGGGGTCGCGGGATCTGGAGCGCACCACGCCCAGCGGACCTTCGGTGCCGCGCCAGTCATCGCCCCCCTCCTCCCAGCTCTCGCAGCGTTTGAAATAGGGCAGCACATCGGCATAGGACCATCCGCCGCAGCCCTTCTGGGCCCAGCGGTCATAGTCGCCCCGGTTGCCGCGCACATAGGCCATCACGTTGATCGACGACGAGCCGCCGATCACCTTGCCGCGCAGCGCCTCGACCGAGCGCCCGCCCAGGCTCTCCTCCGGCTCGGTGTCGTAGCCCCAATCGTGCAGCCGTTCGGGATGCATCTTGCCGATGCCGATCGGGATGCCGATCAGCGGGTCGCGGTCGCGGGGCCCCGCTTCCAGCAGCAGCACCTTGCAGTCGGGGTCCTCGGTCAGCCTTCCGGCGAGCACGCACCCCGCCGACCCGGCGCCGACGACGATGTAGTCGTAGGTTTCCGCGGTTTCCGCCATTCCACCCATCCCGCTACGCGCGGCCCCAAACTACAACTCCCGGCCCGCATGAAGAAGGGCCGCCCCAAGGGGCGGCCCTTCCATTGTCAAACCGCGGCCGTGACGTGACCGCGAGCGTCGCGCTAGGCGACCCAGCACCCCCGAGAGGTGGAGACCCAGGTCACGCGCGTCCGCGGTTGGCGACAATGAGACACTGGATCACCTCCTTTCCGTTGTTGAAATGGGACCCATTTATGCCGGGAATCGGTTCCGTCCACAAGTAGGCATTTCCCCACCCCATTGCCCCGCGGGGATTGCGGAGGAAATATTCGCGCGTAGCGGGGAACCCAAAATCGGAGAGACGGAATGGTCGCAGCGGTCAGACGCGTGGTCACGGGCCACGACGGTAACGGCAAGGCGGTCGTCGTGTTCGACGGCGACGCCCCCAACGTGCGCGAGCGCGGGCACGGCACCGGCTCGACCCAGCTGTGGCGCAGCTTCGCCACGCCGGCCGACAATTCGGGGTCCGAGGACGCCGTCGCCGGCGACATCCCGCTCATTCCGCCCGCCGGCGGATCGGTCTTCCGCATCGTCGAGTTCGCGCCCGAGACGGCGGTCTCCCGGGCAGGCGGCACGCTCGCAAGCGCCCTCGGCGCCCACGAGCCCGAGGGGGCGGCGCTCAGGCATCCCGGCTCGCACCGCACCGACAGCGTCGACTACGCGGTCGTGATCTCGGGCGAGATCGAGCTCTGGCTCGACGACGAGAAGGACGATGTCCGCCTCAAGGCGGGGGATGTGGTGATCCAGCGCGGCACCAACCATGCCTGGGTCAATAGCGGCACCGAGGCGTGCCGGATCGCCTTCGTGCTGATCGACGCGAAGCCCGCGGTCTGACCTCTACTCGGCGGCCGGGCGCGCCGCGTCGTCGGCGAAGTGGGGCATGATTTCGGCGGCGAAGAGGTCGAGCGAGCGCGCCGATTCCTCGAAAGTCAGGTCGCCATAGGCCATGCGGGACACGAAATAGGTGCAGCCGCTGGCCTCCTGCTGGGCGGCGATCTCGCCGCGCAGGGTCTCGGGCGAGCCCACGACGATCACGCCGGTCCGGCGGGCGTCGTCGAAATTGTCCGGGTAGCGGACCGGGTTGGCGCCGAAGGCGCGCCACAGCTTGGCGAAGCTGGCAAACCATGAATCGAAGGCCGGCCGGCCGCGCTTCTCGGCCTCGCGGTCGGTCTCGGCGACATAGGTCTGGCGGGTGATTCCCATCAGCGGCAGCGGCGCGGCGCCATGGATCTCCGCCCAGGTTTCGCTGAAGGCATCGATCAGCGGGCGGGCGGCCTGCGCCGGGGCGTTGATGACGATGTTCGCCTTCATCCGCGCCGACCATTCGGCGGAGCCCAACGATCCCGGGCCGTACCAGAGCGGCGGGTGCGGCCTCTGGTACGGGCGCAGCTCCATCGGGAAGCCGGTGTAGCGGAAGCGCTTGCCCGCATGGTCGAGGGTGTCGCTGCCGAGCGCGGCCAGAACCACCTCGAGCGATTCCTCGTAGATCTCGCGCACCTCGGGGTGGGCGATGCCGAAATGGCCGAGCTCGAGATAGGAGATGCCGCGCCCGATACCGAGTTGGAACCGGCCCCGCCCGAGATGGTCGAGCATGCAGATCTCTTCCACCAGCCGGACCGGATCGTAGAGCGGCAGGATGTAGACCAGCGGCCCGAACAGCATCGTCCGCGTCCGCTGGGCGACGGCGGCGAGGAATATGCCGGGCGCGGGCGCCATGCCCAGCGTCGTCGCGTGGTGCTCCGCCACGTGGTAGCAGTGGATTCCCGCCGCCTCGTAACGCTCCACCATCCGGAGGCGGTCTTCGAGGCGGTCTTCGTAGAGGTCGGAGAGCGGGATTTCGCGGCCGCGGTCGACGTGGTCGAAGATGCGCGGCGCGCCCTTACAGGTCGACGTGGTCGAAGATGCCGAATTTCATCGGCGCGCCCCGGGTCCGGCCGCGCGCCGCGCTACCTCGGCGCGGAAGCCCGGCCCGGCGAAGCTGGGGGCAACGAGCGTCCCGATCATGTGCTTGTGTCCCCTACCGGTCCGCGCTTCCTAAACCCTCGGACGGCCGATGCAGCGTGACTCCATTGCCTGGGCTTGGCAACCGGCGCTTCCCGCACCGCGCGAAGGAATAGTTGCCCGATCACCCGGTCTCCGGGGCCGGACTCCGTCCGCGACGAAGGCGCCTGAAGATGGCGCGGATATCCTCGTCGATGACGAGAAGGGCCGGGATGAGGACCAGCACGATCAGGGTTGCGACCGCGAGCCCGAACACGATCGTGATCGCCATCGGGATCAGGAACTGGGCCTGCAGGCTGGTCTCGAACAGCAGCGGCACCAGGCCGCCGATCGTGGTCAGCGAAGTCAGCAGCACCGGGCGCAGGCGGTCCCGGCATCCCGCGACGATGGCCTCGCGCAGCGGCGTTTGGTCGTCGATGTGCTGGTCCACGGTGCGGACCAGGATGATCGAGTTGTTGACCAGGATGCCGGACAGGCCGAGCAGGCCGATCATGCTGAGAATCGTAATGTCGAAGCCGAGCAGCAGATGGCCCAGCACCGTGCCGACAAAGCCGAACGGGATGATCGCCATGACGACGAAGGGCCGGCTGAAATTGGCGAACACCCAGGCGAGGACGATATAGATCGCGACCAGCCCGGTGATCGCGCCCGCGCCCATGTCGGCGGCCGATTCGGCCTGTTCCTCGGCCTTCCCCTTGAACCGGTAGCCGAGACCGTAGCGTTGCGCGATGTCCGCCAGCCCGCCATCCGTGATCGCCGGGAGCAGGGCGCCGAGGCTGGTGACCGCCTCGTCGATCTCAGCCGTTATCGCGACCTCGCGGGCCCCGTCCTCGCGGCGCAGGCGCGAGAAACCGCGCTCCTGGCTGAGCGTCACGACCTCGCTCAACGGCACCTCGGTGCCGTCCGGCGCACGCAAAAACAGGTTGAGGAACGACGCGCTGTCGGCGCTCCCGCGCGGATAGCGCACCTTGATCTCGACTTCCTCGTCGCCCCGGGCGAAGCGCTGGGCGATCGCGCCCTGGAACGCGTTTCTCACCTGCAGCCCGGCGCTCTGGGTGGTAAAGCCGAGCGCCTTTCCGCGCGGCGTCACTTCCAGGATCAGCTCCTGCTTGCCAAAAGGGAGATCGTCGTCGATGGAACTTACGCCCGGGAAGCGCCGCAACAGGCTCTTGACCTCCGTCGCCGCCGCCTTGAGGTCTTCGGCGGTGCCGCCGCGCAGGCGGATGTCGATTTCCCGCCCCGGGGGGCCGCCGGCGCGCGCGTCGATGTTGATCTGCTCGACATTGGGCAGTGGGCGGATCTCCTTGCGCCATGCCTCGACGAATTCGTCCGTGCGGACGTCGCGTTCGTCCGAAGGAACCAGCTCCACCGTCAAGCCGCCATATTGATCGCCGACGATCCGTGAAAACTGTCGGCCGCCGCTGCGCCCGACGCTGCCGAAACTCATGGCCACCAGTTCCGTGCCGTCATCGGTAAGCCTGGCCACCGCCCGGTCGACCGCGTCCGACAGTTCCTGGACCATCGCCCCGGTGTCGCGGCGCGGCGTGCCGGGCGCCATCACGACATTGCCGACCACCACATCGGCCTCGGGCGACGGGAAGAAGTGGAACCCCACCCGGCCGCCCAGCACCAGCCCGGCCGACACCAGGAAGATCGCGATTGCGAACGCAGCCGTCGCGTAGCGCCAGCGCACGCAGAACCCGACCATCCGCTGGAACGAACCGGCACGGAACCGGTCGAAGCCGGCATCGAAACGCCGCATCACGAAGTTGCGCTGGCCGCCATGGCTCTTCAGCGATTCCCGCAGATGGCCCGGCAGCACCAGGAAACACTCGACCAGGCTGGCGAGAATGACCGCCACCACCACCAGCGGGATGGCGCCGATGATCTGTCCGATGACGCCGCCGATGACGACCAGCGGGAGGAACGCGGCGACCGTCGTCAGCGAGGCCGCCATCACCGGCGCCAACATGCGGAGCGCACCCGTTTCCGCGGCCTGGCGCGCGCCCAGCCCGGCCTCGCGCTGCGCCGCCGCGTGCTCGCCGACGACGATCGTGTCGTCGACGATGAGGCCGAGCGTCATGATCAGCGCGAACAGGGTGAGCATGTTGATGCTCTCGCCGAGCGCCAGCATGGTCGCCAGCGCGGCCATGAACGCGGTCGGGATCCCGGCCGCCACCCAGAACGCGGTGCGGCCGTTGAGAAACACGAGCAGCACCAGCATCACCAGAGCCAACCCGGTGATCCCGTTGTTCATCAGGATTTGGATCCGCTGCTTTATCAGGTCCCCCTGGGCGTCGTACTGCTCGATACGGAGTTGCGGCGGATAGTTGCCGCCCGCCTCGACCAGATAGCGGTCCACGATCTTCCCGACCTCGATCGCATCGGCGTTCGGCGACCGCTGCACGTGCAGCTCGATCGCCGGCTGGCCGTTGCGCAAACCGATGGGCGCCCGCTCGTCGAACGCCTCCGAAAGGGTCGCGATGTCGCGCAAATAGATCTTCTGGCCATCGTCGAGCGACCTGATCTCGATATTTCCGAGATCGCGCGACGTGGTTTGCAGCCCGACGCTTCGCAACTGCTTTTCCACCGAGCCTTCGAGATTGCCCGACGGAATATCCCGGTTGCTGGCTCCGATGCGGGCGGCCACCGCCGCCGGCGTCAGGTCGAGCTGGCGCAGCACGCGCGGTTCGATCTCGACCCGGATTTCCTCGTCGCGCGCGCCGAAAAACGTCACCCGGTCGATACCGGCGGCGAGCAACTCGTCGCGCATCCGTTTTGCCTGGCGCTTCAGAATGGCTTCGGAATACGGGCCCGACAGCACCAGACGGACGATCGTGTCGTAACGTATGATCCGGCGGATCACCGGCCGTTCGCTGTCCTCGGGCAGGATGGTGATCTGCTGTAGCGCCGACTCGGCCTCCGACAGCGCCGACTGCATGTCGGTGCCCGCCTCATATTCGACGACCACCCGCCCCACACTCTCCGTCGCATAGGAGGTCACCAGGTCGACCCCGTCCAGGAACCGAATTTCCGGCTCGATCGCCTCGACGATATTCGCTTCGACATCCCCGGTGCTCGCGCCCGGCCAGTCCACCCGGATCGAGACTATGTCGAGACCGAAATCGGGAAAGAACTGGGTGTTCAGCTTCGACAGCGAATAGGCGCCGGCGACGAAGATCAGGGCCATCAACAGATTGGCCGCGTTGCGGTGCCGCACGAACAGCCGGATCAGGTTCTTGCCGAACATCGGTTCCGATCGCCCGACGGGTTAGCGGAACTCGACCCGCAGGCCGGGCGCAATCGCCACGGACTGGGTGGTGACCAGCCGCTCGCCATCCGACAGCTCGCCGCGCAGCAGAACGTCGTTGCCGACGCGGCCGACGATCTCCGTCCGCCGCGGCGCCAGCCGGCCGTCCACCACGCCATAAACGACATTGCCCGGATGCAGGACGGTTTCCGGCACCCTGGCCACATTGGCGTAGGTCCGGTCCGGAATGAGAACCTCGACAAAGGCGCCGGGCCGCAGGGACGAGGCCGCGCCCCGGTCCACGATATGCGCGAACAGCTCGATGCCGCCGCTCGCCGCGTCGATCTGCGCGCCGACCCGCGCCACCATTGCGTTCAGCACGACCTCACGCTGCCCGACCCGCCAGATCACCCGCGCCTTCCGCCCGATCACCCCCTGGCTCGTGCTCGTGAGCCGCCCGTACTGCCCATCCGAAATGTGAAATCGCGCCTCGAGGCGCCCCGTATCGATCAGGTTGCCGACCCTGTCATTTACGCTCAGGCGCTGGCCCACCTGCACGGCGACGTTCTGAAACACCCCGTCGAAGGACGCGCGCAGCCGGGTCCGTTCGAGGTCGTAGCGGGCCCTCTGCACCGCCACGTCCAGGCGCTCGATGATCGCTTTCTCCTGCTCCAGCCGCGCCGACTCGGCGGCGATCCCGTTTTGACGAAGCGCGATCGCGCGTTGCTGACGGCTCAGCTCCAGCCGTTTTTGGTCCAGCGCCTGAGCCGAGATGTTCCCCCGCGCCGAGAGCTGCTTCGCGCGCTTCAGGTCGCGCGCCAGCACGGCGAGAATCTCCCGGTCGCGCAGGAGGGCCTCCGTCTCGGCGAGCCGTCTCGCCTCCCGCTCGACGATCCGGGCCCTCGTTTCGGCCAGCCGGGCCTCGCTCTCCTTCAGGGCGGAACGATATTCGAACTCGTCGATGGCAAGGATCAGCTCGCCGCGGCGGACCAGCCCGCCCTCCACCAAATCGGGGTGCAGCTCGACAACCTGACCCGGCACCAGCGCCCGCAGCTGTAATTCGCGGGCCGCGAAGATCTTTCCGAACAGCTGGATTTGCGGCTGTATGTCGGTCAGGCGTACGGGCACGGCGTCGACCGTCCACACCCGTTCCACCGGAGGCGACGGCTCAACCGGCGCTTTGGTGCGGATCAGGTACGATGCCCCGACGGCGCCCGCGGCCAGCAGGACGATCGGCAGCATGACCAGAAGCACCTTTTTCACGCGCTGCTCCCCTTCGCACCGGTCGGCGCGAAAACGCTAGCGAAAATGCGCACGCGTCACATCGGCGGAACGCTTCCGCACTGCCTGCCCGTGCCCGATTTCGAGGGTGTTCCCAAGGCCGCGTTTCCGACAATAACACGGCATTCCAACCGATTTCCGTCGCGCCGACCGCGCGAACCCGAATTCTGCCTCCGGGTCGGTCAGTAGGACTTCGGCAGTCCGAGGGCGCGCTCCGCGATGTAGTTGAGCACCATGTGCTGGCTGACCGGGGCGAGCTGGAGCATGACGATCTCGCGCATCAGGCGCTCGACGTGGAATTCGCGCGCGTAGCCCATCCCGCCATGGCTCGCCACCGCCTGTTTGCAGGCTTCGAACCCCGCTTCGACGGCGAGGAACTTGGCGGCGTTGGCCTCGATGCCGCAGGCCTCGCCGCGGTCGTAGAGCCAGGCCGCCTTCATCGTTGCGAGATGCGCGGCCTCCAGCGCCGACCACGAAGCGGCCAGCGGGTGCTGGATTCCCTGGTTCGCCCCGATCGGCCGCCCGAACACGATACGCTCGCCCGCATATCGCGCGGCCCTCCGAATGGCGTCGCGGCCGATCCCGACGGCTTCGGCGGCGACCAGGATGCGCTCGGGGTTGAGGCTCTGGAGGATGTAGCGGAACCCCTTGCCCTCTTCGCCGATGCGATCGGCCTCCGGGATGCGCATGCCGTCGAAATAGATCTCGTTCGAGTCGACGGCCTTTCGCCCCATCTTCTCGATCTCCCGGACCCTGGCCGCCTTGCGGTCGAGATCCGTGAAGAAGAGGCTCAGCCCCTC
Organism: Alphaproteobacteria bacterium; assembly: GCA_965205995.1. Lineage (GTDB taxonomy): Bacteria > Pseudomonadota > Alphaproteobacteria > MPNO01 > MPNO01 > MPNO01. Next base: position 3,013,136 of record OZ242200.1, on the reverse strand, counting down.
GGTCGGCGCGTCGTCGCGGCGCGCGGCCGTGCGGGCGAGCAGCATGATCTTCTGCGAGACCTGGGCGGTCGAGGTCCAGATTTTCTGACCGTTGACGACATAATCCGCGCCGTCCCGCTCGGCCCGGGTGGCGATCCGGGAGGTGTCGAGCCCGGCATCGGGTTCGGTGACCGCGAAGCACATCTTGCAGCGCCCCTCGATCAGCGCCGGCAGCCAGCGGCGTTTCTGAGCCTCGCTGCCATGGGCGACGATCGCGCGGGGGCCGAAGATGTTCATATGCACGCTCGAGGCCGCCGCCATCGCCCCGCCCGAGGCGGCGATGGCCGCCATCGTCAGCGCCGCCTCCGTCACGCCGAGACCGGCCCCGCCATACGCTTCCGGCATCGCGATCCCGAGCCAGCCGCCGGCGGCGATCGCATCGTAGAAGGCGTGCGGGAACTCCCCGTCGCGGTCGCGCTCTAGCCAATAGGCGTCGTCGAAGGCTTCGATCGCTCTGCCGATGCCTTCGACGACCGCGTTCTGGTCGTCGTCAAGCCGGAAATCCATCGCCCGTCCAGTCCGGTTGCGGTTGCCGCCATCGTGCAGGGCGGGCGGCGTTCGGGGAAGGGCCGCGGCCAGTCGCGGGTTTCGCCGGGCCCGAAATGCTGCGCCTCGAGGAAATCGACCTCCCCATGCCGGGCGCGGGACAGGTCCTGATCCGCCAGACCGCGACCAGCGTCATCTATCGCAGGCTGGGCCGTCACCCGGTGGAGGGATTCCGCGCGGCAATCGGCGTTGGTGCGGCGAGGGCGGCCCAGACCAGCTCGGCCGCGATTGCGGCGCCGTGGCGGAGGTCTTCGGCGCTCACCCGGTCGGCGGTATCGGCCGAGGTCAGGATATGGCGGGCGCCGGCGCCGGCGTCGTCGAAACCCGCGATCAGGCGCAGCGCGGGGATCCCGACACGCGCGAAGTTGAAGTGATCGGAGTTCCGCATCGGCGGCCGCCAGGTGTCGATGGAGAGCCCGCGCGCGGCGGCGACCGCGGAGACGAATGCGTCCAGCGCCGCGAACCCGCTGGTTAGGCAGGTGAAGTCGGGGCTCCCGGCGAGCGTATCGAGATTGATCGCGATGCCGACCGCCTGCCTCTCTGCCTCGTCGAGGGAGTCGGTGTAGAGCCGCGAGCCCAGAAGCCCGGTTTCCTCGGCGGTGAACAGGATCGCGCGCAGGCCGCGCGGCATCGATCCCACGTGAGGCGCGAAGCGCTCCAGGATTTCGATCGCGGCGACCACGCCGGTCGCGTTGTCGAGCGCGCTGTCGGCGAGATCGTGGCCGTCATAGTGAGCGCAGAGCACCACCCATTCGGGATTTCGGCCCGGGATCTCGGCGATCAGGTTGCGGCCGGTGTCGTCGTCGCGCCGGTTCTCGACCGCGAGGCGGATGCGCCCGCCGGCGATCGCCTCGGCGGTCGCATGGTCCACCCCGATCGCCGGGATGTCCCGTGCCGTGCCCTGGCCGCAACCGCCGGTCGCCAGCCCGGCCTCGGGCATTGGATTGGCGACGATGAATCCCGCCGCGCCGTGGTCCAGCGCCCACCCATACTTGACCCGACGATGGATGGTGGTCCGGGAGAACGGGTATTCGTGACGGACCATGGCGAAATTGCCTCGAACCGAAGCGGATGCACGACGGAAATCGTCCTCCGTGCCGCGGCCGAGATCGACCGCCACCCCTTCCACCCCCTCGGTGCCCGCCGATCCGACGAGAGGGTGGCAGCGCAGCTCTTGTGCTTGCCCCGGTGAAATCCGCGTGAAGGTGTGCCCGAGACTCGTCCACCGCCGATAGGCGAATTCATGCGCCGAGACGACCGCGCCGGGGATGGCGGCGAGCCGCGCCTCCAGCAGCCGCGCCGCGGCCTTCTCGCTCTCGGAACCCACCAGCCGGCCGCCGCAGCCGGCAAGCGCCCGGAAATCGTCGACGATGCGGTCCGAGCGACCGATCGCCTCGACGACCGCGCCGCGGGCGGTCATCGGCGCGAGCGCGGAACGCCGAGCTGGACCGACCGCCGGCGCCGGTCGTGGATTCGCTCGCCGTCCCCGGTTTCGACCGGGTGCGTATCTGCGTATGACATGGTTCGCCGTCCCGCCTGTAGGGCAATGGTGCCGCGACTCGACCCGGCGCACAACGCGACCCGTCCCGGGCGCCCGCTGCCGGTGTGCATTGCGCGCGCTGCGTGCCTATAATCGGGTCGAACATGGACCCAAACCAGAGGGGGGGAAGAAGTACAGCATGATCCGGTTGAAACATATGGCGGCTGCCGTCGGGGCAGCGGCGCTCGTGGCGGGCGTGACGGCCGGCCCCGCGCAGGCGCAGAAATACACCTTCAAGATGACATCCTACGTCTCCGCCAAAGGGGGATTCTGGAACAACTACCAGCAGCGTTTCATCGACGCGGTGGAGCTGTTCACCAACGGCGAGGTCAAGATCAAGGGCTTCAGCATCGGCGTGATCGCCGGGGCCTTTGACGGGCTGAAGGCGGTGCAGAAGGGCACGGCGGACATCTCGTACAACTATCCCGGCTACCAGGTGAACGACGACCCGGCGAACGGCATTTTCGGCGGGATGGTCGGCGGCATGCCGATGGAAGAGTTCATGCACTGGTACTTCGCCGCTGACGGCACCAAGCTGCTGGAGGAGTTCCGGCACAAGGAGATGCAGCTTCACCCGGTGCTCACCGGCGTGGGGTCGACCGAGTTCCTGCTGCATTCGCACAAGCCGGTCAGGACCATCGCCGACTTCAAGGGCATGAAAATCCGCACCGCCGGCCCTTGGGCCGAAATCCTCAAATCCCTCGGGGCTTCGGCTGTGGTGCTCCCCGGCGGCGAAATTTACACCGCGCTGGAGCGCCGCGTGATCGACGCGAACGAGTTCGTCACCCCCGCGACCAACATCAAGATGGGTTTCCACAAGGTCGCCAAGTACATCATCATGCCGGGGCTCCACAGCCCCTCGCACATGAACGAGGCGGTCTTCAAGCTGGAAGTCTGGAACAAGATGCCGAAGCGGACCCGGGACCTGATCAGCGCCGCGGGCGAGCTTTCGGCTTTCCAGACGGCGATGGCCATGGGCGTCCAGGACTTCGATGCGATGGAAAAGCTGATGGCCGGCAGGAATACCTGGATCACGCTCGACGCCGCCGCCCAGGCCAAGATCGAGGAGTTGGGCCGCTCCTGGTCGGCGGAGCAGGCCAAGAAGCAGAAGGCCAAGGGCAACGACTGGATGGAGCGGGTCGCGGGGTCCTACTGGGGCTTCTACGACCGCTACAAGAAGTTCGGCGTCTATCGGCATAACTAGGCCGGCACAGGACGGGAGCGCGCGGGGCGGGGCCTCCGCCCCGCGCGTCCTCCCGGCCGCGAGTTCCCGATGACCTCGTTCCTGCGCGCGGTCGATCGCGTCAACGATTTCCTTGCCGCGATCGCGATGGTGTTCCTCTTCGTGATGATCGGCGACATGCTGTACGAGGTGATATCGCGCCGCGTGTTCTCGGCGCCGACGCTGTGGGCCTATGACATCGCCTATATGCTGAACGGCACTGGCTTCCTGTTCGCCGCCGGCTACACCCTGCGCCGCAACGGCCATATCCGAATCGACTTCCTGTCGACCCGCCTGCCGCGCAAGAACCAGGACATGATCAACCTGTTCGTCTATGCGTTCCTGGTCTTTCCGGCGCTGGCCTGCCTGATCTACGGCGCCTATACCGGGTGGCTGGAGGCCTTTCTGACCGGACAGCTTGAGCCCGTCAGCCCGTGGAAGCCGGTTATCTGGCCGCTCTATGGCGGCATCCTGGTCGGCTTCGTCTCCTTGATGTTCCAGTCGATCGCGGAATTCATCCGCCACTGGCGCGCCGTTCGGGGCCTCGAACCCTCGCCGCTCGAACACGCCTCCGAAGACGTCACGGCGTAGCCGCATGGACATTTCGCCCGCCGCCTTCATGTTCCCGGCCCTGTTCATCCTGGTGTTCGCCGGGATACCCGTGGCGTTCAGCCTGATCGCGACGGCCTTCGCGTTCGGCATCTTCGCCTACGGGATGAACCTGCCGGTCCAGTTCCACAGCCGGATGTACGACGTCACCTCCAACTTCATCCTGGCGGCGATCCCGCTCTTCGTGTTCATGGGCGCGATGCTGGAGCGCGCCGGCATCGCGGCCAAGCTGTTCGACGCCATCAAGGTCTGGTTCGGCGGGTTCCGCGGCGGGCTCGCCATCACCACCATCGTGATGTGCGGCATCTTCGCCGCGTCTTCGGGCGTGGTCGGCGCCGTCGAGATCGTGGTCGGGCTGATGGCCGTGCCGGCGATGATGGCGGCCGGCTACCGCAAGGATCTCGCCGCCGGCACGGTGTGCGCGGGCGGCTCGCTCGGCACCACGATACCGCCTTCAGTGGTGATCATCGTCTACGCCTCGATCGCCGAAATGTCGGTCGGCGATCTGTTCGCCGGCATCATGATTCCGGCCGGAGTCATGGTGGCGCTTTTCCTGATCTATATCGTCGGGCGCTGCGCGATCCAGCGCGACGCCGGCCCCGGGCTCGACCCCTCCGAGATCGACGCCACGCTCGGCGAGAAGCTCTGGCTCCTGCTGACCGCGCTGGTCCCCGCCGCGCTCCTGATCCTCGCCGTGTTGGGGAGCATTTTCGCCGGCATCGCGGCGCCGACCGAGGCGGCCGCGGTCGGCGCGACTGGCGCGGTGGTGTTGAGCATCGCCTACCGGCAGTTTTCCTTCAAAGTCCTCCGGGAGGCGCTGGCGCAGACCATCAAGATCACCTCGATGGTCATGCTGATCGTCGTCGGCGGCATCCTGTTCGCCAGCATCTTCATCATCCACGGCGGCGACGAGCTGGTGGAGAACCTCATTACCAGACACGACCTCGGCCAGATCGAGATCATCCTCCTGTTCCTGCTGGTGGTTTTCATCCTGGGCTTCGTGCTCGACTGGATCTCGGTGCTGATCATCGTGCTGCCGATCTCGGACCCGATCATTCGTGCGTCCGAGGTCGACCCGCTGTGGTTCGGCGTGATGGTGTGCATCGTTTTGCAGACCTCCTATCTGACGCCGCCGATGGCGCCCTCGATCTTCTATCTGCGATCGATCGCGCCCCGCGATATGACCTATGGCGACATGTACAAGGGGGTGGCGCCGTTCGTGGCGGCGCAGCTGTTGACGCTCGCCATGGTGGCTATCTACCCGAAGACGGCGACCTGGCTGCCCGAAATCCTGTTCGGCTTCTGACGCAGCGCCGGCGGTCTCAGCCCGCCTTCCGCTCCGCGACCAGCCGGGCGAGCTGGTGCCGCTGCACCTTGCCGGTGGGCGTGAAGGGAAACTCCTCGAAGATCTCCAGCGCCTCGGGGAGCTTGTAGGTCGCGACCCGGTCGCGCAGCAGATCGACGAACTCGCCGAGCTCGGGTTGCTCGCCCGGGCGCGGGATCAGGCACAGGCAATTGCGCTCGCCCAGCCGGCGGTCGGTAATCCCGATGATCGCCGCGTGCAGCACCTTGGGGTGGGTGTAGAGGATCTCCTCGATCTCGCGCGGGTGGAACTTCTTGCCGCCGCGATTGACCATCTCCTTGTTGCGCCCGACGATCGTCAGATTGCCCCGCTCGTCGAACGCGCCCATGTCGCCGGTCCTGAACCAGCCGTCCCCGGTGAACAGCGCCGCGTTCACCGCCGGGTTCTTGGCATAGCCGAGATGGACCGACGGCCCCTTGGCCGCGACCTCGCCCTCCTCGCCTTCGCCGACATCGTTCCCCTCGTCGTCGATCAGCCGGACGCCGAGGGATTTCTGCGGCATCCCGCAGGTGCCGCTCACCCGCTCGGGGTCGTCGCCCGGCCTTGTATAGGTGTGGAAACCGGTCTCCAGCATGCCGTAGAGCTCGGTGAAGTCGCATTTCATCCTGGCCTGGAAGTCGCGGATCGTCTCCAGCGGACACGACGCGCCGCCGCTCATGACTATGCGGAGCGACGACAGGTCGTAATTCTTCAGCCCGGGCTCGTTCAGCATGGCGATGATCGAAGCCGGGGCGGTCGGGATGAAGGTCACCCGCTCGTCCTCGATCAGGCGAAGCGCGGCGCCGGCGTTGAAGCGGTCGAGCAGGACCGCGCGGCAGCCGGCGAGTATGGTCTGGAGCAGCGCCAGATAGCCCCAGTTCAACCCCACCGGCAGGTAGATCAGGATCACGTCGTCTTCGCCGATCGCCAGATCCTGGTTCTTGTAGATCGCCGTCGGCAGGGTGGTGTTGTGCGAATGCAGGACCGCCTTCGGGTTGCCCGTCGTGCCGGAGGTGAAGGCCATCCGGTAGATTTCGTTGGCGCCCGCCCGGACCGCCTCCAGCGGCGGCGCGGGCTCGCTGCCGTCGATCGCGCCGCCGAGCGGCACGACGCCCTCGCGGCCCGGCCCGTCGACCGGGCAGACATGCTCCAGATCGGGCAGGTCGCCGCGCAGTCTCGCGATCATGTCCAGATAGTCGAAGCCGCGGAACGATTCGGGGCAGACATAGGCCTTGCTCTCGGAAAACCTCAGGATGTAGTCGACCTCGGCGCTCCTGAAATCGGGATTGATCTTGTTGGCGATCCCGCCGATCCGTTCGACCGCGAAGAACACGCAGGCGAAGGCGATCCAGTTCGGAACCTGGACCGTGACCACGTCGCCGCTTCCGATGCCGAGGGCCTGCAGCCTTCCCGCCACCCGGTCGACCGCCTCGCACAGCCCGCCATAGGTGAGCCTTTGGCCGCGGTCGTAGAGCACCTCGCGGTCGGGATGGCGCCGGGCGCGCTCGGCCAGGTGATCGAAGAAGGTCTTGTCGCCCCAGTCGCCGGAGGCGGTGTAGCCCTCGATCATCTCGCGGGTGAGGCGGGTCTCGAATGTCGGCATGGATCGGTTTCCGCTTGTGTTTGCCTAGCCGGCGATGATCTGGCCGCCGTCGACCTGGATCACCTTGCCGGTGATGTAGCTCCCTTGGTCGCTCGCGAGGAACGAGACCATGTCGGCGATCTCCTGCGGCCGGGCGATGCGGCCGAGCGGGATGCCGGCGACCACCTTGGCGGCCCGCTCGGGGCCCCAGCGCTCGAAAGCCTGGGCGGTCTGGGCGGTGTCGGTGAGGCCGATCGCCACGACATTGGCGCGGATGCCGTGCCTTCCCTCTTCGCGGGCGACCACCCGGATCATCGCCTCGAGCCCCGCCTTGGCGGCGGCGCCCTGGACGTTGCGGGCCTGGCACATCTGGGCGGCGATCGAGGAAATGGCGACGATCACGCCCTGTCCGCGCGCGTGCATCCGGACCAGCACCGCCTGGACGACGTTGAAGGCGCCGGTCAGATCGACGTCGACAAAGCGCGCGAAGGCTTCCGGCTCGAGGTCGCGGACATGGGACCACGCGGCGAGCGCGCCCGCCGAATGGACCAGGAGGTCGATCTCTCCCCATTCGCCGGCGACCCGCGCGACCGCCTCCTTGACGGCGTCGGCCTCGGCAAGGTCGAGCCCGATCGGCATCGCACGGCGGCCGAGCGCTTCGATCTCGCCCGCCACCGTCTCGGCGAGATCGGTGCGGTTGCGATAGATCAGCGCCACATCCGAGCCCTTGCGGGCGAGGTCGAGGCAGACCGCGCGGCCGACGCCGCGGCTGCCGCCGGTCACCAGGGAAATCCTGTTCTCGAAGATGGGCGCCATGCCTGTTCCCGCCGGACGAACGGCGATGTTCCGCTCGACGGCGGGCGGGAGTCAAACGGCGGCCAGCGGAATGTTGCACAGCGGTCCCCGCCGGGTGCAGTCTTCAAACTCGACAAGACCGCGCAGGAACACCCGACAAGGGCAGGGGATAGGGAGCCATGGACGCACAGCCGGGACGCTCTTTCGACGATCTCAGAAAGGCGGCGATCGACCTGCTGCCGACGATCGAGGCCGACGCCGACGAGGCCGAGGAACTCTACCACCAGACCGACCGGGTCGCCGACGCGATGCGGGGGGGCGGGCTCTACTCCTTCCTGATCCCGAAGGACGCCGGCGGGGCCGAGCTCCCATGGGTCGAGGCGATGGAGATCGTCGAACTGGTCTCGCGCGTCGAGGCCTCCGCCGGCTGGTGCCTGATGGTCAACGGCGTCATGGGTGCGTCGGCCGGCCCGTTCCTGCCCGACGGGGGCGCGGCGATCGTCTATCCCGGCGGCCGGAACTCGACCATGGCGGGGCAGGGGGTGCCGCGCGGCTACGCGCGCGAGGTCGAGGGGGGCTACGTCATCTGGGGGAAATGGGGTTATGCAAGCGGCATCTACCATGCCGATTGGGTGCATTCGGGCTGCTTCCTCATGGACGGCGACGAGATGCGGACCGACGAACACGGCCATCCCGACATCGTCCTCTGCCATCACCCCAAGGACACGATCGAGCTCACCGGCAACTGGGACGTGCACGGGCTGAGGGGCACCGGCAGCTTCGACTACACCCTCAAGGACGACGAGCTCTTCGTGCCGGCTGCCTGCAGCTACAAGTTCGACGGCCCGACCCAGATGCGGGGCGGGCCGCAATACGGCGCCGGGCTCGTGGTCTCGACGACCTGGGGCCACACCAGCTGGGCGCTCGGCGTCGGCCGGCGCGCCCTCGACGAGATCGCCGCGCTTGCGCGCGAGCGGGTCGACGCGTTCGGCCGGATGCAGGACGGGGCGCGTTTCCAGCACGCCTATGCCGAGGCGGAGGCGAAGTACCGCGCCGCGCGCGCTTTGGTCTACCAGGCCTGGGAAGACCTTTCCGAGAGTTTCGCCGGCAACCGCCAGGGCAGCCTCGAGCAGATCGCCCTGATCCGCCTCGCCATGCGCCACATCCATGACGTGATCTCGGACCTCTCGACCTTCGCCCACCGCGCGTCCCGCGGGGTGTCGCTCAGGAAGAGCGATTTGCAACGTTGTTACCGCGACATCCACGGCGGTACCCAGCATATCCTGCTGGCCGACGAGATCGCCCAGGCCTGCGGCAAGGTGCTGATGGGCGCCGCCGGCGAGAACGCGCATTGGAACGTGCTCGGGCTCACCGGCGACTGACCGTGGGCGAGGCGATGAGCCAGCGAAACCGGATTGTCGGACGGATCGTCGCCGCCGCTTGGTCGGACCCGTCCCTCGCTCGGCGGCTTGTCGCCGATACGGGCGCGGCTCTGGGCGCGCTCGGCATCGCCCTGCCCGCCGGGAAGACCGTCGCGGCGGCGCAGAACGCCGGTTCCGTCACTCACGTCGTCTTGCCGTCGCCGCGCTACACCGAGACCGCATCGGCCTATGCCGACATCAAGGCGTTCGGCGAATCCTATCGCGACCCGCGCTACGCGCCGCTCGACTGGATCGCCCGCGACCCGGTCTTCGCCGCGCGGTTCGAGGCCGACCCCGCCGCGATGCTGCGAAGCTGGGGAATCGCGGTGTCGGACGGGATGACGATCTCGGCGGTGCGCAACACGACCAGCCGCGTCTGGCTGGTCCTGCCCGCGCCTCCCGACGCGGACGAGATGACCGACGATCTGCTCGAAAAGGTCGCCGCCGGATGGATTCCGCCGGCGATCCGCTACGCCGGCATCGAAGGGCCGGTACGGTTCGACCGGTTTGCCGTCCGATGACGGAGGGCGCGATGGAAACCATCGTTTACGGCAGCGTCCACGGCGCGGCGCTGCTCGCCGACATCGCCCGGCCCGCGGCAGGCGGCAAGCTGCCGGTCGCGCTCTCGATCCATGGCGGGCGCTGGTATTTCGGCACCCGCCGCGACACCGGCGCCATCGACGTCCGGCAATGGGCCGGGTTCGGCTTTTTCGCGATGAGCATCGACTATCGGCTGGTCACCTGCTCGCCCGCGCCGGCGGCGTATCAGGACGTCCTCTGCGCGATCCGCTGGGTCCACGCCAATGCCGACAGATATGGCCTCGACCGGGACAGGATTTTCCTGATCGGCATGTCGTCGGGGGGGCATCTGGCCTCGCTCGCGGCCACGCTGGGCGAGGGCCGGTTCCCGAGGACCGGCGGCTGGGACGAATACCCGGCGAGGTTCCGGGCGGCGATCTGCGTATCGGGCGCCTACGATATCGTAAGCCTCGACTGGGGCGCGGGCTGGGCGCCGCCGGGCGAGCCATTCCCGGATGCGCGCGAATACGCCTCGCCCATCCGCCATGTCGCGCCCGGCAACGCGCCGCAGCTCATCCTCCATTCCGACGACGACCCCTCGATCCCGATCGAGCAGGTGCTGCGCATGACCGACGCGCTGGAAGCGGCCGGCGCGCCATACCGCTTCCGCCGCTACACCGATCGCGGCCATATGTTCATCACCGACGAGGTGATCGACGAAGCGCGGGAATTCATCGCCGAGCACTCCGGCTGAGCGCTCAACCGCGCCCGACGAACGGCATCTTGGTGGCCATGATCGTCATGAACAGCACGTTCGCGTCGAGCGGCAGGGCGGCGATCCGGGCCACCGCGTCGCCCACGTGATCGACATTCATCACCGGTTCGGGCACCACCCTTCCGTCCGGCTGCCGCGCGCCCGCCTTCATCCGTTCGGTCATCGGCGTCTCGGCGTTGCCGACGTCGATCTGGCTGCAGGCGATGTCGTGCGCGCGCCCGTCGAGGGCGAGACTCCTGGTGAGCCCGGTGATCGCATGCTTGGTCGCGCTATAGGCGACCGAGCTGGGCCTCGGCGCATAGGCCGAGACCGAGCCGTTATTGACGATCCGTCCACCCTTTGGCGTTTGCCGCTTCATCATCCGCACCGCTTCCTGCGCGCAGAGAAACGCCGCGGTGAGGTTGACGTCGACCGCGCGCTGCCAATCCGCCAGGGACAAGTCTTCGAAGGGGACGGCGCGCGGGCTGATTCCCGCGTTGTTGAACAGGAGATCGAGCCGTCCGAACGCTTCCGCCGCGCGCTCGAACAGGGCGGCGATCTCGGCCGGCTGCGAAATATCGCAGGTCACCGCCAGCATCGCCGGCGCGTCCGGTCCGGCCATCGCGGCGGTTTCCTCCAGCAGCGCCGCCCGCCGGCCGGCGAGCACCACCGCGTAGCCGATACGGTTGAGCGAAAGGGCGGCCGCGCGGCCGATCCCGGTGCCGGCGCCGGTGACCAGTGCGACCTTGTCGGGCGGGGTCATGGTGCGAGTCCTCTCCTATGCGGGATCCTGGCGTCCCCCCTGTCTAAGGGATCGGATATCGCCCGGGCAATCCTCGCCGGCGGTGGACAGGGCGGGGACAGCCGATCACAGTGTGCCCGCAGCGCCCGACCGGGAGGATCCCGCCGATGCCCCAAAACATTCGCAAGTCCGTGATGGCGTTGGTCGCCGAGGCCGACGCCCAGGTCGAAAAGCTCGAAATCGACGAAGCGCTCGCCCTGCACGGCCGCGACGATGTCGTGTTCGTCGATCTCCGCGACATCAGGGAGCTTGCCAAGACCGGCCGGATCGCGGGCGCCCGCCATGTCCCGCGCGGCATGCTCGAGTTCTGGATCGACCCGGAGAGCCCCTATCACAAGCCGTTCTTCGGCGAGGACAACATCTTCGTCTTCTACTGCGCCGGCGCCTGGAGATCCGCGCTGGCGGCGAAGACCGCCGACGACATGGGGCTCGCGGCGGTCGCCCATCTGGGCGGCGGCATCCAGGCCTGGATCGACGCCGGCGGTCCGATCGACCCGCCGAAGAGCTGAGGCGCGGCCGAACCGGCGGGCGGGAGGAACAGGGATGGAATTCGGTATCTTTTCCAACGGGATCCGGCCGCATACCAGCGCCGCCCGGACCTATGAGGAAGATATCCACGAGATCGTTCTTGCCGACAAGCTCGGCTTCCGCGACGCCTATATCAGCGAGCATCACGGCGAGCCGCCTTATATCAACCGCATCGACACCATCCCGGCGCCGGAGCTGATGATGTGCAAGGCGGCCGGCCTCACCAGCCGGATCCGCATGGGGGCGGCGGTCAGGCTGATCCACCTGCACCACCCCGTCGACGTCGCGATCCAGGCGGCGGTGACCGACCATCTGACCGGCGGGCGCTACATCTTCGGTTTCGGTTCGGGGTTTCCCCTGCCGCTGTTCTCGGAGGAGCGCGGGCTGAGCTTCGAAGACCGTCACGGGCGCCTCAACGAAGCCCTCGACTTCATCCTGAAATGCTGGGCGAGCGACGCGCCGTTCGATTGGGACGGCGAGCACTGGAAGGGGAAGGGGGTCGTCGCGCTGCCCAAGCCGTTCGCGGGGTCGCAGATGCCGATGGCGACGGCGACCGATTCCGAACCCATGATCCGCATCGCCGGTGAGCGCGGCTACATTCTGATCTCCGCCTTCCTCGAATCGGCGGACCGCCTGAAGCCGAAAGCCGACCTCTACGCGGCGGCGGCGCACGCCGCCGGCATGCCGGACCCCCGCCGCAACATCACCGCGTCCCGCATCGTCTATATCGCCGGCAGCGAGCGCCAGGCGATCGAGGATCTGCGCCCCGCCGTGACCCATGAGATCGGCTTCCAGGCGGAGCGCGGCTTCCTCAAGATGCTGGACAAGTTCTACGACCTCCAAGTGCCCAACGACGAACGCGGCATCGAGGCGCTGGTCGAGGCCGGGTTCTACCTGCTCGGCGATCCCGATTCGGTGGCGGAGAAGATCAAGCGGTTCCACGACGGGAGCGGCGGTTTCGGCACCTTCCTGATCGTCACCGGCAAGGACTGGGCGACGCGTGCCGAGCGCGAGCGCTCGATGCGGCTGTTCATGGAACAGGTCGCGCCCCAGCTCCGCGACGTGGCGCCCGTGGACACGGTGCCGGCCTGATGCCGGGCATTCCTTCGCCGGGCGAAACAGGGGGGACGGATTGGCGCCCCGTCTGATCGGCGCACGAGTGCCGCGCAAGGAGGACCATCGGCTCCTGACCGGAAGCGGGTGCTTCAGCGACGATGTCAACGCGCCCCGCCAGTCCTATGCGGCGTTTCTGCGCTCGCCCCACGCCCATGCCCGGATCGAGCGGATCGACACCAGGGACGCCGCATCCCATGCAGGCGTCCTCGCGGTGCTGACCGGACGCGACTACGCGGCGGACGGCCATTCCGCCCCCGCCCAGTACCACATCCCCGCCGATCACCTGGACCCCACCCGGCCGGCGCTTACCGACAACGAGCTGTCGCCGCTGCCCGAGCCGTCGCCAATCGCGACGGACCGGGTCCGCCATGTCGGCGAGATCGTCGCGCTCGCGGTGGCGGAGACAAGCGAGGCCGCGCTCGATGCGCTGGAGCGGATCGCCGTCGACTATGAGCCGCTCCCGGCGGTGGTGGATGCGCGCATCGCCGAGGCGCCGGACGCGTCCAGGATCTGGGACCGGGACAATGTCTGTCTCCGCGCGGAGGCGGGCGATGCCGCCGCGACCGAGGCGGCGTTCGCCGCGGCCCATCGCGTGGTCCGGCTCGCGCTTCACAACCATCGGATCTATGCCTGCCCGATGGAGCCCCGGTCCGCCCTCGGCGAATTCGATCCGGGATCGGGGCGATACACGCTGCATGCGCCGAGCCAGGGGGTTCATCGTTTCAAGCGGTCGATCGCGGCGGCGTTCGGCGTCGACCAGGACTCCGTGCGGATCGTTACCGGCGATGTCGGCGGCGGGTTCGGCGTCCGCTCGGCCTGTTCGAACGAATACCCGCTGTTGCTCTGGGCGGCCCGGCGGTGCGGCCGCCCCGTCAAGTGGAACGGCAGCCGGGGTGAGGCCTTCCTGTCCGACTATCACGCGCGCGATATCCATGCCGAGGGCGCGCTCGCGCTCGATGCCGCGAACCGGATCGTCGCGCTGCGCATCGACTATCTGGGAAATGTCGGGGCCTATCCGATCTCGTTCGCGGTGCTCACCAACCTCAAGCGGATGGCGGGGCCGCCATACGATATCCCGGCGATGCACGTCTCGGTGCGCGGCGTCTTCACCAACACGATCCCGGTTTCGGTCTATCGCGGCGCCGGGCGCCCCGAGGTGACGCAGGTGGTCGAGCGCCTGATCGATCTCGCCGCCGACGAGGCTGGGATGGACCGGGCCGTGCTGCGCCGGCGCAACCTGATCGGACTGGATGCCTTGCCCTACGGCTCGGGGCTCGGCCTCAGCTACGATTCGGGCGCGTTCGGCGAGAATTTCGAGGCCGCGCTCAAGGAGATCGACTGGGACGGGTTCCCCGCCCGGCGCGCCGCCGCCAGAGCGCGTGGCAAGCGGGCCGGTATCGGAATCGTCACCTATCTCGAATCGCCCGGCGCCGCGCCCTATGAGCGGACCGATGTCGCCGTCCGGCCCGACGGTATCGTCGAGGCCTCGATCGGCACCCAGGCCTCCGGCCAGGGCCACGAGACCAGCTTCGCCCAGGTCTTCGCCGAGACGCTCGAAATCCCGTTCGAGCAAATCGAGATCGTCTTCGGCGACAGCGACCGGGCGGTCGACGGCTCGGGATCCCACGCCGACCGGTCGATGCGGTTGGGCGGGACCATCCTGCTCCGCGCCGCGCGGCGGATCGTGGACGACGGGCGCGAGGCGGCGGCGCGCCTGCTCGAAGCCGCGACCTCGGATATCGACTATGCCGACGGCCGCTTCACCGTCGTCGGAACCGACCGCTCGATCGGGCTCTACGAAGTCGCCGTGGAAGAACCGCTTTCGGCCACCGAAGAAATCTCGACCCGTCTTCACGCGCACCCCAATGGCGCGGCGGCCTGCGAAGTCGAGATCGACCCCGAGACCGGCGAACTCGCGATCCTGCGCTACGCGGCCGTCGACGATGTCGGGCGCGCGATCAATCCGATGATCGTCGAGGGCCAAATCCATGGCGGAATCGCCCAGGGGATCGGCCAGGCGGTGTTCGAACAAACCGTCTACGACCCCGGCTCGGGGCAGCTGCTCTCGGGCTCGTTCATGGATTACTGCCTGCCGCGCGCCGACGATCTGCCTTCCTTCTCCGGCCGTGTCGATGGCCGCCCGACCGCGAACAACCCGCTCGGCGTCAAGGGGGCCGGCGAAGCGGGCACCACGCCGGCGACGGCAGTTATCGTCAGCGCGGCGACCGACGCGCTCCGCGAGTACGGCGTGACGCATGTCGAGATGCCGCTCACCCCCGAGCGCATCTGGCGCGCGATCCGGGCGGGCTGAGTCCCCGCAGCTCCCGGTTCAGTCGGCGATCTTGAACAGCCGGGCTGCGTTGGTGCGGCCGATCTTGATCCGGTCGGCCTCCGAGATCGTCACGTCGTCGAACCACTCCGACGCGCAGTCGACATTCTCGAACGGCCAGTCGACCGAGAACATGATCCGGTCGGAACCCACCTCGAGCATCGCGTCGACCAGGCTCTGGGTGCGGAAATTGCCCGAGGTCGTCAGATGGAAATTCTCCTGGAAATACTCGCCGAGCTTCCGCTTGGCCGGGTAGGCGGGGGTCGCTTTGGTCCAGCTGTTGCGGTTGTCGCAGCGCCAGATGCTGAACGGCAGGCCTTCGCCCATATGGCCGAGCACGATCTGGATTTCCGGGTGCTCGTCGAACAGCCCCGAGGCCATCAATCTCAGCGCATGGACGGCGGTCTCCTGGCCGAAGGCCCAGGTCGGGCCGAGCAGCCAGGGATGGCCTTGGTAGATCTGCGCCATGCTGGGCAGCGGGTTGCGCGGATGAAGGTAGAACGGCGCGTCGAGCGCTGCGACCACGCTCCAGAAATCCCGGTATTGCGGCAGGTCCAGATAGACCGCCGTTTCCGGCTCGTCGATCTGGGAAAAGCCGTTGACCAGCGCGCCGACGAAGCCGAGCTCCTTCACGCAGCGCTCCAGCTCCCGCGCGGCGGCGTCCGGGTCCTGCATCGGCAGGGCGGCGAAGGCCTGGAACCGGTCGGGGCGCTTGGCAACCTCCTCGGCGAGGAAATCGTTCGCCTTCCTGGCGAGGGCGATCGCCGCGACGCGGTCATGGATCGCCTGCACCGCGGGTGCGTTGAGCGACAGGATCATGACCCCGATCCCGTGCGCGTCCATCTCCCGGATCCGGCGGTCGTGGATGTCGAGCAGCCGGCCGCTCAACTCCTCCCAGGTATGCGGCGGCAGGTAGCCAGCCGAGTCGCTCAACGTGTCCTGCGTCGCGAAATGCTCTTCGAGCGCAATCTTGCCGTCCATCCTTCTCCCCTCCGTTAGAGTGCCGCTGGCGCGGGCCCGAATATGCACCAATTGCCATGGCACCGGAACGCCGGGCGCTTGACCTCGGGCGACGCGCGACGGATCGTTTGCGCGCGCCCTAAGAGGAGAGGCTCGATGGCATTGGCGACGCGGCAGACCGTCACCCCGGCAGTGCCGGACCGCGACGAAATCAAGACGCGTATCGCGGCGCTCCTGCCGCTGGCTCGGGAAAACGCGCTGGAGAACGAGCGCGAGAGCAAGATCGCCGACGCGGTTATCGAGGCGTACAGGGACTCCGGAATTCACCGCGCGTTCCAGCCCCGGCGCTATGGCGGCTGGGAACGCGGATACGAAACGCTGGTCGACATGAGCGCCGTCCTCGGCACCGCCTGCGCCTCGACCGCCTGGGTTTGCGGGGTCTACATGATCCACAACTGGGCGCTGGCCCTTTTCCCGGAAGCCGCGCAGGACGAGATCTGGAGCGAGAACCCCGGTGCCGCCATCTCGGGATCCTACGCTCCGGCGGGAAGGGCGACCGCCGTCGAGGGAGGCTATCGCCTTTCCGGCCGGTTCAAGTTCTCGAGCGGCTGCCCGCATGCGGACTGGAACCTGTGCGGCGCGGCGCTCCCCACCGGCGCGGGCGATCGAACCATGCCCGCCTTCGTCCTGGTCCCCCGCGCCGAGTACACCATCGACTGGGATAGCTGGGACGTT
Organism: Alphaproteobacteria bacterium; assembly: GCA_965205995.1. GTDB lineage: Bacteria > Pseudomonadota > Alphaproteobacteria > MPNO01 > MPNO01 > MPNO01. Next base: position 2,996,297 of record OZ242200.1, on the reverse strand, counting down.
GTCGGGCTGGTGGGCACCGGCAGCTACGACGTGCTGATCGAGGACGCGTTCGTACCGGCCCATCGCGTCCTCCGCTTCGCCGAGGCCATGACCGGGAACGCGCCCGGCCTCTCCGTCCACGACAACCCGATGTACCGTATCCCCATGCTGGCCTGCGTTCCCTATGCGCTCGCCGTGCCGTCGGTCGGCGCCGCGCGCGGCGCGATCGAACTTTTCGTGGAAGAAAACCGCGTCCGCGAGACCCGCGGCGCCGTGGTCGCCGGGGGCAACAAGGTCTCGGATTTCCAGACCGTCCAGAAACGCGTTGGCGCGGCCGAGGCCCTGGTCGATTCTTGCCTTGTCGTCGCCTATCGCGATCTCATCGAGACCCATGAAGAGGTCGCGGCCAACGGCAAGGTCTCGCTTGATACGCGGATGCGCAACCGGCGCAGCCAGTCCTTCATCACCCATCAGGCGGTGACCGCGATCGACCTGATCCTGGCCGCCGTCGGCGGGCGGGCGATGCAGTCGAGCCACCCGATCCAGCGCGCCTGGCGCGACATCCACAGCGCGGCCGCGCATATCAGCCTCAACCACGACGCGGTGATGTCGATGATCGGCCAGCACCGTTTCGGCCTGGAGCCGCACGGCCAGTATTGACGCGCCCGCCCTCTGCGGGGACAACCCCGCGACGGAGGGCCCATGAAGTCAGAGAACCGCTATCCGCATCTCCTGCGGCCGCTTGAAGTCGGCCGCACCCGGCTTGCCAACCGCGTCGTCATGGGGTCGATGCACACGAGGCTCGAACTGCGCGACAACGCCATCGCGCGCGAAGCCGCCTACTATGCCGCGCGGGCGCAAGGCGGCACCGGGCTGATCGTGACCGGGGGCTACGCGCCCAACCCCTACGGGCGGATGGACGAGGAGACCCCGGTCCTCGACAGCCTCGAAAAGGCGCGGGCGCTGCGCCCGATCGCCCGCGCCGTGCATGAGCACGACACCAGGATCTGCCTCCAGATCCTCCATTCCGGGCGCTACGCCCAGCTCGCGGAGACCGTGGCGCCGTCCCCGGTGCCGACCCGGATCAACAAGGTCGTACCGCGCGCGCTGAGCCCCGCCGAGGTCGAGGAGACGCTTGAAGACTTCGTGCGGACCGCCGCGCTCGCCCGCGAGGCCGGGTTCGACGGCGTCGAGGTGATGGGCTCGGAAGGCTATCTGATCACCCAGTTCTGCGTGTCCGCGACCAACAGGCGGGACGACGAATGGGGCGGAAGCCTGGAGAACCGTTTCCGGTTCCCGGTCGAGATGGTTCGCCGGATCCGCCAACGAGTCGGCGCGGACTTCCTGCTGATCTACCGTATCTCGGTGCTCGATCTGGTCGAAGGCGGGCTGACCGGAGAGGAGACCGCCGCGCTCGGCCGCGCGGTGGCCGATGCGGGCGCCGATATCCTGTCGTCGGGTATCGGATGGCACGAGGCGCGGGTGCCGACGATCGCCAAGGCGGTTCCGCGCGCCGCCTGGGCCCCCTTCGTTGCCCGCCTCAAGCGCGCCGTCGGCATTCCGATGGTGGTCTCCAACCGTATCAACACGCCCGAGACCGCGGAGGCGATTCTCGCCGCCGGCGACGCCGATCTCGTCGCCCTCGCGCGGCCCCTCCTCGCCGATCCGGAATTCGTCGCCAAGGCGGCGTCCGGGCGGGCCGACCGGATCAACACCTGCATCGCGTGCAACCAGGCCTGCCTCGACCGGATCTTCCGCTCCGCCACGGCCACCCCTGGTCAACCCCGAAGCCTGCAACGAATACGGCAACGGCGCCGCCGCTCCCGACCGGGTCAAGCGGGTCGCGGTCGCCGGCGCCGGACCGGCCGGCCTCGCCGCGGCGGTGTCGGCGGCCGAGCGCGGTCACGCGGTGACGTTGTTCGAGGCCGCGGACCGGCTGGGCGGGCAGCTCAACCTCGCCCGCGCGGTTCCCGGCAAGGAGGAGTTCGACGAGACACTGCGCTACTTCGCCCGCCGCATCGCGGATCTCGGGGTCAGCGTGCGTCTCGGGCGCGCGGCCGGCACGGACGACCTGGCCGGGTTCGACGCGGTGGTGGTCGCCAACGGCGTCCGGCCCCGCGCCTTCGAAATTCCCGGGGCCGATCGTCCCTCGGTGGTCTCCTATGTCGATGTGTTGACCGGCCGGGTGAAGCCCGGACCCCGCGTCGCGATCGTCGGCGCCGGGGGCGTCGGCTTCGATGTCGCCGAATACCTCTCGGCCCCCGCCCCGCCGCTTGACCCGGTGGCGGCGTTCTACGCCGAATGGGGCATCGATCCCGACCATCGTTCGCCCGGCGGTCTGGCCGCCGACGGCGGGACCGCGTCCGGTTCCGGCCGCGAGATCTGGATGCTGCAGCGCCGCCCCGGCCGCATGGGGGCGAGCCTCGGGCTCACCACCGGCTGGGTGGTCCGCGCCGCGCTCGCCGCGCGCGGGGTCAATATGATCCCGGGCGTCACCTATCGCAAAATCGACGAGTCCGGCCTCCATATCGGCGTCGAGGACGCGGACCGGGTGCTGGCGGTCGACACCATCGTCGTCTGCACCGGGCAGGAGCCCGATTGCGGGCTCGCGAAGACGCTTGCGGGCTCGCGCTTACCGGTCCATGTGGTCGGCGGCGCGCGCGAAGCGGCGGGGCTCGATGCCTTCCGCGCGATCGAGGAGGGCCGCGCCGCCGGGCGCGCGGTCTAGGACGACCCGCGCCGCAGCAGCGCGATATAGATCAGCGCGGTGACGAACATGATCAGGCTGTAGGTCGCCGCCGGCACCGCCGCGAGGCCGCCGCCAAACAGCAGCACGGCGACGGCGATGGCGAGGGTTCCGTTCTGCAGCCCGCATTCGATCGCGATCGCGATCCGCTGGCTCGGCCCGGTGGCGAACATCCGCGCCAGCAGGTAGGCGATCGCCATCATCAGCAGGTTGAGGACCAGGGTCACCAGCCCGGCCTGCGCGAAATAGGGGACGATGTTGCTGCGTTCCTGATAGATCGCGCCGGCGAGCACGAGGACGAACAGCACCGCGGACACCCTGCGGGCCGCGGGCTCCGCGCGCAGCGCGAAGCTTTCGGCGAAGCGGCGGATCGAGAGGCCGATCAGCACCGGGACCGCGACGATCAGGAATACGCCGATCGCGGTGCCGGCGACCGAAATATCCTGTCCCGCCTGCTCGCCGATGAACTGGCCGTAGGAGAAGACCACGATGACCGGGATGGTGATGACGCTCAGCAGGCTGATCACCGCGGTCAGCGAGATCGACAGCGCGACATCGCCGCGCGCGAAGGCGGTCAGGATGTTGGAGGTCACGCCGCCGGGCGCGGCGGCGATGATCATCAGCCCGAGGGCGAGCTCCGGCGCCATCGGCCAGATGCTGGCGAGGATGAAGGCGACCGCCGGCAGCACGACGATCTGGGAGAGGGCGCCGACCGCGAAATCGCGCGGGCGGCGCGCCACCCGGGCGAAGTCGTCGAAAGTGAGCCCGAGCCCCAGCGCCAGCATGATGAAGGCAAGCGCCAGCGGCAGGACGACATCGACGATGATTCCCATGACGTCTCCCCAACCGGGCCGATCTTTGCAAAGTGACGCATGTGACTATATTGCATTGCGGGGCGGCTGGAACGATTGCGCCAGCGCGAAATCACGGAAGAGGAAGGAAGAGAATGAGCCAGATTGTCCGGACCGCTTCCGCCGAGGCGTCGCCGCCCGTCCCCATCGGGATCGATGTGGCGGCGCCGCTCACCTTTATCGTGCCGCAAGACACCAAGCCGGTCTTCCACAGCACCGCGCTTACCGGCGGCACGCAGAAGCTGTTCTTCGAGACCGAATCGATCGTCGTTCCGATCGCCGACATGCGTCCCCTCGCCGGCGATCTGTCGGTCGACCGCGAGGGTTTCGAACTTCACCGCCACGAGACGCAGGTCGCGGATCTCTATGACCACGACGAGACCGAGAACCGCTATTTCCCGGAAATCGAGGCGTTGCTCAACCAACGGTTCGGCGCGGACCGGACCGTGGTTTTCGACGCCACACGGCGATCCGACAGCGAGACGGGCGCACCCAATCCGGACGGGCTGCGCGGCCCCGCTATCCGGGTTCATGTCGACTACACCGTCGCGAGTGGTCCGCAGCGCGCCGCCGACATTCTTGGAGAGGACGAGGCGAACCGGCTTTCCGGGAGCGGGGCGCATATCATCCAGATCAATGTCTGGCGGCCGATATCGGGCCCGGTTCGGCGCTCTCCGCTGGCGGTTGCCGATGCGTCCACCGTCGCAGCCGCGCAACTCCTCGCCACCGACCAGATCTTTCCCGACCGGGTCGGCGAGATCTATCAACTCGCCCATGCGCCGACCCAGCGCTGGTACTACGCGCCGGAAATGACGCCCGACGAGGTGCTGCTGCTCAAGGGCTGGGACAGCATCGACGACGGCCGCGCCCGCTTCACGCCCCACGGCGCCTTTTCCTACGCCGAGACGCCGGACGATGCTCCCCCGCGCGAGAGCATCGAGGTCCGGGCGCTGGTGGTGATCGAGAACGCCGAAATCGCCTAGGCGACGCGGGACCGTCTCGGCTTGCCGGTGGTGGGCGCGGCTGGGTTTGAACCAGCGACCTCTCGCGTGTGAGGCGAGCGCTCTCCCGCTGAGCTACGCGCCCAAGGATTGGCGGGTATACGGCTCGCCGCTCCGCAGTGTCAAGAAACCGGCCCCACATGGAGGGTTGCGAGTCGCGCCTTCCCGGATCAATTTGCGCCTCGAAGAAACAACCGTCGCGGGTAGAACGATCTTGGCCAGGATAACTCGGCGTGCGCTTTGTTCCCTGCTGTTGGCGGGGATCGTCGCGGCACCGGCAAGGGCGGAGAGCCCGGCCCCATCGGCAGAGAACAACGTCGAACTGCTCTATGCGGTCTATATCGGCGGGCTCCATACGGTCGATCTCAAGATCGGCCTCGCGCTGCGGGGCGACGGGTACGAGCTGGATCTGTCGGGAGAGGTGCCGGGTCTGATCCGGTATGTGCTGCCCTGGTCCCTCCGCGTCCGCTCGAGCGGGCGGGTCCGCGAGGCAGGGCTGGTGCCCGACCGCACCCATACGGAGAGCACCTGGCGCGACAAGCGGCGCTGGACCACCCTCGAATACCGCGACGGCCGTCCCGTTGTCGTGAGCACCAGCCGCAAATCCAAGCGCCACCGGGTGCCGGCCGAATACATGCAGGGTGCGGTCGACGCTGTGACCGCCATCCTCAGCGCCGCGCGCGCGGCGGACAGCCCCGGTTCGTGCTCGATCAGAGTGCCGGTCTTCGACGGCCGCAGCCGCTTCGACGCCGTCTTCGAAGCGTTCGGCGAGGACGAGCTGCCGCGATCCCGCCACTCCGCCTATTCCGGCAAGGCAGTGGTCTGCGACCTCGGAATCGAAATCCTGCACGGCCGTCGCAAGGCAAGCGATTACGGCGGGCTCGCAAGCGGCGAGAAAACCATGACCTTCTGGTTCGCCCCGTTGTTCCAGGGCGTTCATCCGCTGCCGGTACGGGTCCAGTACGACACCGATCTCGGCGGGGCGATCGGACATCTGAGGAGCGCCCGCATCGTCGGGGACGGGAGTTCCAAGGTGTACCGGATGCCGCCTTGACCGCACGGGACCGGCCCGCCGCCCCGGGACGAGCCGGGCCAAGAGCGTGGCGTCCGGTCCGGCTTTGTGGCAGTTTTCGGCGCAAGTCCATCAAATTGTGCCGGTGTCCGCCCAATGAGTGACAGGAAAGCCGCTGCCCTCGTGCTGGCCGCTGGCAAGGGCACCCGCATGAAGTCGGCGCGGCCCAAGTCGCTGCACGAGATCGCCGGACGGTCGATGATCGGACATGTGCTGGACCGGCTGGCCGAAATCGGGCTCGATCGCGTGGCCGTGGTGATCGGCCCCGGCGCCGACGCGGTCGGCGCGGCGGTGGCGCCGGTCCCGACGGTAACCCAGGATGCGCCGCTCGGCACCGCCCATGCGGTGCTTGCCGCCAGGGATTTCCTCGACGGGTTCGACGGGGACGTGCTGGTCCTGTTCGGCGATACGCCGCTGCTCACCGCCGATACGATCCGCCACATGCTCGACATGCGGCGCTCGCCTGCCGACCCCGCCGTCGTCGTCCTCGGCTTCCGGCCCGGCGACACGGCGGAGTACGGGCGGCTGATAACCGGCGAAGACGGCCGGCTCGAAGCGATCGTGGAACACCGCGATGCGGATGAGGAAACCCGCCGGATCGGTTTCTGCAATGCCGGCATCATGGCGGCCGACGGGCGTCACCTGTTGTCGCTGCTCGATGCGGTCGGCAATGAAAATGCGAAGGGCGAGTACTCCCTCACCGATATCGTTCACATCGCCCGGTCGCGCGGACTCGCTTGCGCGGTTACCGAGGCGGCGGACCCCGATGAGGTGATGGGCGTCAACGCCCGTTCCGAGCTCGCCATCGCCGAGCGCGTCCTGCAACGCCGGCTGCGCGCGCGGGCGATGGCCGCGGGAGCGACGCTGATCGATCCGGACAGCGTCTATTTCAGCCACGACACCGGGCTTGGCCGCGATGTCGTCATCGGCCCGCAGGTGGTCTTCGGCCCCGGCGTGACGGTCGGCGACGATGTGACCATCAAGGCGTTCTGCCATATCGAAGGGGCCGAGATCTCCGACGGCGCGGTCATCGGGCCGTTCGCCCGGCTCCGCCCCGGCGCCCGCATCGGGGATCGGGTCAGTATCGGCAATTTCGTCGAGATCAAGGCCTCGTCGCTCGGCGCCGGCGCCAAGGTGAACCATTTGAGCTATGTCGGGGACAGCCGGGTCGGGGAAGGGGCCAATATCGGCGCCGGTACCATCACCTGCAATTATGACGGGTTCACCAAGGCGGAGACCGAGATAGGGGCCGGCGCCTTCATCGGCTCGAACACCGCGCTGGTCGCACCCGTCACCATCGGGGCCGGCGCGATCGTCGGCGCCGGGAGCGTGATCGCCAGGGATGTCCCCGCCGATTCGCTCGCCGTCGAGCGCGGCACGCAAAGGGTCAAGACCGGCTGGGCCGAGGCCTTCCGGGTGCGCCGGCGGGCAAACAAGGAGCCGGTCCCGGCCGCCAAGCCGACGCCGGGGCGATAGGGCCGGGCCGATGTGCGGCATCATCGGCATCATCGGTAAAAGCGAAGTTGCGCCGCTGCTGATCGACGGGCTGCGGCGGCTCGAATACCGGGGCTACGATTCCGCGGGTATCGCCACCCTGGTCAACGGCCGTGTCGAGCGGCGCCGGTCCGAAGGCAAGATCGCCAGGCTGGAAGGGGTGATCGCCGGGCAGCCGCTCCCCGGCACGATCGGGATCGGGCATACGCGCTGGGCCACCCACGGCATGCCGACCGTCGACAACGCGCACCCGCATGCCGACGAGCACGTGGTGCTGGTGCATAACGGCATCATCGAGAACTTCCAGGAGCTGCGCCGCGAACTCACCGCCGCCGGCCATGTTTTCGCGACCGACACCGACACCGAAGCGGCGGTGCATCTGATCAGCCGCAGCCTGCGCCAGGGAAAGACCCCGCAGGAGGCGGTCGCCGGGGCGCTCAAGCGGCTGGAGGGCGCGTTCGCGCTCGCCATCCTGTTCGCCGGGCACAACAATTTGATGATCGGGGCGCGGCGCGGCAGCCCGCTGGCGATCGGCTATGGCGAGGGCGAGATGTATCTCGGCTCCGACGCGCTCGCGCTCGCGCCCCTGACCCGCAGCATCTGCTATCTCGACGAGGGCGACTGGGCGGAGGTGCGGCCCGACGGGGCGGTCATCCACGACCAGGACGGCGTCGTCGTCGAGCGCGAGATCCGGCGCACCGCGGCCTCGGGCGCGATGATCGGCAAGGGAAATTTCGCCCATTTCATGCTCAAGGAGATCTACGAGCAGCCGGCGGTGATCGGAGATACGCTGCACAGCGTGCTCAACCCGTGGGACGGCGTCATCACCCTGCCGGACATGCCGTTCGATCTCGGCCGGGTCGGCAAGGTGACCATCGTCGCCTGCGGAACCTCCTACCACGCGGGGCTGGTCGCGAAATACTGGCTCGCCCGGCTCGCGAAGATCCCGGTCGAGGTCGAGATCGCGTCCGAGTTCCGCTACCGCACCCCCGTCCTGCCGCCGGGCGGGGTGGCGCTGTTCGTCTCCCAGTCGGGCGAGACCGCCGACACGCTGGCCGCTCTCCGCTATGCCCGGACGCAGAACCAGCACATCGTCTCGGTGATCAATGTCGACGAGAGCTCGATGGCCCGCGAATCGGATGCGGTGCTCAGAACCCTGGCCGGCCCGGAGATCGGCGTCGCCTCGACCAAGGCGTTCACCACCCAGCTCACCACTCTTGCCTGCCTGACGATCGCGATAGCCGCCGGCCGCGGCGCGATCGACCGCGCGGTCGAGGCGGAGCTGTGCCAGGCCCTGGTCGAGCTGCCGTCGCGCGTCAACGACATCCTGCACCATGACGAGCACATCGCCGCGCTTGCCCGCGAAGTGGCCGAGGCGCGGGACGTGCTCTATCTCGGCCGCGGCACCGGCTTCCCGATCGCGCTCGAAGGCGCGCTCAAGCTCAAGGAGATCAGCTACATCCATGCCGAAGGCTACGCCGCCGGCGAAATGAAGCACGGCCCCATCGCCCTGATCGACGAGAACGTGCCGGTGATCGTGATCGCGCCCTCGGACGAATTGTTCGACAAGACCGCGTCCAACATGCAGGAGGTCGTCGCCCGCGGCGGCAAGGTGGTGTTCCTGTCCGACCGGCGGGGTGTCGAGAAGCTCGGCGCGATGGCCGCGGCGACCATCGAGCTTCCCGAGGTCAACCCCTTCGTGGCGCCGATCCTCTACACCGTCCCGGCGCAGCTTCTCGCCTATCACGCGGCGGTGGCCAAGGGCACGGACGTGGATCAGCCCCGCAATTTGGCGAAATCGGTTACCGTCGAATAGGCCGAATAGGCGGCGTTCAGATCGTCCGCTCGACGGCAACGCCGCGGACATCCATCTCGTATTCCAGCCCCTCGACCGGCGGGCGCGCATAGTGCCAGGTGAGCCCCGCGGGTGCGGCGCCGCGCGCGACGATCTCGTCGGCCAGGAACGGGTGCGGGTCGTGCACCGTATAGAGCTGGGTCGCGGTCGAATCTCCCCACCCCGCGCCGAGCGCCCGCATGCGGGTCTCCATCTCGGCCAGCACGAAGCGCGCCTTTTCGCCGAGCGCCTCGGGCGATGTTTCGCCCCGGCGAACGATGTGATCGCGGTAATTGACCTTGCCCTCGGGCGCATCGGCGCCGCCCGCGGCAACGAACCCCCCCGAGCTTCCGCCGGCCGCCTCCACGGTGTAGCTGAAGGCATGGAAGCTCGGCGCGGGCGGCGGGTCGATCGCGGGGCACACGTTGGAGCGCGCGACCGGGTTGTCGCCGTCGCGGAAAACGCCCCAGCGCTCCAGCGTCCCGACATAGACCCGGTTGAAGGCGGCGAACCCGTCCTCCGTGAAGGGCGCGGGCGACCTCAGCTCGCAGGCGCAGAACGCGGTCGGCTTGCGGCCGCGCGCGGCGAGATGCGCCTCGATCGCGGCAAAGCCCTCCTCCAGGGGAAGAAGTCGCCGGAACCGTGCGCGCTCGATCGCGAAGCCCGGCTCCGCCGCGACCCCGCCCGAATACTGGAATACCCCCCGCATATAGCGATAGCCGCCCGGCTCGAAGACCGCCGTTTCCGTCACTCGCCCCTCCCGCCTCTCGCCTCGGCCCGGGCGATATAGTAGGTGCTGCCGACGATGATGGCAGCCCCGATCACCGTCCACAGCGACGGGATCTCCGAGAACAGCAGGAAACCCAGCAGCGCCGCGTAGATCAGGCGCAAATTCTCGGCCGGGCCGACCGCGTTGGCCTCGCCGATCGAGAACGCGCGGAAATAGCAGAACATGCCGCCTGTGGTGAGGACGCCGATGGCCAGCAAAAGCAGCCATTCCACCCCGACGGGCGCATGCCCGGCCCAGATCGTCGGGCCGGCGAAAACCGCCACCCCGCCGATATGGTAGTAGAACAGCATCCGGCTGGTCGGCTCGGTCACCGCGAGGATGCGGATCAGCACATTGGCGATCGCGAAAATCAGCGCCGTGCCGACCGCTATCAAAGCGACCGGGTCGATGCCCTGGGCGCCCGGCCGCATCATCACCAGCACGCCCAGGAACCCGACCGCCGTGGCGATCCAGCGCCGGCCGCTGACCAGCTCCGACAGGACGATCACCGCCACCAGGGTGGTGAATAGCGGCTTCGAGAACATGAACGCCGTCGCGTCGGCGAGCGGCAGGTGAATGATCGTGTAGAAAACGCCGATCTGGGCGACGAAGGCGAGCGCCATCCGCAGCCCGTGGACGCCGATCCGGGCGGTCTTGAGACCGTTCCAGCCCAGTTGGACGAAAAGCGGCGCGAGAACGACCATCCCGGTGACGTAGCGGTAGAACGAGAGCTCATAGGGGGCGAACTTGGCGCCGAGCGCCTTGACGAAGGTGTCCGAGCTCGTCAGCAGGAAAGCCCCGCCCGCGAGCAGCAGGATGCCGCGGAAATTGGCCGGCAGCGCAAGCCACAGGCCGCCGATCCGCGCCGCGACGCCCGGAGCCGTCGCGCCATTCTTCGCTTCGCCCGGCCGATTCAACGCCGCCTCTCGATCCCACACCACCGCCGCCATCATGGCGAGGCGAGGGTCGCGCGCCAATGGCGGCCGGGCCGCGGTTGAGGTGCCGCGCGTTCCGTGGCTTGATGGGCGCGGTCCAGGACAGGGGTGCGGCGGAGAAGGGTTTGACGGAGCCGGTTCTCGAAGGCGGTGCGATCGGTCGTTCCGCGCCCCGCATCGCCGCCCGGCGGCTCGCGCACGGGCGCGGCCGCTACACCGACGACATCGTGCTGCCCCGGATGCTGCACGTCGCCTTCGTGCGGAGCGCCCACGCCCATGCCCGGATCCTACGCGTCGACGGCGAAGAGGCGGCCCGGCAGCCCGGAATCTTCCGGGTCGTGACCGGCGCCGACCTTGCCGATATCTGCGCACCGATGATCGCGATCGCGGCGCACCGGCCGGGCCACAAATCCGCGCCCCAGCCGCCGATGGCGCTCGATACCGCCTACTGGCAGGGCCAGCCGGTCGCCGCGGTGGTGGCCGAAAGCCGCGCGGCGGCGGAAGACGCGGCCGATCTGGTGACGGTCGACTACGATGCGCTCGAACCCGTGGCCGATCCCGCCGCAGCGCTCACCCCCGGGAGCCCCGTCATCCATCCCTCGCTCGGCGACAATCTGGCCTTGGCGCACCGGATCGAGGCCGGCGATGTCGACGCTGCCTTCGCCGCTGCCGCGGCGACGGTCGAGCACGAGTTCGGCTTCGGCCGCCATACCGCGGTGACGCTGGAGCCGCGGGTGACGATCGCCGACTATCGCCCGTCGGACGGGACGCTCGTCGTCCACCAGTCCCACCAATCGCCTTTTCAGATGCAGGAGGTCTATGCCGCCCTGCTCGGCATCGACGATCATCGCGTGCGGGTGATCTGCCCGGACGTGGGGGGCGGGTTCGGGCTCAAGATCAACGTCCATGACGACGAGATCGCGACGGCGGCGATCGCCAGGCTGCTGGGCAGGCCGGTCAAGTACTGCGCCGACCGCATCGAGTCCTTCGGCGCCGATGCGCATAGCCGCGATCACACGGTGCGGGGGCGGATCGCGGTATCGGGGAGCGGCGAGATCCTGGCCATGGAGGTCGACGACCTTTCGGCGATCGGCGCGTACACCGCCTTTATCCGGTTCGGTATCGCCGAAGGGATGATGGCGATCACCAATGCCGGCGCGCCCTACCGGGTGCCGGTCTATCGCGGCGCGATGCGGGCGGCCTATGTCAACAAGCCGATCGTCGGCATGTATCGCGGCGTCGGCGTGCCGATCGCCTGCGCGGTCACCGAGCAGCTCTGCGACCTGGCGGCGCGCGCGATCGGGATGGACCCGGTCGCCTTCCGCCGGATCAACTATCTCGATCCCGCCACCCTGCCGGCCACCACCATCGGCGGCATCCGGCTGCCGCGGATCTCGTTCGCGCAGGCGCTCGACCGCCTCGTCGAGGTCATGGGCTACGACACTCTCCGCGCCGAGCAGGCCGCGCAGCGGGAGCGCCGGGTCTATCGCGGCATCGGGGTTGCCACCTTCATCGAACCGACGGCCTACGGCCCCGGCTATTACGGCCCCTCCGAAGCGCCGGTCTCGACCCAGGAGGGGACGACGGTCAAGCTCGAGCCGTCGGGCAGGATCCGCTGCATCACCAGCGTCACCGACCAGGGGCAGGGCACGCTCACCGCGATCGCCCAGATCGTCGCCGATCAGCTCGGCGTCGACCTCGAGGACATCGACGTGATCTCCGGCGACAGCGCGGTCACGCCGTTCGGCGGCGGCGCCTGGGCATCGCGCGGACTGGCGATGGGGGGCGAGGCATCGCTCGCCGCAGCGATCGCGCTCAAAGAGAACGTGCTCGCCCTTGCCGGGCCGATTTTGCAGGCCGAACCCGCGAGCCTGGACCTCAAGGGCGGCGCGGTGGTCGACCGGGAAGGCGGCACGCCCCGGCTCTCGCTCGGTGAAGTCGCGCGCATCGGCCATTTCCGCCAGGACACGCTTCCCGCCGATCTCCAGCCCGAGCTCGCCGTGACCCGCCACCATGTCCCCAACCGCGCGCATTACTACGTCGCCCACGGGGCGCTCGGCTGCCATTTGGAGCTGGACCCGGAGACCGGTGAGATCGAGCTGCTCGGGGTCTGGGTCGCCGATGAATGCGGACGCATCGTCAACCCCCTGCTGGTCGACGAGCAGCTGCGGGGAGGGGCCGTCCAGGGGCTCGGCGCGGCGTTCTTCGAGGAATGCGTCTATGACCGCAGCGGCCAGCTTCTCAACGGCACTCTCGCGGACTACCTCGTCCCGATGGCGCGGGAAATGCCCGACATCGTGACCGCCCATGTCGACGGGCTGGAGGAGACAACCAGGCTCGGTGCCAAGGGCGTGGGCGAGGGGGGGACCATCGGCGCCACCGCCGCTTCCTGGCTCGCGGTCAACGATGCGCTGGCGCCGTTCGGGGTCACCGTCTCGGCGCAGCCTTTCACACCCGAACGCATCCTCGCGGCGCTCGGGGCGCGGACGCAAGCGAAGCGGTGACCGGACGCCCGTGGCGCACCCCGCCTGCGGGCCGGCCAAGATAACCAGAACTGCGACAATTGGCCCGTTGACTTAAGCAGGCTTGTCCATGCTAGTCCCGGCATAGCAGTCGCGATACCGTCATTGCCGGGTGTGGATGGCAGCCGGCTGGAAGACGCGCGCGCGATTGCGGCTTAAGGTTGAATAGTGTCAATAAGTTACACGAAATGGTTGAGAGAGGGGGTTCGGCGAGTTTCGTGGCCGGTTGCGAGACGCTCCGAAACTTCCCGCCCTTGCGCTTTGGGTCGCGCAATACCGAAAGCCTGTGCTCCCGACACGCCGCCCGCGTCGCCGTTTCATCCGGTGCGGCCTTTCCAGCATCGTCGGCTCGCCCCCCCGACCAGAATCGGAGAAATGATGTTTGCTTTTGTCCGGCCGGCCGCTGCACCGGCGGTTTCTCTCTTCCTGGGTTTGCTCACGGTTTTGGCGCTTGGCGTCGTCAACGCCGCGCAGGCACAAACCGTAACGCTTGGATTGTCGTCGACTTCGATTGCCGAGAACGGGGGAACGGCTACCGTCACGGCGACGGTTTCGCCCGCATCGACGACAGCGTTCACGGTAGAGATTTCCGCCGCCGCCACGGCGGAAAGGCGCCCCTCCACGGGCCGTGTGACGGTGAGTGGGACGACACTTAATTTCGCGCCGAACGCGGCGGCGAGCACCGGGACGGTGACAATCACGGCCATCGACAATGAAGGGCACACAAACCAGCGCCGGGGCGGCGTCAGCGTGAAGGTCAGCGGAGCGGTAACCGGCGGAACCAACGTGACGGGACCGTCCGACGAAACGCTAACGATCGTCGAAGACGACGGCATCGGCGGTGCCACAGACATGACCCGGCCAGAGGTGTCGAGGCCGAGCAGCACAGTGGACGGCGATCGGGCGGTGCTGATCTTCAGCGAACCGCTGAAATCGGACAGGACGCCGAATAGAGTCCAATTCCATGTTGGCGTTGACGGTGGACGGCTTGTGCGACCTGGAAGCGTTGAAGTGACAGGCGACAAGGTAATCCTGACACTATCGGAACCGGTGGAATCGAGCGCTATTGTAGTCGTCGGTTACAACCCGCCCAAGCATGACAACTTCGACATCGACCTCACAACGGCGCTTCAGGATTTGTCCGGAATACCGGTCTATACAATAAACCGCATTCCATTGGTCAATATCACAAAGCCCAGGGTCGAATTCGTTCTGACGCCGCGCTCGATCGACGAGAACGGCGGAGAATCCGTCGTCACGGCGACAGCGCCGGAGCCATCGGCGACTCCGTTCACGGTGACGGTGGCGGCAACCCCGGTGGCGCCGGCGACGGCCGCCGATTTCACGGTGAGTTCGAACAAGGTCCTGAGTTTCGCGGCCGATGCGACGGAAAGCACCGGAGAGGTGACGATCGCGGCGGTCCACAACGAAGACCTGGAAGGCCATCAGGAGGTCACGCTTTCGGGCACCGTGAACGGCACATCGGATTTGTTGGAACCCTTCGATGCGAAGCTGACGATCCGGGACGACGAGGCGTCCGCCTTACCCGCCCCCGCCTTGCCCGCCCCCGCCTTGCCCGCCCCCGCCTTACCCGCCAGTGAATCGGTCCGCAAGCCATGGTTGGCGCGCTTCGGGCGCGGGACGGTCGGGTCCGTTCTGGACGGGATCCGGGAGCGGCTGACGGCCTCGCGCGAGGCCGGGCTGCGCGGCAAGCTCGCCGGCCAGGCCTTCAACGGCGCGGTGCGCCCGGATGGCTCGCTTGGCACGACGGCGAACGCGGCGGCATCGGTTCCGTTCCGGTCCCGCCGCGTCGCCGACCGCGACCTGCTGACCGGGACCGCCTTCGCGCTCAGCGGCGCGACCGACGGCGGCGGGTCCTTCTCCCTGTGGGGCCGGGGCGGACATTCGGTATTCGACGGCCGGGACGGCGCGATCCGGCTTGACGGAACGGTGACCGCGGCGACGCTCGGGACCGACTATTCGGCCCCACGCTGGCTCGCCGGCCTCGCGCTCTCGCACAGCCGGGGCGAAGGCAGCTACCGGAGCGGCGAAGAGACGGGCAAGCTTGCGACGTCGTTGACCGGCGCCTACCCCTATATCCGCTACGCGCTCACGGATCGCCTGTCGCTGTGGGGCGTGGTGGGCCACGGGCGGGGGACGCTGAGGGTGACGCAGATCACGCCGGCGAGACAGCCGGCCAAGGACGCCGACATGTCGCTCTCGATGGCGGGAACCGGGGCGCGCGGCCTGTTGTTCACGCAGCGGCACGGCCTCCGACTGGCGCTGGAGACCGATGCGTTCTATGTGCGCACGACCTCGAAGGCCAAGGCCGGATTTCAGGCGGCGGACGCCGATGTGAGCCGCCTGCGGCTCGCGCTGGAGGGCTCGTGGGTCCGGCCCTTCCGCGGGGGTGCGACGCTGACGCCGTCACTCGAGATCGGGGCGCGCCATGACGGCGGCGACGCCGAGACCGGTTTCGGCGCGGATGTCGGCGGCGGCATTGCCTTGGCCGATCCCGGGAGCGGTCTCTTGCTCAGGCTGAACGCGCGCGGTCTGCTGGCGCACGAGGCGTCGGGCTTCCGCGAGTGGGGTGTATCGGGGGCGCTGCGCTATGACCCGAACCCGGTCTCGGAGCGCGGGCCGTCATTCAGCCTGGCGCCGTCCTGGGGCGCGGCGTCGACGGGCGGCGCGGATGCGCTGATCGGGCGCGGGACCCTGGCGGGGTTGTCGCGAAACGAGACGCGGCCGCGGGTCGCGCGGCTCGGCGCGGAACTCTCCTACGGCTTCCCCGCGTTCGCCCGGCGGTTCACCGGCACGCCGTATCTCGGGCTCGGGCTGACGACGCAAGGCGGGCGCCAGGTCCGCATCGGCTGGCGTCTCGCCGCCGCGCGGCGCGACGATGTCGACATGACCTTCGGCCTCGAAGCCGCCCGGCATGCATATGCCGGCGGCCACCCGGAGCACACTGCAAGTCTGCGGTTCATCGCCCGCTGGTAGGCGGCGGGCGCAGGAACGGGATGCGGCGGCGGACGCTGCCGCTGAAGCGCAGGTCGGGTAAACTGCCGGATACGAAACGGTTTGCAAGACCCGGTCGGTCGAGGGACGAGGAAACGGGTCCGGGACGCCCTTCGGTCTTCCGGTCTCACCCCCGACCGATCCTGGCGGTGCGCGGAGCGCGGACATGAGCGAAACGGTGATCGGACGCCCCCTGGCGCGCCCCAACGCCCGCCGTGCGGCCAGCGGGCGCGGCCGCCACGTCGCCGATCTCAGCTTCAAGCGGCTGGTCGATGTCGCCTTCGTCCGCAGCCCCTATGCCCATGCCCGTATCCGGTCGATCGACATCGCCGGGGCAAAGGCGCAGCCCGGCGTGGTGGCGATTCTCACCGGGGCCGAGCTCGCCGAGCGGAGCCGGCCATGGCTGGGCACGATGAAGAACGCGCCCGCGCTGCTCTCGGTGCCGCAATACGGCATGGCGGTCGATTGCGCGCGCTGGCAGGGCGAGCCCGCGGTCGCCGTCGTCGCCGAGGGCCGGGCGCGCGCCGAGGATGCGGCCGAGCACGTCCTGGTCGAGTGGGAGGAGCTGCCGGCCGTCGCCGATGTCGAGACGGCCCTCGAAGACGGAGCGCCGATCCTCCACCCCTCGCTCGGCACCAACCGGCTCTATGAGCGAACCGTCGAGACCGGAGACCCCGCCGCCGCCTTCGCCGCCGCGCGGCTCGTCGTCGAGGGAGAGTTCCGCTTCGGCCGCCATACCGGGGTGCCGCTGGAGGCGCGGGCGATCGTCGCCGATTACGACCCCGGGGACCGCAAGCTCACGCTCCACTATGGCGGGCAGGCGCCGCATATGACCCAAATCCTGTTCGCGCGCCATCTCGGGCTCGAGGACCGCGACGTCCGGGTGATCGCGCATGATGTCGGCGGCGGGTTCGGGATCAAGAGCCACCACTACGGCGACGAGTTCACCGCCGCAGCGCTGGCGATCCTGCTCGCCCGTCCGGTGCGCTACTGGGCCGACCGGCTGGAATCCTTCGTCTCCGACATTCATGCCCGGGATCACGTGATCCGGGGCCGGCTCGCGGTGGCGGACGACGGCCGGTTCGCCGCACTCGAGATCGAGGATCTGGTCGGCGCCGGCGCCTATTCGTCCTATCCTCGGACCAGCTCGGTCGAGGCCAACCAGGTGCTCAACACCTCCGGCGGGCCCTACGAGATCGGCAATTACCGCGGCCGCACAACGGTCGTCTTCCAGAACAAGGTGCCGATTTCCCAGTATCGCGGGGTCGGCCATCCGATCGCGATCCTGACCGTCGAGGCGTTGATCGACCGGGCGGCGTCGGCACTCGGGCTCGACCCGGCAAAGTTTCGACAGCGCAACTTCGTCCCCGACGACGCCTATCCGGTGAAGGCGCCCTCGGGCGTCGGGCTCGACGAGCTGTCGCACCAGGCCTGCATGGAGAAGCTGCTGCAGCTGATGGACTATGACGCGCTCTGCGCCGCCCGTGAGGAGAAGCGCAAGCAGGGCATCCTGCGCGGCATCGGGCTCGCCTCCTTCATCAAGGGCACCAACCCCGGCCCGCAGATCTACGGCCCCGCGGGCGTGCCGATCTCGGCGCAGGATGGCTGCACCGTCCGGCTCGAACCCTCGGGAGCGATCACCTGCCTCGCCGGCGTCACCGAGCAGGGGCAGGGGACCGAGACCATCATCGCGCAGGTCGTAGCGGACTCGGTCGGCGTGCCGTTCGAGGCGGTCGCGGTGATCACCGGCGACACCGACGCGGTTCCCTATGGCGGGGGGACCTACGGATCGCGCGGCGGCGGCATCGGCGGCGAGTCGGCGCGGCGGGCGGGCGAGGCGTTGCGCGACGAGATCCTCGACGTCGCCGGGACATTGCTTCAGGCCGGCCCCGCGACGCTGGCGGTCCGGGACGGCGCCGTTGTCGCGCGCGGCGGCGGCGAGACGCGGATGACGCTCGCGGAGCTCGGCGACATCGCCTTTTTCCGCCCGGGCGAGCTGCCCGACGGGGTCTATCCGTCGCTCACCCAGACCCGCCGTTTCCGGGTGCCGGAATACGTCTTCACCAACGGCGCCCACGGGGCCCAGGTCGAGATCGACACCGACACCGGGGCGGTCCGCATCCTGGGCTACTGGGCGGTCGAGGATGGCGGGCGTCTGATCAACCCCCTGCTCGCCGAAGAGCAGCTGCGCGGCGCGATCGTCCAGGGGCTCGGCGATGCGCTCTACGAGCACAGCCTGTACGACCGGGACGGCCAGCTTCTCAACGGCACCATGGTCGACTATCTGGTGCCGATGGCGGCCGAGATGCCGGATATCGTCCTCGCCCATGTCGAAACGCCGACATCGGTCTCCGGCCTCGGGGCCAAGGGCGTCGGCGAATCCGGCACCGCCGCCGCGCCCGGCACCGTGTTCAACGCCGTGAACGACGCGCTGGCGCCGCTCGGCGCCGCGGTCGAGGCGATTCCAATTACGCCCGATTCCATCCTCGCCGCGCTCGGCCACGCCTGATGGCGGATCCGCGCGACTGCAATCTCGGCTATTTCAACCGCGAAGCGGCGGCCGCGCATCGCGACCGGACGGCGATCGTCGATCTGTCGCGCACGCCGCCCAGGACGATCGCCCATGCCGAGCTGGACGCGCGGATGGACCGCGTTGCCGCCGCGCTCTGCGCGCGCGGCCTGGCGCACGGGGACCGCGTGCTGCTCGCGATGGCGAACCGGTTCGAGTTCGTGGAGGCGTTTTTCGGGGCGATGCGCGCGGGGCTGGTCCCGGTCCCGCTCAATATCAGGCTCGGCGCGGACACCATCCGCTTCGTCATCGGCGACTCGGGCTGCAGGGCGGCCATCGTCTCCCCGGGCGCGCATCCCGAGATCGAGGCTATCGCCGAAGCCGCCCGGCTCGCGCCGCGCATCGCCACCGCGCCGGCCCCAGCCGGCTGGGAGGACTACGAGGCCGCACTCGCGGAGGCCGATCCGAGCGGCTTCGCGCCGCCGCCGATCGGCGCCCGGCAGGTCGCGTTTCTGCCCTACACCTCGGGCTCGACCGGCCGTCCCAAGGGCGTGCTGCTCGCCCATGACGGCATGCTCTGGGCGATCCGCTCGTCGCAGCTCCACTGGCCGGCCGCGCCCGACGACCGCGCGCTGATCGCGGGTCCGCTTTATCACAAGAACGCGATGCGGGTTTCGGTGAAGCCCAAGCTTCGTGTCGGCGCTTCGGTGGTCGTGTTGCCGCGCTTCGAGCCCCGCCTCTTTCTCCGGGCGCTCAGCGAATACCGCTGCACCGAGGCCGGCGGCGTGCCCGCGATGTACCGGATGATGCTGGCCGAGCGGGGCTTGCTCCAGAGCCTCGATTTCTCCGCCCTCAAGGTGCTGGAGATGGGCTCGGCGGTGGTCGGCGCGGAGCTGATCGCCGCCGTCGAGCAGGCGTTCGGCGCCGAGGTGATCGAAGCCTACGGCCTTACCGAGGGCGGCGGTCCGCTACGCGAGGCGACGGACGGCAGGCCGGCGCCGCGCGGCAGCTGCGGGCTGGCGGCGCCCGGGGTGGGGATCAGGCTGATGGGGGAGGCCGGCGGGGAGGCGGAAGAAGGCGAGCTCTGGGTCCGCTCGCCCGCGGTTCTCGTCGGCTACAACAACCGGCCCGACCTCGATGCGGAGCGCCTGGGGGGGTTGGCTGCGCACCGGCGATTTGTTTCGCCGCGACGTCGAGGGGTTTTTCTATTTTCAGGGCAGGACCGACGACCAGTTTTCCTGCGGCGGCGAGAACATAAACCCCAAGGAGGTCGAGCTCCTGCTGGTCCAGCACCCCGCCGTGATCGACGCCGTCGTCGCGCCGGTGCCGCACGCGCTCAAGGACCTGGCGCCGGCGGCGCTGGTCACCCTGCACCCGGATCGGGAGGCGGACGAGGCGGCGCTGAAGGCGTTCACGCTTGAGCGCGGCCCGGCCTATGCCCACCCGCGCCGCATCTTCGCGGTCGAGGCGCTGCCGGTCGGCGGCACCGGAAAGATCGACCGCAAGGCGGTGCGCGAGCGCCTGCTCGCTTTGATCGCCGGCGATCCCGCGCCTCCCGGTTCGGCGCCATGACGGTCCTGGTCACCGGCGCGGCGGGTTTCATCGGCTATCACGTGAGCGAGGCGCTGCTCGTTCGCGGCGAGGCGGTGGTCGGGCTCGATTCGGTCAGCGACTACTACGACACCGGGCTCAAGGAAGCGCGCATCGCCCGTCTCGAACGGCACGCGCGCTTCCGGCTGCTGCGTTGCGATCTCGCCGACCGGGACACCGTGTTCGCGGCGCTCGGCGAAGCCGAAGGCATCGACCGGGTCGTGCATCTCGCCGCCCAGGCGGGCGTGCGCTATTCGCGCGACCGCCCCTTCGCCTATGTCGATGCGAATCTCGTGGGGCATATGGTGGTGCTCGAATATTGCCGGCATCTGCCCGAATTCCGGCATCTCGTCTATGCCAGTTCGAGCTCCGTCTACGGCGCCAACGCCAAGCTCCCCTTCTCGGTGGAAGACCGGACGGATTCGCCGATTTCGCTCTACGCGGCGACCAAGAAGGCGAACGAGCATATGAGCTATTGCTACAGCCATCTCTACGGCATCGCGCAGACCGGGCTCCGGTTCTTCACCGTCTACGGGCCTTGGGGACGCCCCGACATGGCGCTCTATCTGTTCACCGAGGCGATCCTCGCGGGCCGTCCGATCGAGGTGTTCAACGACGGCGATATGAAGCGGGATTTCACCTATATCGACGACATCGTGCCCGGCGTCATCGCCGCGCTCGACAGCCCGCCCGACGCGGCGAGCGGAGTTCCGCACCGGCTCTACAATATCGGCAACCGGCGCCCCGAGCCGCTGATGCGCCTCATCGCGGTTCTGGAGGACAGCCTCGGTCTCAAGGCGGAGATCAATTTCCGCCCGCTGCAACCCGGCGACGTCAAGGAAACCTGCGCCGACATCGCCGCGATCCAGCGCGATCTCGGCTACGCCCCGACCACGCCGATCGATGTCGGCGTTCCGCGTTTCGTGGACTGGTTCAAGGGTTATCGCAACATCGGAGCGCCGCGCGCCACCACCGGCGGCTGACGGCGGCGCATGGCGCGCCCGGCAGGATTCGAACCTGCGACCCCGAGATTAGGAATCTCGTGCTCTATCCTGCTGAGCTACGGGCGCGCTGGGCGAGCTATAGCAAAACCCGCGTGGCCGAAACAGGCGTATCGGCCGGTACCGCCGCACCCCCTATTGGTGGTCGTGCAGGATTTCGGAATAGGTCGGGATCGGCCATGTGCGGCCATCCACCAGCGTCTCCAGCCTGTCCGCCACATCCCGCGCGGATTGCATGTGCTGCTTGAGGGTCTCGTGCGCGTAGGTCGCGGCCTGCCCGGGATCGCCGTCCGGAAAGGCCTCGAACGCCTTGGCCAGGTTCTCGATTTCAGCAAGCAGTTGCTCGACGAGTTTCCTTTTCTCGTCGAACAGCGGCGATTGGAACCCGGACTCCGCATCGGAACACACATCCTCCACGGCGACCGGTACGATCAGGGTCCGCAGGATCCTCAACAAGGCGCGGGCCTCGATCCAGAGTTCGCTGGCGTAAGCCTCCTGGAGGACGCTCTGACGCGCCGCGAGCTCGCGCTCGTTGAAGATGCCGAGCTCGCCCATCAGCTTGACGTTCTTGGCCGCGGTCAGCGCTTCGTAGGCTTCCGGGCTGCTCTTCAGATGGATCAGCCCGGCCTTTTCGGCGTGCTCGTAGAGCGCGTCGGAGTAGCCGTCGCCGCTGAACAGCGCGCCCCCGTTCTCCTTGATGGTCTCGCGGATGACCTGGTCGGCCGGCTTGCCGGAGTCGATCTCGTCGCACATATGCTTCAGGCTGTCGGCCATGGCCGCGTTGACCATGGTCAGCGGGAACGCGATATGCTGGTTCCCGCCGACGGCGCGGAACTCGAAGCGGTTGCTGCACCAGGGGAACGGCGCGGTGCGGTTGCGGTCCTCCAGATTGGCGCGCACATCGGCGACCGGCGCGACGACCTCGATCTCCTTGCGCTGGGTTCCGTATCCGGAGAAGCCGCCGCCCTCGGCGACCGCCTTCACATGGGCTTCGAGGTTCTCGCCGAGATGGAGCGTGATGATCGCCGGCGGCGCTTCCTGGGCGCCGAGCCGGTGGTCGTTGCCCGCGGTCGATACGCCGCAGCGCAGCAGATCGCCGTGCCTGTTGACGCCGCGCAGCAAGGCCGCGCAGAAGGCGATGAAGCGCCGGTTCTCGTCCTCGGTCTCTCCCGGCACGAACAGGTTGACGCCGGTGTCGGTGTTCAGCCCCCAATTGTTGTGCTTTCCGGTGCCGTTGATCCCGGCGAACGGTTTCTCGTGGAACAGGATCGCGAAGTCGTGTTCGAAGGCGAGGTCGCGGAGCACGTCCATGGCGAGGACATTGGTATCCGCCGCGAGGTTGGCCAGGCTGAAGATCGGCGAAATCTCGTGCTGTGCCGGGGCCACCTCGTTGTGGGTGCAATGGATCGAGATCCCGAGCTCCCACATCTTCTCCCGCGTCTCGGCGATATAGCGGTTGACCCGCGGCGACAGCCTGGCGAAGTAGTTGGTGGACATTTCCTGACCGCGCAGCGGCGCCGCTCCCAGCAGCGTGCGCCCGGTGGCGACCAAATCGGGCCGGGCGAGGTATTTCTCCCGGTCGATCAGGAAGAATTCCTGTTCCCAGCCGACATTGCACACGACCTCCCGGGTGACGGTATCCCCGAGGAGCGCGAGCAGTCGCACACTTTGCTCGTTGACCGCCATGTCGGCGCGCAGCAGGGGGGTTTTCTGGTCGAGAGCCTCCCCGTTCCAGGTCACGAAGGCGGACGGGATATACAGCGTTTCCCGGTAGACGAAGGGCGGCGATCCGGTGTCCCAGCCGATATAGGCCGCCGCCTGATGGGTGTCGCGCAGCCCCCCGTTGGGGAAGGAGGATCCGTCGGTCTCGGTCTGGAAGAGTTCGGAGCCGGACAGGTCGATGATCAGGCGATCGGTGGCGAAGTCCACGCCGACGAAGGTTTCGAGCTTCTCGCCGTGAATCGGCCCGCGCATCGGCGAGAACCAGTGCGAATACCCGATGCAGCCCTTCGACTGCGCCCATTCGCGGATCGACTTCGCCAGCGCATTGGCGAACTCCCTGTCCATCGGCACCCCGGTCGCCCGGCACTGGGCGAGCGCGTAGTAGACGTCGGGATCGACAATCTTCTTGAGGATCGCGTCGTCCAGCACATTGCTGTTGATCCTGGCCAAGGCCGACGGTAGGGCAACCTCCTGGGTCGGTGCCTCATGCGTGGAGTGCGTGATCGCCATGTCGGTGCCTTCTCCAGATGGTTCTGCGATTCTCGAAGGCTAGTACATGGGCGGATCGGTCGCCACGGAAAACCGTGCCGCAAGTAATTCCGGGACGGTTGCAAAGCATTTGACCTGTTCGGCGAAAACGGAAGACTATTGACGACGAGCGATGCCTTATCCATTACCGATGCGATCGCCGCCGCGCCGGCGTTTTCGATTCCCCGGTAATTCTGTGCAGGGTCTGAAGGTCCGCGGAAGTCGCCGTGATTGAGCTTTCCTTGGTCAACGATCTGCGCGAGCTTGCTGTCGCGGCAGAGCGGGTCGACGCATTCTGCGCCGAGCACGGCCTGTCGCCCGACGTCGCTTTCGCCGTGAACGTATCCGTCGACGAATTGCTGACCAACTCGATCAGCTATGGCTTCGACGACGGCGGCCGGCACCGGATCGAGATGACCGTTCGCATGGACGGCAGCGTGCTGGTGGTCGAGCTTGCGGACGACGCCAATCCGTACGATCCGACCACCGCGCCTCATCCCGATATCGACGCGCCGATCGAGGAGCGGCCGATCGGCGGGCTGGGGGTTCACTTCGTCCGCGTGCTGATGGACGGGTTCCGCTATCGGCGCAGCGACGGGCGCAACATCGTGACCCTGACCAAACAGACGCTGGACGAGGCGGCGACGGGGTAGACGCGTTCGCCCTCAGACATCCTTGCCGTTGTAGCGCAGCACGAGGCAGGTGATGTCGTCCGACTGCTCCGCTTCGCCGACGAACTCGCCGACCGCCAGGGTCACGCTGCCGATCACCGTGTCGACCGGCGCTTCCGGGCCGATCGACAGGGCGGTCTCGATGCGGCTTTCGTCGAACGTCTCGCCCCGCATGTTCATCGCTTCGGAAATGCCGTCGGTGTAGAGGAACAGCGTATCGCCGACATTGAGCGTCAGGCTCTCCTCGTCGTATTGCAGCTCCGGCAAGACGCCGACCGCGATGCCGCCGGTCAATGGCAGCGTCTCGATCGCGCCGTCGTTTCGGATCAGGAAGGGCGCGTTGTGACCGGCATTGGCATAGGTCAGGCGCCCCGTTGCCGGGTCCAGGATGCCGTAGAAAAGCGTCACGAACAGGTCGTGCGGGTTCTCCGTGGAGATCCGGTCATTGACCATACGCATGCAGCGGCCGGCTTCGCCGATCTCCTGCGCGGCGGTGCGCATCACCGTTCTGGTGATCGCCATGAAGAACGCCGCGGCGACGCCCTTGCCCGAGACATCGGCGATCACCAGGCCGAGCCGGCCGTCCGGCAAGGTGAAGTAGTCGTAGAAATCGCCCGCCATCTCGCGCGCCGGCGTCATCATCGCGTCCCCCGAATAGGCGGTATCCGGCGGCAGGGTCTTGGGCAGGATCGCATGCTGCAGGGCGTGGGCGACCGAGAGCTCCTCCTCCATGCGGCGGTTCGCCTCGTCCAGCAGCGCGTTCTTGTTCTCAAGGTCCAGCGTGCGCTCCGCGACCAGCGCCTCCAGATGTTCGCGACGGGCCTGGACCTCGCGCGCCATTCTCTGGAACGTATGGATCAGCCGCCCCACCTCGTCCTGGCGGTCGCCATAGCGATCGAGCGAATCGGTTTCGAAACTGCCCTGGTCCATTTCCCCGGCCGCCTGCGTCAGCGCCGTGACCGGCCGCGTGATGCGGCGGGCCGACACGGTCGCGGTCACCGCGCCGATCAGGAATGCGGCCAGCGTGATTGCAAGTCCGATTTTGACGTAGTCGTCGAGCAGCGAGTCGAGATGGTCGCGCGGCATGTGGATGACGGCGACGCCGGTGGCGACGCCGCCGCGATCCAGGATTGGCGCCGCCACGTGCAGCGCGCTGTCGCTCAGAAACGACTCCGCGGCCCCTCTGACCGCCCGGCTGGCGAGCGACTTGTCGGCCGATCCGAATTCCGGCTGGTCTGCGCCCCGCGGCGCATCTGCGGCGACCGAAGCGGTAACCTTGAGGGAATCGTCGACGACCCAGATCGCCCTGATGCCGGGCTGGGCCGCCAGCGAGTCGAGCGCCGCCGCGAGGCTGACGGTCGCACGCAGGTTCGCGGTCTTGTTGTCCAGGCTGCCGACCAGAACGGACCGGCCCTGACGGCTGCGGACACCGACATAGCGCAGCGGGAGCTCCAACCCGTCCCGGGGCACGGAACGGAACGAAATCGAGAAGCGCCGCCCCGAGATCAGGGTGCGCAGGACCGGACCGTCAATGTCTCCAAGCGCCATGTCGTCGCCGACCTGGCCGAGCCCCTTGATCGCACGCACCGACGGCGTTCCATTTTCATCGAGCACCCAGATATCGTCGACAATGCTGTTCGCCGTGATCTCCGCCAGCTCGATGGCGAGCGCGCGGGTGTTATCGCCCATGATGTCGGCAAGCTGGGCCAGCGCGATCGCTTGCGCCTCGTTCTCGGACGTGACCATCCGGTTGACCTGGTCGGAAATCACGCCGACCCGGTTGGCCTCGCTCGCGATCAGCCCGGCCACCAGCTGCGCCTGGTTCTCCGCCTGGTCGATCACCGTATTTCGCGCCAGCAATCCCAACGCCGCCGCCACGCTGATTATGGCGACGCCGACAGATGCCGTGACGATCAGAATCAGATGCCGGGACAGGCTTATGCTCTTGTCGGTGCGACGCACATGCGCGAAGCGCATCACCAACGCGATCACGCCCGCAAAGGCCAGGAACCAAGCCATCGCGTAGAGGTAGATCCAAAACGACAGATGCGGCTGACCCAGCGCGGAAATCACCGTGTCGACCCGAAAGACGAGCTCCGGGACGCCGATCACCGAGGCGGTGGCGGACGCCATCACGATGATCAGGAAGTAGTTGGTCCAGGACGGCAGGAACAGCAACGCTTCGGTGGTCTGGCCGCGCCTGAGAGCCCGCAACGCGGCGAGCGCATTGTCGGAGACATAGCCCGCGACCGCGATCGACAGCGCGAGCGACGCCTTGAGCCACACCGGCACGATCACCACGGCGCCGAGGATCTCGAATCTCCCCGGCACCATATAGGCCAGGTAGAACAGCATGACGAAAGTCGGCGCGCTGGCCGCCACCAATGTCAGCGCGCCGGCGCCCTGGCTGACGCGGCGAACGCGGCCGCCGCGCATCGCCGCAAGCCCTATCCCCAGAGTCGTGCCGACCGCCATCGCGACCAGCGAAACCAGTATGTTCCAGCCGAATCCGACCGCCAGATAGGGCGTCCAGGTGATCAGGACGTCGACGACATCGGGCATCGTTAGGTCCTGTGCGCCTTACGCTCCCAACCGCGGAGCGCCCATACCGTGGCGAAGACCAGCAGGAAGTAGCAGAGCAGCAGCAGGTTCATCATCACGGCGTCATTGCCCTTTTCCGCGACGATCGCCGTGCTGGCATGCACCAGCTCGGGCAGTGCAAGCGTGCTCGCCATCCCCGTGGCCTTGACGATATTGACAGAATTGCCCGCCACGGCGGCATGGCACAATTCCAGGGCCCGGCGGAACTCGCCGAAGGAGAATCCCAGCCTGCCGCCGTCGCGGGCGGCGACGTCCGCCGCCAGGGAGAACGAGACCGCATTGCTGGCCGCGGCATAGAGCGACAGCACCACGGCGGCCAGCGAGAACGCGTCGAGCGTGAAGCCGTAGGCGAAGAGAATGCCGCCGATGCCGAAGAAGAAGACGTAGAGCTGGAGCAGCGGCGGCGTCATGCGGAGCACGGCGCAAAACGCCTGCAGGAACGGCGCCAGGATGACGATCCGGCGATGTATGACCCAGCCGAATAACGCACCCAGGACGACGCTGCCGACCACGGTCGCCACCGAAAGCGCGACGGTCAGGAACAGTCCGTGAAGGAATACGCTGCGGTCGAGCGGATCGTAGGCCGGGCTGATGTCGAGCCCCGTCGCTTCCTTGAACGCCATGGATATCGCCGTCAGCCCGCCCAGCTGCTCGCTGGTGACGAGGGCGCGTTCCCGGCATTCGAGGGGCCAGTCGCCGGCCTCGTCGCGGCGGCAAACCAATTTTCCCGCCTCGTCGGTCCGCTGCCAGATCTCGCGCGCGCGCCGCAAATAGGGCGAGGGAGGCAAGCTCCACCGCTTCTCCAGCTCCTGGAAGAACCCGTCGCGATGCCAACCGGCGATCGTATCGCCCAACAACCGGTCGAGCGCCCCCCCTGCCTCCTCCTTCTCGATGGCGATCGCCCAGGGGGCAACGAAGCGCGTCGGCAGCGACACGGTGAAGCCGTCCCAGCCTCCGCCCGCCAGCGCGCTCAACAGATTGACCTCGTCGTACAACCAACCGACGCAGTGACCGTTGCGCAGGGCGAGCGCGGCTTCGCGGGTCGAGTTGAGGGAGATCGTCTGGACCAGGAGGCGCTCGCTGGCCAGCCGGTTCCATATCGAGCCCTGAACGCTGCACAGCGTCCGGCCCCGCAAACCCTCCCAGCTGGAGATCCCCGAGTCCGATCGCATCAGGACGTTGGCGCCATCGCCGTAATACTGGGGCTCGACCATGGTGACGAGCCGGCGGCGGCTGCGGTTGTCGCCCAATGTCGCGACGACGACGTCGATCTCGCCGCGTGCGAGCTTCTGCAGCCGGTTCGCGCTGGTCACCGGCGTCAGCCGCACCGGCACGCCGATCGCGTCCGCCAGACCGCGCGCGACATCCACGTCGTAGCCCACCAGCTTGCCGGTATCGTCGCGCACGCCGAAGGGATGGTAGTCGCCCTTTACGCCGACGATCAGGTGGCCCCGCGCGCGGATCTCATCGAGCCGATCCGCGACCGCCGGACCGACACCGAACAGGCAGACAGCCGCGACGAGAAGCGCATGGCCGGCGTGGCGAAGTCGCCGGGGTGTCCTGCCGATACGCGGGAAACCGACAGGGTTCACGGTCGAGCCACGATCAGGAATCCGTAGCCGGCAGCCGCCGGCGCAACCGCGCAGGCCAGGTCGTCCAGCCGACCCAGCGGGGGATGACCGACGACTGCGGTCTCCGGAAGCAGACTCTCGGGCTCGACGCTCTCGATCCGGAAGCCGGCGCTCGACAACTCATGGCGCGCCTCGGTCGGCGAGAAGAGATGATAGAACATCTGGATATTACCAGCGTCCGAGCGCCGTGCGTAGAGAACATCGCCGGGCTCCAGGCTGCCGTCCCGCACCATCGCGGCCGCCGCGCGCTGTTCCGTGTGAAACCGGCGTCTTGCGTTGGGCAGGCTGAGGACCAGCACGCCGTCCGGTTTCAGCATTTCCCGAACTGAGGACAGCAAATCCACGCGCTCCTTTAGCCTGGCCACATGGGCCACAACGCCGAATGCCAGGAGGGCGAGGTCGAACCCATGCCGGAACGATTCGACCAGCACCGGCAACTCGTCGTTCCTGACGATGAGCCGGCGATTGTCGACGAAAGGCGCCATGCGCTCCGCCAGCATGCGGCAGGCGGTCGGGCAGACATCGTATGCCACGCCCGTCGCCCGGGTGCGTTCCATCAACGGCAGGGTATAGCGCCCGGTCCCGGCGCCGAAATCGACGAAGCGGCCATCCATCGGCATCAGGCGCAGCAGTGTTCGCAATGTGCGTCTGTTCGGACCGGGGTAGCGGCGGTCGTAGAGCCCCGAAGACAGATAGGCATCGTAGCTGTTCGACATGTCCGGCGTAGCTGCCCGGGATGCGGACATGCTGGCGGCCACGGTATCGCTGATGCCGCAGGGTAGGATGGTGTCTTCTCCGTTGGGCTCGTCGCGGCGGAAAATAATTGTCGGGCCGCACCATTGCGGGGCTACGGCGTTCAAATTCTCCCTATTGTTGACAATTTATGTCCGGGGTTCAAATAGTAAGTCAACAAAGACAGACGGCTGATGACTTGGTGCGACAGTTGGTCGCATGGATAATCGGCCTTGGTTCAAGCACGACTCAAATCGTCGATCAAGGGGAGCAAGAGGCAGTGAAGCTTCCACGAAAAGGGCTGCTGCGTGTCCTGAGGGCGGCGGCACTGGCCGGTGCGACGCTGGCGACGATCAGTGTCGGGGCAACCGCGGCGGACAGCCGCCTGGACCGGATCGCCCGCGATGGCTTGATCCGCGCCGGCACCAGGGCCAGCGCGGCGCCCTTCGCGCAGAAGATGGCGTCCGGGGAATTCATGGGATTTTCCGTCGATCTGCTGCAGGAGATCCGGGCTGCGACCCAACGGGCGGTAGGCCGCCCCGTCCGGGTCGAGCTTTACGAAGTCACGCCGAGCGATCGTCTTCACCGGGTCGCCCGGGGCGAGCTCGATATTGTCTGCGGGATCACCACGCCGACCTGGGATCGCGAGAGGCTCGTCGATTTTTCCCTGCCGTTCTTCCGCGACGGTACAAGGGTGATGGTATATCGCGGGAAGGTCGGAGAGGCGGTCGATGTCGGGCGGCTCCAGATCGGCGTCGTCAAGGGCACCACCACCGTGGCCGTCCTCAAGGACCGCCTGCCCGGGGCGAACCTTCGCGAATTCCCCAACATGGGCGATGCGATGCGCGGGCTGGAGAAGGGCGAGGTCGACGGGGTCGCCAATGTCGGCGTCGTGCTGCTCGGTCTCGCGGAACGCAGCGAACCGCGGCGCAGCGTCCTGCTGCTGCCAAGGACCCGGCCGCTGGCGACCGAAAGCCTCGCCTGCGTCCTGCCGCAGAACGACAGCCGCTGGCGGGATCTGGTCAACCGGACCCTGGTCGACATGTACGGCGATGTCGAGCAATTCAAGGGACGCTACGAAGAAGTCTACAACCGCTGGTTCGGCCGGGACGGGGCGCTGTTCTACCCGCTGGACCGCGCGACCCGGGACTATCTCGCCGACGTGTCCATCTGGGCCAAGTAACCGCCGGAATCCCGCCGCAGCCCACCGATACCCGATCGGGCGATGGCCTGTTGGCAGTTGATCGCCACCCGGTTCGCGGCTTATAAGAATTGCGTTCCGAATACTTCGGATTTTGTCTGCGTGACTTTCCGAGAGCGGTGGTTGGGCGTGCCCGAAGCGCCAATTCGAACGAGAGGACATGAAACATCGTGTCGGACAACGCAAGACGGATCGGAGATGAGCCCGGGCTGAACCGGGTATCGATCCCGTCGGGCCGCACGCGGTTCGACTTGCGCCACTGCACTGGCGGTCCGGGCGGTCGGGGCGGTCGCGCCGCCTCCGTCGGTCTCGCGGTTGCCGCTTCCCTGGTGCTGTTTTCGGCGGATGCGCGGGCGGCGGTCGGCGACGAAACGCAGTTCGTCCTGAACAGTTTCTCGTTCCTGGTCTGGGGCGCACTCGTGATGTGGATGTGCGCCGGTTTCACCATGCTCGAAGCGGGCTCGGTGCGCACCAAGAACGCTTCGGTCATCTGCCTGAAGAATATCGGCCTCTATGCCATCGCCGGGCTGATGTTCTACTTCGTCGGCTACAACATCATGTATGTCGGGGTGGACAAAGGCGGCTGGTTCGGCACGCTGACGCTGTTCTACGGCACCTCGGCCGACGAAATGACGCTGCTGGCCGGCGCGGAAGGCGCCGACAAGGCGGGGGCGGCGGTCGTCGCGAGCGGCAAGGCGACGATGTCGAACTGGTTCTTCCAGATGGTGTTCGTCGCCACCACCGCCTCCATCGTCTCCGGCGCCCTGGCCGAGCGGGTGAAGCTTTGGTCCTTCCTGCTGTTCATCACCGTGCTCACCGCGATCATCTATCCGGTCATCGGCTCGTGGACCTGGGGCGGCGGCTGGCTCGACGAAATGGGCTTCAAGGATTTCGCCGGGTCGACGATCGTCCACTCGACCGGCGGCTGGGCGGCGCTCGCCGGCGCGCTCGTCGTCGGCGCGCGGCGGGGCAAGTACCGCCAGGACGGCAGCGTGAAGTCCACCCCGCCGTCCAACGTGCCCGCCGTTACGCTCGGCGTGTTCATTCTCTGGCTCGGCTGGTTCGGGTTCAACGGCGGTTCCCAGCTGGCGCTCAGCGGCGCCGCGGATGCCGTGGCGATCAGCAATATCCTCGCCAACACCAATCTCGCGGCGGCCGCGGGCGTGATCGCCGCGATGGCGTTGTCGCGGCCGGTTCTGGGGCGCGTCGACCTGCTTGCGAGCCTGAACGGCGCGATCGGCGGGTTGGTGGCGATCACCGCCGGGCCCGACATCGTCGACCACTACTGGGCGGTGGTGATCGGCGGGGTCGGCGGCGCCATTGTCGTCGTCGGCGTCAAGCTCCTCGACCGGCTCAAGGTCGACGATGTCGTGGGCGCGATTCCCGCGCATCTGTTCGCCGGAATTTGGGGCACGCTCGCGGTCTGCATCGCCGCCGGCGGGGATTTGCTGGTGCAGATTACCGGCATCCTGGCCATCGGCGCGTTCGTGTTCGCCGCCTCATGGGTGGTATGGTGGGCGATCGATGCGACGGTCGGCGCGCGCATCACGGCGGTGACCGAGGAGTTGGGCCAGGATGTGGCGGAGTTGGGCATCGAAGCCTATCCGGAATTCGTCCTCCTGCCCGAAATCGATGACTGAACGACGGGCTCCCCGCCCGGGCACGAGGGGCTACGACGCGAACCGAGGGCGTGAATTCAACGGAAGCAGCCGCAGGACAGAAAGACGATGGATTTGACGACCGAACGAAGCGACAACGTCTTGTCCGTGGACGTGAAAGGGCGAATCGACGGATCCACCGCCGTGGCGTTCGAGGAGGCGGTTCGCAACGCGCTCGATGAAACCGACCGCGCGATGATCATGGATTTCGGGGAGCTCGCCTATATCAGCAGTGCGGGGCTCCGGGTGATCCTCCTGACGGCGAAGTCGCTGCAAAGCCAGGACGCCAAGCTGGTGCTGTGCTCTCTCTCCGATCAGATCAGAGAGGTGTTCAAGATCAGCGGCTTCGACAAGCTTCTGCCGATTCACGAGACCAAGGCGGACGCGCGCGCATCCCTCGGCGCCTGACCGGCCGGGGCAAGAACGCCGGGAAGAGCCGCCCCGGGAGGTCCGGCGGGCGGTTTGCTTCGCCGCCTTCGTGAAGCGTCCCGCCACAACCGATCGACGGCCCGGTTGCCGCGCGCAGCGCCGGTGGGTTCGCTCGCGCCTTACCGATCCCGTGCTCCGCCCGCGAGCGACCGCGCCGGACCCGCCGGCCGGACCAACGAGATCCCCGCCAACGAGAGGCATGAGAGATGGATGGACGGAAAGTAGCGATCGTCACCGCCGGCGGCCGGGGGATGGGCGCCGCGATCGCCCGGGCCCTCGCCGCGCGGGATCACGCGCTTGTCCTGATGTCGCCCGGCGGGTCCGCCGAGGCGCTGGCCGCAGAGCTCGGTGCGGTCGGCGTCAACGGTTCGGTCACCCGGCCCGAGGACCTCGAAAAGCTGGTCGCCGCCGCGATGGACACCCATGGCCGGATCGACGCCGTGGCCAACAACACCGGTTTCCCGCCCAAGGGGCCGTTGCTCGACATTCCCGACGAGGACTGGCACGCCGGCCTCGACATGGTCCTGATGAACGTCATCCGCATGGCCCGGCTGGTGACGCCGATCATGGCCGGGCAGGGCGGCGGCGCGATCGTCAACATTTCCACCTACGCCGCCGTCGAGCCCAGCCCGGCCTACCCGGTCTCCGCGACCTTCCGGGCGGGACTCTCCGCCTTCACCAAGCTCTATGCGGATCGCTACGCTCCCGACGGCATCCGCATGAACAACATCCTGCCCGGCTTCATCGATACCCACGGCGTCGACGACGAGGTGGCGGGAGGCATCCCCGCGCGACGCTACGGATCCCCGCAAGAGGTGGGCGAGACCGCGGCGTTCCTGCTCTCCGAGGAAGCCGGCTACATCACCGGCCAGAACCTCCGCGTCGATGGCGGGCTGTCGCGGTCGCTGTAGCGCGGATTTCCCTCACGGGTGCAGCGAGATACAGATCGCCTCTTCGCCTGGTATCTCGCCGCCGAGCATCCGGATGGCGCGGTCGGCGTCCTCCAGCGGCATTTCGTGGGTGTGCATCGGCGCGAGGCGTTCGAGGTTCCGCGCCAGCAGGTCGATGCCGGCGCGATACATGTCCGCGCCCTGGGTGAACACGGCCTTCATGGTGATTTCCTTGTAGACCATGCGGTCGGTGTCCAGGGTCGCCATGTTGGTGCCGCCCTTGACCCCCGCGAGGACGACGGTGCCGCCCGACCGCACGACCTCGATGGCGTGGCCGATAACCCTTGTGTCGGCCGGGACCACGTCGACGGCAATGTCGACGCCGCGCCCGCCGGTGATTTCCATCACCCGGGCCACGGTATCCTCCTCGTCGGCGACGATGGTGTGGGTGGCGCCGAACGCGCGCGCGATTTCCAGCTTGAACGCGTCGCGCTTGAGCCCGGTGACGATGACCTCCGAAACCCCGGCGGCCTTGAGCGCGACCACCGAAGCGAGCCCCCGCTGCCCGCACCCCATCACCAGAACGGTATCCGAAAAGCTCGCTCCCGGCACCGCCACCGCCCAGCGGATGCCCGCCGCCAGGGCCTGATACATCGTCGCCATTTCGTTGGGCACGTGCTCGGGCAGGCTGTGCATCAGGGTCCGCTCGTGCAGATGGATGTATTCGCCGTAGCCGCCCCACAGCCCGTGACCGACCGTGGTCGGCAGATAGCCATAGGCCGGCGACGCCGTCTGGAACATCCCCTTGCACAAATGATGGGCGCCGGACAGGCAGTCGATGCAGCGGCCGCAGGAGATCACCGGCTGCAGCGCGACACGATCGCCGGCCTTCACGCCCCACCGGATCTCCGCCTCGGCGCCCAGCTCCTCGATCACGCCGACCGGCTCGTGGCCCGGAATGACCGGGTATTCGGCGAGCCCCTTTTCGGCGAAGTGGCCGCGATACTGCTCGACATCGCTGCCGCACAGGCCGCACGCCGCGACGCGCAGCAATCCTTCTGAAGCGCCGACCCTGGGCACCTCGAATTCTTCCAATTCAAGCCGCCGGGCGGCGACCTGCACCATTGCGCGAGCCTTCATCGAAGCCATCCCCTTCTTGGATCGACAGGGAGCGTTGCGAGGGAACGATTGTCGCAGCCCGCCACGGCGGGTCAACCGGATCGGCAAGCGGTCGGGTTGCCCGCCGGTTCGTTCCGAGTCACCGTGGACGGCCGAGGGGAGGGCTCATTCAGGGAGAAACCGCCATGCCGCCCGCCAAGCCGCCGTTTCGCGCCGACCACATCGGCAGCCTGCTGCGGCCGGCCGAGTTGAAGGAGGCGCTGGAGAAGCACGAGAGGGGCGAGATCACCGGCCGGGTCCGGCGCGAAATCGAGGACCGGTGCATCCGCGAGGTGGTCGCGCTGCAGGAGGAGACGGGGATCCCGACCGTCACCGACGGCGAGTTCCGCCGCTATGAATTCCACACGCCGATATTGACCAGGATCGAAGGCGTGGAGCTGACCGGCCGGGTCGAGTTCCATTTCCACTACGAAGACGAAGACATCGAATACGCCCCGCCGGTGCTCGAGGTCACCGGGACGCTCGGCCATCCGAGCGGCGGGCTCGCGGTCGAAGACTACAAATTCACCAGGGCGCTGACCGACCGCACGGTCAAGATCTGCATCCCCTCCCCCACCTATATGTATGCCAGGGGCGGCTGGGCCGGCATCAACAAGGATCTGTACCCCGACAAGGACGCGCTGATCGCCGGGCTCGCCGCGGTGTACAACGCAGAGCTCCGCGCGCTGTGGGCGGCCGGTTGCGATTTCGTCCAGATCGACGACACCAACTTCGCCCATATGTGCGACCCCAAGTTCCACGACCGCTACCGCCGCATCGGCGAGGATCCGGGCGAGCTGCCCCGCTTCTACGCGCGGATGATCAACGCGTGCATCCGCAACCGCCCCGCCGGGCAGCGGATCGGCCTGCATATGTGCCGGGGCAACGTGCGCGGTGCGTGGGTCGCCGAGGGCGGCTACGAGCCGGTCGCCGAGGCGCTGCTGAACGATCTCGAAGTGGACTGCCTGTTCATGGAATACGATGCGCCCCGGGCCGGGGATTTCACACCCCTTCGCCATCTCGAGCGCGACGACAAGCTGGTCGTGCTCGGTCTGGTCACGACCAAGAAGGCGGCGCTCGAGCCCGGGGACGAGCTGAAGCGCCGGATCGACGAGGCCGCACGCTATGTACCGATGGACCAGCTCGGGTTGAGCCCGCAATGCGGGTTCGCGAGCATCTACCAGGGGAATCCGATCGCCGAGGCCGACGAGATGGCGAAGCTCCGTCTCGTCGTCGATACGGCGCGCGACGTCTGGGGCGACGACTAGCGCGAAATTCCTGCCCTGTAGGCCGGGCAGCGGCGCGTCCGGGCGAGCGTCGCGCGGCGCTTGCCGGACCCTTCCATGCGATAAGCGCTACTTATCGTATACACATCACATATTTGTTATTTGAAGCGGCGTCGTTTCGGCGCTTGTCTGTCGCCAACCCGCTGGACCCATCACCAGGGGGCGGGAGTTCCGCCGTGAAAGGCGGGATCGACGGAGGGGACGGACGAATGAGGCTGCTGCGAGGCGGCCCGGATGCCGCCATCGCGGCGGCTGTCGCATCGCCGGAGTAGCCGGCTCTTTCGGTATCGGCGGCACAGGCATTCGATCGGCTCTTCATGGCTTCCGGCCGGCGGCGGATGTCGCCATCGCCGGGCAGGGGGACGTGTGTCCGCGTCATGCGCGACGGACCGCGCCCCGTCGCAGGGGAGGGAGGGCGACATGGCGGCACACGCCGTTCGGATTCCGGGCCGTTCCACGGATTTACCGCATAGAGCCATCGCGCGATGGGCGGCAGTGCTCGTCGCCGGGGTCTTTTTCTGCTGGTCGGCGGCTCCGGCGGGCGCCCAGCAGCCCAGGACGCTGGTCGGCAATACCGGTCAGGCGACCGCCAGCGGCTCCTCCCCGGTGTTCGCTTTCCAGAGCGTGGGGATGCAGTTCAGCACCGGGGCCTCGGCCGGCCCCGCGACGCTGACGGCCGTCCAGCTAGAGATCAACAACTGGGCGTCCGGCGTGACGCCCGTTGTCTCCCTGCACGCGGCGTCGGGACAGCTTCCGGGCGCGAAGATCGTCACCCTGACGAATCCTTCCCCCGGCACCGGGTTGCAGACCTTCGCGGCGCCGGCCGGCGTGACTCTCCAGCCCGGCACCACCTACACCGTCGTCATCGAGTCCGAAAGCCGGTCCTTCAGCGGGTTCTCGCTCTACAACACCGAGAGCGCGGGCGAGGATAGCGGAGGAGCCGCGGGCTGGCGGATCGCCGACACCAGGCTGATCAAGCAGGGAAGCGCGTGGACGGCCTCGTCCGCGAATCTGAGTTTGAAGGTCGCGGTGCTGGGCCGCGCCGGTCCTGGCGACGCGACGCTGGGCGCGCTGACGCTGGTCGACGGCGAAGGCGCCGCCATCGATCTCGACCCGGCCTTCTCGGCCGGTACGGCGAGCTACACGGCCACGGTCGCCCATTCGGTGAGCGCGCTCACCGTGACCGCGACCGCGGCCGACACCGGCGCCACGATTGCCATCGCGAATGACGACGACGAGTCCACGCCCGGCACCGCCGAGCTGAGCCTCGACGTCGGCGCGAATACCGTCACCGTGACGGTGACGGCATCGGATGCGGTGACGACGGGCAGCTACACGGTGACGGTGACGCGCGCCGCCCCTCCGCCACCCGGCCCTTCGCCGCACGCGCTGGTCGGCAATACGGGGCAGGCGATCGCCGAGAGCTCTTCTCCGGTATTCGCGTTTCAGAGCGTGGGGGCGCAGTTCAGCACCGGGGAGTCGGCCGGGCGCTGGACGCTGGCGGCGATCCAATTGGAGGTCAGGAACTGGCAGTCCGGCGTGACGCCCATTGTCTCTCTCCACAGCGCGTCGGGGGACCTTCCGGGCGCGAGGATCGCGACCCTGACCAACCCGTCGCCGGGAACCGGATCGAAGACCTTCACCGCGCCGGACGGCGTGAAACTCCAGCCCGGCACCACCTACACGGTGGTGGTCGAATCCCGGAGCCGGTCGTTCAGCGGGTTCTCGCTCTACAACACCGAGAGCGCGGTCGAGGATAGCGGCGGCGCCGCGGGCTGGCAGATCGGCGACACCAGGCTGATCAGGCAGGGAAGCTCGTGGACGGTCTCCACGGCGAACCTGAAACTGAAGCTCGCAGTTCTGGGCCGCGCCGATTCCGGCGACGCGACGCTGAGCGCGCTGACGCTCGCCGACGGCGAGGACAACGCGATCGATCTCGACCCGGGTTTCGCGGCGGGCACGGCGAGCTACGCGGCGGCGGTCGCCCATTCGGTGACCGCGCTCACCGTGACCGCGACCGCGGCCGACAGCGGCGCCACGGTTTCCATCGCCAATGACGACGACGTGTCCACACCGGGCACCGCCGAGCTGGGCCTCGAATTGGGCGCGAACACCGTCACGGTGACGGTGACGGCGGCGGATGCCGCGACGACGGACAGCTACACGGTGACGGTGACCCGCGCCGCCCCGGCGCCCGTCCCGACGCCAATCCCCCAGATGCTGGTCGGCAATATGGGGCAGGAGCTGCACGCTTCCCTGGGGGTTCACAGCGGGCAGCGGCGGGTCGGAATAAAGTTCACGACCGGCGATTCCGCGACCGCATGGGCGATGCCGGCGATCCGGCTGCAGGTCACGGCCTGGCACCCGGGTGCGACACCGATCGTCAAGCTGCGCCATGTGTCGGGACGTTGGCCGGGGACGACGATCGCCACCCTGACGAACCCCGCCCCGGGAACCGGATCGAAGACATTCACGGCTCCGTCCGGCCTGAAACTCCAGCCCAACACGAGCTACGCGGTCGTCGTGGCCACCGGGGCAAGGGTGGGGAAGTTCAGTCTCGGAGTCACCAAGAGCAACGGCGAGGACAGCGGTGGCGCCGCCGGCTGGAGCATCGCCGACGCCTCCCGGCTGGATGCATCCGGCAGCTGGTCATGGCGTTCGCAATCCCTGATGATGGCGGTCCAGGGTGCCGCGGTCGCGGATGACGCGCCGCCGGGCGGGTTGACCGGGTGGATCGCGTCCGCACCGGCCCAGCACGACGGAGCCGCGGCCTTCACGGTCTCTATCGGGTTCAGCGAGCCGATCCGCACATCGCGGAGAGAGATGCGGGACCGCGCCGTCCAGCTATCCGGCGGCCGCGTGACCTCCGCCAAGCGCGTGGAAAGGAGGCGCGACCTGTGGGAGGTCGAGATCGCTCCCGCCGGCTTCGGTCCGGTTACCCTCACCGTGGAAGGCGGGCGCGAATGCCGCGGGACCGGCGCGGTCTGCACCGAGGACAGGCGCGCCTTGGCCGACACCATCGGCTTGACGGTGCCCGGCCCGTTGGCGTTCGGGGTGACGGACGCCCGCGCGCGCGAGGGCGTGAATTCGCACGCGATCTTCTCGATCACCCTGAACCGGCCTGCCGACCGCATCGTGACGGTGGACTACGCTACGGCGGACGGCAGCGCGCGGGCGGGCGAGGACTATTACGCAAAATCCGGCACCGCCACCTTCACGCCGGGAAACATGCGGTATTTTCTGAGCGTCCCGGTGCTCAACGATGCCAAAGACGAAGGCGAAGAGACGTTTGCGCTCACCTTGAGAAATGCCGCGGGCGCGGCGATCGCCGACGCCGAAGGCACGGGAACCATCGTGAACAGCGATCCGCTGCCGAAGGCATGGATCGCCCGCTTCGGGCGGACCGTCGCCTCCCAGACGGTGAACGCGATCGGAAAGCGGCTGCAGGACGGCGGGAGCTCCCGCATCACGGTCGGAGGAGTCACCCTCGGCGGGACGGGAAATGCGCCGGATCCCGAACGGGAACAGGCTCGGGACCGTGGCCTGGCGGATCTCGATAACCCCCCGCATGCCGGGTTGACGCGCACCATGTCGCCCCGGGAGCTGCTGCTGGGGAGTGCGTTCCGGCTCTCCGGCGGCGAGGATGAGAGCTCTTCCGCCTGGACCGCATGGGGTCGGATCGCGTCGTCGGGATTTTCCGGCGCCGAGGACGGGGTCAGGCTGGACGGCGACGTCACCAGCGGCTTTCTCGGCGTCGATCTCGCGCGCGAGCGCTGGCTCGCCGGGCTCGCGGTGAGCGTCAGCGACGGCGAGGGCTCGTTCGACCTGGTCACCGACGGCATGATCGAGGACAAGGGCAAGATCGCGAGCAAGCTCACCAGCGTCTTCCCCTATGCGAGGTACAGGCTGACCGAGCGGCTCGAAGTCTGGGGCCTCGCCGGATACGGCACGGGAGAGCTCACCCTCACCGAGTTGGCGGACGCGATCCGACCGCAGGATGTGGTGACCGAGACCGGGATCTCGATGCGGATGGGGGCAATCGGGGCCTATGGCCAGATGTTCTCGCCCGGGGAGACGGGGGGGTTGGAACTCGCCGTCAAGGGCGACGCGTTCTGGGTCCGGATGGAGTCGGAGGCGGTGGGTTCGCTGCGCTCGGGACGCATGGAGGCATCGACCGGCGATGCGAGCCGGCTTCGGGCCGTGGTTCAGGGCTCGCGGTCATTCAAGCTCGAAGCGGAGGGTCGATTCACACCCTCGCTCGAGGTCGGCTTCCGCCACGACGGCGGCGACGCGGAGACCGGGGCCGGTATCGAGGTCGGCGCCGGAGCCCGTTTCACCCGACCCGGCTTCGCCATGGAGGCGGCCGTGAACAAGCTGGTCATGCACGAGGACAGCGACTTCGAGCAATGGGGCGCGAGCGGATCCATTCGCCTCGATTCGGGCGCCGGGGGCCAAGGCCTCTCTGTCTCCCTGATGCCTGCCTGGGGCGCGGCTCCGAGCGGCGCGGACCATCTGTGGTCCCTGGCGAATACGCGGGATTTTGCCCCCGACGAAGATTACCAGGCCAGATGGAACCTCGAGACGGAGATCGGCTACGGCTACCGACTCTCCGCGACGGAGGGCGTTCTCACGCCCTATGCCGGCCTGTCGCTGGCCGGCGCGGGCAATCGATCGTACCGGGCCGGGGCACGCTGGAAGATCCGGCCCCGAACGGCGCTGCGGATGCAGGCGGTCCGCGATGGCGGGATCGGCGGCGCGCTGCCGGCATACTCGCTGGCGATTCGAGCGGTGACGCGCTGGTGAGGGGTTCGCGCGAACCCTACGCGATCCTGGCGTAGCCGGCTTCCTCGGCGGCGTGCTGGCGGCCGATCAACTCGTCGAAGTCCTCCGGCGACACCGTCTCGAAACGCCGCAGGAGGAGCGCCTCCCGCGTCGCCGCCATCTCCGGCGCCGTCCCGAAGGCGAGCAGCGCCTCGACCAGATGCTGCCGCCCCGGATCGTCGGCGTCCAGCGAGGTCACCATCGGCGGGATCGGCGCCGGCTCGGTGGTGGCGACGACCCTTATCCGCTCCGCCGAGGCGGGGTCGTGGCGGCGCAGCAGATCGAGCGCGAACCCGTCGACCGCGGCGATGTCCGCCTCGCCCGCGGCGAGCGCATCGAGCACCGCGCCCTGGCGCATATAGGGGCCGGCCACCTCGCCGAACAATGTCGGCCGTTCCGGAGTCCGGTAGGGCAGGAGATGGTACCGCGCCGCGTTGTATCCCGATTGCGAGTGTTCGGTGGAATAGGCGAAGCGGTGGCCGAAACTGTCCTCCAGGGTCTCGAACGAACTGTCGGCGGGCACCACGAAGTTGCTGACATAGACCGGCCGGTCGCCGTAGCGCGGCGGCGCGGGGACCGGGACGGCGAGCAAACGCGGCGGCTCGGGGGCGAGCGCCCACGGATAGCCGCACATCATGACGCAGCCCATGTCGGTCCGCGCCCAGAGCTCCTCCAGCCCCATCGGGACGTCCCGCGGGATCACGTCGAAGGCGACGCCGGCGGTGTCGCTCACCCAGCGCAGCAGGTCGCCCCAGGCGGTGCCGATGGAAGGCGACCATTCGTAGAGCCGGGCCGATCCGATCAACCCATCCATGGAAACATCTCCCTTGCATCCAACGGCGGCGCTCGGCCCGGCCGTTGCCGTCCCGCTTGATCGCGTTTTTCGGACGCCGTTACACTGGTGCAGGGTACAACCGGGGAGGCTGCGGGTCATGCAGCTCGACGCGTACCGGCTTCCCCTGTCGACAGGGTCGGCCGAAGCGGCCGGGGCGTTCGACCGGGGCGTCGACGGATTGCTCTCGTGGGACCGGCGCACGGTGGATTTCTTCCGCGACTCGGCGACGCAGGATCCCGGGCTCGCCGCCGCCCATGCCGGGCTCGCGGCGGCGTTGTTCGTGGAGGAGGAATTCGACGAGGCGTGCGCCGCCATGGCGGCGGCCCGCGATTGCGCCGCCGGCGGATCGGAGCGCGAGCAAAGCCAGGTGACCGCGCTCGACCACTACGTCCATCTGCGCCCGGCCGACGCCGAAGCCGCCATGCGGGCTCACCTCGGCAACTGGCCGAACGATCTGATGATCGCCCAGCGGCTCTATCTGATGTGGTTCTTCCAGGGGCGTTTCGCGGAGATGGGGGAGCTGACGGACAACCTGCTCCGGGTGCTTCCCGACGATGCCTTCGTGCTCGGCCTCAACGCCTTCGTCCTCGAGGAGCAGGGCGACGGCGAAGAGGCGGTGCGCTGGTCGGAACGGTGCATCGAGCGGAACCCGGAGGATACCTGGGGCGTTCACGCCCTGACCCATGCGCTCTACGACCTGCGGGCCTATGAGGAGGCGCTGGAACGCGTGCCGCCGGCGCTCGATGCCTGCGTCAACATGAACTACTACCGCAACCACATGTTGTGGCATCTGGTGCTGTTCCGCATCGCGATCGGCGGCTACGACCGCGCCTCGGAGATGTGCCGCGACTTCTTCGAGCTTGAGCCCTCGCCGCGCGGGCTGGATCTGCGCAACACGGTCTCCACCCTGTGGCGCTTCGAGCTCTACGGCATGGATCT
Source organism: Alphaproteobacteria bacterium (assembly GCA_965205995.1). GTDB lineage: Bacteria > Pseudomonadota > Alphaproteobacteria > MPNO01 > MPNO01 > MPNO01. The sequence goes on along the minus strand of OZ242200.1, from coordinate 2,953,877 downwards.
CGGCGATCGCTGGCGGCCCTTCGTCGAGATCCTGAAACGCCAGCTCGACCGGCCGCAGGATTCGCCGTTCCACCATGCCCATGTCGGGATGGCGCTGGCCGGCGGGCGCGACTGGGAGACCGCGGAGACGCATCTCGACATTCTCCGCCAACGCGGCAGGGTATCGGGCAACGACATCTGGACCGGCGTGGTGCTTCCTCTCACCGAGGCGCAGCACGCGTTCATCCGGGGCGAGTGGGACCGCGTGGTCGAGAAGACCGAGCCGATCTGGGACCGGATCATCCGGCTCGGCGGCAGCAAGACCCAGCGCGACGCGTTTCACGACACCTTGCTCGAGGCGGCGCTCAGGAGCACCGACACCGTCCGGGCCAGGCGCTATCTCGACGAACGCCTCACCCGGCGCGCCGAGCATTTCTGGAGCAACCGCGGCTTCGGCGGGTAGCCCGTCAGGACATCTCGGGGTAGAGCCGCTTGGGCAGCCACAGGCTGATCTCGGGCAGATAGGTCACGATGGCGAGGCAGAACAGCGCGATGGCGAGCCACGGCAACACCGCGCGCAATACGGTGAGATAGGGCTTGTTGAAGGTGCCGCTGGCGATGAACAAATTGAAGCCGAAAGGCGGGGCTACGTTGCCGATGTCGACATTGACCGACGTGACGATGCCGAAATGGACGCCGTTGATCCCGGCCGCGGTGATCGGGCCGAGCAGGATCGGCACCAGGATCAGAATGTTCGAGAACACATCGATGAACATGCCCGACACCAGGAACAGCGCGTTCGCCAGCAGCAGCAGGCTCGCCGCCCCGACCATGATCAGGATGCGGGCGCTGATCACCCCCGCCTCGCTCTTGGCGATGATGTCCCGCTGGAAGCGTCCGGCGGCCAGCGCCTCCTCCACCAGGATCTTCCGCATATCGGCCGGACCGTCGACCACCTTGTAGAGCACCGCGCGGATGGCGAAGAGGAACGGCAGGTCGAGCACCTGGATATCGGGAACGATGGGTGCGATCCACGCCGAGGCAAGGACGGGTTTCGTCCCACACGCGAAGGGATGTGCCGACCATGGTGCCGGCCCCACCGCTTACGGCAAAGCGCGGTCCAATCGGGATGGCGCTACCCTTATGCTACCATGAAACCGGTGCCCATGCGGCGGCGCGTTGAGCGCCGGGGTCCGGCCGCGGGGGCGAAACATGCCTTCGGGATCGAGCATGTCGGAGTTGATCAGCGCGAACGAACCGGCGATCCGGCTCGGTGCCTTCCTCGGCATCTTCGCCCTCGTCGCCTTGTGGGAGCTGGCGGCGCCGCGCCGGGCCCTGACGCGGCCTCGCTGGCTGCGCTGGTACGGCAATATCGGCATCGCCCTCCTCAACACACTGGCGGTGCGGCTCCTCATTCCCCTGCTTCCCGTCGCCCTGGCCGCCCTGGCCGCGGATCGCGGCTGGGGGATCCTCAACCTGGTCGCGCTGCCTCTCTGGCTGGAGATCGCGATCGCGGTCGTCGTCCTCGATCTCATCATCTATCTGCAGCATGTCATGTTCCACGCCGTGCCGGCGCTGTGGCGGCTGCATCGCATGCATCATGCCGATCTCGATTTCGACGTCACCACCGGGTCCCGGTTCCATACCATCGAGATCGTCCTGTCGGTCCTGCTGAAGCTCGCGGCGGTGATCGTCATCGGCCCGCCGGCCGTGGCCGTCGTCGTCTTCGAGGTCGTGCTCAACGGCACCTCGATGTTCAACCACGGCAATCTGCGCCTGCCGCCGGGGCTCGACCGGATGCTGCGCTGGGTCCTGGTCACGCCGGACATGCACCGGGTCCACCATTCCGACATTCCCGCCGAAACCAACAGCAATTTCGGCTTCAACCTGCCCTGGTGGGACCGTCTCTTCGGCACCTACAGGGCGCAGCCGAGCCTGGGACACGAGGGAATGACGATCGGCCTCGATACCTTCCGCGAGGAGGCCGATCTGCATCTGCACAAAATGCTCGTCCAACCCTTCAAGCACGGCGCCGGCGAATATGCGATCAACCGACGCCCGATCCGGTAGCCTTCCCGGGCAATCCGGATCTGGACAAGGTCGGCATCCTGTCGATGATCATGGCGAGCTGTGTCGGGCTCGCCACCTTCCTGCCCGAGACCATGTTCGATTCCTGACGAGGAGACCTGTACCCGTGTCGCTCTATTCGGACTCGCAATACCCGGTTCGGGACGATCTGGCCGCAATCCATGCCAGGCAGATCGACCAGCTGGCCGAGCCCGGCAGCTGGGGAACCGGCGCGCAGCGTCTGGCCATCGCCGTCGAGACCCGCCGGGCCGGCTACGATGCCGGCCGTCTGGAACCGCCCGCCGCCGGGGCCGAGCAGTTGGACACCGGTTTGTCCGACGCGGCCCGGAAAATGGTCTGGCGGCTGGCCCTCGATCCCAAGGATGTCGACGAAGCGTGCTACAAGGAAGCGCGCGAAGGCGGGCTGAGCGACGAGGAATATGTCGAAATCGTCGGCCTCGTCTCGCGGGTCACCGACCTCGACATATTCGCCCGCGGCATCGGTGTCGATCTTCGCCCGCTGCCGGCGGCCCGGCCCGGCGCGCCGTCCCGCGAGCGCCCGGCGGCGGCGGTCAAGGACCTGGCCTGGGTGCCGACGGTTCCCAACCCGCCCGACGGCGGCGAGGCGGCCGACGAATTATACGGCGGCAAACCGATGCCCTATATCGTCCGCGCCCTCAGCCTGGTGCCCGACGAATTGCGCCGCCACCTGGAGCTGGAGGAAGTTCAGTATCTCCCGCTGCACCGGATCTTCGTGCCCGACTATCGGCATCACGAAGGGTTCAGCCGGGCCCAGGTGGAGGTGGTCGCCGGCCGGGTGTCGGCGCTCAACGAGTGTTTTTTCTGAACCGCCGGACATGCCCGGTTCCTCCGTGAGAGTGGACGCAACACCGACATGACCATCAATCTCGAAGCGCTGGTCGATCCGGCCCAGGACATCGGCGTTCCCGGCGGCGCCGAGCTGCTGGCCTTTGCCGAGGCGGCGATCGGCTCGGACCGCCAGGCGCTGGATCGGGCGCGCGAAGCCGTGGCCGAAATTATCGGCCCCCAGGCGGTCTCCGCCGCAGCCGCCATCGCCGCCAATTTCACCAAGAACGACCGTATCGCCAATGGCTGCGGCATACCGATGGATCCGATGGTCCTCAAGGCGACCGCGGACATCCGCGCCCGATTGCGGCTGGACGAGTACCGCTCGGCGGTCAACACCTTCAGGCACTTCCCGGAACAGCGAACGTCGCGCTGACATGCCGACCTACCATTCCATGTGCCCGATGAACTGCCACCCGACGCTCTGCGGCATGACGGTTGAGGTGGAAGACGGCAAGCCGGTGTCCATTGCCGGCGACGGGGACAACCCGGACAGCCGGGGCTTCCTCTGCGTGCGCGGACGGGCGGCGTCGGAGATCGTCGGCAACGACAGGAGGCTGTTGCATCCGCTGGTCCGCGCCAACCGCAAAGCGGACAACTGGCGGCAAGCGGGCTGGGACGAGGTGCTCGACGTCGTCGCCGAAAAGATCGCGGCCGTCGAACCGCGGGAGGTGGCCTTCTGGACCGGCCATGGCCTTGCCGTCAACGATTATGGCGTCGGCCTCAAATGGCAGTTGGTCGAGCGCCTGGCCAATCTCTACGGCTGCCAGCGCTGGAACCCGGCGATGACGTGCTGGGGGCTGGGCGGCTTCGGGCTCGGATTGACCGGCGCGCTGGAGACCAGCACCAAGGAGGATATGGGCGCCAGTTCGAACCTGATCCTGCTCTGGGGAGCCAACCTGCCGAGCCAGCCCAATACCGCGCGCTTTCTGCTGGCGGCCAAACGGCGGGGCGCGAAGATCCTCGCCGTCGACGTGCGGGAAACGGAGGCCACCGCGCAAGCGGACGAGACCTACCTGGTCAGGCCGGGGAGCGACGCCACGCTGGCGCTGGCGCTGATGAACGCGATCGTCGCGGAAGGCCTGGTGGACCGCAATTTCATCGCCCGCCACAGCGTGGGTTTCGAGGCGCTGGCCGGGCATGTGCGCGGCTATACACCCGAATGGGCCGAAGCGAAGACGGGGATCGCGGCGCAGCGCATCCGGGCGCTCGCACGGGATTACGCCACCGTCGCGCCGGCGATGGTCGTGATCGGCGGATCGTCGCTGCACAAGGGCGCGAATGGCTGGATGGCGGCGCGCGCGATCTCCTGCCTGCCGGCCCTGATCGGCGCCTTCGGCAAGCCGGGCGGCGGCATCGGCCCGCGCCATGGCGGCGTCTCCACCGGCCGGGCTCTGAACTCGATCGCCGCCCGCGACCGGCGCAAGCCGGGCGACTACGTGCCGGACCAGATGCCCGCCATCTCCGCCGCGATCCGGGACGGGACGGTGAAGGTGCTGCTGGTTCTCGGCTCCAACATGCTGTCGTCATTCCCGGACAGCCGGGCGCTCGCCCGAGGGCTCGACTCGCTCGATCTGACGGTGGGCTACGATCTCTTCATGACCGATACCTTCCGGAAGCATGCGGATATCGTCCTTCCCGCCACCGCCTGGCTGGAGGAAGTCGGGGCGAAAGCCACCAACACGCATCTCTATCTCTGCGACAAGGCGGTCGAGCCGGCGGGCGAGGCCCGGCCGCTCGACCGGTTGCTCCGGGACTTGGCCGACCGGCTCGGGGTCGAGGACTATTTTCCCTGGGCGGACACCGAAGCGGCCCTCGACGCCGTGATCGGCCACAAGGCGACCGGTCATGCAAGTGTCGCCGGGATGCGGGCGAATGGCGGCCGGGCGGCCCTCGAAATCTCCCATGTGGCCTATCCGGACGGCAGGTTCTCCGCACCGTCCGGCAAGATCGAGTTCTATTCGGACCGGGCGGCGGCGCTCGGCCTGCCGCCTTTGCCGATGCCCACCCATGCGGACGGGGACTATCCGCTCGCCCTTTGTCAGGGCCGGACCATCGCCCATTTCCATTCGTTTTACGATCAGTCCCAGGCGCTCCCCAGCCTCGCCAGGCTGAACAAGGGGCCGGAGATCTGGATTTCGCCCGACGACGCGGCGGCGCGCGGCATCGAAAACGCACAACCCGTCCGCGTTCACAACAGCCGGGGCGAATTCGACGCGCTGGCCCGGGTGACGGAAAAGATCCGGCCGGGCGCGGTCTGGATGCGCGACGGCTGGACGGTCCTCAACCGGCTGACCTCCAACCGACCGGCCGTCCCCGACAACGCCCTCGATTTGTTCCACTTCACCGTCGGCCAGGCGGATTACGAAACCTATGTGGATGTGGCGCCCGGGGCCTGAGCGCCGGGGCGCAAGCGGGAGCACCGATCTTGGACCTCAACCTCGCCGGCAAGAGCGCGCTGATCACCGGCGGCTCCAGGGGCATCGGCCTCGCCATCGCCAGGGGGCTGGCGGCGGAAGGCGTCGCTCTGCATCTCGCCGCGCGGGGCATGGAGGCGTTGACGGCCGCGAAGGACGAAATTTCGGCACGCTTCGCCGTCTCCGTCACCACCCACGCCGTCGATCTGGCGACCGGCGAGGGTCAGGCGGAACTCGCCGCCGCCGTTCCCGAGGTGGATATCCTGGTCAACAACGCGGGCGCGATCCCGGCCGGCGCGATCGAGGATGTCGACGAGGAGAAATGGCGCGCCGGCTGGGAGCTGAAGGTGTTCGGCTCCATCAACCTGACCCGCGCCTATTACTCCCGGATGAAGGAGAGGGGGGCGGGCGTCATCGTCAACATCGTCGGCATGGCGGGGAAATCGTCGACCCCCTTCTATATCGCGGGCGCCGCCGGCAATGCATCCCTGATCCAGTTCTCCATATCCCTGGGCGAGGAGAGTTTCCGTCACGGGGTCCGGGTGCTTTGCATCAATCCCAGCCCGACCCTGACCGAGCGTCTGGTGACCCTCCGCCGCGCCCGGGCGGAGACGCTGTTCGGCGATCCGGACCGTTGGCGGGAAGCGCCCGACAACGCAAGGCTGGGCCGGGCGGCGAAACCGGAGGAGGTGGCGAACCTCGCGGTCTTCTTCGCCTCCGACGCCGCGTCCTACGCGTCGGGCGTCTCCATCGACATGGAATAGGCGCCGCGATTCCCGCTGCGGTTCCGCCTAAACCGGATGCGCTCTATCCCCCCGGCGGCAGCGCACAGATCCGGTCATAGGCGAAGCGCTCGCCGATCAGGCCGTTATAGGCGAAGATGTCCAGCGTCGCCTCGAAGGCTTCGCGGGTGATCTCGATATGCGGCGCCCAGCAGCCGAGCTGCTGATAGGTCGCGATGCAGCGTTCCAGCACCTTCAGGTCGATCTCCGGGAAATAGGATGTCTCGGCGCGGGCGACTTCGGCCGCCGGCGTCTCATTCAGCCAGAGCCGCGCCTTGCGGTAGGCGCGGGTGAAGGCCCGCGCCATGTCGGTCTCCAGCCAGTCGGGCCGGGCGCACAGGCTGGAAAAGCCGCAGCGGCCGACCTGCCGGCCGACCTCCGCCACGACATGGCCGACGCCGTCGGCTTCGAGCTGCTGCGGGAACGGCCCCTGCTGCTGGACATAGGCGCCCTGGCCGTCGCGGAAGGCGCGGTCGATCTCGGCGGCGCCGCCGGGATGGATGGCCTTGAGCCGGCTGTAATCGATACCGGCCTTGTGGCAGGCATATTTGAACATGGCCAGCGGCTGGCCGCCGCCGAACAGCACGACCTCCGCCCCTTCGAGCTTGCGCCAGTCGAACGCCGGGTCGGGTTCCCGTCCGGTCAGGAAAAACCCGTCCATCTCGTTGATCTGGGCGAAATGGACGACGCCGGGATCCTCGCCCTTGGACAGCGGCCCGAACCCCTGGCTGAGCGCCGATTGCACGACATGGGCGGTGCCGTCCTTCAGCGCCGCGATGGCGGAGACGCCGGGCGGCGAAACCGACCAGCCCGCCTCCAGCCCCTCCTCGTCCAGGAACCCGCCGGCGATGGTCGCGATCAGCGGCGAATAGAAGGCCGAGAACAGGGAGAACTGGATGTCGATCTTGGTCATGGGCGGCGTCCTTCGAGGAGGTGTGCGGCGGGCGCGCCCGTGTTAGCCCGCCAGGACCGCCCCGTCTATATCCGCGCAGGACGGGCGCCGACGCGAGGCCGCTATGACTTCGGCGAAGACTGCGGTATACGCGGCCCGAGCCCGCGACAGGACAGGTTGCGATGACCGTTGCGCCCTCCGAAAATTTCGGCGGCACGTTTCCGTTCGCGGCCCACTACTTCGCCGGCCACGGTTTTCGCCAGCATTATGTCGACGAAGGTCCCCGCGATGGCGAGACAGTCGTCTGCCTGCATGGCGAGCCGACATGGGGCTACCTCTATCGCAACTTCATCGGGCCGCTGTCCGCCGACGCCCGGGTCGTGGCGCCGGACCATATGGGCTTCGGCAAGAGCGAGACGCCGCCGGACCGCCTCTATACGCTGGCAACGCACGTCGCCAACCTCGAGGCGCTGTGCGACGACCTCGACCTCACCGGCATTACCTTCGTCGTCCAGGACTGGGGCGGCGCCATGGCCGGCGCCTACACGCTGCGCAATCCCGCGCGCGTCCGGCGGCTGGTGCTGATGAACACCTATCTGGGCTATGGCGGCCTGCCGGCGCCGGAGCTGTCGCCGTGGTTCGCCTGGATCCAGCGCCACCACGACGCCGGCACGCTCGACGACGTGCTGGGCGAGCTCGGCAGCACTGTCCTGTCGGTGATGAAGATCATCGGGTTCCAGAACTCGGCCGCGGTCACCGACGACTGGCTGAACGCCTACGCCGCGCCGTTTCCCGACCGGGAAGCCTGCACCGGCGCGATTGCGTTTCCGCTCGACTATCTGCTCGGCCGCATCCGGCCCTTCGTCGTCGAGTGTCTCAAGACCGGCGATCTGGCGGGGCTGCGGGCGAAGCCGGCGATGCTCGCCTACGGCATGGAGGACCGCGCGATCCCACCGGCACACGCGATTGCCGACTTTCGGGCGCTGTGGCCGGCGGGCCCGGTGGTGACGCTGCCCGGCGTGGGTCACTTCTGTCAGGAGGATGCGCCGGAAACCCTGGTCGCCCTGATCCGCCAGTTCCTCCAACTGACTTGAGAGCCGGTAGCTGTCTGCGTTCATCTCCAGGATGTGGATGCGGTGGGCGATGCGGTCGAGCAGCGCGCCGGACCTCAGGCCAAATCCGGCCGCCTGTCTCGCCACCGGGTTGCGCGCTCGTAAGCATGGGCCGCGCGCAGCACGGTCGCCTCGTCGAAATATCGACCGGCGATCTGAACCCCGATGGGCAATCCATCGTCGAAGAAACCGGCGCAGACCGAGATGGCGGGATGGCCGGTGATGTTGAACGGAACGTCGATCATCGGGAAGGTGAAATAGGGAAAGACATCCTGGGTCGCGAGCCCGGCCTGGGGGACCAGCAAACCGGCGGTCAGCAAGAGGTCGTAGTCGGCGAAGACGTCCTCCATCTCGCGCGTCAACTCGCTGCGGCGGCGCTGGGCCTGGATGTAGTCGACCGCGCGGACCAGCCCGCCGAGCGCGACCCGGCCGCGCAGCAGCCTGCCGTACTCGTCGAGCCGTTCGGCGATCATTTCCTCGTGGATCGCCAGCGCCTCGGCGGGAAGGATCATCCGGCCGGCCGCGTGATAGTCCATCACGTCGGCGACCCGGACCGGCTCCATTGTCGCACCCAGCCCGCGCATCGCCTCGGCCGCCGCGTCCACCGCGGCCACGATCTGGGGATGGGCATCGAAGTCTTCGGCGTAGAAATGGCGGATCAGGCCGATACGGAGGCCGGCAAGGCCAGCGTCGAGCATGCTCCGATAGTCGTCGACCGGCTCCTCGCTGCTCGTCGGGTCGACCGGGTCGTGACCGGCGATCGCTTGCAGCATCAGCGCGCAGTCCTCGGCCGTCCATGCCATCGGGCCCACCGTATCGAACGAGAAGGTGAGCGGGATATCGCCCTGGGCGCTTACCCTGCCGAGGGTCGGCTTCAGGCCGGCGATCCCGCAATGCGAGGCCGGTGAGCGGATCGACCCGCCGGCATCGCTGCCGATCGCACCGAGGCAGAAGCCGGCCGCCACGGCAGCGGCCGAGCCCGACGACGAACCGCCGGTCGAGCGCTCAAGTCCCCACGGATTTCGCGCCGGCGGGTGGAGCGCATCGAAAGCGGGCCCGCCAAAGGCGAATTCGAAGCTATCGGTGTGGCCCAGGATGATCGCCCCGGCCTCGCGCAGCAGGCGGACGACGGTCGCGTCCGTCTCGGGCAGGTAGTCCGGCAACAGGCGGGAATTCGCGGTGGTCCTGTGCCCGGCGACATCGATCACCGCTTTGATGCCGATCGGGATTCCGTGCAGCGGACCCTTGCTTCGGCCGGCGCGAATCTCGGCCTCGGCCGCCTGGGCTTCGGCCAACGCCTCTTCGGCGAACACGGCGTGAAACGCATCGACCTTGTCGTCATGGGCTTCGATGCGTGCGAGGCATCCCTCGATCAGGGCGGGCGGCGACAGGGTCCCGTCGGCGATATGACGGCCGGCCTCGGCGATCGTGGGAATGGCGGCCATGCCGATCATCGCGTTGGATGGGTGCGCTTGGGCCCGTGGAACGGCTGCATGCGCTCGGTCCAGTGCCGGCCCCTGCGCCGCACTCTTGCCGCGAGATCGCACATCGGTTCGAACACCTCGCGCAGGCGCGCCTCCTCGTCCTCCGGGAGGTCGATGCCGGAGGCTTCGTAGAGCCCGGCGAAGATCCTGTCCGCGCGGTCCTTTTCGGTCATCGGTGTCTCCTGGGTTCAGCCATTCCACAGCCCCGGCGCCCAGAGCGCCGTCCAGGGCACGAACAGGATGATCGCGATGCGCACGATGTCGCTCGCAACGAACGGAAGCACGCCCCGATAGGTCTCCGCCATCGGAACCCCTGGCGCCATGGCGTTGATCACGAAGAGGTTGAGCCCGAAGGGCGGGGTGATCATTCCGACCTCGACCGCCATCAGCGCCAGGATGCCGAACCAGACCGCGATCTGTTCCGGATCCAGGCCGAGGTCGAGCGACAGCACGATCGGATAGAACACCGGCACCGTCAGCAGGATCATCGTGAGCGATTCCATCACGCAGCCCAGCACCAGATAGACCAGCAGGATCGCGATCATGATCGACATCGGCGGCGCGTCGAGCGTCTGCACCAGCTTGGCGAGCTCGACCGGCATCTGGGTCAGCGCAAGAAAAGCGTTGAAGATCTCGGCGCCGAGCAGGATCAGGAAAATCATGGCGGTGATTTCGGCGGTCTCGAACAGGCTCCGGCGGAGACCCCGCCAGCGCATCCCGCCCAGCGTGACCGCGATCAGCCCGACCGCGGCGGCGCCGATCGCCGCCCCCTCGGTGGGGGAGAACCAGCCGAGATAAATGCCCGCCACCACCAGCACGAAGACCAGCGCCACAGGCCACACGTCGCGCACGCTGCGCAGCCGGGCGGTGAGCCCGTAACGCTCCCCGGCCGGTCCCGAGCCGGGCGACATGCGTACGAAAGCGGCGACCGCGATCATGTAACCCAGGGTGGCGATGACGCCCGGGACCAGCGCGGCCAGGAACAAATGGCCGATCGACTGCTCGGTATAGATGGCGTAGATCACCAGGATCACCGAGGGCGGGATCAGGATGCCGAGCGTGCCTCCGGCGGCCAGAGTTCCGGTCGACAGCGAGGCCGAGTATCCGTAGCGGCGCATCTCCGGAAGGGCGACCTGCGACATCGTCGCCGCGGTCGCAAGCGATGAGCCGCAGATCGCACCGAACATCGCGCAGCCCCCGACGGTCGCGATCGCGAGCCCGCCCCGCAAGTGCCCGAGCCAGGCCCGCGTGGCCTGGAACAGCGCGCGGTTGAGCCCTGCCCTGGTGGCGAATTGACCCATCAGCAGGAACAGCGGTACCACGGATAGCGTGTAGGACGAGAACCGCTGATAGGACGAGTGTTTGAGCGTGTTGAGCAGCGGGTCCCAGCCGGCCACCAGGGCGTAGCCGATCCCGCCCATGACCAGCATCGCCAGACCCACCGGCACGCGCAGCATGATCACCAGCAGCGTGAGCGCGAAGATCAGCAGGCCGAGATCGAAATCGCTCATCCGGCCTCAGCCGCCGCGCAGCCGCCAGGCCGCGGTATGGAGGCAGGCCGCGCCCCAGACCAGGCACGACACGAAGGCGCCGAGATAGCCCCACCAAGCCGGGATCTGCAGGAACATCGAGTGGTCCTCTCGATGGAAGCTGTCCAGCCCGCCCAGCGCGAGCCGCCAGGTCAACACGCCGACGACCGCCGCGAACAGGATCGCGGACGCCGCATCCAGCCCCTTGCGCATTCCCGCCGGCGCTCGCGCAGTGAAGAAATCGACGATGACGTTGCCGCCGCGCATCTGGCAGTAGGCGAGGAAGGAGAAGATCGAAAAGGCGATGCCGATCTCGACCACTTCGGAATCCCCGAGGACCGGCATATCGAGCCCCGCGCGGCCGATGACGCTGAGCACCGTCACCGTCGTGATCAGGAGGAGCACGATGCCGCCAAGCAAGGCGAGCGCCTCGCTGGCGCGCATCAGCGCGTGGCCGACGGCGCCGTATGTTGCGCGGCCGGTCGGCGCTTCGGGTCCAGGCTCCCGGTCGCCGGGATGGTTCTCGCTCATGGGACCGCCGTTGCGCCGCCGCTTTGGTTGACATCCGTTTTATCCAACTCGCGGACGCCGGTCCATGACCGGCCGGCCGTTGTCCCGGTCCCGGCGAGCCGCCACAATGCACGCCGTATCGACGAGCGCGGGAGGGAGAGCATCGGCATGACTGGGTTCAAGAGGATTTTTCGGGCGGCGGCGATGACGGGGCTCCTGGCAGGCGCCGTTTCGGGCGTCTCGGCACAGGAGGTCAAGCTGAAATTCCATCACTTCAGCTCGCCGCATGGCTGGGACGGCAAGGTCATGGTCGGCCGTGTCGTGGAGTTGATAGAGCAGGGCTCGAAGGGCCGCATCGACGTGACGGTCTTCCCCGGCATGCAGCTCGGCGGCAAACCGTCGGCGCTGGTCGACCAGGTTACCGACGGCGTCGTCGACCTGATCTACACCTTGCCGGGCTACACCGCCGGCCGCTTCCCCATCCTGGCGGGGCTGGAGCTGCCATTCCTCGGCGCCGCCGGTGCGGAGGTGACCACCCGGCTCGCCTGGGATTTCTACGACGCCTACGCCCGGGGCGAGTTCAAGGATTATCGCCCGGTTTCGATCTCCATGACGGACACCGGTCTTCTCCATACCACCAAGAAGAAGATCGCCGCGATCGACGATCTGCGAGGGCTCAAAATACGCGTCGCCTCGCGCTATATCGGGATGACGGTCAAGGAGCTCGGCGCGGTGCCCGTTCAGATGCCGCTGCCGGCGGTCTACGAGGCGCTGGCCCGCGGCCAGGTGCAAGGGATGATGATCCCCTGGCTGATCATGAAGCCGTTCAAGCTGCATGACGTGACGCGCCATCATCTGGAGATTCCCATCTACCACTCGACCCTGCTCCAGCTCATCGGCGAGAAGAGCTACCGGAAGCTGCCCGCCGAGCTGAAGGCGGTGATCGACGGCGCGTCAGGCCGCGAGCTCTCGAACTGGATCGCCGTCCGCCAGGACCGGGTAGGGATGGAATCGCGCGAATACGGACTCAAGCGCGGCGCGGACATAAGCCAACTCTCCGGGGCCGCCCTCGATGTATGGATCGCGCGGGCTTCCACCGCACACGATCTCTGGGCCAAGGAAATGGATCGGCGGGGCCACAACGGCGCCGAGATGCTGGCGTTCCTCAAGAAGACCGCGGCCAAGCACCAGGCGATGAAGAAATAGGGTGATCGCGGTTCCGCCTTGCGTCCTTGTCGCCCACGACCCGCCGCCCGATCAGCGCGCCGCCTACCGCCAGGAGCTCGGCTCCCGCTGCGAGCTGATTTTCTCGGCCGATCTCGCCCCGGCGGACCGGGCCGATGCGCGGGCGCGGGCACGCGTTCTTGTCGCCCAGAACCCCCGGGTCGAGATCACGGCGGGCGATGTCGCCGCGATGACCTCGCTCGGCTTCGTCCAGCTCCTGACCGCGGGGGTCGACCACGTGCCGCTGCATCTCTTCCCGCGCGACCTGCCGGTCGCCTCGAACGCGGGCACCTATGCCGGTCCGATGGCGGAGTTCGCGCTGGCGATGACGCTGGCCGCGGCCAAGCGCCTGCCGGTCGAGCAGCGGGAGATGCGCGACGGGCGGTTCAACCAGTTCGTCGCCAACAAGACGCTTGACGGCGCGGTTTGCGCGATCCTCGGCTTCGGCGGCGTCGGCCGCGCGGCGGCGCGGCTGTTCCGGGCGCTGGGCGCCCGGATCCACGCCATCAACCGCAGCGGCGAGACCGACGAGGCAGTCGCGTTCATCGGCACCATGGCGGAGCTGGAAACCGTGCTCCGCGCCGCCGATGTGGTCGTCATCTCGCTGTCGTTGACCGCTGCGACGGCGGGGCGGATCGGCGCGCGCGAGCTCGGCTGGATGAAGGACGAGGCGATCCTGGTCAATGTCGCGCGCGGCGAAATCGTCGATCAGGACGCGCTCTACCGCCATCTGGTCGACAACGAGCGGTTCTTCGCCTGCCTGGAATCGTGGTGGATCGAGCCGGTGCGGCACGGCGAGTTTCGCATCGACCACCCGTTCCTCGACCTGCCCAATTTAATTGCCGCGCCGCATAATTCGGCGAGCGTGCCCGGCGCGCACATCGAAGCGGTGCGCCGGGGCGCCCGCAACGTATGCCGCTGGCTGGACGGGCAGGTCCCCGAAAACCTGCTGGGTACGGATGAACGCGGCGGTTCGATGTCATAGACGCCGCCGATTCGAAGGCGCTCGCCAATCCGCCCGTCGGAATAGAAAACGGCCCACCGTCGCCGGCGGGCCGTTCGCGGTATCGGGAAGCGGGGCGGGCCTACATCTTGGCCGCCGCCACCCAGGGCTTCCACTTGCCCTCGTTGTCCTTCATCCACTTCGCTGCGGCAGCATCAGCCTCCATCTTGTCGACGTCGACCAGCTTGGCCATGACGGCGATGTCGAGGTTGGAGAAGCTCATCTTCTGCAGCAGCTTGTAGGCTTTCGGCCATTTCTGCGGGAAGCCCTTCCAGACGCCGAGCTTGAGATAGCCGTCCTTCGGGTTGCCGCAGTCATAGGATTTGTCCGGGTTCAGGCCCCATTTGGGGTCCTTGCGGCACTTCTCGTCATAGGCCGGGAATTCGACGAACTTGCCCTTGTACAGCGCCTCGATGAAGTTCGGCGTCCAGTTGAACAGCACGATCGGCGCCTGGCGCTTGCTGGCCGATTTGAGTTCCGCCCACAGGGCGGCGGCCGAGCCCGCGTTCACCACCTTGAAGTTCATGCCCAGCCCGTCGACGCGCTCCTGGTCGTTCTTCAGCCAGTCGACCGGCCCGGCGAGGAAGCGGCCCTTCGGCTTGGTCGAGGCGGTCGAGAATTTGGCGGCGCATTTGTTCAGCGCCCGCCAGTCGGGGAGACCTGGGCAGGCCTTCTCGACATATTCCGGGTACCACCATTCCTCGCGGGTCTTGGCCTCGTGGGTCGTCGCCGTGATCACGCAGCCCGCGTCGAGCTGCTTCTCGTAGCTGACGCCGAACGCGCCTTGCCAGACCTCGTGCACGAGGTGGATGTCGCCTTCGCACATCGAGGTGTAGACCACCTGGCTGTCGGCGGAGACATAGGCAACCTTCTCGCCCACCATCTCCAGCATGTTGCCGACGATACGGGCGCCCACCAGCTGGCTCGACCAGTTGTGAAGCGGAATGTTGATCGTATCGGCGGCGGCGGACTGGGCGCCGGCGATCAGCAATGCGGCTGCGCCGGCCACTTTCGCAATCTTGCGCATGAAAATCCTCCCTCGGTCGTATGGCATCGAACCAATTAGAACCAATTATGCATGGGTTTCGACGCTATGGCCCTATAATCCACCTTGATGGCAAGCTGTCAACCGAATCCAGAGGTCAGCAACAGTAACAAATGGTTCGTAATGGTTGGAAATGGTGTTATCGGGTCGGCCCCCGGAGGCTATGGCATTTCGCGGTCGGGGAAAAAGTCGTACCGTAATCCGGCCGCTTCGGGGGCGGCCGAACGGAGAGGAAGATTTTGGACGCCAAGATCGCCTGCCGGAACGTCTGGAAACTCTACGGCAGGGACCCGGAAGGCTTTCTGGCCGCGCATGGCGGCGCTCCCCCGGACGGCGCCATCGAGGCCGACGGCTATATTCCCGCCGTGCGCCACGCCAGCCTGGAGGTCTTTCCCGGCGAAATCCTCGTCATCATGGGGCTCAGCGGCTCCGGCAAGTCGACGCTGGTGCGCTGCCTGTCCCGCCTGATCGAGCCGACCGCCGGCGAAGTTCTGTTCGACGGCCAGGACCTGATGAAGATTCCGGCCAGGGAGCTGATCGAAATCCGCCGCCACAAGATGGGCATGGTGTTCCAGCATTTCGCCCTGCTGCCGCACCGGACGGTGCTGCAGAATGTCGCCTTCCCGCTGGAGGTGCAGGGCGTCGACCGGGAGACGCGGGAGACGCGGGCGCTGGAGATCATCGATCTGGTCGGGCTCAAGGGGCGCGACCGCTACTACCCGCGCGAGCTGTCGGGCGGGCAGCAGCAGCGCGTCGGCATCGCGCGCTCGCTGGCGGTCGAACCGGATGTCTGGTTTCTCGACGAGCCCTTCTCCGCGCTCGACCCGCTGATCCGGCGCGAAATGCAGGACGAGTTTCTGCGCCTGCAGACCATGCTGCGGAAGACGATCGCCTTCATCACCCACGATTTCGACGAGGCGATCCGGCTTGCCGACCGGATCGCGATCATGAACGAAGGCCGCATCGTGCAGATCGGCACGCCGGAACAGCTGGTGACGCGGCCGGCGGACGAGTATGTCGCCAACTTCACGCGCGACGTCGCCCGCGAAAAGCTGCTGACGATCGCCTCGATCATGCAAGCGCCGGCGGACGGTCAGCTCTTGGCGGACGAGGCGGTGCGCCAGACCGACAAGGTGGCCGACGTCGCGCGCCTGATTATCGGCAGCGAGCTTCCGCTGCGGGTCGCCGACGACAGCGGCCGGATCGTCGGCGCGGTGAGCCGCGCCCATGTGCTGGACGTGCTGTTCTCCCGGGAGCCCGAATCCGGTGGCTGAAGCGGCGGTCCCGAACGGCGAACTCGCGGTCCGCCGCTGGGTGGCCGGCACCGGGCAATCCGGTCTCCGCGTCGCGGTTATCCTGCTGGCGCCGTTCGTCTTCGTCTTGCTTATCGGCCCGTTTCTGCCCGACTGGCTGAGAATCGTTCCGGCGGCGTGGTCGGCGCCGTTCGTCGGCTGGATCAACGCGGCGGTCGAATTCCTGCGCCGGGAGGAGATATTCGGTCTCCTCACCTTCCGCGACATGACCCGGGCGATCGCCAACCTGATCGACTACCCGCTCGATTTCGTCGAGGCCGTTCTGGTCGCCGGTTTCTCCGAGTCGGTTCCGGGCCTGCCCTGGATCGCGGTCACCGGGCTGGCGATCGTCCTCGGCTGGTACCTGCAGGGCCGGCAACTCGGCATCGTCGCCGGGATCTGCTTCGCCTATATGGCGATTTTCGGCAAATGGGAACTGTCGATGATCACCCTGTCGGTGGTCCTCGTGGCCGCGCCCATCGCCGGCGCGATCGGGGTCGCGCTCGGCATCGTGGCCTTCAAGCGGCGCTGGTTCGAGACCCTGCTGTGGCCGGTCCTCAACGTGATGCAGGCGCTGCCGCATTTCTCCTACATGATCCCGGTCGCGATCTTTATCGGCATCGGCCACAAGGCGGGCACGATCGCTACGATCATCTTCGCCTTCCCGGTGATGGCGCGGCTGACCATTCTGGGGCTGAAGGGGGTGTCGCCGGAGGTGCGCGAGGCCGGCATCATGGCCGGCTGCACCAGGCGCCAGATGCTGTGGAAGGTCGAACTGCCGGCGGCGCGGCCGACCCTGATGGTCGGCGTCAACCAGGTCATCATGCTGTGCCTGGCGATGGTCGTCCTCGCGTCCTTCGTCGGCGCCAAGGGGCTGGGCCACGATCTCCTGAACCGGTTGCGGTCCCTCTGGATCGGCCAGGCGCTGGAGATCGGCGTGGTGATCGTGTTCATGGCGATCATCCTCGATCGGCTGAGCCAGGCCTGGGCCCGGAAAGAGCCGGAGCATATGCGGGAAGGGCCGTTCCAAATCCGCCATCCCTTCCTTACCGCCGGCGCCGCCGTCGTCGTCGTCTCCTATGTCCTGGCGGCGTTCATCCCGGCGTTGCAGCTCTGGCCCAAGGCGCTGTCGATCACCACCGCGCCGCTTTGGGACGCGCTGATCGACGACATCGTCGTCTACGCCTTCGACTATCTGGGGCTGATCAAGGACACGCTTCTGGTCCATGTCCTGATCCCGATGCGCGACCTCTATCTGATGCTTCCGTGGTCCGCCCTGCTGGTTTTCGCGGTCACCCTGGGGTGGTATTACGGCGGCTGGCAGGTCGCCGGCATCCAGGCGCTGTTCGCCCTCTATCTCGCCTTCGCCGGTTTCTGGGAACGGACGCTGATCACCGCCTACATGGTCAGCTTCGCGGTGATCGTCTGCGTGATTATCGGCTCGATCGTCGGCATCTGGGCCGCGGCCGGGCCCAGGCGCACGAAGGTGGTGGAGTTGATCCTCGATACCTTCCAGACCTTCCCGTCCTTCATCTACCTCATCCCGGCGATCATGCTGTTCAGCGTGAACGACTTCGCCGCCATCATGGCGATCGTGATCTACGCGACGATCCCGACGACGCGGCTGACGATCTTCGGGTTGCGGACGGTGCCGCACGACATCGTCGAGGCGGCGATCGTATCGGGCTGCACGCCGCGCCAGGTGCTGTGGAAGGTGCGCATGCCGCTCGCCTTCCCGGCGATCATGCTGGGCATCAACCAGACGATCATGTACGCGCTGTTCATGGTGGTGATCGCCGCCTTCATCGGCACCACGGATCTCGGCCAGGAGATTTTCCGGTCCAAGGCCGAGAACGACGCCGGCAAGTCTCTGGTCGTCGGGCTGTGCGTCGCCTTCATGGGGCTGATCGCCGATCAGCTGATCAACGCCTGGGCCCGCGAACGCAAGAAGGTGTTGGGGTTGGAATGACGATCCGGGCTAGAGAAAATCCCGTTCGTGCACGATCGCCGTGAGATAGACCGCCGCCAGAAGCCGGCGGGTATCGGTCATCTCCAGCGGCTGTTCCCGGCGCCACGCGTCGAGCACGTCCGCCGCGCGGTTTTCGGCGGCGGTCCGGAGCTTGGCGTCGTAGAGAGCCATCCGGGCGTCGTCCTCGGCGGCGTCGGCCCGGCCCGACAGCACCCGCGCGATCTCGGCGACTTCACTGTTGTTCGGCCCGAACGCCTGTTCGCGTTCGGCGAGCGCGGTTAGGAGCAGCGTGTCGGCCGTTTCGTCCTGGTCCAGGAAAAGTCGGGCAATCGCAAGGTTGAAGCGGGTCAGGGCGGCCGCGCCGGTGAGGAATTCGCGGTGCCGCGCGCGCCGGACATCGCCATAGGCCTCGACGTGGCGCTGTTCCATGCGCTGATGAAAGAGCGAGCTGCGGGCCACCGCCGCGACCGCCATGGTCCGGCTCCACTCCAGCGCCGCATTCCACGAGGAAAGCGCCGACGACAGGGCCGGGACGGCGCCGTCGTGATCCTGATCGATCAAGAGGGCGAGCGCGCCGTTGTTCTCGCTGGCGGCCCGGCGCGGGTCGCCGGCCGGAAAATCCCGCGCCAGCGCGCCCGCCCGCCGCCACAGATGGACCGCCTCCTCCCGCCGCGCCGCACGATAGGCGTCAAGCGCGGCGGCCGAGAGCGCATCCCACTCCCATTCCGTCGACGGATCGTCCATGGCCGGAGGTTCGGGCTGGGTCACTCGTTCCGGAGGTAGCTTTCCATCGAATCGTCCATCGCGTCGGCCCAGGGGGTGTGGTGGATCGGCGCCATGGTTCCGGTCATGACCGATCTGTACCGATTGTCCCGGAAGGTCATGATGTTCTGCTTCTTGTGCTTCTTCCACTGGAAGAAGGCCTCGTTGGCGCCATCCACGTCGAAGCTGGGATAGTCGGTCTCGGCGATCAGCTCCTTGACGTAGTCGCCCTGATAGCGGATCGCGCCATAGTCGTCTTCGATGGCGTCCTCCCTGGCCTCCCGGTCGCCGACGTCGGCGGCCCGGGCTTCGCGGTCCGGCACCCGGATGCGGCCCATGACGATGTCGCGGACATACCAAGCCTGGGCGTCGAACATGTTGAAGGTGTACCACTGGTCCTGCATGCCGAGATAGAACAGCTTCGGATTGTCGACCCAGACGACGCCCTTGTAGAGGTCGGCGGCGGCCAGCCGGTTGGCGGTCTTCAGGCACAGCTCCGGCGCCATGAACGGGAAGTGGTGCAGATAGCCGGTGCACAGGATGATCGCGTCGACATCGGCCGTCGAACCGTCCTTGAAGGTGCAGGTATTGACCACGACCTGCTGCAGCAGCGGCACCTCTTTCCAGTTGTCCGGCCAGTCATAGCCCATGGCCGCGGTGCGATGGCTGACGGTGACCGACTTGCAGCCGTATTTCCAGCATTGGGAGCCGATATCCTCGGCCGAATAGCTGGTGCCGACGATCAGGATGTCCTTGTCCTTGAACTCCACGGCGTCGCGGAAATCGTGGGCGTGCAGCACGCGGCCGTTGAACCGGTCGAGACCGTCGAAATGCGGCACGTTCGGGGTCGAGAAATGGCCGCTCGCCACGACGACATGGTCGAAACTCTCGGTGGTCTCGTCGTCGCTCGCCAGATCGTGCGCCGTGACGTTGAAGAGGCCGGTCGCGGCGTCGTAGTCGACCCGGCGGACCGGCGTCCGGAAACGGATCGAATCGCGCACGCCCGCCTTCTTCACCCGGCCCTCGATGTAATCGTAAAGGACTTCGCGCGGCGGATAGGAGGCGATCTGCTTGCCGAAATGCTCCTCGAACGAATAGTCGGCGAACTCCAGCCCTTCCTTGGGGCCGTTCGACCACAAATACCGGTACATCGAGCAATGGACCGGCTCGCCGAATTCGTCCAGCCCGGTGCGCCAGGTATAGTTCCACAGGCCGCCCCAATCCGCCTGTTTCTCGTAACAGACGATCTCCGGAATCTCCGCCCCGCCGGTCCTCGCCGACTGGAACGCCCGTAGCTGGGCGAGGCCGGACGGCCCCGCGCCGATCACCGCAACTCGTTCGCCCATGGTCCCGCTCTCTGTTCTGGCCGGCGCTTCGGATGGATCCGAAGCGCCGGCGCCGTTTCAAGATTTGTCTCCGCGGCCGATACCAATCTATACCATTATGTACCAATTCGGTTTCGACTTCTATCGGCCGTCCGGTTCGGAAGGGCCGGGCGCAATCGGCCGGAGTAGCGCCAATGACGCATATTTCGCTTGCAACCAGCCCTCAATTTGCCATGATATGGGATCGATCGCAGTCGTGCAAATTCAAGCGATCCGTCGGGTAAATTGGTCGTAATTGGTCAAGGCGCTGACGGATCGACCTCCGGTTGCGGTCGCGCAGGCCATTCAGTGTGCTGCCGGGCTGCCGTTCGGCCCTTCGGGAACGCCGCCGGGCAACCAGCCCCGGCGTATCAATTCAGGGAGGCAGATATGTTGCGCAAGTCGCTCGACCGCAAAATCAGCAGGCGGAAATTTCTTGGCACCTCGGCGGCATCGGGGGCGGCGCTGGCGACGATCGGCACCGGCCTGTCGCGCGTCGCCTTCGCTGCCGGCGATACCATCAAGATCGGTTTCCTGGCGCCGCTCACGGGTCCGGTCTCGGCATGGGGCAAACCCGGCCTCGACGGTTGCCTGATCTGGGCGGACTGGGTCAACGCCAAGGGCGGGGTCAAGATCGGCGGCAAATCCTACAAGATCGAATTCGTCGGCTACGACAACGAATACGATGCCGCCAAGGCGCGCACCGGAGCCACCAAGCTGATCAAGGAAGACGGCGTCAAACTCGTCATGATGCTGGGCGGCGACACCTGGCCCGGCGTGCAGAAGATCGCCGAACGCGAAGGCATGCTGTTCTCGACGCTGCTGCCGAGCGACCTGTCGCCGGAGACCAAGACCCTTCTCGCACCTTGCGAAGTGCATCCGATCTACAATGTGACCGGCGTCGAATGGCTGGCGGAAAACAAGAAGAACCTGAAGACCGCCGCGATTTGCGCGCAGGACGATGCCCTCGGCAAGCCGTCGGTGGCGACCTATCTGGCGGCCTTCGAGGCGGCCGGGATCGAGATGGTCGGCAAGCCGGAGTTCTTCGATCCGGCGACGACCGATTTTGCGCCGGTGATGACCAAGCTGCTGGCCGGGAAGCCGGATATCCTGTGCCTGGATACCTGCTACGCCGACTATGTCCATCCGCTGTGCGAACAGGCCTTCCAGCAGGGCTACAAGGGGCAGATCATTTCCTGCACCGCCGACTTCTATCAGAAGATCATCGAAAAGACGTCGAAGGCGTTCATGGAAGGCTTCATCTTCCAGTTCCCGGATTTCGACGACCCGGCGATGAACAGCAAGGGCGTGAATTTCGTCAAGCCGAACGAGTTCTACGCGGAATACGCCAAGCGCTACGGCGCCAGTGAATGGGGCGCGGTGTCGTGGGAATACGCGTCGATCATGGATCTGTGGGCCGATGCCGCCGCGAAGGCGGGCAGTGCCGAACCGGCGGCCGTCCTGAAAGCGATGAAGGCCGGCGGCACCGGCAAGCACGCCTTCGGCGACGCCAAGTGGTGGGGCAAGGAGCTGTTCGGGATCGACAACGCCCTGGTCGGCGACTGGCCGGTCGTGGCGATCGAGGACGGCAAGGCCAGGATCAAGGCCTTCAAGTCCATCCCCGCCTGGTGGGACAAGCACAGCGCGCTGATGGTCAAGCACATGACCGCGTTGGGCCAGATGTGGAACCAGCGCTGATACGGCGCCGCGATCCGCACGGCATCTCTGCCGCGCCCGGATCGGCTGCCGGGGCCGGGCTCTGCCCGGCCCCGGTTCCGTTTTTCCGCCGCAGCGATTGAGGCTTCTCGATGGATCTGCTGTGGCAGACCGCCATCAACGCCATGTACGCCGCCAGCTACATGTCGCTGATCGCGGTCGGGCTGGTGATGATCTTCGGCGTCATGGGGGTGATCAACTTCGCTCATGGCGAGCTGTATATGGTCGGCGCCTATTGCGTCGTGTTCCTGTATGCCCAGGAGAAATTCCCCTTTCTGCTGGCGGTCGCCGCGGGTCTGGTCTTTGTCGGTATCGTCGGCCTCCTGATGGAACGCACGATGTTCCGGCCTTTGCGGGACAATCCGCTGAGCGGGCTGATCGCATCGATCGGATTCCTGCTGATTCTGCAGACCCTGGTTGTGCTGGGCTTCGGCCGGCGGATGGGCCATGTCCCGCCACCGACCCAGGAGAAGCTCGAGATCTTCGGCGCGGTCCTGACCCATCAGCGGTTGCTCGTGATCGTCGCCGCCATTCTGTTGCTGTTCGCGTTGTGGGCCTTCCTCAAACGCACGAAATTCGGCTGGGCGCTGCGCGCCTGCGCCCAGGATGCCGAGGCCGCGGCGCTCCAGGGCATCTCGATGAACCAGACCGCGCGCATCGCCATGTTCATCGGCGCGGGGCTTGCCGGCGTCGCCGGCGCCCTGACGGCGCCGCTGGTCAGCCCGTCGCCCTATATCGGCCATTCGGTCATTGTCACCGCCTTCATAATCATCATCGTCGGCGGCATCGGCAGTCTGGAAGGTGCGGTGATCGCGGCGGTGCTCTACGCCTTCGTGCACACCTTCGTCACGACCTTCTTCGATGGGGTGATCGCCAACATTGTCGGCCTGGCGCTGATGCTTGGCGTGCTGGTGGTGCGGCCGACCGGCCTGTTCGGGGCGAAGGAACGTGCCTGAGCCGGCGGACGCGGCGCCAACGGCCGCTTCCGGCAACCCGGTCTGGCGTATCGCAACAAGGCTTCGGCTGTTCTTCCTGTTCGCGGCGCTGGCCGTGCTGCCCTATCTGCTGAGCTATTCGCAGCAGGAAATCGCCGTCCTTCTGGTGATCAACGTCCTGCTCGTCTGCAGCTACCGGCTGCTGACGCTCACCGGCGAATGGTCGCTCGGCCATGTCGTCATGATGGGGGTCGGAGCCTATGCCAGCGCGCTGCTGGCCAAGCGGTTCGGCGTGCCGGTGCCGGTATCCATGCTGGCGGGCGGCTTGGTCGCCGCGGCCAGCGCTGCGATCCTGAGCTTCCCGCTGTTCCGCATGAAGGGCTTCTACTTCCTGATCGGCTCGTTCGCGGCCGGCGAGATCATCCGGCTGATCTGGAAGCGCTTCACCGACCCGTTCGGCGGTCCCAAGGGGCTGAAGCGGATCGACGCCTTCCCGGATATCGAAATCGGGTTGCTGAAGATCGATTTCTACGAGCCGGTCAATTATTACTTCCTGGCGCTGATCGTGGTCTCGGCATCGCTGTTCGTTCTTTACCGGATCGAGCGGTCGCGTATCGGGCTCACCTTCCACGCCATTCACTGGCAGGACAGGCTCGCCGAATCCGTCGGCGTCGATGCGTTCCGCTACCGGGCTCTCGCCTTCGTCATCGCGTCCTTCTTCGCCGGGATCGCCGGCGGCCTGTACGCCCACTATGTCGGGGCGGTGAACCCGACCCGTTTCGGCGTCGACCAGATGGTCTATGTCCTGGTCTGGGCGATCGTCGGCGGCACCGCGACCCTGCACGGCCCGATCCTCGGCGTCGTGGTGCTGACCGTGATCAACGAGATCGTGTTGCGCGGGCTCGGCATGGACACGGTCCGGCCCTTGATCTACGGCGCCATTCTGATCCTGTCGGTGCTCTATTTGCCGGACGGGCTGGAGAGCCTGGGGCCGAAATTGCGGGCGCGGCTGCGGCGCCGCAAGCCCGACCCTCCGGCGGCGGCCGGGAGACGAGCGGCATGAACGGCCGGGGCGAGACGCCGATCCTGGAAGCGCGCGGGTTGACCCGCCGGTTCGGCGGCTTGGTGGCTGTCGACAATTTCAGCTTTGCCGTCCGCGAGGGGGCGATCCACGGGCTGATCGGGCCCAACGGCGCGGGCAAGACGACCACGTTCAACCTGATCAGCGGCTTCTACGCGCCCAACGCCGGGCAGGTGCTCTATCGAGGCGGGGATATTTCCGGCCGCAAGACCAGCGCCCTCGCCGCGATGGGCCTGGTGCGCACCTTCCAGGGCTCGACCCTGTTCCAGGAGTTTTCGGTGCTGGACAATGTCCGGGTCGGCCGCCACCTCACCGCCCGCGCCGGGTTCGTCAGCCGCCTGCTCGGCACCGACCGGCTGTCGCAGCGGGAAGCCGACGCGAAGGCGCGGGAAACCCTGGCCTTCTTCGGCCTCGAAGACCTGGCCGGCGAGCCGGCGGCCAACCTGTCGCACGGGCACCAGCGCATGCTCGGCATGGCGGTCGCCCTGGCGGCGGAGCCGAAGGTGCTGCTGCTGGACGAGCCGTTCACCGGCATGAACCCGCAGGAGACCCGGGGCATGATGTCGCTGGTCCGGCGCATCCGCGACGACGGCGTCACCGTCATGCTGGTCGAGCACGATATGCAGGCGGTGATGAATTTGTGCGACACCATCACGGTAATGAATTTCGGCGCCTTGCTGGTCGAAGGCGCGCCGGAGGCGGTGCGCAACGACCCGGCGGTGATCGAGGCCTATCTCGGCGCCGCCGCCGACAACGGGGCGGGCCATGCTGCTTGAGCTCCGCGATATCGAGGTGCGCTACCAGAAGGTCGCGGCGCTCAAGGGCATTTCGATGGCGGTTCCGGCCGGCGGCATCGTGACCATCATCGGCGCCAACGGCGCCGGCAAGACAACGACCCTGCGCGCCATTTCCGGGCTCGAACCGCTGACCCGGGGCGAGATCCGGTTCGACGATGCGAGGATCGACGGGCTTGCGCCGGAAGAGATCGTGCGCCGCGGCATCGCCCATGTGCCGGAAGGCCGTCGGGTGTTTCCCGATCTGACCGTCGAGGAAAACCTGCGCACCGGCGCCTTCCTGCGCACCGACAAGGCGGCGATCCGGGCCTCGCTGGCCGAGGTCTTCGACCGCTTTCCGCGCCTCGCCCAGCGGCGGAGGCAATGGGCGCGATCGATGTCCGGCGGCGAGCAGCAGATGCTGGCGATCGGCCGGGCGCTGATGAGCGCTCCCCGGGTGCTGTTGCTGGACGAGCCGTCGATGGGGCTGTCGCCGGTCCTGGTCCAGGAGATCGCCCGGATCGTCACCGATATCTCGGGGCAGGGCATCCCGGTCGTGCTGGTCGAGCAAAATGCCGAAATGGCGCTGCTGCTGGCGCAATACGCCTATGTGCTGGAAACCGGATCGGTGACGCTGGAAGGTCCCGCGGCCGATCTGCACGAGGACGACCATGTCCGCCGCGCCTATCTCGGCGGGTAGCACCAGCGAGGCCGCGCCGGTAGGCTCGACCTCGCAGACCGGGAGCTCTGCCATGCCCGACGGCCGCACTTCGCAACCGCGCCAACGGCCCTCGACCGCCGGCGCCGTCCTGCATCCCGGCGTACCGACGCTGGGCTTCGGGGTCGAGCGCTATGTCGCCGGGGGCGGCGCGGCGACGGTCTTCTCGCTGGAACCGGGCGATATTGTCACGCTGCGCGACCGGGAGGGGCGCCAGCCCGCCGAAGTTGCGGGTTTCGCGCCGGACGGCGGGGTCGATACGGAAGCGCTGGGCGTCGCCGCGACCGGGGCCGCCGAGGGTCTCAAGGCGATCCTGGGCGCCGGCGACGAACGCTCCCGGTCGCTGGCGGGCAGCCTTCAGCGGCGTGGCCTCGACATCGCCGGGGCGCGGTCCATCGATGTGCTGGGCGGCGAATCGCGCCCGGGGGACGAGGCGGGTTTCACCGCCGAGCGGCCGCTGGTCTGCTTCGTGGCGGCGCCCGGCGGCCCGATGCGCGCGGACCGGCAGGACCCGCCGACGCCGGTCGAGATCTTCGTTACCCGCGCCAACCCGGTCGCGCCCGACGAGCATCCGGCGCCCGAGCCCCTGGCCGACCCGCGCATCGACCGGCGGATCGCCGCCCGCACGGCCGAGGCCTATGAAGTCAGGGCCGGCGAGTTCATCCAGATCATCGACGTGCAGGGCCGGGAGTGTTCCGACTTCCAGGCGTTCACCGTCGCCGGGCTCGACACGGGGCGGGAGCTCTGCCTGGACGCCACGGCGACCCGCACGCTGATGGGCAGCGCCTACCCGGCGCCGGGCCTGCTGTCGAAATTCTACGATCCGGACCTGCAGCCGATGGTCGAGGTGGTGCGCGACACCTGCGGCCGGCACGACAGCTTTCTCTTTGCCTGCACGGCGAAGTACTACGACGACATGGGCTATCCCGGCCATGTCAACTGCAGCGATAATTTCAACCGGGTCCTCGCGCCGTTCGGGATCGCTGCGCGGCGCGGCTGGATGGCGCTGAACTTCTTCTTCAACACCGGGTTCGACGATGCCAACCAGGCGTTCTTCGACAACCCCTGGTCGCGGCCGGGCGACTATGTGCTGCTGCAGGCGCTGACCGATCTGGTCTGCGTCTCGTCCGCCTGCCCGGACGATATCGACGCAGCCAATGGCTGGAACCCGACCGACATCCACGTGCGGGTCTATCCGCGCGACAACGTGTTTTCCAAAGCGGTGGCCTATCGCATGACTCCCGACGCCGATCCGAAGCTGACCAGGGAAACCGGCTTCCACGCCCGGTTTGCCGAGCACACACGGAATTTCACCGAATACAACGGCTACTGGCTGGCCAGCAGTTTCACCAACCGCGGCGCGCTCGACGAATACTGGGCGTGCCGCGAGAAGGCGGCGATCATGGACCTGTCGCCGCTGCGCAAGTTCGAGGTGCTGGGGCCGGACGCCGAGCGGCTGATGCAATGGGTGCTCACCCGCAACATGCGGCGGCTGGCGACCGGCCAGGTGGTCTATTCCGCGATGTGCTACGAGACCGGCGGCATGATCGACGACGGCACCGCGTTCCGGCTGGGCGACGACAATTTCCGCTGGGTCGGCGGCTCCGATTACGGCGGCGAGTGGATGCGCGAGCAGGCGGCGAAGCTCGGCCTCAACGCCTGGGTCCGGTCGTCGACCGACCAGCTCCACAACGTGGCGGTCCAGGGCCCGAAGAGCCGGGAGATCCTCGACCGGGTCGTGTGGACGCCGCCGGCGCAGCCGTCGATCGAGGAGCTCGGCTGGTTCCGCTTCGCCATCGGCCGGATCGGCGACCATGCCGGGATCCCGATTATCGTCTCGCGCACCGGCTATACCGGCGAGCTCGGCTTCGAAATCTGGTGCCATCCGCGCGACGCCGGCGGCGTGTGGGACGCCGTCTGGCAGGCCGGCGAGCCGCACGGCCTGTCGCCCTTCGGCCTGGAGGCGCTGGACATGGTGCGGATCGAGGCGGGGCTGATCTTCGCCCACCACGAGTTCGACGACCAGACGGATCCCTTCGAAGCCGGCATCGGCTTTACGGTGGCGCTGAAAACCAAGGAAGACGATTTCGTCGGCCGGGAAGCCCTGGTCCGGCGCAAGGACTCGCCGCAGCGCAAGCTGGTCGGCCTGGAGCTGGACGGGCAGGAGGCGGCGGCCCACGGCGATTGCGTCCATGTCGGCCGGGCGCAGGTCGGCGTCATCACCAGCGCCATGCGCTCGCCGGTCCTGCGCAAGAATATCGCGCTCTGCCGGATGGACGTGACGGCGTCGGCGGAGGGAACGGAAGTCGAGGTGGGCAAGCTCGACGGCCACCAGAAACGCATCCCCGCCCGCGTGGTGCCGTTTCCGTTCTACGACCCGGACAAATCCCGGGTGCGGGCTTGACCGTTCGGCCGGCGCGCGGCCGACAGGAGCGTTCGATGTCGAAGAAGTTCGTTGCGGCCTGTATCCAGAACAACGCCACCCCGGATGTCGATTTCAACATCGAAACGACGCTGCGGCTCGCGAGGGACGCGGCGCGGGACGGCGCCGAGCTGATCTGCACGCCGGAATATTTCTCCGGGCTGCACACCGAGAACGGCCTCTTCCATCCGGCGGCCTTTCCCGAAGCCGAACATCCGGTCCTGCCGGCCTTCGCCCGTGCGGCGAGAGAGTTGAAGGTCTGGTTCCTGCTCGGCTCGCTCGGCGTGACGAACCTGGACGGCCGCATTTCCAACCGGGCCTATGTTCTCGACAGCGAAGGCGGGATCGTTGCGCGCTACGACAAGATCCATCTGTTCGACGCGGTGCTCGATTCCGGTCCGCTGATCGAATCGGCGACCATCGCGCCTGGCGACCGGTCGGTCGTGGCGCAGACGCCGTGGGGCGGGTTGGGCCTCTCCATCTGCTACGATTTGCGCTTCGCGCCGCTCTATCGCCAGCTCGCCCGGAACGGCGCGACCATGCTGGCGGCGGCGTCGGCCTTCACCAAGGTGACCGGCGAGGCGCACTGGCATGTGCTCAACCGGGCGCGGGCGATCGAGCATGGCTGCTACATGATCTCGCCCTGCCAATACGGCGACGTCGAAGGCGGCGGCGCCTGCTTCGGCCACTCGCTGATCGTCGATCCCTGGGGCACGGTGCTCGCCGACGGCGGCGACGGCGAGGGCATCGCCCTGGCCGAGATCGACCTCGCGAAAGTAGACGAAGCGCGGGCGAAGATACCGGCGCTCGACCATGACCGGCCGATAACGCCGGCGCTAAGCGCCGCCGCGGCGGAGTGACCGGCGGCCGGAGCGGAGTCTCTATACCGCTGCGGCGCCCATCAGGTCCTGACGCGCCTTTTCCAGATGCTCGTTGATGTGCTTGACCGCGGATACCAGGTCGCGGCGCTCGATCGCCTCGAACAGCGCGCGGTGCTGGCGGTTGTATTCGTCGATCTCGGCCGGCGACAGGATCTTGTTCTTCATGGCGTCCCACTGGTCATGGCCGCGAACCGCGTTGATCTGCTGGTACAGATGGAGCAACAGGGGGTTCTTGGAGCTTCTGGCGAGCCATTCGTGGAACATGCTGTCGTGCCGGGAAAAGGCTTCCTTGTCGTTCCGGCTCTGCTCGAGATCGTTCAGGATCGATCCCAGCATCTTGATTTCATTGGCCGTCGCGTTGAGCACCGCGAGGCGGATCATGTGCGGTTCGACCGCCAGCCGCGCCTCGATCAGTTCCAACGGGCTGACCCGGCTGACGATGTCATGCGCGCCGCCGATCGACATGTCGTCGCATTTGACGAACGTGCCGCTGCCGACCCGCCGTTCGATCAGCCCGTCGGTCTCGAGATTGAGCAGGACCTTGCGGATGGTGCTGCGCGCGGTGTCGAACCGCTCGGCGAGCTCGCGCTCGGCGGGCAGCTGGTCTCCGTTCACATAGAATCCGCTGCGAATGGCCTCGCGCAGCTGGGCCGTGATATGCCCGACATGGCGGCCGCCCTCGCCGAGGCGCAGCCCGGCGGCCGGCCGGATTTCCTGTATCGAGGCGCGCGCGTCATCCACAGCCTCACCCTCCCGAAATCGGCGCTGACTCCATTCCTGCACCAATTGGTCGATATTGGCGAAATTGGTTTGCAATTGGTCAAACAACTGTGCAAACTGGCGGCTGACCGATCAATTTGGGTCATCCGACCGTGCCGATTGCCAAACCGGGCTGCGCACGGATATCCTGATTTTACGCTGCCGGCTGTGTCATCCGAGATCGTTCGGTCGGATCCAGTTTAATGGTTGGTATTGGTTGCGTCAACTGCCTGAGTGATGCGACCGGCCCAGGCAAGGCGCGCCAGGAGGGGACGGCGACATGATGGATATCGAAGCCTTTGTGCAACAGGAGGGCCGGGACGATCTTGTCAAACAGGTGCGCGAGAAGATCGACGAGATGGGGATCCAGTATCTGTATCTCCAGTTCGTGTCGATCACCGGCCGGATTTGCGGCAAGGGCATCCCGGCGGATCACTGGGAATCGATGGCCGAGCGCGGCTTTCAGCTGGTCTACGGCGCGACCGTCAACCTGTTCGTCAACAGGCATGGCGAATATCTCGGCTACGGGCCGCAGGACAAGGAGCTGGTCGGAATCCCCGAGCCCGAGACCTTCTGCCAGCTGGCCTGGGACAAGCGCGTCGCCCGTATCTGGTGCACCCTGTTCCGCAACCGGGAAGAGCGGCAAGATCCGGGCACATTTCTGACCGCCGACTGCCGCGGCAATCTGCGCCGCATCCACGCGCAATTCCGCGAAGAGCATGACGGGCTGCATCTGCGCCACGGCACCGAGCCGGAGATGATGTGGCTGAAACGGGGCGAGGACGGCAAGCCGGACGGCGGCTTCTCCAACCCCTATTGCTACCATATCGACCAGTTCGAGAGCCTGCGCCCGGTCTATATGCGGGTGATCGAATATTCGCGGGCGATGGGGCTGGACATGATCCAGGGCGATCACGAGGACGCGCCCGGCCAGCTCGAGCTCAACTTCACCTTCGACGATGCGCTCAGGACCGCCGACCGGCTGACGACCTATCGCCAGATCTGCGCCCAGGTCGCCCGCGAGTTCAACCTGATTGCCTGCTTCATGTCGAAGCCATTCATGGGCGTGTCGGCCTCGGGCTGCCACCACAATATTTCGCTGTGGCGCGGCGGCGAGGAGGTCTTGAAGCCGCTGGGCAACGATCCGCTGCCCGGCATGGCGGAAAACTTCACCTATTTGAAGGGCGGCGAAAACACCTTCATGCCCGATACCGACGATGTGCAGATGCCCGGCAAGATCGGCCTGCAGGTGGTCGGCGGGATCGTCAAGCATCTCGGCGCGCTGACCGCCATAGGCTCCTCGACGGTGAACTCCTACCGCCGGCTCTGGGATACCGGCTTCTGGGCGCCGATCTTCGCCGACTGGGGCTACCAGAACCGCACCACGGGCCTCCGCATATCCGCGCCGGGCCGCTTCGAATACCGCTCGGTGGATTCGATGGTGAACCCGTATCTGATGGCCGGCGCGATCATCAAGGCGGCCGATGACGGCATCCGCAACGACATCGATCCGGGCCCGCCCGAGAACCGCAACATCTATCAGGCGATGGAGGCCGGCAAGCAGGTCAAGAAGCTGCCGATGACGCTCGGCGCCGCGCTCGACGCGCTCGCCGCCGACGATGTGATCAAGGCCGCCATGCCGGGCGACATGTACCGCCTCTACGAAGAATACAAGCGAGACGAGTGGGAGCGTTTCCTCCACACCACCACCGAGTGGGACATGGAAACCTATCTGGATTGCCTGCCCTAGGCGGCGCTCGACAGGAGGGACATGGCATGTGTGGCATTGCCGGACTGATTTACCGCGACGGCGCCCGCAACATCGGCGGGGAAATGACCGCCATGCTGCAGGCGCTGAAGCATCGCGGCCCGGATTCGACCGGATTCGCGATCTATGGCGAGCCCGGGCCGAATGAGTACATCATGCGGTTCAAGGTCGCGGAGAAGGAGGATCTGGCCGGCGGAACCAAGATCCACCGGGCGATCGTGGAGCGCAAGGCGGCGGTCGACGCGGTACTGAAGGAGCTCGGCGTCGACGTCCTCGATCTCGACGAGCCGACGGAGTACGCGAACCGCTACCGGATTTCCTATGACGGCGACCTGAAGACCCTTGCCGACCAGATCGAGGAGGTCGAGGGCGCGGAAATCCTGTCGATCGGCAACGCTCTGGAACTGATCAAGGACCTCGGCGACGCGGCCGACGTATCGGGCGCCTACGACCTCGGCGGTTTCAGGGGAACCCACGGCATCGGCCACACCAGGATGGCCACCGAATCGGATGTCGATATCCGCTCCGCCCATCCCTACTGGGCCTACCCCTATAACGACATCGCCGTCGTCCATAACGGCCAGATCACCAATTACTGGCTGATGCGCCGCCAGTTGGAGCGCGAGGGGCAGCGCTTCGTCAGCAACTGCGATTCGGAGCTTCTGGCGGTCTACACGGCGGTCAACCTCGAAAAGGGCATGACGCTGGAGGATTCCCTGCGCAGCTCGATCGACGAAATCGACGGGGTGTTCACCTATCTGATCACCACCGGTAACGAGCTCGGCATGGCCAAGGACACCATGGCCG
Source organism: Alphaproteobacteria bacterium (assembly GCA_965205995.1). Classification (GTDB taxonomy): domain Bacteria; phylum Pseudomonadota; class Alphaproteobacteria; order MPNO01; family MPNO01; genus MPNO01. The sequence goes on along the minus strand of OZ242200.1, from coordinate 2,921,719 downwards.
CGAAGCCGATGGTGCTCTACGAAGCGGATGACATGGTCGCGCTCGCCTCGGAAGAAGTCGCGATCCGCGCCATCCTCCCGCACGAGATCGACACCACCGATCCCTATGACGAGGAGGTCCGGGTATGGCAGGCATAGGCGGGTCCGTCTCCACCGAGATGGGGATGCATACCGAGCCGCTGACCGGCCGGGACATCAAGACCAAGTTCGAGCTCGAGAACGAGGGCGGGTTCGGCTACCACTTCGCCCGGGATGTCGACTTCAACCGCCGCGCCGAGATCGATTGCGCCGAGCTGGAGCCGACGGAAATCAACCGGAAGATCCGCGAGCTGATGGACTCGGGTCACGGCAGCATCGTGCTCCAGAACCCGGGCGCCAAGCACTCGCTGATCGTCGGCATCCTCAACCGGATGAACGTCATCGTCGAAGGCAGCCTGGGCTATTTCGGCTGCGGCCTGCTCGACGGCCCCAATGTCCGGATTTCCGGCCGGGTCGGCTGGTCGTTCGGCGAGAACATGATGGCCGGGGTCTGCGTCGTCGAGAAGAACGCCGGCTCCACCTTCGGCGCCGCGCTGCGCGGCGGCGACCTGGTGTGCAAGGGTTCGGTCGGCTCGCGCACCGGAATCGACCAGAAGGGCGGCACCATCATCGTCGGCGGCGATACCGGCGCCTTCTCCGGCTTCATGATGCAGCGCGGCCGCATCGTGGTGTGCGGCAATGCCGGCAAGAATCTCGGCGATTCCATGTATGACGGCACGATCTATATCGGTGGCGAGATCCGCGATCTCGGCGTCGACGCCGTCCCGGCCGAGCTCACCGATCTCGACCGCGCCTGGATTGCCCGCAAGCTGAACATGTACGAATTGCTGCCCGGGAAGGGCGTGGATCACTTCACCAAGATCGTCGCCGGCAAGCAGCTCTGGAGCTACGACAATCTCGAACCGACGGAGAAGAAGCTGGTCCTCTAGGGCCCGCTTGCCTTCTCTCGCACCGAGCTAGCGAAGAAAGAGATCGACATGCTGGACAATCCGACCCCGGGCGGCACCGGCCACTCCAAGCTGGAAATCGAGGAAAAATACATCCTCGGCAGGAGCCGGATCTTCACGCCGGAAGTCATCAACGACATCCATGTGAAGTCGGAACTCGGCCGCTACCGGATGCGCGGCTTCTCGCTGTTCAAGAAGATTCCGCACTGGGACGATTTGACCTTCCTGCCCGGCACGCTGACGCGTTTCGTGATCGAGGGCTATCGCGAGAAATGCGAAACCAGGACGGTGATCGGCCCGCGCGCCAAGCGGCCGGTGGAACTGGACATTCCGATCTACATCACCGGCATGAGCTTCGGCGCGCTCTCGTTCGAGGCCAAGACAGCGCTCGCCCGCGGCGCCACCATGGCCGGCACAGCGACCTGTTCCGGCGAAGGCGGCATGATCCCGGACGAACGGCGCTATTCGTCCAAATGGTTCTACCAGTGCATCCAGTCGCGCTACGGCTTCAACCCGCATCATTTGCTGCTCGCCGACGGCTGCGAGTTCTTCATCGGCCAGGGCTGCAAGGTCGGGCTGGGCGGCCATCTGATGGGCCAGAAGGTGACCGACCAGGTGGCCGAGATGCGCTCGCTGCCGGCCGGTATCGACCAGCGCTCGCCGGCCCGCCATCCCGACTGGCTGGGGCCGGACGATCTGGCGCTGAAGATCCTCGAAATCCGCGAAGCGACCGACGGGCAGATCCCGATCCAGCTCAAGCTCGGCGCCGCGCGGGTCTATGACGACGTCCGCATGGCGGTGAAATGCGATCCGGACTCGGTCTATATCGACGGCATGGAGGGCGGCACCGGGGCCGGCCCGCATCTGGCGACCGAGGAGACCGGCGTGCCGGGCATGGCCGCGATCCGCCAGGCCCGCCGGGCGATCGACGATCTCGGAAAGCGGGGCGAGATTTCGCTGGTCTATGCCGGCGGCATCCGCAACGGCGGCGATGTCGCCAAGGCGCTCGCTCTCGGCGCGGACGCGATCGCCATCGGCCATTCGGCGATGATGGCGCTCAACTGCAACAAGGACATCCCGGAAGCCGATTTCCCGTCGGAGATGGGGGTCCAGGCCGGCGCCTGCTATCACTGCCACACCGGCCGCTGCCCGGTTGGCGTGGCGACCCAGGATCCGGAACTGCGCAAGCGCCTCAACCCCGACGAGGCGGCGGAGCGGGTCTACAACTTCCTGCACACGCTGACCATGGAAGCCCAGATGATGGCCCGCGCCTGCGGCAAGACCAACATCCACAGCCTCGAGCCGGAAGACCTCGCCGCGCTGACGATGGAGGCCTCCGCGATCGCCCAGGTCCCGCTCGCCGGCACCGACTTCACCGTCGGCGTCGCGGACTATCACCACATCTAGACGGAAGGGCACGCGAGATGGCTGGATCCGGTTACAAGGGCGCCCAGGTCGACGATGTCGACCATTTCCTGAAGGGCGGGGGCATCGATTCCGAACGCGAGCAGACCATCGGGCAGCACATCGGCTACCGCTACGATGTCAACCTTGTGCCCGACTATGACAGGCTGACCCCGTTCCTGAGGGGATACATGGAGTTCATGGGCTGGGAGGATCTGAACTGGCTGGAAGATGTCCATATGGGCTATGACGACGGTCAGGCTGCGGTGTTCGACCGGAACATCAACGGCTGGGTCGCGATCCCCGAGGACATGGAACTGCCGGACAATCAGCAGGACCGCGACATGATCGCCCGGGAAATGCTGATCAAGTTCCAGATGTCGCCCGATCACCCGATGGTGGAACTCTACAAGGCCTACCGGAAGTTCTGACGCTTCCGGCGTCAGCCGGCGCGGACCGGCAGCGCGGCAGCGGCCGTCCAGTCCGGCTTGAAACCGAGAATCCGCACATCGTCCGACAACCGGGTGTTGAACAGCCGGTTGTGCCACAGCGTGTTGCGGTAAGCCGGCTCTTCGGGCGCCATCTCGCGCACCGCGCAGGGCAGGCGGTAGGACTGGCCGAACTGCCGGAACTCCAGCCGGCAGGCCCCAAGCTCCGCCAGCAGCGCCGCAAGCCGGGATTCCGGCAGGAACAGGGCGGTCATCTCGTCGGAAAACCGGTTGGCGCGGTGGTAGTGGGTGGATTGCAGGAAGGTCAGGCCATTCTGGTAGACCTCGTTGGGGTCGTGGTTCTGCCTGACCTGGAATTCGAAGAAATCCGTGCTTTCCGCCGGGTCGCTGCGGACCAGCAGGACAATCGCGCCCGCGGAAAGCATGTCCCCGTCGGGCGACAGGATTTTCGGCCGCATGCCCTCGGACGGGCGGCCGCCATCCTCGCGCATGGCGATCTGGCGCAGCCGGCACTGCCAGATGAGAAACTGTTGGCGCAGGGTTTCCGGGGTCATGTTTCGAGACATTTTTCAGCAGACGGCGGCGACGTTAGCAAGGCGGAAGACCGCACGCTAGACGCCGCGGCGCCACTGTCCCGGCGTCCTGCCATGGCGCCGCTTGAGATGCCGGCCGAGATGGGACGCCGACTGGAAACCGCAGCCGACGGCGATTTCCGAAACGCTCATCCCGGTCTGCCGCAGCAGGCTGGCGGCGCGGTCGATCCGCAGGTCGAGATAGAACTGCCCGGGCGGGCGGCCGAGCCGGCCGCGGAACAGCCTTGTGAGCTGCCGGGCCGAAAGCCCGACCGCGCCGGCGATCCCATCGAGCGGCAACGGGTCTTCCAGATGCCGCTCCATGAGAAGGATGGCGTCCGCAAGATGCCGGTTGCGCCCGGCCATGCGGATGGCGGCGGTCACATGCTGCTCCTGCGCCGCCTCGCGGATCCGGTCGTGGACGTAGTTTTCCGCCACGAGGGACGCGGTCTCGCCGCCATGCGCCTCCATGACGAAGGTCAGCATGAGGTCCAGGCTGGTGGTTCCCCCGGCGCAGCTGAACCGGTTGCGGTCGATCTCGTAGATCGAGTTGCGGATATCGAGGTCGGGGAACCGTTCCCGGTACGCGTCCAGGCATTTCCAGTGGATGGTCGAGCGATAGCCGTCGAACAGCCCGGCGGCGGCGACCGGGAAGGCGCCATCCGATATCGACCCGATCCGGGCGCCGCGGCCCGCGGCCCGCGCCAGCGATCCGGCAAGCGCAGGCGATTCGTAGTCATGCGATCGCTCGCCGCCGACGACGGCGATCAGATCGGGCGCATCGCCGGTTGCGCGCCGGTTCGCCAGAGGCGCCGCCGGCAAGCGGATATGGCTGGAGGAAGGCACCGAATCCCCGGCCGGCGGGTCCCCCAGATCGGCGGACAGGCGCCATTCATAGGCGCCGCGGCCGAGCACCAGATTGGCCGCCCGCAGCGCATCGACCGCGCAGGAGAGCGCGAGCAGCGAAAAGCCCGGGACCAGGGCGAACTCGACCCGAACCGGCTTCTCCATCGCCTTCGATCTCCCGGAAGTGCAGCGCGATCCTGTCAGAATAGTGACTTTTTTTGTCGGTTAAATTGTTTTTTAGGTTTCCTGGACGGCGCAGGATGCGCGGGTACCGCTCCCGCGATCCTGACCGAGAAGGCATCCCCATGAGTTTTCCCACACACGCCCGCGTTGTCGTGATCGGCGCCGGCATCCACGGCCTGTCGACCGCCTGGCGGCTGGCCGAACGCTTGCGGGCGGCCGGCAAGGGCAACGGCGCGGACATTCTGGTGCTCGACAAGACCGCCATCGCCGCCGGCGCCAGCGGCATCGCCTGCGGCGTGATCCGCAACAATTATTTCCAGCCCGCCATGCGCGAGCTGATGGCGCACAGCGTGGATGTCTGGGAAACCGATCCGAAGGGCTTCAGCTACCATCCCGTCGGCTACATGCAGATCAGCCACGAAGCCATGCGCGAGGATGTGACCGGCATCTACGAGCAGCAGAAGGAGATCGGCTACACCTCCGAATTCATCGAAGGCGAGAAGGACTGCATGACCTATATGAAGGGTCTGCTGTCCGACTGGCGGGCCGAAGGCATCACCTCCGTCCTGCACGAGAAGAAGGGCGGCTACGCCAACAATACCGCCGCCATCTACGGCCTGGCGGGCAAGGCCGAAGCCCACGGGGTCCGCATCATGACCGGCGTCACGGTGACCGGCTTCGAGCGCGGCAGCAATTCCGATGCCGTCACCGGCGTCGTCACCGACCGGGGAATTGTCAAGTGCGACCGGGTCGTCGTCGCGGTCGGACCCTGGGTCAAGACGATCTGGGACATGCTCGACCTGCCGCGCGAGGTGTCGATCAAGGGGCCCGACGGCAGGATGCACGACGGCATCCCGACCTGGCGCTACTGGTGCCTGGAGGAGGGCGTCGTCGGCGTCGATCCCGACCTGCAGCGGCTCAACGACGGCGGCATGCCGCCGGTCATCCATGTTGACACCGATGCGCCGCTGCGTTCCGACGTCGACGGGTCGGTCATCACCGAGGAACCGTGGGGCATCTACTACAAGCCGGATTTTCATTTCGACGGCGTCCAGGGCGGCGCCATGCCCTATGAGGTGAAGACCCCGGCCGACGACGTGGCGATCGATCCCTACGGCCCCGAATCGCCGGAATTCATCGTCGGCGACGATTTCGCCCATATGTGGTGCTCGGCGCTGGCCTTCTGCCAGGAGCGCTTCTCCGGCCAGATCGATAAATTCAGGAAACAGCCATCGGGCGGTCTGGGCTGCTTCACCCCGGACAGTTTCCCGATGTTCGACACCTTCTGCGAGAACGTCCACATCGTCGCCGACAGCAACCACGGCTTCAAAATGATCGGCGTCGGCCATTTGATCGCCGACGAGATGATGGGCGAGAAGCAGGCCCTGCTCGAACCCTTCCGCTTCAGCCGCTACGCCGAGGGACGGCTGCACCCGACGAGCAACAGCCCGTTCCCCTGGAGCTGACCCCAGCCGCGGTCAGTCGTCTTCGAGGGCTTCGTTGAGGCTGGCGGCGTCGCCGTGCCGGCTGACGATTCCGTCATAGTCGGCCTTCTCGGCCCGCATTTGCAGGACGTGCCAGCCGAGCCACAGAACCACGCCGACGATCACGAACAGCCATTCCGTACCCTGGAAGGGATAGATGGCGCCGATGTCTTTCAGATCGACCGCCCAGCTCTCGATGCCTGTCGTGGACATGCTTCTTTCTCCTTTCTGGCCTCCGGCCCGCCGGCGTAGAAGCGCCGGCGGGTGACGGGGCGAATGGGGTCAACCTGTCAGACGACCGCCTTCTCGGTCGCGCGGACATCGTCCGCCGCCGCCTGTTCGTCGCGGTTCGTCGCGAAGTCCAGCCCCAGCAGCTCGACCTGCTTCGGGATCCGCAGCAGGTTCGCCGCCGCCAGGATCTTGGCGACGATCCAGCCCGGCAGGAAGCCGAGCACGAAGAACATGATGATCGCGCCGGCGAACTGGCCGAGCGGGTTGATCGCGGCATAGCCTTCGTATGGCGAGCTCGGATGGCCCCAGAGCACGAAGCCGCAGACCACCAGGCCGACAAAGCCGGCATAGCCGTGGACCGCCACCGCGCCGACGGCGTCGTCGATCTTGAACTTCCGCTCCACCCAGTAATGCAGCTTGTAGGCGCAGTAGGTGCCGAAGCCGCCGATGATCATGGCCTGGATCGGATGGTACAGATCGTTCCCCGCCGACGCCGTGATGAGGCCCGCCAGGCCGCCCGAATAGGTCCAGAAGGCATTGCCCCTGGAGACCAGATAACCGGCCAGCAGACCGCCCGAGAGCGACATCAGGAAGTTCACCGTGATGGCGCCGAGCGTGGTCGGCGTCAGGTAGATCGTCGTCGCCGTCCAGGTGGTGCCGGTGATCTGACCGCCGATGGTCCCGGGGTCGATGATCGGCACGTTGCAGGCGACGTAGAAGCCCCAGAAGCCGGCATAGATCATGAACAGGCCGAGGCACACCATCCACGGATTGTGCGGATTGATGTCCCGCGGCGTGCCGTCCGCGGCGAACTTGCCGAGCCTTGGACCCAGCACGACCAGAATGCCGAGCGCGAACCCGCCGGCGATCGCGTGGATCACGCCGGAGGCGTAGGCATCGTGATAGCCCAGCAGCTGGACCATCCAGCCGCCAGAATGCCAGCCCCAGGCCGCATCGATGATCCAGGCGACCGATCCGATCACGACCGCGAGGATCCAGAAGGCGCCGGAATTGATCCGCTCGATCACCGAACCGGAGACGATGGAGGCCGCCGTCCAGGAGAACAGCAGGAAGGCCGCCCAGAACACGCCGGTGATCCGGTCGCCGGCGTGCGGGCCCATGGTCTCCGACCAGGGCGTGTTGGCCGCCGCGGCCTTGAGGTCGAGCCCGCCGGTGATCCAGGGTCCGTTCGGCATGGCCCAGTAGAGCCACCAGCCGAAGAAGAAGAACGTGATCGTCACCAGCGGGATCAGCATCGTGTTCTTCATCAGCGTATGCATGTGATTGCGCCGCCGGCTCGCGCCGACTTCGTACATGCAGAACCCGATATGGATAAAAAACATCAACGGTATGGTCGCCCAGTAGTAGAACTCGGTGAATACCGTTGTCAGGGCGTTGAGATTGCCGTCCATGGCTCTGGCTCCCCCGGCTACTCGAACGGTTGTCCCATGGCGCATGCCAAGACCGGTTCGAACCAATTTGTCCCGGCCGGCAACCGTCCAGTCCGGTGAAGCATGGCGCTTTCCTCGAACGACTGCAACGATTTTGGGCGCGATTCGATTCGAATTGGTCAGAAATGGTTCGACCCAACGGGAACCAATCGATGCCTGCGCAGCGGTTCGAGGCGATGGCGCGCCCTTGACCCTCCAGTGCCGGGGGACGTTAGATTGCCGACCGCATCTGATCGACAGGTATCTGCATGAACGCGGCGGACTGGACGCCGACCGGCGGGGCGGGGCTGACCTGGTGGGACGTACCGGCCCTGCTGGCCGCCGGCTTCGTCACCCCGCTTCCCTGCAACTGCTGGCGGCTGAAGGCGCTCGGGCGGGCATGTCTCTGAGGCGGGGCGCGATCCTGCTCGTCCTGGCCGCCGCCGTCGGCGTGGTGGGATACTTCTATCTCGGCGAACGCGGCGACGCCACCGGCGACGGCCCGCCGATTGCCAACGTCAGCGTGCCCGGAACCTTCTCGGCGCGGGCGCGGCTCGGGCAAAAGGCCTATGAAGCGAACTGCATGTCGTGCCATGGCCGGAACGCGGCGGGACAGGAAAAGGTCGCACCGCCGCTGGTGCATGTCATCTACGAGCCAGGACATCACGGCAACGAGTCCTTTCAGCGGGCGGTCGCCAGGGGCGTCCGGGCCCACCACTGGCGCTTCGGGGACATGGCGCCGGTCGAGGGGCTGACCCGCCGCGATGTGGCCCGGATCGTGGCCTATATCCGGGAGCTCCAGCGGGCCAACGGCATCCGATGAGGGGGCTACCATGAAGGCGATCCTGCTGGCCGGCTTTCTTGCCCTCATGGCGTCCGCGGCGTTCGCGCATTCGGCACTCGACACGACAACCCCGGAGAACGGCGCCGTGTTGGCGGAGGCTCCGCCCCGGTTGTCCTGACCTTCGCCAAACGCGTTCGAATGACGCGGGTCTCCCCTGTTGACGACCGGGACAACCTCCGCCGCGCCAATCAGGGGGTCAATATTGCACGCCGATCTCCCGTTCGACGGTCCGGTTGAAGCGGTCGAGCGCGCCCTCGAAGCGGCCGAAACGCAGCTCGTCGTTGGCGCCGGACGGCAGGCCGCCCTGGATGCTCTCGCCGATCGCGAAATCCTCCGCCAGGGTGCGGACGGTGATGGCGTGGTTCCTGCGCCAGTGCAGCGCGGCCTCGGCGTCGGCCGGATCGAAATCCGACGGCGCCAGGGTGACGATCCGCACCCGGGTCCGGTCGGGCGCCAGCGGGACGGTCTGGATCCACGCGACATGGTCCTCCTGGACCAGGAGCTGCGCGGAGGGGAAGACGCTATAGACCAAATTGGTCGCGCGCCGCAGCGACCAGCGCGCCTTCGGCTCCGCCATCATGGCGTCGAGCCGGGTGCGCGGCAGGATGGAGCGGATATGCCGGTCGAAGACCCGATAGCTCGACAGGTTGTCCTGGAAAAACGGGCCGATCGTGTCCTTGTGGGCGATCCGGAAATGGTAGGATTCGATGCCGCCCTCGACGAGGATCTTCCAGTTCGCCGCCCGCTCCCCGGTTTCCTCGTGCACGATCTTCAGATTGCCGGCGTCCAGCCAGGCGAAATCCTCGGCCAGCCCGCCGAGGAAGCCGTCGATATCCGGTTCCGTTTCGGTGTCGGCGGCGACCCAGATCCAGCCATGGGCCTCGGCCGAGCCCAGGCGTTTCAGGCCGAGGGCGTCCTTGTCGATGCCGGGAAAGCCGGCCGCGCCGTGCGTGATGCCCTCGAGCGCGCCCCGATTGTCAAACGTCCAGGCATGGTAGGGGCAAATGAAGCGGCGTCGGCAGCCGCTCGGTTCATCGACCAGCCGGGTGCCGCGATGGCGGCAGACATTGAGGAAGGCATGCACCGCGCCATCGCTGTCCCGGGTCAGGAGCAGCGGCAGCCCGGCAAAGTCGCGGGCGAGAAAGCTGTCCGGCCCCGCAAGTTCGCCGCCATGCGCAACCACCGCCGGCAACGCGCGGAACAGCTTTTGCCTTTCGCGCGAGAACCGCTCCGGGCAGGTATAGCGCGCCACCGGCGAGGTCGCGACCGCATCGTCGAGATGAAAGCTGCGCGACCCGCGGAGACCGGCAAGCTCTTCGAGCAGTTCGATTTCGGTTGAGCGGTCCATTGGCGAACGTCCGGACGGTTTCCGACGCGCCGATTGGTACCTCGCCACGGGGCGTAACCGAAATCCTTTCTCCCGCACGCTTGCTCCAAGGCGCGGGGCGGTGCGGGAGAACTCTTCCCCGCCGTCCCCGCTGGACCGGATCTCGCCTCCGGGCTCGACCTCGCAGCGGCGCGCTCCGACGGGTTTCCGCCCGCGGCCGTCACCGGCCCATCGCGCGGCTCATGCGCCTGGGATCCGCGCCGCCTTCCATGAGTCCCGACTCGATTTCGAGCGCGATCGCGCAGACGCCCCCCATCTTGCTCGTGTAGTCCGCCACCCGCTCGACATCGTGGCCGCGTGCGGCGAGCTCCCGGGTGACGGAGTCCGGGATCCGGCCTTCGACCACCAGCCGGCCCGGGAATGCCTCGTGGGGCTCGAACGAGTTGGGGAAGCTCTGCGTGGCGAAGCGAGGGGCCTCGATCGCGTCCTGGATGCTCATCCCGAACCGGGTGAGGTTGAGCAGCACCTGGAGCATGGCCTGGGTCTGCACGTCGCCGCCCGGGGTGCCGAAGGGCATCGCCCGGCGCCCGCGAATTCTGGCAAAGGCGGGGTTGGGGGTGAGACGCGGGCGCTTGCCGGGCGCCACGGAGGAGGCGTGGCCGGGCACCGCCCAAGACTGCGAGCCGCGCGATGACGGGCAGAGGCCGGTGCCGGGTATCACCGGCGATTGCCACGAGACGTCGCTCGGGGTGGCCGAGAAGCAATTGCCGTGGCGGTCGATGGCGCAGCAATAGGACGTGTCCGGGGAGGCGGGTACCGGGGACGTCGCCTCTGTCTCCGACCCGGCGGCGCGGGGCGCATCGTCGCCGCCCGCGGATCCCGAAGGAGGCATGCCGGGCCATGCCCGGTCGGGCCGGATGAGGGCCCGGCGCTCCCGGCTGTAACCGGCCGAAAGCAGCCGGGCGAGGGGAACGTCCACGAATCTCGGATCACCGTAGTAGCGTTCGCGATCGGCGAAGCAAAGCTTCATCGCCTCGGTGAGAGTGTGCATGTATTGCACGCTGTTGTGTCCGAGCGCGGCGATGTCGATCCCGTCGAGCAGGTTCACCATCTGGGCGAGAACCGGTCCCTGGCACCAGGGTCCGCAGGTGTAGACCTCGATCTCTCCGAGGCGCGCGACCACCGGCTCTTCGACCGCGCTCTCGTATTCGGCGAGGTCCTCCATCGTCAGCCAGCCGCCGGAGTCCTCGTGGTAGCGAACCATCGCGCAAGCGAGGTCGCCCCGATAAAAGGCGTCGCGCGCGGCGGTGAAACCGGCCTCCCGCCCTCCCCGCGCCGCCGCCTCCTCGTCCATCATGTAGCGGATGGCGCCCGCGAGGTCGGCCTGCACGAACCGTTCGCCCAGCCCGGGCGGCTCTCCCCCGGGGAGATAGATGTCGCGATTCGACGACCAGAGGCGATAGTCGTCCTCATGGGCGGCGAGGTTGTCGCGCATCAGGGGGTGAACCGAGAAACCGTCGCGCGCGTAGCGCAAGGCGGCCGAGGCGATTTCCGCGAATTTCATCGTGCCGTGCCGCCTGAGCGCGGCAATCCATGCATCGGGCGCGGCGGGAACGACGGTGCGCAGGATGCCGGTCGGGATGCGACCCTCGAACTCCGAGACGAAGCGCTCGAGCGACGCGGCGCGCGGCCACCAGCCGAGCCCGCTGACGGTGGTGACCCGGTCCTCTTCTGCCAGATAGATCATGATCGGGGCGACCCCGGCGAACTGCACCAGATCGCTGTGCACCACGCCGAGCGCGATTCCGGCCGCGACCCCGGCGTCGATGGCGTTGCCGCCGGCTTCGAGAATTTCGTAGCCCGCCTGGGTCGCCAGATGGTGACCGGAGCTGACCATGTGGTGGGTGGCGTGGATGGGGGGCTGGATTGCCATTCGCGAATCTCCGTCGGGCCGAACGCTCCGCGTTCAGCGAGGGTCCATGCCGTCGACCGGGCCGGGGTCGGCCATGCCGGGGCCGAAGACCTCGCGGCCGCCGACGAAGGTGTGTTCGACGCGGATGTCCTTCAGCGCATCCTCGGCACAGCTCAGCGGGTCGGCATCCAGCACCGCCATGTCGGCCATCTTGCCCGGCTCCAGCGTGCCCTTGACGTCTTCTTCCCAGGTCACCATGGCGCCGGTCTGGCAGATCATGCGCAAGGCCTCCTCGCGGGTCAGGTTGCTCTCGCCCAGCGTCCGGCCGGAATCGGCATCGTAGCGGGCCAGCGCTTCCCACATGGTCCACAGCATCGAATACGGCACGTTGTCCGATGACAGCGCCACCGGGACGCCGGCATCGATCAGGGCGCGGATCGGCATCGCGCGGTCGCCGATCTCATGCAGGTTGAAGCGGTCCGAGGCCATGTACATGAAGTTGGGCGTCACCGTCGCGATCACGCCGAGCGCCTTCATGCGCCGGATCTGGTCGGCACTCGCCTCGATCACATGGATCATCACCCAGCGCCGGTCGCGGATCGAGACCCGGGCATCGATCGCCTCATAGGCCCGAAGCACGCGTTCGAGGTCGTAACAGATCAGGCAGCTCAGCCTGATGCCGAGCCGGGCGGCATGGACGCCGATCTCGACGAACCGGTCATGCGACAGCGAGTGATAGAAATGCCCGGCCCAGGCTTCATAGGGGTAGTCCTCGCCGATGATGGCGGCGGCCTGCTCGTTGGCGACGTCGACGCATACCCCCTCGAAGCGCAGCATGTCATCGCCGCTGCCGCGCCCGGCGAGCCGCGTCGCCCATTCATCCAGGATCCCGGCCAGCCGGCGATCGTCGACCGAAGCGCCGGGCACGCTGAGCGGCAGATGAGCCCGGACCGTCAAATCGCCGTCCTCATGGACCCGGCGATAGGCCTCCAGGATCGCCGGCGTCAGCCCGTGACCCTCGTAGATGCTCGTCGTGCCGGAAGCGGCGTAGGCGGCGGCTCCCAGCCGGCAGCCCGCCACCCGGTCCTCGAAGGCGATCCGCGGCGCCTTGCGCATCAGCGTGTATTCGATCACCGAGGCGTAGGAGCGGTCGAGGAAGACGCCGCTCGGCTCGCCGTCCTCGTCGGTGAGGATCTCGACGTTGTAGGGCGCTTCCGTGTCGCGGTCGATTCCGCAAAGCCGCAACGCCGCCGAGTTGGCGACGCCCACGAACGGGCGGTGGACCCACCAGCCCCAGGGCACGCGGATATAGACCGGGTTGTCCGGCGAGACCGCGTCGAGGTCGTGGCGGGTGGGGAACCGGCCTTCCTCGAGCTGGTCGGGCCGGCTGATATAGGAGAGCTTGGGCGTGCCCATGGGCATGAAGACCACCCATTCGCCGTTGGGCGTGCGGGCCGAGGCGCTGGCGACCGCGTCGACGATCGCGGCGACCGAGTGCCGCCCGGCGAGCGAGTAGCCGCCGCGCGCCTTCAGCCCCTCGCGGTCCATGTGGGCGTGGGTGTCGATGAAGCCCGGACACACCGCCCGCCCGGCCAGATCGATCGTCCGCGTGTGGCGGCCGCGTCCGGCCAGCACCGCTTCGTCGGAGCCGACCGCCGAAATGCGCCCCGCCGAGGCGGCAACCGCACTCGCCAGCCGCGATCGGCCGTCCAGCGTGATCGCCTTTCCGCCGTGCAGAATCAGATCGTGTTCGGGAAACATCGCGACCTCTCCCTGTCACCCGGGCGCCAGGACCGCGCCGATCCTACCTCCCGATGGCTCGGCCTGCCAAAGCGCGCCGGATCGGGTGGCGCCGTCGAAGGCTTGCGCGGGAGTCCGGGCCTGTGTGCCGCGAGCGTTGTTGCTAAAGTCGTTTGTGCCCAGGCATCGGGGAGCGATTGGCGATGCGCGCGGTCGTCCGCCGGTTTCTTCGCCAGGCTGAAATCTTGACGGCAATGGGGCTTGTCTTCGTTGCGAGCTGGGCGTTCGTCGCCTGGATGACGCTCGACATGTCGCATCCGGTCATCCAGTTGACGATGCCCGTCGATGCCGTGTGGTCCCCGGTGACGGCGCTTGCCGTCGCCGTCATGTGGGCGGGCATGATGTTCGCCATGATGCTGCCCTCGGCCGCCCCGATGATCCTGACATTCGATTCCGTGGAACGCCGGAATGTAGAGGCCGGGGCAGGGGCAGGGCGGGCGCCATCGCGGTCTTTGGTCTTCGCCGGCGCCTATCTTCTCGTCTGGGTGGGGTATTCCGGGCTCGCCGCCGGCGCGCAGTGGGGCTTGCAGGCGAGCGCCATGCTGACGCCGATGATCGTCAGCAGCTCCGACCGGCTGACCGCCGGTTTGCTTATCCTGGCGGGGCTCTATCAGCTGACGCCGCTGAAGCAGGCCTGCCTGAGGCGTTGCCGGACGCCGCTCGGTTTCCTGATGGCGGAATGGCGCGATGGCGCGGGCGGCGCCCTGGCGATGGGGCTGAAGCACGGCCTCTATTGCGCGGGATGCTGCTGGGCGCTGATGCTCCTCCTGTTCGTCGCGGGCGTGATGAACCCGGTCTGGATCGTGTTCCTTGCCGTCGTGGTGGCGCTCGAAAAATGGCCGCTTCTGCCGATTTGGCTCACCCGGGTGTTCGGCGCGGCCCTGGTTTCCGCCGGCGCCGCGATACTGCTTTGACCGGTGTCGCCGAAGATTACGGTCCCGTCCAGTCGAACGGGATGTGCTTGGCGGAGTTGATGCCCCAGGAAAACTCGAAGCCGAAGGCATCGACATGGCACTCGGTCGACTTCCCCCAGGTCACCAGCTGCGGCCCCGGCCCGGTTTCCGATCCGGGCGCGTTGGCCAGGCGCGGGTATTCGCCCGGGTTGCTGGTCGGCCCGGTCAGGGCCTCCGCCCAGGCCTTGACCTTGCCCGCGATGTCGACGCCCCAGCGCGACTGGTCGGGGGCGATCTCGAAGGAAATCCTGGCGCGCTCGACGCCGACCACCGTTCGGCCTTCGGTGAACAAGGCGTTCACCTTGCCCATGAAGCCGCCGGCGCGGCCGCCGATGATCGCCGACAAGGCGTCGGCCTGGGCATCGTCGGCGCGATCGTCGATAAAAATGCCGGCCCGGCCCTTGACCTTGCCGGCCCACAGATCGCCCTCCCAGCGGCCGACCCGCACGAAGACGAGGTCGTCGAGGACGGTGTCCCCGTAATGCCCGCGCGTGACGTGCCAGAGCAGGACCCCGTCGCAATAGCCGTTGTCCGGCGCTTGCGCGAAGGTGCAGGGACACGCGACGGCGCAACTGCAGTTGTCGAACCAATCCCCCACGATGTGCCAATTCGGCGTATCCGGCATGTGAGCCTCCGAAACCGTCACGATCTCCTGGATAGTATTGGGTCGCGGCCGGGATGCACAACAGGCTTTGCGACCGTCTCAGTCCACGATGAACGCCACGGCCTCGATCTCGACCAGCCATTCGGGATCGACCAGCGCGGCCACCGCGACCTGGGTGCTCGCCGGGTAGGGCTCCTTGAAGGTTTCGGTGCGCACCCGGTTGATAACATCCCGATAGCGGATATCGGCGGCGAAGACGGTGATCTTGACGACGTCGTCGAGCGACCCGCCGGCTTCGGCGAGCACGGCTCCGATATTGGCGAAGACCTGGCGGGTCTGGCCGGCGACGTCGCCCTTGCACACCGTATTGCCCTCGGCGTCCCACGGGATCTGGCCGGCGACGAAGACCGCCCTGCCGCCGGACACCTCCCAGCCCGGGCTGTAGCTGCCCTTCGCTTGGACGGTCGCGGGTTTGAGGACGCGCTTTGCCATGATCGAACTCCCCTGCCTGTTTCGGACCGGCGCCGATATTGACCCAATTCGGATGACGCTGCACCACCGCGGTCGGCGCGCAGGTGGCGGGACCGGGCCGGGGCGTTCTATAGTCGGGGCGTTCCGGGAGGTGCCGGATGTCGTTCGAGGTCAATCGGCTCGGGAACCGTTTCGTGGCGGAAGTCGTCGGGATCGATCTCGCGCGGCCGCTGTCCGAGGACGAATTCGCCGCGGTCCGCGACGCATGGTTCGATGCGGGCGTCATCGTCTTCCGCGACCAGCATCTCTCCCCTGCCCAGCATGTCGCCTTCAGCCGCCGTTTCGGCGAACTCATCGTTCACGTCATGCATCGGTTCCTGCTGCCGGGCCATCCGGAGATCCTGCTGCTCTCGAACAAGAAGCACGCGGACGGCACGCCGATGGGGTTCGAGGATGCGGGCCGCTATTGGCATTCCGACATTTCCTACGACGAAAATCCGGCGATGGGATCGCAGCTTTACGCGGTCGAGATACCGCCGACCGGGGGCGACACGCTGTTTGCCGACATGCGGCATGCCCTGCGAACCATGCCCGCCGGCCTCCGCCGGCGGATCGACGGCCGGCGGGCGCGTCATTCCTACACCCGGAATTATCGAAAGAACGAAACTGTCGAGGGCGGACGGCCGGCGATCGATGCCGAGCAGCAGGCCCGGCTGCGGGATGTCTGCCATCCCATGGTGCGCAAGCTCGGAGACACCGGCGATGAGGCATTGTTCGTGAACCCCGGGTTCACCTTCGCCGTCGAGGACATGGACGAGGCGGAGAGCGATGAGCTTCTCGCCGCGCTGTTCGAGCACAGCACCCAAGAGGCGTTCATCCATACCCACGCGTGGCGGCCCCACGACCTGCTGTGCTGGGACAACCGCACGGTGATGCATCGCGCGACCATGTACGAGCCGGGCCATACGCGGCACATGCATCGCACGACGATTGCCGGCGGGCGTCCCGTTTGAACGGCGGTCGGTCACCGGCGATCCGCCCGGAAGTTTCCCAACTGTCTCCTCGAACATTGCGGGAGTGCCCCAGATGATTGTCGACGTTCACTGTCACTACGTGCCCGAGGCCTATTTCCGCTTCATCGAGGATGCGGACGGCTTCGACGTGCGCCGCTCGATGGCCGGCGACGAAACGGTGGAGGTCGAGGTCGGAAGCGCGAAATTCGGCATGAACCGGACGTTTTTCGACCCCGGGCGGCAACTGCGCCGCATGGACGGTATCGGGATCGACCTCACCGTCCTGTCGCTGGCGACACCTCTCATCGACTACGCGGCGCCGGAGAGCGCGGCGCTGGCCGCCGCGCGGATCTTCAACGACGAAGCGGCCCGGCTCAGGGATCGGCACCCCGACCGGTTCGACGGCTGGGCCTTTCTGCCGATGCAGACTCCGGTGCCGGCGGCGCAGGAACTCCGGCGCGCCGTCACCGAACTCGGCTTGCGCGGCGGGCACATCGCCTCGAACGTCAACGGCCGCTATCTCGACAGCCCGGAATTCGCCCCCGTGTTCGAAACCGCGATCGATCTCGACGTGCCGCTCTTCGTACACCCGAGCAACCCGCCGGGCGCCGACCGGACCAAGCGCTACGAGCTCGCGGTGGTGAGCGGTTACCTGTTCGACACCACGCTCAACGTCTTCCACATGATCTTCGGTGGGATGCTCGACCGCTATCCGACGCTGAGGCTGTGCTGCGCCCATGCCGGCGGCTACGTCCTGCTTCTCAGGGCCAGGATGCAGCGGGAGGTGGATACCAACCCAGGCCTGGCCGAGACCGTCTCCGGGACGGTCGACGAATACCTCAGGCGCCTGTACTACGACACCGTGTGTTTCGAGGGCGGCTATTTGAGCTACGCCGCGGACGCGATCGGCTCCGATCGTCTGGTGCTGGGAAGCGACGGCCCGTTTCCGCTTGGCGAGCCGGACCCGGTGGGTTTCGTCCGGCGGGCTTTCGGAGAGGACCCGGCCGGCGCCGACATTCTGCACCGCAACGCCGCCAGGATGTTTAAGCTGGCCGGGTAAGAGGCTAGGACAACCCGAAACCGGGTGCAGCGCATGACGGGAATTCAGACGGATTTCATCGACGGGACGCCGCGGCTCGCCCTCGATCGTGCCGGGTCCGGGCCGCTGGTGCTGTTCATGCACGGGATCGGCGGCAACCGGACCAACTGGACGGCGCAGATCGAGGCTGTCGGCAGCTCATTCCACGCGGTTGCCTGGGACGCGCGCGGCTACGGCGAATCCGAGGACTACGAAGGTCCGCTCGATTTCGGCGATTTCGCCCGTGACGCAGTGCGCGTGCTGGACCGCTTCGAGGTCGAAAGGGCGCATCTGGTCGGGCTTTCGATGGGCGGGCGCATCGCACAGGACTTCCATGTCCGCTTCCCCGACCGGGTGGCCACGCTGGTGTTGTGCGACACCATGTCGGATTTCGCCCGATCGATGCCACCGGAGAAGCGCGCGGAGTTCATCCGCCTGCGCCAGGCGCCGCTCAAGGCCGGCAAGGAGCCGCGCGACATCGCCGACGCGCTGGTCGACAGCCTGGTCGGACCCGAGGCGGACGAAACGGCGCGCCGGCAGCTGTGGGACAGCATCGCGGCGCTCCACAAGGACTCCTACCTGAAGACCATCGAGGCCTCGCTCGGCTTCGATCGCTCGGGCGAAGTCGAACGGATCGCGGTGCCGACGCTGCTGCTCTACGGCGAGCATGACCGGCTGACGCCGCCCAGCGTCGGGGAGGCGCTGCACAGCCGCATCGCCGGCTCGGAGTTCGCGGTGATCGGGAACGCCGGGCATCTCTCCAACATCGAACAGCCGGAAGCCTTCAACGCGGCGCTCCTCGACTTCCTCGGCAGGCATCGCGACCGCGCCGTCTGACGGCATAGAAGATCCACAGGGAGGCAGCAGGATGAACCCCGATCTCCTGATCGAAAATCCGGCCGGGCGATGCCCGCGTTCGCCGGCGGTGGGCAAGGCGGACAGCATCGCCGTCGGCGCCCTGGTCGGCCCCGACGGAACGGCGACGCCGCTCGCCCGCGGCCTCGACGGCGCCGCGATCCGCGCCCGGGGCTATCTCGCGCCGTCGCTCGCCGCCCGGCCGGGACGGCTGCTGCTCACGGACGCATCGCTCGCTCCGTGCAATCTCTGCGGCAACATTCACGGCGTCGCCGTCGGCCTGCAGATCGAAGCGCCGGTGCCGGCGGCCGCCGGAATCGCGATGCATGAAGCAATAGAGGTCGCGGGCATCCTCTCTCTGGGCTCGCCGGAGGCGCCCGGGTCCGGCCGGATCCTCGACATCGCGCTGCTCGACGGCATCGTTTCGCGCCTGCCGCGGCCCGGCCCGGAGGCGGGTCCCGAGGCGAGGGCCTGGCTTCGCCGGTTCCTCGACGACCGGTCGGGCGTCGTCGCCCATCGTCGTCCGCTGCGCCCCGCCCGCCCGGTGACCGGCGCGGGCCCGGCCGACATCATCCTGACCAACGGCAAGATCCGCACCGTCGATGAGGCATCGACCACAGCGGAGGCCGTGGCCATACGCGAAGGGCGCTTCATCGCCGTCGGCGGCGCGGAAGAGGTCGGGACCCACGCGGGACCCGATACCGAGATCCTCGACCTCGGCGGACGGACCGCGGTGCCCGGGCTGATCGATTCCCATATTCACCAGTTCTATCTCGGGCTGAACCTGCCGACAGTGCAGTTGCTCGACGCCCGCTCCATCGCCGACGTGCAGGCGAGCATCGCCGCGCGCGCGGCCGGGACGCCGGCGGGCGCGTGGATCGTCGGCACCTCGGGCTGGCACGAGAGCCTGCTCGCGGAGGGCCGGATGCCGACCCGCTGGGAGCTCGACCAAGCGGCGCCCGACAACCCGGTGATCATCCCGCGCGGCGGGCATGTCGTTACCGTCAATTCGCGGGCGCTGGAGCGCGCCGGGATCGCCGACGAGACGCCCGATCCGGTAGGCGGGGTGATCGTCCGCGATCCGGACAGCGGCGAGGCGACGGGCGTGCTGCTGGAAAGCGCGGCCTATTTCGCTCGTCGGGTGGCGCCGCTGACCCCGCCCGAGGACGAAATGGCGGATCTTCTGAAGGCGGCGATGAAGGAGCTCAACTCCTACGGAATCGTCAGCGTGACCGATCCGGTGATCGACGAGACCAGCATCGCCGTCTATCGCCGGCTGCGCGAAGAGGACGCGATCACGGTCCGCACCGAGCTGCTCTACAAGGCCGCCGACCGGCCGGGCACCGAACGCGGAATCGCGGCCATGCAGGCCGAGACCGGCGACGACATGCTGTGCTTCGCCGGCATCAAGTTCATGCTCGACGGCGGGGTCGAAGGGGCGAGGCTCAGGGAGCCCTATTGCATCGTGCCGGGGGAACAGCCGCACGCGGATTATCGCGGGCTGCTGATGACGCCGCCCGGGGGCGAGGCGGAGTTCGTCGAATGCCTGAAGCTGGTGGCCGACGCCGGGATGCAGGCACAGACCCACGGCGTGGGCGACGAGGCGATCGACGTGATCGTCCGCTGCTACGCGGAGGTGGCCGAGGGGAGCCCCGTCGCCGATTTGCGCTGGACCGTGATGCATGTGTTCCTGCCGACCGACGAGGCGATCGAAACCATGCGCCGGGTCGGCGTTCTGGCGACGGTGCAGGACCATCCGGTTCTGCTTGGCCACAACCAGCGCCGCTGGTGGGGCGACGACCGGGCCGGACCCGCGATCCCGATCCGCAAGCTGATCGATGCCGGGCTCCTGGTCGGCGGCGGCACCGACGGTCCCGTGGTGCCGGTCGATCCGTTCCTGTCGATGTGGTGGATGGTCACCCGCGGAACGCTGCTGGGCTACACGCTGGGGGAGGATCAGGCGATCGGCGCGGACGAGGCGCTCGCGCTCTACACCATCAACAACGCCCGCATCATGGGGGTCGAGGACGAGCGCGGATCGATCGAACCGGGCAAGCTCGCCGACCTTGCGGTGCTGTCGCAGGACATCGTCGAAATCGATGCGGACAAGATCCGCAACACGCGCGCCCTGCTGACCATGGTCGGCGGCAAGATCGTCCATCGCGACGGCATGTGAGGCTCCGATGCCCGGCCGCGCTTGCGGCGGCGGAGACAGGATGGAACACTCGGCGCGGTCCAACCGGGTGCGCATGATTGACTGAAAGCGTCATCACCTTTCGCGGGGTCGAGGTCGGGTTCTCCACCGAGACGATCTATGACGACCTCAGCTTCGACGTCCGGGAAGGCGAGTTTTTCTGCATCCTCGGGCCGTCCGGCTGCGGCAAGTCGACCTCGCTCAGGGTCATCGGCGATCTGCTGCGCACGTCCGGCGGCGAGGTCAGGGTCGACCGGCGCGCGCCCGACCAGGCCTGGCAGGAAATCGCCTACATCTTTCAGTCGCCGCGGCTGGTTCCCTGGCGGGACGCGCTGGGCAATGTCGTCCTCGGCATGGAGCTGCGCTTCGACCGGATGCCCAGGGCCGAGATGGAACAGCGGGCGCGCGAGCTGCTGGACCTGGTCGGGCTCGCTTCCGACATGGGCAAATTCCCGTCGATGCTGTCGGGCGGAGAGCGTCAGCGCGTCGCCATCGCGCGCGCCCTCTCGGTCGATCCGAAGATCGTCCTGATGGACGAGCCGTTCTCGGCTCTCGATCTCAACACGAGGCGAAGGTTGCGCGAAGAGATCGTCTCGATCTGGCGGAAGACCGAAAAGACCATCGTCTTCGTCACCCACGATATCGACGAAGCGCTGGTGCTCGCCGATCGGGTGCTGCTGTTGTCGAACAAGCCGACCCGCATCCTGGACACCATCGAGATCGCCGAGGACAGGCCGCGCAGCATCGAAGGCTCCGCCGATTTGCGGGCGCACAAGGCGCATCTGCACGCGCTGTTTCGCACCCTCGAACCGGGTGCGGCGGAGGAATCCGAACACCAGAGGGAGGCAAGAGGATGAAACGGTTGCTGTTGGGAACCCTGGCCGCCGTCGCGCTCGGCGCGGCGGCCCAGGCGAGCGCGAAGGAAAAGATCACTTACGCCTATCTGATCGAACCGGCGATGGAAGGCGTGCTCTACGGGATCAAGAGCGGGATCGTGAAGTCCGATTCGATCGAGATCGAGATGTCCTCGCTCGGCATTCCGGCGCTGATCCAGTCGACGCCGACACGGCGCTACGACGTGATCATGAACGCCGTGATGTCGATCCCGCGCGCCCAGGCGAAGGGCCTCCAGCTCGTGGTCCTGTCGACCGCGCTCCGCTCCCCGCCGGGGCGCGAGGGCGGCGCCATCTGGGTGAAGGCGGACAGCCCCTACAAGACCGTCGCCGACCTCAAGGGCAAGAAGATGGGCAATGTCGCGCTGCGGTCCACCGGAACCACCTGGCAGCGCATCGCATTGTGGAAGAAATACGGCATCGACGTCTCCTACAAGGGCGGCGATTTCAATTGGGTCCAGATGCCGGCGCCGGCGCTGCTCGGCGCGCTGGAAGCGGGCCGGGTCGATGCCGCCGGGCTGATCCACTCCCAGGCATACAAGGCCGACAAGTCCGGCAAGTACCGCGTGGTCGCCTATACCAGCCGCGACATCCACGACCTCTACGGGGTGGACGTGGTTCCGGCGGTCAATGTGAGCTACCCCGGCAAGCTCAAGGCCCGCCCGGCCGCGTTCAAGGAGTTCAACCGGATGCTCAAGGCCTCCGTCGACTACGCGGTGGCCAACCCGCGCAAGGTGGGGGAGGCGATCAGCAAGGAGCAGAACATTTCGCCGGAATTCTTCGAGGCGTGGCTGTCGCGCTTCTCGTTCTTCCCGGCGACGGTAAGCGAGGCTGACGCCAAGGCCTTCGAGACCGTCTGGCAGGGCGCCAAGGAGCTCGGCATCCTCAAGAGCTATCCAAAGGCCGAAACGGTCATCTGGGAACACGCCATAAGAGACTGAACCGAGCGCGGCTCCCGCGCGGTGGCAAGCCCGAACCCCGACGCCGCGCGCCGCGACATGCGGCGCGCGGCGCATCTGTTCACCCTCGGGTTCCTGATCCTCTGGGCGATCTACGCGCAGCTCGTCGAGCCCTTCATCATGCCCGGCCCGGTGGCCGTGGCGGTCCGCCTCTACGAGTTCTTCACCGACTACCATCTGGTGAAGCACATGTTCTGGTCGTTCGCCCATATCGGCGGCGCGATCCTGGCGTCCTTCCTGATCGGCAGCGCCTGCGCGTTCCTGGTCTTCTACCTGCCGGCGTTCCGGATCATGGTGCATGGGCGGCTGAGCCCGTTCCTCAACTCGTTTTCCGGAATCGGCTGGACCCTGCTCGCCATCATCTGGTTCGGGGTCAACGACTTCACGGTGATGTTCGCGATCAGCATGGTCCTGATCCCGTTCTCCATCATCAACATGCGCGAAGGCCTGGAGGCCATCGACCGGGAGATGCTGGAGATGGGCGCGAGCTTCGGCCGCGGCCGCTGGCGGGCGTTCCGCCTGCTGATCCTGCCGGCGCTGTTTCCGTTCGTTTTCGCCACCTTGCGGATCAGCTTCGGCGTCGCCTGGAAGGTGGCGCTGACCGCGGAGCTGTTCGGCGGCGCCACGGGTCTCGGATATCTGCTCAACCTCGCGCGGCAGGATTTCGACATGCCGATGATCCTGGTCGTGATCATCGTCATCGTCATGTTCGTCTACAGCACCGACCGGTGGGTGTTCGCGCCCATGCAGACGCGGCTTGCGAGGCATCATGCGGCGCTTGGCTGACCGGGCCGCCGCGGGGGCAAGGCCGTGGCGCGGCTGGCGGCTGCGCGAGCACGTCCTCGCAGAGGGGCTCGTCGTGCTCGCCGTGGCCGGCTGGTGGCTGGCGGCGCGCGAGATGCCCGACTTCATCCTGCCCGGGCCGTTGGCGGTGGCGGAGCGGGTGCTCGATTTTTTCATCGTCTCCGGGATCGTCGACGATTCCCTGGTGAGCACCGTGCGCGTCGCGGCATCCGTCGTGGTGGCGGTCGCGCTGGGCGGGGCGCTCGCCTTCGTCCCCCGGCGCTGGCCGGTCGCCGAGGCGATCGTTCACGAACGCATCAAGCCCTTTCTCAACTCCTTCCCGTCGGTCGGCTGGGCGATTCTCGCCTCGATCTGGTTCGGGCCGTCGAACCTGACGGTGATCTTCGTCCAGGTCGCGATCCTGACGCCGTTCTGCCTGGTCAACATCTCCGAAGGCCTCAAGGAGCTCGACCGCGAGCTCCTGGAGATGGCCCGCAGCTTCACCCGCAACCCCGTCAAGGTGTTCTGGCGGATCACCGTGCCGCTGCTGATGCCGTACGTCGTCGCGGCGCTACGCATCGCCTATGGCGTCGGCTGGAAGATCGCGCTGGTCTCCGAATTGTTCGGGGCGGAGAGCGGCATCGGCTACCTGATGCTCCGCGCGCTGACGGCTTCCGACGCCGTCACCCTGTTCGCGGCGTGCTTTGCCATCGTTCTGATCTTCATTGCCGGCGAGAAGCTGGTCATCGATCCGCTGTCGCGGCGCTACGGGGTGAAATGACCCCGTCGGGGCGCCGGCGGGTCGTTTGCAACAGCCCGCAGGGCCGGCGGACCGCATCTGTCCCCGCAGGCGGGACGCACCGGTTGAGGAGGCTCCGAAATGGAAAAAAGCGGCAAGCCGATCGTCTATGACGAGCTTTCCTGGATGGCGGCCAGGGCGCTGGTCGAGGACGGCATGGACATGGTGATCATGCCGACGGGCGCGACCGAGCAGCACGGCCCGCATCTGCCGATGAATGTCGACTATTTGGTCGCCTACCGGATCGCGCTCGGGGTCTCCGAGCGCACCGGGGTCCCGGTGCTGCCGCCGCTGCCGATCGGCCATTCGAGCGGCCATGAAGGGATTCCCGGCACCCTGTCGCTGAGCCCGGAGACCTTCCAGAAGGTGGTCGAGGAGATCGCCGAGGGCGTCTATGCCACCGGCTTTCGGCGTCTTTTGTTCCTCAACGGGCACCTGCCCAACATCCACCCGCTGAACTGCGCGACGGTCAACCTGCGGGTGCGCCATCCGGACTTCAAGCTCCAGGCGCTGAGCTGGTGGGACATCACGCCCGCGATCCAGGAGAAATTCTACGGCGATGAGAGCTACGGCATTCCCCACGGCAACATCGTCGAGACCTCGATCATGCGCTACTTCCGCGACGACCTGGTCGACATGACCAAGGCCAGGAAGGTCGGCGGCAAAGGCAAGAAGCTGTTCTTCTACTATTTGCTGCGCCAGGTCTCGCTGTCCGGTCACGGCGGCGACCCGAGCGGGGCCACGGTCGAGCTGGGCGAGGAGCTCTACCGGATGGCGGTCGACGGCCTGGTGCCGCAGATCGAGAAGGCGCTCACCGAGGAGCCGCCGGAGCTGGCCGACGGCCTTCTCTAGTGCGGATTTCCCGCCACGGTCATGGCCTGGGTGACGGTCTCGGGACCTTCGCCACCGAACCTCGTGGCGACGAAGCCGATGACAAGCCCGACAACGGCTCCCTCGGCGGCGAACCAGAACGGCGAAGACATGATGCCATCGGCACCGAACACGGGAGCGATAGCGGCGGCCAGCGCGTCATAGGCAAAGAAAATCAGCACGAAGTTCATCCACGCCCCCAAGAGGGGGGCGAGAAACCACCACCGCATCGGCAGTTTCAACAGCGGGTGCCGGGTGTAGACGCCGAACACGCCGACGATCGCGCCCAGCGTCGTGTACCAGAGCAATATTCCCCAGCGCAGCATTCTGTCATCGCCGACCGGATAGACGGTGAGGTAAACGAATCCGGCAATACCGAACATGGCGCCGATCGTTTTGCCGACGGCGATACGGGTGTTCAAAGAGGGCTTGCCGAACATTTCAACCTGCCGGGCCATTGTTTCGCATCTCGAGATCGTTGCTCATACCGGCAACCGCAACGATGCGGCGGCGCGCCCCGGGAAAGGAGCCGCCCGAGCGCCTGACGGATGCCGGGGATCGGGCGGGCGGCAGTCTCGATTTCGCGATGTTCGCGGACCGGTCGACCGCGGCCATGCGCGGGCGGGATGTCCCGGCGGGAGGTTTACGAAAACAATCCGAGAGTACCCCTGGTCCTGACCGGGGCCGGGGGAGCATCCGATGGGGTTGCTTCTGCGGTCTCCGTCGCGCCCGGACCGGGTGCTGCGAGCGACCAGAGGCGACCGTTCGATTCATACTTGCCCTTTTTCCGGCCGCTTTGCAGCTCGTTCCGGATCGACGGCAGCTTGATCGAACGCTCCATGTCGGTGGCGGTGCGCTCCAGTATTTCCTGCACGGTCGAACCCGGATGGTCCCGCAAGACCCGTTCGACGAACCGGGGAACGGAACCTCTCGGTGCGCGTTTGCGCCCGCCGGGGGGGCGGTTCCCCGGCTCCGCCTGCTTCGCCCGTCTGCCGCGCGATATTTTCGGAGACGAAAGATTTCCGCCTCCCGCGGCAAGCGCTTGCAACAGCCCCTGCCTCGCGTCGGCCCGGCCGCGCGCATAGGCATCGGCCTCGATTTCGGCGATGAGCGCCTGCAGTTGTTTCGGAATGCTCCGTAAAACGTTCGGCATGAATCGCAATCCCGTGTTTGTGAGACGATTGGACCGTCACAGTTCAAATTCCGACGCGGATTATAGCGGCCACCGGCGCCGGAAACGACCGTCAGGCCAAGCTGGTTCCCAATAGAGTCCCAATTTCGCCAATATGCAAGGCGTCCGGTTCCAGGATTTCCACTTTATCCCTGAAAATCAGAAAGATGGGTGGCGGGCCCGCGATGGCCGGGATGCCGGTCCCTTCGGTCCTCGCCAGCGAAGAGACTTCGGTGCGTGGAGCTACCCGCCGAGCGCGCCCGCCGGGATGGGGCGTGCCACACATGGTCGCCCCGCGGCCGTCAATTTCCGCGACCGCTGTCCAAAGAACGAGAGGCACTGCCGGGCATGGGAATTCCTGCGTCCCTTCGCGGTCAGAACGGCGACGAAGCTTCCGCCGAATTCGACAAACCCATCTTCGAGCATGACGATCGCGCCGGTTTCGAGATATCGCTCGATGCAGTGGCGCCAGCCCATGGCGATGCCCCGCCCGGCGGCGGCCTCGAGCACCTCGACGTGGCTGTCGAACACTTCGGACCCGCATTCCGGGGCCGAACCGCGCGAGGCAGCGAACCAGTCGGACCAGCTGGCCCGGCCCCGATCGGGCTGGTTCATATCGAGCAATGTCAGCCCGCCCCAGTCGACGATGGGCCGCGCCAGGCGCGACGGATCCGCGACCAGGACGAGCGCGGCGACGCGGCGGCGACGGACGTCCGTGAGCCCGTCCGCCACGGGGCTGGCATGCAGGACCAGCCGCGCCAGCCCCGTCGGGCGCCGCACCGTTGCCGAGCCGCTCGCGCCCTGCCCGCCCAGGGGCGGCAGCACGCGCGTCAACAGCCGCTGGAGGCCGGCGTCGTCTTCCGCGGACGAGGCACGCAGGAAACCGCCCTCGTCGAACAACCCGTCGCCTCCGCGCAGGAGGTCCCGGGCGCGGTCGTTCGCGGCCACGATCCGCCCGCCGCGGTCGAGCTGGATGACGCCGGATCCGGTGTTGCCGAGCAGCTCGGCGAGTGAGTTGCCCAGCGCCCCCGCACCGCCCAGCCCAGCGCCTGTCGGACGCACACGAAATGGCGGAGATGGGGTAGAACACGCCTGACCCAAACCGTCACCAAGATTCGGCTATAGCTCCATCGAGGCGCACGATCAGACTGTTCGCCACGTCCGAGTTAGGCAGCGCCTCGTTGTATACAACAGAGTTCTTCTTTTCCTGTTCGGTATAGAGATCCGGGACGTGGACCGGTTGGCTGTCGGGCAGCCGGCGGAGGCGCGGGACGCGTTCGTCCAAAGCGTGGTAGGTGTGGAAATAGAGGCGCTCGCTTTCCTCGCGCCGCTGCCCGCGGTAGCAGAACCTGGCAAAGAAGATTTCCGCGCCATCCTGGGCATTCGCCTCGGCGCAAATCAGCATATTGCCCTTGGCTCCACAGACTTCATCGATCAGGGCGGAAGTCGTCAGCCAATGGGAGTCGTCGAGTGCGGCCGCGTGCAAAGACGCAACCACGCGGTCGAACGCGTCCAGCTGGCTCATGACCGCTCTCGCGTGAGACGACCGGCTTGGCCGCCCGGCGGCGGATGAAACCCGGAGCGACCCAGAGCGGCCGCGGCTGGACCCGGGAGACCCGCATCGGAGGGCATCCGGACACCGCTCCGCTCCCCGACCGCGTTGAATTTGCGGTGTCACGGAACGCGCCGCTATTCATGCTCTCGCCGGTCCTTGGTGCATCGCGCGGAATACTACAGTGACGGCACCTCCTGCCCGCCCAATTCGGAAGGTAGGGGCGGATTACAGACCGATGCAGTCCGATCGGGCCGGAACAGCGGCGAGCGGCAGCGACTGCAGACCGCGCAGCACAATGCCAACCCGAAAGCGCGGCAGCGGTCCCGCCAGGCCGATCGAGGAGAACCGCTCCAGCAACACTTCGATGGCGATACGTCCCTCCAGTCGCGCGAGCGACGCACCGACGCAGTGGTGGATGCCGCGCCCGAAGGATAAATGGCTGCCCTCGTTGCGCGCGACATCGAGCCGGTCAGGGTCGCGGAACTGTTCGGGATCGCGGTTGGCGCTGCCCAGCAGAAGTATCAGGTCGTCGCCGCGTCTCACCGGGAATCCGTCGATTTCGCAATCCTCGACAACGCGGCGTAGATTGATTTGTACTGGCGCGTCGTAACGCAGCAATTCCTCTACCGCTGCCGGGACAAGGGACGGGTTGTCCCGCAGCCGCTGCAACTGGTCCGGGCATCGCAGCAACGCCAGCATGCCGTTGCCGATCAGATTGACAGTGGTTTCGTTGCCGCCGACCAGCAGCGGACGCAGCATGTTGAGCGTCTCGCGCGCATCCAGCCGGTCGCCTTCCTCCTCGGCACGGGCCAGCGCGCTCAGAATGTCGCCCCGCGGGTTGTGGCGGCGCTCCTCGACGATCGGCGCGAAATAGGCGTCCAATTCGTCCGCGACCCGGATCGCTTCCGCGCGTTCCGCTGCGCTGATCGCGGGCTCGACGATGCGCGCTCGGAGCTCGGTCCAGACCCGGAATCGGGCACCGTCTTCGGCGGGCACCCCCAGCATCTCCGCGATGACGGTTACCGGCAGCGGCCTGGCGACCGCTGTCATGAGGTCGAAGCCGGACAGATCCTCGACACGGTCCAGAAAGCCGTGCATGAGGCTGCGGATACGCGGCTCAAGCGCGCTGATCGCGCGTAGCGTGAACGCTTTGTTGACCAGTGAACGCAACCGGCGGTGGGCCGGCGGGTCCAGGGACAGCATGGACGGCGTGCCGGGGTCCGGTATCACCGACCGTTTTCCCGGTATGGCCGCCTTGGTCGGGTCGCCGGAAAAGCACTGCCAGTCGCGATAATCGGTGTCCACATCCCGGTAATGGCTTAGAATCCAGGCATTGCACAGCCGGCTGCGATGCACTCGGCCGTTGTTGCGCAGCGGGGCGTAACCGGGATAGGGATCTTGAGCCATCTTTCCCGACGCCGGGTTGTAGGCAATGCCGGACTCCAGACGCTCCCAGGACAGGATGGCGTGGACAGCTGCGCCCCGGACCGCGTTTTTCAGGGATACCGCCACCGTCGCTTACCCTGTCTGTCGATACATTTTTGGCGCGTTGGCTTCAATGAGAAAGCCGCAAACGAAGCAGTGATCCTCGCCCATCGAATCGGTCCATGTTCAGGTTTTGGAACGAGGAGGACCGGCGATGGCAAGCAAGCGCTACGAGCCGGAGGAGATCGTAGGCATGCCGGTCAGGCGGCGCGCCCGCGACCGTGCCGTGCCGGTATTCGCCTTCCCGGCGGCGAGCCGGAGGGTGGCCTGGGGTGCTCCTCGTCCCGCGAGCACAGGGACCGAATGGCTCCAGGGACCGAATGGCTCCAGGCGCTATGCTGTGCTATGAGTCGACAGGGCATGAGACGAAACCGGCCGGGCCAATCGATGCGAGGGGCCATTTGTGGAAATCCGGAAATTAAATGAAACCGCTGAACGTACGAATTAAGGAATTCATACGATCCAGGATAGCGGACGGTACGTGGGCCGAGGGAGACAAGATCCCTTCCGAAGCGGAATTGTCCAGGCAATTCGAAGCGTCCCGGATGACGGTGAACAGAGCCGTGAAGGAGCTGGCTGAGCGCGGTGACCTGCGTCGACTTCAGGGATTGGGCACTTTCGTTGCAGGACGTACAACCGGAGCCCCGCTATTTGAAGTAAAGAGTATCCGTCAGATCATCCAGGATCGGGGAGAAGGACACCGGTGCAGGCTGGTCGATCTGAAGAAGGACAGGCTGGACAGCCAGACCGCAGGCTACCTCGGGCTGAACCCCGGGATCGAGGCCTATTACCTGGAGGCGGTGCATACGTCGAACGGGCGGCCTCTTCAGTTGGAAAGACGTTTTGTCAATCCGGGACTGGCTCCGGACTTCATCAATCAGGATTTCACCACGATTACGGCCTCCGAATACCTATTGAATCATATACCGTTCACAGAAGTCGAGCATACGGTCGACGCGATCGTTGCGGACCCGGAAATCGAGCGCCTTCTCGACCTTGGACTCAATACTCCCTGTCTCAGGCTCACGCGCAGAACGTTGCTCAACAAGGCGATCATCACCCGCGTCGAGCTGATACATCCGGGCGATCAGTTCAGGTTGACCGGGCGCTTCCCGGGGATCTCGTTGGCAATGTCGGTGGCGTGATGCAATTGATCGCCAATACCAGAATGTATGGGGTGGGAGAGCGGTGCCGCCAGCTCTGGAACGAGCTGATCGGGCATATTTCACACAGTTCGGGAGTTTCCTTGGAAATTGTGGAGCATTCCGCGCCGGCGCCCGTGACCGATTTGTGGGCACGTCCCGACATGGGACTTGTGCAGATGTGCGGCTGGCCGTTCTGGCGATGGGATCCGCGGCCCAACTTGGTCGCCGCTCCGGTCCTCGATCATCCTTATTGTGAGGATCGGCCGCTTTACTGGACCGACATGGTCGTGCGGAGCGATGAAACGGCAGAGCGTCTTGAGGATTTCTTCGAACGTCGTTTCGGTTGGACCGTTGAACATTCCCACTCAGGTTACAATGCTCCGAGACGGATGTTGCTGCCGCACTTTCAGAGCTCGGGCAAACACTTGTTTTCTCAAAGTCTCGGTCCATACAATTCGCCTATGGGGATTATAAAGGCGCTTCTCGACGATGAGATAGATGTTGGCCCCGTGGATGGATATTTTCATCTGCTGCTCCAACGCTATCTTCCGGACCTTGCAGCTAAACTGCGTACGATAGCGGTATCGGACCTTGCGCCGATGCCGCCCTTCGTTGCGTCCAGCGGGATTTCAGCCGGCGACCTCGAGAAGCTACGACACTCGGCCGCGCAGGCTCATCTGACACCTGCCGCACGGAAGGTCATGGCGGATCTGGCCATCGCCAGGTTCGTGCTGCCAGAGGCGGGATTCTATGAAACCACGGAGAAGTGGAGCGAGGAAGCTGTCGCGAACGGCTACACGGACCCGGCGTGAGCGTGGGGCGAGGGAATCGCCGCCTGTCGCGGGGTGTGCCGATCCGAGGCTCGTGACGGGGAGAGAGGCGGCTCGGAACGCCGCCGAAATATTCTCCGTCATCGCAGACCGTGGCGTGGGCATGCTCCTCCTCGTGGAGTTTGGCAAGCAACCGGGTACCCCCCGGTCCGACCGGTACGATGGTTTGCATCCCGCCGCTCACGATTTCCCCTTGACGTCTGTCAGCGGTTCCCGCCAAACTTATATACAAGTATATACTTCTGGTGATGGGACAAGGAGCGGAGACAGGGTTCCTTTTTGAGATTGGCATCGGTCCAACCGAACGGGAGGAAGAAATGGGAACGGCAAAATTCGCGGGTTTGGCGTTCGGCGTCGCGGCGGTGATGAGTGTCGCGATGTCGCCCGCCGCGCTTGCCCAGGACAAGGCAGTTTCGTTGCGCTGGGCGAGTTTCGTTTCGCCGAAGAGCGTGAACAACGCGGTGTCCGTCCCGGCTTTCGCCAAGGCAATCGAAAAGGCGTCGGAAGGCACTCTCAAGATCGAACTCTATGCCGGCGGCACATTGGGCAAGGGTCCGGTTCAGCAGCTTTCCATGGTCGAAAATGCGGTCGCCGACATTGCCGAAGTCGTGGTTGCCTATTCGCCGGGCCGCTTTCCCGAGTTATCGATTTTCGAACTCCCTTTCCTGGTAAAGAGCAATGTCGAGGCCGGCCTGGCCGCATGGAAGCTGTATGAAAAGGGCCTGCTGTCGGATTTCGATGACCTGATGCTCGTGGGGGTCATCATGTCGGGACCCTACGGTGTCTCGACCACCAAGCCCATCCGGTCGATAAAGGATCTGGCCGGGCTGCGCTTGCGGGCGGCGGGCCCCATTCAGAACGAGATCGTGTCGAGGCTCGGGGCCGTCCCCATCGGTAACGTTCCAGCGCCGGCAATCGCCGCGAATATCAGCCGCGGTGTGATCGATGGAACATTGATGGCGCCAGGGAATATCTACACCTTTCGCATTGCCGACGCCGCGCAGCATCACAACTTCGACATGAAGCTGGGATCGGTTGCGGTAATCTTCCCGATGCGCCGCGACACATACAAGAAACTCCCAGCCAAGGCGAAGGCCGCCTTAGACCGGTATTCGGGCGAATGGCTGACCCGCGAACTCGGCGAAGGCCTCGATCGGCAGCAAGCCGGTGCGGTCGGAAAACTCGCATCCGCCGGCAGTCGCCACACGATTCACAAATGGGATGCGGCCGGCGTCACCGAGGTTCGGGAACTGCTCGCGCCCATCGTCCGGAATCATGACAAGGCCAACAAGAAGGGCGTCAACCTTTACAGGGAGGTGCTGGCCGCGATCAAGGAGGTGCGTGGCTCGATGTGACCGGTACCCTGGGCTGGCCGGCGCCCTGACATTCGCGCGAAGCGCATGGAGGTCGGCGAATGATCGGACTGATCGGGACCGCCGGAAGATATTCGGCGGTCCTCGGCTTGATCTGCCTGCTGTCGATGTCTGCCGCCATTCTGTCTGACGCGCTGACACGAACCATATTCAATACGCCGATATACGGTCTGAGCGATTTCCTGGAAGTCCTCACACCGGTCATCGTTGCGTCCTGTTTTCCGCTGACGCTCGCCAATTCGCAAAACATTTCGATCCGCTTCCTGGGGCGATCGGTAAAGCCCCGGACCGGCCAGCTGGTGGAATTATTCGGTCAGTTTGCCGCCTTGGTGGTCATGGCCGGGATAGTCTGGGAGGTCGGGCGTTATACGCGGAAGCTGGTCGAGCACGAGCAATATACCTGGCTTCTGCAGATTCCGGTCTGGCCGAGCTGGGTGCTTTCGACCGCGTTGCTGGCATTCTGCCTGCCGGTCCAGGCGCTCGTGGTGGCCGGCGTATTCAGGGACTTCAGGAGCGGCCGGCCCCTGGCGGGTTCGCAGCCCGATGGCCTGTAAATAGTCGAGGGAAACCGGCAATAGTCGAACCAATCACCATCGGTCTCTTGTCGTTCCTGGGAATGCTGACGCTGATCGCGATTCATGTTCCCGTCGGAATAGCGATGGCGATCGCCGGTGTCGTCGGATTCTCGATCATGACAGGAAACCCGCTTGCCGCGATTTCGATGTTCGGGTCGGAAACGGCAAGCGCGATATCCAGTCCGCAATTGGTCATCATTCCGATGTTCCTGCTGATGGGCTCTTTCGCGGGGGTATCGGGGCTCGCAAGCGACTTGTACCATCTTGCCAACTCGTTGTTCGGCCATCGGCGTGGCGGGCTGGCGATGGCGACCGTTGCCGGTTGCGGCGGTTTCGGCGCCGCCTGCGGGTCTTCGATTGCGACGACCGCGACGATGGCGCGAATAGCTCTCCCGGAAATGGAACAGCGGGGCTATGCGCAAAGCCTTAGCGCAGGCTCGATCGCCGCCGGCGGCACCCTCGGATCCTTGATCCCGCCCTCGTCGATCATGCTGATCTATGCTTTTCTGACCGAGCAATTCGTCATCACTCTCTTCATTGCCGGCGTAATTCCCGGCCTTCTGACGATACTGATCTATTTCATGGCCATTCAGATCGTCGTGAAGCGCAACCCGTCCCTTGCACCCCCCGGCCCCAGGCAGACATGGGCGCAGACCGCCAGAACCGCAGCAAACAGCTGGGGTATCGTCTTGATCATTCTCATCATGACGGTCGGACTCTATGGCGGCGTATTCACGGTTATCGAAGCGGCGGCAGCGGGCACGTTAATCGCCTTCATCTTCGCCGTTGCCCGAAGGAAACTGAACCGTGAAACCTTCTTGCAGACCATCGGCGAGACGGCAGGCAATGTCGGCTTCCTGTACACGATCATCATCGGGGCCCACATATTTTCCAACTTCATTACGATCACCAAAATGCCGGCCGCCCTGGTCGACTGGGTCATCGGTCTCGGTCTCCCGGCGCTCGGGATCATATTCGTCCTTGCCGGCATCTACATCGCCCTCGGCGCAATTTTCGATTCCGTTGCGGCCATGGTCATAACCCTGCCATTCGTCTTTCCCCTGGTGACGGACGGTCTGGGCTATGACCCGATCTGGTGGGGCATCGTGATGATCATGGTGATCGAGATTGGCATGATCACACCCCCGATCGGCATCAATGTCTTCGTCATGCACGGTGTCCGCCGCGATATACCTCTTGGAACGATATTCCGGGGAATCGTTTCGTTCCTGTGTGCCGATGTTGTCCGACTCACGCTCGTCATCCTGTTTCCGGCCATCGCGCTCTGGTTGCCGCGGACGATGTGAGGAAGAAGACAGATGGACCACAGGACATTTCTGAGATCCCTGTCCAGGGACGACCGCAAGGCGCTTTCCGAACAGAAGGACGGTCCAGGGCTGCGCCACCTGGCCATCTACTCGTTGGTTATATTTCTGTTCGCGGTGCCGATCGCCTTACAGGTCCCGGGTTGGCCAATTCTGATGATCCCTCTCGGAATCCTGTTGGCCTTTCTTTTCAACCTCGAGCACGAATGCACGCACACGACCGCATTCAGGACGGATGGGATCAACGAATGGAGCGGTCGGATCTCCGGGCTCCTGATCGTACAACCGTTTCAGTGGTTCAGGCATTTCCATCTTGCCCATCACAGGTTCACCAACGATCCGGAACGCGACCCGGAATTGATCGGCAAACCGAAACCCGAAACCATTAATCAATATATTGTCTACGCACTGGCTCCGCTCTATTGGAAAAACAAGATACTCCTTCTGTTTTCGAATGCGCGCGGCGAAGCGTTCGACGATTTCGTCCCGGAAAAAGCGCGACATCAGCTGCGAACGGAGGCGCGGATCTCGATCGCGATTTATGCGGCGGCCTTGCTATTCTCGATCGGGGTTTCGCCCGTACTCATCTGGGTTTGGCTGGTCCCGCTCGTCGTCGGATTCCCGTTTCTCCGGCTTTATCATTTGGCCGAACACGGTTTTTGTCCGTCTGTCAGCGACATGTTCGAGAATTCGCGCACCGTCTTCACCAATCCTATCGTCCGTTTCGTTTCCTGGAACATGCCTTATCACATCGAACACCATACGCTTCCCATGGTGCCCTTTTTCCGGCTTCCCGATCTACATGGCCTGGTCGAGGAGCATCTCAAACAAACCAGTGACGGATACGCAAAATTTACATTCGATTACGCGAGTCGCCTGACACTCGCCAAGTGACGCCCGTTTGGCAGCGCATTTCTACCGCTGGAGTTCATATTATCGCGGTTGAGCCCAACCGACAGTGTTTGCGATCGATCTTTTCTTTGACCGACATGTTTCGTGCGATTATCGTCAATGCTGAAAAAGCCAAGGCGGTGAGAAACCATCGGTGAGAGAAGATCCTTCGAGAACCGGGCGACAGAAAGACCCCCAGAAATACGATTTCGCGCTTGGGGGCTGGACGAGAGAAATCGCGACCGTATCGCCGGAGGCCCAGGCCTGGTTCGACTACGGCCTGAACTGGACATATGCATACAACCATGAGGAGGCCGTCGCCTGTTTTCGCGCGGCCCTCGAACATGACCCGGATTGCGCGATGGCCTGGTGGGGCATCGCCTATGCCGGCGGTCCGTTCTACAATCGCCCCTGGATCCGCTATACCGGGCCGGAGATCGCCGAAACGCTGCCGCTGTGCCATGACGCTGCAGGCGAGGCACGCCGGGCGCTCGATAGAGCGGGGAACGACAGGGCCGACGAACGGGCGCTCATAGAGGCGATTTCGACCCGGTACCAAAGTCGGAACGAAACCAGCCATCGTATTCTCAACCGATGGCACCGCGAGTTCACCGACGAGATGCGTAAAGTTTATGCTGCCTTCCCCAGGGATCTGGACATTGTCGCGCTTTTTTCAGAAGCGGCAGTAACCTGTACGCCGCGACAATTGTGGAATCTCGAGACAGGCAGACCAAACCCGGATGCCTTGACCGAGGAAGGAATCGTCGTTCTGGAGACAGCGATCGCAGAGATCGAGGAAACAGGGATCTGTCATCCCGGAATCCTGCATATGTATATCCATCTGATGGAGATGTCTCCGTTTCCCGAGCGGGCTCTGCGTAGCGCAGACATGGTGCGTGGGCTCGTGGCGGACGGAGGCCACGTCGAGCATATAGCAGCGCATATCTACGTACTGTGCGGCGACTATGCACAGGCGGTCGAGCAATGCCGGCGCGCCGTCCGGGCCGACGACAGGTATCTGCGCTATGCGGGCCCGGTTAATTTCTACACTACGGCCCGCTGCCACGACCTTCATCTATACATGTACACTGCCATGTTTCTCGGACAGTACGGTACGGCAATCGCCGCCGCAAATCGAATATGCACGACCGCGACACCGGAGTTGGTTGCTTCCAGCTACCCGTTTATGGCCAGCATCCTGGATGGTTATTCCGCTATGCGAACCCATGTATACGTACGCTTCGGAAAATGGCGAGAGCTGATTCAGGACCATTTGCCCTATTCCCCGGAACAAACCCCGATCCGGGTAGCCATGCACTACTACGGCAAGGGAGTCGCTTACTCCGCCCTGGGCGATATCGAAAACGCGGAATCCGCGAAAATTGAATTCGACCGCTTGCTCGAGACAATTCCCGAAGATGCGATTTTTCTCAGCAATTCCGTTCGAGATATCCTGCACGTTGGCAAGGCCATGCTCGAAGGGGA
Source organism: Alphaproteobacteria bacterium (assembly GCA_965205995.1). Taxonomy (GTDB): domain Bacteria; phylum Pseudomonadota; class Alphaproteobacteria; order MPNO01; family MPNO01; genus MPNO01. The sequence continues at coordinate 2,884,945 of OZ242200.1, read as the reverse complement.
ATTGGAATATCGCAAACAAAACTATGAACTGGCGTTCGATGCATTGCGATTGGCGGTCGAGCGGGACGACAAACTCAATTTTACCGAACCCTGGGCATGGATGCATCCACCGCGCCATGCGCTAGGCGCGCTCCTGGTGCAGCAAGGCCGGTTCGAGGAAGCCGAGACAGTGTACAGAACGGATCTTGGCTACACCGGCGATATTGCCCGATGCAGCCAGCATCCGGATAACGTGTGGGCGCTTCACGGATTGTTGGAGTGCGTGAAAAGAAGTGGCGACTCGCACGAGGCGCGATTGCTCCGACAAAAGCTGACGGTTGCGCTGGCGCGAACGGATCTTCCCATAACCTCATCCTGCTTCTGCCGAACCCACCAGGACCGAAGCCGTCCGCTCCGCCGCGACGATGCGACTTGAGAAAAATCTGTAATCCGATTTCTTACGGTCACATCGGACTTGGCAACGAAAACGGCAGCCTTGCACGATCCGGTTCCACCCCGCGGTCCGGCCCCAGGGGCCCACTGCAATAGGGGGTCGGTCTTCAAAGCCGATTGACAGCCCGATCGAAATTCTCGCGATGCCGCCACGGATCGAACACCTGGATCTCGAACTTCACGAAATCCTTCGCATTTCGGGTCACGAGAATCGGCTCATGCTGAATGGCGACCGCCGCGATCTGGGCATCGGCTGCGGGGCGGCCGGCACGATCGCCGTCGCCCGAGGAAGGGAATGCCGCAGGCCGTACCGATAAAAACTTGAATCTGTACATAGCATCCTCGCGCACGCGCCTGTAGCGTTGCCTGACTCTGCGTGGAGCGGCGCGATGGCGCGCGAACCCGTCCGTCCGGCATGACACGGGTAGAATGCCGGGTCAGCTGAAACAAGGCTCGCGGGAGGCGGTGTGAAGTTGCGGCCGGGATCGCTCGCGATAGCCCTTGCGGCGACGCTGACCGCATGCGGCGGAGGCAGCGGCTTGCCGGTCGCCGACCCTCCCTCGCTTTCGCTGCAAACCGCCCTCGATGCGCGTCACGCGCCCATCGTCGATTTCGACGGGCGCTTGCATATCGGGGCCGATGTCGCCGCCCCGGCCGGGCGCCTGCCGATCGTCGCCAGTCATGGGGATATTAGCGTTTCCCATGGGACGATCCGCGACGGCGTCGGCGCTTCGGAGACGGTTGCCTATCTCCAGGCGGACTCTTTGTCATACGGGAGCCCGGACGATGCGGACGGCACCGATGTCCAGGGTCTCCCCGACGGTCTGGTCTTTCGGTTTGCGGCGATGCCGCCGATTGTTCGCGTCGCCGAAGCCACGCCTGCCGCGTTGACCGACGAGGCGGTTCGCGTGATCCGGGCGATCAATGCGGCCTTGCCTCCAGGGTGGCAGCTCCGTTTCGACGCCGAACCCTTACCCGCCGGCACGCCAGCCCCCGCGGACGGAGAGATACTGGTCACGTTCGCGGCGCAAGCGGATTGGCCTTCCGAAGCCGTGCCGCCGGTCGGCGAGGGGATCGGGCTCGCGGAGCCACGATACGCGATCCTGCCCACGGGAGATCCGGCGGTCCCATGGAGCATCGAGATCGTCGCGGGCCGGGTCTGGGTGGACCCCTCGCAAACCGGGGGGCAAGAGCGGCTCGGCGTTATCGCGCACGAGCTCATCCACCTGCTCGGACGAAACCACGTGGACCCCGGGCGTTTCCCGCGAACCCTCATGGTGGCGGGCGGCAGCGAGGAGCTGTCCGAACACATCCTGCACCCGCTCGATCGCGAGGCGCTGCTGGCGGTGTATGGCCGGCTCGGCCCGGCAACCTCGCCCGACCGTATCGCGGAAGATCTCGGGCCCTGGTCCGACATTTCCATGCACGTCCGGGGGGCGCTTGGCACCGAAGGCGGAGAAATCGCATTCGGCGCCGCGCTGCGTAACGGCCTGTCACAGCCCTGGGCGCTCGGGCCGACGCCGAATTCCAACCTCGAGGACAACACCGGCCTTTCCGGCAACGTCCACTGGTCGGGCCGTTTGCTGGGGTTCACGCCGCGCGCGGAAACCGTCGCCGGCGCCGCCGCGCTGACCGTCGATCTGCCGACCCTGTCGGGCTCGCTGGACTTTACCGGGCTTGAGCACTGGTCCGCCAACGCGGCGCCCGGGATGGCGGGGAGCGGAGCCGCCTGGCGCGATGGACATTTGAGCTACCGGATCGCCGTGCGGGGCAACGCCTTCGTCCGCACCGGCGGCGATGCGGGGAAGGTGACGGGGGCATTCCTCGGCCCGGGCCATGAAGGCATGGGGGGCGTGCTCGTCCGCGATGACCTGGGCGCCGGATTCGGCGGCAAACGCTGAACACGACGCGAGACAGTTTTTCACGGCGATCCCGAAGCCGAACGCCCTCTTGGATCCGAACGGGAGGCCGATGGCGAGATACCCGGAGTGTCGTGACACGCCGACGGAAGCCGGTCGATTCTGCGGCCTGTGACTGTCCGGCCCCGGGGGGGGCCCACTCCAGACAATGGCTTCTGGCGCTTCTCAAACGGGTCTAGCGATGCCTGCCTCCCGCTTGCCCGAAAAAAGCGAGGCTTGGATGTTTCCATCCAAGCCTTTGAAAATATTGGTGGGCGCACAAGGACTCGAACCTTGGACCCGCTGATTAAGAGTCAGCTGCTCTACCAACTGAGCTATGCGCCCGCCCGGGAGCCGGGCTTATAGCAAACCGTTCGGTCGATGGCGAGTCGGCGCGCCGGGTCGGGCGCGGGGTCAGAAATCGTCGAAGGGGGACGATCTCCCGATCACGATATCCTTGCCGAGGCTGGCCGAGAGCAGCAGGCCGTAGCCGATCATCACGCTGAGCATCGCCGTGCCGCCATAGGAGATCAGGGGCAGGGGAGCGCCGACCACCGGGACCAGCCCCATGACCATGGCGATGTTGATGGAGACATAGAGCGACACCGTCATGGTCACGCCGAACGCGACGACGCGGCCGAACTGGTTGCGGATGCGGAGCGCGATGGCGATGCCGTAGCCGAAGAGCACGAGGAAGAGGACGAGCACCTCCAGCCCGCCGACCAGACCGAATTCTTCCGCCAGCATGGTGAAGATGAAATCGGTTTGCCGCTCCGGCAGGAAATTGAGATGCGCCTGGGAGCCCTGCATGTAGCCCTTGCCGAAGACGCCGCCCGAGCCCAGCGCGATCTTGGCCTGGAGGATGTGGTAGCCGGCGCCGAGCGGGTCGGTCTCGGGGTCGAAGAAGGTGAGGATGCGCTGACGCTGATAGGGGCGCAGGAAGCTCCAGACCACGGGCAGCGCGCCAAGGCTCACGATGCCGAGCGCGGCGAATTTCCAGAGCCTGACCCCGACCACGAAAAATATCAGCGCCCCGCCCATCACCAGCATCACCGCGGTGCCGAGATCGGGCTGGCGCAGCACCAGGAACGCCGGCACCAGGGTCATCAGCACCGGCGCCAGCAGACGGCTCGGCCGTCCGACATCCTCGACCGAGATGCCGTGGAAATATCGCGCGAGGCCGAGGATCAGCGCGATCTTCATCAGTTCCGACGGTTGCAGGCGGACGACGCCCAAATCGATCCAGCGCTGGGCGCCCATGCCCGTGGCCCCGGCGACCTCCACCCCGATCAGCAGCGCGATGGTGGCGAAGTAGATCAGATAGGCGTGGCGCAGCCAGAACCGGAAGTCGACCAGCGCCACCGCCAGCATCAGGGCCAGCGCCGCGCTGAAGCGCACGACCTGGCGCATCGCCCACGGCTCCCAGCTTCCGCCGCCCGCCGAATACAGCATGCCGATGCCGATCGCCGCGAGGAAGCAGAGCAGCGCCACCAGCGGCCAGTTCAGGATGAGCAGCTTGCGGCCGAGGGTAAGGTCTTCGCCGCCCGCCGGTTCCCTTGCCATCTTCCCGCGCCCCGCCGCTCAACCCTGGCCGGGGGCCGTCTCGACCCAGGCGAGACGGTTGTCCGCGTCATCCGCCAGCGGGTCGCGGCGCTGCGCTTCCAGCAGGATCTCCGTCGCGATAGGCGCCGCGACCGAGGAGCCCGCGCCGCCATGCTCGACCACCACCGAGATCGCGTAGCGCGGCCTGTCGACCGGCGCATAGGCGACAAACAAGGCGTGGTCGCGCTCCTGCCAGGGGCGTCGGTGGTTCTTGAGCATTCCGGTCAGGCGTTCGCGCTTTGAAATCCTGCGAACCTGGGAGGTTCCGGTCTTGCCGGCGAGCTCGAGCCCCGGCTCCCTGATCGAATAGCGGTAGGCGGTCCCCCGCTTTTCGTTGGCGACCGCGTTCATCCCGCGGCGGACCAGTTTAAGCGCTGAGTCGCGGATCTTGAGCGGAGGAAAGAGCGGTTCGGACGAGGCCGCGTCGGCCGCCGCTTGCTCGACCACCAGCCGGGGGAGTGTCGCCCGGCCCGAGGCGATGCGCGCCGTCATGACCGCAAGCTGCAGCGGCGTCGCCAGGACGAAACCCTGGCCGATCCCGGTGATCAGCGTCTCGCCGCCCTGCCACTTTTCGCCGATGGCGGCCAGTTTCCATTCCGGGGTCGGGACCAGCCCTTCCTCCTCGCCCGGCAATTCTCCCAGCAATTTGGTGCCGAGCCCGAGCTCGACAGCCGTCTCGGCGATCCGGTCGATACCGACCCGGTGCGCGAGTTCGTAGAAATAGATGTCGCAGGATCGCTCGATCGCGGTCACCAAATCGAGCCAGCCATGGCCGTGCTTGTTCCAGCAATGGAACTGGGCCCGTCCGAACTCCATGAAACCCTTGCAATAGGTCCGGCGGTTGGGCCCCCAGCGGCCGGAATTCAGGGCCGCCAGGGTGGCCACCAGCTTGAACGTCGAGCCGGGCGAGTAGAGCCCGGACAGCGATCTGTTGACCAGGGGGGTCAACGGGTCCGAGACGACCGACCGCCAGGTCTCGGCGCCCAGCCCTCTGACGAACTCGTTGGGCTCGTAGCCCGGGGTCGAGGCCATGGCGAGGATTTCGCCGGTCTCCACGCCCAGCAGCACCGCCGAGGCGCTCTGGTGATGCGCCAGCCGGTCCTGCGCAAAGCCCTGCAGCGCCATGTCCATGGTCAGGCGGACTTCGTTTCCCGGCACCCCCTCCACCCGGCCGACCTCGCGGATCATCCGCCCCATCGCGTTGACCTCGACCTGGCTTGCGCCGGCCTTGCCGCGGAGCGCGAGGTCGTGGGTCTTCTCGATCCCCTCCTTGCCGACGCGAAACCCGGGCAGTTCGAGCAGAGGATCCCGGCCGATCTCGGGTTCCGAGACCGCCGCGACATAGCCCAGCACATGCGCCGACTTGACCGAATGCGGGTAGTCGCGGATCAGATCCACGTCGATCGAGACGCCCGGCAATTCGGGCGCGTTGACCTCGATCTTCGCGACCTCTCGCCAGTCGAGACCCTCGCGCACCGTCACGGGAACGAAGCTGCGGCGCTTCCTGACCTCGCGCATCACGCGGCCGCGCTCGCCCTCGGTGAGCCCGATCAGCCGATCGAGCCTTTCGAGCGTCCTCTCGATATCGCCGGTCTGCTCGGCGATCAGCAGCACCCGGTAGCTCTCGCGGTTGACCGCGAGCGGGGAGGAGAACCGGTCGACGATCCGCCCCCGCGCCGGCGCGATCAGGCGCATATTGATGCGGTTGTCCTCGGCCAGCATCTTGTACCGGTCGGACTCGATCACCTGGATCTGGTACATCCGCCCGGCGAGCACCCCGGCGACGGTGAGCTTGACGCCGGCGAGCACGGCCGCGCGCCGGGTGAAAAGCCTGTGCCTTTCGTTTTCGCGATACATCGTCCGATCCTAGACGCGGCGCGCGATGGAGCGCTGTACCCGAGAGAGCAGCCAATACAGGAACGGAAACAGCGTCAAGGTCAGAATGACCTGGAACACCAGCGGCGTCGGGTCGACATAGCGGAGATGCCAGCCGATGACCGCAAGCCAGAACACGAACGCCGCGAACGCCGCGGTCAGCCCGAAGGCCCACCAGATCACGAGAAAGGATTTGCCCTTGAAGAAAATGCGCTGGAAGACGATCACGCCATAGACGATCAGCAGCGTGAGCCCGTTCAACCCGATCGGCGCGCCGTTCAGGAGATCCTGCCACAGCCCGATCGGAAGAACCGCGATCGCCGGCATCAGATCGGGCCGGTAGACGGTCCAGTAGAACACCGCGACCAGGCCGAGATTGGGCGCGACCGAGCCGATCGCCGGCACCGGGATCGGAATCACCGACAGCATGATCAGCACCAGCGAGACGACGAAGGGGGTCAGGTTGGCCGCGAGCTCGTGCAGGCGCCGGATCAGCGCGCTCACCTTCCGGACCCGCCGGGGGCGGGTCCCGACGCCGAACCGAAGGCCACTTCCGGATAGGCGATGATGCGGACGAATTCGAGCCGGTCGAGCTCCGCGAAGGGCCGGACCTGGATGGCCTCTCCCGCGACGCTCGAAACGACGCCGATCGGAAGCCCGGGCGGCAGCATCCCGCCATGGCCCGACGTCACGATCCGGTCGCCGCTATTGACCCGTGCGTTGTGACGCAGGAACGAAATCTTGGGAATCGCGGTGTTGTCGCCGGCGAGGACCGCGCGCTCCCGCGATTCCTCGAACATCACCGGGATGCGCGAGTTGAGATCGGTGATCAGCAGGATGCGCGCCGATTGTTTGCCCGCCGCGACCACGCGCCCGATCAGCCCATCCCCGGTGACTGCCGCCTGGCCCTTGGAAACGCCGTCCCGCGCACCCGCGACGACGAGGATCGAGCGGACGAAGACGCCGCCCGAATCGCCCACCACGCGGGCGCCGATATGCTCGACTCTGGGCTCCGGCACGAAGTGCAGGAGCTGTCTGAGACGGTCGTTCTCCTGCGACAGCCTGAGCCCCGCGGCCTGCCAGTCGAGCAGCCGTTCGTTCTGGGCGCGCAGCCGTGAGTTTTCCTCCTGCAGCCGGCCGAGCTCGTTGATCCCGTCGATGGTGTCCGCGACCGTCGCCGCCGGGCGCGCCATCACGTTCATGATCGGGGCGACGAAATCGACCACCCGGGCGCGCAGCTCTTCGAACAGAACCGTTTCGGCCTTGCCCAGCAGCATGATGCCGAACGCGGCCAAGATCAGCGCCGTCAGGACGACACGCTGGCTCAGGGTCCCCGAAGGGACCGCGAGGCGGATGATGGATGCCGGTCGATACTTCACCGAGGCCGGGCCTCCTTTGGCTGGTTTGCCCCGTTATGCGGGCGTTGCGATCCTTTCTTCCGATCCAGGGGTGTGAAGCTCCGGTTCAATACTTGGCGGTCAAAACGTTCTTCAGCGCCTTCATCTCCTCGAGGCATCGCCCGGTTCCCAGGACGACGCAGGAAAGCGGCTCGTCCGCGAGGGTGACCGGAAGGCCGGTGGCATGGCCGAGCAGGACGTCGATATTGCCCAGCAAGGAGCCGCCGCCGGTCAACACGATTCCCTTGTCGACGATGTCGGCGGCGAGTTCGGGCGCGGTATGTTCGAGCACCACCTTGACCGTCTCGATGATGGCGTTGACCGGTTCGGACAGGCTTTCGGCGATTTGCCGCTCCGAGATGACGATTTCCTTGGGCACGCCGTTCATCAGGTCGCGGCCCTTGATTTCCATCAGATCGCCGTCGCCGCTGGCCGGCACGCAGGCCGAGCCGATCTGCTTTTTCATGCGCTCGGCGCTGCCCTCGCCGATCAGCAGGTTATGGTTGCGCCGGATGTAGTTGATGATCGCTTCGTCCATCTTGTCGCCGCCGACCCGGACCGACCGCGAGTACACGATTCCGCCGAGCGAAAGCACCGCGACCTCCGTCGTGCCGCCGCCGATATCGACCACCATCGAACCGGTCGGTTCGGTGACGGGAAGCCCGGCGCCGATCGCCGCCGCCATCGGTTCCGGGATCAGGTAGACGCGCCGCGCGCCGGCGCTCTCCGCCGATTCCTGAATCGCCCGGCGCTCGACCGCGGTCGAGCCCGAGGGCACGCAGACGATCACCTGCGGGCTGGCGAAGCGCCGCCGGTTATGCACCTTGCGGATGAAGTGCTTGATCATCTCTTCCGCGACTTCGAAGTCCGCGATCACGCCGTCGCGCAACGGACGGATGGCCTCGATTCCGCCCGGCGTGCGGCCGAGCATCAGCTTGGCCTCGTCGCCGACGGCGAGGACATGTCTGCGGCCCTTGGAGGTGGCGGTCGCGACGACGGATGGCTCGTCGAGGACGATCCCGCGCGACTTCACATAGACCAGCGTGTTCGCGGTGCCGAGGTCGATCGCCATATCGGCCGAAAGAAGTCCGAGAATCTTTGAAAACATAGTCTGCTATTCGAGTCCTCGTTGATCCCGACCGCGGGGAAGCCCGGCGGGACAGTCTTTGCCCGGGTCAGGCGATGAGCGCCGCAGGCGCAGTCTTTTCCCTCTTCACCAGCAGTTTGTTGAGCGCGTTGACATAGGCCCTGGCGGACGCGACGAGCGTATCGGTGTCGGCCCCCTGGCCGTTCACCGTCTTGCCGTCTTCCTCGAGCCTGACGGTCACCTCGGCCTGCGCGTCGGTGCCCTCGGTGACCGCGTGGACCTGGTAGAGCTTCAGCCTGGCGCTGTGTTCGAACAGCCCCTTGATCGCGTTGAAGGTCGCATCCACCGGACCGTCGCCCGTGGCCTCGGTCGCGCGGCGTTCGCCGTCGATCTCGAGTTCGAGCGTCGCGGTCTGCGGGCCGATCGAGCCGCAGATCACCTGAAGCGAAACGAAGCGGATACGGAGGTTGCGCCGGATCACCGAATCGTCGACCAGGGCGGCGATATCCTCGTCGAAGATTTCCTTCTTCTTGTCGGCGAGGTCCTTGAAGCGCCGGAACGCGTCCTGCAGGGCGTTCTCGCCGAGATGGTAGCCGAGCTCCTTGATCTTCTCGCGGAACGCATGGCGTCCCGAATGCTTGCCCATGACCAGCGTCGAACGCGCCAGCCCGACCGAATCCGGCGTCATGATCTCGTATGTGCCGGCGTGTTTGAGCACGCCGTCCTGATGGATGCCGGCCTCATGCGCAAACGCGTTGGCGCCGACGATCGCCTTGTTCGGCTGCACCGTGAAGCCGGTGATCGTCGAGACCAGCTTGGAAATCCGGGTGATCACCGCGGTTTCGATCCCGGTCGTGTAGGGCATCAGGTCGTGGCGCGTCCTGAGCGCCATCACGATCTCCTCGAGCGCGGCATTGCCCGCCCGTTCGCCGAGCCCGTTGATGGTGCACTCGACCTGGCGCGCGCCCGCCGCCACCGCCGCGAGGGAGTTGGCGACGGCGAGCCCGAGATCGTTGTGGCAATGGGCGGAGAAGATCGCCTTGTCGCTGTTCGGCACCCTCTCGCGCAGCATGCGGATGAGCCCGCCGAACTCATCGGGCAGCGCATAGCCGACGGTGTCCGGCAGGTTGATGCAGGTCGCGCCGGCGCGGATCGCCGCCTCGACGCAGCGGCAAAGGAAATCGGGCTCCGAGCGGGAGCCGTCCTCCGGCGACCAGTCCACGTCGTCGGTGAACCGGCGCGCATAGGCGACGCTGTCGATGACCGCCGCGTGCACGTCGTCGGGCTCCATCTGCAGCTTGTACTTCATGTGCAGCGGGCTGGTCGCGATGAAGGTATGGATCCGCCGCCGCTCGGCCGGTTCCAGCGCCTCGGCCGCCCGCTCGATATCGGGCCGGCCGGAACGCGCGAGGCCGCAGATGACCGGCCCCTTGACCAGCTTGGAGATCTCCCGCACCGCCTCGAAATCGCCGTTCGAGGCGATCGGGAAGCCGGCTTCGATCACGTCGACGCCGAGCTCGGCGAGGAGTTCGGCGATGCTCAGCTTCTCGTCCAGGTTCATCGAGGCGCCCGGCGATTGCTCGCCGTCGCGCAGTGTGGTGTCGAAGATTATGACTCGGTTCGGGTCGGCGTTCAGGCTCATCCTGGAGCTCCCGTGAAGCGGTTGTGGGACCCGGCTAACCCCCTGCCCGGCGCGCCATTCGCGGCGGTCGCCGTTCAGGGGCCGCTAAGTCGTCCAACCTCACCGGCCATCGACCCGGCTGGGGTATATGCGCGCGCAAAACCGGCCGATTTGGCCGTCCCGACGGCCCAATCGGCAAATCCCGAAACCGGTTCTGTCGCCCGCATCGAAGACATCGTCGCGTCACCACCCTCGCATCGGGCCATAAGACTTCGCTCGCCGGACGCCCAACGATCCCGCGTCCAGGCGATCATGTGAAACTCTTAGCGATTTAGGTGTACGCCGAGAGTTTCAACTGCGCAATCAATATGTGGCCGCATCCGGGCATATCACCCAGTATATGCGTCGATGTGCCGCGGAGCATGGCCGCGGCCGGTTTGCTTCAGTTCTTCGAGCGGTCGACCAAAGCGCGTTCCTGGAGCCAGGGCATCATCGAGCGGAGCTGCTTGCCGACCTCCTCGATCGGGTGCTCCGCGCCGCGCCGGCGCAGCGCCTTGAAGCTGGTCTGGCCGGCCTGGTTCTCCAGCACCCATTCGCGGGCGAAGCGCCCCGACTGGATGTCGTCGAGAATCGTCTTCATCCGCGCCTTGACGGCGTCGTCGATCAGCACCGGCCCGCGGGTCAGGTCGCCGTATTCCGCGGTGTTGGAGATCGAGTAGCGCATATTGGCGATGCCGCCCTCGTAGATCAGGTCGACGATCAGCTTGACCTCGTGCAGGCACTCGAAATAGGCCATCTCCGGCGCGTAGCCCGCTTCCACCAGGGTCTCGTAGCCGGCGGTGATCAGCGCGGTCAGCCCGCCGCACAGGACCGACTGCTCGCCGAACAGATCGGTCTCGCATTCCTCCCGGAAGTTGGTCTCGAGAATGCCGGCGCGGCCGCCGCCGATCGCCGAGGCGTAGGAGAGGCCGATCTCGGTCGCGTTGCCGGACGCGTCCTGGTGTACCGCGAGCAGGCACGGCACGCCGCCGCCGTCGACATATTCCGAGCGGACCGTGTGGCCGGGGCCCTTGGGCGCGACCATGAACACGTCGAGGTCGGGGCGGGGTTCGACCAGCCGGAAATGGATCGCGAGCCCGTGCGCGAAGGCGAGCGCCGCACCGTCGCGCAGGTGCTCGCGGATCTCGTTGGCGTAGAGCCCGGCTTGCAGCTCATCCGGCGTCAGCACCATCAGCACATCGGCCCATGCGGCGGCTTCCGCCGTGGTCACCACCTCGATCCCGGCATCCTTCGCCTTCTGGATCGAGGCCGAGCCCGGCTTGAGCGCCACCGCGATTTCGCCGACGCCCGAATCCTTGAGGTTGTTGGCGTGGGCGTGACCCTGGCTGCCATAGCCGACGATACCGACCTTCTTGCCCTTGATCAGGTTGACGTCGGCATCCCTGTCGTAAAAGACCCGCATCCGGTGTTCCTTTCGTAATCGGTTGTTGCGGCCCTACAGCCCTTCCGTTCCGCGCGCGATCGCGACCACCCCGGTGCGCGACACGTCGACCAGGCCGAGCGGTTCCATCAGCCGGATGAAGGCGTCGAGCTTTTCGGTCGCGCCGGAAATCTCGAAGATGAAGGATTCCTTGGTGCTGTCGATCGCGCGCGCCCGGAAGATGTCGGCGATGCGCAGCGATTCGACCCGCCGGTCGCCGCGCGCCTTGACCTTCACCAGCGCGAGCTCGCGCTCGACATAGGCGCCCTCGTTGGTCAGATCCACCACCCTGTGGACCGGAACCAGGCGGCTCAGCTGGGCCTTGATCTGTTCGATGATCATCGGCGTGCCGGAGGTCACCACGGTGATCCGCGACAGCGCGTTCGCCGCGTCGACCTCGGCGACCGTCAGGCTCTCGATATTGTAGCCGCGCCCCGAGAACAGGCCGATCACCCGGGCGAGCACCCCCGCCTCGTTATCGACCAGGACCGAGATCGTATGTCGTTCGGTGTCTTTCACCCCACGCTCCGCCGATCAGACCAGGACCATGCCTTCTTCGGAAACCGGCGCCTCCGCCTTCTCGCCGGGGCCGAGCAGCATCTCGTTATGCGCGGCGCCGGACGGGATCATCGGGAAGCAGTTTTCCTCCTTCTCGACGACGATGTCGGCGATCACCGGGCCGTCGGTGGCGATCATCGCATCGATCACGTCGTCGAGCTCGTCCGGATGCGACGCCCTCAGCCCGGTCCACTGGCAGGCCTCGGCGAGCTTGACGAAATCGGGCAGCGCGGCGGTGTAGCTCTCCGAATAGCGCCCGCCATGCAGCAGCTCCTGCCACTGGCGCACCATCCCCATCCACTGGTTGTTGATGATGAACGCCTTGACCGGAAGCCGGTACTGCACCGCGGTCGAAAGCTCCTGGATGTTCATCAGGAACGAGGCCTCGCCGGCGATATCGATGACCAGCGATTCGGGATGCGCGACCTGGACCCCGATCGCCGCCGGCAGGCCGTAGCCCATCGTGCCGAGCCCGCCCGAGGTCATCCACCGGTTGGGTTCCTCGAACTTGAAATACTGGGCCGCCCACATCTGGTGCTGGCCGACCTCGGTGGTGATGTAGACGTCGCTCCCGAGGGTCTTCTCGTAGAGCCGCTTGATGGCGCGCTGCGGCTTGATGATGTCCTTCGAGTCGGTGAATTTCAGGCAGTCGCGCGCGCGCCATGTCTCGATCTGTTTCCACCACGCCGCGAGCGCCGCCCGGTCCGGCGCCAGCTCGCGCTGTTTCCAGGCGCGCAGCAGCTGCTGGAGCACCGTCCCGGCATCGCCGATCAGCGGCACGTCGATCGGCACGTTCTTGTTGACCGAGGACGGATCGATGTCGATGTGGATCTTCTTCGAGCCGGGCGAGAAGTCGGCGAGGCGCCCGGTCACCCGGTCGTCGAACCGGGCCCCGACATTGATCATCACGTCGCAGCCATGCATCGCGAGATTGGCTTCGTAGAGGCCGTGCATCCCCAGCATGCCGAGGCATTGCGGATCGGAGGCGGGGAAGGCGCCGAGCCCCATCAGCGTGATTGTCGCGGGATAGCCGGTGAGCCGGACCAGCCGGGCCAGGCGTTTCGACGCCTCCGGCCCCGAATTGATCACCCCGCCGCCGACATAGAACAGCGGCCGCTTGGCCCCGGCCATCAGTTCGACCGCCTCGGCGATCGCGTCGCGGCCGGCCTTGACCGTCGGCTGGTAGGAGCGGTGGACGAAGCCCTCGGGTCCCTCGTAGCTGCCCTTGCCCATCAGGATGTCCTTGGGCAGGTCGACGACCACCGGGCCCGGCCGGCCGCTGAGGGCGACGTGGAACGCCTCGTGCATCACCCGCGGCAGGTCGCGCATATCCTTGACCAGGTAGTTGTGCTTGGTGCAGGGCCGGGTGATGCCGGTGGTGTCCGCCTCCTGGAAGGCGTCATTGCCGATCAGGTGGGTCGGCACCTGGCCGGTCAGGCAGATCACCGGGATGCTGTCCATCAGCGCATCGGTGAGCCCGGTGACCGCGTTTGTCGCGCCCGGGCCGGAGGTCACCAGGACCACCCCCACCTTGCCCGTCGCCCGGGCGTAGCCTTCCGCCATGTGGACCGCGCCGCCTTCCTGGCGCACCAGAACGTGGCGCAGCGCGTTCTGCGCGAAGATCGCGTCGTAGATCGGCAGCACCGCCCCGCCGGGATAGCCGAACACCGTATCGACGCCATGGTCGATCAGCGCCTTGATGACGATCTCCGAGCCGGTCATTTCTCGGCTGGTCATGAAGCTGCTCCCTTAGCGGTTCGCCGCCCGGGACGAAATTCTGTGCGATCCCTCGGTGCATCGGCAAAACGAAGCCGGCCTGTCGAGGCCGGCGGTGTCGTCGCGCGTCCGCACCCGGAAACCGCCGAGCAGGGCGTCGTTCCCTCGATGAGGGAGCGCAAAACTAATGCGTCATCGGCACAGGGTCAACCGGAAATCGCTAATAAATGACAAGATATCCGGCAACATACTTTCCGAATATTGCGCCGCCAGCACATGGTCGGGCCGCTGCCGGTTGCGGAACCAGGTCGATTGCCGGCGCGCGTAGCGCCGGGTGTCGCGCTTGGCCGCGGCGATGGCATCGTCGAGCGCCAGCCGGCCCGAGCAATGGGCGAGCAGCGGCGCGAGGCCGAGCGCCTTCATGACCGGGAGCGCGGGGTCGAGACCCATCGCGCCGACCGCCCGGGCCTCCTCGACGGCGCCGTCGGCGATCATCCGGTCGAACCGGGCGTCGCAGGAAGCGTAGATCGCCTCCCGGCCGGGCATCAACAGGATCTGCAGTATCGCCCAGCCCTCCGCCGCCGCCGTCTGGCGCGCATGCCAGGCATGGAGCGGTTCGCCGGTGGTCTCGATCACCTCCAGCGCGCGGAGGATGCGCTGCGGATCGCTGGCGCGGATCGCCGTCGCTCCCTCCGGGTCGCGCCCGGAAAGCATGGCGTGCATCGCCCGGCTGCCGCGCTCGGCGAGCAGCGCGCGCAGGCGGCGGCGGATCGCCGGATCGGCCGGCGGCACCTCGGCGAGCCCGTTGACCAGGGCGTGCAGATAGAGCCCGGTCCCGCCGACGACGATCGGCAGGAGGCCCTTCCGATGGGCGGTTTCGATCTCGGCCGCCGCGCTGTCGCGCCAGCGGCCCGCCGACCAGGGATCGTCCGCCGCGGCGATGCCGAACAGGAGATGCGGCGCCCGCGCGAGCGCCTCGGCCCCGGGGCGCGCGGTGATGACGGAAAGCGCGCTGTAGAGCTGCATCGAATCGGCGTTGATCACCGCCCCGCCGAGGCGCTCGGCCAGCGCCAGCGCCAGCGCCGATTTTCCGCTCACGGTCGGCCCGCCGATCGCGATCACCGGCGCCGCGCGAGCCATGGCGGGCGAGGGGGGTCAGCTTTTGGCGATGCCGAGCGCGATGAAGTGCTGGCTGCGTTCGCGCTCGACGAGGACGAGCAGCGTCTTCCGCTTCGCCTTGCGGGCGCTCTCGACCGCTTTCTCGACCTGGGAGGGCTCGGTGATCTCCGACTGCTGCGGCCCGACCTTGCGGATGATGTCGCCGGGGCGGATCCGCTTTTCCGCCGCCGGGCTGTCCGGCTTGACCTCGACGACGACGACGCCCGTGGTGTCCTCGGCCAGGTTGAAGCGCTTGCGGATCGCCGGCGTGATCGTGGCGAGATCGAGGCCGAGCGTCCGGACGGTCGGCTGGCGCGGTTCGGCCTCCGGCGTGCGCGCCGCGACCTGCCGGTCCTCGTCGGGAAATTCGCCGAGCCTGACCTTGAGCGTCTTCCGCGCGCCCTTGCGCCAGACCACCAGGGAAACTTGCCGCCCCACCGACGTCTCGGCGACGATCCGGGGCAGGCTCCGCATCTCCGAGATGGGCTTGCCGTCGAAGGTCAGGATGACGTCGCCGACCTCCACCTTCGCCTTGGCGGCGGGGCCGTTCTCGGCGAGGCTGGTCACCAGCGCGCCCGATGCGCCCGGCAGTTCCAGCCCCTGGGCGATTTCCTCGGTGACGGTCTGGATGCGCACGCCGAGATAGCCGCGCCGCGCGCGGCCGAATTTGAGCAGCTGGTCGACGATCGGCCCGGCAAGGTTGGACGGGATCGCGAAGCCGATGCCGACGCTTCCCCCGGTCGGCGAGAAGATCGCCGTGTTGATGCCGATCACCTCGCCCGCGAGGTTGAACATCGGCCCGCCCGAATTCCCCCGGTTGATCGAGGCGTCGGTCTGGATGAAGTCGTCATAGGGGCCGGAATTGATGTCGCGCTGGCGGGCCGACACGATGCCCGCGGTGACCGTGCCGCCGAGCCCGAAGGGGTTGCCGATCGCCAGCACCCAGTCGCCGACCCGCGTGGCGTCCGAGTTGCCGAGCTTGAGCGCGGCCAGCTTTTTCTTTCCCGGGTCGATGCGGAGCAGCGCGATATCGGTCTTGGCGTCGCGCCCGATCACCTCGGCCTCGAGCCGGGTCTTGTCCGACAGGATGACGGCGATCTTGTCGGCCTCGGCGATGACATGGTTGTTGGTGACGATCACCCCGGAGGGGTCGATGACGAAACCGGAGCCGAGCGACGTCACCCGTTGCTGCGGCGACGGGTTCTGTTGCTGGCGCTCGAAAAAATCGCGGAAGAAACGCTCGAACGGCGATCCCGGCGCGAAGCGGGGCAGCTCCGGACGGTTGCCGCTGTCGGGCCGCACGGTCTGGGTGGTGGAGATGTTGACCACCGAGGGCAGCAGCCGGGCGGCGAGATCGGCGAAACTCGCCGGCGCCGCCTTGGCCAGGGCCGGGAGCGTGCCGGCGAGCAGGAGAACGAGGGCCAGCGGCAAAGCGCGTCGCGCCCGCCTTCCCGGCATCTTTCCGATATCGCGCGCGGTCACCGAATCTCTCCTCGTCTTAACGCCCCGCAATGCACTACCCCCGGGCCCTAGCCCCGGACCAGCCAGGCGAGCCCGACGCCGAGCACGGTCGCGACCAGCCCGGCGGTGCGCAGCGTGCTGGCCGGCTGGTCCACGATGCCGAGGATGAACCGCTTCATCGCGTCGGGAAACAGGGCGTAGAGCGCCCCCTCGATCGCCAGCGCCAGGGCAATCGCCGCCAGGAGGTCGGCACCCAGCATCGCCCGCCTATTCTTTCAGATCCCTGCCCGCGCTGATGTTGCCGAAGAACCGGAAGAAGTCGCTGTCCGGCGACAGAATCAATGTCGTGTCCTCGGCCTTGAGCGACGTGCGGTAGGCCTGCATGGAGCGGTAGAAGCGGAAGAACTCGGGGTCGCGGCCGAACCCGTCGGCCCAGATCAGCGTCGCCTCCTGGTCGCCCTCGCCGCGGGTGACCTCGGAGGTCCGCTTGGCCTCGGCGATCAGCACCGTCCGTTCGCGGTCGGCGGCGGCGCGGATCTGCTGCGCCTTCTCGAACCCCTGGGCGCGCGCCTCGCGCGCCTCGCGCTCGCGCTCCGAGCGCATCCTGGCGTAGATCGCCTGCGCCGCCTCCGGCGGCAGGTCGGCGCGCCTGAGCCGGACGTCGACGATCTCGAGCCCGAGCCGCTGGGCGGCGACGTTCACGTCCTTCTGGATATCGGACATGATCTGCTCGCGCTCATCCGACAGCACCTGCAGCAGGGTCACGTTGCCGAGCGTGCGCCGCAGGCTCGAATTGACCACCGAGGAGAGCCGCGACCGGGCGACCGATTCGGTCAGCACGGTCTGGAAGAACTTGAGCGGGTCCGAAATCCGGTAGCGGACATAGGCATCGGCCACCAGGCGCTTCTGGTCGGACAGGATCACCTGCTCGGCCGGCGGGTCGAATTCGAGAACCCGGCCTTCGTACTCGACGATGTTCTGGATGAACGGCAATTTGAACTGGAGGCCCGGCTCCTGGATGACCCGCTTGGGCTCGCCGAACTGGATCACCAGCACCTGGCGGGTCTGGTGGACGGTAAACACCGAGCTGAACGCGACGATGCCGAGCACGATGATCACGATCCCGAGGATCGTAAGGCGGGTGCGGCTCATTGCGTCGCCTCCTGCTGGGTCGATTGCTGTTGTCGCTTCTGGATCTCCGGCAGCGGCAGATACGGCACCACCCCCGAACCGCCCTTTGCCGAGGGGTCGATGATGATCTTGGTCATGCCGCTGAACACCTCTTCGAGCGTCTCCAGGTAGATGCGCTGCGTCGTGATGTCCTTGGACGCCCGATAGGATTGCAGCACCTTGATGAAGCGTTCCGCCTCGCCGCTCGCCCTGTTGGTGATCTCCTCGCGATAGGCGTTGGCCTCCTGGACCATCTTCTCCGCCTCGCCGCGCGCTCTCGGCAGGATGTCGTTGCGGTAGGCCTCGGCCTCGTTCCTGAGGCGCTCCAGATCGGCGCGCGCGCGCTGGACGTCGACGAAGGCGTCGATCACCGGGCCGGGCGGGTCGACCTTGAGGAGCTGCACGCGGCGCACCTCGATGCCCGCGCCGTAGCTGTCGAGCAGCTGCTGCACCCGGAGCAGGGTGGCCTGTTCGATGGAGTTACGGCCTTCGGTGAGCGCCGACAGGATCGGCGTCTGGCCGATCACCTCGCGCATCGCGCTCTCCGCCGTCAGCTTCACCGTCGCCTCGGGGTTGCGGATGTTGAACAGGTACTTGCCGGCATCCTTGATCACCCAGAACACGGTGAAGTCGATGTCGACGATGTTCTCGTCGCCGGTCAGCATCAGGCTTTCCTCGGCGATGTCGCGCGCCGGCGCGACGCGCGTGTTCTCGCCGACGCTGCGCAGCCCGACCTCGATGCGGTTGACCCTTGTGACCTTGGGCGTCAGCACCGATTCGATCGGCCCCGGCAAATGGTAGTGGAGCCCGGGCGGAGTGGTGTGGGTCCATTCGCCGAAGCGCAGCAACACCCCCTGCTCGTCCGGCTGCACCCGGTAGAACCCGCTCAGCAGCCACAATCCGATCACCGCGACGACCAGCAGGATCAGCCCCCGCCCGCCGCGCAGCCCGCCCGGAACCAGGCGCCGGAACCGGTCCTGGCCGCGCCGCAGCATGTCCTCGAAGTCGGGCGGCTGGCCCATCGGCCCCCGTCCGCCGCCGCCGCCGCCGCCGCCGGGGCGGCCCCACGGGCCCTGGCCTCCGCCAAAGGGGCCGCCGCCCCCACCTTGCTGTTTCCATGGCATATCGGATCACCGTCTGGTTGCGCGCCGGGCCGCGCCGTCGCCGACGCACACCCCTATAGGCCGTCCCGTCCGGCCACGCTATATGATTGGGGCGCCCACCACTATGATAGGGCAGGCGGGGCGTGAGATGATAGGGCAGGCGGCGCGCGAGCGCAGCCGCCACTTTCGCCCACACATATACGCTGCAATTCGGACGATAGACAATGCCGCAGTTGAACGAGGCCGCGATTCTCGAGGCTCTCAAATCGGTCCGGGACCCCGACCGGGGCGCCGATATCGTCTCGCTCGGGATGATCTCCGGCCTGGTCCTCAAGCAGGGCAATGTCGGGTTTTCCATCGAGGTCGCGCCCGAGCGCGGGTCCGCGCTGGAGCCGCTGCGCAAGGCGGCCGAGCGCGCCGTCGCCGCCGTGCCCGGGGTGTTGTCGGTGACCGCGGTGCTCACCGCGCATAGCGAGCCCGCGCCGGCGCCCGCTCCCCCCCGCCCGGCCGGACGGGGGGCGCAGCAGCCGCTGATGCCGGGCGTCAAGCACATCGTCGCCGTCGCCTCCGGCAAGGGCGGCGTCGGCAAGTCGACCACCGCGGTCAACCTCGCGCTCGCGCTCGCCGCCGCGGGGCACTCGGTGGGCATTCTCGATGCCGATATCTACGGCCCGTCCTTGCCGATGATGCTGGGCATCACCGAGCGCCCGACCTCACCCGACGGCAAGGTGCTCGACCCGATGTCGGCCTGGGGGCTGAAGGCGATGTCGATCGGTTTCCTGGTGCCGGCCGACACGCCGACGATCTGGCGCGGGCCGATGGTGATGGGCGCGCTGGAGCAGCTGATGCGCGACGTCTCCTGGGGCGAGCTCGACATCATGATCGTCGACATGCCGCCCGGCACCGGCGACGTGCAGCTGACCATGGCGCAGCGCGTGCCGCTGGCCGGCGCGGTCATCGTGTCGACGCCGCAGGACCTCGCTCTGATCGACGCGCGCAAGGGCCTCAACATGTTCCGCAAGGTCGACATCCCGGTGCTCGGGGTGATCGAGAACATGAGCTATTTCGTCTGCCCCCATTGCGGCGGCAGGTCGGAGGTGTTCACCCATGGCGGGGCGAGGCGCGCGGCGGAGGCGATGGGCGTCGACTTCCTCGGCGAGCTGCCGCTCGACATGGCGATCCGCGCCGGCGCCGACGGCGGCAGGCCGATCGTCGCCACCGACCCCGGCGGGCCGCACGCCGCTTCCTACCGGGAGATCGCCGACGCGGTCTGGGCGAAGGTCGCCGGCGGGGCGATCAAGCCCGCGCCCAGCATCGTCATCGAGTAGCCGGAGAGGCCGATGGCAGAAGCCGGGATCCGGTTCCGCAAGTCGATGGAATTCGCCTACGGGCGGGCCGAACAAATCGCCCCCCTGGTGCGCCGCGTGGTCTGCAACAACCCGAGCCCGTTCACCTTTCACGGCACCAACTCCTATATCGTGGGCCAGGGCGAGGTGGCGGTGATCGACCCCGGGCCCGACGATCCCGGCCATGTCGAGGGGCTCTGCCACGCGGTTGCCGGCGAGACCGTCACCCATGTCATCGTCACCCACACCCATATCGACCATTCCCCGGCCTGCCGCGCCTTCGCCCGGGCGGTCGGCGCCCCGATCGTCGGCGCGCTGCCGTCCCCGCCGGGCGACGGCGCGCCGCCGATCGAAGCCGCCGACCATGCGTTCGAGCCCGACATCCATCTCGCCGACGGCGACGCCATCGCGGGTCCGGGATGGACGCTCGCCGCCCTGTTCACCCCGGGCCACATGTCGAACCATCACTGCTTCGCCCTCGCCGAAGGCGACATCCTGTTCAGCGGCGATCACGTGATGGGGTGGAACACCACCATCGTCTCGCCGCCCGACGGCAATATGGGCGACTATCTGCGCTCGCTCGAAATCTGCATCGCCCGCAAGGACGCGCTCTATCTGCCCGGCCACGGCCCGCCGATCGACAAGCCGGCGCCGTTCGTCCGCGCCTATCTCGGCCACCGGCGGATGCGCGAGGGCCAGATCCTGCGCTGCCTCGACGACGGGCTGGCGACCGTCCCAGAGCTGGTCGCCCGCATGTACGCCCATCTGCCCGAGCGCATGCACTGGGCCGCCGGCCGCTCGGTGCTCGCCCATCTCGAACACATGACGGAGACCGGCCGCATCGCCTGCGACGGCCCACCCACCGCGGAATCCCGCTACAGCCTCCCCTGAGCCGGCGCTTCGCGCCTACTCGGGATGAGGACAAAAACCTCACCCTGAGTAGCGGCGAAGCCGCGTATCGAAGGGCCGGCCGAAAAAAAGGGGCGCCCGATTTCGCGAGCGTGGCAAATCTACCCCAAAACGCGTCCCGAGTCAAGGGTTGATTTACTCCATCACAATAATTATGTCTTTATGAGTGGTGTTTCGAACAAATTACTGTCCTGAACCGGGCAAAGCGTCGTATCGCGGGACGTTGGCGATGGAACGCTGGGCGCGGCGCTGCTACGCTCGGGCCGGTCCATGCAACGACGGGGTTGCCGATGTCCGACCGCCCGATCGAGCCGATCGTCCGCAATGCCTGGTATATCGGCGCCTGGGGCAACGAGGTCACGGAGAAGCCGCTCGCGCGCCAGCTGCTGGGCGAGCACGTGGTGCTGTACCGCGACGCCTGCGGGCGGGTCGGCATCCTGGAAGACAGGTGCTGCCACCGGGCCGCGCCGCTCAGCCTCGGCAGCGTCGTCGAGGACGGTCTCCAGTGCGGCTATCACGGCATGATCTTCGGCCGCGACGGGGCCTGCACCGGCAACCCGGGCGAGGAGGAGGACCGGGCGCTCTACCGGGTGCGCTCCTTCCCCGCCGTCGAGCGGCAGGGTTTCGTCTGGGTCTGGATGGGCGATCCCCGGCTTGCCGACGAGAGCATGATCGTCGACTACCCGTTCCACGACGCAAGCGAGGAATGGCCGTTCCAGTTCGGCTGCTACCGCTACGACGCGAACTTCATGTTCGTGATCGACAATCTGATGGACCTCACCCATCTTGGCTACGTCCACGGCTCCACCATCGGCGGGTTCCCGCAATCCCATATCGATGCGGAGATGGAGACGGTTGCGACCGGGAACGGCGCGAAATTCCTCCGCTGGATGATGGCCTCGCCGCCGCCGCCCTCCTTCGTCGCCATCGGCGGGTTCGAGGGTCCGGTCGACCGCTGGTCGGAGTTCGAGTACATCGCCCCGGCCTCGGTGCTGCAATGGGGCGGCGCGCTCGATGCCGGGCGCGGCGCGCGCGAGAACCGCAACCAGCAGGGCGGCGTCTCGCTCAGGCTGTTCCACCACGCGACGCCGGAATCGGAAACCAGCTGCCACTATTTCTGGTCGGTCGCCAACCGCAACCGCGACCCGGGCTCGCCGGAGGGACAGCGGTTCTACCGCGACATCTGCGATGCGTTCCTCGAGGACAAGGCGGTGATCGAGGCGCAGCACGCCTCAATTTCGCGCGATCCGGAACGCGGGCTGCACTACCGCCGCCACGACGAGGCGGTGGCGCTCGCCCGCCGGGCGCTGCACCGCATGTCCGCCGCCGAGTTCAGATCCGCCGCCGAGTAGCGTCCGCAAACCCCGCCTTGTTCGAGTCCGCTCCGCCGGCCAACGCGCTTGGCGGAGAAACCTTCCATGCACTAGCATTCGACCCGGACCGGTGAGCGGGAACGGCTGGGAGCGGCATATCATGGATCGGACCGAGATCGCGGCCGGGCCAAGGCGGTCGACCGCACGGGGTCGGGCCTCCCGGCGTTCCAAGCCTGTCGTTGTCGATTGTCACGCACATATAGTGGTCCCGGAGGTCTTCGAGGAAACCCGGGAATATTCGCTGCATGCGAGAATTGGACTGGGCAACAAGGTCAGTCTCGGCAACGCCGCCCGGTCGAAGGCCGCGTTCGAGCGCATGATAAACCCCAGGCTGCGTCTCCAGGACATGGACCGGATGGGTGTGGACATCCAGATCATCTCGCCCAGCCTGATCCATCAGAATACCGAGCCGATGGAGCCCGAACGCGCCCTCGAACTCGTGCGCAAGGTCAATGACGGTGTCGCCGAGGCGGTGGCGGCCGACCCGGACCGCATCGCCGGCATGGGCATCGTGCCGCTTCACGCCCCCAAGCTGGCGGTTCGCGAGCTCGACCGGCTGATCACCAGGCTGGGACTCAAGGGCGTGGAAATCCCGTCATCGGTCAGGGGGATGGAGATCGGCGACACGAGCTTGCGGCCGTTCTGGCGCAAGGCCGAACGGCTGGGGGTTCCGGTTTTTGTCCATCCTGCCGGCAATTCCGATTCCCGGCTCCGCAAGTTCGGCCTCGCCTTCACCGTCGGGCAGCCCTACGAGGAGGCGCTCGCCGTGTCGTCGCTGATTTACGAAGGCGTCCTCGACCGCTTCCCCGGGCTCAGGATCCTGATCGCGCATGGCGGCGGGTATCTCCCCTACTATGCGGGACGGCAGGACCATGCCCGGAAAACCGGCAGCGACGGGGCACGGCTGAACGGCAGCTTCAGCGACTATTTGCGGAAGCTCTACTACGAAACGGTGATATTCAACCCGGACATGCTGGATTTTCTGTCCACCAAGGCCAGGGGCAGCCACATCCTCATGGGTACCGACTATCCGTTCGGAGAAACCTCGCCGGTTCCCTTTGTCCGCCGCGCGCGAAAACTGTCGGCCCGCCAGAAGGACAATATCCTGGGCCGGAATGCCGCCAAGCTCTACGGGCTCGATATCTAGAGTCCCGTATCCGAAATTCACTCACATGCGGTCGGGCCGGCGCGCGGTCTCTCCGGCCAAGCCTTTCCCCGGCATGACGCGGTGGGGGCGCCGTGCAGAATGCATGGGACACCACGTTCGTGGTCGCCGGGAAGGCGCTGTACGAAGGCGACAAACCCTTGAAGAATCTACGGGTCGCCGCGGTGATGACACCCTTGCGGGTCGGCTTCTTCGTGCGCAAGGATTCGCCGATCCGGGCGATCTCCGACCTCAAGGGCAAGAATGTTCCGGGTGGCTTTGCGGCGCAGAAGGCGATAGGGCAAATCGTCGCCGCCCACCTCGCCAACGCCGGGCTGACCTATGACGATGTCAGGGTCAACCGGGCGCCCAATGTGGTTCGGGCTGCGGACGATTTCGCCACCGGCAAGAATGACATGCTGTTCTTCGCCATCGGTTCGGCCAAGATCCTGCAGGTCAGCGCCAAGGTCGGCGGCATCCGCGGTCTCAGCATCGACGCGTCGCCGGCGGCGGTCCGGCGGATGCGGGAATTCCTTCCCGGCTCCTATGCGATGCTGGTGAAGCCGTCCAAGCGGAACCACGGCATCGTGCAGCCGACCAACATTGTCGCCTTCGACTTCCTGTTGAACACCGCGGCCGAGGTGCCCGACGACGTGGTCTACAAGGTCGTCAAGGCGCTGCATGACGGCAAGAAGGAACTTCTCCAATCCTTCAAGGGGCTGGGGCTGTTCAATCCGCAGCGGATGACCAAGACCTATGCCGGCCTCGCCTTCCATCCGGGGGCGATCAAGTTCTACCGGGAGGCCGGCCAGTGGCCGCCAAAGGGCTGATCGCCCCGGCATGAAACGCGCCATGCGAATGGGGAGAGCCTGTCCGGATGGACGAGTCGTCCCGCGCCACGACGGTGAAGCTGAACCCGAGGCTTCTCGATGATCTCGTAAGCATACTTGCCGTGGTCCTTTGTCTGGGATCGTTCGCCTGGGCACTGGATCTCTACCGGGATGTCGGCCTGCAGATCTATACCGAGCAGTATCTCGGCGGGATGCTCGCCATTGCCATTCCGCTCGTCTATCTCGCGGTCCCCGCCGGCCGGGGCCGGTTCCGGCAGGGACCGGTTCCCTGGTACGATTTCTGCGCGGCCGCCGCCGGAACCCTCGCCGCCGGCTACACCGCCTGGCGGTATCCCGAGCTCGCCGAGGCCGTAGACCGCCGGCCGTGGGACGGGCTCGTGGCGGGCGGGGCGATGGTGGCCCTGCTGATCGAGGGCCTGCGCCGCACCGCGGGACGCGTGCTGGCCTTCGTTGTCGTCGGTTTCCTGGTTCTGGCGCTGATCGGCGAGTATCTGCCCGGCGATCTTCAGGGCCGGCCGGTCGATGCCGCCCGCCTGGTCTATTATCTCGGCTGGGATTCGACGTCGGTCCTCGGAACGCCGCTGCGCATCGTGACGACGATCGTCGTGGCGTTCGTGTTTTTCGGACGCATCTTGTTCATCTCCGGCGGATCGGCCTTTTTCACCGATTTCGCCATGGTCCTGATGGGCCGTTACCGCGGCGGCCAGGCCAAGATTTCCATTTTCGCGTCCTGCATCTTCGGTTCGATCTCGGGCAGCACAGTCTCCAACGTCGTCACCACGGGGGTGGTCACCATCCCCCTGATGCAGCGCGGCGGCTATTCGGCCCGGCACGCCGGAGCCATCGAGGCGGTGGCATCGACCGGCGGCCAGCTGATGCCGCCGGTCGATGGGCGCCGCGGCCTTTCTGATGGCCGAGTTCCTGCAAGTGTCCTACGCGGAGGTGGTTCTGGCCGCCGCGGTTCCGGCGGTGCTCTTCTACGTCGCGCTTTTCCTCCAGGCCGACCTCGAAGCGGCCAAGGGCAATCTGAAGAGCGTCGCCAAGTCGGAAATCCCCGCCGCGAGCGAGGTGATCAAGAACGGCTGGTTCTTCCCGCTGCCGTTCATCGTGCTGGTCGCGGCGCTTTTCTGGCTCAACTACCCCCCCGAGACATCGGCGTTGCTGGGAGCCGCCGTCGTCATCGCCGCCACCGCGACCGTCGGATACAAGGGCAAGCGACTGTCCGCGGCGGATTTTCCCCGGGCGCTCCGGGGCACCGGGCTCGGGGTGACGGACATCCTCATGATCGGCGCCGCGGCGGGCATGGTCATCGGCGTTCTCAACATCTCGGGCCTGGGTTTTGCGCTGACCCTGATCCTCGTCCAGGCGGCGGAAGGCCATCTGGCGTTGCTGCTGCTGCTTGCGGCGGTGGTTTGCATTGTCCTCGGCATGGGCATGCCCACCGTCGGCGTCTATGTCCTGCTGGCGACGCTGGTCGCGCCGGCGCTGGTGGAAACCGGCATTCAGCCGATGGCGGCGCATCTGTTCATTCTCTATTTCGGCATGATGTCGATGATCACCCCTCCGGTCGCCATTGGCGCCTTCGCCGCGGCCAATCTGAGCGGCGCCGACCCGATGCAGACCGGCTATTCGGCGATGCGTTTCAGCTGGCTCGCATTTGTCATCCCGTTTGTGTTCGTCGCCTCCCCGTCCCTCTTGCTGGACGGTCAACCCCTGGTTGTCGCGTTGGACATATTGGGGGTGCTGGCCGCTGCCTGGCTGATTTCGATGGCGATTATCGGGTATGCGAACCGGCGGCTCCGACTCTGGGAGAGGGTGGTTTTCACCGCCATGGGGGTTTGCGCGATTCTGCCGATCGAGGCATTCGCTCTCGCCCCGCTGTTCAACGCGGGCGGCGCCATCGCCACGATCGGGATTATCTTCTACCTCCGGGCTTCCAGCGAAAAAGCGGGGTAGGGCGGGGCCGGGCCGAAGCCGGTGTGGCTTGCCGGCATGGCCATGTCCGCCGGCGGACGCGGAATGGAGACCCCGATCAATCGCCTGGTTTGCCGACCGGACCGAGACCCGGCCGGTAGGTCTTGTTGTCGAGGAACTCCTCCATGCCGCGCTCGCGCGTGCGTTCGCGATCGGCGAACTGCAGCGCCTGGGTCTTCGCGCGGAGGTATTCGTAGGCGTTCTCCATGTCCATCGTCCT
Source organism: Alphaproteobacteria bacterium (assembly GCA_965205995.1). Lineage (GTDB taxonomy): Bacteria > Pseudomonadota > Alphaproteobacteria > MPNO01 > MPNO01 > MPNO01. The sequence goes on along the minus strand of OZ242200.1, from coordinate 2,858,570 downwards.
GACCGCGCGGACCGCCTGCTTGGTGTAGGCCAGGACGGTCGGGTTCTTCTCCATCAACTCTCGCGCCAGCGCGATGGTTTCCTCGCGCAGCCTGTCGCGCGGCACGGCGATGTTGGCGAGCTTCATTTCGACCGCCTTGATGCCGTCGAAAATGCGCCCGGTCATGGCGTAGAACAGGGCGTCGCGATGCGCCATCACGTCCACGATCACCTTGGAGACGATGCCGCCCGGGATGATGCCCCAGTTGATTTCCGACAACCCGTAGACCGCGTCCTCGGCCGTGACCACCATGTCGCAGGAGCACAGCGGGATGAACGCGCCGCCGAAGCAGTAGCCGTTGACCATGGCGATGGTCGCCTTGCGCGAGTGCGCCAGGATCTCCCAGCTCCAATGCTTGTTGGCGGTGAACGAGCGGAACTGGGCGGTGGGGTCGTTGTCGGTGGCTCGGAAGTACTCACGCAGGTCCATGCCCGCGCTCCAGCTGTCGCCGGCGCCGGTGAGCACGATGACCCGGACCTCGTCGTCGGTCTCGAGCCCCATCATCACCTTCTCCATGTCGTAATGGAGCTGCGGGCTCATGGCGTTGCGCTTCTCGGGCCGGTTCAGGGTGACCCAGGCAATGCCCTCGTCATCCTTCTCCACCGTGACGCATTCGTAGTCTTGCCTGGCAGTCATTTTTCTCACCGTTGCGTGCGATTTCGATTGAGGAGTCTTCCAACCGTTTTAGATATCGATGAAATCCGGCCCTTCCAACAGGCAAATCGTTGCCGGTGAGATGTCTGTCGGGGCGGGCTCGCGCCGCTCGCTCACACCGGACGCGCCCGCCAGAGAATTTCGGTTTCCCCGGCTCCGACGGCGACGAGCGCGGAGACGAGCGCGTTGCCCGCGGCCTCATCGGCGAAGCCGGCCCGCAAGGCGTAGACCCCGCCGGCCTGGAGCGCGTCGGTCCGTCCGGGCGCAGCATCGGCGGCTCTTCGAGGCTGAGCCCGAGCCCGCTTCCGAGCTCGTCGCGGACGACAGGATGGGGGGTGAGGCCGATCGCGGCCGGGCGCATCGCCGCGGCGAGGTCGCGCCCGGCTGCCCCGGGCCGGGCCGCCTCGATCATGGCGTCGAGCGCGGCGTCCGCCGCCTCGCGCGCGCGGCTCGGCGGTTCCCCGAGCGTGACGAAGCCGCCCGCCCAGTATCCCGCCGCCCGTACCGCGATATAGGCGACGAGAGGATCGGTGCGCGTGTCGTCCAGCCCCTCGAACGGCTGCAGCACGGCCCCGCCGTCCAGGCTGAAAAGCGTGCGCACATCGGCGACCCCGAGCCGTCTCGCCTCCCTCTCGCCCGCCTGGATCGCGGCGACATTCCCCGATCGATCCCGGTACGCGAGGCGGGCGGCGATCGGATGCATTGCTCCGGCAGGGGCGCGCGCACCCGCCACCTTGCCCAGGCGCGGTCGGGGCGCGTCCATCCCGGCGAGCCACGCTTCGACCCTCTCGGCCAGCCGGTTCCCGGCCACCACGTCGTCGACCCAGGTGAGCCGTTTTGCCGCTTCGATCATCGCGGCTCCGCCCGGGGCGAGGATCCAGACCTCGCCGCCCGCCCCGACAAAGGCGAACGCGCTGCCGTGCTTGGGCGTGAAGCCGGTGAGGTAGGCGAGCGCGCCGTTGTCGAGCGCATCGCCGTGGACGATCAGCCCGGCGAGTCCGCGCGCGCCGAGCCGCGCGCAAACCGCCGCGAGACGTTCCTGGAACTCCGCGAGCGGAAGCCGACCGGGGTCCCAGTCGTAGTTTCCGATCAGAAGCGAGGGGTGCAGGGTCCGCAAGGCGAGACCGGTTCAGAGCGCGATACTGGCGAGCCAGGCGGTCTCCCGAGTGTGCGCCCGTCCGCCGTCGGCAGTCACCACGATCGGCTCGCCGCACAACAGGTAGCCGGTCTCCGGCAGATACTGGTTCGGGTGAACGACGAAAAACATGCCCTCGTCGAGGATGACATCGCTGTCGGCGGTGACGTTCCCCGGAACCACCGAGGAAAGGCCGAGCCCATGCCCGCGCCGGCGCATATGCGGCGGCCGGCAATACTCGCCGTAGCCGTGGGCGGTGAGGACGGCGTCGACCGCGCCGCACACCGCCGACATCGGTTTTCCCGGGCGGGCGGCGGCAATGCCGGCTTCCATCGCCTCGACGACGAGGGCGTATTTCTCCTCCATGACGTCCGGCGCCTGGCCGAGGACAGCGGTGCGGCAGATCTGGGAGAACTGGCCCTCGAAGCAGGGTGTCGCCTCGGCGATGATCACGTCCCCTGCCTCAAGTAGCCGCCCGCTCGACGGCATGACCGCCCGGTCGTGGGGCCTCGCCGAGAGCATGAGGAAGTTGTCGTCGGCGCCGAGCGCGGCCATTTGGGCGATCATTTCGGCGGCAAGCTCGTATTCGGGCATCCCCGGCCTGGCGATCGCCAGCATGTGGCGGTGACCGGCCTCGGCGATGGCGGTGGCGTCGGCCGCGCGCGTGAGCTCGCTGTCGGTCTTGCGGCGCGCGATGGCGGCGGCAGGGTCGGCGGCAGGCTCGCCGCCGAGCGTCAGCTGGGGAATGCCAAGCAGCACATCGTCGAACGCCGCGGGCTCGCCGCCGAGCGCCGCGCGGACGCCGTCCGCGACCGGGCGCGGCATGCGCGCGAGCGCCACAACCCCGACATCCGCCGCTCCGAGCCCCGCCCCGGAGACCGCCCGGGCAAAGGCCGCGGGGAGGTCGGCCGCCGCCAGGGTCTCGGTCGTCGAGGACCGGCGCCCGGCGCGTGCGGCGTCCCAGGCGGGCGTGACGTGGAGCGTGGAGCGGCCATCGGCATCGAGGAGCACCATGCACTCGCCGAGGGGACGGAAGCCGCTCAGAAGTGCGACCGCATCGGGCGTCTCGATGCCATGCACGCCGTTGGAGAATGCCGCGACCAGCGCGAGGCCGCGATCCTTCATGCGGCCGGTCGCCGCCGCGATCCGGTCTTCGCGTTCCATCGCCCTGCCTGGCGCAGTTCGGGGCGGGCCGGCTGCCGCCTCAGGCCAGTACCGGCTCCTTGGCGAGCGCCTGCACGGGCTCGCGGAGCCCCAGGATTCGCCGCGCGTTGGTATTGAGGATCTTCTCCTGATCGTCCGCCGGCAAGCCCACCTCGTCGAAGAACCGCAGCGCATCCGCCGGGCTCCAGCATGGATAGTCGCTGCCGTACATGACGCGGTCGACGCCGAAATACTCGATCGCGAACTTGATTCCGGCCATGTGCGGCGAGACCGTGTCGCTGTAGAACCGCTTGATGTAGGTGCTGGGCGGCTCGGGCAGCTTTGCCGCCTTGCCGTTCTTGTCCATCCGGCCGGACTGGTAAGGCAGCGCGCCCCCGGTGTGCGACATCACCACGGTGAGATTCGGGTGACGCTCCAGCAGTCCCGAAAGCACCAGCCGCGAGGCGGCGACGCTGACTTCGATCACCCGGCCGAGGCTGAGATGCAGCGCCCCGTCATAGCCCTGCAGCATGTCCTGGAAGACCGCGTCGGTCGGGTGGAGGAACATCGGGATCCCGAGTTCCTCGACCCGGGCGTAGAACGGCTCAAGCCGGTCGGCGTCGATCCGCGGGTCGCTGCCGACGCTGCCGGGAAGGTTGACCCCCATCAGGCCGAGATCGTTGACGGCGTGGTCGAGGACCTCGATCGCGACCTCCGTGTCGGTCAGCGGGATCGCCGCGCTGGCCCAGACGCGCCCCGGATATTTGCGCTGCGCGCCGGCCATCTCTTCGTTCCACAGCATCGCGTCGTCGCGGCCCTGCTCCACCGGAACGTCGGAGAAGTGGACCGAGAACGGGCCGATCGAGCAGACGACGTCCACCTCGTGGCCGAGCCCGTCCATGTGCTCGAGTTGCTTGTCGAGATCGAACCACTCCGCCCAGATATTCAGCGGCTCGGCGCTTTCGGCGCGGCGCCAATAGGCATAGCCGCCGATGTCGTTGACCTCGGCACGCGGATAGGTGCTGCGCTTGCACAGTCGCTCGAAGATCGAACGCGGCCACCAATGGAAGTGTGAATCGACGATGCGCATCGCATCAGCTCCTGACGATTGTGCCGGCCCCGCAATGGACGACAGTCGATGATGTTGGAAATCCGGACGCCAGGCAATCGGCCGGCTTTCCGCATTCAGCCACGCCGGGCGCGGCGCAGCTCCGCCGTCGCGTCGCTATCGACCGCCAGCGTCCCGGCATCGAGAACCACGCCGTAATCCCGCTCCGCCGCTTCGGGCGAGACATAGCCTTCCGAAACGTCGGAGGAGACCTTGCCCGGATCGCGGTTCAGCGGATCGCCCCAGCCGCCGCCGCCGCCGGTACGGACCACTACTTCGGCATGCGGCGGCACCGCATAGCCTTGCGCGTCCATCTCGCGGAACCCGGAATCGCCCGGTTCCTGGAGCAGAAAACCATGGGTGGCGCCGGTGCCGCCGCCCCAGAGTCCCCAGGGCGGAGCGGTCCGGCGCAGGCTGCCCTGGAAATTCCAACGGCCGTCGACCATGTTGACGACGTTCACGTCGATCCCGAGCCCGCCGCGGTACTCGCCGGCGCCGCCGGAATCGGTCCGCAGCGCGCGCTGTTCGACGAGGACCGGGCATTTGAGCTCGATCCCCTCGATGGTGGCGTTGCGAACGTCGCCCTGGCACACCGAGACGGTGCCCGATTCGCCGTCCTCCCCCGGCCGTCCGCCCCAGCCGCCGCCCTCGATGCTCTGCACCACGAAATTGCGTCCGGTATCGGGATGGCGGCCGAAGAACACCACCGCCCCCCCGAGCAGCCCGTGATGCGCGGCCGGCACCCGGTCCTGCATCGCCGGCGCGAGCGCGGCGACAACCGCGTCCACGACCGAGGGAATGATCAGGCTCCAGCTCGCCATCGGCGCGGGGAAGCGCGCCATCATGATGTTGCCCTCCGGGATGATGACGTCGAGCGCGCGGAACGAGCCCTCGTTCACCGGCTCCAGGGGCGCGGTCAGCGCCTTGTAGGCGACGTAGCCGGCGGCGTATGTCCGCGCGTTGATCGCCGATTTCCGCTCGCCGGCACATCCCGAGAGGTCGATCGTCATCTCCTCGCCGCGGACGGTCACGCGGGCGTGGATCCTGAGCCTCTCGTCTTTCTGGTGCATGTCGTGGTCGAAGAAGGTCTCCGCTTCGTAGACCCCGTCGCGAATGCCGGCGACGACGTTGCGGCACTTTTCCTCGGTCTCGTCGAAGATCCGCTCTAGCGCGGCCAGAACCGTCGCCGATCCGTATTTTCCGAACAGCTCGTCCAGCCGGCGGGTCGCCAGCCGGCATGCCGCGATCTGGGCGCGCATGTCGCCCATCGAGGATTCGGGGAAGCGGATATTGTCGCTGATCACCCGGTTGAGCGCCTCGTTGAGCGTACCGGCGTCGTAGATCTTGAGCTGGTTGAGCTGCAGCCCCTCGAGCCACGGGTCGAGGACATTCGGCCCGCCGCCGAAGCCGGTGCTGCTGCCGCCGACGTCGATCCAGTGCGCCCGCACCATGGTGAAGAAGGTGAGCTCGCCCTCGAAGAAATAGGGCACGAAGATGACGATGTTGTTGAGGTGCTGGCCGGCGACCGCCTGGTGGTTGGTGATCAGGACGTCGCCGGGCGCGAACCCGTCCTTGCCGTAGCGCTCCACGGCGTCGGTAATGATGATGCCGAGGTCGGCGACGAAGTGCGACACGCCGCCCACGTTCTGGCTTACCAGGCGCCCGTCGGCGTCGACGATGGCGGTGCAGAAATCCCGCACCTCGTAGATCATCATGTTGTAGGAGGTGCGTTGGAGATCGACCGCCATCTCGTTGGCGATCGCCGGCAAGGCGTTGCGCACGACCTCGAGGGTCACGGGATCGAGGGTCTGGTTCATCGCATCGTCCCCAGGGAAATGATCAACTCGCCGGTCCCGGCGACACCGCAGCTGTCGCCCTCGAAAAGCACCGTCGTGGAGGCGTGCTCCTGGACCAGGGCGGGCCCGTCGAACGCGGCGCCGGCCGCAAGCCCGTCCCGATGGTACACCGGGCAATCGACCGGTGTCTCCCAGTCCTCCATATAGACCGGGCGGCGAGCCGGCTCGGCGGCGCCTTCGGGCGCATCGAGCGCGGGCAGATCGAGCTTCGGCCGGCGGCCGACGACCGCGAGCCGGATATTGACCATTTCCACCGGCTCGTCGGCGGCGTGGTGGGCGTAGCGGCGCTCGTGGATTTCGTCGAACCGTAGCCGGATGTCTCCGAACCGCCCGGCCGCGATCAGGTCGCGGTCGACCGGTACGGGGATCGAGAACTCCTGGCCGACATAGCGAAGGTCGAGATAGAGGCGGAACTCGATCTCCCCGGTGGCACGCAGCATGCGCTCCGCCTCGGCCGTCATCTCGCCGTGGATTCGCAGCAGCTCGGCCGCGTCGACCGCATCGAATGCCCGGAGATAGGTGCGCGTGATGTCATGGCGCTCGTCCGCCAGCAGCATGCCGATCGCGGAGAAATGCGCCGGGAAGCGCGGCACGATCACCGTCGGGATATGCAGCTCGCGCGCGATCGCGACCGCGTGCAACGGCCCCGCCCCGCCGGAAGCCACCATGGCGAAATCCCGCGGATCGTACCCCTTGGCGACCGAGACCTCGCGGACGGCGAGCGACATCCGGTTGACCGCGATCTTGAGGATCGCGTCGGCCACGGCGAGCGGCGGCATGCCGAGGCGGTCCGCCAGATGCTCCTCGACGCCGCGCCGCGCGCGATCCTCGTCGAGCTGCATGCGGCCGCCCAGGAACTCGTCCGCGCCGATCCGATGGAGGATCACGTTGGCGTCGGTGATCGTGGGCAGGGTCCCGCCGCGGCTATAGCAGATCGGGCCGGGATCGGCGCCCGCGCTCTGCGGTCCGACCTTGAGCGCGCCGACCTCGTCGATCCAGGCGATCGAGCCGCCGCCGGCGCCGACCTCCACGACGTCGATGACCGGCAGGATCACCGGGTCGCCGCTGGCGTATCCGCCGACATAATAGCCCTCGGCGAGGGTCGGCTCGCCCTCCCGTATCAGGGAGGACTTGGCCGTGGTGCCGCCCATGTCGAAGGCGATGACGTTGGGATAGCCGAGTGCGCGGCCGATCTCGGCCGAGGCGATGATTCCGCCGACCGGCCCCGACTCCATCATCGTGGCCGGCCTGCGCCGCGCCACCTCGGGCGACATGACGCCGCCGTTGGACTGCATGATCGAGATGTTGCCGCTGTAGCCGATACCGTCGAGACGGGTCTGGAGGTTCTCCAGATAGCCGCTCACTTTGGGGCCGATATAGGCGTTGACCACGGTGGTCGAGATGCGCTCGTACTCCCGGTATTCGCGAAGGATCTCGTGCGAGAGCGAGACGAACCGATGGGGCAGCCTCTGCCGCAGGATCCGGCCGATCTCGATCTCATGCACCGGGTTGGCGTAGGCATGCAGCAGGCAGACCGCGACCGCTTCCGCGCCCTCTCGCTCGATCTCCCCGCAGATCGCCTCGACCTGCGCGGAATCGAGCGGCTTCAGCACCGCGCCGCCGGCTTTCAGCCGCTCGTCGACTTCGTAGGTCATGCGCCGCGACACCAGCGGCCGCGCCCGGTGGAAGAAGAGATTATAGGATTCCGGGCGGTTGCCGCGCCCGATGATGTAGACGTCGCGGGTTCCACGCGTGACCACCAGCGCCGTCTTCGCACCGGTTCGCTCGATGAGCGTGTTGATCGCCACGGTGGTGCCGTGGATCAGATCCTCGACCGTGTCGACGTCGAGATCGCTCTGACCGATACAGTCGAGGATACCCTGGGAAAAATCGTGCGGGGTGGTCAGACTCTTCGCGTGGAAGAACCGGTTGCGCCCCGGATCGAAGGCCACCAGATCGGTAAACGTGCCGCCGATATCGACTGCCAGAAATGCCATCGGATCTACTCCGCCCAGATCGGAAAAGCGGACTCGCCCGGACAGCCCGTCGCCAGCCTGCCAGCCGATCCTGTCCGGCGACGACCGATCCCGGAACCGACCAACTCAGATTGCGCATGCCTCATCCGCTCAAATCCTTTCCTTGTCCTATTGCCAGCCAAAAATTCGCCGACCGAGCAACGACGGATGCCAAAGCACATGCATCGATTTGTCGTAGAAGAGGTAAAGAAACGCCCATCCGCAGCCGGCGTATCCCATTGCCACCGGCACCAGTCAATCGCACCCCGGCCTCGCCCGCCCGAGGCCTCCCGAAGGCCAGACCGACCGTCTAGGATGGCGTCCGACAGATCGAAACACACCTTGAACGTCCGGAATCGGAGCCATGAGCACCCTCGCAGAGTTGGGCGCGTTTGCCGCCGGCGCATCGATGGAACTGCAAAGCGCGGCGACGCGCGACATCCAACGCCGCCATTTCATCGATGCCCTGGCGGCGACGGTGGCCGGCGCGGCCACCGAGGATTCGCGCGCCCTGGCCGACGTTCTTCCGGACCGGCCGCTGGGGCGCCGCGTCGCCGCGGCCCGATTGAGCGAAGTCGACGACATCCACTGCGCCTCCTGCGTCACGCCGTCGTCGGTCGTGGTGCCGGCCGCGCTCACCGCGATCGAATGCGAGCCGGGGACCGATCCCGCGTGCCTCGCCGATGCGCTGTGGGTCGGCACCGAGCTGATGACCCGGCTGGGCGTCGCGATCGACGGCGCGCGGATCCTCTATCGCTTTATCTGGCCGACCTGTTTCTGTGCGCCGTTCGGCGTCGCGGCGACGATCGGCCGGCTGATCGGGCTCGATGCCGGGGAGATGACGAATGCGCTGGCGCTTGCCCTCAACCTCACGGCAGGCGCCGTCGGCCGCCGCGACCGGGCGCGGGCGCCGCGCTGGCTGCTGATCGCGCTCGCCGCCGAGCAGGGCGCGTACGCGGCGCGCGCCGCGCGGGCGGGATTCGGCGGGGACGCCGGTTTGCTCGATGGGCCGGACTGGCTCGCGAACACGCATGGCATCGCCGTGGAAACCGGGCGGCTCGCCGAAAGGATCGGCGAGGACTGCGTTTACCGGGAAATGAGCCTGAAGCCGTACTGCTCGGCCAAGCAGGCGATCGCGGCGACCGATGCGGTGCGCGAGCTGCTCGCCGACGGGCTCGATCCCTCGACAATCGAGGCGATCGATATCCGGGTGCCGCCGGCATATGCCGGCATGATCTCGCGCACCGCGACGCCGGGCGACCGGACCTCGACGATGATCAGCGTCGCCTACCAGATCGCTCTCGCGGCGTTTCGGCCGGATGCGATGTACGACATCGGACGGACAGACATGCCGTTCGACGGGGAGATCGCCTCTCTGGTGGACCGGATCGCGGTGCGCGCGGATGACTCGCCCGACCTGCTTGCGAATTTCCCCGCGCGGTTTCCGGCAACGGTCGCGATCCAGACCGCTGGAGGGATTTATGAGCGGAGCGTGGTCGAGGCCACCGGCGATCCGGGCCGGCCGCTCGGCGACGAGGCGCTTCGGACGAAGATCGACCGGATCGTGGCCATTGCGGGCGGCAACGATGCCGCGGATATCCGCTTCGAGGCGGCCGGGTCGGCGCTGACCGACGCGGCGTCCGCTCGTTCCCTTTCCTCGATGCTCGCCCGGATCCTCGGGCCGCCGCCCCGCTCCGCCTGAGCCGGCTCGGAGCTATTCCGCGGCGACGGCCTGGTCCGTACCCTCCCTTTCCAGCAAACGCTGAAGATGCCGGCGCGCCGCGACGACCGCGTTGTCGGCGCGGATCGCGACCAGCTCGCGGCCGGGTTCGAGCGCGATGCGCGCCTGCTGCGCCTCCATGATCGCCTTGTCCTCCAGAAAAGTCGGGTAAACCTCTTCGTAGAAGTCCTGCAGCGCCTGCGGGTCGGCGGTTCGATAGCCCACGGCCGCCGACCAGAAATAGTGAAAGCTCGTTTCGGTCTCCGGTGTCGCACCGTGGAACAGCCGGATCCGGAAGCCGCCGGGATCGCTGTCATCCTTGGTGTCTTTGCCGGTATCGACCGCGCCGGTCCATTGGATGACGGCTGCCGGAGCCACGTATTCGAACTCCTGCCGCCGGTCGACCGGTCCCTTGAAGCCGACCGCCTTGACGAAGGTGGGCGGTGGCGGTGCGCCGAGCATTTCCCGGGTCAGCATCACGCCCGTCGCGGTCCGCTCAACCTTCATTTCGGCCGTCGAGTGGGCCATCGGGGATCCGCCGATCGTCCTGGCGTGGACGTACCCGAGATGCGACAGGTCCATCAAATTGTCGATCATCATCATGTAGTTGGCGGCGATCGGAAACATCGCGCGCCGGTGCGGCCAGCGCCCGGGCTGGTCGTGATAGGGGTAGTCGACGATCGCGCCCTCGTCGGCGAGCGCCGGATCGCCCATCCAGATCCAGACGAATTGCTGCCGTTCGACGATCGGATAGCTGCGCACGCGGGCCTCACCGGCGATCCGGTCCTGGCCCGGGACGCGCACGCAGCGACCGGCGCGGTCATAGACCAGGCCGTGGTAGCCGCACTCGATCCCTTCAGCCACCATTTTCCCGTGGGTCAACGGCGCGCCGCGATGGCAGCACCGGTCCTCCAGGGCGGTAGCCCGGCCATCGGCGTCCCTGAACAGTACGATGGGCTGGTTCATGATGACCCGGCCGAGCGGCTCTTCGCCGATCTCCTCGGGCCAGGCGGCAACGTACCAGGCGTTCCTCAGGAACGGTGCGATCGTTGTGTGGCTCACGGTGATCGCTCCTCTCATTGATCCCGGATTTTCATCCCCAGCTTAGCGACCGGCCAAGGCGACGAGAAGTCACGGCGCGTCTCGCGACGTCCCGGCCCGGATACCGGCCGCCGGCCCGGCTCCCCTACGCACCGCCCGGCGGCCAGCTTGGCGGAGAACCCGTCAATGCACTAACATTCGAACCGGACCGCCCGATGGGGGCAGGTCAGGAGCAGATAGCCAAGGCTCGGACGCACCGGCCAGGGTTATCGAGGGTTGGGCTTGCGACCGGACCACCCGACGATCCAGTGGCCGATCAATGCGCTGACTTTCCTCGGCGGCGTCTTGATGCTGCTGATGATGGTGCATATCGTGGCCGATGTCGGCGCGCGCGTGCTGTTCAGAAGCCCGTTCGACGGCACTACCGAGATTGTCTCGGGCTACTACATGGTCGCGGTGATCTTCTTCCCGCTGGCCTATGTCACCCATCATGAAGGCCATATCACGGTCGAGCTGTTCACCCGCGGCCTGCCGCCGCGCCGGCTGGCCGGGCTGGAAGTCGCGATCGGCGCGATCTCGGTCTGTTTCCTGGGCTGGTTCACCTGGGAGTCCGTCGCCGCGGCCTATCAGAGCCTGCTTGAGAAAGAGCAATGGGAGACCGCCGACGATTTGGTGACGATCTGGCCCAGCCGCTGGTTCATCCCGATCGGGCTGGCGCTGATGGCGGCCTATCTGGTCTATCGCACCGCCGAGTCGCTTCGCGTTGCGCGCGGACGGGCTTCGTGACGCCGCTCGAGCTCGGTTTCGGGGCGCTCGGGGCGCTGCTGGTGTTGATCGTGCTCCGGTTTCCGATCGGGCTGGCCCTGCTGCTGGTCTCCATGGTCGGCATCGGCGAGCTCAAGGGCTGGAGCGTGGCCGCCGGCATGTTGCAGACCGAGCCGTTCGACTTCGCCGCCCATTGGTCGTTTTCCGCGATCCCGATGTTCCTGCTGATGGGCGCGGTGGCCCACCATTCGGGCATCAGCGCGGCGCTGTTCCGCGCCGGGCGCGTGTGGCTCGGCGGATTGCCGGGCGGGCTCGCGGTCGCCGCCAACTTCGCCTGCGCCGGGTTCTCGGCCGCCTCCGGCTCGTCGATCGCCACCGCCGCGGCCATGGGCCGCATCACCATCCCCGAGATGACGCGCTACGGCTACGACAAGGGGCTGGCGTCCGGCGTCGTCGCCAGCGCCGGAACCTTGGGGGCGATGATCCCGCCGTCGATCGGCTTCGTGCTCTACGGCATCTTCGCCGAGGTCTCGATTTCCAAGCTGTTCATCGCCGGCATCCTGCCCGGGCTGATGACCGCGCTGGTCTACGCGGCGATGATAATCGTGCGCTGCAAGCTGCGTCCCGAGCTGGCGCCGCCGTTCGAGGAGACCGTCACCTGGGGTGAGCGGTGGCGTGCGTTGGGCGAGGTATGGCCGATCGGGGTCCTGGTCTTCTGCATCATCGGCGGGCTCTATCTCGGCATCGTGACGCCGACCGAGGCCGGCGCGGGCGGCGCGTTCGTGGCATTCGTCATCGCCGTCATCCAGCGCCGCATGACCTACCGGGTTCTGAAAGAAAGCGTGCTCGAAGGGCTGGGCAGCACGGCGCGCGTGTTCTTCGTCGCCGTCGGCGCGGTGTTGCTGACGCGCTTCCTGGCGATGACGGGGGTCGGCGACTACCTGTCTCAGACCGTCGGCAGCTGGGCCGCCGACCCGTTGCTGCTGGTGATCGCGGCTTCGGTGATCTACCTCGTGCTCGGCATGTTCCTGGATCCCCTTGGCGTGCTGTTGCTGTCCCTGCCGCTGCTGCTGCCGATGTTCGAGGCGCTGGAGCTGGACCTGATCTGGTTCGGCGTCCTGGTCGTCAAATACATAGAGATCGGCCTGCTGACCCCGCCGGTCGGGCTCAACGTCTATGTCGTCAAGAGCGTCGTCGGCGGCGACATCGAGCTCGAGACCATCTTCAAGGGGGTGATCTGGTTCCTCGCCTGCGAGGTGGTGATCGTCATCCTGCTGGTCGCCTTTCCGCAGATCTCGCTTTATCTGCCGGGACTCATGGGATGACGGCGTCGCCTGACCGCAGCGCGGCCGGATTTGGCCGCGCACCCGGCCGGTGCTAGTGTTTTGCGACCGGATCCATATCGACCCGACAATCCACGATAAACCTGGGCAGGGGAGTGTTTTCATGAAGATACGACTATCGATCGCCGCCGCCGCTGGCGCGATGGCGCTGGCCGTCGTGCCGGCATTCGGCCCGGCATTCGGCAAGGACATGGTGTACGGCAGCTACCTGCCGCCCAAGCACAACGTACACCCATGGGCTGGCGCCGCTGTTCAAGGCGCTGGGACCGGACGTGCCGTGGAAGCTCGTCACCGGCGGCCAATTGTTCAGCGGCAAGGCGACGCTCAAGAGCGTGGGAAACCGCGCCGCCGAGGCCGGCCTGGTGATACCCGCCTATGTGCAGGGCGCGCTCAAGCACGCCTTCATCTCGATGGACATGATGTTCGCGGCAACCGACGCGCTGGTCATGAACGCAGCGGTCATGGACACCTTCATCAACGACTGCCCCGAATGCCTCGCCGACTACAAGCGGGCCAAGACGGTGCTGCTGTCGACCTATGCCATCGACGGCTTCGTGCTGCATTGCCGCAAGCCGGTCGAGACGCTGGCGGCGATCCGCGGCAAGCGCGTGCGCACCACCGGCGCGATGGGCCGCTGGGCCAAGGCGCTTGGCGGCACGCCGGTCGCCATGACCTCGGGCGACATGGTCGAGGCCATCAACCGCGGCCAGCTCGACTGCATCCTCGGCGCCATGGCGTGGCTCAAGGCCTACCCGATCGTCGACAGCATCAAGTCGATCCTGACGCTCAACAAGGGCTCGGCGACGGTCAGTTTCTTCGTGATGAACCGCGCCGCCTGGAACGAGCTCTCCATGAGCCAGAAGAAGGCCATGATCCGCGCCATGCCGCGCGCGGTCGCCAACGTCATGATCGACGGCTATATCGGCGACTACAACAAGTCGCTGGCGCTGGCCAAGGAACATGGCATCGCCATCCATACGCCCGACGCCAAGCTCGAGCCCCTGTTCGCGAAGTTCCAGGCCAATGAATCCGCCGCCGTGGTCAAGAAGGCCGCCAAGCGGGGCGCCAAGGACCCGCAGCGCATCGTCGATGCCATCAACCGGAATTATCGCAAGTGGGACAAGATCCTCGCCGAACGGGAGCGCACCGACATCAAGGCGCTGTCCGCGCGCTATGAAAAGGTGCTGTGGGAACGGATCTACAGCAAGATCGACCCGGCCCAGTTATAGCCCGGCAGAGTACCGACCGACGACCGAAGGGCGGGCCGCCAACGGCCCGCCCTTTGATTTCCGCACGGTTGCCGAGTGGCCTTGAGGTCAACCAGACCGAGGGTCATAGACACCGGGATCATAGACCCGGAGTCCGGTCTCGCAGTGCTGTCCGCGAGGACCGGCATGTCACTGGTAGCCTCCGGCCCCGGTAGCTGCACGATCTCGCTCCCGCGGCATCCGGTCAGGAGCAAAAGGCGTAAATTATCGGCCTGCTGACGGCTGCCTTTTCTGGCATGCTCGTCCAGAGCCTCGTGAAGGCGACGTATCTCCTCGCAGGACAGGAAGGGTGTCCGATGGGCGACGTGATCCAGCTCAACCGGTACCGGAAGAAGCGGACGCGGCTCGCCCGCAGCCAGAAAGCGGCGGAGAACCGCGCAAGGCACGGGCGCAGCAAACCGGCCAAGGACAGCGCCCGGCGCGAGCAGGAGCGCGAACGGCTCAGCCTCGACGCCAAGCTGCTGGAGGACAAGTCCGACCGCGAAGGCGGGCCGAAGCAATCCTGACCCCGGCGAGGAATCCGGGCTACAGCGGATCGACGATCTTTCCCGGGTTCATCAGATTGCCGGGGTCGAGCGCCTGCTTGATCGCGCGCATGACGGAGACCCCCTCGCCGTGCTCGGCGGCGAGGTATTTCTTCTTGCCGTACCCCACGCCGTGTTCGCCGGTGCAGGTGCCGCCCATCGCCAGCGCGCGCTCGATCAGCCTCTCGTTGACCCCGGTGGCGGCCGCGAGCTCGGCCTCGTCTTCCGGGTCGAGCACGAAATCGATGTGGAAATTGCCGTCCCCGACATGGCCGACGATCGGCGCCAGCAGGTCGGTCGCGGCGATGTCCCGGCGCGTCTCGGCGATGCATTCGGCGAGCCGCGAGATCGGCACGCAGACATCGGTGGGCCAGGCGCGGCAGCCGGGGCGGAGACCCATATTGGCGTAGTGGGCGTCGTGCCTGGCCTGCCACAGCGTGTTCCGGTCCTCCTGGCGGGTCGCCCATTCGAACCCGGTACCGCCATGCTCGGCGGCGATCGCCTCTGCCGTCCCGGCCTGTTCGGCGACCGAGGCCTCGGTGCCGTGGAACTCGAAGAACAGCACCGGCCGTTCGGGGAGCTCGGTCTTCGACCAGCGGTTGATCGCAGTGATCTGCACCTCGTCGGCGAGCTCGATCCGCGCTACCGGCACGCCCGCCTGGATGATCGCGATGCAGGTCTCGACCGCGTCGTCGACGCTCGGGAAGGCGCAAATCGCGGCCGAGATCGCCTCCGGGATGCCGGAGAGGCGGAGCGTCGCCTCGACGATCACGCCGAGCGTGCCTTCCGATCCGACGAAGAGCCGCGTGAGATCGTACCCCGCCGACGATTTGCGCGCCCGCGTGCCGGTGCGGATCACCCGCCCGTCGGCGAGCACCACGGTGAGCCCGAGAACGTTGTCGCGCATGGTGCCGTAGCGCACCGCGTTGGTGCCCGACGCGCGCGTCGCGGCCATGCCGCCGATGGTGGCGTCGGCCCCCGGGTCGATCGGGAAGAACAGCCCGGTATCGCGGAGATGCGTATTGAGCGCCTTGCGGGTGACCCCGGGCTCGACGCGCACGTCGAGGTCGGCGGCGTTGACCTCGATCACCCGGTTCATCCGCGACATGTCGATCGAGACCCCGCCATAAAGGGCGGCGACATGGCCTTCGAGCGAGGTGCCGACGCCGAACGGGATCATCGGCGTGTTGTGGTCGCGGCAGAGGCCGACGATCTCCACCACCTCGTCGACGGTTTCCGGAAAGACCACGATGTCGGGAGGGAAGGACGGGTGGTGCGATTCGTCGCGCCCGTGCACCTCGCGCACGACCGGCGAGGTCGAGACACGGTCTTCCAGGCGCTCGCGGAGCCGGTCCGCGAGCCCGTCGGCGGTTATGGTGGTGGCCATGCGGTTTCTCCCGTCAGACCCGGGTCGACTCGGCGGTCCGGTCGCCGACGAACATGCAGCCCGGCATGTGGGTGATGGCGAGCGACGGCCTTGCGTTGAGGATCGCTTCCTGCGGTGTCACCCCGCAGGCCCAGAAGACCGGGATCTGGTCGTCGTCGATGGTCACCGGCCTGCCGTATTCGGGCTCGGCGATATCGCTTATGCCGATCGCCCCGGGTTCGCCGCGATGGACCGGCCCGCCATGCGCCATCGGGTAGCGCCGGGTGATCTCCCCGGCGCGGGCGGCGTCCGCGGGGGTGAAGGGGCGCATCGAGACCACCATCGGCCCCGCGAAGGCGCCGGCCGGGACGGTCTGCCGGTCGGTCCGGTACATCGACACATAGCCGGTCTCGGCGATGTGGCGGATCTCGAGCCCCGCGCTCTGCAGCGCCTGCTCGGCGATGAACGAGCAGCCGAGCAGGAAGGTCACCAGATCCGCGCGCCAGAGGTCGGCGATCTCCGTCGGCTCGGCGACGCATTCGCCATTGCGGAACACGCGGTAGCGCGGCAGGTCGGTGCGGATGTCGGCGCCCGGCGCGGTTGCGCGTGGCACCGGATCGCCGCGGCCGAGGATCTCCAGGACCGGGCAGGGGCGCGGATTGCGCTCGCAATAGGCGGCGAAATCCTCGGCATCGGCCGCCGGCAGGATCACCATATTGGCCTGCACGTAACCCGGCGCGTGGCCCGAGGTCGGCCCGTCATAGAGCCCGTCCCGGCACAGTCGCCGAAGCTCCGCCGGATCGGCGATGGTCTCGATCGTCTCGCTCAACGCGGCCTCACCCTGTCCCGTTCCGCGTCAGGATAGCCGCGCACCGCATTGCGCGGAAGCGGCCGGCGACAGCGCATAGCCCGCCACTTTGCTCAGCTCTATTTCCTGCTCGCGATAAACGCCTCGAAATCGAACGGGGTCGCGGGGCCCGACCGTTCACCCTCGACCAGGGCTTGGCGCAGCGCCTCCACCTTGGCTTCGTGCTCTTCGAGCAGCCGCAAACCGGCGCGCACTACGTCGCTGGCCGAATTGTAGCGCCCGGTTGCGATGCGTTCGTCGATGAAACCGATGAAGTGATCGCCGAGCGAAACCGAGGTGTTGCGCGGCATGGGAATACCCCTTTCTCCCGCAGAGTACCAAAACTTGGTATATATGCAACACCTCCCCGCGCGGCTTCTCCGATCCCGGACGGACGCGATTCCGCGATGCGCTTTCGGGTGCTAGATTGCCGGGCCCGTCCCGCGCGGCGCTGAGGGGAGCGAGATGGCCGGCATTTGGGGAAAGATCATCGGCGCGGCCGCCGGGCTCGCGCTCGGCGGGCCGATCGGCGCGCTGATCGGCGGCGTGGCCGGCCACGCCGTCGACCGGATGCGCGCCGCCCAGGAAGACGGGGACGCAAGGGCCGGCACCCGCGAGATCGCCTTCACCATCGCGGTGATCGCGCTCTGCGCCAAGATGGCCAAGGCCGACGGCAAGGTGACGCGGGACGAGGTTGCGGCCTTCCGGCGGATCTTCCACGTGCCACCGGAGGAGATGAAGAATGTCGGCCGCGTGTTCGACCAGGCGCGCAAGGACGCGCGCGGGTTCGAGCCCTATGCCCGCCAGGTCGCCGCGATGTTCGCCGCCAACCCCGCGGTGCTCGAGGAGCTTCTGGATGCGCTGTTCTACATCGCCAACGCCGACGGCGTGCTGCATCCCGCCGAGCTCGACTATCTCGGGCGGGTCGCCCGGATCTTCGGCCTCGACCAGACCACCTTCGGGCGGATCCGGGCGAACCACGAGAGCGACCGGAAGACCGACCCCTATGCCGTGCTCGGCGTCGACCGGGATTCAGACGACGCGGCGGTGCGCGCGGCGTGGCTCAAGCTGACGCGGGAAAACCACCCCGACCGGCTGACCGCGCAGGGCATGCCGGAAGACTTCGTCCAGATCGCGACCGAGCGCATGGCGGCGATCAACGCGGCCTGGGACACGATCAGGAAGGAGCGCGGCATACGCTGATCCCCGGCCGCCGGCGCGGCCGCATCGCGACGGTAGCCGATTCATTTTGACAAGGGCCCCGTTTGACAAGGGTCCCGTGCAGCCCCGAAACTCTCTGACGCCAAACAGAGGTTTCGAGATCGAAGCCGATAACCTGAAGGGGAGAAACAATCGTGCGACAAGACTTTGCGGGTTCCCGCGCGCTGGTCGCCATGGCATGCGCGGCCGGGTTGCTCATGGCCGCCGGCAGCGCCGCCGCGGCCGAGTACGGGCCGGTTGCGCAGCGCGCCATCGACGGCGCCAAGGCCTATGTCAAGGCGAAGAACCTGAAGAATCCCAAGCTGGACATTCTTCTCAACTCGCTCTACCGCAACTCGTTCCCCGATTTCGCCAGGGAGTGGCAGGGGCTGACCGGCGTCGAGGTGAAGTCCGAACCGCTCGGCTACACCGATATCCCGAGCAAGGTGATGGGCGAGGCGGTCGCCAAGACCGGCGCCTTCGACATGTTCAACGACTTCCCCTACACCCAGCCCGACGCGGCGAGCGCCGGCGTGCTCAAGCCGCTCGGCGAGTACGCGGCCAAGTACAAGCCCGATTTCTCCGGCGTGCCGGAGGCTTTCATTGCCCAGCAGTTCTACAACGGCAAGCAGTACTCCTTCGTGCTGGACGGCGACCACATCATCCTGGTGCTGCGCAAGGACATCGTCGAGAACCCGATGGCCCGGGCCGAATTCAAGAAGGCGACGGGCAAGGATCTCGGCTGCCCGGCCAACATGGCGGACTGGGAGGAGCAGGCGAAGTTCTTCCACACCAAGGCCGGCCAGACGCGCTGGGGCATCACGTTCGACAAGCCGCTATACGGCGCCATGGGCTACCGGTCGGTGAATTTCTCGCACCGCCATTTCCCTGCCTATTTCGGCGGGCTGCTGTTCGACAAGGACATGAACCCGCGCGTCAACTCAGCCCAGGGCGCCAAGGCGATCACCGCGTTCTCGTCGATCGTCAAATACATGCCGGAGGATATCCAGGGCTGGGGCACGCCGCAGATCTATCCGTTCTGGGGCAGCGGCCAGGCCTATTCGGTGATGTCGTTCCCGTCGATCTTCGGCTACGGCAACGCCAACCCGAAGAGCATGGTCAAGCGCAAGCAGCTTCCCTGCGTCATCCCGGCGACGAATGCGGGCGGCAAGCCGGTGCGCCGCGCGGCGGAGGCGGCGGGCACCAGCTACATGGTCAACGCCTATAGCGACGATCCCGAGCTCGCCTATCTGTTCATCCAGTGGCTGACCAGCCCGTCGGTCGGCAACCGGGCGATCGCCCATCCCAAGGGCTTCTGGGACCCGTTCCGCACGGCCAATCTGGGCGTCCCCGGCATCATCAAGAAATTCTCCAACGAGTTTCTCGAGACCACGCTGAAGAACGCGCAATACACCACGTCGCTGCTCTATATCGAGGGTCACTACGAGTACATGAAGATCCTCGACAACAACCTCGCCGACGTGATGAACGGCAATATCAGCGCCGAGGAAGCCGCCAAGCGGATCGAGAAGGGCTGGAACCGTGTGACCGAGGATATCGGCCGCAAGGAGCAGATCGAGGCGTGGCGCAAGGGCGTCGACGCCGGGCTCTATATCGACCGGCTGTAGCCCGGAACCAACCTGCGCCCGGACGGCGTCGAGCCGTCCGGGCGCCGCCCGCCGCGGAGGCATAGTCCAGGATGGCCGCGCTCAGCGGAACCGCCACGCCCGCGCGCAACGGCCCGCTCGCCCGGCTGGGCGCGTGGCTGTCGCAGGAACGGGTGTTCCGCTGGATCCCGTTCGTGCTCGTCGAGGGCACGTTCATCCTGGTCATCATCATCCCGTTCCTGCTGACCATCTACATCAGCTTCCTGCGCTGGCGCGCCAACCGGCCGTTCGAGCAGGCCTATCTCTCGGGCTGGCGCAACTACGAGGCGGTGCTGTCGGATAGCGGTTTCTGGGCCGCGCTCGGGCGCACCTTCTACTTTGCCGGCTTCGCCGTGGTGTTCGAACTCGCGATCGGATTCGTGCTGGCGATGCTGGTCCACCGGGTGGTGCGCGGGCGCCGCCTCTACATCACCGTCTTCCTGATCCCGATGATGGTGGTGCCGGTGGTCGTCGGCTACAACTTCTCGATGATCTATCTCGACAGCGGCCCGCTCAATCAGCTGCTGTCGCCGTTGATGAACGCCTTCGGCATCGACCCGCGCATCCGCTGGCTGTCCCACCCGCTGGCGGCCCAGTGGGCGATCATCCTGGCCGATGTGTGGCAGTGGACGTCGCTGACCTTCCTGATCTTCCTGTCCGGCTTCTCGGCGCTGCCGCCGCAGCTGATCAACGCCGCGCGGGTGATGGGCGCATCGCGCTGGCAGACCTTCTTCTGGGTCGAGCTGCCGCTGCTCAAGCCGGCGATCGTGATCGCGGTCGTGATCCGCTCGATGGAGGCGCTGAAGCTGTTCGATCCCGTGGTGCTGCTGACCTTCGGCGGGCCGGGGACGTCGACCCAGACCGTCGCCTACTATCTGTGGGAACAGGTCTGGCAGTTCAACAAGTACAGCTTCGGCGCGGCGGCATCGATGCTGCTGCTGATCCTGTTCTCGGCGCTGATCTTCACCGGCATCTGGCTGATGATGCGCGAGCGCACGCGGCTCGACCGGGAGCAGGCGCCGTGAGCGTCGCCCCGGCCAGCTCGGCGACCCTCGCGGCCGCCGCGGGCCGGCTGCGCCGGCGGCGCGCCGTCTTCCGCCACGCCGTGCTGATCGGCTGGGGCGTCATCGTCATGTTCCCGATCTTCTGGATGCTCCAGACCTCGTTCAAGGATTCCGGCGAGTGGGTGACCTGGCCGCCGAACTGGCTGCCGGACGACCCGACGCTGAAGAACTACGAGCAGATCTTCGCCTTCGACGTGCAGCAGGCCGGCGTCGCGCGCGAGGCGACCGAGCAGCCGTTCAATATCTGGGGCTCGCTGTTCGATTCGCTGCTGATCTGCACCATCTCGTCGCTGATCGCCCTGTTCATGGGAACCTTCCTCGCCTACGCCATATCGCGCTTCAATGTCGGCGGCTCGACCTTCCGCCACATGGTGCTGATGGTGCGCATGATCCCGCCGATCGTCATCGCCATCCCGCTATTGATGTACTACGCGGTCATGGTTCCGTTCGCGACGGAGACGCTGCTGGGCGCGCGGATCAGCCTGTTCGACACGCGCACCGGGGTGAGCATGCTCTACACCACGGTGACGCTCCCCTTCGTGATCTGGATGATGCTGAGCTTCATCGAAGAGGTGCCCTATACGCTCGAACACGCCGCCCGGCTGATGGGGGCGGGGCGCATCTACACGCTGCGCAAGATCGTGCTGCCGCTGGTGGCGTCGGGCATGGTGGTCACCTTCCTGTTCGTGTTCATCCTGAGCTGGGGGGAATTCCTGCTGGCGCTGACGCTCACCCATCCCGACGTGTCGACCCTGCCGGTGCTGCTCAACAAGTTCCAGAGCGCATCGGAAGGCCGGCTCTACGGTCCGCAGGCGGCGATCGGCACGGTGATAACCATCCCGGTGGTGATCATGGGCATCCTCATCCAGAAGCACCTGGTGAAGGGCTTCAGCTTCGGCATGATGCGCCGCTGACGGCGCGGCGCGGGGAAAGGAACCGACGCGTGGCAGGTATCGAACTCAGGGGCCTGGTCAAGGAATTCGGCAGCTTCGCCGCCGTCAAGGGCATCGATCTGGAGATCCGCGACGGCGAGTTCCTGATCCTGGTCGGGCCTTCGGGGTGCGGCAAGACGACGACGCTCAACATGATTTCCGGCCTCGTCGAGCCGACCGGCGGCGACATCGTCATCGGCGACCGCATCGTCACCCATACCGAGGCCGGTGAGCGCGGGCTCGGCATGGTGTTCCAGGATCTGGCGCTGTTCCCGCACATGACGGTGTTCGAAAACATCGCCTTCGGCCTGCGCGTCAAGCACGTCGACGCCGCGGAAATCCAACGGCGCGTGGAAGCCGCCGCCGATGCGATGCACATCGCTCCGCTGCTCGACAAGCGCCCCAACCAGTGCTCTGGCGGCGAGGCGCAGCGCGTCGCGCTGGCGCGCACCATCGTCACCAACCCGTCAGTCTATCTGATGGACGAGCCGCTCTCGAGCCTCGATGCCAAGCTGCGCGTCGACATGCGCACCGAGCTCAAGCACCTGCACGAGCAGCTCGGCGGTACATTCGTCTACGTCACCCACGACCAGGCCGAGGCGATGACCATGGCCGACCGTATCGTGGTGATGAATGCCGGCCGGATCGAGCAGGTCGGCGGGCCGCTCGAAATCTACCGGCGCCCGGTATCGCATTTCGTCGCCGGGTTCTTCGGCATGCCGACGATGAACTTCCTCGACGGCACCGTCGCGGCGACCGATGCTGGGGCCGAATTCCGCGGCACCGGGCTCGTCGCCGCGCTCGATCCGTCGGTCGATACCGGGCCCGCCGGGCGCGAAGCGGTGCTCGGCGTGCGCTCCGAACACGTCCTTGTCGTCGATGCCGCGACGCCGGGCACGATCCCGGCGACGGTTAGCCTGATCGAGCCGCTGGGCGACGCCACGCTCCTGTTCTTCGAGCATGGCGGCGCGCGCCGCATGGTGGCCAAGGTCGACCCCGACCTGCCGGCCGCGGTCGGCGACGCGATTCACATCGCGCTCGACGCCGCCAATCTGCATTTGTTCGACGCCGAGGATGGCGCCCGGCTGAACTGATCCCTGCGCCGCTCGCGGGGATTCGCAGATTTCTGCCAAGAATCTGCAACAAATTGACGCAGCGCCCGATATTCCGCCGGTTCCGACCTTGACGTTCCGCAGGGCCGGCCATATCTATCGCGCGTTCCAAACAAGAGAACGCGACAATGTCGGACAGATCGAAACTCGTCTCGCTGTTGAAGGCGAGCAAGTCATCTCCTTACCGGAACTGCCAGTGGCCGTATGGCGATCCCGGCACCGAGGATTTTCATTTCTGCGGTCGAAAGACCACCCAGGGTTTTTCCTACTGCGCCGCCCATGTGAAGATGGCTTATCGCGAGCCGGAGAGCAGGCGCGACGCCGCTGCACGCCGCAGCGCAGCCTAGGTATCCAGGACGTTTTGCCGCCCGCCCGGGCCCTTCGCCGATAGCGGCGTGAGGGGGGCGGGCGCGTCATGCCCGAGAGCGGCCCCGCCGTGATCGACCGGCCGTCGCCCAATCACGGGGCGCGACCGCAAGGAGTCCCCGCCGACCTCGTCGTCCTGCACTACACCGGGATGCCGACGGCCGAGGCGGCGCTCGCGCGGCTGTGCGATCCGGCGGCGCAGGTGAGCGCGCATTACCTGATCGACGAGGACGGCGCGGTCGTGCGCCTGGTCGAGGAGGAGCGCCGCGCATGGCATGCCGGCGTTTCGTGCTGGGCGGGCGAGGCGGACGTCAACGGCCGGTCGATTGGAATCGAGCTCGTCAACCCGGGTCACGAATTCGGCTACCGCGCGTTCCCCGAGCCGCAGCTGCTGGCGCTCGAAAGCCTGCTGGGCGGCATCCTGAAGCGCCGGCGCATCGATCCCGCCCGCGTGGTCGGGCACTCCGACGTGGCGCCTCTGCGCAAGCAGGACCCGGGCGAGCGGTTTCCCTGGAAGCGGCTGGCGGCGCACGGCCTCGCCTTTTGGCCGGGCGAACCGCCGGGCACCGCCGAACCGGACGGCGATCGCGCGCGCGCCGCGCTGGCGCGTTTCGGCTACGGGTTCGCCGAGGAGTTCTTCGCCGCGGTGCTGACCGCCTTCCAGCGGCGTTTCCGCCCGTCGCTCTGCGACGGAAGACTCGACGGCGAGACCATGGCGTGGATCGACGCGGTCGAGCGCGGGCTGGATTGACGCCCCGCCGTCGCGGCACCAATTTAGCCGCTGTCAGGCGGCCGGATGGCTGCCTCCCGCTGCGCGGGGGGAGGAAAGTCCGGGCTCCATGGAAACACGGTGCCGGGTAACGCCCGGCGGGGGCGACCCCAGGGAAAGTGCCACAGAAAGCAAACCGCCGGCCCGCTTCGCCGGCCGGCAAGGGTGAAAGGGTGCGGTAAGAGCGCACCGCGTCTCCGGCAACGGCGACGGCAGGGCAAACCCCACCGGGAGCAAGACCGAATAGGGGCGGCACGGGGCTCCGGCCCCAGGCGGGTTTCCGCGCCGTCGCCCGGGTAGGTCGCGCGAGGCGTCCGGCGACGGGCGTCCCAGATGAATGGCCATCCCCCGCTCACGCGGGGACAGAACCCGGCTTACAGGCCGCCTGACACTTCGCCCGGGACGGGTCCGGGCAGCAGCGCCTTGTCCATGAAGAACAGCGCGGTGAGGTAGGAGCGGACCGAGATCAGCCCGTTCGCGTTGTCGACCACCTCGGAGGTGATCTGCTCGCGCGCCAGGATGGTCCGCAGCACCGATGTCATGATCGCCGAATCGGCCCTCAGCGCGTCGAGAAAGCCCCGCGCCTCGCGGTTGGCGCCGGGCACCGTATCGAGTTCCCCGACGATGGCGGCGACGCCCGCATCGAACTGGGCGAGGAAGGTCCGGATATGCGCCCCGTCGGGGCCGCCGCCCTCGTCGGCCCGGCCCTGGGCGGCATAGGCGAGCATGAACTCATAGGCTTCCTCGATCCGCTCGATATGCGCCCGGATGGATTCGCTCATGCGCCTCTCCCCGGCGCGCGGCCGGGCCTCCAGGTTTCGCGGCCGAGCACCATCGCCGCCAGCAGCCGCCGATGTTCGGGCAGGAAGGCGAAATAGACGTGCAGGATCAGCAGGAAGATCAGCAGCAGCGACGCCGCGCCGTGACAGACATAGACCACGCCCCAGTCGCTGTCGGAAAGGATCGACGGGTCGCGCCGCCATAACGGCGTGTCGATCTTGGCCAGCATGATGCCGCCGCTGACCATCAGGACGAGAACCACCGCCGCGACCGACCAGTGATAGAGCTTCTGGTGGACATCGTATTTGGCCGAACCGTTTCCGGTCTCCCTGCCGAGGGCCGCCCGCAGATCGTCGCCCGTCGGCATCATCGATCCTATGCCATGCACCAGAAATGCCCGGTAGAGGTGAAACAGGATCGCCGCGGTCAGCAGAACGCCGGAAATCCAGTGGATCGGAACCCAGTCGAAGCGGAGCCCGAGGATCGGCAGGAACGCGGTTCCCAAGAGGACGATCACCAGGGCCGCCATCGCCCAGTGGAACAAACGGTCCGGCCATCTGTGCCGGATCTCTTCACCCGCGCTTCCCGACATGGTCGCTAAGGCGCGTCAACTCCGCTTCAGGATCAGCCGAAGCAGTTGATGCGCTGCGATCCAGGCGAATGCCGCCGCGACCGGGACCCAGAGCAGGTCCCAGGACATCCCCAGCAGCATCTCCTGGCCCCAGACGTTTTTCGAGAAGCGGAAGAGCTCCATCCGGTCAGGCGAGCGACCTGACCGCGCGCGCCGCGAGGTTCCCCATCAGCGGGATCTTGAAGTGGTTGAAGTTGAGCGCCTTGGCGCCGCGCGCGGCGACCCGCTGGGCAAGCTTCTCCAGCTCCGGCCCCGCCTTCTCTCCCTTCATCAAATCCTCGACCTCGGTCAGGCGCCGCGGCGTGCACTGCACCCCGCCGCAGGCGATACGCACATCCTTCACCATGCCGCCTTCGGTCCTGGCAGCCATCGCGATATTGACCAGGGCGAAGTCCCAGGTCTCGCGGTCGGCGATCTTCTCGAAATAGAACTTGGCGCCGGCCCATTTCTTCGGGATGCGGATTTCGGTGAGGATGTCGCCCTTCTCGAGGACCGTCATCCGGGTGATGTCGACAGCCGGCCCGATGAAATACTTCTCGCTCGGAACCGTCCGCAGCTTGCCGCCGCGCGAGATCGCCATCTCGGCCTCCAGCGCGACCAGGGCGGGCGCCGTGTCGGACGGCGTCACCGCGACGCAGCGGGAAGCCTCGAACAACGCATGCTCCCGGTTCATCGCCGTCGGCGTGTTG
Source organism: Alphaproteobacteria bacterium (assembly GCA_965205995.1). Classification (GTDB taxonomy): domain Bacteria; phylum Pseudomonadota; class Alphaproteobacteria; order MPNO01; family MPNO01; genus MPNO01. The sequence goes on along the minus strand of OZ242200.1, from coordinate 2,832,557 downwards.
GCGTAGCAGGTGTTGCCGCCGGCGCGGTAGCAGGGGAAGCCGTCCCGGTAATAGGTGCAGCGCGTATCCTGCGAGACATTGCCGCCGATGGTGCCCGAATTGCGGATCTGCGGGCTCGCCACCTTGGCGGCGGCCTGGACCAGCAAGGGGAAATTGTCCCGCAGCAGCTTGCTGCCCTCGATTTCGGTCAGCGTGGTCGCCGCGCCGATCGAGACGTGGTCGCCCCGGTCCCGGATGCCGCGGATCTCCTCGAGCCCGCCGATATCGACGACGGCCCTGGGCTGCTTGTGCCGGTCCTTGAACCAGTCGAAGCTGTCCTTGCCGCCGGCGACGATCCAGGCGTCCTTGCCGTGCTCGCCGAGGAGCTTCGCCGCGTCCTCCAGGCTGGCGGGCGTGTAGAGGTCGAATGCGTGCATATAGTCGGTCATTGGTCTGCCTCCGTTCCGCCCGTCACTGATTGTTCGTCTGCAACGGCTTGTAGGATTGCGGCTGTTTCGCGACCACGTTGACGATCATGTCCGCGACCACCGGGACCCGGTTGAACATGTGCCCGCCCAGCGCGTCCGAGACCGCGCTCAGATAGGCCGACGAAGCCGAGCCCTGGACCGGCTCGCCGACACCCTTGGCGCCGACCGGGTTCTGGTTGTCCACCGCGCCCTCGACGGCGAGCGACGCCATCTCCGCCGGCACGTCGAGATAGGTCGGCGGCTTGGCCTGGTGGAAGCCGATGGCGTTGGGCCGCGCATAGGCCGGGTCGTAGATGTAGCGCTCCGTCGCCGCGAGGCCGAACCCCATCACCGCGCCGCCGCGGATCTGGGCGTCGAGCCCCTGCGGATGCAGCACCTGGCCGACATCGGCGATGCCGATATAGTCGAGGATCTCGACCTTGCCGGTCTCCGGATCCAGCTCGATCTCGATGAACGCCGCGGCCAGGGCCGGAACGATCCCCTTCTTGGGCAGCTTGTCCTTGGCGACGCCGATGAGCCCGGTGCCCTTGATCATCCCGACCGCCGCCTTGGTCAGCGGGTTGAGCTTCGGATCGACCTCGTGGCCGGCATACTTGCCGCCGAGCTCGATCGCCTTCTGCGCCGCCTGGGCGAAGGTGATCGATCCCGAGCCGTTCTTGGCGACCACCCGCTCCTTGTCGAGCTTGTAGTCGTCGGCCTTGCCGCCCAGCATCGCCGCGCCGATTTCGAGCAGCTTCTGCTCGGCGTCCACCGCGGCGACGTAGTTCGTCCGGGTCATCGTGAACGAGGTGTTCGACCCGAACTGGCCGATATTGAACGGCATCGCCTTCAGCGTTCCGCCGCGTTCGATGACCGTATTGTTCCAGTCATAGCCCAGCACCTCGGCCGCGACCCGGGAGGTGGCGCCGTAGGAGTAGGTGCCGAGATTGCCGACGCCGGTATGGATGTGGAGCTTGCCGTCCGGCGTGATGCGGACCATGCCGTCAAAGCCGTTATAGCCGGCGGCGTGGTAGGCTTGGCCGATGCCCACGGACCTGATCTTGCCGTTGGCCTGCTTGCCGGCCCGCTTGATCTTCTCGGCGTAGCCCCACTTCGCGGCGGCCTGCTCCAGCCCCTCTTTGAGGAAGGCGCTGGTCAGCGGCAGCTGTTTGGGTCCGATCTTGCCGTTCGGCCCGCCGCCCGGCGCGTTGACGAGACGCACCGCCAGCCGGTCGATGCCGAGCTGCCGCGCCGCCTTGTCGAGGATCGGCTCCAGGATGTTGGCGGTCTGGTTCTCGCCCGGACCGCGCTGAGGGCCCTTCGGCGGGGTGTTGGTGAGCACCGGGATGCCGCGGTACCGCATGGCGGCCGGCTGCAGAACCACGGAAGCGGCCATGCCGAAGTTCTGGAAATCCCAGAACCCGCCGGTCGAGCCGTTGTCCTGCACGATGTAGCAGTCGATGGCCAGCACCCGGCCGTCGGCGCCGAAGCCGATCTTTACCCAGCCCTGGAAGGCGGCCCGCGCCGAGCCGTTGTAGAACTCGTCCGCGCGGCTGACCCGCATATGGACCGGGCGCCCGTTGAGCTTCTTGGACATCAGCGCCGGCAGAGCCATCATCGGATAGGACAAGCCCTTGCCGCCAAAGCCGCCGCCGCAGAACTCGCTGACCAGGTTGAGGTCGGTCGGCTTGATGCCGATATATTTGGCCAGGCTCGGGACGGCGAAGGACGAGGACTGGGTCGAGCCCCAGACATGGACCTTGCCGTTTTCCCAATAGGCGGCCGCCGAACGCGGCTCCATCGCGTGATGCGCATTGGCGGCGCTGACGAACGTCTCCTCAATGACAGCCTTGGCCTTGGCAAAGCCGGCCTCCACGTCGCCGAACGACCATTCGGTCACCGCCTTGCCCATCGGCAAACTGTCCTCGCCAGCCTTGGCGAAGTCCTTGCCGGACCACTTGACCTGTTGCAGCTTGATGCCGCGCCGATTGGCAACGTTGCCGGCGACATGGGCGTTCGGCCCGTCCGGCCTGAGGCTCTCCAGCGGGTCGATCACGAAGGGAAGCGGTTCGAGATCCACCTTGGCCACCTGGATCGCGTCTTCCGCCTGCTGTTCGGTCATCGCCGCGACCGCGAGGATCGGCTGGCCGACGAAGACCGGGTAGGAGGTCAGGATCGCGTGGCCCGCGTCCTTGGGCTGCTTGATCTCGCCGGGCAGCAGCACGCCCACGACCCCGGGCATCTTCTTGACGGCCTCGACGTCGATCGACTTGACCTTCGCGTGCGGCATCGGCGACGGGAAGGTCTTGAGGAAGACCATGCCGTCGGCACGGAAGTCCTCGGCGTATTTGGCCGCGCCGGTGACCTTGGCGTGGATATCCGGCGGGGTGAAGTTCTTGCCGAGAAGTTTATAGGCCATGATCTATGCCCTCCCTGCCGCGCGCATGACGCCGGCGAGGTAGTGTGGATAGGCGCCGCATCGACAGAGGTTGCCCGACATCGCGCGGCGCGCCTCGTCGACGGTCGGTTTCGGGTTCTTCTTCAACAGCCCGACCGCGGACATCACCTGGCCCGGCGTGCAGAAGCCGCATTGCGGCCCGAGCTCGTCGATGAATGCCTGCTGCACCGGGTGCAGCGTGCCGTCAGCCGCGGCGACGCCTTCGACGGTGGTGATCTTCCTGCCGCGAACCTGGTGGGTCAGGGTCGAGCAGGAATAGATCGGCGTGTCGTCGGCCAGCACCGTGCAGGCGCCGCATTCGGCGCGGTTGCAGCCGATCTTGGTGCCGGTGAGGCCGAGCCGGTAGCGGATCGTCTGGGCCAGTGTCTCGCTCGGCGGCACGTCGACGCGCCGCGTCTTGCCGTTGATGTTGAGCGAGATCAGCCGTTCGACGCCGCGCACCGCCGCGCGCGCCTCGCCCGACTGCACGGTGAACATATAGGCCGACGCGGAAACCGCGACGCCGGAACAGACGACACCGCGCAGGAACGCGCGGCGGCTGGTCCCCGCCGTCCGCCAATCCGCCTCCGGCGGTTCGGCGAGGTTTCCCGCGACTTCCGCGGTCGCCGGAACCCATTCGAAGTCATCCGCCGGATCCGGGGGGAACTCGAACGCTTCCAACACCGGCGCCTCGTCCTGACGGTTCTCGCTCATGACGTCTCCCTCATCGCAGCCCCGCTCCCGAGCCTCAGACGGGCCGGGAGCCGGCCAACCGTATCGCCCCAACCCCGCGCTGACAAAGCGGGATCGTCATCGTTCGCAACCAGTTGTGGATATTATTACTTTCATGCGCGCGCTGCTCCCAATTCTCCGACCCTTTGCCAGTGCGCGGAAGCATTTGTCCAAAAAAAGAACATAATAAGAACAAAGTTTAGACACATCTTTAGCCGGGTATTGAGCATTGCACCGCGCATCCCGACTTTGCGTCGTCAAAAGGGTGGGTTACGGCAACTTCCTCATGCCGGGCCACCATAAAGTTTTGCTTGAACGTTGTTGTTAATCCCATTGACCCCCATATAATCCCATGATAAAGCACTTAGTCCCACAACTGCCAGGAGTCGGCAGATCGCGCATGGGGCGCCGTTCGTGATCCGAACGGCGAGAGCGTCGACGGTTTGGAGGGCGAGGCTTGACCGCGTTTCTGTCGACATATGTCAACAAGGTCGACCGGAAGAAGCGTGTCTCGGTGCCGGCACCGTTCCGCGCGGTGCTGGCCGGGTCCAGCTTCGGCGGGCTGATCGTCTACCCCTCCTTGCGCGAACCCGCGATCGAGGCGTTCAGCCGCGATGTGCTCGACCAGCTCAACAACCGGCGCATGAGCCGGTCGCTGGAGGGCGATGATTTCGAGCAGGTCCTGCTCGGCGGCGGCGACAGCCTGGTCGATGCGGTGATGGCGATGGTTCACGAACTGCCCTTCGACCGCGAGGGCCGCGTGGTGATCCCGCCCGCGCTCGCCGCCCATGCGGGGATTTCCGACCAGGCGACCTTCGTCGGGCGCGGCAACCGGTTCCAGATCTGGGCGCCCGACGCATTCCAGGCGCATCAGGACCAGGCGATCGACGCGCTGCGCCGGCGTGTCGAGAACGGGGGCGGGCCATGACCGCCGCCGCGCACCAGCCGGTCATGCTCGATCGGGTCCTGGCCGCGATCGCGCCGCGGGACGGGGCGATCTATGTCGACGCCACGTTCGGCGCCGGCGGCTATTCCCGCGCGATGCTCGACATCGCGCAATGCCGGGTGTGCGGCATCGACCGCGACCCGGCGGCCGCGCCGGCGGCGGCCGCGCTCGGGCTGCGCTATGCCGACCGCTTCCTGTTCGTCGCCGGGCGCTATGGCGACATGGTCTCGTTGCTGGCCGCGCGCGGGATCGAGGCGGTCGACGGCGTCGCCCTCGATATCGGCGTGTCGTCGATGCAGCTCGACTCCGCCGAGCGCGGCTTTTCGTTCCGCGCCGACGGCCCGCTCGACATGCGCATGTCGTCGGCCGGGCGCAGCGCGGCCGAGGTGGTGAACGAGGAATCCGAGCGCAGCCTCGCCAGGATCATCCGCGACTATGGCGAGGAACGCCGCGCCAGGCGGGTCGCCCGCGCCATCGTCGAGGCGCGCAGCGAGGCGCCGATCACCCGGACCGCCGGGCTCGCCGGTATCGTGCGCCGCGCGGTGGGGCAGCGCGCGAGCGACCCGATCGACCCGGCGACCCGCACCTTCCAGGCAATCCGCATCTACGTGAACGACGAGCTCGGCGAGCTGGCGCGCGGGCTGAGTGCGGCCGAGGCCCTGCTGCGCCCCGGCGGGCGGCTCGCCGTCGTGACCTTCCATTCGCTCGAAGACCGCACCGTGAAGCGCTTCCTGGTCGAGCGCTCCGCCGCCCGCCCGCGGCCGTCGCGCCACGCGCCCGATGCCCAGGCGGCCGGTCCGCCGGCGCGCTTTCGGCTGCTCGGGCGCCGCGCCATCCGCCCCAGCGAAGCGGAGGTCGCCGCCAACCCGCGCGCCCGGTCGGCGCGGCTGCGCGCCGCCGAGCGGACCGAGATCCCCACCGAGACCCCCACCGAGACCCCCACCGAGACCCCCATTGCCGAAGCGAGGACGCCATGAAGCGGGGCTCGACCGTGTTGTTCGCGATTCTCGCCGTGCTGATGGGCGCGGCTTCGATCGTGATCGGGACCGAGGTCCAGGATCTCGAGGACCGGCTCGCCGGCATTCACCGCAACATCGCAGGCGAGCAGGAATCGCTGCACGTGTTGCGGGCGGAATGGAGCTATCTCAACCGGCCGGAGCGGCTTGAGGCATTGGCCCGTCGGCATCTCGATCTTCGTGTGCCCGAGGCGGCGCAGACGATGCGGGTTTCCGACCTGCCCTTCGCCGCGCCGCCCGGCCCCGCCGGCGCGGCGCCCGCCCCCGGGCCGCCTTCGCCGGCGCCGCTCCAGATTTCCGCGAATTCCGCGAGGACGGCGCGATGACCGACCGCGGCAGCATGCGGCTCGACGGGGACCGCAAGCGGGCGATCGAAGTCGGCCGCAGCCGCCTCCTGCTCACCGGCGCGGTGCTGACGGCCGCCTTCGTTGCGATCGGCGTCCGGCTCGTCGACGTCGCCGTCCTTCAGGTCGGTGTCGAGCCGCGCGATCTGACGACGGCCCAGCTCGCCCGCGGCACCGCCGCCAAGACCGAGATCACCGACCGCAACGGCGTCGTCCTCGCGGTCAGCCTCGGGACCGCCGCGCTCTACGCCAATACCGCGTGGATCGCCGATGTCGACGCGACGGTGAAGGCGCTGACCGGTGTCCTGCCGGACCTCGACGCCGCCCGGATCGGCGAGCGGCTGCGGATTCCCGAACGCTACGTATCGCTGCGTCGGCATCTGACGCCCAACGAGCAATACGGGATCCTCCGGCTGGGGATCCCCGGCCTCGTGCTCGAGCCCGACCAGAGGCGCGTCTACCCGATGGGCGGGCTGGCCGCGCATGTGGTCGGGTTTTCGGATCCTGACGGTCGGGGGCTGGCCGGCATCGAGCGGCAGTTCGATTCCAAGCTGCGCGACGGCAGCAGCGCGCTCGCCCTCAGCCTCGATATCCGCATCCAGCATGTGCTGCGAAACGAGCTCTTCAGGGCGATGACCGAGCACCAGGCGGTGGGCGCCGCCGGCATCGTGCTCGACACCGCGACCGGCGAAGTCCTCGCCATGGTTTCGCTGCCCGAGTTCGATCCCAACCGGGCGCGCTCTGCCGATGCGGAGCTGCGCTTCAATCGGGCGACGCTCGGCATTTACGAGATGGGCTCGACCTTCAAGATCCTGAGCACCGCGCTCGCGCTCGATGCCGGCGCGGTGACCCTTTCCGACAAGGTCGATGCGAGGCGGCCGATCCGCATCGCCCGCTTCACGATCAGGGACTACCACGCCAAGGCGCGCTGGCTCTCGGTCCCCGAGGTCTTCATCTACTCGTCCAATATCGGCGCCGCCAAGCTGGGTCTCGCGGTCGGCGGCGAGAGGTTGCGGCGGTTCCTCGACAGTCTCGGCATGTTCAGCCGCCTGCCGGTCGAGATCAGCGAGACCGGCCGCCCGCTTTTCCCGCAGCGCTGGCGCGAGATCAACACCATGACCGTGTCGTTCGGGCACGGCGTGGCGGTCTCGCCGCTGCATCTCACAAGCGCCGTCGCCGCGGTGGTCAATGGCGGCACCCTCTACGCGCCCACTTTGCTCAAGCGGCAGAAGCAGCACCCGCCGAAGGGGAAACGCGTCCTGTCGCGCGCCACATCGGACAAGATGCGCCGGCTGATGCGGCTGGTCGTGGTCGAGGGGACCGGCTCCAAGGCCGCGGCCGCGGGCTATCTCGTCGGCGGCAAGACCGGCACCGCCGAGCAGGCCGGGCGGGGCGGCTACAAGAGGAAACGCCTCCTGTCCTCCTTCGTCGCCGCGTTTCCCATGCATCGCCCCCGCTACGTGGTGTTCGCGCTCCTCGACCAGCCGCGCGGCACCCGGGAGACCCATGGCTACGCTACCGGCGGCTGGGTGGCGGCGCCGGTGGTCGGCAGAACCGTTGCGCGCATCGGCCCGCTGCTCGGCGTCACACCCGTCGACGAACAATCGCAACAGATCGAGCGACGGATGCGTCTCGAGTTGGTGACGGCAAAGCAAGGGAGCCAGAGGCGTGCGTCTCACTGAGCTTCTCGGCCCCCACGGAGGTGGCGCGCAGTCAAGGGTCGATGTCGAGATCGCCGGGATCACCGGCGATTCCCGCGAGGTCCGCCCCGGCTTCCTGTTTGCCGCCTTGCCGGGTCTGGCTACCGACGGCCGCTATTTCGTCGACGATGCCATCGCGCGCGGCGCGGTCGCGCTGCTGGTTTCCGAGCCGGTCGATATCGGCGAAGCGGCAGGCCGGGTGGACATCGTCGTCGATGCCAATCCGCGCCGCCGCCTGGCCGAAATCTCGGCCCGCTTCCATCCTGGCCCGCCGGACACCTGCGTCGCGGTGACGGGGACCAACGGCAAGACCTCCGTCGCCGCTTTCGCGCGCCAGATCTGGGGCGCGCTCGGTTTCCGGGCGGCCGCGCTCGGCACGCTCGGGGTCGTCAGCCCGTCCGGCACCCGCGCCGGCGCGCTGACGACGCCGGACCCGGTCACGCTGCATCGCGAGCTCGCCCTGCTCGGCGGGTCGGGGACCGATCGCGCGGCCCTCGAGGCGTCGAGCCACGGGCTCGCCCAATTCCGCCTCGACGGCGTATCGCTGGCCGCCGCCGGGTTCACCAACCTGTCGCGCGATCATCTCGACTATCACGTCTCGTTCGACGCCTATCGCGCCGCCAAGCTGCGCCTGTTCGGCGAGCTGCTGCCGCCGGGCGCGGTCGCCGTGCTCAATGCCGACAGCCCGGAATTCGATATCTTCGCCGAGACCTGCAAGGCGCGCGGCTGCCGGATCGTCGACTATGGCCGCAACGCCCAGGAGCTGCGCGTGGTCTCGGTCGAGCCCGATGGCGACGGCCAGATCGCCGACCTGCTGGTTTTCGGGGAAACCCGGCGGCAGCGTTTCGGTCTTATCGGCGAGTTCCAGACCGCGAATGCACTCTGCGCCCTCGGTCTGGTGGTCGGCGCCGGGGACGACCGCTGCGCGGCGATCGACGCGCTCGGCACGCTCGAGGCGCCGCCCGGGCGGATGCAGCCCGTGGCCCGCAGCCCGACCGGCGCGCCGGTCTATGTGGACTATGCGCACACCCCGGTCGCGCTCGCCTACGCCTTGCAGGCCCTCAGGCCGCACGCTTCCGCGGCGCTCTCGGTGGTGTTCGGCTGCGGCGGCGACCGCGACGCGGGCAAGCGGCGGCTGATGGGCGATGCCGCCAAGCGGTTCGCCGATCGGATCATCGTGACCGATGACAACCCGCGCAGCGAAGACCCCGCCGCGATCCGCCGCGAGGTCCTTGCCGGCTGCCCCGGCGCAACGGAGATCGGCGACCGCGGCGAGGCGATCCGCGAGGCGATCGCGGGGCTCGCCGCGGGCGACGTGCTGGTGGTCGCCGGCAAGGGGCACGAGACGGGGCAGATCGTCGGCAGCGAGACCCGCCCGTTCGACGATGCCGCGACGGCGCGCGAGGCGGTGCGGGCGCTCGGAGGTGTCGGCGCGTGACCGGAACGCCCCTCTGGACATCGGCCGATGCCGCCGCCGCCACCGGTGGCAGCGCAACGCGCGCCTGGCAGGCCAGCGGCGTTTCGATCGACAGCCGCAGCGCCGGGCCCGGCGATCTGTTCGTCGCGATCGAGGGTCCCGAGAGGGACGGCCACGCCTATGTCGGCGCCGCGTTCGCCGCCGGTGCCGCGGCCGCTTTGGTCCACCGTCTTCCCGACGATGTCGCCGCCGACGCGCCGCTGATGCTGGTGCGCGACAGCCTCGCCGCGTTGACCGCGCTCGGACGACACGCCCGCGCGCGCAGCGGCGCACGCATCGCCGCGGTCACCGGCAGTGCCGGCAAGACCGGCACCAAGGAGGCGCTGCGCCACGCGCTCGCGGCGCAGGGCCGGACCAGCGCCAGCGCCGCCAGCTACAACAATCTCTGGGGGGTGCCGCTGTCCCTCGCACGCATGCCGCCCGACGCGGCGTTCGGAGTGTTCGAGGTCGGGATGAACCATGCCGGCGAGATCGCGCCGCTCGCGCGCCTCATCCGCCCCGATGTCGCCGTCGTCACCAATGTCGAAGCCGCCCATATCGCCTATTTCCCGTCCTTGGAGGCGGTCGCCGATGCCAAGGCGGAGATTTTCGACGGGCTGGAGCCTGGCGGGGTCTGCGTGCTCAACCGCGACAACGCGTTTTTCGACCGGCTGTGCGCGGCGGCGGCGCGGAGACCGGGCATCCGGATCGTCTCGTTCGGTCTTGCCGATGCCGACGTGACGGCGCGCGAGGTCTCGCTCGACGCGGACGGCGCCGATATCTCGGCCGAGATCGGCGGCCGCAGGATCGCCTATCGCATCGCTCTGCCCGGCCGGCATTGGGCGCTCAACTCGCTCGCCGTGCTGGCGGCGGTCGAGGCGCTCGGCGCGGATCCGGCGCAGGCGGCCGAGAGCCTCCGCACCCTCGCCCCCCTCGCCGGGCGCGGCAAGCCGCACAAAGTCGCCTGCCCCGGCGGGACCTTCACGCTGATCGACGAGAGCTACAACGCCAACCCCGCCTCGATGCGGGCGGCGATCGAGACCCTGGGCCGCGCCGCGCCCACCGGCGGCGGCCGCAGGATCGCGATCCTGGGCCCGATGCGCGAACTCGGCAGCGACTCCGTCGCGCTCCACGAGGGCTTGGCCGACCCGCTGGTGGAAAGCGGCGTCGACATTGTGCTCGCGGTCGACGACATGCGGGCGGTGATCGACCGGCTGCCCGAGGCGATGCGCGGGGCGACGGCGGAGACCTGCGAGGCGCTGGCCGATACCGCCGCCGCGACCGTCGGCCCTGGCGATGTGGTGATGGTCAAGGGCTCGAACGCGAGCCGCATGGACCTCGTCGTCGCGCGGCTGCTCGACGCCGGGGCGCCGTGCCGCGGCGCGGCCGCCGGGTGCTGAGGAGGCGCCGTTCGCATGCTGTACAACGCGCTTCTCCCCCTCGCCGACGATATCGGCGTTTTCAACCTGATCCGCTACATCACGCTGCGGACCGGGGGGGCGGCGGTCACCGCCCTGTTCCTGTCGCTGATCGTCGGCCCGTCGCTCATCCGCTGGCTCAAGCGGCACCAGGGCGAGGGCCAGCCGATCCGCGAGGACGGGCCGCCTTCCCATCTCCTGACCAAAAAGGGCACGCCGACGATGGGCGGGGTGCTGATCCTGTTCACCATCCTGGTCGCGACGCTGCTGTGGGCCGATCTCGCCAACCCCTATGTGTGGATCGCGTTGTTCGTGACCTTCTGTTTCGGCGGGATCGGTTATGTCGACGACTATCTGAAGCTGACGCGGCGCTCCAGTGGCGGAATGTCGGCGCGGCTGAAGCTGCTCGCCCAGATCGCGATCGGAACCATCGCCGCCTACTGGATGATCCGGGCGACCTCCGGCCCGCTGGCGATGGGTCTCACCGTGCCCTTCTTCAAGGAGGTGCTGGTGCCGCTCGGCTGGTTCTTCCTGCCCTGGGCGGTGCTGGTGCTGATCGGAACCTCCAACGCGGTGAACCTGACGGACGGGCTCGACGGGCTCGCCATCATGCCGGCGCTGATCGCCGCCGGATGCTTCGCGATGATCGCCTATCTCGTCGGCAACGCGGTGTTTTCCAACTACCTGCAGATCCACTACGTGCGCGGTGCGGGCGAGCTCGCGGTGTTCTGCGGCGCCCTGGTCGGCGCCGGGCTCGGATTCCTCTGGTTCAACGCCCCGCCGGCGATGGTCTTCATGGGCGACACCGGCGCGCTCTCGGTCGGCGGGGCGCTCGCGGCGGTGAGCCTGATCACCAAGCACGAGCTCGTGCTGGTCATCATCGGCGGGCTGTTCGTTCTCGAGGCGGTGTCGGTCATCGTCCAGGTGGTCTCGTTCAAGCTCACCGGGCGCCGGATCTTCCGCATGGCCCCGCTGCACCACCATTTCGAGCAGAAAGGCTGGGCGGAGTCGACGGTCGTCATCAGGTTCTGGATCATCGCGGCGGTGCTGGCGCTGGCCGGGCTGTCGACGCTCAAGCTGCGCTAGGCCGATGCGAATCCCGACCCGCAGCAACCAGACCCTCGCCCTGTTCGGCCTCGGCAGCTCCGGGCTGGCCACCGCCGGCGCGCTCGGCGACAGCGGCGCTTCGGTGCTGGCCTGGGACGATTTGCCGGAACCGCGCCGCGCCGCGGAAGCGGCCGGCATCGCCCTGTCCGAACCGGCGGCCTGGGACTGGCCCAGCCTCGATGCCCTGGTGCTGAGCCCCGGTATCCCGCTGACCCATCCGGAGCCCCACCCCGTGGTCCGGAGCGCCCGGCGGGCCGCCTGTCCGGTGATCGGCGATATCGAGCTGCTGGGCGAGGCGGCGCCCGAGGCGCGCATGGTCGGTGTGACCGGGACCAACGGCAAATCGACCACCACCGCGCTGCTCGGGCACCTCCTGTCGGAGGCCGGCAGGGAGGTCGCCATCGGCGGCAATCTGGGCCCGCCCGCGCTCTCTCTCCCCCTGCTGGGGCAGGGCGGCACCTATGTGCTCGAATGCTCGTCCTACCAGCTCGACCTGATCGAGAGGATGCGGTTCGACACCGCCATCCTGCTCAATATCAGCCCCGACCATCTCGACCGCCACGGCGATCTCGCGGGCTATGTCGCGGCGAAGCGGCGGATGTTCCGCGACCGGCCGGCCGGCGGACAGGTGGCGATCGTCGGAACCGACGACGAGGCGAGCCGCGCCCTGCTCGCCGAACTCGAAACCCGGGCCGGCTGGACCCTGGTGCCGATCGGCGTCGGCCGGACCGTCGAGGGCGGTGTCTCCGTCCTTCGCGGCACGCTCTTCGAGGACGAAGAGCCGGTCGCGGAACTCTCCGACATCGACACCCTGCCGGGCAGCCACAACCACCAGAACGCCGCCGCCGCCTTCGCCGCCGCCCGCTCGCTCGGGCTGACCCGCGCCGAGGCGGCCGGCGCGCTCGCCACCTATCCCGGCCTGCCGCACCGGCAGGAGACCGTCGCCGTGATCGACGGCGTGCGCTATGTCAACGACTCCAAGGCCACCAACGGCGAGGCGTGCCGCCATGCGCTGGCCTGCTACCCCGCGATCTACTGGATTGCCGGCGGCAAGCCCAAGGCGGACGGGCTCAAGGCGGTCCTGCCCGAGCTCCACCGCGTCCGCCGCGCCTATCTGATCGGCTCGGCCGAGGCCGCCTTCGCCGGGGAGATCGGCGGCCGCGCGCCGGTGGAGCGCTGCGGCGATCTCGCTTGCGCGCTGGAGGCGGCGCATCGCGATGCGCAGCGCGAGCGGCCGCGCGGAGCCACCGTGCTGCTGTCGCCGGCCTGCGCCTCGTTCGACCAATGGCCGTCCTTCGCCGCCCGCGGCGACGCGTTCCGCGCCGCGGCCCGGCGCCTGAGCGGGACCGCGCCATGACCGTGTTCGCCCGCAACGACACCTCTCTTCTCGGCCGCTGGTGGTGGACCGTCGACCGCTGGACGGTGACGGCGCTCTCGCTGCTGATCGTCGTCGGGGTGCTCCTCGTCCTCGCCGCGAGTCCGTCGGTGGCGGAACGCCTCACGCTCGATCCCTATCATCTCGTCTGGCGCCACATCGCCTATGTCCCGCTCGCCGTCGCCGTGCTGCTGGGCGTGTCGCTGTTGTCGCCCCCGGCCACGCGCTGGCTCGCCGTGGCGATTTTCGTGCTGGCGGTGGCGGGCATCGCCGTCACCCTCTTTCTCGGCGCCGAAACCAAGGGTGCGCGGCGCTGGATCGATTTCGGAGCGTTCTCGATCCAGCCCTCGGAGTTCGTCAAGCCGTCCTGCGCCATCGTCGTCGCCTGGATGCTGGCACGCTACCGGGAGACCGGCCGCGCCGAGCTCGGACTCGCCGCTACATGCCTGGTGATGGCGGTCCTCGGCCTGCTCTTCCTGCAACCCGATATCGGCATGGCGACGGTGATCCTGGCGGCCTGGTATGTGCAGCTCCTGATCGCCGGCCTCGCGCTTCCCTGGGCCATCGCGCTGACCGTGGGGGCGGGCGCGCTTGCCTATGCGGCCTATTCGCTGCTCCCCCATGTGACCAGCCGGATCAACCGCTTCCTCGACCCGAGCTCGGGAGACAGCTTCCAGGTCGATACCTCTCTCCAGGCGTTCATGAACGGCGGAATACTCGGCCGGGGACCGGGCCAGGGAACCATCAAGGGCGTGCTGCCCGATGCCCATGCGGACTTCATCTTCGCGGTCGCGGGGGAGGAGTTCGGCCTCATCGCCTGCCTCCTGATACTGGCCCTGTTCGCCTTCGTGGTGCTGCGCGGGCTGGCCCATGCGCTCCACGAAACCAATCTCTTCGGGATGGTCGCAATCGCTGGGCTGGCGGTGCAGTTCGGTCTGCAGGCGGTCGTCCATATGGGCTCCTCCCTCAGGCTTCTGCCGGCCAAGGGCATGACGCTTCCGTTCATCTCCTATGGCGGGTCGTCGCTGATCGCGGTCGCCCTTGCCATGGGCTTGCTGCTGGCCCTCACCCGGCGGCGCATCGGGGACGAGCGGCCATGAGCGGGGGGGCCATCGTCCTGGCCGCCGGCGGCACCGGCGGGCATATGTTCCCGGCCGCGGCGCTCGCCCGCGAGCTCGAACGCCGCGGCAATGGCGTTGCGCTGGTCACCGACGGCCGCGGCGCCGGGTTCGGCGATGCGACCGGGGCCGCGATCCACCGCATCGCGGCGCGTCACCTCGGCAGCGGCATCGGCGGCAAGGCGCGGGGCGTGGCGACGCTCTGCTATGGCTGGCTGCAGGCGCGCAGGCTTCTCGCGCGGCTCCAGCCCGCGGCGGCGGTCGGGTTCGGCGGCTATCCCACGCTGCCCACGATGTTCGCCGCGATCCGGGCGGGCACGCCCAGCATGATCCACGAGCAGAACGCCGTCCTCGGACGGGCCAACGCCGCGCTGGCGCCCAGGGTTTCTGCCATCGCCACCTCCTTCGACCGGGTCGAGGGGGTGCGTGCCGAGGATCTGTCGAAGCTGGTCAGGACCGGCAACCCGGTGCGCGACGCCGTCGCCGCCGTGTCCGGCGCGCCTTACCAGGATCCGGTGTCGACCGGCGGCGGCATCGCGCTGCTGGTGATCGGCGGCAGCCAGGGCGCCCGGGTTCTTTCCGACAGGGTGCCGCAAGCCGTCGCGGCGCTCGACCCGACCCTGAGGGAGCGGCTTCGGGTCGTGCAACAGGCGCGGCCAGAAGATGTCGACCGCGTCGGCGACGCCTATCGCCGCATCGGCGTCGCCGCCGAGACCCGGTCTTTCTTCGAAGACCTGCCGGCGCGCATGGCGCGCGCGGCATTGGTGATTTCGCGCGCCGGCGCATCGACGATCGCCGAACTCTCGGTGATCGGGCGCCCGGCGATCCTGATCCCCTATTTCCACGCCGCCGCCGGCCACCAGGAGCGCAACGCCCGCGAGATCGAGCGATGCGGCGGCGCCTGGGTGATGACGGAACCGGATCTCGCCGCGGATGCGCTCGCCGCGCGGCTGGAGACCCTGCTGCGTACTCCCGGCCTCCTCGCCGACGCGTCCGCGGCAATGCGGCGCTGGACGATCCCCGATGCGGCGTCGCGCCTCGCCGATCGGGTCGAGGCGCTCGCCCGGGCCAATGGCGGCGCACCGAGATGGGCGGCATGAGAACCCTCCCGCTCTCGGTCGGAACCATCCATTTCGTCGGTATCGGCGGAATCGGCATGAGCGGCATCGCCGAGGTGCTGCACAATCTCGGCTACCGCGTCCAGGGCAGCGACACCGCCGACAGCGCCAACGTGCTCAGACTGCGCGCGCTCGGCATCGACATCCATGTCGGGCACGACGCCGCCAATCTCGGCGACGCGACCGTCGTCGTCGCGAGTTCGGCGATCGCCCCCGACAACCCCGAGATCGCGGCCGCGCGCGCGCGGCTGGTGCCGGTGGTTCGCCGCGCCGAGATGCTGGCCGAGATCATGCGGCTCAAATGGTCGATCGCGGTCGGCGGCACGCACGGGAAGACGACGACGACCTCGATCGTCGCCGCCGTGCTCGAGGCCGCGGATTTCGACCCCACCGTGATCAACGGGGGGATCATCAACGCCTACGGCACCAATGCCCGCCTCGGCGCCGGCGAGTGGATCGTGGTCGAGGCCGACGAATCCGACGGCTCCTTCGTCAAGCTGCCGGCCACCGTCGCGGTGGTCACCAATGTCGACCCAGAGCATCTCGATTTCTACGGCTCGTTCGCCGAGCTGCGCCGGGCGTTCGTGTCGTTTGTCGCCAACATCCCGTTTTACGGCTTCGCCGCGCTGTGCATCGATCACCCCGAAGTCCAGAACCTGATCGGCGACGTGGCCGACCGCCGGCTCCTGACCTACGGGTTGAGCCCGCAGGCCGATATCCGCGCCACCGCGATAGAGACCGGACCCGACGGTTCGCGGTTCGACGTCGAGGTGGCCGACCGGACCACCGGCAGCCACCGCACCCTGGCCGGTCTCGTCCTGCCCATGGTCGGCACGCACAATGTCCTGAACGCCCTCGCCGCGATCGCCATCGCCATCGAAATGGGGATCGACGACGAGACCGTCAGGAAGGCGCTGGCCGGGTTCGGCGGGGTCAGGCGGCGGTTCAGCAAGACCGGCGAGGTCGCCGGCATCACCGTGATCGACGATTACGGCCACCACCCGGTGGAAATCGCGGCCGTGCTCGACGCTGCGCGGGCCAGTTGCCGCGGCAGCGTCATCGCCGTCGTGCAGCCTCACCGCTATTCCAGGCTCGCCAGCCTGTTCGAGGATTTCTGCACCTGCTTCAACGACGCCGACACCGTCGTCGTCGCCGACGTCTACCCCGCCGGCGAAGCGCCGATCGAGGGGATCGACCGCGATGCGCTGGTGGCCGGTCTCCAGGCGCGAGGCCACCGCGACGTGCGGGCGCTCGACACGCCGGACGCGCTTGCGCCGCTGGTGGCTGGGCTCGCCACGGCAGGGGACATCGTGGTCTGCCTGGGCGCCGGGAACATCACCGGCTGGGCCAATTCCCTGCCCGGCCGGCTGGCCGGTCTGCTCGGCGCGGAGGTTGCCGCCGGCGGCACCGGAAACCGGGGGGGCGGGCATGATTGAGGCCGCGTCGCGCCCCCGGACGATCGCCGGAATGCCCGCTGTGCGCGGGTCGCTGCAAGCGAATGCCCCGCTTGCAAAATTCATGTGGTTCCGCGTCGGCGGCCCGGCCGAAATCCTCTTCGAGCCGGCCGACCGCGAGGATCTGTGCCGATTTCTGGCGGCGTTGCCCGCCGATGCGCCGGTGAGCGTGATCGGCGTCGGCTCCAACCTGCTGGTTCGCGACGGCGGCATCCCGGGGGCGGTCATCCGCCTCGGCCGTCCGTTTTCGGCCGTCCGGTGCGACGGCACGCATATGCGGGCGGGCGCGGGGGCAATGGATGTGACGGTGGCGCGCGCCGCGCGGGACGCCGGGCTCGCCGGGCTGGAGTTCCTGAGCGGCATCCCGGGCACGATCGGCGGCGCGTTGCGCATGAATGCCGGCGCCTATGGGCGCGAGATGGCGGATGTCGTGGTCTCCGCCGAAGCGCTGGATCGGGGCGGGCGGATACAGACTCTGGGCGTGGCGGAGCTGGGGTTCGGCTACCGCAAATCCGCGGTGCCGGAGGGGTGGATCTTCACCGCAGCCGTGCTCCGCGGCGAACCCGGCTCATCCGCGGCGATCGCCGCCCGCATGGCCGAGATCGCCGATGCCCGCAGCCAGGACCAGCCGATCCGCGAGCGCACCGGCGGCAGCACCTTCAAGAACCCGCCGGGGGCGAATGCCTGGGCGCTGATCGACCAGGCGGGTTGCCGGGGGTTGAATCGCGGCGGCGCGCAGGTCTCGCCGCTGCACTGCAATTTCCTGATCAACACCGGCGGCGCCACCGCCGCCGATCTCGAGGATCTCGGCGAGGAGGTCCGCGACCGCGTGGAGGCGGCGACGGGCGTCCGGCTCGAATGGGAAATCCACCGCGTCGGAACCGCCGGGGAGCCGCGCCATGGCTAGGTCGGTGACGGTGCTGATGGGCGGCTGGTCGGGCGAGCGCGAGGTCTCGCTGGTCAGCGGTCGTACCGTGGCGGCGGCGCTCAACGAAGCGGGCTATGACGCGCGCACTCTCGATGTCGGGCGCGACCTCGCCGCGCTTGCCGCCGCTCTCGATCCCCGCCCCGGTGTCGTGTTCAACGCGCTGCATGGCCGTTTCGGCGAAGACGGCCGCCTGCAGGGGATCCTCGACCTGCTGGAGATCCCCTACACCCATTCCGGCGTGCTCGCCTCGGCGCTCGCCATGGACAAGCCGATGGCGAAGCGCTTGTTCCGCTGCGCCGGAATCCGCTGCGCCGAGCATGTCGTGGTCAGCCGGTCGGAAGCGGCCGACGGCGACGTGCTGCCGCGGCCCTATGTGATCAAGCCGCTCAACGAGGGGTCGAGCCTCGGCGTCGTCATCGTCGCCGAGGAGTCCGATTCCAGGTGGGCGGACGAGTACTGGCCGCCCGGCGACCCGGTGATGGTCGAACGCTACGTGCCGGGGCGCGAGATCACCGTCGCGGTGATGGGCGAGCGCGCCCTCGGCGTCACCGAGATCCGCCCCCTCGACGGCTTCTACGACTACCGCGCCAAGTACACCGAGGGGGTCGCCGAACACCTCGTGCCGGCGCCGCTGCCGCCGGACGCCTACGCCGCCGCGATGCAGTTCTCGGTAGACGCCCACAAGGCGCTCGGCTGCCGCGGCGTCTCGCGCGCCGATCTCCGATACGACGACGGGGTGGGCGGCGCCGAAGGGGTTTACCTGCTCGAGGTCAACACCCAGCCGGGGATGACGCCGATGTCGCTGGTGCCCGAGCTCGCGGCTCATGCCGGAATCGACTTCGCGTCGCTGGTGAGCTGGATGGTGGAGCACGCCGCATGCGACGCCTAGACCGCAGCCGGGCCCGGCGAAACCCGCACCTGCCCTCGCTGCTCCGGCGCGCCGCGCCGCTCGCATTGGCGGCGATGCTCCTCGCGGCTGTCTTCGGCGGGTCGCGGTGGATGTGGAATGCGGGACTGCTCGATGGCTATGTCGAGGATGTCAGGACCGCCTTGGTCGCGGTGTCCGCGCGTCTCGGGTTCAGGCTTCGCGAGGTCCTGCTGGTGGGGCGCCAGCACGTCTCGCGGGATGCGGTGCTCGCCGCCTCCGAGCTTGAGTTGGGAAGCCCCACGCTGGGGCTCGATCCCGAGTTGATGCGCGCCCGGCTGGAGCGCAATCGCTGGATCAAGCGCGCCCGGGTGACGACCCGCTTCCCCGATACCGTGTTTATCGAGATCGTGGAACGCCGGCCTCTCGCGATCTGGCAGCGCGACGGGCAGCTGCAAATGATCGACGAAGAAGGCGCGGTGATCGCCGAGCGGGAGCTTCACCGCTACACCCATCTGCCGTTGATCGTGGCGCGGTCGGAGCCGGCCCGCGCCAAGCCGGTGCTCGACATGCTGGGGCGCGAGCCCGACCTCGAACGCCGGGTCCGGGCGCTGATCGAAGTCGGCGGCCGGCGCTGGGACGTGCGCTTCGACAACGGCATCGACGTGCGGCTGCCCGAGGCCGAGGCCGCGGCGGCGTGGAGCGAACTCGCGGAGCTCGACCGGCGCCATGCCCTGCTCGCCAGACGGATCTCGGCCATCGACCTGCGCATCCCCGGCCGCATCGTGGTCACCCGCATCGAAGACCCCGAGACCCGCGGCGCCGCGGTGAAGGGGGCACGCTGATGGCGAAGGCGCGAAACGGCATGTTGACGGCGCTCGATGTCGGTACGAGCAAGATCGCCTGCCTGGTCGCCGAAGCCGGCACCCACGGGGAAGTCCGCGTGTTGGGCGTCGGGCATCACGCGTCCGGCGGCGTCAAGGGGGGCGCGATCGTCAACATGGATGCGGCCGAGTCGGCGATCTTGACGGCGGTCAGCGCCGCCGAGGAGCGCGTCGGAGAACGGCTGCACGGCGTGGTGATCAACGTATCCGCCGGTCGCCCGAATTCCAGCAATCTCAGCGTCGAGGTGGAGATCGACGGCCATGAGGTCGGGGACGCCGATCTCCGGCGGGTTTACGGGCACGGGCTGGAACGCAACGGCGACGACGATCGCGAACTGGTCCACTGCATCCCCATCGCCCACCACATCGACGGCAGCAGAGGCATCAAGGACCCGCGCGGAATGTACGGCCAGCGCCTGAGCGTCGACATGCATCTGGTGAGTGCCGAGGCGGCCGCGCTGCGCAACATGATCACCTGCGTCGCGCGCTGTCATCTCGATGTCGAGGACGTCGTGGTCTCGCCCTATGCCGCGGGCCTCGCCTGTCTCGTCGAGGACGAAATCGATCTCGGCGCCACCGTGGTCGACATGGGCGGCGGCACGACGACCGTCGCGGTGTTCTACGGGGGCCATGTGGTCCATGCCCAGGTCGTTCCGATCGGCGGGGACCATGTCACACGCGACATCGCGCGCGGGCTGACCACGTCGCTGGTCCATGCCGAGCGGATCAAGGTGCTCTATGGCTCGGCGCTGCCCTCGCCATCGGACGAGCACGCGCTGATCGACGTGCCCTTGGTCGGCGAGGAGGACCGCAACCAGCCCAACCATGTGCCGCGCTCGCTGGTCGTCGGGATCATTCGCCCGCGGCTGGAGGAGATCTTCGAACGGGTGCGCTCATGCCTCGACGCCAGTCCCATGGGAAAGCTCGCGGGCCATCGCATGGTGCTCACCGGAGGCGCGAGCCAGCTCGCCGGCGCGCCCGAAGTCGCTGCGCTGATCCTCAACAAGAAGGTCCGGCTGGGGCGGCCGATCTCCATCAGCGGGCTCGCCGACGCGGTCAGCGGGCCGGCCTTCTCGACCGCGGCGGGACTTCTCCGGTTCGCCGCCCAGCGCCGCGGCGAGGCCGATATCGCGATCCGCGGCACCGCCGAACGGACCGGCCGGCTGGGCCGGCTGGGCCAATGGCTGAAAGAAAGCATCTGACCGTGAACCACTTCGAACCCCATCGCGGGCACAGCCGAAATAGGCAGGCCCGACCGCAACGGCGGGGACGCAACATCCCGGGAGCAAGGAGGCACCCATGACCATCAATCTTTCGGTTCCCTCAATCGAGACCACGCTCAAACCCAAGATCATGGTGATCGGGATCGGCGGCGCCGGCGGCAATGCCGTCAACAACATGATCAATTCGAAGCTGGAAGGCGTCGAATTCCTGGTGGCCAACACCGATTCCCAGTCTTTGGTCCAGTCTCTGGCCGACCGCAAGATTCAGCTCGGCCACAACATCACCCACGGCCTCGGCGCCGGTTCCAGGCCCGATATCGGGCGCGCCGCGGCGGAGGAAACGATGGACGAAATCGCCGAGCACCTGGCCGGCGCGAATATGGTGTTCGTCACCGCCGGCATGGGCGGCGGAACCGGCACCGGAGCCGCTCCCGTGATCGCCCGGCTCGCCCGCGAGCAGGGCGTGCTTGCGGTCGGGGTCGTCACCAAGCCGTTTCAGTTCGAGGGCAACAAACGGGCGCGGGTCGCCGATGCCGGTATCGAGGAATTGCAGAAGCATGTCGATACGCTGATCGTGATCCCCAACCAGAACCTGTTCCGGGTGGCGAACGAAAAGACCACCTTCGCCGACGCCTTTTCCAAGGCGGACGAAGTGCTCTATTCGGGGGTGCGCGGGATCACCGACCTGATGATGGTGCCGGGGCTGATCAACCTGGATTTCGCGGACATCAGAACGGTGATGAGCGAGATGGGCAAGGCGATGATGGGGACCGGCGAAGCCGAAGGCGAGGAGCGGGCGACGGCGGCCGCCGAGTCGGCGATCTCCAACCCGCTGCTCGATGAGGTGTCGATGAAGGGGGCACGGGGTGTGTTGATCAACATCACCGGCGGCCCCGACGTCACCCTGTTCGAGGTCGACCAGGTTGCCAACCGTATCGGCGAGGAGGTCGACCCCGAGGCTCACATCATCTTCGGCTCGACCCTCGACCCAGTGCTCGAAGGGCGGATGAGGGTTTCCGTGGTCGCCACCGGTATCGAAATCGAATCGAGCCTGCTGCCTCGCCCGGTTCTCAAGGTCGTCCCGGGCGCCGAAACACCCGGCCTCGCAGTGCCGGTAGCCGCGCCCGCGCCGGACACTTTCGCGGAGGCGGCAGCACCGGGCTTTGCCGCCGAACCCGGCTTTGCGGCGGACCCGGGCTTTGCCGAGGGCGGCGCACTCCCGGCGATCCACGTCGGTGCGGCTTTCGAAGCGGAGATCGAGGCCCCCCCGCCGATCGGGCCCATCGACGCGCCGCCGATGGAGGCCGAGCCTGCCCCCGCGCAGGATAGCTTCTTCGGCGGCGACGGACCGCATGCCAGGGACGAGCCGGCCCAAGCGGCCCAGGCGGCCCAGCCGGCGCTTACCGCCGGTTCCTCGCTTCGGGCCGAAGCCGAACCGGCGGTGCCCGAGGCCTCGGACGCCTCGGCGCGTCCCCGTCGGCGCCGCAGCCTGATGGAGATAATGGTGGGCAAAGGCAATGGCGGCGGACCGCGCCATGTCGAGGAGGCGAAGGCGATGACCGCGGAGATGCCCTCGCGCGAACCCCCGCCGGTAATGCCCCCCCAGCCCGACCCGATGCCGGCGACCGCGCCGCATCAGCCGGAATTCGACGGAGTCGAGTCCGGGGTCGCCTCGCCGGTCGCGGCGAGCGACGACGACCTGCTCGATATCCCCGCGTTCCTGCGGCGTCAGGCGAACTGAGCCGGGTTCGGCGGTCGCGGCCGCACGCAAAGAAGGCCATCGTAACATTTCGTAACAATTGTTGATTTGCCGGAGAAGGCAATTTGTCGGTAAACACGCATCGTGCGGTCGAGCAGTCGGTCGCTGCCGAATTGCAACCTGAAATAGCACCCCGTTGGGGCAGTGCAAGAACTCGCCGGCTTCATGTCCGGCAGTTTGCGACGTGCGTGGTTAGGAGAAGCGAATGCGGTCGAGTCAGGCGACGGTCAAGCGTGCGGCGCAATGCCACGGCATTGGCCTGCACAGCGGTGTCGATGTCGCCATGTCCCTGCTTCCCGCGCCTCCGGACCACGGCATCCGGATCCGCCGGACCGATACCGCGCTGGAAACCGGCGAGATCCCCGTCGATCTCGCGCATGTGGTGAACAACCGGTTGTCGACCGTGATCGGCAACGGCCACGGCGTCACCGTCGCGACCGTCGAACATTTGATGGCCGCACTCGCCGGCATGGGCGTCGATAACGCGGTGGTGGCGCTCGATGGGCCCGAGGTCCCGGCGATGGATGGCAGCGCCGCGCCTTTCGTTGCGCTGATCGAGCAGGCCGGTGTCGAGGATCAGAAGGCGCAGCGCCGCGCGATTCGCGTGCGCAAGCCGGTTTCCGTAGGCAACGGCGAGGCCTCGATCACGATGATGCCCGCCGACCGCTTTTCCATCGAATTCCAGATCGAGTTCGATTCGCCCGTGATTGCCCGACAGGCAAAGTCCATGGAGTTCGCAAACGGCGCTTTTGTCGATGACATTGCGCCGGCGCGAACCTTCGGCTTCGTCGACGATGTCGACCGTTTGCGGCGCGCCGGCTTCGCGCGCGGAGCGTCGCTCGACAATGCCATCGCCATCGACCGCGAGCAGGTGGTGAACCGGAACGGCCTTCGCTTCGACGACGAGTTCGTGCGCCACAAGATCCTGGACTGCGTCGGGGATCTCTACCTCGCCGGCGCGCCGATCCTCGCCCGGGTCGTTGCGGTGCGGTCGGGCCATGCCGCCAATCACGACCTGCTGCGCGCCATGTTTGCCGATCCCGATAGCTGGACCTGGTGGGATATTCCGCAGGAGCCGCACAGCGACGGCGTTCCCCCGGCGATCGAGGCGGTCGGCTGAAGCGCGGCCCCGCGGCGGCCGTTCGGGCGTTCTGAGGCCGGGTCGACTCCCCGCGAAAATGCTCTAGACTGCGCGCCCGTCGCGCGCCACGCGCAACCCAGGAGAGGGTCCGCGACCGTCGATGTTTGATTTATCGGGCCGCGTAACTCGAGCGGTATTGCCACTGCTCGCCGCCCTGGCGATTTCCGCCTGTGCCGCCGACGACGAATCGGAACGATACGTCGAACTGCCGGTTCACCAGATTTACAACGAGGCCGTCGACGCGCTTCGCGCCGGGGAATATATCCGCGCGGCCCAGCGTTTCGACGACGTGGAGCGTCAGCACCCGTACTCCGTCTGGGCGGTCAAGGCGTCGCTCATGGCCGCGTTCGCGAATTACCAGGCAACAAGCTATGACGCGGCGATCCTGGCGCTCGACCGGTTCATCCAGCTTCACCCCGGCAACTCCGAGATCGCTTACGCGTACTATCTGCGCGCGCTCTGCTTCTATGAGCAGATTTCCGATGTCGTGCGGGACCAGCTGAATACGGAGAAGGCGGAGGCCGCGCTGAGCGAGGTGGTGCGCCGCTTCCCCGACACCACCTACGCGCGCGATGCACGGCTCAAGATCGACCTCACCCACGATCATCTCGCCGGCAAGGAGATGGATATCGGCCGCTACTATCTGACGCGCGGTCATTATCTTGCCGCCATCCGGCGTTTCCGGCGCGTGGTCGAAATCTACCAGACGACATCCCACATTCCGGAGGCGTTGCACCGCCTGACCGAGGCCAATCTCGCATTGGGTCTCAAGGAGGAGGCGACGAAAGCCGCCGCGGTGCTGGGGCACAACTACCCGGGCACCGAATGGTACGCCGACAGCTATGCCCTTGTCGGCGCCGGCGCTTTGCCGAAGTCCGACGGCCGCGGCTTTTTCAAGCGGGCCTTCGACTGGGCGTTCTAGGCGACGATGCTGCTGACGCTCTCGGTTCGGAACGTCGTCCTGATCGAGCGTCTGGACCTCACCTTGAAGCCCGGGCTGTGCGTGCTTACGGGAGAGACGGGCGCGGGGAAATCGATCCTGCTCGATGCGCTCGGCCTTGCGCTCGGCGCCCGGGTCGACCCGTCCTTGGTGCGCGGCGCGCCCGGCCGCGAGGCTGCCACGGCCGCCGTCACCGCGGCTTTCGAAATCCCGGGCGACCATGACGCGATCGCGCTGATCGAGGAACACGGGCTCGCGCCGCCGGCCGTCGGCGAGCCGCTGATCCTGCGTCGCACGATCGCGCCGGACGGGCGCAGCCGCGGTTTCGTCAACGACCAGCCGGCCGCCGCCCAGCTCCTTCGCGCCGTCGGCGCAACGCTGGTCGAGATCGTCGGACAGTTCGCGAGTCACGATCTTGCCGAACGGTCGAGCCACCGGCGGCTGCTCGACCTGTTCGGCGGGCTGGAGGGGGAGTGCCGCCTCGTATCGGACGCCTGGACCGAATGGCGCACGGCCGAGACGGCGCTCGCCGAGGCGGCCCGAGCGACCGAGGCGCTGGCCCGTGAAGAAGCGGCGCTACGCCATATCGTCGAAGAGCTCGACACCCTCGCGCCGTCTGCCGGCGAGGAGGGGGCGCTGGCGGCGCTGCGCCATCGGCTGCGCCACGCCGAACGCCTGGGCGAGGCGCTCGCCGAGGCCTTGGCCGAAATCGGCGGTGCGGAAGGGGTCGAGCCGGGGCTTGCCCGGGCGCACAGGTCGCTGGCGCGGCGGACGGATATCGCCGGCGGCATGTTCGACCGCGCGCTCGAGGCGCTCGACCGCGCGGCCGCCGAGGCCGCCGAAGCCCGCGAGGCTGTCCAGCGATGCGTCGGCGAGCTCCAAGCCGATCCCGGCCGGCTCGATTCCGCCGAGGAGCGTCTCTTCGCCCTCCGGGCGCTCGCACGCAAGCACGGCGTGGTGCCCGACGCCCTGCCGGAATTTCGCGAGGAGACCGCCCGCAAGCTCGAGGCGATCGGCAGCGCTGCGACCTCTCTCGCCGCCCTGCGGGCGCGGACGGGCGAGGCGCGCGCCGGATATGCGGAGGCGGCCCGGACGCTTTCCGCGGCGCGGACGGAAGCGGCGTTGCGCCTCGACCGGGGGGTGAACGGCGAGCTTGGACCGTTGCGGCTCGGCACCGCGCGGTTCGAGACCGCGGTCGACCCCCTCGACGAGCCCGATTGGGGTCCGAACGGCGCCGAGCGCGTGACGTTCAACGCAAGCACCAACCCCAACACCCCCGCCGGACCGCTGTCGCGGATCGCCTCCGGCGGCGAGCTCTCCCGCTTCATGCTGGCCCTCAAGGTGGTGCTCGCCGGCGCCAGCCCGGTGCCGACGCTGGTATTCGATGAGGTCGATGCCGGTATCGGCGGCGCCACCTCGACGGCGGTCGGCCAGCGGCTGCGCCGATTGGGAGAGCGGCTTCAGGTGCTCGTCGTCACCCACTCCCCGCAGGTCGCTGCGCTCGGCGCCGCGCATTGGCGGGTGCAGAAGCGCGAGACGCGCAATGGGTCGAAACGCGAGACCAGGACGATTGTCGACGAGCTCGACCGCGACAACCGCCGCGAGGAGATCGCCCGCATGCTGGCCGGCATGACCGTGACCGACGAGGCCCGCGCCGCAGCCGAGAGCCTGATGGCGGGTGCCGCCCGATGACCGGCGCGAACGACCCGGCGGAGCTGTCGCGCGAGGCGGCGGCGGCGGAACTCGAGCGGCTGGCGCGTGAAATCGCCCATCACGACGAACGCTATCACGGCCGCGACGCGCCCGAGGTGAGCGACGCCGAATACGACGCGCTGCGCCGGCGCAACGACGCGCTCGAGGCGCGCTTTCCCGACCTGGTGCGCGACGACAGCCCGTCGCGCCGGGTCGGGGCCGCGCCCTCTTCCGGGTTCGCGAAAATCGCCCATGCGGCGCCCATGCTGTCGCTGGGCAACGCCTTCGACGCGGCCGACGTAATCGATTTCTACGCGCGCGTGCGCCGCTTTCTCGGCCTTGCAGAGGACGAGCCCGTCGAAATCGTGGCGGAGCCCAAGATCGACGGGTTGTCGATCTCGCTCCGCTACGAGGACGGCCGCTTCGTGCTCGGCGCGACGCGCGGCGACGGCGCGGTGGGCGAGAACGTGACCCGCAACCTCACCACCATGGACGATGTGCCCGACCGGCTGCGCGGCGAGGCGCCGTCCGTCCTGGAGGTGCGCGGCGAGGTCTATATGTGCCGCGACGACTTCCTCGCGCTCAACCGCGGACGCGAGGAAGCGGGCGAGCCCCCGTTCGCCAACCCGCGCAACGCCGCCGCCGGCTCGCTTCGCCAGCTCGATCCGAGGATCACCGCCGGCCGCCCGCTGCGTCTCTACGCCTACGGGCTCGGCGAATTCGCCGACGATATCGGCGAGACCCATTGGGCGTATCTGCGCAACCTCGAAGCCTGGGGATTCCGGGTCAACCCGATGGCGGCGTTGTGCCGAAGCGTCGAAGAGGCCGTCGCCCTCCATGAGAGCCTCACCGCCGGGCGCGCCGATCTCGGCCACGACATCGACGGCGTGGTCTACAAGGTCAACCGGTTCGACTGGCAGCGGCGGCTCGGCAATGTCAGCCGGGCGCCGCGCTGGGCGATCGCCCATAAATTCCCCGCCGAGCGGGCCGAGACCGTGCTCGAGGCGATCACCATACAGGTCGGGCGCACCGGCGCGCTCACCCCGGTGGCCAATCTGCGCCCGGTCACCGTCGGCGGCGTCGTGGTCGGCCGCGCCACGCTCCACAACGAGGACGAGATCGAGCGCAAGGGCGTCCGCGAGGGCGACACGGTGGTCATACAGCGCGCCGGCGACGTGATTCCCCAAATCGTGGCGGTGGTCGAGGCCAAGCGGCCGGACTCCGCCCGGCCCTATGTCTTCCCCGAGCGCTGCCCCGAATGCGGCAGCCCGGCGCTGCGCCAGGAGGGCGAGGCGGTGCGCCGCTGCACCGGCGGGCTGGTCTGCCCGGCGCAGGCGGTCGAACGGCTCAAGCACTTCGTCTCGCGCGATGCGTTCGACATAGAGGGCCTCGGCACCCGGCATATGGAAGCGTTCTGGCAGGACAAGCTGATCGCCCGGCCGGGCGATATCTTCCGCCTGGGGGATCACAGGGAAGGGCTTGTCGACCGCGAAGGCTGGGCCGAGCGCTCGGTCGCCAACCTGCTGGCGGCGATCGAGGAACGCCGCGCGATCCCGTTCGAGCGCCTGGTCTATGGCCTCGGCATCGCGCAGGTGGGGCAGGCGACGGCGAGGCTGATCGCCCGCCAGTACCGGACCCTTCCGGCCTGGCGCGACGCGATGGTCGCCGCCGGGGACCCGGACGGCGAAGCCTACCGGGAGTTGATCGATATCGACGGCATCGGCCCCTCGGTCGCCGCCGAAATACTCGAATTCTTCCACGCTCCGCACAATCTGGAGATTGTCGCCGATCTGGAATCCCAGCTTGAAATCGCCGCCCCCGAGGCGGTCGCCGCTGAGAGCCCGGTCAGCGGCAAGACGGTGGTCTTCACCGGCACGCTCGAGAGCATGACAAGGGCCGAGGCGAAGGCGCGCGCGGAAACGCTCGGCGCCAAGGTGGCGGGCTCGGTGTCGAAGAAGACCGACTATGTCGTGGTCGGCGGCGATGCGGGCTCGAAGGCGCGGAAGGCGGAAGAACTCGGCGTCGCGATCCTCAGCGAACAGGATTGGCGCGACCTGATCGGTCCGTGAGCGGCGCACAGGCGCGTTCGAGCCAGCGCCCTGTCATCTCGTCCACCGTGCCGGCATGGGTCTCCCGCACGCGGGCGTGATACGCGTCGAGCCAGCCGGTCTCGTCCGGCGTCAACAGCGACGGCTCGATCAGGCGGCGGTCGACCGGCGCCAGCGTGACGGTCTCGAAGCCATAAAGCGTGCGCTCGGCGCCCGCCGGCGCCTCGACCTCGACCACCACCACCAAATTCTCGATGCGGATGCCATAGGCTCCCGGCTTGTAGTATCCGGGCTCGTTCGAAAGGATCATTCCGGGGGCGAGGGCGGTGCCGGACGGGATCTTCGAGATCCGCGCCGGGCCTTCGTGGACGCCGAGGAAGCTCCCGACCCCGTGCCCGGTGCCGTGGTCGTAGTCGAGCCCCGCCTCCCACAGCGCCTTGCGGGCAAGGATGTCGAGCTGGCCGCCGGTGACCCCGCGCGGAAAGATCGCGAGCGCGAGCGCGATATGGCCCTTGAGCACCCGCGTGAAGCGGTCGCGGATTTCCTCCGGCGCGGGGGTGCCGGAAGGGTCGCCGATATAGACCGTGCGGGTGACGTCGGTCGTACCGTCGAGATATTGCCCCCCCGAATCGAGCAGGAAAACCGAACCCGGCTCCAGCCGCCGGTTGGAAATCCGGTTTACGCGGTAATGCACGATCGCGCCGTTGGGCCCGGCCCCCGCGATGGTGTCGAAGCTGAGGCCGCGGAACCGCTCGCCCTCGGCGCGAAGGGCGAAGAGGCGTTCGGCCGCATCCATCTCGGTGATGCATTCCGCCGGCGCTTCCGCATCGAGCCAGGCGAGAAAACGCACCAGCGCGCGGCCGTCGCGGATATGGGCCGCGCGGCTGCCGGCGACCTCGACCGGGTTCTTGCAGGCCTTGGGCAGGGCGCAGGGATCGGGTCCGTGCAGCGGCTCCGAACCCGCCGCCCGAAGCCTCCGGGCTATCCAGGCAGGCGCCGTCCGGGGATCCAGCTGGACCTTGCGACCGTCGGCCGCGAGGCTGTCGAGGGCCGGTCCCAGCGCATCCGGCGCGGCGACGGTCACGGCATCGGCGAGCGCGGCGGCAAGATCGCGGGTCACCTTGCGCGGATCGATGAACAGCGATGCGCGCCCCGCGGTCTCCAGGACGGCGAAAGCGAGGGCAACCGGCGTGTTGCCGATGTCCGCGCCCCGCATGTTGAACAGCCAGGCGATCGAATCGGGCGCGCTGAGGACCACCGCGTCGACGCCGCGATTATCGAGCGTCCCGGCGACCGCCGCACGCTTGGCGGCGGAATCGAGGCCGGCGAATTCCGGCGGGTGCGGGACCGCCGGCGAGATCGGCGGCGCCGGCTGATCGATCCACACCGCATCGACCGGGTTGTCGTCGACCGCGGCGAGCCGGCCGCCTGCCTTGGCGCTGGCCGCCTCCAGCCGCGCCGCGCCGTCCGGCGTGTGCAGCCAGGGGTCGTAGCCGAGCGTCCCGTCGACCGGGAGGTTGGCGGCAATCCAGTCGTCCGGCGGCTGCTCCGCCAGGTGCCTGGGCGAGAATCGCGATGCATCGACCTCGTTTTCGACCTGCAGGGTGTAACGCCCGTCGACGAAGATCGCCGCCTTGTCCGCGAGGACCACCGCGAGCCCGGCCGAGCCGTTGAAGCCGGTCAGCCAGGCGAGGCGCTGCGCCCGCGGCGCGACGAACTCGCCCTGGTGCTCGTCGGCCAGCGGCACCACGAAGCCGTCGAGCCCCAGGCGCCGCAACTCCGCGCGGAGCGAATCGAGCCGTTCCGGCGGCGCCGGGCTGCGGCCGAGACCGTCATCGGACGCTGCGCGGAGCGCCGCCGCCCGCGCCGTCCAGAGGGCGATGTCTTCGGCGCCGGGCTGCTCGACGATCAGCCCCACCCAATCGGCCGGCCCGACCGGCACCGGGGCGGCGACGATGCCGCGCAGGAAAGCCTCCGCCTCGGGCGAGAGCCGATCGGGTTCAGCCATGCCGGCCTCCGTTGCGGAGCCGCCTTGCGCCAGCGCGCATCGTCATGCCCCTGTCCACCTTCGCCCCCGAGGCTATGCAGTACCGCGGCGAATGCAACGATAATGACTACCCGCGCCCGACCGCCAGCGTGGTCCAGGCGCCGACCGGATGACGGTCGCGGACCGCGAGGCCGAGCGCCTCATAGGCCGCCGCCACGTCCGCTGCCTGCTCGGTCAGCAGGCCCGACAGGATCGCCCGCCCATCGTCACGGAGATACCGCGCGACGGCGGGCGCCAGGCGGATGAGCGGGTCCGCCAGGATGTTGGCGACGATGAGGCCGAACGGTGCCCGGCGGCGTAGCGCCGGGTTGGAGAATCCCCGGCTCCGGCGCGTCTCCATCAATCCGCCGACGCCGTTGCGGGCCGCGTTCTCGCGTGCCGTCGCGACCGACACCGGGTCGATGTCGGCGGCGAGAACGGGGCGCTGCCATAGCTTCGCGGCGGCGATGGCGAGGATGCCCGAGCCGGTGCCAAGGTCGAGGATCGCGCCCTCCGGGGGCGCCTCAGCCCGGTCGAGGGCGAGGAGGCAGCCGCTTGTGGTCTCGTGCGAACCGGTGCCGAACGCGCGGCCGGCGTCGAGGACGATCTCGATCGATCGCGGAGGGGAAGGCCCTGTCACATGGGTTCCGCGGACAAAAAAGCGCCCGGCCCGGATCGGCGGGGTATTCCGGTTGACCTCCGCCACCCAATCGGTCGCCGGCAGCGGCGCGACCGAGACCGAAGAGGCCTCCCGGCCGGTGGCCGCGGCGGCGACGGCGAGGCGGGAGTGCAGCGCCGCTTCGTCGGGCCGCGCCGCGCGCAGCGACCGGATGGTCCAGCCGCCAGCCGTCTCATTGCGGAACCGGGCGACCGCGCCGGTCCCGGCGGGGTCCTCCAGCGCCGCCTCGAACACCGCCAGCGCGCCGTCGTCGCCGAGTCCGGCGAGGAAGATCTCGACGCACCAACCCCGCATCCCCGCCTCAGGCCGGCTCGACAAAGCTCTCCATCACCTTCTTGATCCCGGCTTTCTCGAAATCGATCTCGAGCTTGCCGGCATCGGCGGCAACCACCTTGCCGTATCCGAATTTCTGGTGGAACACGCGGCCGCCGATCTTGAATCCGGGCGCCGGCCCGTCGAGGCGGCGTGCCGTGCCCTCGATCGCCGGTGCGGGAGCGGATCGCCGCGCGCGCCTGAGCCGCGCATAGCCGGGTCCCCGCCCAGCGGTCTCCGTCACATCGCCGCCGGGGAGTTCGTCCCCGGTTCGCATCGCCCGGTCCGGCATGAGCCCGGAATCGGTCACGATGTCGAGGTGTTCGCGCGGCAGCTCACCGACGAAGCGCGACGGAACCGACGCGATCCATTGGTTGTAAATCCGCCGGCTCGCGGCGAAGCTGATGGCAACCGATTTTCGCGCGCGGGTAAGCCCGACATAAGCGAGCCTTCGCTCCTCTTCCAGGGAAGCCGAACCCCCTTCGTCGACCGACCTGCGGTTCGGGAAAATATCCTCCTCCCAGCCCGGCAGGAACACATGGTCGAATTCGAGCCCCTTGGCGGCGTGCAGCGTCATCAGGCTGGCCGTGTCTTGCGCGGCGACGTCGTCGCGGTCCATCACCAGGCTGATATGTTCGAGAAAACCGCCGAGGTTCTGAAATTCCTCCAGCGCGGTGACGAGTTCCCTGAGGTTCTCCAGCCGCCCGGGCCCGTCGGGCGTGCGGACCGCGCGCCACATATCCGTATAGCCGGATTCGTCGAGCACGGTCCTGGCCAGCGCAATGTGATCGGCGAACGATCCCGACCGCCACCGGTCCAGGTCGGTGAGGAACCGGGCAAGCGCGTTGCGGGCCCTGGCGTTGAGCTCATCGGAGCCGATCAGACGACGCGCCGCCTCGGTCAGCGAGATCCCGGAGGCGCGCGCGAATTTGTGAAGCGTCTGGACGGTGGCGGCGCCGATGCCGCGCCGCGGCAGGTTGACCACGCGTTCGAAGGCGAGGTCGTCGTCCGGCTGGTGGACGAGGCGGAAATAGGCGACCGCGTCGCGGATCTCCTGGCGCTCGTAGAAGCGCGGCCCGCCGACCACGCGGTAGGGGAGGCCGACGGCGACGAAGCGTTCCTCGAACGCGCGCATCAGCGAGCTCGCGCGAACCAGGACGGCGATCGCGCCGAGTCCGACGCCGCGGCGCTGGAAGGCCTCGATCTCGTCGGTCACGGCCATCGCCTCGGCCTCGCCGTCCCAGACCCCGCGCACGCGGATCGGCGACCCGGAGGTGGCGTCCGTCCAAAGCGTCTTGCCGAGCCGGCCCGTGTTTTTTGCGATCAGCGCCGAGGCGCCGGACAGGATCTCCGGCGTCGACCGGTAGTTCTGCTCCAGCCGGACGATCCTGGCGCCGGGAAAGTCGGTTTCGAAGCGCAGGATGTTGCCGACCTCGGCGCCCCGCCAGCTATAGATCGACTGGTCGTCGTCGCCCACGCAGCAGATATTGCGCCGCCTCTGGGCAAGCAGCCTCAGCCAGAGATATTGCGCGACATTGGTGTCCTGGTATTCGTCGACCAGGATGTAGCGAAAGCGCTCGTGATAGACGTCGAGGATGTCCGCATGGCCAGTGAAGACGTTCAGGCAATGCAGCAGGAGGTCGCCGAAATCGCAGGCATTGACCGTTTTCAGCCGCTCCTGATAGGCGGTATAGAGCGCGCCGATCTTTCCGTGGGCGATGTCGGCCGCATCGGCCGCTGAAATCTTCTCCGGTCCCAGCCCGCGATTCTTGAAGCGGTCGATCGCGGCGTGCAAGGAGCGCGCGGGCCAGCGCTCCAGGTCGATACCGGCGTCCCCGGCCAGGGACTTGACCAGCCGGATCTGGTCGTCGGCGTCGAGGATGGTGAAATCCGGGCGCAGCCCCGCCGCCTCGGCGTGGCGCCTGAGAATGCGCGCCGCCAGAGCATGGAAGGTGCCGATCCAGAGGCCTTCCATCGCGCCGCCGATCAGGGCGGCGACCCGGTCGCGCATCTCGCGCGCCGCCTTGTTGGTGAAGGTGACCGCCAGGATCTGGCCGGGCCAGGCGCGGCCAGAGACCGTGATATGGGCGAGCCTCGCTGTCAGCACCCGGGTCTTGCCGGTGCCCGCGCCGGCAAGCACGAGAAGCGGTCCCTCGGTCGCCTCCACGGCCTCGCGCTGCTTGTCGTTGAGGGCATCGAGATAGGGGGCGGGCACGGGGGCCGCGACTGGATTGCCGGACATGGCGCATCATACCAGCGGGGCCGGCCGGGGTGGGGGTCGTTCGCGGCGGTCCCCGAGCATTGCCCGGCGCGGCGCGACATCCCATATTTCAGGAGTGAGCCGCAGAACGGAGTTGTCGCCATGACCCGACGACGCGCTCAATTGCTTCTCTCCGGACCGGTTGTTGCCGCAGTGCTTGCCGTGTTTGTCGCGGCAGGTGTCGCGGCAGGGACAGCCAGAGCGGCGGAGCCGCCAAAGATCTCTAACCTGCTGTCCGCGGTGGTCGCGCTGCAAAGCGAGGTGCCAGCGGCGGCCCGTACCGCCCCGGTGCTGGGTCGGACCCGGCAAGGCAGCGGCGTCGTCATCGACGACGCCGGGCTGGTGCTGACCATCGGCTATCTGATCCTCGAGGCCGAATCGATCCAGCTGACGGTTGGCGGGTCACGGCAGGTCGCCGCCGAAGCCCTTGCCTACGATCACGAGACCGGGCTCGGGCTGGTCCGCGCCTCCCGCCCGCTTGGCGTGACGCCGATCGCGATCGGTTCCTCCGGGCCGCTGGTCCGCGGCAGTCAGGTGCTGGTGGCGAGCGCGGGCGGGTACAAGGCGGCGATCGGCGCCTATGTCGTCTCCCGGCGCGACTTCGCCGGCGCGTGGGAATATCTGCTGGAAAAGGCGATCTTTACCGTGCCGGCTCACCCGAGCTTCGGAGGCGCCGCGCTGATCGGCGTCGACGGACGTCTCGTCGGAGTCGGTTCGCTGCTGGTGCCCGACGCGGCGGAGGAGAACGAGCCGCTGACCGGCAACATGTTCGTGCCGATCGACGCCCTCAAGCCGATCCTTGCCGATCTGATCGCCGAGGGCCGCTCGGCGCGGCCCTCCCGGCCCTGGCTCGGCCTCTACCCGCAGGAGATTCACGGGCGGTTGTTCGTCACCCGGGTTCCGCCGGGCGGGCCCGCGGACCGGGCCGGGCTCAAGCCGGGCGATCTGGTGCTCGGCGTCGCCGGAAAATCGGTGACCACCCTGCCGGGCTACTACCGGACCCTGTGGGGTCTCGGCCCCGCCGGGGTCGAGGTGCCGCTCAACGTGCTGCGGGGCAACCTGCCGACCGACATCAAGATCCGCTCGATCGACCGCCGGCACTGGTTCAGGAAGCCGCCGTCCTATTGAGCGCGCCTCAAGGCTCGCCGCGTTCCTCGCGCCGCGCCTCCATCAGCGCCCGGTTATAGGCCAGCGTCACGTCCACCTCGTGGACCACGCCCACCAGCCCGTCTTCCCCCGAATCCTCCAGGACGCCGAGTTGCTCCTCGCCGGTTTCCACCATCTGCGCAAGCGCCTTCTCGATGTTCTCGCCCGCCCGGATGACCGGCGGGTTGGGCCGGGCGACCTCGCCCGCGCTGAGATGGTCGTCGTCCGAAGTGTCGAAGGCATAGCTGGACAGATCGGCCAGGGTAATCGTTCCTTCCGCGCGGCCCGCGTCGTCGACCACGAATAGCTGGCCGTGCGGGGCGCGCAGCAATTGCTCGCGCACACGCGCCATATCCGCCCCGGACGGCACGGTGACGACCGCCGGGCTCATCAGGTCGCTGACATGGATGGCGTCGAGCAGGCCGCGTTCGCGCCCGCCCGTGATGACGATGCCGCGGTCGAGGAGCTGCCATTCGAAGAACGATCGCCTGTGCAGGGCCTGGGTGAGGGGCGAGGCGACGGCGACGCCGGCCATCACCGCGATGGTGATCTCGTAGTCGCCGGTCAGTTCGAAGACGATCAGGGTGGTGGAGATCGGCGCGCCGAGCACGCAGCCCGCGACCGCGCCCATGCCGACCAGGGTATAGACGCCGTGGCCGGAGGCGTGTTCGGGAAACACGCCCGCGGCGACGATCCCGAATGCGCCGCCGAGCATCGCGCCCATGAACAGCGACGGGCTGAACACCCCGCCGCCGAACCCGGTGCCGAGCGAGACGGCGGTGGCCGCCGTCTTGGCGATCAGCAGCGCGACCAGGGTCCAGAACGGGATCAGCTCGCGCAGCGCCGCGTCGGTGGTGCCGTAGCCGACGCCCAGCACATGGGGAAAGCCGAGCGCGATCATGCCGACGATCAGACCGCCCGCCGCGGGCTTGGTCCAGACCGGGGCGGGCACTTTGAGGACAAACTCGCGGGTCAGTTCGACGCTGCGCAGGAAGACGATCGCGGCGAGTCCGCTGGCGAGGCCGAGCAGGAGAAAAGCGGGAAACTCGAAGAACGAAACGATCGTGCGGTCCGGGATGATGAATGCGGGAAAATCGCCGAAATGGATGCGGGCGATGATCGCGCCGGTGACCGAGGCGATGACGATCGGCGCGAACGCGCTGAGCGCGTAGTGTCCGATCACCACCTCCAGGGCGAAGAACACGCCGGCGATCGGCGCGTTGAAGGAAGCCGAGATCGCCGCGGCGACGCCGCAGCCGAGCAGGGTGACCATCTGGGAGCGCGACAGAGCGAGCCGGCGGCCGATGAAGGAAGCAAGGCTCGCGCCCAGATGGATAACGGGACCTTCGCGCCCGACCGAGGCGCCGGTTCCGATCGACGCGGCGCTGCCCAACGCCGCGCCGAGCCCCGCCCGCCAATCCATCCTGCCGGACCGGAAGGCAGCCGTTTCCATGACATCCGCGACGCCCTGCGGCCGTCTTCCGGGCATGACGAAACGGTAGAACAGCCCGACCAGAAGACCGCCCGCCGTCGGCGCGGCGACGATCTGCCAGGCCGGCAGAGTCCCGATCTCGGCGATCAGCGCATCGGCGTCGGTGCCGAAGGCCACCGTCTGGAATGCGAGGTAGAGTTCACGGAAGCCGATCGCGCAATAGGCGCCGGCGAAACCGATCAGCGCGGCGAGAACGAGGGACAGGAACGGCTCGGCGCGAAGCCACCGTCCGATGCGCTTGATCCGGCGGATCGGCCTGGCGCCGGTCGGCGCCGTCGACGGTTCGGGATCGGATGCGGCCCATTCTGCCATCGATCCGGCGCGGTCACATACCCGCGGCGCCTATTGGCATTTGCCGGTCGATCCCTCGGCGCAGACCTTCTTGCCATCGACCCAGGTCGCGCCGGTGAAATCGGCATTCAGCAGATCCGCCCCACGCAGCTTCGCGCCGGTCAAATCGGCCTGCCTGAGCACCGCCCGAAACAGCCGGGCCCGCCTCAGATCCGCCTTGCGAAGCGACGCGCCGGTCAGATCCGCCTTGGTGAAATCCGCTTCCGCAAGCCGGGCGCCGTCGAGTCTGGCCCCGGCCAGCGATGCGCTGAGGAACTTCGCGCGATAGGCGTCCGCCCCGATCAGGCTGGCCATGTCGAGAACCGCGCGGTTGAAGGACGCGTCGCGAAGC
The DNA here is from genome assembly GCA_965205995.1 of Alphaproteobacteria bacterium. GTDB lineage: Bacteria > Pseudomonadota > Alphaproteobacteria > MPNO01 > MPNO01 > MPNO01. Next base: position 2,795,813 of record OZ242200.1, on the reverse strand, counting down.
TTGGCGTTCGCGAGGTCCAGCCCGCTCAGCTCCTGGCGGTCGAGAATACAGCGCCCCCAATCCACCTTGGGCTCGCCGGGGTCCGAGCACCCCGCATACGCCGTTCCCGCGCTGGCGGCACCCAGAACGGCGCAAAGAGCCACAACGAATTTTGCGATCATGTCTGAACATGTAGCCCGCCAGGCGGGAAGCCGCAAATCCCTATTTCCCACGCGCGCCGCCGAGCTGCATGACGCGGCTTAGCTGGGGCGGCCGCTCGAGCGGGGCGTGCGCCAGGAAAATAGCCCCCAACCGGCCCTGCACATCGTCCGGCATCGGACGCACTTTCCGCACCCCGAGATCCACGTGCACGGCCATCAGCTCCATGGTTGCGGCCAGCGCCCCGTCCTCCTCGCGGTACATGCGGTGGAAATAATGCAAGCGCCTGTCATCGAAACCCAGAAGCTGGGTGGTGCAGCGGACCGCGGCGGCTTCGAGGACCTCCGCGAGGTAGGCGGTGTGGCTCTCGACCGCGAAGGTCGAGTGGTTGGTCTGCCTACAATAGTCCTCCCCCAACCCGAATGTCGCATAGAACCGGTCGGTCGCCAGATCGAAGATGAGGACGAAATAGGCGAGATTCATGTGCCCGTTGTAATCGGTCCACTCGGGGCGGACGGTCTCGCGCAGGGTTTCGAGCGGCGCCTGGATCGGGGTCATCCTGCCGGCCGCCGCGCCGGCATCAGGGTGCGTAGCTCAGATTGGGCGCCAGCAGGCGTTCCGCCTCGTCGACGCCGATCCCGCGCCGCCGTGCATAGTCCTCGACCTGGTCGCGGCCGATCTTGCCGACTCCGAAATAGCGCGACTCCGGATGGGCGAAGTAATAGCCCGCGACCGAAGCGGCGGGCGTCATCGCAAAACTTTCCGTGAGCGCGATACCGGCGGCGCCGGTGGCTCCGAGCAGGTCGAACAGGGTCGCTTTCTCCGAATGGTCCGGGCAGGCGGGATAGCCCGGCGCCGGCCGTATGCCGCGGTATTCTTCGTGGATCAGCGCGTCGTTGTCGAGGCGTTCCGCCGGATCGTAGCCCCAGAACTCCTTGCGCACCCGTTCATGCATGCGCTCGGCGAAAGCCTCGGCAAGCCGGTCGGCGAGCGCGCGCAGCAGGATCGCGGCATAGACGTCGTTGTCGGCCTCCAGCCGTTCGATGCGATGTTCGATCCCGAGCCCGGCGGTTACCGCGAAGCCGCCGATATAGTCCCGGATTCCGGTCTCCGCCGGGGCGACGAAATCCGCGAGGGCGAGGTTGGGCCGGGATTTCGGCCGCTTCATCTGTTGCCGCAGCGTGCGGACGATGGCGCGGGGCGCGGCCGTCCCGTTCTCCGGATAAATCGCGATATCGTCTTCGTCGACACGGTTGGCCGGGAAGAACCCGATCACGCCGGCCGCCCGCAGCCAGCGCTCCCGGACGATCCGGTCGAGCATCTTCTGCGCATCTCCGAAGAGGTTTCGCGCCGCCTCTCCGACGATCTCGTCCTCCAGGACCCGCGGGTAGACGCCGGCGATCTCCCAGCTGCGGAAAAAAGGCGTCCAGTCGATCCGGCTGCGCAGCTCGGCCAGCGGGTAGTCGTCGAAGACCCGGGTTCCCAGGAAACCCGGCCGCGGCGGTGCGGTCCCCGTCCAGTCGACCGCGGGCCGGTTGGCGCGAGCATCCGCGATGGTCGCCAGCCCGTCCCCCCCGCTGCGCCGGTCGAAGCGCGCCCGGACGGCATCGTAATCGGCCTCGATGGCGGCGAGATACGCGTCCCGGCCGCTGTCGCCGAGGATTGCGGTCGCGACGCCGACGGCGCGGGAGGCGTCCGTCACATGGACCGCCGGCGCCGCGTATTGCGGTGCGATCTTGACAGCGGTATGCGCCTTCGAGGTGGTCGCGCCGCCGATCAGGAGCGGGATCGACAATCCCGTGCGCTGCATCTCGGCGGCGACATGGACCATCTCGCCGAGCGAGGGGGTGATCAGCCCGCTCAGCCCGACCAGGTCCGCGCGCTCGTCGCGCGCGGCGGCGAGGATCCGCTCCGCCGGGACCATCACCCCGAGGTCGATGATCTCGAAATTGTTGCATTCGAGAACCACGCCGACGATGTTCTTGCCGATGTCGTGGACGTCGCCCTTGACGGTGGCCATCACGATCCTGCCCTTGGCCGGGTTCTTCCGGTCGGCGGTTTTTTCGTCCTCGATGAAGGGGATCAGCCGGGCGACGGCCTGTTTCATCACCCGCGCGCTCTTTACCACCTGCGGCAGAAACATCTTTCCCGCGCCGAACAGGTCGCCGACGACGTTCATCCCGTCCATCAACGGTCCCTCGATCACGTCGAGAGCGCGTTTCGCCGCTTTCCGGGCCTCGTCGGTGTCCTCCGCGACGAAGGTGTTGATGCCGTTGACCAGGGCATGAACCAGCCTCGCCTCCACCGGTTCGTTCCGCCATTCGTCGGCTGCCTTGGAGGTGGCTTCCGCCCTGACCGAACCGGCGACCTCGAGCAGCCGGTCGGTGGCATCCGCGCGGCGCGCCAGCACCACGTCCTCGATGCGCTCCTTGAGATCGGGGTCGATGTCCTCGTAGATCCCGAGCTGGCCCGCGTTGACGATACCCATATCCATCCCCGCGCGGACCGCGTGGTACAGAAACACCGAATGCATCGCCTCGCGGAGCGGGTTGTTGCCGCGGAACGAGAACGAGACGTTGGAGACCCCGCCGCTCACCAGGGCATGCGGCAGGGTTTCCTTGATGCCCTCGACCGCCTCGATGAAGTCGAGCGCGTAGCGGGCGTGCTCCTCGATGCCGGTGGCGACCGCGAAGATGTTGGGATCGAAGATGATGTCCTGCGGCGGAAAGCCCACGCGGTCGACCAGGATCCGGTATGCGCGGGTGCAGATCTCGAGCTTGCGCCGGACGCTGTCCGCCTGGCCGGCCTCGTCGAAGGCCATGACGACCACCGCCGCGCCGTAGCGCCGCACCAGCCGGGCCTGGCGGATGAACGCCTCCTCGCCCTCCTTCAGGCTGATCGAATTGACCACACCCTTGCCCTGGACGCATTTGAGTCCCGCCTCGATGACCGACCAGTCCGAGGAGTCGATCATCACCGGAACCCGGCAGATGTCCGGCTCGGTGGCGATCAGGTTGAGGAACCGGGCCATCGCCGCCCTGGAATCGAGCAGCCCCTCATCCATGTTGATATCGATGATCTGGGCGCCGTTCTCGACCTGCTGACGCGCAACGTCCAGCGCGGCGTCGAAGTCGCCCTCCTTGATCAGCCGGGCGAAGCGCGCGGAGCCGGTGACGTTGGTCCGCTCGCCCACATTGACGAACAGCGAAGAGGGCTCGATCGTGAGCGGCTCGAGGCCGCTGAGCCGGCAGGCGGGCGCCCGCCGCGCGGGCGTGCGGGCGGGAATTCCGGCGACCGCGTCCGCGATCGCCTCGATATGCGCCGGGGTGGTCCCGCAGCAGCCGCCGACAAGATTGACGAAACCGGACTCGGCGAACTCCTTCAGCACCTCGGTCATCTCTTCCGGCGTCTGGTCGTAGCCGCCGAAGGCGTTCGGCAGGCCCGCATTCGGATGGCAGCCGACATAGGCCTCGCTGCAGCGCGCGATCTCTTCGATATGCGGCCGCAGCTGGGCCGCGCCGAGCGCGCAGTTGAGCCCCACCACCAGGGGTTCGGCATGGGCGATCGCATTCACGAACGCCTCCGGCGTCTGGCCGGTCAGGGTCCGCCCGCTGGCGTCGGTGATGGTCCCCGAAATCATCATCGGCAGACGCTCGCCGCGCTCGGCCAAAACCGTTTCGACGGCGAAGACCGCCGCCTTGCAGTTGAGCACGTCGAACACGGTCTCGATCAGCAGGAGGTCGACCCCGCCGTCGACCAGACCCGAGGCCGCCTGCCGATAGGCGGCGGCCAGGGTGTCGAAATCGGCGTTGCGCGCAGCCGGATCGTTGACATCGGGCGAGATCGACGCGGTGCGGTTGGTCGGGCCGAGAACCCCGGCGACGAAGCGCCGCCGCTCCGGGGTCAGCGCGGTCTGCGCGTCCGCGGCATGGCGGGCGATCCGGGCGGAGGCGAAATTGAGGTCGTAGACCACGTCCTCCATCAGGTAGTCCGCCATCGCGATGGCGGTCGAATTGAAGGTGTTGGTCTCGACGATGTCCGCGCCGACCGCGAGATAGGCGGCGTGTATGTCGCGGACGATGCCGGGCTGGGTCAGCGACAGGAGATCGTTGTTGCCCTTCTGCGGCGCCGCATGGTCGGCGAAGCGGTCGCCCCGGTAGTCCGCCTCGACGAGGCGGTAATCCTGGATCATCGTGCCCATCGCGCCGTCCAGCACGAGAATGCGGGAGGCCAAAGCGCGCTCGAGCGCGCCGCCTTCGGCGGCATGGGCGCGCTCGCCCCGAGGGGTCTCCGAGATTTCGGCTGCGAGGGAACCCGTCATCGTCGCCGCTCAGCCCGCCGGGTGCGCCGTCGCCGCGCCTGCGCCCGGGCGCAGACCGAGGATGCGGGCGATCGCATAGGTGAGGCCCGCCCGGTTGAGGGTGTAGAAATGAAACTCGTCGACGCCATTCGCCTGGAGCGCCCGGCACTGCTCGGCGGCGATCGATGCGGCAACCAGCCGTCGGGTTTCCGGATCCTCGTCCAGACCGTCGAAGAGATCCGCCATCCAGCCCGGTACGGTCGCCCCGCACATCGCGCTGAAGCGCAGCAGCTGCGCGAAGTTGGTCACCGGCAGAATGCCCGGAACCACCGGGACATCGATCCCCGCGGCGCGGACCCGGTCGAGGTAGCGAAGAAAGGTTTCCGCATCGAAGAAATACTGGGTGATCGCGCGTGTCGCACCCGCATCCAGCTTGCGCTTCAAATTCTCTATATCGGCCGCCGCGTCCGGCGCTTCGGGATGCCCTTCTGGAAAGGCCGCGACCGTTATCTCGAAGTCGGCGACGCGCTTGAGCCCCGCCACGAGGTTCGACGCGAAGGCGTAGCCGTCCGGATGGGGGGTGTAGCGGTCGGCCTGTTTCGGAGGGTCGCCGCGCAGCGCCACGATATGCCGGATTCCTGCCTGCCAGTAGCGGAGGGCGACGGCATCGACCTCGGCGCGGGTCGCGGCGACGCAAGTCAAATGCGCTGCGGCGCGGAGGCCCGTCTCGCGCTCGATGCGGGTGACCGTCGCGTGGGTGCGATCCCGGGTCGTCCCGCCGGCGCCGTAGGTCACCGAAACGAAACGGGGTCCCAGCGGGGCGAGCCGCTCAATGGTCGACCAGAGCGCTGCGTCCATTTCCTCGGTCCTGGGCGGGAAGAATTCGAACGACACCTCGGGCCCGCCGTCGCCGCCGTTCCGCCGCGGAATCGTCGACCGCGGAGGGCGAATGACGCCGTCCCGGGTCGCGCCCGGGCCTCCCGGCCGGCGCCGGCTTCTCCCGGGTATCGTGGCCGATCCCGTCACCGCCCGACTCCCCCCTGCATGGCGATCAACAACGATCCCAAGGCGTCCACATCGTGCCCGATCGACCTCCCGGCAATGCGAATATACAGCCTGGAAGCGGGGACTCGCGAAACGCCACAATAATGTGATATTTTTGCAGCATTCCTATGAAAGCGCGCAGGCGGGAAGGGGTTGCAACTGGAAATCGCCCATGCCCCGAACTAACCTCGGCGGCTCGCCGGGGGTGGGCGGCCGGCCTGCGGAATTTGGCGGCGGTCGGAGCCTCTTGGGTGCGAACCCTCCGGGAGACGGCAGGTTCGAAATCCAGACTCCCGGTTGGCGTCATTTCCCGGCCCGGAAGGCGAATTCCACTGTCCAGACGTTGCCCTCTCCCAAACGGCCTCGCCCGGGCTCTCGTCGCCCTGCTGTGCATCGGCGTTTTCGGGCCTCTGGGATGCGCCTCCCCGCCGCCGCCGGAAGATCCCGAGAGCCGTGAGGCCTTCCAGAGGATCAACGATCCGTTCGAGCCCATCAACCGCATCGTCTTCGCCGTCAATATCGAGGCCGACCGTTACATCCTCAAGCCGGTCGCCTATGTCTACAAGGAAGCCGTCCCCGGTCCGCTCCGGGACATACTCGGCAATTTTCTGAACAACCTGCGCAGCCCGGTGACCCTGTTGAACGCCTTGTTGCAGGGAGATGTCGAACACGCCGGAACGACCCTGTTTCGATTCTCGGTGAACAGCACCCTGGGCTTTGCGGGCGCGGTGGATCTCGCGGGGGAATTCGGGATCGTTCGGCGCAACGAGGACTTCGGCCAGACCCTCGCGGTTTGGGGCGTCGAAGAAGGCCCCTATCTCATGCTCCCGGTGCTGGGCCCGTCCAATGCGCGGGACGCGGCCGGCCGGGTGGCCGATTATTTCAGCGATCCGTTCGCCTATCTTCGCTATGAGAAATTCACCTATTCCCGGTTCAGCGCCAAAATTGTTGACGTGCGGGCGCGGAACTACGAATTGTTAAGCGACTTGGAACAGACTTCGGTCGACTTCTATGCAGCTATTCGCAGCCTGTACCGCCAGAATCGCCGCGACGCTATCGCAAACGGCGCGGCAGCCGAGTTGCCGCCGCTCCCCTCGATGCCTGGCGAAGAGGACGATCCGGAGGACGAAAACGAAAAGGAGCCCGCCCGCCCGCCGGCTCGGTAGCGTCATGCGTCTCTCCCGGCCCGGGCTGCTTGCAGTCGCCGCGTGGCTCGTCCTGGCCGTTCCGCCCGCGGTCGCGGGCGGGGACGAGGCGGAGACCTTCATCCGCGACACCGCCGACCGGGTCTTCACCGCCTATTCCGGCGAGGTCACCGATGAACAGCGGACCGAGATATTCCGGCAGGTCCTCGGCAAGACCTTCGAACTCAAGACCATCGCGCGGTTTACCCTCGGGCGCTATTGGCGGGTTGCTTCTGCGGAACAGCGCACGGAATACCGGCGCCTGTTCGAGGACTTCCTCGTGCTCGCCTATGCAAACCGTTTCCGCGATCTGGGCGGCGTGAAGCTGCGCATCACCAGTGTCCGGACGATCAATGAGCGCGATCGGCTGGTTCTGTCCGAAGTGGCCGCGGACGCCACGAGGCCGCCGATCCGCATCGGCTGGCGCGTCCGCCAGACCAAGAACGGACCCCGGATCGTCGACGTGATCGTCGACGGTATCAGCATGAGCATCACCCAGCGCGACCAGTTCGCGGCCGCCATCCGCACCGCGGGCGGCAAGGTCGAGGGGTTGTTGGCAATGCTGCGCGACAAGACCGCAACCCGGCAATAGCGCGGCGGGACCGGCCCGCGAATCATCCCCGCGCCAGCGGCTTGTACCGCATTCGGCGCGGCCGGTCGGCCTCGTCGCCGAGGCGGCGCCGGCGATCCGATTCGTAGTCTGCGTGGTTCCCCTCGAACCAGACCACCCGGCCCTCGCCCTCGAAGGCCAGCATGTGGGTCGCGATACGGTCGAGGAACCAGCGGTCGTGGCTGATCACCACCGCGCATCCCGCGAATGAGGCCAGCGCGTCCTCGAGCGCGCGGAGCGTGTCCACGTCGAGGTCGTTGGTGGGCTCGTCGAGGAGCAGGACGTTGGCGCCCGACTTGAGCAGCTTGGCCAGATGCACCCGGTTGCGCTCGCCTCCCGAGAGCTCCCCGACCTTCTTCTGCTGGTCCGGCCCGCGGAAGTTGAAGGCGCCCACATAGGCGCGCGAGCCCATCCTGCGGGCGCCCATCGTGACCTCCGCCTCGCCCTCGGCGATCTCTTCCCAGACCGTGTTGTCGGCGTTCAGGCTGTCGCGGGACTGATCGACATAGCCGAGCACCACGGTCTCGCCGATGCGGAGCGCGCCTGAATCGGGGGTCTCCGCGCCCGTGATCATGCGGAACAGGGTCGTCTTGCCCGCCCCGTTGGGCCCGATCACGCCGACGATACCGCCGGGCGGGAGCCTGAAGTCGAGACCCTCCATCAGCAGCCGGTCGCCGAACCCCTTGCTCAGGCCCTGCGCCTCGATGACCAGGTCGCCGAGCCGCGGACCCGGCGGAATGACGATCTGCGCGGTCTCGGGCGCGCGGTCATTGGCCTCGGCGAGCAGGGTTTCGTACGCGGCGACCCGGGCCTTGCTCTTCGCCTGGCGCGCCCTGGGGGAGGCGCGGATCCATTCGAGCTCGCGGGCCAGGGTTCTCTGGCGCGCGGTTTCCCGCTTCTCCTGATGGGCCAGGCGCATTTCCTTCTGTTCCAGCCAGGACGAGTAGTTGCCCTGCCAGGGGATGCCGCGGCCGCGGTCGAGCTCGAGGATCCAGCCCGCCACGTTGTCAAGGAAGTACCGGTCATGGGTGATCGCCACCACGGTGCCCGGATAGTCATGCAGGAAACGTTCGAGCCAGGCGACGGATTCGGCGTCGAGATGGTTGGTCGGCTCGTCGAGCAGCAGCAGATCCGGCTGGCCCAGCAGCAGCCGGCAAAGCGCCACCCGGCGGCGCTCGCCGCCCGACAGCGTTGCGACCTCCGTATCCGCCGGCGGGCATCGGAGCGCGTCCATGGCGATCTCGGCCTTGCGATCGAGGTCCCAGGCGTCCGCCGCGTCGATCCGCTCCTGCAGCGCGCCCTGTTCCTCGATCAGGGCATTCATCGCATCGTCGTCGAGCGGCTCGGCGAATTTGGCGCTCACCGCCTCGAAACGCGCGAGCAGGTCGCGCGTTTCGGCCACGCCTTCGAGCACATTGGCGAGCACGTCCCTGGACGGGTCGAGCGCGGGTTCCTGCGCGAGATGGCCGACCCGGATCGAGGCCGCGACCCAGGCCTCGCCGAGATATTCGGTCTCGATCCCTCCCATGATCCTGAGCAGGGTCGACTTGCCGGCGCCGTTGAGCCCGAGCACGCCGATCTTGGCCCCCGGCAGGAAGGCCAGGGTGATGTCCTTGAGGACCTCCCGGCCGCCCGGATAGGCCTTGCCGAGCCGCTGCATGACATAGACGTATTGCGGTGAGTTCATGATATCCGCCGGAGCTTGGATCCTCGACCGGCCTTGGGGTCTGCAGCTTCCGCTGCCCGCGCCTTGCAGAGGGCGGCAGGAGCCTCTCCGTGGCGGCGGTCCCGAAACCATAGTGGTGGTTGTCTCGAATCTGTAACGGTGTTAGCGTTTTTCGGTTTCAGCGTCGGTCCCGATAAAGCTGGCCAATCCAAACTAGAGATCGGCCGGTAAGAATACGCCGAACGCATGAAGCCGGACGCAGTCCCTTCGATCGCGAACCGGGACGGCGCAACGCGGCATAGGAGGAATCGACTTGTCAGCGAAGGTCGTATGGCTCTGCGTCTTCGTCGTTCTCTACTGGGCATATTGCATCTTCTGGGGTGTCAAATGCGCAAGAATGGCGAGGACTGCGGGCGACTATTTCATCGCGGGCCGGCAGCTCTCGATGTGGGTGTTCGTCCTCGCGGCGACGGCGACGTCGTTCTCGGGATGGACTTTCATGGGGCATCCGGGCCTGGTCTATCGTGACGGGTTCCAATACGCCTATGCCTCGTTCTACACCATCACGATTCCGTTCACCGGCGTCCTGTTCCTGAAGCGGCAATGGATGCTGGGCAAGCGGTACGGGTACGTGACGCCCGGCGAGATGTTCTCCGACTACTTCCGGGGCGACGCGATCCGCATCCTGACGGTTATCGTCGCGCTGCTGTTCTCGATCCCCTATCTCGGGGTCCAGCTCGGCGCGTCGGGCTTCCTGTTCAACGTTCTGACCGACGGCCTGGTGAGCGTGAACTTCGGCATGTGGGTGCTGTCGCTGGTGGTGCTGATCTATGTCGGCTCCGGGGGGCTGAGAGCCGTGGCCTATGTGGACACGCTGCAATGCATCCTGCTGGCGCTCGGCATCATCATCACCGGTTTCATCGCGCTCAATCTGATCGGCGGCTGGGGCGCCCTCAATGAGGGGTTCGCCAAGCTGGCGGCCAGCGACGTCGCGAAGTGGGGGACCACCAAGGGCTATGGCGGGGGCGACTACAACTCGTATTTCGCCATCCCGGGCGTCATCCAGTTCACCGCGGGTCTCGGCAAGGAAACCCCGGTGGGCGGGCTGTGGACCGGCATCATGTGCCTGACCTACATGTTCGCGCTGATGGGTATCCAGTCCTCGCCGGCGTTCTCGATGTGGGCCTTCGGCAACCGGGACCCGCGGCCGTTCGCGCCGCAGCAGGTCTGGGCGTCGTCCTTCGGCATCGGCCTGATCCTGTTCTTCTTCACCGCATTCCAGGGCATGGGCGCGCATCTGCTGGGCGCCAACCCGCTGGTCAACGAAGCGGGGTTGGGGATCAGCACCATACTTTCTGAGGGAATCGCCAAGAAGCCCGACTCCCTGGTGCCCAACTACTTCAACCAGATCGCCGACGCAGCGCCCTGGCTTGTCGGGCTGCTCGCGGTCTGCGCCCTGGCGGCGATGCAGTCGACCGGGGCGGCCTATATGTCGACCGCCGGCGGGATGCTGACGCGCGACCTCTACAAGCGCTATCTGGTTCCCAACGCGACGCACGAGCAGCAGAAGCTGTGGGGCCGGATCGGTGTCGCCTTCATCGTCATCGCGGCGCTCGTAGTCGCGACATTCTCGCGTGACGCGCTGGTCTTGCTCGGCGGTCTGGCGGTCGCCTTCGGCTTCCAGATGTGGCCCGCGCTGGCCGCCGTCTGCTGGGTCCCGTGGCTCACCCGCCAAGGGGTGACCTGGGGGCTCGCGGCCGGCTTGCTGGGGGTCATCTTCACCGAGAGCTTCGGGATCACGATCCTCGGCTGGTTCGGCGCCGATGTCTGGGGCCGCTGGCCGTGGACCATCCACTCCGCCGGGTGGGGGATGTTCTTCAACCTGGTGGTCTGCATCGCGGTCTCGGCGTCAACCCAGGACGAAGCATCGACCCAGCACCGCATGAAGTACCACAACTTCCTGCGCGAGCACGCTTCGCTGTCGCCCTCCAAGAAGTCGCTCGTACCGGTGGCCTGGATCGTTACCCTCGCCTGGATGTTCTTCGGCATCGGGCCCGGCGCCGTGCTCGGCAACTACGTCTTCGGCGAGCCCAATGGCGGGGTCGACGCCTGGACCTTCGGCATCCCGTCGATCTGGGCCTGGCAGATCCTGTTCTGGATACTGGGCGTCGGCATGATGTGGCTGCTGGCCTACAAGATGGAACTCTCCCTCGTACCGGAGAAGGAGGTCGAGGCGCTGGTCGACGATATCGGCGACGTGGTTCCAGAACGGGCTGCCGGCGACTCCGGCTGAGTCCGAGTCCGACTGACGATCCCTGGGGGAAGGGCCTGGCCCTTCCCCCTTTTCCTTTCCCCCCCGTGCGAACCGGCGGCGGGCGCGAAGACGCAGGACCATGGCTGAGATTTTCACGGCCGATTACGCGCTTCTCTGGACCCTCGCGATGGCGCTCGCACTGTTCTTCCCGGTGCGGCGGCTGATCTGGGTGCTGAATGTCCGTCGCGCCGAGCGCGACGGCGAGGAGGACGCGGAGCGGCGGCAGCGGCTGCACAGGCGAGCCTCGGCGACCAGCGCGCTCCTGTGCCTTGTCTTCGCCTATGGCTACGTCGCCTGGCTGTTCCGCGACGCTGGATGAACCGCCGCGTCCTCAAGCGCTTCGTCGTTATATGCGCCATCGTGACCTTCGCGATGTTCTCGGTCTGGACGGCGATCGAGCTGTTCACCAACCAGGCTCCCGGGGACTACTACACCCGCCAGGGCGACATCCGGCTGGGCGAAGACAAGCTCGACGAGGCGATGGCGAGCTTCGACAAGGCGCTCGCCGAGCTGCCCAATCACCGGGGCGCGCTGATGGGGCGTGCTCTGGTCCATATCAAGGCGGAACGCGAGGCCGAGGCGATCGCCGAGTTGACCTACCTGATCGGCTTTCTCGAAAAGACCTTGGAGGACGACGACCGGACCGGCTGGGCGGTTCTGGCCGCCGCCTACACCAATCGCGGCATCGTCCACGACCGGGCCGGGCGCTACCGGACGGCGCTGGAGGACTACGTCAAGGGGATCCGCATCGACGAGGGCGCGCTGTCCGGCCCCAGCCTCTTCGACAAGATCGTCTACGGTACGCCGCGCCCCTCCACCGCCCGGGACCGGGCGATCTATCTCGACCGGCAACTCCAACTGCCGCCCGAGCAACGCCTCCTTCGCGTGCCCGAGATCGACGAGAAGCAGCGCATGTACAAGCCCTGATCCGGGCTAGAGCCGCACCACGCCGAGCACGTCCTGGAAAAGCACCATCATGAAGAACACCGCGGCGATGCAGCCGAACAGGAGGTGCACGAAATCGGCCTTGCCGTCGGGGTTGCGCGCGCGGACGCCCTTCCACGCGATCACCGCCGTGACCGCGAGAAATATCCAGTTGACGGCGGTTTCGTATTCGCCCGCGAACTCGAACATTCGTCGGCCTCAGAGCCGGGGCGGGAAGACGGGCCGGGCAGCGATCTCTTCCTTCTCGAAATAGGGGGGAAGGACCGAGGTGCCTTCGCCGGACGCGAAGTGGCCGGCCAGAACGCCGCAGACCAGGACCATCGCCACCAGACTCGCGGCCAGACAGAACCGCTTGAGCCCGTCGGAAACGCCGCCGCCGTAGTCGACGTCGTAGCAGTGATAGAGCGGGTCGTTGGGCTGCAGGATATTGGCCTCGTCGCGCCGCAAGATCTCGCGCGCATAATGCTGCGCCCAGTGCGGCACCTCGTTGTAGAGCATGTAGGACGCGAAGATACGGTCGGTCATCTGGTCGGGCATCTCCCCGCCATGCCATGCGCGGTAGGCGAGCTGGAGGAACTGGAACTCGCCGACCTGCAGGATGTTCGCGGCGCGCGCGATTTCGGCGCGTTCCGGGTTCTCCTCCCGATCGGGCCGCAACAAAGTCTGGAAGAAGTCCATCATCGGCCCTCCGCGGAACTCGGACCTACTGCATGCCGTCGCCATTATGCGGAGCGCAGGGTTCCCCGATCAAGATCGATCTCCGGTGGCCATTCCATTAGACTTCCATCGATCCGAACCGGGATAGTCCGACCCGGTTTCATATTCATCACGGCGGCGGGGCAGGCATGACAGACGGGTTCGACAGCGCATCGCTCCTCAGCATCCGCGACCGGACGATCATCGTCACCGGCGGCGGCAAGGGGATCGGCCGGGTCTATTGCGAGCGCATGGCCGCGGCCGGCGCCAAAATCGTCGTCGCCGACATCGACGCCGAGGCCAACGACGATGCCGTGGCCGCCATCCGGACCGCCGGGGGCGAGGCGGTGGCCTGCGCGACCGATGTCAGCGATGCCGACCAGGCCGAGCGCATGGCGCGGACCGCGATCGAGAGCTTCGGGCGGATCGACGGGCTGCTCAACAACGCCTCGCTGATGAGCGTCCTGCCGCGCGGCGACTGGATGGAGATCGACGTGGAGCGCTGGGACCGGGTGATGGAGGTCAATCTGCGCGGCATCTTCGTCTGCTGCCGCGCGGTGGCGCCGCAGATGAAGGAGCAGGGCGGCGGCAAGATCGTCAATATCTCGTCCGGGCGGTTCTGGCTGGGCTCGCCCAACCGTCTCGACTACTCGACCTCCAAGGCCGGGGTGATCGGCCTCACCCGCTCGCTCGCGACCGAAATCGGCCCCTACAATATCTGCGTCAACGCGATCACCCCGGGCTTCACGCTGAGCGACACCCAGGTCGCCTCCTCCGGCGACTACGCCCAGAAGAACGAGCCGCCGCCCGGGCGCATCATCCGCCGCCACCAATTTCCCGACGACCTGGTCGGCGCGGTCATGTTCCTGATGTCGCCCGGCTCCGACTTCATCACCGGCCAGACCATCAATGTCGATGGCGGCCAGTCGATGCACTGAAACCCGCGACACGGGGAACCCGCGATATGGACATTCCGGGCGGCGGGCGGGTGCCCGGCCTGACGGCCGAGACCTTCCACACCGGCCATCATCTCGCCAACGCGCGACGCCGGGCCGAGGCCGGAATCGACGACATCCTGGTCGTCGATGCCGACGCGCATGTCTACGAGAAGGAATCGATCACAGACATCATCCCGCTGATCGAGGACCCGATCGTCCGGCAGCTCGCGCGGAGCGCCCAGGGCGCGGCCCGGCAGGCGGCGCGTTTCCCCCTCGACCGCGTCGCCTATCACGATGTCGGCGGCCGGATCACGCGCGACATCCTGCGCCGCCTCGAGACCACCCCCGGCGACGGCACCCACCGCGCCGCCGAGCTCGCGCTGCGCGCGATGGATGCGATGGGGATCGATGTGGCCGCGCTGTCGCCGTTCGGCCTCCAGATCATGGGGCTGCACCCCCAGCCCGAGGTCGAGGCGGGGGTTCTCGGCGCCTATAACCGCTGGCTCACCGAGCGCGTCCTGCCGGTCTCGCCCAGGCTGCTCGGCTGGATCATGCTCCCGTTCAGCGCGCCCGACGCCGCCCTCAAGACGGTCGAGGCCTATGCCGGCCGCGCCGGGATCGCCGGGTTCCAGGTCACCGCGCTGCGCCAGAAATCGGTCCACGACAACGCCTATATGCCGGTCTACGCGGCGATCGAGGAGACCGGCCTGCCGATCGCCTTCCACGGCGGTACCGATTGGGAAGACCCGCTGTTCCGCAACGTGAGCAAGTTCATGGCGGTCAAGGCGCTGTCGCAGCAATGGTACAACATCGTCCACTGCACCAACTGGGTGGTGAACGGCATGCCGGAGCGTTTTCCGCGCATGCCCGTGATCTGGATGGATTCCGGGATTTCCTGGGTGCCCTGGCTGATGATGCGGCTCGACAACGAATACCGCATGCGGAGTTCGGAATGCCCGACGCTGAAGCGCCTTCCGGGCGCCTATATGCGGGAGATGCACTACACCTCGAACCCGGTGGAGGTGCCGGACCGGGAAGACGCCCTCGCCGCCGCCTACCGGGCGATCGACGCGCCCAACAGCCTGATCTATGCCTCCAACTACCCGGCATCCGACATGGACCTGCCGGGAGCGATCGGCGATCTGGCGATCCTTGGCGACACCGGCAAGCGCAGGATCCTCGGCGAGAACGCGCGGCGCCTGTTCCGGCTGCCGGAGACGGTCGCGGCCGGGTATATGCAAGACAGATAGCTGCCGACCGCAGGGGATATTCGGTTTATGGCTTTTCCTCTGCTACAAACCCGGCGTGAATCTCGGCACTAGCGCGGAAGGGACGAAACCGGATATGGCGGACGGCGGCACCAAGGGTTACGGCGAGTACGACCGGCCCCACGAAGATTTGCGGGAATGGATCGAGCGCGCGGAATCGCTCGGCGAGTTGATGCGCGTCGACGGGGTCGACTGGAATCTCGAAATGGGCTCGGTGGCGGAGATGATCTACCACGCCAAGCCCGACAACCCGCCAGCCATCCTGTTCGAGAACATCCCCGGCTTCGCTTCCGACTACCGGGTGCTGTCGGGCGCCACCAATTCGATGAACCGGCTGGCGATGACGCTCGGCTTTTCCAGGCCGAAGAACCCCATCGACGTGGTCCAGAGCTATCGGGACAGGCTGAAGGATTTCGAGCCGCTGCCGGCGCGCGAGCTCAATACCGGCCCGGTGATGGAAAATGTCGACCGCGACGACGCGGTGGATCTCTACAAGTTCCCCGTCCCCCTGCTGCACGAAGGAGACGGCGGGCGCTATTTCGGCACCGGCGATCTGGTGACCACCCGCGACCCGGATGACGGCTGGGTCAATCTCGGCACCTACCGGGTCCAGGTGCATGACAAGAACACGGTCGGGCTCTGGATATCGCCCGGCAAGCACGGGCGCCAGATCCGCGACAAGTATTTCGCCAGGGGCGAGCCATGCCCGGTCGCGATCAGCGTCGGCCAGGATCCGCTGCTGTTCCTGTCGGCGGCGAACGAGGTGGCCTGGGGGACGCCGGAATTCGCCCATGCGGGCGGCCACCGCGGCGTGCCGTTCGACATCACCGCCACCGAGCTCCATGGCCTGCCGATGGCGGCCGCGGCGGAGATCGTGCTGGAGGGCGAGATCCTGCCCGACGAGAAGCGCATCGAGGGCCCGTTCGGGGAGTGGACCGGGTACTACGCGAGCGCCGAGCGAGAGGACTATGTCGTCAAGGTGCGCCGGGTCTATCACCGGAACCAGCCGATCCACACCATGGCGCGCCCCGGCCGGCCGCCATCCGACTATTCGTTCTCCAAATGCACGGTCAAGTCGGCGATGATCTGGGACCAGGTCGAACGCGCCGGCCTGCCCGGGGTCAAGGGCGTCTGGAGCATGGAGTTCGGCGGCGGGCGCATGTTCAATGTCATTTCGATCGAGCAGAAATACCCGGGCCACGCGCGCCAGGCCCTGCTGCTCACGGCCGGTGCCCATGCGGCGAACTATCTCGGCCGCTTCGTGGTCGTGGTCGACCACGACATCGACCCGACCAGCGTCCACGACGTGATGTGGGCGATCGCGTCGCGCTGCGACCCGGAACAGGATATCGACTTCATCCGCCGCACCTGGTCCGGCCCGCTCGACCCGATGAAACGTCCCGGCGAGAACATGAACAGCCGTGCGCTGATCGACGCTTGCCGGCCGTTCGAGTGGATGGACGAATTCCCGCCCGTCGCCGAAGCCAGCCCCGGGGAGAGACTCCGGATCCGCCAGAAGTTCGGCCATCTTCTGGAGAAGCTGTAGACGGCGATGGAATACGGGCCGCTCTCGCTCGGCGTCGATACCGGGGGCACGTTCACCGATATTGTCCAGATCGACGCCGCCGGCGCGGTCACGGTGGACAAGGCGTTCTCGACCCCGGCCAATCCCGAGGACGGTGCCGTCGAGAGCCTTGCGAGCCTCGCCCGCAACGCGCAGCTTCCGGTGACCGAGGTGCTCGGGGCAACCGCGCGTTTCGCCCACGGCACCACGGTTTCGACCAACGCGCTGATCCAGCGAAGCGGCGCCAAAGTGGGGCTGATCGCGACGCGCGGTTTCGAGGATACTCTGGTCATCGGGCGCGGACCGGTCGGCCGCGTCGGCGGGCTGCCGCACGCGAAGGCAATGGATTTCCTGCATACCGAGCCGCCGCCGGCGCTGGTCTCGCGCCGGCTGGTGCGCGGAATCGGGGGGCGCATCGCCGCCGGGGGCGAGGTTCTGGCGCCCGTCGACGGGGAAGAAATCGCGGACGCTGTCCGGACCCTGGTCGAAGGCGGCGCCGAAAGCCTTGCCGTCTGCCTGCTGTGGTCCTTTCTCCACCCCGACCACGAGCGGGCGGTTCGCCAGATCGCGGCCGAAATCGCGCCCGGCCTGCCGGTTTTCCTGTCATCCGAGATCGCGCCCCGGATCGGCGAATACGAGCGCATGGTGACCGCCGCGGTGGCGGCCCATGTGGGGCCGGCGACCGCGCGCTATATCTCCGGCCTGCAGGACCGGCTGGCGAAAGACGGTCTGCGCCATCCGATCCAGATCATGACCGCGTCCGGCGGGACGGCGCTGCCGGAGGGCGCCGCGCGGGAAGCGGTCTCGGTGGTGAACTCGGGTCCGGTCGGCGGTCTCGTCGCCGCGCGCCATCTCGGCCGCGCGCTCGGGATCGACAACGCGATCACCGCCGATATGGGCGGCACCAGCTTCGATGTCGGGCTGATCGCCCGCGGCGGGATCGAGCGCACCAGCACCCCGTTTCTCGGCCAGGGGCTACCCGTGCTGACCCGCTCGGTACGCATCGACACGCTCGGTGCCGGCGGCGGCAGCATCGCGGTCAGCGACGGTTTCCGGCTCAAGGTCGGCCCGGAGAGCGCCGGCGCCGATCCCGGCCCCGCCGCTTACGGGCGCGGCGGCGAATACCCCACCGTGACCGATGCGCTGATCGTGCTCGGCATCGTCAACCCGGAGCGTTTTTTCGGCGGCCGCTATCACCTCGATCCCGACCTTGCCGCGGCCGCGATCGACCGCCACGTCGCCCGCCCGCTCGGTCTCGGCGTCGCCGACGCGGCCGCCGGGATCGTCGAGGTCGTCAACGGTCGCATGTCGGATTTGATCCGCAAGGTCACCATCGAGACCGGCAACGATCCCCGGCAGTTCACGCTCTTCGCTTACGGTGGGGCCTGCGGCGCGCATTGCGCCGACCTCGCGATGCGGCTCGGGATCGCCCGCGTGATCGTGCCCTATGGCGCGGCGGTGTTTTCCGCCCTGGGAATCGCGCTTTCCGACATCGTCTACGCCCACACTTTGTCCGCCCCGGTCGGGCTCGACGACGAGGATGCGGCCCGCCGGGTCGCCGGGATGTCCTTGGCCGCGCTGGCGCGGCGCGCGGAGGCCGATCTCGCGGCGAGCGGCCTCGCGCCCGACGATGCCGCGATCCGCTACAGCGTCGAGATGCGCTATCGCGGCCAGATGAACGAAATCTCTCTCGATCTTCCCGACGGCGCCGCCGAGCCGGGCCTCGCCGACCGGCTGCGGCATGCCTTCGGGACGCTCTACGAGCAGCGCTACGGCGCCAGCGCGGTACGCCAGGCGGCGGGGCTCGAAATCGTCAGCTTCGGCATCGAGGCCGTGGTCGCCGCCGATGTGCCACGATTCGCCGAGCGGGCGGGCGCGTCGACCGGTCCCCGTCCGACCGGCAGGCGGCGCGTCCATCGTCGCGGCGCCCAGCCGCTCGAAGCCGAGATCCACGATTTCGCGGCCCTCGCCCCCGGGGCGGATTTCGCCGGACCCGCGGTGATCGAGCGCGACATGACGACGATCTGGGTTCCGCCATCGGCGACGGCGCGTCTCGACAGGCTCGGCAATATCGAGATCCAGCCGGAACCGGGAGGATGACAGGCGTGGTCGATCCCATCACCTTCGAGGTGCTGAAGCACCGGCTGTGGCAGATCAACGACGAACAATCGTCCGCGATCAAGACCATCTCGGCGTCGCCGATCGTGGTCGAGGGGAACGACTTCAACGCCGGGCTGTTCACCGCCGGGGGCGAGGTGGTGGTCGCCGGCATCGGCTCCGTGGTCCATGTCACCACCATGGGCGACACGATGCGCTCGATCATCCAGAAGGCGGGACGTATCCGCGACGGCGATATCTTTCTCACCAACGATCCGTTCATGGGGGCGCTGCACCAGAACGACGTGGTGATGGCGAGCCCGGTCTTCGTCGACGGCGAGATCTTCATGTGGATCGGCAACGTGCTCCACCACCCCGATGTCGGCGGGATCGACGAGGGCAGCTTCTGCATCAACGCCCGGACGATCTACCAGGACCCGCCGCGCTACTTCCTCAAGATCGTCGACGCGGGCGAGCCCTCGCCCGAGGTGGAGCATACCTTCGTCACCAATTCGCGCCTGCCCGACATGGTCACGCTCGATCTCGGCGCGCAGATCGGCGCGATCAACCGCGCCAGGCAGCGCATCGATGCCCTCCTTGCCGAGCAGGGGCCGGAAATCGTCCGGGCGGTGATGGAACAGGCCATCGACGTTGCCGAGGCGCAAATCCGGGACGCCATCGCCGCGCTGCCCGAGGGGAGCTGGACCGGCAACGCCTATATGGACGGCGACCGGGTGGGTTCGGACAGGATCCACCGCGTCGCGCTCCGCCTGAGCAAGGAGGGCGAGACCCTCCACTTCGACTTTACCGGCTCCGCGCCGCAGGTCGACGCCGCGGTCAACAGCACCTTGCCCGCGACGGTGGGCGGCGCGGCGGTGCCGCTGTTCAGCTTCCTGTGCCAGGGCGACATCGACTGGAACGAGGGGCTCAGGCGCTGCATGCGGATCACCGCGCCCGAGGGCACCGTCGTCAACGCCCGCTTCCCGGCGCCGGTCTCGATATCGACGGTCGGGTTCCGCTGGCTGGTCACGGTGGCCGCCGCGGAGGCGGTTTCCCGGATGTTCGCCTCGTCCGAGGGTTTCCGCGATCGCGTCTGCCCCTCCTGGAACTCGTCCAGCAATTGCAACAACGTCTTCGCGACCGCCCCGGGCGGTCGCCGGGTCGGCGCGCTGCTGTCCGATCATCGGGGCTCCGGCGGCGGCGCGAGGTCCTTCGCCGACGGTTTCGACCACGCCGGCACCATCACCTCCTTCGCCTCCAGCATGGGCAATGTCGAGGGCACCGAATGGAAACTGCCGGTGCTCTACGTCTATCGCCGCTCCATCCCGGATTCCGGCGGCGCGGGACAATATCGCGGCGGCCTTACCGCCGAGATCGCGCTGGTCCCGCACGGCACCGACGCGCTGGTCCTCAAATCGACCAACACCGCGGGCACCGACCAGACCAACGCGCACGGGATCGCGGGCGGTTATCCGGGTGCCGGATCGCAGACCAGCGTGATCCGCGAAACCCGCGCCCGCGAGGCGATAGGATCGGGCGCGCCGCCCGCCTCGTCCGAGGACTTCGCGGGGCGAATCGAGCATCTCGCGTCCAAGGCCGAGGCCGTGCTCGGCCCGGACGACGCGCTCGTCTTCTACCCCGCCGGTGGGGGCGGGTACGGCGATCCCCTCGACCGCGACCCCGAGGCGGCCGCCGCCGACATCGCCGAAGGCCGCGTCACCCGCGACGAAGCGCGCGCGCAATACGGCGTCGTGCTCGCGGCCGGTGGCGGCGTCGACGAGGCGGCGACCGCGACCGTCCGCGATGCAATGCGCCGCGCGCGCCGGGAAGGGGAGGCGACGGCGGGCTGGACCGCCGGGACGGCGCTCACCGGCCCGGGCACCCATCGCGTCGGCGAACATCTCGAAAGCCGTGTCGACGGGGACGGCCAGACGCTCCGCTGCACGCGCTGCGGCCACGATCTCACGGGCGGGAAGGGGAGCGCGATCCTGCGCCGCCGGCGGCTGGGCGCGGCCGGGCCGCTGCGCGCCCTTCGCTGGGGCGGAGACAGCCCCAATTTCGTCCTCGAAGAGATCATCTGCCCCGGCTGCGCGACCCTGCACGAGGTTCGCGAGATCCGCATCGGCGCGGGCAAGAAAAGGGAGGCCGCGGAATGAACCCCGCAAAGATCGGCAGCGTCGGCGTGATCGGGCTGGGCAAGATGGGCGGGCAGCTCGCCCGCCATCTGGCCGCAGCGGGGTTCGAGACGCGCGGATACGATGTCCGCGCCGAGGCGATGGCCGCCGCCGAGGCCGACGGCGCGGCGGCAACCGCCTCCCCGGCGGCGCTGGCGTCGGCGAGCGATCTGGTGATCGTCGGCGTCGGCTTCGATTCCGAGCTGGAAGCCGCGCTGTTCGGCGACGACGGGGTAATGGACTCCCCCAGGCCGGGCTCGGTGATCGCGGTCGCCTCCACGGTCGCGCCAGCGACCATGCTGAAGATCGCGGAACGCATCGGCGAACGCGAGGTCGCGGTGCTCGACATTCCGATGGCGCGCGGCGAGCAGGCGGCGATCGACGGCAATCTGCTGATATTCGGCGGCGGCGACCGGGAGGTGTTCGATCGCTGCCGCCCGGCGTTCTCGACGTTTTCCGACGCCATCCACTATCTCGGCCCGGTCGGCGCGGGCCAAGTCGGGAAGCTGGTCAACAACCTGATCCTCTGGGCCTGCATTTCCGCCAATGAGGAAGGTTTCAGGCTCGCCGAATCCCTCGGCGTCGCCGCTGCGCCGCTGCGCGACGCCCTGCTCCAGTCGAGCGCGCATAACTGGGCGATGGCCACCGAGGCCGTCGAGCGGCCGATGCCGTGGGCGGAAAAGGACATGACCATCGTCCTCAAGGAGGCCGACGCCGCGCGCGTCTCCCTGCCCCTCTCGGGCACCGTCAAGGAGGTCATCAAGGGGGTGAAGATCGCCCGCGGCCAGGCGATGCCGGAGGAGCGCTAGACCGTGCTGCTGATCGACAACCAAACCGTTTCCGCCGTGCTCGACATGCCGTCCTGCATCGCGGCCCAGGAGGCGGCGTTCCGCCAGATTCCCGACGGCGGCGCCGCGTTTCGCGGCCGTATCGACATGTACGCCCCCTGCGAACGGCCCGACGGCTATTACCGCTGGGGAACCATGGAGGGCTACAACGACGGCATCCTCGCGATCCGCATGAAATCCGACGTGATCACCTGGCCGCGCGACGAGAACGGGCGCTGGACCGAGGACAAGTACTGCGTCGAGCCCGGCACCTATTGCGGGCTGATCTTCCTGTTGAGCGCGCGGAACGGCGAGCCGCTCGCCATCGTCAATGACGGCGTGTTGCAGCATATGCGGGTCGGCGGCGGCGCCGGTATCGGGGTCAAGCATCTCTCGCGGCCGGAGTCCGCGGTCGTCGGCATGCTCGGCTCGGGCGGCATGGCGCGCACCTATCTGGAGGCGATCTGCGCCGTGCGCGCCATTGCCGCGGTCCGGGTCTACAGCCCCACAAGGGCCAACCGCGAGCGCTACGCGGCCGAGATGGCCGAGCGCCTGTCCGTCCCGGTCGATCCGGTGGCGAGCGCGGAAGCCGCGATCGCCGGCGCCGACATCGTGGCGAGCGCGACCGACAGCATGGAGCCGACCTTCGATGCCGCGTGGCTGGAGCCCGGCATGCATGTGACCAATCTCGGCCCGAACGAGGTGAGCCTGGCGGCGCTGGAGCGCTTCGACGTGAAGATCCGCCAGGGGATTCCCGGCATGCGCATGGCGGAGACCGAGCGCATGCAGCCCGGTATCGGCCACAGCCCGATGGCGGTGCTCGCCGGCACCGAGGACGAGCTGAAGCGACTCCCGCCCAGGCGCGAGAAAGACATCTATCTGGAGGAGTACCCCACCTATTGCGACCTCGCGACCGGGCAGGTGCCGGGGCGGGTGTCGGCGGACCAGATCACGTTCTACCAGAACACCGGCTTTCAGGGCCTGCAGTTCTCCTCGGTGGGCGGGCTGGTCTACCGCAAGGCGCGGGAGGCGGGGCTCGGCCGGGAGATCCCCACCGCCTGGTTTCTCCAGGACATCCGCGACTGACCCGGGACGGCCGGGCTCTGGAGCGGATGGGCGTTTTGTGGGACAGTCCGGCCAACCGAGCAGGAGACCGATAATGAGCAGAGGGCTCGAAACCAAGCCTGAGATGACCAACGCGCGGGCCGATTATTACGGCCGGATCGGCGAACACAACTTGGCGCCGCTCTGGGAGGTGCTGCACAATTTGCTGGCGCATGAGCCGGTCACCGAGGCGACGCCCCATCTCTGGCACTACGATTCGCTTCGCCCCTCGCTGATGGAATCGGCCGAGGTGATCTCGACCGAGGAGGCGGAACGCCGGGTTCTGGTCCTCGAGAACCCGACCATGCGCGGCAAATCCTGCATCACCGAGGCGCTCTTTGCCGGGCTCCAGCTGATCATGCCGGGCGAGATCGCCGCCACCCACCGGCACAGCCCGGCGGCGCTCCGCCTCATCGTCGAGGGCAGCCGCGCCTTTACCGCGATCAACGGGGAGCGGGCCTATATGGAGCCCGGCGATTTGATCCTGACCCCGTCATGGGCGTGGCACGATCACGGGCATGAGGGCGAGGTTCCGGTGGTGTGGCTCGACGGGCTCGACATCCCGATGGTGCGCTTCATGGGCCCGGTCTTCGCCGAGCCCCACCCCGAGAAGGCCCACGCCGAGGGCAACCCCGTCGGCGACAACCGGGTGCGCTACGGCGCCAACATGCTGCCTTTCGGCGCGCGCCTCCGGGACGAGAAGAACTCGCCGGTCTTCCACTACCCCTTCGCCCGCAGCCGCGAGGCGCTGCTCGATCTCGCCAGGGCGCAGGACCTCGACCCCTGTCACGGGGTCAAGATGGAGTTCGTCAACCCGGCCAATGGCGGGCCGACGATGCCGACGCTGGGCACCTATATGCAGCTCGTCCCCCAGGGGTTCACGACCGAGAGCTACCGCTCGACCGCCGCCTGGGTCTACTCGGTGGCCGAGGGCACGGGGCGGACCACGATCGGCGAGGAGGTCTTCGAATGGGGGCCGCGCGACACCTTCGTCGTGCCCGCCTGGTATCCGCACTGCCACGAGGCGGACGAGGACGCGTTCCTGTTCAGCTTCTCCGACAAGCCGGTCCACGACACGCTCGGCTGGTTCCGCGAGCAGCGCGGCAACGCGTAAGCAAAGCCCGGCGTTCAGCCCGGGCTCGCGCGCCCGCCGGGGCCCGGCGGGCCGGGCGTGTGCAGGCGTTCGAGCAGGGCGAGCAGGTTCTTCCGCTCGTCCTCGCTCAGCGTCTCGGCGACGATTCCCTCGTGCTCGTCCGACAGCGCCTTCAGCTGGCCGAGCAACGCCGCGCCGTCCTCGGTCAGCCGCAGCGCGTGCGAACGCCGGTCCTGCGCCGACGGTTCGCGCTTCACCAGACTCCGGTCTTCCAGCCGGTCGACGACCTGAACCAGGGTCGACCGGTCGAAGCGGAGCGCCTCGGCGATCGAGCTCTGGCTCACCCCGGGGTTGGCCTCGATCAGCAGCAGCGTGCCGAACTGGGGGCCGGAAATGCCGTGCACGCCGAGCGTGTGGTTGAAATGCTGGAAGACCGCGACATGAGCGCAGCGCAAATGGTAGGCCAAGAGGTCCGGCAGGATCCCCATTCGGAGCCCGGCCGGTTTGCCTCGGCCTTTCGCGGCTCCGCGTCCGTTACCCATCCTCGCGCCTTCCAAATTCGAAACCGCCGCAGTTAGACCATATCCGGGCGGTTGCGATCCAGCCCGGCGCCCCTCGCGGCCATCCGCTCAGACCAGGGGATCGGTGTTGAACGCCTCGAGATCGGTTTCCAGCGGGGCGAACGCGCCCTTGAGTTCGCTGTCGACGGCAGCCGCGAGCGCGTCCTCGTCCCAGCCGCCGGGTCCGGCGACAATCCGGGCCGCCGGCCGCGGCTGCGAAAAGACGAACACCTCGCGCCCGCGGACGCCGAAGATCTGGCCGGTCACGCCGGCGGCCGCCGGGGAGCAGAGATAGCCGGTCAGCCGCGCGACAGGCTCGGCGGGCACGCGCAGCGCGCGCTCCTTGTATTCCGCCTGCTCGTCATTGGCCGGCACGATGGTCTCCGTCACCCGCGAATGCGCGAACGGTGCGACGGCGTTGCAGGTCACGCCGGTGCGCGCCATGTCGAGCGCGGCGATCCGCGTCAGGCTGGTGAGGCCGCCCTTGGCGCTGGCATAGGAGGCCTGGCCGTAATTGCCGATATAGGCGGCCGATGAGACGATATTGACGATCCGCCCCCATTCGTAGCGCTCGCCGCCGCCCCGCCCCGCCTTCGCCTGGTCGCGCATCTTCGGGGTCGCCGCGGCGATCAGGTAATAGGCGCCGGAGACATTGTTGCGGATGACGTCGTCCCAATCCGCCGTCGAGCCCCGGAACACCAAGGCATCGCGCAGGATCGCGGCGTTGTTGACCACGATGTCGATGCCGCCGAAGCGCTCATGCGCCAGCGCCACCGCTTCCCCCGCCGCGGCCGGGATCGCCATGTCCTCGACATAGGCGGCGGCGCGCTCCCCGAGACCGTCGACGAACGCCTGGGCGACCGACGGATCCTTGTCGCGCCCGTCGATCGCGCAGCCCATGTCGGCGACCACCACCGAGGCGCCGCGTTCGACCAGCAGGGAGGATATCGCGGCGCCGATCCCGCGCGCGCCGCCGGTCACGATGGCGACCCGTCCGGCCAGAGAACCCGCCGCGGTCATCGGGCTGCGTCCTGCCACACCCGCGCCGCAACCTCGACGACGAGGGCGAGCTTGGCCCGCTGGTCGTCCGGGCTCACCGGGTTGCCGATGACCGCGCTCGAAAACCCGCATTGCGGGCTCACGGCCAGACGCTCGAGCGGCACATAGCGGCTCGCCTCGGCGATCCGCGCCTCGATGTCCCCAGGGTTTTCGAGCAGCGGCAGCTTCGAGCTGATCAGGCCGAGCACGACGCCCTTGTCCTCCGGCATCGCCGCCAGCGGCGAAAAGCCGCCGGCCCTCCCGGTGTCGTATTCGAGGCAGAAATGATCGACATCGAGCCGCTTGAACAGCTTTTCCGCCACCGCGTCATAGCCGCCGCGCGACAGCCAGGTGCCCCTGAGATTGCCGCGGCAGATGTGGAAGCCGAGCGTCATGCCGTCCGGCCGGCCGGCCACGGCGTCGTTGGTCAGCGCGATATAGGCATCGACCAGCGCCTCGGCGTCCTCGCCCCGCGCCGCGAGCTGGCGGCGGAGGGACTCATCGCAGAGCATGGCGAACGGCACGTCGTCGAGCTGCACGTAGCGCGCGCCGCGCGTGGCGAGGTCGGCGATGTCCTCGCGATAGGCGCGCGCCAGATCCGCGAACAGCGTCTCGCGGTCGGGATAGACCTCCGTCGGCGGGTCCTCGGCGCCGCCGAGGAAGTGCATCGTCGCCGGCGACGGCAGGGTCGACTTGACGGTCCTGTCGGTGACCGTCCTCAGGAAATCGAATTCGTCTGCGGAATTCGCCTTCACTCTCGTGAGCTTCCCCATTGCGCGCGGGGCAACGAATTCATGCGCCGTCCCGTCGTCCTCGTAGAAGCGGAAGGACGACGGCGCGAATTCGAGCCCGTCGACCGAGTCCACGAAATGCGAGATATAGGTGGTGCGGCGGAACTCGCCGTCGGTCACCGCCTCCAGGCCCGCCGCCTCCTGCATGGCAACGGCGTCGCGGATGCAGCCGTCCTGGATCGCGCGGAACCCGTCGGCGTCGATCTCCCCCCGGTTGAGGCGGCGGAAGCCCTCGCGCAGCGCATCGGGCCGCAGCAGGCTGCCGATATGTTCGGCGCGGAACGGGGGGCTCGCTTCAAGCGGCATCGCGCTCGGCCGCGATCAGCCGCTGCAACAGGTTGCGTGCCTGGATCGTGGGCTGGTCGGCATTGACGTCGACCGAGGGTGCGCCGGGATAGGCCGCGATCGAGCGCTGCTGCGCCTCGACCATCTCGACATCCTCCAGAAACACGTCGCGGATCGATGCCATCGTGTCGGTGACGTCCGGATCGTCGATCGCGAAATCCCGCGACGAGGCCCAGAAATGATGGCAGGTCGTCTCGGTCTCCGGCGTGATCCCGTGCGTGTTGAACAGGTTGAAGGCCTGGCTCCGGTCGCCCTCGAAGACGCCGCTGCCGCTCGGCGCGACCCCGGTGTCGAAGGTGATCAGCCCGGCGCGCGGGCGGTAGGTCCAGGTCACCCAGACGTCGCCAATGCCCTTGATCGGAGTCGCCTTGGCGAACAGCGGCGGCGGGTCGCTATCCCGCATGCGCCGGCCGTTATGCAGCAATTCCCCGTCGCGCTCGACCTTGGGCCTGTGGTGGAGCGAGCCGGCATT
This sequence comes from Alphaproteobacteria bacterium, assembly GCA_965205995.1. Lineage (GTDB taxonomy): Bacteria > Pseudomonadota > Alphaproteobacteria > MPNO01 > MPNO01 > MPNO01. Next base: position 2,768,645 of record OZ242200.1, on the reverse strand, counting down.
TCCCAGGCTGTCCGGGTGGACAAAGCTCGAATGCGTGTTGTCGAGCTGGATGTCGACCAGCGCCTGGTAGTTGCATTCGACGTGGAACCGGTCCCCCACCGCGACCCAGCCCGGCGAGTCGTGCCAGTAGATGTCCGGGACGAGGTCGGGGTCGGCGCGTTCCGCGTCCCCCATCCAGATCCACACCCAGCGGTTCCTTTCGACCAAAGGGTAGCGGCGCACCTCGGCGCCCGGCGGCACCCGGGCCTGGCTCGGCACCGCGACGCATTTCCCGCGGGCGTCGAATTGGAGCCCGTGATAGCCGCATTGGAGGCGGTCGCCGATGACCTTGCCCGCCGAGAGCGGCGCGTGACGGTGGCAGCAGCGGTCCTCCAGCGCCACGGCGACGCCGGCTTCGGTACGCCACAGCACCACCGGCCTGCCGAGGAAGACGCGCGACAGGGGCTCGCGCGCGATCTCATGGCCCCACGCCGCGACATACCATGCCTGCTCCAGATACATTGAACGGCCTCGTCGGTTCGTCCGGCGCCAATGGTGCCGACGACAAGGCGCCGAGGCAAGCCTTGATTGTTTCGGGTCGAACAGGCTAATTAATTGATTCGACAGCAGGAATCAGAGGATCGGGGGATGTCATGGTGGCAGGAGCGAGCACGGGCAATGGGCTTGCCTACAGGCCCGCCGCGGCCGGGGGCGAAGTCGACGCGGCGGCGCTGAAGGCGGAGCTGATCGAGCGCGGCGTCCGATTCCTGCTGCCGAGCTATGCCGACATGCACGGCGCGTCGAAGGCCAAGATGGTGCCGATCTCGCATTTCGACCGGATGATGGCGGGTTCCGAGCTGTTCACCGGGGCGGCTCTCGACGGGGTGCCGCAGGAGGTGAACGAGGAGGAGGTCGCCGCCCATCCCGACCCGCGATCCTGTGTCATCCTGCCCTGGCAGCCCGACATCGCGTGGTTCGCGTCCAACCTGTTCTGCGCCGGCGCGCCGTTCGAGGCCTGCAGCCGCAACATCCTCGACCGGGTCCTCGTCCGCGCGGCCGGGCTGGGCTATGGCATGAATCTCGGTACCGAGATCGAGTTCTTCGTCTTTCGCGAGCCCGAGACGGACGGGCTCGCGACGGTCAGCGGCAAGCCGCATCTGAACAAGCCGGCCTATGACGTCTCGCGCCTGCTGGACAATTTCCACTGGATCGGCGATCTGGTCGAGGCGATGAACGGGCTCGGCTGGGACGTCTATTCGTTCGACCACGAGGACGCGATCGGCCAGTTCGAGATCGACTTCGACTATGCCGACGCGCTGACGATGGCCGACCGCTTCGTCTTCTTCCGCCGGCTGGCGGACGAGACGGCGCGCCGTCACGGCTGTTTCGCGAGCTTCATGCCCAAGCCGATGTCGAACTATTCGGGCAGCGGCTCGCATTACAACATGTCGCTCTACGACGTGGCGGACGGGCGCAATCTGTTCGGCGATCCCGCCGATCCGCGCGGCAACGGCATGTCGGAGCTCGGCTACCGGTTCATCGCCGGCCTGCTCCGCCACTTGCCGGCGCTCGTCGCCGTCGCCGCGCCCAGCGTGAACAGCTACAAGCGCCTGATCGTCCAGGGCAGCATGTCGGGCTACACCTGGGCGCCGGTCTTCCGCTGCTATGGCGGCAACAACCGGACCAACTCGCTGCGCATCCCGCTCGCCGGCGACCGGGTCGAGCTGCGCGCCACCGATCCCATGTGCAACCCCTATCTCGGCGCCGCGATGGTGCTGGCGGCAGGCCTCGAAGGGGTCGAGCAGGAACTCGACCCCGGCGAGCCCCGGAGCGGAAACCTGTACGCGAAGACCGCAGGCGAACTCGCCGCCGAGGGTATCGAAATGCTGCCCCGCAGCCTGGCCGAGGCGCTGGACGCGTTCGAGGCCGATCCGCTTTCCGAGGCGGTGTTCGGCCCCGACATGTACCGCGCCTGGCTGTCCTACAAGCGCCAGGAATGGCTCGACTACATGAACCACGTCTCCGATTGGGAAACCGATCGCTATCTCCGGTTCTACTGACCCGCCTCGTGGCGCATGACGGAGACCGACGGGGCGCCGATCGCGGGACGGGTGCAAGCGCCGGTCTACGCGCTCGCCTTCTGCTACGGCAATGTGATGCCGATGGCGGCGGTGGTGGTGCCGCTGTGGGCGCTCGAACTCACCGCATCGCCGCTGCTGATCGGGCTGGTGGTGGCGAGCCGGCAGTTCCTGGTGGTGACGCTGTCGATCTATGGCGGGGCGCTGCTCGACCGCGCCGCGCCCAAGCGGGTGATCCTCGTCTTTGCCGCGGCCGCGGCGGCGGGCTTCGCGCTGTTCCCGGCGCTGCCCTTCGTCTGGGCGGCGGTGCTGCTGCAAATGGTCTCCGGCTTCGCCGAGACCACCAACTGGATCGGCGCCCAGGCGCTGTTCGGCAGGGTTCTCAAGGGCCGCCCGCTCTACGCCGGAAGGCTGACCGCCGCCGCGCGAACCGGCGGCTTCTTCGGCCCGTTGCTGGTCGGGTTCGCCTGGCAGTATTCCGGCCCGACCTGCGCCTTCCTGTGCCTCGCGGGATGGGTGATGGCGGGAGCGGTCGCGGCGCTCTTCCTTCCCGCCGTCGAGCCCTCCGGGGCGCCCGCCCGGGACCGGCGGCGCGGCGCCGAAATCCTGCCCAGGCTCTCCGACTACACCAGCGCCTTCCGCATGCTCGTCCTGCCCGCCGTCGCGCTGGTCATCCTCGCCACCGTCATGCGCCAGACCGGGACCGGAATCCAGTCGTCGTTCTACGGCATCTGGCTGAAGGAGATCGGATACGAGGCGGGGACGATCGGCCTGCTGATCGGGATCTCCAGCCTCGCCGCCGCGTTCGCCGCGCTCGCGCTGGGCCGGCTCTCCCGCCTGGTCGCCGATCGCTGGCTGCTGATCGCCGCGGTGCTCGCCTCCATCGTCGCCATCGCCATCACCCCGCTGCTCGACACGATGACGCTTCTCATCGTCGCGATCGTCATCCGCGGCGCCGGCCAGGGTCTCAACCTGTCGCTGATGATGACGATCGCCGCGCGGGCGGTGGGCGCCGATTTGCAGGGCCGCGTGGCTGCGCTCCGGATCACCTTCAACCGCCTCGGCGGCGCGCTGGTGCCGCTCGCCATGGGCGCGATCGCCGAGTTCGCCGGGCTGGAGAACGCCTTCTACGCGATGGGCGCGATCGGGGTGATCGCGGTCGCGGCGCTTGCGGTCTGGATCGCCATCTCGCCCGGCTTTGCGTCAGGGTCCCGAACCTAGCCCGCAAGCCGCGAGACGGCTCGCATTGAACCGCCGGTTCTCCTGTGCGAATCTGGCCCGCGCGCGTTGTGCGACGCCGGAGACAGGGGAAATGCGATGAAATACTGCCGCTACAACGACAACAGGATCGGCGTCGTCCGGGGCGACGAGGTGCATGACGTCACCGCGATCGTCGAGAAGCTCCCCGCGCATCGCTACCCGTTCCCCATCGGCGACGCGCTGGTCGCCAATCTGGAGTCGCTGCGCGGCGAGATGGAGCGCCTCGCCGATGCCGCCCCCGGCGTGCCGGCATCCTCGGTGAGCTTCCTGAGCCCGGTCGCCAACCCGACCAAGGTCATCGGCGTTCCGGTGAACTACCAGGCCCATGCCGACGAGGCCAAGGCCGATGCCGAGGTGAGCGTCGCCGCGCGGCGCGGCGGGATCGAGGAGCAGGGGCTGTTCCTCAAGGCCAACAGCGCGCTGGTCGGGCCGTCCGAAGGGGTCGCGGTGCGCTTCCCCGACCGGCGCACCGACCACGAGGCCGAACTCGGGCTGATCATCGGCAGGACCGCCTGCGACGTGAGCTATGACGACGCGCTCGACTATGTCGCGGGCTACGCCATCGCGCTCGACATGGTGGTCCGCGGAACCGAGGACCGCAGCCTGCGCAAGTCGGTCGACACCTACGCCGTGCTCGGCCCGTGGCTGACCACGGCGGACGAGATCCCGAACCCCGATTCGATCGCCTTCGAGCTCACCGTCAACGGCGAGACGCGGCAGAAATCCACCACGTCGCTGATGATCATGGACGTGCGCCGGCAGATCGAATGGGCGTCCGCCTTCTACACCCTGCACCCCGGCGACATCATCATGACCGGCACCTGCGAGGGCGTCAGCCGGGTGCTCCCCGGCGACACGATGCATCTCGAATTCGCCGGTCTCGGCGCGATGGACGTTCCCATCCGGGCCCACGGTTAGGACCCGTCCGGCGTATCGAAGGGCGGCCGGTCGCCCGTCACGCGGCCACGGCGGCGCGGTAGGGCGCGAGTTCCGCCAGATGCGCGATGAACCCGGCCGCGTTGTCGTGCCGGATCGCCCGGCGCTCGTCGTCGTCGATGCGGGCATCGGCCAGCGCCTTGTTGGTCCAGTCGCAGCCGAACCCGGTCCCGTCGGTGCCGTAGACGATCTTGCCCGCGCCATAGGCGGCGACGCCCGCCTCGATCGCCCGCGGGCCGAAGGAGTTGCAGTCGACGAACACGTTGGGCTTGTTGAACCGGGTCGAGGGCATCGGCTCGTCCGGGGTGTCGAGGATGCTGCGATGGTCCAGCCGCTCGACCTCGAAGGCGATGTTGCCGCCGAGATTGTGCAGCATGACCGCGGCATCCGGGTAATCGTCGAGAATGTCAGTGTATGACAGCGTCAGCATGTTGGCCGACAGGCTCGCCTGCATGTCGAGCGTGCCGAGCCGCGCGATCATGTTGTCGGCATCCCCCGGAACCCGGGGCCACTTGTCGCCGGGTCGCGGTCCCCAGTGGATGAACAGCACCGCGCGGTGGCGGTTGGCGGCGGCAAGCAGCGGGCGGTACCGCTCGGCCGCCGCGTAGTCGAGGAAGCCGTTCCCCGGGATCTGCGCGCCGACCATGCCCGGCATGCCCATGGCGCGGTCGAACTCCGCCACCGCGATTTCGAGATCGGCGAGCGGCAGCGAGGCGAAGCCGGCGAAGCGGCCCGGATGGGCGGCGCAGATTGCGCTGACGCTGTCGTTGTAGATCCGCGTCAGCGGCAGCGACTGCTCCGCCGGAAGCCGCTCGATCCACTGGAACATGCCGAACAGCGAGAGCGCGGCGGTCGAGACGCCGTGCGCGTCCATGTCGGCGAGGCGCCGGTCGGGATCGTCGAACGCCTCGGCCATCGCCATGTCGCCGTGGCGGCTGCGCAGCACTTCGGCCCCGCCGTCGGCGGTGACGACATGAGGCGGCTCGGCGCGTTGGCGCAGCGCGTCCACCAAAGCCGGCGGCCGCCAGTGGGAATGCATGTCTATGGTCATGACGGTCTCTCCGTTTCGTTGGCCGCGATCAGGCGGCGACGCCCGGCGGCAGCTCTTCCCGCTCGCCGAGCTGTTCGATCCGCCAGGTCGCCGTGGTGCAAGCCCAGCGCAGGCGGCACATCTCCTCGGCGACTTCCTCCGCGCGGGCTTCCATCTGCGGCGTTTCGAGATATTTGGAGGCGAGATCGAGCTGGCGCGAGGAATGCTCCAGATCCGCCATCTCGTGCTCGGCGAAGAACATCGCCTCGCGGTCGGTCCGCGCGATCCCGTAATGGGTCTCCAGCGCCGGCAGCACGATTTCGCTGTTGAGCGCCGGCATCTGCCCCTCCTGGGTGAAGGCCATCGCCAGCATCACGCCGACCGGCTCGACCCGCGCGGTGTTGAGATAATAGAGCGCGCGGCCCCACCAGGCCGCCGGCATGTCTACGCCCAGAACCTCGTCCCTGGTCATGCCCGCGGCCGCGCAGAAGGTGTAGATCATCTCCATGTGGTCGTGCGCGCCGTGCTCGGTATGCCCGCCGATCAGCCCCTCTTCCTCGGCCATGTTCTCGACCAGCATCTTGCGCACGTCGCCGGGCGCCTTGGCGTAGACCAGCCCGAACGCCTCCAGCCCATAGCGGACATATTTCGCGTGCTGGGCCATGTAGACGCCGAGCACGCGCAAGTTCAGCTCACCCTCGGCCAGCGCCCGGAACATCGGATGCTGCTTGGTGTGCCACTTGTCGCGGATCGCGACGATCCTGTCGGCGACGCCAATCCCCGCCGCGCTTTCGGGTGCCATCCCCCGTCCCCCATACACAGAGTGTGCGCCATCGTGGCAGCACTTGGACGGCCATGCAATTCCGCGGTTATGCTGGGGTCGGGCATTTCGGAATGGATTGCGGGCAATGGTGGATGCGGCATTGGAAGCCGGCGGGATCGGACAGCCGGTTCTCCGGAAGGAAGACTTGCGGCTCCTGCGCGGGCGCGGGCGCTATACCGACGACATCGTCCTCGACGGGCAGGCCTATGCCGTCATGCTGCGCTCGCCGCACGCCCATGCCCGCATCGTCGGCATCGACACGGGCGCGACACGCGCGGCGCCCGGCGCGATCGACGTGCTGACCGCCGCCGACCTCGCCGCCGACGGGGTGGGGACGATCCCCAGCTATTCGATGATCGCCGGGCTCGTCGACCTCGTCCTCGAAAACGCGGACGGCTCGCCCAGGCGCGGCACCAAGCTGCCGGTGCTGGCCGACGGGCGGGTGCGCTTCGTCGGCGACATCGTCGCCGCGGTCGTCGCCGAGACTCCCGCCGCCGCGGCGGACGCGGCCGAACGGATCGCGGTTACCTACGAGCCGCTCGACGCCGTCACCGACACCGCCGCGGCGCCCGCCCCCGGGGCGCCTCTGTTGTGGGACGAAATCCCCGGCAATGTCTGCATCGACGGCTATTTCGGCGATCCCGAGGCGACCGCGGCTGCGTTCGCGGCTGCCGCGCATGTGGTCGCGCTGAAGACCCGGGTGCAGCGGGTGACCGGGGTGATGATGGAACCGCGCGCGGCGGTGGCGCGCTACGACGACGAAACAGGCCGCTTCACGCTCTACTGCGGCGGCGACAACCCGGTCCGGGTCAAGCGCGACCTGGCCTCTGTCTTCGGGCTGGAGGAGGACGCGGTGCGGGTCGTCGCCGGCGATGTCGGCGGCAATTTCGGCACCCGCAACTGGACCTATCCCGAATACGCGGTGACCCTCTGGGCGGCGCGGCGACTCGGCCGTCCCGTGAAATGGACCGCGAGCCGGAGCGAATCCTTCCTGTCGGACTACCAGGGCCGCGACCTCGATATCGACGCCGCCTTGGCGCTCGATTCGGACGGCAAATTTCTTGCCTTGCGGTCCTCGCTGATCAGCAATGTCGGCGGCTACACGGTGACCTTCGTGCCGATCACCAAATCGTCGGAGCTGGCGCCGAGCGTCTACGACTTCCCCACCGCCCACATACGCGCGCGGGCGGTGATGTCGAACACCGCCTCGACCGCGCCCTATCGCAGCGCCGGACGGCCCGAGGCGATGCTGGCGATGGAGCGGCTGGTCGACCTCGCCGCGCGGGAGCACGGTTTCGACCCGGTCGCGCTGCGCCGGCGCAATTTGATCCCGGCATCCGCGATGCCCTACCGGACGGCGCTCGGCCTCACCTATGACAGCGGCGACTATGCCGAGGCGATGGACCGCACGCTCCGCCTCGCGGACTGGGACGGGTTCCCGACGCGCCGCGCCGAGGCGCGGGCGCGGGGCCGGCTGCGCGGCATCGGGCTCGCCAACTCGATCGAGATCACCTCAGGCTTTCCGGTCGAGCGCGCCGAGATCTCGGTGCTTCCCTCGGGCCGGGTCGACATCGTGATCGGCACGTTGTCGAGCGGGCAGGGGCACGAGACCGCCTTCGCGCAATGCGTCGCCGACTGGCTGGGGGTTCCCTTCGCCAGCATCCGGCTGGTCACCGGCGACACCGATATCGTCCCGGAGGGCGGCGGGTCGCATTCGGCGCGCTCGATGCGGATGGCGGGGATCGTCATGGGGCGGGCTTCCGAACTGGTGATCGAAAAGGCGACGCCGATCGCGGCCGACATGCTGGAGGCGGCGGTCGAGGACGTGGTCTTCGAGGCCGGAAGCTTCGCCATCGAGGGCACCGACCGCAGCGTCACCCTGTTCGCCGTCGCCGAGGCCGCCGAAGCGCGCGGCGGGACGCTGTCGGCTGAGCACACGGAGAAGATGAGCGCGCCCGGCTTCCCCTACGGCGCGCAGATCTGCGAAATCGAGATCGACCCCGAGACCGGCGCCATCGAGGTGGTGCGCTACGCCGCCGTCGACGATGTGGGGCGCGCGGTGAACCCGATGATCCTGCACGGCCAGGCGCATGGCGGCATCGTCCAGGGCGCCGGCCAGGCGTTGTTCGAACACGCCCGCTACGATGCCGATAGCGGCCAGATGCTGGCCGGCTCGCTGATGGATTACGCGATCTCGCGGGCCGACGACTTCCCCTTCTTCGATACCGAGATCATGGAGGTGCCCTCGCCCACCAACCCGCTCGGCGTGCGCGGCGGCGGGGAAGGGGGAACCACCCCGGCGCTCGCCGTGGTGGTCAACGCGATCTGCGACGCGCTCGCCGAATACGGCGTCCTCCGTGTCGAAATGCCCGCGACCGCGGAGCGCGTCTGGCGTATGATCGACGCAGCAGGCGGGTGAAGCGCCCGCGAACCGGAACGAGGACGGAATGGCAACCCAGATGCTATCCGAGCGCGCCGACGCGTTCGAGGAGAAACAGATTCAGGAACTCGGCGAGCGGCTGGTCGCCAAGTCGCTGCTTTACAACCTCGCCGACGGCGAGCGCAAGCACGGCAATGACGCGGCCGGTCCGGGTCCCGGAGGCGCCGCCTTCCTGATGGGCGAGGATCCCCGCCTGCCTCCGATGCCCGAGAAGCCGACGCTGTTGGACTTCTTCGAATACCGCTTCGCGCCGGGCAAGGCGCATCTGTTGCAGAGCGCCAACCTCGCCCAGAAGAACGGCCTGCCAGAGAAGATGGTGCTCGCCTGCCTGCTGCACGACATCGCGGTGATCGGCTTCATCCGCGCCGATCACGGCTATTGGGGCGCGCAGCTGCTGGGGCCCTATGTCGACGAGGAGGTGGCCTGGGCGATCCGCGTCCACCAGGCGCTCCGCTTCTTCCCCGACGAGTCCGTGGGCTACGAATATCCCGACGCCTACCGCCGGATGTTCGGCGAGTACTATGAGCCCGAGCCCTATATCGTCGCCGAGTACGAGCGGGCCAAAAAGCACAAATGGTACATGTCCGCGCGGATGATCGTCGTCAACGACCTCTACGCCTTCGATCCCGACGTGACGGTCGAGCTCGAGCAGTTCGAGGATGTCGTCGGCCGGCATTTCAAGCAGCCGCCCGAGGGGCTCGGCAACGACAACTCGCCATCCTCGCATATGTGGCGGACGCTCAGGCGGCCCTGCAACGCGCTCTGACGGCGCCTATCCGGCCGGCGCGAAGACCGGGATGAGTCCGTCCTCGTATTCCCGGTAGGCGAGTTCGACCGCCATGCCGGAGCGCACCGATTCGACCGGGCAGTCGACGACGTTGCTCATCATGCGCACCCCTTCCTCGAGCGCGATCAGGGCGACGACATAGGGGGTTCGCGTCTTCCAGCCCTCATGGGCGCCGTGGGCGAAGCGGACGATCGTGTAGCTCCAGACCGTGCCCTTGCCGCCGACCGGGCGCCAGGCGAGGTCGTCCGACCAGCATTCCGGGCAGACCGCGCGGGGGTAGAAATGGAAGCGCCCGCAATCCCCGCACAAGGGGAGCGCCATCGCCCGCGCATCGACCGACTGCCAGAACGGGGAGGCGCGGTCGATCGTCATGCCAGCCCCTTGCCCAGCAGCATCGCGCCGCAGATCGAGAAGATGTTGCCGTTGCCCGAAATCGCCGCGATCTCGGCGTCCTTCACCTGGCGCGCACCGGCATCGCCGCGCAGCTGGCGGACCGCCTCCAGCACATGCAGCATGCCGCCGACATGGCCCTGGGAGAGCAGCCCGCCATGCGGGTTGACCGGGAGCGCGCCGTCGAAGCCGAGCCCGCCTTCGGCCGCAAACCGGCCGCACTCGCCCGCATTGCAGAAGCCGAGCGCCTCGACGGTGATCGAGATCGACGCGGTGAACCCGTCATGCACGGTCAGGAGATCGACGTCTTCCGGTGCGAGTCCGGCTTCGGCGAAGGCGCGGCGCCCGGCTTCCGCCATGCCGAGCTCCGGGATGTCGGGGGCGAGGCTGACGATCTTGTGGGTCGCCTGCGATCCCGCGCCGAGATAGGAGACCGGCGGCGCATCCAGCCCGAGCCCGCGCGCGACGCGGCGCGAGACGATCACGAAGGCGCCGGCGCCGTCGACCACCGGCGAGCAGTCGAGCCGCCGGAAGGGTTCGGCGATCCACGGCGAGGCGCGGTAGTCGGCGAGCGTGATCGGCTTCCGGTAGGCCGCGTTCTCGTTGAGCATGGCGTGGCGGCGCGCAGTCAGCGCGATCGGCGCGAACGCCTCTTCCGGTTCCAGCCCGTGGAGGTCGAGATAGCGCCTGGCCAGGAGCGCGTAGGAGACCACGATCGAGGAGCCGAAAATCTCCTCGAACTCCTCCGCCCCGGTCCTCATCTGGGCGACATAGCCATGCGTCCCCGGCGCACGATGGGTCGCGGCGTTGTCGCCATAGACGCAGACCGCGATTTCGAGCCGCCCCTCGTCGATCGCCGCCATCGCGTTCTGGATCATGGCGATGAAGGCGACCGTGCCGCCGACATCGACGATTTCGGCGAGCCTGGGGGTGAGCCCGAGATATTCGATGACGCTGAGCCCGTGCAGCTGGGTCGGCTGGATGTAGGAGCCGAGCGCATAGACGCCGTCGATGCGCGCCTTCCCGATCCCTGCATCGGCGAGCGCCCTGCGCACCGCCTCGCATTGCAGGTCGAGCGCGTTGCGGCCCGGATGCTTGCCGACTTTCGTCTCGCCGATGCCGACGATGACCGCGCCTTCCTTCATCGGCGAACTATAGCCACGCCCGGCCGGCCGCTATAGTGCGCCGACCGATGCGAACCAACGCGACGAGGAGCGGATGTACATAAACGGAGACTGGCAGTCGGGACCCGCCAATGCGAGCTTCGCGGTGCTCAACCCGGCCGACGGGTCGGTGATCGCCACCGTCCCCGATGGCGGCGCCGAGCGCGCCCGCGCGGCGATCGACGCGGCGGCGGACGCCTTCCCGTCCTGGCGGGCGACGACGGCCTATGAGCGCGCGGCGATCCTGATGAAGGCGCACGCGCTGATGCTGGAGCGGCGCGAGCAAATCGCCCGGGTGATGACCGGGGAGCAGGGGAAACCGCTGCGCGCGGCGCTGAACGAAGTCCGCTACGCCGCCGATTTCCTGGTCTGGTTCGCCGAGGAGGCCAAGCGGGTCTATGGCGAGGTCATACCGTCGGCGCGTCCCGACCAGAGATTCATGGTGCTGCGCCAGCCGGTCGGCGTGGTCGCCGCCATCACCCCCTGGAACTACCCGATCTCGATGATCACCCGGAAGCTCGGCCCGGCGCTGGCCGCCGGCTGCACGGTGGTCCTCAAGCCGGCCGAGGCGACGCCGCTCACTGCGATCGAGACTTTCAAGGTGTTCGAGGACGCTGGTTTCCCCAGGGGCGTGGTCAATCTGGTCACCGCCCGGGACCCGGCGCCGGTCGGCGAGGAGTTCGTCACCAACCCCAAAATCCGCAAGCTCACCTTCACCGGCTCGACCGCGATCGGCAAGATGCTGGCCGGGCGCGCGGCGGGCAACATGAAGCGGGTCTCCTGCGAGCTCGGCGGGCATGCTCCGTTCATCGTGCTCGGCGATGCCGACCCGGTGCATGCCGCCAAGGGGCTGCAGCTGGTGAAATTCCTCAACACCGGCCAGGCCTGCATCAGCCCCAACCGGGTCTATGTCCACCGCGACTCAGCCGATGCGTTCCTCGATACCCTGACCGGCCGGGTGGCGAAGATGAAGGCGGGCAGCGGCTTCGAGGACGGGGTGACCATCGGCCCGCTGGTCAACGAGGCCGCCGTCGCCAAGGTCGAGGCCCAGGTCGAGGACGCCGTGGCCAAGGGCGCGTCGGTGCTCTGCGGCGGCAAGAGGCTCACCGAGAACGGCCTCGACAAGGGCCATTTCTACGCGCCGACCGTGCTCGATCGCGTGACGCCCGACATGCGGATCTACCGCGAGGAGACTTTCGGCCCGGTCGCCCCGGTGGTCCGCTTCGACGACGGCGACGACATATTGGCGATGGCCAACGACACCCATTACGGGCTCGCCGCCTATATCTACAGCCAGGACCTCGCCCGGACGATGCGGCTCTTCGAGGGGCTCGATTTCGGCATCGTCGGCATCAACGACATCAACCCGGCCTCGGCGGCGGCGCCCTTTGGCGGGATGAAGGATTCGGGCCTCGGCCGCGAGGGCAGCCGCGAGGGGATCGCCGAATATCTCGAGACCAAGGTCGCCGGTTTCAGCATCTGAGGGGGCCGCCATGCGCCCGGACTGGGAGATCGCCATCATCGGCGCCGGGCTCGGCGGGCTGGTCGCCGCGGCGCTCCTGGAACAGCGCGGCCAGCGCGTGCGCGTCTACGAACAGGCGCCCGAATTCGCCAGGCTCGGCGCGGGCATCAATGTCAGCCCCAACGTGATGAAAGTGCTGCGCGCGGCCGGCATCGAAGACCGGCTGCTCGAAATCGGGCTGCGGCCGGAATTCTGGATCAGCCGCAAATTCGATACCGGCGAGACCATGTACCGCTACGACATGCGCGATGTCTGCGAGGCCGCGTTCGGCGCCTGCTACATGGTCATCCACCGCGGCGACTTCCACCAGATCCTGACCGACAACGTCGCCCCCGGCACCATCGAGTTCGGCAGGAAGCTGGTCGGGCTCGAGCAGAAGAGCGGTGGCGTTTCGCTCGCCTTCGAGGACGGCGGAAGGGAAGAGGCGGATATCGTGATCGGCGCCGACGGCATCGATTCGATGGTGCGCGAGGCGCTGCTCGGGCCCGAGCAGCCGGTCTATTCGGGCTATGTCGGGCATCGCTGCATCATCCCGGCCGGGAAGCTCGGCGACCTCGCCCCCGCCGATCTCAGCAAGTGGTGGTCGGACGACGCCCACCGGGACACCCATATGGTGGTCTATTTTCTCGACCGGAACCATGACGAGATCTACTTCGTCACCGGCGTGCCGGAGCCCGAATGGGATCACGGCATTTCCCATGTCGATGCCGATTACGACGAGCTGCGGGCGGCCTTCGCGGGCTTCCACCCGGAAATCCACAGCCTGATCGACCTCTCCACCGGGGCGACCAAATGGCCGCTCTTCGACCGCGAGCCGCTGCCGCTCTGGAGCGACGGGCGGCTGGTGCTGATCGGCGATGCCTGCCACCCGATGAAGCCCCATATGGGGCAGGGCGCGGCGATGGCGATCGAGGACGCGGCGGTCCTGGTGCGCTGCCTGGAGCGCTTCGACGACTACGCGCGCGCCTTCGCCCTCTACGAGCAGGCCCGCAAGGGGCGCTGCGAGCGGGTGCAGCAGGGCTCGCGCGACAACAAGTGGCTGCGCAACCCGATGGATCCCGGCTGGGTGTTCTCCTACGACGCGATGGAAGCCCCGCTCGGCGGGTGAACGCGCGCCAGCCTATTTGTACAGCCCCCAGAATTCCTTGTCGTAGCCCGGCGCGCGGGGCTCGGGCCATTCGCCGTAATAGGCGATGATATGGGCCTTCGGCTTGCGCTTCTTCCAGTCGGCGAGGAAGCGGTCGAAGGGCTTGGCCTTCCTCAGCCGCTCGCGCCTGAGGGTGGCGCGCTTCTTCTCCGTCGCCGCGCGGTCGATACGCCCCGTCGCGGCGTCGATGACGGCGCCATAGACCCGCTCGGCGACATGGGGGTCGATCATCCGGTCGTCGAGGTCCTGCTGGATCGACGCCGGGTCGCGCTCCAGCACGTCGCCATAGCCGCCGCCGCCGCCCATCGAGAAGATCATCAGGTCGCCCTCGGCGATCTTTTCGGTCGGCTGGCCGGAGGACTCGATGCGGTAGCTGCCCGCGAGGCTCTGCCGGGCCATCAGATCGGCCATCTGCAGGTCCACGTCCTCGCCCGCCCTCGCCTTGTCGAACAAATCTGTGCCCTCGATGACGATGCGCGGGTTGGGCGGGCCCATATAGCCGCCCATGATGCCGGGGTTGTGGCTGATCTTGTCGGCGCTGCCCCAGGAGTTGAGGAAGCAGCCCGGATCGCCGCAGGCGGTCGAGATTTCGACCAGCGAGGCGCCGCCGCGGAACTTGCCGTAGCCGTGGTTGTTGCGGTCGATGGCGCGGCTGAGCACGAAATGGGGCAGCCGGGAATCGATGTCCTCGGTCTCGCCGGCATCGGTGAACGGGCCCCAGAAGAAGCCGATCGCGCTCTCCCCGTCGCCGTCGACCCGGCCGCCCTGGCCGGCCGCGTTGGCGGTGCCGGTGATGTTGGCGGAGTTGTAGCCGCGCCGGTTTTCCCCGGCGAAGGTGAAGACGTTCTGGTTCCTGGAATGCGGCGCCTGGACGGCGACGCGGTAGGGGCTGGCGAACAGCGCCTTCGAGCCCAGCACGTGGCAGCCATTGGTGACGCAGGCGGCGATCGAGGTCCCCATGCCGTGGGCGATCTCGTCGGTCGCGTTGGCGATCGACGGCCCCTCCACCAAATAGCGGCAGGTCTCCAGCAGCCCGGCATTGGGCGGGATGCCGCGAAAGAAGTAGGAGAACAGATAGACCGCCGTCGCCGCGCGGACGAGATGCCAGGTTGCGTGCATCGGCCCGAGCCGGTTCTCCGGCGAAACCCCCTGGACCAGCAGGGTCAGCGAATCGTCTTCCTTGAACAGGGTGACGGGGATCCGCGTCAGCCCGAGCCGGCCGCCGATATCGTCGTCGTTGAACATCACCGCGCGAAAGACGCCGTCATTGAGCTGGCGCAGCCGGCTGCGCGCGGTGTGCTCGGCGCGTGTCAGGATCGTCCGCATGCCGCCGACCACATGCTCGATGCCGCGGCGCTCGATCTCGCGCACGATGCGCCGGTGCATCTGGAACAATGTGGCGACGCGGGATCTGAGATCGGCCGAGAACACGAACGGGTTGCGGACCTCGCCGGCCAGCATGTCGAGCATGTCCTGGTTGAGGCGGAAGCTGTCGCCGATCCGCATCATCGGGACGTGGAAACCCTCTTCGTAGCGGGTGCGCGCCTTGGCGTTGAACCCGCCCGGCGTCGGCGATCCCGAATCGCCCTGGTGCCCGCCGCAGGTCACCCAGGCGACATGGGTGCCGCGGTAGAAGACCGGCATGGCGGTGAACATGTCGAACGGGTGGACGCCGCCGCCGAGCTCGTCGTTGAAGAAATAGATATCGCCGTCGGCGAGCCCGACGGTCGGGTCGGGCTCGTAATATTTCTTGGCGTATTTGAGCTGGGCGTTGTTGAGCATCGTGTGGAAATAGATGCCCGTCGCCACCACCGCCGGATCGCCCGAGGCGGTGAAGATGCCGCAATTCATGTCGCCGGTCATGATCGCCTCGGAGATCGACAGCGACATGTAGACGTCGCGCGCCTCCTCGGCGATGGCGGTCAGCTTGTGGAACAGGAGCTCGGCGTCGATATCGGCGAGCCCCTCCATGCCGCGCCGCTCCAGCTCGGTCACCGGCTCCAGCCCGTGGCTGATCAGCTCGGGGTCGACGCCGGGGCGCCGCTCATAGGCATCGCGCTCGTAGATCAGCCCGTCGCTCAGCGCGGCATAACGCTCGAACAGCTCGCCCATCGTCCCTCCCGGTTCGGGCGGAAGGCTAGCCTCTAACCGCTGCGGACGGAACCCCGCCCGTCCCTCGATACGGCGCTTTGCGCCTGCTCGGGATGAGGCATTTAATTAACCTCACCCTGAGTAGCGGCGCAGCCGCGTATCGAAGGGCGCGCCTGCTCGGGATGAGGATCTAGAATAACCCCTCACCCTGAGCAGCCCCCGAAGGGGGCGTATCGAAGGGCGCGGCCCCACCGGAAGTTTCATGCGCGCGTAATGCTCCCGTCATCGTGATGAAACGAGCCCGGTCCCATATCGCCTCGCCGCGTCCCCATGATGGGCGGCTCGGTTATGGTTGCTGGTGACGCCGCTACTGCTGCGGCGCGAGGAGGAGTTGAATTGTCGGCCACGAAACTCACCGAAACGGATGCGCGCTCATCGAGCCCGGACACCGAAGAGACCGATTTCGAACGTCTGGCGGAACGGGCTCTCTCTCGGCGGGCTTTGCTTGGCGGAGTGGCGTTCGGCGCCGCTTCCTTCGTCGCCGGCGCCGGCGCGCTGAAGCCGCTGGCGGCGCTCGCCGGCGGCAACCGGTTCGGGTTCGATCCCGTTGCCGCCAACACGCTGGATACGATTACGGTCCCAAAGGGTTACCGCTGGCACGTCGTCGCCAGATGGGGCGATCCGATGTGGTCGAACGGGGCCGACTTCGACCCGAAGACGCGCGGCACCGGGGAGAGCCAGGAACGCGCCTTCGGCGACAACAATGACGGCATGTCGCTGTTCGCCGATCGCGGCCGGAACGTGCTTGTCGTCAACAACGAGTATGTGAACCGCTCGATCGTCTACCCCGGCGGCAAGCCCGGGACCGCCGACGACGTGCGCAAGGGCAAGGCCGGGCACGGGGTGTCGGTCATCGAGATCGCGGAGCGGGGCGGTCGCTGGTCGATCGTCAGGGACTCGCCCTACAACCGGCGGATCACCGCCGACACGCCGATGGAGATAACCGGTCCCGCGCGCGGCCACGCTTTGCTCAGGACCGCCGCCGATCCCGCGGGCGCGCGCAGCCTCGGCACCTGGAACGATTGCGGCAACGGGCGCACGCCTTGGGGCACCCATCTCGCCTGCGAGGAGAATTTCAACCTCTATTTCTCGTCGAGCGACCCCGCACTCAAGCCCGGTCCGGCCTTCGAGCGCTACGGTATCGGGCTGAAGGACCGGGGCGATGCGTGGGCGAGTGCGGACGAGCGGTTCGATATCGCCAGGCATCCCAACGAGCCCAACCGCGCGGGCTATATCGTCGAGATCGACCCGCTCGATCCGTCGTCGACGCCGAAGAAGCGGACCGCGCTCGGCCGCTTCAAGCACGAGAACGCGGAGGTCGTGCTCGCCGCCGACGGGCGGGTCGTGGTCTATATGGGCGACGACGAGCGGGGCGAGTTCATATACCGCTTCGTCAGCAACGAACGCTATGTCGAGGGCGGCGACAACGGGAACCTCCTGGAAACCGGCCGGCTGTTCGCCGCCAAATTCGCCGATGGCGGGCGCGGCGAATGGGTGGAGCTCACACCCGAGGCCACCGGAATGCCCTCGCTCGCGGAAATCTGCATCCACACCCGCATGGCGGCCTCCGCAATCGGGGCGACCACCATGGACCGGCCCGAATGGGTGGCGGCGAACCCGAAGAAAGCGGAAATCTACTGCTGCCTCACCAACAACAAGAACCGCGGCAGGAAGCCCAACAAGGGCGGCGATCCGACCCCGGTCGGCGGCCCCAACCCGCGCGCCGGCAATCTCTACGGCCAGATCGTCCGCTGGCGCCCCGATGGCGGCGACCATCTCGCCACCGGTTTCTCATGGGACCTCTATGTCGTTGCCGGCAACCCGGCGGTCCATTCGGACGCCAATGCGGGATCGGGGAACGTGACCCCCGGCAACATGTTCAACTCGCCCGACGGGCTCGCCTTCGACGGCAACGGCATGCTGTGGATCCAGACCGACGGCAAATACACCGACACGGGCGGCTTCGCCGGGCAGGGCAACAACCAGATGCTGGTCGGCGACCCGGCGACCGGCGCAATCCGCCGCTTCATGGTGGGTCCGAAGGAGTGCGAGGTCACCGGCATCGCCTGGAGCCCCGACCGCAGGACGCTCTTCGTCGGCATCCAGCACCCGGGCGAGAAGGGCAACAGCCATTTCCCCGACGGCGGCGACAGCGTGCCGCGCTCGTCGGTCATCGCCATCGCGCGGGCGGACGGCGGGCCGATCGGCTGACTCCCCGCCGACCGGTGAGGCCGAAAAGGGGCGCTCAAGCGCCCCTTTTCGCCGGGAACTCCATGGTTGGTTGGCCAGGGGCTTCTTCGGGCTGGCGGTCCTTGGCGATTGGCATTCTGATTGGGCGACCGGCCGGCGATCGACTCTGCTGTCGGTCATGGTCAGCGCGCCACCCCCCACCCGTCATTTCGACCCGAGCGCCTTGAGGCGCGGAGCAGAGAAATCTTGCCGCGCAGGCGCCGCGTCGTGCGCGACAGATATCTCCGCTCCGCCGCGCTTCGCGCGACTCCAGTCGATATGACGAGGGGGGCGGAGACGGTTCCGTCCAGGGCGGATACGCTCCGGGCGACGGCACCGTGATCCACCCGCCGCATCGCGCTACCATGGGCGCATGACCATGTCGTTGATCGTTGCCGTGGATACCGGGGGCACCTTTACCGACATCGCCGCCTTCGACATGGAGAGGGGCGAGGTCTCCTATGCCAAGGCGCTGACCACCTATGGCGACCTGGTCGAGGGCGTGATGGAGTGCGTCGCCGAGGCCAAGGTGGATCTCAGCCGGGCCCTGCTCGCCAAGCACGGCACGACGCTGGTCATCAACACCCTGCTCCAGCGCTCCGGCGCCAGGGCGGCGCTGGTCACCACCAAGGGGTTCCGCGATACTCTCGAGCTTGCCCGCGGCAACCGCACCAACCCCTTCGATATCGAGTTCCGCCGCGCCCCGCCGCTGATCCCGCGCGCGCTCCGCTTCGAAATCGACGAGCGGGTGCACGGGCGCGGCGAGGTGCTGGCCGAGCCCGATCCGGAGGAGGTCGACCGGCTCGCCGGGATCATCGCCGGGCTCGACGTCGAGGCGGTGGCGGTCTCCTTCCTCAACGCCTATCGCGACGACCGCAACGAACGCGCCGTCGCCGAGCGCCTGCGGGCGCGGCTCCCCGGGATCTACGTGACCGCCGGCACCGAGCTCACCCGCGAATGGTACGAATACGAGCGCTGCTGCACGGCGGCGGCGAACGCCGTCGTCGGCCCGCGCATGGCGGCCTATGCGGCGCGGCTGGAACGGCGCCTCGGCGAAGGCGGGTTCGAGAGCACGCTCTACATGATGGGCTCCAATGGCGGCGTGCTGTCGGTCGAGCGCACGTTGCGCGAACCCATAGCGCTGATCGAATCGGGGCCGGTGGGCGGCTGCATCGGCGCCGGCGCCTATGGCGAGGCGCTCGGCATTCCGAACCTGATCGCCTTCGACATGGGCGGCACCACGGCGAAATGCGCGGTCATCCAGGGCGGCGCGTTCGGGCTGAGCTCGCCCTATTTCGTCGGCGGGTACGACACCGGCTTCCCGATCCGGGGTTCGGTGGTCGACATCGTCGAGGTCGGCGCCGGCGGCGGCTCGATCGCCTGGGTCGACGCCGGCGGGCGGCTCCGCATCGGGCCGAAGAGCGCGGGGTCCGATCCCGGCCCGGTCGCCTTCGGCCGCGGCGGCACCGAGCCCACGGTGACCGACGCCAACCTGGTGCTCGGGCGGATCGGCGCCGGGGTGTTCCTGGGCGGCGGGCTCGAGCTCGACCGCGACGCCGCTTCCGCGGCGATCCGGGAACGCGTGGCCGGCCCGATCGGCATGGCTGACCGGCCGGTCGAGGCGACGGCGGAGGGGATGCTCGCAATCGCCGCGGTGACGATGACCGGCGCGATCCGCCAGATCACCGTCGAGCGCGGCCACGACCCGCGCGACTTCACGCTATTCGCCTTCGGCGGCAGCGGGCCGCTCTACGCCTCGTCGCTCGCCCGCGAGCTCGAAATCGGCACCGTGATCGTGCCGCCCGAGCCGGGCAATTTCTCGGCCATCGGCATGCTGCTCGCCGATGCCAGGCTCGATGTCGCGCGCACCATGATCCGCGACCTCGACGACGCCAACCTGCCCGAGATCCGCGAGGCCTTCGCCGAGGCCGACCGCCACGGCGCCGGCATCGTGGCCGCCGAGGTGCCGGGCGCCGAGGCGACGCTGGCGCGCTCGATCGAGATGCGCTATCGAGGCCAGAAGCACAGCTTCGTCATGCCCTTGACCGAGATCGGCGGAGCGGCGGCCCTGCGGGCCGCCTTCGAGGCCTATTACCGGGACCGCTTCGGCCATTCCGACGGGATCGCACCCATCGAGATCGTCGGCATCCGGGTCAGCGCCTATGCCCGCACCGAAAAACCCGATCTCGCCCGCCTGCCGCGCCGCGAAGACGCCGCCGGGGCGGCGCCGGCGTCGCGGCCGGTCTGGTTCAGCGCCGCCGGGGGCTGGATCGAAACGCCGGTCCGGCGCCGGGCGTCCCTGCCCGCCGGGTTCGCGGCCGAGGGACCGCTGATCGTCGAGGAATACGGCGCCACCACCGTCATCGGCCCCGGCGACACTTGCCGCCTCGGCGCGCTAGGCGAAATCCGCATCGCGATCGGAGACTGAACATGGACGATGCACGGCTCAAGACGGAGATCGATCCGATCACGCTGGAAATCATCGGCCACGGGCTGATCGCGATCCCCAACGAGATCGACGCCAACATCACCCGCACCGCCTTCAGCCCGCTGGTCTACGAGTACAAGGATTTCGCCTCCGGGCTGGTCGACGCCGAGGGCAGGCTGGTGGCGCAGGGCACCGGCTCGATCCCGATCTTCGTTGCCAACGCGCTCGGCGTCGCGGTGCGCGACGGCATCGCGGTGCACGGGATCGACAACATCCACGACGGCGACATCCTGATTTCCAACCATGCCGGCACGCTCGGCCAGCACCTCAACAACGTGGTGATGTACACCCCGGTCTTCGCCGGGTCGGGCGCGCTGTTCGGCTTCATGTGCGTGCTGGTCCACTGGATCGATGTCGGCGGTTCGACGGTGGGCTCGTGCAGCGCCACCGGCGCGACCGAGATCTTCCAGGAAGGGATCCAGTTCCGCAGCGTGAAGCTGTGGTCGAAGGGCGTGCGCAACGAGGATTTCTACCGCACCATCGAGATCAACACCCGCTTCCCGACCATGGTGCTGGGCGATCTCGAGTCCCAGCTCGCCGGCACGCTGACCGGCAAGAAGAAGTTCCGCGCGATGATCGAGCGCTACGGCGCGGCGACGATGCGGGGCGCCATCGAGGCGATCTGGGACCGCAGCGAAGCGGTGGCGCGGCGCGGGGTGCGCGACCTGCCGGACGGCGTCTGGCGCGCCGAATCCTTCCTCGACAATGACGGGATCGACGGCGACGTCCCGGTGCCGGTCGCGGTCGAGGTGCGGATCGCGGGCGAGACCATGACAATCGACTTCTCCGGCGTCGGCGGGGTGCTCAGGGGGCCGCTCAACTCGGGCGTCTATGGCGGCGCCTGGCCGGCCGCCAGGATCGCCTTCAAGATCCTCACCGCGCCCGACGAGCCGGCGAACGAGGGGTGTTTCCGCCCGCTCGAGATCGTCATCCCCGACGGCACGTTTCTCAGCGCGCCGGCGACCGCGCCGATGGGGATGTATTCCGCGACCCTGCCGACGGTGATCGACACCGTCATCCGGGCGGTCGGCAAGGCCGATCCGTCGCGCGCCTCGGGCGGCCATCACGCCACCTTCGCCGCGCACTGGTTCTTCGGCACCGACCCGGCGACCGGCGCGCTCTACCAGCAGATCGACACCGCTCACGGCGGTTGGGGGGCGACGGCCTCGGCCGACGGCAGCGGCCCCTACAAGACGATGGCGCATGGCGACACCCTCGACGTGCCGGTCGAGGTGCAGGAGGCGCTGTGCCCGCTGCTGGTCGAGACCATCGCGATCCGCCCCGATTCCGCCGGCGACGGCACATATCGCGGCGGGCTGGGGACGGAAAAGGTGGTCCGCGTGCTGTCGGAGTCCGGGTTCAGCGTCCAGATCGACCGCACGCGCTGCCGGCCCTGGGGCGTCGACGGCGGCGGCGAGGGCGAGGGCGCCGACGGGACGATCGAACCCGCCGACGGCGAAACCCGGCGCCTGCTCAAGGGCGTCACGGAACTCAAGCCCGGCGATCGCTTCCGGCTCCGCACCGGCGGCGGCGGCGGGTTCGGCCCGGCGCAAGCGCGCGACCCCGAATCCGTGGCCGAAGACGTGGCGGCCGGCTATGTGACACGCCGGAAGGCGCGCGAGGTCTACCGCGTCGCGCTCGACGAGGCGGGCGCGGTCGACCGGGCGGCGACCGGCCGGCTGAGAGGGTCGTAAAATGATCTTACAGCAGAAAAAAACTGAATTATACGTCTATATTTAATATAATAACCGAATAAGATAAATTTTGCTTGACACGGGACGCGTTTTGGGGTAAATTCGCTATACTCGTCAGGAAAAGGGGCGCCGGTGAAGCCGGCGCCCCTTTTCCTGACGTTACCCGGCCGGCGCGCTGGAAATGAGGGTCCGGGACCGATAAGCTGTAAGTCTGTGTGCTTGTGTGTACAAGCGCGGGAGGACGATTTCCATGACCCGTTGGAGCCTCTCGATTCCCGACGAGACGGACCGGGCGATCCGCCTGTTCCTTGCGCGCAACGGCGGCAAGAAAGGCGATTTGTCGCGGCTCGTGGACAAGGCCGTGCGCCGCTATGTGTTCGACCACACCGTCGACCGGATCAAGGAACGCAACGCGGCGTACGACCAGGACGAACTCCTCGACCTGATCGATTGCGAGGTGGACGCCGCGCGTGCGGGTCGTCCTTGATACCAATATCCTGATCGGTGCGCTGATTACCAAGGGCACGCCTCCGGACAGACTCTATCGGGCATGGCTGCGGGGCGAGATCGAGCTCGTCACGTCGGCGCCGCAGCTTGCCGAATTGGCCGATGTGCTCGCGCGACCCCGTATCCGACGATTGGTGGACGCCGATGGGGCGCTGGCGATTGTCGGGAACATCAATGAGCGCGCTCTTGTGGTAGAGGGGCATCCTGCGGTCGATCTGTCCCCCGACCCGAAGGACAATCCAATTCTGGCGGCGGCAATCGCCGGGAATGTCGATCTCATTGTATCGGGCGACAAGAAACACATGCTCTCGCTGGGGGAAGTCCACGGCATCCCCATAGTGACCGCTCGTGAAGCCTTGGAGCGGTTGTAGATCGCAAATCGTAGCGAAACGACCATGACACAACCCGCAGTTCAGAATCCCGCACCCCGCTACCGCATCGCGGTCGATATCGGCGGGACGTTTACCGATGCGGTGCTGCGCCGGGGCGACGGGCGGGTCGTCTCGGACAAGTACCTGACCACCCATGGCGATCTGCTGGAGGGGTTCTTCGCCGCCGTCGACGGGGTGATGGCGAAGGCCGGCATCGCGCCCGCCGATGTCGACGACGTGATCGTCCATGCGACCACCGTGGTGACCAACGCGGTGGTCACGCGGTCGGGCCCGCCGACGGCGCTGCTGGTCACCGCCGGGTTCCGCGACGTGCTCCATATCCGCGACGAGCACCGCTACGACATGTTCGACCCGCAGATCGAATACGCGGCACCCCTGGTGCCGCGCGAGCGCAGCTTCGGGGTGGATGAGCGGGTGCTGGCCGACGGACACGTGGCCAGGCCGGTAGATCCCGGCGAGATCGCCGCCATCGCCCGGCGACTCGCCGAGGCGGAGATCGGCTCGGTGGCGGTCTGCTTGCTCAACGCCTATGTCAACGGCGAGAACGAGCGCCGGGTGCGCGACCTGCTGGCCGACCGCCTGCCGGCGCTCCACGTCTCGCTGTCGTCGGAGGTGGCGCCGCAGATCCGCGAATACCCGCGCGCCGCGACCGCGGTGCTCAATGCCTATACCCAGCCCATCGTCGCCCCCTATCTGCGCCGGCTCGCGCTTGTGCTGGAACAGCGCGGCTTCGCCCCCGCGCCGCTGATCATGATGTCGAATGGCGGCGTGCTCGGCGCCGCGACGGCGGAACGGTTTCCGGTCCGCATGGTGGAATCGGGGCCGGCGGCCGGCGCGCTGGCGGCGAGCCATCTCGCCGAGCGCCTGGCGCTCGACCGGCTGCTCTCCTTCGACATGGGCGGGACCACCGCCAAGGCCTGCCTGATCGAGGACCGTCGCCCCACCGTCACCGGGCAGTTCGAGGTCGACCGCGCCTGGCGCTTCAAGGCGGGCAGCGGGTTCCCGATCCTGGTGCCGGCGATCGACATGATCGAGATCGGCGCCGGCGGCGGCTCGATCGCCTCGGTCGACGGGCTCGGGCTGATGAAGGTGGGCCCCGACAGCGCGGGCTCGGAGCCCGGCCCGGCCTGCTATGCGAGGGGCGGCACGGCGGCGACGGTGACCGATGCCGATCTGGTGCTCGGCCTGCTCGACGAGGGCAATTTCCTCGGCGGCGACATGGCGCTCGATTTGGACGCCGCCGAGCGCGCGGTCGACGCTCTCGCCGCCGGGCTCGGCGTTTCCCGCATCGAGGCCGCGCGGGGCGTCTTTCGCGTAGTCGGCGAATCGATGGCCGCCGCCGCCCGCGCGCACGCCACCGACCGCGGCCTCGACTATCGCGGGCTGCCGGTGCTCGCCTTCGGCGGCGCCGGCCCGGTGCATGCCTGCTTCGTCGCCGAGCTGCTCGACGGCGAGACGGTGATCTACCCGCCGCTGGCGAGCGTGCTGTCGGCCTTCGGGACGCTGATCACCCCGCTGCGCTACGACCTCGCGCGCGGCACCCCGGGGAATCTCGATTGGGACCGGGCGGCGGCGGCGATCGCGGCGATGGAGGACGAGGCGCAGGCGGCGATGATCGCGGCGGGCTGCGCGGCGGGCGAGATGCGGTTCAGCCACGGCGCCGACATGCGCTATGCCGGGCAGCAGAACGAGGTGATGGTGGAATTCGACCAAAACCCCGCCGTGTCGCGCGACGCGGCGGTAATTCGCGAGACCTTCGAGGCGGCCTATGAGGCGGCCTACGGGCTCCGCCTCTCCGACCTGCCGGTCGAGGCGGTCGCCTGGCGGGTGAGCGCGCACGGCCCCGATATTCCGGGCGAAACCGAAGCCGAGACCGCGTCCCGGCCGGGCCGAGCGAAGGGCGCGCGGACGGTCCATGTAGCCGCCGAGGGCGAGACGGTTCCGGTCTATGACCGCGCGGCGCTTTCGCCGGGACAGGGAATAGCCGGTCCGGTCATAATCGAGGAGCGCGAGACGACGATCTTCGTCATGACCGGCTGGCTGGCGGAAGTTCGCGACGACGGCTGCATCGTCGCCAGGCAAGGCGGGTGAGCATGGACGGGATAGCGCTTGAAATCCTCTGGTCGAACCTGATCGGCGCGGTCTCCGAACAGGCCCGCGCGCTCCAGCGCATCGCCTTCAGCCCGGTGGTGCGCGAGGCCGGCGACCTCGCCTGCGCGCTGCTCGACCGCGAGGGAAGGATGATCGCCCAGGCGGTGACCGGAACCCCCGGGCACATCAACACCCTGGCCGCCGCGGGCGCCCATTTCGTCGAGACCTTCCCGCCCGAAACCCTGGTCGAGGGCGACGTGCTGGTGACCAACGACCCGTGGCTGTCGGCCGGGCATTTCTTCGACATCACGGTGCTGACGCCGGTGTTCCGCGCGGGCCGCGCGATCGCCTTTTTCGGCTCGACCATCCACCACACCGATATCGGCGGCTACGGCGTCGGCGCGGGCGCGCGCGACGTCCACGAGGAGGGGCTCTGGATCCCCCGCGCCAAGCTCTACGAGGCGGGGACGCCGAACGCGCTGCTGCACGACATCATCCGCCACAACGTGCGCACGCCGGACGAGGTGATGGGCGACCTCGCCGCCCAGGTCTCGAGCGGGCGGGTCGGCGCCGAGCGGCTGCAGACCCTCTGCGACCGCCACGGGCTCGACGACATCGACGAACTCGCCGGCGAAATCATCGCCCGGTCGGAGCGCGCCGCCAGGGACACGATCCGCAAGCTGAAGGGCGGCACCTATCGCGGCGAAAGCCGGTTCGACATCCCGGGAGGCGCCGAGATCGTGCTGAAATGCGCGCTCACGATCGACGCCGGGGCGGGCGGGATCCTGGTCGACTTCGCCGGCTCCTCCGAGGCGAGCCCGCACGGCGTCAACGTGGTCCTCAACTACACCCACGCCTATTCGGCCTTCGCGATCAGGAGCACGCTCGACCCCGATCTCCCCAACAACCACGGCAGCCTCAAGCCGATCCGGGTCACCGCGCCCGAGGGCTCGATCGTCAACGCGCTCTACCCCTCGCCGGTGGCCGCGCGCCACGTGGTCGGGATGTATGTGCCGATGCCGATCCTGAAGGCGCTGCACGCGGTGGCGCCCGACCGGGTGGTCGCCGAGGGGGCGGGCGCGGTGTGGACGATGCAGATCCAGGGCAGGGACGAGCGCGGCGCGGCGTTCACCAGCGCGATGTTCAACTATTCGGGCGGCATGGGGGCCAGGCGGACCAAGCCCGGGCTCGGCGCCACCTGCTACCCGACCGGGGTGGCGGCGGTCCCGGTCGAGGTGCTGGAGGCGGCGATGCCGATCGAGTTCACCCGCAAGGAGCTGCTCGACGGCTCCGGCGGGTCCGGCCGCGCGCCGGGCGGCGACGGGCAGGCGATCGGGTTCCGCATGCGGACGCGCGACCCGTGGTTCCTCAACGCCGTGCCGAGCCGGTTGAACGCCCCGGCCGAGGGGCTCGACGGCGGCGGGGACGGCCGGCCCGGGCGGTTCCTGATCAACGGCAAGCCGTCCTCCCAGGCGAACAAGATGACGATGGCGGCCGATGACGAAGTTCTGCTCGAAACGCCGGGCGGCGGCGGCTTCGGCAGGGCGGATTAGCGCGGCGGATTAGCAAGGAGGCGAAGATGGCGAAGGCGGTGCTCTACAACTGGAACGATCTGCCGCGCGAGGCGGTGCGCGAGGGGGTCGAGCGCTGCGGCTTCCGCGGCGAGGACGTGCTCTTGGTGATGAACTGGCTGGAACCCGGCATGGACATCAACCCGCACAGCCACCCGTTCGAGCAGGTGGTGTGCATCGTCCAGGGCCATGTCCGCTTCCATGTCGGCGACGAGGTGTTCGAGGCCGGCCCGGGCTCGTTCATCCGCATCCCCCCCGATGTGATGCATTACGGCGAGCCGATCGGCGACGAACCCGCGCTCAACCTCGACGTCTTCACCCCGATCCGCGACGACTACCGGCATCTGGTCGACTACCAGGACCCGGATTTCGCCGAGGATTAGGGGACGCCCCCTCAGCCGAACAGGCCGAGCAGCGACCACCAGGCCCAGGTGAGGGGCAGGATGGCGATCCAGGCGGTGGCGGTCATCGCGATCATCACGCGGACCAGGGCGGCGGGCGGGATGCCGCCGATATAGACCGCCAGCAGCAGCGGCGGCAGCTGGTAGGGGAAGACCGCCATGGTCCAGGACAGCACCTGGGCCTGCACCGCGGTCGCCAGCGGCCACCCGGTGGCGGCGGCGATCTGCTCGGCCAGCGGGGTCATGATCGCCGGCTGGCCGGGCACCCCGGCCAAGAGGGCCATGACCATGCCGATGGCGCTGACGATGGCGAGGTTGAGGAGATCGGCGCCCTCGACGAAGCTCACCGCGGTGAACAGCCGCTCGGCGACGATGCCGCCGAGGCCGGATTTGGAGACGATCGCGCCGATCGCCACCACCGCGACGATGAAAAACCAGGGGCCGAAATTGATGCGGGAGATCAGGGCGGCGGGCTCGTCGACCCCCAGCCGCGGCATCAGGCAGAGCAGCCCCACCCCGAGCGCCACCCAGCCCGGCGAGACGCCGTGCGCGAAGTCGGTGATCCACAGCACCAGGGCGCCCGCGAGCAGCGCCGCGAGGGTGGCCTGGCCGCGGTTCCAGGGGGCCGGGGGCGCCGCCGCTTCGACCGCACTCGGCCGGTCCGGAAACAGCGCAAGCAGGATCAGCGGCAGCGCGACGAGGGTCACCAGGCCCAGCACCGGGAAATGCATGAAACTGTATTCGGCGAATTTGACGCCGACGCCGTAGATGCTCTCCGCCGCGCCGACCATGATCAAATTGGGGACCGCCGCCGGCAGGATGCCGAAACCGGCATAGAGCGTGCCGCAGGCGGCGGCGAGCACCAGCGCCGCCCGGCCGTTGCTGCGCCGGCCGAAGCCGAGCCGGTCGGCCAGCGCCGCCACGATGGGCACCAGGATCGCCACCCGTCCCGAGTTGGACGGCACCAGGAAGCCCATCGCCGCCGCCGCCGCGACCACACCCGCCAGGATCGGCAAATAGCCGGTGCCGATGCGGGGGATGATCACCGCCGCGACCCGCGCGCCGAGGCCGGTGGTCTCCACCGCGTGGCCGATCACCAGCCCGCCGAAGATCAGCCACGCCGCCGTCGAGTGGAACCCCGAAAAGGCGAGCTCGGGCGCGATCCCGCCGATTGTGACCGCGAGCAGCAGGAAGATCAGGGCGGTGAAATATTCCGGCAACGCCGCCGTCGCCCAGAGGCCGATCGCGATCACCACCACGGCGCAGGCATGCCAGACGCCGGCCGGTCCGCCCGCCGGATCGGGCATGAACCAGATCGCCGCCCCCGCGATGACGACGAGGGCCGAGACGATGTTGCGCAGGGTCAATGGCGGCCTCGGGGCGGCCTCGGGGCGGCCGGCCCGGTGCCGGCTACTGCATGTCCCTGGCGGGGAAGGTGGCGATCTCGCCCAGCCAGGATTGCGCCGAGCGGCGCCAGATCTGCGACCGGGGCTTGAGTCGGTCGCGCTGGTCGATGGTCCCGGTACGGAGGTTGAAGATCTTGGGCCCGTCTCCCTCGGCGGCGGTGGCGTAGATCTGCGAGCCGCATTCGGGGCAGAACACCTGCGCCCGCCGGGCGCCGTTCTCGCCCGTCTTGACGTAGGTTTTGGGCGCGCCCGAGAGCAGGGTGAAGTTTTCCTCCGGCGTGCCGACCGAGACCCGGAACGCCGTCCCCGACAGGCGCTGGCAGTCCGTGCAGTGGCAGATGCGGACGTTTTCCGGGTCGATTTCGGCCTCGTAGGCGATGTTGCCGCAATGGCATCCGCCGTCGATCTTCATCCTGTGCTCCTTCGCCGAACCGCCGCGCGCGCCTACAATAGCCACGCAGTCCTGATTGGCGAGAGGCGATGGACCACTATATCGGCATCGACATCGGAGGCACGTTCACCGACTGCGCGGTGCTCGACGCGGACGGCCGCATCGTCGCCACCGCCAAGGCGCCGAGCACGCGGGACGATCCGGCCGAGGGCGTGCTCGATGCCATCCGCGTCGCCGCGGAGTCGCTGGGGACCGACGCGTCCGGGCTGCTCTCCGACTGCCGTCATCTGATCCACGGCTGCACCATCGCGACCAACGCGGTGGTCGAGCGCAAGGGCGTCGCCACCGGGCTGATCGCCACCAGGGGGCATGAGGACGCGATCCCCATCGGCAAGGTGATGCAGAAGGTCGCCGGCCAGTCCGAGCGCGAGATGATCCACCAGTCGCATCTCGACAAGGCGGAGCCGCCGATCGTCGACCGCCGGATGATCCGGGGCATCTCCGAGCGCCTCGACCGGGCCGGCGACGTGGTCGTCGCGATGGACGACGACGAGGCGGCAAGGGCGGTCGACGCGCTGGTCGCCGACGGCGCGCGCGCGATCGCGGTCTGCTTCCTGTGGTCGTTCCTCAACGGCGACCACGAGCGCCGGGTGCGCGACCGCATCGCGCGCGACCATCCCGAAATCTACGTCACCATCTCGTCCGAGCTCGCGCCGGTGCTGGGCGAGTACGAGCGCGCGGTGACCACCGTGGTCAACGCCTATGTCGGGCCCCGGGTGGTCGACTATCTGGAGCGGCTCGCCGCGCTTCTCGGCGCGGAGGGCTACCGGGCGCCGCTCCTGCTCGCCCACTCGATGGGCGGGCTGACGACGATGGAGGACGTGCGCGGACGCCCGCTGCTGATGCTCGATTCCGGCCCGGTCAGCGGCGTCCTCGGCGCGCGGTTTTTCGGCGCGGTCTACGGCGAGGCCAACATCCTCTGCGCCGATATGGGCGGCACCACCTTCGACGTCGCGATGATCGAGGGCGGAAAATCGGTGCTCGACGAGCAGCCGGTGATCGACAAATACACCTATCTGATGCCCAAGGTCGCGGTCAGCTCGGTCGGCGCCGGCGGCGGCAGCATCGTCTGGCGCGACGAGAACGGGCTGCTCCGCGTCGGGCCCGACAGCGCCGGGGCCGATCCGGGACCGGCCTGCTACGGCCGCGGCGGGGCGCGGCTGACGGTGACCGATGTCGATCTGATCCTCGGCTTCCTCGACCCGTCGGCATTCCTCGGCGGGCGCATGAGCCTCGACCTCGCCGCAGCGGAGCGCGCGGCGGACGAACTCGCCGATGCGATGGGTACAGACCGGATGAGCGTCGCCGCCGGCGCGTTCCGCATCGTCAACGCCCATATGGCCGATCTGATGCGGCGCTGCTCGATCGACCGCGGCCGCGACCCGCGCGATTTCGTGCTGTTCGCCTATGGCGGCGCGGCGGCGATGCATATCGCCTATCTGGCGCGGGAGCTGCGTATCGGGACGGTCTATGTGCCGTCCTTCGCGGCGGTGTTCTCCGCGCTCGGCATGCTGACCGGCGGGCTGCTGCACAGCGAGGAGGCGTCCTTTCCGGGCGTGTTCCCGCTGCAGGACGCGGAATGGCGGCGGCTCGGCGAGGCGTTCGAGGCGAACGAGCGCCGCCTCGCCGCTTTGTTCGACAGCGAAGGCGTGCCGGCAGACGCGCGCCGCTTCGAACGCTCGCTCTACATGAAATACCGGCTCCAGCCCTCGGCGCTTTCGGTTCCGGTCGGCGCGCGGTTCGACGATTCGGCGACGCAGCAGCAAGTCATCGAGGCGTTCGAGGCGCGCTATTCCGAACTCTACGGCGCCAACGCGGCCTATCGCGCGGCGGGGATCGAGATCGTCAAGTGCCGGGTCGAGGGCGTGGCCGAGACCGTGGCGCCCTCCCTCGCCGAGGTCGCCCCCGACGCGGAAGCGGATGCCGGGGCGGCGCGAACCGGGCAGAGACCGGTATACTTCCCGGAGATCGGCGCGGCGCGCGAAACCGCGGTCCATGACGGCGCGCTGCTGGCGCCGGGGATGGAATTCACCGGTCCGCTGGTGATCGAGCGGATGGGCGATACCATCGTGCTCCCGTCCTTTGCCCGCGCCCGCGTCGACGGGTTCGGCAATGTGGTGATCGCGGTGGACGCGGCCGGGAACGGCGGAGGGGCAAGGGCATGACGGCAACTATCGATCCGATCGACTTCGAGGTGCTGCGCCACCGGCTCTGGATGATCAACGACGAGCAGGGCCGCGTGGCGGCCCAGGTCTCCGGCTCGCCCGCGGTCTACGAGGCCAAGGACTTCAACACCTCGCTGCTCACCCCGGACGGCGACAGCCTCTATGTCGGGGTCTACACCACCCGGCTCTCGCTCTGCCTCAACTTCGCGGTCAAGACGGTGCTCGAGCGGCTGGCCGGGCCGGTGGGGATCGAGGAGGGGGATGCCTTCGTCACCAACGATCCCTGGTGCGGCGCCGCGCATATGAACGACATCCTGATGGTCGCGCCGATTTTCTGGCAGGACCGGCTGGTCTGCTGGGCCGGGCTCGCCATGCACGAGACCGATGTCGGCGGCCCCAACCCGGGGAGCTTCACCGTCGGAACCCCCGACGTGTTCGGCGAGGGGCCGCTGATCCCGCCGATCAAGATGGTCGAACGCGGCAAGATCCGCGAGGACCTCGAAGCCCTGGTGATCCGCAACTCGCGCACCTCCGAGGTCAACGGGCTCAACGTCCGGGCGCGCATCGCGGCGATCAACCGCACCCGCGAGCGGATCCGCGAGATGATCGCCGAATACGGCGTCGAGACTTTCATGGCGCTGCAGGGCGAGTTGCTGCGCACCGTGGCGGCGTCGTTTGCGCGGCGGCTGCGCGCGCTGCCCGACGGGAGCTGGCGGGCCGAAGGGTTCCTCGACCATGACGGGAACGAGAACCGCATCTACCGGGTCCGGCTCGACATGACCAAGACCGGCGAGAGGCTGGAATTCGACTACACCGGCACCGACCGCCAGGCCCGCGGCGCGGTCAACTGCACAAGGGTCGGGCTCGAAAGCGGCACCGTGTCGGCGATCCTGCCGATGCTCTGCTACGACATGCCGTGGTCGCCGGGCGCCATCATGCCGGCGATCGACTTCGTCAGCGAGGAGGGGACGCTCAACAACGCCACCCACCCGGCGGCGGTCAGCATGGCGACCGTGGCGGCCACCTTTGCTACGTCCCACGTCGCCTCGCAGGCGATCGGCAAGATGCTGGCCTCCTCCGACCTCGCCGGCAGCGAAGCCCAGGCCAACTGGTCGCCGGCCTGGCAGGGCGCGACGCTCGCGGGAAGGCACGAGGACGGCCGCCCGTTCACCGCCGTCCTCCTCGACCAGGGCGGCGGCGGCGGCGGGCGCGCATGGAAGGACGGGCCCGATACCGGCGGCCTGCCCGGAACGCCCGCCATGGGGATCGCCAATGTCGAGACCTATGAGAAGGAATATCCGATCCTCTATGTCTATCGGCGCCAGTCATGCGACACCGGCGGGGCCGGGCGCTATCGCGGCGGGGTCGGGACCGAGGCGATGCTGGTGCCGCACCGGGCGGACGGCCCGATCGACCTCACCCTGCTCACCCACGGGGCGAGCCAGCCCGAATCGCAGGGGCTCTATGGCGGCTACCCGTCCAGCGTCCAGGTCCGGGCGCTGCTGCGCAATTCCGATATCCGCGCCCGTTTCGCCCGCGGCGAGATCGCCGAAGGGCTCGACGATGCCGTTTGCGGGTCGGTCGAGAACCTGCCCGCGAAGACCCGGACCATCGTCAACGGGGACGATGCCTGGCTGCTCTCCTGCGCCGGCGGCGGCGGGTACGGCGATGCGCTGCTGCGCCCGCCCGAAGCGGTGGCCCGGGACATCCGGGCGGGGCTCTGCTCGCGCGGGGTCGGGGAGGCGGTCTACGGCGCGATCCTCGACGATGCCGGCGAGGTCGATACGGCGGCGACCGGGGCGGCGCGGGATGCGATCCGCGCCCGCAGGCTCGCCGAGGGGCGCCCCTTCGCCGAGATGTGGCCCGATCTCGCGGCGCCGGCCGCGAACCCGCCCGGCGGCGCGTCCGAACCCGTCGCGGCGATCGGCCAGGCCGTGGTCGTCGCCGAGCGCGGCGGGGCGTTCTGGTACGATTGCCAGTCCTGCCGCCATCCGCTGGCGCCGGTCGAGGCCGATCCCAAGACCGGCGCGCTGGTGCGTAGCGTGAAGATGGAGATGCTGAGCCCGTGGAACCGCTTCGGTCTCACCGGCGGGATCGCGGTCAACGAATATGTCTGCCCCGGCTGCGCGCATCTGCTGTCGGTCGAGGTGCGTCTCGCGGGCGACCCGCCGCTGCTCGATACCTCGGTCCGGATCGCGCCGGCCCCGGTCCGGGACGCGGCGGAATAGGGTTGCGAAGAGAGGGGTTGCGATGTCGGAAGAGGTGAAGCGGGGCGACCGCCTCGCGGGCAAGGTCGCGCTGGTGACCGGCGCCGGCGCGGTCGGGCCGGGCTGGGGCAACGGCAAGGCGACCGCGGTGGTCTACGGCCGCGAGGGCGCGAAGGTGTTCGCGGTCGACATCAATATCGAGGCCGCGCAGGAGACCGCAGGCATCATCGGGGAAGAGGGCGGCGAGGCTGTGGCCTGGGCGGCCGACGTGACCGAGCCGGATTCGGTGGCGGCGATGGTCGAGGCCTGCATGAAGGCCTATGGGCGCATCGACATCCTGCACAACAATGTCGGCGGGGTCGGGCCGGGGCGCGCGCTGCCGACGGTCACCGTCGAGGACTGGTATGAGACCTTCGACATCAACGTCACCTCGGCCTTTCTCACCTGCAAGGCGGTGGTCCCGATCATGGAGGCGCAAGGCGGCGGGTCGATCGTCAACATCTCGTCGATCGGCGGCATCCGCCATCTCAACGTGCCGATGACCACCTACGCCACCGGCAAGGGCGCGCTCAACGAGTTCACCCGGAACATCGCCCTGCAATACGCGCCGAAGCAGATCCGCGCCAACTGCGTGCTGCCCGGCTATATGGACACCCCGTTCACCCGGCGCGACGTCAAGGGCAAGCCGTCTTACGCCTACAAGGGCTACACCTCGGCCGAGGAATACGGCAAGGCGCGCGACGCCATCGTCCCGCTCGGGCGGATGGGGACCGGCTGGGACGTGGCCTATGCCTCGCTCTATCTGGCCTCCGACGAAGCCTCCTACGTCACCGGCCAGACCCTGGTCGTCGACGGCGGCGTCACCTCGACCTGCCCGGGGGTCTGACGCCGAAGGCGGGGATGCCGATCCCGAGGCGGGCGCATTGGAGCAGGCTGTCGGCGGTGATCGCCGACGTCTTGGGGTTCGACGGCGAGGCCTTCGCCAGGCATTCGAAGCGGAAGCTGCCGAACGCGCCCGAGGCCTCGATCACGCCGAGCGGGTCGTCGACCTTGCGGGACGAGATCAGCCTGACCCGGGTTTCGTCGAGGCCGAGCCCGGCGATCGAGACCGCGGCCCCGACATTGGCATTCTGCGGGTAGTGCAGCGCCGCCTCGCGGGCGCTGCCGGTGAAGAAGACGATTTCGTCCTCTTCGTGGTCGAGGTCGATGACCTCTTCCGCGCGCGTGCCGCGCCAGGCATGCGGCGGCTTGTGGGAGGAGTAGGTCACCCGCTCCAGCCCGGCGCTCCGCGCCGCGACCAGCCCGTCGAGCCCGGCCACCGCGCCCGCCGGCACGATCACCGCCCCGCCGTCGCGCGAGGCTTGGCGCAGCTCGGCGGCGAATTCCTCGTCTGCCAGCGCGCCGACCGCTGCGACGATGAGGTCCGATCCCGAGGCGACGATGGCGGGCCCGAGCGTCCTGAGCGCCTCGTGACCCGCCGCCTCGATGACGATATCGGGCCGGGCGGCGATCAGCGCATCGACGCCGTACCACACGGGCACCCCCGGATCGGCCTTGGGCGGCGAGCGCAGGAGGATGCCGGCGAGCAGGCCGAGCTCGTCCCGTTCGCGCAGCCGGGCGGCGATCGCCTGGCCGATGGCGCCGTAGCCGATCAGCGCGAGCCGCATCCCGGTCACTCCGCGTCCATGGCGTCGCCGAGATGGCAGATGCCGTTGAAATAGGTCTCCCACACCGACGAGGCCTTGCGGCGGGCGTAGGCCCGTCTACCACCTCGTCCTCCAGATTGAGCTCGTCGGCGTATTCGGCGACCGTGTTCCACGTCCTCTTTGCTCAAGCCCCAGATCTCGCGCCAGCACCCGCCGACCATCGCGTTCCAGCCGCGCTCGCGCGCCTCGCCCGTGCCATAGCCCGGCACGTTGACCCGTTCCGAGCACGTGTTGGCGATCAGCCCGAGCAGCCAGTGGCAATTCGCCATCAGCCCCATCCAGGCGTCCCAGCAGAGCTGGGTGGTCGGCGTCGGCTTGGCGGCCTCTATGTCGGCGCGGTCCATCCCGATGCGCACGCCGAGATCCTCGAGGATCCGCCAGTGCGGCGCGCCGCCGCCGAACTCGTGATCGGCGACGATCTCCTGCGTACACGCGTGGATGATGTCGAGCTTGATCTCCCAGACCGGGCAGTTGGTCGCGGTCTTGAGCTTGAGCACCGAGTTGCGCTGGCGCGAGTTCAGCCGGTGCTGCAGCACCCAGGCGCGGCAGCGGTTGGGCGTCCAGGCATCCGCCGGAAAGATCAGGCAGCGCCCGACGAAATCCTCCATTTCCGCATCCAGCCGTTCGACCGCCGATTCCCTGCTCATGCCTTCCCTCCGCTGAGCCGCGCCGCCCCAATGTGGCGCAAGGCGGGGCTCGTGTGAATGCGGACGATTGCCCAGCCGTCACCCCGGCCGGAGCGCAGCGGAGAGCCGGGGCCCAGGGCAACCGTCCCGATCCGTGGCCCTGGGCCCCGGGTCAAGCCCGGGGTGACAAGGGGGACGCCGCGCGGGAAGAGCGCGAGCCGTCTCGTCCGCTGCTCGTCACGGTGCGGCCGGTCGGGCATGATCGGAGCTCTACCCTGGATGGAGTCCCCAAATGGCATTCCCCATCGACCCGCCGTTTCGCGCCGAGCATATCGGCAGCCTTGTCCGGCCGAGCGCGGTGCTCGCCGCCAGGGAGGAGCACTCGGCCGGGCGGATCGACGATGCCGGGCTGCGCGCGGTCGAGGATTCCGAGATCGAAAAGGCCGTCGCGCTTCAGGCCGGGCTCGGGCTGCGCTCGGTGACCGACGGCGAGTTCCGCCGGCGCAGCTACACCGACAGCTTCGGCACCGCGGTGTTCGGCGGCTTGAAGACCGCGCGCACCGACGATCCCAACTGGCGCTACACCAACCGGGCGGGCGAGATTTCGGACGCCAATGTCTCGATCGTCGAGGACCGGCTGACCTGGGACGGCCCGGCCAATGTCGCGGATTTTGCCTTCCTCGCATCCGTCGCGCCCGCGGGCTGCGTGCCCAAGATGACCCTGCCGGGGCCGTGCCACATCCATTTCCGCGCCGGGCGCGGAAATATCGACCGCGCCGCCTATCCCGATCTCGACTCCTTCTGGGCCGATGTCATCGACGCCTACCGCAAGGAGATTGCCGCGCTGCATGACGCCGGCTGCCGCTATATCCAGTTCGACGAGACCTCGATCGCCAAGTTCGGCGACCCGAAGATCCGGCGCGGGCTGGAGGAGCGGGGCGATGACTGGCGCGGCCTGCTCGACCTCTATATCGAGATCATCGCCGAGGTCGCCCGGCGCACGCCAGCCGATATCGCGCTCGGCCTGCATCTCTGCCGCGGCAACAAGGCCGGCGCGTGGCAGGCCGAGGGCGGCTATGACGACGTGGCGGCGCGGCTGTTCCGCGACCTGCCGATCCGCTTCTATTTCCTCGAATACGATTCGCCGCGCGCCGGCGGGTTCGAGCCGCTGGCCGAACTGCCCGACGGCAAGGTCGTCGTGCTCGGGCTGGTCTCGACCAAGATCCGCGGGCTCGAGGACGCGGGCGCGCTCGAACGCCGGATCGAGGAGGCGAGCCGCTACGTCCCCGTCGAACGCCTGTGCCTGTCGCCGCAATGCGGTTTCGCCGGCGACATCGTCGGCACCGGGCTCGATGCCGCCGACCAGGCGGCCAAGCTCACCCTGGTGGCGGAGGTCGCCGGGTGGGTCTGGGGCTGACCGCGCGGCGTATCGAAGGGCGCTAGCCCGCATTTCTCACCAGGGTCATGGTCTGCGCGGCGCCGTCCGGCCGACAGGGCAGGAGAGGCGCGCGGCGCGATGCGGGGACATCGGGCAAGCGCCTCGACGCACCCTGTCGGCCGGACAGCGCCGCCCTCCGGGTCGCGCCCAGGCGCCCGCCCGCTTCGTCGCGGGCCTCAACCGTAGTCCCCGCTACGCTCTTCGGCCCGCTCCTGGCGGAGCGGGCGCCTGGGCGCGACGCAGGCCGTGACCCTGGTGAGAAATGCGGGCTAGTTGTCGA
This sequence comes from Alphaproteobacteria bacterium, assembly GCA_965205995.1. GTDB lineage: Bacteria > Pseudomonadota > Alphaproteobacteria > MPNO01 > MPNO01 > MPNO01. The sequence continues at coordinate 2,731,287 of OZ242200.1, read as the reverse complement.
CCATGACGTTGAGGATCGCCGTCTTGCCGTCGCGGGTGGCGGCGAGCCCGGCCTCGATTGCCGCGGGAAGCGCGGCCGGGTCGTCGACCCGCTGCCCGAAGCCGTCGAACGGGCGGACCAGCTCGGCATAGTCGAGATCGGTGATCATCCGGCCGTAGAACAGATCGTTCTCGGCGGCGACACCGTCCGGGTAGAAATTGCGGTGCTCCTTCGCCATCGCCGAGTAGCCGGTGTTGTTGACCACCACGATCAGGATCGGCAGCTCCGCATGCGACGACAGCGCGAGGCTCTGGATCACCGGGTTGTACATGAACGAGCCGTCGCCGATCACGCCGACCACGGGCCGGTCCCTGGCGGCGAGCTTGAGGCCGAGCGCCACGCCCAGCCCCTGGCCGAGCCCGCCGGCGACGCGGTAATAGCTCCGCGACCCCTTGTAAGGGCGGTGGCGCATCAGGCGCTGGCGGTGGGTGATGGTCTCGTCGGCATAGATCGCATCGTCGGGCATCGCCTTGCCGAGCTCGTCGAACAGGACGATCGGATCGATCGCCTTCTTGGCCCGCGCCTGTCCGACGATTTCGCGGTCGGCGGCGGCCAGCTTCTGATGCGCCTCCGCCCAGTGCGCCGCGCGCTCCTCGACCGCGCCGTTCGCCGGGCCGGCCGCGCGCACCGCCTCGCCGAGCAGGCGGAGCGTCGCCGTGCAATCGCCTTCGAGGAAACGGTCGGCCTGGATGTTCTGGTACACCATCTCGGTGCGGAACGGCGTGTCGCCGATGGCGACGATATGCGCCCGCTTCGGCCGCCTGCCCGGCGGGTTCCACGGCGCGCGCGCGCAAAGCGTCAGCACCAGATCGGCCTCGTCGAGCCAGTCCGGCTGACCCACCCCCTGGAACAGGCTGTGGTCGCCCGGGAAATTGCTGTAATCCGACCACGACGCATCGAGCACCGGGATCGCCAGCATCTCGGCGAGGGCGATCAGGGCGTCGAAGGCTTCCGGGTCGCGGCCCGACCCTTCGGCGACGATCGCCGGCCGCTTGGCGGCGGCCAGCAAATCGGCGACCGCCTCGATGTCGGCCGCCGAGGGTTGCAGCCTGGGCGCTCGCGGCACGTCGCGGATCTGGTCCGGCGGCGTCCAGTCCGCGAGCTGGGTCTCGATCGGCACGGTCATGAAGGTCGGCCCCTGCGGCGTGCGCTGCGCCATCTCGCCGGCGCGGATGAGCTGCTCGAACAGGGTCGCCGGGCTCGACGCCTGGTTCGACCACTTGACCAGCGGCGCGGCGAGGCTGTGCGGCCCGCCGACCACGCTCAGGCTGGACAGCCATTGCGGGCCCGGGTGGAACCCTTGCTGCTCGCCATAGGTCAGCGCCTCGCCGGCGACCACCACCATCGGGATTCCCTGGCGCTGGGCCGCGTCGATCCCCATCGAGCCCTGCAGCAGCCCGACGCCGGTATGCAGCATCACCCCCTGCATGCGTCCGGTATAGCCGGTGTAGCCGATGGCGAGGTCGACCGCGAGGGTCTCGTGCGCGCAGCTGAAATAGACCGGACCCGGCGAGTTCGACACCTTCTGACGCGCGAACGCCTCCCAGACGGCACCCCATTCCGAGCCCGGAGAGGCCATCACATAATCCATGTCCAGGCAGCGGAACGCCTGCACCACCGCTTCGCCGCCGTCCAATTTGTTCTTCATCGCGCCTTTCCCTCTCGATCGGGCATCGCTTGCCCGGATGGAGAATGAACGCTTTGCCGCCCGCCGCCAACCTGGCGATCGGCGGTTGGGAGAGACGGGCGTCAATCGCTACACTCCGCCGCGCCGCCCGGCTGGCGGAGGGGTTCAGCGGATGCCGCGTGCGAGGCTCGCCGCCGATGTCGGCGGTACGTTCACCGATATCGCCGTCGAACATGACGGCGAGCTTGCGACGACCAAGGTGCTGACCACCAAGCAGGCGCCGGAGGAGGGCGTGCTCGCCGGCATCGGGCGCGCGCTTGCCGCGACCGGCCTTTCCCCCGGCGCGTTCGACCTTGTCATCCACGGCACCACGCTCGCCACCAACGCGATCATCCAGCGCGGCGGCGCGAGAACCGCCCTCCTGGTGACCGAAGGGTTCCGGGACGTGGTCGAGATGGCGTTCGAGAACCGGTTCGAGCAATACGACATCTACATGGACCGGCCCGCGCCGTTGGTGCCGCGCCATTTGCGGATCGGCGTGACGGAGCGGATCGACGCAAGCGGCAACGTGCTGATCCCGCTCGATATCGACGCGCTCGGCCCCGTTGTCGAGACGCTGAGGGAGGAGGCGGTCGAGGCGGTGGCGGTGGGTTTCCTCCACGCCTATGTCGACGGGCGCCACGAGCGCGCGGTGCGCGACCGCCTGACCCGGGAAATGCCCGATCTCTCGATCTCGCTGTCCTCCGAGGTCTCGCCCGAGATTCGCGAATTCGAGCGCTGGTCGACGGCGGCCGCCAACGCCTATGTCCAGCCCTTGATGGCGGGCTATATCGCCAGGCTGGAACAGGCGCTGGCCGGGCTCGGGTTTCTCTGCCCGCTCTATCTGATGACCTCGGGCGGCGGGCTGGCGCGGCCCGAGACCGGGCGGCGATTCCCCATCCGGCTCGTCGAATCCGGTCCGGCGGGCGGTGCGATCCTCGCCGCCCATATCGCCAGGCAGTGCGCCCTCGACCGGGTTCTCTCCTTCGACATGGGCGGCACCACGGCCAAGATCTGCCTGATCGACGACGGCGAGCCGCAGGCCTCGCGCAGCTTCGAGGTCGCCCGCGAGTACCGCTTTCTCAAGGGCAGCGGCCTGCCGCTCCGCATCCCGGTGATCGAGATGGTCGAGATCGGCGCTGGCGGCGGGTCGATCGCGCGCATCGACGCGATGGGCCGGCTCACCGTCGGCCCGGAAAGCGCGGGCTCCGACCCCGGCCCGGCCTGCTATTCGCAAGGCGGCACCGAGCCCACCGTGACCGACGCCGATGTGACGCTCGGCTGGATCGACGCGCAAGGCTTCGCCGGCGGCACCATCACGCTCGACGCCGATGCCGCCAGGATGGCGATCGAGGCGGGGCCAGGGAGCGCGCTCGGTCTCGACGCGCTCGACGGCGCGCACGGCATCGCCGAGGTGGTGGTCGAGAACATGGCGAACGCGGCCCGGGTGCATGCGGTCGAACGCGGCAAGACGCTCGGCGACCGCACCTTGATCGCCTTCGGCGGCGCGGCGCCGGTGCATGCCGTCCGTCTCGCCGAAAAGCTCGGGATCGGGCGCATCCTGATACCCCGGTCGGCGGGGGTCGGCTCCGCGGTCGGGTTCCTGCGCGCGCCGGTCGCCTATGAGGTGGTCCGCAGCCTCTATGCGGCGCTCGACGAAAATTTCGACGCGCGGGCCGTCAACGCGCTGCTGGAGCGGATGCAGGACGAGGCCGATGCGATCGTCATCGCCGGCGCCCCTGGCGCCAAGCTGGTGCGCACGCGCATGGCGGACATGCGCTATCGCGGCCAGGGGCACGAGATTCCAGTGAGCCTGCCCGTCGGGCCGCTCACCCCGGAATCCCGCGCGGCGTTGATCGAGGCGTTCGAAGCCGCCTACGCTCGCACCTATTCGCGCACCATCCCGGGGTTGACGATCGAGGCGATGAACTGGACCCTCCGCGTGGCGGCGGAAACCGATCCGCCGGCGCCCTGCCCGCCGATGCCCGATGCGCTCGACGCCGAGCCGGCGGCGATGCGCCCGCTCTGCGATCCGGCGACCGCCGGGATGGCGGTGGCGCCGGTGCTGCGCCGCGACGATCTCGCCCCCGGCACCGGGATCGCCGGGCCGGCGGTGATCGCCGAGGACGAAACCACGACGATCGTGCTCAAATCCTTCTCCGCATCGATCGATGCGCTCGGCAACATCCTGATCGCAAGGGACCCGTCATGACCCGCTCGAACGCGTTCACACCGATCGGCCTCCAGCTCATGTGGGACCGCCTGATCGCGGTGGTCGAGGAACAGGCGCAATCGCTGATCCGCACCGGGTTCTCGACCTCGACCCGCGAGGCGGGCGATCTGTCGGCCGGCGTGTTCGATGCCGAAGGGCGGATGCTCGCCCAGGCGGTGACCGGCACGCCGGGGCATGTCAATTCGATGGCGCGCTCGGTCGGGCATTTTCTCGAGCGCTTTCCCGTCGCGGCGATGAAGGACGGCGACGTGTTCCTGACCAACGATCCGTGGAAGGGGACCGGCCATCTGCACGACTTCACCTTCGTGACGCCCGCCTTCCGCGACGGCCGAATCGCGGCCCTGTTCGCCAGCACCAGCCATGTCGTCGATATCGGCGGGCGCGGGCTGACATCCGACGGGCGGAACATCTTCGAGGAGGGGATCTACATCCCCCTCATGCGTTTCGCCGAAAGCGGCAAAATCGACCGGACGCTGGTCGACATCGTGGCGGCGAATGTGCGCGAACCGGTGCAGGTGGTGGGCGACCTCCACTCCCTCGCGTCCTGCAACGATGTCGGCTGCCGCCGGCTGGTCGAGATGATGGACGAATTCGGCATCGACAACCTGGACGGTCTCGCCCGCCACATCGTCGAGCGGTCCGAGGCGGCGACCCTGGAGGCCATCCGCGCGCTCAAGCCCGGAACCTACCGCAACGCGATGCGGATCGACGGGCTGGAGGCCCCGGTCGATCTGGTGGCGACCATGACGGTGGGGGCGGACGGGATCGACGTCGACTTCGCCGGCACCAGCGGCATCTCGTCTTACGGGATCAACGTGCCGCTCTGCTACACCGAAGCCTACACCTCCTTCGGCATACGCTGCATCGTCGCGCCCAGGGTTCCCAACAATGCGGGGTCGCTCGCGCCGATCCGGATCGCGGCGCCGCCGGGCACCATCCTCAACGCCGAGTACCCGGCGCCGGTCGCGGTGCGCCATGTGACGGGTCAGATGCTGCCCGACGTGGTGTTCGGCTGCCTCGCCCAGGCGATCGACGGCGCGGTGCCGGCCGAAGGCACGTCGTGCCTGTGGAACGTCTACGCCTTCGGCGGGCCCGGCCGGGTCGATTGCGACCCCGCCGCGGTCGCCGATGCCGAGCCGTTCACGGTGCTCAGCTTCCACTCGGGCGGCGCCGGCGCGCGGCCGGGCAAGGACGGGCTGTCGGCCACCGGCTTCCCGAGCGGGGTCAGGAGCGTGCCCGTCGAGGTGACCGAGGCGATCTCGCCGGTCGTCTTCTGGCGCAAGGAGTTCCGCACCGATTCCGGCGGTCCCGGGGCCAATCGCGGCGGGCTCGGCCAGGTGATGGAGCTCGGAATCCTGGAAGACGCGCCGTTCGCCTTCAGCGCCCTGTTCGACCGTATCGACCATCCGCCGCGCGGCCGCCAGGGCGGCGCCGACGGGTCCGGCGGACGGGTCCGCCTCGCATCCGGCGGCGGCCTCGCCGGCAAGGGCACCCAGACCGTGCCCGCCGGCGACCGCGTGGTGATCGAGATGCCGGGCGGCGGCGGGCTCGGAGACCCCGGACGCCGCGACCCTGAAGCCGTCGCCCGGGACTGCCGCGCCGCGCTGGTCTCGCCCGAGGCCGCGCGCGACCGGTATGCCGTGGCGGTCGACGAAAAGGGCTCGGTCGATTGGCAGGAAACGGCAAGGCTCAGAGCCGGAGGAGCGTGAACATGCGGGTCAGCGTCGGTCTGCCCACCGGAATGGAGGGCCTCACCTATCCGATACCCTTCGCGGAGCCCGAGGCGGTGATCCGCATCGCCCGGCACGCGGAAAAGCTCGGCTATCACTCGGTCTGGGGCAACGACCACATGACGACGCAGCATTATGTGCGCGCCGAGTTTCCCGTCCCGCCGAGATTCTGGGAGCCGCTGATCGTCTATTCCTTCGTCGCCGCGGCGACGACGACGCTCCGCTTCGGCACCGGGATCCTGGTGCTGCCGATGCGGCGCGACATCGTGGTGACGGCGAAACAGCTCGCCACCCTCGACCATTTCTCCGGCGGCCGGCTCGAGATCGGCGTCGGCATCGGCGCCTACCGCGAGGAGTTCGAGGCGCTGCAGCCGGACAGCAAGATCGCCCGCGGCAGGATCGTCGACGAGGGGCTGGAGGCGCTCGGGCTCCTGTTCCGCGACCGGGTGGCGTCCTATGACGGCGCCTATTACAGGTTCCGCGATGTCGAGCTCTGGCCCAAGCCGATGCAGGAGCGGGTGCCGCTCTATGTCGGCGGCAACAACGCGAACAACCTGCGCCGCACGGTGCAACACGCCGATGGCTGGCTGCCCGCGGCGGTGCCGCTCGCGCGCATCGCGGCCGATGTGAAGGAACTCCGCCGACTGGCCGGGGAGGCGGGGCGGGATCCCGGATCCATCGAGGTCGCGCCGCAATATATCGTCCATATCGGCAAGACCCGGGAGGCGGCGCTCGCCCGTTTCGAAATGACCCAGATGTGCGCGCATCTGACCTCGCTCCGGAAATCGACGCTCAAGGAACAGGGCGCGCTCGGCCACGAGGACATCAACCTGATCGGCACGGTGGAGGACGTCGTCGAGCGCGCCAACCTTCTGGGCGAGGCCGGCGTCACCCATCTCCTCGGCCTCTACTTCGCGGCCAACGATTTGCAGGAGCTGCTGGATCAGATGCAGGTCTTCGCCGAAGAAATCGTCCCGCGGATCGACTGATGTCCAGGCGGGAGAATGACTGGGACCGCGAGGTCGATTTCCTGGTCGCCGGCGCCGGGCCGGGCGGGATGACCGCGGCGCTGGTCGCCGCGCTCGAAGGGCTCGACGTGCTGATCTGCGAGAAGTCGCTTCAGGTGGGCGGCACCGGGGCAACATCGGCCGGCACGCTCTGGATACCCGGCAACAGCCAGAACCGGGAGGCGGGGTTCGTCGACCGCGCGGAGGATGCGGCCGCCTATCTCGACGCGCTGATCGGCGATGGCGGGGCGGATTCGCGCCGCGCGGTCTATCTGGAGCACGGGCCCGGGGCGATCGACGATCTCGTCGCAAGGACCGAGCTCAGTTTCCTCGCCTGCGGGCGGCATCCCGACTACCGCAACAACCTGCCCGGCTCCGCGGTCGAGGGGCGGGCGATCGTCCCCGAGACATTCGACGGCAGGAAGCTCGGCGCCGACTTCGCGCGCATCCGCCCGCCGATCCCGGAATACCTCCTGTTCGGCGGCATGATGGTGGGCAAGGCCGATGTGAACTGCCTGCTCGGCCGCTACCGGTCGCTCGGCAATTTCGCGCATTCGGCGGGGCTGGTGCTGCGCTATTTGCTCGACCGTCTCCGCTTCGCGCGGGGGACACGTCTGGTGATGGGAAACGCGCTGGTCGGGCGGCTCTATTACAGCCTCAAGCAGAACGATGTGCCGATCGAATTCGGCGCGGCGCTCGGCGAGGTGGTGGAGGAGGCGGGCGGCGCGGCGGGCGCGGTGTTCGAGACCGCGGCAGGCAAGATGCGCATCCGCGCGCGGCGCGGCGTCGTGCTGGCGACCGGCGGGATGGCGCATGACGCGGCGCTTCGCGCGGCGTTCATGCCGCCGACGGAGCCAAAATACTCGCTCGCCGTCGAAGAGAATACCGGCGACGGGCTGGCGGCGGGACGGCGCATCGGCGGCCGGCTCGAAAGCAAGGGCGAGGCCGGGTTGTGGACCCCGGTCTCGCGCAACCCGCGCAAGGGGGGCGGCTGGGGGCTCTACCCCCATATCCTGCTCGACCGCGCCAAGCCGGGGCTGATCGCGGTGAACCAGGCGGGGCGGCGCTTCGTCAACGAGGCGGTGTCGTATCACGACTTCGTCGAGGGCATGTTCCGGGCCCACGAAATCGGCCCGGCGATCCCGGCCTGGCTGATCTGCGATGCCGGCTTCGTCCGCAAATACGGTCTCGGCGACATCCATCCCGGGACCGCGAATCTGGCGCGGCATGAGCGGTCGGGCTATGTGAGCCTCGGCCGGTCGGTGGCCGAGCTGGCGCCGAAGATCGGGGTCGACGCCGAGGGTCTGGCCGACACCGTCGCGCGCCACAACCGCTTCGCCGAGGCGGGGTCGGACGCCGATTTCGGCAAGGGCGATACCGAGCTCAACCGGTTCAACGGCGACCCCGACAACCGCCCCAACCCGTGCCTCGCGCCGATCGCGGGGACGAAGCTGGTGGCGATGGCGGTGTGGCCGGCCGAGCTCGCCTGCAGCGCCGGGCTCGCCGCCACCGCCGACGGCCAGGTCGTCGGCGAGGACGGCACCCCGATCCCCGGCCTCTATGCCTGCGGCAACGACATGGGCTCGATCATGTCCGGCACCTATCCCGGGCCGGGCACGACGCTCGGACCGGCGATGGTGTTCGGCTATCGCGCGGCGATGCACGCGGCCCGCTCGAGCTGAACCGGACCCGCCGGTCCGGTCTCCGGCTTGCGGCCGGGACCGGCTTTGCGTTAGGATCCGCGCCGCCCGTGGACCGGGGCCTGCGCGCGGAGGGGTGCCGGAGTGGTCGAACGGGGCGGTCTCGAAAACCGTTGTGCGCTATGCGTACCGTGGGTTCGAATCCCACCCCCTCCGCCATAGGCGATCCAAATTTTGTGGGATTATTCTATAGATCTTTACTTTTGCTCAATAAAATTACAATCCCTAGTAGACAATTGGATCTATGCTACTCGTACTGAGCATTACCGCGGCGGGGCCTCCTTGGCCGTAGTGTGCAGTTTGTGCTTCACCTCCGTCTGCCGCCAGTCGTCAGTTTCGGAGATTCGTTGCGTCGCATCAATGTGAACCGAGTATCCGAGCCCCATCAACTCCGCCTCGTCGAGAATGACGCGCGCTGCCTTTGCCAGGGCGAACATCCGGTCCGTGTCGATCATCGCGCTGATGCCGCGACTGCCGACATCCACCTCGAAATATCGCCACTTGCCGAAGGTGTGGCGCGCGTTCTCCATTACCGAACCGACTTCCGGGAAATCTTCTTCAATCCGCGCCCTGCTGTCCTCCGGAAGACCGCTGTACAGTTCCCACAGGTCATGGCTCTTTCGGGTTTCGTCCCTGCGGGTCAGACATATCGCCTTCATCGCCAACTCGCATGCGAACGCGGACATCAAGGCGATGGTCATAGTCGAACCGAGCCTCTTCATCAGTTCTTTTTCGCTAGTCTTGGAATGCTCGCTCAACTGTTCCGTGGGGATATGCACCGTTGCTGAGCCGTCGTCATGCATATCGACGTCCCAGAAGCGCGCCACAGACAGCTCCCTGGGGAGCCGCTCGACCCCGGACATCAGCGCTCGCGCCTGCAAGACGAGGAAACCTGCGGACCCGGCGGGAAACGAACTGCGGGTCAGCCAGCCCTTCTTGACTCCCTTTTGCGCTTTATCGCTTGAGCGTTGGCGAAATTCCTCCGAGGACAGTCGGTCCAAGTATGGAAAGATCTTCTGAACGAACGTCGCGTCATCGTGGTACTTCGGCCGCATACCAAGGACCATGCCGGATGTGTTCAAGCCGCTCTCCTTCGACATCCGTTCATATTCTTCCTTAGCCTCATCGCCTTCGAGCAGCAGTTCGCAAACTCGACACCGAATGGCCATGGGCTCGTGCCCGGCATCTATCTTTCCGATGAGCCCGCCCCAGCAGCGTCTGCATCGTCCCTTCAGCCCGAAGCGGCCTTCGTCTCCGAGTACATACTTTTCATCCCCCGACCCGATGGCCCTTATGTTTTGCCATTCATCGTCAAGGTCCCAGTTCCACTCAATCTTCACGCGCCCGCTCATTTGGGGTTTGGCGGCTTCTTCTCCGTTCTCGGTTTCCGTCGTCATCGTTCCTTCGCCTCCTACTAGAAAATGGTTCCAGCCCCATAGGTTGAGCCTTCCCAGCCGAGTGTCGGGACAAAAATGTACCTATAAAATTCTAGATTTCGATAAAATTTGTATCGCCTAACCCTCCGCCGTAGCCGGGTCCCATCAGCGCCGAGACATCCACATAACTTTTGATGTTCCGGGGGCTGTCCCGTGTCGGGAGGCTGCGCGGGCCGCTCACCCGCCCCAGACGTCTTCCGCGACTTCGACGACCCGGCGCAGCTTGGCCAGCTGGTCGTCCACCGTCAGGTCGTTGCCGTCGACGGTCGATGAGAAGCCGCATTGGGGGCTCACGGCAAGCTGCTCCAGGGGTGCGAACCTGGCGGCCTCGTCGATCCGGCGCTTGAGGGCGTCCGCCGATTCGAGCGCCGGGTGTTTCGACGTCACGATCCCGAGCACCACGGTCTTCCCCTCCGGCAGAAACCGCAGCGGCGCGAAATCGCCCGACCGGTCGTCGTCGTACTCCATGAAGAACCCGTCCATGTCGGGATAGGCTTCCTCGCTGATCGCCTTGCGCCCGCCCCGGAAGTGCAGCATCGACGGCGACGGGATGCAGACCTTGGGCGTGCGGCCGACGACGGATTTGAGGAACTCGAAGTCCCGCGCCTGGATGTCGCGGACGCGATCGAGCCGCTTGGTGACGGTCATGGTCGGCGGTTTGAAGCCGACTTCGGAGCCGTCGTCCTTCTGGAAACGGGCGACGAAATTGCCCTCGGTGATCTCGACCCCGTCGATCTGGCGCAGGAAATCCAGGTGCCAGAAGCTGCGCCGGTACTCGCCGTCGGTTATGCCCCGGAGCCCGGCTTCTTCCTGCAACCTGACAACGCCGCGTATGCAATCGTCCTCCACCGCGCGCAGCTCCGCATCGCCGATCTCTCCCTTGCCATGCGCGTCGCGCGCCACCAGCAGCGCGCGCGGCCGCAACAGGCTGCCGACATGGTCGGGGCGAAAAGGCGGGGTCCGTGTCGCGGTCATGGCGCTTCCTCCGACTGCCGGCCGGCGCCGATGATGGTGCATCCGCCCCGCCGGCGACAGGCCGGCGCGAACCGGCGGCCACGCTTGACATCCGGGCAACCCCCGCCGGTACAATCGTGCCAGGATTCGGGCTCGTCGAACGGAGATGGGCCTCCTCACCGGGAAGGAACGGACATGTCGGAATACGCGGGAGTTTCGCTGCGATCGACGCTGAGAGGGCTGACCGCGCTGGGTGTGGCCGGGGCGGTCCTGGCCGGCGCGGCCTGGGTCTCGACGGCGCAGGCGCGGGACCTCAAGATGGCGTTCTTCACCAGCCCCAGGCACCATGTCTGGGCCAAGCTGATGGTGCCCTGGGGCGACGGCCTCAAGGCGGCGAATGTAGGCCTCAACGTCGTCGGCTTCCCGGGCGGCCAGATCGGCGGCAAGCCGCCGGGCGCCTTCAAGCGGGTGGTCAACGGCATCGCCGATATCGAGTTCGGCTTGCAGGGCTACACCTCGACGGTGTTTCCCAAGACCATGGTGGTGGAGATCCCGCTGCAATGGGGTTCGCCCACCGAGGCGACCACGGCGCTGTGGAAGATCTTCGACAAGCACCTCGCGTCCGAATACGCGCGTGTCGAGGTGCTCGGCCTGTGGACCACCGACGTGCCGGTGCTGATGACCAACAAGGTCGTCCGTCACCCCGACGACCTCAAGGGCCTGAAGCTCAGGACGCCGTCGCGCGACCAGGCGGCGATCATCAAGGGCCTCGGCGCGATCCCCGTGGGTATGCCGATGCCGCAGACCTACAGCGCCATCGAGAAGGGCGTGGTCGACGGCGCGCTGGTCGGGATTTCCGTCGTCAACAGCTTCAAGCTGGCCGAGGTGGTCAAGAACTACGTCATCGGCCTGCCGATGGGCTATTCGCCGCAGATGATGGTGATGCACAAGAAGACCTATGCCGGCCTCTCCGCCGACCAGAAGAAGGCCGTCGACGCCCAGCGCGGGCTGCCGCTGAGCCTCAAGGGCGCCAAGCTCTACGAGGCGGCGCGCGCGGCGGGCATCAAGACGGTGCGTGACCGGAAAGACACCAACGTCACCGAGCTGAGCGCAGCCGACAAGGCGGCCTGGACCGCGCGTTTCAAGACCATCGTCGATGACTGGGTCAAGCGCTACGAGAAATCGCACCCGACCTACCAGCAGATGCTTGCCGACTATCTGGCCAAGGGTTGATGGACTCTCGCGAGGGTCCGGTCTCCCGGGCCGTCGGCATTCTGGTCACGGCCTCGGCGTATATCGCCGGGGCCGTTCTCGTCCTTCTCATGTTGCTGACCACGGCGGACGTGGTCGGGCGCTATTTCTTCAACGCGCCGCTCACCGGGGTCTTCGATCTCACCCAGTTCGCGGTGCTGATCATGACCTTCCTCAGCTTCGCCTATTGCGCCTATCACGGGGCGCATGTGGCGATCGAACTGCTGTACAACCGGCTCGGCCGGACCGTGCAGCGCGTCCTCGACCCGGCGATCAACCTGGCCGGCTGCGCGCTGTTCGCCGTAATCGCCTGGCGCGCGGCGGTCCAGTCGGTGGACGTGCGTGAATTCGCCGAGGCGTCGCAGCTCCTCACGATCCCGTTTTTCCCGTTCTACTGGGTGCTGGCGTTCGGCGCCGGGCTGATGGCGCTCGTGCTGGCGCTGCGCATCTTCGTGCCGGCGCCGGAAAGCGACAGAGCGGCGTGAGCCCCACCCTGGTCGGCATTCTCGGCCTGGCGGGGTTGTTCCTGCTGATCTTCCTGCGCGTGCCGATCGGCATCGCGCTGTCGATCGCCGGGGCGCTCGGCTACTGGGCGCTGAGCGGGCTCGATCCGACGCTCGCGCTGCTCGGCAGCGTGCCGTTCGAAATCGCCTACAACTACGACCTCAGCATTATCGCGCTGTTCGTCCTGATGGGGAATTTCGCCATGGCCTCGGGGATGAGCCGGGACCTCTACGCCATGGCGCGCAGCCTGGTCGGGCACTGGCCGGGCGGGCTCGCCTCGGCCACCGTGGTCGGCTGCGCCGGCTTCGCGGCGGTCTCGGGATCGAGCCTCGCCTCGGCGGTCACGATGGGGCGGGTCGCGCTGCCGGAGATGAGGCGGCACGACTATCACCCGCGCCTCGCCACCGGTTGCGTCGCCGCCGGCGGCACGCTCGGCATCCTGATCCCGCCCTCGACGGGGTTCATCATCTATGCGCTGCTGACCGAGGAATCCATCGGCCAGCTGTTCCTCGCCGGAGTGCTGCCCGGACTCCTGCTTACCGGCCTGTTCATGGCGACGATCGCCATCCTGACGCGGCTGAACCCGGCGATCGGGCCGAGCGCCCCGAGATTGCCCTGGCGCGAACGCATCCGCTCGGTCGGCCGGTCGTTCTCGCTGATCGGAATCGTGTTCGCGGTGCTCGGGGGGATCTATTTCGGCGTCTTCACGCCGGTGGAGGCGGCCGCGATCGGCGCGTTCCTCACATTCATCCTCACCGTCGTGCGCGGCAAGCTGAACCGCGACGTGCTCAAATTCTGCATTCTCGAAACGGTCAAGACATTCGCCTTCGTCTACCTCATCGTGATCGGCGCGTTCCTGTTCAACCCGTTCCTCGCCGTCACCCAAATTCCCGCCAACCTCGCGGCGGCGATGCCGGGCCTCGACCTGCCTCCCATCGCCGTCCTGATCGTCATCGTCCTCGGCTACATCGTTCTCGGCACCTTCCTCGAAGGGCTCGCGATGATGGTGTTGACGCTGCCGATCGTGTTTCCGCTGATCCAGGATATGGGCTACGACCCGATCTGGTTCGGGGTGCTCCTGGTGGTGATCCTCGAGATGAGCCTGATCAGCCCGCCGCTCGGGCTCAACGTCTTCGTGGTCAAGGGGATCGCCGAGGGCGTGCCGATGAGCGAGATATTCAAGGGCATCATCCCGTTCTGGGGCGCGATGCTGATCTGCGCCGCCCTGCTGATCGCATTCCCCGATATCGCATTGTTCCTGCCGGAAACGATGATCCGGTGAGCGGACCCGGGGGCCGCATCGGCCCCGCCGTCAGGACGCGAGATGCGCCTTGAAGAAGGCGATGGTCCGGTCCCAGGCGAGCTTGGCCGCCGCCGCGTCGTAGCGCTGGGTCGAGTTGTTGTGGAAGCCGTGCCGCGTGCCCGGATAGACATGCATCTCGAAGGCCACGCCGTTGGCCTTCAGCGCCGCCTCGTAGCCCGGTTTCCCCTTGTTGACCCAGGCGTCGTTCTCCGCGTAGTGGACCAGCATCGGCGCCGCGATCCGCGCCACGTCCGCGTCCGCCGGCGCCCGCCCGTAGAACGGCGCGCCGGCGTTCAGATCCGCCCCCATCGCGACGGCGAGATAGTTCACGATGCCGCCGCCGAAACAGAACCCGACTGCGCCGATCCTGCCGTTCGACAGCGCGTGGGCTTTCAGGTATCGCGCGCTGTTCAGGAGATCCGTGCCGAGCTTCTTCCGGTCGAGGCTCCGCTGCATCGTCTTGCCGTCGTCGTCGTTCCCCGGATATCCGCCGATCGGCGCCAGCCCGTCCGGCGCCAGCGTCACGAACCCGGCCACCGCCGCGCGGCGCGCCACGTCCTTGATATAGGGGTTCAATCCGCGGTTTTCGTGGATGACGATGACGGCCGGGAACGGCCCCTCGCCCGCCGGCTTGACGAGATAGCCGCGCATCCTGCCGCTCGTCCCGCCCGGTGAGTCGTAGCTGACATACCTCGCCTTGATCCGCGGATCGGCGAACGAGATCGTCTGGGCCGCGGCGTAGTCCGGCAAAAGCGCCTGGGCCATCGCCAGCCCCGACCCGCCGCCGATCACGGTGACCGCCGCGGCGCGGTTCAGGAACTCCCGGCGATCCATCGGGCCGTGGCAGTACCGGTCGTAGAGTTCGAAGATTCTCGGATCGATCCGGGGCTTGTCCATCGCTCGTCTCCCTCTGCGCTGGCCGATTTTCCTCGACAACCGAAGGGTGTCGACTGACGCCCGAACCCTTCGCTCCTATAGAAAAGGTAGGGCAGGTTCGCGATCGGGTCCACGATTTGCCCGACGACAGGGATAAAAGGAGATTGACGACGGGCGCTTCGATCCCGAGAAATCCAGCGGTCGGAGACCAGGGCGGTCGGGACTTTCCCCGCCGCATCGGAAGGGACGGATGGATGGCGAGTTCGGAGTTTCAGGGACCCGGGCCGGATGCGGTCTTCAAGGCCGGGCTGGAGGACGGTGAATTCAGGATCCAGCGCTGCGGGCGTTGCGGCGTCCACATCCACTACCCGCGCGTCCTGTGCCCGGAATGCGGGGCCTCGGAGCTCGACACCGTCCCGGCATCGGGCCGGGGGACCGTATACGCGACCTCGGTGGTCCGCGTCCGGCCCGAACACGGCGAGGACTACAACATCGCGCTGGTCGATCTCGCGGAAGGCCCCCGCATGATGACACGGGTCGTCGGCACCGCGCCCGCGGACGTCCGGATCGGCGATGCGGTCGCCGCCTTCGTGGGTGAAATAGACGGCGATCCGGTGGTTCTGTTCAGACCCGCAGAGACGCCCGCGGGAGAGGGTCCGTGACCGGCGGTCTCCGCGGCGCGGCGGCGATCGTCGGCATCGGGCTGACCGAGTTCGGGGATCTCCCGGGGCGTGCGCAGATGGAGATCATGGCCGAGGCGGTGCACCACGCCCTCGCCGATGCCGGCATCGCCAAGGACCGCATCGACGGCGTGTTCGGCGCCGACTTCACCGACTCGCTGATCGGCCTGTCGATGGCCGAGTATCTGGGGCTGAACCCGACGGTCATAGACGGCACCAATATCGGCGGCTCGTCCTATGTCAATTTCCTGCAATCGGCGGCGCTGGCGCTGCAGGCGGGGCTGTGCGAGGTCGCGCTGATCGCCTATGGCAGCAATGCCCGAAGCGCCGGGCGCGCGGGCAGGGGGCCGGGACCGGTTCCCTTTGAGTCCGTCTACAAGCCGCGCCAGCCGATCAATGCCTATGCGCTCGCGGCGTCCCGCCACATGCACGAATACGGCACGACGCGCGAGCAGTTGGCCGAGGTCGCGGTGGCCGCGAGGGGTTGGGCGGGGTTGAACCCGGCTGCCTTCATGCGCGACCCGCTGACCGTCGACGAGGTGTTGGGCGCGCGCCCGGTGGTCGACCCCTTCACCGTCCGGGATTGCTGTCTGGTCACCGACGCAGGTGCCGCATTGATCATGGTGAAAGCCGATCGCGCCGCGGATTTCCCCAGGAATCCGGTCTATCTCCTCGGCATCGGGACGGCCGCGAGCCATGCCCAGATCGCCTGCATGCCCGACCTCACGGTGACCGCCGTCGCGCAAGCGGCTCCCCGGGCGTTCGCCATGGCCGGCATCGGGATCGGCGATGTCGACGTGGTCGAGCTCTACGACGCCTTCACCCTCAACACGATCCTGTTCCTCGAGGATCTCGGCTTCTGCGCCAAGGGCGAAGGCGGCGCCTTCGTCGAGGGCGGGCGGATCGCGCCCGGCGGCGCGCTGCCGGTCAATACCAATGGCGGCGGGTTGAGCTGCGTCCACCCCGGCATGTACGGCATGTTTCTCGTCATCGAGGCGGTCGAGCAGCTGCGCGGCCGCGCCGGCGACCGGCAGGTCGAGGGCGCGGAGATCGCGCTTTGCAACGGCAATGGCGGGCTGCTGTCGAGCCAGGTCACGGCGATTCTCGGCTCCGCATCGACCCTCTGACGGCGGGCCGCTCCCCCGGCGCCCGGCTTGGAGGAGCGACCTCCCATGCTCTAACATCCGTCCCTGGCCGGTCGCCGGGGCCGGGACGGGGGCGTCATGGATAGCCAGCCGCAAACCGATTTCCGCCGGATCCTGGTCGCCAACCGGAGCGAAATCGCGATTCGCGCGCTGCGCGCGGCGGTCGAGCTCGGCATCAGGACGATCGCGATCTACTCCCAGGAAGACCGTTTCGCCCTGCACCGCTTCAAGGCGGACGAGGCCTATCCGGTGGGCGACGGGATGGGGCCGATCGAGGCCTATCTCAGCATCGACGAGGTGATCCGCGTGGCCCGCGAGAACGCGGCCGATGCGATCCATCCGGGCTACGGCTTCCTGTCGGAAAACCCGGAATTCGCCGAGGCCTGCGCGGATGCGGGGATCGTCTTCGTCGGCCCGCGGCCGGAGATCATGCGCGAGCTCGGCAACAAGGTCGCGGCAAGGGAGCTCGCGCAATCGGCCGGCGTGCCGGTGGTGCCGGCGACCGGCGCGCTGCCGCGCGACCCCGACGAGACCGCGCGCATGGCCCGTGAGGTCGGATTTCCCGTCATGCTCAAGGCGAGCTGGGGCGGCGGCGGGCGCGGCATGCGCGCGATCGAGAGCGAGGCGGATCTCGCCGACGAGGTCGAGGCGGCGCGGCGCGAGTGCCTGGCGGCGTTCGGCAATGACGAGGTCTATCTCGAAAGGCTGATCCGCCGCGCCCGCCATGTCGAGGTCCAGATCCTCGGCGACAATCACGGCAATCTGGTGCATCTCCACGAGCGGGATTGCTCGGTGCAGCGGCGCAACCAGAAGATCGTCGAGCGCGCGCCGGCGCATTATCTCGACGGGGCGACGCGGGCGGCGATCCACGAGAACGCGCTGAAGATCGGCCGCGCGGTCGGCTACAACAATGCCGGGACGGTCGAGTTCCTGGTGGACGACGACACCGGCGCGTTCCACTTCATCGAGGTCAATCCGCGCATCCAGGTCGAGCACACGGTCACCGAGTCGGTGACCGGCGTCGATCTGGTGAAGGCGCAGATCCGCATCGCCGACGGGGCGGTTATCGGCACGCCGGAAAGCGGCATCCCGAGCCAGGCCGAAATCCGGGTGAACGGCCATGCCGTGCAATGCCGCGTGACCACCGAGGATCCGGAGAACAACTTCATCCCCGATTACGGCGTGCTCACCGCCTATCGCGGCGCCACCGGGTTCGGCGTGCGGCTCGATGGCGGCACCGCCTATTCGGGCGCCCGGATCACGCCGTTCTACGATTCCCTGCTCGAAAAGGTGACCGCCTGGGCGCCGACGCCGGAAGAGGCGATCAGGCGGATGGACCGGGCGTTGCGCGAATTCCGCATTCGAGGCGTCGCGACCAACCTCGCCTTCCTCGAAAACGTGATCGGCCATCCGCTATTCCTCGACGGCGCCTGCACGACGCGCTTCGTCGACGAGACGCCGGAGCTGTTCAGCTTCGTCGAGCGGCGGGACCGCGCGACCCGGCTGCTGCGCTATGTCGCGGACGTGATCGTCAACGGCAACGCCGCCGTCGACGGCCGGCCCCAACCCCCGACCCGCCAGGCGCCGGGCGTGCCGGCAACCGGTGGCGTCGATATCCCGGACGGTTCGCGCCAGCGCCTCGACGCCCTCGGCGCGCAAGGTTTCGCGCAGTGGATGCGCGACCAGGAACGGGTGCTGATGACCGACACCACGTTCCGCGACGCCCACCAATCGCTGCTGGCGACGCGTGTCCGGAGCTACGACCTGATCGCGATCGCCCCGGCCTATGCGCGCCTCCTGCCCCAGCTTCTCTCCGTCGAATGCTGGGGCGGCGCGACCTTCGACGTGGCGATGCGCTTCCTCGACGAGTGTCCCTGGGAGCGTCTGGAGCGGCTGCGCGCGGCGATGCCCAACATCCTGACCCAGATGTTGCTGCGCGCCTCCAACGGCGTCGGCTACACCACCTATCCCGACAATGTGGTGCGGTATTTCGTCCGCCAATCGGCCGAGAACGGGATCGACCTGTTCCGCATCTTCGATGCGCTCAACTGGGTGGAGAACATGCGCCCGGCGATGGACGCGGTGCTGGAGGCCGGCAAGCTCTGCGAGGCGGCGATCTGCTACACCGGCGACATCACCGACCCGAACCGCACGAAATACGACCTGAAATACTATGTCTCGCTCGCCCGCGAGCTGGAGGCCGCGGGCGCCCACATATTGGGCCTCAAGGACATGGCGGGATTGTGCAAGCCGGCGGCGGCCCGGACCCTCGTCGAGACCCTCAAGCAGGAAATCGGCATCCCGATCCACTTCCACACCCACGACACCAGCGGGATTTCGGCCGCGAGCGTGCTCGCCGCGGTGGAGGCCGGCGTCGACGCGGTCGATGCGGCGATGGATTCGATGAGCGGGCTCACCTCGCAGCCCAGCTTCGGCTCGATCGTTGCAGCGCTGCGCCATTCGGCGCGCGACCCCGGGATCGACCCCGATACGGTGATGACGATCTCGACCTATTGGGAACAGGTGCGCAACGGCTACCGCGCCTTCGAGAGCGAATTCCGCGCCGGCACGTCGGACGTCTACAACCATGAAATCCCGGGCGGGCAATACACCAATCTGCGCGAGCAGGCGCGTGGGCTCGGCATCGACGACCAGCGCTGGCCCGAGGTCTCGCGGACCTATGCCGAGGTCAACCGGATGTTCGGCGACATCGTCAAGGTCACCCCGTCGTCCAAGGTGGTCGGCGACATGGCGCTGATGATGGTGACCGGCGGGCTGACGCCCGACGACGTGATCAGCGCCGACCGCGAGATCGCCTTTCCCGAATCCGTGGTCTCGCTGTTCGCGGGCGAGCTGGGCCAGCCGCATGGCGGTTTCCCGCAGGCTTTGCAGGACAAGATCCTCAAGGGGCGGGAGCCGATCACCGTCAGGCCCGGTTCGGTGATGCCCGACGCCGATCTCGCCGCCGGGCGCGGCGAGGCCGAAGACCAGGCCCAGCGCCCGATCACCGATGCCGAGTTCGCGTCCTGGCTGATGTACCCGCAGGTATTCGCCGACTACGCCGCCCGGCAGCGCGACTACGGCGATGTCAGCGTGCTGCCGACGCCGGTCTATTTCTACGGCATGGAACCCGGCGAGGAGATCGCCTTCGACATCGAGCGCGGGCGCACCCTGATCGTCCGCTATCTCGCGCGCAGTGAAACCGACCGGAAGGGCGAATGCACCGTCTTCTTCGAGCTGAACGGGCAGCCTCGAACGGTGCGCGTCGCCGACAGCAACGCCGCCGCCGCGGGCATGGCGCTGCTCAAGGCCGAGGAAGGCAATCCCGGCCATGTCGGCGCACCGATGCCGGGGATGGTGGTCAAGGTGTTCTTCGGCGCGGGCGAGGCGGTGGAGGAGGGCGACGTGCTGGTCGCCATCGAGGCGATGAAGATGGAGACCGTGATCCGCGCCGAGCGGGGTGGCGTGGTCTCGGAGATCGTGGCGCCGGCGGGCACCACCGTCGACACCAAGGACCTGCTGGTCGTCCTCGGCGACTAGGCCGCCCGACCGGACGGCCGCAAACCCGGAGACAGGGAATGTATCTCGCGAGCTTCAGCTATGGGGACACCGAACGGATCGGCGCCCGCATCGACGACGGCCATCTGATCGATTTCCGCGATGCCGCGGATGCGTTGGGCCGGTCCTGGGATTACGCGACGATGCTCGATCTGATCGCGGGCGGGAAGGAGGCGCAGGATGCCGCGTCCCGGCTGTTGGGAGCCGCTTCCGCCAGCCCGGAGGTCGAGCGGATTCCGATCGCCGATATCGTCTGGCGACCGCCGGTCACCCGGCCCGGAAAGATCTGCGGGGTGGCGCTCAACAACTCGGCGTCGGATGCGCGCAAGATCTCCTCACCCGATCATCCGATGTTCTTCCTCAAACCCAGCACCTGCCTGGTCGGGCATCTGCAACCCATCGTCGCCCGCACCCAGTACATGGGATTCCACCCCGAGCCGGAGCTGGGCGTGGTCATTTCCAGCCTCGCCCGCAACGTCGACCCGTCGAAGGCGATGGCGCATGTCTACGGCTACACCATCGTCAACGACGTCACCGGCAACGACATGCGCGCCGAGGACCGGGTGCACTACTACGCGCTCTACCCCAGGCCCGATAATCCCGACGAAGTCGAGAAGCGCGAGCAGCACCTCTCCTATGCCGCGCGCTACAAGGGCGCGGATTCCTTCGGCCCCGCCGGGCCCTGGCTGGCGACGCAGGACGAGGTGCCCGACCCGCACGACCTCGACGTCGTCTGTTCGGTCGGCGGGGAGGTCTTCGCCGAGGACAACACCAGGCACTACACCTACAGGGTCGAGGAGATCGTCGCCTATATCTCGCGCTACATGACGCTGGAGCCCGGCGACATCGTTTCCATGGGGACGGCGTTCCGCGCCGGCGGCAAGGCGCGCAAGCCGCTGCACGCCGCCAACTTCGCCCGGCTGGACGGTCCCTGCGATATCTCGATCTCGCGGTTGGGCACGCTGAGCAACCCGATCGCGCGCGATACCGCCGAGCCCGGCGACTGGCGCCTTCCGGGCAGGAGGTGAGGCGGTGGCGAAGACGCATCTGGTCTGCACCTCGCACTCCCCGATCCTCTATCTGCGCCCGCGGAAGCCGGACTACGAGGACGAGATCTTCCGGATCCTCGACCAGCGCCGCCGGGCGGTGCGGGACTTCGATCCCGAAATCGTGTTCGTCTTCGGCGCGGATCACTATGCCGGGTTTCACCTGAACGCGATGCCGAGCCTCTGCATCGGCCGGGGCGCGGCGAGGGCGGTCGACGATGTCGGGGGATTCCCGGGCGCGCTCGACGTGGACGGCGAGGCGGGGCTGGGGCTGCTGGAATTCCTGCGCGGCGAAGGGTTCGATCCGGCCCAGTCGCTAAAGATGACCGTCGACCACGGATTTTCCCAGACCATGAAGAACGTGCTGGGCGCGCTCGACGCCTATCCCTGCGTTCCCGTCTTCATCAGCGCGATGACGACGCCTTTCCTGCCGTTCCGGCGGTCGCGCGAGCTGGGCGCGGCGGTCGGCCGGTACGCAGCCACGCTCGGCAAGCGGGTGCTGTTTCTCGCCTCGGGCGGGCTCTCGCACCACCCCGCCCGGTACTACCCCGCGATCGGGGAGGGCTCGCCCGAAATCGAGGCCTGGCAGATGGAGGGCAGCGCCGGCGGCACCTTTACCGACGAGGCGTGGTTCCGGAACCTTTTCGACATGCATGTCGAGGGCGCCAGGATGCTCGCCGACGGGCGGCGGACCAGGGAGCAGGTCCGGCTCAACCCCGAGATCGACCGTGAATTCCTCGACATCGTCGCATCCGGCGATCTCGCCCTTCTCGACGATTGGGATGTCGGCGCGCTCTTCGAGAAGGCCGGCATCGGCTTCACCGAGGTCCATGGCTGGATCGGCGCCGTCTCCGCGAACCTCGCCTGCGGCGGGGCTGCGCCGGTGGTCGATTTCTATCTCGACACGCTGGAATATGCGATCGGCTACGGCATCGTCCACGCCGACTGATCGGGCTAGTCGAGAATCGTCCGCGGCAGCCACATGGCGATGTCGGGGAAGCTTATGACCAGCCCCAGACCGACGAGCTGCAGCAGCACGAAGGGGATGATTCCCCGGTAGATCTGCTGGATCCGCACCTCGGGCGGCGCCACACCCTTCATGTAGAACAGCGCGAAGCCGAAGGGCGGGGTGAGGAACGAGGTCTGCAGATTCACCGCGAGCAGAATGGCGAACCAGTAGATCACCTCCGTCTTGGGCAGGTGGTCGCCGAAATCCAACGCGCCCAGAATTGGCGCGAAGACGGGAAGGACGATCAGGGTGATCTCGATCCAGTCGAAAAAGAAACCGAGGAAGAACGTCACCGCCATGAGGATGACGAGTATCCCCCAGGGGCCGACACCCAGGGCATAGATCACGCTCTCGATCAGATCGTCGCCGCCGAGCGAGCGGAACACGTAGGGGAACGCCGTGGCGCCGACGAAAATGAAGAATATCATCCCGTTGGTCACCGCCGTGCGCTCGACCACGTCCTTCAGCACGGACCAGGAGAGCTTGCGGTTGAGCATGGCCAGCAGAACCGCGCCGGCCGCGCCGACACCGGCGGCTTCCGTCGGCGTCGCCCAGCCGAACACGATGGACCCGAGCACCAGAAGGACGAGGAATACCGTCGGGATGAAGCCCTTCATGAGCATCACGACAAGCCCACCGAATGTTTTCGGGCCGATTTCCTTCGGCAAGGGCGGTGCAAGCTCCGGCTTGAGCCAGCAAATCGAGAAGATGTAGGCGAAATAGAGTCCCGAAAGGACCAGGCCGGGGAACACCGCCGCGACGAACAGGGTGCCCATGGAACGGCCCAGAAGATCGGCCATGATGACCAGCATGATGCTGGGCGGAATCAGGATGCCGAGCGTGCCGGATGCGGCAATTGTGCCGGTGGCGAGCTCGGTATTGTATTTGCGCTCCACCATGACCGGCAGCGCCATCAGGCTGATCATCACCACCGAGGCGCCGATGATCCCGGTCGTCGCCGCCAGGATCGTTCCCATGACGGTGACCGCCAGCGCGAGCCCGCCCGGCGTCCGGCGCAGCAGGACCTGCAGGCAATTCAGGAGGTCGGCGGCGACGCCCGAGCGTTCCAGCATCGTCCCCATGAAGATGAACATGGGGATCGCCACCAGCACCAGATTGTCCGCGATTCTCCAGATCCGCAGCACGAGGTTGAACAGCTCGACCTGCGAGAAGACGTCGAAATACATGCCGATGAAGCCGAAGGCGAGCCCCACCCCGCCCAGCACGAAGCCCACCGGAAACCCGAGAACAGCATGATCGCCAAGGTGGCGAACATGAGGATCGGCAGGTAATCCTCGATATACATCGCCTAGCGCCTCCGGACCGGCTTTATGCGGGCGAGGTCTTCAGCCTGCTGCTTTTCCAGTTCCGCGACGATCCGGCGCATATCCGGCGGTCCGAACAGGTCGATAAACCGGCGCAGCAATACGACGAGGGCGGCGAGCAGGAGGGTGAAGAGACCGATCGGCATGAACGCCTTGATCGCCCAGCGATAAGGCAGGCCGGTGGCGGAATCGGAGGCTTCGTTGAGGTGCCAGGACCGCTCGACGAAATCGATCGAGAACCAGGCGATGATCAGGCAGTAGGGGATGGCGAACAGAATGCAGCCGATGAACTCGACCCAGTTCCTGGTCCGCGAACTCATGCTTTCGCGCATCAGGTCGATGCGGACATGGCCGTCCTTGAGATAGACGAAGCCCATGCAGAGCAGGAACAGGATCCCGTGCAGGTGCCATTCGCCTTCCTGCAGCTTGGTCGAGCCCAGCACCAGAAAACGCCGCGTCACCACGTCGAAGATGATGATCACCATCAGGGGAATGGCGATCCAGGCGCCGGCGCGCCCGATGCCCATCACGATCCGCGACAGGAATTTTTCCAGGGCGAGGAGTTGCCGCATTACCAGGACGATTCCGGCTGGCCGAGGGCACAAAGAACGCCGGGGCCGCGTCGGAGGCGAGTGCTCCGGCGTCTTTACGCTATTTGAGGTAGCCGAGGTCTTTCCACACCGCGTATTCGGCCCGGAACTTGGTGTAGGACTCCCAGACCTTCTTGAAGTTGGCGTCGCGCTTCACGTCTGCCGCGGCGACCTCGGCCCATTTCTGCTCCAGGGTGTCGAGGATTTCCGGCGACCAGCGGTGGATCTGCACGCCCTTCTTGCGCAGCTCGGCCAGGGCCTTGCCCTGAATCGCCTCTCCTTCCGCCAGGCCTTCGCGGAAGGCGTCTCCGCAAGCGACCTCGATCTGGGCGCGCTGGGTGTCGCTCAGCGCATCCCAGGCGGCCCGGTTCAGCAACAGCTCGAACACCGTCGATTGCTGGTGCCAACCCGGGAAGTAGTAATGCTTGGCGACCTGATAGAAGCCGAGATTGAGGTCGATCGCCGGCATCGAGTACTCGGTGGCGTCGATCGAGCCCCGCTCGAGCGCCGGGAAGATGTCGCCGCCGGCGATCAGCTGGGTCGAAACGCCGACCTTTTCCATCACCTTGGCGCCGAGCCCGAAGAAACGCATCTTGAGGCCCTTGAGATCGTCGATGCTCTTGATCTCCTTGCGGAACCAGCCCGAAGCCTCCGGCGCGATGACGCCGCAGGGAAGCGATTTCAGCCCGTGCGGCTTGTAGATCGAATCCCAGAGCTGCTGGCCGCCGCCGTAGAATATCCAGCCCATATATTCGCCCGCGCTCGGGCCGAACGGCACGGCCGCGAACATCGCGAGCGCCGGTTCCTTGCCGTACCAGTAACCCGGCGTGGACCAGCAGGCATCGACCGAACCCTTGGCAACGGCGTCGAAGCATTCCTTGGCCGGAATCAGCGCGTTCGGCTCGAAGAACTTGATGCGGATATTGCCCCCGGAAATCCGATCCAGGCGGTCCACCATGCTCTTGCCCAGGGTGCCGAGCTGGGTGAGCTGGCTCGGGAACCAACTCGCCATTTTCCAGCGGATACGCTTGTCCGCGGCGTCGGCCGGACCGACATTCGAAGCGGCCAGCACGACGCTCAAGGCGGCAACCGCCCGCGCGGCGCATGACTGGCGTCATCGGGGGAAAGGGTGCACCGGCGGCGGGGTCCCCGGCCGCCGGCGCCCGAGTGTCGGTCGGGAAAGGTTACTTGGCGGCGATCTTCACCGTCGCGGCCGCCTTGGAGACGGGCGCGATGGTCATCCGCTTCTCGTCATGGCCGATGTCGAAGCGGTCGAGCGCGACCGACATGGCCTTGCCGCCGAGATCCACCACGGCGGTCACATAGTGGTCCTTGTACATGGTCGGCGCGACCATCGCGATGACACGAACTTTCTTCGCGCCGGTCGAGATCGCGAAGCTGACCGACTTGCCGGGGGCGAGAAGAACGCCCGGAGGGCCGTCCTTGCCGTGCCCGACGCCGGCGCCCGAGCCGATGGCCTTGGCCAGCATCCCGGGATCCCCGGTGAGGATCTGGTGCTCGGCTTCCTTCGATACGTATTTCTTGACGAAAATCTTGCCGTCTTCCGTCGCCGGCGCCACCAGGATCGGCGCGAGCAGCTCCTTGTCCATGTTGTTGGTGACCGTGACCTGGTACGACATCTGGGCCGATGCGCTGCCCAGCCCCGCCATCAAGGCGAGGGACGCGGCAAATGCCGTCAATCCGGAAAAGTATTTCATGCTTGTGGTTCCCTTGTATGCGAAGCGGTCCGGGCGATAGTCCCGGAACGCGCCAAAGCAATAGCTGGGGATTGCCGGAAACGGTTGCAAGCGGGCAGAGGGGAGATCGGGTATCCGGTCAGAAGGCGGGCCTTGCCCGGAGGACGCGGGCCGTGGCTCTCACGTCGTCGGGTGAACCGTAATAGATCCGCGTCCCCGCGTCGTCGTAGCCGTTCGCCGGCAAGCGGCGGACCCGGCTTGTTATCGGAAACTGCGGCACGCCGTAGACGGTCGCGTCGACGCGGATTTCGATATCCCGGAGCTCGAGCCCGGTGGAGTTCGTCACCCTGACAAGGAGTTCGCCGTCCCACAGGAAAGGTGCGGCGGCGATGTAGTTTTCCGGCGCATCGACGATGTCGAGCCTGATATAGGCTTCGCGAGCCAGGCTGCCGGTTTCGCCACCGGTTCCGGCGGCGGCCTCGAACAGGCTCTTGGCATACTCGCGATCGCCATCGGCGAGCGCGATGCGCCCCAGCTCATACGACGCTGCGGCCGTCGGCAACAGCTTGTAGCTCCGGAGCGCGTCGTCTCGCGCTTGCCGGCGGTTCCCGAGGTCGGCATGGGCCATGCCGCGGCCAAGGTAATGCGCGTAGTAACCGCCATCGCGCCGGATCGCCGCATCGAACGCGCGCACGGCG
The DNA here is from genome assembly GCA_965205995.1 of Alphaproteobacteria bacterium. Taxonomy (GTDB): domain Bacteria; phylum Pseudomonadota; class Alphaproteobacteria; order MPNO01; family MPNO01; genus MPNO01. Next base: position 2,704,840 of record OZ242200.1, on the reverse strand, counting down.
TCCGCGGACCGTCCCTCGCGGGCGAGGATCCAGCCCCTGATACCGTAAAACGACGCTTCCTTCGGTTCCCGGGCGATCGCGTCGCCGATGGCTTGCAGGGCGGCCCCGGGATCCTGCTGCAGCAATTCCCCCGCGCGATCGGCGTCCTCGTAGGCTTCCTTGCCGGCGCGCAGTTGCGCCAATCGTTTCGCGTAGGCGGCGCGCCCGAGTGTCCCGCCCGGCGGGAACTTCGCCAGCGCGGCCCGGTTGTTCTCGACCCGCTCGGTCGACGGCGGATGGCTGGCGAACAGCCCTGCCAGCCAACCCGGCCGCTGCGCCTTCGTGATCGCGACGAACTTCTGCTGCAGGCTGACCGCCGCCGCCGGGTCGTATCCCGCGGCGCGCATGTATTTCATGCCGTAATAGTCGGACTCACGCTCGGCGTCGCGGCCGAATTTCTGGTTGACGAGCTGTAGCGCGATGTCGCTGCCGTCGACGATGAGATCGGCATAGTCCGAATTGTGGGTGGCGATTGTCACGCCGGCCAGGACAAGCCGGCCGAGCATGCCACGCTGCTGGGAGTGCGCATCGTGTTTGGCGGCGGCATGGACGATCTCGTGCCCCAGAATGGCGGCCAGCTCGGCTTCGTTGTCGAGTTCCAGCAGGAGGCCGCGGGTGACTGCGATCTTCCCGCCCGGAAGCGCCCAGGCGTTGGGCTCGCTGGCGTTCAGCACCACGAACTCGTAGGGCAGCCGACGGTCGCTCACCGCCGCTACCCGCCGGCCGACCTCCGCCACGTATTCCGCGACCGCCGGGTCCGCTGTGTAGAGCCCGCCCCCGGCTTGCTGCAACGGGAAAAAATTCCGTTCGCCCGTCGCGATTTCATCGGCGGTCGAGACAAGCGAAAGCTCCTGCTCGCCGGTTACCGGATTGACGGCGCAACCGGCACAGGCGAGCAGTCCCAGCAGCAGCGTGAGCGGGAGGGACCTGAGGCGGCGGGCGGGTGCGAACCTGTTTGCCATGCCCTATCTCCTGTAAGCGATCCGGCGGATCCGGACGATGCATGCTCCGCGACGCTCGCGCCGCCGGCGCGCTTCGCCCCGACCGGGCTGCCGCGCTAGGATCGGATCAGGGATACCCGCCGGAAGGGCACGCCGTGACCGATATCGCATTTTCCTCCGCCAAGCGTCTCGCGAGCATGATCCGGCGCCGCCGGATCGGCTGTCTCGAATTGCTCGATCATTATCTTGCTCGGGTGGATAATTTCAATCCCAGGTTGAACGCGATTGTCGAGACCGCCATCCCGGCCGCCCGGGATCGCGCGCGCGATGCCGACCGCGCGCTCGCCAAAGGCGAAAGCTGGGGGCCGCTGCACGGCGTGCCGATCACCGTCAAGGATTCCTTCGACGTCGAGGGGATGCCGACCACCTGGGGCGTGCCCGAATTCCGGGATTGCGTGGCGACCGCGAACGCGGTTTCGGTCGACCGGCTGCTCGCGGCCGGCGCGGTGCTGTTCGGCAAGACCAATGTGCCGATCTGGCTTGCCGACGCGCAGGCCTTCAACGCCATCCATGGCCGCACGGTGAGCCCCTGGAATGCCGATCTCACGCCCGGCGGATCCTCGGGCGGCGCGTCCGCCGCGCTCGCCGCCGGGCTCACCGGGCTGGAGCTGGGCTCCGACATCGCCTCTTCGATCCGCACGCCGGCGGCGCTGTGCGGGCTGTTCGGCCACAAGCCGACCTTCGGGATCTGCCCGACCCGCGGCCATACGGTGAAAGGCAATCTCGCCCCGCTCGACATCCTGGTCATCGGCCCGCTGGCGCGTTCGGCCGACGACCTCGCGCTCTCGCTCTCGCTCATCTCGGGCCCCGACGGGATCGACGGCGGCGGCTACCGGCTGACTTTGCCGCCGCCCCGCAAGAAGCGCCTCGGGGATTTCAAGGTCGGCATCGTGCTCGACCATCCCACCGCTTCCGTCGAGGGTGCGGTCAAGGACCGGCTACAGGCGCTCGCCGATTTCCTCGCCGCCCAGGGCGCCCGGGTCTCGGACAGCGCGCGGCCCGCTATCGAGCTCGACGACGTGCACCGGACGTTCGACGTCCTGCTGCGCTCGGCGACCTCGGCGCGCCACGGCGACGAGGAACGCGACGGCATCGCCGCCGACCTCGCCGCCCTGCCGCCCGGGACCGACAGCAAGCAGTCGCGGATGATGCGGGGCATCACGCTGTCCCACCGCGACTGGCTGCTGCTCAACGAGCAGCGCCACCGGATGCGCTGGAAGTGGCACGAATATTTTCAGGACTACGACCTGCTGCTCTGCCCGGTGCTCTGCACCGCCGCCTTTCCGCATTCCGACACGCCGCCCTATGAGCGTTCGATGACGGTCGACGGGCGCGAGCGGACTTTCATGGAACAGATCTTCTGGTCGGGCTATTCGGGGGTTTCCTATTTGCCCGCGTCGGTCGCCCCGATTGGCCTCACCGGGGACGGGCGGCCGGTCGGGGTCCAGATCGTCGGACCCCATTGCGGCGACCGGAGCTGTATCGCCTTCGCCGGGCTTCTGGAGAAGGCGTATCGGGGCTTCGTCGCCCCGCCGGGTTTCGATTGATCGGGGGGTTTGACGCCGGGATCGCGGGCTCTGCTATGCTTTCGCCGGACAACAGGCAGGAGACCCAAGCGATGAAACTCCTCAGGCGCGGCGCATCGACCGCGATTGCCGCCGCGGTCGCGGCCATGCTCGGCTCCCCGGCCCAGGCGGAGACCGTGAAGGTGGGGATGCCGATCCCCGTCACGCTGACCGATCTCGGCTATTACGCGTTCGGCGAGGAGCTCGGCTTCTTCAAGCAGGAAGACGTCGATCTCCGCATTATCGTGTTCAAGGGCTCCGGCAAGATGGTGCCGCAGGTCGCGACCAAGAAGCTCGATATCGGATGGGCGCTGCCGGGTGCGCTGTTCAAGTCCTACGAGCCCGGCCGCACCCGGCTTCCGGTGGTCTACTACTACAACATCATGCCGACCTGGACGCTCCAGCTCGCGGTCCTCGAATCGAGCGACATCAAGACCGTCGCCGACCTCAAGGGCAAGAAGATCGGCATCGGCGCACTGACCTGGGGCACCATTCCGATGCTCAAGGCGCGGCTCAAGGACGCCGGGCTCGAAGTCGGAAAGAATGTCGAGCTCGCCGCGGTCGGCATCCTCGGATCCGGCTGGCTGGCGCTCAAGCGCGACCGTATCCAGGCGCTCGACTACAACAACACCTGGCACGATCTCTTTGAGCTGAGCGGCGCCAAGATCCGCCGCCTGCCGATCAAGGACAAGTTCCACAACCTGTTCACCAACGGCTTCATGGCGCATCGCGACCAGTTCAAGACCAAGCGCGACGCGCTGGTCAAATTTGCCCGCGGCATGGCGAAGTCGTCGATCGCGTGCCAGGAGAATCCCGGCGCCTGCGTCAAGGCGTTCTGGCGCAGGCATCCCAACATGAAGCCCAAGGGCGACGAGGCGAAGAACCTGTCGGCATCGATCGGGATGGTGAACAATCGGCTGGAGTTCATGCAGGTTCCCGCCAAGAACGCGGTCGGCAAGCTCGGCCACTGGCCGCGCAGGTCGTTCGAATATTACGTCAATGCGTATTTCGAGAGCGGCTGGATCGGCACCCGCGACATCGAGATCGACAAGATGTACACCAACGACCTGATCGCCGACATCAACGCGTTCGACGAGAACGAGGTCAGGGGCAAGGCGCGCGCGGCGAAGTGAATGAGCCGCATTGCGTCTGATTCCGGGGCCGGCGTGGCGGCCCCGGCGATCCTGGCGGCCGAGGGTCTGTCACTGGTCTACCCGACCCGGCGCGGCAGGATCACCGCGCTCGCGGAGCTCGACCTCTCCATCGGCCGGGGCGAGTTCTTTTCCCTGATCGGGCCGTCCGGCTGCGGCAAGTCGAGCCTGCTCAAGGTGGCGGCCGGGCTGTTGCCGCAGACCGGCGGGGCGATCACGCTCGGCGGCAGCCCGGTCACCGGCCCCCGGCGCGAGGTCGGCGTGGTGTTCCAGCGGCCGACGCTGTTTCCCTGGAAAACGGTGCTGGACAACGTGCTGCTGCCGGCCGAGACCCTCCAGCTCGACATGGCGGCGGCACGGCGTCGCGCCGCCGAGCTGGTGAAGCTGGTCGGGCTCGACCGCTTCGCCGACAACTATCCGAACGAGCTTTCGGGCGGCATGCAGCAGCGCGTCGGGATCGCGCGCGCGTTGATCCACGACCCGGAGGTGCTGCTGATGGACGAGCCCTTCGCCGCGCTCGACGCGCTGACCCGCGAGCACATGATGATCGAGCTCCAGGACATCTGGATGACTACCCGCAAGTCGGTGCTGTTCATCACCCACTCGATCCCGGAAGCCGTGTTCCTGTCCGACCGGGTCGCGGTGATGTCGGCGAGGCCGGGCCGCATTATCCGGGAGCACGACGTGGCCCTCGGCCGGCCGCGCGACCTCGCGACGATGACCGACCCCGGCTTCAACGAATTGTGCGGCGAACTCCGCGGCGAGCTCCAGATCGCTCTCTGAACGGAGCCAAGGACGATCCCATGAAAGACAAGATTCGTACCGCGATCTACCCGCTGATCACCGTCGCCGTCCTGATCGGCCTTTGGCAGTTCGCGGTCAGCGAGTTCGACATTGAGGACTATATCCTGCCCAAGCCCTGGCTGGTGGTGACCTCGATGGCGGACGGGTTCCGCGTGGGCGGATTCGCCGGTCATTTCTGGGCCACCGCCGAGGCGACGGTCCTGGGCTATGTGCTGGGCTGCGGGCTCGCCTTCCTGATCGGCGTCGCGGTCGCCGAGTCCGCGACCTTCGACAAGTTCGTTTATCCCTGCGTGGTGGCGCTGCAATCGATGCCCAAGGTCGCGCTCGCGCCGCTGATCCTGGTCTGGTTCGGGCACGAGATCGAATCCCGGATCATCATGGTCGGGCTGATCTGTTTCTTCCCCATGTTCGTCAATACGGTCGTCGGCATCCGCCAGACCGATCCGGAGCTGATCGACCTCTGCAGCGCCTTCTCGGCGTCCAGGCGCTATGTCTTCTTCAACGCCAAGCTGCCCTCGGCCGCGGGCGAGATCTTCGCCGGCCTGCAGATCGGCGTGGTGCTGGCGCTGATCGGCGCCGTGGTCGCCGAGTTCGTCGCCTCCGAGCGCGGGATCGGCCACATGATCGATTCCGCGGCGGTGAGCCTCACCGTCTCCAACATGTTCGCGGGCGTCATCATCCTCGCCGTGATGGGCGTGATCGGCACCGCGACGGTGCGTTTTGTCGAGCGCCGGGTGGTGTTCTGGGAGGCCGGCTCCCGGCGAGTCAATCTGGAACAGGCGTGATGACCGGCGAGGATTTATGCTTCCTGACCGGGGCCGAGTCGGCGCGCCGGATCGCCGCCGGGGAGCTGTCGCCGGTGGCGCTGGTCGAGGCGATCCTGGCCCGTATCGAAGCCGTTCAACCGACGCTCAACCCGTTCACCGTCGTCTGCGCGGAACAGGCCCGCGCCCAAGCGCGGGAGGCCGAAGAGTCGGTCGCCCGCGGCGCTCCCCTCGGCCCGCTCCACGGCGTCCCCTACACCGTCAAGGACATGATCGATGTCGCCGGCATGCGGATCACCTTCGGCTCGCCGATGTTCGAGCACAACGTGCCCGCCGCCGACAGCGTCGTCGTCGAGCGGCTGCGCGCCTCGGGCGCGATCCTGCTCGGCATCACCAACATGGCGGAATGCGGCCACAAGGGCACCAACTCCAACCCGCTCTGGGGGGTGACGCGCAACCCCTGGGACCCCGCGACCACGCCGGGCGGCTCGTCGGGCGGGGCGGCGGCGGCATTGGCGACAGGCTGCGGCGCGCTGGCGCTCGGCACCGACCGGGCCGGCTCGGTCCGCATCCCGGCAGGCGCCACCGGAGTGTGCGGGCTCAAGCCCACGATCGGGGTGTTCCCCTGTCCCGAAACGCCCGATCTGTTCGACACCACCACCGTGATCGGCCCGATGGCGCGCTCCATCGAGGATATCGCCGCCCTGATGTCGGTCTGCGGCGGGCCCGATCGCCGCGATCCGTGGTCGCACGGCGCGGTAAAGCGGGACTACCGCGCGGATGCCCGCCCGCAAGGCGATATGCGGGGTGTACGGATCGCCTGGGCGCCGATGATCGGCAATGCCGCGCTCGAGCGTGAGACGCGGGAGATCTGCGAGCAGGCGGTCGATGGCTTGCGCGGCCTCGGCGCCGAAATCGCGCCGCTCGAGATCGATCTTTCCGAGTCGGTGGAGATCCTGTTCGTCATCGTCGGCGCGCTGGCGCATGCGGCCTATGCCGACAAGCTGCCCGAATTCGGGGATCGCATCGACCGGTCGCTACGCATGGGGATCGAGCAGGGCGGCAAGCTGACCGCGACGGGTCTCGAGAAGGCGCTGTTCGGACGCGCCCGGCTGTTCCGCAAAATCGAGGCGGTGCTGGCCGATCACGATTTGCTGGTGACCCCGTCGCTGACCCGCCCGGCGATCGCCGCCGATCATTTCGCCTTCGACCCGGTCGAAATCGACGGCACGCTTCACGGCTCGCCGCGCTACGACTGGTATCCCTACACCCACCCGTTCAACCACACCGGCCACCCGGCGCTGGCCCTTCCGGCGGGGTGGACGGCGGGCAACATGCCGGTGGGGTTGCAGATCGTCGGCCCGTTCCACGCCGAGGACAGGCTGATCCGCGCCGGCGGCGAGCTCGAGGCGGCGCGGCCCTGGGCGGACCGCCGCCCGCCTCTGCTCGCCACGGTCTGACGCCGAGCTTTCTCCGCGTTAGACCGCCTGCCCCGCGACGCGCCGCCCGGAGAGGCCGGCGATCGCGCTCCGGATCCTTCGATTGAGTGCCGCAGCCAGCCGGCGCATTTCCTCCCCGCGCAAGCGTTCGGCGCGGGCCTGGATGGTCCAGCGGTCGACCGAACCTGCTTCGGCGGATGTTCGCGCAATGTTCAACATGGGTCTCGTCTCCTTCGATCGGGGTTGTTCCCATCGTTGGACACGAGATAATTACCGAAAATTTGATTGATAATGAGGGGATAAGGAAGATAATCTTTGCAAAATGCGCAAAGGAAAGGGCCATGGATACCTTATCGGGCATGCGGCTGTTCGCGAGGGTGGTTGAAACCGGCGGTTTCTCCGCCGCAGGGCGCCAGGTCGGGCTCAACGCCTCCTCGGTCTCGCGCCAGGTGGGAAAGCTGGAGGATGCGCTCGGCACGCGGCTGCTCAACCGTTCGACCCGCAATATCGGACTGACCGAGGCGGGACGGATCTACTACGAACGGGCGAGCCACATCATCGCCGATGTCGACAACGCCAACGCGGCGGTGTCCGAGTTGAGCGAGGCGCCGCGCGGCACGCTGCGTCTCAACGTGCCGGTGGTGTTCGGGCGCCGCTATGTCGCGCCCTATATGCGGGAGTTCCTGGAGACCCATCCGGAGTTGCGGGTCGAGCTGACCGTGACCGACAACTATGTCGATCTCATCGAGGAGGGGGCCGACCTCGCGATCCGCATCGGCGGTCCCAGCCAGTCGAGCTATATCGTGCGCAAGCTCGCCTCCATCGACCGGGTTGTCTGCGCGAGCCCGGAATATTTCGCCCGCCACGGCCGGCCGCGCCGCCCGGAGGATCTCGCGCAGCACAACTGCATCGTCTACCGCCATCACCCGGGCGAGATCGTCTGGGAGCTGATCGGCGAGGACGGGACGTTCGACATCCCGGTCTCGGGCAATTTCGCCGCCAACAACGCGGACGCGATCGCCGCGGCGATGGGGGCCGGTATCGGTATCGCCCTGCTCCCGGTCTGGCTCGTCGGGCGCGAGATCCAGCAGGGCAGGGCCGAAATCGTCCTGCGCGACTATCGCGCCCACCCCACCGGCTTTGCCGAGGAGGTCTATGCGGTCTTCCCGCATGCGCGGAACCTGTCGGCCAAGGTGCGTGCCTGCGTCGATTTCCTTGCCCAGAAATTCCGCGGCGAGCCCGATTTCCGGGTCGGGGTCTTTCCGCCCGATGCCGGGCGGCAATCGTGACCGGCCGTCCCCCGCCCATCGATTTCTATTTCGACTTCATCTCGCCTTACGGCTATCTCGCCGCGGCCCGGATCGAAGCAATCGCCGGGAAGCACGGCCGCAGCGTCGCCTGGCATCCGTTTCTGCTGGGTGTGACGGTGCTCCAGGTCATGGGCATCAAGCCGTTGATGGAGACACCGCTCAAGTCGGATTATCTCATTGTCGACCGGCCGCGCATGGCGCGGCTTCTCGGCGTGCCGCTCACCATTCCCGATCTCGACGGCGTCAACGGCGTGGCGGCATCGCGCGCCTTCTACTGGCTCGCCGAACGCGACGGGGAAGCGGCCAAGGCGCTGGCGCGGCGCCTGCTGGAGCGGCTCTGGGTCGAGGGGCAGGACATCACCGATCCGGCGACCGTGGCCGCCGAGGCGGTCGCGCTCGGCGTCGATGGCGATACGCTGGCCGCCGCGCTCGGCGACCCGCGCGTCAAGGACAGGCTGCGCCAAGCGGTCGATGCGGCGATCGCGCGAAAGGTCTTCGGGTCGCCCTTTTTCATCGTCGACGACCAGCCGATCTGGGGCGCCGACCGGCTGTGGATGATCGAGCACTGGCTGCGCCACGGGTCCTGGGAGCGGACCCCCGAGACCCCACTATAGCGCGTCCAGCGCGCCCGCCGCCGCCATTTCCCGCAATTCGGTCTTGCGGATCTTGCCGCTCGCGGTCAGCGGGAACGACTCGATGCGGAAATATCGTGCGGGCGTCTTGAACTTCGCGATACGCCCGGCGCAGAACCGGCCGAGCGCGTCCGGCGTCAGCGCGGCCCCGCCGGCGACCGCGGCGGCGACGATCTCGCCGTAATACTCGTCCGGCATGCCGAACACCGCGATATCGCGGACCGCCGGGTGGGCGCGCAGCAGGTTCTCGACCTCCACCGGGTAGATGTTCTCGCCGCCGCGGATGATCATGTCGCGCAGCCGCCCGCCCGCCACCACGACATTGCCTTCCCCGGTCAGGTAGCCGAGATCGCCGGTCCGCATCCAGCCGTCCGGGCCGATCGTCTCGCCGGTCGCCGCCGGGTTCTCGAAATAGCCTTGCATGACCATCGGGCCGGCGGTCTCGATCTGGCCGATCTCGCCGGCGGCAAGCGGGGCGCCGGTGGCGGGATCGGCGATCCGCACCGCCGCGCCGGGGAGCGGCTTGCCGCAGGTTGCGAAGCGCTCCGGCGCCTTGCAATCCGCCAATGCGATCAGGGTGCTCGCCTCGGTCTGGCCGTATACCTGGACCAGCCCCGGGATCGGGAAGTCCTGCGCGCAGCGCGCCAGCAGGGCCGGGTCGGTGTCCGCGCCGCCGCAGGTGCCGGCGCGCAGCGTCGCGAGATCATGGCCGCCGCGCGCGGGATGGTCGAGCATCGCGACATAGGATGTCGGCACGCCCGAGAGCATGGTGCAGCGCTCCTCCTCGACGATGCGGAACATCGCCGCCGCATCGAAGCTCGAGACGCCGATATAGGCGGAGCCGCGCTGGACCGTGCCGAGGATGCACATGATGCAGCCCGCGCAATGGAAGAGCGGGATGATCGAGGTCCAGCGGTCATCGGCGGCGACCCGGAGCCGGCCCGAGATGCCCCACGCATTGGCCAGCATGCCGGCATGGGTGAGCAGCGCGCCCTTGGGAAATCCGGTGGTGCCGGAGGTGTATTGCAGCGAGCCCACCGAATCCGGGTCGACCGGAGGCAGCGGGGTCCGGCTGCCGCGCCCCTCCTCCATCAGCCCGGCATAGCCCGGGCACTCGCCGTCCGGGCCGTCGAGCACCGCCAGCATTTCGAGCGCGGGAAGCGCATCCCGAACCGCGCGCACAGTCTTGAGATAGGGGTTGCCGCGAAATTCCCGCGAGAGGAACAGGCCGCGCAGCTTCGCGTGACCCAGCGCGTAGGCGAGGTCGTCGCGCCGGTAATGGGTGTTGAGCGGCACCAGCACGCAGCCCGCCAGCGCGATCGCCATCTGCACGACCGGCCATTCGATGCGGCTCTCCGCCAGCAGACCGATGCGCTCGCCCGGCCGGAACCCCCGGTCGAGGATCGCGCGGGCGAGCGCCGTCGCCGCCTCGTGCCATTCGGCATAGCTCAGCCGCGCGCCCGTTTCCGGGAACGCCAGCGCCTCGCGGTCGCCGCGCAATCCCGCCTGGCGGGCGAGCGCGTCGCCGGGTGTCTGGAAAGGCGAGAGCTCGACCATCGATACCCCTCGGGGGCTGATCGGCAGCCCCGTCAATGATATCGTCGGGCCCGATTCCCGCCAACGTCCGGCCCATTTGTAGACCATCGCAGAACCACGGGGGTTGCATGCCCGATTTCGCGATCGAGATCGACCCGGCCCGGCTATTGGCCGACCTCAGAGAGCTCGCGACCTTCGGCAAGCACGGCACCGGGGTCACAAGGCTCGCCTTCAGCAAACCCGATATCGAGGCCCGGCACTGGCTCCGCCGGCGCATGGAGGAGGCGGGGCTGTCCGCCGCCATCGACGATGTCGGCAACGTGATCGGCGAGGCGCCAGCGGAGGGCCCCGCGATCCTGATCGGAAGCCACTCGGATTCGGTGCCCGGGGGCGGCTGGCTCGACGGGGCGATGGGGGTGATCTACGGCATCGAGATCGCCCGCGCGGCGATTGAGGCGGGGCTGGCCGATCGCTGCCCGGTCGATGCGGTGGCCTTCCAGGACGAGGAGAGCACCTATCTGCCGACGCTGGGCAGCCGGACCCTGTTCGGCGCGGTGACCGAGGATGAGATGTCCGTCGCCCGCAACATCGACGGCCAAAGGCTGACCGATGCGATCGCCGCCAGCGGGTTCGCCGGAAACCCGCCTCGCCGGCTCGACGGCGGCCGCTATCGCGCCTTCCTGGAGGCCCATATCGAGCAGGGTCCCCGGCTGGAAGCGATGCGGACCCGGATCGGCATCGTCACCGCGATCGTCGGCATCAGGCGGTTCCGGCTGCATATCGAGGGACAGGCCGGCCATGCCGGCACCGTGCCGATGGCCATGCGGAAGGATGCGGGGGCGGTCGCCATCTCCCTGTCCAACGCGATGCTGGAGGCGTTCCCGACGCTCGCCGGCGCCGACACGGTCTGGAATATCGGCAGCCTGACGCTGTCGCCGGGCGCGGCCAATGTGATCCCGGAAGCCGCCGAGATCACCATCGAGATACGCGACACCGATCCGGCGGTGATGGACGCCCTCGAGCAACGCCTGCGGGCGCTCGCTTCGGCGCATGCCGAAAATTCCGGCCAGGCGATCGTCGCGATCCGCACCCTCAACATCCCGCCCGCGGCGATGGACGTGGCGCTCGGCGCCGAGATCGAGGCCGCCGCCGAGGCGCATGGCGCGGCCTGGAAGCGGATGCCGAGCGGGGCGGGGCACGATGCGATGGTGATGTGCCGCTACATGCCCTCGGCGATGCTCTTCGTCCCCTCGATCGGCGGGCACAGCCACACCATCATCGAGGACACGTCGGAGGAGGACATCGTGCTCGGCTGCCGGGTGCTCGCGGGCGCCGTGGCGCGAATCGCCGGGGGTTAGATCTTACGGCCGCGGAGCTTGTCGCGGAGCGCCCGGATGTGGGTGTCGGCGCCCGCGAGATTGGGGTGGACGGCGAGCGCCCGGTCGAAGGCTTCGAGCGCCTTCTCCTCTTCGTCGAGCGCGAGATAGACCAGGCCGAGCCCCGACAGCGCGCCGAAATGGCGGGGCTCCAGCGCGAGCGTCCTGTCGATATCGGCGATCGAGTCCGCGAGCCGCCCCATCAGATAGTTGACGGTCGCGCGCTTGTTCCAGGCCTCGGCGAATTCGGGCGCGCGGCGGGCCATCTCATCGAACGCGGCCAGGGCTGTCCGCAGGTCGCGCGAGCCCATGGCCTGCAGGCCGCGCAGCATCAGCGCATCGATCTCGGCGCTGCCGGATTCGTGCCAGATCTGCCAGATCGCCTGTTCCTCCGGCGCCGCGGATTCCGCGTTCGGCGCGGCCATGAGGCGGTCGAACAGGGGGCCGAGCCTGGGGTCGTTCTGGTTGGCGAGCCCGACCGTGGCGAAGCTCAGCGCCGCCGTCGCGGCGATCCATGTCATCACGCGGTGCAACGGATCATCTTCCGTCATGGAGACCGCCTCCGAGTGCCGGCGGCTTCGGTCCGCCATGCGACCAGTCGAGCAGCTCGACCGTGTGGACCACCGGCGTTTTCGTCGCCCCGGCAAGCTGGATCATACAGCCGATATTGCCGGCCGCTATCGCGTCCGCGCCGAGGGCTTCGAGATGGCCGATCTTGCGGTCGCGCAGCGACTCGGCAAGCGCCGGCTGGAGAATGTTGTAGGTGCCGGCCGAGCCGCAGCAGAGATGCGCCTCCCTCGGCTGCAAGACGGTGAACCCCGCCTGTTCCAGCAGCGCGACGGGACCCGCCTGGATCTTCTGGCCGTGCTGCAGCGCGCAGGCCGAGTGGTAGGCGACCGAAAGCGGGGCTGGCGGGCTGGCGGTGCCGAGCCCGATGCGCTGCAACAGCTCCGATATGTCGCAGGCGCGTTCCGCGATGGCCGCCGCGGTGGCTGAAAGCGCGTCGTCGTCGCGAAACAGGTGGCCGTAATCCTTGAGCATCACCCCGCAGCCCGAGGTGTTGGAGACCACCGCGTCAAGTCCTTCCCCCGCAAGCTCCGATTGCCAAGCGTGCAGGTTCCGCCGCGCCGCGTCCAGCGCCGGCGCTTCCTTCCCCATATGGTGGGCGATCGCGCCGCAGCAGCCGGCCCCCCGGGCGACCACCACCTCGCAGCCGAAACGCGTCAGTAGCCGGATGGTCGACGCGTTGATCGCCTCGCCGAGGACCTGCTGGACGCAGCCTGCCAGCAGGGCGACGCGGTAGCGCCGCTCACCCTGCGCCGGATAGACCGCCCCGTCCGGCAGCGGACGCCCCGCCGCGGCTGACGGGAGGAGGCGGGCCATGCGGCCCAGCGGACCCGGCATCGCCCGCGCGAAAGGCCTGGCGAGGCGCCCGAGCCGGATCGCCCAGCGGAACCGCGCCGGAGACGGCATCGCGGCAAGCAGCAACCGCCGGACCAGCCGGTCGGCGAGCGGGCGGCGGAACGTCTCGGCGATCCGCTTGCGGGCGAGGTCGACCAGATGCATGTAGTGCACGCCCGACGGGCAGGTGGTCATGCAGGCGAGGCAGGACAGGCAGCGGTCGATATGCCCGACCACCTTGGCGGACGGCGTCTCCCCGGTCTCCAGCATTCCCTTGATCAGGTAGATGCGCCCGCGCGGGCTGTCGAGCTCGTCCCCCAGCAGCGCATAGGTCGGACAGGTCGCCGAGCAGAAGCCGCAATGGACGCAGCCGCGCAGGATTCCCTCGGCCGACGCGATTTCGGGATCGGCGCGCTGGGCCTCGGTGAATCGGGTCTGCATCGCCTCAGCCCCGCCCGTCCATGCGGCCCGGGTTGAGGATGCCCCGGGGATCGAAGGCCTGCTTTACCCGCGCGCTCAACGCGGCCAGCCCGGCGGCCTGCGGGTGGAACACGGGCACCCGGCGCCGGACCGCCTCCGGCGCCCGGATCAGCATCGCGTGCCCGCCGGTCGGCGCGACGGCGCGGCGCACCGACCCGGCCCCGGCGTCTCCGGTCCCGGGCGGCAAAGCGAGCCAGAGGAGCCCGCCGCCCCAGTCGTAGAAGACGCGAATGTCGAAATCCTCCGCGATGCGGCCCGCGACCGCCGCGCCGTCGGCCGGCGGCACCGAGAGCCGCCACACGACCTCTTGCGCGGAAACGGCATGGAAATGGACGGCGCCGATTTCGCACCAGAACGTCGCCGAGTTGTGGCCGTGCAACTCGTCGATCGCATGGCGGCCCTCGAACAAGGCGCGGAGCGAGCCGGTGCGGGCGAGCACCGAGGGTTCGGGCCCTTCGACGCGGAGCGCGGTGACCGACGATCCCGGCTCGCGGACCCGCCCAACGCCCGAAAGCGCGGCGATCCCAGACGGCAGATGCGCCGCGCCCGAGACCTCGTACGGGCCGCCCAGCCCGCTCGTCATCGCCTCGACGGCCGTCTCGTCGTCGAGCCCGTAGACCAGCACCGTCCGCAGCTTCTCCGCCGCGGGCAGGACCTTGACCGTGATCTCGGTCATCGCCGCGAGCGTTCCCCAGGAGCCCGCGAGCAGCTTGCAGAGGTCGTAGCCGGTGACGTTCTTGACCACCCGCCCGCCCGACTTGAACACCTCGCCGCGGCCGCTGACCGCGCGCACGCCGAGAAAATGGTCGCGCGCGGCGCCTGCCTTGAAGCGGCGCGGACCCGAGAGATTGGTCGCCATGCAGCCGCCGAGCGTCGCCCGGTCGGGCTCCGCGCCGAGCAGCGGTCCGAGATCCGGCGGCTCGAAGGCGAGAGCCTGGCCGTGCTGCGCCAGCCTGGCTGCGATCTCGGAAAGCGCGGTGCCGGGCCGCGCGGTGAGCACCAGCTCCTCCGGCTCGTAAAGCGTGATCCCCGCGAGGCCCGAGAGGTCGAGCCTGGCCGCCGCGTCGCCCGGGCGGCCGAGCCCCCGCTTCGACCCGCCGGAGACGAGTTCGAGCGGATGCTCGCCCCGGCATGCCCAGCCGATTGCTTCGATCACGTCGTCCTCGTCGGTCGGGCGCAGGGTTTCCATCGCGGGATCAGAAGCGCGGGATGTCGGGAAACCGGGTCCGGCCGCGATGGATGTGGACCCGGCCGAGCTCGGCGCAGCGATGCAGCACCGGAAACACCTTTCCCGGGTTGAGCAACTGCTCGGGATCGAAGGCGCATTTGAGCCGCTGCTGCTGCTTCAGATCTTCGTCGGAGAACATCGTCCCCATCAGGTCGCGCTTCTCCACCCCGACGCCGTGCTCGCCGGTGAGCACGCCGCCGACCTCGACGCAGAGCGTCAGGATCGCTTCGCCGAACTTCTCCGCCTTCTCCAGCTCGCCCGGATTGTTGGCATCGTAAAGGATCAAAGGGTGAAGATTGCCGTCGCCCGCGTGGAACACGTTGGCGACGCGGAGCCCGAACTCTTCCGACAGGGCGGCGATGCGGCCCAGCACCTCGGGCAGGCGGCGGCGCGGGATGGTGCCGTCCATGCAGTAATAATCGGGCGAAATCCGGCCCACCGCCGGGAAGGCCGATTTGCGCCCCGCCCAGAACTTGGTCCGCTCGTCCTCGTCCTCGCTGACCCGGATCGAGGTCGCGCCGAATTCCCTGGCGATCCCCGCCACCCGGTCGACCAGATGGTCGACCTCGACCTCCGGGCCGTCGAGCTCGACGATGAGGAGCGCCGCGGCGTCGCGCGGATAGCCGGCGGCGACGAAATCCTCCGCCGCGTTGATCGCGGGGTTGTCCATCATCTCCATGCCGCCCGGGATGATGCCGGCCCCGATGACCCCGGCCACGCAGTCGCCGGCCGCCTCGGTCGACGGAAAGCCGATCAGCACCGCACGGGCGGAAGGGGGTTTGGGCAGAATCCGGACCGTCACTTCGGTGATGACGCCGAGCAGGCCTTCCGAGCCGGCGATCACGCCCAGCAGATCGTACCCCGCCGAATCCAGGTGCCGGCCGCCGATCCGGACCACCTCGCCGTCCATCAGCACCAGCTCGACGCCGAGCACGTTGTTGGTGGTCAGCCCGTATTTGAGGCAGTGGACGCCGCCCGCGTTCTCGGCGACGTTGCCGCCGATCGAGCAGGCGATCTGGCTCGATGGATCGGGCGCGTAGTAGAACCCCGCGGCCTCCACCGCCTGGCTGATGGCGAGGTTGGCGACGCCGGGCTGCACCACCGCGCAGCGATTGGCGTAGTCGATATCGAGAACCCGGTTGAACTTGCCGAGGCCCAGCAGGATTCCGTCCGCAAGCGGCAGGGCGCCGCCCGAAAGCGAGGTGCCGGCGCCCCGCGGCACCACCTTGATCCCCTCCTCGTGACAGAATTTCAGCACCGCCGAGACCTGCGCCACGGTCTCCGGCAGGACGGCGATCATCGGCGGCTGGCGATAGGCGGTAAGCCCGTCCGATTCGTAGGCGCGCAGCGAGGCGGGGTCGTCGATCACCCCTTCGCCCGGAACGATTTGCCCCAGCCTGCGCGCGATTTCCACCCGCCGCGCGATGACTTCCGCATCGGGCTCGGGCATTTTCATCGCTTCATCCCCGTTCCGTCCAGGCGCTCCCGACGCAACGAGGGGTTCGGCCCCTCGGCTGGCTAGCCCTGGCGCGCCTTGTAGCGCGGGTTCTTTTTGTTGATCACGTAGACCCGGCCGCGGCGCCGAACGATGCGGCAGGCGCGGTCGCGCTTCTTCGCCGATTTCAGCGAGTTGAGGACTTTCATGGCGACAGTTCCATATCCTGCGGCCGGCGACGCGGCGGCGGACGGTAGCCGCGTGCGCCCCGGGTGTCAACGTCTTGCCCCTGCTTGCGATATATGGGACGGGTGGAAACGAGGGAGAGGCCAGTCGTGACGAAAACGAGCCGGTGGATCTCTGCCGCGGCGCTGGTCGCGGTCGTCGTCGGTGCGTCCGCAGAGGCCGCGGACACGCCCGCCTGTCCCGACGGCACGGAATTTTTCGCCGAGTACAGGCTTTTCTTCGGGCGCAGCAAAAGTGGGGTCGAGGTGGTGCCGGATGCGGCCTGGACCCGGTTCCTGGCCGAGGAGATCACGCCGCGCTTCGCGGACGGGCTGACCGTGCTCGACGGCGCGGGGCAGTGGCGGAACGCCGCCGGGAAGATCGAACGGGAACGCTCGAAGCTGGTGATCGTCATCGCCCCGCCCGGTCCCGGTGCCATTCGGCACACCGCCGAGATCGCCGAGGCGTATAAACGCGGATTCGGTCAGGACTCCGTGCTACGCGTCATCGGGGCGGTCTGCGCATCGTTCTGATCCGGGGTGCCGTGCCGGCGCCCGCGCGACTTGTGCCGGGGGCGTTCCGGTGGCTTAGTCCGGTTGCGCATGGCGCGGTCGCGATCACCGGCGCGGCGCATAGCGAAGCCAGGCTGACGTGCTGACAGAGATCCTTTCCGTCGTCGCGCCGCTCTTCATCTGTGCCGGTATCGGCTTTGTCTGGGGCAAGCTCGACAAGCCGTTCAATGCCGAGATGATGACCGGGCTCGCGCTCCATCTCGGCGTTCCCTGCCTGGTTTTCTCCACCCTGACCAGGCTCGAGATATCGCCCACCGCCTTCGGCGAAATGGCGGGCGCCTACACGCTGGCCCTTGCGTTCTTCATGGCGCTCGCGGCCGGTCTTACCCGGCTGTTCAGGCTGGAGGCGCGCGCGTTCATCCCGGCGCTCACCTTCCGCAACTCGGGCAATCTCGGTCTGCCGATCTGCCTGTTCGCGTTCGGCGAGGCGGGGCTCGCCTACGGCATCGGCTGCTTCGTCATCGCCTCGCTCGCAGGGCTTACCATCGGCCGCGGAATCTACGCCGGGAGCACCGTGTTCGAGGCGCTGTTCCGCAACCCGATCGTCTACGCCATCGCGGTCTCTCTGGTCTTCATGGTCGGCGGGATCGAACCGCCGGGCTGGCTGGCCAACACGGTCCAAATCGTCTCCGGCATGGCGATCCCGCTGATGGTGGTCTCGCTCGGCGTGGCGCTCTCCAAGATCCGCGTGGTCGGGATCGGGCGCGCCGCCGTGCTGTCCGCGCTGGAGCTCGCGGTCGGGTTCGGGGTCGGGGTGGCTCTGGCGGATCTGTTCGGGCTGACCGGGGTCGCGCGCGGGGTGCTGATCCTGCAATGCTCGATGCCGGTCGCGGTCCACAACTACGTATTCGCGGAGGCCTACCGCCGCTCGCCCGAGGTGGTCGCCGGCATGGTCGTGGTGTCGACCCTGCTGGCCTGTTTCGCCCTTCCCGCGGTTCTCTGGTTCGTCCTGCAATGAACCTGATCGGGGATCTCGCATCGATCGTCGCGCCGGTGTTCATCTGCGCCGCGCTCGGCTACCTCTGGGCCAGGCGCGGGCTCCCGTTCGACAACGCGGTGATCACCACGCTGGTATACAATGTCGGCGGGCCCTGCCTGATCCTCGCGACCTTCGCCAAGGTCGAGCTGAGCGCCGGCGCGCTGGCCGAGATCGCCGGCGCCTCGCTCGCCGCCTATCTGGGTTTCGCGGCAGTCGGATTCGCCGCGCTGCGCGCAGCCCGGCTGCGCATGACCTCGTATTTGCCGGCGGTGATCTTCCCGCTTACCGGCAGCATGGGGCTTCCGGTTTGCCTGTTCGCCTTCGGCGAGGAGGGGCTTGCCTTCGCGCTGGTGTTCTTCGCCTTCGGCGCCATCGGAACCTTCACCGTCGGCGCAACCATCGCCGCGGGCTCGGTCTCCTTCGTGCGCATCGCCCGGTCGCCCGTGTTCTACGCCGTGATCCTGGCGGTCGGGCTCGAAATCGCCCATATCGAGCTGCCGCGCTGGGCGTTCAACACCGCGGATCTGCTCGGCGGTATCGTGATCCCGTCCCAACTCGTCGCGCTCGGCCTCGCCTTGGCGAGGCTGCGGGTGACCAGCCTCGGCCGCAGCGCGGCGCTCGCCATGCTGCGCCTCGGCGTCGGCGCGCTGGTCGGCTGGGCGGTGGCCGAGGCATTCGGGCTCGGCCCGGTCGCCTCGGCCGTCGTCATCCTGCAGAGCGCGATGCCGGTCGCGGTCTCCAGCTATCTGTTCGCCCAGATGTACAACCGCGAGCCCGAGGAAGTCGCCGGGATGGTGCTGGTCTCGACGCTTCTTTCCTTCGCGACGCTACCGCTCCTGCTCGCGCTGCTTCTCCCCTAATGCATCGCCGAGCCGCCGTCGACGACGATCGTCTGGCCGGTGACGAAGTCGCTGTCCGGCGAGCTCAGATAGACCAGCGTGCCGATCAAATCCTCGGGCACCTCGTCGCGCTTGAGCGCGCGGGTCTGGGCGTTGGCGTCCTTCATGTCGAGCCACTGCTTGTCGCCCACCAACTTCTCGCTCATGGTCAAGCCGGGCGCGATCGCGTTGACGGAGATATTGTGCTCGCCGAGCTCGCGCGAGAGCGACCGGGTGAACGCCACCATCGCGCCCTTCGAGCTCACATAGTGGAGCATCATCGGGGTCCCCTTGAACACGGTGCCCGACGCGATGTTGACGATCTTGCCGTAGCCGTTCCGGATCATCTCCGGCACCACCGCCTTGACGCAGGAGAACACGCCCCTGGTGTTGACCGCCATCACCCGGTCCCATTCCTCCTCCGGGATCTCCAGGAAGGAGCGTTGCTGGAGGTCGGCGAAGATCGCCGCGTTGGTCACCATGATGTCGACCTTGCCGAAGGCCTCGACGGTCTCTGCCACCATCGCCCTGACCTGATCGGGTTTGGTGACGTCGCAGCGGTTGCCGATCGCCTCGCCGCCGGCCTGCTTGATGATGTTGACCGTGTTCTCGGTATCGAGGATGTCGCTGCAGCAAACCTTCGCGCCCTGTTCGGCCAGCGCCTTGGCGTAATGAACCCCGATCCCGCGCCCCGCGCCGGTGACGATCGCAACCCGTCCGTCGAGCCTGCCCATGATGCCTTCCTCCCCTGTGATTGGCTGGCGCCGATCATAGCGACGCCGGATGTCCGATCAACGCCCGGCCGGGGCGGCCGACGCGGGGGCTCCGGAGTTTCGGTCAATGGGCTTTACTGCCCGGCGTAGCAGTCGTCACAATATCCGCGAACCGGGTGTGCCTTCGGCGGGCGCGGCGGTGCGGCGTGGGCCGGGACCCCGGCGCCACGGGAATTTCGGGAGATTCGATATGGCCGAGGCGGCGGCAAATTCGCTCTCCGAGTTTCACCGGACATTGCGCGAGTCCGCGATCTGGCCGTTCTGGGAGGTCAGCGGCGAGGTCATGCCGTCGGAGCCTCGCGCACCCGACTCCGCGCGGATCTGGCGTTGGAACGATCTGCTTCCGTTCATCGACCGCGCGGGCCGCGAGGTCCCGATGGAAAACGCCGAGCGCCGGGCGCTCATGCTGGTCAACCCGGACTTCGGCGGCAAGAGCTTCACCACCACCAATCTGTTCGCCGGTATCCAGATCCTCGAACCCGGCGAGGCCGCGCTGTCGCACCGCCATACCGCATCCGCGATGCGTTTCGTCGTCGAAGGGGGCGGCATCACGGTGGTCAACGGCCAACCGTGCCCGATGGACCCCGGCGACCTGATCCTGACGCCGAACTGGGCGTGGCACGAACACAGCAATCCGACCGACCGGCGGGTGGTCTGGCTGGACGCGCTTGATATCCCGCTGGCCCAGAACCTCGGGCCGATGTTCATGGAACACGGCAGCACCAACCGGTTGGACGACGACCTGTCCGCCATCCCCGACCGGGCCTTTGCCACCGGCGGATACATGCCCGACATCCAGGCACCGGCCCCGCAACACTCGCCGATGTTCCGCTACCCATGGACCCAAACCGTCGCGGCGCTGAAGGCGGTGCCCGTGGCCTCCGACGGCGCGCGAAGAGTGCGCTACACCAGCCCGGCCGATGGCGGCCCGGTGATCCGCAGCATGGACTGCTACGCCTGGGAACTCGCGAAGCACCGGGAAACCCGGCCGGTTCGGACCACCGCCAACGCCATTGTCATGGTCGTCGAGGGTGAAGGCAGGTCGACCATCGGCGATCGAACCATCCACTGGGCCGAGCACGACGTGTTCACCGTCCCGCACTGGAACTGGACCGCCCACAGCGCGGTCAGCCAAACCGCCCGCTTGTTCGTCTATACCGACCGCGAAGTGCTTCGACTGTTCAACTTCCTGCGCGATGAATTCAAGGACTGACATTGCGCATTCTTGCCCCTGCAACCCGGGTTTCGACCGACGAGCGGGCGTTCGTCGTCCGGGCCGCGGAGGATGCAGGAGCCAAAGGGAAACTCCCCGACCTCGCGACACGGGCGCTATGCGCGTGACACGCCGGGCGGTGCTGGCCGGGGCGGGCGCCGCGCTCGCGGCGCCGGCGCTCGGGATTTCGGCCGGAGAAGCGCTCTCGAAGCGCATCCCGGCGACCGGGGAGCCGGTCCCGGCGGTCGGGATCGGAAGCTGGATCACCTTCAACGTGGGCGACGATCCGCTGCTGCGCGCCGAATGCCGCGCCGTCATGGCCGCCTTCTTCGAGGCCGGCGGGGGGATTGTCGATTCCTCGCCGATGTACGGCTCCTCGCAGGAGGTGATCGGCGATGCCTTTGCGAAACTGGGCCGTCCTCCGGGCCTGTTCTCCGCCGACAAGGTCTGGACCCGGTCGGCCGCCGGCCCCGGGCAGATCGCGGAGACCGCCCGGCGCTGGGGCGTGCCGCGCTTCGACCTGTTGCAGGTCCACAATCTGTTGGACTGGGAAAGGAATCTCGACACGCTCGCCGCCATGAAGGAGGCCGGCCGGCTGCGTTATACCGGCGTGACCACCTCGCACGGACGCCGCCACGGCGCGCTTGAGGAGGTCATGCGGCGCCGGCCGCCCGATTTCGTCCAGCTCACCTACAACATCGTGGACCGGGAGGCGGAACGGCGCCTGCTGCCGCTCGCCTTGGAGCGCGGGATCGCGGTCATCTGCAACCGGCCGTTCCAGCGCGGCCGCCTGCCGGACCGGCTTTTGGGCCGCCCGATGCCCGTCTGGGCGCGGGAGATCGGCGTGTCCACCTGGCCGCAATTCCTGCTGAAATTCATCCTTTCGCACCCCGCGGTCACCGCCGCAATCCCCGCGACCCGGCGGGTGGACCATCTGCGCGAGAACAAGTCAGCCGCTTTCGGCCCGGTGCCGGACGCGCCCCTGCGCCGGCGCATGGCGGAGCATGTGCGCGACCTGTAGGACCGCGCCGTTGGCGCGGCCAGGCTGGCACGGCGCGGCGACGGAATAGAGATCCGCAAATGGGGTCCTGGGCGCTGGAGGATCTGGTGCCGTTCTCGCCGCGCGTCTATTGGCGGCTTTTTGCGCCGGAAAACGAGGCGGTCTGGCCGGCCCAGCTGCTGCTGCTGGCGGCCGGCGGGCTGCTTGTCCTCTGCCTGCTGCGGGGCTGGCGGCCGACCGGGCGGTGGCTCGGCCCCGCGCTCGGGGCGGCGTGGCTCTGGACCGGGTGGCAGTTCGTGGCGCTGCGCTACGGCACGGTCAATTGGGCCGCGCCAACCCTCGCTTGGGGGTTCTATGCCGAGGCTGCGCTCCTCGCGGCGCTCGGCCTCTCGGGCCGGTGGGGTTTCGCCCGGCGCGGCAAAGCGACCCAGGCGGGCATCGGGCTCCTGGCGTCGGCGGTGCTGCTATGGCCGCTCCTCGCGCTCCTCGACGGGCGGTCCTGGCAAGACTCGGAGGTCTTCGCGGTCGCGCCCGATCCGACCGCCGCCGCCACGCTCGGCCTGCTCGCGCTCGCCGCCCGCAGCCGGTGGACGGCCTTCTTATGCGTCGTTCCGGCGCTGTGGCTTGCGGTCTCCGCGCTCACCCTCTTCACCCTGGGCGCCTGGCAGGGCTGGGCGGTGTTCGCGGCCCTGCTCACCGGCCTCGCCGCCTGCGCCGCGGCCGCCAGACTGCCGCCTCCGGAAGATCCGGCCCCTCGGTCGTGTAGGACTCGACATGGACCCGCATCGACCGGTTATTCGCCGAAATAGCGGAACCCGAAGGCCTCGCCCCTGGGGACGATGCGGCCGGCGCTCGGGTTGGGGAAATGCGACGGCAGGATGGTCACGTCGGTGTCGGCGTAGCGGTCGAGAAACGCCTTCCGGGTCGCCCGCGCGGCGGCTTGGTCGGCGCAGGCGATCGTGCTCCAGTCGGGAATGTGGCATTGGATCATGTGGTGCATCAGATCGCCGCAAAGCAGCGCCTCGGCGCCGCCCGAGGCGATGTGCAGGCCGACCTGCCCCGGGGTGTGGCCGGGCAGCGGCGCGAGGGTGACCCCGTCCTCGATCTGGTGGTCCATCTCGACCAGCAGCTCGCGCTTGGCGTCCAGGATCGGGATCACGCTGTCGGCGACGTAATCGCCGGTCCGGGTCATCAGCCCCTGTTCGGACTGGGCGAGCCAGAAATCGAGCTCGGTGCGGGCGAAGATGTATCTGGCGTTGGGGAAGCTCGGCACCCAGCGACCGTCCTCCAGCCTTGTGTTCCAGCCGACATGATCGACGTGCAGATGGGTGCACAGCACGAAATCGATATCTTCCGGGCGTGTGCCGGTCGCCAGGAACCGGTCCATCCACGGGAACTCGGCGTCGTTGAAGAACTCCCGGTTGCGCGGCTTCCGGTTGCCGACGCAGCTATCCACCAGGATGGTGTGGCGGGCCGTCTTGATCAGGAAGGCCTGGATCGCCAGCACCACCAGCCCGCTTTCGGGTTCATAGTGCCGGGGCACCATCCAGTCGGTATGCGGGGCGATCGAGGCCTCGTCCCAATCGGGAAAGAAGGTCCTGGCCTCGAGCAGAGGCATTTCCATCTCGACGATCCGTGTGAGGCCGATGTCGCCAAAGGCGAAGTCGTACATGGCCGGTCCGCTCCAGCTATTCCGCCGGTTCCGAGCTTAGCAGTTCCCGGAACCATGGTGGCAACCGGCTACGCGGCCGGAAGGCGCTACCGCTCGCCGCGCAGCTCCGCGACCTCCTCGCCGGACCCTGGCCGACGCTCTCTCCCGTGGTATTTTAGCCGCCGAGAGTCGGGAGAGGTCATGCTGACGCTCTACCATCAGGGAAGCTCGGTCTGCGCCGCCAAGGCGCGCATCGTCCTCCATGAGAAGGGGGCGGAGTGGACGGGCGCGTATGTCGACGTGCTCAAGGGCGAGCAATTCCAGGACTGGTATCTGGCGCTCAACCCGAACGCGGTCGTGCCGACCCTGGTCGACGACGGCCGGGTGATCGTCGAATCGACGGTGATCTGCGAGTATCTCGACGATGTCTTTCCCGACCCGCCGCTCAAATCCACCGACCCCTACGACCTGGCCATGATGCGGATCTGGACCAAGCGGATCGACGAGCGGCTGCACCCGATGACGAGCGTGCTGACCTATTCCGCCTCGCACCGGTACACGATCCTCGACAACAACACGCCCGAGCAGGTCGAGGCGATCATCGACGAGACCCGCGACCCGGTGAAGCGCCAGCGCAAGCGTGAATGGATCGAGCTCGGGATCGAAGCGCCGAGCGCGCGCGCGGCCGTCGTCGAGTTCGAGAAGACCCTGGCCGACATGGAAGAGACGCTCTCGCGCACGCCGTGGCTGGCGGGCGATGCCTATTCGCTCGCCGATGTCGGCATGACGCCCTATGTCAACCGGTTGTCGATGCTGGGGATGGAGGGGTTCTGGAACGGCCGGGCGCATGTCGTCGACTGGTTCGCCCGGGTGCGCGGCCGCGAAAGCTTCATGCCCGCGCTGATCGCCGCCGTTCCCGACGATCTGACCCGTTCGCTCGCCGCCAACGGCGCCCGCAGCTGGCCCCGGGTCGAAGCCATGCTGGAGACCGTCCGCGCATCCGCCCCCTGAGGCCAGGCGCCCCGGGATGGCGGGCCTCGCAGCCCCGCCCCGGACCCGGGCCCCAGATTGCTCTCCCGAGGGGCAAACACTATCCTGCGCGCGGCGCAGGGCATCTCTTGACGCGGCAACCGGGAGCTTGGCCGACGACGTTCGCGGGCCATTGCAATCGATGACACCCCAGCAGATCGCCGAGACCCTCGGGCGCTACCCGACCGCGACGCTCTACGAGGCGGCGGGCAAGCGCGGCGACATGGCGCCCGATATCCGCCCCATCGTGCCCGGCGTCTCCTTCTCCGGCATCGCATACACGGTCAGGACGTTTCCGAGCGATACCACCGGGGTGATCCGGGCGCTCGACGATGCACCGGCAGGTTCGGTGCTGGTCATCGATGCGGGCGGCACCGAGCGCGCCGCGGTCTGGGGCGGGACGTCTTCCCTGGTTTGCCGGCTGCGCGGTCTGGTCGGTTGCGTCACCAACGGTTGCGTGCGCGACGTCGACGACCTGGCCGCCGCCGGAATCGCCGTCTATGCCGCGGGAGTGGCACCCCGCGGCACATTGAAGAATCACGAGGGCTGGCGCGGTATTCCGGTTTCGGTCGGCGGGGTCGCCGTGTCCCCCGGCGATTACCTGGTCGGCGACAGCGACGGCGTCGTCGTCATCCCCGCCGCCGATGGCGCACCCGTATGCGATCGCGCGCGGGTCCAGCGGGAAGCGGAGGCGTCGCGCGACGCCCGGCTGCGCGATGGCGAGTCGCTGGCGAGCGTTCTCGGCCTCGCTCCTTCGAGGTGATGGCGGATGGGGAAGACGATTACCGAAAAGATATTGTCGCGCGTTACCGGCGGCGACGTCTCGGCCGGCGACATCGTCTTTCCCGAGCCGGAATTGCTGACCATCCACGACTGGTACGTCGTCAATTTCGACAAGGCGCTGGAAGAGCTCGGCGTCGAGAGGCTGCACGATCCCGACAGGGTGATCATCTGCACCGACCACGAGCCGGTGGCGGTCAGCCCGCAGGCGACCGAACGGCAAAAGAAAGTGCGCGAAATCGTCCGCAAATACGGCATCAAGCACTTCTTCGATGCCGGCCGCGGCGGGCATGGCCATGTGTTCCCGGTCGAGATGGGCTTCGTCAAGCCGGGCATGTTCGTCGAGGCCTATGACGTCCATGTGACCAATTTCGGCGCCGTCGGGGCGCTCGCCATCCCGCTGCTGATCGAGATCACCGAGGTCCTGGCCTGCGGTTCCGTATGGTTGCGCACGCCCGAGACGGTGAGGGTCGATCTGCGCGGCAGGCTCTCTCCCGGCACCGGCATACGCGACGTCGCGCAAAAGCTGATTTGCGACCTCGGCGCCGACCGGGTGGACTATGCGGTCGTCGAATATGGCGGGTCCGCGCTCGAAGCCATCGACATCGGCGGTCGCCACACGCTGTGCAACACGCCGATCGATATCGGCGCCAAGTCCGTGCTGGTCGAGCCCGACGCATCGACGCTCGAATACCTCGAAGGCCGCGTGGACGGCCCGGTCGAGCCGATCGCCTCCGACCCCGACGCGGTTTTCCGCGAAGTCGTCGAATACGACCTCGATGTGCTGGAACCGCAGGTCGCGATCCCGCCGACACCGGACTGCGTCGTCGGCATTTCGGAGGTCGCCGGCCGTGTCGTCAACCACGCCTTCGTCGGGTCCTGCGCCGCCGCCAATCTGAGCGATCTGCGGGCGGCGGCCGACATTCTCGCCGGCAGGAGGATCCATCCCGAGGTTCGGTTCATCGTCACCCCGGGTACCCAGGAAATCATGGCCGCGGCGGAGACCGAGGGGCTGCTGCGCCTGTTTGTCGAGGCCGGCGCGATGATCACCCAGCCGGGCTGCGGCCCCTGCGCGGGCGGGCGCATCGGCGGGGTGACCGACGGCGAGACGTCGATAAACACCGGCACCCGCAATGACTATGGGCGTCTCGGCTCGCAGAGCGCCGAGATCTATCTCGCCAGCGCGGCGACCGTCGCCGCCTCCGCCGTGGCCGGTAAGATCACCGACCCGCGGGAATTCTTGGGGTGACCGGCGGGTGCCGGTCGGGAGAGGGGCGGTGAACTGGGTCTATCGGGGCAAATGCTGGAAATTCGGGGACAATCTCGGCATTGACGGCGACGTCATGCCGCTCCGCTTCGCGCTCCAGCGCGAACTCGACCCGGCCGTCCTGCGCGACTGGCTGATGACCGGAATCGATCCCGATTTTCCCAAGAAGGTCACGCGCGGCGACATCATCGTGGCGGGCAAGCGCTTCGGCCAGGGCAACCCGCACATCCAGGGGTTCCTCGGCATTGTCGGGCACGGCCTGGGGCTGGTTGCGGAGACGATCCCGCGGGGCAGCTTCCGCAACGCGATCAACGCCGGTCTGCCGTTTCTGTCGGGTTGCGAAGGCGTGACGGGCGAGGTCGAGACGGGGGACGAGCTGGAGGTGGATTTCCGCACCGGGGAGTTCAGGAACCTGACGCGCGGTGTGGCCCGCCGGTTCCGGCCGCTGGACGCGCGGCTCCAGGCCATCGTCGAAGCCGGGGGCTGGCGCCCCAACCTTGAACGGCGTCTCGCGGAATTGCGGGCCCGCCGGACCGTCTCGGGTTGATCGAAGCGCGCATGGCGGGCGGGTCCCGATACCGGATCGGTATCGATGTGGGCGGCACCTTCACCGATCTCGTCCTGATCGGCGCGGAGACCGGCGATGTTTCCGTCGCCAAGATCCTCAACCGGCATGACGACCGCGCCGAGACCGTGGTCGAGGGCATCTCGCGGCTGCTCGACGAAACCGGCGTGACGGTCGCCGAGCTGGACTGGATCAGCCATGGCACCACGATCGCCACCAACGCGGTGATCGAGCGCAAGGGCGCGAGGACCGCCCTTCTCACCAACAGGAACTTCAGGGACATTCTCGAAATCGGCCGTTTCGCGCGCCCGGCGGAGCTGATCTACCGGGTCCACGAGGACAAGCCCGCTCCTTTGGTGCCGCGCCATTTGCGCCTCGGCGTCACCTGCCGGATCGACCGTCGCGGAACAATCGTCACCGAGCTCGACGAGGAAGAGCTCGACCAGGCCATCGCCGCAATATTTCGGGAGGGGGTCGAGAGCGTCGCCGTGTGCTTCCTGTTCTCGTTCCTCAACCCGGTCCATGAGGAACGCGTGAGGCAACGGCTCGGCGCCGCGCTTCCCTTTCTCGACATCGTCCTGTCGAGCGAAATCCTGCGCGAATTCCGCGAGTTTCCACGAACCTCGACGACCGTGTTCGCCGCCTATGTGGCGCCGGTGCTGCGGTCCTACATATCCGGGCTGGTGAGCCGCCTGGCGGCGCGGGGCATCGACTGTCCGCTCTATGTTTTTCAATCGAGCGGGGGCGTTGCCACACCCGAAATCGTGATGCGCAATCCCGCGTCGACGCTGTTGTCGGGGCCTGCAGGGGCGGTCGTCGGCGCGGCGCAGCTTTGCGGCCAGGCCGGGTTTCGCGACCTCATCACCATGGACATCGGCGGCACCTCGCTCGATGTATGCCTGGTTCAGGGCTCGGTGGCGGAAGCGACGACGACCCGCGAGATCGACATGTTTCCCATCGCCATCCCGATGCTCGACGTGCACACGATCGGCGCCGGCGGCGGCAGCATCGTGCGCGTCGACGATGTCGGCCGGGTCAAGGTGGGGCCGGACAGCATGGGCGCCCGCCCGGGTCCGGCCTGTTACGGCATGGGAGGGGACCGGGCGACCCTCACCGACATCAACCTGCTGATGGGGCTGCTGGATCCGGAAGGATTCGCCGGCGGCGAGGTGCCGCTCGACCGGGCGCGCGCCGAAGAGATCGTCGAGGGCCAGGTCGCAGGGCCGCTTGGCGTCGACCTCGACGCCGCGGCGACCGGCGTCTACCGGGTGGCCACCAACCAGATCGCCGAAGCGATCCGCGCGGTCACCGTCGAACGCGGCAGCGACCCGCGCGGCTATGCTCTCGTGGCGTTCGGCGGCGGCGGGCCGCTGCATGCCGCCGCCGTCGCCCGCCAGCTCGGTATCGGCCGTATCGTCGTGCCGCGCCATCCCGGCCTGTTCTCGGCGCGCGGCATCGCGACCGCCGACTTCAACCACGATTACACCCAGTCGGTGGTGCGGCCGATCGCGGAAATCCGGGTGGGCGAAATCGGTTCCGCCATCGGCGCGCTGGCAAGCCGCGCGACCGCCGATCTCGACGCCGAGGGTATCGCCGAGGACAATCGGCAATTGTCGCCGGCGCTCGACCTGCGCTATGTCGGCCAGTCCACCGAGATTACGGTGCCGCTGCCGGTCGCCGTCGATCCGTTGCCGGACGGCTTCGGCGCGGCGCAGCAACGGTTCCACGATCTGCACGAGCGCCTGTACAGCTACAAGGTTCCGGGCGAGCCGATCGAACTCGTCAATGTGCGTCTGCGCGCCGTCGGTTTCGTCGCCAAGCCGCCTCTGCCGCAAATCGGCGGACCGGCCGCCGATGCGGAACCGGTCGGCGAACGACCGGTCTTGTTGCCCGATGCAACCGACCCCCGGCCGGTCGCGGTTTACCGGCGCGACCGGATGGCGCCCGGCAATTCCTGGGAGGGGCCGGCCATCGTCGAGGAACCCTCGTCGACGACGCTGGTGCTCGAAGGTATGAGCGTCGCCGTGGATCCGCACGGCAACTTGATCGTCACTTTGCAGGACCCGGAATGAACGCCGCCACCGTCGATGCCTTCACCCTTGCCGCGATCCACGGCTCGCTGGTCGCGATAGCGCGCGACATGAAGATCATGACCATGCGCACGGCCTATACCCAGCTTTGGAAGGAACAGGGCGATTTGTCCTGCTGCGTGATGGACGGCGCGGGCGAGATCATCGCCCAGGACCCCAACGGCTTTCCCATCCATGTCACGACCATGCCGCTGCAGTTGCAGGGCGCGGTGGCGGCGATCGGCCGGGAGAACCTGCTTCCGGGAGACGTCCTCGCCACCAACGACCCGTTCATCGGCGGCACGCATCTGCCCGACGTGCTGATCGCGAGGCCGGTGTTCCATCGGGGTGAGATTCACGCTTATGCCTGCAACCGCGGGCACTGGGCGGATATCGGCGGCATGGGTCCGGGCAGCTACTCGCCGGCGACCTCCGATATCCACCAGGAAGGCATCTTCATCCCCCCTGTAAAGCTGTTCGAAGGCGGCCGGCCCAATTCCGGCGTGCTCGAAATGATCCTGTCGAACATCCGCAACCGGTCGATCGGCCTCGGCGACCTGCGCGCGCAATACGCCTCCTGCGAGACCGCCGAGCGCCGTCTGGAAGAGCTGATCGCCCGCTACGGCTTCGACACGCTGAAGGCGGCGATGGCCGGAATCGTTGCCCGGGCCGAACGGATGACGCGGGCGCGCATCGACGAGTTCCCCGACGGGGACTACCACGCGCGCGATTGCCTCGACGGCGACGGGCGCACCGAAGAGAAGATTTGGGTCGACGTCAGGATCCGGATCCGCGGCAGCGACATCGTGGCCGATCTGAGCGGCAGCAGCGACCAGTCCTCGGGCGGCATGAACTGTTCCCATTCCGCCGCGGCCTCGGCCGTGCAATACGCCATCAAATCGATCACGGATCCGGAAAATCCGCCCAACGCCGGCAGCTACAGGCCGATCGCGGTGAAGACCCGGCCCGGTTCCCTGGTCGACGCGCGAAAGCCCGGCTCGATGGTCGGCTTCGGCGAGGTCTGCTACCGCGTGCTCGACACCACCATGGCGGCGATCGCCGGCGCCGTCGGCGATCGCGGGATCGCCAGCGGTTCGGGATCGACCGGCACCGTCGTCGTCGCCGGCCGCCGCCGGCGGGACGATGGCGAAGACTACTTCACCACGCTGGAGCTTTCGTCGGGCGCCTATGGCGCGCGCGCCGGGCGCGACGGGATCAATGCGATCCGCTACGGCCCCGGCAATGCCGGCCATATCCCGATCGAAGCCGACGAGATCGAAAATCCGCTGTTCTTCGAGGCCTATGAGATCGTCCCCGATACCGGCGGCGCGGGCCGGTTTCGCGGCGGCAACGGCTTCGTCCGCGCGTTTCGCGTCGAGGCCGACCGGGCCCAGCTATGCCTGTGCGCGGACCGCCACGAGACGCCGCCGCCGGGCCTGTTCGGCGGGCGGTCCGGTGCGACGGCGCGCTATGTCCTCGATCCCGGCTCCAACCGGGAGCGGATCCTGCCCAGCAAGACGCCTTATATCGACCTCGAACCGGGGACCCTGGTGCATCTGCAATCGGCCGGCGGCGGCGGTTACGGAAATCCGCGCGAGCGCGACCCGGCGCGCATCGCCGAAGATCTCAAGAACGGCTACATCACCGAAGCCGGTGCGGTGGCGGCGTATGGCTACAGGGCGAAGACGGATCGATAGGGGCCGACGAAGCGGGTCGCCTTGTTGCCCGGGCGCGCCGGGGGTAAGAGGGCGGGATCAGAGGAAAACCAAGGGAGGCCGCCATGCCGCATGTCACGGCCGATGACGGGGTCAGGCTCTATTACGAGGAGGCGGGCAGCGGCCGGCCCATCGTGTTCGTCCACGAATTCGCCGGCGATCACCGGTCATGGGAGCCGCAGCTCCGCCATTTTTCGCGCACCCATCGCTGTATCGCCTTCAGCGCCCGCGGCTACCCGCCGTCCGACGTGCCCGAGGACCCGGAAATGTACAGCCAGGACCGCGCGCGCGACGACGTGCTGGCGGTGCTCGACGGGCTCGGCATCGAGCAGGCCCATATCAACGGCCTGTCGATGGGGGGATTCGCGACGCTCCATTTCGGCCTCGAATATCCCGATCGCGCGTTGTCGCTGGTAGTCGCGGGCTGCGGCTACGGCGCCAAGGCGGACGCGCGCGAGCGGTTCGTCCGCGAGACCACCGAAGCCGCCGACCGCATGGAAGACGAGACCATGGCGGTGTTCGGCAAGGTCTATGCCCTGGGTCCGACCCGGGTCCAGTACCAGAACAAGGACCCGCGCGGCTGGCAGGAGTTCACCGACCGGCTATGCGAGCATTCGAGCCTGGGCTCGGCCAACACCATGCGCGGGGTTCAGCGGCGCCGGCCGTCGCTGTTCGATCTTGAGGACAGGATGCGCTTACTCACCGTGCCGGCCCTGGTGTTGAACGGCGACGAGGACGAACCCTGTCTCGACGCCGGGCTGTTCATGAAGCGCACGATCGCCTCCTCGGCGCTGGTGCTGCTGCCGCGTACCGGACATCTGTGCAATCTGGAGGAGCCCGCGCTCTACAACCAAATCTGCGGCGACTTCATGGCGAGGGTCGAGGCCGGTCGCTGGGAGATGCGCGACCCGCGCTCGATGACCGGCGCGATCATCTCGACGTCAGAGAAATAGCGCCCTGCGACCCGGAGAACGCGGCTCAGGTGATGTGGAGGCGGGCACGGTCGCCCGGCCAGCCCACGGTCACCGCCTGGCCCGGCCCGAATTCCCCGTCGCTCGTTTCGTCCGATATCACGCGCGCGACGATTTCGGTGCCGTCCGGTAGGCGGACCAGATGCGAGATCGTAAGGCCGAGATAGATCGCCTCGACATAGGTGGCCGGCAAGACCTGCCATGAAGCGGTGGAGTCCTGACCGAGCTCGATGATGCGCAACAGCTCCGACCGGACCGAGAGAGTCGCCGCATCGCCCTTCGCGGCGGCGAGGCCATGGGAGGCGACGTCGACCCTGGCGAAACCGAGGTCGACGGTGACGTGCCCATCCGAAATATCGGCGACCACGCCGTCGAGCACGTTGTTGTCGCCGATGAACTCGGCGGTGAAACGCTTCTCCGGAGTTTCGTAGATATCGCGCGCGGTGCCCTCTTCGACCAGATCGCCATCGGCGATGATGGCGATGCGGTCGGCCACGGTCAGCGCTTCTTCCTGGTTGTGGGTGACATGGATGAAGGTGATGCCGACCTTTTCCTGGATGCGCTTCAGCTCCAGACACATATCCTTGCGCAGCTTGGCGTCGAGCGAGGCGAGGGGTTCGTCGAGCAACAGGATGTCGCGTTCGAGCACCAGGGAACGGGCGAGCTGCACGCGCTGCTGCTGGCCGCCGGAAAGCTCGTGCGGCATGCGCCGGTTGTAGCCCTCCAGTCCGACCATCTCGAGCATCCGGTCCACCTTGTCGCGGATTTCCTCGGCCGGCGCCTTGAGCAGCTTGAGCCCGTAGGCGACGTTGCGCTCGACAGTCATGTGCGGAAACAGCGCATAGTTCTGGAAGACCATCGAGGTCGGGCGCCGGTTCGGCGGCAGGTGGCTCACGTCCTGGCCGTGCAGGAGAACCCGTCCGGCCGTCGGGCGCAGGAAGCCGCCGATCAGGCGCAGCAATGTCGTCTTGCCGCCGCCGCTCGGCCCCAGCAGCGCGAAATACTGGCCGCTCTCGATCGAGAAGCTGACCGATTTCAACGCCCTGACGGGACCGTAGTCCTTGCCCAGGTCCACGACCTCGACGGCGATGGCGGAGGGATCGGTCATGTTTGCGGCAAGTCCCGGTGTGGCTCTGTTGCGTCGGGGATCAACTGGACATCACCGGCTGGGCCATGGCGCGCGCCTTGCGCTCCATCCGTTCGGCGCGCAGCAAGGTGTAGACGATCACCGAGCCGATCACCAGCATCGAGACGATGCTCATGATTCCGGCCATCGCATAGGATTCGCCGGACATGCCGATATTGAGCATCTGCGCGACCAGCATGTTGGAAAACGTGTCGAACCCGCCCTTGAGAAGCGCCGTCCGGACCGCCTCGTTGAACGACAGGATGGTGACGAAGGCGCAGGAGCTGAACACGCCGACGCGGATCTGCGGAAACTCGATCTGCCAGAAGGCCTGCCACGCGGTGGCGCCGCAGGCCCGCGCGGCCTCGGTCTGCTGCACGCGGTAGCGCGACATGGTGATCAGGATGACGATGAAGGCGTAGGGGTGGGTATAGATGACCTGGCCGATCAGCGCGGTCATGAACCCCAGGTCGAACCAGCCTTCGAACCAGTAGACGCCGAGCGCTTCGTCGAGCCAGGCGAAGCCGTTGGCGAGGTTCTTGAAGAAAACCAGCAGGCTCGATCCCATGATGTCGGCCGGCACGAACAGCGGCGACAGCATCAGCGCCACGAATGCGACCTTGCGCCGGGCGCGCTTGTAGAACTTGGCCGAGAGCAGCGCCATCGGGATGGTCACGGCGATCGCCGCCACCGCCAGATAGACCGTCCATTTCAGCGATACGACCAGCAACGTGTCGCCGAGCACGACGCGGTACCAGTCGAAGGTGAAGTCGTAGATGCGGGCGGCGAAGCCGTGCTGATTGAACGAAATGTAGATGGTGTAGAAAACCGGCGACAACAACGCGAAGACGACGGCCAGCAGATAGAGCCACTTGAGCCGTGTCTTCCAGGGATTGGCGAAATCGTCGTACATGTGCGGGTCAGCTGATCGGTTCCAGGACCTTGGTCAGGTCGAACAGCCGGTGGCCGATATAGAGCAAGGCCACCAGGGTCACGATCATGATCGTGCTGATCGCCATGGCGAGCGGGAAATCGAGCGCGACGATGGCCTGGTTGGCGATCAGCCCCGCATTGACCGCGCCCGGCCCGCCGAGCAGCGTCGGCACCAGGGCCACACCCAGCGAATTGACGAAGATGAACACGGAGCCCGCGAATATGCCGGGCGCCGCGAGCGGCAGGATGATGTCGGTGAACAGGCGCACCCGCCCGGCGCCCAGATCGTCGCACACCTCGAAGATGTAGTTCTGCACCGCCTCGAGCGCGAGGAAGCCGGCAAATATCATGAACGGCAGGAAGGACATCACGTCGCCGATGATCACGCCGAGCGGCGAATAGAGGATGACCGTGATCGGCTCCGAGATGATGCCGAGATCCATCAGCACCGAATTGATCACGCCGTGGCGCCCCAGCACCGGACGCATGGCGAACACCCGCACCAGCTCCGAGATCATGAACGGCAGGATGAACAGCAGGATCACCCGGTGTTGCGCAGCCTTGGTGACTCGCCGGCGGATGAACACGGCGATGGGAAAGCCGATAACGAACGAGATCACCACCGAGGCCGCCCCATGCAGCATGGAGAACAGGTAGTTTTCCGCCCGCGCGGAGCTGAAGAAATTGTCGTAGGCGAACAGGGTGAAGCCCGGTTCCATCCAGAACTGGGTGCGCTCGAAAACGCTCCACACCACGGTAAGAGCGACGGGCGCGGCGAAGAACAGAACGAAGAAGACGACCGGGATATAGAACACCCATTTCTGGATGCCGTTCTCGCCGAGATACCGCCGCCACCGAACCGGAGGGGCCGGGATCTCCCGGCCCCTCCTTGCCGGCGACGGCCCTTGGGCCGCCGCGGAGCTCACAACGGATCAGGCGGCCTGCAGGCGGGCCCACCAGTCCTGATAGGCGCGGATGTGGGTCGGAAACACGTTCTGCCACGCATTGCCTTTGACCGCGAAGCGGGTGTTCTTGCGCGTCAGAATATCGAGCACCGTCTCCTGAACGTCGGGCGGGAAGTCCTTCGCGTTTGCCTTGATATAGGCATCGACGCCCAGCATCTGCGGTGCGAAGCCCAGACCCGACAGGGTGCGCGCGCCGAACCAGGGCGACAGGTAGACGTTGGCGAGCTTGTAATAGAGCCCGTCCATGCCCCGCTGGCGTCCGCCCTTGGTCAACATGATCATGTTGTTCCAGGTCTGGTGGCCTTCCTTCATGGTGCCGTAGCGGATGTCGGCCTTGTCGCCGGTCTTGCGGTTGGCGATGATCTGGATCGGCTCCCAGCACGACGACATCAGCACCTCGCCGCTGGCCAGGATGCCGACACCGTTCTGGAAGCCGTCCCAGAAGGTGCGGAACTGACCCTTCTTTTTCCAGGCAATGAGGAATTCGCAGACCGCCTGGACCTCCTTGGGCTTCATGTTGGAGGGGTTTTCGATTTCGATCTTGCCCGACTCCTTGAGATAGATCGCCATGTTGGTGAGCGTCGGCCCGAAATCGTTCTGCAAGGCGACGCGGCCCTTGAACTGGGAATCGAACATGATGCCCCAGCTGTCCGGGTGGAAGCCCAGCTTCTTGTAGTCGTAGGCCATGGAATCGGCGTTCGAGATCATCGGCGTCGAATACACCTTGCCCTTGTAGCGGATGGTGTGGGCGGCCAGACCTCCTTCGTTGTAGACCGGCAGGATGTTCTTCCAGTTCGGGATCTGGCTGGTATCGAGGGGCACGATGGCGCGCTGCGAGGCAAGCGCGTCTTCCATGCCGCCGCCATTGTCGGTGACCGCATCGAACAGCTTGTTGCCGTCGCCGACCACCATCTTCTGGATCGACTCGTCGGCGCGCGCGCTTTTCGCCGTCGCCGCGATGGAAATGCCGCCCTGGGCTTCCATCGCGCTCCAGTCCTTGGCGCCCACCTTGTGCACACCCGGATTGGCCCAAATCTTCAGCGCCTTGCCGTCGGCGGCCGACGCCCCGGTTATCCGGCCCATGACCGCCGCCGTGCCGATAGCCGAACTCCCATAGATGAACGCACGGCGCGTCCATTGCATCTGGTTCATCGTTTTTCCTCCTCCATGGATCGAGCTACACGCGGACGACGTGTATTCCCCAATCGCCGATCGTCGCCCGCCGCGACCGGATCACGATAGCCGATCGCCGGGGTCCATGGTAGCGGACCGGAAATATCCCCTACCCAGGCGGTGGTCTGGCTCAACGCCGACAAATCCGAATTCGAGGATGACCGGATCGGCGGATTCCTCCATGCCCCGATCGGGTGAGGCGTCTATGAACCGCGCGCCATGGCGACAGCCGCAAGGCGCCACGCGGTATCCCGACATCGCGGCGGCAGGACGCGGACGCCGAAATCCTTGAGCTTGCCGTCGCGGATGTCGTAGACGATGTCGCGGCGGTTGAGCGCCTTGACGCGGGGCCCGGCGAGGGTGACGTTAGGCAGGGACCTTCTCCCGGTTCCGGAATTCGTTCCCCGGTGGCCGGAAGAGGAAGGAAAAGCGATGCTGTTTCAGATCGTTGGCACCCGAGCTGCGCTCTACGGCGTCGCCGGTCCGAAAATCCGTGCCGCCCGCCAATTGGAACATTCGATCGTGAAGGCCGGAAAGATCGCCGACGCGACACGCGCCGAACGGGGCTAGAGGCGGCGGCGATGGGCAGGCGCTGGGGCCTGTTTGCGACGATCTGGTTGCTGATCCTGGCGTCGGTCTATCTCGCCGACCGGTTGGTTCGCGACGTATTCCTCACCGACGACACGCCGCGGGCGGTGACCCCGCGCGGCGATCTCGCCGCGTTCGAGCAGTCGACCGTCAGGCTGTTCGAAGAGGCCTCCCCATCGGTGGTCTATATCTTCACCACCAACCGCGGCGGCGGCGGCAGCGGCGCCGGGTCGGGGCTGGTCTGGGACCGCGCCGGCCATGTGGTGACCAATTTCCACGTCGTCCGGGACGCCCGCGACGTGTCGGTCCGGCTCGACGACGGCGAGGCCGCGCAGGCGACGGTGATCGGCACCGCGCCCGACTACGATCTCGCCGTGGTCCGGCTGCGCGAGACGCGGAGCCGCATCCGGCCGATCCCGATCGGGACGTCGGTCGATCTCAAGGTCGGCCAGTCGGTCTTCGCCATCGGCAACCCGTTCGGCCTCTCGCGCACGCTGACCACCGGCGTGATCAGCGCGCTCAACCGGCGCCTGCCGACCTCCAACGACCGCGAGGTGCGCGGCGTCATCCAGACCGACGCGGCGATCAACCCCGGCAATTCGGGCGGCCCGCTGCTCGATTCCGCGGGCCGGCTGATCGGCGTCAACACGGCGATCCTGTCGGAAACCGGGGCGTCGTCGGGCATCGGCTTCGCGGTGCCGGTGGATATCGTCAACCGTATCGTGCCGCGTCTGATCCGCGACGGCGCGGTGCCGAGGCCCGGTATCGGGATCGTGCTGATGGACGAGGGGACCGCCGCGCGGCTCGGCGTCGCCGGGCTCGTGGTCTCCCGGGTGCTGCGGGGATCGGAGGCCGACAAGGCGGGGCTCCGGCCCGCCGATCTGGAGCGCCGCACCCTCGGCGACATCATCACAATGGTCAACGGCGTGTCGGTCCGTTCGGTGTCCGAATTCGCCGCCGAGCTTACCGAGGCCGGTATCGGCGCCCAGGTCGAGCTCACGGTGATCAACCAGGGTCAACAGCGTTCGGTCTGGGTTACGGTGATGGATATATCCTGACGGAGGCGGCGATGTTCTTGAACGATTACTGGTATGTCGCGGCGATTTCGGACGAAATCGGCGAGACCCCGCTCGCGCGCATGTTTCTGAACCAGGCTGTCGTCCTCTACCGCACGCAGGACGGCGGGATCGCGGCGCTCGAAGACCGCTGCTGTCACCGCCATTTGCCGCTGTCTCTGGGCAAGGTGGTGGGCGAGGGGCTGCAATGCGGCTATCACGGGCTGGTCTACGACGCCGACGGCGTCTGCGTCCGCGTCCCGGGCCAGACCGCCGTCCCGCCGGGCGCCCGCATCCGCGCCTACCCGGTCGTCGAACGATGGGGCTGGGTGTGGATCTGGATGGGCGATCCCCGGCAGGCGGACGATTCGCAGATCGAGGATTTCCACTGGCTCGACGATCCCCTCTGGCGGGCCGCCGGCTGCCGCATCCCGATGGAGTGCGGCTACCGCCTCGGCATCGACAACCTGCTCGACCTCAGCCACCTCGCCTATGTCCACCGGACGACGCTCGGCAACCCGGCGGTGGCGGAATCGGCCGAGGTCGGGACCGAGCGGCACGGCGAGGGGGTCCGCGTGACCCGCTGGATGATCGACGTTCCGGCGCCGCCGATGTATCGCCGGCTGGTCGATTTCGGCACCAATATCGACCGCTGGCAGATCATCGATTTCTCGCCGCCCGGCTTCGTCAAGCTCGATCTCGGCGGCGCTCCGACCGGAACCGGGGCGCGCCGGGGCGACCGTTCCAGGGGCTTCGAACGCATGAGCCTGAACGCGCTGACGCCGGAGACCGAACGCTCCATCCACTATTTCTGGGCGGATGCGCATAATTTCGACATCGACAAGCCCGAGGTCACGCAGCTCCTGTTCGAGCAGGTGCGCGAGGCGTTCATGGAGGACAAGGCGTTTCTCGAAGCGCAGCAGCGCGCCAACGACCGCGATTGCGGACGCCCGACGGTCGACATCAACGCCGATGCGGGCGGGCTGGAGGCGAGCCGCATCCTCGACCGCCTGCTGGCGGAGCAGGAGCGGGGGACTCTGCGCCAAGGGACCGCCCTGTAGCCGACCGTCCCGGTGAAATCGGCGACCGGCGCCCCCACATCGAAGGTGAAGGAGCGAAACCGTGGCCGTTGAATTGAGGGCCGACATACGATTGGACGATGGCGCGCTGCGCTGGTGCTGCGACGCGCTGCTCCCCGCGTTCGAGACCACCGGGGAGGTCGAGCCGATCACCGGCGTCGTCGGTCAGGACGATGCGATCGAGGCGCTGCGCTACGGGCTCGAACTGTTCGCCCCCGGTCAGAACATCTATGTCCGCGGTATCGCCGGCACCGGGCGGATGACCCTGGTCCGGCAATTGCTGGAAGACATCAGCCCGACCTGCCCGCTGGCCGAGGACCGCTGCTACGTGCACAACTTCGCGCAGCCCAGCCGGCCCCGGCTGATCACCCTGCCGCGCGGGCGCGGGCGCCAGTTTCGCCACGGCGTCGACCGCCTGATCGAGTTCGTCGAGGACGAGCTTGCCCAGACCCTGAACTCGGATTCGGTGCGCGCCAAGCGCGCCGCGCTCGACCAGGGCGCCCAGCAGGTGTTGCGCGATCTCGGCGCGCCGTTCGAAAAGGAGCTCCGCGCCAACGGCCTCGCTTTGGTCAACCGCCAGGCGGGGGGCGCGGTGCAGCCCGACATCCTGCCGATCATCGACGGCGAGCCGGTCCCGCT
This sequence comes from Alphaproteobacteria bacterium, assembly GCA_965205995.1. Lineage (GTDB taxonomy): Bacteria > Pseudomonadota > Alphaproteobacteria > MPNO01 > MPNO01 > MPNO01. The sequence goes on along the minus strand of OZ242200.1, from coordinate 2,665,434 downwards.
GGAGCAGCTCGAAGTGCTGGAGGCCCAGGGACAGGTCGAGCCCGGCGATGTCGAACGCACACGCGAGCGTATCGCCGCCTTCGCCGTCAAATTCGAGGAGGTCAACCACCAGATCGCCGAGCTTCGCCTCGACCACAGGCAGAGGCTCCGGGCGCTGCTCGAAGCCGAGACCCGCCGCTTCCTCGGCTATCACATCGCGGCGATCGAATCCGAGTTCGACCTGCCGGCGGTTCGCGATTTCCTCGCCGACGTGGTCGCCGACCTGGTGCAGCGTCTCGGCGCGCTCGACGAGATCGCATCGGCGACGCGCAAATACCGGGTCAACCCGCTGCTCGAGCAGGATGCCGGGTCCGGCTGCCCGATCGTGATCGAGAACACGCCGACGCTCCGCAACCTGCTCGGCGAGATCGAGCGCGAGTTCGTGGCCGAGGGCGGGCTGCACGCCGACCACATGATGATCCAGGCGGGTTCGCTGCTGCAGGCCGATGGCGGGTTCCTGATCCTCGAGGCGCGCGACCTGCTGGCCGAGCCCGGCGCCTGGAAGATGCTGTTGCGCAGCCTGCGCTCGGGCACGCTCGAGATCGTGCCGGCCGAGTTCACCTCGCCCTTCGGCGCGCCCTTTCTCAAGCCCGACCCGATCCCGATCAACGTCAAGGTGGTGCTGATCGGCGATGGCGGGCTCTACGAGATGCTGAGCGCCGCCGACCCCGATTTCGGCCAGCTGTTCAAGGTGCTGGCCGATTTCGACACCACCATCGCACGGGACGGGACGGGCGTGCGCTACTACGCCGGGGTGATCTCGCGGATCGCCCGCGACGAGAAACTGCTGCCGTTCGCGCGCGACGCGGTGGTCGCGCTGGTCGATCACGGCGCCCGCATCGCCGGACGGCGCGACCGGCTGACCACGCGCTTCGGGCGCCTCGCCGATATCGCCCGGGAGGCGGCCTTCCTCGCCGGCAAGGCGAACCGCGCGGCGGTAATCGGCGGGGACATCGGAGAGGCGGTCCGGCGCGGGCGGCGGCGTACCGACCTGCCGGCCCGCCGGTTCCGCCAGATGATCGCCGAGGGGATGATCGGCATCCGGATTTCGGGGACGGAGACCGGCCAGATCAACGGGCTCGCGGTGGTGAGCACCGGGGCGCTGACCTACGGATTTCCGCAGCGCATCACCGCCACCATCGGGCCCGGCAGCGCCGGCGTGGTCGATATCGAGGGCGAGGCCGCGCTGTCCGGCGCGATCCACACCAAGGGCTTCCATATCCTGGGCGGGCTGCTGCGCCAGCTCTTGAAGACCCGACATCCGCTCGCCTTCTCCGCGTCGATCGCCTTCGAGCAGAGCTATGGCGGGATCGACGGCGATTCGGCGTCCGGGGCGGAGATGTGCTGCCTGCTGAGCGCGCTCACCGGGGTGCCGCTGCGCCAGGATTTCGCGATGACCGGGGCCATCGACCAGCTCGGCCATATCCAGCCGATCGGCGCGGTGACCGAGAAGGTCGAGGGGTTCTTCGCGGTCTGCGAGGCCGGCGGGCTGACCGGGACGCAGGGGGTGATCGTGCCCAGGGCGAATGCCGGCGACCTGATGCTGGACGAGCGGGTCGCCGCGGCCTGCGCCGCGGGGGAATTCGCCGTCTACGCGGTCGGCACCATCCACGAGGCGCTCGCCCTGTTCACCGGGATGCCGGTGGGCGAATACGACGCCGAGACCGGCTACGCCGAGGGCACGCTGCTCCGCCTCGCCCAGGATCGGGCGCGCGACTACTGGCGCATGGCGCGGGCGAAGCCGGAGGATTGACGAGGCGTCCCTCGATACGGCGCTTACGCGCCTGCTCGGGATGAGGACATTTAGTTGTTCTCCTCACCCTGAGTAGCCGCGAAGCGGCGTATCGAAGGGCGGCGGCGCGCACACCGTCCGGCCGGGCAAAGCCGGTCTATGGTTGATCTGGAAATACCCGGTTTCGGGTATCAGACGTTCAGCGGATCGTAGGCGGTTTCGAGCGAGGCGCGTCGGTCGGCGATCTGGGCCCCCCACTGGGAGGCCAGCACATTCCTGAGCGGCGCAACCCGGGTGGCATCGTCCGCGTTGAGCAGGTCGCCACCGAAGAAATGCTCCAGCCTGTGACCATAGGGATCGAACCAGTAGTCGAAAACCTGCCCTCCCCTCGTATGCCGGCCGACACCCCAGGAATGCTCGTATTCCCTGGATTTCAGATACTCATTGCCGATAAAGAGGGCGTTGACGTCCGCCACCTCGAACGCGATATGGGCCAAACCGCACATCTTCGATTTCACCGACAACAGCGTGTGGTGATCGACATATTCCTCGCCCCTGTCGCACCGGTTGAAGACCACCGCCATTTCCTGGCTGTCGTCCGGCACATAGCACACGTCGGAACCGATGAAACCGAAATGGGATTTGTAGAACGCATCGGTGAGGTTGCAGCTTGGCACGTTCAGGACAACATGCCCCAGACGCTGGACCGGGCATGGCACAAGCTGCGATCGCACAAGCTCGCTGTCACGCGGCCGTCCCGGACCATAGTCGGGTCCGACTTCTTCGCTCACCGGCAGCGGTTCAAGTTCTTCGATACCGAAAACGGTTTCGACCCGATAGCCGTCGGGATCCACTATCCTGACCCGATATCCACCGCCGGGTTCATCCATTTCCTCCACAGCCGAAGCACCCTCCGCGCCGGACAGCTTCTCCAGATCTTCCATGCAGGCGGCCTTGAAGGCCATGCCGATGAAACCGGGTTTATCTGCGAGATGCGTGACGTGCAGGTGGTGATCCGGGTTCGTGCCACGCATATAGAGAGTGTTTTTCGTCCGCACCGAGCGGGTCAGCCCGAAATCGACCAGAAACTCTTCCATCAGGTCGAGATCGGGTGCGGCAAACCGCGCGTAAGCCATATCGGTTACCTTGATCATATCCCGCTTCCTTCAATTCGGGGCGCAGTCATGGTGCGTCGCATTCGTCGCGAGATTAGGCATCGGGACCGTCGGCGCCCTTTTTCGTGGCCGGCGAGGTAACTCCCGGCCCGAGGCGTCAGGCGTCGTCCGCGCCCTTGTAGCTGGTCAGGTCGATGATCTCGAGGACGTTGCCGTCGGGGTCGTGGAAATAGGCGCGCGGGCCGTTGACCGCGCCGCCCTGGCGGTCTTCCTCGAACAGGATCTCGACGCCGTTCTCGCGCAGCGTCTCCAGCGACGACGCGTAGTCCCCGTGGTCGACGATGAAGGCGTGGTGGACGTCCGCCTCCCCGGCCGTCGAGATCGGCTTGTCGACGCGGGCGAGGATGATGCAGTCGCCGCCCGAATCGAGAAACACCATGCCGCGCTCGTGGCTGCACTGGATCACGGCGAGGCCGAGCTTTTCGGTGTAGAACGCCTCGGCCCGGCGCGTATCGGTGACGGGGATGGTGAAATGGGCGACCCCTCTGGTCTTGAGCATCGCCTAGTCCTCCTCGTAGAGCCCCCGGTCGCGGTGCCACTGCTCGATCCCGCCATCGGGGTAGTAGGTGTGGTGGGTATGCCCCGGCCCGTCGGGGACCGGCACCCAGTCGGGCTTGTAGCCCAGCATATGGTGGGTCTTCTCGTCGGGCCGCGGCAGCGGGGTGTCGATCGCCGTCGCGCAGGGATAGACGAACTCGGCGTAGTTGGGGTTGTGGATCCACAGCGGCGTGCCGCAGATCTTGCAGAAATGCCGCCGCGAGAAGCCCAGCCCGTCGGCCTCGTAGGCGCCGCGATGGTTGTTCTTCGAGCGGTAGATCGAGATGTTCTCCTCGCCCGTCACCCTGAGCGTCGGGTACTCGCCCATGATGTTGATGCAATACCCGCCGCCGCCGGTCTTGCGGCATTTCGAGCAATAGCAGTGGTTGAACGGGTAGGGCGTGCGGGAATTGACCGTGAAGGTCACGGCGCCGCAATGACAGGAGCCTTCGAGCTTCATCCCAAATCCTTCTCTTCCGGTTGCCGCCCGCTCAATTATACAGCACCCCCGGCAGCCAGAGCGCGAGCTGCGGGAACAGCAGCAGCAGCGCGATCAGCACCGCGTCCGCGGCGAGGAACGGCACGATGCCGCGGAACACCGTGCCGAGCGCGATATCCGGGAGCTGCGCCCGGATGACGAAGATGTTGAGCCCGACCGGCGGGGTGATCAGCCCGACCTCGACCACCACCACCATCAGGATGCCGTACCACACCGAATCGTAGCCGAGCGCGGTGACGACCGGCAGGAAGACGGGGACGGTGACCAGGATGATCGCGACCGCGTCGAGCACGCAGCCGAGGATGATGTAGAACACCAGGATGATCATGATCACCGCCCAGGGCGCGAGCTCGAAATACTCGATGAGCTCGACCAGCGCGACGGGCAGCCGGGTCTGGACGATGAAATAGGCGAAGATCCAGGCGCCGGCGATGATGAACAGCAGCATCCCGGTGGTCCGGAGCGTCTCGTCCAGCGATTCGAGGAACGCCCGCCAGGAGAAGTTGCCCGAGGCGAAGGCGATCACGATGGCGGCGAAGGAGGCGACGCCGGCCGCCTCGGTCGGGCTGAACCATCCGGTGTAGATGCCGCCGACGGCGAGGCCGAACAGCACGATGAGCTTCCACATCGCGGCCGCGGACCGCCACCGCTCGCGCCACTCGAGGCGCGGGCCGGCGGGCGCCCATTCGGGCCGGATCCGGGCGATGATCCAGACCACCGCCATGAACAGGAGCGCCAGGATCACGCCCGGGATCATGCCCGCGGCGAACAGGGCCGGCACCGATTCCTCGGCGGCGAGCGCGTAGATCACCATGATCACCGAGGGCGGAATCAGGATGCCGAGCGTGCCGCCGACCGCGACCGAGCCGGTGGCAAGGCGCTCGTCGTAACCGTAGCGGCGCATCTCCGGCACCGCGATCTGGGTGAACGTCGCCGCCGTGGCGAGCGACGAGCCGCTGATCGCGGAAAACCCGGCGCAGGCGCCGATGGTCGCCATGGGGAGCGCGCCGCGGCGTCCCGCGAATAGCGCGTTGGCCGCGACGAACAGCTCCTGCGACATGCCCGACCGGGTCGCGACGGCGCCCATCAGGATAAACAGGGGAAGCACCGAGAAGGCGTATTGGGTGAGCGAATAGGGCGTCTCGCCGAACACGAAGAAGGCGCGTTCCCAGCCGTCGATCGCGGCATAGCCGACCAGCCCGACCAGCCCCATCGCCGCCCCGAGCGGCACCCTGAGCAGCGTCAGCAGGACCAGGCCGAGGATGCCCAGCCCGCCGATTTCCTGGGGCGTCATTCGGCGCGCCGCAGCACTGATGAAATTTCGCGCAGGAACATCACCAGCACCGCGATCGCTGCGCAGCCGAAGCCAAGCAGCACCAGGGACGCCTTCCAGATCAGCGGCAAGTGCAGGTCGATGGTCACATCGTTGAACTCGATGAACTCCCGCGCCGGCTGCGACATGTGCCAGGTGAGCATGGCGACGAAGACCAGCGCGACGAAGGTGCCGATCAGCTTGAGCCAGCGGACCGCGCCCGCCGGTATGACCTGGTCGATCAGCTCGATGGTGATGTGCTGGTCGCGGAGAAAGACCTCCGGGATCGCCAGGAAGGCGACCGCGGCAAGCAGCAACTCGATGATCTCATAGGTGCCGAAGATCGGCGCGTTGAAGCCCGACCGGAGCCCCACGTCGACGACGTTGAGCGCCATCATGGCGAGCAGGAAGACCGCGGCGACGCGGGTAAGAAGCCGCGCCGCCGCGAGCGCCAGGCCGTGCATAGGCCGGCCGGACTACATCGCCGAGTACTTGGCCGACAGCGCTTTCAACTCCTCATACACCTTGCGCGCCGGCAGGCCCTTCTTCTCGAGAGCGGCGATGCGCTGGTCCATGATCTTTTCGCCGAGCGCGCGCATCTCCTTGTCCGCGTTGCCAGGGAGCGAGACGCGGTTGAGCTTGAGGCCGTTCATGTATTTGGTGAATGGCGGCGGATCGCCGCCCCAGGCGAGCGTCGCCATCTCGACGCCGGCCGCCTTGGTGCCGAGCGCGTCCACCAGCGGCCTGAGATCCTTCGGCAGCCGGTCATAGGATTTCGGGTTCATCGCCAGACCGAAGCTGATCACCGAGATGAACATCGGCGTGTAGTGCTTGACCAGCCCGCCCAGCTTGAAGGCGAAGATGCCCATCGGGTCGGTCACCACGCCGTCGATCGTGCCCTTCTGCAGCGATTCCGCCATATGGGTCGCCGGCATCCCGATCGGCGCGGCGCCGAGCGCCTTCATCATCAGCACGTCGGTCGGCGTCGGCGCGCGGTAGCGCCGCCCGTTGAGATCGGCGACCGACATGATCGGCTTCTTCGAATCGTAGACGCCCGAGGGGCGGTTGAAGACGATCCACATCCCCCTGGTGCCGGCCTTCTCGTGCTCGGCCTGGAAATACTTGCCCAACAGGTCGCCCGCGACATTGGCGCCGACCACGGCGCCCTTGGCGCCGGCCGGAAACAGGTATGGCGCATGGGTCAGCTCGGTCAGCGGGAAGCGGCCGGGGGTGACGCCGTGCTGGAAGAACGACATGTCGGCGACGCCCTTCCGCGCCAGGTCGTAATGCCGCGGCATCGGACCCATCGACGAGCCGTAGAATATCTGGATCTCTAGGCGGCCCTTGGACTTCTTGGCGACGTCGGCCCTGGTCTTCTCGAACCAGATCGACGCGGTCGAGGGCTTGGGCGCGAAAGTGGCGATCTTGAGCGTATGCGTCTTCTGCGCCAGGGCGCTCCCGCCCGCCGCCAGGACGGCGACGGCGGCAGCGATGGCGGCGCCTTTGGTCAGGTATCTCGGCATACTCGGCTCTCCCTTCAATGAGGATGAGGCAGCCGGGCCGCCGCGCGCGGCCGGCAGGCTTTAATCCTGACCCGTCGCGGCGCGGTTTGCAATGCCGCGCCGGGCTCCGTCACATGCCGAGCAGGCGTTCGGCGTTGCCGTGCAGGATCTTGCGGCGGTCCTCGGTGGCGAAGGGGATGCGTTCCATCCAGTCGGTCCCGTCCTCGTTCTCGACGAACGGGTAGTCGACCGAGAACAGGATGCGGTCGGTGCCCATCTCCATCGCGCTGCACAAGAGCGCCGGGTCGGAGAAATTGCCGCTGGTGGTGATGTAGAAATGCTCGCGGAAGGTCTCGCGGAAGGAGTCGAGCCGGGATTCCGTGCGCGACAGCGCCTGGTCGATGCGCCAGAGCAGGAACGGCAGCCCCTCGCCGAGATGGCCGAGGATGATCTTGAGATCGGGATAGGTGTCGAACACGCCGCTCAGCACCAGCCTGATGCCCTGGGTCGCGGTCTCCACGGTAAAGCCCCAACCCGCGGTCAACAGGCCCGGGAATTCCCCGATATAGTCCGCGTAATAGGCCTCGATCACGGCCTCGTGGGGGATCGCGGGGTGCATGTAGAGCGGCACGCCGAGCGCGGCCGCGCGTTCGAAGATGGGCCAGAACCGCTTCTCGTCGAGGAACGCACCGTTGGTGAGCCCGTGCACCATGGCGCCCTTGAAGCCGAACTCGCCGACGCAGCGGTCGAGCTCGTCGGCCGCGGCCGCGGGGTCGGGTGTGGGCAGCGCCGCGAACCCCTGGAAACGGTCGGGGTTGGCGGCGACGATCCCGGCCAGCCGGTCGTTGACGCCGCGCGCCATCGCACCCGCGGTCTCGGGGTCGAGCTTCTGGGTCGACGGCGCGCCGTGGCTCAGCACCTGGACGTCGATGCCGGCCTCGTCCATCGCCTTCAGGCGACCGGCGCCGACATCGAGGAGGCGGTCCCTCAGCGGCGGCGGCGTCCTGACGTCCCGCCCGGTGAACAGCGCCGACAGCGCGGGGTCGAAATAATGCTCCTCGATCGCGATGACCCGCGATCCGTCCGACGTCGCCATGGCTGACCCCGCTGGTGTCGCGCCGCGCGCTATTTGAGCTCCCGCCCGGCGAGGTCGCCGTCGAGGAACTTGTTGGGCTTGAGGAACATGCCCAGCACCAGCGCGCCGTTGGGCGCGACCGCCTCGTGGCGGTTGCCGGACGGGCGCCAGACATAGTTGCCGGCCGTCACCTCGCCCTCGTCGTCGAGGATGCTGCCTTCGAGCACATAGGTCTGCTCGATCTCGACATGTTCGTGCAGCGGCAGCCTTGCGCCCGGCTGCCAGCGGAACAGCGCCGTCATCAGCCCGGTATCGGGGTCCTCAAGCAGGATCTTCATCTCCACGCCCTCGCACGGCGTCGGCTTCCAGGGCAGGGTGTCGACGTCGACGAAACGCGAGGCGAGGGGGGAAAGCGAATCCTGTTCCTTCAGCATTGGTGTCGCGGCGGCCATGTCCGTTCTCCGATTTTCAGGTTGCGTCGATTCTAGCCTCCGCCCGTGCGAGCCACAACACGCGGCCGATGCGCGCCCGCAGCGATCGTGGGTCGGGTTCGGTTGTAACCGTAGGGGTTTCCCTGGCGGCGCGGCGGTCCCTCGATACGGCGCTTGCGCACCTACTCGGGATGAGGATAATTTTTATTACTCCAACCCTATCCTCACCCTGAGTAGCCGCGAAGCGGCGTATCGAAGGGCGGGCAACCCCCCGGGCCGCGATTGCCGCCTCGATGCCCGGTGATACTATGCCGCGCGACATCGATTGCGCGACATCGCGGGAAGGCGGCGCGGCATGACGAGCTGGATGGTGGGGGTCGACACCGGGGGCACGTTCACCGATCTGATCGCGTTTTGCGCCGCCACCGGCGAGCGTCGCGCGGTCAAGGTCCCGTCGGTGCCCGAGGACCCCTCGCGCGCGGTGATCGATGCGCTGGGCGAGCTGTTCGCGACCGGCATCGCGCCGTCCGAGATCGGCTTCCTGGTCCACGGCACGACGGTCGCCACCAACACCCTGATCGAGGAGGACGGGGCCCGCGCCGGGCTGCTGATCACCGACGGGTTCCGCGCGGTCTACGAGGCCCGCGGCTGGTCGCAGCCCGACGCCGACGATCTGCTCGACCCGTTCTACCGCAAGCCCCGCCTCCTGGTGCCGCAGTCGCGCACCGCCGAGGCGGTCGAGCGCCTCGACTTCACCGGCGCGGTGCTGACGCCGCTCGACGAGGACGGGCTGCGCGAAGCCGTCCGGGCCTTGGCGGCGAAGCGGATCGAATCGCTCGCGGTCTGCTATCTGTTCAGCTTCCGCAACCCGGCCCATGAACGCCGCACGGCGGAGATCGTCGCCGAGGAGGCGCCCGGGCTCAGGGTCTCGCTGTCGTCCGAGATCCTGCCGACGATCCGCGAATACCCGAGGCTCTCCACGACCGCGATCGACGCCTATGTCGGCCCCCGGGTCGAGACCTATCTGCTCAGCCTCGAAGCGGCGCTCAAGCAGGCCGGTATCGAAACCCCGCAGCTCTTCCTGATGCAGTCGCATGGCGGGCTGATGCGGATCAATCTCGGCGCGCGGTTCGCCAACCAGACCCTCCTGTCGGGGCCGGCGGCGGGCGCCGTGTCGGGCCAGGCCCTGGGCCTGCTGGTCGAGCGCCCGAACGTGGTCACCTTCGACATGGGCGGCACCTCGACCGATATCGCGGTGATCGCCGACGGGCGGATCGAGGAGACGGATTCGGGCCGCATCGCCGGGCAGGATATCGGCACGCCGATGCTTTCGGTGGCGACGCTCGGCGCCGGCGGCGGCACCATCGCCTATATCGGCAGAGACGGGCTGATGAAGGTCGGCCCGCGCAGCGCCGGCGCCGATCCGGGACCCGCCTGCTACGGGCGGGGCGGGGTCGAGCCGACGGTGACGGACGCCAATTTGCTGCTCGGCGCGCTCGGCGCCGGCAGCGTGCTCGGCGGGCGGATGACGATGGACCCCGAGCTCGCCCGCGCGGCGGTCAAGGAGCGGGTGGCCGACCCCCTCGGCCTCGATGCGATCGAGGCGGCGGCCGGGATAATCCGCATCATCAACTCGAACATGGCGGTCGATCTCCGCCTCGCCTTCCAGCGCCGCGGCGCCGATCCGCGCGATTTCGCGCTGATCGCCTTCGGCGGGGCCGGTCCGCTGCATGCCGCGGCGCTGGCGCGCGATATCGGCATCGCCCACGTCGTCGTGCCGCTCGCGCCCGGGCTCAACAGCGCCTTCGGGCTGCTGCAGACCGATGTCCGCCATATCTACGTCAAGTCCTCGGTCGGGGTGCTGGCCGGCCTGCCGGTGGACGCGATGGAGGACGAGTTCCAGGACCTGGAAGCGCGCGCCCGCGCCGATGTGCGCGAGGAGGGGTTCGACCAAGCCGAGGTGGTGCTCCGCCGCCAGATCGACATGCGCTATCTGCACCAGGGCTACCAGCTCGCCGTCGATTGCCTGGCGCGCCCGGTCGACGAGGACGAGAAGACGGCGCTCAAATCCCGTTTCGACGAGCTTCACGCGCGGGTCTACGGCGCGAGCGCGCCCGACGAGGATGCCGAGGCGGTCACCTTCCGGGCGATCGCCGAGATCGCCGTGCCGCAGCTCGAACTGCCGCCGGTCGAGGCCGGCGACGGCGACCCGTCCGCGGCCGGGACCGGCGCCCGCGAGCTGTTCGATTTCGAGGCCGGCGGCTTCGTGCCCTGCCGGCTCTACGACCGGGCGCGGCTGCGCGCCGGCGACCGGATCGAGGGCGCCGCGGTGATCCAGCAATTCGATTCGACGACGGTCGTCCTGTCCGGCCAGAGCGCGACGGTGGAAGCGCATGGCAACCTCGTCATCGCCGCGGGAGACACGCCATGAGCCTGGATGCGATCACCATCGAGGTGGTGCTGAGCCGCCTGCGCGAGACCACCGAGGCGATGGCGCATGCGCTGTTCCATAGCGGCTACTCGCCGATTCTCCGCGAATCCCAGGACGGCACCGCGGGGCTGACCGACGGCACCGGCCGCGTGGTCATGGTGGGCGGCGGGCTGCAATACCATTCGCTGCTCTATTCCAAGGCGATCGGCAGCATCTTCGAGCGCTACCCGCCGGAGACCATGCGCGACGGCGACGGCTTCGTCTGCAACGACCCCTACAAGGCGGGCAACAGCCACGTCCCCGATTTCGTGGTCGCGACGCCCGCCTTCTACGAGGGAAGGCTGGTCGCCTTCGGGGTGAGCGTCGCCCACAAGGCCGATGTCGGCGGGCTGGTGCCGGGTTCGTCCGGCGCGGCGGCGCGCGAGATCTTCCATGACGGACTCCTGGTGCCGCCGGTCCGCATGTGGACCGCCGACGGCGTCAACGCCGAAATCGAGGCGATCGTCCGCAACAACAGCCGGATACCCGACGTGGTGATCGGCGATCTGCGTGGCCAGATGGGCGCGACCCGGCTCGGCGCAAGGCGCATGGCGGAGCTCTGCGAGGCGTTCGGCGCGGATATCGTGACCGGGACCATGGACGCGCTGATGATCCGGACCGCCGACCGGGTGAGGGCGGCGGTTTCCTGCTGGGCGGACGGCGCCGCCGAGGCCGAGGGGCTGATGGACCATGACGGGGCCGACCGCGACCGGCCGGTGCGTATCCATGTCCGGGTGGAGAAGTCGGGCGACCGCCTGACGCTCGATTTCAGCGGCAGCGATCCGCAGACCGCCGGCCCGATCAACACGCCCGAGCCGACCGCGCGCGCGGTCTCGATGCAGGCGATCCTCGCCGCCTCCGATCCGACGATCCCGATGAATGCCGGCGCCTTCGAAGCGGTCGACTTCGTCATCCCGCCGGGCCGGATCGTGAGCCCGCAATTCCCGGCGACCGTGAACCATTATTTCCCGACCTCGCACATGGTCTACAACGTGGTGCTCGCCGCGCTCGGGACGCTCAACCCGGCGCGCGCGGTCGCGCCGTCCGGGCTCGGGACGGGTGCCATGGCGATCGGCTATGCGGCGGGGCGCGCCGGCAAGGCGACCGTCCAGTACGAGCTGATGAACACATCGCTCGGCGGCACCAGCGCGGGCGACGGCGCCTCCATCCTGATGCCGATGAACCATTTCGCGCCGGGGACGCCGGTCGAGATCGTGGAGACCGAGTACCCGATCCGGGTGAAGCGCTACGAGCTGCTGCCCGACAGCGCCGGCGCGGGGGCGCATCGCGGCGGCATCGGCTTCGCCCGCGAATACGCGTTCCTCACCGACTGCACGCTGACGCTCAGGACCGCCAACCATCGCCACGCCGCCTGGGGGCTGTTCGGCGGCGCCAGCCCGGCCCCGGCGTCCACCTCCATCGCCTTCGCCGACGGAACATCGCAGGAGATGGACGTGCTGGAGACGCGGCACGTGACGGCGGGCACGTCGATCCGCCTCTGCCAGAGCGGCGGCGGCGGTTACGGCGACCCGTTCGAACGCGCGCCCGGGCTCGTACTCGCCGACATCGACGACGGCTATGTCACGGCGCAAGCGGCGCGGGACAGCTACGGCGTCGCCGTCGACGCGGACGGCGCGCTCGACGCGGCGGAGACCGGACGGCTCCGGAGACGCGGCGAAGACCCCGCCTGAGCGGTTCGTCCCACGCGACGTTTGTGGGAAAAATCCCACGCCTGTTAAACGTCAAACCCGCCGTTTTGGCCAGGATAATGGGATATATCCCATTATCCTGCTTTCGTGTTTCGATGGGAAAAACAGTTTGACAGGGCTGCGAAGCCGGGGTAGCGAAACCTGTTCGTATCGAGCGCGAGGCCCGCCGATGGATGTCCAGGACGAGCTGGTCGACGAGATCGAGGCCTATTGCCGCGACGCCGGCATCGCCGAGACGACCTTCGGTCGGATCGTCGTCAATGACGGCAAGTTCGTCGGCCGGCTCCGCGAAGGCAAGGGGGTGACCACCGCCACCGTCGACCGGGTGCGCCGGTTCCTTACCGAGAACGGCGCGGCGCCCGGCGCCGGCAGCCTCGATCCGGCGCCGCCGCCGCCAGCCGTCGAGACCGCGCCCGAGGGCGATCCCAAGACCGCCTTCCGCTTCTACGACAACCGGCAGAAATACCTCGCCTTCGTCAACACCTGCTCGGAGAAATGGGTGGTCGCCGAGCGCGCCGGCATGGAGCTCGCCAATATCCACCCCCAGCCGCCGGCGCTTCGCCTGTTCGACGCGGGCATGGGCGACGGCAGCGTGCTCACCGGGGTGATGCGCCAGATGCACCGGCGGTTCCGGACGCTGCCGTTCTACATCGTCGGCAAGGAGATCAGCCTCGAGGACGTGCGCCTCGGGCTGGAGCGGATGCCCGACCGGTTCTACGAGCACCCGGCGACCGTGCTGGTGATCACCAACCTCTATTACACCGAGGCGCCGTGGCTGATGCCGCGCTCGATGGAGGCGGCGGCGGCGCTCAACTGGATCGAGGTCGCGCTCGAAGGCGATTCCTCGCACGAATTCCACGAGCAGATCACCGGGCTCCAGCCGAGGCTCGCCGAAACCTGGCAGGTCCGCCCCTCCGAGAAGACCGGCAACCCGCTCTATGTCCGCCCGTCGGTGCTGGTGGTCTATCGCGAGGACCATAAATTCCTGCTCGACCAGGTGATCCCGCGCCCCGGCGCGGTGAAGGCGGATTACGATCTGGTGATCGCCTCGCAGCCTTATCGCGCGCGCATGCCGGTCTCCTTCAAGGTGAAGAAGGTCCTCGCGCCGCTCGCCCGCAGCCTCGCGCCCGGCGGGCGGCTGCTCGGCATCCATTCGCGCGGCGGCGATCCGGGGCTCGAGATCGTCCGCAGGGTGTGGCCGGGCGAGGACCCGTTCACCACCAACCGGCACGAGCTCCTCAAGGCGCTCAAGGACGAGCTCGGCCGCGAGGCCCGCGACCTCAACTTCAACGCCTATGCCGACAAGCGGTCGATCTTCCGCTACGACATGCACACCCTGCCGAGCGAGGTCGGCGGGCGGAGCATCGGCACCTCGACCCTGTTCGCGGCCTGGAACGCCGCCATCTATGTCGCCCAGATCGAGGATGAACGTCTCGAGGACGTGATCGCCGAGCGCGGCTATCTCGACGCGACCCGCGAGGTTCTGAACCGCCAGGGCGGGCTCTGGTTCTACGACGAATCCTATGTGGTTTCCCGGCGCAGGAGGTAGAACGGTGTTCCTGTCCCCCGAGACGGCGGCGGAATCGGGCTTCGCGCGAACCCTGCTCAACGGCGACTTCGCCGTCACCGCCGAGATCACCCCGCCGGCCTCGGGCGCGCCCGGCGAATTGCTGGCGCTCGCCGAGCCGTTCCGCGGCCTGGTCGATGCGCTCAACGTCACCGACGGGCCCAGGGCGATGGTCCACATGTCGGCGCTCGCCGCCGCCGCCATCCTGGTCCGCGCGGAGCTCGAGCCGATCCTCCAGTTCACCTGCCGCGACCGCAACCGGATCGCGCTCCAGGCCGACCTGCTCGGCGCCTCGGCGGTCGGTGTGCGCAATGTGCTGATCCTGCGCGGCGACGAACCCGATTCGAACGAGATCCCGCCGCCCAAGCCGGTCTTCGACGTCGACAGCCGCGACCTGATCCAGATCGCGGCCAAGATGCGCGCCGGCGAAGCCCTGGCCTCGGGGCGGGAGATCGCGACCGCGCCCCGCCTCTTCATCGGCGCCGCCGACACCCCGGTCGACCCGGACCCTGGCTGGCGCCCGACCGGGCTCGCGCGCAAGATCGAGGCGGGGGCGGGGTTCGTGCAGACCCAGCTCTGCTGGGACATCGACATCGTCCGGCGCTACGCCGAGGCGCTGGAAGGAGCCGGGCTCCTCGACCGGGTGTTCCTGCTGATCGGCATCGGCCCGCTCGCATCGGCGCGCTCGGCGCGCTGGATGCGCGACAATCTGTGGGGGGTGCAGATCCCGGACTCGATCGTCGAACGCCTCGAACGGGCGGCCGACCAGAAGGCGGAGGGGATCGCCGTCTGCGCCGAGCTGATCCGCGCCCTCGCCGAGCTGCGCGGCGTCTCCGGCGTCCATTTGATGGCGCCGGTCGGGCTGTCCTCGATCCCCGTGACGATCCGCGAGTCCGGGATTCTCGAAAACCGCCGCGCGGCGGTGTAGGGCGCGGCGCCGGCGGCGGCCGGGCTCAGACCACCCCGTCTTCCCTGAGCGCCGCGATCTCGTCGGCGTCCATGCCGAGGAGGTCGGTGAGCACCTGCCCGGTGTGCTCGCCGAGGACCGGCGCGCCGCCCGGGTAGTCGTGCGGCTCGCCGACATAGCGGATCGGGTTGGCGACGCCGGGCACGGTTCCCGCCGCGCTTTGCGGCAGGTCGATCCTGAGCCCGCGCGCCTCGGCCTGCGGGTCGGCGAAAATCTGGTCGAGGTCGTTGATCGGCCCGCAGGGGACGCCGACCGCTTCGAGCGCGGCGATCCACGCGTCCTGCGTCCGGGTCAGCATCATCTCGGCGAGCGCCGGGATCAGCGCATCGCGGTGCTCGACCCGCCCGGCATTGGTCCTGAAACGCTCGTCCCCGGCGAGCTCGGGCCGCCCGCCGGCCTGGCAGAACCGGGCGTATTGGGAATCGTTGCCGACCGCGACGACGACATAGTGGTCGACCGTCTTGAACGACTGGTAGGGGACCACGTTGGGATGCGCGTTGCCCATCCGGGCCGGCGCCTTGCCGGTGACGAGATAGTTCATCGCCTGGTTGGCGGTGGACGCCACCGCGACGTCGAACAGCGCCATGTCGACATGCTTGCCCCTGCCGGTGCGTTCGCGCTCGCGCAGGGCGGCCAGCGCCGCGATCGCGGTGTAGAGCCCGGTCAGCACGTCGGTGACGGCGACGCCCACCTTCTGCGGGCCGCCGCCCGGCAGGTCGTCGCGCTCGCCGGTGATCGACATCAGCCCGCCCATCGCCTGGATGAGGAAATCGTAGCCCGCGCGGTCGGCATAGGGCCCGGTCTGGCCGAAGCCGGTGATCGAGCAGTAGATCAGCCCGGGATTGACGGCGCGCAAGTCCTCGTAGCCGAGCCCGTAGCGGGCGAGCCCGCCGCGCTTGTAGTTCTCCAGCAGGATGTCGGAGGTCGCGACCAGCCGGCGGACGATCTCCTGCCCCCTGGCCGAGGCGAGGTCGAGGGTGACCGATTTCTTGCCCCGGTTGGCGCAGTGGAAATAGGCCGCGTCGGGGATCTCGCTGCCGTCCTCGGCGACGATGAAGGGGGGACCCCACTGGCGGGTGTCGTCGCCGCTGCCGGGGCGCTCGATCTTGATCACCTCGGCGCCGAGATCGGCCATCGTCTGGGCGGCCCAGGGGCCGGCCAGGATGCGGCTGAAATCGAGGACCCGGAGGCCGGAAAGCGGCCCCGCCATGTCTATAGGCCCGCCATGCCTACATGAAGGCCTGGATGCCGGTCTGCGCGCGGCCGAGGATCAGGGCATGGATGTCGTGCGTCCCCTCATAGGTGACGACGGTCTCCATGTTCATCAGATGGCGCATGACGTGGTACTCGTCGACGATCCCGTTGCCGCCGTGCATGTCGCGCGCCTCGCGCACGATTTCGCGCGCCTTGCCGGTCGAGTTGCGTTTGAGCATCGAGATCGCCTCGGGCGAGCAGGTCCCGTCGTCCATCATCCGGCCGAGCTGGAGGCAGGCCTGCAGCCCGATCGCGATCTCGGTCTGCATGTCGGCGAGCTTCTTCTGGATCAGCTGGTTGGCGGCGAGCGGGCGGTCGAACTGGGTGCGTTCAAGGGTGTATTGCCGCGCCGCGTGCCAGCAGAACTCGGCCGCGCCGAGCGCGCCCCAGGCGATGCCGTAGCGGGCGTTGTTGAGGCAGCCGAACGGCCCGCCCAGCCCGCGCGCGTGCGGCAGCTTGTTCTCTTCCGGCACGAACACGTCGTCCATGACGATCTCGCCGGTCACCGAGGCGCGGAGCGACAGCTTGCCGGTCAGCTTGGGCGTCGTCAGCCCCGCCATGCCGCGTTCGAGGATGAAGCCGCCGATCGTGCCCTCGTCGTCCTTGGCCCAGACCACCATCACGTCGGCCAGCGGCGCGTTCGAGATCCACGTCTTGGACCCCTTGAGGAGGTAGCCGCCGTCGACCGATTTGGCGCGCGTCTTCATGCCGCCGGGATCGGAGCCGTGGTCGGGCTCGGTGAGGCCGAAGGCGCCGATCGATTCGCCGGTGGCGAGCCTGGGCAAATATTTCAGGCGCTGCTCTTCGGTGCCGTAATTGTAGATCGGCCACATCACCAGGCTCGACTGCACCGACAGCGTCGAGCGGTAGGAGGAATCGACCGCCTCGATCTCGCGGGCGATCAGCCCGTAGCAGACATAGCTCGCGCCCGCGCAACCATAGCCGTGCAGCGTCGAGCCGAGGAAGCCGAGCGCGCCCAGCTCGGTCATGATCTCGGGGTGGAATTGCTCGTTGTTGTAGCCCTCGACGATCCTCGGCAGCAGCTTCTCGCGGGCGTATTGACGGGCGGTGTCACGCACCATCCGCTCTTCGTCGGCGAGCTGGCTGTCGAGCAGCAGGGGGTCTTCCCAGTTGAACTTGCCCCATTTGCGCGGCTTGTGCGCGCTCCCGGACTCGACCCTGGTGGCCATGCCTCGATCCCCTGTTCGTCCGTTGAATCCGTCCCGCGCCGGACTATAGGCCAGCCCTGCGCGGGTGTATGTATGCCATCGGCCGCTCGATTTGAAGCCCGGCGGGTGCGAAAGGTCCTCGGCCGATTCAATTCGAGCGCCCAGGCTCGTTGACGCGCCCTACCGACCTATCATATTGATAGGTTGTGCCAGGCGCCCCGATCATCCCCTTTCCCCGGATGGGGGAGGATCCACCCCCGGCCAAGCTGTTGGCGCAGCATGTTCACCTGCTCTCCGCGGCGGACACCCTGAATGTCCGCATGGATGAGCCGCATTTCCGGGAACGTATGCTGGAGCGGGGAGTCGACATCAGGTCTGTCCTGGAAGTCTTGCGCGGAGGTAGAGCCGTCGGCACCGCCGAGCAGGACGATTACGGGGGGTGGCGGATCGCGATGAGGCGGAGGGTCGCGGGCAGGCGGGTGCACGTGGCCGTGGCGGTATACGAGGATCACATCGTTTGCATCACGACCTGGATTTGAGCCGACCGACGGAGGGAGGGCAATGAATGACAAGAGGTACCGCTACCTGGAGTGCGGCTTGGACAATGTTTACCTGGCGAACGGATTCCAGCGCTTCGAATCGGCGCGCGGGACCAGTATCGCCATCAGCGACATTGACAGTCTTCACCGGGCTATCGGCGAGCATTTGTGCAACCGGAAAGAGGAGTTGAGCGGAAAGGAAATCCGGTTTCTGCGTCGCGAGATGCTGCTCTCTCAGGCGTCATTGGCGCATCTGCTCGACGTCAAGGAACAAACCGTCCACAGATGGGAGTCGGAAAAGAGCAACATGCCGGGTGCAGCGGAAGCTCTGCTCAGGCTGCTCTATATGGAGCAAGTCAAGAAGGCCAGAGAGAGCCTCCGATCCCGGCTGAAACGGATCGCCGATCTCGAAGACGAAATAGACCGCTCGCAGGAAATGGTTTTCGCCCTGAAGACAGACGGGAACAGCGGCCGGTCGACCCGCCGGGAGCCCGATACCTGGGCGTTGGCCGGGTAAGGAAACAAGGAAGTCGGAAGCCGGGGCGACGGTCCCGCGCGATTGTGCGCGCCAACTCGTTCGTCTACAAACGAATTTGGGCCTAATCCACCCCGGGAGCTCGCCATGCCGCACAGTCTGAGGACGTTTCTCGAATCGATCGACAACCGGATGCTGCATATCCGCGAGCCCGTCGATCCGGTGCGGCAGGTCGGCTATCTCTGCTCGGAGAGCAGCGGGCCGCTGATGTTCCACAATTTGACCGGATATCCCGGCTGGCGGCTGACCGACATCCTGATCAAGGACCGCAACGGCCAGGCGGCGGCCTTCGGGCTCGACGATCCGAAGGGGGTCTGCCCCTATCTCGCCGAGCGCATGGCGACCCGGCGCGGCAAGTCGGTGCTGGTCGCCGACGGGCCGGTCAAAGAGAACAAGATGCTCGGCAAGGAGGTCAACCTCCACAAGCTGCCGATCCCGCAGCATTCGGTGGGCGACGGCGGGCGCTATCTGGGCTCGGGGCTGACCATCACCAAGGACCCCGAGACCGGCATCAGGAACGAATCCATCATCCGCATGATGCTGACCGAGGATCCGCAGAAGGCGACGTTCTGGATGGCGGCGCGGCACAACTACGCGCATTACCTCAAATACATCGCCAAGGACGAGCCGATGCCGATGGCGTTCGCGATCGGCATGCACCCGGTCTACGAGATCATGTCCAACTGGTCGGGAAGGCACGAGGATTTCGACGAGCTCGAATACGGCGCCGGCATCCTCGGCGAGGACATCGAGATGGTGAAATGCGACACCATCGACCTCGAGGTCCCGGCCCATGCCGAGATCGTCATCGAGGGTCTCGTCCACCCCCACGACCGGGTGCCGGAGGGGCCGTTCGGCGAGTTCACCACCTTCGGGTCGGGCGCCGAGGGGCCGGCGCCGGTCTACCAGATCACCGGGATCACCCACCGCGACGAGCCGATCTTCCGCCACATGCAGGCGACCTGGTTCACCGACCACCAGCCGCTGATCACGCTGCCGATGGAGGCCACCTACTACAACCGGCTGCGCGACACCCACGGCAACACCAACATCAAGGACATCTTCGTCCCGCCCTGGGCGTCGCAGTTCATCATGATCGTGCAGATGGAGGCCAAGTGGGACGGCCAGGCGCGCGACGTGCTGATGTCGGCGCTCACCGGGCCCAACCTCCACGTCAAGGTGGCGATCGCGGTCGACGAGGATGTCGACATCTACAACGCCGAGGACGTGCTGTGGGCGATCTCGTGCCGCACCAACCCGGCCGAGATGGTGCACATCATGCCGGGCTCCCGGCTGCACCCGCTTGACGTGTCGGTCCCCGAGGTGGGCGATGAGTACACGGTGATGCGGATCGGCGGGAAGATGGCGATCGACGCGACCAAGCCGCCGACCTGGCGGGCCAAGGAACGCGCCAAGATGGCCCGCGTCGATCCGATGGGGAAGGGCGATCCCGAGATCGCCCGCATCCTCGAACAGGTGCGCATGCCGCGCTAGACCGGCGCCGCCCCCAACCGAAAGCGCAGTCATGGCCGGCGTCCTCTCGCTCCCAAGGGGCGAGCTGAAATCGATCGGGCTGATCGCAATCGGCCACGGGTTCAGCCATTTCTACATGCTGATCCTGCCGCCGCTGTTCACCTTGATCCGCGCCGATCTCGGGGTGAGCTGGACCGATCTCGGCGTGCTGATCGCGGTCTATTCGGTGGCCACCGGCGTCGCCCAGCTTCCCGCCGGTATCCTGGTCGACAGGATCGGCGGGCGGCCCGTCCTGTTCGCCGGGCTGATCCTGCATGCCGCGCCGTTTGCGCTGTTCGCGCTGTTCCCGACCTATTGGGGAATGATGGCGCTGGTGGCGATCGCCGGGATCGGCAACGCGGTGTTCCACCCCGCCGACTACGCGATCCTCGCCGCCCAGGTCGATACCGAGCGCCAGGGCCGCGCCTTCGGCATCCATATCTTCTCGGGCTATGCCGGCTGGGTGGTGGCGCCGCCGATCATGCTGGGGCTGGTCCTGGTACTGGACTGGTCCGAGGCGGTTTCGGTGGCGGGGCTGGTCGGCCTCCTCTTCGTCGCTTTCGCGGCGCTGTTCCGGGACGCCCTCGGCGACGACGCGATCAGGGTTGCGCCGGGCGGGACGGGGAAGACAGCCATCGCCAGCCGCCCCTCCGTCGTCCGCCTGCTGGCCTCGCCGCCGGTGCTGTTGTTCCTGCTGTTCTTCACCGCGCTTGCCACCGGGACGGCCGGAATCCACGCCTTCGCCGTCGTCGCCCTGATCGAGCTCTACGACGCCTCGCTCGCCGCGGCCAACGGGCAGCTCACCGGCTATTTCGCGGCCGCCGCGGTCGGCGTGCTGATCGGCGGGGTCGTCGCCGACCGAGTGCGGGACCATGAGGGGCTCGCCGCGCTCTGCTTCGTCGCCTCGGCCGCCTTTCTCGGCGTCATCGCGCTCAAGCTGCTGCCGCTCGAATGGGTGATAATCCCGATGCTGGGGAGCGCGGTCACCGTCGCGATGATGAGCCCGTCGCGCGACCTCATGGTGCGCAAGATCTGCCCGCCGGGAACCATCGGGACCGTGTTCGGCTTCGTGACGACGGGTTTTTCGGTCGGCGCGGCGGTCGGCCCGCCGATCTTCGGATACGTCGCCGATATCGGACGACCCGATTTGATCTTCTGGCTGTCAGGCGCGTTCACCCTGGTCTGCATCGTCTCGATCTACGCCGCCAAGGCCGTCGCGCGCTGAGGCATGCCGATGAAGGCCGGTTAGCCGGGCAGGCCTGGGGTCCACCCCGATTTCCTGTTTCGACATCATAACAGATATACTTTAAATGTTATGGTTGTGGAACGAACACCGCCGTGATAGCCAACCCCTTGGCCCTGCCGCGCGCCGAATGGAAGACCATCGGGCTGGTCGCGGTCGGCCTCGCCCTTACACCCGTCTACAACACTGGGTTTGCGTTAGCGTTTATTCCCATCGTCACCGACCTCGACATGAGATCGAGCGATTTCTTGGTCGTCGTCCAGGTTTATGCGGTCGCTGCCGGTGCGGTCCTGTTTCCCGCCGGGATGCTGGCGGACCGGATTGGCGCAGGCGCGGTTTTCCTGGCGGGGTTGGCCCTCTCACCTGCCGCGCTGGCACTGGCGGCGGCGTTTCCCAGCTACTGGTCCTTGATGGGACACGGTTTGCTCCGCGGGCTGGGCGATGGTGCCGTCTGGTCGGCGGGCTACGTGGTCCTCGCCACCTGTATCGGCCCCGAACGCCGGGGGCGCGCGTTCGGCATAAGAAACCTGTTTATCTTGATCGGTACGATCGTCGCCGTTCCTGCGATTGGGCCATTGATCTCGCTTGAGGACTGGCAGACGTCATTCTCCATCCTCGGTGCGGTCGGGGTCGTGTTCGCGACACTGGCAGTGCGCTTTCGCGACGCCTTTCGCGATACCGCCCTCCACCGGCCAAGGGAAACCGGGAACCCCGAGAGGGTACGCACCGGTTTTCGGACGACGATGCCCGCGATCGCGTCTTGGCCGGTGTTGCTGTTCCTCCTGGCGCTGACTTTTATGGGTTTTTCGGACATCACCGAACATCCCGCCTTCGAGGCGATCGTTGAGGCATCGAAGGTCGTCCGAAGCACCCCCGTCGACGGCGGGCCGGGCCTTCAAATATTGGCCCTGCTATTGGTCCTGCTGGCCCTGATATTGCCGCCGCTCGCCGGGGGCGTGATGGCCGACAAGGCCAAAAACCGGGAAAGGCTGGTTGCGACCTGCCTGGTTTCATGCGCGATCCTGCTCGGTATTGCAGCGCTCGATATCGTCCCCCTGCCCACCGCGATTTGGCTCGGGCTCGGTGGGTTTCTAGCTGTCCTCGCGAGCCCGTCGATCGATCTCCTTGTTCTCAGGATTTGCCCATCGGGCAGGATCGGAGCCGTATTCGGCTTCGTCTCCACCGGCGGATCGATCGGCGGGTGGCTGGCCATCTGGGGCGCCGGTCCGTTGACCGCGTCCGGCATGCCGGAGACGGTCCTTTGGCTGTCGGCGCTGGCCGTTCTCCTGTGCGTGGTCAGCATCTACGGTGCCAGGGCGGCGTCCCGCTGAGGCGGCGCCTTTACCGGGCGATTCGGTTCGCGTAGGTATTCCCGCGACACCCGGAGGGAGAGCCATGGCCGCGCGGCCCGACGATCTCGACATGCGGGCGCTGCTGCCGCCCAGGGCCGAGCGCGAGCGGATGTACGCGGACTGGCTTGCCGAGGATATCGGGCGCGGCGACATCACCACGAATTTCCTGATCCCGGCGGACGCCGATGCGCGCTTCGTCATGAACACGCGCCACGACATCGTGGTCTGCGGCGTCGAGCTCGCGCTGGAGGTGATGCGCTTCCACGAGCCCGGCTGCGAGACCGAGGCGCTGACGCCGGACGGCACGCGGGCCGCGGCCGGCGCCACGCTCGCCCGCGTCGAGGGGCCGGCGCGGGGCATGCTGACGGCGGAGCGCACGGCGCTCAACCTGTTCCAGCTGCTGACCGGGATCGCCACGCGGACGGCCGAATACGCGCGCCTCGTCGAGGGGACCGGGGCGACGCTGATCGACACGCGGAAAACCATCCCGGGCTACCGCGCGCTCTCCAAATACGCCTCCTGCGTCGGCGGGGCGCGCAACCACCGCATCCGGCTCGACGACGGGCTGCTGGTCAAGGACAACCACATCGCGGTCTGCGGCTCGATCGCCGCGGCGATGGCCAGGGCACGGGCGCTCACCCCCTCGCTCACCAAGATCGAAATCGAGTGCGACACGCTCGATCAGGTGCGCGAGGCCGCCGAGGCGCGCGCCGACGTGATCCTGCTCGACAACATGGAAGCGGAGACGATGCGCGAGGCGGTCGGGATCGTCGCCGGGCGCTGCGAAATCGAGGCGTCGGGCGGGATCACGCTCGAGACCATCCGCGAGAAGGCGGAGAGCGGGGTCGACTACATCTCGGTCGGGCGCATGACCCAGTCGGCGCCGGCCGCCGATATCGGCCTCGACGTGACCATCTCCGCCTGAGCCCATGGCGCGCGGCACGCTCTTCCTCGTCGTCGGGCCGAGCGGCGCCGGCAAGGACACGCTGATCGCGGGCGCCCGCGCGGCCCTGGAGCCGGGCGGGCGCCATGTCTTCCCGCGCCGCGCGATCACCCGGCCCGCCGGGGCGGGCGGCGAGGACCACGAGGCGGTTACGCCCGAGGACTTCGCCGGGCGCGAGGCGGACGGCGGTTTCTTCGCGACCTGGCGGGCGCACGGGCTCGAATACGGCCTGCCTGCGTGCATTTCCGCGACCCTCGATGCCGGGCGGAACGTCGTCGCCAATGTCTCGCGGGCGGTGCTGGCGGAGATCGGCGCACGGGGAGCTCCAACGGTAGTCGTCGAGGTGACCGCCCCGCCGGAGCTGCTCGCGCACCGCCTGGCCGCGCGCGGGCGCGAGGACCGGGCCGACGCCGCGAGGCGGCTCGCCCGGGAAGGCGCGCCTTTTCCCGACGGGATGACGGTCCGCCGGGTGGTCAATGACGGCACCCCGGAGGAGGGGATCGAGCGCCTCGTCGCCGCGCTGAGCGAAGCCCATGCTTAGGCTCGCCAGGCTCGCCATCGACACCTGGCGCGAGCCGGTCGCCTATCTCAACCGCTCCTGCGCGGCCTATGCCGCGGAGAGCTTTCTCGGCCCGCGCAAGATCGAGGTGGCGGGGGGCGGGCGGGCGGTGACCTGCGCCCTCAACCTGGTCGACGATGCGGCGCTGGTCGCGCCCGATGCGCTCGCCCTCTCGGCGCATGCCTTCGAGCTTCTCGGCCTCGCCGAGGGGGCGCGGGTCGCCATCCGGCGCGCGCCCGAACCGGCGAGCCGGCCGGCGCTGCGGGCGAGGATCGCGGGCCGCCGGCTGAGCGCCGGGGAAATCGACGCGGTGGTCGAGGACATGGTGGCCGGGCGCTATGCCGGGCGCGAGACCGCGGGGTTCCTGGTCGCGGCGGCGCAGACCCTCGACGACGACGAGGTGATCGCCTTCACCAGGGCGCGGGCCGAACGCTCCGCGCAAATCGTCTGGCCCGACGGGATCGTGGTCGACAAGCACTCGATGGGCGGCATTCCGGGCACCCGGGTGACCATGGTGGTGGTCCCCATCGCGGTCGCGCACGGGCTGACCGTCCCCAAGGCCGCCTCGCGCGCGATCACCTCGCCCGCCGGGACCGCCGATGCGATGGAGGTGCTGGCGCGGGTCGATCTCGACGCCGGGGAGGTCCGCCGCGTGGTCGGCGAGGTCGGCGGCTGCATCGTCTGGAACGGGCGGCTCAGCCACTCGACCATCGACGACGTGATGAACGCCGTCACCCGCCCGCTCGGCATCGTCTCGGACCGGCTCTCGGTCTCCTCGATCCTGTCGAAGAAGGCGGCGCTCGGCGTGACCCATGTGGTGTTCGACATTCCGGTCGGGCCGACCGCCAAGGTGGCGACGCGGGAGGAGGCGGACGAACTCGCCCGGCTGTTCACGGTGACGGCCGAAGGGCTCGGCATCGGCGTGCGCTGCGAGATCACCGACGGCACCCAGCCCATCGGCCGCGGAGTGGGCCCGGCGCTGGAGGCGCGCGACGTGATGAAGGTGCTCGCGGGCGATGCCGATGCGCCCGCCGATCTGCGCGACAAGGCGCTGATGCTGGCCGCCCGGGTGCTCGCCCTCGGCGGCGTCGCCGATCCCGGAACCCGGGCCGAGGCGCTGCTCGGGAGCGGCGCCGCGGCCGAGGCGATGGAACGGCTGATCGACGCCCAGGGGCGCAACCCCCGCCCGCCCGGGCCCGGCACTCTGACCCGGGAGATCGCCGCCCGACGCAGCGGCGCGGTCGCCGCGATCGACTGCTACCGCATCGCCGGCATCGCCCGCCGGGCTGGCGCGCCGCTGGAAAAATCGGCCGGTATCGACCTCTTCAAGCAGCGCGGCGACGCGGTCGAGGCGGGCGAGCCGCTCTATTGCATCCACGCGGCGGAAGACGCCGACCTCGGCGAAGCGGCGGCCTATGCCGAACAGGGAAGCGGGTTCGACATCGCCGAGGGTTGAGGAAGCGCGTCCTTCGATACGCCCGCCTCCGGCGGGCTACTCAGGATGAGGGATGGGTTGTGAGCGGGCAAAAAACCTCCCTCATCCCGAGTAGCGGCGAAGCCGCGTATCGAGGGACGCCCCGTCGCTTGCCGGCACCCCCCGGCGCGCCTATAAACCCTTCAATCCCGTGACATCCGAGGAGCCGGACATGGCCAAGACTGCGCGCGACGCGGTAACCGAGGCGCCGGCGAAAGCCGGGGCCAATCTGCGGGCGGTTCTGCCTTACGCCGATCTGCGCGAATGGCTGGCGGAGGCCGAAAGGCTCGGCGAGGTCACAATCGCCAAGGGGCTCGGCAAGGACGCCGACATCGGCCAGGCGGCCGAGCTGGTGATGCATTCCGACGAGGCCAACTGCGTCGTCTTCGACGAGATTCCGGGCCACGAGCCGGGCTATCGCGTGCTGGTCAATTTCTTCGGCGGCAAGCGCAAGAACATGACCTTGGGCTTTCCCACCGACCTCTCCAAGATCGAGCTCAGCCAGGCCTATTACGACGCCCAGCTCAAGAACATGACCCCGATCCCCTATGTCGAGGTCGCGGACGGGCCGGTCACCGAGAACGTGTTCGAGGGCGACGATGTCGATCTGAGCCGTTTCCCGGCGCCGTTCTGGCATCCCGACGACGGCGGCCACTATATCGGTACCGGCAGCTACGACGTCACCGTCGACCCCGATTCGGGCTGGATGAATCTCGGCACCTACCGGGTGATGGTGCAGGACGAGAAGACCGTCGGCTACTACATCTCGCCCGGCAAGCACGGAAGGGTGCATCGCGACAAATATCTCGCGCGCGGCGAGGCGATGCCGACGGTGGTCGTGGTCGGCGGCGACCCGATGACGTTCCTCACCGCCTGCACCGAGATGCCCCCCGGGGTCTGCGAATACGACATCGTCGGCGCCATGCGGGACGAGCCGCTAAAGGTGATCAAAGGCCGGCATACCGGCATCCCGTTCCCGGCCGACGCCGAGATCGTGCTGGAGGGGTTCGTCGATCCCCGTGAGCGCCGCCCCGAGGGGCCGTTCGGCGAGTGGACCGGCTATTACGGCTCCGACATGCGCGACGAGCCGGTGATGCATGTCAAGGCGGTCTACCACCGCAACAACCCGATCATCCTCGGCTGCCCGCCGCAGCGCCCGCCGGACGAGATGTGCCGCTACCGCGCGGTCACCCGCTCGGCGATGCTGCGCGACGCGATCGAGAAGGCGGGCGTGCCCGACGTGCAGGCCGCCTGGGCGCATGAGGTCGGCAACAGCCGCATGCTGCTCGCGGTGGCCATCAAGCAGCGCTACCCCGGCCACGCCAAGCAGGCCGGCCACGTCGCCGCGATGTGCCATGTCGGCGCCTATGCCGGCAAATACGTCGTCGTCACCGACGAGGATGTCGACATCTCCAACCTCGAGGAGATGACCTGGGCGATGATCACCCGGTCGGACCCGGCGAGCTCGATCGACATCATCAAGGACGCCTGGTCGACCCCGCTCGATCCGCGCATCCCGCCCGAGGAAAAGGCCAGGGGCAACATGACCAACAGCCGGGCGATCATCGACGCCTGCCGGCCGTTCCACTGGAAGGACTCGTTCCCGCCGGTCAACGCGCCGACCCAGGAGGTCGCGCGCAGGGCGCGGGAGAAGTTCGGCTATCTGCTCGACGGCGGGGACGCGCCCTAGGCGGCGCTACAATAGGGGCGCGGCGGGAGCGACCGGCCGGTAGCCCAGGGATGAAGCACTACACCGAACGTGTCCTCGTTACCGGGGGGGCCGGCTTCATCGGGTCGCATCTCTGCGAGCGGCTGATGGCCGGTGGCTGCGATGTCATCTGCCTCGACAACATGTTCACCGGCACCAAGGCGAATATCGCCCATCTCCTGGGCGCGGCGAATTTCGAGTTCATCCGCCACGATGTGACGGAACCGCTGAGCCTCGAGGTGGATCGCATCTTCAACCTCGCCTGCCCGGCGAGCCCGGTGCATTACAAATACGATCCCGTACAGACCGTGAAGACCTCGGTGCACGGGGCGATCAACATGCTGGAGCTCGCGCGGCGCTGCGGCGCGCGCATACTCCAGGCCTCGACCAGCGAGGTATATGGCGATCCGGTGTCGCATCCGCAGAAGGAGGACGACTGGGGCAATGTGAACCCGATCGGCCCGCGCGCGTGCTACGACGAAGGCAAGCGCTGCGCCGAGACGCTGTTCTTCGACTATCACCGCCAGCACGGCGTCGACATCCGGGTGGCGCGCATTTTCAACACTTACGGCCCGCGCATGTACCCGTCGGACGGGCGGGTGGTATCCAATTTCGTCGTCCAGGCCCTGCTCGACCGGCCGATCACGGTCGCCGGCAACGGCACACAGACCCGCTCGTTCTGCTATGTCGACGACCTGGTGGACGGCCTGCTGGCCTATATGACCCTGCAGGAGGCGCCGCCGGGGCCGGTCAATCTCGGCAATCCCCAAGAGATTACCATCGCTGCGCTGGCGGAGACGGTGGCGCGGCTCTGCGGCAGCCGGTCGTCCACCGTTTTCGTGCCGCTGGAAGCGGATGACCCGGCGCGTCGCCGCCCGGATATCTCGCGGGCCGCCGGCCTGCTCCACTGGTCGCCCTCCACCGATCTGGAGAGCGGTCTCGGCGCCACGATCGCCTGGTTTCGCGAGCTGCTTCGCACCGTCCCGGAAGACCGGATCGATGTCGCCCGGCCGTGAGGCTGTCTGGGCGGTTGTCACCCCGGTCTTCGAAGACGGCGAATCCTTTGCCTCGCTGTGCCGCGACCTGGCGCGCATCGAAGCGGGGGCCACGCTGGAAGTGCTCGCGGTGGACGATGGAACGATCGACGCACCGCCGGCGATCGATGCCCTGCGCGATGCGGGGCTGGCCGGCAGGATCGTTCGCCTGAGGCGCAATAGCGGGCACCAGATGGCGATCTGGGTCGGCCTGACCGTGGCGGCGTCGGAGCCGCGCTACGCGGGCGCGGTGGTGATGGACAGCGACGGCGAGGACCGGCCGGAAGACGTGCCCCGCCTCATCGCCGCGGCCGGATCGGGTTGCGATGCATCCGTCGCGCGGCGGGGGCGGCGGACCGAACCCCTGCCGTTTCAGATCTTCTACAGGCTCTACCGCATCTTTTTCGGCCTGTTGACGGGCCGTGAGATCCGCTTCGGCAATTTCTGCGCTCTCCAGCGGCAGGCGCTGCTGCGCCTGACGGCCATGCAGGAGACGCGGATCCATCTCGCCGCGGCGCTCATCAAGTCGCGGCTGCGACGGCAGGAAATTCCCTGCGACCGCGGCACGCGCTACGATGGCCGGTCGCGGATGAACTTCTACGACCTGGCGCTGCATGGCATCCGGGCGGTCGCGGTGTTCGACGATGCGGTTCTGACCAGGATGGGCGTCGTCTGTGTCGGGGCGGCGGTATCGGGCGTGCTTGTCTTCCTCGCCGGTCTGGCCTTGAAGCTTGCCGGTCAGACGTCGCCCGGCTGGCTGACCTTCGTGACCGGCTTTCTGGTCATGGTGTTTCTTCAGACCGCGATCTTCAGCCTGGTCGCGCTGATCATGAACGCGCTCGGCTATCGTTCGCCTGCCGATCTCCACGCGGCGGCCGCCTCGCTGATCCTGGAGACGGAGACGACCGGGCTCGACGACCCGGCCGATGCGTGAGGAGGCGGGCCGGGTCTTCCGCTTCGGGCTCAACGGCCTGTTCGCGACGGCGGTTCACTACGCTGTGCTCGCGGGGCTGGTGGAAGGCGCCGGCATGGGTTCGGCGGCGGTCGCCAATACGCTCGCCGCCGTCTGCGGTATCGCGGTTTCCTACGCCGGCAACCGCAGTTTCGTGCTCAGGAGCCGCGCGCCGCATCGCCGGGCGGGGGTTCGCTTCCTCGTCTGCTACGCGGCGATCGTCGCGCTGCATGGCGGTGCGATGGCGCTGTGGGCGGATTTCGGGGGGCTGGACTACCGGCTGGGCTTCGTGCTGTTCACCGCTGCGGCGGCAATCCTTACCTATCTGCTGAACCGCTTTTTCGTGTTCCGCGAGCAACCGGGGGGATAGCGGTCCAGGTAATCCGGATCGCGCGCGCGGTCGGGGAGTCGCTCCACCGGAAGGTTTCGTGGCGCAGCTCGCGCCCGGCGGTCAACGCGGCCAGGGCAGGGCCCGGCCCGTTCCGCGTCGGCCACAGCGCGAGCGCGCCCTTCTCCGCGATATCCCGCGCCGAGACCCATGGCGACTTCCGCTCATCGGCGTCGATCGAGACCGAAGGCGTGCCGGGCGCCGCTAGCGCGACCAGACCGGCTTCCCAGACCGGTCCCGCGACAATCCGCGGCATCGCGCCGGTCTCGCTTGCATAGGCTCGCAGCAGTCGCGAGGCAATTTCCTGCTGCGGCCAGACGGCCCGCGAGGGCTTGTCGGAGAGCGCCGGACGGAACAGGACGGACGCGGCATAGGCGGCCGGTATCGTCGCCACCAAACCCGCCGCCATCAGGACAATCCGGGCGAGCCGGCGTCCGTCGAGACGCCCCGGAAACAGCGCCAGCAGCAACAGGCCCGAGAGGTTGAACATCGGCATTCCCCACATGTCCCGCAGCCCCATGCCGCTTGCGCCGGCCATCAGGACGACCAGCAGAACCGGCAGAAGCCCCATGACGAGAAGGAACCGCCGCGCGCGGGCTTCTTCCGCCCGCAGGAGAACGGCGCCGGCGCCGAACAGCCCCGCAATCAGGGCGATCGCCAGAAACACCGCGTGGTCCGCGAGCTGGGCGAGAAGGAACGGGCCCGGCCCCCCGGCGGCGCCTGCCCGTGCCGCCGCGTATTCGAGCGGCAGGAAGCCGGTGCGGATCAGGAAATGGGCCTGCGGCGCGGAGACGACGGCGAAAATCGCCAGCGCGGCCCACGGCCCCGGCCCGGCAAGATGCGAGCGGGCGCGCGCATCCCACAATATCCAGACGGCCGCCGCCGCGAGCAGCAGGCCGGAAGAATATTTGGCCCAGAGCGACAGCCCGGCGAAGAGACCCAGCAGAACCCACCAGAACAGGCGGCCGCTCTCCGCCGCGCGCCAGAGCGCCAGACAGGTCCATGCCCAGAGCGGCATCTGCACCAAATTGTGGTTCAGTTCCGGCGTTGGCCAGGAGTAGTAGAAGATTCCGGTCAGCAACGCCGTTCCCGCCAATGCCCGGGCCGGCGTCAGCATGTCGCGGCCGATCAGATAGACCGCGGCGAAGGTCGCGATGACGCAGAGCTGGGCCAGCGCGTAGACCGGCCAGAAAGCGCCGAAGGAAAGCCGCCGGACCGCCTCCAGCAGCAGCCCGGGCAGGTTCGGGTGCTTGAAGGTCGCGACCACCCCTTCGCGGCCCCAGACCAGCATCTCGACCACGTCGAGCGGCGGTGCGGCGTGGGTCAGGGCCGGGGCAAGGGTCCAGACGATCGCCTGCGCCGCGCATAGCGCCGCCACCGCATGGCCTGGGCGCGACACTATGCTTTCCGGGAGCGCCACCGGCCGGTCAGGCTCGCGACACCGCGTCCCAGCCGGAGAGCAGAAACGGAACGTGGAGGCGGTCGAAGCGTTCCGGCTCTTCGAACTGGGGCATGTGGGAAGAGTTCTCGAACAGCTCGAAGCGCGCGCCGGGGACGGCGTCGGCGTAGCGCCTGCCGTCCTCGACCGTCGCCGTCGGATCGTCGCGGGTCCAGAGCACCAGCGTCGGCGCGTCGATCGCGGCCAGCTCCCGCTCGGTCAGCAGGTTGCGCGCCCGGATCCCGGGGTCCTGCAGGCACATGATGCGCGGCAGCGCGGATTTGTAGTCGGGCCGGCGGTAGATCGCCCAGCGCGCATCGACCAGCTCGTCGGTGATGTTGCCGGGGTCCTTGATCACGAAGGCAAGCCGTTCGCGCACCGCGTCGCGGCCCGATATCGCGGCGTTGCCGAGGCTCCGGAGCCGGTCCATGACCCCGCCATAGGAGGTGAGCCCGCCCGAGCTGATCAGGCTGAGACTGACGATGCGCCCCGGATGGCGCGCCGCGAAGCGGGCGGCGATCCAGCCGCCGAGGGAGGTGCCGGCGAGGCTGAGCCGGTCGATGCCCATCGCTTCGAGGAAGCCGGACAGGTGGTCGAGATAGTCGTCGATCTCGTAAGCGCGGTCCGGCTTGCCGGAATAGCCGTGCCCCAGCAGATCGAGCGCGACGACGCGAAGCCCCGCCGCGGCGTGTTCCGCGAAATTGCGCAGAAACACCTCCAGATGGCCGTTTATCCCGTGCAGGAACACGACGCTGCGTTCGCCGGCGCCGGCTTCGACGAAGCGGGTCGGCACGCCGCCTGCGTCGCACCAGTCCAGCCGGTGCGGCACGGCGCCGAGATCGGTCCAGTAGGTCATGCCGGTCCTATCTGGCGCGTCTAGCGCGACGCTTCGGCGATCTCGGCCTCGACGTCGCCGAGGCGGTCCTTGCCGAAGAAGATTTCCGCGCCGACGAAGAAGGTCGGGCTGCCGAAGGTGCCGCGCGCGACCGAGGCCTCGGTGTTGGCGAGAAGCCGGTCCTTGACCGCCTGGTCGTCGATGCGGGCCAGCAGCGCCGCACCGTCGATCCCGTCTTCGGCGAGGGCGGAGGCGATGATCTCCGGCTCGTCCATTTTCTTGGGCTGTTCCCACATGTGGCGGAAGACGGCCGCCACGTAGCGGTCGAGATAGCCGTCCATCCCGGCCGCGACGGCGCCCCGCATGATGCGCAGCGTGTTGACCGGGAAGTTCGGGTTCCAGCTGTATCTGTCGATCTTGTGGCGGCGGATGAACCGCTCGGTCTCCAGCGCCGCGTATTCCGGCTTGTTCTTCACCCCCGCGGTCTGGTCCATCGGCGGGCGGTTGTTGGTGAGCTTGAACACGCCGCCCAGCAGTATCGGCACATAGGCGAATGTCGCCCCGGTGCGGCGCTCGATCCCGGGGATCACGCAGTGGCTGAGATAGGCGTTGGGGCTGCCGAAATCGAAGTGGAATTCAACCTTTACCGTCATTGTCCAACCAGGGTCCTACCAGGGTTCCATCCAGGGTCTGAGATCCATCTCGAAGGTCCAGGCATCGCGCGGCTGGACGTGGAGCTGCCAGTAGATCTCCGCGATGTGGTCGGGGTTGACGATCCCGTCCTGCTCCTTGAGGGCGTAGCGGTCGGGGAAGTTGGAGCGGATGAACTCGGTGTCGATCGCGCCGTCGACGACGACATGGGCGACATGGATGTTCCTGGGCGCGAGCTCGCGCGCCATGCTCTGGGCGAGCGCGCGGAGCGCGTGCTTGGCGCCGGCGAACCCGGCGAACAGGGCGCGGCCGCGCAGGCTCGCGGTCGCCCCGGTGAAGACGATGGTGCCGCGTTCGCGCGGCATCATCCGGCGCGCCGCCTCGCGCCCGGTGAGGAACCCGGCGAAGCAGGAGAGCTCCCACATCTTGAAATAGCGCCGGGCGGTCTCGTCCAGGATGCTGCCGGGCGAGTTGGCGCCGATATTGAAGACCGCCACCTCGACCGGGCCGATATCGGCCTCGATCTCGTCGAACATCGCGACCACCGCATCCTCGTTGCGCGCATCCACGCCGAACGGGTGGACGACGCCGCCTTCGCCCTCGATCCGGGCCGCGAG
Organism: Alphaproteobacteria bacterium; assembly: GCA_965205995.1. Taxonomy (GTDB): domain Bacteria; phylum Pseudomonadota; class Alphaproteobacteria; order MPNO01; family MPNO01; genus MPNO01. The sequence goes on along the minus strand of OZ242200.1, from coordinate 2,632,216 downwards.
CTCGTCCAGGTTCTCGCGCTTGCGCCGGACCGGGCAGGTGGCGTAGCCGCCGCGCGCGAAACGCCGCGCCACCGCGCCGCCGGTCGCATCGCCCGCGCCGACGACCACCGCAACTGGATGCGCCATCGTTCCCCCCTCGTTGCCCGCCACAGTTTGCGTTTTCGGCACGAGCGCCACCAGAACGAATTTCCACCGGCGTCAGCCCCGACCGGGCGCAGCCTATAAAGCCAAGACGCAAAGGGGGTTGGTCGATACGCCGCGACCGCCCTATCATTCCCGCTCACGGACCGAGGGTGACCGGAGGTACTTGGCGTGGAGTGGTGGATTCTCCTGCTCCTGATCTTCGGCGGCGCGATGCTGCTGCTGGCCAAGGGAATGCCGGTCGCCTTCGCCTTCGTCCTGGTCAACATCCTGGGCGTGCTCTATTTGCAGGGCGGCGGCACGGCTTTCAACTCGCTTTCCCGCAACATGTTCCAATCGGTGCACAGCTTCACCCTGCTGCCGATCCCGCTCTTCGTGCTGATGGGCGAGATCCTGTGGCACTCCAAGGTCGCCTTCAAGGCGATCGATGCGATCGATCAGCTTCTGGGGCGCCTGCCGGGCCGGCTCAGCATCCTCACCGTGGTCTCCGGCACCGTCTTCTCCAGCCTGAGCGGCTCGACGGTCGCCAACACGGCGGTGCTCGGCACCATCCTGCTGCCCGACATGGAACGGCGCGGCTACCGCCGGCCGATGTCGATCGGGCCGATCCTGGCGAGCGGCGGTCTGGCGATGATCGTTCCGCCGAGCGGGCTCGCCGTCATCCTGGCGGCGATCGGCCAACTCTCGATCGGCCGGATCCTGATCGGCGCGCTCATACCCGGGCTGATCATGGCTGGGCTTTATCTGGCCTATATCCTGATCCGCTGCCGGCTCCAGCCGGATCTGACGCCGTCCTACGAGGTCGCCCCGGTTCCGTTCAGGGAGCGCATCTGGGGCATCGTCAAGTACATCCTGCCGCTCGGGATCATCGTCTTCCTGGTCACCGGCGTGATCGTGGTCGGGGTGGCGACGCCGACCGAAGCGGCGGCGCTGGGCTGCTTCGGATCGTTCATTGTCGCCGCGCTCTACAGGAGCCTCGACCTGGAGGTCATCAAGAAGGCGATGACCGGCACGGTCCAAGTGTCGGTCATCACGCTGACGATCCTGATGGGAGCGGTCGGGTTCAGCCAGATCCTGGCCTTTTCCGGCGCCTCGCGGGGGTTGGTCTCGGCGGTGACGGATCTTCCGGTCCATCCCATTGTGCTGATCCTCATCATGCAGCTCATGGTGCTGCTGCTCGGGATGTTCATGGAGCAGATCTCGATCATGATGATCACGCTGCCCCTCTACATCCCGATCATCAAGGTGCTCGGCTACGACCCGATCTGGTTCGGGGTGCTGATGCTGATCAACCTGCAGATGGCGCTGACCACCCCGCCATTCGGTATCCTCCTGTTCGTCATGAAGGGGGTGGCGCCGCCCGACACCAGGATGCGCGAGATCTACATGGCGGGGCTTCCCTTCCTGATCTGCGACCTGATCGCCCTGATGATCGTCCTGTTCGTTCCGGACACGGTCTCCTGGCTGCAAAACCTGACCTACGGGCGATGAAGCCGATGGTCAAATTCTATGACGGAGTCGTGGTTGCGCTGGCGGTTCTGTCCGGCATCGCGATCCTGCTCGCGATGACGCTCGTCGTGATCGACGTGCTCGGCCGGTACTTCCTGAGCCTGCCTTTGGCCTGGGTGAACGAATGGACGGAGCATTTGATCGTCTTCATCCCGTTCTTCGGGATGGCCTGGCTGGTCCGGCGACTCGGCGGGCATGTGCGGATCGACCTCGTGGTCAACGCGCTTGCGCCGCGCACCCAGAACCTGCTGAGTGTCTGGGTCGCCCTGCTCTGCGCCGGGACCTGCGCCTTCGTGGCCTATTACGCCGGGCTCGAAAGCTGGAAGAACTACGTCCGCGGCGTGCAGACGATCGGCAATTTCCCGGTGCCCAAATACCCGCTGATCGCTGCGGTCTGTCTCGGGATGGGGCTTTGCGCGATCGAGTTCCTGAGGCTCGCGCGAGAGAGCTATCGGCGGCTTTCGAAGGAGTAGCAACACGATCGGATTGCCCATAACATCGAGCCAACACAACAAGCCCGACAAATTCGGCCGGGCGAAAGGGAGGTTGAAACGATGCGAAAATCGACAGTGAGAGGATGCCTTATCGGCGCCGTGCCGCGGCGCCGGGTCCCAACCGGGCGAGCGCGGAGACCGAGCTCAACGCCCTCGTCCCCTGGCCGCGGCCGTTCCTGCTCAGCGAGCCGATGATCTGGTTCAAGGACTTGGTCAACGCGGAGCTCAAGGGTAAGCTCAAGATCAAATATCTCGGCGCCAGCGAGGTGGTGCCGGCGTTCGAGCAATTCGGTGCGCTGCAGGACGGCGTCATCGACACGCTGCTGACCGCGACCGCCTATTACAAGGGCTCGCTTCCGGTGGCCCGGGCCGGGCTGTTCTCCAACATGACCGTCCCCGAACGGCGCAAATCGGGGTTCTACGACCTGATGCGCAAGATCCACGCCGAGAAGACCGACACGATCTATCTCGCGCATGTCGGCGGCCCGCCCGGAGGATTCCGCATCTATACCCGTGAGAAGCCGCGCGCCAAGCCCGACTTCAAGGGCATGAAATTCCGCGGCGGTGGGGCCTATTCGCACCTGATCGGCGCGCTCGGCGGACCACGGTGCTGATGAAGCCGTCCGAAACGCATACCGCGCTCGAGAGGGGTGTCGTCGACGGGCTCGGCTGGGCCCGGATCGGCGTGGCCGACCGTGCCCTCCACGAGGTGACCAAGTTCGTGATCGACCACCCCTTCGAGTCGGTGGACGATCCGATCCTGATCCGCGGGGAGGTCTGGCGCAAGCTCTCGGCCGATACTCGCGCGACGCTCGAGCGACTCGCCCTCAAGGTCGAGGCCGTGACCGACGAAAAGATGGCCCAAGCCTTTAGGGACGAGGACGTCACCTTGAAGAAGCACGGGATGACGTTCTTCAAATACGCGCCCGAGGACGCCAAGCGCTATCTCCAATACGCCCACGAGCTCGGCTGGAAGGAAATCATCAAGGCCGACCCGGTGAACGGGCCAAAGCTCAAGGAGACCGGCTATCGCTCGATGATGTAGCGGCGAGACCGGGCGGGGAGGTCTTCTCCCCGTCCCGCCGCTCCTTCGATACGCGGCTTTACCGCTATTTCCTGGCGAGGCCGGCGATCGCGCCGGCGGTCAGCACCGCGCCCATTGCCACGGCCGCAAAGCCCCAGATCCAGGCCGCCGGATCGCCGCGCCCGCCGGCGGCTTCGAGCGCGGTCCCGAAGGCGACCGGGCCGACCAGCGCGCCGGCGAAGCCGATGAAGGCGAAGATCCCCATCGTGGTTCCCTGGAGCCCGGGATCGGCGTTGAGCAGGGCGCCCGTCGTCGTCGGCCCGGTGCGCCCGTAATTGAGCACCGCGCAGGCGACCAGCAGGACCACGACCAGCCGGTAATCGAGCCCGACCGCGGCGCCGGTGGCGATCATGACGGCGAGCGAGACGAGCCCGGCCCAGATCAGCACAAGGCGGACGCCGAAGCGTTCGCCCAACTCCGACAGGGCGAGCGCTCCGGCGACCCCGAGGAGCGCGATCCCGGCGGCGATCGTCGTCGGCGACAGCAAAGCGGGCTCCTCGCCGGGGCGCTTCTGGAGGAAGACCAGATAGGGGACCAGCCAGATCCTCAGCCCCACCGATTCGAACAGTCCGCCGAAATTGGCGAGCACATAGGCCATCGCCTTGCGGTTGCGGAAGATTGGCCGGAACTCCAACGGGCGCGGCGCGCCGCCCGGCGCCTGGCGGGGCAGGACGAGAAAGATCAGCAGGAAGGCGAGCGCGAAGCCGAGACCCGCCACCGCGAAGGCCCAGCGCCAGCCCCACCCGGCCGCCGCCTCGCCGCCGACGATGAAGGAGAGCGCCGATCCGATGGCGAACACCGAGGCGTAGTAGCCCGACGCGCGCGAGCGCATCGCATCGGGCACGTGGTCGCTCATCGCCTTGAGCCCCGGCATGTAGGTGCCGGCGAGCCCGACGCCGGCGAAGAAGCGCCAGAACAGCGCCGACCAGAAGCCGTCGGCGAGGAGCGCGAAGCCGAGCGAGGCGCCCGCCCCGATCAGGGCCGAGGCGAGATAGATCCGCCTGGGGTCGATCCGGTCGGCGAGGCTCGAAAGCACCGGAACCGTCGCGATATAGCCGGCGAAGAAGACCCCGCCGAGCCAGCCCGCCTCGATTTCGCTCAGCGACCACGCCTCGATCAGCGTCGGCAGCAGCGCCGCGACCACCATGAAGGACAGGTTGACGCCGGTCAGCGCCAGGCAGAACGCGGCGACGAGGACGAGCGGCGAGACCGCGATCGCCATGCGGCGGCGTGGCGAAGCGCGCTCAGGCGACGGCTTGCGCGGCCTTGATCTCGACCTCGACGACCATCTCGGGCTGGGCCAGCGCCGAGACGAAGAGGAGGGTCGAGGTCGGCTTGTGGTCGCCGAGGAACCGGTTGCGGATCGCCATATGGGCGTCCCGGTCCTCGACCCGGGTGAGGTACTGGGTGACCATCACGATGTCCTCGACCCCCATCCCGCTGGCTTCGAGGATCTTCACCACATTGTTCCACGCCGCCTCGGTCTGGGCTTCGATGCCGTCCGGAATGGCGCCGTCGGGACGCGTGCCGACCTGGCCCGAGACCACCAGCCAGCGCGCGTTGGCGGGGACCTCTATCGAATGGACGTAGTGACGGAAGGGCGGGCAGACGCCGTCGGGGTTGGTTGCTTTGAACATGCGGGCTATCCCTGTATTTCGTTGAGAAACGCGATGAGGGCTTCGTCGAAGGCGCCGGGATTGGCGACCGTGCAGATATGGCCGGCCGCGGGCAGCGAGACATGCCTTGCGTCCGGGATCGCCTCGGCCATCGTCTGCATCACCGCGGGCGGCGCGCCAACCCGGTCCTCGGCGCCCGAGACCAGCAGCACAGGCACGCCGATCGCCGGAAGCCCCGCGGTGTAGTCCATCGTCAAGAGCGCCGCGATACAGCCGAGATAGCCGTCGAGCGATGTCTTGAGGATCATCCGGCGGATCTTTTCCATCACCTCGGGGTTGGCCGCGCGGAACGCTTCGGGGAACCAGCGCTCCGCCGTGGTCTCGGCGATGGCCGCGATTCCGCCCGCCTTGGCGCGTTCGATCATCGGCGGCCAGATCGCGCGGTATTGCGGCGCCGGCTCCGACCGGCAGGCGACCGGAACCAGCGCGTCGAGCCGGTCGCCGCGCGACAGCGCGAGCCCGATCGCGACCACCCCGCCGAGCCCGAGCCCGACCAGGGTGGAGCGCTCGATCCCGAGCGCATCCCACAGCCCCGTGATGTCGCCGATCAGCATGTCGAGCGTGTAGGGCGCGGGCGTCGCCTCGCTGTCGCCGTGGCCGCGCGTGTCGAAACGCAGCAGGCGGTGCGTCGCCGCCAGCGCCTCGACATGCGGGTCCCACATGGTGAGGTCGTTGGTCATCCCCGTCGTGAAGGTGATCCAGGGCGCGTCGTCCTTCCCGTCGATCCGGTAGTTGAGGCCGATATCCCCGACCCGGGCGATAGGCATGGTCCCTCCCGATTCCTTCGATCCGCGCGGCGGCACTTTGGTCCCGGCGATCTTAACGCGGTATTCTCGGTCGTTGCGAACCCGTGGATAGGAGTAGCGGATGAGCCGGCGCGAGCTCGAATCGAAGGTCGCCATTGTAACCGGGAGCGTGCGCGGCATCGGCCGCGCGATCGCGCTCGCCTTCGCCGATGCCGGCGCGTCGGTGACGGTCAACGGCAGGCGCTCGGCCGAGGCGGCGAACCAGATCGCAGGCGAGGTCGGGGCCGCCGGCGGCAGGGCCCGGGTCCACCTCGCCGATGTCAGCGATCCCGACCAGGCGAGGGGGCTGATCGAGGAGACCGTCGCCGCGTTCGGCCGGCTCGACATCCTGGTCAACAACGTCTCCCACCGGATCGCCAAGCCGGTCGCGGAGACGACTTACGAGGAATGGCGCGACGTCCAGGCCAACACCGTCGATTCCGCCTTCCTCTGCATCCGCCATGCGGCGCCCCATCTGATCGCCGCCGGCGGCGGGTCGATCGTCAATATCGGCGGGGTGTCCGGCCATCGCGGGGTCAGGAACCGCTGCGCGGTCGCCGCCGCCAAGGCCGGGCTCGCCGGGATGAGCGCCGCGCTCGCCGTCGAGCTCGCGCCGCACAACATCAACGTCAACTGCGTCTCCCCCGGCAGCATCGACAATTACGAGGTGGCCGGGCATCTGCCGGCGCATTTCCGGGAAAACCCGATCCCGATGGGGCGGATGGGCACCGTCCAGGAGATCGCCGCCATGGTCCGGCATCTGTGCGGGCCGGACGGGCGCTACGTCGCCGGCCAGACGATCCATGTCTGCGGCGCGTGGAACGTCTCGATCGCCTGACCGGTCAGTGGGTGTCGAACACCGCCTGGTATTGCGCCAGCGCGTCGCGGATCGCGGCGAGCTCGGCTGCGGTCGGGTTGTCGGGATCGGCGGCCGGCGGCAGCGACCCGAAGCGCAGCAGGCAGGCCATCAGCAGGAGCCGCGCCTTGGTCGCCGTCAGATTGGCGCCCGAGATCTGGTCGTCGCTGTAGTCGGCGAAACCCTGGGTGTGGCCGCGCCCGACCCGGACCACCGGGATGCCGCAGGCGGTCGCCCTTGAGAGCACCGAGTCCCGGGCGGCCGAGGTGTTGATTCCGTAGGGAACCAGACCCTCGACCACGAAGCCGGCGAGCCGGCCGAGCGAGAGCTTGTGCGCGACCGAGGCGGCAAGATCCTGTTCCAGCGCCGGGTCGTCGCCGATCTCGATCCCGGCATAGCAGCCGTTCTTGTCGATCGAGACCACGGGGATCGCATCCGCCAGCAGATTGCCGTCCGCGTCCTTGACCGCGATGTCGAAGCGCTCGATCCGCCCGTCCGCGCCGGCCCGGACGGCGGTCGTCGAGGAAGGCAGGCGGCTCAGATTCACCTCCGAGCCGCCGGTATGCCGGTAGACCGGCAGATAGGTGAGCATGAAGCGGCCGGTATAGTGGACCTGGCCGATGATCCCGCCATGCCCGCCGGTCGCCACGTAGCCGCCCGGCCTGGCGTCGACCTTGGCGACCTCGCGGGCGGCGAAGATCTGCTGTTCCTGGATGACGACGGCGCCGCAACGGTCGCGCCCGTCGGCGTCGGCCCAGACGCGGGATGCGATATAGCGCACGCAGTCGACGATATTGGCCGGGCCGTCATTGCTGATCTGGCCCTGGGGGCGCTGGGCGGCGACGCCGCAGATCGGCTTGGCGGTGTCGATCAGCAGGTTGAACCAGTAGGCGCTGTCCTCGACATCGGGGCTGCCCTGGGTCCAGATCACCCCGTCATAGTCGACGTTGAAGACCAGCGCCTGCATGTCGTTGGTCGCCTTGGCCAGCGTCGGGCGGGGCGGCGGCGCGGCGAGGTGGAAGGGCTTGTAGGGAAAGAAATCCGCGCCGCGCCGCTCCGCCGGAATGTCGCCGTCGCCGATATCGCTGCGCAGGTCTTCGGCGAGGCCGCCGCGATACCCGCCGGGCGGCACGCCGCGATAGAAATCGACATCGGCGAGCGCCGAGATGGCGCTGGCGATGCCGGCATCGTCGACCATCAGGCGGTCGATCTCCTCGAAGCTCCGCGACCCGTCCGGGTAGAACCCCTGGCGCGCCTGCTCGTCGGGGGCGCCCGGGGTCGCGCATTCCTCCTCCCAGGCCGCGCCGTCCGCCTGCCGCGCCATATAAGGCAGGGGGTAGAGTCCGTCCTCGGGCGACATCTCGATCTCGTAGACCGGCTTGTCGCCGGGCGACCGGCGTTCCGCGCTGAACGCGCCGTCGGCGCCGATATAGCCGTCCGGCGGGGCGTAGAGCGCCGCCGCGTCGGCTTCCAGCGGGTGGGCGGAAAACTGCTCGACATAGATTTTGGCCGGGGCGGCCAGGCGTTGCCCGCGCAGCGCGTCATAGGGCAGCGCCGTCCCGTCGACACCGGTCAAGGGCGGCAGGCCGTGTTTCCGTCTCGCCTTGTTCGAGGTCACCAGCGGCGGGGTGTTCTGGATCGTCGCCGACGGTCCCGCCAGATGCGCAATCCGCACTTTGCCAGCCATGAGCTCTCTCCCTCCGGTCGTTCCGCGAAAGTCTATTGGGCGCCGGAGCCCGCGCGCAACCGCGCATCCCACAAAGCGGCCTTGTCGCCCGGATAGGGGGTTGCTACCGTCTCGTCACGTCAATCGGGGCGCCCCACCCGGCACCCTGCGACCCGCTGCGCAAATGCGGGCGAACCGGAGGGAGGACCATGACCGTAAAACGCCGTTCGTTCATCAAGACATCCGTCGCGGGTGCCGCGACGCTCGCCGCCGGACCCTCTTTCTGGCCCAAGGGCGCATCGGCCGCCGACACGATCAAGGGCGGGGCGATCTACGACCTTTCCGGAGATCTGCAGCTCTTCGGCAAGAACCAGTGGGCCTGCGCCGAAATGGCGATCGACGAGATCAACGCGGCCGGCGGCGTGCTCGGCAAGAAGCTCGAGGTCAAGTCCTACGACTCGCAGTCGCAGATGCAGGCCTACAACCAGTACGCCCGGCAGATGGTGCTGCGCGACCGGGTGGCGGTGGTCCAGGGCGGGCTGACCAGCTCCTCGCGCGAGGTGATCCGGCCGATCCTGCACAAGCTCAACACCCTCTATTTCTACAACACCAACTACGAGGGCGGGGTGTGCGACCGCAACTTCTTCGCCACCGGCTCCACGCCGGGCGGCTATGTCGACCTGCTGTCGGGCGAGGCGATGAAGCGATGGGGCAAGAAGGTCTATATCATGGCCGCCGACTATAATTACGGCCAGATCACCGCCAAGTGGATCCAGAAGGCGGTCAAGGAAGCCGGCGGCAAGGTGGTGGGCGAGGAGTTCTTCCCGCTCACCGTCAACCAGTTCGGCCCGACCATCAGCAAGATCCAGGCGGCCAAGCCCGATTTCGTGATGAACGTCTTCGTGGGTCCGGCGCACGCCTCGTTCTACGGCCAGTGGGCGTCGGCCGGCATGAACAAGCGCATCCCGATGGTGTCGACCACCTTCGGCGCGGCCGGCGAGGTGGTGCGCATGCCGCCCGAGATCGCCGACGGAATCCTCACCTGCTACTCGTATTACGAGGACCTCGATCTGGCGTTCAACAAGAAATGGCTCGCCGAGTTCCGCAAGCGCAACGGCACCGATTACGGCTATCTCACCGACGTCCCGCCGAAGGACTGGTATGGCTGGCATTTCTGGGCCGCGGCGGTCAACAAGGCGGGCACCGCCAAGCGCGAAAAGGTCATCGAGGTGCTCGAGGCCGGGCTCACCATCGACGGGCCGGGCGGTTCGCTCATCATGGACGCCAAGACCCATCACTGCACAATGGACATGTATATCGGCCAGGCGAAGGGCGGAAAGTTCGAGATCCAGAAGAAGGTCGCCCAGGTGCCGCCGACCAATACCGGCAACCAGTGCGACCTGATCGCCAGGCCCGACACCAATGTGATGTACGAGCCCAAGATCTGATCCGGCGGGGGACGGGATTGCAGCCGTAACGGGCCGCACATGGACCTTGCGGTCGTTGTCGTCATCCAGATCCTCTACTCGGTCGCCAGCCTGGCGCTGATCAGCATCGGGCTGGCGATCATTTTCGGCATGATGGGCGTGATCAACTTCGCCCATGGCGAGTTCCTGATGATGGGCGGCTACGCCTTCATCATCAGCTATGGCGCGGGGGTCAATTTCTGGCTCGCCATGCTGGTGGTCGCCCCGGTCACGGTGGCCGTCATCGGCGTGGTCGTCGAACGGCTGATCATCCGCCATCTCTATGGAAGGGTGATCGAGACCGTGCTCGCCACCTGGGGGCTCAGCCTGTTCCTGATCGGGCTGGCCGCGACCGTGCTCGGCTATCACCAGAAGGGCGTCACCCCGCCCTTCGGGACGATCCGCATCGGCGCCTATCAGGAGGGCGGCTACACCTTCTTCGTCATCCTGGTGACGCTGGCGCTGATGGCGGCCCTCTATGCCGGGTTCAAGTACACGCGCTGGGGGCTGATCGCCCGCGGCACCATGCAGAACGCCCATATGGCATCCGGCATCGGGGTCAATGTCGACCGGGTCTACGCCACCACCTTCGGGATCGGCGCCGGGCTGAGCGGGCTCGCCGGCGCGATCCTCGCGCCGATCGCGGGCGTGCTGCCCGAAATCGGCGTCACCTACGTGGTCAAGGCGTTCATCACCGTGATCGGCGGCGGGGCGGTGGCGCTCGCCGGCACCGGGGCCGCCTCCTTCCTGTTCGGCGCGGTCAGCCAGGCAGTCACCTTTCTCAGCCGCCCGGTGGTCGGCGAGGTCGCGCTGCTCGTGGTTGCCATCGTCCTCCTCCGCCTGCTGCCGCTCGGCATCACCGGGCGCTATTTCCGGCGCAGCCTGTGAGGATGAGCCGCAACGCGCTCGGGCTGTGGACGATGGCGGCGCTCTCCCTCGTCCTCGTCTTCGGCGTCCCGGTCCTGGTCGAGCCCTTCGCGCTGGTCGATTTCACGCTGTTCATCGCGATGGCCATCCTGTCGCTCAGCCTCGCCTTCGTCTGGGGGTTCGGCGGCATATTGTGCTTCGGCCAGTCGGCGTTTTTCGGGCTCGGCGCCTATACCTACGCGGTCGCGGTCATCAACATGGGCGAGAGCACGCTGCCGATCCTGCTCGGCATCCTGCTGCCGGTGATCCTCGCTTTGGTGCTCGGCTATTTCATGTTCTACGGCAGGGTGAGCGACGTCTACCTCGCGGTCATCACGCTCGCGGTCTCGCTGGTCTTCTACTACCTGATCGGGGCGTCCGCGGGGGAGGAATACAAGATCGGCACGGCCCGGCTCGGCGGCTATAACGGCATGCCCTCGGTGCCGCCCATCAACGTTCCCGGCGATCCGTCCGCGCCGCTCGAATACGAGGCGCTCTACATGCCGGCGGCGGTCCTGCTGGTGATCGTCTATTTCGGGCTGCGCGCTGTGCTGCGGAGCGATTTCGGCCGTGTCCTGGTCTCGATCCGCGAGAACGAGGCGCGGACCGAGCTGCTGGGCTACGACGCGCGCTGGAACAAGACGATCGCGCTCGCCATCGGCGCCGGCATCGCCGGGCTCGCTGGGGTGCTGTTCTGCGCCTGGGGCGCCTATGTCAGCCCGACGGTTTTCTCGCTCGTCTTCACCGCGCAGATCATCATGTGGATCCTGGTCGGCGGGCTGGGCACGCTGTCGGGCGCGATCCTCGGCTGCGTGATGGTCCAGTATCTCGCCACCTGGCTCGGCGAGACCAAGATCGCCGACGTCAACATCGTGCTCGGCGCGATCTTCGTCGCCATCGTGCTGCTGGTGCCGAGCGGGTTCGTGCCGATGTTCGGGCGGCTCGCCGATGCCCTGATCCGGCGCCGCGGCGAAGCCGGATCATGACCGACCCGCCGCTCCTGGAAACCCGCGGCCTGACCATGCGGTTCGGCGGCGTGACCGCGGTCGCGGGGGCGGACTTCACCCTCGGCGCGGGGGAGCTGCGCTGCCTGATCGGGCCCAACGGCGCCGGCAAGAGCACCTTCTTCAAATGCCTGACCGGCCAGCTCCGCCCCACCACCGGCGAGATCCTGTTCGACGGCGCCAGCATCGTCGGCGAGGACCCGCACCAGATCGCGCGGCGCGGAATCGCCATCAAGACCCAGGTGCCGAGCCTGTTCGACGGGCTCAGCGTGGCCGAGAATCTGCGCCTCGCCGCGGCGCGCACGCGCAGCCGTTCCGACGCCGTCGCGGCGGTCGACGAGATCGTCCGGCTGGTCGGGCTCGCCGAGCGCACCGGCAGCCTGGCGAGCCAGCTGCCGCACGGGCAGAGGCAGTGGCTGGAGCTCGGGCTGGTGCTGGCCTGCGATCCGCAGCTGATGCTGCTCGACGAGCCGACGGCGGGGATGACCAAGCAGGAGGTCGCGCGCACCGCCGAGATCATCCGCGAGATCGGCCGCGACCGCTCGATGATCGTGGTCGAGCACGACATGCAGTTCATCCGGATGATCGCCAGCCGGGTCACCGTCTTCCACCAGGGGCTGATCCTGGCCGAGGACACGATGGACAACATCCTGGCCGACGAGCGGGTGCGCGACGTCTATCTCGGCAAACAGGCCGGCGGCGGGCGGGGCGGCGGCGATGCTTGAGGTCTCGGGGCTGCGGGCGGCCTATGGCCGGATCCCGATCCTCTACGGCATCGATCTTGAAATCGGCGCCGGCGAGGTGGTCGGCATTCTCGGCCATAACGGCATGGGCAAGACCACGCTGATGAAGACGCTGATCGGGCTGGTCCCGGCGACCGGCGGGTCGATCGTCTTCGACGGCGCCGATGTGACCCGCGAGAAGGCCGACCGGCGGGCGCGGCGCGGCATGGGCTATGTGCCGCAGGGCCGCGAGATCTTTCCCCGGCTCAGCGTGCGCGAGAATTTGCGCATGGCGGCGATCGCCGCCGGCGGGTCGGACGAGAGCGCGGTGGACGAAGTGCTGGCCGATTTTCCCCGGCTCGAACCGCTGCTCGACCGGGAAGGCGCCGCGCTGAGCGGCGGCGAGCAGCAGATCCTGGCCATCGCGCGCTGCCTTTGTACGCGTCCCAGGCTGATCCTGCTCGACGAGCCGACCGAGGGGATCCAGCCCTCGATCGTCGAGCAGATCGCCGAGAACCTCGCCGCGCTTCGCGCCGCGCGCGGGCTTACCATTGTGCTGGTCGAACAGAATCTCGACTTCACCGCGGCGCTGTCGACCCGGGTGCTGCTGATCCAGAAGGGCGAGATCGTCCGCGCGCTCCCGCCGGAGAGCCTGCGCGATCCCGAGATCATCGAGGAGTTCGTCGGCGTCGGCGCCGGCGGGTGAGCGCCCACCGTCCGCAAGGAGGCAAGATGTTCCAGACACCGACCATCCGCCAGCTTCGCGACTGCGCTGCCGATCTCGGCATGCATCCGTCGGACGCCTATCTCGAATCGACGCAAGCCATCGTCGGCCCGCTGGTCGATGCCTATCGCCAGCTCGAATCGATCCCCGACGACCTGCCGGAGGTGCGCTATCCGCGCACCCCGGGCTACCGGCCCGAGCCGGACGAGAACCCGCACGGCGCGTGGTACGTCAAGACCGCGATCGAGGGCGCGAAGCGCGGCAAGCTCGCCGGCAAGCGGGTGGCGATCAAGGACAATATCTGCGTCGCCGGGGTGCCGATGATGAACGGCGCCTCGGTGATGGAAGGCTACGTCCCCGATATCGACGCGACCGTGGTCACCCGCATCCTCGATGCCGGGGGCGAGATCGCCGGCAAGGCGGTGTGCGAGTATTTCTGCGTGTCGGGGACCAGCTCGACCAGCGCGACGGGGCCGGTCCACAACCCGCGCAAGCGCGGCTATTCGGCCGGCGGCTCGTCGTCGGGCAGCGCCGCCCTGGTCGCCGCCGGCGATGTCGAGATGGCGCTCGGCGGCGACCAGGCGGGCTCGATCCGCATCCCGGCGAGCTATTGCGGGGTCTATGGCATGAAGCCGACCTTCGGCCTCGTCCCCTATACCGGCGCGGCCTCGCTGGAGACGACGATCGACCATTGCGGGCCGATGACCGACACCGTCGCCAACAACGCGCTGCTCCTCGAAGTGCTGGCCGGGCCGGACGACTACGATTCGCGCCAGCGGAATGTCAGGGTCGGCCGCTACAGGAGGGCGCTGGAGCAGGGAATCGAAGGGCTCAGGATCGGCGTCGTCCCGGAATCCTTCGGCCTCCGGGAGTCCGAGCCCGATGTCGACGCCAAGGTGCGCCAGGCGGCGGAACGCCTCGCCGGTCTCGGCGCCGAAATGGTCGAAATCCCGGTCCCGATGCACCGCATGACGCGGCCGATCTGGATCCCCATCGGCCATGACGGCGGCTTCCTGACCATGATGACGATGAACGGCGGCGGGTCGAACCACGAAGGGCTCTACGTCACCTCGATGCTCGACCGCGCCGCCGGCTGGCCGGGGCGGGCCGACGAACTCGCCGACACGATCAAGATCATCGCCCTGTTCGGCTATTACTCGCTCAAGACCTATCGCGGGCGCTACTACGCCAAGGCGATGAATTTGCGGCGCCGGCTGCGCGCGGCCTACGATGCGGCGTTGGCGGATTGCGATCTGCTGCTGATGCCGACGCTGCCGATGAAGGCATCGGAGCTGCCGCCCAAGAACCCGACGCCCGAGGAGACCACCAAGGTCGCCTGGGAGATGCTGGCCAATACCTGCGGCTTCAACCTCACCGGCCACCCGTCGATGAGCCTGCCCTGCGGGCTGGAGGACGACCGGCCGATCGGGCTGATGCTGACCGGCCGGCACTGGGAGGAGACGACGATCTACCGCGCCGCCCATGCTTTCGAGCAGTCCGGTGACTGGACGACGTTCTAGCCGGCGCGTGGTCGACCGTCTTCATCGCGCCGTGCGGGGGTGTCTGGCCCTCGGTCTCGCCGCTGGATTGGCGGGCGCCGCGCACGCCGCCGCGCCGAGCCACGGCATCGCGATGCACGGCGACCTCAAATACGGCGCGGGGTTCAGCCATCTCGACTACGTCAATCCCGACGCGCCCAAGGGGGGCGAACTCCGGCGCGCGGTGCGGGGAAGCTTCGACAACCTCAACCCGTTTCTCGTCAAGGGCGTGCCGGCGCATGGGCGCCACCTGGTCTTCGAGAGCCTGCTCAAGCGGAGCTGGGACGAGCCGTTCTCGCTTTACGGGCTGATCGCCGAGACGGTCGAGGTGCCGGACGACCGGTCGTCGGTCACCTTCACGCTGAGGCCGGAGGCGCGGTTCCACGACGGAAGCCCGATCGCCGTGGACGACGTGGTGTTTTCCTGGGAGACCCTGAAGGAAAAGGGACGCCCCAACCACCGGCTCTACTACAAGCAGGTCCGGCGGATCGAGCGCCCCGGCGAGCGCTCGATACGCTTCGTCTTCGACGCCGCGTCGCCCGACCGCGAATTGCCGCTGATCCTGGGGCTGATGCCGATCCTGTCGAAGTCGTATTACGCCAGGGTGGAATTCGAGAAGACCACGCTCGTCCCGCCGGTCGGCAGCGGCCCCTACCGCATCGAGAGCGTCGATCCCGGCCGCCGCGTCGTCTATCGCCGCGATCCCGGCTATTGGGGGCGCGACCTCGCCATCAACCGCGGGCAGCACAATTTCGACCGCGTGCGCTACGATTACTACCGCGACGGCGACGTGATGGTCGAAGCCTTCAAGGCGGGCGAGTACGACCTCCGCCTCGAATTCTCCGGCAAGCGCTGGGCGACCGCCTATGACTTTCCCGCCGCCGCGGACGGAAGGGTGAAGCGCGAACTGCTGCCCAACGGCCGCCCGTCGGGCATGGCCGCCCTGGTGTTCAATTCCCGGCGGGAGATCTTCGCCGACCGCGGGGTGCGCTATGCGCTCGCGCATGCCTTCGACTTCGCAAACGTCAACAAGACGCTGCTGCACGGCGCCTATCGCCGCACCCACAGCATCTTCGACAACTCGGAGCTCGGCTCGCGCGGCATCCCCGAGGGCCGCGAACGCGCTTTGCTGGAGCCCTTCCGGAAGAGCCTGCCGCCCGAGCTGTTCGAGAAACCCTACCGCCCGCCCGGGGGCGACGGCGGCATCCGGGCGAATCTCAGGACAGCCAAGCGCATCCTGGCCAAGGCGGGCTGGGTGGTGCGGGACGGCGCCCTCAGCCGCGCCGCGGACGGGCTCAAGATGGCGTTCGAGATCCTGCTGGTCGACCCGGCGAACGAGAAGATCGCGCTCTCGTTCGCACGCAACCTGCGGCGGCTCGGCGTCGAGGCGCGGGTCCGCACCGTCGACACCTCGCAATACCAGTACCGGCGCAACACCTACGATTTCGACATGATCATCTATCGCTGGGGCATGTCGCTCTCGCCGGGGAACGAGCAGGCGTTCTACTGGGGCGCCAAGGCGGCCGGGCAGGAGGGGACGCGCAACTATCCCGGAATCGGGAACCCCGCCGTCGACACGCTGATCGAGCTGATGACCAAGGCGCGCAAGCGCGACGTCTTCGTCGATGTCGTGCGCGCCATGGACCGGGTGCTGCTATGGGGGCACTACTTCGTGCCGCTCTATTTCCTGCAAGGCGACCGGGTCGCCTATTGGAACAGGTTCGGCCGGCCCAGAGTCACCCCGCTCTACGGGGTGGTGATCGATGCCTGGTGGGAGGACCCGGCGAGGGCGAAGGCCATCAGGTAGTCGGCAGCGCTCGCCGAATTGTCCGTTTGCGGGTCCCATGGGCAACCTATAGTTTGACCCGCGCCTTCCATTTCGGCCCGATCCAACCGTCGATCGGGAAACGGGGGCGATCGATCCCGGCCGTCGAGGCCCGGGCTACAGGGAGAGCCAGACGCATCCTCGGTGCGTCCGCCGCCGCGTTGCTGGGGACCGCGATCGCCGCCGCGCCCGCCAGCGCCGACACGATCAATATCCGCATCGCCTCCGGTCACCCGCCGACCGTGGTCTATGCCGGGCTGATGAAGAACTTCTTCCAGCCGGAACTCAAGAAAGCCGTCGAGGCGAAGACCAAGTACAAGGTCAACTTCATCGAGGGCTATAGCGGTTCCATCGTGAAGGTCTTCGACACGCTCGAAGGCGTGCAGAACGGCGTCGTCGATATCGGCGGGTTCTGCTATTGCTTCGAGGCGTCGAAGCTGCCGATGCACGCCTTCCAGATCATGCTGCCTTTCGGCACCATGGATCCGGTGCAGAGCGTTGCGGCCGCCGCCGACATCTATAGGCAGTTCCCGAGCCTGGAGAAGCGGTTCCAGGACTTCAACCAGACCCTGATCGCCATCATCGGCGACGGCGGATACAACCTCGGCACGCAGTTCGCGTGGAAGACGCTCGACGACCTCAAGGGCCGGAAGATCCTCGGCGCCGGGCTCAACCTCAACTGGATGAAGCAGGCCGGTATCGGCATCGTCCCGGTTACCGACGGGCTGCCGGGCTGGTATCAGAAGCTCAAGACCGGCGTCGCCCAGGGCGGCATCATGTTCCCGAGCGCCTGGGGCAAGACCTTCGGGCTGTGGGAAGTCGGCAAGTACTACACCACCATCGGGTTCGGCTCGACACCACCATCGGGTTCGGCTCGATCACATGGCACGGGCTGACGGTGAACAACCGGTTCTGGTCCAAATTGCCGGCCGAGGTGAAGCCGATCATCCAGGAAGTGGCCGGTCCGCTACGTCGTCAAGTAGCGGCGGGCCGCCGCACACACGGGTTCGCCGGCCGGATAGGGGTGTCCGGCCGGCCGCCCGCTTGCCCGGGGGCCGGCGGCAGCCTGGCATGAACCTGATCACGCTGACTGACCGCATATCCAAGATCCTGATGGTCCTGGCGGCGGTCTGGGCCTTCGCGCTGGTGTTCCTGGTTCTCGGCGACATCGTCGGGCGCGGCGCGTTCGACCGGCCGATCTACGGCACGGTGGAAATGGTCAGCGCTTCCGTCGTCATCATCGTCTTTCTGCAGGCGGGCTATGCGATTCGCAGCCGGTCGATGCTCAAGGCGGATTTCCTCGTGATCCATTTGCCGGACAGGATCCAACGGATATTGCTGGCGTTCGGCTATCTGCTGGGGGCGGTGTTCTTCCTGATGATCATCACCGGCGGATGGGAGGAAAGCATCCGCTCCTTCGTCGACGGCGAGTTCGAGGGCGAGGGGGCGCTCAGGGTGCCCTCCTGGCCGGCGCGCTGGACCGTGCTGCTGGGTAGCGCGCTGGCCCTGATCAACTACTGAGTCATGGCCTATCTCGACGTGTTCAGGCCGGGGCTGCCCGACTCCGAAGCGGGCGGGGACGCCCCGGGGCTTTAGCCCCGGCCGGGCGGCGCAGAGGGAACGAGGACAGTGTTCGACGCGAATGTCGCCATCCTGCTGGTCGTCTGCCTGGTGGCGCTGGTCGCCGTCGGCGTCCATATCGCGATTGCCCTCGGCATGACCAGCGCGCTCGGGATCTTCATGGTGACGGGCGCCGATTCCTACGCCTTCCGCTCCGTGCAGACCATGCTGGCGGCCACCGCCTACGAGGCGATCCGGGCCTATGTCTTCGCCGTGATCCCGCTGTTCATGCTGATGGGGGAGTTCATCGGCAAGTCCGGCACGGTCACCGATGTCTATCGCGGCATCAACCGCCTGCTGCACCGATTACCCGGCCGGCTGGCGATCGCCACGGTTCTCGGCAACGCGCTGTTCTCCTTCGTGACCGGGGTCAGCATCGCCTCGGCCGCGGCGTTCTCGCGCATCGCCTATCCCGAGATGAAGCGGTTCGGCTACCACCGCGGGTTCGCGCTGGGCGCCGTCGCCGGGTCGAGCTGCCTCGGCATGCTGATCCCGCCCAGCGTGCTGATGATCGTCTGGGGCATCCTCACCGAGCAATCGATCGGCCAGATTTTCGCCGCCGGCATCCTGCCCGGGCTCCTCCTGACGTCGATGTTCGTGGTCTATGTCTTCGCGATGGCGCTCCTGAAACCGGAGCTCGTCGGCGCCGGATCGCGGGACGCCGTCGAGGGCGCCCCGGGTGCCGCGGCGGATGTCGAAGAAGTGTCTACGCTCCAGTTCCTGGTCAGCCTGTTCGGCATCGTCGCGGTGATCGTCGTGGTGCTGGGCGGTATCTGGTTCGGCGTCTTCACCCCGACCGAAGGCGCCGGCGCGGGCGCCTTCATCGGCCTCGTCCTGGCGATCGTCAAGGGCATGCGCCTCCGCGATTTCGTCGATTCCATCCTCTCCGTCGGGCGCACCTCGGCGCCGATCCTCTTGTTGCTGATCACCGCCGCGCTTTATTCGCGGACGCTCGCCATGACCGGGATGACCAACGCCATCGAGGGCGTGTTCCTCGGATCGGGCATGGCGCCCTGGATGATCCTGGAGGTGATGGTGCTGGTCTGGTTCGTGCTCGGCATGATCATCGATTCGATCTCGATCATGTTGCTGACCGCCGCGATCTTCGCGCCGATCGCCGTCAAGCTCGGCTACGAGCCCATCGCGTTCGCGGTGATCGCGATCATCGCGATCGAGGCGGGACTGCTGACGCCGCCATTCGGGCTGCTGGTCTACACGGTAAAATCGGCGATCCAGGACTTCGATCCCGATATCAGCGTCATGACGATCTTCAGGAGCTCGATACCCTATTGGATCATCATGCTGATCGGGATGGCCGTGATCGTCCGGTTCCCGGAGATCGCGACCTATTTGCCCGACCTCCTGTTCCAGCCGAGCTAATTCCCGTTTCGACCGGGGCCTGCCGTGTTCAGGCCTGCAACAGCTCCCCCGCCGCCTTGCCGCGCTGCTCTTCCTCCAGCAGCCGGGCGACGATGTTGCGCGCCGCCACCCCGCCGGCATCGGCGTTGATTTCGATGACGGGCGAGTCGGGGGCGGCGTCGATCCGTTGCTGCTGGCCCTCCAGCATCCACTTGTCCTCGAGGAAGGTCTTGTCGACGCCTTTCTTGAAATAGTCGGAGAGGTCCGAATCC
Organism: Alphaproteobacteria bacterium; assembly: GCA_965205995.1. Taxonomy (GTDB): domain Bacteria; phylum Pseudomonadota; class Alphaproteobacteria; order MPNO01; family MPNO01; genus MPNO01. Next base: position 2,612,569 of record OZ242200.1, on the reverse strand, counting down.
TCGAGCTGGTGGTTGCGCGGGAAGGTCCAGAAATAATGCGTCGAGGTCTCGGTCTCCGGCGTCAGCGCGTCGATCACCGTATGGGTCACGCCCTTCGAGCGGTCGCCCTCGGGCGCGCCGCTGCCGGCGAGCGCGACGCCGACGTCGAGCCAGACATGCGACGGCGGCTCGAAGCGGATGATCTGCCAGCGGTCGACCCTATCGCCGGTCTTGTCGAACCCGCCGGAGCGCGCATAGAAGGGCGGCGCGTCGATGTCGCGCATCCAGCGCGTCGCGGTCACGCTCGGCAGGTCGCGCGAGACCCGCTCCAGCGCGGTGCCCCTGACCCCCTCAAGCGTATCGCGCTCGACCCTGGCGAGCGGCGTGTTGGCGACATGCTCGTTGCCGATGGTGGAGGCGTGCAGGAACGTCTCATGGGTGAGGTCGAGGAGGTTGTCGACCAATAGCTGGTAATGCGCCCCGACATGGAGATAGCCCGAGACCATCGTCCAGTCCGGGTGGTCATGCCAGTAGAGTTCGGGGATCTCGGTCTCGTCGGCCAGCGCGGGCTCGCCCATCCATATCCACAGGAACCGCCAGCGCTCGACCAGCGGGTAGGTGCGGACCCGGGAGCCGGGCGGGATCTGGGTCTGGCCCGGGATCCCGATGACCGTCCCGTCGGGCGCATAGACCAGGCCGTGATAGCCGCATTGCAGGTTGTCGCCCGTCACCCGGCCGAAGGACAGCGGGGCGCGGCGGTGGCAGCAGCGGTCCTCGAAGGCGACCGCCCTGCCGCCCTCGGTGCGGTACATGACGACCGGCTGGCCGAGGAGGGTGCGGGCGAAGGGCTCGCGGCCGATCTCGCGGTCCGACGCGGCCACATACCAGTAGTTCTTGAGAAACATGCTTCCGGCTCTCCGGTTGACCGAGCGGGACGCTATCAGCCCCGCGAAAATCCGACAATGTTGCGCTACCCCTTCGCGCCCTGGGTCTGCCAGTCGCAGGACTGCTCATAGGCATGGGCCGCGCGGTAGAGCGTGGTCTCCTCGAAATGCCGTCCGACCAGCATCAGCCCGACCGGCTTGTCGCCGTTCCCGAGCCCGCAGGGGACCGAAATCGCCGGGTGGCCGCTGACGTTGAACGGCGCGGTGTTGCCGATCGCCTCCCAGCAATGCTGCATCGTTTCGAGGAACGGCGCGTCGCGGGGCGGGATCTTCGAAGTCGTCATCGGCGTCGTCGGCATCAGCAGGAGATCGTTTTCGGCGAGCACCGCGTCATAGGCCGCCTTCAGCACGCGGCGCTGGTTCTGCGCCTTGGCGTGGAAATGCCCGCCATAGGCCTTGTCGGTGTAGCGGCCGAGCAGCAGGCCGAAGCGGAAGGTGTGCGGGAATTCCTCGGCGCGGGCCCCCGCCCGGTTCATCTCGTCGATCAGCGAGGTCGGGTAGACGCCGCCGACGTTCTTGCCGAACCCGTAGCCCCGGAACATCGTGTGGTACATGCCGTCGGCGCAGATCCCGCCCCAGATCGCGAGCCCGGTCATGTGCATCGGGATCGAAACCTCGGTGACCTGCGCCCCCAGGGAGTCGAGATGCCTGGCGGCCGCGCGCACCGTCGCGTCGACATCGGGCAGGGAGTCGTAGCGGCCGAAACCCTCCGAGACGACGGCGATCCGCAAGCCTTTGACATCGCCGCCGAGCGCGTCGGTGTAGCTGTCCACGCTCGGCACCCGCTGGCGCGCATCCAGCCCGTCCTCGCCCGCCATCGATTCGAGGAAGAGCGCGTTGTCCGCGACGGTCCCGGTCATCGGTCCGGTGTGGTCGACCGTGGTTTCGATCCCCATGATCCCGGTATAGGGGATGAGGCCGAAGGTCGGCTTGATGCCGACGATGCCGGTCATCGACGCCGGGATGCGGATCGAGCCCGCCTGGTCGCCGCCGAGCGCCATGTCGACCTCGCCGGAGGCGACCAGCGCCGCGCTCCCGGTGGAGGAGCCGCCCGGGGTGTGGCCCGGGTTGCGCGGGCTTTCGGCGATGTCCGAGGCGGATGTGTTGCTGCCGCCGGAGACGCAGAAATACTCGCACACCGACTTGCCGAGGATCGTCGCCCCCGCATCGAGCAGCCGGGTGACCACGCTTGCGTCCATATCCGGCACGTAGCCTTCGAGCACCGAGGCGCCGTTCATCATCGGGATGCCGGCGACGCAGGCGCTGTCCTTGATGGCGACCGTCCTGCCCTTGAGCGGGCCGTCCGCCGCGCCCTCGATCCGCGCCTTGACGTACCAGCCGCCATGCGGGTTCTCCGCCCGGTCGGGGCGCGACCACGCGCCGCGCGCATACTTGACCGGCGGCAGATCGTCCGGCGTCTCCTCGACATGGTTGAAGGCATCGACGAACGGCGCCCAGAAGGCCAGTATGTCCTCGACATCCGCGTCGTCGACGGTGAAGCCGATCTCGTCGGCTATCTCCTTGATCGCGCTTGCGCTCGGCGCTTCGTATTTCATCCGTTCCTCCCCGAATTCAATCTGCCGCCCGGATCTCGCGCGCGGCGGTCTCCGCGGCGACGAGGCCGAGCAGAAAGGCCTTGATCAGCCCGCCGGTATAGGCGGCGTTGGGGCCGCCCTCGACGCCGCCGACGGTGGAGCCCGCGGCATAGAGGCCCGGGATCGGCGTGTCGTCGGGCCTGAGCACGCGCGCCGACCCGTCGACCGCGATGCCCCCCATCGTCACCGTGATGCCGGCGGCGAGCGGGATCGCATGGAAGGGCGGGGTCTCGATCGGCACCGGCGTGTAGACATCGACTGTCCGGCCCGGCGCGAGCGCCGCCGCGCTTCCGCCCTTCACGGCGGCGTTGAACTTTGCGACGGTGGTTTCGAGGGTCCCGGTGTCGAGCCCGGCACGCAGCGCGAGCTCCCCGATCGAGCCGGCTCGGTGCAGCGTCCCCCCTGCGTCCACCAATAACGGGTTGGGCGGCACCAGATCGGCCTCCTTCGCCTGCTCCCAGACCGTCGCATCGAAGATCGCCGTCGCGCTCAGCGGATCGTCCAGACCGGCGATGGCGTTGGTGAGGTAGATGCCGCCGAGACCCTCGTCGGTGAAGCGTTTCGCGTCGGCGCCGACGACGATGCCGGAGGCGCAGATCACGTCGACCTGCGGGTAGGGCCACAGCACGGGGTTGGTCATCACGTCGCGCGACAGCACATGGCCGTAGAACTTGTCGAGCCCGACCGTCGCCGCGCCGGCTTCCTCGGCCATGCGGAGACCGTCGCCGCACCCGGTCTCGGTGTTGCGCTGGCGGATGCGGTCGGGGCGTTTCGCGATGTGACGTCCGAGCCGTTCGCGATCGGCCTGGAAGCCGCCATCGGCGATCACCACCGCGCCGGCTTCGACGATCGAATCGCCATTCGCGCCGCGGACCTCGACCCCGCGGCAAATGCCGTCTTGCATGACCAGCGAGAGCGCCTCGGTGCCGCAGAGGATGGTGCCGCCGGCGGTTTCGAGCCGCGCCGTCAGGGTCCTGAGGAAGAGGTCCGGGCCGTTCCCTTGCCAATCCAGCCCGGCACCCATCCTGCGGGTCGGGGCGAGGCTCGGCAGCCCGTAATTGCGCCGCGGCACGGTTTCGAGCGTCGCGCCATGATCCTCCATCCACGCCGCCGTGCGCCCGCCGTTCTCCGCGAAGGTCCGTGCGAGATCGGGCCGCGCGGTTCCCCTTGTTCCGGTCATGATCCGCTGGTAGACGATGTCGGGCGGGTCGCCCGCATTGGCGAGCGCCGTATGCAGCACGCCCGTGCAGACCCGCGAGTTGCACATATAGTCCTCGCCCTCGCCGCGCTCGATCACGGCGGCCGTCAGGCCGAGCTCGGCCGCGCGCACCGCCGCCACGAGCCCGGCGAAGCCGCCGCCGATCGCCGCCAGGTCGACCTTCATCCCTGCCCCTTCATTGCCCCGCCAGCGTTGCGGGAACCGTGCTGTGCTGGCATCGTAGCCGCGAATTCATCATTGAGACTAGGGGACCAAGATGGCTATCGAAAGACACCAGGCGAGGCACGGCAAGGTCGTGAACGGGAAACAGATGCCGTCGATGAGCGGCATCGTCGTGCACGGCGACACGATCTATCTCGCCGGCCAGGTCGGGCACGGCGGTGGGGACATCAAGGCCCAGACCCGGGAAATCCTCGACAATATCGACGCCCAGCTCGCCACCGTCGGCAGCGACAAGTCGAAGATCCTCTCGGCCAATCTGTGGATCACCGATTTCGACAATTTCGGCGCGATGAACGAGGTGTGGAACGCCTGGATCGATCCCGACAACATGCCGGCGCGCGCCTGCGTCAGGTCGGAGCTGGCGCGGCCAGAATTCCTCATCGAGATCATGGTGACCGCGGCCCGGTAGCCGCGGCGGATACGGTGCGGCTCAGGCGCCGAGCAGATCGTGCGCCTGGGCCTGCCGGTCGGCGTCGATCAGGCTTTGCTCGCCGACATCGTCGAGCATGTTCCAGCTTCGCATCCACTCATAGGTGCGCTGGAGCTCGTGCTCCGGGATCGGCGCCGGATCGGTCATCTGGATCCGGCTGAGCCTGAGGTCGTCGACCGTGAGTTCGGCGAGCGCCGGGTGCTGGCCGGCGTGGTAGTCGAGGAAGATCTGCGCGTATTTCCTCTTGTCGGCGTCGATCAGCCTGACCGCCGCCGAGACCGCGCGGCTGAAGGCGGCGTAGGTCTCGGCGGCGACCGTATCGGCGACCACCTCGGTACCGTGATAGAGCGCCTCGCAAATCACCCGGCAGCCGTTCTTCTCGGCCATCGTGATATAGGGCTCGGTCAGCGTCGTCGCCTCGACCTCGCCCGAAAACATCGCGTCGTAGCGCGCCGCCGAGCCGTTCGGCGCCCGGCAGGTCTTGATCGCCTCGCGCGGCATGAAGCCGTCGAGGAGGTGCATGGTCAGGTAGTGGGTGCCGAAATAATACGGCACGCCGATCATCCGGCCGGCGAGCTGCTGCGGGGTGAACACGTCCGAATCCGGCCGGACGACGATCGCCGCGCAGGTGACGATCGAACGCCGGCCGACCTGGCGGCCCCTTGCGGCGCTGTCCTGCACCCGGCGGTAATTGCCCCACTCGCAGGCGTTGTACATGTCGGCGCCGCCCTGCTCGAAGGTGTTGCCGTGGCTGCCGAAGGCGGAGAACGCGTCGGGCGAGGTCTCGCCGGTGTCGATCTCGCGCGGCGTGTCGACCCGCTTCACCCACTCGATCCTGATTCCCTCGGCCTCGAACAGCCCTTCCTTGTCCGCCACCAGCTCGGCGAGCCCTTGAAACGGCGCCGTCGTTTCCAGCCTCAAAATCTTCATGAGGTCCTCCCAGGATTGCGGACGAGAATATCAGCAGAACGACGCGATCGGCAATTGCCGCCTAGGGCCAGGGCTATGGCAGCACGTCGGCGTATTTCGCCCGGATGCGGTCGTCGAGCGCCTTCGAGGAGCGGGCGACGGTCGGGAAGCTGTCGCGCCGGTTGAACGGGATGCAGGCATCGACCACGACGCGCGCGTTGCGCCGGTCGGTGTCGGCGTCATAGCACATCGGGTCGAGATGCGTGCTCCAGCCGCCGCGGATGGTCTCCATATCCTCGCGCGGGTCGAAGCGGGTGCACATCGCCCAGACCACCTCGTCCATATTGGTCGGGTCGATATCGTCGTCGACCACCACCACCCAGCGGTTGGAATAGGCGCCGGCATGGCAGGAGGCGGCGATCAGCCCGGCCTGCTTCGAGTGGCCCCCGTACATCTGCTTGATCGAGACGGTGAGCCACATCCGGCTGCCCCCCGCCTCATGCGCCCACACACCCTTGACCTCAGGGACGCCCGCCGCCTCGAGCTGGTTCCACACCGCGCCGCAGCGATAGGTGCCGAGATAGAACGTGTTGTCGTTGGGGGGTACGGCCGGGATCGCGCCGGTCAGCACCGGGTTGTCGCGGTGCATGAAGGTCTCGATGCGGATCGCCGGCTCCTTGCGCCGGCCGCCGGCGTAGTAGCCGGTCCATTCGCCGAGCGGGCCCTCCAGCACCTCGTCGCCGTGGTGGATATAGCCCTCGAAGGCGATCTCGGCATTGGCCGGCACCGGCAGCCCGGTCTTCGGCATGTTGACGATCTCGATCGGCTCCTGCATCAGCCCGCCGACCGCGTCGAACTCGTTCTTGCCGTAGGGGATCTCCAGCCCCGCGATCATGAAGAACGACGGGTGCATGCCGGCGACCACCGCGACCGGGCAGGCTTCGCCCCGCTTGTGGTACTTCTCCATGATCAGCCGGCCGTGCTTGCCGGGCGACATCATCACCGTCGCCAGCGCGGGCTCGTGCGACTGCACCCGGTAGCAGCCGAAATTGACCCAGCCGGTGTCGGGGTCCTTCATCACCACCATGCAGCCGGTGCCGATGAAATACCCGCCGTCAAGCTCGTGCCATTTGGGAGTCGGGATCGTCGTGATATCGACCGCCGCGCCCTCGCTCACGTTGTCGAGCAGCGGCCCGCCATTGACCTCGCGCGGCTCGTGCGTCGGCGCGTCGCCCATATAGTTCCGCCACCAGCGGATCAGGTCCATCTCCGAGGCCTCGGGGTCGAGGCCGAGCGCGATGTTGATGCGCGGCACCGAGGTCAGGATGTTGGCGATCGCCCGGTGCCCCTTGGGGAATCCCGGAATCTCGTCGAACATCACCGCGGGGTTGCCCATCCGGCGCTGGAAGATGTCGACGAGGCCGCCGATTTCCTCGTGATGCTCGACGCCGGTGATGGTCTGGAGCTCGCCGATGCGCTCGACGTCCTCAAGCCAGCTCCGCAAATCCCTGTTCGCCACTGCCGCCGCTCCTCCTTGCCGGGGGGATAGTGTAGCGGCAGCGGGGGTTCAGGCGAAACGGCGGAGATCGAGCGAATTGGCGACAGCACCGCGTATCGAAGGATCGCCCCGTATTGTCCGGCGGGAATTCGACGGCACAATGGGCCGACGACTGCGGGGAGGGAAGGCGATGCGGTTGCGGGCGCTTCTCGGTGTTCTGATCGGGTTCATTCTGGCCGGCGGCGCGGCGGCCGCCGGGTTCAAGCCGGCGATCGTGTTCGACCAGGGTGGCCGGTCCGACCGAAGCTTCAACGCCGCCGTATGGAAGGGCGCGGAGCGCTTCACCGGCGAGACCGGGGTCGCGGTCCTCGCCGAGGAGGCGGCGAGCCAGGCGGATCGCGCGCCCGCCATGCGCCGCGCGATCGCGCGCGGGGCAACGCTGGTGATCGGCGTCGGGTTCTCCCACGCCGAGGCGATCGCGGCGGTGGCCGCCGAAAACCCCGGCCGGTCGTTCGCCATCATCGACGTGAACTGGCTCGACCTGCCCAATCTCCGCCAATACGCGTTCAAGGAGCATGAGGGCTCCTATCTGGTCGGGGTCGCGGCGGCGCTCACGTCGAAGACCGGCACGCTCGGCTTCGTCGGCGGCATGGATGTCCCGCTGATCCGCCGGTTCGCCTGCGGCTTCGTCCAGGGCGCGGCGGCGGCGAGGCCGGGCATCCGGGTCCTCCAGGACATGACGGGAAGGACGCCCGCCGCGTGGAACCGCCCGGAAAAGGGCGCGGCGCTGGCGCACGCCCAGTTCGCGCGGGGCGCCGACGTGGTGTTCCACGCCGCCGGCGGCACCGGGATCGGCGTGATCCGTGCGGCCGCCGATTCCGGCAAATTCGCCATCGGCGTCGATCTCAACCAGAACGGACTCGCGCCCGGAACCGTGCTGACCTCGATGCTGAAGCGGGTCGACGTCGCCGCCTACGAAACGCTCAAGGACGCGATGCGGGGACGGTTCTCGGCCGGCGTGGCGACCCTCGGCCTCGCCGAGGGCGGGGTCGACTGGGCGCTCGACGAGCACAACGAGGCGCTCATTTCCCCAGCCGTTCGCGCGGCCATCGAGACGGCGAGGGAAGACATCGTCGCCGGCCGCATCGCGGTCCACGACTATGTGGAGGACCGGCGCTGCCCGCTCTGAGGCGCCTCAGCCGCCGGTCCGTCTTGCCTCCTGCGCGACCGCGGTGTCCTGGTAGCGGCCCCACATCTCCTTGAGGAAGGCCATGCAGTCGGGGTCGAGATCCTCCTTCGGCAGGGGATCGGCATCCCAGTGCCCGTAGCGGTCCTCGCCGCGCATCGGCAGCGCCGTCCGCCGTCCGATCGTCGAGCGGCAATGGGCGGGCATGTAGAAATAGGCGACGCCCACCCGCGGCCCGTCGGTCTCGTTGGCGAGCGAGCCATGCGCGGTGCGCTCGTGGTGCAGCGAGAACTCGCCCGCCTCGAGCTCCATGAAGACCGCCTTGTCGTCCTCGATCCCGCGGATGGTCTGGCCTCTCGCGAGCAGGTTCTGCGGGTCGTAGGTCTCGTCGTGGTTGAAATCCGGGCCCTTGTGCGAGCCCGGCAGCACCCGCATGCAGCCGTTGCTGCGGGTCGCCGGGGTCAGCGCCACCCAGGCGGTGACCTCCTCATGCGGGTCGAGCCCGTAATAGGCCGAATCCTGGTGCCAGGAGACGAAGCGGGGGTCGTTCCCCTTCTTCGAGAACAGCGAGGTGCCGAACAGCATGATGTCCCCGCCGATCAGCGACTCGACCGCATCGAGGATCGACTCGCTGCGCGCGAGATCGACGATCCAGGGCGCCGCGACATGGGCCTTGATCTTGAGATAGGTCTGCGGCTCGACGCCGAGCACGGTCTCATAGTGTTCCAGCAGCAGGCGGTAACGCTCCGCCTCCGCCGCGCCGATGGCGCGCTTGGGGAAAAGGTAGCCGTGCTCCTCGAAATGGGCGACTTCCGCCGCGCTCAGGCTTCCGGCCATGTCACATGCCCTCTCTTCGCCGGGCGATGGTAGCAAGAGGCCCGGCGGAAAACGAGCCGCCCCGGATCAAGTCCGGGGCTATTCAGGGTGAGGGGGTTTTCCTCATCCCGAGTAGGCCCGAAGGGCCGTATCGAGGGACGGGCTATTTCAGCTTCGCCACCGCGAGCGGGACCTCGAACGCCTTGCACCACAGCCAGACCTCGTTGAACTTCGCCGGGTCGATGCTGTCGGGGATCAGATAGCGGTCGGAACCGCGCCTCGCCTTGAGCCGCCCGAGCGTCGTGGCCGCGTCATAGCCGTCCTTGCCGAGCGCGACGCGCGGGTCGGGCGCGCGGTCTAGGCGGAAGTTCTCGGCGAGGCGCACGAACCAGCGCCCGCCGGCCCGCTCGATGGACACCCCACCCGAGGCCTTGTGCCCGCTCGTGCCCTCGAATGAGCCGGTCCGCGCCTGCTGCGCCTGCGCCGCGGCGGTTGCGATCAGCCCGGCGGCGATCGCCGCCAGCAGCGGTTTCGCGAGTCTCAACCCACCCATGACCGTTCCTTCCCACATTCGGTTCGGCGACACCCTTCAATATGATGCCGCGGCCTCCGGCAGCAACACCCCCTGTCGACAGCCCTCGCCGTCCGGCTATCCTCCGACCGTCCGACCGGGAGGCAAGCCATGCTGGCGCTCTACGAACACTCGACCTCGGTCTGTGCGATCAAGGTCCGCCTGACCCTGCTCGAAAAGGGGATCGACTACGAGAGCCGTTTCGTCGACCTCCGGCGCGGCGACCAGTTCAGCCCCGATTACCGCAGGATCCACCCGGGCGCGGTGGTGCCGGCGCTGCTGCATGAGGGGCACACGATCCTGGCGGGCTGAGGCCCGTCCTTGCCGGAGGGCACGCGCATGAAGCGGGAGCTGGTCAAGGCCGTCGTCATCCTGCCCGGGACCGCCCTGGTCTACGTTCCGGGCGCGATACTGTGGCTGACCTCCGGCCTGCCGGGCGGCCTGGCGCCGGCGGCGGCGGCCGAGGCGCGGTTCTGGATCGGCGCCGTGCTGGCCGCTTCCGGGTTCGCGATGGCGGTCTGGACCGTCCGGCTGTTCGCGACCGCGGGCCAGGGCACCCCCGCGCCCTGGGCGCCGCCGAGGAAGCTGGTGGTCCGCGGGCCTTACCGCCATGTCCGCAATCCCATGCTGTCGACCGCCATGTCCGCAATCCCATGCTGTCGAGCGTCAACGTCATGCTCGCCGCCGAATCCCTCCTCTTCGGCTCGTGGTACCTCGCCGCCTGGATGGTCGTCTTCGTCCTCCTCAACACCACCTATTTCATCCGCAGCGAAGAACCCGTCCTCGAACGCCGCTTCGGCGAGAGCTACCGGCGCTACAAGGCGAACGTGCCGCGCTGGATACCGAAATGGCGACCCTGGGACGGCGCGTGAGGGAGGGGCGAGCTAGGTTCAAACCTGCCGGCAGGCGAGCGTCATCTGTTCCCTGAACCAGCTATGCCTCTTGTCGGCTTCGTAGCGTTGGTGCCAGATCATGTATTGATCCAGCGGCTCGATCTCCGCCGATATGGGCCGCGCCACGAGATCGAAATCGCGGGCCAGACGCTCGGCTACTCGATGGGTGTAGATGCCGATCAGGTCGCTATCCCCCAGCAGGCTCGGCACCATCAGGAAATGCGGGACCAGAACCGCTATATCGCGTTCCTTACCCATACCTGCCAACACGAAGTCGAAGGCCGCCTTGTTGTCCGCGGCCACGCTTACCACCAATTGCGGAAACGACAGGATCACCCCGAGGTCCGGAGCGTGAGCGGGTTGAAGGATCGGGTGTCCTTTTCTGCACAGGCAGGCGAATCTTTCCCGAAACATCAGCAAGACGTTGAAGCGGGCCGGAAGATGATCGATCCAGCCGAAGACGAGATCCAGCTCGTCCGCGTCCAGATGTGAGAGGGCCGTTTCGCGGTCGGTGGTGATCAGGTGCAGCGCCGTGTTCGGAGTGAGTGCGCGCAAGGATTGAAAAAGCGGCAATATGACCGGCAAACCGAGGCGATCCGGGGCGCCGATGCGAAATCGCCCGTTTGCCGTGGCGGGATCGAATGCCTCGCTATCGGTGAGTGCGTCTTCCGTCAGATGGATGATGGTGCGGACCCGTTCTTCCAGTTTTTTTGCCTTCGGAGTTAGCATCAGGCCGTCGGGCGCCCGAACGAACAGCGGATCTTTCATGATCTCGCGCAGTCTTCGCAGCGAATTGCTGATCGCCGACTGAGTCCGGCCCAGCCTGGCCGCTGCCCGGGTGACGCTGCGTTCCTCGAACAATGCGATCAAGACCTTGAATAAATTCAAATCGAAGTTCTGGATTTGCATTTCTTCGAAATTCTCCATCATTAGGAATGATATTTGACTACATGAATATTCATTTGCTTGAGTAATGCAAGGTTGAGTATCCAATCCGCGAGAAAGCCCCTGATTCCGGGGTATGTCGTCGAATGCTCGCTGTCGGTGGTGCTGGTGTGGAGATTAAGTCTTGTGGGACCGTCGCCGACGGTGCCGCCCCCCGGACAAATCGGAAACGCCCCCGTGCCCGCCGCCGCAAACCGGCGGCGCCGATCGATTTCACCCTGCGTTCCACGGAGAAATTGACCAATCGCGAAAGGAGGAAAAGTGTACCGCTCGAGGAGGCAATTCCTGGCGGCCGCCACGGCCGCGACCGCACTACCGATGGCCGGGTGCGTCGGCTCTCCCGGCAGCCGTTCGTCCTATACGAGTCAGATCCTGAAGCCGCGGAACCGGAACGCGGTCTACGATTGGCTGGATACGGCCTTGCAGCAGGTGCGCGACCAGAGGCTGCCGCCGCCGCGCGCCGCGTATGTCTGCTCCGTCCCCATGGCGGCCGGATTCCTCGCGGCCAACGGGATCGTCCAGGCCTATGACGAGCCCTTCGGAATCGGCCCGGGCCCCAGCGATGCCGATCCCGAAGTCGCCTACGGGGTCGCCTTCGCGATAGCCGCGGCGGAGGCATTCCAGCAGCCCTTTCTCTTCGAGCGAATCGCCTTCCTGGACCGGTTTCCCGGGAGCGAAGCCAAGTCCCGGGGCGTCGAATGGGGCCGCGCGGTCGGCCAGAAAGTGCTTGAGATGCGCACCGGCGACGGCTCAGAGCCGAGCAAGGTGAACTACTATCTCGGCCGCTACGAAAGGCGCACCGATTCGCTGCGGTGGCGCCCCACGGGGCCGTTCTACAGCGCCAGCCCGGGCCCGGCCTTCGCGTCTTTCGAACGGTGCCTGTATCCGGGGCAGGGAAAGATCGAGCCCTGGACGATGACCGGTGGTTCCCAGTTCCGCGCGCCCGACTTCCACGATCCGGCGAGCCCGGAATTCGCCGAGGAGTTCAACACGATCCGCCGCCTCGGCGGCGCGGACAGCGAGGTCCGCACCGCCGATCAGTCGGAGATCGCCCTGTTCTGGGAAGACGGCCCCTGGGGCGTCACGCCCTCGGGACACCTCATCTGCATCGGTATCCAGCTGCTCCAGGATCGCGGCCTCGACTTCGTCGATCTGGCCCGCGCCTTCGCCCTGATCGGCATGACGCAGTGCGATGCCTCGATCTTCGCGTGGGACAGCAAGTGCTATCACGATATCGTCCGCCCGGAGAGCGCGATCCGCGCGCGGGCGCCGGAATTCGGCAACCCCGATCCACGCGTGATCCGGCAGGCGGACTGGCGAAGCTTCATACCCACCCCGGAGTTTCCGGCCTACCCGTCGGGTCATTCGACATTCGCCGCCGCTGGCGCGGAGATGATCGCGCAGATCTACGGCCGCGACGATGTCTCGTTCTCCGGTCAATCGCCCGACCTCGTGCTGTGGCCACGGCTAAGGGGGGTCACACGGCGCTGGACCAGCCTGAGCCAGGTTGCTGAAGAGAACGGGATGAGCCGGCTCTATGGCGGCGTCCATTGGGAAATCGACCATATTGAGGCCGTGAAGGCGGGCCGGGCCATCGCGCGTCAGGCGTTCCGCTCCACATTCCCGAAAAAGGCCTGAGCCCGTGCGGGCATACAGGAACCGGCGCGGTCCGCTCCTCGCCTGCGCCGTGGCCGCCGGTATGGCACCGGCCGGCTTCGCGGCGGCGCAGGACATTTCGCTGAACTACGAACGCCTGTCGTCGATGGAGGAACCCATCGCGTTCGAGATGGGCGACGTGACGGTCGCCTTGACCGGTCTTCTCGACGCGCCGTTGAGCCTGGACGGGGAGGACGGCGCATCCGTCGATGCCGGACTCATCGGCAATGCCGAGGTCAGCGCCCTGGCCCAGCTGCAAAACCGCTGGCGCGTGAGCCTGACCTATTTCGGCCAGTACGTGACCGACGGTGCGTTCGCTTCCCCGCCGGACGACCGATACACCGACCGCGCGGCGCTTTCCGTCGGCGGCGTGTGGGGCACGGTCGCGGGCGGCAACGTCTCCGGGATCGTTCGCGAGGGCACCCGGCGCGGGCGGGGGGCCGGCAACGCGGCGCTCGCCTTCGACGATGCGCTCGGCGGGCTCGCCGAATGGGGCGGCGGCTACACCGGCCGGTTCGGCCCCTGGGTGGTCGGCGCCGCGGTCGACGAAGACGCCGATTTCGAAATTGGCGCGACCTTCCGGCGCCCGATGGACAACACCGATCATCGCCTGACCCTGCGCATCGGCCGGGGCGTTTATGCCGCGGCGGACGGATCGCGCAGATTCGACTCAACGGCGATCGGCGCGGTCGGCGAGGTGATCTACGGCAGCCTCTCGTTCGATGTCGGGCTGGGCTACGAACGGCTTGCATCGAGCGGCCCCGATGCCGAGCGGTGGTACCTGTCGTCGGGGATCCGCGGAAAGACCGGCGTGTTCGGCTGGTCCGTCGAGGCCCATTACGGCCGCATCGAAGGCGAGCACGAAGTCTCCGCCGCGCTCGGCGCCCGATACGACCTGGCCCGGGGCCTGTCGGCCAATCTCGGCCTCAACCACGCGAAGGCCGGGGTCGATGTCGGCGACACCCGCCTCCTCGACACCAGGGACACCAAAGCGGTCCTCTCGCTCAGATACAGTTTTTAGGGCGCGACGCTGGGTGCCGTCGCGGCACGCCCGCCCTTCGACACGCCCCCTGCGGGGGCCATTCAGGGTGAGGTAGGGCGCGGAGTCCAACCACCCTTCCTCATCCCGAGTAGGCGCGCAAACGCCGTCTCCTCGGACGCCACATCGACGCCTTCGAACCGACCCCTGGGCGGGGCATTATCCAGGACGCAGTAGGCGGGTCTGTCCAAACCGGACGCGCTTTGGACCGCAAGGCTTGACATATCGTCACCGTAGTGACATTTGTATATACGTGAATGTCTTCCATACCGCGCTTCGAATGGGACGACGCCAAGAACGCCGAGAACCGGCGCAAGCACGGAATCGGCTTCGAGGAAGCCGCCGAAATCTTCAACGGTCCGGTCCTGACCCGGGCCGATGATCGCCACCACGGCGAAGTGCGGGAGATCGGTTTCGGTTTCCTCGGCAACGGTGGCGTGGCCGCCGTCGCTCACACGGACCGCGACGGCGTCATCCGCATGATCAGCGCGCGGAAGGCCACGGAACGGGAAAGGAACCTATTCCATGCCTATCTCGAAAGAGCGCTTGGCTGAGATCGACGCGATTCCCGACGAGGGGATCGATACCTCGGACATCCCGGAGATGGACGAGAAATTCTTCGCGACCGCGAAACTGGTCATGCCGCCGGGCGCTTCCAAGAAGGCCGTCTCGATGCGTGTGGACGAGGATGTGCTCGACTGGTTCAAGGCCCGGGGCAAGGGGCATTTGAGCCGGATGAACGCCGTCCTGCGCGCCTACATGCTTTCCCATCGGGGCGGCTAACCCGGCATGGGGGATCCTTGCGGGGTACCTCACCACCGATCCTCCCTGACATAGGGCAGCCCGAGCGCCCCCGGCGCCGCCGAGCGCCGCTTGCCCGCCACCCCGACCCACACCAGCACGCCGAGCGTCGCCAGGAACGGGGTCATCTGGAGGAAATATTGCGGCACCGGCCAGCCGGCGGCGAAGATGCGGGGGATCAGCGCTTCCATGCCGCCGAACAGGAGGGCGCCGAACACCGCGCGGCCCGGCATCCAGCGGGCGAAGATCACCAGCGCGATGGCGATCCAGCCGCGCCCGTGGGTCATCTCGTTGACCCAGATCTTGGCCGCCGCCAGCGCCAGATAGCCGCCCGCGAGCCCGCACAGCGCGCCGCCCGCGGCGACCGCCGCGAAGCGGTAGAAATCGACCGCTATGCCGGCGGCGTCGGCGGCCTGCGGGTTTTCCCCCACCGCGCGCAGATTGAGCCCCGCCCTTGTGCGGAACAGGAACCACCACACCCCGAAGACGATCGGGACCGTGAGATAGACCATCGCATCCTGGGCGAACAGCACCTTGCCGAAGAACGGGATGTCGGACAGGAAGCCGAGATCGAGCTTCTGGAAGCCGGCGATGGCGGTGTCGTTCCAGCGCAGCCCGACCAGCCCGGTCAGCCCGATCCCGAAAAAGACGATGGTGATCCCGGTCACCACCTGGTCGGCCCGGAGCACGACGACGACGAAGGCGAACAGAGCGGCGATCCCGAGCCCGGCGATGCCCGCCCCGGCCATGCCGATTGCGGTGCTCTCGCCGAATTCGACAAAGCAGGCGACGCCGGCCAGCGCGCCGCACAGCATCATCCCCTCGGCGCCGAGATTGATCACCCCGGCGCGCTCGTTGACGATCAGCCCGAGCGTCGCCAGCAGCAGCGGCACCGCGAAGACCGGGGTGAAGGCGAGCCAGTTGGCGAGGAATTCGATCATCGCCCGCCTCCGGCGCCGATCCAGCGCAGCCGGTAGCGCACCAGGAAATCGGACGCCGCCACGCACATCACCACGATCGCCTGGATCAGCGAGACCAGCGCCTGCGGCAGGCTGTAGAACACTTTCACGCTCTGCCCCGCCGCGTAGAGCCCGCCGATCATGAAGGCGACGACCAGCACCGCGACCGGGTTGTTGCGGGCGAGGAAGGCGATCATGATTCCCGAGAACCCGTAGCCGGCCGCCATCGTGCCGGTCAGGCGGTGCTCCTGCGCCGCCCCCATGACGAAGCCGGCGGCGCCCGACAGCGCTCCCGACAGCCCGACGGCGAGGAAGGTCGTCATCGCCACCGGGATGCCGGCGGCGAGCGCCATCTGCGGGTTCGAGCCGACGAAGCGCATATAGGCGCCGAAGCGGCTTCGCTGCATCAGCCACCAGACGAAGCCGACCGCGGCGAGGCTGACGACCAGCCCGAGATGGACCTTCTCCCAGCCCAGCATCGGCAGGCGCTCGACGGCATCGAACGGCTCGGAATGGGGGAAGCGGTCGCGCTTGTCCTGCCAGGCGCCGTAGACCTGGTTGAGGACGAACAGGTAGGCGACGTAGTTGAGCAGCAGCGTCGAGATAACCTCGTTGACGCCGAGCTTGATCTTGAAGATCGCCGGCGGGGCGATCCACAGGAACCCGCCGACCAAAGAGAGGATCAGCATCAGCCCGATCCGCGTCGCCGGCGGGCCGACGTCGAAGATCGCGATCACCGTCGCCCCGATCGCGCCCCAGAAGAACTGGCCCTCGATGCCGATGTTCCAGAAATTGACGCGGAACGCGACCGCCGCGCTCAACCCGACCAGGATCAGCGGGCTGCACTCGATCAGCACGCTCGACAGCCCCAGCCGGTCGAAGAAGGTGAGGACGACGAACTCCTCGAAGATGTTGGCCGCCTCGACCCCGGCGGCGAGCAGGATGGCGACCGAGATCGCGAGCCCGATTCCGAGGCCCAATGCGATGAAGCCGGCGTGTTTCCAGCGGCCGATCGACTGGCGGACTTCGAGGTTGAGCCGTCCCAGGCGGCGGGCGCGGAAGGCCCCGGCCGGCGCGGCGGCGGCGCGGTCAGGCATGGCCGACCATCAGCCTGCCGACCTCGTGGCGGTCGGCCGGGCGGGCGAGTTCGCCGACGATGCGGCCCCGGTTTAACACCCCGATCCGGTCCGAGAGATCCAGCACCTCGTCGAGGTCCTCGCTGATCAGGAGGACCGCTGCGCCGCGTTCGCGCGCGTCCAGCAACTGGCTCTGGATCGCCGCGCAGGCGCGCAAATCGAGCCCCCGCGTCGGCGAATGGGCGACCAGGATGCCGGCGCCGCCCGAGAGCTCGCGGGCCAGCACCAGCTTCTGCGCGTTGCCGCCCGACAACAGGCGCGCGCGGGTCGCCGGCCCGCCGCCCTGGATCTCGAAGGCGGCGATCGCTGCCTCGGTGTCGCCGCGCATCCGCGCGGACGCGACCCACCAGGTTCCGTAGCGCCCGGCGGCGAGCCCGGCGAGGCCGAAATTCTCGGCCACCGACAAATCGGCGGTCAGCCCGTAGAGATAGCGGTCGGCCGGGATGGTGCCGAGCCCGCTTTTGCGGCGCTCGCCCGGGTGGGCGGCGGTGCGGTCCTCGCCGTCGAGCGCGACCCTGCCGCCTTGCGCCGGGCGCACCCCCATCAGCACCTCGGCGAGCTCGGTCTGGCCGTTGCCGCCGACCCCGGCGACGCCGTAGATCTCCCCTTCGAGGACATCGAGGGTGACGCCGGCGAGCGCCGCCACTCCGTCGTCGCGCGCCGCCGCCAGGTTTTCGATGGCAAGCCGGACCCGGCCGCCGCCGCCGCGCGCGGTCACCGCGCTGCGCGGTGCCGAGCCCACCATCAGCTCGGTCATGCGTTGGTCCGACAGCGTCTTCGGGTCCTCCTCGGCGACCGTCCGCCCGCCTTGCATGATCGTCACCCGGTCGGCGAAATCGCGGACCTCGCGCAGCTTGTGGGTGATCAGCACCACGGCCGCGCCGCGCCCGGCGAGGCCGCGCACCACGCCCAGCAGGCGGTCGGCCTCGTCGTCGGTCAGCACCGCCGTCGGCTCGTCGAGGATCAGGATGCGGGCGCCCGACATCAGCACCTTGACGATCTCGACCCGCTGGCGCTCGGCGACCGAGATCGAATCGATCCGCGCAGCGGGGTCGAGGGCGAAGCCGAGCTCGCCGCAATAGCGCGCGATGGCCTCCGAAACCCGCGCCAGCTCGTCCGTCCAGCGCCCGCCCGGCCGGTTCGCCATCGCCACGTTCTCGGCCACGGTGAACGGGCGCACCAGCTTGAAATGCTGATGCACCATGCCGATGCCGAGCGCGCGCGCTCGCGCCGGGCCGTCGATCGTGACCGGAACGCCGTCGATGGCGATCCGGCCCCGGTCCGGCGCGTAGAGGCCGCAGACCACGTTCATCAGCGACGACTTGCCGGCGCCGTTCTCGCCCAGCAGGGCGTGGACCCGGCCGTATTCGGCCCGGAACCGTGCGTCGTCGAGCGCCCGGTTGCCGTCGAACTCCTTGCTGACGTCGCTCATCTCGAGCGCGGCGGTCATCGGCGGGGCTCCAACGGGGTGCGCCCGGCCGGCGGGAACCGGCCGGGCGCGAAGGCTTGCGTCGGATACCGGCTCAGAGCTGGCCGATGACGCCCTTGACCAAATATTTCATGGCCCAGAGATCGGCGTCCGACGGCGTCTTGCCGGCGGCGACGACCTGGTTCCCCTTGTTGTCCACGATCGGCCCGGTATAGACGTGCCAGCCGTCGATGATCTTCTGGCGCGCCGCCATCACCCTGGCGACCACCTCCTTGGGCACCATGTCGTTGCAGCAGGCGATGTCGGTGCCGCCATGGCCGAGCCCGACGAACTCGCCATAGGGCTTGGTCTTCCAGCTCCCCGACGAGATCTGCTTGTAGAGCGGGATCAGGAAGCGGTCCCACACCCAGACCGAGGAGCACAAAGTCGCCTTGGGCGCGAACTCGCGCATGTCGCGGTGATGGCCGGTGCCCCACACCCCCTTCTCCTGGGCGGCGACCTGGACCGCCGGGGTGTCGACATGCTGGCCGATCACGTCGACGCCGCGCTCGATCAAGGCGAGCGCGGTCGCGCGTTCCTTGACGGGATCGTACCAGGAGCCGGTATAGACCACGTTGACCGTCGCCTTAGGGTTCACCGCCTGGGCGCCGAGCGCGTAGGCGTTGACCGTCCAGGTGACGAGGCCGAGCGGGTGGGCGGCGACGAAGCCGAGCTTGTTCGACCTGGTCATCGCGCCGGCGACCATGCCGCAGAGATACTGGCTCTCATAGGTCCGGCCGTAATAGGACTGGAGGTTGGGGCCGTTGGTGACCCCGGCCGGGTTCACGAAGGCGATGTCGGGATATTCCTTCGACAGGTCCTTGAAGGTGTCGCTGTAGCCGAAGGCGGACCCGTTGATGATGTTGAAGCCGCGGCGGATGAACCGCTCGACCACCGGGCGGATGGCGGATGCCTTTTCCGGCACCTTCTCGGCAAAGGGAATCTTCCAGCCGAGCTGCTTCTCGACCCGGATGCGGGCCTCGTCGATCGCCTGGGTCCAGCCGCCGTCGTTCTTGACGTTGAAATAGACGAAGGCGACCTTGGGATCGCCCTTGAGCTTGAACTGGGCCTCCGCCGTGCCGGCCGCCCCGAGGGCGAGCGCCGCGATGCCCGCAAGCACTGTGCCGATTCTCATTGATCCGTCTCCCCTGAATGGAAACCCCGTTTTTCCGGCAAGAAACGCCGTGGCGGCATTCTAGGGAATTTGCCGCCCGCGGGGCGAACAATTCCTGCGCCCGGCCAGGCTGAAGGGCCTCAGGAGGCAGGCGAATCCGGTTGTCTGGCGGGATGGGCGGCGGCGAAGGCCTCGAGCGCGTTGCACGTCTCGTAGATGCGCATCACCGTCGGATAGGGATCGAGCGGGCATTTGAAGCGCTCGGCGTTGAACACCTGCGGCACCAGGCAGATATCGGCCATGCCGGGCGTATCGCCGTGGCAGAACGCGCCGGTGCGATCGCTGTCGGCCAGCAGCCGTTCCAGCGCGACGAAGCCCTCGGCGACCCAGTGCGCGTACCAGGCATCGCGCGCCGCGTCGTCATGGCCGAGCGTTTCCTGCAAATATTTGAGCACCCTGAGATTGTTGAGCGGGTGGATGTCGCAGGCGACGATCTGCACCAGCGCGCGCACCCGCGCCCGCTCATGGGGGTCGGCGGGCAGCAGCGGCGGCTCCGGGCGGGTCTCCTCCAGATACTCCATCTGGGCCACCGACTGGATCAGTGTGCGCCCTCCGTCGACCAGCGCCGGCACCAGGCGCTGCGGGTTGACGGCCTCGAATTCCGCCTCGCGATGCGCCCCGCCGGGCAGGTTCACCGCGACCTGCTCGTAGTCCAGACCCTTGAGGTTCAGTGCGATGCGCATGCGATAGGCGGCCGACGAGCGGAAATAGGTGTAGAGCTGCATGGGACCCTCCGGGCGGGCGCGTCGCGCGCCGCCGTCTCGTTGCGGCCCCGGTTCTAAAGCCTCGCCCGCACCCCGTCCACCGGCGCCGGTCCCCCCGGCTTGGCGGAAAAACGGTCATTGCACTAACATCCGACCCGGGCCGGTCGACGGGGGCGGTCAGGAGCCCGAACGCCGGAAATTCCAAGGGTATCGTCACCTCGTGGCTTTTGACTCTGACTCCGGGATCGCGGCGGCGATGAGCGGCGGCACACATGCGGTCACCCGCGAAAAGCTGATCGATCGCGCGCGGGCGCTTCTTCCGGCGATTGCCGGCCGGGCGGCGGAAGCGGATCGGATCAGGCGGCTGCCCGATGCGACCCAGGCCGAGCTCATGGAGGCCGGTCTCTACCGGATTTACCTGCCCGAGCGATACGGCGGCTACGAGCTCGACTACATGCTGCAGGTCGATCTCGCCGCGGAGCTGGGCAGCGCCTGCGGCTCGACCGCCTGGGTCCATTCGGTGGTCGCCAGCCATAGCTGGATGCATGGCATGTTCGGTGCCGGCGCCCAGGACGCGGTCTGGGGCGAGGATCCCGACGCGTTGATCGCCGGCTCGACGCCGACCGCCGATTCCCGCGTCACCCCGGTCGATGGCGGGTTCGTGCTGAACGGCACGTGGACGCTGGCGAGCGGGGTCGATGTCTGCCGCTGGAACCATTTCAACATGATGACGCCGAGGCTCGACCGCGACGGCATGGAGCACCGATACGGCCTTGCGCCGGTAAGCTCCGTCGAGCTGGTCGATGACTGGAACACCACGGGCCTGCGCGGCACCGGCTCCAGGTCGATGATCTGCCGCGATCTGTTCATCGCCGAGGACCGGACGATCCGTTCGGAGGCCTGCCGCGGCGAGCCCACGCGCGGCAGCGCGGTCAACCCGGGTCCGCTTTACCGGATGCCGCTGTTCTCCCTGTTCGGCAAGGGGATCGTGGCGCCCGCGGTCGGCATCGCCCGCGGCGCGCTGTCGCTGGTGGTCGAAAGGCTCGGCGCACAGCGCATGCAAAGCGGCTCCAGGCTCGCCGAAGAGCCGACGGCGCAGCTCCGCGCGGGCGAGGCGGCGGCCGAGATCGACGCGGCCTGGACATTGTTGCGGCGCGATTGCCGGGAAATCCACGCCAGGGCGGAGGCGGGCGAGGTGCCGAGCCTGGAAGAACGCCACCGGTGGCGGCGCAACGACGGCTACGCGGGCAAGCTCCTGGTGCAGGCGGTCGACCGGCTGATGGCGCTGAGCGGGGCGACCGGCAACGCGGAAGGATCGCCGCTGCAGCGCCACTGGCGCGACATGCATACGCTCGCCTCCCATATCGCGCTCGCCTGGGATGCCCAGGGCGCGAATTACGGCCGTATCCTGTTCGGCCTGCCGAGCCGGGACAGCAAGCTGTGAGGACGCGACGATGAGCCGGCGGCGCATCTCCAGCGGCACGCCGTTCGAGGAATTGGCGAGCTTTTCCCGGGCGGTCGTCGATGGCGACATGGTCTATGTCTCCGGAACCACCGGCATGGACCGGGAAACCGGCGCCTTCCCGGCCGATGCGGCGGAGCAGACCCGGCTCGCGCTCGGTCATGTCGAGACCGCGCTCGGCGAAGCCGGGGCCAGCCTGGCCGATGTGCTGCGCGTGGTGGTCCATATCGTCGATCGCGCGGAGCTGATACCGGTGTGCGAGGCGATCGGCGAGGCCTTTGCCGACATCCGCCCGGCCAACACCACCGTGATCTCGGCGCTGGCGCTGCCCGGGATGAAGGTCGAGATCGAGGTTACCGCGCGGATCGGGAGCGCCGGCTGAGCCGCAGGACCGGCGCACGGTTTTGACGACGGCGGAAAATACCCGACGCGAGGCGGCCCGGCGGTCCCCCAAACCGCTCCCGAGGGTGTCCCGATCGCGGCCGACGAGCGGAAACAGGTGTAGAAGACCGGATCAAACTCTTGCGACAATTCGCGATCCGGCATGGCAAACTGGCGAGTGTAAAAGGTTTGCGTCTGCAACCCGCTGAACCGCGCGTCAATGGAGGCCGCCATGCCTGACGATACGACTCTGGTCGACAGCACGATGGAAAGCGGTCTGCGGCGTACCGTCCGCCCGGACACCGCCAAGCTGGTGCTCGCGGCCCGCATCCTGGCCGCCAACGGCCACGGCGCGGGGCTTGCCGGCCAGCTCACCGTCCGGGCCGAGCCCGACGGCTGGTGGACCCTGCCGCTCGGCGCCGGTTTCGAGGAAGCGTCGGAGGACACGCTGCTGCGGGTCGACGAGAACCTCCGGACGATCGAGGGCGAGGGCATCCCCAACCCCGCGGTGCGCTTCCATGTGTGGGTCTACCGCGCCCGGCCGGATGCGCATTGCATCGTCCACACCCACCCGCCGGCGGCCTCGGCGCTGTCGATGATCGGCCGGCCGCTGCTGTGCAGCCATATGGACGCGATGGTGCTCTATGACGATTGCGCCTGGCTGCCGGAGTGGCCGGGCGTCCCGGTCGCCGACGAGGAAGGGCGGATCATCTCCCAAGCGCTGGGCGACAAGAGCGCCATCCTGCTCGCACATCACGGCCTTCTGACCGTCGGCGGCTCGGTCGAGGAGGCGACCTATCTCGCCTATTATTTTGAACTGGCGGCGCGCATGCAACTCGACGCCGAGTCCGCCGGCCGGATCCTCGACGTCGAACCGGCGCACGGCCTGGCGGCCCGCCGCTTCCTGCGCCAGGACGCCATCGTCGGCGCCAGCTTCGACCATCTGGCGCGGCGTCACGGATAGCCGGTGGGTCTACGCGCGCCGCCTCAGGGGACGTAGCTGGCGAGCAGGAGCGACAGGCTCGGCACCCCGACGATCAGCGCCAGCCGGAACAGGTCGGCGATCCAGTAGGCGGTGACGCCGCGGAAGATGGTCGTCGTTCGCACATCCGGCAGCACGCCGCGCAGCACGAACACGTTGAGTCCGACCGGCGGCGTGATCAGGCTGATCTCGGTAACCACCACCACGACGATGCCGAACCACACCGCCACCTCAGTCGGGTCGAGCCCCGGGCCGATACCGGCGACCGGGTCCAGCAGGTGCCAGAAAGGCGGCACGAAGCCGGGCCCCAGCTCTTGTATCAGCGGGAAGAAGATCGGCACCGTCAGCAGGATCATCGACAGGCTCTCGAAGACGCAGCCGAGCAGGATGTAGATCAACAGGATGGCGGTCAGCACCAGCCAGGGGTTCTCCGCGAAATTCGCCGCGATACCGAGCAGCGTTTGCGGGAAGTCGGTGACGTTGATGAAGTTGGCGAAGATCAGCGCGCCGATCAGCACCGTGAACAGCATGGCCGTCGTAGCCGCGCTTTCCATCAGCACTTCGAAGAAGCCGCGCAAATCCATGCTGCGCCGCGTCACCGCGAACAGGAAGGCGCCGGCGGCGCCGATGCCGGCCGCTTCCGTCGGGCTGAACACGCCGCCATAGATGCCGCCCATGACGAAGACGAACAGGGTCAGCACGCCCCAGACATCGCGCAGGGCGCGCAGCCGGCCGGGCCAGTCCGTGCGCTCGCCGCGCGGGCCGAGCGCCGGGCGCAGCGTGATCACCGCGCGCACCGCCAGCATATAGAACACCACCCCGACGATGCCGGGCAGGACACCGGCGGCGAACAGCTTGCCGATGCTGGTCTGGGTCAGGATGCCGTAGATGACCAGAAGCACGCTGGGCGGGATGAGAATGCCGAGCGTGCCGCCGGCGGCGATCGCGCCGGCCGCCAGCCCGTCGTCATAGCCGTATCGGCGCATCGAGGGCATGGCGACCTTCGACATGGTCGCCGCCGTGGCCAGGCTGGAGCCGCAGACCGCGCTGAACCCGCCGCAGGCGACGATCGTCGCCATCGCCAACCCGCCCCTGCGATGGCCGAGAAAGGCGTTGGAGGCGGTGTACAACTCTTCCGACAGGCGCGCCCGGGTCACGAAATTGCCCATCAGCACGAACAGCGGCACCACCGACAGCTCGTAGTTGATCGCCGCGTCGAACGCCGTCTGGCCGACATTGGCCAGCGCGCCCTCCAGGCTCATCGCATGGCTCATGCCGACGAAGCCGACGACGATCATCGAAAAGGCGATGGGCACGCGCAGGAACGACAGCGTCAGCAGCGCCGCGAATCCCAGCAGCGCGACGGTCACGCGGCGCGCCCCGAGGAATCGGCGGGGTCGTCGCGCGCGCCGGTCAGGTAGGCCGCCGTCACGGCGAGCTGGGCGAGCGCCGCGAGCGCGCACAGGATCGCCATGCCGGTGCTGAACGGCCAGATATCCATGTAGAGCTCGTCGGTCGCTTCCTCGTATTCCAGATGGGCCATGGCCTTGACCCACAGGCGCCAGGCGATGAACAGCATGACCCCGGCGGAAACGGCGTTGACCGACACGCCCTGGAGCCGCTTCAGCCGGGGCGGCACCGCGCCGTCGAGCAGGTCTATCGTGACGTGGCCCTCGCGGAAGCAGACCGTCGGCAGGACGCAGAAGACCAGCCCGGCCATCATGAAGGAGACGATCTCGGCCAGCGCCGGCAGCGGGCTGTTGAACAGATAACGCCCGGCGACGTCCACGAAGGTCATCGCCATCATCAGGAACAGGACCAGGCAGGAGACCGCGGCCAGCACCCGGAGCGGCACCGTCCCGATCCAGAAAGCCAGGGGCGATGCCCTGGTTTCCGCCGGCCCGCCCCGCGCCGGCCCGGTCGAGCCCCCGGTCACGCGCTACGGTCTTTCGGGTCCGGCCGCGGCGGCGGGTCCGGCGGGGCTCCGCCGCTGCAACCGGTCGATGCGATGGCGGCTACTTGGCCTCCAGTTTCGCGAGCTCCCCATAGAAATATTTAAGCACGGCCGCGCCGTCGATGCCCTCCTTCTTCATGTCGGCGGCATAGCTCGCTTCGAGCTTGGCCTTCAGCGCCTTCACCGACGCCACCATCTCGGGCGTCGCCTTGGCGAAGGTGTGGCCGTCCTTCTTGGCCGCCGCCAGCCCCTCGGCGTCGTTCCGGTCCCACACCTTGCCGGCGCGCAGGGCGAAGGCCTCGCCCGAAAGATCGTCGACGATTTTCCGGTCGGCCGCCGACAGGCTGTCGTATTTCTTCTTGCCGATCATCGTGTAGAAGCCCGAACAATAGAGCCCGCCGGGAAGTTCGGTGTGGAACTTCACCAAATTGGCGATCTTGAAACCGATCAGCGACTCGTATGGGAAAGTGACGCCGTCGACGACCCCGGTCGACAGCAACTCGTATGATTTCGGCGCCGGCTGCCGGATCGAAATGCCGCCCCAGTTCTCGATGATCGCGCGCGGCACCGGACCGCCGGTCCGGATTTTCTGGCCCTTCATGTCGGCGATCGACTGGATGACCCTGCTGGAGTGGTGGATGACACCGGGGCCGTGGGTGTAAAGGCCGATCATATGGACGCCCTTGTAGTGGCCCTTGTCCTTGAAGAACTTCTCATAGGTGCGGTGGAAGGCCACCGACGTCGCCACCGCGCTTTCGCCGAGCAGCGAAAATTCGCTGAACAGATAGGCGCGCAGACGCTTCGGCGAATATCCATGCACGCCGAACCCGGCATCGGCCTGGCCGGTGCGCACCGCATCCAGATGCGCGCGCGGATGGGCGACCGGTTTGGGCAGCTTGCGGAATGTCACCCGCCCGCCG
Organism: Alphaproteobacteria bacterium; assembly: GCA_965205995.1. Lineage (GTDB taxonomy): Bacteria > Pseudomonadota > Alphaproteobacteria > MPNO01 > MPNO01 > MPNO01. The sequence continues at coordinate 2,586,726 of OZ242200.1, read as the reverse complement.
GTTTTCTCCTCGATGTCCTTCATCCACGGGACGTAAAGACCCGTGGTCAGCTTGTGGGTCCACGGAAGCCAGTTGGAGAAGTTGAATTCGGTTGCGGCCTGGGTTGCCGGCGTCAGCGCAGTCATCGCGAGGGCCGCGCCGGTCGCGGCGAGGATATGCTTCATCGACGTTCGCTCCTTCCATGAATTTTTTGCGTCGGGCGGTCGCGCGCCTTCCCGGCGAACCGGCAGCCTGTGCATCGGGATGGTGACTTTACCGTTATGTCGATTGCGGACATTGTCGTCGGCGCTACAATCCGGCCACCGGCCTCCGACGGATGCCGCGCCAGGCCACGGACAGGTTTCGACAAAGCGCGGCCCGCGGGGCGTCGGTACCGGGGAGACACGCCATGAACATGGCTGCCCGTGAGCTTCTCTGGAAATATCCTGACGCGCACCGGCTCTTCGTGGGCGTGGACGAAGGGACGCGAAGACAACTCGAATCCATCGCCGTGGCGAAGACCCTTCCGGACGGCAGCATGATCGGCCATGTCAGCGAAGTGGTCGAGGGCGCGTATTTGATCGTCGAGGGGGCGGTGCGCCTGGAGAGTCTCTCGGAGGACGGGGACCGGTTGAATTTCGGAACGCTATCCGCCGGCGAGATTCACGGGCTCGTATCGACAATGGACGAATTGCCGAGCATCCACTTCGCGACCGTCGTCGACCACGCGACGGTCGTTCTCCTGCCCAGAGCCGCATTCCGCAGCATCGTGTTCTCGAACGGACCGTTATGCGAGAAGGTGGTGATGCTGCTCTGCGAACGAACCCGGTGCATGTGTCTGTTCAACGATCGTCTGGCATTTCTGAAGCCGCTGGATCGCGTCGCGCAGTGTCTGTGGGGCATTTCGACGGGTTACTTCTCCGTGCGCAGAACCGCAGCCCCGATCGTCAATCTGGAAATCAACCAGTACGAGCTGTCGTCGATGCTCTCGCTGTCGCGCCAGTGCGTGAATCGTGCCCTCAAGTCGCTCGAGTCGGAAGGCGTGATCACGATCAGTTACAAACGCATACTCATCAACGACCTGCAGAAGCTGCGGGCGGCCGGCCAGAGCCGAACATTGTAGTCATTCGGGCAGCCGGACAATCCCCGGCGCGCGCTTGACCCTGTTCCGGGGCTCGGCCATTGTTTGTGTACAAACGATTTTTCGAAGGCTCGGATGAAACCGGCTGCTCTCGCCGCACGGCAAGACGGAATCGAAGCGGGCCCGGCCTATGTGCTGGAGGACCAGGTCGGCCATCTCCTGCGCCGCGCGCATCAGCGCCACGCGGCGATCTTCCAGGAGATGATCGGCGATGCGCAGCTCACCCCGCTGCAATTCGCCGCCCTGGTCAAGCTCGACGATCTCGGCGAGGTCTCGCAGAACGAGCTCGGCCGGCGCACCGCGATGGACGCGGCCACCATGCAGGGCGTCATCAAGCGGCTGCTCGCGCGCGGGCTGATCGACCGCAAGCCCGACCCGGGAGACCGGCGCCGCGTCGTCCTGAGCCTCACCGCCGGCGGGTGCCGGCTCGTCGCCGCCGCCATGCCCAACGGCCACGCGATCACCGACCAGACCCTGGCCGGCCTCAGCGAGGCCGAGCGCCGGTCCTTCCTGTCGCTGTTGAGGCGCCTCGCCTGGAACTCGAACGGGGACGCCCGGAGGAACGATCATGGCCGATAACGGAGCGCCCAAGAGCCTCGCCGTGCTGATCGATGCCGACAACACCAGCGCCCGCTATGCGCAGGCGATCTTCGAGGAGATCGTCACCTTGGGCGAGGCGAATGTACGGCGCATTTTCGGCGACTTCTCGAGCAGCCGCCTCGCCGGCTGGGACGGCGCGATCAAGTCGCTGGCGATCCTGCAAAACCAGCAGCGCAGCAACACCACCGGCAAGAACGCCGCCGACATCGCGCTTGTCATCGACGCCATGGACCTGATGCACAAGGGCAAGCTCGACGGTTTCTGCCTGGTCAGCTCCGACAGCGACTTCACGCGGCTCGCGCAACGGCTGCGCGAGGACGGGCTCGCGGTCTACGGATTCGGCGAGCGCAAGACGCCGGAGGCGTTCCGCAACGCCTGCACCCGCTTCATCTATGTCGAGAACCTGGTCGAGGCCGTCGCGGAGAAGGACGGCGCCAGCAGCACGACCGCGGCGGCGGCGGAGAAGAAGCAGCCGCCGTCGAAGGCCGTGAAGATCGTCGTCAAGGCGATGGAGGGCGCGGACGACGACGGCTGGGTGGATCTCGGCAGCGTCGGCAAACTCATCTACGGCGCGGCGCCCGACTTCGATCCGAGGACCTATGGATGCCCCAATCTCAGCACGCTGGTCACCCGGTCCGGCGGTTTCGAGGTGCTCAGGGAACCCGGCGAGTCGGTATACATCCGCCGCAAGCCGGCGGCCAAGAAGCCAAGCGGCAGGACCCGCTAGCGGCCCGGTAGCGGATAGAGGGCTCAGCCGCCGTTCGCGTCCAGCGCGTCCAGCATGGCGGCGGGGGTGACGAATTTCATGCGCGGCGCGCCGTCGGGGGCCGCCTGCTCCTCGAGGCGGTCGATGATCCGCCACTCCGGGTAGGAGACCACGCGCAGCCCGCGCTCTGCGGCGATCCGGTCGAACGCGCCCGGCCCGTCCCTTTCGGCGCCGGAGAACTCGGCGATCATGCGCTCGACCACGTCGAGCGAATCGTTCTTGTTGGTGCCGATGGTGCCGACCGCGCCGCGCTTGACCCAGCCCGCCGCGTAGAGCCCGTCGCGCACCCGTCCGTCCTGGTGGACGACGATCCCCCGGCGGTCGTCGAACGGCACCGAATCGAGGGCGTCTGCCCGCGAGCCGATACAGGTGATCACCATCCCGCAGGGGATTTCGAAGGTCTCGCCGGTCGGCACCGCGCGGCCGTTCTCGACCCGGGTGTTCTCCATCCGCACCCCCTCGACCCGGTCGCCGCCCAGGATCTCCACCGGCGAACAGAAGAAGCGGAAATGGACGCGCTTGCGCTTGCCCTCGCCCGATACGCCGGCGAAGCTCCGCAGCGTCTCGATATTGCGGATGCGCAGGCGCAAATCGCGGTCGCTCATCCCCGGCGCCACCACCTCCTCGGGAAGCTGGTCGAGGTCGACGATGGGCTGCGCGTTCTCGAGCTGGCCCATCTCGCGCAGCTCGACATTGGTGAACACCGCCTCGACCGGCCCGCGCCGGCCGAACATGTGGATATCCTCGACCGGCGAGGCCTCGATCGCCTCGCCGGCGTAGTCGGGGAGGTCGGTGACCGACATCTCGCGGCGGGTCTTGGCGAGCACCCGGGCGACGTCGACGGCGACATTGCCGACGCCGATCACCACCGCCGCCCCGATATCGAGATCGGGGTCGAGGTCGATGAAATCGGGATGGCAGTTGTACCAGCCGACGAAGGCGTTTGAGCCGAAGACGTTCGCCTTGTCCTCGCCGGCGATGCCGAGCCGGTTGTCGTTGGGCGCGCCATAGGCGAGCACCACCGCGTCGTAGATCCGCTCGATCTCGCCGATCTCCACGTCGCGGCCGATCTCGACATTGCCGATGAAGCGCACCCCGTCGGACAGCATCGTCTTCTCGAAGGCGCGGGAGATCTTCTTGGTGGTCTGGTGGTCGGGCGCGACGCCGCCGCGGATCAGGCCGAACGGCGAGGGCAGGCGGTCGAAAACGTCGACGCAGCAGCCGGGAGATTTGTCGATCAGCCCCTGCGCGGCATACATGCCGCCGGGCCCCGATCCCACGACGGCAACGCTTCTCGGCATCAAGGACTCCCCCCGGGTCTGGCCGGCGCCATGATAGCCACGCGGCCTGACCGGTAAAGCCCCGGGGGGGGGGCGAGGCGCGCCGCGCCCACCTTGACTAACGCAACCGGCGTCGATATATATACTATATACTATAACCGGATCCGGCCGATGCGCATCGTTTCGCTAATGACCGCCAACCAGGAGTTTTCCCGGCTGATCAAGGAGGTCGAGCAGGGCGGAGACATCGTGATCACCCGGCGCGGCCGCCCGATCGCCAGGCTGGTTCCCCACACGGCCGACAAGACCGCGGATCCGGAATGGGCGGCGGCCCATGCGCGGATGATGGCGCGGCTGGAGGAAGGCGCCCCGCTCGGCGGGCTCAGGGTCGAACGGGAAGAGCTTTATGACCGTTAAGGGCCGCTTCTCGCTCGACACCAACATCCTCGTCTACGCCGTCGACCGCGATGCCGGGGAACGCCACCGGCGATCCCGGGAACTCGTGGGGCAGGCCGCAAGGCGCGACTGCGTGCTCACGGTGCAGGCGCTTGCCGAGTTCTTTCACGCGACGACACGGAAGAACCTCCTCCGGCCCGCCCGCGCAAGCGCCTTCGTGCGCAGCTGGCTCGACGTCTTCCAGGTGACCTCGGCGGACAGTTCGGCGCTCGCCGAGGCAATGGATGCGGTCGAGGAACATCGGCTGTCGTTCTGGGATGCCGTGCTCTGGGCCGCTTCTCGCCGAATCGGTTGTTCGGCGATCCTCAGCGAAGACATGCAGCACGGCCGACGCCTGAGCGGCGTCGAGTTCATCAACCCCTTCGCCGCCGATGCCGCGCCACGCCTCGCGGCCCTGCTCGAAGCGTAGAGCCCCGCCGCCAGGGATTTAGCCCGGCGCCACCGTCCAGGTGCGGCCGCGGCGCAGCATCGCGTTGAGGTCGGTCGGCGGCGTCTTCTCCCGGGTTTCCCCGAGCTGCTTGTGAACCGCCGAATCGTAGGTTTCCGCCGGGTTGCAGTAGAGCACGCCGATGGCTACGGGGGACTCGGGATGCTCCATCGCGCCCAGCAGATTGGCGAGCACCCGGTTGGTCTCGTCATGGACCATGATGTCGTCCTCGGTGACGCCGTCCTCGCCGATGGTCGCGACCTCGAGGCTGAGGGAGTCCCGGTTGAGCCTGAGCCCCTTGTCGCCGTCCTTGCCGAAGACCAGCTTCTTGCCGTGCTCGACGGCGATCTGCGAATCGGCGGCCGCGCGCTTGTCCGTCCAGCCCGAGAACGCGCCGTCGTTATAGACGATGCAGTTCTGGATGATCTCGACGAAGGACGCGCCGCGATGGGCATGCGCCCGCTTGAGCATCTCGGGGAGGTGCTTCTGGTTGGTGTCGACCGAGCGCGCGACGAAGCGGGCGCCGGCGCCGAGCGCGAAGACGGTCGCGTTGACCGGCGCGTCGATCGAGCCCTGCGGGGTCGAGGGCGAGCGCGTGCCGAGCCGCGAGGTCGGCGAGTACTGGCCCTTGGTGAGGCCGTAGATCTCGTTGTTGAAGAGCAGCATCTGGATGTCGACGTTGCGCCTGAGCGCGTGCAGCGTGTGGTTGCCGCCGATCGACAGGCAATCGCCGTCGCCCATCACCACCCAGATGTCGAGATCCGGGTTGGCGAGCTTGGTACCCGTGGCGATCGCCGGCGCGCGGCCGTGGATCGTGTGGAACCCGTAGGTCGCCATGTAGTAGGGGAAGCGCGCGGCGCAGCCGATGCCGGAGATGAACACCACCTCTTCCGGCGCAAGCTGGAGGTCGGCCATCGTCCGCTGCACCGACTTGACGATCGCGTAATCGCCGCAGCCGGGGCACCAGCGAACCTCCTGGTCCGACGCGTAATCGGCCGGCTTGAGCTGCTCGACGGGGGTCTGGACGTTCATGCTAGCTCTCCAGGCGCTCGCGGATCGCCGCTTCCAGGTCGGAGACCTTGAACGGCAGGCCGGAAATCTGGTTGAGGCCCTCGGCGGGGACCAGGAAGCGGTCGCGCAGCACGGTGATCAACTGGCCGTTGTTCATCTCGGGGACCAGGATCTTCTCGTAGCCCGCCAGCAGCTCGCCGAGATTGCGCGGCAGCGGCCAGATATGGCGGATGTGGATATGGGCCACGTCGAGCCCGGCGGCGAGCGAGCGCGTGACCGCGTGGTTGATCGCGCCGAAGGTCGAGCCCCAGCCGACCACGGCGAGCTTGCCCTTCGACGGGCCGGCCGCGACCTCCTGCAAGGGGATGTCGTCGGCGATGCCGTCCACCTTGGCCGCCCGCACCTTGGTCATGCGGTGGTGGTTCTCCGGATCGTAGGAGATGTGGCCGGTATCGTAGTTCTTCTCGATGCCGCCGATCCGGTGCATCAGCCCGGGCGTTCCGGGGACCGCCCAGTTGCGCGCCAGCGTCTTCTCATCGCGCAGGAAGGGGTGGAAACCCTGATCCAGGGTGGCGAAGTCGACCTTGAAATCCGCGACCTCGTCGACATCCGGGATCTCCCACGGCTCGGCCGCGTTTGCGAGATAGCCGTCGGTCAGCAGGATCACCGGGGTCATGTAGGTGACGGCGAGCCGGACCGCCTCGATGGCGGCGAAGAAGCAATCGCCCGCCGTGCAGGAGGCGACCACCGGCAAGGGCGAATCGGCGTTGCGGCCATAGACCGCCTGGTAGAGGTCGGATTGCTCGGTCTTGGTCGGCAGCCCGGTCGACGGGCCGCCGCGCTGGCTGTTGACGATCACCAGCGGCAGCTCGGCGGCGAAGGCGAGCGTGATCCCCTCGGTCTTCAGCGCGACGCCCGGCCCCGAGCTCGAGGTGACGCCGATCGAGCCGGCGAAGGACGCGCCGATCGCCGAGCACACCGCGGCGATCTCGTCCTCCGCCTGGAAGGTGGTCACGCCGTACTGCTTGAGGCCGGTGAGGGTGTGCAGCAGCGCCGATGCCGGGGTGATCGGGTAGGAGCCGAGGAACAGCGGGAGCCCGGCCTTGTGCGCGCCGGTCACCAGGCCCCAGGCGACCGCCTCGGTGCCGGTCACCGCGCGGTAGACGCCCGGCTGCACATCCGCCCTGGGGACGACATAGGCCGGGATGCCGCTCGGCAGCTCGGCGGTCTCGCCATAGGCGTGGCCGGCGTTGAGCGCGGCGATATTGGCCTTGGCGATGTCCGGCGAGCGCTTGCCGAAGCGCTGCTCGAGCCAGTCGACCGTCGGCTGCCGGTCGCGGTCGTACATCCAGCACATCAGGCCCAGCGCCCACATGTTCTTGCAGCGGACGGCTTCCTTGTTGGTGACCCCGATATCCGCGACCGCGGCCAGGGTCATCTTCTGGATGTCGATCTCGATGGTGACGTAGTTGTCGAGCGTGCCGTCCTCCAGCGGGTTGGCTTCGAAGCCCGCCTTGGCGATGTTGCGGTCGGAGAAGGCGTCGGTGTTGAGGACGATTGTGCCGCCCTTGGGCACGTCACGGAGATGCACTTTCAGCGCCGCCGGGTTCATCGCCACCAGCACGTCCGGCGCATCGCCCGGGGTCATGACGTCGTAGGAGGCGAAGTTGATCTGGAACGCCGAAACGCCATAGGTGGTGCCCACCGGCGCCCTGATCTCGGCCGGGAAATCCGGGAACGTGGCGAGATCGTTCCCCATCAGCGCCGTCGACTGGGTGAACTGGGTCCCCGTCAACTGCATCCCGTCGCCCGAATCGCCGGCAAAGCGGATGACCACGGCATCGACGGATTTGCGCCGCGATTCCCCGTCCGACCGCTTCTCGGCTAGATTCGTCGCCATTGGTTCACCCGTCAGTGCTGGTTTGTGGCTGCCGTGTGCCGCTGGGAGTCATGAACCCCGTGCCGCAAAAGTCAAGTAATGCCCGGCACCGTCCCGCGCCCGGGACCGGCCTAGCCTGCGATGGCCGATTTGCCGCGCCCCAAACCATTCGTCGGGGCCCGCGACCGCGCCGCCCGGGGTCCGTCCCGGGGTACGGCGGTTCGCTTGACACATCAAAGCCGAATGCACTTAATTTTGTTTGTACACGAACAACTTTCACGGGACAATCTCCCGAACGGCCAAGCTGACGAATTCTGGAACCTGACGTGGGGAACCGCCCGGACGATGGCAGGCTATCTGAGACCGAAGGATATTGAAACGGCTCTCGCGGCGATCGCCGAGGCGCCGCGCACCATCGTCGCCGGCGGCACCGACTATTACCCCGCCCGCGTCGGCAAACCGCTCGACGACGACGTGCTGGACGTGACCGGCATCGAATCGCTGCGGGCGATAGAGGATCTCGGCGACCGCTACCGGCTCGGCGCGCTGGTCACCTGGACCCAGGTGATCGAGGCGTCGCTGCCTCCGGCCTTCGACGGGCTCAAGCGCGCGGCCCGCGAAGTCGGCGGGGTCCAGGTGCAGAACGCGGGCACAATCGTCGGCAATGTGTGCAACGCTTCGCCCGCCGCCGACGGCGTGCCCAACCTGCTCGCCCTCGACGCCGCGGTCGAGCTTGCCTCCCGCGATGCCGCCCGCTCGGTGCCGATCGGCGAATTCATCACCGGCAACCGCGAGACCGTGCGCGCACGCGACGAGATCGTGACCGGCCTTACGGTCCCCAAGCCGGCCGAGGGCGCGACCGGCAGCTTCCTCAAGCTCGGCGCGCGGCATTACCTGGTCATTTCGATCGTGATGACCGCGGGCGTGCTGGAACCCGCCGCCGACGGCGGCGTGGGCTCGATCCGGCTCGCCGTCGGTTCGTGCTCGGCGGTCGCCCGCCGTCTCCGCGCGCTGGAGGACGAGCTTGCCGGCCTGGCGATCGATGACCGGCTGCAGGACTGGGTCACCGAGGACCATCTGGCGGTGCTGTCGCCGATCGACGACGTTCGCGGCACCGGCGAATACCGAATGGACGCGGCGCTGACCCTGGTGCGCCGGACCCTGGCTGAGCTCGGGAGCGCATGATGGCCACGCAATCGACGGTTTCCTTCACCCTCAACGGCAGCCCCGCCGAAATCCGCACCGACCCGATCCGTCGCCTCTCCCATGTGCTGCGGGAAGAGCTCTCGATGACCGGGACCAAGGTCGGCTGCGATGCCGGCGATTGCGGCGCCTGCACGGTGCTGCTGGACGGCCGCCAGGTCTGCTCCTGCATGACGCCGGTCGCCCAAATCGAGGGGCGGGAGGTGCTGACCGTCGAGGGGCTGGCGGCGGCGGGCGGACGCCTGGCGGCGCTCCAGGACGCCTTCCACATGCACGGCGCGGCGCAGTGCGGGATCTGTACGCCCGGCATGCTGATGGCGGCCGCCGATCTGCTCGGCCGGCGGACGGACCCCGACGACGCGGCGATCGAGGACGCGCTGGGCGGCGTGCTCTGCCGCTGCACCGGCTACAAGAAGATCCTCTCGGCGGTGCGCCATGCGATCGAGCCCAACGGCATCGAGCTCGACGATCCGGGACCCGGCGAGGCGGTCGGCGCGCGGGTGCCCAAGACCGACGGCAGGCGCAAGGTCGACGGCAGCGAGATCTTCGGCGCCGACGGCGCGCCGGAGGACTCGTACTGGATGCGCGCGGTGCGCTCGCCGCATTGGAGCGCCACCTTCACGATCGGCGACCTGCAACCCCTGTTCGACGCCCATCCCGGCCTCGTCCGGGCGATCGGGCCGGCGGACGTGCCCGCGCTCAATGCTTTCGGCGTCTATCCCCATATCAAGGACCAGCCGGTCTTCGCCGACGGCGAGGTCAAGCATCGCGGCGAGCCGGTGCTGGCGCTGGTCGGCGACTACGAATCGGTGCACGGGATCCGCGACGAAGACGTGCCGATCCGCTACGAGATCCGCCCCCACGCCCACGGGATCGAGGGCGCGCTGGCCGAGGGCGCGCCGATCGTCCATGCCGGAGCGGAAGACAACGTCATGGGGCGCGGCTTCGTGAAGAAGGGCGAGGCCGAGGCCGCGCTCGCCGGTTCGGACATCGTCGTCGAGGGCAGCTTCGAGACCGCCTTCGTCGAGCACGCCTATATCGAGCCCGAGGCCGGCTGGGCGCGGCGCATCGGCGACCGGCTGGAGATCGCCGCCACCACCCAGGCGCCGCATATGGACCGGGACGAGATCGCCAACGTGCTGGGCCTCGCCAACGACGCGGTCCACGTCCTGCCCTGCGCCTGCGGCGGCGGCTTCGGCGGCAAGATCGACGGTGGGCTCCAGGTGCTGCTGGCGGTCGCGGCGTGGAACCTCGACCGGCCGGTCCGCACGGTGTTCAACCGGATCGAGTCGATGGCGTCCACCACCAAGCGCCACCCGTCGAGGACGGCGGGCACCTATGGCTGCACCAAAGACGGCAAGCTCACTGCCTTCAAGTTCCACGGCGATTTCAACACCGGCGCCTATGTCTCGTTCGGCCTCACGGTGAAGGACCGGGTCCCGGTGCACGCCACCGGCCCCTATTGCGTGCCCAACGTGCTCGCGACCTCGGCCGGCCTCTATACCAACGAGCCGCCGGCGGGCGCGTTTCGCGGTTTCGGCGTGCCGCAATCGGCGCTGCTGCACGACATGCTGATGGACATGATGGCCGAGCGCTGCGGCATCGACCCGCTGGAGTTCCGCCACATCAACGCGATTCGCGTCGGCGACGAGACGGCGACCGGCCAGGTGCTTGAGGCGAGCGCCGGGCTCGCCGCCTGCCTGGAGGGGCTGCGCCCGCACTGGAAGGTCGCGCGGGAAGAGGCCGAGGCGTTCAACGCGCAGTCCTCGGGCGTGCTCCGGCGCGGCGTCGGAATCGGCTGCATGTGGTACGGCTGCGGCAATACCTCGATGTCCAACCCGTCGACCATGCATGTCGGGCTGTCGCGCGCCGGCGAGGTCACGCTCTATTCCGGCGCCCAGGATATCGGCCAGGGCACCAACACGACGATGGTGCAATGCGCCGCCGACGGGCTCGGGATCGCGATGTCGAAGGTCAACCTGGTCTGGGGCGACACCGACCTCACCGCCGATGCCGGCAAGACCTCGGCCTCGCGCCAGGCCTATATCTCCGGCAATGCCGCCAAGTTCGCGGGCGAGGATCTGCGGCGCCAGATCCTGCGCCTTTCCAATGCCGGCGACGACGCGGCGATCGAGTTCGGCGCGGGCAGCCTGGCCGTGCGCGACGGCGAGGCGGTGCGCGAAATCGACCTCGCGGCGCTCCCCCTGACACGGGACAGCGACGTGCTGGTCGGCGAGGGGTTTTTCGATCCCCCGACCGTGCCGCTCGACGAGTTCGGCCAGGGGACGCCCTACGCGACCTACGCCTTCGCCGCCCACATGGCCGAAATCGAGGTCGACGTGGCGCTCGGCACGGTCAAGGTGCGGCGCATGGTCGCCGCCCACGATGTCGGCAAGTCGCTCAACCCGCAGCAGGTCGAGGGACAGATCGACGGCGGCGTCGCCCAGGGGCTCGGCCTCGCGCTGATGGAGGAATACGTCCCCGGCCGGACCGAGAATCTGCACGACTATTTGATCCCGACCGTGGGCGACATGCCGGAGATCGACTATGTCGTGATCGAGGACCCCGAGCCGACCGGGCCGTGGGGCGCCAAGGGGATCGGCGAGCCGACGCTGATCCCGACGCCGCCCGCGATCTTCGGCGCAATTTACCACGCGACCGGGGTGCGGCTGACCCGCGCGCCGGCGACGCCGGACCGGGTGCGGGCGGCGATCCTCGCCCAGAACGGCGGGCAGGAGGGCTGAGGCCATGACCGACGCGATCATCACCTGCGACGCCTGTCCGGTGCTGTGCCGGATCCGCCAGGGCAAGACCGGCGCCTGCGACCGCTACGGCAATTTCGACGGCAAGCTGACCCGCGTCGATCCGCTCCTGGTGACCCAGAAGGCGGTGGACGGGGCGGGCAAGCTGGTCCCCTTCCTCGAAGCGTCCGAAAGCTGGGACGGCTCGCTGGTCAACCGCGAGGCGCCGGTCTTCGTCACCGGCATCGGCGCGACCACCACCTACCCCGACTACAAGCCGGCGCCGTTCATCGTCTCCTCCGAGCATCGGGGGATCGACATGGTGACCGTGGTCTCCGAGGGCGTGTTCAGCTATTGCGGCGTCAAGGTGAAGATCGACACCGACCGGTATATCGGCCCGGAGCCGGCGGCGGTGCGCGTCGACGGCGAGCAGATCGGCCATGTCACCACGGCCGAGTACGGCTCGCAGATGCTCGCCATCGGCGGCGTCCGCCACCTCACCGGCGGGTCCAAGAAGGAGGGCAACGCCACCTGCAAGGCGATGCTCGAACTGTGCAACAAGGAACCGGTCGAGATGACCGTCGACGGCGGCGCCGTGCTGACCGTCCAGGCGGGCCAGCCGCCGGTCATCGACGGCGCCCGGGAAGAGCGCATGCGGGTCGGCTGCGGCTCGGCCACCATCGGCATCTTCGCGCCGCAATGGCACGGCCATGTCGACGAGGTGATCGTGGTCGACGACCACATCACCGGCGTGCTCACCGAGCACCAGTCGGGCAAGTTCCTCGACATGCCGGCGGCCGGCATAAGGGTGCGCGGCCGCCGCTCGACGCCGGGGCGCTATTTCCAGGTCGCCGACCACGGCAGCGGCTGGGGCGGCACCGACATCACCGATCCGCTGGAGATCATCGAGCGGATCGACGGCAAGACCGCCTGGCCCGGGCTCAAGCTGCTGATGGTCTCGACCACCGGCGAGGACGCGGCCTATTTCGTGCTCGACGACGAGCTCAACCCGGCCGGGGATTCGATGCCGGCCGATCTCCAGGTGGTGGTCGACCGGATCGGCGAGAACTGCGAGCCGGCGCTCTCCAGCGTGCTGTTCATGGGCGGGGCCGGCGGCTCGCTGCGGGCCGGCGTCACCGTCAACCCGGTCCGCCTCACCCGTTCGGTCAAGCGCCACGCGACCCGGGTGACCTGCGGCGGCGCGCCGGTCTATGTCTGGCCGGGCGGCGGGATCACGCTGATGGTCGACGTGACCGTGATGCCCGACAACGCCTTCGGCTATGTGCCGACCCCGGCGCTCGTCGCCCCCATCGAGTTCACCATGCCGCGCCAGGAATTCCTCGATTTCGGCGGCTATGGCGACGAGGTCGTGGCGCTCGACGACGCGATCGGGCGCGGGCCGGTGCGCTCCGAGCCGCAGCGCCCGGCCAACCCCTGGCCGATGGAAGAGCAGGACGTTCCGGAACGCACCTGACATCCGCCTGCTGCCCGACGGGCGGAGGCTCCACCTCCAGCACGGGCCGATCGACCTCGTCGTCGGCGCCTCCGGCGCGCGAGCCGAGATTGAAGCCGCCTATGGCCAGATCGGCGCGGCTTTCCAGGATGTGCTGCAACGGCTCGTCGATGAATTGACGCTGCTACGAACCCCGCTCGGGGAGGCGCGGCCCCAGCCGGCGGGCCGGGTGGCGCGGCGCATGGTGGCGGCCTGCTGGCCGCACCGGGCGGTGTTCGTCACGCCGATGGCCGCGGTCGCCGGCGCGGTGGCCGACGAGATGCTGGCGGCGCTCACCGCCGGGCGGGCGCTGGAGACGGCTTACGTCAATAACGGCGGCGACATCGCGATCCATCTCGCCCCCGGAGCGGCGCTCGACCTCGGCATCGTCGCGCGGATCGACGCGCCCGCCATCGACGCGACGGCGAAACTCTCCCACGCCATGAAGGTGCGCGGCATCGCCACCAGCGGCTGGCGCGGGCGCAGCCGGTCCCTCGGCATCGCCGATTCGGTGACCGTGCTGGCCGGCGATGCCGCCGCCGCCGATGTCGCGGCGACGCTGATCGCCAACGAGGTGACGGTCGATCATCCCGCCATCCGGCGGCGCCCGGCCTCCGAGCTCGACGACGACTCGGATCTCGGCAACCGCCCGGTCACCGTCGCGGTGGGCGAGTTGCCGGCGGCGGCGGTGGCCAAAGCGCTCGACCGCGGCGCGCGAGCCGCCCGGTCCATGCGGCGCGCTGGACACATCGCGGCCGCGATGGTCGTATTGCGCGCACGCCATCGCGCGGTCGGCGATGCCGGCGCGCTCGCCAAACCCTGAGGAGAGACAGATGGACGATGCGAGGACCGTTATCGAGACAACTGCGGCGGGCGATTTCGGGCCGCTGGTGAAGGTGCGGAAATTCGTCTTCCATGTCGAGGAGGTGCTGCACGAGTTCGGCCCGCCCGCCGAGGTGCCGCAGCTCAAGGCCTATATCGCCGCGGTGACCGCAAACCCCTATGCCGGGCGCTATGTCGAGGATCTGATGCCGCTGATGGCGGCGCTCAAGCCGCTCGGGCTCGCCATGGCGGAGCGGCTGATGGACGTGCTCGGCGGCGCCGACAGGATCGTCTCCTACGGCAAGTCGGCCCTGGTGGGCGAGAACGGCGAGCTCGAACACGCCGCCCTCTGGCACGAGCCCGGCGGCTACGGCATGCGCCAGCTGATGGATAAATCGGCCGCCATCGTGCCGTCCACCAAGAAGGTCGGCGGGCCCGGCGCCACCGTCGACGTGCCGATCGGGCACGCCCACGCGGCCTATGTGCGGAGCCATTTCGATTCGATCGAATGCACCATCCCCGACGCGCCCCGGGCGAACGAGATCGTCTGGATCCAGTCGATGGCGACGGCGCCCCGGATCTACGACCGCGCCGGCGGGCTGAAGGATTCCGACGTCAAGGGCGAGGACGGGCTGCGCTGAAAAAACCTACCTGATATGAATAAATTTCTTGACTTGGGACGGGATTTGGTGTAAATTTCCTATAATCACGAAATGATCCCGCCGGAGAGACCGGCGGGATCATTTCGTGAATCGCGGGCCGCCCTAGATCCCGGCGCTGAGGCCCGCCGCCTCGATGCCGGCGACCGCGGCGGCCTCGTCGTTGTCGGAGGTATCGCCGCTGATCCCGACCGCGCCGACGATCTCGTCGCCGTCCTTGATCAGCACGCCGCCCGGCACCGGGATCAGCCTGCCCTGCGCGGCGCCGACCAGGGCGTTCATGAAATGCGGGCGTTCGGCGGCCATCGCGCCGAGCGCGCGCGACGACCGGCCCATGCCGACCGCGCCCGCCGCCTTGCCGGTGGCGACCTGCGGGCGCAGCGCCGCGCCCGGCCCGTCCTCGCGCTTGAACGCCTTGAGATGCCCGCCGTCGTCGACCACCGCGACGGTGAGCGGGTTCATCCCCTGCTCGCGCCCGGTCGCGAGCGAGACGTCGACGATCGTCGCCGCCTGTTCGAGAGTAAGCCGTGCCATCTGAATGCCTTCCGTGGTGGGTGGAAACCGGCCCGCAGCGTAGGCGCTGGCCCCGGCCGAATAAAGCTTGAAATGCGCTCGCCCCCGCATGATAGGGTCCGGCAACGAGGGAGAAGACGGACATGAAACCAAGGCGTTGCGGCGATATCGGGATCTGGGCGGTCGGCGAATGGACCGGCCCCTATCGCGACCCGCTGGAGATGTATCCCGACGCGACGCCGGAGATCGTCGCCCGCCACCGCCACTGGCTCGAGCCCGACTGCATGGTCCCCGAAACCGGCATGCTGATCTTCGCCTTCCAGAGCTATCTGGTCAGGACCGGGCGCGCGACGATCCTGATCGACACCTGCGTCGGCGAGGACAAGGAGCGCCCCGACCGGCCCAACTGGCACCGCCAGAAATGGCCCTGGCTCGCCAACCTCGAGGCCGCCGGGGCGACGCCCGAGGAGATCGATTTCGTGTTCTGCACCCACCTCCATGTCGACCATGTCGGCTGGAACACGAAATTGCAGGACGGTCGCTGGGTGCCGACCTTCCCCAACGCGACCTATCTGTTCGGCGATGTCGAATACCGGCACTGGGAGATCGCCAGCCGGGAGGTCGACTTCATGCGGCAGGTCTTCGCCGACAGCGTGCTGCCCGTCGTCGAGGCCGGCAGGGCGACCATGGTCGACAAGGATTTCGAGATCGACACCGGCCTCACCATCGAGCCCACGCCGGGCCACACGCCGGGCCATAACTGCCTCAACCTCGCCCGCGGCGGCGAGACCGCGGTGTTCTGCGGCGATCTCATGCACCACGCCCTCCAGGTGCCCGAGCCCCAGCTCTCGACCATATTCTGCAGCGATTCCGCGGAATCGCTGCGCACCCGGACCGCCTTCGTCGAGCGCTACACCGACACCGACACGGTGATCCTGCCGGCGCATTTCCCCGGCGCCTCGGCGGGGCGGATCAGGGCCGGGAACGGCGCCGCCCGCTTCGTCTTCTGCGCCGAATGAGCGCGCCCGAATGAGTGCGCCCGTGCAACGCGTCGCGATCGCCGGGCTCGGCGCGGTCGGGCTGCCGGTCGCCCGCGCGCTCGCCGCCGGCATCGACGGGCTCAGGCTGACGGCGGTGTCGGCCCGCGACCTCGACGGGGCGCGCAGGAAGATGCAAGCGCTCGCCCCCGATATCCCGGCGATCCCGGCCTCCGGGCTCGCCGAACATGCCGAAATCATCGTCGAATGCGTGCCCAAGGCGGCCTTCGCCGAAGTCGCCGCCGGCGCGATCGAGGCCGGCAGGGTCCTGGTCACGGTGAGCGGCGCGGCGCTGCTGGTGAACGGCGAGCTGATCCGCCGGGCCGAACAGACCGGCGCCCGGATCGTGCTCGCGACCGGCGCGCTGCTCGGGCTCGACGCGGTGAGGGCGGCGGCCGAGGGCGAGATCGCCGAGGTCCGGATGATCACCCGCAAGCCGCCGCGCTCGCTCAAGGGCGCGCCCTGGCTGGAGGAGAACGGCATCTCCATCGACGGCCTCACCGAACCGCTCCTTGTGTTCGAGGGCAGCGCGCGGGAGGGGGCGGCAGGCTTCCCCGCCAACGTCAACGTCGCCGCCGCGCTCGGCCTCGCCGGCATCGGCCCCGACCGCACGAGGCTCGAAATCTGGGCCGACCCCGGGCTGGAGCGCAACACCCACGAGATCGCCGTCGACGCCGATTCAGCCCGCCTCACCATGAAGATCGAAAACGTGCCGTCCGAGGAAAACCCGGGCACCGGCAGGATCACCGCCCTCAGCGTGATCGCCGCGCTCCGCGGCCTCGGCGCGCCGCTCCGGGTGGGGAGTTGAGGGCGGCCGGGAAGGTCGGAGTTAGGTCCCGGCGCCAGTCCGCGGTGCCAGCCGGCAGATTTCTCCGCTCCGCGCCTGACAGCGTTCCGGCCGAAATGAGGAGGTATTATCGCGCCGCTCTATCGTCCGTCCCCCTCTTGTCACCCAGGACGGAGCGAAGCGGAGAACCGGAGTCCAGGGATAGCAGGCCGGGACCGCGCGAGCCTTCTTGGACCGCGCGTGCCTTCTTGGTCCTCGGGTCAAGCCCGGGGTGACATCCTGGTGCGGTTCGGCGAGAGGAACGATCCTCCCGTCACGACCCCCTTCATCATATCGATCGACGCCGACCTGATGGCGACGGAGCGGAGATATCTACCCGATTCATCACCGGTGTGACAACTTCGATTTACCGCTACCGTCCTTTTCTGACAGACTGGCCGCGCCGGGGGGAGCGGTTCCGAGGCCGTATCCATGGCAGACCCTTCCCCATTCCCAAATTTATGCAGGATGGCGATCCCGAGGGCGAACGGTTGATAACGAAGAAGGGTCGAAAACACTTGCTATCCGGCAAGAAAAACGGAAATATCTGCACTGGTCTGACCCAGTGTCCAAGTTTTCGTACGACTTGCAATTGGAATCCAGTCCAGCACAACGCATTTGCCTGTTGGTAGCCGTCATGCCTCAAGTACTAAAGCCTTGCGAGCAGGTATCTTGGCACAAGGCGCCCGAACGAAACGGCGCTTGGCCGCACACCCAGATTGGACAACATTTTGGCGAGTTGTGGAGTGCAAACTATGAGCACTAACCCCCCGAATATCAAGCAACAAGATCAGTATATCACTATCTGGTCAAAAGCTGTCGACACTCAAATGCATTTTAATGAAATGTCCGCAAAGTCTCGCCAGCTTGGTATCACCTTTGTTGTCGCAGTACTGGGCGTCGCAATAGTACTAGTCAGTCGAGGGGACGATTTTGCTTTCTCTCTTCGTGTATTGGATCAAAATTTACAAGTACATGCGTCAGTATTGTTATTTTTTGCTGCCTGGTTGGGACTGGAAGCGGTCAAAATTTTGGATCTGAACGTATATCACAATATGTTGCGCGGTGCAGTGGCATTTGGTGAGGATTTTGAAGAACACTACATGAAACAGATATTTGATCTTGAAAAAGGAATGACCCAAGCTATCTCGCATTTTAGCAGACATGATAAAGCCGCATATACTACATCGAACGGCGCGAACGGGTCCAAATATACGGGCGGTTCTCCATTGACCACCGAAAACAAAATCAGAACATTTTACATGAAAGCCAGGATTGTTATATTGATCGGGGTGGCGATATTATTTGCCGTCACCAATTTAGCCGATGGAAAGGAGAGGGAGAGGAGTGCCTCTGCCGGTAATACCGCGAAAATTGAGACGAAAATAGAATAAGGAATTCGTTGAAGATTTCGCATATGATGTCAGGAACGCAAAAAAAACTGGTCGTATGCGATTGGACAATACGCTTTATGATTGGGTCAGCTATTTTGTGACATCGTTTTATGCTATGGTCGATAAGGTCATTGAGCTGACAAACTGTGATAGAGAAAAGCTCCTGGATGACTTTCGCTCGGTCCATAGAAAGCATGGCGACTCAGAGTATCCTTTTGCCTTATTGGAGACGAAGACAATAAGAACGCTTTTTCCACGGCATTCACCTAAAGCAGTAGCAGAAAAGTTAGACCCGGCATTGTTTGCATTCAATTCGTGCAGAAAGAAGAATTTGCGCGTTTACCCCGGGGTCTATGAGGGCCTGAACATGATGAAGGCCGCAAACATTAAGCTTGTGGCCCATACGGAGAGCAATTTATTTGCCGCAGTAGATAGGCTTCACCGGCTTGAATTAGCCTCGTTTTTTGATCGGGTTTATTGTCGCACAAGGGCAGCCTCGGAGCATCCTTATCCACAATCGAAATCCAATTGGCTTAGTCGGTACTCACTTGAGAAGTTTTGCGAGCTTACAGGTGATCAGCGCAAACCTAGTGCGAAAGTGTTGCGTGAAATATGTGGTCAAGAGAATGTTCACGTTTGCGACACAGCATATGTTGGAGATAGCGTCTCACGAGACATTGTGATGGCAAAGAACGCCGGTGTTTATGCCATATGGGCGCAATACGGAGCAACTCATGCTTCGGACGACTATGAAAGGCTCGTTCGAATTACGCACTGGACCAAAGAGGATGTGGACCGGGAAAGCAAGCTAAAAGAATTAGCCGAAGGCATTAAAGCCGATGCTGTTTTAATTGACAATTTTAAAGAAATCGTTGGTATCTTGAATATTTTAAAATGATTGCCGGGTCTTGAGGAGTGGAATTCTTCAGAAACACTTTTCTGACGGAGGTATATTAGTGTACATATCGCCCAACAATTGGCGGCAAGCGTGAGATCGGCCGCGCGGTCGCTATCATCAGCCCTGCGACGCGCCCGTGGTCGAACGGATGGGGACATCCGCGGATTCGGCCTATACGGTCGGACGTCTCCGAGTTACCCCGTCTGAAGGGCCAGCGATACGGCCGTCTGGTTGTCTCCTTCGTCTCTGTCCGAGGAAAAGCGCGGGGAAGCCAGCACCGTGGCGTCGAGAACCAAATTCCGTCCCCCGTCGCCCGTCCCTCACCCCGGCGTCCGGCGAAAAGCCTCGCGCCGGTGGGCGACGCGGACGACCAGAACGACGAGTTCGTCGTCGCGGACTTCGTACAGCACGCGATTGTCGCCGAGGCGGAGCCGCCGCGGCTCCCTGGCCGCGCTCTCCTTAATCCGTATCGGAAAGCTCGCGCCGGACCTTGTCCCAGTCGAGCACCGCATCGCCGGGATCGCGAAGCCGGTCGATGGCGACGGAGAGGTCGTCGAAATCCTCGAGATAGTGCTCGACCGCCAGGCGGATGACATCCGCCCGGCTGCGCCGGAGCTGTCGGGCGGCTCTATCCAGCGCCTCGACCATCGGGTCCGGCAATCGCGCGGTCACTTGCTGGGGCATGGCGGTTCCAAAGCTTCGTGATGCAGAGGGAATTGCTTAACCCCACAGGGCCTCACCGCGCAATCCGGGCGTCGATTTGTCCTCGGGGCGTTTCCGCTGCTTGTCTATGCTACGGCGGCGGATCCAGGCAACCGAGGAGGGAAGGCATGGAGTACCAGGCGCTCAGATGGGAGGTGCGCGACAACCCGGGGCGGAAGGGGGAGAACTGCATCGGGGTGGTGACGTTCAACCGGCCCGAGGCGCTGAACGCGGTGGATGTCAGGATGCGGGTCGAGCTCGACATATTGTGCGACCAGATCCGCCACAACAGCCACGTCAAGGTCGTCGTGTTCACCGGCGAGGGGCGCGGGTTCTCGGCCGGCGGCGATTTGAAGACCGAGGCCGGGCCGCTCGGCGCCGGAGATCCCGATTTCGACATGGGGAATTTCGGCGCCTACAAGGAGCTCGCCCATCTGTTCTTCAACGACCTCCGCCACCAGGTGCTGCAACGCGCCTTCAGGAAGATCGAGGATCTGCCGCAGATCACCATCGCCGCGATCAACGGCCCGGCGGTCGGCATCGGGCTCGAGATCTGCACGCTCTGCGACCTCCGCATCGCCTCGGACCGGGCGAAGCTCGGCGAGGTCGCGGTGCCGGCCGGGTTCCTGCCCGAATCGGGCGGCGCGCGGAACCTGCCCAAGCTGATCGGAATCGGCAAGGCGCTGGAGATGATTTTGACCGGGCGCATCGTCGACGCCGCGGAGGCCGAGCGCATCGGGCTGGTCGAGCGCGTCGTGCCGCATGACGACCTGCTCGACGAGGTGATGGCGCTTGCCGGGCAGATCTCCAGCAACCCCTATCTCTCGGTGCGCTACGCCAAGGAGCTGGTGAAGATGTACTGGAACGCCAATCGCAGCGACGAGGGCTGGGAGCGCGAATTCCAGGCGATCCAGGAGATCACCCGCACCGGCGATTGCCGCGAGGGCATCCGCGCCTTCCTCGGCAAGCGGAAGGCCGATTATCGCGGGCCGTATTACGAGAACTGGCCCTATGGCGAGGGCGACTGACCGCGTGATTCCCGCGCGCGTCAATATCGCCGCCGAAATCCTCGACCGCCGGGTCGGGGCGCGCGGCAGCGCCTTCGTCTGGGACGGCGGGGAGATCGGCTATGCCGCCCTCGGCGACCGGGTCGCCCGGGTCGCCGGGGCGTTCGCCGCCGCCGGGATCGGGCGCGGCGCGAAAATGCTGCTGCGGATGCCCAACTGCATCGAGTTCGCCGTGAGCTTCCTCGCGCTGGTGCGCATCGGCGCGGTCCCGGTCCTGGTCAACTCGCTGCTCGGCCAGGAGGAGGTCGATTACGTGCTCGACCACAGCGGCGCCGGGGCGGCGGTGACTCTGGCCGGGATCGCCGGGCCCGTGCTCGCGCATGCGGACCGCATCCGGGTTTTCCTATGGCGCGGGGCGCATCCGGGCGCGGTCGGCCTCGACGGCGCCCTGGGGGACCCGGCCCCGCTCGCCGATACCGCCGCCGACGAGCCCGCCTTCATGGTCTACACCTCGGGGACCACCGGCCGGCCCAAGGGGATCGTCCATGCCCATCGCTGGGCGGTCGCGCTCGGCGAGGCCAACCGCCACCGGGTCCCGCCGGAGACCGGCGACGTGGCGCTCGCCACCGGCGAATGGAGTTTTATCAGCGCGCTCGGCCACAATGTCGTGTTCCCGCTCGGGAACGGCGTGACGGCCGCGATCCTCGAGGGCTCGGCGCGGCCGGAGCGGGTGCTGCAAGCGGTCGAGCGCTTTGGGGTCACGCTGCTCTATTCGGTGGCGACGGTCTATCGCCGCATCCTCGCGATCGAGGGGATCGAGGACCGCTACGACCTCTCCTCACTGCGCGGTTGCAGCGCCACCGGCGAGGCGCTGGAGGCGGCGACCTGGGAGGAGTTCAAGCGCCGGGTGGGGTGCGACATCTGGGAGCATTACGGCGTCTCCGAGATGCAGATGGTGCTGGGCCAGGGGCCGCGCCATGCGGTCAAGCCGGGCTCCATCGGCAAGCCGGTCCCGGGCACCAGGGTAGCGGTGATGGACGAGGGCTACCGGGAGCTGCCGCCGGGCGGGATCGGCCGCTTCCTGATCGCCGCCGACAGCCCCGGCTTCTTCCTCGGCTACCACCGCGACGATGCGATGACGGCGCGGGTCATGCATGACGGCTGGTACCACACCGGCGACCTCGCCTGGCGCGACGAGGACGGCTATTTCTGGATCGCCGGGCGCGAGGACGATTGCTTCAAGAGCCGCGGCATCTTCATCTCGCCCTACGAGATCGAGAACGCGCTGAGGGGCCACCCGGCGGTGGCCGAGGCCTGCGTGGTGCCGCTGCCCGATCCCGAGATCGGCAACCGCATCCGCGCCGTCGTCGTCGTCCGCGACGGGCACGCGGAGCCCGGGCTGGGCGAGGCGCTCCGCGAAAACCTGCGCAGACGCATCGCGCGCTACAAGGTCCCCCATGTCATCGAGCTGGCCGACGCGCTGCCCAAGAGCGCCGTCGGCAAGGTGCTCAGGCGCCAGGTGGCCAGCGGGTAGGGCGCCCTCAACCCCCCGGCGGGTCGAAGTCGGAGGGGAAGGGGTCCAGCGCCGCCAGCGCGTCGCGGACGAATCCGCGGGCCAGGATCTCGTCCTGGCTCACCTCGCGCAGCGTCGGGTTGAGCGCGCGGAAATCGACGAACTCGGCGTCCCAGTGCGCGGCCGACATCTCGCCGTTGACCGCGAACCCGCCATTGTCGCGCTCCTGGCGCCAGATCGCCCCGATCTCGTCGTCCGACAGCGCGACGATCGCGTTGTCCCGGAACACGCGCTCGAAGACCGCCCTGTCCGAATGCAGCGCGCGCGAGGCCCGGATCATCCCTCGCGCGACGCAAGCGAGGACATCCGGCGACGACGCCTCGAACGCCTCGGTGGTCGACAGCACGCCGTGCGGCTGGACCGGGACCAGGCGCTTGAGGTCCGAGAACCCGAGCAGGGTGTGGAGCTTGTCCGCATGTCGCGCGCTCAGCGACAGCGCCTCCTCGACGCGGATCAGCGAGACGTCGATCGAGCCCGCGAGCAGCGCCTCGATGCGCTCCGGCGGGGGCCCGAGCGCGCGCCATTCGATCTCGTCCTCGGCGATGCCGAGCGCCCGGATCGTGAGCCGCGCCATGTGGTGGCTGAGCGCGCCGAAGCCGTCGAGCGCCCAGGAACAGCCGCGCAAGCCCCCGGGCTCCGAAATCCGGTTCTGGACCACCAGGTTCTGCGCCAGCGCGCGGGCCATCGAGACCACGATGCGCACCGGGGCGCCGCCGGCGCGGGCGGCGAGCGCCGGGCCGAGCCCGCCATAGGCGACATCGACCCGCCCGTCGAGCAGCGCCTCGATCGCCCGCACCCCGCCATGCACCGGGGTCCAGGATGGCTCCAGCCCCTCGTCGCGCCAGAGTTCGAGATCGGTCGCCGCGGCGCAGGACAGATCGTCGACCCCGAAGGTCTCGCCTGAGCCCGCGGCGAGGCGGACGGGAATCGGTTGGGGCATGGGTTTCTCCTGTGGTGAAGGCGGGCCGCTACGCCTCAGGCCGCCGGCAGACGAAATGGAGGCTGGTGAGCGTCATCACCGCCTCGCCGTTCTGGTTGCGGGTCTCGTAGGCGATGCGGACCGCGTCGCGCCCGCCCTCCTGTTTGGCCGGCGACACCTCGACGATCTTGGCAAACACCTGCAGCGTGTCGCCCGCCCGCACGGGCTTGAGCCAGCGCAGCTTGTCGATCCCGGGCGAGCCCATGCCGCAGGCCCGGAACGTGCCGGTATCGACGAACAGCCCGAAGGTGACGGAAGCCGTCTGGTAGCCCGGCGCGACGATCCCGCCGAACATCGATCCGGCCGCCGCCTCGGAATCGGTGTGATAGGGAAGGTTGGCATAGTTCCTGGCGAAGTCGACGATCTCGGCCTCGTCCAGCGTCTTCTTCGCGCTCTCGATCGCCTGGCCGACATGGAAATCCTCGAAATAGAGATCCATCCCTCACTCCTCTTCCGCCGCGATGGCCGCGAGCGTGTCGACCAGCGCGCGCACCCCGTCCAGCCGGCGCGCCGGGATCGCCCAGTCGCGCCCGACCACGAGGCGATGGTCCGGGCGGACCCTGGTGCGCCCGAGATCGTCCTGGATATAGCGGATCAGCCCGGCCGGGTTGGCGAAAACGTCGTCGCGGAAGGCGACCACCGCGCCCTTGGGACCGGCGTCGAGCTTGCCGATCCCGGCGCGCCGGCATTGCTGCTTGATGGCGATCACATTCAGCAGCGTCTCGACCTCCCCGGGGAGCGGGCCGAACCGGTCGATCAGCTCGGCGGCGAAGGACTCGGTCTCCGCCCGGTCGGCGAGGCGGGCGATCCGGCGGTATAGGCCGAGCCGGACATCGAGGTCGGCGACATAGCCGGTCGGGATCAGGATCGGCAGACCCACCGCGATCTGCGGCACCCAGTCGGTGGCAACGGCATCGGTGGTGCCGCGCGCCTCGGCGACCGCCTCTTCCAGCATCTGCTGGTAGAGCTCGACGCCGACCTCGCGGATATGACCCGACTGCGCCTCGCCGAGCAGGTTCCCGGCGCCCCTGATGTCGAGATCGTGGCTCGCGAGCGAGAACCCGGCGCCCAGCGTGTCCAGCGTCCGCATCACCTCGAGGCGCTTTTCCGCCGCCTCGGTCAGGGCGCGGTCGGGCGGCAATGTGAGATAGCAATAGCCGCGCAGCTTGGACCGCCCGATGCGGCCGCGGAGCTGGTAGAGCTGGGCGAGGCCGAACTGATCGGCGCGGTGGACGACCAGCGTGTTGGCGCGCGGGATGTCGAGCCCCGATTCGACGATCTGCGTGCACAGGAGGACGTCGATCCGTCCCTCGTAGAAGGCGGCCATCACCTCTTCCAGCGCCCGGCTCGCCATGCGGCCATGGGCGATCGCCACCTTGACGTCCGGCACCAGGGCCTCGAGGCGCTCGGCGACCTCGTCGAGCTGGGAGATCCGGGGGCAGACATAGAAGCTCTGCCCGCCGCGGAAGTGCTCGCGCATGATCGCCTCGCGGACGATCACCGGATCGAAGGGCAGCACATAGGTCCTGACCGCCAGCCGGTCGACCGGCGGGGTGGCGATGGTGCTCATCTCGCGCACCCCGCTCAGCGCCATCTGCAAGGTGCGCGGGATCGGCGTCGCGGTCATCGTCAGCACATGGACGTTCGCCTTGAGCCGCTTGAGGCGTTCCTTGTGGGAGACGCCGAAATGCTGCTCCTCGTCGACCACCAGGAGGGAGAGGTTGCGGAACTCGATGCCCTTGGCGAGCAGCGCGTGGGTGCCGATGACGATGTCGACAATCCCCGCGGCGAGCCCCTGCTTGATGGCGGCGGCGTCCTTCGCCGTGACCATCCGCGACAGCTGGCCGACATTCACCGCCAGCCCGGCGAAACGTTCGCTGAAGGTCGCGAAATGCTGACGGGCGAGCAGCGTCGTCGGCACCACCACCGCGACCTGGCCGCCGGCGTGGACGACGTTGAACGCCGCCCTCATCGCGATTTCGGTCTTGCCGAAACCGACATCGCCGCAGATCAGCCGGTCCATCGGCTGGCCGCGGCCGAGATCCGCGAGGGTGGCGTCGATCGCCTCCGTCTGGTCCTCGGTTTCGGTGAACGGAAACCGCGCGCAGAACGCCTCGTAGAGCCCGGGCTCGGCGGTCACCGGCTCCACCGCGTGGAGCTGCCGCTGGGCGGCGACGGCGATCAGCGCGTCGGCCATTTCGAGAAGCCGCTTCTTGAGCCTCGCCTTGCGCTGCTGCCAGCCGGCGGTGCCCAGCCGGTCGAGCGCCGCCTCCGAATCGCCCGAGCCGTAGCGCGACAGCACTTCGAGGCTCTCCACGGGGACGTAGAGGCGGTCGCCGCCGGCATAGGAGAGGCGCAGGCAGTCATGCGGCGCGCCCGCGGCGACGACGGTCTCCAGCCCCTCGTAGCGGCCGATCCCGTGCTCGACATGGACCACGAGGTCCTGCGGCGAGAGGTCCGAGGCGTCGGCGATGAAGTTCTTGGCGCGGCGCCGGCGCGGCCGGGACAGGCGCTCGCCGAGAATGTCCTGCTCGCCGACGATCAGGAGATCGGGCGTCTCGAATCCCTGTTCGATGCCGAGCACGGCGAGCGCCGCCGCGCCCGGCGGCAGCGCCTCGACCTCCGGCCAGTCGGCGGCCGGGGCGAGCCCGGCGACCCCGTGCTCGGCGAGGAGCTGGCCCAGCCGGTCACGCGAGCCCGGCGACCAGGCCGCGACGACGACGCGGACGCCGTCCCGCCGGCGGGCATCGAGCGTCCCGCGAACCCGGTCGAATACGTCTCCCGGCTCGTCCGCGGCCTCCGCCGCGGCGCCGGTAAAGGCGGGCGCCCGGCGGCCGCCGAAATTCGCCACCGAATCGAAGGCGCCGCGCGGCATGTCCTTCGGCGCATCCCAGGGCTGGAAATAGCCGAGCCTGCGCTCGCCCAGAATCCGGTCCCACTCATTCGCGTCGAGATAGAGCCGGTCCGGCGGCAGCGGCCGGTAGGGCGGCGTGCGGTTGGCCCCCTGCCCCGCGCGCCCGGCCTCCAGGAAGGTCTGCCGCGCGTCGTAATAATCGGCGATCATCTCCAGCCTTGCGTCGCGCGCCGCCTCGATCTGGTGTTCCAGCGTCACCATCGCATCCGGCAAATAGTCGAACAGGGTCTCCAGCCCGTCATGGAACAGCGGCAGCCAGTGCTCCATGCCGATCTGCTTGCGCCCCTCGCTGACCGCCAGATAGAGCGGGTCTTCGGACGCCGCGCCGAACAATTCGCGGTAGCCGGCGCGGAACCGG
Organism: Alphaproteobacteria bacterium; assembly: GCA_965205995.1. GTDB lineage: Bacteria > Pseudomonadota > Alphaproteobacteria > MPNO01 > MPNO01 > MPNO01. The sequence goes on along the minus strand of OZ242200.1, from coordinate 2,560,069 downwards.
GTTATCGACGGCGGATCGAGGGCGATCTCGCTGACCGGGGGGAGCGTGAGCCGCTCCAGCGTGGCGGTGGTCCGCTGGGTTCCGGCATCGAAGCTGCGGATCCCCTCCAGCGTGTCGCCGAACAGGTCGAGGCGGACCGGCTGGTCGGGGCCGGGCGGGAACAGGTCGACGATGCCGCCGCGCACCGCGAACTCGCCCGGTTCGCGCACCGTGCTGGCGCGCTGGTAGCCGTTGCGCGCGAGGAAGGAGGTGAGCCGGTCGAGATCGACGCTGTCCCCGGGCGCCGCCTCGAAGGAGGATTGCAGCCATACCGCGCGCGGCGGCAGGCGCTGCAACGCCGCCGACACGGTGGTCAGCACGACCGCAGCCCCGTTCGCCTCCCCGTTGGCGAGCCGAAACATCGTGTCCACCCGCTCGGCGACGATCTCGCTGACCGGCGAGACCCGGTCATAGGGCAGGCAGTCCCAGGCGGGCAGCCGCAATACGGGGAGGTCGGGAGCGAAGAACGCCAGCCCCTCGGCGAGCCGGGCGAGGCTCGCATCGTCTTGCGCGATGTGCAGCACGCGCGCGACCCCGGCGCCGGTGGCGAGGCCGGCGATCACCCGCGCCTCGAGCGCCTCCGGCACGCCGGCGAGCAGCGCCCGCCCCGGCCCGGCGGGGGCGTCGATGCGGTCCGGCCGGGCGGCTTGCGAACTCACAGCGCGCCCTTATAGGCCTTGAGCATGGCCATCACGTCGGTGTCGAATTCGGCGGGCACCGGATGCAGCTCGATCACCCAGCCGAGAACCTCCGGGTCCGGCCGGTCGAGCAGGGCTTCGAGCGCATCGAGCTGCGCGCCGTCGAGCTCCGGCAAGGCGGTCCTCGCGAACCCCCCGATCACGAGGTCGCTTTCCTTGGTGCCCCGGCGCAGGCTGCGATACAGGATGCGCTTCCGGCGGACGTCGAGGCCCCGGTGCAAGTCACGAACTCCCATTGGCAGACCTCTCGCACAGCGCCGCCGCCGGGGCAAGCGAGCCGGGCCGCCAGGCGCTTCGACCCGCTTGACGGCGCCGCATCCGCGCTGTCCGATGGCGCCGGATTTGTCGTCAGGTTCCGCCGATGCGCCCTGCAATCCTGTTTCCCCTGTTCGCCGAGATCCGGTCGCTGCCCGGCGTCGGGCCGCGCATCGGGGCGGCCGTGGAAAGGCTGGCGGGGCCCAGGGTCGTCGACCTTCTCTGGCATCTGCCGAATGCGGTGATCGACCGGCGTTTCTCGCCCAGCATCGCCGGCGCCCCCGACAAGGCGATCGTCACCATCGAGGTCGAGATCGACCGTCATCTGCCGTCCCACAACCGGCGCACGCCCTACCGGGTGGTCTGCCATGACGGGACCGGGGCGCTCGACCTCGTGTTCTTCAACGCCCGGGCGGATTATCTGAACACGGCCTTGCCGGAGGGCGGGAAGCGGGTGGTGAGCGGCCGGGTCGAGCGCTACCGGGACCGGCTCCAGATGACCCATCCCGACCATATCGGCCGGCCGGGAGAGCTCGACGCGCTCAAGCGGGTCGAGCCGGTCTATCCGCTGACCGCCGGGCTCACGGCGAAGCCGCTGTCCCGCATCGTCGCCGAGGCGGTGAGCCGCTCCCCGGACCTCGCCGAATGGAACGACCCGGCCTGGATGGCGCGCAAGTCCTGGCCCGCCTGGCGCGAGGCGGTGAGGCGCGCGCACGCGCCGGAGGACGAGGCCGCGCTCGATCCCTCCAACCCCGCGCGGGAACGCCTCGCCTATGACGAGCTGCTGGCCAACCAGGTCGCCCTTGCGCTGGTGCGCCGCCGCCGGCGCGCGCGGCCGGGAAGGGAAATCGCCGGCGACGGGACCCTCCGGAACCGCGCGAAGGAGTCTTTCGGCTTTCCCTTGACCGCCGCGCAGGAGGCGGCGGCGGAGGAGATCGCGGCCGACATGGCGGCGCCCGAATGCATGGTCCGGCTGCTCCAGGGCGATGTCGGCAGCGGCAAGACCGTGGTCGCCTTCCTCGCCATGCTGGCCGCGGTCGAGGCCGGCGCGCAGGCCGCGCTGATGGCGCCGACCGAAATCCTCGCGCGGCAGCATCTCGCGACGATCGAGCCGCTCGCCGCGAAGATCGGCGTCTCCGTCGCCCTGCTGACCGGTCGGGAGCGCGGCGCCAACCGGACGCGCATTCTGGCCGGGCTTGCCGGCGGCGCGACCTCGATCGCCATCGGCACCCATGCGTTGCAGCAGGACGCGGTCGCCTTCGCCGATCTCGCTTTGGCGGTGATCGACGAGCAGCACCGCTTCGGCGTCGATCAGCGCGTGGCGCTGGCCGACAAGGGCCGCGCGGTGGACATGCTGGTGATGACGGCGACGCCCATCCCGCGCACCCTGACGATGACCGCCTATGGCGATATCGACGTTTCCAGGCTGCATGAAAAGCCGCCCGGCCGACGCCCGGTCGACACACGGGTGCTGCCGGTCGACCGGCTGGGCCAGGTGATCGGGCGTCTGAGGACGGCGATCGCCGACGGCGCGCGCATCTACTGGGTATGTCCCGTCGTCGAGGAGTCGGAGACCCTCGACCTGGCGGCGGCGACCGAGCGTCACGCGGCGCTCGAAACCCTGTTCGGCGACCGCGTCGGGCTGCTGCACGGGCGCATGAAGGGCGCCGAGAAGGACGCCGCGATGGCCGGCTTCGCCGCCGGCGAGATCGATGTCCTGGTGGCGACCACGGTGATCGAGGTCGGCGTCGACGTCCCGGAAGCCTCGGTGGTGGTGGTCGAGCATGCCGAGCGTTTCGGGCTCGCCCAGCTCCACCAGCTGCGCGGGCGGGTCGGCCGCGGCGAGCGCGCCTCGTTCTGCCTGCTGCTCTATGGCAGCCCGCTGACCGAGACCGCGCGGGCCCGGCTCAACGTGATGCGCGAGACCGATGACGGTTTCCTGATCGCCGAGGAGGATCTGCGTCTCAGGGGGGCGGGGGAGCTGCTGGGCACCCGCCAGTCCGGGCTGCCGGGCTTTCGCCTGGCCGATCTCGCCGCGCATGCCGGGCTGATCGAGGTCGCGCGCGACGACGCGCGGCTGATTGTCGAGCGCGATGCCGCGCTGGCGACGCCGCGCGGCGAGGCGCTCCGGACCCTGCTCTATCTGTTCGAAAGGGACGCGGTGGTCAGGACCGTACGTTCAGGATGATTCGCGTTTGCGCAGATCCTCGATCTCCGCCGCCGGTTCTTCGTTCTCGTCATAGGGGATCGTCCGCCCATGGAGCGTCGCGGGCGCGACCTTCTTGATCTTCTGCTGGTCTTCGCTGCGGCGGTCCTCGGGCGTGACGATGCCGCCGGAGACGACCATCTTGATCCCCTCCTCGACGGTCATGCTGAGGACGACCAGCTCCTTTCGCGGAATGAACAAGAGGTAGCCCGAGGTCGGGTTCGGGGTGGTCGGAAGGAACACGTTGACCACCTCGTCGGCGGTCAGGTCCTGCACCTCGCCCAGCGTCTTGCCGGTGATGAAGCCGAGCGCCCAGCTTCCGCGCCTGGGATACTCGAACAGGACCACCTGGCGGAATGCGTTCGACTGCTGGCGCAGAACGGTCTCGAAGATCTGCTTGGTGGCGCTGTAGACGCTGCGGATGACCGGCATGCGGGCGAGCAGATGCTCGGACGTCCTGACCCAGATGCGTCCGATCGCGCCCGCCGCCATCGCGCCGATCAGCGTGAGCAGGATGAAGACGATGATCAGCCCGAGTCCCGGGACGCCGAACGGCAGATAGGTTTCCGGGTTGTAGGCCTCCGGGATCAGCGGCGTGATCTTGCTGTCGATCCAGTTGATGATCAGCCAGGCGAGGTAAAACGTGATCGCGATCGGCGCGGTGACCAGAACGCCCGCGAAGAAATAGGCGCGGATGTGCCGCATGATGCGCAGCCGCATGCGGCGCCCGGTCCGCGGCCTGGCTTTCTTGCCGGTCCTTGGCTCGTCGGTCTGGCTCATCCTCGGTTTCCCGCTCCTTCGAACCGGTGCCGGGGGCGACCGGGCTGGCGGAACGCGCGTTGGTCCATGTTAGTCCGCGCTTCGTGTCGCGCCATACCGGCCTGTTGGATAGATCGTATGCCGGGCAGCCGATTTCCATCCCCGCGGATCAAAAATGCCCGCTTCGGCGCGGCGGCGGAGGCCCGCCTATTCGGTGGCCCGGGCCAGCCTGTCCTGCCGCGCGAGGTCGATGACCTGAAGAAACACCTCCGGCGACTGCGCGCCGGAAATCGCGTAGCGCTCCCCGATGATGTAGCAGGGAACGCCCTTCACCCCGAGCGACCGCATCCGGTCGTCCTCGGCGATGAGCCGCGGCCGATCCTCGTCGCCCTCCAGATAGCGCCGCACGCCCCCGCAGCCAAGCCCGATTTCCGCGCCCAGCCCGGCGAGCGTTCCCCGGTCGCCGATATCCAGACCTTCGACGAAATAGGCGCGGAACAGCCTGATCACCATTGCCTCCGCGAGTCCGAAACCGGCCGCGAAGGAAATCAGGCGGTGCGAGTCCAGCGTGTTCGGGGTGCGCCCGATCAGGTCGAAGCGGAACGCGACGCCTTCCCGCTCGCCCGTCCGCTGGAGCGCCGCCAAATGGCGTTTGGCGCCTCCGGGGCCGCCGAAACGCGCCGCCAGGTCGCTTGCCCGGTCGCGCCCCGCCGCCGGGGCGGTGCGGTTGATCTGGAACGCCCGCCACCGGATCTCCGCCCGCACAGCCGGCCTCTCGGCGAACGCCCGCGCGAAACGCTGCTGGCCCAGATAGCACCAGGGGCAGACGGTATCCATGACGATGTCGACCCGCAGCGGGGCTTCTCCGCCGGCTTCCCCGCGGTCGCGGCGGTCGGTGACGGGGGTATCGATCCGGTTGGGCAAGCCGTCTCCGGCCGGGGCTTCAGGCGACGTTCAGAAAATGGAGGCTGAACATCCCGTCCGGGTCGGTCCACGCCTGGACCGGCTCGTAGCGCGCCTCGCGGCACAGCCCCTGGAACTGCTCGATGCTGTATTTGTAGGAGTTCTCGGTGTGAATGGTCTCGCCCGCCCGGAAATCGAAGGACCGGTCGCCGACCCGCGCGGTCTGGTCCCGCTCGCTCACCAAATGCATTTCGATTCGGCCATGCTGGCGGTTGTAGACCGCGTCATGGGAAAAGGCGGACAGGTCGAAATCGCCCTCGAGTTCGCGATTGATCCGGGCCAGCAGGTTTTCGTTGAACGCCGCGGTCACCCCCTCGCGGTCGTTATAGGCGGCGACGAGCGTGTCTTCGTCCTTCTTGAGATCGACGCCGATCAGCATCGATCCCCCGGGGCCGATGGTCTCGGCCGAGCGCTCGAGGAATGCGTGCGCCTCGTCCGGCGCGAAATTGCCGATCGTCGATCCGGGAAAGAAGCCGAGCCTGCGGCCGGCGTTTCCGTTCTCCCGCTCCAGTCGAAGAGGCTGGGTGTAGTCCGCGCAGACCGCTTCCACGTCGAGAGCGGGGAATTCCTCGGCGAGCGCGCTCGCCGCGTCGATCAAATGGTCCCTGGAGATGTCTATCGCGGTGTAGGCCGCCGGCTCGTCCAGCCTGTCGAGCAGCAGCCTGGACTTGACGCTCGAACCGCTGCCGAACTCGATGAGGTGGCATGAGGGGCCGCTGAGTTCGGCGAACTCCTGGCCGTGCCGATCCAGCAGCGAGACCTCGGTTCGGGTGGGGTAGTACTCGTCGAGTTCGCAGATGCGGTCGAACAGGGTCGAGCCCTTCTTGTCGTAGAAGAACTTGCAGGGGAGCGTTTTCTGCTCCCTGGACAGATTCTCGATGACCTCGGTCTTGAAGTCGCCGATTTCCGGCCCCTCGTCACGGAACCGGATGCACGTGCGCGTCTGGGTTTCTTGCATGGCGGGCGGGAAAATAATCGGCGGTCTGCCGCGGCGCAAGCCGCACCCGCACCCACTATCGGGAGATCACGTTGTCGCCATCACGCCTATTGTGCAGCCCACCGCGAAATCGGGGATCGGGTCGTAATGCCAGATTTCGCCCTTCGCGCCGTCCGCCGCGCCGGCCACCGCGATGAAGGTACGGATCTCGAACCCGCCCTGGCCCGCGTCGCGATAGGTCTCGGCATCGTCGTATGCGAGCAGGGCGTCCCGGTCGTTGGCGACGAACCGGTCGAGGAAGGCGCGGTCCCAGTCCTCGTTGATCTTTCCCGAATCCGGGGTTGCCGGCCAGTGCGAGATCCCGCCCGTTCCGATCAGGGCGATGCGCTCGGGCACCGCGTCGCAGCCCCGCCTCAGCGCCTTGCCGAACGCCCAGGCGCGATGGACGGGGGTCAAAGGCGGACCCTGGCAGTTGATGTTCGCCGGCACCACCGGCAGATCGTAGCGCGGCGTCAGGAAGTGCAGCGGAACCATGATTCCATGGTCGAACTTCCATTCCTCGGCATAGGAGACGTCGATCTCCTCCAGCACCTGCTCGATCAGCCGGCGCGACAGATCGGCGGCGCCCGGGATCGCGGTGCGGGGGATGGCGAGCCAGTCCGGGTCCTCGATCGGTCCCTCGTAGCTCTCCGCCATGCCGATGCAATAGGCCGGCATGTTGTCCATGAAGAAATTGGCGAAATGCTCCGCGCCCACGACCAGCAGGGCATCGGGCTCGGAAGCTTCGATGGCCCGCCTCATCCGGTCGAAGGACGCGTGGAGGCGGGCGAGGCGGTCCCGGTCCACCCGGTCGGCGCGTCCGGTGATCCCCGGGGCGTGGCTGCAAACGCCGGCGAAGACCAGGCTCATTCCTCCGACTCCCCCACCATCGCATAGAGGCCGGCGCGCACCGGCCCGTGGCGCCGCACGCCCTCGCGCATCGCCTCGATATAGTCGTTCCAGGGATAGCCCCGGAGCGCCGCGTAATGCATCAGGAGCTGGCCGTTGACGCCCAGCACGTAGAGCAGGCCGATATCCGGCTCGCGCACCGCCCGGCTTTCCTCCGCGGTCATCGGGTAGTCGCGCAGCAGCGACTCGAAGTCGTCGTCGTAGCGCTGCCGCGCATGGGGGTCGCGGTTGAGCTGGTAGATCAGCTTCTGCACCGTGTACAGGCTCACAGCACGCCTTGCTCCCGCAGCGTCTCGATCTCGTCTTCCGAATAGCCGAGCCCGGAGAGGATGGAATCGGTGTGCTCGCCCATCTCGGGGCAGGCATTGCGCAGCCGCCACGGCGTGCGGTGGAACCGGACGGGCTGGCCGACCAGCTCGATGCGTCCCCGGGCCGGGTGGTCGACCGGGGCCGCCATGCCGATATGCCGGACCTGCGGGTCGGCGAAGGCCTGATCCAGGCTGTAGACCGGGCCGGAGGGGACGCCCGATTGGTTCAGCCGCTCCACCCAATCGCCCGTCGAACGGGTGCGGGTGACCGCGGCGATGGCCTCGCTCAGCTCGGCGCGGTTCCTGCCGCGCGCGGGCCCGTCGGCGAAGCGCGGATCGTCCATCAGCCCTTCGGTGCCGAGCGCCTTGCAGAGCCGCGAGAACATGGTGTCGCCCGACGCCGCGATATTGATGAAGCCGTCGCCGGTCTCGAACATCCCGGTCGGCATGTAGAGCGGGTGGTCGTTGCCGGCCTGCGGCGCGACCTCGCGGTCGACGGTCCAGCGCGCGGCCTGGAAGTCCATCACCGCGAGCTGGGCGGCGAGCAGCGAGGAATCGACCCACTGGCCCTCGCCCGAGGCCTCGCGCTCGAGCAGGGCGGCGAGAATCCCCATCGCGCAGTAGAGCCCCGCCGTGATGTCGGCGATGGCGGTTCCGGCGCGCACCGGGCCCTGCCCCGGATGGCCGGTCACCGACATCAGCCCGCCCATGCCCTGCGCCACCTGGTCGTAGCCCGGGCGGTCGGCATAGGGGCCGTCCTGGCCGAAGCCCGAAATGCTGCCGAGCACGATCCGCGGGTTCGCCGCCTTGAGCGAGCCGTAGTCGATGCCGAGGCGGTCCTTGACCCGGGGCCGGTAGTTCTCGACCACGACATCGGCGGTCGCGACCAGCTTCAGGAACACCTCCCGGCCTTCGGGCGCCTTGAGGTTCAGCGTCATCGCCCGCTTGTTGCGGTGCAGGTTCTGGAAGTCGGACGAATTGCGCCCGCCATTGTCGCCGTCGCCCCCGGGGTCCGGCGCCTCGATCTTGATCACGTCCGCGCCCCAGTCGGCGAGCTGGCGGACGCAGGTCGGCCCCGACCGCGCGCGGGTCAGGTCGAGCACCTTGAAACGTGACAAAGGGAGCGATGTATCCGTCATCCGAACAGAACCCGTGATCCGGTTAGCCGCCGGATTGTAGTGTACCCGGTTCCGCAGCGTCGAGTTGGCGCCGCCGGGCGGAGGGGACCTACTCGGGGTGAGGGAATTTTCTGGCCCCCTCGCCATACCCTCACCCTTTTATGAGGCTTTCTGTGTCAAGGGGGGGATTAGGGTTTCAGGTCATGTCGGTTTTTCCTGTTTCGGTTTGCGTTTGCGGGTTTGACTTGCATTGCCGGGCCGGAACGTTTTGGTCTTCGGTCACGCGTGTTACGCGGTTCCACCTTTTATGCGGTCGGTTCGGGCAGTGCCGTCCCCGTACCCCGATCCCGCTTGCTGCGGGCGCAACGTTCCGGGTGGTGGGAGCTCTCTGAGTATCGGCGTCTTTCAGCCCAGGGTGAGGTCGCTCACGCACCGCCCGGCCCAGTTCCGGCCGGGGTCCGGCCGGGTGTGGGCTCAGGCGAGCCTGGCGCCTGACGGCACCAGCCCGGTCTCGGCGAAGCGCCACAGCGCGATCAGCAGCTTTCGGGCGAGCGCGGCGATCATCACCCGGCGGCTGCGTTGGTCGCCGCCGGCGGTGCGTTCGCGATACCACCGGGTGAGCGCGCTGTCGGGCTGGAAGCGCAGCCAGCGCCATGCCATCTGGACGAGTTGGGCGCGGATCCAGCCCGGCCCGTCGCGGCCGATCCCCTTGAGCCGGACCAGCGTCGCCATCTTGGCCGCCGCCCGCGCCGCGCCGTCGGCGCAGTCCGGCGCCGCCGCCAAGGCCTCGCCGCGGCGCACCTCCGCGTCGCGCTCGGCCTCGACCTCGGCGATCCGACGCGCAACCAGGGCGAGCCGCTCGGCAAGCCGTTCGACCTCGCGCCGGGCGCGCGGCGGCAGCGCCGCGCCACAGGCGGTCTTCGCCTCGGCAAGCCTGGTCGCGAACCCCCGCACGCGCGGCGCCAGGTCGAAGATGCCGTGCAGCTTCAACAGACCGCCGATCCGGTTGCTCAGCGCCGTGCGCTCCTTCACCAGACAACGCCGCTCGCGAAGCGGACGACGGCGGTCCTCCTCGGCAACGCTCGGCACCCGGACCCGGCTCAACACCGCCGCATCGCCCCGGTCATAGGCCAGAAGCGCGCGCACCATCTTCCTGGCGTCGATCCGGTCGGTCTTGCGCTGCTTCGCCTTGCGGTTCACCAACAGGCTCGCAGGGTCCAGGACAACCGTCTCCAGCGACATCTCATGATCCAGCCAGCGCGCCAGCCAGAACCCTTCGTAACCCGCCTCGTAACAGCACAGAACGCCGACCGCGCGGCCCACAGCCCGTTCCGCCTTGGCCCGATGGCGCTCGATCGGATCCCGCAGCCCGCCGGTATCCGAGGCCCCCAGCGTGTGCAAGCCGATCCGCCCACCCGACGGGCTCTCGATCCCGATAACCCAGCTCTTGCGGCTGACCTCGATCGCAACATACAGCGTGCTATGCTCGCTACCGGCCGGCGCCGCGGTCTCGTTCCTCGGGGGCATCCCAGATCTCCTCATGAGGGTTGACGACAACGACACCCTAGCGCCGGTCGCCGATTCGCCTCATAGGATCTGAGTAGCCGCGAAGCGCCGTATCGAAGGGCGGGCAAACTCATAGGGCGTGCCGCCGCGACGGCGGTTCCGCCAAAAACAGATACGCCCTAGACCCCGCCATAGACCGGGACCACGGCGCCGCGGGTGACCGCGTTGGCGGGCGAGGCGAGGAAGACGATGGTCTCCGCCACCTCCCCGGTCTTGGGCCAGGCGGCGTGATCGGCCTCCGGCATCGCCGCCCGGTTGGCCGGGGTGTCGAGGATCGAGGGCGCGACCGCGTTGACCCAGATGCCCTCGCTCGCGACCTCCTCGGCCAAGGCCTGGGTCAGCGCCGCCACCGCCGCCTTGGCGGCGGCGTAGGCCGCCATCCCGGCGCCGCTCCGCGGCTCTACCCCGGGCCGCGCCGAGACGTTGACGATGCGCCCGCCTGTGCCCGCGCGGCGCAAGCAGGCGACCGCCGCGCGGCAGCACAAATAGCAGGTCGCGGCGTTCATCGAGACCTGGCGTGCGAACATCGCGGGCGGGGCGTCGGCGATGCCGCCCATGTCGAACCCGCCGGCGAGGTGGATCGAGGCCCACAAACCGTCGATGCCCGAATAGAACCGCTCGACCGCGCCCCAATCCGCGAGATCGCCCGCGACGTTCAGCCGGACCCGGTCATGCCCGGCATGGGGGAAGCGTTCCGCCTCGCCGTCGTCGAGGGCCGGGACATGGCATATCGCCCCGGCGTCGAGCAGCCGCCCGACAACCGCGGCTCCGAGCGCCCCCGCGCCGCCGGTGACGACCGCGTTTCTGCCGTTCAGATCCATATGGCCCCCCCTGGTCCGAAAATCAGGCCTGCCGGCCGAGCGCCAACGCCTTCTCGACCAGCGCCTCGCAGGTGGAACGGTCGTAGTTCAGGTAGTTGGCCGCCATGTTGCGCACCGGATCGGCGGCGTAGTAGCGCTCGTATTGCAGCTGGCGCATGCCGAAGGCTTCGCCGCAAAGGTCCCAGGCGAGCTTGTACAGGGCGACGCGCTCGGCGCCCGGCATCCCTTCGGCGCCCTGGTAGTAGCGCTCGATCTCCGGGCCGATGGGGCTTTCGAGATCCGCCATGCTCGGCATCGCCAGCAGCCCGCCAGCGCCGATCGTCTGCATGATCTCGATCACCCGGGGATAGGTCCGCGCGAGATAGGTGCGCGCGACAAAGAGCGGCGCGATCTCCGGGCGCACCGAGCCCGCGAGGGTGGGCTCGTGATGCACTTCCGACCGGGTAATGCAGGCGCGGATGATCTCGACCGCCTCGACGCACTCCCCCAGCATCTGCTGGACGTGGAGGAAACGGTCGGTCCTCACCGCGCGGGCGAGGGCCATGACGACGCCGACCGCGAATTCCAGCTTGACCAGACCGCGCACCGAGGTCTGGTGCGCGGTGTAGGACCTGAGGCTGGTGTCGGGAAAGATCGCGTTGGCGATCCCGGCGTCGTTGTAGACGAACACCCGGTCCCAGGGGACCAGCACGTCGTCGAAGATCATCAGGGAATCGGGTTCCTCGAAATTGACGGCAAGCGGGTGATCGGCGGCTCTCCTGTCGCCGCTGTCATAGGGTTCGCGGCAGATCTGGCGCAGCCCCGGCGCATCGATCGGGACCGCGAAGACCAGCGCGTGCCTTGCGTCTTCGGGCGGCAGCCCGGGGATGTTGTAGATCAGCACCTCGTCGGCCACCGGTCCCAGCGTCGCGATCATGCGGGCGCCCGCCACCACGATGCCTTCGCCGGATTCCGAGACCAGCCCGAGATGGAGGTCTGCCTCGGCCTGGGCCGAGGACGCCTTGGACCGGTCGTTCTGCGGCGACATCAGCGCGTGGGTCAGGAACAGGTCGTTTTCGCGGACGAACTCGTAATAGCGCACCATGTTCTCGCCGAAGCGCTCGCCGCCGCGGGCGAATACCTCCGCCCCCTCGGCGAAGGCGAGCAGGGTGCAGTTCATGAAATCCGGCGATCTGCCCATCATGCCGAGCGTCGCCTCGGCGATGCCGCGATAGGCCGCGTGCTTCTTCTCCAGATCGGCGCCGTCGCGGGCCGGCATGAAGGCGGTCGCCACGGGATCGCCGGTCGCCGGGGAGGCGTAGGTCATGCGGTCGCCGAGCGCCGGGTCGTGCTGCAGGTCGAACAATGCGGCGAGCCGGGCGGTCGGGCGCCGGAAGGCCGGGTGAGCGGTGACGTCGTCCACCTTCTCGCCGCCGATCCAGACATCCCGGGGCCGGGCTTTCAGGCCCGCCGTAAACTGTTCTCCCGTCCTGACCGGCACGGAGGTCTCCCCGGCGATTGCGATTTGGGCTGGCAGATGTACCGCTAAACGGGCAAAATGCCGCGCCCGAGGCGGCGACGCAATCCGGGACAGCGCCGACGGCGCATCGAAGACCAACGATGGGAGACGACTATTATGTCCATGAGCAGGAAAATTGCCGGGAAAGGCGCGCTTGCCGTTGCCCTTGTCACCGGCGGAGCGGTCGCGGCGCTCGCGCTGCAGCCGTCATCGGCGCTGGCCCAGAAGTTCCAAATGAAGATCGGCATGGCGACGATCAACGACCCGCAGCAGGAATGGGGCGAGAAGATCGGCAAGCGGCTGGCCGAGCGTAGCGGCGGCCGGGTCACCTACAAGGTGTTCCCGCTGAGCCAGCTGGGCACCATCGCGCGGCAGGTCGAGGCCACCCTGCTCGGCACGCAGGAGGTCTTCCTCACCCCGCCCGCCTTCTATGTCGGCGTCAACCAGGCGTTCATGGTCCCGGACGCGCCCGGCATCTTCCTCAGCCAGAAGCACGGCAACGACGCGATCCGCGACCCCGAGTTCAAGATCCCGTTCCTCTCCGCCGCGGAGAAGAAGGGCGTGGTCGGCGCCGGGCTGATCGTCTATGAGGGCACCTCCTACGCCAGCACCAAGCCGATCCGCACACCCGAGGACATCGCCGGCCTCAAGATCCGCGTGCTGGCGAGCCCGGTGGAGCGCGCGATACCCGGCGCGTGGGGCGGCACCGGCGTGCCGATGAACTTCACCGAGGTGGTGCCGGCGATGCAGCGCGGCGTGGTCGATGCCTGCCGCTCCAGCATCGTCGCCATGACCGGTCTGAAGTTCCAGACCGTGGCCAAGTTCACCACCGTGTCCAGCGGCGGCTACATCCCGACCGCGACCTGGTACAGCAAGGCCTGGCTGAACAAGCTCCCGGCCGATCTGCGCAAGATGGCCCTCGAGATCCCCGGCGAGCTGGAGGAGGAAATCGCGGAGGCGGTCCGCAACAAGGTCGCGTCGTCCCACAAGATCTGGGAGGAGGCGGGAGTCGAACTCATCAGGTTCTCCGACGCCGACCAGAAGCGCTACCTCGCGAGGCTGCGTCCGCTGGGCGAAGAGATCCTGGGCAAGCACAAGGATCCCCTGGTGCGCGATCTTTACCAGAAGCTGAAGACGGTGGCGGAGAGGCACCGGCCCAAGAGCTGACGCCTCTTGCATCGATGAGGGAAGGGGCCGGCTCGTCCGGCCCCTTTCACTTCCGGTCAGCGCATGGTCTCGCCGCCGTCGACCGGGATGACCTGACCCGTCATATGCGCGGCGCCGTCGCCGAGCAGGAAGACGATCACCGACGAGACCTGCTCCGGCCTCGCGATGGCGCCGAGCGGGACCGTCTTCGCCCTTTCGCGTTGGGCCGTCTCGAGATCGGCGCCCGTCATGTCGCGCGCAAAGAACGGCGTGGCGACCGGGCCGGGCGAGACCACGTTGACGCGGACCCCGAAGGGCGCCTTCTCGCGCGCGATCGACTTCGAAAAGGCGATCACCGCCGCCTTGGCCGCGGCGTAGTGCGAAGCGCCCGCCTGTCCGCGCAGCGCGAACACCGAGGCGGTGTTGACGATCGCCCCGCGGCGGCGCCGCACCATGCCCGGGATCACCGCGCGGCAGACATGGAACGTGCCGCCGACATGGACCGCCATCATCCGCGCCCAGTCCTCGTCGGCGATGTCCTCGATATCCGCGAATCCGATTATGCCGGCGAGGTTGACCGCCCGGTCGACCGGCCCGAGGTCGCGCGCGACGGCGCCCGCGACCTCGGCGACGGCGGCGGACCCGGTCACGTCGAGCGCGTAGGCGGCGGCGATCCCGCCGGTGCCGACGATCGCATCGGCGGTCTTCTGCGCCGCGTGTGCGTCGATATCCGCGACCGCCACCGCATCGCCGGCCTGGCCGAGCGATATCGCGGTCTGGCGCCCGATGCCGCTGCCGGCGCCGGTGATCAGGGACACGCCCGCCATGGTCTTCTCCCCAAGGGCCCGCTGGCAGGCGCCAAATTGACAGCCCCGGGGACGCATGTGAAGGTTCCGCCCACCGCGATTCCCTCAGGGAGGCTGCCGAGATGCGCCCGCAATCCCTCAACCCGGCCAGGCTGGCCAATCTGTTCCGCGCCGAGTTCGAGCTCTGCAACCTGCAGGAGGGCGAAACGGTCGCGCTGCTGAGCGACCTCGCGACGCGGCGCGACTACGTCCAGGCGTCATTCGCCGCCGCCGAGGCGCTCGGCGCGGATGCCTATGAGATGTGCGTCAACGCGGTGCCGAGCTGGACCTCGGTCGGGGTGGCGACGGTCGGTGCGTGCAAGGGCACGCTTGAGGCGCTGAAGGCCGCCGACATTCTGGTCTGCCTCCATGTTCCGCTGTTCACCGAGTGGCTCAAGGAAGTCCGCGACGCCGGAACCCGCGTCCTGATGATCGTCGATCATCCCGACGATCTGGAGCGCGCGATTGCCCCGCCCGGGCTGAAGGAGGCGGTCATCCATTCCGGCCGCCGCCTCGAACAGGCCGAGACGATGCGGATGTTCAACGGCGACGGCATGGACCTCACGGTTTCGCTCGGCGAATACCCGACGATGATCCAGTACGGCTTCGCCGAGGCGGCGGGCCGCTTCGACCATTGGGGCGGCGGCCACGTCCATACCTTCCCCAACGAGGGCTCGGCCAACGGCACGGTGGTCATCCGGCCCGGCGATTTCGTCGTCCTGCCCTATAACCGCTACGTCACCGACGAGATCCGGCTGGAGATCCGCGACGGCCATATCCGCAAGATCGAGGGCGGGCTCGACGCCAAGCTGATGGAGCAGTGGCTCGACGGCAACCGGGCCCATGCGGAAGACTTGGACGGTCATGCGATCTCGCATCTCGGCTGGGGGCTGAACCCGCAATCGCGCTGGGACAACGTGGCGCTCTACGGCGACGACCCGGACCGCTCGAGCTCATCGCTGCGCGCATTCGCCGGCAATTTCCTGTTCTCGACCGGGCCGAACTCGCAGGGCGGCGGCAGCCGGACGACCAAAGGCCATTACGACGTGCCGATGCGCGATTGCTCGATCATGCTCGACAACGATCTGATCCTCGACAAGGGGCGGTTCACCGACCCCGGGATGGTCGTGGAACGGATCGCGCGTTGACGGCGTCCTAACAGGGAAGGTGCAGGATGAAAAAGACGATCGGAACCGCATTCGCCGCGGCGCTCGCCGGCGTGCTCGCGCTCGGCGGAACCACCGCCGCCAGCGCGGCCGACCCCGTCAAGATCGGTTTTTCGGAGTCGAAGTCCGGCTTCTTCGCCCAGGCCGCCACCTCCCAGTACCAGGCCTATGAGCTGTGGCGCGAGCAGGTCAACGCGACGGGCGGGCTCGACGTCGCGGGCACCAGGCGCATGGTCGAGTTCGTGTCCTATGACGACCAGTCGAACCCGGGCAAGGCGGTCCAGATCTATGAGAAGCTGATCACCGACGACAAGGTCGATCTGCTGCTCGCGCCATGGGGCACCTCGCTCCACCTCGCCATCGCCGGGGTGATCGAGCGCTACAAATTCCCCGTGGTCGGCAACACGGCGGCGTCGGTGCAGCTGCGCAAGCTGAAGGCGGGCAATATCTGGTTCCCGACCTCGTTGTTCCCCGACCGGCAGAGCGAAGCGCTGGCGGCGTTGCTGAAGGACCGGGGCGTCGGCTCGGTCGCGCTGGTGACCAACCAGCTCCCCTATACCCAGGAAAACAAGGCTTTTGTCGTGCCGGCGCTGAAGCAGGCCGGCATCGAGCTGGTGCTCGACGAGGACTACCCGCCGGACGTCAAGGACCTGACGGCTCTTCTCAACAAGGTGAAGAACGCCAAGCCCGACGCGGTGCTGGCCTACACCTATCCGGCGGACGCGGTGATCTACATGAACGGCGCGCGCGAAGCCGGGCTGAACCAGAAGGTTCAGGTGGTCCTCCTCGGCCCGCAATACGACTTCTTCGGCAAGATCTTCGGAGCCGCGCGCAACGGCATCCTGACGATGGGGCATTGGACTCCGGCGCGGAAGGACTGGCCGTCGGCCAGGATCTTCGCCGATGCCTTCAAGGCGCGCTGGAAGACCGACCCCGATTTCCTCGACGCGCCGCTCGCCTATGTCTCGGTCGAGATCCTGCAGCAGGCCGTCGCCAAGGCGGGGCTCGACAAGGACAAGCTGCGCACGGCCATCGCGGGGACGACCTTCAAGACCATCAACGGGCCGGCCAGGTTCGAAGGGGTGATGAATGTCGCGCTGCCGACGATGATCTCGCAGATCCAGGGCGGCACCCAGCACATCGTCTGGCCGCCCGAGGAGCGCACCGCCGAGGCGATCGCAAAGCCCGCCTGGAAGTAGCGACCCCTGGACTCCGCGATGCGCCCCGCCGCGCGGCCGGGGCGCCCGGGCGTTCCGGGAGCCGGCGATGGCTGACCTTTTTTCCGGCCAGTTGCTGATCGCCGCCCTGGTCCTGGCGGGGATCTACGGCCTCGTCGCGCTCGGGCTCAACCTGATCTACGGCACCATGCGGCTGCTCAACGTGGCACATGGCGAGATCCTGATGCTGGGCGGATATCTCGCTTATTGGTGCTTCACCCTGACCGGGGTGGGGCCGGTCTGGTCGATGTTCCTCGCGCTGATCCTGGGCGGCGCGTTCGGCGCGGCGGTCTATCGCACGCTGTGCCGCCGGGTGCTGCGGTCGTCGCGGCTGATCGCGCAGATCGAGGCCAACTCGCTGCTCGTCCTGTTCGGCGTCTCGATCATCCTGCAGAACGCGATCGCTCTCTCCTTCACCGCGACGGCTCGCGCCTACCCCTATCTCGACGACATCGTGCGCATCGGCAGCTTCCAGGTGACCGCCGATCGCCTCGTCGTTCTCGCCATCGGGCTCACTTTCTGCTTTGCCGCGATCCTGTTCTTCCGCCTGTCGACCACCGGGCTCGCGATCCGCGCGCTGATCGAGCAGCCCGACGCCGCCTCGCTGGTCGGGGTCGATGTCGAGCGCATGCGGCTGATCGCCTTCTCGCTCGGCTTCGCCATCGCCGGGGCCGCCGGCTGCCTGATCTCGATGCTCGAGCAGGTCTCGCCGTTCATGGGATTCCCCTTCACCATCGCCGCCTTCATCGTGATCATCCTGGGCGGGCTCGGAAATCTCGCCGGCGGGCTCGCAGGCGCCCTGGTGCTCGCCCTGATCGAGGTCTATGGCGTCGCGCTGACCAGCGCCAGCATGCGCTCGATCCTGATCTACGGCGTCTTCATCGCGGTCCTCGTCTGGCGCCCGCAGGGGCTGTTCGGCGGCCGGAGCGTGGTGCGATGAACCCGGAACACCGCCGGTTCGCCGGGCTGCTCGCCCTTGCGGCCGCCGCTTTCGCCCTGGTCCCGCTGCTTGCCGGGGACTACGCGATCGGCGTTGCGCTCAACCTCCTGATGTGGATCGCGCTGACCCAGAGCTGGGTCGTGCTGTCGGCGATGACCGGCTATGTCTCGCTCGGCCACGCGGTGTTCTTCGGCGCCGGCGCCTATGCGATGGTGCTGTGCTTCGGCAGCCTCCCGTTCTGGATCTCGGTGATCCTCGCTGGCGCCGCGACCGGGCTGCTCGCTCTGGTCGTCGGCTATCCCTGCCTCAGGGTTCGGGGGCCCTATTTCGTAATCCTCACCTTCGGCCTCGCCGAGCTCGTCAAGTTCGTGGTGATCAATATCGAGGCCGCGCTCGGCCAGTTCGGACGGCTCCTGTTCGGCGGGCCCGGGCTTGCGCAGATCTTCTATGTCGTGCTCGTCCTCGCCGCCGCCTCGGCGGTCGTCACCTATCTGGTTCGCCGCTCCCGCTTCGGCGCCGGGCTCCGCGCCATCCGCGAAAACGAGGAAGCCGCCGAGACGCTCGGCATCAACGTCGCCCGCTTCAAGGTCTTCGCCTTCGCGCTGTCGGCGGTCATACCCGGCATGGTCGGCGCGGCGATGGTGCTCAGGACCACCTATTTCGAGCCCCTCGACCTGTTCAACCCGATCACCTCGTTCACCATCGTATCGATCGCCATCATCGGCGGCGGCGACGACGTGCCGGGCCCGGTCTACGGCGCGCTGTTCCTGGTGCTGTTGCAGGAGATCCTGTGGGCCAACTGGCCCGAGATCTACATGATCCTGCTCGGCGGGCTGCTGGTCGCTTTCGTCCTCGGGGTGCCGAACGGGATCCACGGCCGGATCGCGGCCTGGCGGCGGGCGCGGCGGTGAGCCTGCTGGAGCTCAAGGGGGTGGGGCGCCGCTTCGGCGGGGTGGTCGCGGTCGATTCGATGGACATGACCGTCGAGGAAGGCGAGATCCTCGGGTTGATGGGCGCGAACGGCGCCGGCAAGACCACCCTGTTCGCGCTGATCGCCGGCAATCTGCGCCCCAGCGCGGGCGAAATCCGCCTCCGGGGCAGGCGGATCGACGGCCTCCGCCCCGACCAGGTGAACCGCCTCGGCATCGCCCGCGCGTTCCAGATCGTCCGCCCCTTCGCCGGGCTCAGCGTGCTGGAGAACGTGGCCATCGGGGTTCTCTTCGGGACCGGGCGCGAACCCTCGACGCGGCTCGCCCATGAACGGGCGCGCGAAGTGCTGGAGGAGGTCGGGCTCGCCGGGCGCGCCGCCGATCCCGCCGGCACGCTGACGCTCGCCGGGCGCAAGCGGCTGGAGATCGCCCGCGCGCTCGCTACCCGCCCCAGACTCCTCCTCCTCGACGAGGTGATGGCGGGGCTCACCCCGGTCGAGGCGGCGGAGGCGCTCGAGACGATCCTCGCGCTCAGGCAGCGCCACGGCCTGACCATCGTCGTCATCGAGCATGTCATGCGGGCGCTGATGCGGCTCTGCGAGCGCCTGGTGGTGCTGCATCACGGCGTCAAGATCGCCGAAGGAGCGCCCGACGCGATCGCCGCCGACCCCAGGGTGATCGAGGCCTATCTGGGGCGCGCCCGGCGATGACGGCGATGCTGGAAATCGCCGCCGTCACCGCCGGCTATGGCGAAATCCGGGTGCTGGAGGCGGTCTCCCTCGATGTCGCCGAGGGCTCGATCACGGCGCTCCTCGGCAGCAACGGCGCCGGCAAGACGACCCTGATGCGCAGCGTCGCCGGGCTGGTGTCGCCGACCTCCGGCCGCATCGTCCTCGACGGAACCGATCTCGCCTCGGCCGCGCCGCACCAGCGCGTCGAACGCGGGCTCTCGCTGGTGCCAGAGGGAAGGCTGATCTTCCCCGGCTTCTCGGTCGAGGAGAATCTCAGGATCGGCGCGATCGCGCCGCATGCGAGGCCCGGTTTCGCCGTCCGCATGCGGGAGATGTACGCGCTCTTCCCGATCCTCGAGCAGCGCCGGCGCCAGGCGGGGGGGACCCTCTCCGGCGGCGAGCAGCAGATGCTGGCGATCGCGCGCGGGTTGATGTCGCGTCCGCGGCTGCTGCTGCTCGACGAGCCGAGCCTCGGGCTCGCGCCCGCCGTCGCCCAGGCGCTGTTCGAGACGATCGTCCGCATCCGCGGCGCCGGGGTGACCGTGTTCATCGTCGAGCAGGACATCCGCGCGACGCTGGAGATCGCCGATTCCGCCCATGTTCTGGAAAACGGCCGCATCGCCATGTCCGGGACGGCGGCTGCATTGCTGGAGGATCCCGAGGTCCGGCAGGCCTATCTCGGCCTCTGAGCCGTCGCCCCGACATCGCGCGTGGACAGCACGGGTGGCACTCCCTTAGAGTCCCTCGACGCGCTGCTGGCATGGCCAGCGGACAGACGAACACGGGAGGCTCCAGATGAACAAGCGTATCGGATTTGCATGTGCTGCCGCTCTGGCGGCCGCGGCGATGGGCGTGTCTGCGCCGCCCGCTTCCGCGGCGACCACTCTGACGGCGGCGAGTTGCTTCCCGATCGGCAGCCCGCCGAGTCGTTCGTTCGAGACGTTGGTCAAGGAAATCAACGCCGCGGGCGGGGATACCGTGAAGATCGATCTCAAGGGCGGCGCGCCGGCGATCGGCAGCCCCTTCACGCTGACCCAGAAAACCGCCAAGGGCGCCTATGACCTGGTGGGCTGCACCGAGGCCTATTTCGGCAATGTCCTGCCCGAGGCGCCGGTGTTCCGGCTTTCCACCACGACCTATGCCGAGCTGCGCAAGAACGGGGCGATCGACTACATGCAGGGCCTGCTCGCGGAGAAGAACCTCCACTTCATCGCCCGGCATGACGACAACGGCCCGTTCCATCTGTGGCTGTCGAAGCCGATCGACAAGCCGGATTTGACCGGCCTCCATATGCGCGTATCGCCGGTCTACACACCGTTCTTCAAGGCGCTGGGCGCGACGACCCAGCTTTCCAACATCGCCCAGGTCTATACCTATATGGAGAACGGCACCGTCCAGGGATTCGGCTGGCCCGCGGTGGGCTGGGTTCCGGGGTGGATCAAGGTGACCAAATTCCGCGTCGACCCCGGCTTCTACAACGCCACCCTCCATACCCTGGCGAACCTCAAGGCGTGGAAGAAGACACCCGAAGCCGCGCGCGCGCTGATCGCCAAGCTCGGTCTCGCCTACGAAGCCGACGCCGAACCCTCGGGGGCGAAGTTCAAGGCCAGGTACAAGAAGCAGAAGGACTGGATGGCCAGCAAGGGCATGAAGACCATCGCCTTCACCGGCGCCGACGCCGCGAAGTGGTCGAAAACGGCCACCGACACGGCCTGGGCCCAGGTGCTGGAGCGCAGCCCCAAGCACGGGGCAAAGCTCCAGAAGCTGTTCGTCGTAAAGTAGTTGTTGCACACGGGAGGCGGAGACCGGCGCATGGCGCCGGTCTCCGCCCCGGCGCCGTCACCCCGAACCCCTGACCGGCAAATCGCGGGATGGGAAGCCTCATAGACGCCCTTGACGCGGCGTTTGCACGCTTGGTCGTGTGGCTCGCCGTGCTGGTCGCCGTCTCGATCGGCCTGTTCGCGGTTCTGATCCCGCTCAACCTGTTCCTGGTAACGACCAAATGGGGCAACCTCGCCTGGCTGTTCGAGGCGGTCGAGTACGCGCTCTATACCGGCGTCTTCATCGGCGCGCCCTGGGTGCTCCGGCAGGGGGCGCATATCCGCGTCGACGTGGTCACCTCGGCGCTGCCGAAGACCGCCTCCGCCAAGCTTGAGAAAATGCTGGATGTCGCAGGCATCCTCCTGTCCCTGCTGCTCTTCTTCTACGGCCTGCGTGCGACGCTTTCGGAGTTCGAGGACGGCACGCTGCCGGACAAGGACCTCAGGATCGAGAACGGCTACATGATGGCGGTCTTCGCGCTCTCGTTCCTCCTGCTGGCGATCGAGTTCGCCTTCCGTCTCCGACGCGCGGCGGACGTCCTTGAAGAGGACGCGGTCACCCCCGCCGGGTCCGGGTTCTGAACGATGGAGTGGTACTACGCCTTCATCCTGCTGCTGGGGACCGTGTGCAGCGCGATGTTCCTCGGCCTGCCGGTCGCGTTCGCCTTCTTCGCCGCCAACGTGCTCGGCACGTTCCTGTTCATCAACGGCGATATCGGCCTGGTGTTTATGCCGGCCGAGTTCCACAACGCGATCAAGTTCACCCTGGCGCCGATCCCGCTATTCCTGCTGATGGGCGAGATCCTTCTCCAGACCGGCGTCGCGTTCAAGGCGATCGGGGCGATCGACCGGATGATCGCGCGCGTGCCCGGCCGGCTCTCGGTGGTTTCCATCGTCGGCGGGACGATCTTCTCCTCGCTGTCGGGCTCGACCATCGCCAACACCGCGATCCTGGGTTCGGTGCTGCTGCCCGACATGGTGAAGCGCGGCTACCAGCCGTCGATCTCCATGGGGCCGATCATGGCGGTCGGCGGCATCGCCATGCTGATCCCGCCCTCGGCGCTCGCGGTGCTGCTCGCCAGCCTCGCCGAGCAGTCGGTGGCGCTTCTGCTGATCGCCGGGATCGTCCCCGGCGTCCTGATGGCCGTCCTGTTCTTCGCCTATGTGGTCGGGCGCTGCATGATCAACCCCGAGCTCGCGCCGGCCTATGACCCCGATACCAGCGCGCTCGACCGGCCGGTGACGATCGCCCTCAATTTCGGCGGGGCGACCCGCCTGTCATGCACCTATGAAGGCCGCTACCGGCAGGCCGTCAACCGGGTGCTGCCGTTCCTGCTCTACATCCTGCCGCTGATGATCATCTTCGTGGTCGTCGTCGGCAGCATCTTCTTCAAGATCGCCGCCCCGACCGAGGCCGCGGCGCTCGGCTGCCTAGCCGCGCTGGCGGCGTGCTATTTCTTCAAGCTGTTCCGGCGCGTTGTCACCATCACCGGCATCGAGGGCGCCGATTTCGGCTGGCGGGCGATCGCCAAGTCGCTGATGGAAACCGCCAAGATCAACACGATGATCCTGTTCATCATCGCGGGGTCGCTGGTGTTCAGCCAGGCTCTGTCGAATTCCGGCGCGACCGACGGTCTGCTGCAGGCGGTCACCGCGATGGAGCTCACGCCGCTCGCGGTCGTGATCATCATGATGGCCGTGCTTCTGTTCCTCGGCGCCTTCATGGACCAGGTGAGCATGCTGCTGCTCACCCTGCCGTTCTTCCTTCTCGGCGCGCAATCGCTGCAGGCGGTGTTCGACATCGACGTCATCTGGCTGATGGTGCTGATGCTGATCACCATGGAGATCAGCCTTCTCACCCCGCCTTTCGGGCTCCTGCTCTATGTGATGAAGGGGGTGGCGCCGTTCCACGTCACCCTCGGCCAGGTGGTGAGGTCCGCCATGCCGTTCATCCTGATCGAGCTTGCGGTCCTGGTCCTCCTGATCGCCGTGCCCGAGGTCGCGACCTGGCTGCCCGGCAAGCTCAAATAGGTTCGCTCATCCGCGAACACGCGATCGTCGGGCGGTCACGCGAATCGCAGCTTCTGGCCGATGCCCATCCGCGCCGCCTTCTCCAGCATCGCCCAGCCCAGCGCGATATCGCTGGTCGCCAGCCCGCGATGCCACAAGAGGATCGTCTCGTCCGCGCTCTCCCTGCCCGGCCGGAGTCCGGCGACGATCTGGCCGAGCTCGGCATGGAGCGTCTCTTCGGTGAGCTTCCCCTCGTCGACATGGCGGCGGAGCGCGCCGAACGGGCGTCCCGGACCGCACTGGCCCCAGTCGTCGACCACCATCTTGTCCATGATATCCGTGAGAGAAAGCTCGACCGCGCTCATCGTGCCGTAGGGGACGACGAACGTCCCCGGCTCGATCCACTCGGTCCTGAAATGCGCCTCCGGCGCCGGCAGCCGCGACGCCTCGACCATGATGTCGGCCCCTTCCAGGCAGTCGCGCCAGTTGTCGGTCACCACGATCGGCTTGCCGAGCGCGGCGGCGAGCCGGCGCCCGAAGGACTCCCGGCTCTCTGGCCGGCGCGAGTGAACGCGGATTTCCTCGAAGTCGAACACATGGTCGAGCAGCCGCACGTTCCAATAGGCGGTGCCGCGCGCGCCGATATGGCCGAGCACCCGGCAGTCCTTCCGCGCCAGGTATTTCGCGCCGATGGCGGTCATGGCGCCGGTGCGCATGTCGGTGATCGAGCTGGCGTCGAGCACCGCCTTCGGCATCCCGGTCTCCGGGTCGAACAGATTGAGCAGCGCCATCTCCGACGGCAGCCCGCGCTTGAAGTTGTCGATGAAATCGCCGACCACCTTCACCCCGGCGACGCCGAGCGGCGCGATGCTGCCTCGCAGCACGTTGAAATGACCCTTTTCCGTGCTCTCGGGGACCAGATGCACGCGCGGCTCGATGACCGTCTCGCCCCGCCCCTGGGCGGCGAGCGCCGCCTCCACGGCGACGAAGATCTCGGCATCGGTGAGCGCCAGCGCCTCGACGTCGAGCGCGTTGAGATAGTCGATCCAGATCTCTTGCATCGCGCCACTCTGGTTCACGGCGGGCGCGGTTGCAATCGGCGGGGGGCGGATCCCGGGAAAGAGTATGGAGCGGGTGAGGGGAGTCGAACCCCTGACATCCAGCTTGGGAAGCTGACGTTCTACCGCTGAACTACACCCGCTCTGGGCGGTATTCTACCCGCGCCCGGGCGGTCTTCAAACCGTCGGGTTCCGCGCCGGCCCCGGTGCGGAGAATACCGGCTTCCTGGCGCGCGGAATCGAGTTCGACGAGCCGCATTCCTGGTCTATCCTGACGCCATGAACGCCACGAGCGCCATTCCATCGGAACCGGCCGGGCGCAAGCGCGACGAGTTCCACGACGATCTCGGCGGACGCCGCGGGCTGGAGCCCGCGTCGATCAAGGAGCTGACGCGGCTCGACCCGCTGCGCTCCACATTCTCGGTGTTGCGGACCTGGCTCGAAATCGCCCTGCTGCTGGCGCTGGCGATCCGGTTTCCAGAATGGTGGGTCGTCGCGCCCTGCATGATCCTGATGGCGACGCGGGCGCAGGCGCTGTTCATTCTGGCCCACGAAGCGGTGCATTACCGCCTCTACGAGACCCGCTGGCTGAACGATCTTGTCGGCCGGCTATGCGCGACGCCGGGCGGCATCTCGATGTTCTCCTACCGGGTGATCCACCGGCTGCACCACAACCACCTGTTCGGCAGGCAGGATCCGGACACGCCGATCCATGGCGGTTATCCGCGCGGCCGGACCTATCTCGCCGGCAAGCTGCTGCGGGACGCCGCGGGGCTCACGGCGTGGAAGACCTATGCCTATTTCTGGGGCGCGCCGTCCGCCGCCCGGATCGACGGGGCGAAGAGCGATCCGCTGGGCGACACCTCGCCCAAACTGCGCCGCGACGCGCTGAACGACCGCTGGGCGGTGGCGGCGTTCCATCTGGCCCTGCCGGTCGCCGCCATCGCCTTCGGCTTCTTTCGGGAGTATCTGCTGCTCTGGGCGATCCCGCTCTGGTTCCTGCTGCAGCCGCTCTTGCGCTTCCGCTCGATCCTCGAACACGGCATGACCACGGAGACCGGCGATTCCTGGCGCGACGCGCGCACCAATCTGGGGCCGGGCTGGCTGATGTGGCTGATCTTTCCGCACCACGTCCACTACCATCTGGAGCACCATCTCTACCCCTCGCTGCCGCATTACAACCTGCCGAGCGCCCATCGGGCATTGCGCGACGCTGGCCTGCTCGAGGACGCCGAAGTCAGGCCCGTGGGATCCGCGGCGCGCCTCGCCTGGGCGCCGCCCGCGGCCTGACTCTTATGACCGGGGAGATCCTGGGCCGGCTGGCCAGCGGTATCGGCCAGGGCAGGCATTTCACCCGGCTTCCCTGGGCGCGCGAGCAGTTCGCGGCCCGGCTCGGGATCGACCCCTGGCCCGGGACCCTCAACATCGTCGTCGACGATCCCGATGCGATGCCGGTCTGGGTGCGGCTCCGGCGGACCCCCGGCATCCGCATGGAAAACCCCAATGACGGGCCGCATGACTGCGACGCGCGCTGCTACAAGGTGCTGGTCGAGGGCAGGATCGAGGGCGCGATCGTCTATCCCGAGATCGAGGGCTACCCGCCCGCCCAGATCGAGATCGTCGCCGAAGTCAATCTGCGCGCGGCGCTCGGCATCGAGGACGGCGATCCCGTCCGGCTCACGATAAAGCGGGCGGAGGGCTGAGGCGGTGCCGGGGGCGAGACGCTACGCCAGCGCCGAGGCGGAGCTTTGGCGCTACCCGCTGGCCGGGCCCACGGGCGGATCGGGGATCACGGCGGTCGACGTGATCGTCGTCTCGCTGGAGGATTCCGAGGGCGAGACCGGGACCGGCTTCAGCTATGTGCTGGGCGGCGGCGGCGCGGTGGTGAAGGCGGCGGCCGGCGACCTGTTGGCGCGCTTCGTCGCCGGCGAGGACTGTGCGCCCCCCGAGACCCTGTGGCGCCGCCTCGCCGGGTCGCTCAACCGGGTGGGGCGCGGCATCGGCTATGTCGCGATCGCCGCCATCGACGTCGCCGCCTGGGATCTGCACGCTTGCGCGATGGGGGTGCCGCTCTACACCGCGCTCGGCGGCGCGGCGCGGACGGTTCCGGTCTACGGCTCGGGCGGGTTCCGGCCCGACCAGGACCCCGAATCCGCCGTCGCCCAGGCGCTCGCCTATGCCGGGCGCGGCTGCAAGGCGGTGAAGCTCCGCCTCGCCGGCAATCGCGCCGATGCGCCACGGATGCGCGCGGTTGCCGCGGCGCTGCCCGGGGGCGTCGACCTGATGGTCGATGCGAACGAGCGCTGCGATCTCGCCCGGGCGATCTGGCTCGCCAATGAATGCGCGGCGGTGAACGCGCTCTGGCTGGAGGAGCCGTTGCCGGCGGATGCGCTGCACGGCTACGCCGCGCTCGCCAAGAAGACCTCGATTGCCATCGCCACCGGCGAACATCTGCAAGGCGCGGTCGAGGTCAAACCCTATCTGGCGGCCGATGCCTGCGCGGTGCTCCAGCCCGACCTCGCGATGATGGGCGGGATCAGCGAATGCCTGCGGGCGGGCCGCATCGCGGAATATCACGATGTCTCCGTCTCGCCGCATTTCCTGCCGGCGCTGTTCGTCCATCTCGCCTGCGCGCTGCCCAATATAGGCTGGCTGGAAGACTTCCCGCTGCTGGAACCCCTGTTCGACAGCCCTGTCGCGATGGACGAGAATGGGACGATGACGCCCGGCGACGCGCCCGGTCACGGCCTCGCCTGGGCGTCCGGCGCGCGAGATGCCTGGCGCGTCGCGGAATGAGGCATTCCCATGAAGCTCTGCCGCTATAACGACCAGAAGCTCGGCCTCGTCGCCGGCGAGCAGTTGATCGACGTGACCGAGGCGATCGGGGCCGCGGGCGAATGGCGCTGGCCGCTGCCGCCCGGCGACCGGCTGATCGCCGCGCTCGATGCGGTGCGCGAAGAGGTGGAAGAGCGCCGCAAATGGGGCTTCGTCCAGCTCCACAAGAGCGTCTCCCTGTTGAGCCCGGTCGCCAACCCGACCAAGGTGATCGGCGCGCCGGCCAACTACCGCGCCCATATCGACGAGGCCAACGCCGACCCCGGGATCACCTTCGGCACCGCGGCGAGCGCGATCGACCAATACGGGCTGTTCCTCAAGAACCCGGTCCCGGTCGGGCCGTCCGAGGGGGTGGCGCTGCGCTACACCGACCGGCGCAACGACCACGAGCTCGAGCTCGCGATGATCGTCGGGCGTAGCGCGAAGGATGTCGCCGAGGCGGACGCGCTCGACCATGTCGCGGGTTACGCGATCGGCCTCGACATGACGGTCCGCGGCCGCGAGGACCGCAGCCTCCGCAAGGCGATCGACAGCTATTCGGTGCTCGGCCCCTGGATGGTGACCGCCGACGAGATCGCCGATCCCGATGCGCTCGCCCTCCGGCTCTGGGTCAATGGCGAGCTGCGCCAGGATTCGACCACCGCGAACCAGATCTTCGACTGCCGCCGGCTGATCGCCTACGCGTCCCGCCACTACACGCTCTATCCCGGCGACGTGATCATGACCGGCACGCCCGAGGGCGTCGGACCGGTGCAGCCCGGCGACGTCATGCGCTGCGAGATCGAGGGCATCGGCGCGATGGAGGTCGCGGTCCGGGCGGCCGGATGAAAATCGCGATCAGGCCCCTCGCCGAGGCCGACATCGAGCGGGCGGAGCATGTCTGCCGGCTCGCCTTCGGAACCTTCTTCGGCCTCCCCGATCCGCTGTCCTTCCGCGGCGACGGCGGGCTCGTCCGGCCGCGTTTCCTGGCCGACCCGTCGGGGGTTCTGGTCGCCGAGACCGAAGACGGCATCGTCGGCTCGGGGCTGGTGACGAACTGGGGAAGCGTCGGCCTGCTCGGCCCGCTCACCGTCCATCCCGATCGCTGGAGCGCGGGGATCGGACGCAGGCTGACCGAGGCGCTGCTCGACCTGCTCGATTCGCGCGGCCACGATTTCGCCGGGCTGCTGACCCACCCGCACTCGACGCGCCATGTCCGGCTTTACGAATCCCTCGGCTTCGAGGTCCAGCGGCTCATCTCGGTGCTGCGGCGCGAGGTACGGCCGACGGCGATGCCCGCGCGCGCGCGGCTTCTGACCGATCGAGCCGACTGCGATGCCTGCCGCGAGGTGGCGGACGCGGTCTATCCCGGCCTCGATCACACGCGCGAAATCGCGTCGGTGCTCGGTCACGGGCTCGGCGATACGGTACTCTTGGATCGGTCCGACGGCGGGGCGGGGCTCGCGGGTTATGCCGTCTGCCATCACGGCGCCGGCAGCGAAGGCAATTCGGCCCTCCTGTTCGTCAAGGCGGCGGCGGTGAGGCCGGGCCCCGACGCGGAAGGCGATCTCGGGGATCTCCTCGCTTCCTCGGAGGCGCTCGCCGCGCGGCGCGGCGCAGGCGCCATCGCCGCCGGCACCAATACCGGAAGGCGCGAGGTCTATCGGATCTTGCGTGAGCGCGGCTATCGAAGCTTCATGAACGCCGTCGCCATCTCCGCCCCGCGGGCGAGGGGTACGGCGTGCCGGGCATCTTCGCGATCGACGACTGGCGGTAGGGGCGGGGGTCGGTCCCTCGATACGCCGCTTCGCGGCTGCTCGGGATGAGGCGGGGCACTTGACCTACCCTCACCCTGAGTAGCCGCGAAGCGGCGTATCGAAGGGCAAGCCCGTCCCCGGGGGACGCTAAATTAGTCCCGTTTCGGGACAATGTTTCACGTGAAACATTGGGCGGCCCGGACGGACCGCCCGCCGTGTTCCCCGCTACTTCTCCAGGTCGAAGATGCGCTTCGCGTTGAGGCCCAGGATGTTCCTGCGCGCCTCGTCGTCGAGGAACGGGATATCCCAGATCACCGCCGGCGGATCGAAGTCCCAGTGCGGCCAGTCGGAGGCGTAGAGGAGCTGTGTCCGGGCGTTGGTCATCTCGAAGGTGAGCTCGAGCGCCTTGAGGTTGTCGGTCTCCAGCGGCTGCGAGGTGTAGTACATCTCCGCCATGTACTCGCTCGGCTTGCGCTTCAGCAGCGGCGCCTCCGAGGTGCGCATCATGTAGGTGTGGTCGAGGCGCTGCATCAGCCACGGCACCCAGGACAGCCCGCTCTCGATCCACACCACCGGCAGGTTGGGGAAGCGCTCCGGCAGGCCGTTCATCACCCAGTTGGTGCAGTGGACCACGTTGCACCAGACGAAGGAGAGCGCGTGCATCGAGCCGAAGCGGTTGATCTGCATCATCGACGGGTCCTGCCAGTAATACCCGGCATGGAAGCCGAGCGGCAGGCCGCGCTCCTCGAGCGCCCGATAGACCTTCATGTAGCGGTTGTGGTGGACCGGCTTGTTGCGCACCGAGGTGACCATGAAGCCGACGACGCCCGGCGCGTCGCCGAACTCCTCGACCGTCTTCAGCGCCTCGTCGGCGTCGTTGAAGGGCAGGAAGGCCATCGATTTGAGCGTGCTGTCCTGCGCCAGCAGCGTGTCCACGGTCCAGCGGTTGTAGGCGTTGCCGAGCAGCGGCTCCATGTCGAATTGCGGGTGCATGCCGAGGAACAGCAACGGCGTCGGAAAGACGATCTGCTTGTCGATCGACATCGATTCGTAGGCCCGCCTGGCCAGCACCACGTCGCGGTGCAGGCCGTTCTGTTCCGCAGTCTCGCGCCGCGCGGCCTGGTGCGGGATGCGCCCGCCGCAATCCTGGTAGCGCAGCGCCAGATCGCCGTTGAGGCCGTAAGGCGGCGTGCCGGTCCGGTTCTTGACGAAGTCGAGCGCCTGGGAGCGGATCACCTCGTCGTCGAGATAGCCGATGATGTCGGCCCAGGATTCGCTCTCGGTGTGGTGCGAATCCATGTCGACGATGAACAGATCGTCGAACTTGCGCTCGTCGGCCTGGCGCCGGGCGCGGGCGAGGATTTCCCTGGTGTCGGTCGAGACGTCGATCTGTCTGACCGGGTTTTCCCGCAGGGGTTCGAGTCCTGAGTCCATTCGTTTGCGCTCCTTCAGTCGTCCGCGCCGGGGCGCGGCCGGCGGAACCACATCGCGAGATCGAAGGTATTCAGGTTCGCCGCGTGCAGCATCTCGGTCACCGTGACGACGACATCGGTCGCGGTCGCCGACTCGGCGGAGACGAACGGGAGGAAGACCCGGTCCTCCATCTCCACCTTGTTGGCGAACAGCCGGACCCCGGCGGTCAGCAGCCGCTGCACCATCTCGTCCGGAACCGCATCCGTCACCCCGTCGTCGAGCGCCTTCTCGGCGATCGCGAGCGCCTTCTCCGTCGCCTCTCCGAGCGTGGCCAGATCGGGCGCGCGGGCGTCGTCAGACGACGACATAGACCTCTCCGTCGGCGACCTTCACGTCGTAAGGCTTGAGCCGGACATTCCGGTCGCCCGGGTGGCGCCCGGTCTTGAGGTTGTACTCATAGCCGTGCCAGGGGCAGACGATGTGGATATCGCTGTCCGAGAAGCGCAGGCCCTTCGACGTCTTGTCGTCGCCCAGCACCTCCTCGACCTTGCCGAGGATCTTGCCCTGGCATACCGGACCGCCCTGGTGAACGCAGTTGTTCTCGTAGGCGTAGAACTCCCCGCCCACGAAAAAGATCCCGATCTCGAGATCGCCCTGGGCGATGATCTTGCGATCGCGATCGCCGAACTCGTCTTGCTTGCCAACGTAAATCTCCGCCACGCCAAGATCCTCCCTCGCATGGGCTCAAAAACCGGGAGCATTTATAAAGGGGGAAACGATCCCGCGCCAGACGGCCGGTCGGGGCGGAATCGGAATCAGAATTCGCCGAGGAACGCGTCCAGCGCTTCGACGCATTCGGGCTCGGTCAGGGTGGGGGCGTGGCCGGTCCGCGGCACCGTCACCAGCCGGGCGTCGGGACGCTCGCGGCCCATCCGCTCGAAACACGCCTCCGACAGGAGGTCCGAGGCCTCGCCGCGAAAGGCGAGCAGCGGGATCGAGCGCAGCCCGCGGAAATAGGGCCAGAGGTCGGGGACCGCGCCGCGATCGGCGAGGACCGGCCTGACGATGTCCACGTCCCAGTCGAAATGCAGCCTCCCGTCCTCGCCCTCGCGGTAGGTGTTGCGGGCCATCGCCTCGAACATCGCATCGTCCTGGAACACCAGGTCGGGGAGATGGGTCCTGATCGCCCGCGCCGCGCTTTGCCAATCCGGCTGCGGGCGGTCGACGCGGATATAGGCGAGGATCGGGTCGAACCCGCCGGACACGATCTCCGGGCCGATATCGTTCAGCACCACGCCCGCCAGCGCCGAGGGCATGACGGCGCCGAGCGCCATCGCCAGCACGCCGCCGAGCGAGGTCCCGACCACCACGACGCGATGGACATCGGCGACGGCGAGCAGGTGGGCGATGTCGTTGAGATAGGTTTCGGGCTTGTAGTTGCGCCAGTTCGGATCGTGGTCCGAGCGTCCGCGGCCCCTGAGGTCGGGGCACAGCACGCGGCGCTCGCGGCAGAGCCGCCGCGCCAGGGCGTCGAAGTCGCGGGCGTTGCGGGTAAACCCGCCGAGGCAGAGCACAGGCGTCGCGGCCGAGCGCGGATCGCCGTAATCGCGGAAATAGAGGCCGAGCCCGTCTTGGGCGGTGAACCGGCGCTCGCGATAGTCCCGGTCAGGCACCGATCAGGGCGGGCAGCTCGGCGAGCGAGGAAAGCTCGGCGTGGATCTCGCCCGGCAGGATTTCCGCCGGCTGGCCGGAGCGGTTGATCCAGGCGACCCGGAAGCCGAACGCGGCCCCGCCATGGGCGTCCCAGCTATTGGCCGACTGGAAGCTGATGCGCTGCGACGGCAGCTTCAGCTCGTCGACCGGGATCTGGTACACCGAATGGTGCGGCTTGAAGATCTCCGCCCGGTCGACCGAGTAGATCGCGTCGATCACGTCGTCGAGCCCCGCGTTCTTGACCGCCGCGACCAGCATGGTCATCGAGCCGTTCGACAGGATCGCGGTCTTGGTCCCGGCCTTCTTGACGCGCATTAGGCAGTCGCGCGCATCGGGATAGGGTTCGAGGCTGAGATAGAGCTGCATCAACTCCGCCCGCAGCCTCTCGTCGTCGAGGCCGATCGCCTTCATCGAATGGTCGAGCGCCTCGCCCGTCACATGCCAGAAATCGACGAACCGTCCCATCAGGCTGCGCAGCCAAGTGTATTGCAGCTGCTTGTGGCGCCACAGCGCCGACAGCTCGTCCGCCCGGTCGCCGATCCTGTCGCGGCAGCGGTCGACCGCGGAGTTGAAGTCGAGCAGGGTGCCGTAGGCGTCGAAAACGCAGGCGCCGATGTCGTCAAACCCCGGTGCGGTCATCGCCGGTATCCCCTTCGTCCGGCCGGGATCCGGCGCGCGAAGGCACCCAGACCCTGGCCTCTCCATCGATCACCACGGTCTCGCCGACGCAGCAGACGGTCGCGATCGTGGCCTGGTTCCTGGCGCGGTCGATCGCCGTGACGGTGGCCCGGACGTCCACCGTGTCGCCGATCCGGACCGGCGCCTTGAAGCGGGAGTTCTGGCTGAGATAGATCGCGCCCGGCCCCGGCATCCGGGTGCCGATCACCGCCGAGATCAGGCTCGCGGTGTGCGCGCCGTGCACCACCCGGCCTTCGAAGCGGCTCCTCGATGCGAAGTTCTCGTGGACGTGGAGCGGGTTGTCGTCGCCCGAAAGCCCGGCGAACAGGCTGACGTCGCCCTCCACGATGGTGCGTCCGTAAACCGCGGACATGCCGATTTCGAGGTCCTCGAGGTAATAGCCGTGCAGCAGGTCGTCGATCATCGGCGGGGTGCTTGAATCCATTTCGGTTCCTCTTCGTGGGCTCGGCGTCTTTCGGCCGGAGACGTCGGTCGGCCGAAGGCGTCGATCGGGCCGGCTAATCCGACGAACGCTTCTGAAACCCCTGCATGAAGGCATCCCTGAAGGTCTCGAAGGCCTTTGTGCCCATCGGCATCCAGGTCTTCATCAGCGCCTCGGGATCCATCGCCGCGATATGGGCGCGAAGCTGTTGCTGGACCTCTTCCGTCATTTCCTTCTGCATCTCCTCGACATCGGGCAGGCCGAGAAAGGCGCGCGCCTCCTGGGGCGAACAATCGATATCGATGGACAGCTTCATCTTCCGTTCCCCCTTGCCGCGGCCGGCCCGGCCGGGCTAGCTGCGCCTCTTGACGTAGGACCCCGGCGCCGCCTCGATCGCCGCGAGTTCGCCGTCGCCGGGCTTGCGGGCGGGAATTTTCTTGCCCGAACGCCGCGACAGCCAGCGATGCCAGTCCGGCCACCATGAGCCCGGATGTTCCGCAGCGTCGGCGAACCATGCCTCGAAATCGTCATGGACGGCGTCGCTCTCGACCAGCCAGTGCTGGTACTTCTTTTTCTCCGGCGGGTTTACCACGCCGGCGATATGGCCCGACCCGGCGAGGACGAATCGCTTGCGCCCGCCGAGCAGCCCGGTCAGCTTGAACACCGAGGCGGCGGGCGCGATGTGGTCGTCCTTCGACGCCTGGATATAGGTCGGGATCGCGATCCGGCCGAGATCGATCTTCTCGCCGAGCAATTCGAACCCGCCCGGGCGGGCCAGATTGTTGCGCTGGTACATGTTGCGCAGATAGTCGACCAGGAGCTGCGCCGGGAAATGGGTCGAATCGGCGTTCCAGAAAAGCAGGTCGAAGGCCGGCGGCTCCTTGCCCAGCAAATAGTTGTTGATCACGAAGTGCCAGATCAGGTCGTTGGCGCGGAGCGCGTTGAAGGTCCCGGCCATGTTCGCCCCGTCGAGATAGCCCTTTTCGCGGACCTTGGTCTCCAGCGCGTCCAGATGGGCGTCGTCGGTGAAGATGCCGAGCTCGCCCGCATCCTCGAAATCGACCTGGGCGGCGAAGAAGGTGGCGGCGCCGATCCGCTCGTCGCCGACCGCATCCATGTAGGCGAGCGCGGCGGCGAGCAGGGTGCCGCCGATGCAGTAGCCGATCGCGGTCGACTGGCGTTCGCCGGTCGCCCGCTCGATCGCATCCAGCGCCGCAAGGATGCCGTCGCGGAGATAGTCGTCGAAGGAGAGGGAAGCGTGGCTCTCGTCCGGATTGACCCAGGAGATGACGAAGACCGTGTAGCCGCGCGCCACCGCCCAGCGGATGAAGGAGTTGTCGGGCCTGAGATCGAGGATATAGAACTTGTTGATCCAGGGCGGCACGATCAGCAGCGGCTTCCGGTACACCGTTTCGGTGGCCGGTTCGTACTGGATCAGCTGCATCAGCTGGTTCTGGTAGACCACCGCTCCGGGGCTGGTGGCGACGTTGCCGCCGACCTCGAAGGCGTCCATGTCGGTCTGCTTGGGACGCAGGCCGTGCTCGGTGTCCTTGAGGTCCTCGGCGAGCTGGCGCATGCCCCGCATCAGGCTCTCGCCCTTGGTTTCGTGCATTTCCCGCAGAACCACCGGGTTGGTCAGCGCGAAATTGGCGGGCGAGAAAGCGTCCACGATCTGCCGGCCGATGAAGTCGAGCTTGTCGGCGCCGTCCTGGTCTAGCCCCTCGATCCCGGCGAGGCTGCGGCGCAGCCAGCGCGCGTTGAGCAAGTAGGACTGCTTGAGAAAGTCGAAGACCGGGTTGTCGGACCATTCCGCGTCGCGGAACCGGTTGTCGCCCGACTCGGGCGCGATCACCGGCGCGGCGTCGCGCCCCATCATGCGGGCGGTGGTCGAGGCCCATAGCGTCTGGAAGTCGCGCCAGAGCTCCATCTGGGCTTCCAGCACGCTGGCCGGATCGAGATTTACGGCGGCGGCGGCGGCGGGTCCGGGGGTCCCGGCGTCGTCCGCCGGCGGGGCGAGCGCGCCGAGCCAGTCCGCCCACCCGTCCTGCCATTGCTGCGCCGCGGCGCCCATGACCTTGCCGAGCGCGGCGATCGCCTCGTCCTCGGTGCCGCGGTCTTCGTCTTTACCTGTCATGCTGTCCACGCCCCGTGCGGCGCCCGCCCGTAACCGGCCGATAAATGGTGGAGGGAAAGTCTATGCCTTCGCGGCGCGCGGCAAAAGTGGGCACGGCGCGATCGCCGCGCCCACCGGCCGCCGCGGCGAATACTAAGCGGCGAAGGGCTTGAGGAAAGTTTCCATCGTCTCGTTGGCGCGCGCGTTGAGCGGCGCGGAAGCCTTGATCACCGAGTCGCTGACGATCCGGTTGATCTTGGTCGACTGGGCGACGGCGCGGTTGACGCTGTCCTTGCCCGCCTCGATCTGGACCGACACGAATTCCTGCGGGGTCTTCACCGAGGACAGGCGTTCGATGAGATCGAAGTTCCGGACGACCGAATTGCGGGCATAGTCCGTCATCTCGGCGATGTATGCCTGGGCGCCGTCGATCGCGAGCGCCGAGGCCTCGGCCAGCGCACCGAGATTGGCGGTGCCGACGGTCTTCGCCATCTCGACCTGCTCCTGGACGCGGGAAGCGGTGTCGGCGGGCTTCTTGGTCTCCTTGGCGGCGGGCTTTTCGATGGTCATGGGGCTCTCCTTGGGCTGTGGGGTGTGCCGGATATTTTGCATTGCAAAAAGGAATATAGGCAACCCATCCGGGTTTTCCAAGAAAAATTTTGCAACACAAAATCAGGCGCAGATTTTGCGGCGCAACTTGTGCCAGAATGGCCACGGCAGAAGGAGCAAGCGCGCCGTGGCCGACCAGAACACCGAAGACCAGCCGGTCGTCATCAAGAAATACGCCAACCGCCGCCTCTACAACACGGCGACCGCGTCTTTCGTCAGGCTCGACGATCTCCACAGGATGGTGAAGGAGGGCGCGCTCTTCACGGTGCGGGACGAGAAATCGGGGCGCGACATCACCGCGTCGGTCCTCGCCCAGATCGTCGCCGAGGAGGAGACCCGGGGGCACAGCGTCCTGCCGCACGACTATCTGCGCCAGGCGCTCAAGGCCTACAACGAGGGGGTCGGGCCGCAGCTCGCCGAGTATCTGGAGCGCGGCATGGAGGCGTGGAGAGATGTTCGATCCCGGCACCGCGTTCGACCGGATGGCCGACATGTCGCGGCGCAACCTCGAAGAGTTGCAGCGCTCGCTGACCGCCTTCGCCGGGCAGCCGCCGGCACCGGCCGCGGACGAACCGGCCGCGGACGAGGAGGAAAGCGAAGTCCTCGAGCGCAAGGTCAGGGACCTCGAACAGCGCATCGCCGAGCTCGAGCGGACGCGCGGGTCCGGTTCGTCGGACGGTGGCGGCTAAGGCGTCCCTGCGTTATGGCCGCGCGCTTGCCCGTCCCCCGGGTCGGGGGTAGGTTGTCGAACAGAAATCCGCCGCATCCACGGCGGAACATCTCTGGCCGGAGGTCACGATGTTCAACGGCTCCATCTGCGCGTTGATCACCCCGTTCCGGGACGGCGCGGTCGACGAGGACGCCTACGAGGCGTTCGTCGACTGGCAGATCGAAGAGGGCACCAACGCCGTCGTTCCCTGCGGGACGACGGGAGAATCGCCCACGCTCAGCCACGACGAGCACCGGCGGGTGACGGAAATCTGCATCGGCGTCGCCAAGGGGCGGGTGCCGGTCATCGCCGGCACCGGCTCGAACTCGACCGCGGAGGCGATCGAGCTGACGCGCCATGCCAGGGAGGCCGGTGCCGACGCCGCGCTGGTGGTCACGCCCTATTACAACAAGCCCACCCAGGAGGGGCTCTACCGGCACTACGAGGCGATCAACGATGCGGTCGACATTCCGATCGTCATCTACAACATCCCGGGGCGCTGCATCGTCGACATGTCGGTCGCGACCATGGCGCGGCTCGCCGCGCTGCCCAACATCGTCGGGGTGAAGGACGCCACCGCCGATGTCTCCCGCGCGACGCAGCAGCGGCTCGCCGCGGGCGCCGATTTCTGCCAGCTCTCCGGCGAGGACATCACCCAGCTCGGCTTCCTCGCCCAGGGCGGCGACGGCTGCATCTCGGTGACCGCCAATCTGGCGCCCAAGGACATGTCGGACATGCACCGCGCCTGGCAGGACAGGGAAGTGGATGCCGCCCAGCGCATCAACGAGCGCCTGATGCCGCTCCATACGGGCCTGTTCTGCGAGACCAGCCCCGGTCCGGTCAAATACGGCGCCAGCCTGCTCGGCAAGTGCCTGCCGGACACCAGGCTGCCGCTCTGCGAAATTGCCGAGAGCTCCAGGCGCACGGTCGAAGACGCGATGCGCTCCGCCGGGCTCCTCAACTGACGGCATGGCGCGGGGCGCGACCGGGGTAGCGGCGGATAACCGCAAGGCACGACGAAACTATACGATCGAATCGTCGCTCGAAGCCGGGATCCAGCTCATCGGCAGCGAGGTGAAGTCGCTGCGCGCCGGGCGCGCGAATATCGCCGAAGCCTATGCGCGGCCGGTCGGGCGCGAGATTTTCCTGGTCAACGCGCATATCGGCGAGTACGAGCAGGCGGGCCCCGCCGGGCACGAAGCCAGGCGCCCGCGCAAGCTCCTCCTGCAGCGCCGCCAGATCGACCGGCTGCTCGGCGCGGTGCAGCGCGATGGCGCGACCATGGTGCCGCTGAGGCTCTACTTCAACGACCGCGGGATCGCCAAGCTGGAGCTCGGCCTGGCCCACGGCAAGCGCCAATACGACAAGCGCCAGGCCGAGAAGAAACGCGACTGGCAGCGCGAACAGGGGCGGCTGATGCGCGGAAAGGAGTAGCGTGGACGCGGACGATCCGAGCCGGCTCGCGGGCTATCGCGAGAAGCTGGTGCGCCGCAAGCAGGAATGGGCCCGCGACGGGCGTCTGATCGCCGACGACGGCTCCGCGACGAGCGCGAAATCCGCCGCCCGGCTTCCGCCCGGCCAGCGCGAGGTGAAGAACTGGCCGGTGCTCGACCTCGGCGTGCGGCCCGAGATCGAGCCCGGAGAATGGCGCCTGAGGGTCGACGGCCTGGTCGCGGCGCCGGTGGTCTGGGACTGGACGTCCTTTGGCGCCCAGCCGCAGGTCACGCTGACTTCCGACATCCACTGCGTCACCGGCTGGTCGCGCTTCGACAACGCATGGACCGGCGTGCATGTCGCCCATCTGCTCGACGTCGTCCGCCCCAAATCCGAGGCCCGGCACTGTGTCTTTCACAGCCATGACGGGTATACCGCCAATATTCGCATCGACCGTTTCGCCGACGAGGACGTGCTGCTCGCCCATTCATGGAACGGCCGGCCGCTGGAGCCCACCCATGGCGGCCCGGTCCGCCTGGTGATCCCCAAATGGTATTTCTGGAAGAGCGCCAAGTGGATAAAGCGGATCGAATTCCGCCGCGACGATGCACCGGGCTTCTGGGAAGTCCGCGGCTACCACAATGACGGCGATCCCTGGACCGAACAGCGCTACGGCTGACCGTGGCGGGACGCGCGCCGGATCTAAGCCCGGTCGAGCGCCTGCCTGATGGCGGTGAACACGGCGTGGAACATCCCTTCGGTCAGCCGCCGGGTATTCAGGTTGTAGCGCGAGCAGTGATAGCTGTCGGCGAGGAGCAGCCCGCCGCCGAGACTGTGCATCGCGCCATGCGCGAACTTGAAGTCGGCGATCCGGTGGCCGAGCGTCCTGAGAATCGCGGCATGGGCGACGGTGCCGAGCGCCAGCACCAGGGAAAGGCGCGGCATCGCCTCGATTTCGCCATCGAGGAACCGGCGGCAGGCGTTCACCTCGGCGCCCAGCGGCCGGTTTTGCGGCGGCACGCAGCGCACCGCATTGGTCACCCGGCAGTCGATCAAGGCGAGCCCGTCGTCGCGGCGCTTGTCATAGCGCCCGGTCGCGAATCCGAAGGCGATGAGCGTGGCGTACAGCAGATCGCCGGCATAGTCGCCGGTGAACGGACGTCCCGTCCGGTTGGCGCCGCGCAATCCCGGCGCGAGGCCGACGACGAGAAAGCGGGAATCGATCGGGCCGAAGGAGGCGACCGGCGCGTTGTGCCAGTCGGGCTCGGCCGCACGATATTGCTCCCGGAAGCCGGCCAGGCGAGGGCACAGATCGCAGTCCCGCGGCGGTTGCCTCGGCGTCATTTCTCCCCGTCGGGGCGGGTCACTCAGCGTCGACTGTATCGTAGTCGGGGCGCGCCGGCGTGGGACTGCGGTTCTCGGTCTGGCGGGGGGCGCGGGCGATCTGCGGCGCGAGGTCCTGGAGTTCGATGAAGGTATCCGCCTGCCGGCGCAGTTCGTCGGCGACCATCGGCGGCGAGGACCGCAGGGTCGAGACCACGCTGACCCGGACCGCCTTGCGCTGAACCGCCTC
Source organism: Alphaproteobacteria bacterium (assembly GCA_965205995.1). Taxonomy (GTDB): domain Bacteria; phylum Pseudomonadota; class Alphaproteobacteria; order MPNO01; family MPNO01; genus MPNO01. The sequence goes on along the minus strand of OZ242200.1, from coordinate 2,520,836 downwards.
GATCAGCCGGCGGAAGTCGCCGTCGCCGGAGAACAGGACGATATGGTCGACATTCTTGGCCATCTCCATCACGTCGATGGCGAGTTCGATGTCCATATTGCCCTTGATCTTCCGCCGCCCCATGGCGTCGGTAAATTCCTTGGTGGGCTTGGTGACCAGCGTGTAGCCGTTATAGTCCAGCCAGTCGACGAGCGGGCGAATGGGCGAATATTCCTGATCCTCCACCAGCGCGGTGTAGTAGAATGCGCGCACCAGCCGCCCCTGCGCGGCAAACAGCTCCAACAGGCTCTTGTAGTCGATGTCGAAGCCGAGCGCCCGGGCCGCCGAGTATAGATTCGAGCCGTCGATGAAGATGGCGATGCGTTCCTGTGGATGAAATTTCATGAGTTTCGCGCCGACCTTTCAGAATCTCTCCCGCAGCGGCGATTGCGGACATGCTGTGAGTTTAGCCCTCCGCACCGGAGCTTGTACATCTCTCCGGCTATTCGCTTTCTGCGTGTTGCCATGCCATTTGTGCGATGACAGATGATAGGAGCAAGGTCTCCACAACAGCGTTCACAAATTCGTTATGTCTTTTGGGCGGCGGAATTTTCGTGGGAATCGGGTCCAATTTGCCGATGGCGGGCGGCGGATCGCCGCTCGAGAATTGCGAGCGGGCTGTGCTGGCCTTGTCGGAAGAATCGGTCGGCATCCTTGCGCGATCGCGCTGGTACCGCTCCGCTCCGGTGCCGGAATCAGATCAACCCGATTTCGTCAACGGCGTGGTGCGGATCGAGACGCAGCTGTCGCCGCGGGCTCTCCTGGCTGCCCTGCATGCCGTCGAAGACCGGCTGGGGCGAACCCGGCGCTTGCGCAACGAGGCGCGGGTGGTCGATCTCGACCTGATCGCCTATGGCCGGCTGTGCCGTGGGCCGGACCCGTCCGGCGGCGGCCCTGTCCTGCCGCATCCGAGGCTCGAACAACGGGCATTCGTGCTCTTGCCCCTCGGCGATATCGCGTCCGGCTGGCGGCATCCCCGAAGCGGGGCAGCGCTCGCCGATCTCGTCGCCGCCCTGCCGCCGGGCCAACGGTGCACCGTACTCCCGCGAGCTTCGGCCCATCGTCCCGATGTTATTGATATTGCTTGATAATCGCGGCGTCTTGCCCTATATCTTCCGAGATACCGAATATTGGAGATCGAAGCAGCGATGGCCCGGGTTACCGTAGAAGATTGTATCCTAAGGATTCCCAACCGCTTTCAGCTGGTCATGGTGGCGGCCCAGCGTTCGCGCGAGCTGTCGATCGGGGCCGAGTTGACCGTCGATCGCGACAACGACAAGAACCCGGTTGTGGCGCTCCGCGAGATCGCCGAGGAGACCGTCGACGCCGAAGAGATCGAGTCCTCGGTGGTCCGCGGCCTGCAGAAATACGTCGATATCGACGAGCAGGCCGATGAGGGCGATGCCTTCCTCGCCGCCGAGGAGGCGTTCGGCGACTTCGTCCAGATGGGGTTCCATCGGGCCGACGCGGTCGCGCCGGTGCCGACGACGACGGCGGAGGATGGAGATGCCGGGCCCCAGATGGTCGCCTTCCAGGACATCTCCGAAGCCGAGGCCAAAGGCGAAGAGGACGGCCCGCCGCCGGAAGACGTCTGACGGGCCGCCGCGCCGCCGGCTCGCCGCGGCGGGCAGGACGGTGCCGGAACGGCGGCGGACGTTGATGGATCGGCCCGATGATCCGGCAATATGAGCTCGTCGAGAGGGTCAAGGCGTACGACCCGACCGCGGACGAGGATGCGCTGAACCGCGCCTATGTGTTCTCGATGAAGGCGCATGGCAGCCAGACCCGCGCCTCCGGCGATCCCTATTTCTCGCACCCGGTCGAGGTCGCGGGCATTCTCTCCGAGTTCAAGCTCGACTGCGCCTCGATCATCACGGGCCTGCTGCACGACACCGTGGAAGATACCGTCGCCACGCTGCCCGAGATCGAGTCCCGTTTCGGCGGCGAGGTCGCCCGCCTCGTCGACGGGGTGACCAAGCTCTCGCTGCTGGAACTCCAGTCGGACGACACGCGCCAGGCCGAGAACTTCCGCAAGCTGCTGCTCGCCACCTCGGAGGATATCCGCGTTCTGCTGATCAAGCTCGCCGATCGCCTGCATAACATGCGCACGCTCCATTACGTGCCCGGGCAGGCGAAGCGCCGGCGGACCGCGGCCGAAACCATGGAGATTTACGCGCCGCTCGCCGAACGGATCGGCATGCAGGAGGTAAAGGACGAACTCGACGAGCTTTCCTTCGCCCATCTCTACCCCGACGCCGCCGCGTCGATAGAGAAGCGGCTCGGCTATCTTCGCGAAAAGTCCGGCGAGTCGATCCCCAACATCGTCGGGCGGCTCAAGCAGGTCCTGTCGGATGGCGGGCTGGATGCGGAGGTGTCGGGCCGCATCAAGCGCGCCCATTCGGTCTGGCGCAAGATGCAGCGCAAGAACGTCGATTTCGACCAGCTTTCCGATGTCATGGCGTTCCGCGTCGTCGTGACCGCGGTCGAAGAGTGCTATCGCGCGCTCGGCACCATCCACACCGCCTATGCGGTGGTTCCCGACCAGTTCAACGACTACGTCTCGACGCCCAAGATGAACGGCTACCAGTCGCTCCATACCTGCGTCATCGGACCGGAGAACCGCCGGATCGAGATCCAGATCCGCACGCGCGAGATGCACCGGGTCGCCGAACACGGCGTCGCCGCGCATTGGCGTTACAAGCAGGACGAGACGAGCACCGAGGGGCGGCAATATCGCTGGCTGCGGCACCTGCTGGACATCCTGGAACAGGCGTCCGGGCCCGAAGAGTTTCTCGAGCACACCAAGCTCGAGATGTACCAGGACCAGGTCTTCTGCTTCACCCCGGCGGGAGAGCTCATCGCATTGCCGCGCGGCGCGACCCCGGTCGATTTCGCCTATGCCGTCCATTCCGAGGTCGGCGACAGATGCGTCGGAGTCAGGATCAACGGCCGCGTGATGCCGCTGCGTACCCAGCTCAATAACGGCGACCAGGTCGAGATCGTCACGTCGAAGACCGGCACGCCGACGCCCGCCTGGGAGGCCATCGTCGTCACCGGCAAGGCGCGCGCCCGCATCCGCCGGTTCGTGCGCAGCGAACGGCGCGAGGAGTTCCTCAGGCTGGGCAAGGCGATCCTGCAGACCGGCTATCGCGACGCCGGCTACAAGCCGTCCGCCGCCGTGGTCAAGCGCGTCCTCGGCAAGTTCGACGTCAAGACCGAGGACGATCTCTATGTCGCGATCGGCGAGGGGGTGATCACCGGCACCGACGTCATCGAGGCGATCGTGCCGAAGACACGGCGCGGCCGGCGGGTGGCGAAGGGCGCGGACGAGGCGGAGACCGCCGGCAATGTCCTGCCCTTCGAACCCAGGAAGGGCGGGCCCGGCGCAGGCGATACCGTCCCGGTGCCGATCCGCGGTCTGATCCCGGGGATGGCGGTCCATTACGGCAATTGCTGCCATCCGCTGCCGGGCGACCGGATCGTCGGCATCGTCACGGCGGGCAAGGGGGTATCCATCCACACCAGGGATTGCGAAAGCCTGGAGAGCTTTCAGGCGACGCCCGAGAGATGGCTCGATGTCGCCTGGGACGTGGATATCGTGAGCGCCGATTCCCATATAGGGCGGATCACAATCGTCGTCTCCAACGAACCGGGCACGCTGGGCAACCTGACCACGATGATCGGCAACCATCTCGGCAACATCAACAATCTGAGGTTCACCAACCGAACCCCCGATTTCTTCGAGATGGTCCTCGACATCGAGGTCACCAATGCCAGCCATTTGACCGACATCATCGCGGCGCTCCGGGCGACACCCTCCGTCACCTCGGTCGAGCGTGCCCGCAGCCTCTACTGAGAGCGGCCGGACCGAGCGGAAAGCGCCGATGCCCGAACATCTTCGACTGGGAGTGAATATCGACCACGTGGCGACGATCCGGAATGCGCGGGGCGGCCGCCATCCGGACCCGGTGCGCGCCGCCCTCCTCGCCGCGGCGGCCGGCGCCGACGGCATCACCGCCCATCTCCGGGAGGACCGGCGCCACATGACCGACGGCGACATCGAAAGGCTGACCGCGGAGATCGAGCTGCCGCTCAACCTGGAGATGGCGGCGACCGACGAGATGCTGGGGATCGCGCTTCGCCATTGCCCGCACGCGGCCTGCATCGTGCCCGAGCGGCGGGCCGAGCGGACCACCGAGGGCGGGCTCGACGCTGCCGCCGGGCGCGACCGGCTCGCCCGGTTCGTGGACGCGCTGAACGCGAAGGGGATCAGGACCTCGTTGTTCATCGAGCCCGAGGCGAAGCAGATCGAGGCGGCCGCGGCGATCGGCGCGCCGGTGGTCGAGCTTCACACCGGCGCCTTTTGCGAAGCCGGCGCCGATGCCGCGTCGGCTCAGCTCGCGCGGCTGGAACGGGCCGCGGAAGCCGCCGCGGCGCTCGGGCTCGAATGCCATGCCGGGCACGGCATCACCTTCGACACGGTCGCCCCGATCGCCCGCATCCCGACGCTGGCCGAGCTCAATATCGGCCATTTCCTGGTCGGCGAGGCGATTTTCGACGGGCTCGACACGGCGATCCGGCGCATGCGGGAGCTGATGGATGCGGCGCGGCAGCGGCCGCGACACGACGAGCGCGTGAGCGCGTGAGCGCGCGGGCGTGATCATCGGCATCGGCACCGATTTGATCGACATCCGGCGTATCGAACGGACGCTGGAGCGTTTCGGCGACCGGTTTCTGGAGCGCGTATTCACCGAGACCGAGCGCCGGCGTTCGGAACGCCGCAGCGGAAGGGCGGCAAGCTATGCCAAGCGCTTTGCCGCCAAGGAGGCCTGCGCGAAGGCGCTCGGGACCGGACTTCGCAGCGGCGTCTATTGGCGCGATCTCGGCGTCGTCAACCTGCCGGGCGGCAAGCCGACGATGGCATTGACCGGCGGCGCCGCCGACCGGTTGCAAGCGCTCACCCCGACCGGCATGGCCGCGGCGGTCGAGCTTACGATGACCGACGAGCCGCCGCTGGCTCACGCGGTGGTGATCATTTCCGCCGTCGACGAAGGACATGGGTAGCGAAGATGGCGACGCGGAAGTCGGCCAAGCTCTGGGATACGGTCAAGACGGTCGCCTATGCCGTGTTGATCGCGCTCGCCATCCGCACCGTCGCATACGAGCCGTTCAACATCCCGTCCGGGTCGATGAAGCCGACGCTGCTGGTCGGCGACTATCTCTTCGTGTCCAAGTTGTCCTATGGCTACAGCCGCCATTCCCTGCCGCTCAGCCTGCCCCTGATCCCGGGGCGGATCCTGATGTCGGAGCCGGAGCGCGGCGACATCGCGGTCTTCAAGCTTCCGACCGACAACAAGACCGACTACATCAAGCGCATCATCGGACTGCCGGGCGACCGTATCCAGGTGAGCGAGGGCCGGCTCCATGTCAACGGAAAGCAGGTCGTGCGCCGCCGGGTCGCCGATTTCATCGAAATCGACGAATACGGCCGCATCCACCGCACCGCGCAGTTCGACGAGACCCTGCCGAACGGCCGGACCCACCGGATCCTCGAACACACCGACCAGGGTCAACTGGACAACACGCCGGTCTATGTCGTGCCCGAGGGGCATTATTTCGCGATGGGCGACAACCGGGACAACTCGCTCGACAGCCGGGTGCTCGGCGGCGTCGGGTTCGTGCCGGCCGAGAACCTCGTCGGCCGGGCCGAAATCCTGTTCTTCTCCATCGACGGCTCCGCGAGTGTGTGGGAAATCTGGCGCTGGCCGGCGACGATCCGCTTCAAGCGGTTCTTCGATCTCGTGGAATAGACTTGTCCGGTCAGGGCGCGTTGGAAGAGATCGAAGCCGCGCTGGGCTATCGCTTCGCCGACCCCGCCTTGCTCGAGGAGGCGCTGACTCACGCAAGCGCCGCCGGCCCTCGCAGCCCCTCGCTGGAACGGCTCGAATTCCTCGGCGACCGGGTGCTCGGGCTCGGCCTCGCGGGTCTGCTGGCGGCGGCGCATCCCGACGCCGGGCCCGGCGATCTGGCGCGCCGCCACGCCACGCTCGCAAGCGGCGACACATTGGTGGCGATCGGGCTGGCGATCGGCCTGCGCCGCCACATAAGGATCGAAAAGGGTCTCGACCGGGAGGCCTTGCCGCCCTCGGTGATCGAGGATAGCTGCGAGGCGGTTATCGGGGCGGTCTATCGCGACGGCGGCCACGATGCGGCGATGGCGCTGATCGCCAAACTATGGGGCGGCCGGATCGACGGCCGGCCGCCGCAGGACGCCAAGACGGGGTTGCAGGAATGGGCGCAGGCGCGGGCCCTGGCGCTTCCCGCCTATGCTCTCGTGGCCACCGACGGCCCGCAGCACGCGCCGATATTGACGGTCGAGGCCCGGCTCGAGGGGTTCGAGCCGGTGCGCGCGAGTGCCGGAACGAAGCGCGCCGCGGAGCAGGCCGCCGCCCGCGCTCTGCTCGAAATCGCGGTCGCCGACATTGGCTGACACCGATCCGCAAGGTGGCCCGCGCTGCGGCTTCGTCGCCGTGATCGGTGCGCCCAACGCCGGCAAATCGACCCTCACCAACCGCCTGGTGGGCGCCAAGGTCTCGATCGTCACCGCCAAGGCGCAGACCACGCGCCACCGGGTCAGCGGCGTCTCGGTCGACGGGCCGGCTCAACTCGTCTATGTCGACACGCCCGGCATCTTCGCCCCCCGCCGCCGTCTCGACCGGGCGATGGTCGCCGCCGCCTGGACCGGCGCCACCGACGCCGATATCCGGCTGCTGCTGATCGACTCGAGACGGGGGCTCGACGAGGAGGCGGAGCGGATCCTGTCCGCGCTCGCCCGGACGGAGACGCGCCGCGTGCTGGCGCTCAACAAGATCGATCTCGTCCGGCACGAAGCCATGCTGGCCCTGTCGCGCGACGTCAACGCGGCCTGCGCGTTCGAAGCGACGTTCATGATTTCGGCCGAGAATGGCGATGGCGTCGCCGACCTCGCGCGGCATCTCGCGGCGGCGGTGCCGCCCGGACCCTGGCTGTTCCCCGAGGATCAGCTTTCCGACATGAACGACCGGCTTTTCGCGGCCGAGATCACCCGGGAAAAGCTGTTCGACAGGCTGCACCAGGAACTGCCTTACGCGCTGACCGTCGAAACCGACGACTGGCGGGATTTCCGCGACGGCAGCGTGCGTATCGAGCAAACGGTGTTTGTCGAGCGCGACAGCCAGAAGGGGATCGTCCTCGGCCATCGGGGCGCCCGCATCAAGTCGGTGCGCGAGCAGGCCGCGGCCGAGCTCGAAGCGATTATGGGACGCCGCGTGCATCTGTTCATCTTCGTCAAGGTGCGCCAGAAATGGGGCGACGACCCGGAGCGTTTCTCGCTTTGGGGGCTCGACTTCAACGCCTGACGGGACGGGAGATGGATTGGCAGGACCACGGCATCGTCATCGCCCGGTTCAAGCACGGCGAGTCGTCCCTCGTGGTGAAGCTCCTGACCGAAAGCCACGGCCTGCATGCGGGGCTGGTCCGGGGCGGCACCGGCCGCGCCGCCCGCCCGGTCTACCAGATCGGCAACCGCATCGCCGCGACCTGGCGGGCGCGGCTCGCCGATCACCTGGGCGGCTTCCGGGCCGAGCTCGTGCGGGGATACGCGGCGGAGCTCCTCGAGGTGAAACTGCCGCTCGCCGCGCTCGGCGCGGCCGCGGCGCTGGTCGAGGCGACGCTGCCCGAGAGGGAACCCAACGGCGCCGTTTTCGAGGCCTTCGTCGCGCTTCTGGACCGCCTGACGACGCCCGGATGGGCGCCCGCCTATGCCAGGTTCGAGGTTGCGCTGCTCGCCGCGCTCGGCTTCGGCCTCGACCTGAGATGCTGCGCCGTCACCGGGGAGACCGAGGATCTCGCCTTCGTTTCGCCGCGCACCGGGCGCGCGGTCTCGCGCATGGCGGCGAGCGCCTATGAAAATCGTCTCTTTGTTCTGCCGCCCTTCTTGATCGAACCCGGTGAGTCGGCCGATCCTGCGTCGGTTGCCGCCGCGCTCCGACTGACGGGCCATTTCCTTGCCCGCCAGGCCCTGGCGCCCGCCGAGCGCAAGATGCCGCCGGCGCGCGCGCGGCTTTACGACGCCATGGTCCGATTGCCCGCCGGAGTCCGATGACCGACCAATCCGATCTGTTCGAATCCGCGACACGCGAGATCCCGCTGACCGAGGCGCTGGGCGAGCGCTACCTCGCCTACGCGCTGTCGACGATTACCTCGCGGTCGCTCCCCGACGTGCGCGACGGGCTGAAACCGGTGCATCGGCGGCTCCTGTTCGCGATGCGCCAGCTCAGGCTCGATCCCGATTCCGGATTCAAGAAATGCGCCCGGGTGGTCGGCGACGTGATGGGCAAGTTCCACCCGCATGGCGACCAGGCGATCTACGACGCGATGGTGCGGATGGCGCAGGATTTCGCGGTGCGCTATCCGCTGGTCGAGGGTCAGGGGAATTTCGGCAATATCGACGGCGATGGCGCGGCGGCGATGCGCTATACCGAGGCGCGGCTGACGCGCTACGCGCTCGCCTTGCTCGAAGGGATCGACGAGAACGCGGTCGATTTCCGCGCCAATTACGACGGCACCGAAGACGAGCCGGCGGTGCTGCCGGGGGCCGTTCCCAACCTGCTGTGCAACGGGGCGAGCGGCATCGCCGTCGGCATGGCGACCAACATCCCGCCGCACAATCTGGGCGAGGTGTGCGATGCCGCGCTCCATTTGATCGATAACCCCGACGCGACCAACGCGACGCTGATGGATCTGGTGCCCGGGCCCGACTTCCCGACCGGCGGGGTTCTCGCCGAGCCGCGCTCGGTGATCGAGGAAGCTTATGCCACCGGGCGCGGCAGCCTGCGCTTGCGCGCGCGCTGGACCCGCGAGGCGCTCAGCCACGGCCGCTACCAAATGGTGGTGACCGAGATCCCTTACCAGACCCAGAAGTCCCGGCTGATCGAACGGATCGCCGCGCTGATCGTCGAACGCAAGCTGCCGGTGCTGGCCGATGTGCGCGACGAATCGGCGGAGGATTTGCGCCTCGTCCTCGAACCGAGCTCGCGTTCCGTCGACCCCGATATGCTGATGGCGCAGCTATTCCGCCTGACCGAGCTCGAAACCCGGGTCTCGATCAACATGAACGTGCTCGAAGGCGGCCGGGTGCCCGTGGTGATGAGCCTGCGGCAGATGCTGCAGGCCTTCCTCGACCACCGGCACGACATCCTCAGGCGGCGGACCGAATACCGGCTGGACCGGATCGCCGCCCGGCTCGAAGTGCTCGCCGGCTATCTGATCGCCTTCGCCAATCTCGACGAGATCATCCGCATCGTCCGCGAGGAGGACGAGCCCAAGGCGGCGATGATGGCGCGCTGGGGGATGAGCGACATCCAGGCCGAGGCGATCCTCAACATGCGGCTGCGCGCGCTCAGGCGGCTCGAGGAAGCGGAGATCGAAAAGGAGCACAAATCCCTCATATCCGAGCAGAAGGAGCTGAGGCGGCTGCTCAAGACGGAGTCGCTGCGCTGGGAGCGCATCGCCGGGGAGATCCGCGATGTCCGCGGCCGCTTCGGCGGCGACAGCGAAGGCGGCGCCCGGCGGACCGATATCGCCGAGGCTGGGGCGGTGCCCGAAATGCCGCCCGAATCGGGGATCGAACGCGAGCCGATCACCGTTGTGTGCTCGCAAAAGGGCTGGATCCGGGCGATCCGCGGCCACCAGGAGGATCTCGCCGGCCTCAAATACAAGGACGGCGACCGCGGCCGGTTCGTGCTCCGCGCCCACACCGCCGACAGGCTTCTCGCCTTCGGCACCAACGGGCGCTTCTACACCATTCCCTGCGACCGCCTGCCCAACGGGCGGGGGCATGGCGAGCCGCTCCGGCTGATGATCGATCTCGGCAACGATCGGGACATCGTCCAGCTCCTGGTCCACGAGCCCGGCTCGAACCTGGCCGTCGCCGCTTCCGACGGGCGCGGCTTCGCGGTGCCCGAGGACGCGGTGGCGGCGCAGACCCGCGCCGGAAAGCAGGTCCTCAACCTGTCCCCCGGGGTCGAGGCGCAGGTCTGCGTGCGCGCGAATGGGGACAGCGTCGCCGCGGTCGGCAGCAATCGCAAGCTGCTGATATTTCCGCTCTCCGAATTGCCCGAGATGACCCGCGGGCGCGGGGTGATCATGCAGCGCTATGCCGAAGGCGGGCTTTCCGACCTCATTGTCTTCGACCTCGCCGACGGCCTGTCCTGGCGCTCGGGCCAGCGGACGCGGAGAGAGACCGCGCTCGAACGGTGGATCGGAAAGCGCGGCCAGGTCGGCCGTATCGTCCCCAAGGGATTCCCGCGCTCGAACCGGTTCTCCCAAGATGAAATATAAGCCGCGTCGACGGTCACGGAAATTGAGCCACGACACCGGATCTGCTACAGACTCCGTGACGACTTCATTCCAGCAGGGAGCCTCGTGATGAAGAGACGCAATTTCCTTACCAAGGCCGGTGCAGGCGTTGCCGGCGCGGCCGCGGCCACCACGCTTGCCGCCCCCGCCATAGCGCAGCAGCGCGTCGAGATGGTGATGGTCACCACCTGGCCGCGCGACTTCCCCGGGCTCGGGACCGGGGCGCAGCGGCTCGCCAAGCGCCTGTCCGACATGACGGACGGCCGTATCCAGGTCCAGTACTTCGCCGCCGGGGAGCGGGTCGGTGCGTTCGATTCCTTCGACGAGGTCGCTTCCGGCAACGCCCAGGCCTATCACGCGGCCGACTATTACTGGAAAGGCAAGCATCCCGGCTGGGCCTATTTCACCTCGGTGCCGTTCGGCCTCACCTATACCGAGATGAACGCCTGGATCCGCTTCGGCGGCGGCCAGCAGCTCTGGGACAAGCTCGCCGGCAATTACGGCCTCAAATGCGTGATGGCCGGCAATACCGGCGTCCAGATGGGCGGCTGGTTCAACAAGGAGATCAACTCGTCCGACGATCTCAAGGGCCTCAAGATGCGCATCCCCGGCCTCGGTGGCGACGTCATGGCCAAGCTCGGCGCCTCGCCGGTCTCGCTGCCGGGCGGTCAGATTTACGAGAACCTGGTGTCCGGCGCCATCGATGCCACCGAATGGGTGGGCCCGTGGAACGACAGCTTCATGAAGTTCTACGAAGCCGCCAAGTACTACTACTACCCCGGAATGCACGAGCCCGGCTCGATGCTGTCGTTCGGCATGAATGCATCCTGGTGGGGCAAGCTCTCGAAATCCGACCAGACCATGATCGAGGCCGCGACCGGTTTGGAGAACGACGTCATGATGGCGGAGTACAACGCCAAGAACGGCGCCGCGCTTGCCCGCCTGCTCACCGATCACGGCGTCAAGCTGCGCAAGTTCAATGACGACGTCTATGACAGCTTCGGCGAGGCGGCCGACGAGGTCTTCGAAGGCGCGAGGGCACACAGCCCGCTCGCCAACGAGATCCACCAGAGCTTCCTCAAGGCGCGCAAGGATATCGGAGGTTGGACGAAGATTTCCGATGAAGCCTATCTCGCCCAGCGCAACCGCGTGCTAGGCGTCTGACGCGTAATTCGCAAACCGGCCGGGCGGCGGGATCGTCCGCCCGGCCGCTATTGCGGCGTCGGCGCATGTATCGTTCGGATCTTTCCGCCGGCGGGGCGCGCGGGTGACCGGCGCCGGCTGGCCGGCGGCCGCGCTGCGCGGCCTCGCCCTCGCGATGGGCGCCGTCGCTCTCGTCTTCACGCTCTGCAACTACCTGATTTTCTGGCGGGGCTGGCCCGGGCTCGAAGGGCTGTTCGGCCATCTCGGCGTGCTGGGCTATGGCGGGTCGAAGGCCGGCCTCGACGGCTCCGGCGCGGCGCTCGGCTGGCTGCAATTGGCGGCTTACGCGGCGGCGATCCTGGCGCCCTTCGTCTACGCCTGGTGGCGGGGGCGGCCGATGCGGAGCGACGCCGAGATATTGTCCGCCGCCGCCGCCTATATCGCGCGCGCCGCGTTCTGGGGCGTGCTGCTGGTCGGGCTGGTCGACATGGCGATCTCGTTCCTCCGGGTCGAGGGCCTGCTGGTCGGCGCGGTCGGCGCGGAGCTCGCCGAATCTCTCGGCAGGTCGCGGTTCCGCGGCGAATTCGTGCATTACCCGCTGATCGGCGTGGCGCTGGTCATCGCCGCCTTCACCCGGTCGATCGGATTCGCCTGGCTCGCCTTCCTGATCGTGCTGGCCGAGCTCCAGATCGTCATCGCGCGCTTCGTGTTTTCTTACGAGCAGGCCTTCATGGGCGATCTGGTCCGGTTCTGGTACGCCGCCCTGTTCCTGTTCGCCAGCGCCTACACCTTGCTCCATGAGGGCCACGTCCGGGTCGATGTCCTCTATACCGGGTTCAGCGCCCGCGGAAAGGCGTGGACGAATGCGCTCGGCGCGGCGCTGCTCGGCGTTCCGCTCTGCTGGGTGATCCTGGCCCGCGGCCTGGGAGGCAAGTCCAACCTGATCAACGCGCCGCTGCTCAGCTTCGAGGTCTCGCAGAGCGGCTACGGCATGTACGTCAAATATCTGATGGCCGGGTTTCTGCTGATCTACGCGCTGTCGATGCTGGCCCAGTTTCTCAGCCAGTTTCTCGCCAGCGCCGCCACCCTCCTCAATGAGCCCGAACCGGGCGAAAGCGCCTGATGGAAACCGTCTTTCTCGCCATCCTGATCCTGTCGATGGCGTTCGCGCTGGCGTCGGGCTACCCGGTCGCCTTCGCATTGCCGGGATCGGCGATCCTGAGCATCGGGCTGGCGGCGCTGACCGGCTATTTCTTGGAAGGCAATACCGACGCCTATTTCAGCCATGGCGGGCCGACCCAGTGGCTCAACGCCGGGGTCACCAATTTCCGCGGCATCTATTGGGAGGTCGAACGCGACACGCTGATCGCGATTCCGCTCTTCGTCTTCATGGGAATCATGCTCGAGCGCTCCAAGGTGGCCGAGGATCTGCTGCTGACCATGGCGCAGCTCTTCGGGCCGATCCCCGGCGGGCTCGGAATCGCGGTGGTGTTCGTCGGCGCTCTGCTCGCGGCGACCACCGGCATCGTCGGCGCGACGGTGATCGCGATGGGGCTGATCTCCCTGCCGGTGATGCTGCGCAACAATTATTCGCGCTCGCTCGCGACCGGCACCATCGCCGCCTCGGGAACCCTCGGCCAGATCATCCCGCCCTCGATCGTGCTGATCATCCTCGCCGACCAGCTGTCCAACGCGACGGACCAGGCGAGCACGCTCCGCACCACGGAGTACAAGCAGGCGACCGGCCAGTTCACCATGCCGACCGAGTTCGACCTCACCTCGACCAGCGCGGGCGACATGTTCGTCGGCGCGCTGCTGCCGGGCCTCGTGCTGGTCGGGCTTTATATGATCTACATCCTCATTCTGGCGCTGATCAGGCCGGGCACCGCGCCGCCGGTCCCCTTCGGGGGGCGCTACGACTGGCGCTTCCTGCAGCGCGTGTTCGTCGCGCTGGTGCCGCCGCTGACGCTGATCCTGCTGGTCCTGGGGTCGATCATCCTCGGCATCGCGACGGTCAACCAGGCCGGCGCGATCGGCGCGGTCGGCGCGCTGATCATGGCCGGCTACCGTCTCCGGATCGGCGAGAAGGGCGCGTTCACACCCGGGCTGCTCGCCATCGCCTCGCTGCTGGCGATAGGTTTCCTGCTCTATTTCTTCGACATCAACATCAAGAACATCAAGACCGGGACGGACCAGCTCGCGGTCGCGCTGGCGGCGATCGCGACGGTGGTTTTCCTGGCGTCGGTGCTGTGGAGCGCGTGGCGCGCCTACAAGATCGACGACACGCTCGGCGGGGTGATGATCGAGACCGCGAAGACCACCTCGCTGGTCTTCATCATCCTGCTCGGCGCGGCGATGCTGACCGCCGCCTTCCGCGCCTTCGGCGGCGAGGAGGAGGTACGCGAGTTCCTGACCGGGCTGCCGGGCGGGTTCTTCACCAAGTTCGCCGTCGTCATGGCGGTGATCTTCATCCTCGGGTTTTTCCTCGACTTCATCGAGATCGCTGTCGTCGTGGTCCCGATCATCGCGCCGATCCTGCTCGCCGACACCTCGGCCAACGTCACCGCCGTCTGGCTCGGGGTGATGATCGGCGTCAACATGCAGACGTCGTTCCTGACGCCGCCCTTCGGATTTGCGCTGTTCTATCTGCGCGGGGTCGCGCCGCCCGAGGTCAGGACCACCCAGATCTATCTCGGCGTGGTGCCGTTCATCTTTCTCCAGCTCGTCGGGCTCGGCATCGTCGGTGTGTTCCCGGCGCTGGTGAACTACCTGCCGAACCGGGTCTATCTCACCGCGGAGACCGCGCCGCCACCCAAGAACCCGCGCCTCCAGCTATGCCTGGAGGAATATGTGTTCGCCCACTACGACGCCAATCAGGATCGCCTGCGCCAGGGCATCGCGGCCGCGAGACGCCTCGATCTGAGCTATCTGCCCGCCCCCCGCCGCCGCGCCTTTGCCGAGAGCCTCGACGCCGCGGAAGCGACCTTCGCGCATGTCGCCAAGGTGCGCGAGGCGGAAGCCCAGGTCGCCGCCCTGCGGCCGTCCTACAAGCCGGTCCATCGCGAGGTGCGCGGCCTGCAGGCGAATATCCGCCGGCTGGACGCGGAGAGGGAGGAGATCGAAACGCAGGCGCGGCGCGGCAGTGACGGGGCGGATCCGCGAACCGGCGCCGCCGTCCGCGCGGAGATCGACTCGCTGGTCCGCGAGCGCCAGGCGCTGGGCGCGCGGATACCGTCCGACTGGAAGGAGACCGAAAAGCGGTTCCGGACCCTCACCGACGCCGAACGCCGCGCCCGCCTGGTCTATCGGCGGAATGTCGACGGCGCCTATGAGGCGGTCTCGACGCTGCTGGCCGTGGTTGGCGATACCGCCAGGCTGGCGGCGCTGGAGGGCGCGGTCGTCGGCTTGCGCTCCGCCATCGCCGACGCGGCGCCCAAGCAAGCGATGGAGGAGATCCGCACGGTCGAGCGCAGTATCGGCAAGATCGCCGGCGCCGGCCAGATCCGCAGCAAGCTCTCCCGCGCCCGCCGCGAACTCCGCCGCCGCACCCCCGACCGGGCGAAGGCGATGCGCGCCTTCGATCAGGCGGTCGAAATATTCCGCGCCGAGCTCGCCTGGCGGTCGCGCGCGGCGACGGAGCTCGCGCCCGGGCTCGCCGCCTACGACCTCGCCATCCGGGATACCATCGGTGTCCGCCAGCAGGACCGCCTCACCGGCGAACAGGCGGCCGCGCTATCCGGCTGCCTCGCCAACCACCGCGACATCTCGCTAAATTTCTGAGGCCGCGCCGTTGGGCCGGTATCGCCGCCAGCCTCCGGAACCGAGGATTTCGACCGGGCGGAACCTCACCTTGTAGGCCATCTTCGCGCATTCCTCGATCCAGTAGCCGAGATAGACATGCGGGAGGCCGGCGGCGGCCGCCCTCTCGACCAGCCAGTAGACCATATAGGTGCCGAGGCTGCGGCGGGGTTGGTCCGGCGCGAAGAAGCTGTACACCGCCGACATCGAGTCGCCGAGCCGATCCGCCAGCATGACGCCCACAAGCGCGCCGTCCCGGTTGCGGAACTCGACCAGCCGCGTGTCGATCGGCGTGTCCTCGACCATCGAGCGATAGTCGCTGAAGGTCATCGACGACATGTCGCCGCCGCCATGGCGGGACCGCTGGTAGCGGGCGAACAAACGAAATTGCTCGACGGTGGCGATCGCCGACAGATCCTCGGCGGCGAGGTCCGCGTTGATCCGCGCGACGCGCCGGATCGACCGCGTCGTCTCGAACCCGTCGGTGCAGATCCGGATCGGGATGCAGGCGGAGCAGTTCGGGCAGGCCGGGCGGTAGGCGAGGCCGTGGCTGCGGCGGAACCCGGCGCGCGACATGCGCTCATAGAGTTCGTCCGCACCGGGTCCGCTGAGATCGGTGACGACCTTGCGCTCCTGCCGCCCGGGTATGTAGGGGCAGGGCAGGACGCGGGTGCCGAAGAAGAACCGGTCCGGCCGGCGGAGCGGTTGTTCGGTCATCGCCGCCTCGATTTCGCACTCGTCGCGCGTTCCATCGCCGGGATAATAGGGCCTGGGGTGGCGGCCCGCCAACACCCGAACGCGCCCGCGGGTGTTGCGGCGAGACCGCCTCCGGTGCCTTGAGAGAGCGTGGGTGAGAATAAATAAACCTTGAGTTTCAATAGGTTGAATTTTATTCTACGACCCTGTCGAAGGCTGTCCCGGTCCGCCGTCGCCGACGCGGGCCGGGCGGCGCCTGCGAAAGCCGTCAAGGGAGGCCCCAATGGCCGAGAACGTTATCGCGGCCGACGAGCTCGAAGAGCGGCTGGTCGCCAGCCATTTCAACGCCTGGATGGGGCTTCGAATCCTTTCCTGCACCGAGGAGGGGATCGAGATCGGCATGACCTGGCGCGAGGAGATGATCTCCAACCCCAGGCTCAGGATCACCCATGGCGGCATCATCGGCGCGCTGATCGACGTGGCGGCGGATTACGCGATCGCCGCCAAGATCGGCGTGCCGGTGCCCACCGTCGACCTCAGGGTCGATTATCACCGTGTCGCGGAACCCGGCGATCTCGTGGCCAAAGGGAGGGTGGTCCGCCTCGGCAATACCAACGCCGTCGCCGAGGCATCGGTCCATGACGGCAAGGACAGGCTGATCGCGAGCGGGCGCGGGGTCTATTTCGCCGCCGCCGCGAAATCCTGATCCGCCGACGCGCTTTGAAGCGGCCGCCCGGCTCAAGTAGACTTGCCGGATGCGGCGCGACGGGGCAGGACGACGGAAGACGAGATGACTTTGGATCCCAGGGCGATGCGCGATGCGTTCGGTTGTTTTGCGACCGGCATCACCGTGATCACCACCGTCGATTCCGACGGAACCCTCTACGGCGTGACCGCGAATTCCTTCACCTCGCTCTCCCTCGACCCGCCGCTCTGCCTGTTCTGCCTCGACTACAAGGCGATGAGCTTCGAGGCGTTCCACGCATCCCGGCATTTCGCGGTGAACGTCCTCTGCGAGGACCAGGAGGAGATATCGTCCCACTTCGCCCGGTCGCAGCCCGACAAATGGAACGGGGTCGAATACAGCATTTGGGAGACCGGCAGCCCGATCCTCCCGGGATGCCTTGCCAACCTCGAATGCGACACCCATGCGATCCACGAGGGCGGCGACCACGTCATCGTGGTGGGACGCATCCGCGAGATGGCCTATCGCGAGGGCGACTGCCGTCCGCTGGTCTACTACAAGGGCCGCTACAACGCGCTGTCCGACGACGCGGCGGTCAACCTATCTGCCGCGTCGAGCCAAGGCGACTGACGCCGTAGCCCTCGGCCGCCAGCCCGTCGACCAGTTTCTGCGCTTCCCCGGGGCTGCGGACCTCGACCAGAAGATCGACCAGCGTCCTGCGCGCCGGCACGTCGTGAAACCAGCGCTGGTGCTCGACCTCGACGATGTCGCCGCCGAGGCGGCCGACCGTGCTGGTCAGCGCCGCCAGACGGCCCGGCAGGTCGTCGATCTCGACCCTGATCCGCACCAGCCGGCCGAGCCGCACCAGCCCGCGCATCAGCACACTGCCGAGCAGGCGCGGATCGATATTGCCGCCCGAGACGACGACGCCGACGCGGCGCCCGGCGAACCGGTCCCGGTGCGCGAGGATCGCCGCCAGCGCCGCCGCGCCCGCCCCCTCGACCACCAGCTTCTCCGCTTCCGCGAGGAGCATGATGGCGCTTTCGATCTCGCCTTCCTCGACCAGCACGATATCGGTGCCCGAACCGGAGATGATGCCGCGCGTCATCCGGCCCGGCCGCTTGACGGCGATGCCTTCGGCCAGGGTGTCGGCGCGAATTTCCAGATCCGCCCCGCCGATCGCCGACAGCATCGCCGGGCAGCGGGCCGCCTGCACGCCGACGATCTCGATCTCCGGGTCGATGCCCTTGGCGGCCACGATGCACCCGGCGATCAGCCCTCCGCCGCCGACCGGCACCACCAGCATGTCGAGATCGGGCACGGTCTCGAGCATTTCCAGCGCGACCGTGCCCTGGCCCGCGATCACCCGCGCATCCTCATAGGGATGGATGAGCACCAGCCCGCGCGACCCGGCCTCCGCCGCCGCGAAGGTCGCCGACTCGGAGAGGTCGTTCCCCTTGAGCATGACCGTGGCGCCGAGGGCCTCGGTATTGGCGACTTTCTGGAACGGCGTGTTCTCCGGCATCACGATGGTCGCTGCGATGCCGAGCCTTCGCGCGTGCTGGGCAACCGCCTGGGCATGGTTGCCCGCCGACATCGCGATCACTCCGGCGGCCCGTTCGGCGGCGCCGAGACCGAGCAGGCAGTTGAGGGCTCCGCGCTCCTTGAACGAAGCGGTGTATTGCAGGTTCTCCAGCTTGAGATGGATACGCGTGCCCAGCATGTCGGACAGCTTCGGGGAGTGGACCGTCGGCGTCTCGATGACGCTGCCGGCGATCGCCCGGCCCGCCGCCATCACGTCGGCCAGGGCGATTGTCATCGGCGCGGCACCAAAGTGAGCAGGCTGGCCGCCTGGCGGGAGTTCGCCGCCATCGGGCCGAGGGAGAGGAAGATCCCGTCACGCCAGAGCCGCGTGAGGTCGCGGTAGTGCGGCGAGGTTAGGTGCCCCGACTGCCCGGTTGCCTGGATGAACAGCGAGCGGTCGAGATCGGCGAGGTCGTAGACCGCGCGGTAGCCGGCGCCGTGGACGCTGGCATAGGGCGCGTCGCCGCGCGCGGAACGGTGCTGCCCGCGGTTGACGGTGAAGGCGCCGCCATCGACCGGGACGCGGATGTCGGCCAGCCGGTCGATCACCGGCAGCCAGCCGAAGACCGGGTGTCGGAAATGCGCGTAATGCGCGTCGCCCCAGCGCCAATCGGCCGGATCGCCGCCAAAGCGGGCGCGGAGTTCGGAGAGCGCGTCATCGAGCGCATCGCCCACGACCTGCCGACAGGTCTCGCGGGAAGGGGTGGTCGTGTCGTCGCACCACCCGGTTCCGCGCTTGAGCGTCTCATATACGAAGACGGGGCGCAGCCGCCAGAGATCGGGAAACACCGCGCCGGTCTCGTCGCCGTAGAGGCGGCGGTTGAGCGCGCGCAACCAGGCGACGAAGATCAGGGGTTCCGCGCGGCGCCGGTCCATCGTCCCGTCCCAGGCGCGAAGCCGCGCATGAACGGCGGATCTCGGGCCCGTCTCGTCCACCTTGCTCAGCATCTCAGGCAGCAGCTCGCGAGCGGCGAGCGAAACCGCGTCGTTCTGCATCGCACCCGCGCCGGCCGGGGTTCGCGAGGCGCCCGAATCCAGCAGCGCATGGATGCGCCTGGCCCGGTAGGAAGGGGTGTCGCCATGACCGAGGCGATAGGGATAGTCCGGCCCGACGACCGGATGGTTGGCGTTTACGATGCGCCCGTTCGCGGGGTTGAGGAGGCGGGGCAGCGCGTCGTAGGGAATGAACCCGGTCCAGTCGTGTTCTCCCGTCCATCCCGGCACCGGGTAACGCCCGTCGCCGGCGCGCCTGATCGGCACCCGCCCCGGGGCGACGATCCCGATATTGCCGCCGGTATCGGCATAGACCGCGTTCTGATGCGGGGCGTGGAAGAAGGCGAGCGCCGCGTTGAATTCTTCCCAATTCCGCGCCCGGTTGAGCCGCCAGACCGCCTCGCCGGTCATGTCGTCCTCGCGCAGCGCCGCGGCGGCGAGCGCGACCACATGGCCCGGCTCCGCGATGCTCCGGGCCTTGCCGTCAACATCCGAGATCACCGGTCCGTGCCTGGTCGACCGCACCACCAGCGTCACGTCGTCCCCGCCCCGGACCCCGATCCGTTCGACGCGAATCCCGAACGGGCGCGACCCGTCGGGGGTGAGATAGCGGTTCGGATCGTCGGGATCGATCCGCTCCACAAACAGGTCCTGGGTGTCGCTGTCGGTCGTCGTCAGGCCCCAGGCGATCGACCCGTTATGGCCGAGAATCGTCATCGGAACGCCCGGGACGGTCGCGCCGGCGAGCGTGAGGCCCGGGGTTTCGATCCGCGCCAGGTACCACAGCCCCGGCGCGCGAAAACCGAGATGGGGATCGTTGGCGAGGATCGGGCTGCCGGTCTCGGTATGCGATCCCGAGACCGCCCAGACGTTGGAGGCGGTGACCGGAGCGATCTCCTCGGGCCAGCCCGCGAGAAGCGTCGAGAACAGCGACGCCCGGCCGAGCGCCGCGACGGTCGGCGGCGCCGCGCCGGCGATGTCGGGCCAGAGCTCGTCGATCCGCTCGGTCGGGAGCAGGTCGGAGAGCCGGGCGCGCAGGGTCTCGGCCCGCGAATTGGCCGACAGCCGCATCCCCATAAGCCGCGCCCAGACCAGCGAATCCGCCGGGCGCCATTTCTCCGGCGTCGCAAACATGAGCGCGAGTTCGACGGAGACCAGCCCGGAATGGGAGCCCAGATAGGCGTTGACCCCGTCGGCATAGGCTTCGAGGCTGTCGACCACAGGCGGGGAGAGCCGTTTCAGCGAAGCTTCGGCGAGGCGGTAGAGACCGAGGACGCGCATCCACCGGTCGAGCGGCAGTGTCGATGCGCCGACGATCTCCGACAGCCGCCCGGCGCCGGCCCGGCGCATGAACTCCATTTGAAAGAAACGGTCCTGAGCATGTACGAAGCCCAGGGCAAAATAGGCGTCCCGTTCGCTCGCCGCGACGATGCGCGGGATGCCGTAGCGGTCGCGCAGGATCGAAACCGGCGCATCGAGCCCGGCGAGCGCGACCGTTCCCTCGGTTTGCGGGCGCGCCGTCTCGACCGCCAGATACGCGCCGCCGACGACGACAACCACAAGAACCGCAAGCCCGGCCGCGATCCGCCGCAGCCAGGACCGGAAACGGTGGCGCCGTCTACGCCTCATCGCTCGTCTTGATTGCAATAGTCACAATATTTCAACTTTATAGAGATCCCGCGCCGGTTCCGGAAGCGCCCGCTCGCGGGCCCGCCTCAACCCGATTTCAGCCGGCGCGCCACCTCGATTGCGGCATAGGTCAGGATCCCGTCGGCGCCGGCCCGTTTGAAAGCGGTCAGCGATTCGAAGAAGATCCGCCGGTCGTCCACCCACCCGGCATCGGCCGCGGCGCGCAGCATCGCGTACTCCCCGCTTACCTGATAGGCGTAGGTCGGCATGCCGAACGCGTCCTTCACCCGCCGGACGATGTCGAGATAGAAAATTCCGGGCTTGACCATCACCATGTCCGCGCCCTCCTCGATGTCGAGCGCGACCTCCCGCAACGCCTCGTCCGAGTTCGCGGGATCCATCTGGTAGGTCTTCTTGTCGCCGCCGGCGAGGTTGGGAGCGGAGCCCACCGCATCGCGGAACGGCCCGTACAGAGCGGAGGCGTATTTGGCGGCGTAGGAAAGGATGCGCCGGTCGCGATAGCCGGCTTCGTCGAGGGCGCGGCGAATCGCGCCCACCCTGCCGTCCATCATGTCGCTCGGCGCGATCACGTCGCAGCCCGCGTCGGCCTGGACCACCGCCTGGCGGCACAGCACCTCGAGGGTTTCGTCGTTGACGATCGCGCCATCGCGCAACAGGCCGTCATGGCCGTGGGTGGTGAACGGGTCGAGCGCCACATCGCACATCACCCCGATATCCGGCACCGCGTCCTTGATCGCCGCCACCGCGCGGCAGACGAGGTTGTCGGGGTTCACCGCCTCGTCGCCGTCCGGGGTCTTGAGCGCCGGGTCGGTCACCGGGAACACCGCGACCATCGGGATGCCGAGCGCCGCCGCCTCGCCCACCTCGTCGACCAGGCGCGGGACGGTCAGCCGGTAGACTCCCGGAAACGAGCCCACCTCGACCCGCTCTTCGGGGCCGTCGTGAACGAAGATGGGCCAGATCAGGTCGTCGATCCCGAGCCGCGTCTCGGCCACCAGCCGGCGGTTCCAGCCGGCCTGCCGGTTGCGCCGCAGCCGCGTAGTCGGAAATCGGCCCTGAGCCAAGGAATTCCCCCGTTCCATCGAGCCGGCGACACTACGCCTCGATGGCCGCGAGGATCAACACGGCTCCGCCTGGGGCGCGATCCCGTCCGCCGCGGTCAGTTGAGCGTGAGGTCCTGGAGGTCGTTGCGCGCGGCGAGGATCGTCCGCAGCTTGGCGAGGGCCTTGCCCTCGATCTGGCGGATGCGTTCCTTGGTGACCCCGAAGCTCTCGCCGATCTCGGCGAGCGTGCTCTTGCCGTCCTTCAAAAACCGGCGGGCGATCACCTGCTGTTCGCGCGGCGTCAGGTCTTCCATCGCCTCGCGCAGCCAGGCCGCGCGGGCGGCGAAGTCGTGCCGTTCGCGGACGATGTCCTCGGGCGTCGGGCTGTCGTCGGCGAGAAAGTCCTGCATCTCGTCGCCGTCATCGCCCGAGATGCTGGCGTTGAGCGACCGGTCGGGGTGGGAGAGATGCGCCTCCATCCGCTCGACGGCGGCCGGCGACACGCCGAGCTCGCGCGCGATCCGCCCGCGTTCCTCGTCGGTCATGGTCGCGCGGGCGTTATCGGTAAGCTTGGCGCGAAGCCGCCGCAGATTGAAGAACAGGCTTTTTTGCGACGGCGTGGTGCCGATCCGGACGATCGAGGCGTTGCGAACGACGTATTCCTGGATGGCCGCGAGGATCCACCACGTCGCATAGGTCGAGAACCTCACCTGACGCTCGACGTCGAAACGGTTGGCCGCCTCCAGCAGCCCGACATTGCCCTCCTGGATGAGGTCGCCGACCGGCAAGCCGTAGCCGCGGAACTTGGAGGCGATCCGCACCACCAGGCGGATATGCGCCGTTATCAGCTCGCCGAGCGCTCTCTCGTCGCCGCCCTCGCGCCAACGTCTCGCAAGATCGGCCTCGTGCTCGCGCTCCAGAATCGGCGCGTCCATGACGGTCGAGATGTAGCGGCGGTCGCCGCGGTCGGGATAAGATGTCGATCCTTGTGCCATCACGCGTTTCCCGAAATTCCCCGCTGCCGGCAATCGGCCAGGCGGGACAGATCCTGTCGAGTCGATAATGTAGAGGATCGATTCGGGTGAATCAACAACATTATCGAGTCGAAACAATATTCGGCGGAGGCGGCCCGGGGAGAAATTTTATTCTCTGCGGGGTGGCCGAACGGCGGTTAGGGTTCTAAGTAATCCGGGATGTCGGAATGCGCCCGCATAGCCGCGCTGGTCGATAGGCTGGGACGGATGGCCCATGGGCTGCAATACGCCTCCGGCCTGAATCCGGCCCAGTGGGAAGCGATTCGCTTCATCGCCCGCGCGAACCGCTATTCGCGCTCGCCCGGCGCGATCGCGCGCTATCTCGGCACAACGCGGGGCACCGTCTCGCAGACCCTGATCGCGCTCGAGTCCAAAGGCTATATCCGGCGTCTGAGATGCGACGCCGACCGCCGGGCGTTGACGGTCGACCTCACGGACACCGGGCGCGCGCTGATCGAGGACGATCCCCTGTTCCCTGTATTGCGGGCCGCCGACGCGCTCGACTGCGACGTGCAGCTGCAGCTCGCCGACAGTCTCGAAGACCTGGTGCGCGCCGTCCAGACGGCCAAGGGCATGCCCGAATTCGGCCCCTGCCTGAACTGCGTCCATTTCGGCCCCGGCGGGCAGGACGAAGCGGCGGGGTCGTGCCACTGCGCGCTGACCGACGAGCCGATCCCGGCCGGCGAGACCGCCAAGCTCTGCGTCGAGTTCGAATCCGCCGCGCCGGCCTGAGGCCGGAGGTCAGACCAGGGCGGTCGCGAGCTCGGGAAACGCGACCACCAGAAGCAGCACCGCCAGCATCGTCAGCGCGAACGGCGCGGCGCCCCAGAACACATCGTCGATCCCTATTCGTTCGTCCGCCAGGTTGTTGTGGATCACGAAGCAGGCGAGGCCGAGAGGCGGGGTCAGCAGCCCGATCTCGACCGCGATGATGGTGACGATCCCGAACCAGACCAGATCCACCCCGAACGGCGCCAGCGCCGGGATCGCGAGCGGCACCGCAATCAGCATGATCGATCCCGCGTCGAGGATCGTCCCCATCAGGACGATCGCGAAAATGTAGATCGCGAGCAGCCCGGCGAGGCCGAGGCCGGAGCTTTCGACGTAATGCTCCATGATGTTGGGGATGCCGGTGAGGGCGATCATCCGCGAGTAGATATGGGCCGAGACCAGGAGGAAACAGATCGAGGCGGTCACATGGCCGGTCTCGCTCAGCGCCTGCCATAGATTTGCGGGGGTCAGCGCGCGCTTGAAAAAGGTGAGCACCAGCGCGCCCAGGGCGCCGATCCCGCCGGCTTCGGTGGCGGTGAACAGCCCGCCATAGATGCCGCCGAGGACGACCGCGATCAGCAATACGATGGGCGCGCTCTTGTTCGCGGCCTGCAGCCCGGTCATCTGCGGCGGGCGCACGGTGTTGAGCGCTTCCTCGGTTCCGACCTTGTCCGGAAAGCGCCGGGCCATGATCCAGATCAGCAGGCAATAGGCGAGCGAAAGCACGATGCCGGGCAGGATGCCGGCGATGAACAAATCGCCGATCGAGGTCTCGGCAAGGATGCCGAAGACGATCAACAACAGGCTCGGCGGGATCAGCATGCCGAGCACCGACGAACCCGCCACCACCCCCACCGAGAACCGCGGCCGGTAGCCCAGGCGAAGCATCTCCGGCACGGCGACCCGGGTGAACACCGACGCCGATGCGATGGTCGTGCCGGTAACCGCGGCGAACACGGCGTTGGCGCCGACGGTCGCCGTCCCCAGCCCGCCCTTCACCTTGCGGAACAGGTGGTTGGCGACGTCGTAGGTGTCACGGCCGATACCGGAAACGCTGACCAGCAGGCCCATCAGCACGAAAAGCGGGATCACACCGAACTCGTAGGCCTGCATGCTCTCGCCGATGGAGAGCGCCAGCAGCTTGCCCGCTATGCCGATATCCCCGCGCACGCCCCAGACGCAGACGAAGGAGATCAACGACAGCGCCACCCCCACATGCACCCCGGCATAGACCAGAACGACCACGAACAGGATCGAAACGATGCCGATAGCGGGCTTGCTCAACCCGCCTCCGGCCCCGATCGCCCACAGCGCCGCGGTCAGGCCGACGATGACGGCGCCCAGAATCGCGATAGGCGGAACTTCCAGACTCCGCGCCCTCGCCAGCGCCGCAAGCGCGCGGCCGCCACCCGCCATCGCGCGCAGGAACTCGACGCCGCAAAGCGTCGCGCCGAACAGGATCAACAGCTTGAAAGGCCATGACGGCAGGGCGAAATCGCCCTCCAGCCCTTCGAAAGTGTCGCGCTCCCAGACCTTCACGAAGGTCGGCAGGGTGTAGAAGACCACCGCCCCCATGACCAACGCGCCGAGCCCGTCATAGAACGCGCGCAGACTCAGCCCGATGGACGGTCGGCGGTCGAGGAGCCGTGACAACAGCGCGTCCGACCGCGTCAGCCGGCCTGCCCGGATCGCCGCCGGAAGCTGCAGGAAGACGATCACCACGATCGACAGCGCGATCAGCAGCGGCACGCCGTCGATGGGCGCGTTGAAGGCGGCCCTGCCCAGCACGTCGGCGCAGAGCAGGATCATGATGCAGAAGATCCAGGCGCTGCCGCCCGCGTTGAAGACGGAGATCAGGGCATCCAGGGCGCGTCTTGGTAGACCCGGCGTTCCTTCGCTCTCGGCCGGTTCACCTGTTCCCGCCACCGGGCGCGCCTCCGCGCGATCGCCGCGCGCCGGGCGGCAAGGCTATTCGTGGTCCCAATGGCGGGCGATCTTGATGCCCCGCGCCCGCAGCTCGTCCATATAGGCCGTCATCAGCCTGGTGCCGGGATGGCCGCGCCGGTCCAGGCGGTGCGCCCATTCCTGCGCGATATTGGGCATGATGGAGGCCCATTTCCTGCGCTCGGATTCGGGCAGCGTCGAGTCCTTGACGCCCTTCTTCTTCATGATGCCGAGGAACCTGGAGCGTTTCAGGAAGTCGACCGCGTTCTGGTACTTGGTCCAGTTGGCGGCTTCTTCGCGGATGATCTGCCGGGCGTGCTTCGGGATCTTGTTCCAGATGTCCTTGTTGAAGGTGATGGCGGACGACACCGTGGGTCCGAAACCGACCCGGGTGAAATAGGGCGCGGCCGAATAGGTCTTGTACACGTAGCTCAAGATGATCCCGATCGGGTAGCCCTCATACACGCCGTTCTTGATGTTGGTGTAGGACTGGTTCATCGCCGAGTTGACCGAGACCGCGCCGGTGCCGCGCAGCCACTGCGCGAAGGTGCCGCTCGATCCCAGCTTGCGGTTCTTGAGGTCCGCGACCTTGGTCACCGGGAATTTGGTGAAAAGATGCATCGAGTCGTTGACGCCGCTGGTGATGAACACCTGGTTGTGCCGCTCGTAGGCCTGGTTGAGTTCGGGCACCGTCTGGCGCAGCTTGGCGTCGACATCGGCGATCTGACCCCGCGTGATGCTCACGAAGGGCATGTGGACGGCATAGGCCTCGAGCGGAAGGTTCGAGGGCTCGAAGTTCTTGAGGACCAGCCCGGCGCCGCCGATGCCTTCCTCCACCGCCTCGAACAGCTCGTTGAATTTCGCGAGCGTCCCCGAATAGGCGTGCGTCCATTCGATCCTGAAATCCTTGCCGCTCTCGGCCAGGCGTTTGTCGATGGCGGGCACGACGTTTTTCTTGAACGTGCCCACGAAGGTGACCGCGGGCGGGGGAGTCGCCGCCACCGTAATCTCGAGGGTTTGCGCATGAGCCGGCGCCAGCGCCGCCGGAGCAAGGCCGAGGGCCGCCAACAGGGCGAACGAGCGATACAGCACGGGCGGGTCCTTCCTTCTCTACGGACTCGTTGTCTTCCGGTTCCCCACGACAATGCACGACCGGCCACTGCCTGCGGATCGGGGCCTCCCGGTTCTTCTAGCACCGGTTGAGCGCGCTGTGGAGTCGAACCGGGCAGCCGCCCGGTGTTTCACGTGAAACATTGTCCCCAAACGGGACCGGTTCGCTGCCCCCGATGAGCGTTCCGGGCTAGTGCCCGAGCCGGGGAAAGACCTGGCGGACGTTGTCTTCGAAGATCATTTTCCGCTCCGCCGCGCCCAGCCCCTCGGCCGCCTCGATATAGCGTTTGGTGTCATCGAACGGAAAGCCGGTCTCGGGGTCGATACCGCGCACCGCGCCGACCATCTCCGAGGCGAACAGGATGTTCTTGGCCGGGATCACCTTGGTGAGAAGGTCGATCCCCGGCTGGTGGTAGACGCAGGTGTCGAAGAAGACGTTGTCGAGAAGCAGCTCGTCCAGCGGCGGGCGCCCCATGTCCTGCGCGAGCCCGCGATAGCGTCCCCAGTGGAACGGCGCCGCGCCGCCGCCATGCGGGATGATGACTTTGAGGGTGGGGAAGTCGGCGAACAAATCCGAGGTCAGGAACTGCATGAACGCGGCCGTGTCGCCGTTGATGTAATGCGCGCCGGTGAAGTGGAAATGCGGGTTGCAGGACGACGAGACGTGGATCATCGCCGGCACGTCGAGGTCGCACATCTTCTCGTAGAGCGGGTACCACCAGCGGTCGAACAAGGGCGGGTCGGTCCAGTAGCCGCCGGTCGGGTCCGGGTTCAAATTGCAGCCGATGAAGCCGAGCTCCTCGACGCAGCGGACGAGCTCGGGAATGCAGTTGTCGGGCGGGGTTCCCGGCGCCTGCGGCAGCTGGCAGACGCCGACGAAGTTGTCCGGGTATAGCGTGACCGCCCGATGGATCATGTCGTTGCAGATCTCGGACCAGTATTTGTTGGCGGGCTCGTTCCCGTCCTGGTGCGCCATCCCCGCCGCCCGGGGCGAGAAGACGGTCAGGTCGGTTCCCCGTTCGCGCTGCAATTTGAGCTGCGCGCCTTCCAGGCTCTCGCGGATTTCGTCGTCGGAGATGCCGAGGTCCGCCGGCAGCGGTTTGTAGGCCGGGTCCTTGAGCCCCTCGACCTGCGCCGCCCGATAGTCGCGGAGGGCGGCCGGAGCGGTGGTGTAGTGGCCGTGGCAATCGATGATCATGATCTTCCTTCCTGGGCGCGGCCGCTGAGGTCCAGTCCCTTCTCCAGCCCCGCATAGCTCACGGTGGGCGCGGCCATGAGGAAGCGGTAGCCCTCCTCGAGAACGCGCTCGACATTTGCCGCGTCGACATGCGGGTGGCCGACGACGACGTTGCGCGACTTGCAGGTGTCGACGATCCGGGCCATCGCGTCACGCACCTCCGGGTGATCGTATTGGCGCGGGAACCCGAGCTCCTGGCTGAGATCCCCTTCGCCGATCAGGACGGCGCCGATCCCCGGCACGTTGTCGAGCATATCGGCGAGGTTCCCGATCCCCGCCGTATCCTCGATCATCAGGATGACGAAAATCTCGCCGTCGGGCGCCAACGGCCAGACATCGGCCTTGCGGTAGTAATCCTGCTGCGACAGCCCCCAATAGCGCGCGGCAAGGCGCGGTCCGTCGCCGCGCACTCCCGCGGGCTCGTAGAGCGGCGCCGAGTCGAGGCGCGGATAACGGCACGCCGCGACCGCGTTATAGGCCTCATCGACGCTGCTCACATGCGGCCAGACCACCCCGTAGACACCGAGGTCGAGCGCCTGCTTGGCGTGCCACTGCGCCTTCTCCCCGCCATTGGGCGGGATGCGGACCATCGGCGTCACCGCCGGCGCGACCGATCCCGCGGCGACGATCTGGGCCCGGTTGAGCATGTGCTGCAGCGAATCCCGGAGCGCGCTGATGTCCCAGGGATTGTGCTCCATCTCGAAAACGATGCCGTCGTAACGCGTCGTCGACATGGAGATCGCGCTCCGCATATCGGCGGTGGTGAATGTGGTGAAGGCGTGCTGGCCCGCCTCCAGCGGCCGGATCACGCCGTTCAGCCGCGGTATATCGCTCATGCAAGCCTCCTGGGGGCGGTGTCGGTCGATGGCCGCAACCTAGCGGTCGGGGCCGACGCGGTCATCACGCGCCGGCCGCGCCGAGGCGGCGACACAGTTCGAGATACTCCGTCATCGGCCGGCGCAGATAATCGGGGATCGGGATCGACCGCCCCATCTCCTTCGAGGCCACGCAGGTGACGAAATCGCCGCGCAGGATCTCCTCGCCCCGGTCGGAGCCGACGATGGCGTAGCGGATCGACGATCGGCCGATCGCGGTCAGGATCAGCGCGAGGTCGAGATTGTCGCCCATCCGCCGCGGCTTCTTGAAGTCGACGTCGCAATGGACCAGCGGAAACATGCGGCCCTGGTCGAAGAACTCCCTGGCGAAATCGATCCCGAGGCGGTCGCCGATCCAGCTTTCGAACACATCGTTGAACATGCGGAAAAAGGCGACATAGAAGACGATGCCCGCCGGGTCGGAATCCCCGAAACGGATTTGTCGGCTGACTGAATAGATCCCGTCGGGCTCCGGCATTGCCACTCCCCTGCTCAGGCCGCCGCGATCCTAAGACATCGATCGGCCGAATCGAACCGAACGGGGGTCCGGTTGGCAAGGCGCGAATTCTGTTGATAAGGTCGGTAGCGGCAGTCGAGCGGCCATGGAATATTTTCTTCAGCAGTTGATCAACGGCCTGACCCTGGGCGCCGTCTACGGGCTGATCGCCATTGGCTACACGCTGGTCTACGGCATCATCGGGATGATCAATTTCGCCCATGGCGAGATCTACATGATCGGCGCCTTCATCGCGCTGATCGTCTTCCTGATCCTGGGGCCGGATGGCGGCGGCTACCTGGTGCTGTCCCTGTTCGTCGTTCTCATCGTCTCGATGATGCTGACCGCGGTCTATGGCTGGACGCTGGAGCGGCTCGCCTATCGACCGCTGCGCGGCTCGACGCGGCTTGCCGCGCTGATCTCGGCGATCGGCATGTCGATCGCGCTCCAGAACTATGTCCAGCTCACCCAGGGCGCCCGCACCAAGGCGATCCAGCCGGTCATATCCGGCGCCTTCGAGCTTGCCGAGCGCGACGGATTCGTGGTCTCGCTCAGCTATATCCAGATGATCATCATGGCCCTGACACTGGCGCTGATGGCGTCGTTTTCGCTGGTGATCGGCAGGACCTCGCTCGGCCGCGCCCAGCGCGCCTGCGAACAGGACCGCGAGATGGCGGCGCTGGTCGGCATCAATGTCGACCGGACGATCTCGATCACCTTCGTCATCGGCGCCTCGCTGGCGGCGGTGGCGGGGACGATCGCGGTCTTCTACTACGGCGTGATCGATTTCTTCATCGGCTTCCTCGCCGGGATCAAGGCGTTCACCGCGGCGGTCCTCGGCGGAATCGGCTCGATCCCGGGCGCCATGCTGGGCGGGCTTCTGATCGGCCTGATCGAGGCGTTCTGGTCGGGCTATTTCACCACCGAGTACAAGGACGTCGCGGCCTTCTCGATCCTCGTCCTGGTGCTGATCTTCCGGCCGACCGGGTTGTTGGGACGGCCCGAGATCGAGAAGGTCTGAGCGGTGGCCGCAGGCACCCTGGCGGATCGCGGCCCGGCCTTCCTGCCGATTGCGCTGAAAGAGGCCGGGATCGCCGCCGGGGTCGCGTTTCTTCTGGCCCTGCCGCTGGTCGGCGCGAAGACGACATCGGCGGGCTCGGCGTTCGTCGTGACGCCGCGCTGGGCCGAGCTGGCCGTCGGCGTGGCGCTCGTATTCGTTGGCCGGCTTGCCATCGCCAGCCTGCGGGGAGGGCACCATGTTCCCGTCATAGCCGGCGCGCTGGCGCTTGCCGCGCTCGGCTGGCAGTTCGCCCTGCCGAGCGCGTTTCTCGGCGTGGTGACCATCGCCGGCGGGCTCGCGGTCGCGGCAATCGGCGCGATCGGCATGCTGCGCGCGCAGCGCGGGCAGCTGCCCATCGCGGTCGGGTTCGACTCCGCCCAGGCCCTCCGGCGCGCGCTGGTCTGGCTCGGCCCCGCTTTGATCGCCATCGCCATCCTGCTGCCGTTCCTGCCCTTCTCCGATCGCCGGGTGATGGATATCGCCATCCTGGTGCTGACCTATGTGATGCTGGGCTGGGGGCTCAATATCGTGGTCGGGCTGGCCGGGCTGCTCGATCTCGGCTATGTCGCGTTCTACGCCGTGGGCGCTTACAGCTATGCGCTCCTGGCGCAGTATCTCGGCCTCGATTTCTGGTCATGCCTGCCGCTCGCCGGCGCGTTCGCCGCCTTTTTCGGCCTCATCCTCGGCTTCCCGGTGCTCAGGCTGCGCGGCGACTACCTCGCCATCGTCACCCTCGGCTTCGGCGAGATGATCCGCATCATCCTGCTCAACTGGTACACCTTCACCGGCGGCCCGGACGGCATTTCAGGGGTGCCGCGCCCGACTTTCTTCGGGCTTCCCTTCACCCGCGCCCCGCCGGAAGGCGTGGAATCCTTCCACCAGTTCTTCGGCATCGACTATTCGTCGATCCACCGGACCTATTTCCTCTATTTCCTGGTTCTCGCGCTGGCGCTGGTCACCAACCTGTTCACGCTGCGTATCCGCAGGCTTCCGATCGGCCGCGCCTGGGAGGCGCTGAGGGAGGACGAGATCGCCTGCCGGTCGCTCGGCATCAACCCGACCAACACCAAGCTCACCGCGTTTGCCATCGGGGCGATGTTCGGCGGCTTCGCCGGCTCGTTCTTCGCCACCCGCCAGGGCTTCATCAGCCCGGAGAGCTTCACCTTCATCGAATCCGCGATCATCCTCGCGATCGTCGTGCTCGGCGGCATGGGGAGCCAGATCGGCATCGTGCTGGCCGCGCTGTTGCTGATCGGCCTGCCCGAATTCTTCCGCGAGCTGCACGAATACCGGATGCTCGCCTTCGGCGCCTGCATGGTGCTGATCACCGTCTGGCGTCCGCGCGGGCTGCTGGCGACCCGGGACCCGATGATCCGCCTCGTCCGCAGGGGGGCGCCGCGGTGAGCCTGCTGACGGTCGAGCATTTGACCATGCGCTTCGGCGGGCTGGTCGCCGTGGACGATGTCGGCTTCGCCGCCGGGGAAGAACAGATCACCGCGCTGATCGGCCCCAACGGCGCCGGCAAGACCACGGTCTTCAACTGCCTGACAGGGTTCTACAAGCCGGACACGGGCCGGCTTGCGCTCCGCGCCGACGGCAGGGAACACCTGCTGGAGAGGCTCGACGACTACCGGGTGGCGAGCGAGGCGAGGGTCGCGCGGACCTTCCAGAACATCCGCATCTTTCCCCAGATGTCGACGCTGGAGAACCTGATGGTCGCCCAGCACAACCGGCTGATGCGCGCGTCGGGCTACACCTTCCTCGGGCTATTCGGCTTCGGCAGCTTCCGCGCCGCCGAACGCGAAGCGGTCGAGCGCGCGACCTACTGGCTCGACCGGGTGGGCCTCACCGACCAGGCGGATGTCGATGCCGGCACGCTCCCCTATGGCGGGCAGCGCCGGCTCGAAATCGCGCGTGCGATGTGTACCGAGCCCGTGCTGCTCTGCCTCGACGAGCCGGCCGCCGGCCTCAACCCCCGCGAATCCGCCGAACTCAACGCGCTCCTGAACTTTATCAAGGCGGAGCACCGGATCGGCATCCTGCTGATCGAGCACGACATGAGCGTGGTGATGGGGATCTCGGACCATATCGTGGTGCTCGATCACGGGCGCAAGATCTCCGAGGGCGCGCCCGATTCCGTGCGCAACGATCCGGCGGTGATCCGCGCCTATCTCGGCGAGGACGAGACCGAAAGTGCCTGAGCCGATGCTCGCGATCGAGGCGGTGCGCGCCTCCTACGGCAACATCCAGGCGCTGCGCGGGGTGAGCATCGACGTGCCCGAGGGCGGCATCGTCTCGCTGATCGGGGCCAACGGCGCGGGCAAGTCGACGCTGCTG
Organism: Alphaproteobacteria bacterium; assembly: GCA_965205995.1. Lineage (GTDB taxonomy): Bacteria > Pseudomonadota > Alphaproteobacteria > MPNO01 > MPNO01 > MPNO01. Next base: position 2,487,943 of record OZ242200.1, on the reverse strand, counting down.
ATGACGGTCTGCGGCAATCCGCGGGCCCATGCGGGCGAGATCCGCTTCGAGGGCACGGCGATCACCCATCTTGCCACCCACGAGATCATCCGCCTCGGCATCGCGCACGCGCCCGAGGGTCGCCGCATCTTCCCGCGCATGACCGTGCTGGAGAACTTGCAGGTCGGCGCCGTCACCGCGGATCCCGAAAAATTCGACGAGGACACAAGCCGCGTGTTCTCCCTGTTCCCGATCCTGGAGGAGCGCCGCGACCAGCGCGGCGGCACGCTGTCGGGCGGCGAACAGCAGATGCTGGCGATTGCCCGCGCGCTGATGGGCCGTCCCAGGCTTCTGCTCCTCGACGAGCCGTCGCTCGGTCTCGCGCCGATGATCGTCAAGCAGATTTTCGAGGTCATAAGGGAGATCAACCGGCGCGACGGAATGACCGTGCTGCTGGTCGAGCAGAACGCCTATCACGCGCTCCGCCTCGCCGACCGGGGCTATGTGATGGTCAATGGCGAGATCGCGCTGACCGGAACCGGCGCGGCGCTGCTCGAGGATCCGGAGGTTCGCGCCGCCTATCTCGAAGGCGGCAGGACGGCGGAACCGGGGACGCCGGTATGAACGGGGTGCCGATCGCCGTCTTCCTGGGCCTCACCGTGGTGCTGATGGGCGGCGCCGGCTTTCTCACCGGACAGGCGCTCGCCCGCATCTGGCGTCCGCTCTGGCTGGTCTTCCTCTACGCCGCGCTGATGGGGTGCGCCGACCGGTTCCTGGTCTATGCGCTGTTCGACGGAAAGCTGTTCTCCATCGCCGGCTATCTGATCGACACCGCGGTCATCCTCGCGCTCGGCCTGATCGCCCATCGCTCGACCCGGGCGGCCCGGATGGTCGCCCAGTATCCCTGGCGCTATCGCCGCGCGGGCCCCTTCGGCTGGCGCGAGATCGACAGATGAAACGGATCGGGGCCGCTGCCCCGCGACCTGAGAGGGAGGTTCGATGACGACAGTAATCACCGGTGCCGGGCTGGTCGGCACCAGCTTCGCGATCTGCGCGCTCGACCGCGGCGAAAAAGTGGTGTTTCTCGACCCGTTCCCGCGCGCCGATTATCTCGACCGGCGGCTCGGCGCGGGCAACTACACGCTGATCGCCGAGGATGCGCGCCATTTGCCGGGGGTGCTGGCGGCGATCGAGGAACACGGCGCCGACACCGTGTTGCACACCACCGGGCTGATCGGCAAGCGCGCCGGCGAGCCGCTCCATCTCGGCATGGACATCAACATCAACGGCGCCATCGCCGTCTGCGAGGCGGTCAGGCTCGCCGGCGTCAGGCGGCTGCTCCACATCTCCACCTTCGGCTCCTATGACTGGCGCCGGCCGGCCGCCGACGGCGTGATGAAGGAGGATTTTCCGCTCGGCAGCGGCAACGCCTACAGCAACACCAAGGCGGCGCAGGAATTGATCCTCGAGGCCTATTCCGCCCAATACGGGTTCGAGGTCGCGATCGTGCGCCCGGCCAATGTCTTCGGCATGGGCCATTTCTGGGGCGGATCGGGCGGCGGCGAGAAGTGCCACATGCTGGTCGAGAGCGGGATTCGCGGGGTTCCGGCAAGAATCCCGGAAGAGCAGACCATGTCGTTCGAATACATCTATTCGAAGGATATCGGCCGTGCGCTCGATCTTTGCGCGATGCGCGAGCTGCCGCGCTACAACGTCTTCAATATCGGCATCGGCGCGGTCACCCCGTTCGACGAGTTGGTCGCCGCGGTCAGGGCATCGCTGCCCAATCTGGAGATCGAGGTGGTCCCCGGGACGCCGCCTGTCTCGCGCACCGATCGCATGGATATCGGGCTCGCGCACGATGTGCTCGGCTGGGAGCCAGAATACACCCTCGAATCGGGCTTCGCCGCCTATGTGGAGGAGATGCGCGCCGCCCTCGGCGCCAACGTCTGACTAGCCCCGGTATTCGACGACCCGCTGGTCGATCGCGCCGAACATCGAATTGCCGTCGGCGTCGCGCATCTCGATGCGCACGCGGTCGCCGAAGCGCATGAACGGGGTGATCGGCGCGCCGTGCTCGATGGTCTCGACGACCCGTATTTCCGCGAGGCAGGCCGAGCCGACGCCGCGGTCGTGGTTGGAGATCGTGCCGGTGCCGAGGATCGTCCCGGCGGCGAGGCGGCGGCTCTTCGCGGCATGGGCGATCAGCGTGGGCACGTCGAAATAGAGGTCGGTGCCGGCATTCGGATGGCCGAGCGGGGCGCCGTTGAGCGAGACTTCCATGTCGCGCGTCATCCTGGCGCCGTCCCAGGCGTCGCCGAGCGATTCCGGCGTCGCCACGACCGGCGAGAAGGCCGTCGTCGGCTTGCCCTGCAGGAAGCCGAAACCCTTGCCGAGCTCGCCCGGGATCAGGTTGCGCAGGCTGACGTCGTTGAGGATCCCGACCAGCTTGATGTGGCCCCGGGCGGCGCCGGGGGTCACCCCCATCGGCACGTCGTCGAGGATGACGAACACCTCGGCCTCCATATCGATGCCCCAGGCTTCGTCGGCGAGCGCGATATCGTCGGCAGGCCCGATCATCGAATCCGAGGCGCCCTGGTACATCAGCGGGTCCTCGTAAAGGTTCTTCGGCATCTCCGCGCCGCGCGCCTTGCGGACCAGCTCGACATGGCTGAGATAGGCGCTGCCGTCGACCCATTGATAGGCGCGGGGCAGGATGGCGGCGCATTCCGCAGCATCGAAGGGAAAGGTCTCGGCGTCCCCGGCATTGACCGCGGCGGCGAGCGATTCGAGCGCCGGCGCAGCCGTCGTCCAGTCGTCGATCGCCGCCTGCATCGTGGCCGCCACGCTTGCGGCATCCGCCGCCCGCGCGAGGTCGTCGCTCACCACCGCGAGCCGCCCGTCGCGGCCACCCTTGAGCGTTGCGAGCTTCATCCGTGGTCCCTTCCTGCAAGACCGGTTTGACCGTAGTCATAGAGAGCGCGCCGATGGCGCGCAACGCGGCGGGACCGGCAGCATGGCAGGCGTGCGCCTGGAGCGAAATATGCAATTATACCTAATTTTTTGATTGCCGTAATGCCCGTTTAAGTTGTAAATCAGTGTCCGAGCGGAAAGTTCCAAACGCCGAGGGCACATTCGATGATCATGGGTTTCGGACAGTCGATCGCGACCTGCATGCGCAAATACGCCACGTTTTCCGGGCGCGCGTCTAGAAGCGAATTCTGGTGGTTCTATCTCTCCTGCTACGTGATCGTCTGGATTGCGGACGTCGTCGGTCTCCTGGCGTTTCCCGTGGATCTTCCGCCTGCCGCCGACGAATTGTCGCTCGCCGACATCCCGGCCGTGATCGTCTCCCTAGCCCTCCTGATGCCCTCGCTGGCGGCGGGGGCGAGGCGGTTGCACGACGTCGGGCGGAGCGGCTGGTGGCAGCTCCTGATCCTGACCGGTATAGGATATATATTGGTGATCGTCTGGTGGGTGCTGCCCTCTAGGCAGGAAGACAACAAGCACGGGTCGCCGCCCGCGCGCGTCGCCGCCTGATGTCTCAGATCCGGCCGGTCTCGAGCCGGCCGGCGAGCGTCGCGAGCCCTTCGAGCAAATAGTAGCTGCCCCAGATCAGCTCGCTGGCGAGGGCCACGCCGGAGCGCTGGTCGAAGCAGCCATTGGTCAGGATGCCGGGCGGGCGGCGATCCCTCGGCGCGACCGGCGTCAGGTGGCAGGCGGCGAGGGTGCGGAGCGTCTCTTCGGCGCAGCCGCGATAGCGCGCGGCGGTCTCGCGGTCCTCGACCGTGGCCGAGAGCTTGAGCATCGCCGTCGCCGCGATCGCGGTGCCCGACGTGTCCTTGCGCGTGTCGTGGCCGATCGGCGCATCGAAATCCCAGTATGCGACACGGTCGCCCGGCACGGTGTCGATCCACCAGTCGGTCACCCGGATCGCGGCCTCGATCAGCGCCTTCTCTTCCGGCATGCGGCGCCCGGCATGGGTGAGGAACTGCATCGCCCAGGCCTGCGCCCGGGTCCAGGTCGAGCTGTCGGAGACCCCCTTGTGGGTGTAGGAGCGGACCGGCGCGCCGGTCTCCGGGTCGAGGCTGACCGACTGGACGACCGAGCCGTCGTCGCGGATGCAGAGCCCGGCGCTCCTGAGCGTGTGGCGCAGCGCGCGGTCGCGCAGGCTCGCGTCGCCGGTTTCCCTGGCCGCGAACAGCAGGAGCGGCACCGCGGCGAGGCCGTCGATATTGGCTTCGGCCGCGCCGACGGTATGCGCTTCCTCGGCCTCGGCGCCGAGCGGAATCAGCCCGAGCTTCGGGTCGAAATCTCCGCCCAGCCGAACGGCTGCCGCCAGCGCCAGCGCGGGCCGCCGCGTCGCCATGCAGGATGCCGCCGAGCGCCGCGCCGTAATAGAACAGGAACCCGCGAAACACCGATTCCGAGCCGATCCGGGGCCGGAGCCGCTCGGTCCAGCGCCGCGCCTCGGCGACCATCCGCGGGTCCCCGAACACCGCCCCGCCGAGCCAGAGCATCGCGTTCCAGTACCCGCCGGTCCAGAACCCGTCCGATGTCGTCGTCCAGGCGCCGGTGTCGGTATCGGCGTAATGGGGATAGCCTGGGACATCCGCATCCAGCGTCGCGCGGATCCGCGCTGCGATGGCGTCGAGAGCGTCGTCGAGGGTTTTAGCGCCTGCCATCCGGCGATTCCTTTCGCTGTCGATGCCTCGTCCCAAGGGGCGCCCGTCGATACGCTCCGGATCAAGTCCGGGGCTACTCAGGGTGAGGGTAAGGCGGTGGCCGGCAAAATTTTCCTCATCCCGAATAGGCGCGCAAGCGCCGTATCGAGGGACGCCGCGACCGTTGCACCGAGACCCGATGCTTCCTAACCGCCGGGCCGCTGTTCGCGGTACCAGTCGAGGATCCGTTCGCCGGTCATGAACGCCACGTCGCTGTGGGCGGAGATCGTCTGCAGGATTTCCCGGAAATAGCGGAAGCGGTGCGGCACGCCCATGATGTAGGGGTGGACGGAGAGCGCCATCACCCGCGCCGAGCGCTCGGAATCGCGGTAGATCTGCTCGAACTGGTCCGCCGCCCGGTCGCGGTATTCGCGCGCCGGGTGGTGCTGGATCAGCATCATCGCGACGTCGTTGCATTCCTGGGTATAGGGGATGTTGACGATGGGGCCCGAACGCGTCTTGAGCACCACGGGCTCGTCGTCCAGCACCCAGTCGGCGACGTATTCATACCCCTCCTCGACCAGGATGTCGGGGGTCTCCCAGGTCTCGGTCAGCCCCGGGCCGAGCCAGCCGCGCGGCCGCCTTCCGGTGCAGGCCTCGATCGCATCGGCGGTGCGGCGGATGTCGAGGCGCTCGTCCTCGACCTTCTGCAAATTGCGCTGGGTAAAGCCGTGGCCGATGAACTCCCAGCCCCGAGCATGCGCCGCCTCCGCGATCTGCGAGTAGGCGGTCACCGCGGTGCCGTTGATGCAGAGCGCCGCGGTGATCGAGAATTCGTCGAGCGCCTGCAAAAGGCGCCAGAACCCTACCCGGTTGCCGTATTCGTGCCACGCCCAGTTGGGGATGTCGGGGCTCGGCGAGCCGCCCGCCGGCGGGGTGAGCACGGTGCGCGGCATCGGCGCCTCGGGGTCCCACTCCTCGACATTGACGATGACCCAGACCGCCATGCGCGCGCCGTCCGGCAGGACGAGCGGCTTCCGTGCGGCGATCGGGTCATAGTCGATACGTTCCGTCGGCAGCATGGGCGGTCCCTCGTCGGGGTTTCACGGTCAACGGTGGCGCTGGCGAACGATCACATCGCGGGGGGTTATCTGTCTAATGTTGCAATTGTATTGGTGGGCGTCCTGTAATGCGGATACGTTCTGGGAAGCGGCGGAACACGGAGTGGGAGAGACGGCATGGCCGACGATATGGGCAACGCGATCGGCAGGGTGGTCGAGGGCGGCGCGGCGACGCGTCTCGAGAACGAGCTGCGCATCCCCTATACCGATTTGCGCGAATGGCTCGAAGAGGCCGAGAAGCTCGGCGAGGTCAAGCACGTTCAGGGGGCGAACTGGGAGCGCGACATCGGCATGGCGTCCGAGGTCGTCCTGCACAACGAGAAGGCGCCCTGCATCGTGTTCGAGAACGTGCCGGGCACCCTCGAAGGCTCGCGGGTGCTGACCAATTTCTTCGCCTCCAGGCGCATGAACATGACCCTCGGCTTCCCCTCGGAACTCTCCAAGATGGAGCTGACGGACGCGTTTCGCCGCAACTACATGGAAGATTTGCAGACGATCCCGCACGAGTTCGTCGAATCCGGCCCGGTCACCGAGAACATCATGGAAGGCGACGACGTCGACGTCGAAATCTTCCCGACGCCGAAATGGCATGACCAGGACGGCGGGCGCTATATCGGCACCGGCAGCTACAACGTCACCGCCGACCCCGACTCGGGCTGGATCAATATCGGCACCTACCGGGTGATGATCCACGACAAGAAGTCGGTCGGCTTCTACATCTCGCCCGGCAAGCACGGCCGCATCCATCGCGACAAGTACCAGCAGCGCGGCGAGCCGATGCCGGCGGTGATCGTCTGCGGCGGCGACCCGATGACCTTCCTCATGGGCTGCAGCGAGGTGCCGCCCGGGATCTGCGAATTCGACGTCGTCGGCGGGTTCCGCGGCGAGGGGATGAAGATGATCCGCGGCAAGCACACCGGCCTGCCGTTTCCGGCGAATGCCGAGATCGTGCTCGAAGGCTTCGTCCATCCCGACGCGAAGCAGGAAGAGGGCCCGTTCGGCGAATGGACCGGGTATTACGGCTCCAAGATGCGCGAGGAGCCGGTGATGGACATCAAGGCGATCTATTACCGGAACAACCCGATCCTGCTCGGCTGCCCGCCCCAGCGTCCGCCGGACGAGCTTGCCCGCTACCGCGCGGTGACCCGGTCGGCGCTGCTCAAGGAGAACATCAAGAAGGCCGGCGTTCCCGATGTCGAGGGGGCCTGGCTGCACGAGGTGGGCACGGCGCGGATGCTGGTCGCGGTGTCGATCAAGCAGCGCTATCCGGGCCATGCCCGGCAGGCCGGCCACATCGCCTGCCAGTGCCATGTGGGCGCCTATGCCGGGAAATACGTGATCGTGACCGACGAGGATATCGACGTCTCCAATCTGGAGGAGCTGATCTGGGCGATGCTCACCCGGTCGGATCCGGCGGAATCGATCGACATCATCCCCAACGCCTGGTCGACGCATCTCGACCCCCGGATCCCGCCCTGGGAGAAGGAGAAGGGCAATCTCACCAACAGCCGGGCGATCATCGACGCCTGCCGGCCGTTCCACTGGAAGGACGAGTTCCCGCCGGTCAACGCGCCCTCGCCCGAGCTCGCCAAGGAATCGCGCGACAAATGGGGCTATCTCTGCGACTGAATCGAGATCGCCCGCGAGGCCCCTGACGGGGTGCGATGAGACCGCCGCGGCGACAGCCCGCGGCGGTCGGCGTTTGAGGATTGGCCGATGCAGCGCAATGACGAGGTCCAGACCGATCTGCGGACCTTCCTCGCCGCGGTCGAGGAGGGCGGCGAGGTCACGCATGTCGCGGGCGCCCACTGGGACCGCGAGCTCGGCGCGGTGACCGAGGTGCTCTACCGCGAGAAGGTCGACAAGTCGCCGCTGCTGCTGTTCGACGAGGTGCCGGGCTACGGCAAGGGCATGCGCTGCCTCTACGGCATGCTCGGCTCGCCGCTCAGGCTCGCGCTCGGCCTCGGCATCGACCCGGCGCAGTCGGGCGACCGGCGCACCATGCTCGACACCTATCGCAGCCGGATCAAGCGCCAGGAGCCGATCCCGCCCCGCATCGTCGATGACGGGCCGGTGATGGAAAACATCGACTGCGACGGCGATGTCGATCTGCTGAAATTCCCGGTGCCGATCCATCACGAACACGATGGCGGGCGCTATATCGGGACCGCCTGCGGCGTGGTCACCCGCGATCCCGACAGCGGGCGGGTCAATATCGGCACCTACCGGGTCCAGGTGAACGGCCCCGATGTCGCGACCTCCTATATTTCCAACGGCAAGCAGGGCCGGATCCAGCGCGACAAGTACCTCAAGGCGGGCAAGCCCTGCCCGATGGCGATCATCGTCGGCATCGATCCGGCCACCTATATCGCCGCGCGCTACACGCTTTCCGACCAGGTGCCGGAGCTCGACTGGGCCGGCGGCCTGGTCGGCCGGCCGATCGATTGCATCGAGGGCGAGCTGACCGGTCTGCCGTTCCCGGCGAATTCGGAAATCGTCCTCGAAGGCGAGGTGTTGCCCGACGAGACCGCGATGGAGGGTCCGTTCGGCGAGTGGACGGGCTACTACGCCGGCGAGGCCAGGGAAGAGCCGGTGATCAGGATCAAGCGGGTCTATTACCGCAGCAACCCGATCCTGACCTGCGCCGCCAGCCAGAAACCGCCGCATTCGCATCTCTTCGAGCGCTGCTTCATCCGCTCGGCCGGTCTCCTCGATTCGCTCGAGGGCGCGGGCATTCCCGATGTCACGGGGGTCTGGGTGCACCAGGCCGGCGCCGGGCGGACCTTCGTCGTGGTGGCGATCAAGCAGCGCTATTTCGGCCACGCCAACCAGGTCGGGCTGGTGGCCTCGCAGGTCAATCCAACCGGCTATGTCGGGCGCTATGTCGTCGTCGTTGACGACGATATCGATCCGACCGACATTCACGACGTGATCTGGGCGATGGGAACGCGGACCGACCCGAAGACCGATTTCACCATCCTCGATCGCAACTGGTCGTCGAGGCTGGACACCATGGTGACCGACGAGAAGCTCTACAACTCGCGCGTCGTGATCGACGCCTGCATCCCGTATGAGCGCCTCGAAACCTTCCCGCGCGTCGCCCAGACCTCGCCCGAGCTGGCGGCCGAGGTGCGGGCGCGGTTCCCGGGCGTCTTCGCATAGCCGCCCCGCATCACGCTGGCGATGGCGGGGTCCGGACCATCGCCCGGTTCTGGCGGACGCCGGTCTATGTCCTGCTCGGCGCCACCTGCATCCTGCTGGTGACCTCGGGCGTCAGGCAGTCCTTCGGCCTGTTCATCTCGCCGATCAGCGTCGATCTTTCCTGGGGCCGCGAGCCGATTTCGTTCGCCATCGCGACCCAGAACCTGGTGGTCGGTCTGGCCACGCCGTTGGCCGCGATGATCGCCGACCGCTGGGGTCCGATCCGGGTGATCGCCATCGGCGCGCTCATCGCCGTGGCCGGGCTCCTGCTTTCCTCCCAGGCGACCACCCAGACCGATTTCCTGGCCGGCACCGGGTTCCTGATCGGGCTCGGGATGGGCGGCTGCGGGCTGGGGATGTTGAACGCGCTGGTCGGGCGAATCGCACCCGCAGAGCGTCGCGTGACGTGGCTCGGGATCACCACCGCCGGCGGCACGCTGGGACAGTCCGTCTTCGTGCCCTACAGCCAGGCGATGATCGAGCTCTTCGAGTGGCGCGGCGCGCTGATCGCGATGGCGATCGCGCTATCCGTCGCCGTGCCGCTCGCGCTCTCGCTCCGTCCCGGAACGGCGGCCCGGCTCTCCCAACGGACACGGCAGAGCCTCGGCGAGGCGCTGCGCGAGGCCGCCGGCCATCGCGGCTACGTGATGCTGGTGAGCGCCTATTTCGTCTGCGGGCTGCAGGTGCAGTTCATCGTGATCCATCTCCCGGCCTATATCTCCGACGGCGGGCTCGCCCCGGCGCTCGGCGCGGCGGCGATCGCCACGATCGGGCTGTTCAACCTGTTCGGCACCATCGGCGCCGGGCGGCTCGGCGACCGCTACCGGATGAAATACCTGCTGAGCGCGATCTACTTCACCCGAAGCGTCGCCATGCTGGTCTTCCTCTCCCTGCCGCTGACGGAGACCAGCGTCCTCGTCTTCGCCGGGGTGATGGGGCTGCTATGGCTCTCGACCGTGCCGCTCACCACCGGGCTGATCGCCCATATTTTCGGGCCGCGCTATTTGGCGACGCTCGCCGCGATCGCCTTCATGAGCCACCAGATGGGGAGCTTCCTCGGCGTCTGGCTCGGCGGTTTTTCCTTCGACATGACCGGCTCCTACGATCCGGTCTGGAATTTCGCCATCGTGGCCGGGTTCGTGGCCGCGCTGATCCATCTCCCGATCCCCGACCGGCCGGTTGCCCGGATGTCCGAAGGCGCGGCCTGAAGGCGCCTCAGACGGCGCTGCCTCCCGCCGGTCGCCGGGCGAAGACTTCGCCGATCCGGCGCAGGCGGTTTCGGATCGCGGGGAGCGGGCGTTCGAAGACCTGCGCAAAGGCAAGACAGGCCGCGAGAGTGGCGGCCAGCAGCACGAGGTCGCGCGCGAATCCCGCTGTGTCGGGCAGGACGGCATCGATGAGCTGCAGAGCGGGGTAGTGAACGAGGTAGATGGAAAAGCTCGCCCCCGCCAACCAGCGAATCGCACCGGCAAACCCGCACCCATCGCCGGCCCGGCGCAGCAGGACCCCCATCGCATGGAGATGCGCGGCGAACAACCCGCCGATCAGGGCATTCCACAGGAATTCATCGGAAAAGCGGAGACGGTCCGCCGAACCGGCGCCCAGCCAGCCGGTTGACAGCGCGGACAGCGAATCCGGCACCCCCGCCGCCAGGCACAGGACATAGGCCCCGGCCGATCCCGCGGCGATCGCCGCCGCGGCGACGCGCTCGCGGGTTCCGGGCGGGCCGCCGGCCGCCGCAAGGCGCCGATAGACGGTGGCTCCCAGAATCCACGCCGGCATCAGAAGAAGCACCTTGATCCCGAATACCAGGCCGGCCGCGGCCAGCAACAACAAACGGCGCGGCCCTCTCAGGTAGACGGCGAGCCCGAACAGGACGTAGTAGGCGGCCTCGTAGCTCAGCGACCAGTAAGGTCCGTTGGTGCCGAGGCGGATGCCGAGGGCGCCCCACTCATTGGCGATCAGGAGCGAAACCGGCAAGGCGAGCGAGGCCGGCACGTCGCTGTACCACCAGCCGTCATAGGCTGCCGGATCGATGGCCGAGCCGATGGCGTCGAAGGCCAGGGTCACGGCCACCGCTGGGATGGCAACCGAGTACAAACGGCTCAAACGGTTGAAGGCGAAGCGCTTCCAGCTGGAATCCTTGGTGTGGGAGGCAAAGGCGATCACGAAGCCCGACAGGACGAAAAACAGGATCACCGCGTCGCTGCCGAGGTTGAGTTCGCGGACGATCAGGTAGTCGCCATCGGTAAACCGGGCATAGGCGAAATGCGAGAGCAGCACGATAAGGGCGGCGAACATGCGCAACCCGTCGAGGTAGAGCGAAAGCCCCCGGGACATCACTCCTCGGCGGATCCGGTCCGGGCCGCCGGGGCCTTGCAGCCCCGCGCCATCGCCCGCCAGGAATCGCGGAAAGGCACGACCAACGCTCGGGACAACGAACCGTGTGGCTGGGAAACGGCCCTGCCGTGCTCGTCCGAAAGGCCGAAATCGAGGACTTCGCGCCGCGCGGGCACGTATAGCGTGCCGAACATCCAATCCCAGACGGCGAGGATCTCGCCGTAGTTCCTGTCCTTGTGCCGGATCGCCCGGCTGTGATGGATCTGGTGCTGCGCCGGGGAAATAAGAATGTGCTCCAACACCGTGCCGTAGCGCAGCCAGAGGTGGCTGTGCCGCAGGTTCGAGCCGGCAAGGTTGAACAGCACGTAGACGATATTGGCTCCCGCGATCAGGGTTATGTCGGCCTTGCCGACCGCAAATGCCAGGACAACGCCCTGCGCGAGCCCGATGAGGGCGCTGCGTCCCAGGACGGAAATCGCGTCATAGACCGGGTGTTTGCGATAGACCGTGAACGGGGTCAGCACCTCGGCACTGTGATGCACGGCGTGAAACGGCCATAGCGCCGGAAGGCGGTGGTGCCAGCGGTGGATCCAATAGACCGCGAAATCGTTGACTGCCGCAATCAGGAGAGCCAGCAGCACCGGATGCGGCTCAACCAGCCCCGCCTCGCGCCCGAGCCCCGCGATCACGGCCGCGGCTGTCAGCGCGGTCAGCGAAACCGAGCCCAGAACCCCCGCCCACGACAGCAGGCGTCCGACCGCGTAGAGCTTGATATCGGTGATGTGAGAGCGATGGAAAACGATGGTTTTCGGCAGCAGCCAGGCAAAAAAACCGCCGCCGACGCGCCGGGCGCGAAACACCGCGTAGGCGATCAAGACGGTGACAAGGAGGTAAACGGGGGATATGCGAACGCCGGCCCCGATGAAGTCCTGAGCCAGCCGGGCCAGCAGCGAATAGAAATTTTCGGGCACCGTTACACGGGTCGATCGACTCTGAGTTCCAACCGGGACAGGCCGCAAAGGGCAAACGACCCTGGGGGCGGCCGGCTACTGCCTATATCGAATGCGATATGGCGAGGGCCTGCGGCGATTCAACCGTTTCCGGTCCCGCACCGCCTCGCCGGTCCGGTCAATAGATCGTGAGAACGGGCCGACCGACTGTCTTCGGCGAGGCGCCGTCCTGGTGGAGAATCCGGGCTAGAAGAGCGCGAGCTGGTCGCCCCGCCTGAGCGGGCGTTTGAACCTGGCGGTGTCGAGCTCCGGCCGCCGGTCGGCAAAGCCGAGGCGCTTGCAGGCCGCCTCGAAGCGTCTCGCCAGCAGCCCCGCATAGGGTCCCCGGCCGCGCATGCGCTCGCCATAGGCGGATTCGTAGACCTTCCCGCCATGTGTCTGCCGCATCAGGCTGAGCACCCGGGCGGCGCGATCCGGGCGGTGGGTCCGGAGCCACTCGGCAAACAGATCGGCGATTTCGAGCGGCAGGCGGAGCAGGATATAGCCGGCGGAGCGCGCGCCCGCGTCCCGGGCGGCCTGGAGGATGGCTTCCATCTCGTGATCGGTGAGGCCGGGGATCATCGGCGCCGCCATCACGCCGGTCGGAATGCCGGCATCGGCGAGCCGCCTGACGGTGTCGATCCGGCGGCCGGGGGTCGGCGCGCGCGGCTCGAGCAGGCGGGCGAGCTCCCGGTCGAGCGTCGTCACCGATACGCAGACCTGGGCAAGGCCGCGCGCCGCCATCGGCGCGAGGATGTCGATGTCCCGGACCACGAGAGCCGACTTGGTGACGATCCCCACCGGATGGTCGCATTCGGACAGCACTTCGAGGATCGACCGGGTGATGCGGAATTCGCGTTCGATGGGCTGGTAGGGGTCGGTGTTGGTGCCCATCGCCATCACCCCGCAGCGGTAGCCGGGGTGGTGCAGCGCGTCTTCCAGCAGCCGCGCCGCGTCCGGCTTGTAGAACAGCCGGGTCTCGAAATCGAGCCCCGGAGAAAGACCGAGAAACGCGTGCGTCGGACGCGCGAAACAATAGATGCAGCCGTGCTCGCAGCCCCGATAGGGGTTGATCGAGCGGTCGAAGGGGACGTCGGGCGAGGTGTTGCGCGCGATGATCGTCTTCGATGCATCGCGGGTCACGGTGGTCCGCAGCGGCGGCAAATCGTCCGCCGGCCAGCCATCGTCGACGGGCTCGCAGGCGTGCGGCTCGAAGCGGCCGGTGCGGTTGCTGACGGCGGCGCGTCCCTTGCGCGCAATGCCGGGAAGGGGGGCGTCCATGATCGAAGTCTAGCGCGCAAACAGGAACATAACAAGAACATTAAGCGTCTATGGACATTTTTCCGGCCAGGCTTCAGAAAACCGGGGTGCAGCCCGATCTGAGCCCCGATCTGAGCCCCGATCTGAGCATCGTCATCCCGACGCTCAACGCGGGCGCGGCGGTCGCGCGGACCCTCGACGCCGTGGTCCCATCGCGGCTCGCTTGCGACTGCGAAATCCTCGTGGCCGACGGCGGATCGTCGGACCGAACGGCGGCCGTCGCGCGACGGCATGGCGCCCGTGTGATCGAGACCGCGCCCGGCCGCGGGATCCAACTGGCCGAGGGCGCCCGGCGGGCGCGCGGCCGTTGGCTGCTCTTTCTCCACGCGGACACGGTTCCGGCGGATGGCTGGTCCGATGCCGTGTTCGCCTATTGCGGCGATCCCGCGAACCGGGAACGCGCGGCGACGTTCCGCTTCGCACTCGATGACGGCGCGCGCGCCGCGCGCCGGCTCGAGGCCGTCGTCGCCTGGCGGACACGCCGGCTCGGCCTGCCCTATGGCGATCAGGGGCTCTTGATATCGCGTGGGTTCTACGACGCGCTCGGCGGGTTTCGGCCGCTCGTCCTGATGGAGGATGTCGACCTCGTGCGGCGTATCGGGCGCCGGCGCCTGGATGCGCTCGACGTGGCCGCGGTGACCTCGGCGATACGCTACCGGCAGCGAGGCTATCTGCGCCGCTCCGGCCGTAACCTCATATGCCTCGGGCTCTATTTTCTCGGCGTTCCGCCGCGGCGCATCGCGCGGCTCTATCGATGACCTCCCGGCCCAGGCTCTACGTCTTCGTCCGCGCGCCGATGCTCGGCGCGGTCAAGCGGCGCCTCGCGGCGGGGCTGGGCGAGGTGCCGGCGCTGCGCTTCTACCGCATTGCGACGGACCGGCTTCTGCGGCGCCTCGCGCATGACCGGCGGTGGGAAACCATCCTGGCGGTGACCCCCGACAGCGCGGCGCGCGGCGCCTCGCCATGGCCGCCCGGGCTCGCGCGGGTCGGCCAGGGGGGCGGCGATCTGGGCGCCAGGATGGGACGGGTTCTGGCGGGCAGCGAAGCCGCGCCGGTGGCGATCGTCGGCAGCGACATCCCCGACCTCGCGCCCCGCCATATCCACGATGCCTTTGCCGCGCTGCGCGGCGCCGATCTGGTCTTCGGCCCGGCCGCGGATGGCGGGTACTGGCTGGTCGGGCGGCGTCCGGGCCTCTCCACGCGGGGCCTGTTCGATGGGGTCCGCTGGTCGAGCCCGCATGCGCTCGCCGACACCCGCGCCAACCTGCCGTCCGCAAGACGGGTGGCGATGCTCGAAGTGCTCGAGGATATCGACGACGCCGACGGCTATGCCCGCTGGCGGCTCAGGCGGAACTCTCGGTCAGGTGTTCGTTGAGCCGCGGTATCAGCTCGACGAAGTTGCAGGGCTTGTGCCGGATGTCGAGCTGGTAGACCAGGATTTCGTCCCACGCATCGCGGCAGGCGCCGGTCGAGCCCGGCACCGCGAAGAGATAGGTGCCGCCGGCGACACCTGCCACCGCCCGGGACTGGATGGTGGAGCTGCCGATCTTCTGGAAGCTGATCATCCGGAAGAGCTCGCCGAAACCGGGGATGGCCTTTTCGAACACCGCCTCGAAGGCCTCCGGCGTCACGTCGCGCCCGGTCACCCCGGTGCCCCCGGTGGCGATCGCCGCGTCGATCTCCGGGTCGGCGATCCAGCGCCTGAGCTGGGTTTCGATCGCCTTGCGTTCGTCGGGCACGATCCGCTTGTCGGCCAGGCGGTGGCCGGCCTTTTCCAGCCTCTCGACCAGCGTGGCGCCCGATCTGTCGGTCTCTTCCGTCCGCGTGTCCGATACCGTCATCACGGCGATGCCGATCGCCGCGAACGGAATCGTCTCGTCAATTCCGCTCATTCTGCGCCACCAGGTCTCCGCCCCGGTCGAGCGGTATGTAGATCGGCACCTGCCCGGCGGCAAGACGATCCAGGGTGGGCGCGTCCTGCCCGAGCCGGCTCCGGTAGATCCACAGATTGGCGAGCACGCGCTCGACATAGTTGCGGGTCTCGCGCGCGGGAATCGCCTCGATGAAGAGCAGCGGATCGGACGCCTTTCGGCGCGCGGCGCGGCGGCGCCACTTGTTGAGGTTTCCCGGCCCGCCGTTATAGGCCGCGGCCAGCATCAGCACGCTGCCCTTGACCACGTCGTAATCGATCAGGTGACGGATATAGCGCTGGGCGATCGAGATGTTGAGCTCCGGGTCGTAGAGTTGATTGCGCCTGGCCCCGCGGAACCGCTTGCCGGTCATGAAGCCCGCGGTTCCCGGCATCAACTGCATCAACCCGCGCGCGCCCGCGTGGCTCTTTGCGCGCATGTTGAACCGCGATTCCTGGCGCATGAAGGCGTAGATCAGCGCGCGGTCGACGGTGAAACCCTCGGCGGGCCGCCAGCTCGGCACCGGGTAGCGCGCGCCCAGCGGCGGCGGTCCGTCTTCGTCATCCATCATGCCGGTTGTCCGGACTGCCACCGACGCCAGCCTGGTCGTCTCCGCGAAGGCCATCAACGCCTCGCCGAGATTGCTGTCGTCGAGCGAGGTGAGCGCCTTCAGCTCGGTTTCCGCACGTCCGCGCGCGTCGGCTTGCAGCAAGGCGATCGCCCGCCTGGCCGCGGGATGGCGCATGAGGATTTCCGCGTGCCGGGCGGTGAATTGCGGCATCCGCCAGTCGAAATCGCGCTCCAGACCGAGCACCCCCGCGGCGAGCTGGCCATAGAAGGTAAACCGGTGCTGGGCCGCCCTGTGCATCCAGTAGCGAACCCGGTCCGGCTGTTTGGCGACGAGGTTGGAACGCCCCGCCCAGAAGGCGGCGCCCGAGGCCGGCCAGGCGGAGAGCGCCGGATGTTCGGCCATGGCCTCGAAATGCACCGCCGCGTCCTCATAGGCGCCGACGCGATAGGCCGAGAGCCCGGCGATCCAGTACGCCATCGGCATGTAACGCCCGGCGCGCTCCGCCGAGCGCGCCGAAAGCTCGTGGGCGGTCTCCGGCGCGCCGTGGAAGAAGTATCCGGTTGCGAGATAGGACCGTGCGATGGCGATCTCGGTCGGGTCCAGCATGCGTCTTGTGGAGCGCCAGGCGAATATCTGCCGGGCGCGCTTCAGGCGCCCCGCGAACGCGTGCCGCCGGACATCGCGGATCCTCCTGTAGACTTTCTTCCTTGCCGAGGCGCTTCGCTTGCGCGGCGAGGTGTAGCCGTATGTGGGCGAGTAGGAGGACACCCCGTTGACCCGCGGCTTGAGGGAAGTCGGCGCGCGCGGCCGCCGGCTGGACTTTCCCTTGCGGCGCATCGCGAGGCGGTATATGCGCCTGGCCTCCGGATGGTCGGCGTAATAGCGGAGCCAGCGTTCGAGTTCACCGTAAGCCGAGCGGTACTTGGTCGGATGCAGATAGCGCTGCCCCAGTACATGCCCCATGAGGAGCCGGCTGCGCAGTTTCTTGATTTCCCGGTCGGCGCTGCGCCAGCTTCCCTTCTCCTGCAGGTCGAAGATCCGCCGGTAGCGCGCCGCATCCCGCTCGCCGATGATTTGGGGCAGGGCGTTGCCGCCCGCCTTCTCGGCGACCGCTTCCCCGGTGGCGGGGGCTGGGCTCCCGGCGCGTGGCTTCTCTGCCTGCGCCGGTCCGGCCGCGGTGAAGGCGCTTGCCGCGACGAACGCCGCCAGGACAAGCCGCGGAGCCCGGCGGCGGCCGCCCTCGCCGTCCGTCATGCGGTCGCCTCGGCTTCCGCGAGTCTCTTCTTGATGGCGATCAGGTCGGTCCATGCGTCCTTTTTCTGGCCCGGCTGGCGGAGCAAATAGGCTGGATGGAGTATCGCCCGCAACGGTATCCGGGTGCCGGAACCGGAGACGGTGTAACTGAGCCAGCGGCCGCGAAGCCTCATAATGCCTTCGCGGGTGTTGAGCAAGGCCTTTGCGGCGATCCCGCCGACCGCTACCACAACCCTGGGTTCGACCAGGGCGATGTGTCTTTCGATGAAGGGCAGGCAAACGGCGATCTCGGAATCGGTGGGATTGCGGTTTCCGGGCGGGCGCCAGGGCAGGATGTTGGTGATGTAGACATCCCCCCGATCGAGGCCGATCGCAGGCAGCATACGGTCCAAAAGCCGCCCAGCAGGGCCGACGAAGGGCACGCCCTGGCGATCCTCCTCCGCGCCCGGCGCCTCGCCGATGAACATCAGCGGCGCCTTCGCCGCGCCGTCGGCGAACACGAAATTGGTCGCTGTCTCCTTCAGCGGGCAGCCGTCGAATGCCTCGAAAGCCGACCGCAGCGACAAAAGGTCGCATGCCGTGGCGGCGGTCTCCTGCGCGCTCGCCGTCGCGGGTGCGGATGCGGTCCACCCCGCCGGCGGATCGGGCGGATCGGGCGGATCGGGCGGCTTCCGATCCTCACTCGGGCGGGTAGGTGCGGTTGCGAAGCGGTCCAGCGGCGTCTCGGCGATTGCTTCGTCCGCGCCGGCTTCCATTTGCCACGCGAGCATTGCTGCGATCGCCTCGCCAACGGACATACGCCACCCTAGCACAGAGCCCGCCCGGGAAACAGGCGGGGGGTTTGTGCTATACAGCCCCCGTTTACGGTGTCGAGAGGAAGGCCGTGGAACGGGAATCGATGGCATTCGATGTCGTCGTGGTGGGCGCCGGGCCCTCCGGGCTGGCAACGGCGATTCGCTTGAAGCAGCTGGCGGCGGCGGAAGACCGCGATGTCAGCGTGTGCGTGGTCGAGAAAGGCTCCGAAGTCGGCGCCCATATTCTCTCCGGCGCCGTGCTGGAGCCTCGGGCGCTGTTCGAGCTTTTCCCCGACGCGATCGAGCGGGGCGCGCCGCTCAACACACCGGTCGGAGAGGAGCGGTTCCTTCTCCTCACCAGGGGTTGGGCGCTGCGACTTCCGACGCCGCCGCAGGCGCGCAACCGCGGCAACTACATCGTCAGCCTCGGGAATCTCTGCCGCTGGCTCGGAACCGAGGCGGAGGCGCTCGGCGTCGAGATCTATCCCGGTTTCGCCGCCGCCGAGGTGCTGTACGACGAAGCCGGACGGGTGATGGGGGTGGCCACCGGCGACATGGGGCTCGGCCGCGACGGCGAGCCCGGTCCGAACCACGAGCCGGGGGTCGAGCTCCACGCCAGCCAGACCGTGTTCGCGGAAGGCTGCCGCGGCTCGCTCGGCAAGACGCTGGTCGAGCGCTTCGATCTCGAGCATGACAGCGAACCGCAGACCTACGGTATAGGAATCAAGGAGTTGTGGGAGGTCGAGCCGGACAATCACCATCCCGGCCGGGTTGTCCATTCCTTCGGCTGGCCGCTCCGCGCCGACACCTATGGCGGTTCCTTCCTCTACCACCTCGAGGACAACCAGGTCGCCGTAGGTTTCGTGATCGGGCTCGACTACAGCAACCCCCATCTGTCGCCGTTCGAGGAGTTCCAGCGCTTCAAGACCCACCCGTCGATCCGCCCGACTTTCGCCGGTGGGCGCCGCATCTCCTACGGCGCGCGGGCGGTCAACGAGGGCGGGTTTCAGTCGATTCCCCGGCTCGCCTTTCCCGGCGGCGTCTTCGTCGGCTGCGAAGCCGGGTTCCTGAACGTTCCCAAGATCAAGGGCACCCATACCGCGATGAAGAGCGGCATGGTCGCGGCCGAGGCGATTTTCGATTCCCTTGCCGGCGACGACCCGGGCGCGGCGCTCGCTTCCTATCCGGAGGCGTTGCGCCGGAGCTGGGTCTGGGGGGAACTCAGATCGGTGCGCAATCTCCGCCCCGCCTTCCGCCACGGGCTCTGGGCGGGTCTTGCCTATGCCGCGATCGATACCGTCGTGCTGCGCGGCCGGGCGCCATGGACGCTGCGCCACGGTCGCGACCACCTGTCCCTCAAGCGGGCCTCCGACGCTCCCCGCATCGACTATCCCAGGCCCGACGGCGAGGTGAGCTTCGACAGGCTTTCCTCGGTGTTCATATCGAACACCAATCACCAGGAGGACCAGCCGGTCCATTTGCGGCTGAAAGACGATTCCATCCCCGTCGACGTCAACCTCGCGCTCTACGACGCGCCGGAACAGCGCTATTGCCCGGCCGGGGTCTATGAGATCGTGACCGAGGAGGGTTCCGGTCCCAGGCTGCAGATCAACGCGCAGAACTGCGTGCACTGCAAGACATGCGACATCAAGGATCCGCGTCAGAACATCGACTGGGTCGTTCCCGAGGGCGGCGGTGGCCCGAACTACCCGAACATGTAGCCGGCGTCGGCGGATCGCGCGATTCGCCGCCGGGACATTCGCGTGTATACTCCGGATCGGCCGTCGGCATTCGCGTTCGCAGCCGCGAAGTCGTGTCGAATCCGACGGAGAAGACCAGTAGCACGCGCCATTCGACGACTCTTGGAGGCACATCGAATGGGGCCGTCCGGTCGGTATGCGCTGCCCGGCTGGGAGATCTGATGTGGCTTCGCATCACTGCACGGCGATGAGGACGAGCGTTCTGAGCGGCGTCCGCGCGGTCCTGTTGTCCGGCGTGGCGGGCGTCCTGTCCCTGACCGCAGCCGCCGCCGACACCAAGCCGTCCCGGGCCGCTCTCGAATACGGCAGCTATCTGGCCGGTCACCACGCCTATAGGGTGCGCGATTTCGGCGCCGCCGCCCGCTACATGAGCGAGGCGCTCCAGGCGCAGCCCGCCGGAATCGGCCTGTTGCGGCGCACCCTGATCGCGAAGCTGGCGAGCGGGCAAATCGACTCGGCGCTCTCTCTCGCCAAGCGGCTGCTCGCGATCGAGCCGAACGCGCCGCTCGCCAAGCTGTCTCTCGCGGTGGGCGATCTCAAGGCGGGCAGGTTCGAGTCCGCCCGGGCACTGCTCTCGGCGGTCGACGAGCGAGGCCCGAACGCGTTCATCGTGCCACTGCTCTCGGCGTGGGCGGAGGCCGGGCTCGGCCGCTACGACGCCGCTCTCCAGGCGGTCCGCGGACCCGGCAAAAACGCCCGTTCCGGGGCCATCCACCGCTTGCACGCCGCGCTCATCCTGGACCTCGCCGGCCGCGCGCAGGAGGCGGAACGGGATTATCTCGAAGCCGAGAGGCAGATGCCGCAGCCATCGATCCGGCTGGTCGAGGCGATCGGCTCGTTTTACCGCCGGTCCGGCGATGCGGCCGAGGCCGAACGGCGCTACAACGCTTTCCTCGCCGAACAAAGCCGGTCTCCGCCGATCGTGAGCGCCCTCGCCGATCTCCGGGCGGGGAAACCGGCGACCGCTATCGTCTCCGGCGGGGCGGAGGGCGCGGCCGAGGTGTTCTTCAACGCCGCCAATATCGGGATGCGGACGAGCGCGATCGAACTCGCCCTGATCTACGGCCAGCTCGCGCTCGATCTGCGTCCGGACTTCCCGTCCACCCGCGTCCTGGTCGGACGCATGCTGGAATCCTTCGGTCGGGACGAGGAGGCGATCGCGGCATACGGGCTGGTGAACAAGGCCTCGCCGCTCTCCTGGTCGGCGAGGCTGCGGCGCGCGGCCGGGCTCGCCAGGCTGGAGCGGGATGACGAGGCAATCGGGGTTCTGCGGCGCATGGCCGCGGAACGCGCCGAGCGCACCGATGCGCTGACCAGGCTCGGCGATATCTTCCGCACCCGGAAAAGATTCTCCGAATCGGTCGAAGCCTATGACGCGGCGATCGCGAGAATCGGTTCCATCGAAGCGCGGCATTGGCGGCTGCTGTTCTCGCGCGGTATCTCGCTCGAGCGGTCCAGGAACTGGCCGCGCGCGGAGAAGGACCTGCTGGCCGCGCTCAAGCTTTCCCCGGACCAGCCTTATCTCCTCAACTATCTCGGATATTCCTGGGTCGATCAGGGCATCAAGATCGAGGACGCGCGAAAGATGATCGAGCGCGCGGTCGAGCTCGAGCCGCAAAGCGGCGCTATTGTCGACAGCCTGGGCTGGGCGCTGTACCGCATTGGCGACTACGACGAAGCGGTGGCGCAGCTTGAGCGCGCGGTGGAGCTGGAACCTCTGGATCCCACGGTCAACGACCATCTGGGCGATGCCTATTGGCGGGTCGGGCGCCGCAACGAGGCGATGTTCCAATGGCGCCGCGCGCTCAACCTCGATCCCGAGACGGATCGGGTGGCGATCATCGAGGACAAGATCGCCCGCGGCCTTTCCGACGCGAAAACCGGTGGCAAGATCCATTGAGCCGTCGTTGACGGCGGCCGGGTCGGGTATCGGCGTCGATGCGCCGGCAAAGATCAATCTCTTTCTCCGCGTCACCGGCCGCCGGGAAGACGGCTACCACGAGCTCGATAGCCTCGTTGCCTTCGCCGGGGTCTGCGACCGGGTCGAGGTTCGGCCCGCGGATCGCCTGGTAATCGAGATCGACGGGCCGTTCGCCGCGGCGCTCGATCCGGGCCCCGGGAATATGGTGGCGAAGGCCGCCCGCGCGCTGGCCGCGCAGGCGGGCGTGGCGCCCGATGCTCGCATCCGGCTGCACAAGGCGCTGCCCGTGGCGGCCGGGATCGGCGGCGGATCGGCCGATGCGGCGGCGGCGCTGCGCGCCTTGAGCGCCCTTTGGCAGCTGGCGATCGCAGACGACGCGCTGGCCGCGCTCGCCCTCGCCCTCGGCGCGGATGTGCCGGTCTGTCTCGCCGCGCGGCCGAGTATCATGCGCGGCATCGGGGAGCGGATCGCAGCCGCGCCGGCGCTGCCCGCCGCCCCGATCCTTCTGGTCAATCCGATGGTGCCGCTTGCCACCGCCGCGGTGTTCGCCGCCCGCCGGGGCCGGTTCTCGGCCCCGGCGGAGTTCGATGCCGTCCCCGCCGACGTGCCGGAACTCGCCGCCTCTCTCCGCGGCATGCGCAACGATCTCGCCCCGGGCGCCCGGCGTATCTGCCCCGAGATCGATGCGGTGCTGGCGGCGATCGAAGCGTCGCCATCCTGCCTCATCGCCCGCCTGTCGGGCAGCGGGCCGACCTGTTTCGGGCTGTTTCCCGACGAGGAAGCCGCGAACCATGCCGCCGCCCGGATCGCCGCCGCCCGTCCCCGGTGGTGGGTGCGCTCGACGCGGCTCCTTGCGCCCTCGGGGTGAGCGATATTGCGGGTCCAAACTATTGAACCTATGTTGCCCCGGGCCTGCGAGTGGGGCGTAGCCAAGCGGTAAGGCAACGGGTTTTGATCCCGTGATCCCAGGTTCGATTCCTGGCGCCCCAGCCAAACGCGCGCATGCAGGCCGGCCGGGAGGGCAGGCGGAATGGCGGCGAGTCTGGACGCGACAGGGCTCAAATGCCCGCTGCCGGTGCTGCGCGCCCGCAAGGCGATCAAGGCGCTCGACCCCGGTGAGGAGCTCCTCGTTCTCGCCACCGACCCGGCGGCGGTCGAGGATTTCCGCGCGTTCTGCGAGGCGGCCGCGCATGTCTTCCTCGATGCGTCCGAGGACGGCGAGATCTATCGCATCACGATTCGCAAAGGCGGCTGAGCCGCCAAGAGCCTGCGTTCGGCGCGGGCGGGAGGACGATCATGAAGTTCGGCTATTTCACGCTCAGCGACAACCACTATGTCGGCAACCGGCGCAGCGCCAACGACTATATCCGCGACATCGCGGCCGAGGCTATCCATGCCGAGAAAGTGGGCATGCACTCGGTCTGGATCGGCGAACACCATTTCTCCACCCTCGGCGTCCTGTCCTGCCCCGACATCGTCCTCGGCTATGTCGCCGCCGTGACCGAGCGCGTCCGCCTCGCGCCGGCGGTCAACGTGCTGCCTCTGCACCACCCGATCCGGGTCGCCGAACAATGGGCGACGCTCGACCTGTTGAGCGAGGGGCGGGTCGATTTCGCCACCGGAAGGGGCTACGACAAGCGCGAATACGGCCCGCTCAACGCGCCCTATGAGGACAACACGGCGGCCTTCGCCGAGGGGCTCGACGTGCTCCACCGCCTGTGGACCGAGACCGAGCCGGTCACCCACAAGGGCCGGTTCTACGACTTCGAGAACATCTCGATCACGCCCAAGCCGGTGCAGACGCCGCCGCCGATCTATGTCGCGTGCTTCTCGCGCCCGTCGATCGAGCTCGCCGCCCGGCTCGGCCACAACGTCGTCGTCGCGCCCTTCGCCGCGGCGATGCAGTTCGGCGGGCTCGCCGAAATGGCCGAGATCTACCGTGAAGCCTGCGCCAGCCACGGCAACCCGCCGGGACGGCTGATCTGCAGCTATTTCGCGCATTTCGCCGACAGCCCGGAAGAGGATCTGGCGGCGCGGACCAGCCAGGTGCGCTACTTCCAGGAATGCTGCATCGACGCGCTGCCCCAGGACATCGAGAAGGCGCCGCCGACCTATCGCTATTTCGTCGACATGGTGAACAACATGAAGGCGATGACACCCGACGGGCTGACCGACAAGTCGATCCTGGTGGGGGACGCGGATGCCATCGGCGAGACGCTGAAGAAGGTCGAGGAGGCGGGCTTCGCCGAGGTGATCCTCTACTTCAATGTCGGCCTCAAGCCGCATGCGCGGGTCAAGGACGAGATGCAGCGCTTCATGGAGGAGGTCGCGCCCGGTTTCGAGGACAGCCGCCTCGCCGCCGCCGAGTAGCCGCGTCGATCAGAAGGTCTCGGCGAAGAAATAGCGCACCATCTCGTATGACTGCCTGGTCAGCTTCTCGTCGTAGCGCTGAAACTCGTTGAACATGCCGATGTCGCAGAACGAGTGGCTGGCATGGCCGTACATCATGACCTGCCAGTCGACGCCGGCCTCGGTGAGCTCCGCCTCCAGCGCGTCGATCATTTCGCGCGGCGTGACCGGATCCGCCGATCCGTGAAAGACAAGAACCCGCCCCTTGAAGTCCGGCTCGGCGTCCCCGTCGACCGGGGCGGGCAAGGTCACGTGAAACGCTACCGTCCCCTGGTAGTCGGCGCCGGCGCGCGACTGTTCGAGGGCGAAGCCGCCGCCGATGCAGTAGCCGACGATGCCGCGCTTTCCGGGGTCGATCAGCCCGCGCGCTTCGGCCTCGGCCATCAACGCCTCGTCCGCCGCCGCGCCGCAGCCGAGGATATGCGGCAGGTCGGCGCGGACCTCGCGCGAGATCTTCATCAGCTCCTCGAAGGTCTTCTCGCGCGCGCCGTACCCGGCGCCGAACATGTCGGCCATCATGACGACATAGTCCGTGCCGCCGAAATCCCTGGCGAGCTCGATCCCGTGGGGAGAGACGCCGAGCCAGTCCGGCTGCATCAGGATCGCCGGCCGCCTTTCGGACACCGAATCGTCGAACACCAGCATCCCCTCGAAATCGCGGCCGTCATGGGTGTAGGGGACGGGAATCTCCGCCATGGCGTGTCTCCTTTGTCGGTGGCTTCCCGCCGGGTGCGCGGATGAGGCGCTGTTTGCGGGGCTATGGACATGGCCGGGAAGCGGACGGCGATGCCGCAGCATAGCGCACTCGATCCGGTCGCGTGCAAGACCTGTGCGTGATAGGTTTCGGGCATGACAAAGGCAAATCGCGAATCCGGCCGCCAGGGTGGCGCGACAACCGGGCGGCTGGTCGAAGCTGCGCATCTGCAGGCGATCGAGGGGAACCCGCTGTCACCCGACGAGCTCGCCATGTTCGAGATGTTCGAGCGCGAAGGATGGTCTCCCGGGAAACGCCGCGCACATATCGCGAGACGGCTCAAGGAACGCGGGCGTGCCGCCGCGGCGGAATGAGCGACCGGGACTATTGTTATCCGCCCGACTTCACGGTCCTTCGCAACAAGCTGGACATCAGGGATACCCGAACGCTGGAAGCGGCGGAGCGGCAGTTCGTTGCCCAGCGGCTTCTTGAGGCGGTGCCGGCAGGCGACTTCGATCTCGCCCACCTCAAGGCCATTCATCGCCACCTGTTCCAGGACATCTACGAATGGGCCGGCGAAATCCGCACCGTCGAAATCGCCAAGGACGACAGCCGGTTCCAGCCGCGGCGTTTCATCGAGATCGGCATGGCGGACGTGCATCGTCGCATCGTAGCGGCGGGGTATTTCCAAGGCACGAGTCCGGAGACTTTCGCGCACGGAGCAGGACCGGTGCTGGGCGACGTCAACCATGTCCATCCGTTTCGTGAGGGCAACGGGAGGACGCAGCTCCAGTATCTGAAGCGGCTCGCGGAACGGGCCGGACACGGCTTGGACTTCAGGGGGCTGGACCGCGAAGCCTGGATGGAAGCCTCCCGACGGTCCAACGCGGGAGACCATCAGGCCATAACGCACTGCATCCGCCAGGCGCTCTTGTGAGCCCCTGACCGGCCGATAACGCCGCCTGCGGGACGTATCGACGTTCGACGCCCGACATCGCGACATGCATCTGCGGGCGGCGGATGCCTACCCGGTAGTTCGTTTTACGGGATATTCTTCGCAATGCTGGCACACTTGGCACGTGCCTCCCGGATCATCTGTCCTGCGGGGTTTTGCCATCCGCTCAGGTTCAATGCGGGACGCAGTCGCTCAACGAGGCGATCCTCGGCTGCAATTGGATTCCGGCAAGAAATGGACACCACGGTCACATGTGTGGCGATCCACTCACTCAGCGCGAGCTCACCCGTTGGATCGAATCGGTAGTTGGTGAACCTCCTGCGATCATCCGAGTTGTCTGATCTGGGTTGAGGGTCGAGCCGCAATTGCCTGCGCAGCAGTGCCCCAACCGAACGCCGGAGTGTCGAGCTCCCGCTCCGGTTACGGGCCAAATGCATTCCGGATACACGGCGACGAATGCTGTCTTCGGCCTTTCCCACATACAAGACAGGTCCATTGGAATTGGATGCGAGTCCAAGGTCGATCATCCCCCGAGCGTCAGCAATCAGCACATAGCAGCCCGGGCTATCCGGTAACTCGGCTTCGGAAATGCGTGCTGCCTTGGATAGATTTACGACCTCCGTCGCCGGGCGTCTCCTTGTGGAGTCACCGGCCACTAGCTGTCCCAGGTGGATTCGTGGAACAGGCTGTCGACCGGGATCGGCGCGTCGATCAGCCGCTGGTCGTGGGAATAGGCGATGAAGCTCTCGAGGTTCTTGCGGTTCGCCGCGATGCCCGACGGCCAGGGATCGGCGCCGAGCGCCGCGAGCTGGTCCTCGAACTCGTTGCGCGCGAAGGCGAGCGTCGACCAGCCCGGGTCCTCGTAGAACTCCCTTGTCTGCGCCTTCGCGTCCTCCCACAGCGCCATGATGCAGCGCGCGAGCCAGGGATGCGCCTCGGCAAGCGGCTTGCGCACCGCCATCACGTGCATGATCGGGTAATAGCCGTGCTTCTGGAAATAGGCCATCGATTCGGCCCGCCGGTCGGGGAACAGCGTGCGGATCCGCTCGCCCGCCTCCAGCACCGCGGGCGGCGGGTGCGGGTGGACCATCGCATCCGCCTCGCCCTCGACCAGCATGCGGCCGACATCGTCGTCGAGGCTTATCCGCTCGATCTCGATTCCCTTGTCGTCGCCGAGCGGCAGCACCTCGTCGGCGGCGACGATCCAGCGCACCTTGTCCCAGGGAACCCCGTATTCGAATTTTAGGTCGCCGAGCGCCAGCACCGACATCGTCGTCTGGAAGGTGCGCAGGATCACCCGCTTGCCGATCAAATCCTTCGGCGTCTCGATGCCGGAGCGCGCGTTGACGAAGATGTGGTTCTGCGAGAACAGGCGGCGCGGGAACACCGGGATGCCGACAAAGGGCGCGCCGCGGCTGGTCGCGATCACATGGGAGGACAGCGAGGTCTCGGCGATGTCGAACTCGCCGTCCTCGAGAAACCGCCGGTGGCGGTCGACCCCGTCGCGCCGGGGCGGCGCCATGCCGACCTCGAGCGGCTTGAGCTTCAGCCCCTCGGGCGGCTCGACGAGCCCCATGAAGAACGGCACGTGGCGATCGTAGCGTTCGAGCGCGATCGAAAGCTCAAGGTCGGCCATGGATGGGTCTCCCGCGGTTTCGCCATTATGGCGGGGCGTGCCGGCGCTGAGTCAATCGGCGGGAAGGGAAACCGGCCGGCGCGCGGCGAAGACGATGCCGATGGTCAGCGCCGTGAACCCGGCGGCGATCCAGAACACCGCGTCCGGGCGCCCGAGATCCATCATCCAGCCATAGAGCACCGGCGCCGTCCCCATCCCGACACTCAAGCCGGTGGTGACGAAGCCGAAGACGGTGCCGACGGCGCCCGCCGGAGTCAGCCGCTTCAGCAGCACGTCCCGGCTCGGGTTGACGATGCCGCGGAACACCCCGGCCAGGCCGAAGGCGACGGCGACGAGCCAGAACGCGAGCGCCCCGGTCGCCACCGCGATCAAGGCGCAGGCCGCCGCCGCGTAGCAGATCCCGAGCACCGCGTCGGGCCGTGTCGAGCGGTCGGCGATAACCCCGCCCGCGGCGACGCCGAGCCCGCTCAGCAGATAGAACGCGGTGAGCATGCCGCCCGCCAGCTCGGGGCTCGCGCCGTAGATCGCGATGAAGGCGACGACCGAGAAGCCGCTGATCCCCGCACCCGCCGCCGCCAAGAGCGCGTAAAAGCCGAAAAAGGAAAGGATCGTCCGGTCGAACAGCACGGTCCAGTCGGCGCGGGCGCGTTTCCTTTCGCGCGGGCGGTCGTCGCGGATCGAGGAGGAGAAGGCCGGCAGCAGGGCGGCCAGCGCCACGCCGACGGCGCCGGCCGCGATCAGCGCGGTCCGCCAGTCCCAGACGCTCGCCAGGAACAGCACGAACACCGGCGCCGCGGCGAAGCCGAGCGAGCCGGCGAGCGAATGCAGGCTGAACGCGCGCCCCATCCTGCGGTCGTCGACGGAGGATGAAAGCAGCGAGAAATCGGCCGGGTGGAACACCGCGTTTCCCGCCCCGGCCACGATCATCGCCGCCATGACCGCCCAATAGGACTCGGCGAACCCGACCGCGGCGATGGCGCCCGCATTGACCGCGAGCCCCGCGATCAGCACGCCGCGCGCGCCGATCCGGTCGACCAGGACCCCGACCGGGGTCTGCAGGATCGCGGTCGCGATGTTGTAGGCGGCGACCGCCGAGCCGAGCGCCAGGAAGCTGACCCCGAGATCCTCGTGGATCGGCAGGAACAGCGGCGGCAGGGCAAGCTGGTAGAAATGGCTGAGGAAATGGGCCGCGCTTATGAGGCCGACCGCCTCGACCTCGCGGCGGAGGCCGGTCGCCACGCGGGCCGTCATCCGGCCGCGCCGCCGCGCCGGGCTAGCCGCGCGCGCCCCGGCGCCGGGACCCGACGGTCAGCAAACCGACCGCGATCGCCAGAGCCACCGCTCCGGCGCCGATACCGGCGGCGATATCCGCCGGGCCGCCATGGTGGGCGAGCGCGCTGCCGGGCGCCGCGGCGGCGCCGAGCGCAAGGGCGCAGGCAATCCATTTCCCCATTATCGACCTCTCTTGGACTACTTGGTGGAAGAGGTGCGCCGTCACGCTTCGACATGCGAGGCTGCGGACGCCTCGGCGCTCGCATCGGGCGTCGAGAACAAGAGCGACTTGATGATCAGCGGCACCACCTCGGTCGGGTGGATCATCGCGCCGATATCGACATAGTCGAGATCCTTGAGCTGCACCCCGTCGACCGAGACGATGTCGACCCCGACGTCGAACTCGTCCTCCAGGATATGGCCGATTGTGCGGCCGGTATCGCCCTCCATCATCAGGATGACCGGCCGCTTCTCGGCGAGGACGCCGCCGAGCCCGGCGCGCAGCCCGCTGGCGAGGTCGTGCAGCCGGCTGTGCAGCGGCAGCCCCTCCCAGCGGAAGGCGAGCGCGACATTGGTTTCCGTCGGGTCGATGTCGTTGCGCGCGAGCGCGGCGCCGATCTCGGTCTCGACCGAAGCGGGCTCGATATCGCCCGAAAGGTCGGCGCGGATGCGCACCACCGGCACGTTGCGGAGCGGCAGCGCCGCCTCGTCCGACACCATGATGGTGTTGCCCGAGACCTGGACCGAGAACTGCGAGGCGCCGACGACGGTCGCGCGGATGCCCTGGCCGGGGTCGTAGACCGGGTAGGGGATGCGGCCCTCGGTCAGCGCGTGGTGGAGGTGATGGGCGAGCGACTTGCCGAAATCGCCATACGCCTCGTCCTCCCGCGCGTAGATATATTCCGACACCCCGCCGGAGAAGGCGATCACGTCGGGAAGGGGCGATGAGTCGAGCGGCGGCGTGACCATCAGCGCGCGGGCGAGCCCGTCCGGCTCTTCCTGGCGGATGAACCCGACCAGCACGTCGACCATGCGCCGCACCAGCGTGCGCCGGTCGCCGGCATCGAGCGCGGCCCCCGGCGTCAACGAAATCCCGACGTCTTCGGCGATCTGCAGCGCCGGCCCCTCGATGCGGACCAGCGCGCCGCCCCGGTCACAGGCGAGGAGGCGCCCGCCGACCGCCGCCGCCGCGGTGGAGACGATCTCGCCCCCCTTGCACAGCGCGAGTTTGGTGGTGCCGCCGCCGATATCGACATTGAGGAACACCTTGTCCTCGGCCTTCGACAGCGCGACCGCGCCGGAGCCGTGCGCCGCCATCGCCGATTCGAGGTTGTGGCCGGCGGATGCGCAGACGAACTTGCCGGTCTCCTCGGCGAACAGATCGGCGATCGCGCGCGCATTCACCCGCTTGAGCGCCTCGCCGGTCAGGATCACCGCGCCCGAATCGACGTCGTCCGGGGTGAGCCCGGCGTCGCGGAACGCGCCATCGAAAAACGCCTTCAGCGCCGCCGCGTCGATCGTGTAGTCCGGCCGATAGGGCGTGAGCAGGATCGGCGAGCGCCACAGCACTTCGCGGTCGACCACGACGAAACGGCTCGACAGCGCCTCCGACAGGCGTTGCAGATGGACCCGGGCGAACATCAGATGCGAGGTCGAGGACCCGACGTCGACGCCGACCGTGGTCAGCTCGACATTGTCGGCCTTCCAGATCGTGTCCCTGATGAACTCGGCCTCGCGCTCCGAGGCCGGGTGGAAATGGGCGTAGTCGAGCTCGTGCATCGTCTACTCGGCCGCGAGATAGCGGGTCTCGTCGATCAGATTGCCCATCTTCGACGCGACCCCGTTGCGGGCCAGCGCCTCGAGGAACATTTGGTGGACCCTGGGGTCCTGGTCCTTGTACTCGATCTGGTCGCCGCCCTTCTTCACGTCCACGTCGCCGCCGGCGAACAGCCGGCGCTTGGATTCGGTGAGCGGGTAGCGCAGCGAGCCGTAGGCCACCGGGAAATAGCGCGCCGGCACCTCCGACGCGTTGAAATGCTGGTGGAACATCAAATCGGCGGGGGCGAACACCACCCCGTGCTTCCACGGATAGTGCATCATCTCCTCGTCGCCCTCCCACCAGCACAGCGAATAGCCCTCGCCCGAGACCCAGTAGACGTGGAAATCGGGGCCGTGGCGGTGCGCCTTCTTGTAGGTGCCGACCGGCATCTCCGAGCAATGGGCGTGCATCGTGCCCTCGGCGAGGATGAACATGATGTTGGATGAGCCCGCGCCGCGCTCCGGCCACTCGCGGAGCTCGAACTTGCTCACGTCGGGGACGAAATTGGTCTCCCACATATGCTTGCCGGGCCGCTTGGCGACGAAATCGCCCTCGCCCGAGAAATGGCTCTCCTTGCCCTCGCGCTCGGGGAAGCGGAAATCGTTGTCGAAGATGAACGCCTCGTTGTGGAAGCAGTTCATCATCAGCGGCGCCGAGGTCGAGGACGAGAGCTTGGCCGATTCCGTGCCCGAGCCGTTGAAATGCCGGTACTTGCAGTTGAGCGGCAGGGCGAAGACGCTCTTCGGCCCCCATTCGAAGCTGTGGGTGCGCCCGTCGGCGGTCTCGATTGTGGTCGAGCCGCGCCCCGACAGGACGTAGATCACCTCCTCGAACAGATGCTGCTGCGGCTCGGTCGCCTGGCCCGGCAGGAGCTCCAGCAGGAACACCGACATGAAGTCGCCGCGCCCCTTGAGATGCACGAAGGCGGCGTTGCACCCCATGCGCGGCCACGGCGCGGTCGCCACGTCGAACAGATCGATGCAGAACTCCTCGACGATCGGCGGCCCCTCGCGCCCGCACCAAAGCAGATAGGTATCCTCCAGGAACCCCTCGCCCGTGATGTCCTTCTCGTGCTGATAGAGCGCCATGGCGGTTCTCCCCTTCTCCGCGCGGGTTGCGGTTGGCGGTTCGCCAACCCTAGCCCGGAGACAGCAAGAGGAAAAACAAGTTATCTGGCTAAGTCTCAAAACGAACCGGTATGGCTCGGCCAACCGGGAAGGCGTGGAAGCCGGAGGGCGCGACCGCCTAAACCGGTTCGATGGCGACCGCCAGCCCCGGCACGGCGGCCAGCCTCCTGTCGCCGGTAACCAGGACCGTCGACAAGGCTTCCGCCAGCGCGACATAGACGGCGTCATAGGCGGTCACGTTGGCGCGAAGCTGCCAGACGCGGTCGAGCAGCGGCTCGTGCGGATATCGTTCGACATCGAAGTCCCGCCAGCGGCGAAGCGCCATCGCGCCCGCCCGTTCGTCGAGCGTTCCGCGCAGCACGTAGCGGCGCAACACCTGGGCGATCTCGACGTCTATGAGATGCGGGACGTGAACGACTTCGGCGTCATCCGCCAGCCGCGCGGCGAGCCTCTTGCCCGGAGCGGTGTACAGCAGCAGCTCGATGGCGCCGGACGCGTCCAGAACCATCAACGCCGGTTCCGTTCGTCCCGCAGAATGTCCGCCGGCGACATATCGAGCTCGACTTCCGGCTGCGATCGGATCGCCTCGATCCACTCCCGCCGGCTCGGGCGCTCCAGCGCGCGTTCGATTTCCCGCAGGACAAAGCGCGACATGGACACCCCTTCGAGGGCGGCGCGGGCCTTCAGCCGCCGGTGCAGCGTTTCCGGGACGTTGCGGATCTGAATCATCGTTGTCATCAGGACAACATGAATTCATCGCTTGTTCATGTCAATTGGCCTTCCGCGCGCCCCCGCCCTGCCTTCCGCTATAGTCCGCCCATGCGCTCCGCCCTCGTGCGCTACGCCTATCTGACGCTGGGCTGGGTCTGTGTCGGGCTCGGCGCGGTCGGTGTCGTGGTGCCGGGCCTGCCGACGGTGGTGTTCCTGCTGGTGGCCGTCTGGGCGTTCGCCAGGAGCTCCGAGCGCTTCCACCGCTGGCTGCTGGAGCATCCCCGCTTCGGCCCGCCGGTGGTCGACTGGCGGAGCCATGGCGTGATCCGCCGCCGCGCCAAGGTGGCGGCGCTCCTGTTCATGACGCTCGCCGTGGTCGTGCTGGTCTTCTTCACGGGATTCCACTGGGCGCTGACGGCTGGCCTCGTCGCGGTGATCCTGGGCGCCGCCGTGTTCGTCGCCACAAGGCCGGAGGCGCCGCGGGGGTAGGGGGGCGTATCGAAGGGCCGCGTTGGCATCGCCCCGACCCCGGTGCTACCGTCCGGCCGCAACCAAAACGGGTCGGATCGATGGCGGAGAATTTTCGCGAGTTGCTGGGCGAGCTGCGGGCGGCGGACCAGCTGGTCGAGATTGCGCGGACGGTCGATATCCGCCATATCGCGGCGCTGGTCGACCAGTCGGACAAGGCGCTCCTGTTCACCGATGTCGCGGGCTACGACATGCCCGTGGTCTCGGGCGTGATCAACCACCGCGACCGGCTCGCCGTCGCCATGGGCTGTCCGTTCGGCGAGATCGAGGCCAGGGTGCGGGCCGGGCTCGACCGGCCGGTCGAGCCGCGCTCGGTCAATGCCGGGCCGGCCCGCGAGACCCTGCTCGAAGGCGGCGACGTCGATCTCTACCGGCTGCCGATCCCGCTGTTCTCGGTGCTCGACGGCGGGCCGATGATCACCGCCGGCGTGACGCTGGCCCGCGACCCCGACGGCGAGCACGGGCTGAACGCCGGCGTCTACCGCTATCTGGTGAAGGAGAAGGCGCTCACCGGCATCGACATCGTCACCCCCAACAATTTGCGGCGCTTCGCCGAAAAGGCGTTCGCGCGCGGCGAGGCGCTGCCGATCTCGATCAATATCGGCACCCACCCCATAGAAGTCATCGCCGCCACCTACAAGGCGCCCATCGGGGTGAGCGAGGTGGCGATCGCCGGCGGCATGCGGGGCGAGGGGCTCGCGCTCACCCCGTGCAAGACGGTCGACATCGAATGCATCGCCGATGCCGAGATCGTGCTCGAGGCGGAAATCCTGCCGACCGGCTGGACCCGCCCGGAGGGCCGGTTCGGCGAGTTCACCCGGCTGATGGGCGGGCTGCACTGGAACCCGCTGGTCCGCGTCAAGGCGGTGGCGATGCGCGAAGATGCCGTCTATTACGCGCTGCACATGCCGTGGGAGAATATCTGGCCGTCGGGGCCGATCTACGAGGCCGCTATCCGCCGGGTCTGCCACGAGGCGGGCGTCCAGGTCACCGCCGTCAACATCACCCCCGGCGGGTGCTGCCACTGGCACGCGGTGATCGCGATCAGGCCGCACCCGGGCGACGGCAAGAACGCGATTACCGCCGCGCTCTCGGTCGCCGACATGAAGCACGTCACCGTGGTCGAGGACGATATCGACGTGTTCGACCCCGTCGACGTCGAATGGGCGATCGCCACCCGGGTGCAGGCCGACCGCGACGTGCTGATCGTCTCCAACGCGCGCTCCAAGCCGCTCGACCCGAGCCTCAGGATCGAGCCCGGCAAGGTGCCGACGACGGCCAAGATGGGGATCGACGCGACGATCTCCGACGACGTGCCGCGCGCGCGCTTCCACCGCATCGCCTACGCCTATGCCGACAGCGTCCGGCTGGAGGACTATCTGGGCCCGGCCAACGGGGCGGATCATGCGCCCGCGGCGGCGGCCGATATCGACGATCTCGCGCAACGCATCCGCGCCGATATCGAGCAGGCACCGGCCTATTTCGCCGAGCTCGCCGAGCGCTATGCGGCCGAGGGGTTCCAGGCGGTCGCCCGCGCGCTCGGGCGGCTGCATTCCGACGACATATTGTGGCAGGATTCCGAGGGCCGGCACTGCCTGAAGGACTCGCGCTTCGCCGCCAAGCCGCCCGCCGCGCGGAGGGCCGGATCGTGAAGCTGGTGAGTTTCGAGCATGGCGGGCGCGCAAGCTGGGGCGCGCTCGCCGGGGAAGACATCGCCGATCTCGGCGCGGCGACCGGCTATCCCGGTATCGTCGAAATGCTGCGGGCCGATGCGCTGGGCGAGGTCGCGGCGGCGGTGGCAGCCGCGCCGAGGCTGCCGCTGTCGGAAATCGCTTATCTGCCGGTGCTCGGCCACCCCGCCAAGGTGATCTGCATCGGCCTCAACTACATGGTCCATGTGCGCGAGATGGACCGCGCGGTGCCGACGGTGCCGAGCCTGTTCCTCAAATACCACGACGCCTTGGTCGGCCACGAGCGGGAGATCGTCCGGCCGCGCGTGTCCGATGCCTTCGATTTCGAAGGCGAGCTCGCCGTGGCGATCGGCCGCGCCGGGCGCTATATCGCGGAGGCCGACGCGCTCGCCCACGTCGCCGGCTACACCATCCTCAATGACGGCTCGATCCGCGACTGGCAGGAGGAGAACCTGTCGGCCGGCAAGAATTTTCCCGCGACCGGCGGGTTCGGCCCCTCTCTCGTCACCGCCGACGAGATCCCGGATCCGCACGCGCTCGGCGTCCGCACAAGGCTCAACGGCGAGACGGTGCAGGACGGCAACACGTCCGATTTCATCTTCGATATCCCGCGTCTGGTGAACTACGTCTCCGGCTTCACCCGGCTCGCGCCGGGCGACGTGATCTCGACCGGGACCCCGCACGGCGTCGGCCACGGGCGGACGCCGAGGCTCTACATGAAGCCGGGCGACACGATCGAGGTCGAGATCGACCGGATCGGGATTCTGGTCAACCGGGTGGTTCAGGAATCGTAGGAGACCAGCGTGTCGACCGGCACGTCGAGCCGCGCGCGCCCGTCGAGGAAGGCGAGCTCGATGATGCAGGCGGCGCCCCTGACGTCGGCGCCGACGCTTCGCAACAGCGCGATCGCCGCGTTCATCGTCCCGCCGGTCGCCAGCAGGTCGTCGAGCACGACGACGCGCTGACCCTGCGTAATCGCATCGGCCTGGATCTCCACCGTGTCGGTGCCGTATTCGAGCGCGTATTCGTGGCCGATCGTCGGCCCCGGCAGCTTGTCCTTCTTGCGCACCATGGTGAAGCCGAGCCCGAGCCGGTCGGCGAGCGGCGCGGCGACCAGGAAGCCGCGCGATTCGATGCCGATCAGCCGGTCCGGTTCGTGGCCCGCGACCGCTTCCGCCAGCGCATCCACCGTCGTCCGCCAGGCGCCCGGGTGCTGCAGCAGTGTGGAGATGTCGTAGAACAGGATGCCGGGCTTCGGGAAGTCCGGGATCTGGCGGATATGGTTCTTGAGCGCCGCCACGCCCACCGTTCGGTTCATGATGCCGGAAGCCTCCCCGGGACCCCGCCCGTCGCCGCCGCCATCCTAGCGGCGCCGTCCCCGCCCCGTCCACGGCGGCGCGGCGCAATGACGGGAACGCTTCCGGCTATCGCGGATGCGCCCCGTGACGCGCCAGCCGAAGACATGCCCACGACCTTGAGACGGATTCCGCGGTACCGGCATTCGGCAAAACCGCCCTTGCTCGATCCGCCCGACGGCGCTATCAATTTGATAGCAATGGGTCCGGGACAATGCGATGGCGACGATCAACGTGCGGCAACTCGTCGACAGCGTGGTGAGGCGCCTCAAGCGGCGCGCGTCGCTGAACAACCGCCCCCTGGAAGGCGAGGTGCGCCATATTCTGGAACGCGCCGCCGAGGACGACATGGCGGCCAGGCGCGCGTCCTTCCTGGCCGTGTCGGACCGGCTGCGGCGCGCCACCGAAGGGCGCGGGCATACGCCGGCGGAGGAGCCGATCCGCTAGGATCGCGAGCGCGGCCATCGCGATTTCTGATGCTCCCGGTCGTCGATGCCGGCGTGGCGACCAAGTGGCTGGTAGCCGAAGAGGTACGCACCTGGCGCGCGAGCTCGCGGCGAGCGGCTAGGATTTGCATGCGCCGCGGCTGGGCGAGATCGAACGCAGCGAGGCCGGCGCCATGACGGCGTCGGTGCCGGCGATGCCTGTCCGATGGAGCGCCGACGAGACGGTTTGCGCCGATGCGGTCCGTCTCGCGCTGGCGCTCGACCGGCCGGTCTACGATTGCGTGTATCTCGCGCTCGCGCATCGTATCGGCGGCGCCGTGGCGACGGCGGACCTCCGCTTCGCGAATGCGCTGGCGCCGACCGAACACGGCGACGCGGTCGTGACGCTGGCGGACTATGCGCGGACGCGGTCCTGACGATCGGCCCGCGCGCATCGCGATCCAGGACGCCGGATTTTCTCGGCGAAGTTCCGGCACCGCCAGCCGGACGGCATCGCCGCCGCGGCGAACCGGTCTCTCAGGAATCCCCCGCAAGGGGCTGGCACGCCGAAAACAGGCGATTGCGTTGCCGCGTCTCGAACCGTCCCGGAAGCGATGTGAGGACGGGCCGTCCCGTCCCCGGGGGACGCAAAATCGTACCGTTTCGGGACAATGTTTCGGAATAACAAGTTATGGGCTTGAGGGATCGGCGCTTCTCTTGCGCCCCAGCCGCAGAACAAGAATGACCACGACAAGGCTCACGATCACCGAGAATCCGGCGAGGACTCCCGCAGAGAGGGAACGGCCTGCCGTGTAGGTCAATATCCCGGCCATGAACGCAGCCGACCCCGCTGCGATTTTCCAAGGTATGGGAGCGCGAAACCAGATCGGAAGGATGAGGCTCACCATCATGGCATAGACGAGGCCGGAGCTTACATACGTCGACCCGAACGCCAAGGCCACTTGCTTCACGATCCCTGCGCCAAACACGAAGAGCATCACCGAGAGGGCGAGCTTCGCAATGACGGTGCCGACCTTTGACAGCAGTTTGGCGGGCATGGTCCGTGTCGACTAGTGCAAGGCGGGTTGCGCCAGCCCGCGCCCAGCGACGCTGGGGGTGTGAAACCGCTTCCCGTCCAGTATCTCAGCGACGGTCAGCACCTGCATCCGAGGGTATTTGACGCCCATCACGTCCATATCCCCGGCATCGGCCATGAAGCGCCGGATGTTCCGTTCCTTGGTCGGGCCGAAGGGGTCTAGGATGATCGGGCCAGCGATTTCGAAGTCAAGCCCACAACTCGTCATTCCGCTCTCCGCTCCGGTCGAAATGACGGGTAGGGACGTTTCGCCGTGTGGCGGAACCGGTCTCTCGTGACCTCCCTCTCGGGGGTCGGCGCGGCGAACGCGCGCGGCGTCCGGCATGCACCATGAGACCCGTGGACAGGACGGGGACGATTCATCCACTCCCAAGTCGCCCTATGCGGCGGCACCGCCCCGCAGAAAAAAGCATCTGTCTTGGACATGAAGAAATATAAACGCATGTTTCTATGCTATTTTGGTATGTCTGATCGGCCTCCGGTCATCGCGGCGCAGCCGCTCGACGCTGGCCGGTCCGTCAACGGGAAGGGGAAGGGTTCATGCGTTCGAATACATGTATCGCCGCCTTGGCCGCCGTTCTCGGCGGGTTCTTCCTGTCCGCATGCGGCGGCGGCGGCGGCGGCGGCGGCAGCGGCAGCCCAGGGCTCAGCGACGCGGAACTCGAGCGTCTCAGGTCGGACCCGAGGATCGTGCGGCTCGCGGGAATTGCGGGCCGCGTGGACACCGCTCTCCTCGCCCCCCAATACGTCGATTACTCCCTGTCCGGCGGTGGCGTAGTGGTGGAAGACAGCACGGTCGAGAGCTTTACGTGCGCCGGGGCGACTTGCAACGGAGACGGGGGCACGACGATTTCCGGACAGGACTTGCTCGATACCGATACCGGCGTCTCCCTGACCCGGGTGACCCTGGGCTCGAGAGGCGGTTTCGACACGATGACCACGACGGCCGCACTGGATTTCTCGACCGAAATCCCGAACGCCACCATCACCGACTTTCCGCCCGCGTTCGGCTACGGACTCTGGGGCCAGCATGGCTGGGCGGCCGTGGAAATCGGCAATGGCCCGATGGCCGGCCGGGTCCAGGGCGTTCCCTTCAGCGGTAGCTTCCGCTGGGCCGGCGCCTATGCCCTGGGCGATTCCCCCCTTACCAACCCCACGGGTACGGGGAGCGCGACATGGACAGGCATCGCCGAAGCCGCTTCGACCAACACCTTCCGGCGGCACCAGGGGACCGTGACCGTCACCATCGCCGACCTGTCCACACCCCGCATAGGCGTCGATATCGTCATCGGCGGTTCTTCCATCGGATCGTCCGCCTGGTCCGACATGGAGCCGGTCCACGGCGGTTTCGGGGCGGGAACTGCCGGCACCGATCGCGTTCAAGGGAACTTTTACGGCCCGAACCACACCGAGACCTACGGCATCTTCGACACCGACGCCTATGTCGGCGCGTTCGGCGCCAAGCGGGAGCCCTAGCCTCGCCTCCCCGCGCGGGCGTCCGGCGCCCGGTTGCCGGAACCGTTCTCTCAGGAACTCCCGCCAGGGGGTTGGCGCGGCGCCGATATGCAACCCCCGCGACGGCGCGCCGCAAAGGCGTCCCGTCCCCGGGGGACGCGAAATACTACCGTTTCGGGCCAATGTTTCACGTGAAACATAGGTCAACAAGGCTGACTTATGTTTCACGTGAAACATTAGGCGCTAGCCGAGCCCGCGCCCGTGGCCGATGGCGTCCTCGCCGAAGCGCTCGCGGATCGAGTCGATGGCGCGCTCGACGTCGCGGCGGGCGAGCGATTTGGGATCGGCGAGGTCGGGCGGGTCGGCCTCCTCGGCCGGGACATAGCGCGCCGTGCCGATGCCGATCAGCCGCCACGGCGAGCCGTCGACCTCCCTGGCGACCAGAAGCGCGCCGGCGCGGTAGATCGTCTCGGCCGATTGCGTCGCATGCGCCAGGGTGGCGCTCCGCGTCCGGGTGCGGAAATCCGCCCGCTTGAGTTTCACGGTTATGGTCCGCGCGCCGATCTTCTCGGTCTTGAGCCGGCGCGCGACCTTCTCGGCGAGCGGCCACAGGCGCTTCATCAGATCGTCCAGGCGGGTCAGGTCCCGGGCGAAGGTGGTCTCGGCCGAGAGGCTCTTGCGGGTCGCCCCGCCGGTCACCGCGCGCCCGTCCTCGCCTTGCGAAAGCCTGGCGAGCCTTTGCCCCATCGCTCCGTAGCGGCGCGCGAGGGTGTCCGCCTCCATGCCCTGGAGGTCGCCGATCGTGGCGATGCCGTCGGCCGCCAGGCGTCTCCGCATCGCCTCGCCCACCCCCCAGATCAGGGTGACCTTCTGGCCGGCGAGGAAACCCCGCGCATCGCCCCGGCCGATCGTGAAGAAGCCGCGCGGCTTGTCCATCCCGGACGCGATCTTGGCGAGGAAGCGGTTGTAGCTCAGCCCGATCGAGACGGTGATGCCGATCCCGGTCTCGATCCGGCGCGCCAGCCGCGCCAGCGTCTCCGCCGGGGAGGCCCGGTGCAGCCGCTCGGTGCCCGAGAGGTCGAGCACCGCCTCGTCGATCGAGATCGGCTCGACGGCGGGGGTGACATCGTTCATCAGCGCCCGGACCTGGCGGGCGATCGCGGCGTATTTGTTCATGTCGGGGCGGATCACCGCCGCGTCCGGGCAGGCCCGCAGCGCCTGGAACATCGGCATCGCCGAGCGGATGCCGAACTTGCGCGCATTGTAGCAGGCCGCCATGACGACCCCCCGCCGGCCGCCGCCGACCAGCACCGCCCGGTCGGCGAGGGAGGGATCGTCCCGCTTCTCGACCGCGGCGTAGAAGGCATCGCAATCGACATGCCCGATCGCCAGCCGGGCGAGCTCCGCGTGCCGCGCGATCCGGGCCGACCCGCAGGCCGCGCAGGCCGGTCCCCCGCCGGCCGGGGCGAAGCAGTCGCGGCAGAGCGCTTCCATGCGAAGAAGTTGGTCGGCGCCGGGGGCCCGGTCAACCGGGCCGGCTGTGGACGGCGCACCGGACCTCGCATAGGATTCGGCGGATGATCGACAAGCGCGTGCCAGGACTCGCCGAGGCGGTCGCCGATATCGGCGACGGCGCGACGGTGCTGATCGGCGGGTTCGGCGAGGCCGGCTCGCCGACCGAGCTGATCCATGCGCTGATCGACCGCGGCGCAAGCGGCCTCACGGTGGTCAACAACAACGCCGGCAACGGCCATGTCGGGCTCGCCGCGCTGCTCGAACAGCGCCGGGTCGCCCGGATGATCTGCACCTACCCCCGGTCCTCCCATTCGGAGGTGTTCGAGGAAATCTACCGGGCCGGCGAGGTGGCGCTCGAAGTGGTGCCGCAGGGGACGCTCGCCGAACGCCTGCGCGCGGCCGGCGCCGGGCTCGGCGGGTTCTACACCCCGACCACGGTCGGCACACCGCTGGCCGACGGCAAGGAGACCCGCTGCATCGACGGCCGCGACCACGTCCTCGAATACCCCCTCCATGCCGATTTCGCGCTGATCAAGGCGGAGCGGGCGGATCGCTGGGGCAACCTCACTTTCCGCCTGGCCGCGCGCAATTTCGGCCCGCTGATGTGCATGGCCGCGGCGACCACGATCGTCCAGGCGCGGAAGCTGGTGGAACTCGGCGAGATCGACCCGGAGAACGTCGTCACCCCCGGCATCTTCGTCGACCGCGTGGTCGCCGTGCCCGAGCCGATGAGCGAGCGCCAGGCGATCCTGAGGGGAGACCGCTACCCGTGACAAAGGGCCTCACCCGCAACCAGGTCGCCTGGCGCATCGCCCAGGACATTCCCGAGGGCGCCTTCGTCAATCTCGGCATCGGCCAGCCGGTGCTGGTGGCGAATTTCGTCCCGGCCGAGCGCGAGGTCGTCTTCCACAGCGAGAACGGCATCCTCGGCATGGGGCCCGAACCGCCGGCGGACGCGCAAGACGAGGATCTGATCAACGCGGGCAAGCAGCCGGTCACGCTGGTGCCCGGCGCGTCGCTGTTCCATCACGCGGATTCGTTTGCCATCGTGCGCGGCGGGCATCTCGACCTCTGCGTCCTCGGCGCGTTCCAGGTGGCGGCCAACGGCGATCTGGCGAACTGGTCGACCGGCGCGCCCGATGCGATCCCCGGCGTCGGCGGGGCGATGGACCTCGCGGTCGGGGCGAAGGCGGTCTACGCGATGACCGATCACTGCACCCGGCGCGGCGAGCCCAAGATCGTCGAGCGCGTGACCTATCCGCTGACCGGGCGCAAGGCGGTGAACCGGATCTATACCGATCTCGCGGTCATCGACGTGACGCCGCAGGGCCTGGTCGTGGCCGAGAGCAGGGCCTGGTCGTGGCCGATGGCGGCGGGGCTCGACTTCGCCGAACTCGCCGCCCGCACCGGGGCGCCGATCGCGCCGTCGGACGGGCTTTGCAGGCTCGAGGCGCCGGCGCTGTGAGGGGGCGCCTCCGCCGTGCCGCTGTCCTGCTCCTCGCGGTGTTCGGGCTGTCCGCGATCCAGGAGGCGGTTGCGCAGACGGACCTGCTGCCCGGCAGCCTCAAGGGGTGGTTCCTGATCGCCGCCCCCGACATGCCCGACCCCCGCTTCGCCGGCACCGTGATCTACATGATCAGCCACGGCGCGGACGGCGCGATGGGGTTCGTGATCAACCGCGTGCTGGCCGAGGACTGGGCCGAGAACATCCTCGATCCGGGCTCCGCCCCCGCCCGGCCCGCGGGGCGCAAGATCGCCGTGCATTACGGCGGGCCGGTCGGGGCGGCGGAGGGGTTCATCCTGCATTCGGGGGATTATCCGGGCGGAAACTCGGTCAAGGTGACGGGCAATGTCTGGCTGTCCGCCGACCCCGGGATCCTGCGCGAGATGGCGCGCCGCACCGGCCCGCCGCGCAGCCTCTTCATCCTCGGCTATTCGGGCTGGGCGCCGGGGCAGCTCGAATCCGAGCTCGCGCGCGACGACTGGGTCGTCGCCCCCGGCGACACCGACCTCCTGTTCGACCCCGACCTCGCCGGCAAGTGGCGCCGCGCCTGGGACAACCGCGGGGTCGAATTGTAGGGCGCCCCCGTGCTAGGCTCCGGCAGAGGCAAGACCGGAGGGGATCGACCATGGCCACGACCGCCATCCATGCCGTGCGGGACGATGTGGGGCTCACGATCGAGAAGCTGGGCGTGTTCTGCGGCGCCGGGGTCACCGGGATCGACTTGCGCCAGACGCTCACCCAGGCGCAGGCCGATGCGGTCCTTGCCGCCCATGCCGAGCACGGCGTGCTGGTCTTTCCCGGCCAGCATCCGAGCGCCGAACAGCTGGTCGCGTTCGGGCGCCGGATGGGCGAGCTCACGGTCCATCCGTTCTCGACCAACGACGCCGCCCAGCCCGAGCTGATCGTCTTCGACAACAAGGAAGGCAATCCGCCGCCCTCGACCGATATCTGGCATTCCGACGAGACCTTCCG
The DNA here is from genome assembly GCA_965205995.1 of Alphaproteobacteria bacterium. Classification (GTDB taxonomy): domain Bacteria; phylum Pseudomonadota; class Alphaproteobacteria; order MPNO01; family MPNO01; genus MPNO01. The sequence continues at coordinate 2,444,955 of OZ242200.1, read as the reverse complement.
CGCCCGCCCGCCGATGGGCACGATCCTGAGCGCGCAGATCATCCCCTCGCCGGCCGGCGATACCGCGTTCTGCAGCATGGCCGCGCTCTACGAGGGGTTGTCGGACCGCATGCAGCAGCTGCTCTCCGGCCTCGAGGCGATGCACGACTTCATCACCTTCAAGAAGCTCTTCGCCAACTCGAAGGAGGGGCGCGACCGGCTGCACCGCTACGAGGAGCTCTACCGCCCGACCGCCCATCCGCTGGTCCGCGTCCACCCGGTGACCGGGCGCAAGGCGATCTTCGTCAACCGCTCCTTCACCACCCACATCAAGGGGATGGACGAGGAGGAGGGGCAGGCCATCCTCGACTTCCTCTACCGCCGGACGATGCGCCACGAATACCATTACCGGCACCGCTGGCAGCCCGGCATGGTGGTGTTCTGGGACAACCGGTCGGTGCAGCACTCCGCGCTGCACGACTATTATCCAGAGCGCCGGATGATGCACCGGGTGACGATCAAGGGCGACCGCCCGGCGGGCGAGGGGCCGCCGGCCGACATCTCCGAGCTCAGGCGCTATCTGTCGCCGCCGCTGAGCGAGTTCGAAGCGACGCGGGCCAAGCGCGACAACGACTGAGCGCGCCTAATGTTTCACGTGAAACATAAGTCAGCATTGTTGACCTATGTTTCACGTGAAACATTGTCCTGAAACGGCAAGATTCCGCGTCCCCAGGGGACAAGGCGGGCCCGCGATAGGCGCCCGCGGGGGAAGCGTATTGCCGCTCCGTCAAATGCTTGCCGGGAACGCTTGAGAGACAGGTTCGGCCGCTGGACCGCCTTGGGGTCGTCCGGCGGATCGCCTCGCCCCGCCGCCGGTCCGAGCGTTTTTCCCGAGTCCCGGCGCTTACCCGCCCGGCGCGGCGTCGAGGCATGATAGGCTAGGAGTTCGTGGCAAGGAGCCCCGTAGCCGGGGACCGCAGAGTATTGGAAAACCACCATGGTTAAGCACGATTCGGATCGGATGCTCGAATTCGTCAGCTCATGCGAAGACCCCGAGCAGCTGCGTATTGTCGTCGAAAACGCGCGCAAGCGGGGCGGCACCGATCTGGCGGATGCGGCGTTCCGGAGGCTCGTGACGGTTCTTCCATCCGAGCAGCCGGGCACCGTCGAGCACGATTTCTGGCGCACCGTCTACACCTTCGAGCATGTGCTCACCGAGGAACGCGGACGATCGACGCGACTGACGCGGACACGCCAGAAGGTCGGCCGGGTCGGCGTGCACCAGACCTTGATCGACTGGGCGCTCGGCAAGAACGAAACCGAGGGATTCGAGAAGCTCCTGGAGCGGGGTCTGCCCGAACTGGCCGGCGAGGCGATCGTGCTGCGCCACCGGGACGGGTTCGAATCCGAGGTTGTAAGCGCCGCCCAGGCCCGGCTGGAGGCGGCAGGAATCGACGTGGAAGCGGCCGCCGCATATCGCTGATCCGGGATCGGGTGGCCACCTTTGCCTCATCCCGAGCGGGTCCCGAAGCGGCGTATCGAGGGACGCGCGCGCGCCCTTCGATGTCCCCCGTTAGCTTGCACCCGCATGCCGGGCCGTCCAGGGGCGGGTTCCGGTGATGGAAGAAAGGGCAGTGCCTTCGGCGGATAATCCGAGCGATTTTCCCTCAGCCTTGCAGGCACGAGCGAAGCCAGGCTGCGAGACTGTGCTCTCCGACCCGGCCGGCCGCCACGCCCTCCATGATCCCGACAGCGTCCAGGGGATCGAAGTCGAGGCGATAGCCGTTGTCGGCGAGGAAGAGGCGTCCCGCAACCCAGGCCGTGCGCTTGTTGCCGTCGATGAAGGGATGGCCGGCGGTCGGGCCGCATATGTAGGCCGCCGCCAGATCGGCGGCATCCGGGTTGCCGTAGGCCGCGAGGTTCCGGGGACGAGCCGAGTCGATCGCCCCCTTGTCGCGGATCCCGTCCGCGCCGCCATGCTCGGCGAGTTGCCGGTCATGGACGGCCAGAACGACACTCGCCTCGATCCAGCGCCACGCGGCGGCGCTGCCGGAACTCACCTCGCCAGCGCCCGCAGCACCTCGCGGTCGTCATGCATGATCTCTTCGGCGAGCGCCATCTGGCGCGCGAACTCCGGATCGTAAGGGGTCAGACGATACCCCCCGTCCGGCGCCTCGGTGAGATAGAGCGTATCGCCCTTCTTCACCCGGAGCCGCGCCATCGCCTCCTTGGTGAGGATCACGCCGGAAGACGAGCCGACCGTGGTGATTTTGAAGGAGAGCATGGGCTCCTCTCCGCCCAGTTCAATCCCCCAAGCCGTCATGCCCGGACTTGTTCCGGGCATCTCCCTCGGCCGACTGCTTCGCGGGCGCCGAGCTGCGTGGATGGCCGGAACAAGTCCACTGCTGTCCGGTTTGGATGGGCTGGACCGGGTGCAAGGCGTTGGTACAGGCGGATTACCGGCGCGTTCGCCGGATCGGGACACGGATTGCGGCACGCTCTCACCTGCCTTCCTTGTTCTCCCCTTGTCACCCCGGACTTGTTCCGGGGCCCAGGGCCACAGGCACCGCCCCCGCCCGGCTTCCCTGGGCCCCGGAACAAGTCCGGGGTGACAACAGGGGGGCGGCGGCGGTCTCGCCCATTGCGGCAGAGCCCGCCCCGAAGGTTAAACCGGACAGCAATGGAACAAGTCCGGCCATGACGCGGCGGGGAACACCAGGCGAGAGCACACGAAATTCCAAAACAGGACCCTAGAACGGGTTCTCGACCTCGACTCCCGCCGGTTCGAAGTCCGAGACGTTCCCGGTGACGACGACGGCGCCCTGGGCGAGCGCGGTGGCCGCGATCGGGAGGTCGGCGCCGTTGTGGCCGAGCTTCGCGGATAGCCGTCCCCAGATGCGCGCCTCTGCCGCGCCGAAGGGCAGGAGACGGTCCGCGAAGAGGCGCACCGTCCCGTCGATCCAGGCGCGCAGCTCCGCGGCGAATTCGGGTTGGCGCGGGCTCTGGAGCGCCATCTCCCGCTCGATTTCGCCGAGAGTCACGACGCTGAGATACAGGTCTTCCTCCGGTTGCGACCTGAGCCAGGCCGCAACCCGAGGAGCGCGCTCGGGGCGCCGCGTCGCCGACAGCATTTCGGTGTCGAGCAGGAACTTCAAAACTCGACGCGACGCAAGACGACCCTGGCGCGGTCGATCGGGCCCGGAAAGGAGAGCAGATGATCGACGAAGGAGCCGCGGGTCGCCTCGGCTTGCGCGACCAGGCGGCGGTATTCCACGGTGGAGAGAACGACGACGGCGGGCTTCCCGCGCCGTGTCACTTCCTGCGGCGTGCCCGCGAGCGCCGCGTTCACGACGGCGCTGAACCGATTCTTGGCGTCCTGGAGAGTCCACATGGCACGGACCATATCTGGCTATCCAACTGGACAGATAGGGTCCGTGCCAGCCCTGATTTCAACCCCCCTCACGCCGCCGCGGCGATCGCGGCGCCGAGGATGTCGACGAGCTCGCCGATCTGCGCCTCGGTGATGATCAGCGGCGGCGACATGGCGATGGTGTCGCCGGTCTGGCGCACCATCAGCCCGTTGTGGAAGCAGTCGAGATAGACGTCGAAGGCGCGCGCCCCCGGCGCCCCGGGCCTCGGCGCCATCTCGACCGCGCCCATCAGGCCGATATTGCGGATGTCGATGACATTGGGCTTGTCGCTGAGTGAGTGCAGCGCGTCCTCCCACACCGGGGCCAGCGCCCTGGCGCGCTCGAACAGGCCCTCCTCGGCATAGATCTCGAGCGTCGCCAGCCCCGCCGCGCAGGCCAGCGGATGGCCGGAATAGGTGTAGCCGTGGAACAGCTCGACCCCCGCCGGGCCTTCCAGCAGCGTGTCGTGGATGCCCCGGCTGACGCCGACCGCGGCCATCGGCACGGTCGCGTTGGTCAGCCCCTTGGCCATGGCGATCATGTCGGGCTCGACGCCGAAGCGTTCGCAGGCGAACGCCTCGCCGATGCGCCCGAACCCGGTGATCACCTCGTCGAGGATGAGGAGGATGCCGTGGCGGTCGCAGATCTCGCGCAGGCGCGTCAGGTAGCCCTCGGGCGGCACCAGCACGCCGGTCGAGCCGGCCACCGGCTCGACGATCGCCGCCGCGATGGTGGACGGATCGTGCAGCGCGCAGATGCGCTCCAGATCGTCGGCCAGATGCGCGCCCCATCCCGGCTGGCCCCGGGAGAAGGCCATCTCGGCCGGATTGTGGGTGTGCGGCAGGTGGTCGACGCCCGCGACCAGGTTGCCGAACTGCTTGCGGTTGTTGGAAATCCCGCCCACCGCGGTGCCGCCGAATCCGACGCCGTGATAGCCGCGCTCGCGGCCGATGAACCTGGTCCGGGCGGCTTCGCCGTTCTGGCGGTGATAGGCCAGCGCGATCTTGAGCGCGGTGTCGACCGCCTCGGATCCGGAATTGGCGAAAAAGACATGGTCGAGCGCGCCCGGCATCATCGTCGCCAGCCTGGCGGCAAGCTCGAACGCGCCCGGATGGCCGCACTGGAAGGCGGGCGCGTAATCCATGCTCGCCGCCTGGTCCTGGATCGCGCGGGTGATCTTGTCCCGGCAGTGGCCGGCATTGACGCACCACATCCCGGCCGAGCCGTCGAGGATCAGGCTGCCGTCCTCGGCGGTGTAGTGCATGTCCTTCGCCGCCACCACGATCCGCGGGGCCGACTTGAACTGCCGGTTCGCGGTGAACGGCATGAAATACGGCTCAAGCGTGTTTACCGTGCTGCGGGCGGTGTCCGGCATCGCGATCTCCCATGCGCCGTTCTGGAACGGCTGCAAGCTATCAAGCGGCAAGACGGGCGACAAGACGGATGGCCCGCTTGGCCCGCCAAGCGCGGCTCTGCTATCGTCCGCGTTCCCTCGCGAAGACCCGCTCATGAAGTTTCCCGCCCGCCTCGAGCCGATTCGGAGCGCGCTCGCGCATCGCGACTTCCGCCTGTTCTCGGGCGGCAATGTGGCCTCGCATGTCGGCACCTGGGTGCAGCGGATGTCGGTCGGCTGGCTCGCCTGGGATCTCACCCAGTCGGGGACGTGGCTCGGCATCGTCGCCTTCGCCGATTTGTTCCCGACCGTCCTGCTGGCGCCGATCACCGGCGTGGTCGCCGAACGGGTGGAGCGCCTGCGCGCCCTCCGGGCGGTCCAGGCCCTCAACCTGGTCCAGGCGGTCCTGCTCGCCGGCTTTACGCTCTCGGGCGCGATCACCATCGAGATCCTGCTGATCCTGGTGGCTGTCGGGGGCACCGTGCTCGCCTTCGGCCAGCCGGTGCGCCTCGCCATCGTCCCGAGCCTGGTCGCGCGCCAGGATCTGTCGGCGGCGATCGGGATCAACTCGCTGATCTTCAACGGCGCGCGCTTTGTCGGGCCGATGATCGCCGGGTTCCTGATCCTCCGCTACGGCGTCGGCTGGGCGTTCGCCTTCAACGCCGCCACCTTCGTCGTCTTCCTCGCCATGCTGTCGCGTATCCGCCTCGAACACCGGGAGCAGCGGGCGCTGGCGCGCGGGGTCCGCAACGTGCCGGGCGAAATCGCCGATGGCTACGCCTATGCCGCCCGCCACAAGGGGATCGGGCCGATGCTCATCGTCCTGACCATCGTCGCGATCTGCGCGCGGCCCTTCATGGAGCTGCTCCCCGGCTTCGCCGACGCGGTGTTCGGGCGCGGCGCCGAGGGGCTCGCCTGGCTGACCTCCGCGGCCGGGCTGGGCGCCATGCTGGGCGGGCTCTGGCTGGCCCAGCGGGGCGCCGTCGCCGGCTTGACCGCGACCACGGTTTCCTGCATCGCGCTCCTCGCGGCGATGCTGATCGGCTTCTCCGCCACCGACGTCTTCTGGCTGGCGCTGCCCTGCCTGGCGGTCGCCGGGTTCGCCATGATCGTCGTCGGGGCGGGGGAGCAGACCCTGCTGCAGAACGCCGTCGACCCCGGGCTGCGCGGCCGGGTGATGGGCCTCTACGGCATGATCAACCGCGGCGGCCCCGCGGTCGGCGCCCTGGTCATGGGGACGCTGTCGAGCTATGTCGGCCTGCAATGGCCGGTCGCCGGCGGCGCCGCGATCTGCCTCCTGGTCTGGCTCTGGGCCCGCTCCCGGCAGGAAATCATGACCCGGGCGCTGGAAGGCGAGGACGCGGGGCGGTCCTAGCCGCCCGCGAAGACCTTGATGCCGAGCGGCGCCGGCCCGCTGCGATGATGTCGGCGAATCTGTGGGCCGGGAATTCTCAGAGACCGCGATAGACCTCGCGCCGATGCGCCACCCGCACGACCAGAACGCGCAATATGTCGTCCTCGATACGGACCACGATACGCCAATCGTCGACGCGGTAGCGCCATAGCGGCGTCGCATCGGCCTCGCCGGCTGGCCTTAGCGGCGCACCGAACCGCCGCGGATCGTCGAGAGGCCCGATACGTTCGCCCAGGAACCGAATAACGCGCCGCGCGACCTGCCTGTCGAGCCCGCGCAGATCCTTCAGGGCGCCGGCGTCGAACTCAATCCGCCAGGTCAAGCTCGCGCTCTACCTCCTCAAGCGTGTAAGTGCGGGATTCCCCGGCCTGGTTGTCAGCCGAACGCTGTTCCGCGAGGTAGATGTCCTCAAGATCCTCCAAATGCTCCACGATAGCCTGGCGGGCATAGAAGGCCTTGGTTCGCCCCGTCGCTTTCGCCAGCCGGTCGAGGCGATTTTCGACGTCCGCGGGTAACTTGACCGAAAGCATCATCGGCTCCTTAACGCATCGTCATTCCGGACATGGCATCATCCGGTTCATTGGAGCTCCAGACAAGCCAAACCTCCCGCGCAGCGTTGGAGAGGGATGAGTTCCGTCGAAACCGGGCAGGCTAGCCGCCCGCAAAAACCTTGATGCCGAGCGGCGCCGATTTGCCGTCATTGGTGGGCGAGGTGTCCGCCGGGCAGGCGGACACGGCCGCCAGCACGTTCATCTCCGCCCGGAGGTCGATATAGTCGTCCGCGGCCACCGTCGTCGGCAGGATGGTGAACCCGCCATCGGCGTCGAGGGCGACGTTCATGAACGCGTTGAACACGTCCATCACCTCGTCCCCGGTGAGCCCCCAGGGGGTGAGCGCCTCGGTCAGGTTTTCCTGGCAGGAGCGGTGCGCGGCCAGATTGTCGCGGCGCTCGTAGAGCCTGGTCGAGCAGCGCCCGCCCATATTGCCCCAGTGATTGGCGTAAGAGTCGGCGACCGCGGTGAGCAACACGTTCTCGCGCGGCGGCTTGGAATAGAAATGCTTGAAGCTCTTGGCCGTTCCGGTGCCGAGGATCACGTTGGTCGCCCAGCTCTGGCCGACATGGAACCATTCGCGGTAATCGTCGGCGTTGTAGAACACGCAATCGCCGACCTGCCCGCCGACGATCTGGTGGATCCTGAGCACGTGGCCCTTCTCCACGCGGACGGCGCGGCCCTCGCGCGCGGGTATCGTGAATTCGTCGACGATCTCCACGCCCTCAATCCTTCCGCCTGAGGGTCCAGTCGTGTTCCGAGACGTCGAACACCACGCCGTTGGGGTCCTTGAACTTGGTTTCCGCCTCGACCCCGGGATAGTCGCCCGGAAGCTCCATGAAGAAACGCCCGCCATTGGCTTCGATCCGGTCCGCCGTGGCGGCCTTGTCGTCGACCACCATGCCGAAATGGTGCAGCCCGGCCCAGCCCGGCCCTTCGATGCCGCCCACGGTTCCCTCCGGGAAGTTGAGCAAAGTGAGGTTCATCACCCCGTCGGACAGCATGACCGCGTTGCCGATCGGGCTTTCCGCCTCCGCGACCCGGTCGAGCCCGAAGACGGCTTCGTAGAACGCCGCCGCCCGTTCCAGATCCGGCACCTGCATCGCGATGTGGCGCAGCTTGCCCATGACTTGACTTTCTTATACCAACGGTTGTGGCATTGTGGCGGCCGGGCCGAGGGCTGTCTATGGCATCCGCATCCCGGAAGTCAGGCAAACGGCGATCCCGGTCGCCGCGGCGAAGGCCGCGGACGACCCGTCCGGGCGAAGGGGCCGGGTAAGATGCGATGAGGGCGTTCGGACTCATGGCCCCGGCGGCGGCGCTGCTGCTGGCGATGGCGGCCGCTTCGCCGGCGGCGGCGGCGCGGAGCCTCGATGAAGCCAAGACGGCATACGGGCGCGGCGATTACGCGACGGCTTACCGCGGCTTCCAGCGCCTCGCCGAACAGGGCGATGCCCCGGCTCAATTCAATCTCGGCGTCTTGTACGACAGGGGCCTAGGCGTTCCGCGGGACTACGCCGAGGCGGCGCGCTGGTATCGCCGCGCCGCGGAACAGGGCTTTGCCCTGGCTCAATTCAAGCTCGGGTTCATGTACGACTACGGTCGGGGCGTTCCGCGGGACTATGCCGAGGCGGCGCGCTGGTATCGCCGCGGCGCGGAACAGGGCGTTGCCCTGGCTCACAAGCTCGGGTTCATGTACGACGACGGCCGGGGCGTCCCGCGGGACTCCGCCGAAGCCGCACGCTGGTATCGCCGCGCCGCGGAACAGGGCTTTGCCCCGGCTCAACTCAATCTCGGCGTCTTGTACGACAGGGGCCTGGGCGTTCCGCAGGACTACGCCGAGGCGGTGCGCTGGTATCGCCGCGCCGCCAGGGCCATGCCCCGGCTCAATTCAATCTCGGCGTCATGTATGCCAAGGGCCTGGGCGTTCCGCAGGACTACGCCGAGGCGGAGCGCTGGTATCGCCGCGCCGCGGAACAGGGGCATGCCCCGGCTCAGGTCAATCTCGGCGTCATGTACAACGATGGCCGGGGCGTTCCGCGGGACTCCGCCGAGGCGGAGCGCTGGTATCGCCGCGCCGCGGAACAGGGCCATGCCCAGGCTCAGTTCAATCTCGGGTTCATGTACAACGACGGCCGGGGCGTTCCGCGGGACTCCGCCGAGGCGGAGCGCTGATCGCCGCGCCGCGGAGCAGGGCGATGCCCGGGCTCAGTTCAATCTCGGGCTCATATACGACGGCGGTCGGGGCATCCCGCGGGACTATACCGAGGCGGCGCGCTGGTATCGCCGCGCCGCGGAACAGGGCTTTGCCATGGCTCAGTTCAATCTCGGGTCCATGTATTCCAAGGGCCGGGGCGTCCGCCGGGATTTCGTTCGGGCGCACAAGTGGTACAGCCTTGCGGCCTCGCTGTTTTCCGCCGCGGAGAAGCGCACCCGTGCGGAGCGGGCCAGGGACCGCACCGCGGCGCACCTGACGTCGGCGGAGCTTGCCCGGGCGCGACTGCTGGCGCGGCAATGGCGGCCCCGGACCGGCGCAGCCCGTCCGCCGCCGCCTTCCCGCGGCGCGGATTAGCGCCGCGATGTCGCGGAAAGCGTCGGGACCTGTCCATCGCGCGGCCCTTGCCGAATCCGCAGCCTTGGCTACAGTGTCTTCCTGACAACGAAAACGGGAGGCTGGGAGTGAAGGCGCCGCGCTTCGCCTATATTCGGCCGGAAAGCCTCGATGACGTGCTGGAGCTCCTCGCCGAGCACGGCGAGGAGGCCCGCATCCTCGCCGGCGGCCAGAGCCTGATGCCGACCCTGAACATGCGGCTGTCGCGGCCGCAGCTGCTGATCGACATCAACCGGATCGACGCCTTGAAGGGGATCTCCTTCGCGGACGGGAGTGTCAGGATCGGCGCGCTCGCCCGCCATGCCGAGGTTCTGGACTCGCCCATCGTCGCCGAGCATCTGCCGCTGATCGCCGAGGCGATGCCGCATGTCGCCCATGTCGCGATCCGCAACCGCGGCACGTTCGGGGGCAGCATCGCGCTCGCCGACCCCGCCGCCGAGCTGCCCGCCTGCGCGGTCGCGCTGGATGCGGAATTCGTGCTGGCGAGCACCCGCGGACGGCGGACGGTCGCCGCCCGGTCCTTCTTCAACGGGCTCTACGAGACCGAGCGCGGCGACGACGAGCTGCTGGTCGAGACCCGGATCCCGGCGATCGCGCCGGGCTACCGGTCGTCCTTCATGGAGCTGGCCCGCCGCCACGGCGACTTCGCCCTCGCCGGGGTGTGCTGCCACGCCAAGGTCGACGGCGCGGTGCTGAACGACGTCCGCCTCGCTTTTTTCGGCAGCGAGGACCGGCCCCGCTTCGCCGATGGCGCCTCCGCCGCGGCCGCGGGCAAGCCCTGGTCGGACGGCGTCAAGGAGGCGGTCAAGGAAGCGCTCGGCGGCGATCTCGACCCGATCGGGAATTTTCATGCGTCGGCCGCGACCAGGCTGCATCTGGCGCGGGTGCTGACCGGCCGCGCGATCGACCGCATGGTCGCCGCAAGCTGAAGGGGCGGAACGATGGAAGAATTCGCCGACATCGCACTCACGGTCAACGGCGAGAAGATCGCCAAGCGGGTCGAGGCGCGGCAGCATCTGGTGGATTTCCTGCGCATCGAGCTCGGCCTGACCGGCTCCCATCTCGGCTGCGAGCACGGGGTCTGCGGCGCCTGCACGGTGCGCGTCGACGGCAGTATCGTGCGCGGCTGCCTGATGCTCGCCATCCAGGCCGACGGGGCCGATGTGTGGACCATCGAGGGGCTGTCGGATTCCGGCGAAATCGAGGATTTGCAGGAGGCGTTCATCAATCGCAACGCGCTCCAATGCGGCTATTGCACGCCCGGCATGCTGCTCACCGCGGCGGAGATGCTGGAGGCCGGGCGCACGATGTCGCGCGCCGAGATCCGCGAGTTCCTGTCCGGCAATTACTGCCGCTGCACCGGCTATCACGCCATCGTCGACGCGGTCGAGACAGTGATGGAGAGCCGCTTCGGTGGCTGATCCAGCGGGCGCCGTCGGGCGCCCTTTGCCGCGCCGCAGCGCCCGGCGGCTGGCATTCGGGCGGGGCAAATACGCCGACGATCTCCGCTTCCCGGGGCTGCTGCATCTGGCCTTCGTCAGAAGCCCCCACGCGCATGCGCGCATCCTGAACATCGACCCGGCGCCGGCGCTGGCGGCGGTGCCGAACGCCAGGGTCATCGCCGGCGCGGAGATCGCCCTGGTCTGCACCCCGTGGCAGGGGACGATGGATCACCTGCCGACGATGGTCTCCCCGCCGCAGCACGCAGTCGCGGTGGACCGCGTGGTCTGGCAGGGCGAACCGGTCGCCGCGGTGGTCGCCGCGAGCCGCGCGGAGGCCGAGGACGCGGCGGCAGAGGTGGTCGTCGAGTGGGAGCCGCTGCCGGTCGCCGCAATTCGCGACCGCACGCTCGACGAGAACGCCGCGCTGGTCCATCCCGCGCTCGGCAGCAATCTCAGCTTCTCGACGACGATCAGGGCCGGCGAGCCCGAAACCGCGTTCGCCGGGGCCGCGCATGTCGTCGAGGGCCGGTTTTCCTTCGCCCGCCATACCGGCGTGCCGCTCGAAATGCGCAGCGTGATCGCCGACTACGATCCCGGCGAAGGCAAGCTCACCGTCCATGGCAGCCACCAGTCGCCGTGGCACCAGCAGGACACGCTGTCCCGCCATCTCGGCATCCCCGAGCATCTGGTCCGCGTCGTCGCGCCCGATATCGGCGGCGGGTTCGGGATCAAGCTCCACATCTACGGCGACGAGATCGCGGTCTCCGCGGTGAGCAAGATGCTCGGGCGGCCGGTCAAATATGTCGCCGACCGCATGGAATCCTTCGTCGCCGACGTGCAGGCCCGCGACCAGGGGGTGAGCGCGCGGCTCGGGGTCGGCGAGGACGGCGGCATCCGCGCTCTCGCGGTCGACGCGGTGACCTCGCTCGGCGCCTACGGCGCCTACGGCCGCCCGCCGATCAGCGAAGGCATGATGACGATCATGATGGCGGCCGGCGCCTATGCCAATCGCGACTACGATGCCCGGCTGCGGGTGGTGTTCCAGAACAAGCCGCCGTCGGGCATGTACCGCGCTGTCGGCCAGCCGATCGCCTGCGCGGTGGCCGAGCAGCTGCTCGACTGGGCGGCGCACGCGGCCGGCATCGATCCGGTGGAGATGCGCCGCCGCAATTACTGGGAAGAGGATTCCTACCCGCTCAAGACCCCGGGCGGGCTCGCGATCAAGCGGCTCAGCCCCCGGCGCTGCCTCGACGAGCTCACCCGGATGATGGGCTATGACGCTCTCCGCGCCGAGCAGGCGGCGCTGCGGGAAAGCGGAATCCATCGCGGGATCGGGGTCGCCACCTTCCTCGAAATGACCTCCGTCGGGCCCGCCTATTACGGCCCGTCGGGCGCCCGTATCAGCACCCAGGACGGCGCCACGGTCCGGCTCGAGCCCTCCGGCACGGTGCGCTGCGTCACCTCGGTGATCGAGCTCGGGCAGGGGACCCACGCCGCGCTCGCCCAGATCGTCGCCGACCTGCTGGGGGTGGCGGCCGACGATGTCGGCGTGGTCGGCGGCGACACCTCGACGACGCCCTATGGCGGCGGCGCCTGGGCCTCGCGCGGGCTGACCATCGGCGGCGAGGCGGTATGGCGGGCGGCCGACGGGTTGCGCCGGAACATCCTCGAACTCGCCGGCTCGTTCCTCCAGGCCGATCCCGCCGATCTCGATCTCCGCCGGGGCGCGGTCTGCGACAAGGCAACCGGGGAGAAGCGGATCCCGCTCTCCGAGATCGCCCGCATCGGCCATTTCCGGCACGACACCCTGCCGCCCGGCGTGCAGCCCGAGCTCGCCGTCACCCGCCACTACGTTCCCGACGCCGCGCCCTTCGCGCTCGCCAACGGAGTGCAGGGCTCATCGTTGGAGGTCGACGCGGAGACCGGCGAAATCCGGCTGCTCGATCACTGGGTGGTCGAGGATTGCGGGCGGATCGTCAACCCGTTGTTGGTCGAGGAGCAGATCAGGGGCGGCGTCGTCCAGGGAATCGGCGGGGCGCTGTTCGAGGAGTGCCGCTACGACGAAGAGGGCCAGATGCTGAATGCGAGCTTCGCCGACTATCTGGTGCCGATGGCGGCCGGGCTGCCCGACATCCATGTCGGCCATGTCGAGACCCCGCTCGACGACACCGCGCTGGGCACCAAGGGGGCCGGGGAGGCGGGCACCGTGGGCGCGCCGGCGGCGATCCTGCTCGCGGTCAACGACGCGCTCAGGCCGCTGGGCGCGCGGGTCACCAGCCTGCCGATAACCCCTGAATCCATCCTCCAGGCGGTGGCGGCCGCGCGCTCCGGCTAGGGCACATCCCGCGCAACCGCCGCGCCGTCGTGGCTGGCGGCGATCTTCATCGCGATGTGTTGGCCGGCGGAGATCGTCGGGAAGCGCGGCTCTTCGCCTTCCGGCACGCAGGACGGGATCGCGCGGATCGGCGCATCGTAGTCGGGATGCATGAAATAGCCGATGCTCTGACGCCGCGACCGGGCGCTTGCGAGATCGCGCGGGTTGGCGACGCGGTGCAGGGTCGAGGTCCAGCGATCGTTGGTCCAGCGCGCCATCATGTCGCCGAGATTGACCACCAGCGCCCCGCGCGGCGGCCGGACCGGCTGCCAGGCGTTGTCGGGCATGCGGACTTCCAGCCCGCCATCCGCCTCGGTCACCGCCAGGATCGTCAACGCGCCGTAATCGGTGTGCGCCCCGGTCCGCAGCTGGCCCGGTTTCGGCAGCTCCCGGAGCGCTGGATAGTGATGGCTCGACAGGATGCTGAAATGGCGCCCGATGAAACCGGCGAAATAATCCTCCGGCTGGTGCAGCGCCACCGCGAATATGCGCAGCAGATCCGCCGAGAGCCGCTCATAGGCGCGGTAGATCGCGATCAATGCCTGGGCGGCGCCCGCGGGGCTGTCGGGGTAGATGTTGGGGGCGTAGGCGTTCGCGGCGTCGGGCGGGTTCGCGAAATGGCCGCGGTGGTCGTCGACGGGTCCGAGGAAATAGGTCTCGCGCAGATCCGGCGGCGTCTCCTCGCCCAGCGTGTAGGCGAGGCCGCGCGTGGCGAAGCCGTGAAACCCGCGCTGGCGCGACGGGCCTTGCGGATGCCAGCGGTCCTTTTCGGCGCGCGGCCGGTCGAAGAAGGCCCACGATCTCTCGAATGCGCGGTCGATGACCGCCGGTTCGATGCCGTGGCCGGAAACGATGACGAAACCGATCCGTTCGCATGCCTCCGCCACCCGCCGGGCCACCGACGGCTTGTCGCTGCCGTCGAGGAACGGCGCGATATCGACGGCCGGGATGCCGCCGCTCACGACGGCGCTCCGGGTTCGCACAATTCGGCATCGACGGCGTCGTCATAGGGCACGTCCCGGGCGATCAACCCGCCCGCCAGCAGCGCCGCCTTGAGACGCCCATAGGCGGCAACCGGCAGCGCGGTCCCGCGCGGCCAGAGCCCGGCCTCGCGGTACCGCGCAACGATGCGCGTGAATCGCTCGAGGGGAAGTTCCCGGAAGAAGGCCGGGCCGACCAGGGCGGCGGTCTCCGCCGGCTCCCGCGCGTGCAGGCGCGCGAGCGCCGCCGCCATCGCGCGGGCCAGCGCCATGCAGGCACCCCGGCGCTCGGCGGCGAAACGCCGGGTCGTGTAGAACGTCGTGAACGCGATGTCCCCGCGCGCCGAGAAGCGGTGCCAGACATGCCCGTGTCCGCCCGAGACAAGAGCCTCGGCATAGGGCTCGAACACCTGCACGACGTCGATCTCGCCGCGTTCCAGCGCCGCGGCATTCTCCGCCATCGCGGCATCCGGCGCGCGCGTCACCGCGGCGGGATCGATACCGGCGCGGTCGAGGTCGTCAAACAGCGTCATCCAGGGCGTCGGAACGTCGGTGGCGACGCCGACGCGGGGGCCGACCAGGTCCCCGAAGCGGAAATCCGGGTTGGGCGCGCGGCCGACCAGGATGAACGGGTCGCGGGCCACGATCTGCGCGAAACAGATGAGCGGGCTGGCCTCGCCCCGGGCACGGGCGGAATCGTGGTGCATCATCACCCGCATCGGCCCGCCGAAGGACACGTCGGCGCGGCCGTCGATCAGCCCCTGGGCCGTCTCCGGCGGCGATGGCGACAGCCGGAGGTCCACGTCCAGCCCCTCGGCCTCGAACAGCCCGGCGAGTTGCGCCAGATAGAACGGCGTGTAGCTGCAGGCCCGCAGATTTTCGTAGAGGACGATGTTCTCACCCGCCATCGCGCGAGACTAGAGCCCATCCGCTTCGGTCGGAAGCGCGCCCACCGTCCCGGGGATCGGCGTCTGTCCGGTGTCAGCGCCCTCTCGTGATCTCATGACGGCATGACGGGGAAGACCATCGCGTCGGGCGCGAGCGGGATTCGCTTGCCGTCGAGCTGGCTGAGAAAGGCATCGCGAATGCGCCGGCGCATGCGCACCACGTCCATGTCGGGCTCGAACAGGAACTCGTCCGAGCGCGCCTCGACGAGGTCGAGCCCGGCGGAGATCCGGGCGTCTTCCTCGGCCACTCGCTGCAGCCGCGGCAGCGCGATGTCCGCGTAAATCCGCCGTGCCCGCGCCCGCTCGTCCTCGCTGCCGGCGCGCCAGGACAGGAAGCGGACCACCCAGGTGCGCCCGGCGTCGAGCGGGAACTGCCACAGCCGGGCGGCGTAGGGCTCCGCGCCCGGCGCGGGAGAGATCGGGTTGGTATGGATTCCCGGCAGCGCCACCCGCTCGCCGCGGATCTCCGCGGTCAGGTGGCCGTGGTGGATCGGCTTGCCGGCGCGGTCGACGGAGACGCCGCGGATGCCGTGTGGGGTCTCGACGATTTTCACCCGGCGGTCGGCGAGCGAGACGCCCGATTCGACCAGCTTGCCGCCCTTCCAGTCCTCGCCCCGCGCGCTCTGGGAATCGGCGTGCAGGGTGACCGCGTGATAGGCGTCCCCGCCGTCGACGGTGAGCAGCCAGTTCGCGTCCCAGATCTCGGTCGGCAGGCGGAACCAGATGAAATCGTCGGGCCTGGAGAGCTCCTCGGGCACCTCGGCGGCGAGCGGCGGCGGCGGGAAGCGCCCGGCATCGCCGATATAGACCCAGACATAGCCGCCGAGCTCGTCGGCCGGGAAGGCGCGGATGCGCACCTCGTCCAGCAACCGGCTGTCCTCGGGCTCCCACGGGATCAGCGTGCATGCGCCCTCGCCGTCGAAGCGCAGCCCGTGGAAGGCGCATTGCAGCCGTCCCTCGAGCACCCGGCCGCGCGACAGCTTCACCCCGCGATGGGGGCAGCGGTCGATCGCGGCCTGCGGGCGGCCGGCCGCGTCGCGCCAGACCACCAGATCCTCGCCCAGTACGGTCAGCGCGACCGGCGCGTCGACGGGCAGCTCCTCGGACTGGAAGATCGGATACCAGTAGTTCCGCAGGCCCAGCTCCAGGCCCTCGGGAATGTCGGGCGCGATCTCGCCGACGCTTGCCCTCCCAGACCTGGCCGTCGCCATGTCCGTCTCCCCCGAAAGAGGGGGACGGTGCCACGATCCCCCGGACCCGGCAAGGCGGTCGTCTCGCCGAGCACATCGAGGAGAGCGGCGTGAACTACATGCTGCTGCAGATCGCCTTCGGCGACCAGGGTCACGCGGACGGGATGCGTACCCTCGAGCTGTTCGCCACCGAGGTCATGCCGGCGATCGCCTGGACCGTATCCGGTTTTGACGGAACCGCCGTCGCGGCGGCACGCCCCGAGGGGTTGCCCGCCCTTCGATACGCCCCGGATCGGGTCCGGGGCTACTCAGGGTGAGGGTAGGGCTGGGGGCAGTATAAATTTTCCTCATCCCGAGTAGGCGCGCAAGCGCCGTATCGAGGGACGCCGGCGCGGTCAGCCGAGGCCCGCGATCTCCGGTGCGCGGCAATCGGTGCCGGTCCCGGTCGGCTGCGCGATCCGATCGGCAGCCGCCTGCTCTCGACCGGAATCCTACGACGCATCCCTGTTTTTCGTTGCATGGCCTCTATTGGAGAGCCGTGACTCCAATAATCGGACCACCTCGTCCGCCGCCAGGTCAGCCGTCATTGCCGTCGTGTCGATCCTCAAATCCGGCCCTTCCGGCGGTTCGTAGGGCGAATCGATTCCGGTGAAGTTCACCAGATCCCCCTTGCGGGCTTTCGCGTAAAGACCCTTCGGGTCGCGGGCTTCGCAGACCGCCAGGGGCGTGTCGACGAATATCTCCAGGAATTCTCCCTCTTCCATCGACTCGCGCGCCATCCGGCGTTCCGACCGGAACGGCGAGATGAAGGAAACGATCACGATCAGCCCGGCATCGACCATCAGCTTCGCGACCTCGGCGATGCGCCGAATATTCTCGACCCGATCCCGGTCGGTGAAGCCGAGATCCCGGTTCAGCCCATGGCGGACGTTGTCGCCATCCAGAATGTAGGTGTGCCGGCCAAGCGCCTGGAGCTTCTGTTCCACGCGGTCGGCGATGGTCGACTTGCCGGCGCCGGACAGCCCGGTCAGCCACATGACGCAAGGGTGCTGACCGATGGCCCGCGCCCGCGCCGCCTTGTCGACCTTCAGATCCTGCCAGGCGACATTGCTGGCGCGGCGGAGCGCGAAACCGATGACGCCCGCGCCGACCGTCGCGTTGGTGAACCGGTCGATCAGCACGAACGCGCCCGTCCTCCGGTTCGCCGCGTAAGGATCGAACGGCACCCGACGGTCGAGCGAAATCTTGCAATATCCGATTTCGTTCGACCGCAGCGTCTTGGCGGCGAACCGGCCCAGCGTGTCGACATCGATCCTGTGGGTCAGATCGGTCACCTGAGCGACAGCGGAGGCGCTGGCGAACCGAACCAGATAGGGCCGCTCCGGCAGCATCGGCTGCTGGTCCATCCAGATCAGATGGGCGGCGAATTGATCGGCGAGTTCCGGAGGGCGGTCGGCGGCGGCGATCGTGTCTCCGCGGCCGACGTCGATTTCGTCGGCGAGGACGAGCGTGACCGCCTGGCCGGAAACCGCCCTCTCCAGATCGCCCGCGGGGCCGAGAATGCGCGCGACCGCGGTCGTCCCGCCCGACGGGCTGACGACGACCTGCATCCCGGGTTCCACCGAGCCGGAGGCGACGGTGCCGCTGATGCCGCGGAATTCGGAATTGGGACGATTGACCGACTGAACCGGCAGGCGAAACCCGTCCGCTTCCGCGTCCCTGCCGACCTCGACGCCGTGCAGGATTTCCATCAGGGCCGGGCCCTCGTACCACGGCGTGCCGCCCTGGCCGGCGACGACGTTCTCGCCTGTGAGCGCGGACAGCGGAACCGCGGTTACGGTCTCGATCCCGAGCTCCCGGGCGAACGCATCGTATTCATCGACGGTGGACCGATAGGCCGCCCGGTCGTAGTCGACGAGATCCATCTTGTTGACCGCGAGGATGACCTGGCGGATCCCCATCAGCGAGACGATGAGGCTGTGACGCCGGGTCCGGGTCAGGACCCCCTTGCGGGCGTCGACAAGAACGAGCGCCAGGTCGGCCGTCGATGCGCCCGCGACCATGTTCCTCGTGTACCGCTCGCGGCCCGGCGCATCGACCGCGATGAACGCGCGATCGTCGGTTTCGAAATGGCGCTGGGCGATGTCGACCGCGTCGCCCCTTGTGCTCCGGCTCTCCGCTTCGGCGGCCGGGTCCCGATCCACGAGGACCGCTTTCGAATCGGACAGCAACCGCTCGAGCAAGGTAGATTTGCCGTCTTCGACCGACCCGCAAACGATGAACCGGAGCAGCTCCTTCCTGTCCCGGGAGGCGAGAAAGGCATCGATAGGGCGGGACTCCCGTCTATGGCGCCGTTCTGAATGTGGCGCGCATCGCGGCTCGGTCAACGGCGGGCCCAAAATCGAACCCGAACCCCGGATAGTCAAGGCAGGTTCCGCTTCCCCGCCAGCGTGCAGATTGCGCTTCAGCGGCGGCGCAGGCGGTCGGCGGCGGCCGCGGCGACGATCACCAGCCCGACCGCCACCTGCTGCCAGTAGGAGTGGACGTTGGCGAGATTGAGCGCGTTCGCCAGCACCACCATGATGAACACGCCGATGATCGACTTGTAGAGCCTGCCCTCGCCGCCGAACAGCGAGGCGCCGCCGAGGATGACGGCGGCGATCGCGGTGAGCTCGTAGAACGCGCCCGCGGTCGGCTGGCCCGATTGCAGCCGCGAGGCCAGCATCACGCCGGCGAGCCCGGCGAGCGCGCCGCACCAGACATAGGCCGAGGCGCGCACCCGACCCACCGCGACGCCGGCGAGATAAGCCGCTTCGGTGTTGCCGCCGGTGGCGAAGACGCGGATGCCGTAGGCGGTGCGATGCAGCAGCCAGTGGAAGATGCCGAACAGCACCACCGGCAGCCAGACCAGATAGGGGATGCCGAACAGGCGCTCGATGGCGAAGTCGAGGAAGGGTTCCGGCAACCCGTCTTCGCCGACGATCGGCCGGCCGCCGGTGATCAGGAAGGTCACGCCCCGGAACAGCACCATCGTCCCGAGCGTCGCGATGAACGGGTTGACGTCGAGCCTGGTGACGATGAGCCCGTTGATCAGCCCGACCAGCGCGCCAACGGCGACGCCCGCCGCCACGCCCGCGACGATGCCGGCTTCGAGCATCGCCATCGCCGCGACGCAGCCCGACAGCGCCACCACCGAGCCCACGCTGAGGTCGAACCCGCCGCAGATGATGACATAGGTCATGCCGATGGTGATGACGGTCATTACCGCGCCCTGCATCAGCACGTTGTTGATGTTGATGGGGGAGAAGAACCGGTCCGACAATGCGCTCGCGACCAGGCAGAGGACGACCAGCGCCAGCAGCGGAATCTGACCCGCCAGCCAGCCGATCCGGCCTTGCCCCGCGCGTTCCAGGATACGCCGCACCTTCATCCGCCGAGCGCCGATCTGAGGGCGGCTTCGGTGTAGTCCCCGTCGCGCGAGAACCGCCCGACGAGGGCGCCGCGGCGCATCGCCAGCACCGAGTCGCTGACCGCGAGAAGCTCGGCCATTTCCGACGACGCCAGCACGATCCCGCCTCCTTCTTCCGCGAAGCGGCGCATCAGGCGGTGGATCTGGGCCTTGGCGCCGATGTCGATGCCGTGGGTCGGCTCGTCCAGCAGCAGCACGTCGGCATGGCCGGCGAGCCAGCGGGCGAAGATCACCTTTTGCTGGTTGCCGCCCGATAGCTGGCGGACGGTCCGGTCGGGATCGGGCGGGCGGATGTCGACGCTCTCGATCAGCCGCGCCACCAGAAGGTCGATCTCGTGGCGCTTGAGCCGCAACCCTTCCGCCAGCAATGGCAGGTTGGGAAGCACGATGTTCTCGCGCACCGTCAGCCCCATCACGAGGCCGAGCGCGCGCTCTCCGGGAACCAGCCCCATCCCGGCCCGGATCGCATCGGCGGGTCGTTTGAGCCGGATCGGCTGGCGCGATTTCTCGATCCCGACGGCGCCGCGGCCGTGGCCGAACAGGCGATGGAGGAGCTCCGTCGTTCCGCTGCCGAGCAGCCCGGCGAGACCCAGCACGCGGCCTTCGCCGACCGCGACTTCCGGCTCCTCGCCCACCGGCCCGCGAAGCAGCGTCCCGGCGGACGCGGCGCCCGCGGCGCCATGCGCGGTCTCGATGTCGCGCCCGGTCATCAGCCGGACGATCTCGTCGCGGTTGCGTTCGCCGCGGGCGAACCGTTCGACCGCCCGGCCGTCGCGCAGGATGGTGCAGATGTCGGCCAGGGCTTCCACCTCGTCGAGCCGGTGCGACACGTAGACGAGCGCGACGCCGTCGGCCTTGAGCGCTTCGATCGCCCGGAACAGGCGCTCCACCTCGCGTGCCTCCAGGGCGGCCGTCGGCTCGTCCAGGATCACCACCCGCGCCGCATGGCTGAGCGCGCGGGCGATCATCACCAGCTGGCGTTCGGCATAGCCGAGCCGGTCGACCCGGGCGCGCGGATCGATGTCGATCCCGAGGCGGTCGAGAAGCGCCGCCGTGTTTCGCCCCATCGCCGCCCGGTCGACCGCCGGAACGCCCAGGAAGCGGCGCATCGGCACGTTTTGTAACAAGACGTTCTCGGCCACGCTGAGGGCGGGGACGACGCGCATTTCCTGCGGGATCACGACGATGCCGCTGGCCAGCGCCTCGCGCGGGCCGGAGAAGCGGCGGACGCTGCCGCCGATCTCGACGGTGCCGCGATCGGGCCGATGGACGCCGCACAGGATCTTGATCAGCGTCGACTTGCCCGCGCCGTTCTCGCCGATCAGCGCGTGGATCTCGCCGGGCTCGACCGCGAAGGACACGTCTTCGAGCGCGCGGGTCGCCTGGAAGCGCTTGAAGAGTCCCCTGGCTTCGATTGCGGGCACGGCGATCAGCGCGACCCGATCCAGTCGAAAGCGGCGCCGACCCAGGGCCCGTCCGCCTCGCCGGCCGCGTAGCACGCGGAGAAGTGATTGCGCCCCGGCATTTCGAGCCGTGTCACGTCGGCGTCCGCCTCGCGAAGCGCTTCTTCCATCGCCTCCGCCTGGGCGATCAGATGCGGGAAGTCCTCCCCGCCATGGGCGATCAGGGAGGGGCGGGCCGCCTCGATATTGAGGATCGGGCTTGCCGGACGGTCGTTCGACTCCGGTCCCAGGAAACGCGGCCGCGTCGAAAGCCCGCTGCCCTCGCCGAAGCGGTAGACCCCCGAAATCGGCAAACAACCCCGGATGATTTCGGCGGGCAGCCCGCGCGGCGCCTGCCAATCGGTCGTGACGGCGAGCAGCGCCGCGTAATGCCCGCCCGCGGAATGTCCGCCGACAAAAATGCGCGCCGGATCGCCGCCCATCCCGGCGACATTCCGGTAGAGCCAGGCGATCGCATCGGCGCTGTCCTCGACGCCGGCGGGGAACGAATGTCGCGGCGCAAGGCGGTAGCCGATGCTGGCGTAGATCGCGCCGCGCGCGGTCGCGCAAGCACCGGCGAAGTTCAGATGCTCCTTGTAGCCCGATGTCCAGCCGCCCCCGTGCATCATGGCGAGCACCGTCCCGTTCCGCGCCTCGGGGGTCTGGATTGCGATCGACTGGTAGGGATCGGCGCCGTAGCGCATATCGGCAGCCGCTTACCTTCGCCCCGTGACATCACCTCATCGGCGAAGGCCTGCCCGGCCTCGCCCAGTTTTTCCTGCGGCGGATAGTCCTCGATGCGCATCGTCTTCTTTCAACCGGCCGGGCGGTGACGGGATTCGGAGATCGGGGTACATAGTTTGGCGTCGCCCGGGGCGAGTCAACGCGCGGGCAAGCCGGTGTCGGTAACACGGGATATGTCCGGTCCATGTACCAGATGATCTGTCCGGTTTTAGAAGTCTTCCAAGCCATGGAGGGTTTGGATGCGTCGGATCTGATGAAGTTCGAAGAGGTGGGCGCAGCTGTTGCGGTGTGCTGGGCCAGGCGGCGGCGGCGGAGATACTGGGCGTCTCGGAGCGCACCTTCCGGCGCTGGCGGGATCGCTTTGAGGCGGACGGCGCGGAGGGTCTCTACGACCGCCGCCTGGGCCGGGTCTCGGCGCGCCGCGCGCCGATCGACGAGGTGGCGCGGGTGCTTGAGCTGTTCGACACCCGCTACTGGGACTTCACCGCCAAGCACTTCCACGAGAAGCTGGTGGCGGAGCACGGCTGTGGGCGCAGCTACAACTGGGTGCGGCTGACCTTACAGGCGTATGGCCGCAGGCGGGCGGCACCGCGCCGTGGCGCGCACCGGCGCAAGCGCCCACGCCGCGCGCTTCCCGGCATGATGGTGCACCAGGACGGCTCGCGCCATGGGTGGCTCGCCGGCCAGCCGCCGCTCGACCTGATCGTCACCATGGACGACGCCACGAGCGAGATCTACTCGGCCTTCTTCGTCGAGGAGGAGGGCACGATGTCGAGCTTCCGGGCGCTTTCCGAGGTGATCGGGGAGCGCGGGCTGTTCTGCTCGCTCTATGCCGACCGGGCCAGCCACTACTGGCACACGCCCGACGCGGGCGGCAAGGTGGACAAGGACAACCCGACCCAGGTCGGGCGCGCGCTTCAGCGCCTCGGCATCGAGCTCATCGCAGCTATTCGCCAGAGGCCAGGGGGCGGTCCGAGCGCATGTTCGGCACCTTGCAGAAGCGCCTGCCGCAGGAACTCCGGCTCGCCGGCATCACCGGGATCGCCCAACCGCTTCCTCAAGGAGGTCGCCCCAGTTCGCCACCCCGGCCGAGGACCAGGGCGCGGCCGGCGCGCTCGACGAGTGCATCGAGGACCGCACCGGGAACATCGATGAGCTCAAGGCCACGGTCCCCGAAAACGCCCTGTTTCGCGCCGATCGACACCTCAACCCGGCAGGCCGCGTGATCCGCTTCGACGCGACCAGCCAAAGCCCTGTGGACAAGTGGACAGCCGCTCCGCGCTGACCACTGCGCCCGCCGGAATTGCTCGCCGCGCGGGCAAGCCGGAAGGGAACATCGATGAGCTCAGCGCCCCGAAAACCCCTGTTTCGCGCCGATCACGTGGGTAGCCTGCTGCGCCCGCCGGAATTGCTCGCCGCCCGGGAAAAATGGAAATCCGGCGCGCTCGACGCCGCCGGATTGCGGGCGATCGAGGACGAGGCGATCGCCGCTGCGGTCGGCTTGCAGGAGGATCTCGGTCTCGGCGCGGTGACCGACGGCGAGTTCCGGCGCGAGAACTGGTGGATCGACTTCATCTCGGCGATCGAGGGGATCGAGATCTCAAGCCCCGACGAAGCGGCCGGCTTCCAGAAGGCGCCCGGCACCGCGTCGGGCTATGTGCCCAAGAACGTCCGCACCACGGGCCGGCTCGGCCGGCGGGGCGACATCCTGGCCGACGACTTCGCCTTTCTGAACGGGAAGACGTCGAGAACCGCCAAGGTCACCATCCCCTCGCCGACGCGGATCCACTTCCACGGCGGCGATGCGTCGGTCGACGATACCGTCTACCCCGACAAGGACGCGTTCTGGGACGATCTCGCCCGCGTCTGGCGCGAGGAGATCGCCGCCCTCGAAGCGCAGGGGTGCCGCTACATCCAGATCGACGATCCGGTGATCAACTATTTCGTCGACACCCGGATGCGCGACAATCTGAAGTCGATCGGCGAGGACCCGGACACGCTGATCCACAAATACGCGCGGCTGCTCAACGCCTGCGTTTCCGGGCGCAAGCCCGAAACCTACCTCACCCTCCATCTCTGCCGCGGCAACGCGCAGAGCGCCTGGATCGCCGAGGGCGGGTACGAGCCGCTGGCGGAAGCCCTGTTCCCGGTCGTCGATGTCGATTCCTGGTTCCTCGAATACGACGATGCGCGGTCCGGCGGGTTCGAGCCCCTGCGCTTCATGCCGGACGACCGCTGCGTGGTTCTCGGGCTGGTCACCACGAAGCGCGGCAACATGGAAGACCGCGGCGAGATCGCGCGCCGGATCGAGGAAGCCTCGCACCATGTGTCGCTCGACCGGCTCGCGCTCAGCCCGCAATGCGGCTTCGCGAGCATCGACCTCGGCAACCTGATCACCGTCGACGACCAGGCCGCCAAGCTGTCGTTCGTGATCGATCTCGCCCGCGAAGTGTGGGGCGAAGCGTAGGATGTATCCGTTTCGGGTGGAAGCGTTCCTTCTGTTGCCTGCCACCGTCATGGTCGGCCTACGCCGACCATCACGGTGGGGAGATCCGCCCCGCCCGGGCAGGCGGGACGATTGCACAACCGCGCGGCAATGCGGTATTTGCCCCGCCAACGCTCCGATCCAGCACACCACCGGGAGGCTACCTTGACCGGAATCCACAGGTCGACGCGCCGCTTGCTGCTCGCTCTCGCGATTTCCTGGTATTGCGCCAGCCCGGCCGGGACCGGGGAGATCCGCAAATCGCCCTATGCTGGCGAGCACGCCCGCCCGATCAAGAGCTTGTCGGCGGACGATCTCGCCGAACTCGGGCGCGGCGGAGGCTGGGGGCTTGCCAAGGCAGCCGAGCTCAACGGCATGCCCGGCCCCGCCCACCTGCTGGAATTGAGGGACGAGATTCCGCTCGCCGCGGACCAGGTGGCGGCGATCGCCGCCATCTTCGAGCAGATGCGCGCCGAAGCGATCGCCAGGGGACAACGTCTGGTCACCGCCGAGCAGGCGCTGGAGGCGGCATTCGTCAGCAGAACCGTGAACGAGCGGTCGCTGCAGACGCTGCTTTCCGAGATCGGCCGGGCCCGGACGGCACTCCGCCATACGCATCTGGCGGCGCATGTGGAGACGTTGCCGCTGCTGACCGAATCCCAGATCGCGCGATACAACCTGCTCCAGGGATATGCCGACGATCCCTGCGCCAACCCGCCCAAGGGGCACGATTCCGAAATGTGGCGCAAACACAACGGCTGCAGGTGAAGCCGGGACAAGCTCCGGGCGGTCCCTCGATACGGCGCTTCGCGCCTACTCGGGATGAGGAGATTTTTGGCCGCCTGCAACCCATCCCTCACCCTGAATAGCCCCGGACTTGATCCGGGGCGTATCGAAGGGCGGGCAACCGTGCCGCGACCGGGGTTCCGCTCAGGCGCCCTACTCCGCCGCCTGCGCCTGACTCTCCTCCGCTTCGCCCAAAGGCGGCACCATCACGGTCCTCAGCGCCTCGCCCTCCGGATCGGCGAGCGCGGCGGTCCGCGCCGCGTTGAGCGCCGCGACCGCGCCGGTGGCGTCGCCGCTGGCGACGGCCGCCGGGCGCGCGAGCTCCTCGAACACCGTGCGGTAGTTGCCGACGCCGCGCCGGTGGGTGTCGGAATAGCCCTTGCGCAGATTGGGCAGCTCGGCGATCTCGAGCGCGAGCTCGTAGCTCCGGGCGGCGGCGCTTGCGAGCGTTTCCAGCCAGGTCTCGATCTCCGACCATTCCTCGGCGAAGCGGTAGCTGTAGGGTCGCCAGAAGCGCATCCTGGCGAGCCCCCGGAGCCGCACATAGCCGAACACCGTGTTGGTCTTGACCCGCATCGCGATGTGGAAGTTCTGCCGGCTCGGCCTCTTCTCCTTCCACCGCGTGAGCGCGCGGCCGAGCGCCGGCGGCAGCACCGAGGCGATCTCGTCGAAGCCGGGTTTGAGGAACTCGGTGACGACCACCGGCTCGCCTTCCTTGGCGCCGACTTCGCGGCGGACACGCTCCATCCGTTCGGGCCGGCTCTTGAGCGCGGCAACCCGGATGATGTCCTCGAAGCTCATCCAGAGCGCGAGATACCGCCCGCCCTCGATGGTCAGCTTGAACCCCTTCTCGGCCCCGCCATTCGCCTTGTCGGCGGCGAGGATCTTGCTCGCGTTGTCGAGATAGCGGCCGCCATAAGCGAGGTTCTGGTAGTCCACCGCCCGGCGGACGCCGTCTTCCAGGATCTGTCGGGTCTCGGGCGGAAACGCCTCGTTCACCCGCGCGAGCAGCGCATCCATATTGCCCGGCGCGGGCCGCTCCACCGCCGCCGGCTCCTCCGGCATCGGGATGTCGCCGCGGACATAGTCGAGCCCCGCCTTGAAGCCGCGCAGATTGGCGCCAACCGCGACGCCGGTCTTCTCGATCGCCTGGCCGAACGCCTCGGCCGGGATCGGCACCTCGCCCGAGCCCGCGATCACGCCGAGGATGACGGCGTTGATCGCCGACCCGTTGGCCTCGGCGAGGCGCTCCATGTCGATCAGGATGGCGCGCTTGGCGAGATGGTTCGCGGTCTTGACCAGATCCGAGACCTCGACCCGGCCGTCCCCCATCGCCGATTTTTCCAGGATCGAGTAGACCCGGTGGGACGACGAGACCAGCGTGGTCCGGCTCGGCGTCACCCAGCCGAGTTCGAGCGCGCGCCCCGCCTCCATCATCTCCGAGGTCACCACCACATCCATGTTGCCCGGCGTCGCGTAGAGCGCCATCGTCGGCGACCGCCCGCCGAGGCGGTCGTGATGGACGGGATAGATCTCGATGTAATAGGTGGTGGCGCCGGTGCGCTGCGCCACGCCCGGGATCGAGGTGCTCTGGCACGGGTAGCCGAGCGATTCCGCCGCCGCCACGACCCAGCTCGTCAGCACCCCGCCGCCCTCGCCGCCCAGCGCCCCGATCACCATGGTGAAGGTGCGCTCGGGAAGCGCGTCCGCGCCGTCGGAGGCGCCGTTTTCCCCGGTGCTCATGCGGCGGCTCCGTTGCCTTTCGCGGCCCCGTTGGCATACCCCCCGAGCCGGCCGATGACGCTCTTGCGCCACTTGTCGAGGACAAGATCCAGCCCCCTGGGGTTCTGGATGATGTCCGCCTTGTAGAAGGACGGACACAGCACCGCCGCGTCGGCCACCTCGCCGCACAGCCCGCAGCCGACGCAGCCATTGTTGACATGCGCGATCGGGTCCTTGCGGAGCGGGTCCGGGTTGGCCTTGACGGTGAGCGAGGGGCAGCCCGAAAGCCGGATGCAGGAGTGGTCGCCGGTGCAGGTGTCCGCGTCGACGCCGAACCGGGTGCGGACCACCCGGTTGCCGGCATCGAGCGCCTTGCGCACCAATGGCCGCAGTCGGCGCTGCTTGGCGATCTGGCACTCCGCCTCGGCGATGATCACCTTCAGCCCCTTCTCGGACGTGGTCAGCGCCTCGTGCAGAAGCCGTTTCATCTTGCCGACCTTGTAGGTGTGCTGCTTGCGCACCCACTTGATGCCGAGCCCCTTGATGGCGCGCTCCATCGGCATGACCGTGTCGTTGGGCACGTTGCCGCCGGCGGTGGTGGACGGCAAATGCTGCTGGCCGGTGGCCGAGGAATAGCCGTTGGCCATGATGACCAGCACCGAATCGTGGCCGTTATAGGCCGCCCCGGCGATGCCGGTGGCGAGCCCGTTATGCCAGAACCCGCCGTCGCCCATGATCGAGATCGTGCGGCCGTTGAAATGCGGCGCGACGCCGGCCGAGCTGGCGAGGCCGAGCCCGTAGCCGGTGACCGTGTTGCCGAGCCCGAAGGGCGGCAGCGCGGCGAAGGTGTGGCAGCCGATATCGGCCGAGATATGGACCTCGCCGATATCTTCTTCCCGCTGCACCAGCTTGATGGCGCTGAACACCGGGCGTTCGGGGCAGCCGGTGCAGAACCCGGGCGGCCGCTTCGGCACCGGTTTCCCCAGCAGCTCGGCCGCGGTTTGCTTGATCTTGTCGAGATCGGCGATGACCGATGACACCGGCTCGAGATCGAGGCCCTTGGGCACCGACCCCTCGATGAAGCCGGCGAGCCCGCGCAGCATCACCTCGGCCTGGTATTCGCCCGCCTTGGGGAAGACGCCCTTGCCGACGATGTCGGTGTTGAGGTCGGCCTTGCGCAGCAGCGCGTTGATCGCCTGCTCGTGGTATTCCGGGAAGCCTTCCTCGACGATCAGGACCGAACGCTTGGTGGCGCAGAAATCGGTGATTTCGTCGTCGACCAGCGGGTAGGTGACGTTGAGGCAGAGGATGGGGATATCCGAATTGCCGAACACGTCGGCGAGGCCGACCTGCTGGAGCCCGCGGATCACCGAATTGTAGAGCCCGCCGAGGCAGATGATCCCGACATCGTCGTGCTTGCCGGGAAAAACCTCGTTGAGCTTGTTCTCGCGGATGAAGTCGATCGCCGCGGGGAAGCGTTCCTCGATTTTTTTCTTCTCCTGCTCGTAGGTCGCCGGGGGCAGGGCGATACGCCCCAGATCGAAGGACGGTTTCTCCAGCTTGTTGTTGGTCGAGAACGTGCCGGGCTTGTTGTCCTTTGTCGCGAAGCGGCCGGTGACGTGGCAGGCGCGGATGCGGAACTCCACCATGACCGGCGTGTGCGAGGCCTCGGACAGCTCGAACCCCTTCTCGATCAGCTCGACCACCCGCGGGTGGTGGGGGCGGGGGTCCATCAGCCAGGCCGAGCACTTCATGGCGAAGGCGTGGGTGCGTTCCTGGATGATGCTCGCGCCCTCGCCATAGTCCTCGCCGAGGATGATCAGCGAGCCGCCGATGACGCCGGCGGACGCGACGTTCGACAGCGCGTCGGCCGCGACATTGGTGCCGACCGTCGACTTCCAGGTGACCGCGCCGCGGATCGGATAGTTGATCGAGGCCGCGAGCATCGCCGCCGCGGCGGCCTCGTTGGCGCAGACCTCGGTATGGACGCCGAGCTCGGCCATCAGCCCCTTGGAATCGGAGGTCAGAACATCCATCAAATGGGAGACCGGCGCGCCCTGGTAGCCGCCGACATAGCTCACGCCCGACTGCAGCAGGGCCTTGGTGATGGCGAGAATGCCCTCGCCCTCGAAATACTCGCCATCGCCCCTGCGCAGAAGCTCGACTTCCTTAGCGAAGCTCCGTTCCATGCTGCGTCTCCGATCGCGTGATTCACGGTTTGCCCGGAGGATACTCGCTTTCGCCGCTTGCAGCCACCATGGCCCCGGCCGGCCGCCTATGCTCTCCGCAGAACGATCAGCGCGTCGAGCGCGATGACGCCGCTTGCATGGGCCCTGACCGGGTTGAGGTCGATCTCCCCGATCTCGGGGTGCGCGGCGATCAGCCGGGCGAGGCCCATCGCCGCCTCCCGGATCGCGCCTCGGTCGGGGGCGGGGGCGCCGCGCCAGGGGCCGAACAGCGCCCGGCCGGCGAGCGAGTCGATCATCCGGTCGATCTCGCCTGGGCCCAGAGGGGCGAGGGCGACGGCGACATCGTCCATCGCCTCGGCCGCGATGCCGCCGAGCCCCAGCAGCACGGTCGGGCCGAAGCTCGGATCGTTGCGCGCGCCGAGGATGAGGTCGAGGCCGTCGGGCGCCATTTCCTCGATCAGGTAGCCGGTATCCGACACCCCATCGATGGCGTCGAGCGCGGTCTCCAGCGCATCGGCGGTCTCGATCCGCAAGTGGACGCCGCCGACATCCGATTTGTGCAGGATCGCGGGGTCGAGCACCTTGGCCACCACCGGGCCTTCCATCGCCGCGCGGGCCGCCTCGGCCTCCACCCGGGTACGGCAGACCCAGCGTCTCGGCGTCGCGATGCCGTAGGCGCCGACCAGCGTCTTCGCCGCATCCTCGTCGATCGGCCCGGTGAGCGGCGGCCCGGCTTGTCCGTTCGCATGAGGGGCCGGCTCCGCGCCTGCCCTGTTGCGCGCATCCTCGACCATCGCCGCCATGGCGCGGGCGGCCCGGTCGGGGGCGAGAAAGGCGGGAATGCCGGCCTTGCGGAGCGCGTCGACCAGCGCGGTGGTCTCGGAGGGCACGCTGGCGGTGGCGAAGACGACCGGCTTCCGCGTCTTGCCCGCCGCCTCGATCGCGGCTCCGCCGATGTCGAGCGCGCCCCCCTCGATCAGCGCATAGGCGAGGACGGCATCGATTGCATCGTCCGCCGCGAGCGCGTCGAGCACGGTGCCGAAGGTCTCGCCCGGGCGCCCGGTGTCGACCGGGTTCCTCATATAGGTCAGCGGCGGCAACGCGTCCGCGATCCGCGCGACGGTTGCGGGCGCGAGTTCCGGCACCGATATACCCGCCTGCCTGAGCGTGTCCGTCATCAGCAGCCCGGGCCCGGCCTGCCCGGTGAGCACCCCGATCCCGGGATCCCGCGCGGCGCCGAGCCGCGCGACCGAAAGCGCGTGGGCGGCGTCGAGCGCATCGTCCAGGGTCTCGACCACCACCGCCCCGGCCTGGCGGAGCGCCGCCTGCGTCAGGCGGTGGCTTCCCATCAGGGCGCCGGTATGGGATTGGGCGAAGCCGCCGAGGTCGGTCTTGCCCACCGGAAGCGCGATCACCGGCTTGACCGGGACCGCGGCCCCGACGGCGTCGAACACGGCTCGACCGTCGACCACGCCTTCGAGATGGACCACGATGGCGCGGGTCTCCGGATCGGCCGTCAAATAGCGCAGCGTCTCCGCCATCCCGACATCGGCCGCGTTGCCGAGCCCTGCCGCTAGGCTGATCCCGAGCCCGGCCGCGTTGGCCATCATCGCCAGCGTGATGTTGATGCCGCCGGACTGGGCAACGATCCCGATCGAACCCGCCCGGATTTCCGTCGCGGCCGGAAGGAAGGTGCAGGCGAGGCCGCGCGAGGGGCGCAGGAAGCCCGACGTGTTGGGACCGAGAAGCCGGATCCCGCCGGCCCGGCAGGCGCCAAGGATTTCGGCTTCGAGCGCCGCACCGTCGGCCCCGGTCTCGCCGAACCCGCCGCTCACCATGAAGGCGGCGCCCGCGCCTATCGTCCCGGCCTCGCGCAGCACCGCAAGCGAGTGCTCCGCGGGCAGCACCAGGGCGACAAGGTCGACCGGCGCCGGCACCGCGGCGAGGCTGCGATGCACCTCGCGCCCCAGACTCGTTCCGCCGCGCGGGTTGACCGGATACACCGCGCCATGGAACGGCGCGAGCGCCCTCAGGATCTGAAACCCCGGCTTTTCCTCGTTCGCCGATGCTCCGACGACGGCGATGGAGCGCGGATCGAACAGGCGGGAGAGCGAAGCGGCCGGCATCGGCCGATGATGAAGACGGCCCTTGCCGGTGTCCAGAAGACGGCCCCTGTCAGGGCTCGCTGGTTTCGCTCAGAGCGGCGAGAAACCGGCGCGCCCGCTCGCGGTGGCTGGGTCTGAGGTTGCTCCCGATCGCCCTGATCGCGGCCATCAGCACCGCCGCATCGTCGGTATAGCCGAGCGCGGCGATGAAGTCGGGGATCACGTCCGTCGGCGTGATGAAATAGG
Organism: Alphaproteobacteria bacterium; assembly: GCA_965205995.1. Classification (GTDB taxonomy): domain Bacteria; phylum Pseudomonadota; class Alphaproteobacteria; order MPNO01; family MPNO01; genus MPNO01. Next base: position 2,413,476 of record OZ242200.1, on the reverse strand, counting down.
CGATCGCGCCCATCAGCACGGCCTTGACGTAAAGCGGGGTGTCCCGGTCCACCGCGCAGTAGAAGGCAGCGACCGCGTCTTCGAGGAACGGCACCTTGCCGATGGTCGCGCGCAGCTTGCGCCGGAACCCGCCACGCACCACCGCCTCATCCGCCGCCAGCTTTCGCGGGTCCGCGGCCGGGTCGCGATCCATGGTGCGTCGTCTGTCCATAACACTTATATGGGTTGCTGCGGACCCGGTGTCAGGGCGCGCGGCAATCCAGCCCATCAGCCTCCATAAAATCCCCAGAACGGCTTGTCATAGGACGCGAGCCGCGGCTCCGGCCAGCTTCCGTAGAAGCCAAGGATGTCCTCGCGCGGGCGGCGGCTGCGCCATTCGGCGATGAATTCGTCGAAGGGCCGGGCCTTGGCCAGGCGCTTGCGGCGCTCCGCCTCGCGCCGCTTCCCGGTCTTCGCCCGATCGATCGATGCGGACTCCGCGTCGATCGCCACATGGTAGACCTGCTCGGCGACATCGAGGGTGATGGCCCCCTCCATCCAGTCCCCGAGCACCGCCTCCGGGTCCCGTTCCAGCACATCGCCGTAACCGCCGCCGGCGCCGACGCTGTGGATGATCATGTCGCCTTCCTCGAACAGCTCCGCGTTCTTGGCCGACGAGGTCATGATGTAGTCGCCCGCGATCTCCTGCCTGGTGAGCGCGTCGTACTGGCCGAGCGCGAGATCGTCGCCGGCGCGGAGCCGGTCGAAGACATCGGAGCCGCGGATCACGACGCGGGGGTTGGGCGGCCCGGCATAGCCGCCGAACAGACCGTAGTTGAAGCTCAGCTTGTCGCAGCTCCCCCAGGACGAGACCGTGCAGGCCTGGTCGCCGCAGGCCGATGCGACCTCGACCAGAGGCGTGCCGCCGCGGTATTTGCCGAAGCCGTGAAAATTCTTGTCGAGCTTGCGCGACAGGATGAAATGGGGCTGGCGCTCGTCCATGTCCTCGACCTCGCCGGCGTCGGCCCAGGGCGCCCAGTAGAAGCCCAGCGCAGGCTCGCCGTCCATGTCGTAGCGCCCGCCGCCGCCGGCCGAGTTGGCGGTGCCGCTGATATTGGCGGCGAAATAGCCGCGCCGGTTGGTCCCGGCGAAGACCGGCTGGACGAAATTGCGCGAATGCGGCGCCTGCACGGCCTCCCGATAGGGGCTCCCGAACAGCATCTTGGCGCCGATCATGTACATGTTCTGGGTGACGAAGGAGCAGACGTGGTTGCCCAGCCCGTGCGCAAGCTCGTCGCCCGCGTTCATGATCGACGGCCCCTCGACATAGTAGGTGATCGGCTCCAAGAGGCCGGCATTCGGCGCGAGGCCGCGGAAGAAATAGGAGAAGAGATAGACCGCCGTCGCCGCGCGCGAGAGATGCCAGGTGCAGTGATAGGGGCCCTTGGCGTTCTCCGGCGAGACCCCCTGGAGCAGCACCGTCATCGCGTCGCCTTCCTTGAAGACGGTCACCGGGATGCGGGTGAGCCCGAAGAAGGTGCCGTTTTCGTCGTTGAACAGGACCGAGCGGAAGATGCCGTCATTGATCTCGCGCAGCCGGGCGCGGGCATCCGCCTCGCCCTTGATCAGCAGCCTGCGCATGCCGCCGACCACCGCCTCTGCGCCCCGCTTCTCGACCTCGCGCAGCACCCGGTTGCGCATCTGGAACAGCGTGGCGAGGCGCGATTTCAGGTCGACGGTGAAGATGAAGCCGTTGCGCACGGTCCCCGCCATGTAGTCGAGGATGTCCCGGCGGAGCTGGAAATTGCGGCCGATCCTGACCGCCGGCATGTGGAAGCCTTCCTCGTAGCGCGAGGTCGCGGTGGGGGCGAAGCCGCCCGGCGTGATCGAGCCGGTCTCGCCCTGGTGGCCGCCGACCTCGGCCCAGGCGATCAGCTCGCCCTCCCAGAAGATCGGCATGGCGGCGAACATGTCGAAATTGTGGACGCCGCCGGCGAGCTCCTCGTTGAAGAAGAACATGTCGCCGTCGGCGAGCCCGACCGACGGGTCGTCCCGGTAGTAGCGGAGGATGTATTTGAGCTGGGCGTTGTTGAGGAGAGTGTGGAAGTAGATCCCCGTCCCCACCACCACCGGATCGCCGGAGGCGGTGAACAGCCCGCAATTCATGTCGCCCAGCATGGCGCCCTCGGAGATCGAGAGCGCGGTGTAGACGTCGCGCGCTTCCTCGACGATCGAGGTGAGCTTGTGGGTCAGCAGGTCGAGCTCGATATCGCCGAGCTTCGCCATGCCGCGGCGCTCGATATCGGCGATCGGCGCCAGCCCCTCGCGGATGATGTCGGGATCGCAGCCCGGCCGCTTGCCGTAGACGTTCCGGTCGTAGACCAGCCCGTCGAAGAGATGCGCATTCGCGTCGAACAGCGCGCCCATCTACCCCTCCGCCCTGGCCGCGTGCAGTCTACACTCCGGCGGCCGCGCAAACGAAACGCCCCGGCCTGGCGGGGCCGGGGCGTCCGTTGAGCAACCGGTTTTTCGTTACTGCTTGCCGAACAGAAGCTCGCGCGCCTTGGCGACGACCGCCGGCTTGATCTTGAGGCTCGCGTTCACGACTTTCTGGATCTCCTCGCCCGTGCTGGGAGTAACCCTGAGCTTGCTCTTCTTCATCGAAGCCGCGAAGGAGGGCTGGGCGACGGTCTTCGCGAACGCCGCCCGCAGGAACGCGATCTTTTCCTGCGATACGCCCGGCGGGGTCGCGAGGCTGCGCCCGATGGCGACCAGGGTCGACATGAAGCCGACGATCGGCCGGTCCTCGGCCGCGACGAGATCCTTCAGCATCGGCACATTGGCCAACTCCGCCTCGGGCGCCGGGCCCATCTGGATCACCGGAACCGCGAACCCGTTCTCGAACCAGACCTGGCGGTTCGTCTTGAAGGCGAGCCAGGTCAGGTTGATGCCGGCAACCTCGCCTTGCTCCATTGCCAGCAGCATCTTGCGCGAGCCGCGATAGCCCTTGACGATCTTCATCTTGGTCCCGAGGAGTCCGTTGACGATCGCCGGCACCTGGTAGGTCTGCGACCCGACCCCGGAAGAAGCGAGGGGTACTTCCTTGGTCTTGAGGTCGGACCATTTCTTCACCCCGGTGTCGCTCCTGACGACCAGCACGGAGTTGACCTTCAGGGCACCGCCGAGAAAGGTGAACTTGTCGGCTTCGTACTTCGCCGCCTTGGGGCGGGTAAGCTGCGTGACCACCAGCGTGTCGGGCAGCATCAGGAGGACCGAGCCGTCCTTGGGCGCGACGTTGTAGGCGTAGTTGGTCATCTTCAACCCGCCGCTGCCGGGCCGGTTCTGCACGATGACAGAATCGGCACCCAGTATCGACTTGAGTTCCCGGGCAAGCGAGAGCGAGGTCTTGCCGTAAGTGCCCCCCACCCCGAAGCCATGCAGGATGGTAACCGTCCGGCCCTTGTAGAAATCGGCCGGGCTCTGCGCCAATGCGCCGCCCGCCACCAGCATCCCGGCGGCCGCCGTCGTCAGCAACTTGAAGCCTCGCATGGTTTGTTCTCCTTGTCTCCGCGCCGGCCGGGTTCCGGCCTCTTGGCGATCTCCCCATCAGACCAAATAAGGCCCGTCAACTCAATTCCTTCGATGTCTATGGATTTCGGATCATGCGGACATGCGGGATTCCGGCCTCCTCGAACGGCGCGCCCTCGGTCACGAAGCCGAGCGCACGGTAGAACGCCTCGCTGTGCGCCTGGGCGTGCAGGACGACGCCAGCGATGCCCCCTTCGGTGAGTTTTTCGAGCACATGGCGCATGAGCGCGGTTCCGAGCCCGCCGCCGCGCAGCCCCGCCAGGATCGCCACGCGTTCGATCTTGGCCACGCCGGGCTCGATCTGCCGGGTGCGCGCGGTGCCCACCGCCCGCCCGTCGATGCGCAGGAGAAAATGCCGGGATTCCGGGTCGCGGCCGTCGATTTCGAGGTCTTCCGACACCCCCTGTTCGAGGCAGAACACTTGGCGCCGGATCGCCAGACAATCCGCCATGTCGGCCGGGCCGCCGGCCTCGCCGATGGAGATTTCGGGCGGTTGCGGCCGGGGCGGGCGTGGACCGTGTTGCGCGCCGCCGCTATCTTCCGCCGACATGCAGCCGCACCCCCAGGGAGGATAATCGGGACATGAAAGTGCTCGCGTTCGCCGCTTCGCTGCGCAAGGAATCGATCAATCGGCGTCTCCTCTTGCTCGCCGAGGATATTGTCCGCGAAAGCGGTCACCAGGTCGACCACGCCGAATTCCGCGATTTCGACATGCCGCTCTATGACGGCGATCTTCAGGCCGAATCCGGCATTCCCGCCGGCGCCGAGGCGCTTGGCGCGCGTATCGCGGGCGCCGATGCCTGGCTGCTCGCCTCGCCGGAATACAACTGGGGCATGCCGGGAACGATAAAGAACGCGATCGACTGGCTGTCCCGCATGCAGCCGGTGCCTCTCGACCGCAAGTCGGTGCTGCTGATGTCGGCCTCGCCCTCCTTGGTCGGCGGCGCCCGCGGGCTGATGAGCCTCCGGGTCCCGCTCGAAGTGCTGGGCTGCTGGTGCTACCCCAAGATGTTCGCGCTCGCGCAGGCGGGCCAGGCCTATGGCGAGGACGGGAATCTCGCCGACCAGGCGCTGGCCGGGATGCTGCGGACCATGATCGAGGATTATCTCTCGGCCGCGGAGGCCCTCGGCGCACGATGAGCGCGGGCCGCCGCTGGGTCGGGACCGCGGTCCCGCGCAAGGAGGACGAGGCGCTCCTCACCGGGCGCGCGCGGTTCATCGACGACATGGAGCCGGTGCCCGGACTCCGCCACGCGGCCCTCCTGCGCTCGCCGCATCCCCATGCCGAAATCCGTGCGATCGACGTTTCCCGCGCGGCGGCGTGTCCGGGTGTCTACGGCGTGCTCACCGGCGCCGATATCGCGGCCGCCACCAGACCGATCCCGAGCGCCGTCAGGGTGCCGATCGACTATTACCCGATCGCGGTCGACAAGGTGCGCTATGCCGGCGAGCCGGTCGCCCTGGTCGCCGCCGAGGATCGCTATGTCGCCGAGGACGCGCTCGAGCTGATCGAGGTGGAGTACCGCCCGCTGCCGCCGGTGATCGACCTGAAGGCGGCCATCGGCGAGGACTCGGCGCTGCTGCACGAGGCGGTCGGCTCGAATGTCGTCCACCATCGCAGCTTCCGCTACGGCGACCCGGAGACCGCCTTCGCGGAAGCCGATCGCGTGGTCCGGCTGGACTGGACCTTCCCGCGCTATTCCTCGACCCCGATGGAAACCTACGGGGCGATCGCGCAGTTCGAGCCCGCGCCCGACCGCTACACAATCTGGTCCAATTTCCAGGGGCCGTTCATCCTGCATGCGTTGATGTGCGGGGCGCTCGGCGTGCCGGGCAACCGGCTGCGCCTGATCACCTCGCCGCAGAGCGGCGGCAGCTTCGGCATCAAGCAGGGGATGTACCCCTATATGGTGCTGCTGGCGGCGGCCAGCCGTCTCCTCGATATGCCCCTCAAATGGGTCGAGGACCGGCTCGAACACCTGGTGGGCTCGTCGGCGGCATCCAATCGAGAGGACGCGGTCGAGGCCGCGTTCCGCAGCGACGGCACGCTGACCGGGCTCAAATTCCACAACCTGGTCGATGTCGGCGCCTATATCCGCGCGCCGGAGCCGGCATCGGTCTATCGCATGCACAGCGCCTCCAACGGCGCTTACGGGGTCAGGAACATTTTCGTCGACAACCGGCTGGTGGTGACCAACCGGCTGCCGATCGGCCTCAACCGCGGATATGGCGGGCCCCAGTTCTTCTTTGCGCTCGAACGGGCGATGGATGCCGGCGCCCGGGCGTTGGGCATCGATATCGCCGAGATCAGGCGGCGCAATTTCATCCCGCGCGACGCCTTCCCCTACCGCGCGCCGGCCGGATCGCTCTACGACGCCGGCGACTATGAGGCGGGTCTCGACAAGGCGCTGGAACTCGCCGGCTACGAAGACCTGCGCGCCGAGCGCGACCGGGCGAAGGCCGAAGGCCGGCTGTTCGGCCTCGGGCTGGCCACGGCGGTCGAACCGTCGGGTTCCAACATGGCCTATGTCACCCTGGCGCAGACGCCGGAGGAACGCGCCCGCGCCGGCGGCCGTTCGGGCGGCCTCGGGACCTGCACCATCGCCATCGACCCGTCCGGATCGGTGACCGTCAAGACGGTCTCCACACCGGCCGGGCAGGGCCACGCCACGGTCGCCGCGCAGGTGGTCGCCGACGGGCTCGGGCTGACGCCCGACGACATCGACGTGGTGACCGAGGTCGACACGCTGACCAGCGCATGGTCGCTCGCGTCCGGGAACTATGCGAACCGGTTTTCCTCGGTGGTGATCGACGCCGTCGGCGAGGCCGCGCGCCTGGTCGCCGAAAAGATCCGCACGATCGCCGCCGAGGATCTGGAGGTCGCGGCCGAGGATATCGAGCTCGTCGACGGCACCGCCCGGGTCGTCGGGGTGCCGGAGAAATCGCTGTCCTTCCGCCGCGTCGCCGCCAAGACCCACTGGCACCCCGCCGGCCTGCCCAAAGGCATGGCGCCCGGGATCTTCGAGACCGCGATCGTGTCGTCGCCCGAACTCGGCCCGCCCGACGAGCAGGACCGGGTGGCCTCGGCGGTCACTTTCGGTTTCATCTGCGATCTCGCGGCGATCGAGATCGACCCGGCGACCGGACGGATCGAGGTCAGGAAGTACGTGTCGGTTCACGATGTCGGCAAGGTTCTCAACCCGCTCATCGTCGAGGGCCAGATCGTCGGCGGCTTCGCGCACGGCATCGCCGGCGCGCTGCTGGAGGAGATGGTGTACGACGCCGAAGGCAACCCGCTATCGGGCAGCTTCGCCGACTATCTCTGCATCACCGCGCCCGAAATGCCGAAGCTCACCGTGGGCCATGTCGATACCCCGTCGCCGCATACCGCGCTCGGCGCCAAGGGGATGGGCGACGGCTGTTCGATGCTGGCGCCGACGGCGATCGCCAACGCGGTCGCGGATGCGCTCGGGCGCGAGGACGTCGAGCCGCCCTTTACTCTCAACAAGGTCTGGGCCCTGGTCGCCGGCGGCGGAGTTGCCGGATGAAACCCGCGCCCTTCGAATACTGCCGGGCCGATACGCGTGACGAGGCGCTGGAGCTGATGGCCGAGTTCGGCTCGGACGCCTCGGTGCTGGCCGGCGGAATGTCGCTCGGCCCGATGCTCAACATGCGGCTCGCGCGGCCCGCCGCCATCATCGACATCAACCCGATCGAGGCGTTGTCCACCATCCGAACCACCGATGACGGGGTCGAGACCGGCGCGCTCTGCCGTCAGGTGGATGCGCTCGATTCCCCGCTCATCCGCGATTCTGTGCCGCTCCTCGCCGAAGCCCTGCCTTTCGTCGGGCACTTCCAGACCCGCAACCGGGGAACTCTGGGAGGATCGGCCTGCCACGCCGATCCCAGCGCGGAGATCCCGCTGGCCCTGGTCACGCTGGGCGGCGAAATCGTGCTCGAGCGCAAGGGGCGGGCGCGAACCGTTCCCGCCGGCGACTTCTTCGAGGGGATCTTCGCCACCATGCGCGAGCCCGAGGAAATCGTGACGGCGCTTCGCTGGCCGCGAAGAGCGGCGGGTGCGGGCTACGCTTTCGACGAGATCGCCCAACGCCACGGAGACTTCGCGATAGCGGCGGCGGCCGCGGCCGCGACCCTCTCTCCGGACGGAACGATCGCGGCGCTTTCCCTCGGCCTCGGAGGGATCGAGGACCGCCCCGTTGCGGCCGACCTCTCCGGCTTCCTGGGCGCGCCGGCGACGCCGGAGACCGCGGTCGAGGCGGCGGCGGAAGCGGCGGATCGGGTGGATCCGATCGCAGACCCCAAGGCGAGCGCCGCCTATCGGCGCCAACTGGTCCGGGTTCTGGGCGCGCAGGTCCTGGAACGGGCCTTCCAGAGAGCGGGCGCGCGAAAATGCTGAGGGTGAAGCCGGGCACCAAGCACCGGGTAACCGTCACCGTGAACGGCAGGCCGTATAGCGGTTTCGCCGAACCCCGGACCCTGCTCAGCGATTTCCTGCGTCACGAATTGAAGCTGTTCGGAACCCATGTCGGCTGCGAGCACGGCGTATGCGGCGCCTGCACGGTCAATATCGACGGGCGCGCGGTGCGGTCCTGCCTGCGTTTCGCGGTGCAGGTCGACGGCGCCGAGATCGGCACCGTCGAGGGGCTTGCGACCGGCGGGGAGCTGAGCCCGTTGCAGGAGGCGTTCCGGCGCCGTCACGCGCTGCAATGCGGGTTCTGCACGCCCGGCATCCTGATCTCCGCGACCCAGTTCCTGGAGACCAACCCGAACCCGACCGAGGAAGAGGTTCGCGATATGCTGTCGGGCCATATCTGCCGCTGCACGGGATACGAGGGCATGGTGCGCGCGATCCTCGATGTCGCCGGAGCCGCGTCGTGACGGCCATTCCTCTCGGCACCGTGTTCGCGCGGGCCGTCGCGCGGGATCCCCATGCGCTTGCCCTGGTCGATGGCGCGTTGCGGATGACTTACGCCGAATGGGACGCGGAGATCGGCCGGCTTGCCGCGGGGCTGGAGCGGATGGGGATCGAAACCGGCGACGCGGTGGCCGCGGTTCTCTCCAACCGCGTCGAGATGGCCAGCCTGTTCTGGGCCTGCCAGCGCATCGGCGCGCCCTTCGTGCCGTTCAACTGGCGCGGAACGGGGGACGATTTCGCCTTCGCGATCGAGAATTCAGAGGCCAAGGTCTTCTTCTACGAAACGCGGTCGGAAGAAGCGGCGGTCGAGGCTCTGCAAGCGACCGGGTTCCCCGACGACCGTCGCATCCGTGTCGGCGGCGCCGCGGGCGACGGCCCGGCCTTCGAGGATCTCGCCGACCGTCCGGGCGGCGTCGAGGCCCGCGCCGTCGACCCCGCATCGACCTGCCTGATGCTCTACACCTCGGGCACCACGGGCCGTCCCAAGGGGGTGCCGCGGTCGCACAACGCCGAGCGCAACGCCTCGTTCAACTGCGTCGGGCAGCTCCACTACGGATACGGCGAGGTGCAGCTCGGCGTGATGCCGCTCTTTCACACCATGGGCGTGCGCGCGCTCGGGATGACGACGGCGCTCAACGGCACCTTCGTCTGCATGCCGGGCTTCGATGCGGGCGATGCGCTCCGGCTGATTGCCGAAGAACGCATCCAGGCGCTGTTCCTGGTGCCGACGATGTTCCACGACATGGTCCACCACCCCGATATCGCCGCCGCCGACCTCTCCTCGGTGCGCCATATCGGCTTTGCCGGGATGTCGATGACCTCGGCGCTGACCAGGACCTGCGCGGAGGTGTTCGCACCCGAAATCTTCGTCAATTTCTACGGCTCGTCGGAGGTGTATTCCTTCGCCGCCTGCGACCACGTGACCGACAAGCCGGGCTGCGCCGGGCGCGCGGCGACCGGCCAGGAGCTTCGCGTCGTCGCCGCCGATCCCGAATTCAGGAGCGGGCCCGAAAATGTCCTGCCCCAGGGCGAGATCGGCGAGGTGATCGCGCCGATGGAATGCCTGGATGCGTTTACCGGCTATTGGAAGCGGCCGGACTCCGATGCCAAGGCGATCCGGGGCGGCTGGTACTTCACCGGCGACCTCGGCTATTTCGACGCGGAAGGCGAGCTCTATCTCGTGGGCCGGGTCGACGACATGATCATCTCCGGCGGCGAGAACATCCATCCCGAGGAGGTCGAGGACGTGCTGGACGCGCTGCCTTCGGTCCGCCAGGCGGCGGTGATCGGCATGCCCGACGACCGGCTGGGCCAGAAGGTCGTCGCCTTCGTCGAGCCGGCCTCGCCGGAGGCGAGTGCGGAGGATCTCGACGCCGCCTGCCTGGCGAGCGAACTCGCCCGGTTCAAGCGCCCGCGCGCCTATGTGTTCGTAGACAGCATCCCGCGATCCGCATCGGGCAAGCTGCTTCGCCGCCTGTTGCGCGACGGGGCGTATTCGGTGCTGCCGGATTTCGACAGCACTCTTTGAAGCGAGCCGGAAGGAGACACGATGGACAGGGATTATGCCGAGCGCCGCGCGTCGTTGCTGCGCGACCTCGACGGTTTGCGCGCCGAAATCGACCCGGAAAGGCGGATCGGGCACATCGTCCTCGACCGTCCGCCGCTCAACATCGTGTCCTACCGCGCACGGCAGCAGATCCGTGGGCTGCTGGAAGAGATGGACGAGGACGACGACATCGGCGTGATCTGTATCCGCGGCGCCAATGGCGTCTTCACCTCCGGCGGCGACGTGAAGTCCTTCCCTTCGATACCCAGAAACCGAATGTCCGATCTCGCCGACGACGTCGGCACGCCCGAGCGGTGCCGGAAGCCGGTGATCGCCGCGCTGGAGAAATACTGCTTCGGGGTCGGGTTCGAGCTCGCGCTCGCCTGCGATTTCCGGCTCGCGACCGAGGATTGCCTGGTCGCGCTGCCGGAAAGCGCCATCGGCCAGATGCCGGGCTCGGGGGGAAGCGTCCGCGTGGCGCGCATCGCCGGGCTTACCCGCGCCAAGGACATGGTGATGTTGGGCAAGCGGATCCCGGCCGGGCAGGCGGTGGACTGGGGGCTGCTGACCGCGACCGCCGACGACGCGGAGGGGCTGACCGCGCTGATGCATGACTACGCGGCGAAGCTCAACGCGCTCGCGCCGATCTCGATGCAGTCGCTCAAGCGCGTGCTCAACAGCGCCTATGACACCAGCCTGAAGGTCGCGCTCGACGTGGAAGGGCATTCCTACGAGAAGATCCGTTCGACCGAAGACTATATGGAGGGCATCAACGCCTTCGCCGAAAGGCGCAAGCCGGTCTTTCGCGGCCGCTAGACCCTTTCGCTGCGACGGGAAAAGGGCCCCATACAGGGGATGAGATCAGCGCTCGGCTTCGAAGGCCTCGCTCTCGCGTTCGGCAACCCGAACTACCGCCTCTACGCGCTGTCGAGCTTGCCGTCGCTGCTCGGCACCTGGATCCAGAAGGTCGCCGTCGGCTGGCTCGCCTGGGAACTGACGAAGTCGGGCACCTGGCTCGGCGTCCTGGCCTTCGCCGACATGCTGCCGGTGATCGTCATCACGCCCGTCGCCGGCGCCTTCGCCGACCGGCTCGACCGGCTGGCGATCTCGCGGCTGCTGCAATACGCACTCTCCCTTCAGGCGCTCGCGCTGGCGGCGCTCGTGCTCGCCGGGCTGATCACCATCGAGCTCCTGGTCGCGCTGACCTTCGTGCAGGGGATCCTGCACGCGATCTTCCATCCCTTTCGCCAGGCCCTGATCGCCAACATGGTCAAGCCGCGCGAACTGGTCGGGGCGATCGCGGTCAATTCGATGATGTGGCATTCGGCGCGCTTCGTCGGCCCGGCGCTCGCCGGGATCGCGATCGTCGCCTTCGGCGCCGGCGCCGCGATCTCCATCAACATCGCAACCTATGTGCCGTTCCTGATCGCGCTGCACTTCATTTCGGTCCGGCGTCATGGGGCGGGCGCCGGCAAGTCGTTGAGGTGGATCCCGCGCGAGATCGGCGATGGCATCCGGCTTGCCGCCTCCCACCCGGCGATCGGGCCGATGTTCGTGCTGCTTTTCGCGATTTCCCTCGCCGGCCGCGCCGCGGCGGAGCTGTTGCCCGGTTTCGCGGGCGCCGTGTTCGATCGCGATGCCATGGGGCTCGCCTGGCTGACCTCCGCCGCCGGGTTCGGGGCGCTGCTGGGGGCGCTGTTCGCAGCGCATCGGAGTTCGCCGGACCGGCTGCCGGGACGCGTCATCGGTTCGGCGATCCTGCTCGTCGTGGCGCTGTTCGGCTTCGTTGCCACCGACATCTTCGCGGTCGCGCTGGCCTGCCTCGCCGTGTCCGCTTTCGCGCTCGCCATCGGCGGCGTGGGGACCCAGACGATCGTCCAATACGCGGTGCCCGAGGCCTTTCGCGGCCGCTTGCTCGGACTCTACGGGCTGCTCTGGCTCGGCTGTCCGGCCGTCGGCACGCTCGCGGTCGGCGCGTTGTCGGACGTCTGGGGGTTGCAGGCGGCGCTCGCAAGCGCGGTGCTGCTGCCGCTGGCGGTCTGGGTCTGGACCGCCGGACGGCGCCGGAGCATCGAGGCCGGGCTGGCGCCGCCGCCTTGAAGCGGCGCGTCGCGTCGGAGTATTTAGGCGCGCCGGAACGCAGGCCGGCCGAGGGGAAGGGGCAGGGTGGCGAAGACACCGGACACTATTCTGATCGCGGGCGGCGGCCCGGTCGGGGCGACGGCGGCCCATCTGCTGGCGCGCGCCGGCCTCCCGGTCACCGTGTTCGAAAAGGAGGCGGACGTCGTCATCGACTACCGGGCCTCCACCATCCACCCGCCCACCCTCGACCTGCTGGAGGAATGCGGGGCCACCGATGCGATGATCGGGATGGGGCTGATCTGCCCGGTCTGGCAGTTCCGCGACCGCGAGCGGGGCAAGATCGCCGAGTTCGACCTGTTCCTCCTGGCCGGCGACACGCGCCACCCCTACCGGCTGCAATGCGAGCAGTTCAAGCTGGTCGGCTGGCTCTACGACCGGTTGTCCGAGCATGCCGGGGCCTCGCTGTTGTTCGGGCACGAGGTGACCGGCGTGGTTCAGGACGAGGACGGGGTCACCGTCACCTGCCGCACGCCCGACGGCGCGGTCGAGCATCGCGGCGCCTGGCTGATCGCCGCCGACGGCGGGCGCAGCACCGTCCGCAAGCTGCTCGACATCGGCTTCGAGGGCTTCACCCACCCGGAGCATTTCCTGGTCTCGGGGACCACCTTCGACTTCAAATCGGCGCTGCCGGATATCTGTTCGGTGAACTACACCGCCGATCCGGTCGAGTGGTTCCTGCTGCTCGAGATCCCGGATATGTGGCGGGTCGTGGTCCCCGTCGGGCCCACGGTCGAGGCCGACGACGCGGTCTCCGACCGCTATCTCCAGGGCTGTCTCAACAATCTGCTGCCGCGCGATGAGCCCTACGAAATCGAGGTCCGCGCGATCTACCGGGTCAGCCAGCGGATCGCCGACAGCTACCGCAAGGGGCGGGTGTTCCTCGCCGGCGATGCCGCGCATATCAACAACCCGCTCGGCGGGATGGGGCTGAATGGCGGGCTCCACGACGCGATCGGCCTGAGCGAACGAATCGCGGCGGTCACGCATGGCCGGGCCGCCGAGTCCGAGCTCGACGGCTACCAGGCGCAGCGCAAGCCCGAGGCGGTCAACGCGATCAACGCGATCACCGAGCGCAACAAGAAGCTTATGGAGGAGCGCGACCCAGAAATTCGGGCGCGCAATCTCGACGATTGGCGGGCTCTCGCCGCCGATCGGGAGCGCAGCTACCGCTACCTCCTCGACACCTCGATGATCTCGTCGCTGCGCCGGTCGGGAATGATCGCATGAACCGGAGTACGGCATGACCGAGGCAGCCGACTGGCCGGACGCGGTGTTCGGCGTCCTCAGCGATGCCGGCGTGCGCCAGGTGTTCTACGTCCCCGATAACGGGCATCGCCGGCTGATCGAGCGCTGCCATGCCGACAACGCGATGCTGGCGACGCGGCTGACCGGCGAGGAGGAGGGCGTCGCCGCGCTCACCGGCGCCTGGCTCGGCGGCGACAAGGGCGTGCTGCTGATGCAGTCGAGCGGCGTCGGCAAGTGCATCAACATGATGGGTATCGTCCAGGAATGCCGGGTGCCGCTGCTGATGCTGGTGACGATGCGCGGGCAGTGGGGCGAATTCAACCCGTGGCAGGTCCCGATGGGGCAGGCGACGGCGCCGGTGCTCGAGGCGGCGGGGGTCATCGTGCACAAGGTCGACGATCCCGCGCGGGTGGCCGAGACCGTCCATGCCGCCGCCCGCCTCGCCTTCGATGCCTACCGGCCGGTCGCGGTGCTGATCGGCCAGCGCGCGATCGGCGTCAAGGACTGGACCAAATGAGCGCGGTTCTCGACCGGCGCGACGTCGTCGCCCGCATCCTCGCCGAGCGCGGCGACACTCTGGTGGTGACCGGTCTGGGCTCGACGACATGGGATGCCGCCGCCGCCGGCGACCACCCCAACAATTTCTATCTCTGGGGCGGGATGGGTGGCGCGGCGATGGTCGGGTTCGGCCTCGCCAACGCGCAGCCCGGGCGCCGCGTGCTGGTGATCACCGGCGACGGCGAAATGCTGATGGGGCTCGGCGCCCTGGCGACGATCGGCGCGTCCGCGCCGGCCAATCTTGCCGTCGTCGTCATCGACAACGAGCGCTATGGCGAGACCGGGATGCAGGAGACCCACACCGCCCACGGGGTCGATCTGGCGGCGGTCGCGGCGGGCGCCGGTTTCGCCGCCGCCGCGACGCTGCGCAGGATGGCCGAAATCGAGGCGTGGATCCCGATCCTCCACGGCGGGCCCGGCCCGCTTTTCGCCGCCATCAAGGTCGGGACCGATCCGGTGCCGACGGCGCTGCCGCTTCGCGACGGCGCGGCGATCCGGGCACGGTTCCGCGCGGCGGTTCTGGGCGACAGGGCAGACGAATAGGAGGCGCGGTGACCGCGCGCGGATCGGGTGGTATTCTGGGCGCCGAACGGCCAAACGAGGAGGCTGAAGCCATGGCAGTAACCGCGATCGTCCGCTTTGCGTTGCCCGCGGACAAGACCCGGGAGGCGGCGAAGGCCGCGTTCGAGGCGTCCGCGCCGCGCTATCGGGGCGTCCAGGGGCTGGTCCGGAAATACTATCTCCTCTCCGAGGACGGAAAGACCGGCGGCGGCGTCTATCTCTTCGATTCCCGCGAAGATGCCGAACGGCTCTACGACGCGGCCTGGAAGGCCGGCATCCGCGAGCGGTTCGGGGTCGATCCGTCGATCGAGTATTTCGAATCGCCGGTGATCGTCGACAACGACGCAGGCGCGATCTCCACCGCGGCCTGACCGCGGCGCGCCGTCGCGGTGGTTCGCAGGGCGACGCCGGATTTCGAAAAAGCCGCGTAACGACCCGGTGCGCCCGGACCGGCCGAGAGGGCGTGCCATGTCCGCGACCACAAGGCTGACAAGGCGCATCGGCGATCCGGTCCACGGGCTGATCGCCTTCGGCGGGAGCGGCGACGCCGAGCGGGACGAAACGGACCGCATCGCGTGGGACGTGCTGAACGCGCGCGAATTCCAGCGTTTGCGCCGTATCCGCCAGCTGGGCTTCTGCGATCTGGTCTTCCCCGGCGCGACCCACAGCCGCTTCGCCCACAGCATCGGCGCGTATCATATGGCGCGCAGGCTCGCCAAGGTGATCGAGCACCGGGCGTCCGAGGCGCATGATCCCGAACGGGAGCGCGTCGCGCTGCTGGCCGCTCTCCTGCACGATGTCGGGCACGGGCCGTTCAGCCATACATTCGAGGCGGCGACCAGCTCGATGGGCCGCGTCAGGCGGCACGAGGAGTGGAGCGCCGCGATCGTGCTGGGCGATACCGCGGTCAACCGCGTGCTGCGCGACGTGGACGAAGACTTGCCGCAACAGATCGGCGCGCTGCTTACCGACGCGACCCCGAAGGACATTTACAGCGCGATCGTCTCGAGCCAGTTCGACGCCGATCGCCTGGACTACATCCGGCGCGACCGGCTGATGACCGGCGTCGAGTTCGGCCACATCGATCTGGGCTGGCTGTTCGATTGCCTGGAAGTCGGAAAGGTCACCATCGGCAACAGCAATCCGTTCGAGGTGCCGTGCCTTTATCTCGGCCCCAAGGGCGTGCAGGTGGCCGAGGAGTATCTGGAGGCGCGCTTCCGGCTTTACCGGATGGTGTACAGGCACAAGACGACCGGAGCCGCCGAGAAGATGCTGGAGGCCTTGTTGAGCGCGGTCGGGTCCGGGGTGGCGGACCGGGAGCTGGTGCGCCGCGAACCGGTTCTGCGTTACCTGACATCCGAGAACCCGACCCTCGGTTCCTATCTCGACCTCGACGACGCGGCCGTCTGGGCCGCTTTCTC